>CBDAQU010000002.1:0-3449084 GCA_965199235.1 Acetobacteraceae bacterium | reverse complement strand
GAACGGATCTTGTGCCAACTTCGCAAGATCGACCTCGTCCTCACCAACTAAGGCATGGCCTGCCGGCATTGCGAGCAGCATAGGTTCCTCAGAAATGAGCCGGAGCTGAAGGTCTCTGCCAGAGGCGCCTTCCGGCCGTAGGAAGGCGATGTCGAGCGTGCCATCGTCAAGACCTGCGGTAAGCCGGGTCGTGTTGACCTCCTCCAGTGTCAATTCGACGCTGGGATAGGCGCGACGAAACGTCCGCAAAGTGCCGGGCACGACAGCGTTGAACGCGGAGGAGGCTGTGAAGCCGACGTGCAGGACGCCGATCTCTCCCCGCGCTGCCCGTTGAGCATGCCGGACGCCGCGCTCGGCCAGGTCCGGCATGCCACTGACCACAGCCAGGAATGCCTGGCCCGCCGGGGTCAGTTCGGCACCATGCGCCACGCGGCGGAACAGCAATGCACCGACTTCCTGCTCAAGGTCCTTGATCTGCAAGCTGAGGGGAGGCTGCCCTATCCCGAGACCGGCGGCAGCCCTGGTGAAGTTCCCCTCTTTGGCAACCGCCAAGAAGTAGCGGATGTGACGCAGCTCCATGCTCCATTCATAAAACATATCACGGACGCATTCACGAAGAATTGGCAAAACTTACCGGCCGGCAACACGTCGGGGAGGCGTCAGAAACAGACTGGAGACTGACCATGGCGGATACCATGAAGCCAACACGCAGTTGGCTGTTCACGCCGGGAAGCCGACCCGACCGTTTTGCCAAGGCTGCGGAGGTTGGCGCCGATGTACTGATCATCGATCTCGAAGATGCCGTTGCGCCAAACGATAAAGCATCGGCTCGGGCCACCGCCCTAAAATACTTGTCCGAGCCTGCAGCAAAGCCGATCCAACGAGCCCTCCGCATCAATGGGCTTGATACCCGAGCGGGTATTGCAGACCTCGATGCGTTGTTGGGGTCCGACGCTGCGCCAGACTTCCTGGTACTGCCGAAGGCGGACAGCCCAGGCCACCTGCACATCCTTGATCGCCTGTTGACGGTGCGGAAACTTGAAACCCGCCTGGTTGGCTTAATCGAAAGCGCTCGCGGCTTGGCTGCCGTTGAGGCGACCGCGGCGGCAACACCTCGGTTGTTCGGGCTGATGCTGGGGGCCGCCGACATGGCAGCCGACCTTGGTGTCGCAACGGCTTGGCCGCCGCTTGTGGCAGAGCGCAGCCGGCTGGTGCTCGCCTGCGCCCTGGCTGGCGTGACGCCGATCGATACACCGTTCTTCGACGTGCACGACATCGACGGCCTGACCCGGGAGACGACAGATGTCGTGGCGTTCGGTTTTCCGGCCAAAGCGGCGATCCACCCTGGCCAGGTGGGACCCATTAACAAAGCGCTGACGCCAACCGACAAGGCGGTCGAGCACGCCAAGGCTGTGCTCGCCGCGAACACAAAGGGCGTGGGCGTCGTCGACGGTCAAATGATCGATGAGGCCGTCGCGCGTAAGGCACGCCGAGTTCTGGCCGCCGCTGGGCAGTAGATCAAGTATTACTGTTCGGATTTCTTCTACAACAGCAAAGGAATATAAAAATGGATGGTCTGCTACCTGCCTATAAATCCGTTGGAGATCGCCGCTATCGTGAAACATCTGGTCTCTACTGGGAAGACTTCGTGGAGGGCGACGTGTTCGAGCACCGTCCTGGTCGCACGGTGCTGGATGTGGACAACACCTACTTCACGCTGTTGACACTGAATGTGCAGCAGGTTCATTTCGATGCCGCCTATGCCGCAAAGACCGAGTGGAAGAAGATGCTGGTCGACAGCACCTTCACCTTGGCACTGCTCACCGGCATGAGCGTGCGCACCGTCAGCGCCAAGGTCGTGGCCAATCTGGGCTGGGACAAGGTGAAGGCGACGCACCCGGTGTTCGCGGGCGATACGCTCTATGCGGAGAGCACGGTGCTTAGCAAGCGCGAGAGCAAGAGCCGGCCGACCCAGGGCATCGTTACCGTTTCGACGCGTGGGATCAACCAGGACGGCAAGGAGGTGATGACTTTCGAGCGCACCATGCTCGTCCATCGCCGCGGGCACTCGCCTGAAGAGGCCGCCGGATACTGATCAGGACGAAGTGGAGTATGCCGACATGAACTTCTCGGACATCTACAAGAGCAAGCTGACCACCGCGAGCGAGGCCGTGGCGACCATCCCGTCCAACAGCAAGATGGCCATGGGGATGGCCATGGCGCAGCCGCCGGCGCTCCTTCAAGCCCTGGCTGATAGGGCAAGGGCGGGACAGGTCGAGGCCTTGAGGCTCTACTACTTCGAGGCGACAGCAGCAGCCGGCAAAACCGTGCTCGACTTCGACCTTGCGGACCGCATCGAACCCTACTGCATGTTCGTCACCGCGCATGACCGGGCGCTGATCCGGAAGAGCGTCGAGAGCGAGCGGAAGGTGCTGCGCTACGTTCCCAACAACTTCCATCAGGCGCCACGGCTGCTGATCGATGACATCGGCATTGAAAGCTTCGTCTGTACCGTGTCGCCGATGGACCAGCACGGCTACCTGTCCTTCGGCGTCGGCAACGACTACTCCTCGAAGGTCGCTCGATCGGCCAAGAGGCTGATCGTCGAGGTCAACCGGCACATGCCCCGTGTGGTCGGGTCCGGGGCTCAGATCCACGTGTCCGAGCTGTCGGCGATCGTCGAGAACGATTTACCGCTGCTTGAGCTCCCGGTACGCAACGGCGGCCCTGAAGATGAAACCATCAGCAAGCTGATCGCCGAGATGGTGCCGGATGGCGCATGCCTGCAGATGGGCGTGGGAGCGCTGCCCAATCTGGTCTGCGCGGCACTGAAGGACCGCAACGATCTCGGCGTGCACACTGAGGCGCTCTGTCCCGGCCTCGTTGACCTGACGCTTGCCGGCAACGTCAACAACCGTCGCAAGTCGCAGAATTTAGGCAAGACCGTCTACACCTTCGCCATGGGTCAGAAGTCGATGTACGACTTCCTCGACAACAATCCGTCGGTTGAAAGCTGGCCTGTCGATTACGTCAACGATCCAACCGTGATCGCTCGCAATGACGACGTGATCTCGATCAACGGCACGATCGAGATCGACCTCACCGGCGCCTGCAACTCCGAGCACATGCTGGGCCACCAGTACAGTGCCTCCGGCGGCCAGCTCGACTTCGTGCGCGGCGCCTATGCCTCCAAGCGCGGCAAGTCGATCATCGCCGCCAGCGCGACGGCGGCGCACGGCAAAGTGTCCCGGATCGTCGCCAGGCTGACGGGTCCGGTGACGACGCCCCGCATCGACACGAACTGGGTCGTCACGGAATACGGTCGGGCCAACCTGAAGGGCCTGTCCTCGACGGAACGCGTGGCAGCCCTGGTTGGGCTTGCCCACCCTGATTTCCGGGACGGCCTCATGGCCTCGGCGCGTGAGCTGCATCTTGTCTGACATCGGATTTGATGCCGACCCTGTGGCGAGAAATGCGACCGCCGGCGGCGGCGCCCTCGACGCCTTGGAAGGCCGGTCTTCGGTCCGTGGCTATCTCGACCGCCCCGTGCCGCGGCAGCTCGTCGAGCGGGTCCTGACCGCCGCCGCGCGCGCACCGAGCGGCAACAACAGCCAGCCATGGCGGGTGCACGTCCTGACTGGCTCGGCCCGGACTAGGCTTGGCGACATCATCCTGGCGGCTCGTCAGGCCGATCAGGCCGACCCGGCTCCGGAGTACGACTACTACCCGCAGGACTGGCCGGAGCCCTACCGCTCGCGCCGTCGAACCAACGGGTGGGGGCTGTATAGCCTGCTTGGCATCCAGAGAGGCGACAAGACTAAGTCTCGCGCATGGCATGACGAGAACTTCCGCTTCTTCGGTGCGCCGGTCGGCCTGATTCTGACCCGGGACCGCCGGCTGGGCCTCGGCTCCCTGATTGATCTCGGCATGTTCATGGAAGGCTTGGCAGTCGCGGCGCGTTGCCTGGGGCTGGACACCTGCCCGCAAGCCGCCTTCGCGCACTACCACGCAATCATCCGGCGCGAGCTCCGCCTTGCTCCGGAGGACATGGTCATCTGCGGGATGTCGCTGGGCTACGCTGACATGTCGGTGCCGGCCAACCGACTGCACACCGAACGCGAGCCGGTCTCCGGTTTCGCCACCTTCCACTCCGACGCCACCCAGATTGAAAAGGTTCACTGACATGGCGAAGACTGTAGCGGACCAGATGGTCGAGGTATTGGCAGCGGCCCAGGTCGAGCGGATCTATGGTATCGTCGGCGACAGCCTAAACGGCTTCACCGATGCGCTGCGCCGCCATGGCGGCATCCAATGGCTGCACACCAGGCACGAGGAGGTCGCCGCCTTCGCCGCGGGTGCGGATGCGCACGTCACCGGCAAGCTTGCTGTCTGCGCCGGGAGCTGCGGCCCCGGCAACCTGCATCTCATCAACGGCCTGTTTGACTGCCACCGCTCGCGCCTACCCGTGGTGGCCATCGCGGCGCATATCCCATCGCCCGAGATCGGCTCAGGCTATTTCCAGGAGACCCACCCGGAGCAGTTGTTCCTCGAGTGCAGCAGCTATTGCGAGCTGGTTTCGAGCCCAGCCCAGATGCCGCGCGTGCTGGAGATCGCGATCCGCCGGGCCGTAGCTGAGAGCTGTGTCTGCGTCATCGTCATTCCCGGCGACGTCGCACTCCGTCCTGCCTCCGATGCACCAACCCCATCCACCGCAGCACTGCTCTTGCCGGCGCCAACCACCACCCCGCCTGCCGAGGCGATCGCCGGGCTGGCGGACATGCTGAACGGCTGCGAGCGCGTGACCCTGCTCTGCGGCCGGGGCTGCGACGGGGCGCATGACGAGTTGCTGCAGGTGGCCGAGGCGCTGAAGGCGCCGATCGTACATGCCATGCGCGGCAAGGAGCATGTCGAGTGGGACAACCCCTACGACGTTGGCATCACCGGGTTGATCGGCTTCTCCTCCGGCTACTACGCCATGGGCAGTTGCGACGGGTTGCTGATGCTCGGCACCGATTTTCCCTACACGCAGTTTTATCCGAAGGGCGCACGGATCGCGCAGGTCGACGTCCGTCCCGAGGCGATCGGGCGGCGCACGCCGATCGAGCGAGGCCTGCTCGGCGACGTGCGCGCAACGCTGCAGGGATTGCTGCCGTATCTGAGGCCGGGGCGGAGCGACAAGCATCTCAAAGACTGCGTTGCCCACTACCACGATGCGCGCCGCGGACTGGACGAACTGGCGAGCGGCAAGCCCGGCGGTCGGCTGCACCCGCAACACATCGCCCGTGTCATCAGCGAACTCGCCTCCGACGACGCCGTCTTCACCTGCGACGTGGGCCTGCCGACCGTGTGGGCCGCGCGCTACCTGCAAATGAATGGCAAGCGCCGGCTGCTCGGTTCGTTCTGGCACGGCTCGATGGCCAATGCGATGCCGCAGGCGCTTGGCGCGCAGGCCGCTTTCCCGGGCCGCCAGGTCGTGTCGCTGTCAGGCGACGGCGGGTTCACCATGCTGATGGGCGACCTGCTGTCCGCCAAGCAGCTTGGCCTGCCGATCAAGGTCGTGGTGTTCAACAACGGCACGCTCGGCTTCATCGAGTTGGAGCAGAAGTCTTCCGGTTTCGTCGACACCGGAACCACGCTCGACAATCCCGATTTTGCAGCGATGGCAAACGCCGCCGGCATCCACGGCGTGCGCATCGACGATCCGGCAGACGTGGAGACGAAGCTGGCGGAGGCGCTGGCCCATCCAGGTCCGGTGCTGATCGACGCGGTGGTCAATCGGATGGAGCTGGCTATGCCGCCAAAGGTCACGGCCGAGATGGCGAAGGGCTTCACGCTATACATGCTCAAGGCGGTGATGAGCGGGCGTGGCGACGAGGTCGTCGAACTCGCACGGTCAAACCTCCTTCGCTGACGCGGCCGGCGGCATGGCATCTCTCGGAGAAATCACATGGCTACGGTCACCTGCGACATCCCCGGCTCGTATCTCGCCGAGCTGACACGCCGTGTCGGCACCAACGGCGGCAGCATATCGTCGCTGGTGAGCGAAGCTCTCGCCGGCTACCTCGATGCGCCAATCCACACCCTGTTCCAGGTATCCACCTCTGGATCGCTCGTCGAGGGCGTCTACGCACAAGCCGTCACGTGCGCGAAACTCCTGGAGCACGGCGATTTCGGGCTTGGCACCTTCACCGGCCTGGACGGCGAGATGGTGGTGCTGGACGGCGCGATCTACCGCGTGCAGGGCGATGGTACGGTGTCGCGAGCGGCGCCGGGCGCCGGGGCGCCATTCGCCGTTGTGACCCGTTTTTCGCCATCGGTGGACGGCCCGGCCGGGCCTGTCTCCAATCTTGAGGAACTGAGCCGTCTTTGCGACGAGCACAGACGATCCGACAATTTGTTTTACGCCTTTCGCCTAGACAGCGTGTTCGCCCATGTCCGAACCCGGGCCGTTAGTCCGCCGCCAGAGGGCGGGCGCCTGCTCGATGCGGCAAAATCCCAGCAGGAGTTCGACTTCCACGACGCGGCCGGAACGTTGGTGGGTATCTACTCGCCCGGCTTCTCCGGCGCTTTCAGCATCCCGGGTTACCACTTCCACTTTCTATCAGACGACCGCACGCAGGGTGGCCACGTCCTGGACGTGGCCGCGGCCTCGCTTCGTTTGCAGGCCGAGGAGTTGAGCGCGTTCCACCTCGCCTTGCCGGAAACCGAGACATTTCTCCGCGCGGACCTCAACCACGATGCCTCCGCCGATCTCAAACAAGCTGAAGGCGGCTAACAGGAGTTTGCAGCCATGCCAGAAGGAACAAGCGTCTCCCTGAAGATCGGTGCCGATGTCGTCGTCCGCACGCTGGAGGCTCGGGGCGTCGAATACGCGTTCGGCATCCCGGGCGCGAAGATTGACGCCGTGTTCAACGCGCTCGTCGACTCCCGCATTAAAACGGTCGTTTGCCGGCACGAGCAAAATGCCGCCTTCATCGCCGGCGGGATTGGGCGCATGACCGGCAAGGCTGGCGTTGCCCTTGCGACGTCCGGACCGGGTGTGTCGAACCTCGTCACCGGACTTGCGACCGCGAACGCGGAAGGCGACCCCATGGTGGCGCTCGGCGGCGCGGTCGCGACTGGTGAGACGCTCAAGCGCATCCACCAGACCATGGACTCAGTGTCGATCTGCCGGCCCGTCACCAAGTTCAGCGCCGCGGCCAGCGGGCCGGAGGCGATTTCCGAGGTTGTTAACAACGCCTTTCGCGCTGCTGAGGGTGGACGACCTGGTGCGGCGTTCGTGAGCTTGCCCATGGACATCATGTCGGCCCCGGCACATGCCAAGCTTCTCACCCCTCCCGCGTTCTCCGGCTTCGGCTCGGCCGCGCCGAACGGCATCAAGGAGGCGGCCAGGCTCATCTCCGCCGCGAAGACGCCGGTCGTGCTGCTCGGCCTGCAAGCCAGCAAACCAACCATCGCCGACGCCGTACGGAATTTTCTCGACCGCAACAGCTTGGCTGTCGTCGGCACGTTCCAGTCCGCGGGCGCGGTGAGCGCCCACCTGCTGGAGAGCTTCGGCGGCCGGGTGGGCCAGTTGGCGAACCAGCCGGCCGACCGACTACTCGCCGCGGCCGACTTGGTGGTGACGGTTGGCTATGACCCCGTGGAGTATTGGCCGTCGCTGTGGAACAAGGTGGACCGCACGATCATCCACGTGGACGTAAAGGAAGCCGACCTCGACACCTACTACTGTCCAACGGTCGAGCTGACAGGAGACATCGGCCAGACGCTGGCCGCGTTAACGCCGCTTGTCGCGCGCGAGGGCAAGTCGGCCATGGCGGAGCACATCCTCCAGGCCATCATCGCCGAGCGGCAGCACCTCGCGGAGCAAGCCCGGCAGAAGACGGGAACGCCAATCCACCCCATGCGGCTGGTGGCCGAGCTACAGGCGATTTTGGAACCGGACGTGACGCTCTGCCTCGATATGGGCTCGTTCCACCTCTGGCTGGCCCGCAACCTCTACAGCTTCCGCGCACGGCAAATCCTCATCAGCAACGGCCAGCAGACGTTGGGCGTGGCCATGCCCTGGGCGATAGCGGCCTCGCTCGTCCGGCCGCATGAAAAGGTGATCTCCATCTCGGGGGACGGCGGCTTTCTGTATTCAGCGATGGAACTGGAAACCGCAGTCCGGCTCCAGGCGAACATCGTCCACATGGTCTGGATCGACGGTGCCTACGACATGGTAGCCGTCCAAGAAGAGCAGAAATATGGCCGCCGATCAGGCGTCGCGTTCGGGCCGGTCGATCCGGTCAAGTATGCGCAAGCGTTTGGTGCCACGGGGTTCATGATCCGCAGTTCAGACGAGATCGCCCCGATTCTGAAGCAGGCGATGGGCGTGCAAGGCCCCGTTATCATCGGCGTGCACGTTGACTACAGCGACAATCCCAAGTTGTTCGAGCACGTGGACCAAAACAGTATTCAGTAGAAAGTATCTGGTCGCGGGCGGGTTCAAACTGACAACCACTATATTCTCTCAGCAAGACTAATGAACAGCAGGTAAAATGGACACGACATCTCCTCCTGTTACGACTCACGGCTGGCGGCAAGCTCTGCTGATCCGGTGCAACAGCCTGCCGGCGATCACCACGGCCATCGCCCATCCATGCGACGCTGCTGCAATTGCAGCAGCCGTGAAAGCGCAGCATCAAGCCCTGATCACGCCGATCCTGGTTGGGCCTCAGGGCAAGATCAATGCTGCGGCGGAGGCCGCCGGACTAGACATATCTTCCATACGGATCGAGGACACAGCGCATAGTCATGCTGCAGCCGAGCGTGCGGTGAGCCTCGTTCGAAGCGGCGACGCCAAGCTCCTCATGAAGGGCTCTCTGCACACAGACGAGTTCATGCACGCGGTCATGGCGGCCGACACCGGCCTTCGGACCGACCGCCGGGTCAGCCACGTCTACGTCATGGACGTACCGCTTTATCCGCGACCGCTTCTCATCACCGACGCCGCGGTCAACGTCGTCCCGTCGCTGGCCGACAAGCGCGACATCGTGCAGAACGCCATCGACCTCGCGCACGTGCTCGGCATAGACGAGCCGCGCGTAGCCGTGCTCGCGCCGGTCGAGGTGGTCAATCCCAAGCTGCAGACAACGCTGGATGCAGCTGCTCTCTCTAAGATGGCCGAGCGCGGTCAGATCACCGGCGGCCTCGTCGACGGTCCTCTCGCCTTCGACAATGCAATCAGTCCGGAAGCTGCCGAAGAGAAGGGCATTAAATCGGCGGTTGCGGGCCGGGCCGACATCCTCGTCGTGCCGGACCTCGTGACCGGCAATGTGCTGGCCAAGCAACTCACCTTTCTGGCCGGTGCGGATGCAGCCGCAGTCGTCGTAGGCGCAAGGGTTCCGATCGTGCTGACAAGCCGGGCGGATAGCGAGGCGGTTCACATTGCCTCCTGCGCGATGGCGGTGCTGATGGCGCATGCCTCGAGCCATCGAGGTCAGTCGTGAGCGTCCTGCCGGCCGATCTTCTGGGCCAGATGGATGCCTGGTGGCGGGCGGCGAACTACTTGTCGGTCGGGCAGGTTTACCTGCTGGACAACCCGCTTCTGCGACGCCCTCTGGCGCAGTCCGACGTGAAGCCACGCCTGCTCGGTCACTGGGGAACCACGCCCGGGCTGAACTTCGTCTACGTCCATCTCAACCGCCTGATCCGGGCCTGCGCGCTCGACATGATCTTCATCGCCGGGCCAGGCCACGGCGCGCCGGGCCTGATCGCCAACGCCTACCTGGAAGGGACCTACAGCGAGCTGTATCCCGAGGTGTCGCGCGACGAGGCGGGGCTGCGCCGACTGCTGCGTCAGTTCAGCTTTCCCGGCGGTATACCGAGCCACGCGGCGCCGGAGACGCCTGGCTCGATCCACGAGGGCGGCGAGCTCGGCTACTCGCTGAGCCACGCATTTGGCGCCGTATTCGACAACCCCGGCCTGATCGCTGCCTGCGTGGTGGGCGACGGCGAGGCGGAGACCGGGCCGCTTGCGGCCTCGTGGCACTCGAACAAGTTTTTAGACCCGGCGAGCGACGGCGCGGTGCTGCCCGTCCTGCACCTCAACGGCTATAAGATCGCCAACCCGACCGTGCTGGCCCGGATCACCGAGCAGGAGTTGCTGGCCCTGCTGGAGGGTTACGGCTGGGCGCCGGTCCTCGTCGGCAGCGCCGAGGGGATGGACGGTTCGGCCGCGGACGCCTCGCCGATGCACCAGGCCATGGCCGCTGCATTGGACGACGCCGTCCAGGCAATCCGCGACATCCAGCGCGGCGCGCGGCACGCAGGTCGAACAGAGCGCCCGCGCTGGCCGATGATCGTGCTACGCAGCCCGAAAGGCTGGACCGGGCCGAAGGAGGTCGACGGCGAGAAGGTGGAAGGCTTCTGGCGCGCCCACCAGGTCCCATTCCAGGTCGGGCACAATCCGGACCACCTGGCGCTGCTGGAGCAATGGCTGCGCAGCTATGGTCCGGAGAAGCTGTTCGGCCCCGAAGGCCAGGTGACGGCGGACATTCTTGCGATCGCGCCGACGGGCGATGCGCGGATGAGCGCCAACCCGCACACCAATGGCGGCGCCTACCGGCCGCTCCGCCTGCCATCGTTCGAGGACCATGCCATTGACGTTCCGCGTCCCGGTGCCGCTCGCGCCTCGGCGACGACGGTGATGGGCGGCTTCCTGCGCGACGTTCTGCGCGACAACGCGGCGGGCCGGAACTTTCGCGTGCTGGGTCCGGACGAGACGACGAGCAATCATCTGCAGGCGGTTCTGGACGTGTCGCCGCGCAGTTGGAATGCGCGCACCCTCCCGTGGGACACGCATCTCGGCCAGGGCGGCCGGGTCATGGAGGTGCTGAGCGAGCACACCATCCAAGGCTGGCTCGAGGGCTACCTACTGACAGGGCGGCACGGCCTGTTCAGTTGCTACGAGGCGTTCATCCACATCGTCGACTCGATGGTCAATCAGCACGCCAAATGGCGCAAGACGGCGGCCGAAGTCCCGTGGCGGCGGCCGCTTGCCTCGCTGAACTACCTGCTCACGTCGCATGTGTGGCAGCAGGATCATAATGGGTTCAGCCACCAAGACCCCGGCTTTATCGACTACCTCGTCAACAAGAAGCCGCAAACGGTGCGGATCTACCTGCCGCCGGACGCCAACACCCTGCTGTGGGTTACCGACTATTGCCTGCGCACCCAGGACCGCATCAACGTCATCGTCGCCGGCAAACAGCCGGCGCCACAATGGCTGACGCTCGACCAGGCGATCCGGCATTGCACTCATGGGATCGGGCTCTGGGATTGGGCCAGCAACGATGCCGGCAGCGAGCCGGACGTGGTCATGGCCTGTGCCGGGGACGTGCCGACACAGGAAACGTTGGCGGCGGTGGACCTCTTGCGGCGGCACCTGCCGGAGCTGAAGGTCCGCACCGTGAACGTCGTCGATCTCATGACGCTGCCGCGGCCCGACCAGCATCCACACGGTTTGCAGGACCGCGACTTCGACGCGCTGTTCACCCGCGACCGGCCGGTGATCTTCGCCTATCACGGCTATCCCTGGCTGATCCACCGCCTGTGCTACAAGCGCACCAACCACGACAACATGCACGTCCGCGGATACATCGAGGAGGGCACGACGACGACGCCGTTCGACATGACGGTGCGTAACCGCCTGGATCGTTTCCAGCTTGTGATGGACGTGATCGAGCAGGTGCCAGGGCTATTATCGAAAGCCGCCTACGTCCATAAAGCCATGCGTGAGAAGCTGATCGATCACCAGCATTACATCGTTTCGTACGGCGAGGACATGCCGGAGATCATGCAATGGCACTGGTCCTGAACTTCCGTCGCGCCGCCATGCTGATATCAGCGTCCATCCGAGATTGAGCCGTGGCGCCCTGCTTTTCTGCCGCTACTGGCAAGCTCTGAAATGACCGTGCCAGGTCGGGGGAGGGGCGGCTCGCGAACGGCTGGACGGTGCGGCGGCGACGAGAGCGGCCGGCGCTGTCGGCGGTAGCACCGCTATGGGCCCGAGCGGTATTATACCGCTGAGCGTGATCGTTGACTCGGGTGTGATTTGTCGCGGCTCGGATGGGTCTGGTTTGGTTTGCCAGTTTTGATGGGTGGTCACGATGAACGGCATACGGTTGGAGATCAGCGGCAGGCTGTCTGCGGCGGAGTTGCGCAGACGTGGTCGCCAGGAGCCTGACCGTGCGGCGTCGGCACGCATGATGGCGATTGCCAATGCGCTGGAAGGCATGACGCGGGCCGAGGCAGCGCGCCTGGCTGGCATGGAGCGGCAGGCTTTGCGCGATGCCGTGCTGCGCTACAACGCCGAAGGACTGGACGGCTTGCACGATCGTCCTCGGTCCGGCGCCAAGCCGCGCCTGGATGACAAGCAGATGGCGCAACTGCGCCAAATTGTGGTGGACGGCCCCGACGTGGAGAGCACGGGTTTGTCGGGCTGGACGCTGGGCGAACTGTGCCGCGAGGTAGAGCGGCGCTGGGCCGTCAGCTACCACGCGGCGCATATGTCCAAGCTGATGCGCAAGCTCGGCCTGTCCCGGCAGAAGGCGCGGCCGTCACATCCCAAGGCCGACCCGGCAGTGCGGGAAGCCTGGTCAAAAGGGGGCTGCAAGACGAACTGGACCGCATCGCGCAGGCGCATCCAGGCTGCCGCCTGACGCTCTGGTTCCAGGACGAAGCGCGGTTCGGCCAAAAGGGCCGCACCTGCCACCAGTGGTTCATCCGCGGCCAACGCCCCTCCGGCCTGTGCGACCAGCGCTACACCTGGACGCACCTGTTCGCCGCGGTGCAACCGAAGACCGGCGAGGCGTTCGCCCTGATGCTGCCGGAGCTGAACACGGCCACCATGCAGCTGTTCCTGGACCGCTTCGCCGCCACCCTCGCTCCTGGCGAGCATGCCGCCATGGTCATGGATCAAGCCGGATGGCACACCACCGACGACCTCACCGTGCCACCCAACGTGACGCTGATCCTGTTGCCATCCTACAGCCCCGAACTGAACCCGGTTGAACGCGTCTGGCTGTTTCTGCGGGAGCGATATCTCAGCCACAGGCTGCTCGACAGCTACGACGCCATCGTCGACGCACTCTGCATCGCCTGGAACAAAATCAGCCCAACACGAATGGCGTCCCTCACCAGCTACCCGTATCTCGACCAAGTCAGGTTTTAGGCAGGCCGGTATTATTTGCTTCAACATTCTTCTACATCGGTTTCGGCGCGGCGGGATGGTGTAGTTCCCTTCGCCATGGAAGCTGGACGTTGTGAGATCGCGTGCTTCCTTGTCGGCGTCGGCAGGTGCATGCAGCGCCATACCCATCAGGGGTTCATTCGCTTCCTGAACGCCATCGAGAACCAAGTCCCATAAAATGGCAGGTCCACGTTGTGCTAGACAATTACGCTCCCCACAAGCATCCCAAGGTCCTCGAATGGCTTGGCCGACATAAGCGCTTCACCTTCCACTTCATGCCAACCTCGGCATCCTGGATCAACGCTGTCGAGGGTGTCTTCGCCACACTGACCAACCGCAGACCAAAGCGTGGCGTGTTTCACTCCATCGCCGCCCTCCAGTCCGCCATTTACCGCTTCGTCAAAGAGGCAAATGAGAGCCTATAGCCCTTCCGCTGGACCAAGTCCCCGACGAGATCATCGCAGCCGTGAAGCGTAGGTATCTCTAGCAAGATTCATGCCGATAGTGGACGAAATCGGGACAAAGATGTCCTTGCCGTAGGTTCAGCTTTCGTTGGAAAGCCGCCATTCACGGTGCTAGAAACGTCCGACATGCCGGTATCTTCGCAGACCTATGCGCGTCGTGCCTTCATTGCTGACACCACATCCCTCATCATGTTTTTTACAACGACAGGGATCATCAACGAGCGTTTCGTCGCGGACATGAGTTGGGAGCAGGTATTCCATGCTCGGTTGCTAGGTGCGGTCCTGATGGTTCCCGTTGGGCGTCCGTATGGCATTTGGCGTGACTGGCTCTTGAAGCACGCTCGACCAGCCCGCCTCTCGCAATTGCTTTGGGATAGCCTTGCGTTGGTAAGCTTTCAGGTACCGATCTACGCGGCCATCATTGCGACAAGTGGTGCGTCGGGGCGGGGTCTAGTCCTAGGGGTAATTGGGGCCATCATCATGATGTTCACACTGGGCCGTCCCTATGGGGCCTTCCTGAATTGCGTCAGAGCACTGTTCGCGCTTCCACCGGGCGGCACGCAGCCCATGAGCCTCAACAGTTGATGCCGAGTCCGCTAAGGGTTGATGATTTGGGAAAAGTCGGTTTGGCCGGCTCGGATACATCTGATTCAGACCTTCCTGTGAGGCGGGGATCGGGTGATAACGGGCGAGCGGACGGTGCTGCAGAAATCCCTTTCTTACAGCTTTAACCTTAACGGGCACGTGCCGATGGACCACCTACTCCGGTCGGCTGACCGCTTGTCGATCTCTCTGGCATCCGCCAGCACCTGCAACCCTACTACAGCGAGGTCGGCCGGCCCTATGAGGTGGTCCCGGTTTATCGGACCGTTTCGCTGCGATCGTTCGACAGGCTGCTTACCTTGGCCACGCCGTCGGTGGCGTGCGCAATCAGAAGGCGGGTGACTAGGCTGGTTACTGTGTGTCGAACTGGGTTCGGCAAGGTGTTCCATGGAGGCGCAACCGCCACCAATGACGCGTTCGCCAGGCGGTTCTGTCAGGCCTCGGGCCAGGAAGCGCCATCTGGCTAGAGAAGAGCCCGTCGCATAAGGTCTGTGCCCTGACGCGCTGAGGGGGTGGACCGGATGAACTGTGTTTGCTGCGGCTCGGAGGCCGTGACGGAACGGCCAGAGGTCACGGCGCAGGGCTATCGCCGGTTCCGTTGCCGGGGGTGCGGCCGCCAGTTCAACGAGCGCAGCGGTGGCGTTCTGAACCGGACCAGCCTTCCCAGCGACATCATCGCTTTCGTGGTGTTCTGCCGTCTGCGCTACCGCCTGACATTGCGTGACCTCAGCGAGATCCTGCTTCTACGGGGCATCGAGGTGAGCCATGAGGCTATCCGGGGCTGGGAGACAAAGCTTCTTCCGATCATGGGTCAGGAACTCCGCAAGCCACGATACGGGAAGCGGCGTGGCCCTGGCGCGAGTTGGTACGTCGACGAGACTTATCTGAAAGTGAGGGGCAAGTGGACCTACCTGTATCGCGCCGTCGACCGGGACGGAAACCTGATCGACGCCATGCTGAGCGAGCATCGCGACATGGCGGCAGCCAAGGCCTTCTTCCGCTCAGCAAAGGCCACCATGG
The DNA here is from genome assembly GCA_965199235.1 of Acetobacteraceae bacterium. Lineage (GTDB taxonomy): Bacteria > Pseudomonadota > Alphaproteobacteria > Acetobacterales > Acetobacteraceae > BOG-908. Next base: position 3,433,763 of record CBDAQU010000002.1, on the reverse strand, counting down.
GCTTTAAGCCGGATCGAGTGACAACAGACGGCCACGGTTCCTATCCTAGGGCAATCCGGACCACGCTCGAATCGACGGTCCGGCACAGGACGAGCGCCTACTTGAACAACCGGCTCGAGCAGGACCATCGTGGCATCAAGGGCCGGATCCGATGTATGCGGGGCTTCAAGTCCGATCAGGCCGCTGGTCGCTTTTGCAGAGAGCACGGCGAACTCCGTAATCTACTCCGTTGCCGCCGCCGTCATAACCAAACCGTTTCCGCCACTCGCGGACCTGCGGCAGCGGCGCTCCGGGGTGCACATAGAGCGCCGCACGCAGCTCGTTTAGCTTCGCCAGGACGGGCTCATAGCGCCGGTTGTCCAGAAAGTCCCTTCCGGGACGGCCGATGAGCATGACGCCCAAGCCGAGGTCTCGGACCGCCCGCTCGGCCTCCGCCGCGGCCGCCTTGGCGTCCTGCCAAGGCAGGGTCGCAAAGCCCGCGAAACGGGAGGGATGCGCACGCACGGCCTGCGCAAGCCGGTCGTTAGCCGCGCGCGCAAGCCGGGCAGCCTCTTCGATTGGCGCCAGTTGCGGCGAGTTGCTGAAGGATAGGACCTGCATGTCGATCCCATGCCGGTCCATTTCGGCAAGGCGGCCCGAGCCAAAGTCGCTCAGCCCTTGCGGGATCCGTCCGTCGAACACGAGTTGCGGGCGCTGCTGCGCGCCATCGGAGATGGTGGCTTGGCCCGTGCCGGCTCGAACGTCCCCAGGGCAAAAAGCTCGTCTGCAATCGGATGCGTTGAAACCAGGTCCATCACCCTATGCTCCCGCTCGGCGGGTGGCTTGATCGTGGAGACGAGCTAGAGACTACCACGAGCGAGGCCCAGGTCGCGAAGGGCTTTGATGTTCGGCCCCTGGCGGCAGAGGGATCGTTCTTGGCGGTCCGTGAGGTTGCAGTGGCGATATAGCGTATCGCGTGAGACGGCGGGCCTCGTTGTCGCCCTCTCGGAGCAGTGACGGCGCGAGTCGGCGCGCGCACGCATAGGGGACGATCTGGCATTCGAACACGTCCCCGGCCGGTTGAGCGAGAGCAGACGAGAAGGCCTCTGCCGCAGCGGCCGTCTCTTGGGCGAAGAAGGCACCGCCCTGGCCGTGACCATCCTTGAACAGCACTTCGGCTTCCCAAACGAGAACGGCTTGCTCCTCGATCGGCGGCTCACCGGGGTGGTGCTGCCATCGGACGACGCTCTCTAGCAGGGTAGGCGGGTCGCTCGGCCAGAAGTTCTTCTCGGCTTCAGTGTCATCAGCAGCCAGTGCGTCGACGACCTCGGCGCCGGTAGCGGCTCGGACGAAGACCTCGCCATCATCGGTCGAGTCGATGGTAAGTGGCACATGATAGCTGGACGTGACCAGCACGTGTGGGACGGGTCCAAAGACCATGCCCGTGAGGTCGGACTTCACGTCCTCGGATAAACCGAGGCGTTCGTCGAAGACAAGACAATCCCTATCCTCGATCCCCATAGCTACTGACCCGCATAGTGGGTGGGCACGTACACCCACTTTCCGTCCTTCCACACGTTCTCCCCCAGCAAAAGCGGGCGGAGTTGAACAGGCCGAAGGCGGGTTTCGGGTGGCACCCACACGTAGCGCGCCCCCTCCAGCTGCCAGTGCCCGGGAAGCAGCGCCTCGGTCACAGGAGGTGGGAGCATATCCGCCGGTGCCGTGACGACGGGAATTGGTGGCGGAATGGGGGTGGCCACGATTGGCGCCGGGGTGAGAGGAATTGGTTGCGCCCAGGCGGCCTGGCTCAGTGCGATCGTCGGGGCAAGAACGAAAACCAGCAAACTAAGGCGAGCCGTCATGGCAGGGGTCCTTCGAACGCGACGAGAGAAGAGATCTCGACCGACAGCCGCTCTTGGCGTCCGGCGGGCGACGGCCATGACTATGCCTCAGCGTGGTGCTGGTCGAAGCCGGGCAGGCAGGACAGCGACACGAAGCTGTGCTGCTCCAGCGCTTGCCTCGCTTGCTGAACCAGGGGAATGGCGACGTCGTAGCCGGGTATTTCGGAGAGGTAGCGTCGCAGGGGTGAGACGACGTGTTCGGGGAGTTCGCTCCTGACGTCCATTTCAGTGACGTCGCCGGAAGCGGGGTCACGGAGCAGCACAATGCCTTCAAGCGCCGCCTTCGTGATCCAGCGCAAGTCAGTCGCAAACCGCGCAACCTCGAAGTCGAGTCTGACGCCGTTGTGGTCGCGCAGCCATACAAGAGTGGGTAAGACGCACCCAACCAGAGCGACGGCGCGGCCACGCCAAACCGGGCTGTTGAAGCGCGGTGACAGAGCCCGTATCTGGTCGGCAAACAGCTTCTCGATAGCAGCGGCATCGCCGACGGCGAAAGGATGGGGCATCGTCAATTCTCCAGGTTGAAGGGTCTGCCGTTTAGGCGCCGGTGTCTGGCCAGCACATTCCGTTCTGCGAGCTGAGGGTCATTCAACCGGCCGCCGCCTTGGCAGCACGGCTTCCCGCTCCCCAAGCAGCGGCGTCTTCTCGCGAAGCCATTCATCGGCCGCCAGCCGTGTGGCAAAAGCCAACACCGGAAGCCTTATGCGCAGTGCGCGACAGGTCGCGTGAACCAGGAGGATCTGGTCCGCCGTCGGTAGGTCCGACTCAAGCGTCTTCTTGGCCGCCTGCCGCCAGATGACCAGCAGCCGGTCGAGTTCCTCAAGGTTGACCAAGGGCACCAGGACATTGAGCTTGACCAAGCCCGCCGTCGTGATGCGATGGTTGTAGCGCGCGTTTGCAGCAGCCCGTTGCTGCTTCGGGCGGGATGATTCCGGCATTGCAGACCGGGCCTACGCCGCACGGCGCTCAAGCGACGCCTGCAGCGTCCGCAACGAGCCGAGAAGCGATCGGAGGCGAGCGCAGAACGCCTCCGATGTCATTGCGGGCGGCTCGATTGGCTTCATGGCCTGCAACGCCTCGTCACGCTGAAGAATGACGACGGACGCGTTCTTGCGCGCGGCGATCGGCGGAACGCCTACCAGCCGCTCGATCGTCGCGGTGATGCCGGCCCGTTCGACATCATCGGCGACGTGCATGGTTGCCTGGCCGAGTTGAGCGAGCTGCTGGCACGCCTGGGCTATGCGGCCGACGACACCGCTTGGCGGCATCGGGACGGCCGCCGTGCCATCTTCGTGGGCGACCTGGTCGATCGTGGCCCGGACAGCCCCGGCGTGCTGCGCCTCGTGATGGACATGGTTGCAGCCGGCACGGCGCTGTGCGTCCAGGGCAACCACGACAACAAGCTGCTGCGCAAACTGTCCGGCCGCGACGTGCAGATGACGCACGGCCTGCCGGAAACGCTCGCCCAACTCGATGCACTCGGCGATCACCGCGGATCGTTCGTCGCCGAGGCGCGCATCTTCCTCGATGGACTGCGCAGCCATTACTGGCTGGACAGCGGAAAACTCGTGGTCGCCCATGCCGGATTGCCGGAAAACATGCACGGCCGCGGATCAGGCGCCGTGCGTGGGTTCGCCCTGTACGGCGAGACCACCGGGGAGACCGACGAATTCGGCTTGCCCGTGCGATACGAATGGGCCCGCGACTATCGTGGCAAGGCCAATGTGGTGTATGGCCACACGCCGGTGTCAACGCCCGAATGGCTGAATAGGACGCTCTGCATCGACACCGGCTGTGTCTATGGCGGCGCGCTGACTGCGTTGCGCTATCCCGAACGCGACATCGTGTCCGTCGCGGCGCACCGGGAATACGTCGCTTCGGTCCGACCTCTCGTTGCGAAGATTGAAGCCACCGATGCGCATGACCTGCTTGATATCGAGGATGTCTCCGGCAAGCGCTTCATCACCACAACACTGATGCCGTCCATCACCATTCGGGAGGAGAACGCGGCCGCTGGCCTGGAGGTGATCAGCCGGTTCTGCATCGATCCGCGCTGGCTGATCTATCTGCCGCCAACGATGTCGCCGTCCGAGACCAGCACCAAAGACGGCCTGCTTGAACATCCTGACGAGGCGATGGCGCACTTCCGGCGTGCGGGCGTGACCCACGTGGTCGTGGAGGAAAAGCACATGGGCTCGCGCGCCGTGGTGATCGTGTGCCGTGATGCCGAAGCAGCGCTGGCAAAGTTCGGCATCGGCGGCGCTCGCGGTGCCATCTACACCAGAACTGGTCGCGCCTTCTTCGCCGACACGACCGCGGAACAGGCACTCCTGGGCAGATTGGCGGACGCCATGACGGCAACCGGCTTCTGGGCGCAGTTCGCGACCGACTGGGCGTGCCTGGATGCCGAGCTGATGCCGTGGTCCGCCAAGGCACGTGCGCTGATCGAGGAGCAGTACGCGCCCGTCGGCACGGCCGCGATTGGTGGTCTCGCCGCCGCCATCGACCTGCTGGAAGCTGCCCGCGCACGCGGTGTGGACATCGGCGGCCTTCAGGACCGGTTCGCACATCGGCACGAGGCGGCACTCCGCTACGATACGGTCTGGCGTCGCTACACGTGGGATGTCAGCACCCTGGACGACCTGAAGCTGGCACCGTTCCACCTGCTCGCAACCGAAGGCGTAGTCCACGACGACCGTGATCACGCCTGGCACATGCGCACGCTTGCCAATATCTGCGCGGCTGATCCCAGCGTGCTGCTGGCGACTCAGTGGCGGGAGGTCGAGCTCACTGATGAGGAAGCTGTCCGCAGTGCTGCCCAATGGTGGGATGAACTGACGGAAGCCGGTGGCGAGGGTGTGGTGATCAAGCCTTCAGCCTACATCACGCGCGGTGCAAAAGGCCTGGTTCAGCCTGCCTTGAAGGTGCGCGGGCGCGAATACCTCCGGATGATCTACGGCGCGGAATACACCCTGCCCAGCAGCCTGGAGCGCCTTCGCGACCGCGGCCTCAGCGGCAAGCGCGGCCTCGCCCTGCGGGAGTTCGCCCTTGGGCTCGAGGCGCTGCACAGGTTCGTCGAAGGTGAGCCGCTGCGACGCGTGCACGAATGCGTATTCGGCGTAATCGCGCTCGAAAGTGAGCCTGTCGATCCGAGACTGTGATGCACTGAACCGACCATCAAGGGTGCGGCGATATAGGCAACGCGTCTATTCGGCGGCAAGACGCCGGCCGTTCAGTGCGGCGATAATGAGGGAGAGGTCGATCTCGTAGTCGATCTTGTTGATGGCTTCAGCCTTCGTGGGAATAAGCAGCGCATCGGAATAGTGTTTAGCACCGACTGACTCCGGCTCGTGCCCGACGATCTGGTCGATGAGTGTATCCCTGCCCACGAACTTATTCTTCAAGGCAGTTTCGAACGAATTGCGAAATGCATGAAACGGCGTCCGTGGGCTGGTAATGCCCAGTTCATTCCGCCAACGACCAAACCACTTCGATATGTTTGCACCTCGCTGCGTGACGCCCTTCTTGTACTTCATACCAGGGAACACGAGCCTGGACCGTACTTGCGCCATGCGCTTCGCAAAATCGGGTAGTCCCAACCGGATAAGATCCGGATGAAGCGGGATTGCCCGATCTCCCGCTTCAGACTTGAAGGATCGAAAATCATCGCTGACCAGATGGATGTAAGCGATCCCGTCCTCCACACGAAAGTCGCTCGGATATATCATCGAAATCTCACCGAGCCGCATGCCGGTATACAGCCCGATCGGGATCGACCAGAACTTGGCCTGCTCGACTTGCACGTCCGCGTCATTGCTGGGCGACATGACCGGAGGATCGAGGAAGAGCTGGGCGCCGAACATCGTGACGAGCGACTCCCGCGGAAATGCCGTCCGGCCACGACCAGCCAGCCGCTGCTCCTTCTTCGCTTCCTTCTTGCTGAAACGCTTCCCGGCGAACGGTGACTTGCCGCGATGGAGGAGAGCGCTGCGCGTCTCGCTCTCCTCCATCCATTTGGCCCACGACGTGAACATCGTGAGGTGCTTGTTCACCGTCTTCATCGTCAGATGTTTTGACAACATGTCTGCCTGAGCGCGCGGAAGGGACTGCTTGCCAAATTGAATCACGTTGCCGGGAGCTGTCATGGCCTCCCGCAGCCGCTCGGCGCTGATCGTCGCTTGCGACGGCGACATGCCCGCGTAGATGCTCTTGCCATGCTTCGCCGGCAGGGCCTTGAGTCGATTACGAAAGGTCTCGGCAACATCGCCGGTGATCCGGTTCACCGGCAAGTCGCCCATCAGCGAGATGAAAAGCTGCAAGGCTTGGTCAGCCTGTCGGCGGTAGCCTGCACTCCAGTTCGTCTGCGTGGGCGTGAACAGGGCAAAGCTCTCGCTGATGGGCATTGCATCGGGCGGGCTGTCGGAAGACCCGTGCTGCACGGGCGGGGCAAGGGCTGGCGCTGCTGTGGCCTTGCCGCCGGCGCTCCCTGGCAACTCCGAGGGCGGCACACCGGCCGATTGTGGCCACCCGTCGCGATAGTCGCCCCATTCGCGCCGTGCGTTGATCTCATGCGCGCGGGCGGCGACGATAAGAGCCATGCGGCAGAGGCGTCGCCATTCGGGGGTATCGTCCGTCAGCGTCAGGTCGTTCGCCGCCAGCGCGTCCGTGACCATCGGGCGGACGTCCGCCTGGCGGTTCGTCACCACCGCATCGCGCCACTCTTCGGTCCATTGCTCAGGGGGATAGGAGACGGTGTCCCACTTCTCCGGCTCCACCCCCTCGTAGCGCGGGTCGGTCTGCGGTTCCGGCGTCCAGGGTGGAGGCCCGGCCTCGCGCTCGGCGCGCGTGCGCTCGCCGTCTTCCAGGATGCGCCGGAAGACGGTGTCGAGGACGCGGACGAGGTCCGCACGGGCGGGAACCGATTCGGCCATGAATTGCATGATGACATGATCGAAGGCCGCCGAGCAGGCGCGGGCGCGGCGACGGGCCACAATAGGGTCGCCTGTGCGCAGGGAACGGGCGATGCGATGCGGGCCTTCAAGCCTCAGGCCCAAGGGGATGCGGCGCTGCCACCAGTAAATGGATTGGCGGCGATAAAGGTGGTCGACGGACGTGCCCAAGGCCGCGCTCCCAGCGTGGCTTGGGGCCCCTGGCGTACACCTCGGTACCACAAAGGCGGCCCCAGCCGGTGAGGGCGTCCGATCAGCTTGTGAAATCAGGGGGTTGCGGGGCGAGTGGCTGGGGGACCTGGATTCGAACCAAGGCTTTCCGAGTCAGAGTCGGAAGTTCTACCGCTAAACTATCCCCCAATGCGCGCTCGGCGGCATTGGCTGCGGCGCGCAGGTAGCATGCCGTGTGGGATGGTCGCAACCGGGGGCGGTCAAGGAAGGATGTGCTTGGGGGTGTTGGAGAGCGGTGCGGATCTTGCCCGGTTCTCCCAGCAGCGTCGGGCGTCCTGGTCGCCGCCCTGCCCCAGCGCGATCAGTCCGAGCGCGATGGTTGCGATCACCCGCGCCTCGATGGCTGGGCTGCGTGCATCGCCGCGCCACAGTGCCGCCAGGTCCGGCTCCGCGACGTCGTCGGCGACGTCGAAAGCGGGCAACGCCAGCTCCTGTCGGCCGGCGCCAGCCGACCAGAGATGCACGGTGACCGGCTTGCGCGGGTTGCGTTCCGCCTCGCCGCCGCCGCCCTTCAGCACCAGCAGCCTTGGGCGGGCCAGGCGCTCGGCGACCGAGAGGTGGGTTTCGATGTAGGGCGGGTGGAACACGCCATCCACGCCGGCGGGCGCGCCGGCTGGGTTCAGCAGCCGCGCCACCGTGTTGATCGGCGAGCGCAGTCCCAGCAGCCGGCGCAAGCCCAGCAGCTCGGCCAGCGCAGGGCTGAGCGTGCGGACCGGCACGTAGGCGAAGCGGTCGCGCAGCAGCATCCGGCGCGCCTCGGCCGCGTCGGCGGCCGGCGGGATGCCGAGCTGGGCCAGCGCCTGCTCCACCGTCGTGCCGCCGGTGAACTCGTTGGTGCCGTGCATGAGCACGCGCACGCCGGACGACGCCAGCGCCAGGGCGGAGAGCAGGAACCACGGCGCTCCCCGCGTCCGCCCCGCGCCGTAGGATGGCCAGTCCAGGTCGGCCTGGGCGTCGGGGATGTCGGTGACCGGCCGCGCGCCTTCGACCAGGCCGGTGATCTCGCCCGCATCCTCGCCTCGGTAGCGCAGCAGCATCAGGAACGCGCCCACCTGGAGCCGGTCCGCCTGCCCGGCCAGCAACATGCCCATCGCGTCAGCCGCCTCCTCCCTGGTCAGCGCGCGCGACCGGCCTGGGCCGCGCCCCAGCGTCGCGACATACGCGGCGAAACGCGCGGTCTCAGCTTCGCTCACGCCGCAGCGCGCCTGGCCAGCACGCCCGGCTCGCCCTGGAACTGGCCCCCGAGCCAGGTGCCGAGCACGTCGAGCGAAGGGCTCAGCAGGACGAAATCCGCGCGGCAGCCGGCGGCGATCCGGCCGACCCGGTCCTGCAGGCCGAGGAAGGTGGCAGGGCTCGTGCTCGCCATGGTCAGCGCCTGGGCGGCATCCAGTCCGAGCGTGGCGACCGCCACACGGACGGCGTCGGCCAGGCAGATGTCGGCGCCGGCCAGCGTGCCGTCCTCCGTGGTCAGCCGGCCGTTGCCGCGCAGGATCCTACGGCCCTGCAATTCGAATCGGGCGCAGGACGTGCCGACCGGCGGCATCGCGTCCGACACCAGCATGACCCGGCCCGGCGGCTTGGCGGCGAGCAGCAGGCGCAGCATCGCAGGGTGCACATGCACGCCGTCGGCGATCACGCCGCACCAGGTTGCAGGGTCCAGCAGCGCCGCGGCGACCAAACCCGGCGCCCTGGCCGACGGGCCGGGCATTGCGTTGAAGACGTGGGTGAAGCCGCGAAGGCCGGCGGCAACTGCGCCCACGACGCGCTCGTAGTCTGCCTCGCTGTGGCCGGCCGACAGGATCACGCCCGCTTCCGCCAGCCGGCGCAGGACCGCATCGTCCACCACCTCCGGCGCGAGCGTCAGCAGCACCACGCCGTCCAGTCGCTGCGCCAGCTCTGCCAGCAGAATGACCTCGGTTTCCCGCGGCGCGCGGATCAGCGCCCGCGCGTGCACGCCAGGCCGCGCCGGACTCAGAAACGGTCCCTCGAAATGCACGCCGAGTATGCCGGGGCAGGACCCCTCAACGGCCTGCGCCGCCTGACGCATGGCGGCTTCGGTGTCGGTGATCAGCGTGGGCAGGATCGACGTCGTGCCCAGGCTGCGATGGGCGGCGGCGATCGCCCGGGCTGCCTCTGGCGTGGGCGCATCGTTGAACAGCACGCCGCCGCCGCCATTGACCTGGATGTCGATCAGCCCGGGCGCCAGAAGGGTTTCCGGCGGCAGGGCGACGATGTCGGCTGTGACCGGCGCGGTGTCGGGTATCACCGCCAGGATCGCGCCGTCCTGCACCAGAACGCCGCGCCCGCTCTGCCAGGCGCCGTCGGTCAGGATGGCGGCGCCGGTCAACAAGACGCTCACCCGCCCTGCCCCGCTCGGTTTACAGCCTCTCGGTTTACAGCTTGGCGCCCCATCGTTAGCCTCGCCGCCAACGCAGGGGGAGCAGACGAATGAGCGTGTCCGACATCGAGACCGCGTTTGCCAGCCGACTGGCGCAGTTCAGCGAGCTCGGCGCCAAGCTGAAGTTCGATTTCGGTGACGACCGCCTGTTCATCGACGGAACCCAATCGCCTGCCGTGATGAGCCATGCGGACGAGGAAGCGGATACCACTCTGGTCGTCAGCTCCGAGGATCTGGAGAGGATCATGCACGGCCAGCTGGATGCGACAATGGCGTTCATGACCGGCAAGCTGAAGGTGAAGGGCAACACCGGCAACGCGATGAAACTGGCCAGCGTGCTGAAATAGCCTGGCCCACGATCCGGGTCAGTCTTCGACCACGAGCTGCGGCTGGGCCGATCCGGTGCGCTGCCAGGCGAGCAGGGCCGGAACGCCGACCAGCGCCTCTCGCAGGCGTTTGAGCACGGACAAGGCCAGGGCAGCCTCGGCGGGCACGCCGAGCAGCCCGCACGCCAGCACGAAACCGCCCTCCTGAACGCCGACCGCGCCAGGCACCGCAAAACCCGCGCTGCGGGCCGCCATGCCCAGGCTCTCGATCACGAGCGCCCCCAGCGCGGGAACGGCGTGGCCGAGTGCCGCCAGGATGAGCCACACCTCCGCGCCGCCCAGTGCCCAGGACAGCGTATGCAGGGCCGTGGCCCGAACCAGCGCCCGATGATCGGACTGGCGTGCCATCAGGATGCGATGCAGCCCGTTCATCGACCACGACGCGGTGCTGGGCCAGCGTGACGCCAGCTTGGCCATCAGCGTTTCCACCAGGCGCAGCCCGCCCAGGCGCTGCAGCATGATCAGGGCACAGACGCCCGCCGCCATCAACGCCAGCCCGCCGCCCGCCCAGCCGAGCCAGGCGTGCTCGCCGCTCGTGGCCATCAATACCGAGACTCCTGCCAGGGTGAACAGCACTTGCGCCGCTGCCTCCAGGGTCAGGTCCAGGATGGTGCCGGCTGCCGCCAGTGCTGGCGGCACCCCACGGCGGACGAGCAGCTGCGCACCGACGACCTGCCCGCCGATCTGGGCCACCGGCAGTAACGCGTTGATGCCCTCGCGTATCCATCGCAGGCGAAACATCCAGCCCGGTGAAACCACCGAGCCGCCCAGGCAGGTGCGCCAGGCCTGCGCCGCAAGGAACAGCTGCGCCAGGTAGACGCAGGTGGTGAACGGCATCACCCGGCCTGCCGCAGCCACGTCGCGCAGTATCACCGCAAGACCTACCGAACCGATGATCCAGGCCAACGCCACGCAACCTGCCGCCAAGGCCGCGGCGCTACGCCACGTCATGGGCACGCACTCATCCAACGCCACTCACTCGAATCCTGCTTTCAAGCGTAGGTTCAGCAGGGTGCCGGCGCCAGAGCCTGGAGCAGCGAGACCGGGTAGGACGGCCGTCCCCGGAGCGAGATCAGGACCAGGCCGGACGAGCGCGCGAACGCCTCGTGGATGCGGCGGAACAGCCGGAAGTCCCGGTCGCCCGCGAAAAATAGTGGTTTGCGACGAGGCACAGCCCGCCCGGCGCGAGCGCCCGGCCGATGCTGGTCACAATCGCTTGCAGGCGGCTCTCGTCCAACGAATCGAGGAAGTAGAGCGTGTCGGCGGCCACGGTCAGGAATGCTGCGCGTTGCGTTTGATTCATGAAAGGCAAGCAGTCCTTTTTGCAAAAAGGACCAAAAAACCTCTGTTCATTTGATCCGCGACAGCCGGACAAAGGTTTTTTGCTTCTTTTTGCAAAAAAGAAGGACTTGCCTTCGGTTTGGGTGAGTCGATCTCAAGGCCGATTGGTATTATGACGCGGCTTTTTGTTATCATTTAAGAATGAATGTGTCCCGCCTTGTCTCACCGCGCTACCGGCCGTTTGGCGCGTTTCGGTTCGGTTTGGCGATGATGGTCGTGCTCCAGCACGGCCTGCTGCTGCTGGCCCCCTCCGACCGGCAGTTTCTCTACTCGCTCGAGATGGGCGCGGTTGCTGTCACCACGTTCTTCGCGCTTTCCGGCTTCATCGTCGCCGAAGCCTCTGCCACCTTCTATGCCGGCCGGCCCGGCGCGTTCCTGGCCAACCGGGCGCTGCGCGTCGTGCCCCCTTACCTGGCGGCTTGGGCTGTTACGGTGGCGATCGACTGCTGGCTGTATGCGTCCGGGCGGCTGGTGCCGTTGGACGCCCCGCTGCACGGGGCTCCATGGCAACCGGCCGTGCTGCTCGCAGGCATGCTCGAAATCGTGCCGGGGCTGACCGCGCGCCGCGTCAGCGGGCAGGATTTTTCGTTCATCCCGTTCGCCTGGACGCTGCGGGTGGAATTCGCCTTCTACCTGGTGGCAGCCGGCACGTGCTGGATCATGCGATGGCGCGGCACGGGCAGCCGCTTCTGGCAGCTCGTCACGGTCGCCTTCGTGTCTGGCGCGGCCTACATGGCGTTCGCTGCGTTTGCCTGGCGGCATTGGGGATCGGCGGGCGACAGCGCCGCGCTGCAGGTCATCTGCGTGCCGTTCTTCGCCTTCGGCCTGTCGCTGTTCCTCCTCGGCCGCGCACCGGGCACGGCATCGTTGCTTCACCTTCTGCTGGTGTCGGCTGGCGTCATGCTCGGGTTCACCTTCTGGGGACAGCGCGGGCATCCCGTGCTGGCCTACCAACTGCCGCTTCTCTGCGCGCTGTTCGCCGCGATGGCGGTGCTGAGCAGGGCCGGTCCGCTGCCCGCCTCGATGTCGTTGTGGGACCGCCGGCTTGGCGAGCTCTCCTACCCGCTCTACGTCGGCCATGGGGTGGTGCTCAGCCTGCTGGCCGGGCTGTCCGCCAGACGCGGCGCCCTGCCCTATCTGGCGGCGCCGGTGCTGGCCCTGCTGCTGGCTCTCTGCCTCCATGCGGCGGTGGAGCAGCCGCTTAGGGCGCTGCGTGCGCGGTTGCGCGGCGTGCGCCTGTAGAACGGGACTGGTCGAGAAAGGCCGGGGGACGCTGTCCCCTAAGCCCCCTGCTGGGGTCAGAGACCCCAGACCGTCCATTGTTTGGCCATTTCCCCGCCTGGAGCAAAGCCCCTAGAGCAATGTTACGCAAACTGGAACAGTCGGAGTGACGAAATTGCTCGCCAAAACGAGGCTAGGCCGGTTGAGGTCCGCCTACTCGCGGACACCCTGCGTGAAACCGGTCTAGTAACGACAGCTAGGCCTGCCCCGCGATGAACCCGAGCAAGGTTTCCAACCGATCCGCCTCCTCGAACGGCTTGTCCCAGCGTAGTCGAGCAACCCGGGGAAAGCGCAGGGCCACGCCCGATTTGTGCCGAGTGGAAAACTGCGCGGCGTCGAACGCGATCTCCAGCACCAGGCCGCGCTCCACTTCCCGCACCGGGCCGTAGGCCTTCACCGTATGGTTGCGTATCCAGCGGTCGAGCTTGACGAGTTCCTCATCCGTAAACCCGGAATAGGCTTTTCCAACCGGCACCAGCTCGCCGTCCTCGCGCCACAGCCCGAATGTGTAGTCGGAGTAAAAACTGCTTCGCTTGCCGTGGCCGCGCTGCGCATACATCACCACCGCGTCGATGGTGAGCGGATCGCGCTTCCACTTCCACCACATTCCCTTGGGGCGGCCTGGCACGTAGGGGCTGTCGAGGCGTTTCAGCATCAGCCCCTCGATGGAGGCGGCGCGCGTGCCCTCGCGGATGGCGGCCAACTCGTCCAGCGAGCCGAACGGGATCAGCTCGGACAGGTCCATGCGATCCGATGGGTGGCGCGCCAGCCATTGCTCCAGCCGGGCGCGGCGCTGCGGAAACGGCAGGGACCGTACATCCTCGGCACCGTCGAACAATATGTCGTACAGCCGCACGCGCAACGGAAACTCGCGAACCAGCTTGGCAGAAGCCGTCTTGCGGTTCAGCCGCTGCTGCAGATCGGCGAACGGCGCCACCACACCGTCGCGCACCACCAGAAGCTCGCCGTCCAGCACCGCGTCGCTGGCCAGCACGCCTTCGAGGTCGGGGAAGGCGGCCGACACGTCCTCCGCCCCGCGCGAGAAGATGCGCTGGCCGCCCGGCGCGCGAACCAGCTGCACGCGTATGCCGTCCCACTTCCACTCCGCGGCGTAGGCGGCAGCATCCAGGGCAGCGAAATCGGGTGGCTCCAGCGGGTGCGCAAGCATTGGCGGCCGGAACACCGGCGCCCCGGCGGCGTCTGGCGCCTCCGTGCGGCCCTCCAGCCAGTCGAACAGCGGCTGGTAGGGCGGCGTCAGGCTGTGCCACACCTCCTCCACGTCGTCCGGCGCCACAATCCTGCCGTGCGTTGCGGCGAACTCCGCCAGCGCCGTCTTGGTGAGCCGGGCGGAGGCGCCGACCCGCAGCTCCCCGGTGATCATTTTCAGCACGGCGTAACGGACGTTCGGCCCCGACGTATCGAGCCAGCTGGACAGCAGCGCAGGCAGCTCGGCCTTGGGGCGGGTCTGAAGCGCGTGCACGATGCCGGTCACGCTGGGTGGCGCCGCCTCCGTTGCGGCGGGCCAGATCAAGGACACGGTTTCGGCCAGGTCGCCCACGAAATCGTAGGACCAGCCGAGCAAAACGGGGTCCACCCGCGCTTCGGCGACCGCCCGGATCAGGCCCGCCTTGGCAGTGGCGAACGACAGCTCGCCGGTCAGCGCGGCCAGCGCCCAGCCGCGGTCAGGATCGGCCTCCGCCTCGAAGAAACGTCGGAGCAGGGCGATCTTTGCCAGCCGCCCTGGGGTCAGCGTCAGCCGGTCGAGCAGTTCGGCGAACGCGATCACGTTGCATGGTGCTCCGGCTGGTCTTCCGCCCCGTCCTGCCCCTCTTGCAACACGTCGTCGCCGTAGCCGAGCAGACGCAGCGCGCGCGCGCGTAGGCCGCGTGCGCGCGCCGCGTGGATCAGCGCCTCCTCCGCCCCGTGCGTCACCCAGACCTCAGGCGCCCCCACCTCGTCGAGCGTGGCCAGCAACTCCGGCCAGTCCGCGTGGTCGGAGATCACCAAAGGCAGTTCCACCCCTCGCGCCCGCGCGCGCTGGCGCACCCGCATCCAGCCCGAGGCAAGCACGGTGACGGGCTCGGCCAGCCGGCGCGCCCAGCGGTCGGCGATGGCCGAGGGCGGGGCCAGAACGATGGCGCCCGCCAGATCGGCCTTGTGCGCGCCGGTCGCCGGACGCAGGTCGCCCAGAGGCACGCCTAGCTGTTCGTAGAGCGTGCAGAGAGCGATCAGCGCGCCGTGCAGGTAGACCGGCCGCTTCCATCCCGCCTGGCGCAGCAGCGCGATCAGGCGTTGCGCCTTGCCCAGCGCGTAGCAGCCGACGACGTGCGTGCGCTCGGGAAACAGGGTGACGCTGTCGATCAGTTTCCGCACCTCGCCCAAGGCCGGCGGGTGCACGAAAATGGGCAGCCCGAACGTGGCTTCGGTGACAAAGACGTCGCACGGGATCGGCACGAACGGCGCGCAGGTGGGGTCGGATGCGCGCTTGTAGTCGCCGCTGACCACCGCGCGGCTGCCCTGGTGCTCGATCGCGACCTGCGCGCTGCCCAGAACGTGACCCGCGGGCTGCATCCAGACCCGCACATCGCCGATGGTCAGGGTCTCGCCAGGCGCCAGCGCCTGCTGCGTGTCGCCCGCCCGGCCCTGCCCCATGCGCACGTCCATGATGGCGAGCGTCTGCCGCGTCGCCAGCACCGCGCCGTGGCCCGGGCGGGCGTGGTCGGCATGGGCGTGGGTGATCACCGCGCGCGGCACTGCGGCGACGGGATCGATGAAGAAATCGCCCGGGCTGCAGTACAGACCTTCCGCGCGGACGCAGAGCCAGGTGTCGGGGTGCGGCACGACCGGCCGTTCAGTGTCGGCTGTCGGTGATGTTGGCGATCCAGATGACGAGAGGAGAGAACCGCTCGCTTGCCGACGCCGCCTTGATTACCGTGCGATCGTCGCTGACCAGGGGAGCCTGCTCACGTTCGGCGAGTGCCAGATAAAGTGAATCGTAGATCGTCAGCTGCAGCTCGGTTGCGATGGCGCCGGCCTGAGCGATAAGTCCAGGCAGGGGTGTAACCTGGACGGGCAAGCTGGACAAGAAACTGAGCCGCGACGCAAGCAGGTCCGGTGCAAGCGTTCGGTGGATCGTCGCCTTGGCCCAGAGCGTGTTTGCCGCCTCTGCCAGCCAATGTGCAGGCGCATGCAACGTGTTGACGGTACGAAGCAGGACCAGCGTGTTGGGCGAATACTCTTCCAGCGTGGCCGCCTTTACTGCGATGCTAGCATCGATGACGGCCGCACGCATTTTATCGCGTGTCGCGGTAGTGGCGTACGATCTCGGTGCTGTCGGACGCAGTCTGTCCCGCCGTCTCCTGCTGCAACCGTTTGGCCACCTCCCAGAACGGCTCGCCATCGATCAGCAGGGCATTTTCCAGGATGGCCCGATGTTCCGCCTCGGCGGAGCGGTTGTTGACGGCGGCGCGCTGCCGCAACAGCCGAACCAGCGTCTCGTCCAGATCCCTGACCAGAAGCTGCGCCATGTCGGTGTCCCCGCCTGCTATCGTTGATGATAGCATCGGGCGATGGCGTTTCAAGCCGGCCAGCATGTCGAACCGGATGCGCGCCTGCTTCGATTGTCGGCCGACGGACACCACATCGCGCGTGATGGCAGGGTTACCGAAGAACTTCGCCGACTGGTTCGCCGCCCGCGGCTGGTCGCCCCGTCCGCACCAGCTCGCCATGCTGGAGGCAGCCGAGGCCCGCGAGAGCGTGCTGCTGATCGCACCCACCGGCGGAGGCAAAACCCTCTCCGGCTTCCTGCCGAGCCTGGTGGCACTGGCCCAAGCGCTGCCGAAGAGCGGCATACACACCCTCTACGTCAGCCCGCTCAAGGCGCTGGCGGCCGACATCGCGCGCAACCTGACCGTGCCGGTCGCCGACATGGCGCTGCCAATCCGCATAGACACGCGCACCGGCGACACGTCATCCGAACGGCGCCGCAAGCAGCAGGAACAGCCGCCCGACATCCTCCTGACCACGCCCGAAAGCCTGGCCGTGCTGCTGAGCCAGGAGCGCGCGGCGGAGTTCTTTGCCACGCTCGACACGGTGGTGATCGACGAGATCCACGCGCTGGCCGGCACCAAGCGAGGCGACCAGCTGGCACTCGGCCTTGCACGCCTGACCACGCTCGCACCCCGCGCACGGCGCGTCGGCTTGTCGGCGACCGTGGCGCATCCGGCGCCGCTGCTCGCCTATATCGGCGCCGGCGGGCCGGCCAGGCAGGTCGTGGTGCCGCAGGGCGCGCCGCCGGCGCTGCGGATGATGCTGCCCGAGCAGAACTTTGCCTGGGCCGGGCATATGGGGCTCGCGTCGGCCAGCGTGATCCTGGAGCGGGTGCGCCAGGCCGGCATGACCATCGTGTTCGTCAACACGCGCGCCCAGGGCGAGATGATCTTCCAGGAGCTGTGGAAGCTCAACGACGACACGCTGCCGATTGCCTTACACCACGGCAGCCTGGACCTGGCGCAGCGCTTGCGTGTCGAGGCGGCGATGGCGGACGGAAGGCTGCGCGCCGTCGTTGCGACCTCCTCGCTCGACCTTGGCATCGATTGGGGCGGGGTGGACCAGGTGATCCAGGTCGGCGCGCCAAAGGGCGTCTCCCGCCTGCTGCAGCGCGTCGGCCGGTCCAACCACAGGATGGACGAGGCGAGCCAGGCGATCCTGGTGCCGGCCAACCGGTTCGAGGTGCTGGAGTGCCAGGCGGCGATCGCCGGCGTCGCGGCCCACGAGCTGGACGGCGACCCGCCGCGGCCCGGCGGGCTGGACGTGCTGGCCCAGCATCTGCTGCTGACCGCCTGCGGCACGCCGTTCCATCCCGACGACATGTTCGCAGAAGTGCGGCGCGCGGCGCCCTATGCCGCGATGAGCAGGGGAGAGTTCGACGGCGTGCTGGAGTTCGTCGAGACCGGCGGCTACGCGCTGGCCAGCTACGAACGCTACCGGAAACTGTTCCGCGATTCCGAGGGGCTGGTGCACGTCGTCACCGCGCGCATCGCGCGCCAGGCCCGCATGAACGTCGGCACCATCGTGGAGGCGCCGCTGCTGCAGGTGCGCCTGGGCGGCGTGCGGGGGCTGCGGCTGGGCGAGCTCGAGGAGATGTTCGCGACCAGCCTGCGCCCCGGCAACACCTTCATGTTCGCCGGCCGCCTGCTGCGCTTCGAACGCATCCACGAGACCACGCTGGTCTGCGCCGATGGCGGCACCGGCATCCCTGCCGTGCCGGCCTATGCGGGCACCAAGATGCCGCTGACCACGAACCTTGCCGCCCGCGTGCGCGCCATGCTGCACGACCCGTCCGCCTGGCACGCCTACCCCGAGCCGGTCCGCGAATGGCTGGACCTGCAGTTGCACCGCTCCGAGCTGCCAGGGCCGGACGACCTTCTGGTGGAGGTGTTTCCGCGCCAGGGCCGCTGGTACCTCGTCGCCTACACGTTCGAGGGCCGCAACGCGCACCAGACCCTGGGCATGCTGCTGACCAAGCGGATGGAGCGGGCCGGCGCCGCGCCGCTCGGCTTCGTCGCGACCGACTACGTCATCGCCGTCTGGTCCGGCCACGAGCCGCAGGACATCGACGACCTGTTCGACCACGACATGCTGGGCGACGACCTGGAGGCCTGGATGGCCGAAAGCAGCATGCTGCGCCGCACTTTCCGGAACGTCGCCGTCATCGCCGGCTTGATCGAACGCCACCAGCCAGGCGCGGACAAAAATCGCCGCCAAGTCACGGTCAACAGCGACCTGATCTACGACGTGCTCCGCCGCCACCAGCCCGACCATATCCTCTTGAGGGCCACCCGCGCGGACGCGGCAGGCGGGCTGACCGACCTCGGCCGGATCGGCCTCCTGCTGGACCGCGCGCAGGGCCACGTGCGCGTCCGCCGGCTGGACCGTGTCTCCCCTCTCGCGGTTCCGGTGATGCTGGACATCGGCCGGGAGGTGGTGCGCACGCGGGCCGACGAGGATGCCTTTCTGCGCGAGGAGGAGGAGGCGCTGGTCGCCGAAGCCACGTCGGCGCGAACTATCCTGGTCCCATCACGCTGATGTTGCGGCGCGCCTGCGATGCGGGTAGCCTATCCGCATTGAGAGTGATTCTCATCTGGAGTGAAAACCGTGGCAGAAATCGGACGCCGCTGCGAACGCGCCGTCGTCACCGCCTATCGCGAGCTTCGACGCGCCGGCACGGACGACATGTCCGCGTTTCAGAGCTGCACGACGCTGTATCGCATCCACCACCCCGAGGCGGGGCTGAGCGAGGCGCGCGCGCTGGTCTCCGAATGGATCGACCACCACATCACCCGTCAGGCGACGGGCGAGACGCCTGGCTGCGAGTGCTAGAACGGTTTCACGCAGAGTGTCCGCGAGTAGGCGGACCTCAAACCGGTCCAGCCTTGGTTGGCAAGCAACTTCATCACTCCGACTATTCCAGTCTGCGATGAACATGCTCGCCAAAACAAGGAGCTAGGGCCTGATCGCTTCGGCTATCAGACGCTAACAGGGTCTAGCGCTCCCCCACCGCCACGTAATCGCGCTGCGCACGGCCCGTGTAAACCTGCCGCGGCCTGCCGATGCGCTGCAGCGGGTCTTCCATCATCTCCTTCCACTGGCTGATCCAGCCGACAGTGCGCGCGACGGCGAACAGCACGGTGAACATGCTGGTGGGGATGCCCATCGCCTTGAGGATGATGCCGGAGTAGAAATCGACGTTGGGGTACAGCTTCTTGCTGATGAAATACTCGTCGTGCAGGGCGACCTGCTCCAGGCCGATGGCGAGGTCGAGCAGCGGGTCGTCCCTGATGCCGAGCTCGTCGAGCACTTCGTGGCAGGTGCGCTCCATGATCTTGGCGCGCGGGTCGTAGTTCTTGTAGACGCGATGGCCGAAACCCATCAGCCGGACGTGGCTGTTCTTGTCCTTCACCTTGGCGATGAAGTCCGGGATGTTGTCCTTGTGGCCGATCTCGGCGAGCATCTTCAGCACCGCCTCGTTGGCGCCGCCATGCGCCGGGCCCCACAGGCTGGCGATGCCGGCGGCGATGCAGGCGAACGGGTTGGCGCCGGTCGATCCGGCCAGGCGCACCGTGCTGGTCGACGCATTCTGCTCGTGGTCGGCGTGCAGGATCAGGATGCGGTCCATCGCGCGCGCCAGCACAGGGTTCACATGGTACGGTTCGGCCGGCACCGCGTTCATCATGTAGAGGAAATTTTCCGCATACCCGAGGTCGTTGCGCGGGTACATGAACGGCTGCCCGACCGAGTATTTGTAGGCCCAGGCGGCGATCGTCGGCACCTTGGCGATCAGGCGGAAGGCGCTGATCCGGCGGTGGTCGGGGTTATTGATGTCCAGGCTGTCGTGGTAGAACGCACTCAGCGCGCCCACCACGCCGCACAGCACCGCCATCGGATGCGCGTCGCGCCGAAAACCGTTGTAGAATTGGCGCAACTGCTCGTGAACCATCGTGTGGTGCAGCACGCCGCGCTCGAACTCTTCCATCTCCTCGCGGTTCGGCAGCTCGCCGTTCAGCAGCAGGTGCGCCACTTCCAGAAAGGTCGATTTCTCGGCCAGCTGGTCGATCGGGTAGCCGCGATGCAGCAGCACGCCTTCGTCGCCGTCGATGTAGGTGATCTTGCTGTCGCACGCCGCCGTGCCGCCATAGCCGGGGTCGTAGGTGAACACGCCCAGTTCGGCGTACACCTTGCGGATGTCGAACACGGCAGGGCCGATCGTCCCTGGTATCAACGGCATCTTCAATGTATGGTCGGTGCCGTCCAGGGTGAGGCTGACGGAGCCGTTTGCGTTGCCGCTCATGGATGATCCTGTCGTTGCTCGGGGATAGCCGGGCCGTTGAACGCGGCCTGGCCGCGTCCAAGCATTAAGGCGACGACCACGGCAGTGCAACCTTCGCACCCGCAGCATCCCGCCCTCGCGTTCCCCTGCCAGCGCGGCGCTCAGTCCCAGAACGGCGACGCGCGATAGAACTTGCTCCAGGCCCGTTCGACGCGCCCTGCGGCCAGGGTGCTCCGGCCGGCGCCGAACCCTTGCACCACGCCGGCGGCAAAGGCGCGGTCCGCCCCGCCACCCAGCTGCGCCATCAGCCCGGCCGCAACCGCCGCGTCGTTCACCGTGCCGAGCACTTCCTGCAGGTGCTCCAGCCGAGGCAGATAGCGGCGGACCTGCTTGGCCGGAAACAGCGGTGCGAAGAACTCCACGGCGTAGCGCAAGCGCTTGGCGTGCTTGCGCACATCGTGCAGCGCGTCGGCCGGCAGGTCCGCCAGCGACTTGCCAGGCGAAACGACGCGTTTCAGCCTTCGGTCCAGCGCGTTCGCCGCAAAGCCCTGCACCGGCGCCGCCAGCAGGCTCGCTTGCTCCTGCGACGCCCCGGCATCCCACGGCCTGACCGTCGGCAGCAAGGCGAGCGTCAGTTGCAGCCTCGCCCAGGCTGATCCCTGCAACGTCGACTGCAGCGCCGCGTAGGCGGCCGCCCTGCGCCGTGCTGCCGCGGACAGCAGATGGGCGATTCGCCTGTCCCCGCGAAAGGCCAGGGCCACCTCCCCGCCCGTTTCGGCCAGGAACACGTCCCAGTCGCGCGCCGCGCCGAGCTGGGAGGCCAACGCCTTCAACGACCCATCCAGCTCGTCCAGCCAGGGCGCCCTCCCCGAGCCGGACTGCGCCACCGGGCGAAACACGGAGAAGGTCGAGCGCAGCCGGCGGATGGCCACGCGCATCTGATGCACGGGCTCGGGCGACTGACCGCCGGGCACCAGCCAGGCCCAGTGCAGGATGACGTCCGCCAGGTGGGCGGCGGCCAGGCCCAGCCCGCCACCGACAGAGGCGCCCGGCGGGATGGCAGGGCCGCCGGTATGGCGCGGCGCCGGCGCCCGGCCGGTGGCGAGCGCGATTGCCTGGGCAGCAAGCCCCGCACGCGGCACGCTCAGCCGTGCCAGTTCCCCCAGCCGAACAGCCAGGGACGCGATCTCGGCCGTTTCGCCATGCAGGGTGAGCCAGCAGACCGGGCGATCCTGCGCCACCCCGCGCAGCGTTCCGTCCAGCACCGCCAGCCAGGCGCCCTCACCGCCGAGCGCCAGGCGCCGCAGCGTGCCGTGCAGCGCCGCCACGGGCGCCAGACGGTCCGTCACGCGCACGCCGAGCAGGTCTGGCGATGCGGCCTCCGCCAGCAAAGGCGCGGCGTGGCCTGGCAGCCAGTCGAGCGGCCCACCAGGCCGCAGCCGCTCCAGCCGCCAATGCGTGCGCGACAGGGTGCTGGCGCCCTGGCTGAGCGACATCCCCTCCTCGGCCAGGACGCCATCCTGGGTGTCGTGCCAGACGATGCTGGCCTTGCTCGCCCGCGCCCGCCCCTGCCGCAACGCCGACAGCGCGGGGGCCCGGAGCAGCCGGGGCAGGTCGGATGGCAACAGTTCCAGCTCCAGCGTCGTCGTCGGCGTGCGCGCGGGCGTGGCGGCCTGATCCGTGCCGGCAGGATCCTCGCTCAGCTGGCCGCCTCCGTCGGGTCGCCCGGGCTGACGAATCGCACCAGCCGGCCATCACCCTCACCCAGCTCGCGCCAGCGTCTTGCCACGCTGAACTCGGCCAGCGCGCCGGTCGGAAAACCCTCTGACAGGCGCTGCGCCATTTGGCTGCCGTCGCTCTGCTCGGCCAGCATGACCGCAAAATCGTGCAGGCCGGGGTTGTGGCCGATCACCAGCAGGCTGCGCACGGTTTCGGACACGCCGCGCACCACGTCGCGTATGCGCTCGGCCTCGGCCAGATAAAGCCTGTCCATCGGCTCGATGATCGGCGTCTCGTCCCACGGGGCCAGCGCCTCCAGCGTCTGCCGCGTGCGCCGGGCGGACGAGACCAGCACCACGTCCGGCAGCAGCCGGAAATCGCGCATCACCGCACGCATCGCCGACGCCGCCTGCCGGCCGCGCGCGTTGAGCGGGCGCGCGTGGTCCGACTGCGCGGCATCGTCCCAGGACGATTTGGCGTGTCTGAGGAGGAGCAGCTGCTGCATTACCCGCACGCTCGCACACGGCCGTTGGTCGCGCAAAGCGCGTGGGGGCGAACCTGTCAGGGTCGCCGCGCGATCGTATGTCAGTACCGCCGCGCACGGCACGCGGCCAAGCAGGAGAGCCGACGATGCCTGGCGTATTGCGCATGGTCCTGGGCGACCAGCTCACCCCCTCGCTCAGCGCGCTGAGCGACCTCGATCCCGCACGCGATGTGGTGCTGATGGCGGAGGCACAGGCCGAATGCACCTATGTCCGCCACCACGCCATCAAGATCGTGCTGGTACTCTCCGGCATGCGCCATTTCGCCGCCGCCTTGCGGGCGCGCGGCGTGACTGTGGACTACATAACGCTGGACGACCCCGACAACACGCAGTCGCTCCGCGGCGAGTTCCTGCGCGCCGTCGAACGCCACCAGCCGGAGCGCGCGGTGCTGACCGAACCAGGCGAATGGCGCCTGAGCGAGGACATGCGGCGCTGGCAGGACGCGGCAGGCCTGGAAGTCGACATACGCGACGACACGCGCTTCTTCGCCCGCATCCAGGAGTTCCTGGCCTGGGCGCGCGACCGGCGCGGCCTGCGCATGGAGTTTTTCTACCGCGACATGCGGCGGCGGCACGCGATCCTGATGGATGGCGACCAGCCCGAAGGCGGCGCCTGGAACTACGACCGCGAAAACCGCGCGAGCTTGCCGAAGGGTGTGGCCAACCCGCCGGTGCCCCGCTTCCAGCCGGACGCGATCACCCACGACGTGATCACCCTCGTCGAGCGCCAGTTCCCCGCCCATGTCGGCTGTGCCGGCGACTTCGCGCTGCCGGTCACGCCCGAGGACGCCCGCCGGGCGCTGGCCGACTTCATCGAATACCGCCTGCCGAGCTTTGGCACGTTCCAGGACGCGATGAAGTCGGGCGAGCCGGTGCTGTTCCACGCGCTCGTCTCGACGTCGATGAACCTCGGCCTGCTGGAGCCGCGCGAGATCTGTGCTGTGGCCGAGGACGCCTACAGGCGCGGCCACGCCAAGCTGAACGCGGTGGAGGGTTTCATCCGCCAGATCGTCGGCTGGCGGGAATACGTGCGCGGCATCTACTGGATGAACATGCCAGCATACGCGGACAAGAACGTGCTCGGCGCGGTGCAGCGCATGCCGTGGTTCTACTGGACCGGCCGCACGCGGATGAACTGCCTGCACCACGCAATCACCGACACGCTGGCGCATGCCTACGCGCACCACATCCAGCGGCTGATGATCACCGGCAATTTCGCTCTGCTCGCCGGCCTGCATCCGGACGACGTCGATGAATGGTACCTGATCGTATACGCGGACGCTTACGAGTGGGTGGAGATGCCCAACGTGCGCGGCATGGCGCTGTTCGCCGATGGCGGCATCATGGGCTCCAAACCCTACGCGGCCTCGGGCGCCTACATCAACCGGATGAGCGATTACTGCAAAGGTTGTGCCTACGACGTGAAGGACGCGGTCGGTCCGAACGCCTGCCCGTTCAATTTCCTCTACTGGGATTTCTTCGCGCGCCACGAAAAGGCGCTGGCCGGGAACATAAGGCTGGCGATGCCGATGAAGACGCTGTCCCGCATGGACCCTGCGAAACTGGCGAAGATGCGCGCTAACGCGGCGGCGTTTTTGGCGTCCGAGGAAATGAGTCCGATTCGATGAGACTGGACTCGGTAATCATTGCGCAGAACCTGAGTTTCCAGCGGGGCGGCCATACGATGTCGCCGCGGCCTGACCTAGACCGGTTTCACGCAGAGTGTCTGCGAGGAGGCGGACCCCAAACCGGTCCAGGCCTTGTTTGCGAGCAATTTCGTCGCTCCGACTATTACCGTCTGCGTAACATTGCTCTAATCCAGATCGACCCAGCTCAGATGGCCGCCCTTGCCGGCGCCGGTGTCCATGAAGACGGCGGTTCCGCCACCGTCGCCATGCGTGATCCATGGCCGCCCGTCGCGGCTGCGCTGGTCGTGGCCGCAATAGACGGTCATGCCGGACGGGATGTGGTTCACCCAGCGCAGCAGGCGTTCCGGGAACCCGTCCGCCTGGGTGCGCCCGGTGGTCTCCCCGAACATCGCGCGCGACAGCAGCGGGTCCACCGGGCCGAGCGGGTCCGGCGGCCCGTTCGAGAGCATGCCGGTGTGAAACGCCGCATGCACGAAGAAGCGCTGGTCGTGTACCAGCCAGGCGGGCGCGCGCTCCATCTCCGCTAGTGCGCGCTCGCGCAGAGGCGCGTCCAGCGCCGCCATCGTGGCATCCAGCTGAGGGCCGCCGCGCACCCGCTCGCCGCGCAGCGCGCGCCCCAGCTTGCGGTCGTGGTTGCCGACCAGGAACAGGCCGCGATTCTCGTCGATAAGGCGGAACATCAGGCGCAACGCGCCGGCGCTGTCCGGACCGCTATCGATCAGGTCGCCCAGCTGAACCACGAAGCGGTCGGTGTCGGCGGCAAACGCAAAGGCGCGCAAATCTCCATGCACGTCGCCCACGACGCGAAGGCCGCGCCCCGCCGGAATGGCGTTCAAGCCGCCGCCTCCCGCACCGTCCGCCTGTACACCTCCAGCGCGCGGTTGCGCCCCTCGCTGAGGTCCACCACCGGTCGTGGATAGCCGCGGCCGAGCATGACACCAGCCTCTGCCAGCACAGGCGCAGGCGCGGTCCAGGGGGCGTGCACGTAGCGGGCAGGCAGCCGCGCCAGCTCCGGCAGGAAACGACGGACGTAGCCGCCATCGGCGTCGAACTTCTCGCCCTGGGTCACGGGGTTGAACACGCGGAAGAAGGGCTGGGCGTCGATGCCGGTGCCGGCGATCCACTGCCAGCTGGCACTGTTGCTGGCCAGGTCAGCATCCACCAGCGTGTCCCAGAACCAGGCAGCACCCTCCTGCCAGGCGATCAGCATGTGCTTGACCAGGAATGAGGCCGCGATCATGCGCACCCTGTTGTGCATCCAGCCGGTCTGCCAGAGCTGACGCATGCCGGCATCCACGATCGGCACCCCGGTCAGCCCTCGTTGCCAGGCGCGCAGGCCAGCCGCGTCGGCGCGGTTGGCGAGCCGGGCGAAGGCCGGGCGCAGCGGCGTTTCCGGCAAGGTCGGATGGTGCCACAGCAGGTAGGCGGAGAAGTCGCGCCAGATCAGCTCGCGGCGGTAGGTGTGGTGATCGAGGCCCTCACTTTCCGTTCGGCTGGCGTGCCAGACGGCGCGCGGCGAGAGCTCACCGAAATGCAGATGCGGCGACAGCATGGACGTGCCGTCCTCGCCTGGCAGGTTGCGGCCCGTGCCATAGCGCGCCACCGCGCCGCCCACGAACAGGGCAAGCCGCTTGGCCGCTGCCGCTTCGCCCGGCGCCCAGGTGTCCCGCAACCCGCCTGCCCAATCCGGATGGGTGGGCAGCAGGCCCCAATCCTCCAGGCGGTCGCTCGCCACCGTCTTGGCCGGCCTGACCGCGCTCGGCGCCGGCAGCGGGCGGCCCGGCTCGCCGAGCTCCTCGACCGCACGGGCGAACGGGGTGTACATGCCGTAGACCGTCCCGGTCTTGCTGCGAACCGCGTCGAAATCGACCAGAGAGGACGTGCGATGCAGCGCCAGCGTGCGGCCGTCGGCCTGAAGGACGCGCGCGACCTCGGCGTCGGCCGCCCGCCAGCCGGGCTCGTGCGCTATGCCGGCATGCACGATCCCCGCACCCGCCTCGCGCGCCAAGGCCGGGATGATCTCCACCGAGCGGCCGCGGCGCAGCACCAGGCTGGCGCCGGCCTCCTTCAGCGCGGCGCCCAGCGACGCCAGGCTGCCGTTCAGCCACCAGCGCGAGGCGCCACCCGCCGGCCAGGCGACGCTGTCGTCAAGAACGTAGACGGCAAGCACGCGCGCGCCGCCGGCCGTCGCGGCCAGCAAGGCCGGCTGGTCGTGCAGGCGCAGATCCTGACGGAACCAGATCAGAGACGTGCCGGAAGAGTTTGCCATTACCAGAACCTGTGCGTCCTGGCGCGTGTGGCAACCGTGCGGCGGTCGGGGCGGCCTGCGGCAACGCCGGCGTCGTCGCATGGGATCGGCGCCTGGTCCTGGCCGTCGGGAGGGATCGAGAAGCAGAAGACGCGGTCGCGTCCGAGCAGGAAGGCCCGGCCGCCTTCGGGGTAGTGGCGGGCGATGGCAGGGCTGCGCACGTCGAGGCCACCTGTGTAGGCGCCGAAGGAGGGAAGCATGATTCGATGCGCGTCGGTCATGAAACAGGGTCGAACGATCTCGCCGACACGCGTCGCCACGCGCGCCTTTGGGTGGAAATGGCCTGACACCTCGCCGGGGGCGCCTGGCGCCGGGTGACGGCTGGCCGCCTGGTGCCGGAACAACAATCCTTCCGTGCTGAAAGTTTCGCAGGCATGGCCAGCGACGCCGGCCGGCGGCAGCGGATCGTGGTTGCCGCGCACCCAGACCAGCTGCGCCGCCTGCCCTATGCCCGCCAGCACGGCGGCGTCCTCTGCCGACAGCCTGGTGGCCGCTTGGGCATCGTGAAAACTGTCGCCGACCGCGACGACGATGCGCGGCGCGTGCCGACGCACCAGCTCGGCCAGCCTGGCGAGAGTCGCACAACTGTCCCAGGGCGGCACCAGCTGCCCGCGTCCGGCGCACGCACTGCCTTTTTCGAGGTGCAGGTCGGCCACCGCCAGCAAAGAGAGGCGCGGCCAGACCAGCACGCCCGCAGGGTCCAGCAGAAGCGTCTCTCCCCGGAACGTCAGACTGGCCATGCGGGCGAAAAACTCCGAAATCGGGGAGAACCTCTATAGAACGCTTCGGCGCGCCCCGCACAGGGGATGCGGCTTTACCGCGATCCTGCCGCGATGCAGAAACGGCGATCGCACAGACACGGAGGTGGCGAGCGTGGCTTCGACGGATTGGGACAGGGACGCGGCGCTGACCGCCGCACGCATCCTGCTGGAGATCGGCGCGCTCAACTTTCGCCCAGACGAGCCCTACACGCTCACCTCCGGCTGGAAGTCGCCGGTCTATATCGACTGCCGCAAGATCATCTACTTCCCCCGCGCCCGCGCCCGCATCTGCGAGCTGGGGGTGCAAAAGCTGAACCGCCACGTCGGCTACGAGCAGATCGAGGTGGTGGCGGGCGGCGAGACGGCCGGCATTCCGTTCGCCGCCTGGATCGCCGACCGGCTGCAGACGCCGATGGCCTACGTCCGCAAGCAGCCCAAGGGTTTCGGCAAGAATGCGCTGATCGAAGGCGACGTGCCGGACGGACGGCGCACGCTGCTGGTCGAAGACCTGACGACCGACGGCCGCTCGAAGATCAAGTTCACCCAGGCGCTGCGCGACGCCGGCGCCATCGTCAACCACGCCTTCGTGGTGTTCTACTACGGCGTGTTCCCCGGCAGCCTGGAAAAGCTCGCGCGGATGGACATCACCCTGCACCATCTGTGCACCTGGTGGGACGTGCTGGAGGCCTGCAAGGATCGGCCGTATTTCCCTGAGGCGCACCTGGCGGAGGTGCGGCGTTTCCTGGAAAATCCGGTGGCCTGGTCGAAGGCGCACGGGGCCGACGTGGAGCAGGCGGCTCAGGGCTAGAGCGATGTCACGCAGACCGGATAGTCGGAGTGAGTGTCTGACCAAATGCCGGCTAAACAAGGCGTTGAGCGGTTTCACGTCCGCCTACTCGCCGACACTCTGCGTGAACCGGTCCAGGCAGCGCGCGTAGGGCGACAGCGAAACTCCTTTCCGCTTTCACCCAAGCGCGCGCAAGGATTACACCATCTGCATGGCAAAGCGTTTCAGCGCCGCGTCGTAGATTGCCTGGTCGATGCTTGTCAGGCGTTTCAGGCAGGCCCGCTCCGCCACCCCCAGTCTGGACGTGGGCCGCTTGCGAAAGGCACCGCCGGAGTCGAGCCGCATGATGCCGAGCGCGTTCTCGCGCGGAACGAAGGCCGGCGGGCGCGCGCCCAGCCTTGCGGCCAGCATTTGCAGGCTGACGGCCATCTGCTCGGCGATGCCAACAAAATCGACCAGGTCGAGCGCCGCCATCGCCCGGTCCTGCAACTGCTCGTGCGGCACCGCCGGCTCGCCCGACGCTGCGTGCGACAGGTACATGCCGGTGAGCCGCCGCGCATAGACGTTGTCGATGAAGTCGAGCACTTCCGGCTCAGGACTTTGCAGAAACTCCAGCAGGGTCCTCGAATGGGCGGCGGCCAAGCCGATATGCGGCGCGTCCCGCTCCAGCTCCTCGGGCCGCAGCGCATGCCAGAAATTGTAGAGCGACAGGATGCGCCTCTGCGGGTCGCGCAAGAAGGTCAGCACCAGCCGCTGCGGCGGCTGGCAGCGCAGCAGCGCGGGCAGGTCCTGATGGCCCCAGATCAGGCCGTAGCGTCGCTTGTCGGCCGGCACCGGCGACAGAATGTGGCCCGCCGCCCCGTGAAACACGTCAGGGTCCACCTCGTCTTCCGGAACCAGCGTCTGCAGGTAGTTGATCACCGAGGTTCCCGCGGTCTTTTCGATGTGCAGGAACAGCAGCGCCCGCCCAGGCAGGCCGGGCACCAGCGCCTCGGTCAGGTGCTTGCGCACCGCTGGGATGGTACTCAGCCCGCGCAGCAGCGCGGGCATGCTGGCCGGCCGGGCGACGAAACTGCTTCGGAACCGGTGCAGCTCGCTGCGATACGGAAACCGGCCCAGCGACAGCCGCAGGACCGGCCAGGCGATCGCCCAGGCCAGAACCCGTTCGGCATACCGTGCCGGCCAGGCGGGCGGCCGCTGCTCGATCCTCACATCCCGCTTGCTTGGCCAGCCTTCGCAGGAGCTTTGTCCCGAAAACCTTGGGCGACCACGTAAAGCTCGCTGCTTTCCTTGCGACTGGCCGGCGGCTTGGCGTGCTTGACGGTGGCGAAACGCTGTTTGAGCGGCAGAAGCATTTCCCGCTCCGACCCGCCCTGGAACACCTTGGCCACGAACGCGCCGCCCGGCGCCAGTATGGAGGTGGCGAAATCCATCGCCAGCTCGGCCAGCGCCATGATCCGAATGTGGTCGGTGGCCGCATGGCCGGTGGTGTTTGGCGCCATGTCCGACAGCACCAGGTTGGGCGGGCCGCCGAGCAGGGCAGTCAGCCGCCCAGGCATATCGGCCTCCTCGAAATCGCCCTGGATCAGCGTCGTTCCCTGGATCGGTTCGATCGGCAGCAGGTCCACGCCCACCACCTCGCGCGCGCCTCTGCTCAGCGCCACCTGGCTCCAGCCGCCAGGCGCCGCGCCCAGATCCAGCACCCGGCAGCCTCGGCCGATCAGGTGGAAGCGGTCGTCCAGCTCCATCAGCTTGAACGCCGCGCGGGACCGCAAGCCCTGCTTGCGGGCTGCGGCGACGTAGGGGTCGTTCAGTTGCCGGCTGAGCCAGCGCTGCTGCGCCGGGCTGCGGCCGCGCGAGCTGCGCAGGGTAACCGTCAGCCCGCGGGCGCCACTCTTCTTCTCGGCCATGACGCGGCGTCAGCCAGGATCGGCGTGCTGGATCGCGAGGAAGTTCTCGAGGTCGAAGTCGTCCGCCGAAACGCCCTGATCGCCGGCAAGCAGGGCCGCACGCAAACGGCTCAGCCTGGCTTTCTGGTCCTCCAGCACCCGCATCGCGTCGCGCACGTCGTCGCTCAGCTCGCCAGCCGAGGTTCCCGCCTCAAGAGCCAAAATCACATCCTGTTCCTGCCGGGGCGCCTGGTTCGGCCGCCCTGCCGCATCATACGCAGCAGCATGCCCTCGCGCAGCCCCCTGTCGGCCACGATCACGTCGGGCACCGGCCACACGCTGCGGATGCCCTCGAAGATCGCGCAGCCGGGCAGCACGAAGTCCGCCCGCTCGGCGCCGACGCAGGGGTGCTGCACGAGGCCGGCGCGTCCCAGGCTGCGCAGCAGCGCCAGCGCCGCGTCGGTCGCCTCCGCGCTCAGCTGAACCCCGTCCACCATCGGCCGGCAGTAACGCGTCAGGTTCAGAGCGACGCCGGCCAGCGTCGTCACCGTGCCGCTGGTGCCGAGCAGCCGAACCCCGCCTTGGCGGATTTCCTGGCCGATGCAGTGTATGCGCTCGAAGGCGGCAAGACGGCCGGATACCTCGTCGACCATGTCCTGGTAGCCGTCCGGATCGAAGCCGTGATGGCCGAACCGTTCGGCCAGGGTGACCACGCCCAAGGGCAGGCTGTCATAGCCGATCAGTTCCGGCCGATGTCCCTGCTGCAGGCGCACCCAGGCGAGCTCGGTCGATCCGCCGCCGATGTCGAACAGCAGCGCCCGGCGCCCCTGCTCGCGCAGCAGCGGCCCGCAACTCTCCAGCGCAAGCTCCGCCTCCTCGCGCGTCGAGATGATGTTGAACACCAGCCCTGTTTCCGCCTGCACACGGTTGAGGAAGGCAGGCCCGTTCCCCGCCCTGCGGCATGCCTCGGTGGCGATCGCCCTCACGCCACGCACCGGCCGCCGCGCCAGACGGGCCGCGCAGGCGTGCAGCGCGCCGAGCGTGCGTTCCATCGCAACGTCGCTCAGCATGCCCGAGGTCTGCAGCCCCTCGCCCAGCCGAACGATGCGCGAAAAACTGTCCAGCACGCGGAAGCCCTCGCCGGAGGAGGCGCCGATCAGAAGCCTGCAGTTGTTGGTGCCGAGGTCGAGCGCCGCAAAGGCCCCGTTCTCGGCGCGGGCGTCGCGCCCCGACGGCGGAGCAGCCCTATGCGGTTCGGCGGCGGTAAGCACTGGCACCTCCCCGTCCTTGATTCTGCCAGTCTCGACCAAGTTTGGTGCGTTGCGCAAGAACAGTGTAGCGTGATGGACGGGCACCAGGCATCGCGTGGGAGAACGGACATGCCGGACGTGACGATCCGCGAGACGTTGCCGGATGGCGGTGTCATAGGCGGCAGCGTCGCCCCGGGCTACGAACCGGTCGCCTCGGCCTTCCGCCGCAATTTCATCGAGCGTGGCGAGGTTGGCGCCAGCCTGTGCGCCACGGTGCACGGCGAAACGATGGTCGATCTGTGGGGCGGGCTGGCCGACCCGAAGACCGGCCTGCCCTGGACGCGCGACACGATCTGCGTCGTGTTCTCCTGCACCAAGGCTGCGACCGCGCTGTGCGCCCACATGCTGGCCGAACAGGGCCGCCTCGACCTGCACGCCCCGGTGTCCACGCTGTGGCCGGAGTTCGCCCAGCGCGGCAAGCAGGACACAACGGCCGCGATGATGCTGACCCACACGTCGCCGGTGCCGCATCTGCGCGAGCCGATCGCCCCTGGAGGCTATGCCGATTGGGACTACATGGTCGGCCGCGTGGCCGCCGAGCCGGCCTGGTGGCAGCCCGGCACACGCCAGGGCTACCACGGCGTCACCTTCGCCTGGACGGTCGGCACCATGGTGCGCCTGGCCGCAGGCGAGCCGCTGGGCGCCTATTTCGCGCGCCGCGTGGCAGGCCCGTTGGGGCTGGACTTCCACATCGGCCTGCCAGAAGCCGAGGAACATCGGGTGGCGCCGATAATCGCCTCCGACCCCGCAGAAGCCAACCTGCAGTCGAGATTCCTCGCGTCCGTCATGGGCGATCCAGGCAGCCTGCCGCATCTGTTCCTGACCAATAACGGCCGCGCCGATTTCAACGCGCGTGCCATCCATGCCGCAGAGATCGGCAGCGCCAACGGCATCAGCAACGCGCGCGGTCTGGCCGGCCTGTATGCGCCGCTCGCCCAGAGCGGCGGAGGCCTGCTTCGCCCGCAAACGGTGCTGGACATGGGGCGCGTGTGCGCCGCGACCCTCGACGACGCCACGCTGCGGCAACCGATGCGCTTCGGCCTGGGTTTCATGGCGCGCATCGACAACCGCGCCACCGGTGGCGACAGCCTGCTGATCGGCGAACAGGCGTTCGGCCATGTCGGCATGGGCGGCAGCGTGGGCTTTGCCGACCAGCAGGCCGGGCTGAGCTTCGGCTACACGATGAACCGGATGGGCGCCGGTATCCTGCTCAACCCGCGCGGTCAGAGCCTGGTGGACGCTACGTACAAGTGCCTGGCCGGCGCATGATGTTCGTCGGGCGTTAACTATGTTCCGCTAAAATAATGACACGCAGATTGGAACAGTCGGAATGACGAAATTGCTCGCCAAAACAAGGCCCAGACCGGTTTGAGGTCCGCCTATTCGCGGACACTCTGCGTAAACCGGTCTAGACGAACGAGTGCGCGGCCGATCCGTCAGCGCCGATGAAAGCATCCGATGAGCCTCCTCGACCAATATGCGCACGGGCTGCTGACGATGTTTGCCATGCTCGTCCGCCTGGTGCTGAACGCGCTGGCGACGGTTGAGGGCGGCCTTCGCGCCCTGACCTCGAGTGCCGGGCTGGGCAACGACGTCCAGACTCTGCTGGTGATCGTGATCCTGGCCGTGTTCCTGTTTGCCGGCCTGCGCCTGCTCAAGGGACGCCTGCGATCGGCCGTGTCGTTCGTCTTGCTTGTTACGCTCGCGCATACCTTCGAGCATCTCGCCATCGGCTGAGGCGCCTCGACAGAGCGCGCGGTGCTCATGGAGGCGCCGACCTCGCCTTGGTGAGCCGCATCGTGCTCTTTGCCAGGGTGAGCTCAACTCTATGCGGTGGTTGCGCGCGCGTCGAAGAAGCTCTGCACCGTCTGCCGCAGCTCGGCGGTCTGCAGCTGCGCCTGGAACGCCGCGTTCTCCTCGGCGATCCTGGCGTGCAGGTCGGTCGTCGAGGACCTCATCAGGCGCTTGGTGGCGCGCAGCGCGCCGGCCGGCTTGGCAGCAAGCCGTTCGGCCAGGATGCCGGCCTGCGCCAGCGCCCCGCCGGCAGGCACGATGCGGTTCACCAGCCCGAGTTGGAGCGCGCGTTCGGCGCCGACCCGCTCGCCCAGCAGCAGCAGCTCGGCAGCCCGGCGCTGGCCCATCAAGTCAGGCACCAGCAGGGAGCTGCCTGCTTCGGGCACCAGGGCCAGGTCGACGAAGGGCATCTGCAGCTCGGCGTCAGGCTCGGCGAGGACAAAATCGCAGTGCAGCAGCATGGTGGTGCCGATGCCGATGGCGCGCCCCTGCACGGCTGCGATCAGCACCGTCTGCGCGCTGGCCAGCGCGCGGATGAAGCGGAACACCGGGCGGTCCTCGTCTACCGACGAGTTGGGGACCGACGGGTTGGCGACGAAGTCTGCCAGGTCGTTGCCGGCGCAAAACGCACGGCCGGCGCCGGAGAAGATGACGGCACGCAGGGTGTCGTCGTGCTCGGCTTCGGCCATGGCGTCCGCCATCGCGGCGTACATGGGCACGGTCAGGGCGTTGCGCTTGTCCGGCCGGGCCATCTCGATATGCAGCGCCGCGCCGTCGCGCCTGACGTTGATGTCCGGTGTGCTCACCTCTGCCTCCTGTCGTTTTGGTTACCGTACAGGGCAGGCTGCCCTTGGAGCAATGTCACCCAGACCGGAAAGGTCGGAGTGACGAAATTGCTCGTCAAAACAAGAGCTAACTCGGTGTCGCGTCCGTCTCCATGCGGACATCCTGCGTGAAACCGGTCTAGGGGAAACGTGCCTTCCGGGTCTGCCTTCGAGCTGCGATGATCTTACCGAGCGGCGGTCCGCCTCGGGAAGCGGGCTTGGTATCGACGAAAGCCGGATTGTGCAGACCTTGCCGTCGATCGTGCAGAGTTCGTCCTTGTCGATATCGAGCCGCCTCTCCGGCGGGCTTGCCGGGTCAAGGCTCGCGAAGCGACTGCGCAGCGGCTCGGCCTTCGGGCGGCAGGCCCGGCCGGAAGACAATGCGAACGAGGCAGGCACAATCCTCCTCTCACACCTGCAGCGTATAGGCGCGCCGCCACACACGCCATATATGCCCGGCACCGCTACGGAGCCCTGGCACCTGATGTTCTTCCCAGCCGAACTGACCAGATCCGCGGCCAACCTCTCGCTGGCCGAGCGTCTCGACGGGCTGGGCGCCCTGACCGCCCCACAACGCGACCAGGTCGCGCGCACGGCCCAGGCGCTGGAGTCGGGCGCGCTCGCCGTCGTCGTCGACAGCACCGCCTCCGGCGGTCACGGACGCGGCTTCTTCCTCGGCGTCGCCGCCCTGGCCACGGCAGAATCCGTCAACACCACCGTCACCTGGGGCCGCGGCCTGACCTGCTTCTCGGTCACCGCCGAACGCGCCATGGCGCTGGGCCTCGTTCTGGCCGGCGAGTACCGCGAAGGCTATCGCGGTCCCATCCTGCTGCGCTCGGTGGAGGCCGCCGATTGCACCGGCACGGGCATCTCGGCCGCCGACCGTGCGCTGACCCTGCGCGCCGCCGGCGCGCAGGAGGCAGGCATGACCAGCCTCAAATCGCCGGGCCACGTGATGCCCGCCATGATCGCCTATCGCGGCCGCGAGCACCGGGCCAGCGCCGACATCGCGCTCGACCTGGTGCGCCACCTGACCGCCCACGACGTCGCCGCCTGGACCGACATCCTCGATGACGACGGCGACGTTGCTGGCGCCCGGTATTGCTGCGACCTGGCCGACCGGCTCGGCATCGCAAGCCTGTCCATCGCCGACGCGTTCGGCCCGGGCGTCCTCGGGTGAACAGGGCCGCCATGCCGAAACCTGACTCAGACGCCGCACGGCTTCTCCGGGCGGCCTGATGGCGTGGCTCGTACGACGCTTCGCTCTGGCAGCCCTGCTGTGGTGGGGCACGGCCGCTGCTGCGGAACCCGACATCCTGCACTACACGATCCGGCTGCACGGCATCGCGTTGCTGGAAGGCAGCTTCTGCTTTCAGATGGATGCTACGGCCTACGAGGCAGGCCTGGTGG
Organism: Acetobacteraceae bacterium; assembly: GCA_965199235.1. Taxonomy (GTDB): domain Bacteria; phylum Pseudomonadota; class Alphaproteobacteria; order Acetobacterales; family Acetobacteraceae; genus BOG-908. Next base: position 3,398,474 of record CBDAQU010000002.1, on the reverse strand, counting down.
CGCACACCGTGGGCCTGGTCAACCTGCTGGTGCACGGCAGCAGCCAGATCCACGTGAACGGCAGCATAGATACCGCAGGCAGGGTCGAGCCGCACGCCTATATCGAGCACAGCCGGTTGTCAGGCGAGGATTACGGCGTCGCCATCGACTTCCCGGGCGGCCCGGTGCTGCGGACGCAAAACCCGCCGCAGGAAAGATACCGGCTGCCGATACCGGCAAGCGCGCTGCCTCACACCATCGACGGGTTGAGCGCCGTGGTGGTGCAATCCCTGGCTGCGGCAGCCGGCAGGTGCCCCGGCGACGTGCGGCTGTACGACGGCCGGCAGGTGCGTCTGCTGTCGATGCATGACGGCACGCGCGACACACTGGGCCGGAGCGGACGCGCGGTTTTCGCAGGCGACGCACTGCGCTGCGAGACGGACTCAACCATGCTGGCGGGCTACTTGAAATCCAGTTCGGTGCAGAGCCAATCCAAGCCCAGGCATGGCAGGCTGTGGCTGGCTCCCACACGCCCGGGCGGCCCTGCGGTGCCGGTGCGCATGGTGTTCGACGCAGACGCGTTCGGCGACATCGTCATCCAGCTGGACGACGCATCGCGCGCCATCAGCCCCGGATGCAGCGGCGAGGGATGGGCGGCGGGTACGCGGCCCTGAGTACCTCCACGGCCGGGTGGAGGCATGACGTGCGCGCATCGTCCCTTGATGGGCCGCACAGCACGAGGGCATCGGGGCGCAGCGCACGCCGCTGTTGAGCGTTGCAGGCTCGCATCAGGCCCAGGAAAGCTGCATCGTCCCGCGCAAACGGTTACGCAAGGCGGATACAGATTGCCGATGATCCGCGACTGCCGCAGCGTGCCGCCGGCCATCGCCACCGGCTGCCATACGCGTCCGCGCCAGGAAGCACGCACCGGGTTGACGGCCCAGGCACATGAGAACAAAGTGCGAACACCATGTCATCCCTGGCCACCATTGATGCGCTGCGGTGCCGCATCCGCCTGCTGGAACGCCCGTCCGCCCGCCAGGGCCAGGCGCTGCCGTTCGGCATAGCGCAGATCGACGCTCACCTGCCAGAGCGAGGCCTGCCGCACGCCGCCCTGCACGAAATCAGCGGCGGTGGCGCGGACGCCGCGCATGGCGCTGCCGCCAGCCTGTTCGCCGCCGGCATCCTGGCCCGCCTGACCCAATCCAGCCTGCACCGCCCCGTGCTGTGGTGCAGCACGCGCCGCGACCTGTTCGCCCCCGGCCTGGCCTGCGCCGGCCTGCATCCGGACCGGGTTATCCACGCGGTGGCAGACGACGACGACGGCGTGCTGCTGGTCATGGAGGAGGCGTTGCGCCACCCGGGCCTGTCCGCCGTGTTAGGCGAAGTCGCGCGCCTGCGGATGACTGCCTCCCGCCGCCTTGTCCTGGCGGCGGAGAGGACCGGCGTGATGGCGCTGGCCCTGCGGCGCCGCCCTGAGGGCAAGCCGGAGGATGCCGCCCTTAACGCCGCCTACAGCCGCTGGTGCGTGACGCCGATGCCCTCCGCACCGCTGCCGGTGCCTGGCATCGGGCGCGCCCGCTGGCAGGTTGACCTCTCGCGCTGCCGCAATGCGGGCGCAAAAACCTGGATGATGGAGGCATGTGATGCGCAGGGTCGTCTCGCTGTTCCTGCCGAGCTGGCCCACGGACCGGCTGCGGCGTCGCGTCGTGTCGGAGGCGCTCCCATCAGCCGTGTCGCTTGACGCGGCCCCTGTGCTGACCGCTGGCCGCGAAGGCTCCCGCCGGCTGGTGATGGCGGTGGATGCGCGCGCGGCAGCACTCGGCCTGCGCGCCGGCATGGCGGTGGCGCACGCCCAGGCGCTGGTCCCTGACCTCGTCATCGAGGAAGCCGACCCGGCTGGCGATGCGGCCGCCCTGCAGCGCCTGGCCGCCTGGTGCCTGCGCCACTACACCCCGCTGGCCGCCCCCAGCGCGCCAGACGGCGTGTGGATGGACGTGACCGGCTGCACCCACCTGTTCGGCGGCGAGGAGGATCTGCTCACCGGGCTGACCGCGCGCCTGGCCGGCGCCGGCATCGCCAGCCGTGCGGCCATCGCCGACACGCCGGGCGCCGCCCACGCGCTGGCACGCCACGCCGCCGCACCGATCACCATAGACCCGCCCGGCAGTGCGCGCGCTGCCCTTTCACCGCTGCCGCCGGCTGCCCTGCGTCTGCCGGAGGATACCCTGGCCGCCCTGCGCACGCTCGGCTTCGACAGCATCGGCCAACTGATGGCCGCCCCGCGCGCGCCGATGGCCAAGCGCCTGGGGGGCGCCGTGCTCCGCCGCCTGGACCAGGCGCTGGGCAGCGTGCCCGAACCGATCGAGCCTGTCGCGCCGGCCGACATGCCGCGCACCCGCCAGGGTTTTCCCGAACCGATTGCCACCCCGGAGGATTTGGCGCGCATCACCGCCCTGCTGGCCGAACGCCTGTGCGAAAAACTCCACCAGCGTGGCTTGGGCGCTTCCCGGCTGGATTTGGTGTTCCAGCGCGTGGACGGCCTGGCCCAGGCGATCCGCGTCGGCACCGCCCAGCCGACGCGCGACGCCGCCCATTTGACACGCCTGCTCACCGTGCAGATCGAAGGCATAGACCCAGGGTTCGGCATCGAGTCCGTCTGTTTGTCCGCCCCGCTCACCAGCGCATTGGGCGCGCGGCAGGGCGTCTCCGAGCTGTGCGTGACCGCGCGTGCGCCAGACCTGTCCGGCTTGCCCCCTCTTTCGACGTTGATCGACACGCTGATGAACCGACTGGGGCCCGACCGCATCTTTCGCATGCGGCCGGTGCAGAGCGACGTGCCCGAACGCTGCCTGCGCGCGATACAGCCGCTGGCGGCAGCCGAGGGCGTCAGCTGGCCCGACCGCCTGCCCAGGCCGCCGCGCCTGTTCACCCCGCCATACCACGTGGACGCGGTGGCCCTGCTGCCGGACCACGCGCCGGTGCGCTTCACCTGGCGCAGGCGCCCGCATCGTGTGCGCCGCGCCGACGGGCCGGAGCGTGTGTTCGGCGAGTGGTGGTGCCACGACGCCGAAACCTGGGCGGTGCGCGATTATTTTCGCGTGGAGGACGAGGCCGGGCAGCGGTTCTGGTTGTTCCGCCGGGGGGATGGGGAGAACGAGCCGACCGGGGATCTGCAGTGGTTTCTGCATGGGATTGGATAGGAAGATGTTCTTTCTTGAAAGAAAGAACCGAAGAACTTTTATCCATAGGAGTTTTTTGCTTCTTCTTTGCAAAAAAGAAGCGCTTGCCTTCTGATGTACACAGAACTCCAAGTCACCTCGAACTACTCCTTCCTGCGCGGCGCCTCGCAGGTCGAAGAACTGCTCGCGCAAGCCAAGCTGTTCGGCTACGAGGCGATCGCCATAACCGACCGCAATTCGCTCGCCGGCATCGCACGCGCGCACCACCGCGCTGGCGAAGCGGAAATCCGGCTGATCATCGGTTGCCGGCTGGATCTGGTCTGCGGCACGTCGCTGCTCGTCTACCCCACGGACCGCGCCGCCTACGCAAGGCTGTGCCAACTGCTCAGCACCGGCAAAGGCCGCGCCGACAGGGGCGTGTGCCACCTCCACTGGGACGACGTGCAAGCCCACGTGGAAGGCCTGATCGCGATCCTGCTGCCGGACCAGCCGGACGACGCGCTCCGGGAAAATCTGCTTCGCCTGAGACAGGTTTTTGCGTCCAACGCCCACCTGGCACTCACCCTGCGACGGCGCCCCAATGATGCGATGCGGCTGCACGAGCTGTCGCAGATGGCGCAGGCCGCCCGGGTCGCCACCGTCGCCACCAACGACGTGCTCTACCACGAACCCAGGCGACGCATCCTGCAGGACGTGGTCACCTGCATACGCGAAGGCTGCACGATCGACGATGCCGGTTTCAGGCGCGAACGCACCGCCGATCGCCACCTCAAATCGCCTGAAGACATGGCGCGGCTGTTCGAGCGCTACCCCGAAGCCTTGGCGCGCACAAGCCACATCGCCGATCGCTGCCGGTTCAGCCTGGCCGAGCTGCGCTACCAGTACCCGCACGAAACCGTGCCGGGCCGCACCGCCCAGCAGATGTTGGAAGACCTGACCTGGGAGGGTGCCGCACGCAAGTATCCGGACGGCGTGCCGGACAAGGTGTCTGCACAGCTCAGCCACGAACTCGGCTTGATTGCGCATATGGAGTATGCGCCCTACTTCCTGACCGTGCACAAGATCGTGCAGTTCGCCGTCTCCCAGGGGATTCTCTGCCAGGGCCGCGGCAGCGCCGCCAACAGCGCGGTCTGCTACGTGCTGGGCGTGACCGCCATCGACCCGGTGCAGACCAACCTGCTGTTCGAGCGTTTCCTCAGCACCGAACGCCGCGAGCCGCCCGACATCGACGTCGATTTCGAGCACGAGCGGCGCGAGGACGTCATCCAGTGGATCTACGAAACCTACGGCCGCGACCGCTCCGCGCTCTGCGCCGCGGTCGCGCGCTACCGTTCCCGCGGCGCCGTGCGCGACGTCGGCAAAGTGCTCGGCCTGACCGAGGACGTGACCGCCGCACTCGCAGGCCAGGTCTGGGGCTGGAGTGCCGAGGGTGTCGACGAGGAACACGCCAAGGCGCTGAACCTGAACGTGTCCGACCGACGCCTGCGCATGACGCTGGACATCGCGCGCGAACTGATCGGCTTTCCGCGCCACATGTCGCAGCACCCAGGCGGCTTCGTTCTGACCCAGGACCGGCTCGACACGCTGGTGCCGATCGCGCCCGCCGCGATGGAAAACCGCCAGGTGATCGAATGGGACAAGGACGACATCGACCATTTGCAATTCATGAAGGTCGACGTGCTGGGTCTTGGCATGCTCGGCTGCATGCGCCGCGCGTTCGACCTGCTGTCTGCGCATCGCGGCCAGCACTACAGAACGCTGGACGACGTGCCGAAAGAGGACGCGGCCACCTACAGGATGATCCAGCGCGCGGACACCATCGGCACGTTCCAGATCGAAAGCCGCGCGCAGATGAGCATGCTACCGCGCATGAAGCCGCGCGAGCTCTACGACCTCGTCATCCAGGTCGCTATCGTGCGCCCAGGCCCCATCCAGGGCGACATGGTGCATCCCTATCTACGCCGGCGCGATGGCCTCGAAAAACCCGAGTATCCAACCAAGGAACTCGAAGGCGTGCTGAAGAAAACCCTCGGCGTGCCGCTGTTCCAGGAACAGGCGATGCAGGTGGCCATGGTCTGCGCCGGCTTCACCGCCACCGAGGCCGACCAACTGCGCCGCGCGATGGCGACGTTCAAAGTGACCGGTGGGGTCAGCAAGTTCCACGACAAGCTGATCGGCGGCATGGTGGATCGCGGCTATTCCAAGGAGTTCGCCGATCGCACGTTCAAGCAGATCGAAGGTTTCGGCAGCTACGGTTTTCCAGAAAGCCACGCCGCCAGCTTCGCGCTCATCGCCTATGCCAGTTCCTGGATGAAATGCCACCACCCGGACGTGTTCGGCTGCGCATTGCTGAACGCCCAGCCGATGGGTTTCTACGCGCCCGCCCAGATCGTGCGCGACGCGCGCCAGCACGGCGTGGAAATCCGCCCCATCTCAGTCAATCACAGTGAATGGGATTGCACGCTGGAACCGGCCGGCCGCATGCATGCCATCCGTCTGGGCCTGCGCATGGCGAAGGGCCTGTCCAGGGCTGAGGGCGACGCGATCGTGAAGGCCCGGACCGGCTCACACTTCACCAGCATTGCCGGCTTACGGCGGCGCACCCGCCTGGAAACCCGCCCACTCGAACACCTCGCCGAAGCCGACGCCTTTGCCTGCCTGCACGCGTCGCCACCGGATGCGGGTCCTCACGGCGAAGCAAAGCCTTGCAACGACGGTACAATCGGCCTGACCCGCCGCGAAGCACTGTGGCAGGTGCGCGCCCTGCCAGCCACCGAGCTGCCCCTCTTCGCCGAAGAAGAATGCGTCGAGCCGGAAACGCAGATCGCCGCCATGAAACCAAGCCGCGAGGTGGTGGAGGACTATCGCAGCATCGGCCTGACTCTGCGACGCCACCCGGTCGGCTTTCTTCGCCACACGCTCGCCCGCACCGGCACGGTGCGTGCGAGCGAGCTTTCCGACATGCGGGACGGTGCGCGCGTCAGCGTCGCCGGCATCGTGCTGGTGCGGCAAAAACCAGGCAGCGCCAAGGGCATCATGTTCATCACCATAGAGGACGAGACCGGCCACGCGAACCTGGTGATCTGGCCGACCGTCTTCGCAGCCCAGCGGCGCCTGATCCTGTCGTCAGGCATGATCTCCTGCCATGGCCGCCTGCAGCGCGAGGGCAGCGTGATCCACGTGGTTGCCGAACGACTGGACGATCTTTCGGACATGCTGCGCAGCGTCGCTGCAAGCGACGTTCCCTTCCACACCGGCCGCGGCGACGAAGCCAAGCACGGCGGCGCCCCGGACACGCGGGGGATCAGGGTGCCGACGCGGGATTTCAGGTGAGCGGTCCGGGAGGGATCCGTCCGGGTATAAGGACGCCCTGACATCGACGTTGTGATACGATGGACGGGCCTGGTGGACAGCTATGGGCGTGTGGTGCAGAACATTGCGCTGGCAATGCGTCCGGTTCGGCGCGGCTCTGCGCAGTCGCGCAGCATTGCGACCTGTGCAGCCGCGCAGCGTTGCGCCCTGCGCAGCATTGCAAAGGCATCGGAGCGGTACCGGATGCCAGGTGGAGACGGAATGGAGATCAGCACAAGAGTCAGTCTCTCCGCTCTCACGACGGACATGCTGGACCCGCTTTTCTGGCCACCGACCCGGCTGGGGGTAGAGAGCGCCTGGCTGGCACACGTGCCGTTCGGACATTGGCTTGTCAACGCGCACCGGCCCGCCAGCATCGTCGAGATTGGCACGCGCAGCGGCGTGTCCCTTGCCGCCTTCTGCGAGGCGGTGCTCAGGTGCAAGATCAGCACCCGCGCGGTGGCCGCCATGCAATGCAACGATGCCGATGCAAACAGCACCGCCATCGCCGAGCTGAAGAAATTCCTTGACCGGCACTACACCTCCATCGTTACCGTGCTGCACTGCGCGTCTGAAGAAGCCCTGGAATTCGTTCCCGACGCGAGTGTCGACCTCCTGCACATCAACATCGTGCAGCAGCGCCAAGACGTCGCAAAGATGGTCCTCGATTGGCTGCCAAAACTTTCGGCGCGTGCCGTCGTGCTCATCCATGCCACGATCCTGCGTGAGGACGATCGTGGCGCGTGGCGTTTCTGGAGAGACGTCTCGGCGGATTACCCCCACTTTGAATTCATCCACGGAGAGGGCCTCGGAATGCTCATTGTCGGGGACGCCGTCGGCGGCGCCGTCAGAGAGATCTGCACCCTGCGCGACGATGATGCGGCCGTGATCCGCCATCGTTTTTCCACTCTGGGCCGTCACTGGGTCGTCTCAGGTCAACGAGATCGCGAGGCCGATAATTCGACAGACCTAAGACTGCAAGCGGCCAGGGTCCACTCGGAGCTGCTCGCCCAGCTTCGTGCCGACCTGGCCGCGCGTGACGCCGAGATCGCCGCGCTCACCACGGAGAACACCGCTCACGCGACACGAGCAGGGTCGTCTGCCGTCGAGATCGATCGCCTGACCGCATGCGTGGAGGCAGTGCACGGTCAGCTGAACGAGTTCTCGCAGGAGCTCATCGCGCTGGAGCACGAGCGTGAAACGTTCCTGAAATCGACGAGTTGGCGCATCACCGCGCCGTTGCGGCGCCTGGCCGGCGGAACGGACCACGCGCAAAGACGCCGGTCAGTCGTAGAACCATTCGTCGAGATCGGAGAAAAGCCGTAGGATCGACCTGTTTTGCTCGCTCGTCAGGCTCGTGAGGTACTCGAACGGCAGCCGCGGGGAGATCGATGCGGCACGATCGCCCAGGAACCTCGAATTCTCGAAAAGCAGGTATTTGAGAGAAAATTTCTCGCCGCAATGGGAAAACAGCTGCTCCGACGCGGTCCTGGGGTGCAGGCAGAGATGCTCCAGGCTCACACGTAGAACACGTCTGCTTCGAGCCGCCCTGCTCCTGTAGTGCGCGTAGAGCTGCTGCAGGTATCCCAGTTTCAAAAGGGCGTATTCCTCGAACCAACGGTCGAAATTCTGTTGGCCAGACCGCTTGAAGTCGGAAAACACGATCGCCCGGGGGTCCTTGTAGGTCACCACAAAGGGTACGGACACTTTCTTCAGGCAGCTGTCGAGATAGGCCAAGTACCGTGGCGTCTTGTCGAAAATCCTCGCCGTAGGTGCTTTCAAACCGCGGCTGAGATCCTTGAGCCGGACATAGAACTCCTCAAACGAATCGGTGTCGCAACAGCATGCGAGTTCGGTGCTGGTGATGTTCCAGCCTTGCAGGATGTTGCGGGCATAAGGCAGGGTCCGTGGAAACCGGCGCGGCGTCGAGCCCAGCAGCACGCCAACCTCGAACCCGGAATCCACGTGAGGGTCCTGCCTGAACAGGTCCGACACAAGCGTTGTTCCACTATGCTCGACGCCGCAAATGACGAAGCTGATCACTTCAGCGTATAAGTATAGTCGTAAGCCGACCCTTTCGCGTCCCTTGCGTGCAGTTTCATCTCCCCGCGCGCTCCGCTATACGCCCCGGTGCCCCCTGTCACCGCCAGCACCGAATCGCCTGCGTCCAGAAACGGCCCGTCCACCGCGATCTGCCCTTGCGCCAGGCTCAGCGTCCAGTGGCACTCGTAAGACTGTCCCACCACCAGCCGCACGCAATAGCCCTGGTCGAAGCCGAGTTTGACGGCGTCGGCCGCGTCGTAGACCGGGTTTGAGAACGTCAGTATGTCGCCCACATTGTCGGCCGACGTGCCGCCATGCACGTGAGTGGCGTTGCCCAGCGCCCGCTCCACCAGCTTCAGCGTCTCTCCTCGGGCGCCCCCGGCGAATACTGCCAGCGCGCCACCGAACAGGACGATCAGACCAGCGTTCATCGGCAGTCCCCGCAAGATCGTGTCAGGTCTTGCCTTGCTGGTGCGTGTATCCGGCCGGCAAGTCAAACACCGCTTCGCCCTGGGTCTCGTATTTCACCGCAACCGCCTCCATCAGCACGCGCGTGCCAGCGGTGGCCCGCAGCAGCACGCCGTCATCGGTATAGCAGGCCAGCGTCTCCTGCCCGCGCGTGTCGATCGTGCGCCACTGCGTGCAGGCCAGGCCGGCTACCGTGGAGGATCCCGTGCGCATGAACCCGGCGCCCCCGCCGGCCAGCTCGGCCGAGGGCGGCGCCGGCAGATCCACTACCTCGCGCGTGTCGTCGCGCACCATCGCCATCCGATGCGTCGTGAAATCCAGCACCATCCAGTTGCCGGAGGTGGGCAGATCCACGCGCTGCCGGCGCATCGATGCCGACCAGCGCAGCCGCTGCAGCAGGGCCGCGTTATCGGCGCCTGGCACCGGCACGCGGTACGTCACGTCCACGTCGCGGGTCGGCTTGCCAGGCGGCGCATCCTGCGCGCGGGCGGCCGGCGCTGCAGCCAGGGCGGCCATCAGCACGCAGGCCGTCCGCCTCATCTGCCGAACCCGTCGACAGGCAGCGTGCCTGCGTTGTGGTAGTCTGCCGGCAGCGCGAAGAGTTCCTGCGGCAACTGGCCATATTGCACCGTGCTGGCCTGCACCGACCCCAGGCGCCCATGCGCGTCGGAGGCCGTGCCGCGCAGGATCACCCCGTCCTCGGTGATGCACGCGGCTGCCTGGCCTCGCGCGGACATGGCCGTCCAATCCACGCAGGATCGGCCGGCGACCACAGACCGGCCATGCCGCTCGAACCGGGCGTCGCGCAACACGGTCTGCTGCGGGTCGTAGCGCCCGATCCCGACCGTCGCGTAGAGTTTCAGCAGCGGCAGCAGGATGACGGCCTCGCCCGCCGGCCGGTCGACCAGGAAGGCGGTCGGCAGATCGGCGCTGGTGATGCGCAGGTGCGCCCCGCCCGCCTGAACGCTGACCTGCACCGCCAGGTCTGCGTGGTCGCGCGGGTGAACCACGTAGTCCACCACCACGTCCCGACTGGGCGCCAGCAAAGGTGTGGCGGCCATGGCAGCAGCGGGCAGCCAGGCCAAGACGGTCGCCAGGAAGGTCCTCATCGCCAGCAGGTGCGGTGCAGGGGGCAGCGGGTCAAGACGTCGAACCCTCGCCATCCTCCCCCCGCCCCAGCCGGGCGATCTCGTCCCGCAGCGCCTCTGGGTCCGGGTCGCCCACCCACCGCGCCGGCACGCTGGCCGCCCGCTCCAGCATCAGCTTGTACTCCTCCCGCGGCACCTCGACCGCGCCGAACTGGGTCAGGTGCGCGGTCACGAACTGGGTGTCCAGAAGGGTGAACCCGCCCAGGCGCAGCCGTGCGACCAGATGCACAAGCGCCACCTTGCTCGCGTCGCGCGCCAGGCTGAACATGCTCTCGCCGAAGAACACGCCGCCCAGCACCACCCCGTAAAGCCCGCCCGCCAGCGCCCCGTCCAGCCGGACCTCAACGCTATGGGCGTGGCCACGCAGGTGCAAAGCCGTGAAAAGCCGCTCGATGTCGCGGTTGATCCAGGTGTCCTCCCGCCCCTCGCCGGGCGCCGCACACAGCGCGATCACGCGCGCGAACTCGGCGTCGCACACCACCTCGAACCCGCCATTGGTGACCGTCCGCCGCAGCCGTCTCGGCAGGTGGAACCCGTCCAGCGGCAGGATGCCGCGCAGCTCCGGATCCAGCCAGTAAAGCCTGTCCCCACGGCGCGTCTCGGCCATCGGGAACAGCCCGGCGCGGTAGGCGCGCAGCATGAGATCTGGCGTGACGTCGAAGTGCCGCCTGGACATGGCAGCCAGTTTGGCGAAAGCATCGGTCAGTTACCAGATGTCAGTCGTCAGCCGTCAGTCGCCAGAAGGACCCGGACCATGGACACGCATTCACCAGACACGCACCGCCCGTTGCGCTTCGATCCGCCGCTGCGCGGCCGCATCTACGACAGCATTGCCGAAACCATCGGCAACACGCCGCTGGTGCGCATTCCCCGCATCACCGCGCAGGACAACATCCAGGCCGACATCTGCCTGAAGCTCGAATTCTTCAACCCGACTTCCAGCGTCAAGGACCGTATCGGCGTCAACATGATCCTGGCCATGGAGGCGGCCGGCCAACTCACGCCGGAAAGCGTGATCATCGAGCCCACCAGCGGCAACACCGGCATCGGGCTGGCCTTCATGTGCGCCAGCCGCGGCTATCATCTGATCCTGACGATGCCGGAGAGCGTCTCGGCAGAACGCCGCAAGATGCTCACCTTCCTGGGCGCGCAAGTCGAGCTGACGCCGCGCGCGGCCGGCATGAAGGGCGCGATCGCGCGGTCGGAGGAGCTGATGCAGACGCATCCCGGTGCTGTCAGCCCCAACCAGTTCGCCAACACCGCCAACCCCGAAATCCATCGCAAGACCACGGCGGAGGAGATCTGGCACGACACGGCTGGCCAGGTGGACGCGGTGGTCAGCGGCATCGGCACCGGCGGCACGCTGACCGGCGTGGGCCAGGTGCTGAAGGCCCGCAACCCGGCCATCCGAATGGTCGCCGTCGAGCCGGAGGCCAGTCACGTGCTGTCAGGCGGCCCGCCCGGCCCACACCCGCTGCAGGGCATCGGCGCCGGTTTCGTTCCCGCGGTTCTACAGACCGGCCTGATCGACGAGATCATCCAGGTCGGCAACGACGAGAGCTTTGCCAACGCTCGCCGCCTGGCCCGCACGGAGGGCATCCCAGGCGGCATTTCGTCGGGCTCGGCGCTCGCCGCCACGCTGAAACTCGCCGCCCGCCCTGAAATGGCCGGCAAGCGCATCGTCACCATCATCCCGTCGTTCGCCGAACGCTACATCTCGACCGCGCTGTTCGAAGGCCTGTAGCCTCCCAAAACGCTACGATGGAGATGCCCGACCAGCGCTTCGTGCTGCGGATGATCCCTTACGGCGCGCATGTGGTGACCGCTTTGGACACCGCAGGCGCGCCGGTCGCGGCCACCGCGCACTGGGTGACGCAAACCTCGTTCCACCCTGCCCTGCTCATGGTCGCCCTGCCCGCCGGCGGGCTGGCCTGCACCGCCATCCGCGACACCGGGCACTTCGCCCTGCACATGCTCGGCAAGGACGACGCCGGCGAGGCATTTGCCTTCCAGACCCGTCCCGCCACGCTGGAAGGCGACACCCTCTCCGGCTGGGGTTTTACACGCTCCCACCACACCGGCCTCCCCCTGCTGCACGATGCCGTCGGTGTGCTGGAATGCACCGTCCGCGCCGTTATCGAGTACGGCGACCACCATCCGTTCATCGCCGAGGTGGCCCACACCCATCTGCGCCTGCCCCAGCAGGACCGGCCGGACCAGATGATTTTGCATCTGGCCGACATGGGGCGGACTATTTTCTATGGCGGGTGATGGTCCAACGGCATCCCACCCTAATGGTCCGAGGTGTCGGGTTTGACGATCCTCGGCAAAACTCGGACGGCTCCGAATCGAGGTCCAGTGGGGAAGCCTGGCACCAGCGCGGAGGCCCAAGCGGTCGCTCGGGGGTCGTGCACTTTGTAGCCTCGATCGCCTTTCTCGGTTGCGATGCGGCGTGCAAGGTCGTGCGCCTCCTGGCGGCTCGCACCCGCAACCTTGACCCCCCGCCTCCAATCGGCCATGCAGCGGCCCGCACCAGCGGCGCCCGTCCCGGTCGGCGCCGGCGAACTGCGTCCCACCCCTGGCTTGGACGGACACCAAAACACCATGCGCGACAAGGGCGATTTTCTGTTCACGTCCGAATCGGTCTCCGAGGGCCATCCTGACAAGGTCGCCGACCGCATCAGCGACACCGTGCTAGACGCCTTTCTCGCCGCCGACCCGCAGGCCCGCGTCGCCTGCGAAACGATGGTCACCACCAACCGCATCATCCTGGCCGGCGAGACACGCGGCCCAGCCAGCGTCACCCCCGACCAGCTGATTCACCTGGCGCGCGAGGCGGTGCGCGACATCGGTTACGACCAGGAGGGCTTCTCCTGGCGCCACGCCCAGGTCGAGTGCCACCTGCACGCCCAGAGTGCCGACATCGCAGCCGGCGTCGACAGCGCCGGCAACAAGGACGAGGGCGCAGGCGACCAGGGTATCATGTTCGGCTACGCCACCACCGAAACCGACAGCCTGATGCCCGCGCCCATCCACTACGCCCACCTGATCCTGCGCACGATCAGCGAGCTGCGCCGCGCTGGCGACGCCCGTGTCGCCGGCCTGCTGCCGGACGCGAAAAGCCAGGTCACCCTGCGCTACGTAGACGGCAAGCCGGTTGCTGCGACCAGCGTGGTGCTCTCCACCCAGCACCAGGCCGGCATGGAACAGGGCGCCATCCACACGGCGCTGCGCCCGCTGATTGCCGCGGCCCTGCCCAATGGCTGGATGTGCGCGGCCGAGGAACTCTACATCAACCCGACCGGCAACTTCGTCATCGGCGGCCCAGACGGCGATTGCGGCCTGACCGGGCGCAAGATCATCGTCGACACCTATGGCGGTGCGGCCCCCCATGGCGGCGGCGCGTTCAGCGGCAAGGACCCAACCAAGGTGGACCGCAGCGCCGCCTACGCCGCGCGCTACCTCGCCAAGAACGTGGTCGCCGCGGGCCTGGCGGACCGCTGCACCATCCAGATCAGCTACGCCATCGGCGTCGCCCACCCCCTATCGGTCTATGTCGAGCTGCACGGCACCGGGCAGGACGTGGACGAGGCCAAGCTGGAGCGCACTTTGCGCGAGCTGATGAACCTGTCACCGCGCGGCATTCGCGAGCATCTGCACCTCAACGCCCCAATTTACGTACCGACCAGCGCCTACGGCCATTTCGGCCGCACGCCCGAAGCCGGCCGTTTCACCTGGGAGCAGACCGATTTGGTGCCCGAACTCCGCGCCGCCTTCGGCCGCTAACCGCCCGGTCGGCACCGCACTCTCCCAGCCGGGAGAGGGCCGGGGCAAGGGCGCGAAAGAGGTACGGTGGCCGTAAAACCACCCCCCGATCGACTCTACGGCCGGCTACGCACCCACGCGCTGCGCCCGCGCCAGCAATTGCTGCTGGACGTCGCCCTGCCGCGCCTGCGCTACACGCCAGGGCAGGCATTCCCCCCGGGCATCGACGAGCTGTGGCTGGAAGTGGGATTCGGCGGCGGCGAACACAGCCGCGCCCAGGCCGCGGCCAACCCGCGGGCCGGGCTGATCGCCTGCGAGGTGTTCGAGCAGGGCCTGTGCTCGCTGCTCTCCGCGCTCATCCCCGAAGGCGGCGAAGCCACCGCGCCGCTGCCCGAAAACCTGCGTATCTGGCCAGAAGATGCCCGCATCCTGCTCGGCCGCCTGCCAGAAGCCAGCCTGGACCGGCTTTTCCTGATGTTTCCCGACCCATGGCCGAAGGCGCGCCATGCCAAACGCCGCTTCGTGCACCCGCAAACCGCCGAGCTGGTCGCCAGTCGGATGAGGCGGGGCGCCGAGTGGCGGATAGCGACCGACGATCCGACCTACCAATCGTGGATAGGCGAGGTGATGGGCGCACAAACCGGCTTTGCGGCTGCATCACCGCAAACCGAGCGGCCGCAGGGATGGCCCGCAACCCGTTACGAAGCAAAGGCCTTGGCCGCAGGGCGCCGGCCGATGTACTGGTGCCTGCGCCGGATCTAGACCGGTGTCGCGCAGAGTGCCCGCCAGTGGGCGGACCTCAAACCGGTCTAGGCCTCGTTTTGGCGAGCAATTTCGTCACTCCGACCATCCCGGCCAACGTGACATTGCTCCAGCTCGACCCTGCCGCCGCGTCTCAGGTATGCAGAGGGTCCGCCCTGTCCGCGTTGGCCTCCAGCAGCCCTTCGGGCAGCATGCGCTGCAGCTCGGGCTGGCGGTCCAACCACTGGTGCTTCAGCGCGCCGGTCACGTGCAGCGCGAACAGGGCCAGCAGCGTCCATCCCAGCAGCGCGTGCGCCTGCGCGAAGATGCTGTGGATCTGCTCCCTTGTGGCGGGATCCTGGTCCTTGATGAAGCCGATCCGGAACCAGGGTATCACCCCGAACAGGTTCAGCGGGTTCTGCGCGGCCCCCTTCCAGGCGCTGTCATGGATCCAGCCGGTGATCGGCATCAGGAAGATCAGCGCGTACAAGGCGTAATGAACGCTGTGCGACAGGCGGCGCTCCCACGGCCGGTAGCTGGCCGGCATAGCGGGCGGCGGGTTCGCATAACGCCAGAGCAGACGCATGATCGCCAGGCCGAGCACGGTGATGCCGATCGATTTGTGCAGGTTGATCATCGGCCGCTCGGCCCCCTTCGGCAGGCTGTCCACCGTCCAGATGATCAGGAAGTTGCAGACGATCCCGAGCGCCACCAGCCAGTGGAACAGCATGGCAAGGCGTGTGTAGCGGCTGCTGGTCATCATGACGGTGACTGTCCCTGGCTGCGCGGCCGGCCTGCCACGCTTATTTACCTTAACCTCGGGTGAATGCGGACGGAATAGCGCCCACATCCGGCGTCTAGCAACCAAGGACATGCCGCCCTGTCTCCAACCCTCGCCCAGGCGTTCCGCGCCGCCTCGCCCAGACCTGCGCCGCCGCCCACGCCGCTGCCCAGCGTCATGATTCACGGCTTCGTCCTGGTCCTGTGGATAGTGCTTCTGACCCGCGCGTTCGGCGGCGGCGGCGTGTTCGCCTGGTCCACCGGCATCGTCTATGTGGGCTACGACACCGTGCTGCTCGGCTTCGTCTTCTGGCAGACTTGGCACCTGCTGCGTCCAGCCGCGCCGCCATCGCCCGACGCGCCGCGCATAACACTGGGCGTTATCGTTGCCGCCCATAACGAGGCGGGCATCCTGCCCCGCACGCTGGACTGCCTGTTTGCGCAAAGCGACGCGCCGGACCAGATCGTGATCGCCGATGACGGCTCGTCGGACGGCACCGCCGCCCTGCTCGCCACTTACGGATTGACGGCGCCGCCGCTCGGCACGCTGGGCGTAGCCTCCTCCACGCACCCGACGCTGCACTGGCTACGCCTGCCCCATGGGGGCAAGGCCCGCGCGCTCAACGAAGCCATCATGAAAATCCAGACGGACGCCCTGCTGACGGTCGATGCCGACACCCTTCTGCACGAAGGTGCCATCGCCGCCATGCGCCAGGCTTTTGCAGGCGACCCGAACCTGGTTGCCGCGACCGGCGTGCTGACGCCGCTCTGCGACAACACCCTCTCCGGCCGTTTCTTCGAGTGGTTCCAGACCTATGAATACATCCGCAATTTTCTCTCCCGCCACGCCTGGAGCCGGCTCGACAGCCTGCTGCTGATCTCCGGCGCCTTCGCAGGTTTTCGCCGCGCGGCCATCGTCGAGGTCGGCGGTTTCGATCCCGACTGCCTGGTGGAGGATTACGAGCTGATCCACCGCCTGCTGCGCTTCTCCGCCCAGCACGCGCGGGGCTGGCACAGCGCGGTGCTCGGCCGCGCCCGCGCGCTGACCGACGCGCCAGCCACCGCCAGCGCGTTCCTGCGCCAGCGCCGCCGCTGGTTCGGCGGTTTTCTTCAGACCCAGTTCTGGTATCGCGACATGGTCGGCAACCGGCGCTACGGCTGGCTCGGCACGGCCATGCTGCCGGTGAAGGCGGCCGACACGCTGCAGCCTGTTTACGGCCTGACCGCGCTGGCCCTGCTCGCCTGGTTCCTCGGCACCGGCCAGTTCGCTGTTCTGGTTCCGGCCGCGGGCGTGATGGCGGGAAAGGTCGGCATCGACCTCGGCTTCCACCTCTGGTCCGTCGTTCTCTACCGACGCTGGACCGGCGACGACCGCAGCACACGCCTCAGCCATGCTTTGCTCGCCGCGCTGGCCGAGCCCTTCACCTTCCAGGTCTTTCGGCATTCCGGCGCGGCGCTCGGCTGGTTCGTCTTCCTTACCGGCCAGCGAGGCTGGGGCACCGCCAGCCGTGCCGCCCCCGCCCTCACCGCTCAAGGCCCCTCTCCACCACCCGGGGGGAATACGGTTGGGGTGAGGGGGTAGGCAGCCCGCGCCAAGGCACGCAGCCAGTCCGCCACCCGCCCCAACCTCGACATTGCTTCGGCCCTACCCCATTTTCCGGCACAGCAGCGACCCGGAGCCCTGAGCCAAATGACGCAAACTAGCTGGCAAGCCACCAACCGCGCACGCCTCGACGAGGAGGACCCCGACGGCCCGGACGTGCCCCCGCCGATGGGCCCCGACCAGAAGGAGCCCGACGACAACAAGACGCTGGGCTCGCCGATCAACGAGCTCGAAAGCCGGCTGCTCAAGCAGCGCAAGGTGCTGATCTTCGGCGCGATCGATGACAAGGTGGCGCGCGACGTGACCGGCCGCCTGCTGGCCCTGGCCGGCGCCTCTGCCGACCCCATCGATGTCTACGTCAACTCCCCTGGCGGCCATGTGGAGAGCGGCGACACCATCCACGACATGATCCGCTTCGTCGACGCCGAAGCCCCTATCCGCATGATCGGCACCGGCTGGGTCGCCAGCGCCGGCGCGCTGATCTTCCTGGCCGGCAAGAGGGAGCGCCGTTACTGCCTCCCAAAAACCCGCTTCCTGCTGCACCAGCCCATGGGGGGCGTCCGCGGCCCAGCCGTCGACATCGCCATCGAAGCCCGAGAGATCGTCAAGATGCGCGAACGCCTGAACCGGCTGATCGCCGAGGAAACCGGGCAGAGCTACGAAAAGGTGGCGAAGGACACGGACAGGAACTACTGGATGAGCGCGGAAGAGGCGATCGCTTACGGGATGCTGTCTCGGACGGTTAGTAGCCTGAAAGAGCTTGCGTCTGGCTCGTGAAAGGCAAGCAGTCCTTTTTGCAAAAAGGACCAAAAAACCTTTGTTCATTTGATCCGCGACAGCCGAACAAAGGTTTTTTGCTTCTTGCCTCCGGTTCAAGGCCGGTTGGTATGACCTCGAGGGTGAGCCGGGGTGGCTCGCACACCGCGACAGCAAAGAGGGACAACCTCGTTGGAGCAATGTCACGCAGACTGGAATTGTCGGAGTGGCACTCTGCGTGAAACCGGTCCAGTAACGATCTAGCTAAATGCCGCCCAGGACGCCGCCATCCGTCCGCCGCGATCCTTTCGCATGCGTTCGACCGTCCTGCTGAATCGCGCACCATAGACGCGCAAGCAACTGTAGACGATGGTCAACCCCGCCGGCAGCGTGTTGGCTATCGCCTCCATGCCCGCCGGCACGCCAGGATGTGGCACCACCTGGCTCTCTTCCGATGGGAACGCCACCGGCTCTGCCAGCGCGTGGCTCAGATGCGGGCATAGCAGCCGCGCCCGCTGGCCGCAGGCCAGGTGCACAGGGGGCACCGTGCCGGCAAAGCGCATCGTGTCACCCACCGCCACGAACCCGCCCGACTCCACCGGAAAGACATACCGATCACGCGCCGGCGTGCGCCGGCCACAGACGTGGCACAGTTGGCCCAGCACCCCCAGACGCTGCCGCGTGACATGCACGGCGGCAAATCTGGGAGTGCCCTCGCCTGGCCGCTGCACCTGCACCAGCTCGAAACACCCGGAGAACGTCCGTGACGCGGCCAGCTCGTAGCTGTCCTCCCCAGTCCAGGACACCGTCCACGGCACGTCCTGCCCGATCACCCACTTGCGCATACCAGCCGCCTTTCGCAGCGCTACCACATGGTCAGACAGTCGCTCAAAACCCGGTAAATAGCAGATGGTGCATGGGTGAAGCGCAGCTTCGCCCACGTCTCTGGCCTGCTACGCCCTCGTTTGATCCGCGACAGCCGGACAAAAGTTTTTTGCTTCTTTTTTGTAAAAAAAGAAGGACTTGCCTTTGGTTTGGTATGTCGGATCTCAAGGCCGATTGAAGCATCGGGCGCCGTCCCCCGGCCGCACCGAACAGCAGCGCCGGCCAAGCCCAGCCCGGAGGCGCCGCAAACCCCCATTCCGCCCAAGCGCCTCGGGCCGCAGCCTTGTCCGCCCCCTCGCCCCGGCTGATCCCGCCGGCAGCACCGCCCGGCCTGCACACAAACCAGCCATCAGCCGGCACCCGCATCCCCGCTCGGAAGGCGCCGCACAACCGCGCGCAGACTACCGCTCGCAGACTACCGAGCGCGCAGCGGCCGGTCCGGCATGAACAGCAGCACCGCGAATCCGAGCGCGCTGACGCAGGCGGCCGCCGCGAACGTGGTCCCCAAAGCGTGTCCGTAGGCGCCCAGCAGCGCCGCCCGCTCGGCCGCCGGCAGCCCGGCAATCTGGGTCAGCCCGGCGTTGAGCACCCCATGCCCCGCCCCCGCCGGCATCGAGGCGCGCAGGGTAGCCGACAGAATCATCCCGGACGCCGCAACCCCGAACGCCCCGCCCAGTGAGCGGAAGAACCCGACAGTCGCCGTCGCCACACCGAGGTCGACCCGTGCGACCGCGTTCTGCACCGCCGTCGTCACGTTCGGCATCACCAGCCCCATGCCCATGCCGAGCACCGCCAGCAGCCCGTCGATGGCGTTGGCGCCAAAGCCCCGCGGCGTGGCCCAGGCCAACGCCACGTAGGTGACAGTCGCGATCGCCAGGCCCACGACCGGAAAAATCTTGTAGCGGCCGGTGCGCGTCACCGCCCGCCCGCCGATGACGGAGCTGACGATCAGCCCGCCCATCAGCGGCGCCATCCGCAACCCCGCTTCGGTCGCCGAAAGACCCAGCACTGCCTGGAAGAACAGAGGCACGAACACCAGGCTGCCGAACAGCGCGGTCACCGTGAGCGTGATGCCGACCACCCCGGTCGCAAAGACCCGATCGGCAAACAGGCGGGGCGGCAGAGCCGGCTCGGCCGCCCTGCGCTCCACCGGCCACAGCAGCGCCAGCAGTGCCGCGGTCAAAACCCCAAGGCCGATGATCGGCGCGGACTGCCAGGCATAGACCACCCCGCCCCAGCTCAGCAGCAGCAACCCGCTGCAGGTGGCGCCGATGATCAGGGCGAACCCGGCAAAATCGATCGTCCCCGCCGCGCGCGGCGTGTGCGCCGGCAGAGAGAGGCTGAGGATCACCAGCGCCGCAGCGCCCAGCGGCAGGTTAATGTAGAAGATCCACGGCCAGGACAGCATGTCGGTGATCACACCCCCCAGCAGGGGGCCCGCCACGCTGCACAGCGCGAAGACGGCCGCGATCATCCCCTGGTAGCGCCCGCGCTCGCGCGGCGGAACCAGGTCGCCGATCGTCGCCTGCGACAGCACGATCAGCCCGCCCGCCCCCACGCCCTGCAACGCCCGGCTGCCGATCAGCATCGCCATGCTGTGCGCCGCGCCGCACAGCACGGACCCCAGCAGGAAGATGCCGATGGAGGTGAAGAACGCCGACCGACGGCCGAACTGGTCCGACAGCTTCCCATACAGCGGCGTCGTCGCCGTGGAAGCGACGGCGAACGCTGTCACCACCCAGGAAAGATGCGCGAGCCCGCCCAAATCGCTGACGATCCGCGGCAGAGCGGGGCCCACGATGTTGCCGTCGAGCGAAGCCAGCGCCAGCACCAGCATCAGGCCGGAGATCGCCCGAAACACCTCGCGCGGGCTGGCATAGGTGGAGTGGGGCGCCGGCGTCGGCTGCTGGACGATGTCGCTCATGCGACCCCGTTCGCCTTGAACCAGGCAAGCGCCTCCGCCCAACCCTGCTCGGCCGCCGCCTTGTTGTAGGTGGCGCGGTAGTCCGCATGAAAACCGTGCCCGGCCTCGGGGAAGATCTCGATCTTCACCACGTGCCCGGCGTCGCGCGCCACCTGGGCGGCATACTGCACGTCGCCCGGCCTGATGCTCGCATCGCGCCCGCCGTACAGGCCGAGCAACGGGCAGCGCAGGGCGGAGGCCTCGTCGGTCGGCGTGTGCGGCTGTATCTCCGAAACCGGCCCCTTCACCGGGCCATACCAGGCAACCGCCGCCTTCAGCTGCGGGTTGTGCTCGGCGTAGAGCCAGGTGTCGCGCCCGCCTCGGCAGAAGCCGGTAACGCCCAGTCGGCGCAGGTCGCCCTTGTTGGCGCCAGCCCAGGCAGCAGTGCTGTCCAGGTCGGACAGCATCGTGGCGTCGGGCGCCTTGGAGATGATGTTGGCAACGATCTGCTGCGGGTCGGTATATCTGCCCGGGTCGCCCAGCCTGGCGTAGAGTTCGGGTGCCACAGCAAGGTAGCCGAGCTTGGCAAAGCGGCGGCAGACGTCCTGGATGTATTCGTGAACACCAAAGAGATCCTCGATCACCAGGATGACGGGGAACGGGCCGGCGCCGGCAGGCCGGGCAAAATAGGCCGGCAGGCGCCCGTCGGCCACCGGAACCTGAGCCTCGCCGGCCTCCAGCCCGTCGGCATCGGTGTGGATCGGCGCCGTCTGAGCCCGAGCGACAGCGGCCGTGAACCCCGTCATCAGGCTGCTCATCAGAAACACGCGGCGGTTGATGCCCATGGGCCACTCCATCGAACGGGGTTTGGGGGCACACGGCCCCAGCGGGGCGAATAGCACGCTAACGCGTGACGCCCGCCTTAACTCTGCATGGCCGTGCGCAGGTTCTCGTCGATCCTGCCCAGAAAGTTCTGCGTATTCATCCAGGGCTGGTCAGGCCCGATCAGGATGGCCAGGTCCTTGGTCATAGCACCCGATTCCACGGTCTCGATACAGACCCGCTCAAGCGTTTCCGCAAACGCGGTCACATCCGGCGTCGAATCGAAACGCCCGCGATAAATCAGTCCGCGGGTCCAGGCAAAGATCGACGCGATCGGGTTGGTGCTCGTCTCACGGCCCTTCTGGTGTTCGCGGTAGTGGCGAGTGACCGTTCCGTGCGCGGCCTCGCTCTCCACGGTCTTGCCATCGGGGCTCATCAGCACGCTGGTCATCAGACCGAGCGACCCGAAGCCTTGGGCCACGATGTCGCTCTGCACGTCGCCGTCATAATTCTTGCACGCCCACAGATAGCCGCCGGACCATTTCAGCGCGCTGGCCACCATGTCATCGATCAGGCGGTGTTCGTAGGTCAGGCCATGCTTGTCGAAGCGCGCGCGGAACTCGGCATCGAAGACCTCCTGGAACACGTCCTTGAACATGCCGTCATAGGCTTTGAGGATGGTGTTCTTGGTGGAGAGATAGACAGGGTAGTCGCGCGCCAGCCCGTAATTGAAGCTCGCTCGGGCGAAGCCCTCGATGGAGGCGCGCGTGTTGTGCTGCGCCATCGCCACGCCAGGACCCTTGAATTCGTGCAACTCGTAGATGTGCGCCTCTCCGCCATCGGCGGGCTGATACACCATCGTCACCAGACCAGGGCCGGGGATCTTGGTTTCGGCGGCGCGGTAGATGTCGCCGTAGGCGTGGCGGCCGATGACGATCGGACGGGTCCAATGCGGCACCAGGCGGGGCACGTTGGCGCAGATGATCGGCTCGCGAAAGATCGTCCCGTCCAGGATGTTGCGGATCGTCCCGTTCGGGCTGCGCCACATCCGCTTCAGCCCGAATTCCTGCACCCGCGCCTCGTCCGGCGTGATGGTGGCGCATTTCACGCCCACGCCGTACAGCTTGATGGCATTGGCGGCATCAATGGTGACTTGGTCGTCCGTCCGGTCGCGATACTCGATGCCGAGGTCGTAATACTTCAGGTCGATGTCGAGGTAGGGCAGGATCAGCTTGTCCTTGATGAACCCCCAGATGATGCGAGTCATCTCGTCGCCGTCCAGCTCCACAACCGGCGTCTTCACCTTGATCCTGGCCACAAACCCTCCTGCCCACCACCGTCCACCGGGGTGGTTTGCCCGGGCGGGCGGTCAGGGGCAAGCGTTCCCGGCGGACGCAGCGGTGCGAGCCGCGTGCCGTAACGGGTGTTCTGTCAGGCCGTGCTAGTGGCTACGGCCCCGGCCGGTCTTGCCCTGCAGGGCGTCGATTTTCTTCGATGCCTCCGCCTTGGAAAGCGTGTCGTCGAACGGTTCGCCTGCCTCCTCCGACAAGGTCTTCAAATACGACGCCTGGGCGCCGGTCATCGTCTCCCCACCGGTTGTCCAAGTGTCGGGGTCCTTCTCAGCGTTGGAGGGCAGACTATCGGAGTCGGCCTCGCTGGTGCGCTGTTTGGGGTCGTGTGGCTTGGAGCTCGTATGCGGGGATGACGGCTTGGCCTGCTCATCCGCTTGACTGGTCTTTGGTGTGTCTTTCATGACGGCACGAACGTTTGGTGTTGTCGGTTCGTTCCCGAATAACGAAGCTGTGACCAGAGCCCGTAACCGTGCCTTCGGAATTCAGCGCTGATAGGGCAGCGGCAGCAGATAGGCCATTGGCACCCGCTGCAGGCCAGACGGTCCAGGCACGATCACGTCGGCACCCGGATCGAAATCGGTCAGCATCTCCCGGCAGGCGCCGCAGGGCGGCACGACGGCAATGTCCTGCGAAGCCTCGTTTTCCTTGGGATGGCGAACCGCGACGGCGCACTCAATGGTGCCGTCGCCCTCCAGGATTACGCGTCCGACCGCGATCGCCTCGGCGCAAATCTGCATGCGCCCGACGGTGGCGCCCAGATGCAGGCCGGTCCAGATCCGCCCGTCGCGGCTCCGCAGGGCAGCCGCAACCATGTGCCAGAACGGTCGGTAGTGGCGCACAATGACCGCACGCGCCGCCTCGACCAACGCCTCATCGTCAGCAGACAGCGATGATCCCTCAATCGGCGAAAGGTGGCCTGCATGTGCTGACGATTGCAACCTGACTGCCGACTGCTGACTCTCAGTCGGCAGCATCGGCCTCCTCGCCATCGTCCGGGCCGACCAGCATCTTCTCGGCAACCGTACCGGCCTGTTCTCGGATGCGCCGCTCGATGGCTTCGGCGGCATCCTTGTGGTCGCGCAGGAACTGCTTGGCGTTTTCCCGGCCCTGGCCGATGCGCGTGCTGTCGAAACTGAACCAGCTGCCGGATTTCTCGACGATCCCCGCCTTCACGCCGAGATCGATCAGTTCGCCAACCTTGCTGATGCCCTCGCCGAACATGATGTCGAACTCGACCTCACGGAACGGCGGCGCAAGCTTGTTCTTGGCCACCTTCACGCGGGTGGAGTTGCCGACCACGTTTTCGCGGTCCTTGATCGACCCGGTGCGACGTATTTCCATGCGCACGGACGAGTAGAATTTCAGCGCGTTGCCGCCGGTGGTCGTCTCAGGATTGCCGAACATAACGCCGATCTTCAGCCGTATCTGGTTGAGAAAGATCAGCATGGTGTGGCTCTTGCTGACCGAGCCGGTGAGTTTGCGCAACGCCTGGCTCATCAGACGGGCATGCAGGCCGACATGGGTGTCGCCCATCTCGCCCTCCAGCTCGGCACGCGGCACCAGGGCGGCAACGCTGTCGACGACCAGCACGTCCACCGCGCCGGACCGCACCAGCGTGTCGCAAATCTCCAGCGCCTGCTCGCCGGCATCGGGCTGGCTGATCAGCAAATTGTCGACGTCCACCCCAAGTTTGCGCGCGTAGATCGGATCGAGCGCGTGCTCGGCATCGATGAAGGCGCAGGTTCCGCCGCGTTTCTGAGCCTCGGCAATCGCATGCAGGGCAAGCGTCGTCTTGCCGGAGCTCTCCGGGCCGTAGATCTCGATGATCCGCCCGCGCGGCAATCCACCGATGCCAAGGGCAATGTCAAGCCCCAGCGATCCGGACGGAATTACCTCGATCTGCTCGTCGCTCCTGGCACCCATGCGCATGATGGAGCCCTTGCCGAAGGCACGCTCGATCTGGGTGACCGCCGCGTCCAGCGCCTTGTTCCTGTCTGCCAATCGAATGCTCCTGTCCGGTTGTAGCCGGCTCAACCTGAACGCGAACTTCTCTACGAATCTCGCGCTGTCTCCCTGCATAGTCTGTCACGGATGCGAACAAAGCTGCAACCCTTGGACGGTCGAAAGCGTCGGCATGTTCGCTTTTCGTTCTAGCACGTCTTCTGGTCAACCGGCAGGCTCGTGCAGCATGTCGGTCAGCGTGCGGGTCAGATCCGCCATCGCAAACGGCTTGGGCAGGAAGCGTATATCGGATGCCGTGAGCGATTCCCGCAAGCCGGCATCCACGTAGCCGGACATCAGCACGGCGGGCAGGCTGGGCCAGATTTGCCTCAGATGACCCACCAAAGCAGGACCATCCATGCCGGGCATCATCACGTCGGACACCACGCAGCCGAGCGCTGCCCCGAGACCCCCACCCTCGACGAGTTCCAAGGCGTCCTCGGCGCTCGGTGCGGCGACGACGTTCCAGCCGGAACGGGTAAGCACTCGTTCGGCGAGCCGGCGCACCGCGCCCTCGTCATCGACCAACAACAGCGTACGGCTGGCCGGTGGCCGAACGGGTCGGGCTGGCGCAGGCGTCGGCAGTTCGGCCTGCCATACCAGCGGCTCCTCATGACGGGGCAGGAGGATGTCGAACCGCGTGCCCTGGCCCAAGGTGCTCTCGACAGCCATATAACCCCCAGATTGGCGGATGATTCCGTGCACGGTGGACAGCCCTAGTCCGGTGCCGCCCGAATCGCGACGCGTGGTGAAAAAAGGCTCGAAGATGCGCGGCAGGATATCCGGCGGAATGCCGCCTCCTGTGTCGGCGACGACAAGGCTGGCATACCGGCCCGGGGGCAGCAGTTCGCCGCCGAACGGTTCGGATCGCAGCATCAGCCGGTGACTGGTGATTATGCTCAACCGTCCGCCGCCTGGCATGGCGTGACGGGCGTTCACAGCCAGGTTCATCAACACCTGGGAGAGCTGGGTCGGGTCGATGCGGACCTGCCTGCCGGGTTCCTCCAGATCCAGCGTCAACTCGACCTGGGCGCCCAGCAAACGATGCAGTAGGCCATAGGTGTCGCGAACCTCCTCGTTCAACGCGACGACACGGGGCTGCAACGTTTGCTGACGGCTGAACGCGAGCAGGTGGCGCACCAGCGTTGCTCCGCGTTCAGCACTCTTGTGTATTTGCGTCAGGTCTTCACGATCGACTGACCGTTCGCTTCGCGTGCGTAGGTCATCCGTCGCGCCGAGTATGGCCGTCAGCAAATTGTTGAAGTCATGCGCAATGCCGCCCGCCAGTTCCCCAATCGCCTGCAACCGTTGCGACTGGCAAAGCTGCTCCTCCAGATCCTGCTCATGAGTGTAGTCGCTGACGCGAAGCAAGCCGCCGTAATCAGGAATCGGCAGGCAAGCCAGGCGTAACACCCGACGCACGCTGGCCTGCGTCACAGTCGTGGTGCCTGTTTCCGGCCGTTTTGATCGCAAAGCATCGCTGAACGCAGTTGCAATCTGAGCAGGCAAAGCCGCCCAGGCAAGTTGGCCTTCAGTGGCGCCCGATAGCTGACTGAAGCGCCGATTGGCACGCTGGACGATACCATCCGGATCGACCAGAGCAACCCCGTCCGTCTCGTCACCGAACAGACAATCGGCGATGGCGCCCGCGTGCCCGCGGCTCAGCAGGTCGGGCAGCCTCATCTTCGCAAGGCCTGAGCCCGCATGCGCCAGATGTAGGCGATGATTTCGGCCACAGCCCTAAAATGCTCCGCCGGAATTTCGGTGTCGAGGTCCACGCGGTATAGTGCGCGTGCCAATGGCGGGTTAGCAACGATTGGCACCCGATGCTCACGTCCCGCCTCGCGGATCCGGGCTGCAATCTCGTCAGCCCCCTTGGCGACGACGCGGGGCGCGCCCTGTGCGCCGCGATCATAGGTCAGTGCTACGGCAAAATGCGTCGGGTTGGTGATGATGACCGCAGCTTTCGGTATCTGCTGCATCATGCGCCGGCCAGCGCGAGCCCGCGACAGTTGACGCAGGCGTTGCTTCATCTGCGGATTGCCCTCGCTCTCCTTGTGTTCGTCACGAAGGTCCTGGTGGCTCATCCGCAGCTTTCTGCTGTGGCTCAAACGCTCCCACACAAGGTCGACTCCGGCGATTGCTGCCTGTCCGCCGAAAATCAGCAGGAGGAGATGCCAGCCTTGCTGCAGCATCTGACTGTAAAGCGTTTGCGGTATCTCGAACGGAGACAACGGCAGGCTGGGCAAGACACGGCTGAGCGCGAAATAGAAGCAGATGCTGAGAACGCCGAGCTTGGCAAACGCCTTGACGACCAGAACAAGCGCGTTCGGGCCCAGCATGCGTTTCAGCCCTGCCAGCGGACTCAACCGAGACAGGTCGGGCAGCAACGCGGATGCGTGCAGCAAAAAGCCAGTCTGCAGCAGCGTGACCGCAGCGTAGCCACCCATTGCCGCCAGTGCTGCAGGCAGCACGGCGAGGACGACGCTGTGCAGCGCATCGTTCCAGGTTTGCATGCCCTCGAAATGGTTTTGTTCGAGGCTGACCGCAAACCAGTGAATGATTGTGGAGCCGTTCCCGCCCTGGACCGCTATTGTAAAAAAACCGGCAGACAGGCTGGCCAGCATGGACAACTCGCGGGAGACCGCAACCTGGCCGTCCTCCCGTGCCTTCTCGAGCCGACGCTGCGTCGGCGCTTGCGTCTTGTCTTCAGACACGGCGCGTCATCACACGGCTCGACCGATTGGTTTCTAAGCTGCTTCCGGCTGACGAGCAGCAGGTCACAACCCAGGCAGACTTGCAAAACGATCGCTGACCGCTGCGAGCCATGCGTGCAGGATGGCGGCGCTCAACAGGGCGACGAGCAGCAAGCCACCCAAGACCTGCCCGGGCAGTGCGAGAAAGTAGACTTGTATCTGAGGGACAAGCCGCGACAGCAGGCCAAGGGTGACCTGCCAAATGATCGACAGCAGCACGAAGGGCGATGCCAGGCGAAGTGCCAGAGCGAAGCTGCCACCGACTGCCTGAACCGCTGTCTCGGCGAGGTCGCTCGATGACAGGCCTCCGCCAGCCGGGAACACCGCGTAGCTCCCCGACAGCGCGCTAAGTGGGAGGGCGTACAAGCCGGTTGACAGGACCAACACTGGCGCGAGCACGCTAAATAGCTTGCCGATGGCTGCTGATTGAGCACCCAGCAGCGCATCCGGCTGGAGAACGCTCGACAAGCCGGTCATCAAGGATACGACTTGGCCAGCTGCCGGCAGCGCCAGAACCACCAGCCGAGCCAGCCAGCCGAGCAGGCCGCCGGCGAGCAATTCGACACCGATCATTCCCGCCAACTTCAGAAAACTGACGGGTTCCGTCGGCATGGACGGTGAAACGACAGGAACCAGCAGCACGGCGATACCTACTGCCAATCCGGCACGCAACATCGCCGGCGGCTCGCTTTCCCCTAAGCCGGGCAGCACCATCACCGCCGCAGCGCTGCGGCACAGGACGAGCATGAACGTGAAGGACAGCGCCATCAGCTCGTGCGAGAGGCCTGTCGCGGCGAGCGTTGCTGGCATCTCTAACTATTGCCCGCCGACGGCTACGATCTTGTCGGCCATGTCGTGCATGTAGTCGGCAAGCACGTGGAATAGGAACGGACCTGCCGCCCAAGCGGAAACTCCGGTTGCCACCAGTTTGGGCAGGTAGGAAATGGTGGAGTCGCTGACCTGAGTCACCGCTTGAATGATAGCGATCGCCAAACCTGCTGCCAGGGCGGCCAGCAGAATGGGTGCGCACATCTTCAGCGTCGCTAGCATGCCGCCATGGAGTATCGCTGCAACATCGAGTTCCTGCATGCAAGGCTCCTGGTCAGATCGGCATCTTGATGATGTCCTGGTAGGCCTGCAGAACGCGGTCGCGCACCGCCACAGTCGTTTGCAACGCAAGCTCGGCGCGGGAAACCGCGGTCACGACGGAGGTGAGGTCTCCTCCACCGCTGATCGCCGACATAGCCTGCGTTTCCGCCTGGTGCCCCGTATCCACCGCGGTGCCCAGGCTGCTCGTCAGCAGGCTGGCAAAGTCGGTGCCGCTGCCGGCCGTCTCTGGGGGAGCGGCATCGATCGCGCGGTAGGCCGAAAGCGCCTGAGCCGCATGCAAAGCTGGCATCGTCATTTAAGAAGGTCGATCACGCGGGTAAGCATGGAACGCGATGCCTGCATCACGTTAAGGTTCGCGCTGTAGGTTCGTTCCGCTTCACGCATGTCCATCATTTCGACGAAGCTGTTCACGTTGGGCGTGCGCACGTAGCCGTTAGGATCGGCCGCCGGATTGGACGGATCGTATTTCTGTGGAAACGCGCTGGGATCGGGCACGATCGCCTTGACGTGCACCGTTTCGACGCCCAACGACTGGTCGAGAGCCGTTTCAAACAATGCGGTTTTTCGCCGGTAGGGTGTGGCACCGGGAAACGACCCGGTGCTGTCCTGGTTGGCAAGGTTTTCGGCAATAACCCTCAGCCGCTGCGTCTGCGCGTCCATGCCTGCGGCAGAGATGTTGAGCGCTTGGGACAGGTCCAATTGCATTACCCTCCATGGCCCAGGGCTGTCATGAACATGCCCATGTAGCTGTGCCAAAGATTGCCGACCATCGCCTGCGTGGTCTCATCCTCGGCCACCTTGGTCATCTGATCTTCGAGCTTGACAGCGTTGCCGTCGGGTGAGCGTTCGACGATCGCCGAACCGGTCCCAACCTGGTCGCTCAGGCCTGCAAGGTGCAGCGGGCTAGTGCGTACCGGCGCCATAGCGCCTCCACCCACCAGGTCTGAGAATGCGACGACGTCCTTTGCCTGGTAGCCGGGCGTGTCTGCGTTGGCGATGTTCTGGGCCAGCACGCGCTGCCGCGCATCAATCCAGCCGAGCTTGCCCTCAGCCAGTGCGAACAACCCGATCTGCGAAGCGCCTTCCGTCATAACCAAGCTCCTGCCGAGATCGACGCCCGGCAATTCGGACAATGCTGCAGAGACGTTGCAAAAAGCTTAATCATGGCGCTAACGCTCCGCTAACCATTGCGTTATAGCATCAAAAAGATGAGTATCATTGCAACGTCAAATTTGCCAGAGCAGCCAGGGCAGCCTGCCCCGGAACTTGCCGCGCTGTGTCGCCGGCAGCGCCTGACAGCGCTGGCCGCGCACCTGTCGCGCAGCATCGCCCTGGCGCGCGGCCTGATCCTGGGCGGCCGCCTGATTGACGTGACGGGTATCGACGACCGAGTGGGTGTCCTGTGCGCCCAGACTCTCGACCTGTCACCGGAGGACGCCAGCGAGATGCTGCCAGCGCTGCGCGGCGTGCTGACCCAGGTGGAGCTGCTCGCGGCCGCGCTACCGAAGTCGGCTGGCGGCCCGCATCTGCCATGCTGAACGCGCTTCCGGCGCATCAGGGCGTGGTGGCCGTCGTTTGGCTCGCCGTCATTGTGCTGTTCATCCTCGGCGCGTCGAGGGTTGCGCGCTTGCTGCCGCAGCGGCTGCGGCCAGCCGCCTTGCAAACAGGAGCAGCATCGCAGGAGAACGCGCTGACGCTGCGCGGCTCCGTCGCACTCGACCTGCGCAGGCGCGTCTACCTCGTCGAGGCCGACGGACGATCAGCTCTTATACTGACCGGCGGAACCGCCGACGTGATGCT
Source organism: Acetobacteraceae bacterium (assembly GCA_965199235.1). GTDB lineage: Bacteria > Pseudomonadota > Alphaproteobacteria > Acetobacterales > Acetobacteraceae > BOG-908. The sequence goes on along the minus strand of CBDAQU010000002.1, from coordinate 3,368,029 downwards.
CGCGCTCAAGCAGGCAGATCATTGATGCGCCGCACCCTGCTCGTCCTGGCGCTGTGCCTGCTGCCCAGCTTGGCGGCGGCGCAATCCGTCAACATCGACCTCGGCCACGCCGGCGATGCAGGCGCCACCGGACGGCTGGTTCAGATCACCGCTCTGTTCACCGTGCTGTCCTTGGCGCCCAGCCTGCTGGTGATGGTGACCGCGTTCACCCGCATCGTGGTCGTGCTGTCTCTGCTGCGAGGCGCGCTTGGTGCCCAGGGGACGCCCCCGAACATCGTGCTTATCGGGTTGTCACTGTTCCTGACTCTGTTCGTGATGCAGCCGACGCTGGATGCTGCCTGGATGCATGCGATCCAGCCGATGACGGAGGGGCGGATCGATCCTCTGGACGGGTTGAGGCTGGCTGCCGAGCCGTTTCGCCACTTCATGGTCAGCAACCTTCGCCCGCCCGACCTGGCGCTGTTCGAGCAGATCGGCCACCTGCCCGCCTCGCCCGACGCGGATCATGCGTCCTGGCGGGCGCTGGTTCCGGCCTTCCTGATCGGCGAGTTGCGGCGCGCATTCGAGATGGGGTTCCTCCTCTATTTGCCTTTCACCATCATCGACCTCGTCGTCTCGAGCGTGCTGATGTCGCTGGGCATGATGATGCTCCCGCCAAGCGGCGTGTCGCTGCCGTTCAAGCTCATCTTCTTCGTCATGGTCGATGGCTGGCGGCTGGTGGCGGGAAGCCTGACCCAGAGCTTTTCACCAGGGTAAGTGATCTTGCGCCGCGCACCTGCGTTGTCGGCGCACACCCCGGGAGTACGCGATGAAACAGCCCCACACAGAGACGGCCGTCGATCACACCGATGGAGAGCAGGATACCGGCAATCATCGTGCTCCGAACGCCGGGCCGCCGACGCCGGGTGGAACACGCATCGGCGCGGAACATGTGGAGCAGCCGGTCACCAACATCGAGCACGGAACCGACGTCGACAAGGTCGCCGACGTGGAAGACAACCTCGATGACTCGCTCAGCGTGAACGGCCCGACTGAGCGGACGCCCGAGCGGGACGAGCGTGGCAGGATGTAGCAGCTTTGAATTGACGCAAGTTCATCACCCGGCCGCGCGCCTGCCGCCCGGGACCGGGTGTGTAGGAGTTCAAAGAAGTGGTATGCGGCCGAGAAGACTCGAACTTCCACGAGGTTGCCCCCACAAGCACCTCAAGCTTGCGCGTCTACCATTCCGCCACGGCCGCCCGGTAGGCAGCGGGCTATAGCCGATGACACACGCTGTTTCAACCGACGGCGGCCCAGAATGGAGGAGCAGCAAAGACCTGGTTGCCTACCCGATGGCGATGGCGGCCATGCGCGCGCGGGTTGCTGCCATCAGAGCGGGCCACGCGCGCGGCCTGGTGTGGTTCCTGCAGCACCCTCCCCTTTATACGGCCGGCACCTCGGCCCGGCACGACGACCTGACAGAGCCCGACCGTTTCGAAACCTTCGATGCCGGGCGTGGCGGCCAGTGGACCTATCACGGTCCCGGGCAGCTCGTGGCATATGTGATGCTCGACCTCACACAGCGGCACGGCGCCGTTCCAGCCCGCGACACTCACGCCTACGTTACCGCGCTGGAAACCTGGCTGATCAGGGCTCTGGCCGTATTCGGCGTTAACGCAGGGCGACGGGCCGGACGGGTCGGCGTCTGGGTGGCGGACGATCGATCCGGCAACGGCTCGGAAACGGATAGCAAGATCGCTGCCATCGGCGTGCGGATCACCCGGTGGATCACCTGGCACGGCGTCTCGCTCAACGTCTGTCCAGAGCTCGAGCACTTCTCCGGCATCGTGCCGTGCGGCATCCGCGAGCATGGAGTGACCAGCCTTCAGGCGCTCGGCAAGCGCGCGACCATCGGCGACGTGCAACGGGTGCTTCAGGCGGAGTGGGCAGCCGTGTTCGGACCAATCAGCTCCGACGCTGCTTCGGACGCGGCGAGGCTTGCGACAGCGCGGTAACGGCCCCGCCCACACAGATCAGTCCCAGGCTGACGGGGATCATCCACACCGGCCGCACGAGCACAGGAACGAGCACGGCCTCCCAGAAGCCACGCCCGAAAACGCCGACAAACACATGCTGGGCATGTTCGGTGGCCATCCCGTCCAGCGCGTTGATCGCCTGCCGAAGATTCATGTCGGCCGGCACCAGTGACGCCAGCGCGATCGAACCGACAAGGAGCACAGCCGCCAGCACTGCAAACATTCGCGGCAGCAGGGGTAAGCCTGGGGAAGCCGCAGTGCGGCCGAGCCTGGGTCGCTTCACTGCCTCAACTTTCCCGGCACTTGCATTCCATCCAACTTTCAGACGGCCCAGCCGCGATGAACCACCTACCAACCTGTCCACCATGGCGGTTTCGGCGCGCCCTGTCACGGCTGGTCTGACAAGGGCCTTAGTTCATACAAGACAAGCCCGGATGCTGCCCACCTCCAGCCCCCGCCAATTGCGCAACACGGGTGCGGCCAGCCTGTCCAGCATCGCGTCGGGACCGAGCAGGTGTCTCAGCAAAGCAGAGGCGGCGACCTCGGCCGCTCGCACCGCGCCATCGTCGCATTTCAGGGCGAAGCCGAGGCCCAGGGTCGGTACGGCGCCGCAATACACCCCTTCGGCACCGACCTTTACGTAGGCTTTCTCGCCGAGCGCCTCGGTAACGATGGTGTCGAACCGGCCGGCGCCAGCCACCATCACCGGGTTCGCCGCAACAGCGCCTCGCAGGAGGAGGCAAGCGGCCGTAAACCCTTGCGGCAGGTTCACCCCGGTTCCGAAACGGGCGAAACCGGTGGCCAAAGCGCGCAATGGGATCCGATAAGCGGGGATCGAACAACCGTCGATCGCCGGTTGCTGCGCGTCGAGCGGCTCGCCGGTTGCAGCAGCGACGCACGCGGTCACCTCGCGCATCACCGGGTGGTCCGGCGCCACGTAGCCGGCCGGGTCCTGTCCGGCGGCAGCGGCAGTGCAGACAAAACCCGCATGCTTGCCCGAGCAATTATTGTGCAGCGGTCCTGGTGCGCGACGCTCGGCCGCCAGCGCTCTGGCGGCAGTCCCATCACCCGGCCGTTGCGCGCCGCATTCCAGGCAGCTCGCGTCGCGTCCCGCGCGGGCCAGCATGGCAGCTGCCGTTTCGGTGTGGATAGCTGATCCGGAGTGGGAGGCGCAGGCCAGTGCCAATTCCGCGCCGGTCAGATCGTATTTATCGGCGGTTCCCGAGAGCAGGATCGGCAGCGCCTGCAGCGCCTTGATGGCCGAGCGGGGAAACACCGCGCGGTCCGCATCGCCGCCCGACAGCACCAGGCGCCCGTCCGGATCGGCCACCGCGAAAGCGCCGGTGTGGGAGGATTCGACCGCAGCGCCGCGGAGGATCTCGGCAAGCAGGATGGAGTGCATGGTCCCATGCTCGGCCTGCCACCCGCCGCGTCAAGACAGGCGCCGCCTTTTCCTGGCGCGGTGAAACCCCTATGCAGTTGTCATGACCGACATTGACGATTTTCAACGCCTGGACATCCGTGTGGGCACGGTGACCGACGCCCAGCCGTTCGCGGAGGCGAAGCGGCCGGCATACAAGCTGTGGGTCGATTTCGGGCCGGAACTCGGCGTGAAGCAATCCAGCGCGCAGGTCACGGTGCACTACAAGGTGGACCAGCTGATCGGCCGGCAGGTATGCGCCGTCGTCAACCTGCCGCCGCGCCAAATCGGGCCGTTCAGCAGCGAGGTGCTGACGCTCGGCCTGCCCGACGAGAACGGCGAGGTCGTGCTGATCAAGCCGGATTTCAAACTGCCGGATGGCGGCCGCCTCTACTGACCGTGTCGGATGTGGCCCAAGCCACCTACCTTACCATTACCTGGGACCAGCTGCACCGCGACGCGCGTATCCTTGCGTCCGAGATGATGCCGCGCGGCCCGTTCCGCGGCATCGTGGCTGTCACACGGGGCGGCCTGGTCCCAGCAGCGATCGTGGCGCGCGAGATAGACTGCCGGCTGGTCGAGACGATCTCGGTCGCGAGCTACGCGCAGGAAGCCGGCACGCAGGGCCAGCCGGCAGTGCTCAAGGCGCCGCACGCGGCAGGTGATGGAAGCGGCTTCCTGATCGTGGACGACCTTGTCGATAGCGGCGTCACGGCCCGCCTTGTGAGGCGTTTTCTGCCGCGTGCGCAATTCGCCTGCCTGTACGCCAAGCCGGCGGGCCTGCCGCTCGCCGACCGCTACGTGATGGCGGTGCCGCAGGATACCTGGATCCTGTTTCCCTGGGATACCGCACCGCTTTTCGTGCCGCCGCTGGCGCGGCAGTAGGCAATGCAACGATTTCCGGCATGGTTGCCGATCCTGCTCGGCTTCCTGCAGGCGGTCGGGCCGATATCGACGGACATGTACTTGCCGGCCTTTCCGGCGATCGAGGCGAGTTTCGGGGCGCCGGCCGGCAGCGCGCAGATCACCCTCGGCACCTGGGTTCTTGGCCTCTCGCTGGGCCAGCTGGTGCAGGGATCGCTGGCCGACCGCTTCGGGCGGCGGTCACCATTGCTGGTGGGCACAATCATCTACACGCTCGGCTCGGCCGGGTGCGCTCTGTCCGGCAGCATCGCGGCGATGTCGGCCTGGCGTTTTCTGACCGCGCTGGGCGCCTCGGCGAGCATGGTTATCCCGCGCGCAATCGTCCGGGACATCAGCGAGGGCCATGATTCGGCGCGTCTGCTGTCCCGCCTGCTGCTGGTCTTGGGCGCCGCCCCCATCCTGGCGCCCTCTCTGGGCAGTCTCGTGCTGCAGGCTGCGAGCTGGCGCGGCATATTCTGGATCAACGTGGGCTACGGGGCGCTGGCTCTGGTCACCGCGACGGCAGCCTTGCCCGACACGCTGCCAAAAGGCCGGCGCGCGGCCTTGCATCCGGTGGCCATGCTGGGGCGCTACCGGCACATCCTGACCGAGCGCGGGTTCCTCACCCATGCCCTGATGATGTCGTTCTATGCTTTCTCCCTGTTTGCCTATCTCGGCGGCTCGCCGACGGTCTTCATCCAGCATTACGGCTTCACGTCGGGCCAATATGCGCTGGTGTTCGGCAGCGTGGCAGCGACCTTCATCGCCGCATCGCAGCTCAACATGCGGGTGGTGGCGCGGCTGAACCTGGATGGCACCCTCACATACGCCAGCACCCTATACCTCGTGCTCGCCTGCGTGGTGCTGGGGCTCGCTCTGGTCGATGCGCGCGCGCTGTGGCTGGCCGTGTTCCTGGCGCTGACCCAGGGGCTGACCGGCTTTCTGAACCCTACCGCGACGGTGGGTGCGCTGCGCCACCATTCCAACCATGCAGGCAGCGCATCGGCCCTGCTCGGCACCATGCTGTTCGGCATCGGCGCCAGCAGCGGTTTCCTGGTGGGATGGCTGACAGACGGAACGGCGGTGCCGATGGCGGTGCTGATGCTGGCGGGCGCAGTTGCGGCAAAGATCGCCGACCTGCTCAGGCCGGCATCCGACATGCTCGTTCCGTCACGCGCACCGGTGCCGATGGCCGCGCCCGAGATCGGCGAGTAGGCGGCGCGGGGTCAAAGGTTCAGCACAAGTCCGCAGGCGACCACTGCGCTGGTGGCGGCGAAGGCGAACGGCGCGCCCGGGAAGCTGAACGGCGCAAGGTGCGTGGTGAACGCGTAGAACAGGCCGGCGGTCAGCAGCGGCGCCACCACCGCCGTCAGTCCCTCCACCGCCGAGAGCACGCCCTGCATCTCGCCCTGCGTGTCGGCCTTGCCCTGGCCCGATACCATCGCGCGGACAGACGGAGTGGCCAGCCCGCCCAGCGCGATGAGCAGAACTGCCGGCACCAGCGACCACCCTGCGATGGCCAGCGCAAGGCAGCCATAGCCGAGGGCGCCGCAGCCGTAGCCGATCACAGCGGTGCGCTGACTGCCCAGCCGTCCGGTAACGTGCTGCAGCAGAAAGCCTTCCACCAGCGCCTGGCTAAGGCCCACGCCGGCAAGCACCGCACCGTTAAGCTCGGCGCCCCAGCCAAACCGATAGCCGGTGAACAGCACCAGGCTGCTCTGCACCGCTCCGAGCCCGATCCACGTGCACGACCAGGCGACCGCAAGGCGGCCGAGCGAGCGGTTGCCGGCAAGGTTGGCCAGCAGCCTGAACGGGTTCGCCCGGCTCCAGGTGAGCCTGCGACGGTTTTCCCGCTTCAGGCTTTCGGGAAGCACGAACAGGCCGAAGCAGACGTTCATGAACGACAGGCCGGCGGCCGCGATGAAGGGCAACCGTAAACCGTAGGCGCCCAGGAAACCGCCCAGCGCCGGCCCGACCACGAAACCGGCGCCGAACGTGGCCCCGATCAAGCCGAACAGGCGCGGCCGATCGCCCTCTGGGGTGATGTCGGCGATGTAGGCGGTAGCCGCGGCGACGTTGGCGGAGGTTGCCCCGGCAATGAGCCGGCCGACAAACAGCCACCAAAGATTCGGCGCCAGCGCCAGAAGGACGTAATCGCAGCCCAGGCCGAAGACGGAGGCGAGGATCACCGGCCGCCGCCCGAACCGGTCGCTGACCTCGCCCAGCAGCGGGGCCGCGAAAAACTGCACGCCGGCATAGGCGGCGATCAGCGCGCCGACCCAGGGCGCGGCCCGCTCCGGCGGCAGGTGGGCAAGCTGGCGAACCAGGCCGGGCACGATCGGCGCGATGATGCCGACGCCGAGCGCGTCCAGGCCGAGCGTGATCAGGACGAAGCTGATGGAGGGGTTGAGCCGTCGAGACATGGCGTGTGCAAGGCATAGCGGGGTATGCAGTTCCGGCTGGGTGACAAGGCGCAACATTCCATCGTACTTGCCGTTGTCGTCCGGTGGCACATGGCAGGTCTCTTCCGCGTTTCCTCGTCCTGTATGCTGCGCTGTTCGCAGCCTTCGGCGTCGCATCTCCGTTTTTGCCAGGCTTGCTGCTACAGGACGGGCTGACGCCGGGAGCACTCGGCATCGTGCTGGCTGGCGGTACAGGCATAAGGCTATTGGCCGGCCCGCTTGGCGGGCGGCTGGCCGACCGCGCTCGCCGGCCTTCGCTGGTGCTGGCCGGGTTCGCAGCGGCCTCGGCCGTCGTGGCGCTGGGCTACGTACCGGTGCGCGGGTTGCCGTTGCTGCTTGCGGTCAGCGTGGCCCATGCCGTCGTGCTGGCGCCTCTCACTCCGGTGGCCGACGCACTGGCACTCGGCTCGGCGCAGAAACCGGGTGGCTTCTCCTACGGCTTGGTGCGCGGGGCGGGGTCGGCCGCGTTCATCGCCGGCACCTTGCTGTCGGGGCAGATGGTCGGCCGCGCGGGGCTTGGCGTGGTGATCTGGCTGAACGCCGGCCTGCTCGCCTTGACCGCCTGTGCCGGCACGCTTGTGCCCGACCGCCTCGGCGGTACGCAGGATCCGGCCGCCGATCCGGGGCCGCGCAATCCTTGGGCGGCGCTGCTGGCCATTCCGGTGTTCACCAGGGTGATGCTGGTCGTCGCTCTGATCGGCGGCAGCCAAGCGCTGCATGACGGGTTTGAGGTGATACGGTGGCGATCGGCCGGGTTGTCCGCGCCGCAATGCAGCGTGCTGTGGGCCATGTCGGTCGCCAGCGAGGTGGTGGTGTTCGTGTTCGCAGGGGCGCCGCTGTTGCGCGCGCTCGGCCCGACGGGCGCGCTTGCGGTCTCCGCCGTTGCCGGCATGCTGCGCTGGGGAACGGCCGCGTTGACCGCGCGCTTTGCCTGGATGGCGCTGGTGGAGCCGTTGCAAGGCCTGACCTTCGCGCTGCTTCACCTAGCATGCATGCAGGTGATTGCGAGCGTGGTGCCGTCCAGGCTCGCGGCGACCGCGCAGGCCTTTTACGCCACCATCGCCATGGGTGCGACACCGGCGCTGGTGACGCTGGTCTCCGGCAGGCTGTACGGAGCGTTCGGCTCGGGCGCGTTCTGGGCGATGTCGGCGATGTGCGCGGCAGCACTGCCTGTGCTCGCAAGCACGTACCTTTCTGTTCGGGTCGCTCGGCAGTAGCGCTTCTGACACGACCGAGACCTTCGGTCCGGCGTAACGACGCCCGTGCCTTCCCTGACATTTAGGAGGGCGGCCGAACATCATGGGCAAAATTCCCAGCCTTGGGGCGGAATATCCGGCGACGTCGCTCGTCAGACAGGATGCGACGCGTACCGCGTTGCCAGGAGAGGACCTATGACCAAGATCATCCACGCTGCCTGCGCTGCAATGCTTCCGCTCACCTGCGTGCACATGCAGTCGGCCTGGGCTGCAGCGCCGCAGTTCACGACCCTTTACCATTTCTCGCAAAGCACGAGCGGGGAGTCCTTCATCACAGGCACTCTCGCCGTATATGGCGGCGCGCTTTATGGCGCCGCCGGATCAGGGGGCAGTGCGGGCAAGGGAACCGTCTTCCAGCTTGACCTCGCGAGCCTTGCGGAAACGACGTTGTACAATTTCACCGGAGGCAAGACACAGGGCGCCTCACCGTTTGGATCTTTGTCACGTCACGGCGCATTGATATATGGGTCGACGACTGACGGACATGCTGGGCCAGGCAGCAGCGGAAACGACAGCGGCTACGGCACGATCTGGCGGCTGAACGCGCGCACCCAAAATACTCGACTGTTTCATGGTTTCAGCGGCACTGACGGGAAACAGCCCTATTCCGGCGTCGTTCCGGTTGGAAACGTGCTCTATGGAGCAACCTGGTATGGGGGCCCTGAAAACAAGGGTACTGTCTTCAAGCTGGATTCGACGGGCAAGCTAACGCAGCTCTACACGTTTCCCGAAAATGCGGTCGGCTGCAATCCGCTGGCTGCCGTCACGATCGTTGGCAGCGTGCTTTACGGCACGACGACGTTCTGCGGAGCGTCTGGAACAGGCACCGTCTTCGCGCTCGATCTGGACAGCGGCAAGGCTTCGGTCCTGCATAGTTTCGCTTCAAACGGCAACAGCAGCGCCCAGCCAAACGCGCTCGTCTATCAGGATGGCGTGCTGTATGGCACGACGTTCGATGACGGCGGCGCGGGAGACGTCTACAAGATCGACGTGAAGACCGGGCAGTATTCGGTCGTGCACCAGTTCAGCGGCGGCGCCGACGGGCGTACGCCCTCCTCCGGCCTGACGATCCTCGACGGCAAACTCTACGGCGTTACCGAAGCGGGCGGAGCCGACGGCTACGGCACGATCTACAGCATCGATCCGGCGACCGGCAGCCAGACTGTCGTCTACAGTTTCACGTCCGGCACCGACGGCGACACGCCCTTCGCCGGACTGCTAGCCGACAACGGCGCACTCTACGGCAGCACGCTTAACAACGATGCGGAGTATCCGAACCCACACGGCTCGCTGTTCAAGTTCGTCCCGTAAAGACGACAGGTTTTTGGTCCTTTTTTCAAAAAAGGACCGCTTGCCTCCTCAGGCCTCAGCCAATTTCTCACGGCTGGCCCTAACCTTCACAACCCGACGCCCGTCCATCTCCAAAACCTCGAACAGCCAGCCGCCGAACACGATGCGGTCGCTGGGTTGCGGCACGCGGCGCAGCAGCGCCAGAAGCAGTCCGGCCAGCGTGTGATAGCTGCCCTCTGCGGGCAAGTCTGGCAGCAGCAAGCGGGCCTTCAGCTCATCGACAGGAGTCATGCCGTCAAGCGACATTTCCCCGCCCACCTGGTCGGCGGCCTGGGCGGCGGTGCCGTAGCCTGGCTCGGTAGTGTCGCCGATGATCGCCTCCAGCACGTCAGCCGCCGTGACGACGCCCTCGAAGCTGCCGTATTCGTCCATCACCAAAGCGAGGCCTAGCGTGTCGCCCTTCAGCCGTTCCAGCGCGTCCAGAGCGGTGACGGTGTCCGGGATCACCATCGGCTGGCGAAGTGCCGCGGCGATTGAGAGGTCGCGGCCGTCCAGGATGCGGTTCAGCATGTCCTTGGCCTGGACGATGCCCACCACGTTGTCGATAGATCCGTCGCAGACCACGAAGCGGCTATGCGGGGCGGCCTTCACGGTGTCGATGATCTCCCGCCTGGGGTCGGTCCGGTCGATCCACACCAGCTCGGTACGCGGCGTCATGATCGCGCGCACCGGTTTGTCGGCCAGGCGGAGCACACGCTCGATCATGTCGCGCTCGCCGGTCTCCAGAACGCCTGTCTGGGTGCCCTCGTGCAGCAGCGCGCGCAACTCCTCCTCGGTTACGTCCTGGCGGGTGTGCTCGCGATGTCCGATCAGGCGAAGCACGACGTCGGACGAGCGGCCGAGCAGCCAGACGAGAGGGGCCGTCACCCTGGCGAGCATGGCGACCGAGGGGGCGAGCCGAGCCGCGAGCAGTTCCGGCGAGCGCAGGGCGAGCTGCTTGGGCACCAGCTCGCCGACCACCAGCGTCAGGTAGGTTATGCCGAATACCACGACGGCCAGGGCAACGCCGGTCGCAGCCCGGCCGACGAAGGGGATGCGGGCGATGGTCGGCGCGAGCGCGTCGGCGATCCGAGCGCCGCCGAACGTACCCGACAGGATGCCGACGAGGGTGACCCCGATCTGGACGGTCGGCAGGAATCGCTGCGGGTCGTCAGCCAGCTCGCGGGCTATCGTGGCGCCGCGGATGTGCTTGCTCTCCAGCACGGCAAGCCGGGCGCGCCGCGCCGATACCAGCGCCATTTCCCCCATGGCGAACAGGCCGTTCAGCAGGGCAAGCAGGCCGATGAAGCCGATCAGCAAGGCGGTCGTCATCGAAGGTGCTTAGAAGCACCGATGCAGGACGGCAACGCTCAGGGCCCCTTGCGCTCCATAAGCCGGTTTTGCGCAGAGTGTCCGCGAGCAGGCGGACCTCGAACCGGTCTGGGCCTCGTTTCGGCGAGCAATTTCGGCACTCCGGCTACTCCAGTCTGCGTGACTTTGCTCTAGGGCCAGCGGACCTCCGGCGGCAGGCTCATCAGAATGGCTTCGACGTTGCCGCCTGTCTTCAATCCGAACGTCGTGCCACGGTCGTGCAGCAGGTTGAACTCCACGTAGCGCCCCCGCCGGATTAGCTGGTGCCGGCGCTGCGCCCCGGTCCAGGGCGCGCGCGCGCGGCGACGCACGATCGCGGGATAGGCCGCCAGGAAAGCCTCGCCGACGCCGCGCGTGAAGGCGAAATCGTCCGCCAGGTCGCCGCTGTCGAGGTGGTCGTAGAAGATGCCGCCGACGCCGCGCGGCTCGTTGCGGTGGGGCAGGAAGAAGTAGCGGTCGCACCACGCCTTGAACTTCGGGTAGTAGTCCTGGCTGTGCGCGTCGCAGGCGCGTTGGAACGCGCCGTGGAACAGGGCGGCGTCCTCGGCCGTCTCCTCGCTATCGGGGAACATCGGCGTCAGGTCGCCTCCCCCACCGAACCAGCCCTTCGTCGTCACCAGCATGCGCGTGTTCATGTGCACGGCCGGCACCAGCGGGCTTTGCGGATGCGCGACCAGGCTGATGCCGGTGGCGAAGAAACGCGGGTCTGCCTCGGCGCCCGGTATGTTGGCCCGGAACTCAGGGCTGAACTCGCCCGAGACGGTGGAGACGTTCACGCCCACCTTCTCGAACACGCGGCCGTGCATCAGGCTGATCACGCCTCCGCCGCCATCGGAGCCGTCCGTGGTCGGCCGGCTCCACGGACGGCGGGCGAAGCGGCCCGCCTCGCGGTCGCAAAGCGGCCCCTCCGTCTGTTCGTCCTCGATCGCCTCCAGGGCTGCGCAGATGCGGTCGCGCAGGCTTTCGAACCAGGTGCGCGCGTCCGGTTTCAGTGCTGCGTGGGGCGGAGCGGCGGCTGTATGGGTGTCCATGGCGCCCAATCTAACCCGCCAGGCCCGGATTTGCCGAGAGCCGCGGATTGCAGGCGCCGGACTCCACCCTTATTAGGGGTATCACAACGCCGGCATGCGCATGCTGGCTCCACGATCCGGGAACAGTCCACATGGCCGGCCTGCACACGAGCGACATCAAGAATCCGGTGCTGAACTGGGTGGATACGCGTCTTCCCATCTTCACCCTGATGACCAAGGAATACGGCAGCTTCCCGACGCCCAAGAATTTCAACTACTTCTGGAATTTTGGCGCTCTGGCGGTGGTCAACCTGTTCGTGATGATCGCGTCCGGCATCTTCCTGTCGATGAACTATAACGCCAGCACCGCGGGCGCGTTCGACAGCGTCGAGCGGATCATGCGGGACGTGAACTACGGCTGGCTGCTCCGCTACGCGCACGCGAACGGCGCGTCGATGTTCTTTATCATCATCTACATCCACATTTTCCGGGGCATGTATTACGGCAGCTACAAGGCGCCGCGCGAGCTTCTGTGGATGAGCGGCGTCACTCTGTTCCTGCTCCTGATGGCGGCCGCCTTTTTGGGCTACGTGCTGCCCTGGGGACAGATGAGCTACTGGGGTGCGACGGTGATCACCAACCTGTTTTCCGCCATTCCCGTGGTGGGCAACTGGATCGTGACTCTGCTGTGGGGCGGCTTCTCGGTCGACAACCCGACACTGAACCGGTTCTTCAGCCTGCATTACCTGCTGCCGTTCGTGATCACCGGAGTGGTGTTCCTGCACGTGGTCGCCCTGCACATCACAGGCAGCAACAACCCGCTCGGCATCGACGTGAAGTCCGAGCAGGACACCCTGCCGTTCCACCCTTATTACACGGCCAAGGACAGCGTCGGGATGGCCGTCTACTTCCTGATCTTCGCGACCATCGTGTTCTTCGTCCCCAACATTTTCGGAGAGGCCGACAACTACATTCCCGCCAACCCGCTGCAGACGCCGAACGCCATCGTTCCGGAATGGTATTTCCTCCCTTTCTACGCCATATTGCGCGCGGTGCCGAGCAAGCTGATCGGCGTGATCGCGATGTTCGGCTCCATCCTGGTGTGGTTCGTGCTGCCCTGGCTCGACACCTCGCCGGTGCGCAGCGCGCGGTTCCGGCCGATCTATCGCTGGTCGCTGCGCCTGATGGTGGTCTCCCTGGCGGTGCTGGGCGCCTGCGGAGCGCACCATCCTGAGGGCATCTGGGTGCCGCTCGGGCGTGTGGCCGCTTTCGTCTACTTCGCGCATTTCGCTCTGCTGCCGGTATGGGGCTTCGTGGAGCGTCCGCTGCCGCTGCCGGAAAGCATCAGCAAGCCGGTGCTGACCACCCGCATCTTCCCGCGCGGCGGCGGCGGCGGACCGCTTCCCTCGGGTGCGGCAGCCAAGCCGATGGATAAGATCTGATGCGCATATTCCAAGCCGCGGCGGTCTGCGCGCTGGTTTTCGGGGCGACTGGGGTGGCCAGCGCGCAGGAGGAGGGTATGCCTCCTCTGCCGAAGGTCGGCTGGAGCTTCAACGGCCCGTTCGGGACGTTCGACAGGGCCTCTGCGCAGCGAGGCTTCCAGGTCTATAACGAGGTCTGCTCGTCCTGCCATTCGATGAAGCTGATGAGCTATCGCAACCTTGCGGGCATCGGGCTGACAGAGGGCCAGATACGCGCGATTGCCGCATCAAAGACCGTGCCTGGAGAGCTGAACGACCAGGGCGAGCCCACGACGCGGCCCGGCCTGCCGTCTGACCATTTCGCCTCGCCCTACCCGAACGAGAAAGCGGCGCGGGCGGCCAATAACGGCGCGCTGCCGCCCGACCACTCGCTGATCGAAAAGGCGCGCGTGGGCGGGGCCAACTACATTCGCGCCCTGATGATCGGCTACGTCGAGCCGCCCAAGGACGTGAAGGTGCCTGACGGTCTCTACTACAACAAGTGGTTCCAGGGACATCTGATCCACATGCCGGCGCCGCTGGCAGACGGCTCGGTCACCTATGCCGACGGCACCAAGGCGACCGTCGACCAGGAGGCGCGTGACGTGGCGACGTTCCTGACCTTTGCCTCGAACCCGGAGATGGAGCAGCGCAAGCATCTGGGCGTTCGCATCGTGGGCTTTCTCGCCCTGATGTGCGGCGTCACCTACCTGGTGAAGAGACAGGTATGGTCGGACGTTCACAAGAGCAGCCACGACGAGGTGCGGTAGACCGACTTGCCGGTCGTCGGCATCATCGGTGGCTCCGGTCTCTACGACATAGACGGGCTGGAAGACCGGGTCTGGCGGACGCAGGCGTCCCCCTGGGGCGAGCCGTCTGACTCGCTGCTGCACGGTCGGCTCGACGGCATCGCGTGCGTGTTCCTGCCGAGGCACGGCCGAGGGCACAGCCTGTCCCCGAGCCACCTGAACTACCGCGCCAACATCGACGTGTTGAAGCGTGCCGGCGTGACACACGTGATCTCGCTATCGGCCGTTGGCAGCCTGGCCGAGGACCTGCCGCCCGGCCGGTTCGTCATCGTCGACCAGTTCATCGATCGCAGCTTTGCCCGCGAAAAAAGCTTTTTCGGCCAGGGCTGCGTGGCGCACGTGTCGATGGCGCATCCTGTCTGCCCTTTGCTGGGCGACGTGCTCTATCGTGCCGCCACAGACCTGGCCCTGCCCGTCACGCGCGGGGGCACCTATCTGGTGATGGAAGGCCCGCAATTCTCGACCAGGGCGGAAAGCGGGCTTTACCGGGCGTGGGGGTGCCAGGTGATCGGCATGACCAACATGCCCGAGGCCAAGTTGGCGCGAGAGGCCGAGCTGCATTACGCGACCGTCGCGATGGTGACCGACTATGATTGCTGGCACGAGACGCATGCGCACGTGACGGTGGACGCGGTGGTGGCCGTGATGCAGGCGAACGCAGCGGCGGCAAAGTCGCTGCTGCGCCGCGTGATCCCGATGCTGGCCGGAGAGACGAGCTGTCCACTGGGATGCGACCATGCGCTGGACCACGCCTTGATCACCCAGCCCGCCGCACGTGATGCCGGACTGATGGCCAAACTGGACGCGGTAGCCGCTCGCGTTCTCTAGACCGGTCTACCGCAGGGTCTCCGCATGGAGACGGACGTGACACCGGTCTGGCTCTTGTTTGACGAGCAATCTCGTCACTCCGACCTTTCCGGTCTGTGTGCCATCGCTCAAAAGGGATTTCGAGGCGCGCCTTTGGCGGGGTCAAAGGCAAATCCCCTTGTCTTGCCTCCGTTGGCCTGCGCTAAGTCGTAACGTTTTCGCAACCTTGTCCGTCTAGGCTTGCGCCATGCGCCTCAAACTATACCGGGCAGCGAGCGTGGCGGAGGCGATGTCGCAGGTCCGGGCCGAGCTCGGGCCTGAGGCACTGATCCTGTCCACGCGCAGGGTGGCCCAGGGCATCGAGCTGACGGCCGCGCTGGAGCAGGAGGAACCGTGCTACGAGCAGTCGCCGCCAGCGCATCCGGCGATCGATCTCTCCGCCCACGGCCTGCCCGGGAGCGTGGCGGCAGCGTTGTCCGGACACCGCTCTGCCGAAGGCGTCGCAGATGCGCTGCGAGGCATGCTGCGCTTCGGCGCGCTACCGGTCGCGTCCGAGCGGGACGGGTGTGACGCACGCCCGTTGTTGCTGGCCGGCATGCCAGGCGCAGGTAAGACGCTGGCCGTGGCCAGGCTGGCAACCCGGCTGGTGCTTTCGGGCGTGCGCCCCATTGTTATCACCGCCGATGGCAGGCGGGCGGGCGCCGCCGAGGAGCTTGCGGCGTTCACCCGCCTGCTGGGCGTCAAGCTCCTGGTAGCTGGCTCGCCAGCAACGCTCACGCGCGCTGTTGCGGCTGCGGCCGAGGACTCCGGTCCAGGGCCAGTATTGATCGACACCTCGGGCATCAGCCCGTTTGCGACGGATGACGTCGATGGGATAGCGAGCCTGGTCGCAGCCGTTCAGGCGACGCCGGTGCTGGTGATGCAGGCCGGGCTGCACGCCGACGACGCGGCGGAGCAGGCGCGCGCCTTTGCACCGATCGGCGCCCGGCACCTGCTGCCGACCCGCCTGGACCTGACCCGCCGCCTGGGCAGCGTAGTGGCAGCCGCCGTGTCGGGCGACCTTACCTTGACGGAGGCCTCCGCCGGACCGGGTGCCACCGACCCGCTCCTGCCGGTCACGCCTGAATTTCTGGCCGAACGACTGGTCGGGCCAGCATCGACGCCAGGGCCGGGTTTGCGGCGGCCGGTCTTCCCCAGCGCCCGCACGCATGCCGCACATGCCTGGAGCACGGAACTTCATGGATAACATCGTGTCCGCCGAAGAGCTGGCCGGCCATCCGGTCTTACGCCCAAGGCGGCAGCGACGGCTTGCGATCGCTTCAGGCAAGGGAGGCGTCGGAAAGACCTGGTTTGCGATCACCCTCGCGCATGCCTTGGCGCAGTCGGGCGAACGGGTGGTGCTGTTCGACGGCGATCTCGGCCTGGCCAACGTCGACATCCAGCTTGGCCTGACGCCCGAGCAGGACCTCGGCGCTGTGCTGTCGGGCCGTATCCGTCTTGGCCAGGCGCTGACCTCGGTCGAACCGGGCGGCTTCGACGTACTGCCAGGCCGGTCCGGCTCCGGTGCCCTGGCCAGCTTGCCACCGTCCCGGATCGACGCGTTGCTGGCCGAGTTGGGGTGCATGCAGCATAGCGTGGTTCTGCTCGATCTAGGGGCGGGTCTGGACCTTGGCACACGACGCATGGCCGCCTGGGCAGACACTCTGCTGGTGATTGCCACCGACGAGCCTACTTCGCTGACAGATGCCTACGCGGTTCTGAAACTGCACGCGGCAGACAGGACGCTGGCCAGTTCTGGCCCTGGCGATGCCAGGATCGTCGTCAACCAGGCTGCCACTCAGGCTTCGGGCCAACGGACGCACGCGACCCTGGCCCGAGCCTGTCAGCATTTCCTTGGGCACACGCCCGTTTTGGCCGGTGTCATCCGGCGGGATGACCGCGTTCGCGATGCGATCCGGCGCCAAGTGCCCCACCTCACGCGACACCCGGCCAGCGCGGCGGCGATGGACGTTTTGAGCATCGCGAGAACCGTGAAGTTACCAGGCAGCGTCGCGGTCCATCGGTGACGATCAGCCCCGCTTCAACTCGACCAGGCTGGCCTCGGCGCGGCACCGTTCCATCAGGAACTCCATCCGGCAGGTCAGGTCCTTGGGCAGGAACGGCTTGCTGCAGGCCGCCCAATGCGCGTGTTCGGACGGCACGGCATCCGAACCGTATCCGGACAGCAGCAAGAACGGGATGCCGCGCGCTTCCAGCAGCTCGGCCACCGGATAGACCCGTTGCCCACGGAGGTTGACGTCGAGCAGAGCGATGTCGGCAACCTCCCGGCCGGCTGCAGCTATCGCGTCGGGAAGGTTGGTGAACGGCCCGACGACATCATAGCCGTGATCCCTCAACGTCTCCTCGATCAGCATGGCGACGAGCAGCTCGTCCTCGACGACCATGACGCGGCAGAGCCGGACTGCCTCAGCCATCGTTGCTCGCCTCCACGGCCGTTTGAGCGTCGCCGGTGACGTCCATCCACGGCACGCTCAGCGTTGCCCGCAACCCGTCGGGTTGGAAGTCCAGCTTTGCCTGCCCGGACAACTGGTCTGACACGCTGCGACGAACCAGCGTGGTTCCGAAGCCGCTTTTCACCGGCTCGGTCAGCGACGGACCGCCGGACTCGTGCCAGGTGATGACCAGCGACTTGACATCTCGGTCGTTGGCCACCTGCCAGGCGACGTCGATCTTGCCGCCCGGCACGGACAAGGCACCGTATTTCATGGCGTTCGTCGCGAGTTCGTGGACAACCATGCCAAGTGCAAGTGCTGCTGTCGGCGTTAGTTGCACATCCTCCCCCTCGATCGTCAGACCGTGTTCGGTGGATGACGCGAAAGGCCGCAACTCCTCCTCGATCGTCTGCCGTAGAGCGATGCTGGTCCAATTCTGTTGCGATAGCAGGGCGTAGGAGGACGACAGCGCCCGGACACGACCCATGAACGCCTTGCCAAATTCCTCAAGGGTGCCCGAATTGCGCAACGTCTGTGCCGCCAATGAGATCACCACGGTCAGCATGTTCTTGACCCGGTGGTTCAGCTCGTCGACCAGCAGGCGTTGGTGCTGTTCGGCAAGCACGATGCTCGTCACGTCGAGAAAGGTCACCAGCGTGCCCGTCACGGTGCTGTCGGGCGCGCGATACGGCAACACGCGCACGATGTAGTGGCGCGTTCGATCGGCGTTGGTGACCTGCCGTTCAAGCACAATCAGCGTTGCCAGCACGGTATCCACGTCTTGCGCCAGGGTGCTGTAGGTGAGGCGGCTGGCGATGTCGGTCAACGGCCGGCCGACGTCGCTCGGTATCAGGTTGTAGATGCCGCTGATCGCCGGGGTGAAGCTGCGGATGATCATATGGCGGTCCAGGAACACTGTCGCGATCTGCGTGCTGTCGAACAGGTTCTTCAGATCGCTGTTGGTCCGGTCGAGCTCTTCGAGGTTGTCGGAAAGCTGCGCGTTGACGGTGTGCAGTTCCTCGTTGACGGCCTGGATCTCCTCCTTGTTGGTTTCCAGCTCCTCGTTGGTCGACTGCATCTCCTCGTTGACGGAGTGCAGCTCCTCGTTGGCACTTCGCAGCTCCTCCAGCGCGGTCTCGTGATCCTCGGTTATCGATTGCAGCTGGTGGCGGGTTTTCACGAGTTCGGCGCGCAGGGTATCGACGGCGTCCGCACCCGGGTTGGGCATGTTCCTCGCCGTGCGCAGAAATTGCCTCAGTCCGACGTCGAGCCGCCGCATGAGGCTCGATTGTCGTGGCTCGGACAGAGCAGGCGCCGACCGGCGTTCCTGGTCCGTCTCTGCTCCCTGCACGACCGGCTGCAACACTAGCCCGGGGCTTTCGATCACGGCCCGGTTGCGCCGACTGAGGATCAGCGGCGGACTGGGCACGTCGCGCCGTTCGAAGATGCGGGCCGGCTTGTCGATGACCGCGAACAATGCCTCGTGCCGGGTAGTGGATTCGGAGTTGCCCAGCATGAGCACGCCGCCAGGGACGAGCGCATAGTGGAATGCCGGGATGATCGCGTTCTGGGCTTCACCGTCGAGATAGATCAACAGGTTGCGACATGAGATCAGGTCCATGCGCGAGAACGGCGGGTCGCGTACCAGGCTGTGCGCCGAGAAGGTGCAGAGGTCGCGGATTTCCTTGGTCACCACGTAGCCGGAATCGGACTGCCTGAAGAACCGGCGGCGGCGCTCGGGCGACAATCCGTCCAGAAGCACGGTCGGATACCGGCCGAGACGGGCGGTGTCGATGGCCGGCTCGTCGATGTCGGTGGCGAAGATCTGCACCCTGGGCGCACCTCGCAGACTGTCCATGTGCTCGCGCAGCAGGATGGCCAGCGAGTAGGCCTCTTCGCCGGTGGAACATCCCGGCACCCATACGCGGACGGCGCCGTCCGCATGGCGGCCGTGGAACAGGCGCGGGACGACGACACGCTCGACCACGTCGAAGGCGTGCTCGTCTCGGAAAAAGCTGGTGACCCGGATCAGCAGGTCGCGAAACAGCAGCTGGGTTTCGACATGGTCGTCCCTCAGCAGGTCCACGTAGTCGCTCAGGGCTGCGATGTTGAGCACCTGCATCCTGCGGTTGACGCGTCGCAGGAACGTCTTTTCCTTGTAGCCGCTGAAATCATGACCGACCTGGGCGCGCAGGATCGCACAGATCTGCTGGCGGACCGCCTCTGTATCGTCCCCGGCGGCCGCGATGTCCGGCACGGTCGGCGGCACCGCCCGAAGCCGCATGAGGTGGCCCGGGATCTCGTCCGCAGGAGCCACGAGATCGACCGTGCCGGTGGCCACTGCCGCCTCCGGCATGGCGGCGTATTGAGGGCCGCCGTTCTCGGCTCCCGGCGAGGTGCTTACTCCCTGGGCGATGGTCAGCCCGCCGCAGGCGCGTATCGCCTTGAGGCCGAGCGCGCCGTCGCTGCCGGTCCCGGACAGGATGATCCCCACCGAGCGCTCGCGCCGCGCCGTTGCGAGCGTGTCGAAGAAGCCGTCTATGGGACGAAACTCGCGCGGCGAGCCGGGCGGCGGCTGGCTGACATACAGGTGCCCGTCACGCAGCACGGTGGTGGCGTGCGGCGGTGGAACGTAGACAGTGTTGGCCTGCACGAGCGCACCATCCTGCACCTCGATCACCGGCATGGACGTCCAGTGGCCGAGGATGTCGGGCAACATGCTTCGGCGGTTGGCGGGAAGGTGGAGAACGACGACGAACGCCATGCCGCTGTCGACCGGCATGTTGGTGAAGAAGCCGCGAAACGCCTCGATCCCGCCGGCCGATGCGCCGATGCCCACGATGACCGGGCCTGCCTCATCCGGCCCGGCATCATCTTGGCCTTTGGACGAGGCTTGCAGGTCCCCCTCACTCATCGATCGACATGCCTCCCGGCGGCCAGGTCTGTCCGCAGCACCCCTTGGGCCACACGAGACGGGTTAACGACGGCTTTGTCTAATGCGTTCATGGTCGGAATGGCCAGGGCTTGCTCGATCAGGATGGTGTGCGGTCCGCCCCTTGACCTTGCCTGGCACACGCGCCCTTAACTCGGCGCGTGGCGCTGATAAAGACCAACCGCGACCTGCGGATCGACTTCTTTCGTGGCCTGTCGCTGTGGTGGATCTTCACCGACCATATCCCATCGGACTGGCTAGGCAGCCTGTCGCTCCGCAACTTCGCGCTGTGCGATGCCACAGAAGTGTTCGTGCTGCTTGCAGGCTACGCCGCCGGCATTGCCTATGGCGGCACGTTGCGCCGCCAAGGCTGGCTGTACGCCGGGGCGGACGTGGTGCGCCGCGCCTGGACGCTCTACATCGCACACATCTTCCTGTTCGTGATCTTTGCGGCGCAGGTGGGGGTCTCGGCGGTGGCCCTGGACCGGGCCGACTTCCTCGACGAGATACACCTCAACGTGCTTGGCGACGCACCCTACCGTGCGCTGTTCGAGGCGCTGATACTGCATTTTCAGCCAGCCTATCTCAACGTCCTGCCACTCTATGTGGTGGTGCTGCTGATGTTCGCACTGGTGCTTCCGTTGCTGCGCTGGCCGGCTGCGCTGGCTGGTTTGTCGCTGACCACCTACGTCGTGGCGCGGCTGTTCTCGCTCAACCTGTCGAGCTGGACGGGCGGCGGCTGGTTCTTCAACCCGTTCACCTGGCAGCTGCTGTTCATGATGGGCGCCATCCTGTCATTCGCGCCTGGAGAGCCGCCGCCGCGCACCCGGTCGGCGATCGACGCGGTTTCCGTGATCGTCGTCCTGTTCGGCCTGTGGATACAGTGGGTCGTCTGGCCGCATCCCGGATCGGTGGCGATGCTGCCCGGGATGGTGGTGCGCATTTTGATGGGGGTCGACAAAGGCGGGCTGCATCCGTTCCGCCTGATTTCCATCCTGGCTTTGACGTGGCTGTGCACGCGCCTGATCCGACGCGATGCCGCATGGCTGCAATCCTGGCTGGGAGCACCCTTCGTCATTGCCGGCCAGCACTCTCTGCCGGTGTTCTGCGCCGGCATTTTCCTGGCCTTCCTCGGCAGGCTCGCGACAGAAGCCCGCCATGGCCTTCCGGTGCAGCTTGGCGTGAACCTGTTGGGCGCGGCAGCAATGTGGTCGGTGGGCGCGATTGCCGCATGGTATGCAGGCAAGAGCCGGATGCGCCCGGCGCCGACCAGTGGGCCGGTCATGCAGGTCGAATGATCGCTTGAGGGCACGTTAGCAAAACGGTCACATTTTTGCGCGACCATGCTGTTTGAGACACGCAGACGTGCCTTGCAGCAACCTCGCCCCTGTTCGGACATTGAAAGCCCATGACGGCGGAGAAAGACATGCAACAGCTGGCGGCCGATGCTCCACGCGCCCGGTCTGGACTGGACGCCGGCGCTCTGGACGTCTGGATACGCCGGGCGCTGGCCGAGCGTTTTGACGCCACGCTGGACGAGACCTTGCCAGCCGAGATGACGCTGCTGCTGAATGGCTTGCATTAGGGCGCACGAAGCCCGCGACCCGGATCGTCGATTACCGTTCGCAGGCTAGGATGCTCGCGATCGCCGTCCAATGCCAAGCAGGGTCGGTCAAGGCCGACAACATCGCGATGATGGACAGGCTTATCGGGCAATGCGGGGCGCGCCGCCCAGGAATCGTAAGTCTACCCGAAATGTGGACCTGCCTCGGCGCAGATCGGGCAACGAAGCTGGCGGAGAGCGAGGTGCTGCCTCCGGCCCGGCGGCCTTGCGGGACGGGCGATTGCGGGCCGGCATACCGGTTTCTCAGCGACATGGCGCGCCGGCTTGGCGTGACGCTGCACGGCGGTTCAATCGGCGAGCGCGATGGCGAGACGCTGTTCAACACTACCCTGGTCTTCGGCCCAGATGGCGAGGAACTGGCCCGCTACCGTAAAATCCACCTGTTTGACGTCGTGACGCCGACCGGCCAGGGTTACCGGGAGAGCAGCCTGTTCGGCGCCGGCGATACGGTGGTGACGTGCCCTGCCCTGGCTGCCGAGGGCGACCTGACGCTTGGCCTGTCGGTCTGCTACGATTTGCGGTTCGGCGAACTCTTCCTAGCCCTACGAAAAGCCGGCGCTGACGTCATCCTCGTACCCTCGGCATTCACGATGGAAACCGGGCGTGATCATTGGGAGGTGCTGCTGCGCGCCCGCGCGATCGAGACGCAATGCTGGATCATCGCCGCCGCCACAGTCGGCACGCATCGGGACAATGCGGGACGCCCGCGCGAGACGTACGGCCACAGCCTGATCTGCGATCCGTGGGGTGTGGTCAGGGCCTGCCTGCCCGAAGGTGAAGGGTCGGTTGCGGTGGAGTTGGACAGGGCCATCATCGACCGCGTCCGCGAAGCGATGCCGGTGCTGGCGCACCGGCGGCTTGCGTGACACGGTGCCCAGCCATGGGACTTAGCCCCATCACAGGCCGATGACAGTTCCCGAGTCCGTGGCCGATCCGGCGAGGCAGCCGATCCGCTCCGTCGACCGTATCTGCATTCTTGCTGCCCCTACCGCGCTCGCGCAGGCCAGCCGCGACCGGCTGGTGGCACGGTTTGGAGACAGCCCGTTTGAGGCGGCCGACGTGGTCGTCTGTCTGGGCGGCGACGGTTTCATGCTCGAAACACTTCACCGGACGCTGGTATGCGACGTGCCGGTCTACGGCATGAATTGCGGGTCGGTCGGTTTCCTGATGAACGCCTTCCTCGAGGATGACTTGCCAGACAGGCTGGCCCGCAGCCAGGAGGTGGTGCTTCATCCCCTGCGCATGCACGCGGTGACCAGTTCTGGCGTGGTGGAAGAGGCATTGGCGCTGAACGAGGTTTCCCTGCTGCGGCAGATGCGGCAGACTGCAAAGATCAGGATCACCATCGACGGGCGTGTTCGGCTGTCAGAGCTGGTGTGCGACGGGGTGCTCGTTGCGACACCTGCGGGTTCGACGGCCTATAACCTGTCCGCGCACGGGCCGATCGTGCCGCTTTCGGCCAATCTTCTGCCGCTGACGCCGATCAGCGCGTTCCGGCCCAGGCGGTGGCGTGGAGCGTTGCTGCCGAGCACGGCTGACGTGATGTTCGAGATTTTGGAAGGTGACAAGCGCCCGGTTTCCGCGGTGGCCGATTTCACCGAAGTTCGCGATGTCGCGTCCGTGGCGGTCAGCGAGGACCGCAGCGTGCGGACGACCATGCTGTTTGATCCTGAACAGGGATTGTCCGAGCGTATCGTCGCCGAGCAGTTCACGGTGTGAGGCGGCTGGCAATCCATCTATGCGTCGGCGTGGCAGGGGCGGTGATGCTCAGCGGGCCGGACGCTTGCTGCAGGGCAGCCGAGCCGCCGCCAGCCCCGCAAGCCTGGTTCGTGCCGCCACCCTCCAACCAGGGCATCGCGACGGGGGTGACCCACAACTATGGCAGCTACGACGAGGTGAAGGTGACGGCGGCGAGGCGCCCGACGCAGAGGAACCCGCACGGCGAAGAGACGCGCGATTTTCAACCCGCGCACTCCGATGCGGCTAGCCCGTCACAAGGAAAGGTTGGTCAGTCGTATTGCGGCTCGGCCTACCAAACGATTGCCGGCCAGCCTGCAACCGGCATGGACATGGTGAGCATGGGCGGCGGTCACTGCTGAGACGCTGTTGACTCCGGGGTTCTCCCGCTCAAAAGCGCGCTCTCTGGTTATGGTGTACGGCAACTCGCGCCGAGGCTCGCGAGCCGGTTGCACCATCTCGACTTGCCTCAGCGCAATACGGCCGCCGTCCGGCCACGATCAGGCGGCGGCGCTGAGCCCATCTGGCGCGTGCAATGTTGCGGCAGACAGGGCGGCCTGGCTGTTCGGGTCGCGCATCATGTAGCCTCTGCCCCAGACGGTGCCGATCAGGCTGCCCGCGCCGGCCTGGGCCAGCTTCTTTCGCAGCTTGCAGATGAACACGTCGATGATCTTCATCTCCGGCTCATCGATCCCGCCATAGAGGTGATTCAGGAAGGCCTCCTTGGTGAGCACCATGCCGCGTCGCAGGACGAGCAGCTCCAGGATGGCATATTCCTTGCCCGTCAGGTGCACCGGGCTGCCATCCGCCTCCACCTCGCGGCTGTCCAGGTTCAGCTGCAGATTGCCGATCCGCAGGACCGGCTGGCTATAGCCCTTGCTGCGGCGGATCACCGCCTGCACGCGGGCGATCAGCTCGTCCTTGTCGAACGGTTTGGTGATGTAATCGTCAGCACCCATGCCGAAGCCTTTGACCTTGGCATTCGGGCGATTGAGGCCCGACAGGATCAACACGGGCGTCTCCACACGGCCAGACCGCATGCGGCGAACAACCTCAAACCCTTCCATGTCCGGCAGGATGAGGTCGAGCACGACGATGTCGTAATCGTAGCGCTTGACGAGTTCGAGAGCTTCCTCCCCCGTATCAGTTTGATCGACGATAGCACCTTGGCTGCCGAGCATCATGGTGATCGCCTTGGAGGCGCTGGCGTCGTCCTCGACTAGCAAAACCCGCATATCAAACTCCCGCTTCAATACGAAAGAGATACCACCATAGCGTGTGGCAAGCCATAAACTTTTCACATTTTCGTGAAAAAATCTAGTGATCGATCGCGGAATCGGCGGTAAGTTGTCGAGGTTCGTCCACGTAAATAGTTGAGCAGTGCGTCGTGGTGAGAAGGATATCTTATTCTGGACGTTTCCATCGCGTGTTCCAACTTGGCCGATATCATGCCGTTCACCGTGCGTGGACGCGTCGACTCAGTGGCGCCTCTTGCTGTCGAGATCAGCGGGCTGACGGCACTTCTGGCGATGGGTGATAGGGTGCGCATCCACGGGCGCGACGGCGTGCAAGTCCTTGCCGAAATCGTCGGAGCGCGGGATGGCCGGTTGCGGGCTGCCCCGTTCGGCCAAACGCAAGGCTTGGGATCCGGAACGCGGGTCGACATCGTCCGGGACGGGGGCGGTCTGGCGCCGTGCGATGCCTGGCTCGGCCGTGTCATCGACCCGCTCGGCATGCCAGTCGACGGACTCGGCCCCTTGGCGCGCGGCGCAATCCGCAGGCCCGTGCGCGCGGCTGCACCGCCAGCCATCACCCGCGCCAGGCTTGGGCCGCCGATCGACCTCGGGGTTCGCGTGCTGAATTGCTTCACGACCTGTCGCACCGGCCAGCGGCTTGGGTTGTTCGCGGGTTCCGGCGTGGGAAAGTCGACGTTGCTGTCCATGCTGGCACGCCATACGCGGTGCGACGTCGCGGTGGTCGCGCTCGTGGGCGAACGTGGGCGCGAGGTGCGCGAGTTCGTCGAGGATGATCTTGGCGCGGACGGCCTGGCGCGCTCCGTCGTCATCGTCGCAACGTCCGATTCGCCGCCTCTGCTTCGTCGGGAGGCCGCCTATGCTGCGATGACCGTCGCCGAGCATTTTCGCGACCAGGGATTGTCGGTGCTGCTGCTGATGGACAGCGTCACCCGGTTCTGCCTGGCGCTGCGGGAAATCGGGCTTGCGGCGGGTGAGCCGCCGGCCACGCGCGGCTATCCTCCGAGCGTGTTTGCCGAACTGCCCCGTTTGCTGGAGCGCGCAGGACCCGGCCCGATGCGACCGGACGGCAACGCCGGCCAGATCACCGCGCTGTTCACCGTGCTGGTGGAGGGTGACGACCACGACGAGCCGGTGGCCGACGCGGTGCGCGGCATACTGGACGGCCATGTTGTATTGGACCGGCGGATCGGCGAAGGCGGGCGCTACCCTGCGGTGGACGTGCTGCGGTCGCTGTCGCGCGCGGCTTCCGGGTGCCTGGATACCTCGCAAACCCAGTTGCTGCGGGAGGCCAGGGCGATGCTCGCCTTGCACGCCGACATGGCCGACATGGTTCGGCTGGGGGCCACCCGCCCGGGCGCCGACCCTGCCCTGGACCGCGCGCTGGCCGCCGTACCCCGGATAGAGGCCATGCTGCGCCAGACCCGCGACGAGCCGACCAGCATCGAGGCAAGCTTCGCCGCCCTGCGCGCAGCCGTGCAGAGCGGGCATTAGAGCAATGTCAAGCAGGAATTAGCGGAGTGACGACATTGCCCGCCAAAACAAGGCCTAGACCGGTTTCACGTCCGCCTATTTGCGGACACTCCGCGTGAAACGGTCTAGGCTTGTGCATTTGAAATCAGCAATGCTGGGAGCTTTGCCCCCAGGACCCCAATGGAGCCGAGGACCCCAGATCCGGTTTTACTCAGGCCGGCCTGAACTTGGGCCGTTTTAGTGGCTGAAGCGCTCGATACGCTGGCGCGTATCCGCAAGCTTGAGGCGGATCAGGCCAGGCGCGTCCTCGGCCAGGCGGTCACTCGGGAGAACCATGCCAGGGAGGTGGCCGACGCCGCACAGGCTGCGAAGGGTCAAGAGGCGGCCCTGGCCGTCAGCGATGCGGCCCACCCGCTCGCTTACGCCTACGCGGCTTGGCTGCCTGCTTGCCTCGAGACGATCGGGGCGGCCGAGGCAGCGTTCGACCAGCACGCTTCTGCCGCCGCCGCCGCGCGACAGATGCTGACGGGCCGCAAAGCGGCGTTGGAAGCGGTGGAACTGCTGGTGGCCGAGCGCAACCTGGTCAGGCGCCGGAAGCTGGCCCGTCATGCACAATCAAGGCTCGACGAGTTGGGGCATCGTCTGGGTTAGCTGCGCTCTCAAGGACTGGGGTTCAGCGCGCGATACTCCCGGCCCTCTTGCGGACAAACCAGCACCTTTGCGCCGCATTGATGCCAGCCAGCTTTGGCTCGGCCGGTCCACCCAACGGTGGAGTGCCAAGCCGCCGAGCGTGCTCACACCCACACACAGGCCCGGTAGCAGCCACAGGCCGGCGCCTGCCGACGCCTTCGGGAGCAGGGTTGCCGCAAGCACCGGCACCAAAAACGGGTGCAGCAGGTAGGTGGCGTAGCTGGCGTCCCCGGCGGCCAGCAACCAGGCCGGCATACGGCCGCCGCACACCGGCTCCAGCCACACGGCACCGGCCACTACCAATGCGGCCGGCACGCCCCAGGCCAGGAAACGCCAGGGTCCAGGCGGAGGCAGGGTCAGCAACAACAGCAATCCTCCGACGAGGACGCTTGCGGAGACGGCCGGACGAGGTCGCCACACCCTGCACGCCCATGCTACGCCTACGCCCAGGCAAAACTCCAGCACCAGCCCGTTGGCCATAACCAGGGGAGCAGGCCAGTCAGCCCGGCGGTAGAAGCCAGCGACAGCCAGGGGAACCAGCACCGCAAGCATCACCTGCAGCCTCGGTCTGCGCAGCGCCAGGGCAAGCGCGAACAGCGCGTAGAACAGCATCTCGAATTGCAGCGTCCACCCGACACCGAGCACCGGACGCACGACGCCCCAACTGTCACGCGACGGAATGAACAGCAACGAGGCCGCGGCGTGCCAGACGCTGCATGCCGCCCGGCCGGACACGGCGAGCAGTGCCAATTTGGTGCAGGTCATGAGCCAGTAGAGCGGAACCAAGCGGCGGCAGCGACGGATCAGAAAGCGCCACGCACCGGCGGCTCCGGACGGGCCGGAATCGGCCGCCGCCATGACGAACCCGCTGATGACAAAGAATATGTCCACTCCGGCCGCGCCATTGGGCCAGACGGCATCGGCCGGGACAGGCGTCAGTGTGGCCGCACCCCAGCTTTCGACGGCGTGGTAGGCTACCACCAATGCGCAGGCCAGGCCGCGCAGTGCCTGCACGGTGCGAACATCCTGCCGGTCGGCGCGCTGCATCGCCAAGCCCATACTCGTTACGAGTACAAATCTATATCGCGGTTTGCGCTGGCGCAAGCTCGCGATGGTTCGCCGGCCCACGAACTCTTATAAGCCGACCCATGCAGCCTCTGGCGCTCTACATCCACTGGCCGTTCTGCCTGCAGAAATGCCCCTACTGCGACTTCAACAGCCACGTTCGCGACGTGATCCCGCAGGCGCGATTCGCTGCGGCCCTGCGGCGCGAGCTGGCGTGGGAGGCGGCACGGCTCGGGCGGCGCCCGCTCGCCTCAATCTTCTTCGGCGGCGGCACGCCGAGCCTGATGTCGCCCGAAACGGTCGCGGCCCTGATCAGCGACGCCAAGCGCCTGTTCGAGCCGATGGAGGACGCAGAAGTCACGCTGGAAGCAAACCCGACCAGCGTGGAGGCAGGCAGGCTGGTGGCGTTTCGCGACGCTGGGATCAACCGCCTCTCACTGGGCGTGCAGGCGCTCGACAACGCTGCCCTGGCGCGGCTCGGCCGCGGACATAGTGCCGGCGAAGCGGTGGCGGCGCTGGAGACCGCGCGGTCGGTCTTTCCCAGGCTGTCCTTCGACCTGATCTATGCCAGACCCGGTCAGAGCCTGGCCGGTTGGCGCGCGGAACTGTCCCGGGCGCTGGCGTTGGCGGCCGACCACCTGTCGCTCTACCAGCTCACCATCGAGCCAGGAACGGCCTACGAGGCGTTGCATCGCCGCGGCGACATCGTCCTGCCCGATGATACTATGTCGGCCGCTTTGTATGACGCGACAGCTGAGGCCGCGGCGTCGTTCGGCCTGCACGGCTACGAGGTGTCCAACTATGCCAGGCCAGGCGCGGAAAGCCGGCACAACCTCGTCTATTGGCGCTACGGCGACTACGCGGGCATCGGCCCAGGCGCGCATGGACGGCTCAGGCTCGACGGCTCGCCTGAAAGCCTGACCGCGACGAGACGCCACCGCGCGCCGGAGATATGGGCCGACCGCGTCGAGCGTCACGGACATGGCAGCACGGAGGAGCAGCCGGTTGGCCCGCGTGACCGGGCACGTGAGGCACTGCTGATGGGGCTGCGGCTGACCGAGGGCTTGGACGAGGCGGACTTTCTCGCCAAGACCGGAGTGGTCCTGTCCGAGGCGATCGATGCCACAATCCTGCAAGCCTGCCTGGAGGAAGGCTATTTGATCCGAAGCGATGGCCGGCTCGCAGCCACGCTCGACGGCCGTCATCGGCTCGATGCGATCCTTCCCCGCCTAGCCCTCTGATAGTTGTCAGACCGACACAAGACGGTTGAGCTGTTTCGGCTACGTATCTGATGCTAAAGCAAGACTGGAAACGATGCGTATCGTTATCACAATTGCGTTACCTCTCTTTTGCGTGTAGCGCTGCGTCGAACTCGCGCCTGGTTTGAACACGGCCGTGTTCGAGGGACAGCATCATGTCACAGCTTGGTCAGACCATTTCAGTAGCCGTTCTAGGGGCCGCATTGGCGACATCACCCGTGCGTGCCGCGTCCACCCCGTTCCCGCTGGGTGGCTACATGGGCGATCCGAACATAGACAGCAGCTCCGGCGAGGCTGCGTTCGAGGCGAACTACCAGAGTTTTTCAAGCGCGCTCGGCACGCCGCCAAGCCTGATCGTCAGCTATGTGGACTACACGCAGCCGGTCAGTTCCTGGGTCGGCAATTCCAATTGGGAGGCGACCTCCCACGCCGCGTCATCCGACGCACGGGCACTGGTTCCAGTGATCGGCCTGCCAATGGCGTCGATTGCCAACGGGTCGCCATCGCCAGACGCACAGTACCAAGCGTTCGCAAGCGGCCAGTACGACAACGTGCTTGCCGGAATCGTCCAGGTTTGGACCCAGAACGGCTTCCACCAACTGGTGTTTCGGCCGGGTTGGGAGATGAACATCGAGGGCAACACCTATGTCGGTGCGGACGCGCAAAGCCGGACAGATTGGGTGAACGCCTTTTCCCACATCTACACGGTGATGCATCAGGCGGGTGCGGCCTACGGCGCCAGCATTCAGATCGTCTGGAACCCGAACATCAGCAATTACGACACCAACGACACGTTCGGCCTGTATCCGGGGGACGCGTTCGTCGACGTCATCGGCGTCGATATCTATGCCGACATGTATCCCTATAACGATAGCGGCACCTACCACGACTGGCACACCGGCCAGCAGGACAGCACCCTTGCCCAGTTCATTGCCGACCCCGTCAACCGCGCGCATTACTGGAGTTTTCCAGCGGCCGGCCTGTATTCAAACGACGAGAGCGACGGGCACAATCTCAGCCTGTCGGTGCTGATCGGGTTCACCAGGCAGCACCACAAGCCGCTGGCGATCCCCGAGACGGGTGCCGGCGCCTGCAGCGGCGGGCACGACGTGTGCGATGATCCGACCTTTGCCACGTGGCTCAGCAACCGGCTGAGCAGGGCGGAGGCAAAGGGTGTCACGATCAGCTTCGTCGACATCTGGAACAGCAATGGCGGCGGCAACTACGAGTTTTCGTTCTCCTCCGACAACAAGCCACAAGAGGCGGCGGCCTGGGGCGCTGCGTTCGGTCCCCAGTGATCGCCGGCGTCACGACCCGCTGAACCAGTTGTAGCCCTGGTCTTCCCAGTAGCCGCCGGGGTTGGTGTTGGTGACCGTTATGGCGGCGATGTTCTTGGGGTTCTTGAAGCCGAGCTTGGTGGGGATGCGCAGGCGCACCGGCGCTCCCCACTCGGGCGTCAGCGGCGCGCCTTCGAAATCCAGCGCCAGGATCGTCTGCGGATGCAGGGCGGAGGCCATGTCGATGCTGGATGAATAATCGTCGAAACACTCGAACCCGACATAGCGCGCCCGCAAATCTGCGCCGACACGGCGCAGGAACACGCCGAGCGGCACGCCGGACCATTGGCCTATCTGGCTCCAGCCCTCCACGCAGATGTGGCGGGTGATTTGCGCCTCCTGCGGCAGCGCGCGCAGCTTCTGCAGCGACCATGGATCATCGTTGTCCACCAAGCCAGCGACCTCAAGCTGCCAATCGGGGTCGGGTTTACGGACCTGGCTGACCGGGTAGTAGGCATTGAACTTGAACGGCCGGGTAATCTGGTCGGGCCTGAACGTGGCGGCAAGGCGGTCTGGGCTGAACAGAGCCGCCTGCACGCGGTCGTTGAAGCGCAGCATGCTCCAGAGCATACGATCCACCAGGCCGTCCTTGGTCGAAAGATCGCAGCCGCTCAGCATCGCCAGCGCGCCCATCGACAGGCCGCCGCGCAGAAGATGTCTGCGCTCCAGGCGGCGGAGCTGGCCAAGATGGTCTTCGCGCTTGATCACGCTCAGACCTCCCCTGGTTGCGCCGCACGGCGTCCGCCGACGATCATCGAAACCAGGGTCGATGGCACCAGGGCCACAAGTGCGACGTGCACGGCCAGGAACGCGACGATGCAGGACATCAGGGCAAAATGAATGCGCCGGGCAAGGTCGTAGCCGCCGAACAGCCAGGTCAGGCTGCCGAGCTGGACCGGCTTCCAGATCGCCAGCCCGCTGAGCACGGCCAGCACGACGGCCGCGAGCACCAGCACGTAGAGCAGGCGCTGCACCGCGTTGTAGCTGCCCAGCCGGTGCACCAGGCGCAGGGTCAGCGCCGCCCAAAGGTCGCGCGCCACGTCGCGCGCGGTCAAAGGCAGGAAATTCCGCCCGAAATGGCCGCTGGCCACGCCCCATAGAAGGTAGACCGCACCGTCTGCGATCAGCACCCACATCGCCGCTATGTGCCAGGCAATGCCGCCGCCGAGCCAGCCGCCCAGCGTCCAGCCCGGCGGAAACACGAAGGGCAGGATGGGGGACGCGTTGTAGATCGCCCAGCCGCTGAGCGTCATCGCGATCACCGCGGCGGCGCCGACCCAATGGGTGACGCGCAGGATGACCGGATACGCCTTCGGCTTCGCGCGGCCGGTGGCAACCGTCGTGACGGACGCTTCGGTATCTGGAACCATCACCCTTGTATTTGCCTTGCCGCGCCTGAACGTTATGCCGTAGCGCGCCGTAACCGCTTAGGCGGGCGGCGACCGACGTGGAGCGCCGGATGTAAGACGGCGAAGGTGCCAGTTGAAGGAGCCAGGCGATGACACGACGCAAACTGCTTGCAGGTTCGGCCTGCCTGGTGCTGTTCGGTTGGCTGGCCGCCCCTCGGCGCGTGGCCCGCGCAACCGAGCGCTTCGCCGTGACGCACACCGACCAGGAGTGGCGCCGCCTGCTCTCGCCCGAGGCCTACGAGGTGCTGCGCCAGCAGGGCACCGAGGCGCCCGGCTCCAGCCCGCTGGACCACCAGTTCTCGGCCGGGCGCTACGATTGCGCGGGCTGCGCCTCGCCGCTGTTCGCGTCGCGCACGAAGTTTGACAGCGGCACTGGCTGGCCGAGTTTCTATCAGCCTGTGGAGCATGCGGTTTCCACCGAGAGCGACAGCAGCCTGATGATGGAGCGGACAGAGGTGCACTGCGCGCGATGCGGCAGCCATCTGGGCCATGTGTTCGACGACGGACCCAAGCCCACCGGCCTGCGATACTGCATGAACGGCGTGGCGCTCACGTTCCACGAGGGAGCCAGCGTATGAGGATGCCTGCCAAGGCGGCACTCGGCGGCGCTGCCGCGCTGCTCGCCGGAACCATCCTGCGCGCGCCGGCGCGGGGGGCCGAGGACATGCACGTCGTGCCGCCGCCTACGACCGATGTCGGTGCGGCGCATGGCCCGCAGACGGTCGTGCTGTCTGGCGGCTGCTTCTGGGGCGTGCAGGGCGTGTTCGAGCACGTGCGCGGCGTGCAGCGCGTGCTGGCCGGCTACAGCGGCGGCGAGCGGTCGACGGCCGATTACGAGACGGTCAGCGGCGGCCAGACCGGCCACGCGGAATCGGTGCAGATCACTTACGACCCCAAGGCGATCAGCTACGGACGTATCCTGCAGATCTTTTTCAGCGTCGCGCTGGACCCGACGATGAAGGACGCGCAGGGGCCGGACAGCGGCACGCAGTACCGTTCCGAAGTGTTCTACGCGACGCCCGAGCAGCAGAAGGTGGCGGCAGCCTACATCGCGCAACTGGACGCGGCGCATAGCTTTCATGCGCCGATTGCGACCAGGGTGGACCCGTTGCGCGGCTTCTACCCGGCAGAGGCCTACCACCAGGATTTTCTGGAGACGCATCCGACCTATCCCTACATCGTGTTCAACGACATGCCGAAGGTGCAGGCGCTCAAGGCCATGTTCCCGTCCTACTACGTGGTCCAAGCCAAGATGAGCGGGCCGAAATCCTGAACCGGCGACTCATGGCGTGATCGCGGAGGTATGGGCGGGCGAGAGGCCGCCCATCCAGTAGGCCAGTTCGCGGGGGTGGCCGATGCGCCAGACGGCGAACTCGGCTGCCTTGCCAGCTTCCAGCGTGCCGGTCTCGCGGGCCAGCCCGAGCGCTCGGGCGGCCTCCCTGGTGATGCCGGCCAGCGCCTCCTCGGGCGTCAGGCGAAACAGCGCGCAGGCGAGGTTGCCCGCCATCAGCAGCGAGCAGAGCGGCGAGGAGCCCGGGTTGCAGTCGGTTCCGACAGCCATGCACACGCCATGGGCGCGAAACGCGGTGACGGGAGGCAGTTGGCGCGCACCGACCGTCGCATAGGCGCCGGGCAGCAGGACGGCCACCGTTCGCGCTGAAGCCATTGCGCGGACGCCCGCCTCGGACGTGTATTCCAGGTGGTCGGCCGACAGCGCGCCGTAGGCGGCCGCCAGTGCGGCGCCGCCGCCATCGGTCAACTGGTCCGCGTGGAGCTTCACCGGCAGGTTGCGGGACGACGCGGCTTCGAACACGCGGGCGATCTGGGCGTTGCTGAACGCGACGGTCTCTGCGAACGCGTCCACGGCGTCAACCAGGTTTTCCGCGGCGGCCGCGGGCAGGATGTCGCGCACGATGTGGTCAACGTAGGCATCTGCCTGTCCGGCAAACTCCGGCGGTACGGCGTGCGCGGCCAGCAGGGTGGTGCGGACGCGAACGCCGTGCTGGCGGCCCAGCGCGCGGGCGATGCGCAGCATCTTGAGCTCGGAGTCGAGCGACAGGCCGTAGCCCGACTTGATCTCGACCGTGCGCACGCCGTCCGCCAGCAGCCGGCGCAGCCGAGGCTCGGCCTGCGCCAGGAGCTCGGCCTGGCTGGCTTCGCGGGTGGCGCGCATGGTGGACAGGATGCCGCCGCCGCGCCGGGCGGCTGCCTCGTAGCTGTCGCCGGCAAGCCGCGCCTCGAACTCGGCCGAGCGGTCGCCGCCGAACACCAGGTGGGTGTGGCAGTCGATCAGGGCGGGGGTGATCCAGCAACCGGGGTGGGCATGGATCTTGGTCGCGGGCGTAGTCAGCGGCGCCGGCAGTCCGGCTTGCGGGCCGGCCCACAGGATTCGGCCGCGGCGCGTGGCCAGCGCGCCGTTCGCGATGGCGCCGTAAGGGCCGCGCGCCGGCTGCATCGTGGCCAGGTTGGCCAACCAGATCTCGTCGGCGCCGACCGTGTCGGGCCCGTTGCTGTCGACAACGTCGGTCATCGCACCTCCGGCAGGGCGCCCGCCCTCAACCGGGCGCCAGGCACCCTACCGGAGTTTTGCCGACCCGATCAGGGGTTCGGGCCGAGCTGGATGCCGGACGGGCAGGCATGCGGCATCGCGACCGGTTTCACGCAGAGTGTCCGCGAGTAGGCGGACCTCAAACCGGTCCAGGCCTTGTTTTGGCGAGCAATCTCGTCACTCCGACCATTTAAGTCTGCGTGACATTGCTCTAAGCCGAAGCTTCCCGATCGGGCAAGGGCGGTTCACATTGCCTGCCCTGGCCGTCATCCCGGCAGCCGCACGGGCGGGGAATGCGAGATGCCGATCTTATCGGCCGATTGGGCGCTGCTGGAGACCGGGTGGGCCGCCCGGCCCCTGATCACCCACGAACGCGGCACGATCAGCGCCATCGGCACCGGGCGCGCGCCCGACCATTTCGCGGGCGCGCTGCTGCCGGGCATGCCCAACCTGCACAGCCACGCGTTCCAGCGCAGTTTTGCCGGGCGCACCGAGTTCGCGGGCGGGGGGGGCGATTTCTGGAGCTGGCGGGAGGCGATGTACCGCGCGGCCGGCGCGGTCGAGCCTGACACGCTGGCGCCGGTCACCGCCTATCTCGGTATGCAGGCGCTGCGCGGCGGTTTCACGAGCCTGGTCGAGTTCCACTACTTGCAGAACGGCCGCGACGGCGCGCCGTACGCGCACCGGCCGGCGATGGCCGAAGCGGTGATCGAGGGTGCGGAGCAGGCGGGCATCGGGCTGAGCCTGCTGTTCGGCGTGTACGAGACGGGGGATTTCGGCGGCGCGCCGTTGCAGGGGGGCCAAATGCGGTTTCGCACCTCGCCGGACCAGGCGCTTGGCATGCTGCAGGACGCGTTGCCCCAGCGCGGCGATCAGCTTCGTTTCGGCCTGGCGCCGCACAGCCTGCGCGCCGTGCCGCCGGACTCCTTGCGTCGCGCGGCGGAAGGGCTGTCCGCGATCGAGGAGGCTGCTCCCCTGCACATCCACGCGGCGGAGCAGCAGGCGGAGGTTTCGGCCTGCCTCGCCGCGCTCGGCGCCCGCCCGGTGGAGTGGCTGCTGCAGCAGGGGCTGGCCGGAGCGCACAGCTGCCTGATCCACTGCACGCACATGACGGACGCCGAGCGGCGCGGCCTGGCCGAGAGCGGCGCCGTGGCGGGCCTGTGCCCGAGCACGGAAGGCAACCTCGGCGACGGGATTTTCGGGCTGGGGGATTTCTGCGCGGCTGGGGGCCGTCTCGGGATCGGCACGGACAGCCATGTCGGGCTGGACGCGTTCGCGGAACTGCGGCTGCTGGAATACAGCCAGCGCCTGCGGGTGGAACGCCGCAACGTGCTGGCAGGGACGGACGGCCATACCGGGCGCATCCTGTGGCAGGCGGCGGCGTCCGGCGGCGCGCAGGCGGCCGCCCGCCCGGTCGGCGCGCTTCGTGTGGGTTGCCGGGCCGACCTGGTCGCGATCGGGCCCGCGCACGAGGTGGCGGGGCTTGGGCCGGATTTCTGGCTGGATGCGGCGATCTTCGCGAGCCAGCGTCCGCAAGCCCGGGACGTGATGGTTGGCGGCCAATGGCTGGTGCGCGACGGCGACCATGTCCGTCAGCGCGCGATCACCGCCGCTTACGAACGCGCTTTGGTGCGCATGGAGTTTTAGAGCAATGTCACGCAGACCGGAATGGTTGGAGTGACGAGATCGCTGGCCAAAACGAGGCCTGGACCGGTTTGAGGTCCGCCTGCTCGCGGACACTCTGCGTGACACCGGTCTAGCAGCAAACGAGAGGTCGGTTATTGATTTTGGTTGTGTTGCCGCATCAGCTGGCACCGGATCGGGTTGCGCGCACGTGGGTGATGGCGGAAGGCGCTTGGCTTTTCCGCATTACGCCCGCTGACGATGGTTCCTGGTTCGACTGACTCGATCTGTTCCTTCGTCCGACCTGCCATCGAACGGCCGCCGCGCGCAGACGTGGTCAGGGATGGCCGAAGGCCACCGCGCAGCGGCGCGAAGCTTGCCGGCGCCGAGTACGGCGATGCGAAGCGGCGGGTTAGGCGCGATCATCAGGGAACCCTCTATCCGGCAATCCCGCATCGCACAAAGGGTCGATCCGGGCTAAGACGCGCCCATGACCAACGCCCGCATCGTCCGTGCCGCGACCGGCTCCCTGCTGACCGCGCGTTCCTGGCAGACGGAGGCGCCGTTGCGGATGCTGATGAACAACTTGGACCCGGACGTGGCCGAGCGGCCCGAGGACCTGGTGGTTTATGGGGGGATCGGCAAGGCGGCGCGGAACTGGGCGTGTTTCGACGCGATCGTGGGGGCGCTGACGGAGCTCGGGCCTGACGAGACGTTGCTGGTGCAATCCGGAAAACCGGCGGGGGTGTTCAGGACGCATGCGGACGCGCCTCGGGTGCTTATCGCGAACAGCAACCTGGTGCCGCATTGGGCGAATTGGGAGCATTTCTCGGCGCTCGATCGGCTTGGGCTGATGATGTACGGGCAGATGACGGCGGGGTCGTGGATCTACATCGGCAGCCAGGGCATCGTTCAGGGTACCTACGAGACGTTCGTGGAGATCGGGCGGCAGCATTTCGGCGGGTCGCTGGCCGGGCGCTGGATACTGACGGCGGGGCTGGGCGGCATGGGGGGCGCGCAGCCGCTGGCGGCGACGCTGGCCGGGGCGTCGATGCTGGCGGTGGAGGCGCAGGGCGCTCGGATCGAGAAGCGGCTGGCGACCGGCTACCTGGACGCGCGGGCCGAGACGCTGGAGCAGGCGCTGGCGATGATCGAGGATGCGCATCGGTCGGGCACGCCGCGCTCGGTCGGGCTGCTGGGCAACGCGGCCGAGGTTTTTCCCGAGATCCTGCGGCGCGGCGTCCGCCCGGACGTGGTCACCGACCAGACGTCCGCGCACGACCCGGCCAACGGCTACCTGCCCGCCGGCTGGAGCGTCGGCGAGTGGGAGCAGCGTCGCGAGAGCGATCCCCAGAGCGTGGCGGCCGCGGCGAAAAGATCGATGCGCGTGCATGTGGAGGCGATGCTGGGGTTTCATCGCGCGGGCATCCCCACCGTCGATTACGGCAACAACATCCGGCAGGTCGCGCGCGACGAGGGGCTGGCCGACGCGTTCGATTTTCCGGGTTTTGTTCCCGCCTACATCCGGCCGCTGTTCTGCCTGGGAAAGGGCCCGTTCCGCTGGGTGGCGCTGTCGGGCGACCCTGACGACATCCGCATCACCGACGAGGTGGTGGCCGAACTGATGCCGCACGACGCGCACCTGCACACATGGCTGGCCCATGCCGGGGCGCGCATCCGTTTTCAGGGCTTGCCGGCGCGCATCTGCTGGCTGGGGCTGGGGGACCGGCACCGCGTTGGCCTGGCGTTCAACGAATTGGTGCGGTCCGGACGGGTGCGGGCGCCGATCGTCATCGGACGCGACCACCTGGACAGCGGCTCGGTCGCCAGCCCGAACCGCGAGACGGAGGCGATGCGCGACGGGTCTGACGCGGTCTCCGACTGGCCACTGCTGAACGCTCTGCTGAACACGGCGAGCGGGGCGACCTGGGTGTCGCTGCACCATGGCGGCGGCGTGGGGATGGGGTTTTCGCAGCACGCGGGCATGGTGATCGTGTGCGACGGCACGGCGGATGCGGACCGGCGCCTGGAGCGCGTGCTGTGGAACGACCCGGCGACCGGGGTGATGCGGCACGCGGACGCGGGCTACCCGGACGCGATCGAGTGCGCGCGCGCGCACGGGCTGAACCTGCCGATGCAGGAGACACGCCGGTGACGGTCGCGCTGGGGGGCGAACGCCTGACCATGGCCGATCTGCGGGCGCTGGATACGGGCGCGCAGGTCAGCCTCGACCCTGCCTGCCTGGCTGGGATCGAGGCGTCCGCCGGCACGGTGGCGTCCATCGTGGAGTCCGGCCGCACGGTGTACGGCATCAACACCGGGTTCGGGTTGCTCGCCCGGCATTCGATACCGCCGGACCAGCTGGCCGAGCTGCAGCGGCGGCTGGTGCTGTCCCACGCGGCCGGCGTCGGTCCCCTGCTGGCGCCGGGGATCGTTCGGCTGGTGATGGTGCTGAAGATCGTGGGCCTGGCGCGCGGGTTTTCCGGCGCCAGGCCTGCGGTGGTCGAGCAGATAATCGGGTTTCTCGACGCTGGCATCACGCCCTGCATCCCAGCCAAGGGATCGGTCGGCGCGTCGGGCGACCTGGCACCCCTGGCCCATCTTTCCGCGGCGCTGATGGGCATCGGCGACGTGATGGTGGACGGCGCCAGGATGCCGGCGGCCTCGGCGATGGCGCGGGCGGGGCTGGCGCCGCTGGTGCTCGGCCCAAAGGAGGGGCTGGCGCTGCTGAACGGCACCCAGGTCTCAACCGCGCTGGCGCTTGCCGCGCTGTTCCGGGCCGAGACGGTGTTTGCTGCGGCGATCGTGGCCGGGGCGCTGTCGGTGGACGCGGCGCGCGGAAGCGACACGCCGTTCGACGCGCGCATCCATGCGGCACGCGGCCAGCCGGGGCAGATCGCGACCGCCGCTGCGTACCGCAGCCTGCTGGCCGGCAGCGCGATACGCGCATCGCATCTCGATTGCGGCCGGGTGCAGGACCCCTACAGTTTGCGCTGTCAGCCGCAGGTGATGGGCGCGTGCCTGGACATGATGCGCCATGTGGGCCGCGTGCTGTGCATCGAGGCCAACGCGGCCAGCGACAACCCTCTCGTCTTCGCCGAGCAGGATGAGGTACTGTCCGGCGGCAATTTTCACGCCGAACCGGTGGCGCTGGCGGCCGACATGCTGGCGCTGGCCGTGGCCGAGGTTGGCGCGCTGTCGGAGCGTCGCACTGCCCTGCTGATCGACCCTGCGATGAGCCGCCTGCCCGCCTTTCTGGCGCCCAACCCTGGCATCAACTCCGGCTTCATGCTGGCGCAGGTGACGGCGGCGGCGCTGGCCAGCGAGAACAAGTCGCTGGCCCATCCGGCGAGCGTGGACAGCCTGCCGACCTCGGCCAACCAGGAGGACCACGTCTCCATGGCGACGTTCGCCGCGCGCCGGCTGCACGACATGTGCGGCAACACCGCAATCATCGTTGGTATCGAGCTGCTGGCGGCGGCCCAGGGAGTGGGGTTCCACGCGCCCTGCCGCACGTCGGCCGCGCTGCAGCGCGCGATCGGTGCGATCCGGGCCAGGGTGCCCGCCTATGACGAGGACCGGTTCTTCGCGCCTGACATCGAGGCGGTCACCGAGCTCGTCGAGTCGGGCGCGTTCGCCGTGGACGGTCTGGCGCTGTGACACCGCCGCTCCTCTCGTTGCACGAGGGGCCGGGTCGGCTGGTCATCAGCGTTCCGCATGCAGGCGTGTTTCTGCCCGACGAGGTCGCGAGCCGGCTCACGCCGGCCGGGCGCGCCGTCGTCGACACGGATTGGCACGTGGACCAGCTGTACGCGTTCGCGGTCCCGCTGGGCGCGACGCTGCTGGTGGCCCGCTACGCCCGCACTGTGGTCGACCTCAACCGCTCGCCTGAGGGCGGCCTTCTGTATCCCGGCCAGGCGGAGACGGGCATCTGTCCCACCGAGACGTTCGACGGGGCGCGCCTCTACCGGACGCCGCCCGAGGCAAGCGAGGTTTCGGCGCGCATCGATGCTTACTGGCGGCCCTACCATGCGGTGCTGCAGGGCCAGCTTGCGCGGGTCAAGGCGGAGCACGGGTCGGTTCGCCTGCTGGATGCGCATTCCATCCGCAGCGTGATCCCCCGGCTGTTTGCAGGCACGCTGCCCAGCCTCAACTACGGGACCAACGGCGGCGTGTCGGCGGATGCGGGCCTGGTTGCGCGCGCGATGGCGGCGACCGATGGCGCAGGGTTCGCCCAGGTGCTGGACGGCAGATTTCGCGGCGGGTTCATCACCCGCAACTACGGCGATCCGGGCGATGGCGTGCACGCCATCCAGCTTGAACTCGCACAATCGGCCTATATGGACGAGGGCGACCCGCTGCAGCCGCTGGACCGGACCAGGGCTGCGCGCCTCCTTGCGACGTTGCAGCATTTGGTGAGGGAACTTCTGCGTGCATAGCAGAGTCGATTTGCTGCGTCGCATGGAACGATCACGGCATCGGACGTTTGTTGGGTAACCGGTGTCGCGACCGCACCCGGTGTGATTTCAACGAAGGAGTTCCCCTCATGTCCAAACGGATGTCGCCCCGTTACTGGGCCACGGTTTCAACCCTGCTGAGCAGCCTGCTGCTGGCGTCTCCGGTGCTGACGGCAAGCCCGGCCCTGGCGGGCCCGGACCAGCAGGCGACCGTCGACCACGCACTCGGCACGTTGCAGGATCTGCGGCGCGACAAGGAGTTCGGCACCGCCCGCCAGCTAATGCGCACCGCGCGGGCCGTCATGATCGCTCCCCGCATCTTCAAGGCGGGCTTCTTCGTCGGCGGCGAGGGCGGCACCGCGCTGCTGATGGTGCGCGGCAGCCATGGCTGGAGCAACCCGGCCTTCTACACCATCGCGTCTGCCACGTTCGGCCTGCAGATCGGTGCGCAGGAGAGCGAGATGATCCTGTTCATCCAGTCCGAGCGCGCGTTGCGCGCCTTGATGAAGGACCGCTTCAAGGTGGGCGCCAATGCCGGCCTGGCGATCGCGACGCTAGGCTCCAACGTGCAGGGTGCGACGACCGCAAACGCGGGCGCCGACATCATCGTCTGGGCGTCGTCATCGGGCGTGTATGCCGGGATCACGCTGGACGGGTCGCTGATCGAGCCGAAGGCGCAGGCAGACGCCGATTATTACGGCCGCAGCGTGAGCACTGGCGACATCGTGCTGCGCAACAGCGTCTCCAACCCGTCCGCGGCCAGCCTGCGCCGCGCGCTCGGGGCGTTGAGCTGATCAGCTTCAGGCGCTTGGGCCGGGTGGCGCGACGTTCGCCACCCGGCTGGTCATCCTACCTGCAATGCGGGTTGTAGGGGTGGTTGAGGCAGAAGCGGCCGCCTCGACCGTAGCCGCCAGGGCCTGGGTCCTCCACCACGCATCCGGCGAGCGGTATGGCGAGGCTGACAAGAAGGATCGTCGCGAGCGCTCGTAACATCGGAAGTCTCCTGTTGGTAAGCCGGAACGGCTAGCCGCAGAACGTGACCGCTTCGGGGCGGTTGCTGTAACGGTAAGCAACTCACCCGACCGCTCCGCCCTGCCCCACGCTTTTTTGCTCTGGTGTCGGCCTGGGACCGGCGTTTAGGATGGCGTATAGCAGCGGCTTTCGATGGCAAGCGGGGAGCGGACCATGAACCCTGGCACGCAGATCATTCTGAGCGGGACGTTGACGTTTGGCGTTCCCCTCGTACTCGCGGTGCGGGATTTGATATATCTGCGCCGTCCGTCGGGAGGAAGCTGGCGTCCGGAGCCCCCCGAGCCGGTCGCACCCAGGCCCGCCGGCGGCGGCGGCCACTCGCGTCCGGTTCTGCCGGAATGCCTGCTGATCGCCGCGCGTGGCCAGCCCCAGACAGCTCCGTCCAAACAGCTGGAGCTTGTCTAGGTTAAGCTTAGGCAAAGCTGGGGGGACGCTGTCCCCAAACCCCCTGCTGGGGTCAGGGACCCCAGACCTCCGTTCCTTTGGCCGTCCTCCGATCGGTGGGGTGCCTGACCAGTGGGGCTTTCTGGCAAAGCCACTGGCCTTGCTGACTGCGTCCTCAGAAGCCGAACATGTGATCGAGCGAGAAGCCGCCGCGGCCGTCCATCAGGCCGTGGTAGCCGAACAGGCGGCAGGTCGCGTCGCGGACCAGCACGTAGCCGCCCGGCCCGGCCTGCTCGATCGCGGCCGTCCCGAACGACTGGTGCGGCTTGACCATCGCCGATCCGGAGCAGGCGATCTGCAGCGGCCGCGAGCTGACCTCCCTGCCCTCGCTGTCGATCAGGTGCAGCTCGGTGGTCGAGACCGGGTGCCAGCGGGCCGAGGCCGGGTAGATGAGCACCGCGTAGCTGCGGCGCAGCTGGTCGCCCAGCTTAAGGAACAGCCGGGTGGTGAGCCCGGGCGGCGGCCCCGAATAGGATTGCGGCTCGTCGCGGTACGTCATGGCGGTGTTGAAGACGTGGGCGCCGAAGCTGGTGTCGGCAACGTGGCCGCTTCCTCGGTGTTCGTAGCGGAACAGCCCGTGCAGCCAGCCATCGGCCTCGCCGCCGTCGCGAAAATCATAGACCAGCTCGGCATGGCCTGCATCGGCGCCGAACTGCTCCAGGTCCAGCGCGAGGTCGTGATCGCGCTTCAGATTCCCCAGGAAATGCTGCGCGATGACGCGGCCGTCCTGGGCGAACACGTCCAGGCGGACGGGCAGGCTGTCCTGCCACTCGGCCATCGGGTTGGGCTGCACGATGCTGCGGAAGTCGCTGGCCGGCAGGACGGGAAACGGCAGCAGGTAGCCGCGGCCGAGCAGGTGCAGCTTGGGGATGCCGGGGTCGGGGCGGAGGTCTGCGCGTTCGACGTTGACGTGCGCGACGTGTGCGTGCGCGCCGCGGCGCACCTCGTAGCGCGGCCGCACCAGGTGCCTGCCGGTCCTGACCTCGATCTGGGCGGGCCAATGCACGCCGGGCAGCAGTTCCGCCACGTCGACCGCCACGGTGGCGAACGGGGCCACCTCCTGCAGCACGGCGACCGGCGTTTCGCGCCCCATCCGGTCCAGCGTGATGGCGCCGGGCGGGATGGGGGCGGCGTGACTGTTCTGCACCCAGAGCAGCACCTGGTCCCCCCGCGCCGGCGCGGGCAGCCCGGCATAGCGGTCCGACGGCCAGGCGTTGGCGTCGTGCGTGACGGAGAGCACCACGTCTGCCGCCTCGCCAGGCTCGCTGCCATAGACGTCGAGCGCGTATTTCACCACGTCATGGCCCGCGACGCCGATCGCGTGGATGAACAGCTGGCCGGTGAAGGCTGGCAGGTCAAAGCGCGCGCGCAGCTCGGCGCTGTCGATGGTGAAGCCGCCGGCGTGGGGGGCAATCTCCTGTTCCCAGCTTGCCAGCACGCTTCCGGCACCATCGAACAGCCGCAGCCACAGCCGGACG
This sequence comes from Acetobacteraceae bacterium, assembly GCA_965199235.1. Classification (GTDB taxonomy): domain Bacteria; phylum Pseudomonadota; class Alphaproteobacteria; order Acetobacterales; family Acetobacteraceae; genus BOG-908. Next base: position 3,324,334 of record CBDAQU010000002.1, on the reverse strand, counting down.
GACGTCGCACCATAGCCGGCCCAGTAATTGGCGCTGACGATGCGCGTGGAAACGCCGTCCTGATCGCGGAAGAACGCGTGGTTGGTGGCGAAATTGAGCCGGTCCAGGTAGGGCCGGGCGACGGTCAGCATGGCGTCGGGCAGGCGCGTGCGGTCCAGCGACACGACGCGCAGGCCGGGCGGCGCGAGCGCCTGCAGGCGCTGCTCGGTCCGCGCGGCGTCGTAGGCGGCGACCAGCAGGCTGGCGCAGCCGCATCGCGGCAGGCCGGTGATGGGCTGTGCCCGGACGCCTGCCAGGGTCTGGCCCAGCGCGTCCACGTCCTGCACGTAGAGGGCGGCGGGCGGCGGCATGTTCGGGTGCAGCGCGTAGAGCGCGCCCGCGACACCGTCCGGGTCGAACACGGCGAGAGGACCCGCCTGGCGCAGCTCGCCGGCCAGCATCGCGACCGCCTCGGCGGCCAGCGGATGGACCAGCGCCTTGTAGAGCACGTTGCCGCCGCGCCGGGAGTCGAAGGTCTGGATGTCTAACATGGGTCGTGTACCAGCAATCAGGGGTCAGAAGCCGAGTCTGCGACGGACTTCCGACGCCGCCTCGGCCGTGTCGTCAAGGGGCTGCACGGGCCAGACGTCCAAACGCCCGTCGAACGGCCGCACGCGCCCGGAGTCGAGCAGCGAGGCGCGGAAACGGCCGATCCGTGCCGAGCGTCCCGGCAGGTCGGCCAGCAGCACCGGCGCGTGAGTCGCGACCGCCTCCGACACCATCGAGATGCTGTCCACGGTGACGATGATGACGTCGGCCAGGGCGAGCAGCCCGAAATAGGGGTTTTCGCCCTGCATGTCCCACACCCAGGCGCCGAGCGGGCGGAGCGCGTCCGTCAACGAGCGCCGGATTTCGGGCGAGGTGCGGCGGGACGGGGTCAACGCCAGGCCCGGGCGGTCGCGGCGTATCAGGCCGGCGAGGGATGCGGCCAGCGCCTCCCCCTCGCGCGTGCCGAGCCGGTATCGTCCGTTGCTGCCGCCGACCAGCACCGCCACCAGCGGCCTGGGCAGGTGGGCCAGACGCGGCGCCCAGGCCGTGCGGGCTTCTGCGAGGCGGGCGGGCGTGGCGCGATGCAGCGCAGTGCGGGTGACGATGACGTTGGGGCCGTGCAGCCCGTCATGCCGGTTTGCCATCACCAGGTCGAAGCGACGCAAGTCCATGCGCGGGTTCTGGACCTGGACCACAATGGAACCGCGCCGGCGGCAGGCGGCCCCGACCGCGCCCGCGGTGCCGCCGGCGGTGAACAGCAGGCCGGGCGGCGGCGCATCCAGGCCCACCGCACGCAGCGGTGCGGGCCAGCTTGCTGCCGCAAGCCACGACCACGGCCGGCGCGGATGCAGCGCGAGCGTGCCAGGCGACAGGCCGGCCGCTTCGGCCAGGCCGAGCGCTTGGGCCTGCAATCCCGCATAGGGTTCGCTGAGTATCCAGCTTTCGGGCGGCATGGCGCGTTCTATAGCGGGATGCATTTTGGTTGAGTCAGCAAGGCTAGGGGCGTTGCCCCTAGCACCCCACTGGGGCCAGGGGCCCCAGACACCCATGAAGGCGTCCCCCAACCTGTCTTGAACCAACCTAAACGCATCATGCTCTATTGCCCCGATGGCGCGGCGGAAGAAGCTTGGCGATCGCTTCGGTTGTAAAGCTTTGGCTTGACTATAGTCGCGCAAGACAGCACTATGCTGCGGCGCGGTATCAACGCGACCGTTCGCTTTCAGAGCCTGGCCGGTTTTCGTTCTTAAAAATTCGCGCCGGCTTGCGGTCCTGTCGACCGTGCTCTCGCAGCCCTTATGGGTCGCGACCTCTGAAAGTTGATTTCCTTCATGACCGAATTTGCCGAACTGGGCCTGGCAGCGCCGCTGCTCAAGGCGCTGGCTGCTGCCGGCTACACGACGCCCACGCCGATCCAGGCGCAGGCCATTCCCCACCTGCTGAAGGGCGCCGACCTGCTGGGCATCGCCCAGACGGGCACCGGCAAGACCGCGGCCTTTGCCCTGCCGATCCTGCAGCGGCTGATGGGCACGCCGCGACCCTACGAACGCAAGACCACGCGCTGCCTGGTGCTGGCGCCGACCCGTGAGCTGGCCGCCCAGATCGCCGAGAGTTTCCGCACTTATGGGCGCCAGACCAACGTTCGCGTGGCGCTGATCTTCGGCGGCGTGCCCAAAGGCCGCCAGATCACCCAGCTCGCCAACGGGGTGGACGTGATCGTCGCAACCCCTGGCCGCCTGCTGGACCTGTTCGGCGAGGGCCACGTGCGCCTGGACCGCACCGAGGTGCTGGTGCTGGACGAGGCCGACCACATGCTCGACCTGGGGTTCGTGATCCCGATCAAGCGCATCGCGCGCGAGCTGCCCGCGGTGCGGCAGAGCCTGTTCTTCTCGGCCACCATGCCGAAGGAGATCGCGAGCCTGGCCGGCTCCCTGCTGCGCAACCCTGTCGAGGTTTCCGTGACCCCGGTGGCGGCGACGGCAGACCGGATCGATCAGAGCGTGGTGTTCGTCAACCAGTCGGAGAAGCGGGCGGTGCTGACGCGCATGCTGCGCGCGCCGGAGATGGGGCGCACGCTGGTGTTCGCGCGCACCAAGCATGGCGCCGACCGCATCGTGCAGCATCTGGCCGCCGCCGGCCTGAACGCGAGCGCCATCCACGGCAACAAGAGCCAGGGCCAGCGCGAGCGCGCGCTGGCCGACTTCAAAAAGGGCTCGGTGCCGGTGCTGATCGCGACCGACATCGCCGCCCGCGGCATCGACGTGGACGGCGTGACGCACGTGATCAATTTCGACCTGCCCGACGTGCCGGAAGCCTATGTTCACCGCATCGGCCGCACGGCGCGCGCGGGTGCTGCGGGCCGGGCGATCAGCCTGTGCGACGACGGCGAACGCGCGCAGCTGCGCGGGATCGAGAAGCTGATACGGGCACGGCTGCCGATCGCGGCTTGACCGAATGCCTAGGCTACCTGGCCTGCGTTCTCGTCAGGCCAAGTAGCCGACCGTCCCCGTTAGACCCGCCCCCTCCTGCACACCCACGTTTAGGCCGCGTGTCAACAAGACCGCGTTAGGCTCCGCCTGCCCGATCAAAAGGCTCAAGATCGGCGACGCAATCTGTGCCGCAAACTTGACGGGATCGATCCCCAAGAGCATGAGGGTTCCGGCACTCGGACCGGAACAGGTCGGCGTGCGCCTGGTCAGGCTGCACTGCACAGGTAACGTATTTGTCGTACGCTTCAGCAGGTAGCCAAAGTCTGCCAGCCCGACCGCGATGTTGACCACCTGGTAACCATCGCCGATCAGCTGCTGCATCGAACGCGCTATCGGCGAGAACAATGTCGGTGTCGCCACGGTATCCGCGCTTTGCGCCGGCGCGGCCAGCGCCGCGGGTTGCGCTACGACCCACATCAGCAGGACCAGCGACGACAGGCCACGGCAAAGAAGCATACGACCTCCAAAACGACATTTTCGGTTATTACAGGCCTGCGACCGCGCGGCCGATGCCAGTCCGGAGCGTTCAAGGTAAAAGGTCGGCCTTCGGGTCGGGTGGAACAAATAACGCTGCAACCGCGTCGCTTACAGATGCAAGAACGGCTAAGCGGCTTCGCCCGCGCAGACTCCGCTGGCCCAGGCCCACTGGAAATTATAGCCGCCGAGCCAGCCGGTGACATCGACTGCCTCGCCTATCGCGAACAGGCCCGGCACGGCGCGCGCCCCCATGGTTCGCTGCGAGAGGCCGGCCGTATCGATGCCGCCCAGCGTGACCTCGGCCTTGGCGTAGCCTTCGGTGCCGAACGGATGCACGCGCCAGGACTGTAATGCCGCGGCCAGGTCGGCCAGCGCGCGGTCCGGCAGTTCGGCCATCGGTGCGGCGGCCAGCGCCGGCGGCAGGAAGGCGTCGGCCAGCCGTTGCGGCATGGCTTCGGCCAGCACACCGCGCAGGCGCGCCTTCGGGCGGGTGCGTTTGCGGGCTTGCAGAAGGCCCGGCTCGGCATCCGGCATCAGATCGACCTCGACCGCTTCGCCCTCGCGCCAGGCCGAGGACACTTGCAGGATCGACGGGCCGGACAGGCCGCGATGGGTGAACACCATGCCTTCGCGGAACGCCGCGCCGTTGCTGCGCGCGACCACCGGCAGCGAGACGCCTGCCAGCCCGCCGATGCGCGCCAGCGCCTCGCCGTCCAGGGTGAGCGGCACCAGCGCCGGCCGAACCTGCGTCAGCGCCAGGCCGAAGCGTTCGGCGACCTGGTAGGCCAGCCCGGTGGCGCCGAGCTTCGGGATCGACAGGCCGCCGGTGGCCAAGACCAGCGACTCAGACTGCAAGGAACCGGACTCCGTCTCCACGTTAAAATGGTCCGCGCGCGAGACGTCGCCGATGCGCTGCTGCAGGCGGATCTCGACGCCGGCGGCCGCGCATTCGGCCAGCAGCATGTCCACGATGCCGCGCGCGGAGCCGTCGCAGAACAACTGGCCGAGCGTCTTTTCGTGCCAGGCGATGCGGTGACGCTCCACCAAAGCGAGGAAATCCTGCGCGGTGTAGCGCGACAGGGCCGAGCGGCAGAAATGCGGGTTGTCGGAAAAGAACCGGTCCGGCGCGCAGTGCAGGTTGGTGAAGTTGCAACGCCCGCCGCCGGAGATCAGGATCTTCTCGCCCGCGCGCCTGGCGTGGTCGAGCACCACGACGCGGCGGCCGCGCTGTCCGGCCGTGAGCGCGCACATCAGGCCTGCAGCGCCCGCGCCCAGCACGATCACGTCTGTCACCGCCGCCATCCTTCCTGCAGGACCGGGCCGTGCGACGCCGCATCGTTCTTTGTCTTGGCGAGCATGTTCATCGTGGTTGAGGATCAACCTGAAGCGATCATGCTCTTGGGCCTGATCGCTTCAGGTTGCCGAAGCGATCAGGCCCTAGTTCTTCGTCTTGGCGAGCATGTTCATCGTGGTTGAGGGTCAACCCGAAGCGATCATGCTCTGCGCCGCAGCGCGATTCTGGCCGGACAGCATGGAGCGGAATTTCTCGTGGGCCGGCGAGCGGTCCGCTCGCGGCGGTTCGAACAGGAACGCCTCGCTGACCTCGGCGATCCGGCCGGGATAGAGCGACTTGATCGCCCTGTCGGCGTCCTCCACGCCGGGCAGCGCGCGCAGGCGCAGCAGCTCGGCCTGCAGGCCGGGCGCGCAGGCGATGGTTCGCCGGTCTTCCAGCAGCGGCTTTTCCGCAAGGGTCACGAAATGCTGCATGAGCGTTTCCAGGCGTGCGTCGATCACGCTGTTGTCGGCCAGCACGCTTTCAGCGCTCCACAGCGCGTAGCCGCGTGCGATCTTGATCAGCGCCTCACCTGCGCTGCGATAGATGTAGTGCGACACCCAGGTGGTATCGGCGCTGACGGCGTCCACCGGCGTGTGGATGCCGCGCAGCTTTCCCATGTGGTGGCACGGCGCACCGTCCTCGATACGGTAAGCGAACGGCTGGTCCAGCGTCGGGTAGGGGAAATGGCAGTGCGAATCCCAGAACAGATGCGAGCGCACCAGGCTCTTGAACACGGGATCGACCACGGGGTCGCGGTGGACGAAGCGGAGCGGGCTCGGCGCGTCGCGCCAGACGTCGCGGGCACCGGCGGCAAACGTCAGCCAGCGCAGCGCCAGCGCCTCGACATGCTGGTATTCGTGCCAGGCTATCACGTCGGAGACCGAGCCGAACATGGCTGGCCGGAACGAGAAATACTCGTCGATGTCCAGCACCATCGTCCAGCGATAGTCGACGAGGTCGGGCAGGACCTTGAACGCATGGCCGTAGGCTTTCCACTGGGCGCGGGACACCGGGCTCAGCTCGTTGTTCACCCAGGTGATCTCGCCCCGGTCGGCCAGCACGCCGAGCAGGTCGTCCGACCCGTCGTCGTTGTCGTTGCTGTAGATGACGATGTGCTGGAAGCCGACGGCACGGTGATGGGCTATCCAGTCGAGCAGGTAGGGCCCCTCGTTGCGCGCGGTCGCGAGCAGCGCCGCCATGCGGCGCGGCGAGAGGGTGCGCCGCGCGAGGGCCTGCAACGTCATCCCCGCCTGCGGGCGGAGCGCGCCGGTCTGCAGCACGGCCACATGGTCCTCGGTCGCCGGAGAGACGGCACGTCGTGTGGCCGGCCGGCCGGCGTCGTCCCAGGCGAGCAGGGCCGGCAGCGTGCCGTCCACCCAGGCGTCGCCGGGCATGGCGCGGCGCAGCAGGGCCAGGTCCGCCGGGCATGTCGCCAGCCGGCGCGCAACATTGGCCAGCTCGTCGGCCGGCAACATGCGCAGCAGCGCCTCCGCCAGCTCGGCCCGGACCGCGCCCGAGTGGAGCCTGGCCAGCAGGAACGCGGCCGAGACGGGCGGACAGACGGCCAGGGCCATCTCCGACAGGAGTGCGCGGCCGAGCGGGCTCAGCATGTCCTGGGCCACCGGGTGCAGCTCGAACCGGTCGAGCACGGGGTCGCCGATCCGGTCGAACAGCACACGGTTTGGCTTGCCCACCGGAACGCCGGTGACCACGCCGAGATGGCGCACCGGCACCAACGGGTGACGGAACTCCACCCGCCCGTCCGGCACGGATTTCATCCGCACGGTCACGACAGGACCCGTGAAACCGTCGCCCTCGATCCCGATCGGGCGTCCGTCGGCCGCCATCAGGAAACTCGCCTGCGACGCGCCGCGCGGCACGCAGGCGATCAGCGCGGTTTCGGGCGACACGAGTTCGGCCATCTCGACATCGCTGCCGCCCTGTTCGACGGCGAGCCAGTTGCCGCGCCCGGTGCGGGGCACGAACAGGTCGATCAGCGCCGGCACGGTTTGCGGATCCGCAACGGTCCGGACTTCGGGTTCAGGCCCGCGATGATGCGACCTGCGCGGCGCGAGGCGGTCGAAAAACCTGTGCACGTCAGAACCCGTTGGCGCCCGGGTGTGCGCCGGTGACGCGCCACACGGTGTTGCCCACGTCGTCGGCGACCAGCAGGGCGCCTTGCTGGTCCAGCGTCACGCCCACCGGGCGGCCCTGCGCGTTGCCGTCGGCATCGAGAAAGCCGGTCAGCACGTCGGTGGGTTCGCCGACCGGACGGCCGCCCTCGAAACGCACGAAGATCACCTTGTAGCCGCTTCTGGGCTGGCGGTTCCAACTGCCGTGCTGGCCGACGAACGCACCCTGGGTGAGTGCCGCCGGCAAGGCGCCTGGCCGCGAGAACGCCAGGCCGAGCGAGGCGGTGTGCGGGCCGAGCGCGTAGTCGGGCGCGATGGCGCTGGCGACCAGGTCGGGCCGGGGCGGCTGCACGCGGTCGTCGACGTGCTGGCCGTAATAGCTGTAGGGCCAGCCGTAGAAGGCGCCGTCATGCAGCTCGGTCATGTAGTCCGGCACGAGATCGCTGCCGATCTCGTCGCGCTCGTTGACCGACGCCCACAGCTTGCCGGTGGTGGGCTCCCAGGCCAGGCCGACGGGGTTGCGCAATCCGGAAGCGAAGATGCGGTGCACCCCGGTCGCGCGGTCCACCTCCCACACCGCCGCGCGGCCGGTCTCCGCAGCGATGCCGTTTTCGGCCACGTTGCTGTTGGAGCCGACGCTGACGTAGAGTTTCGAGCCGTCCGGACTGGCGACCACGTTCTTGGTCCAGTGGTGGTCGATCGGGCCGCCAGGCAGGTCGGCCAGCTTGGCGGGCGCGGCAGCGATGCTGGTCTGGCCCGGCTGGTAGGGGACGCGCAGCAGCGCGTCGGTGTCGGCGACGTAGAGGTCGCTGCCGACCAGCGCCATGCCGAAGGGCGAGTGCAGCCCCGTCAGGAAGGTGAACCGGTCGGTGCCGCCCTGCGCGTTCTGCCGCAGCAGGGTGATCCGGTCGGCACTTTTGACGCCGGCGCCTGCCCGCTTCATCACCAGCTTGCCGATGAACCCTTTCAGCCCGCGCGAATCGGCCGGCAGGCCGGGACCGTTGCTTTCCGCGACCAGCACGTCGCCGTTCGGCAGCACGTAGAGCCAGCGCGGGTGGTCCAGCCCGGTCGCCAGCGCCGCCACCGTCAGGCCTGGTGCGGCTACCGGCTTGGCGCCGGCCGTCCAGGGGTGGGCGGGCGCGACGTTGGTCGTGGGTATCAAGCCGGCATGCGGCGAGGGAAGCGCCGGATGCGGTCCGGTCCCGGCTGCCACGGGCAGGGTCGCCCGCTCGTTGCAGGCATAGAGGCCGAGGAGACCGCTCACGAGGACGGCGCCTGAAACGATTGACCAGATGCGCATGATTGTCTGTCGCTCGCGTTACACAACCGCCATTCTGGACCAGGGCGCCGTCAAACCCAACACCCGGTGCTCGACGCGGACCAGGGTTCCAGGGCCAAGCCGCTATGACCTGGCGGTTGCTACGTAGCGGCCGATCACCTGGTCCAGCACGTCCAGCGGCAGCGCGCCGGACAGCAGGCCGGCGTCGTGGAAATGCCTGATGTCGAACTTGGGTCCGAGCGCCGCGCGGGCCTGGGCGCGCAGGCGCAGCCAGGTCAGCTTGCCGACCATGTAGCTGCAGGCCTGGCCGGGCCACACGCAGTAGCGCTCCACTTCGGTCACGGCCGAACTTCTCTTCTCGCCCAGCGTGTCGACGAAATAGGCTACCGCCTGCTCCCGGCTCCAGCCCTGCGCGTGCATGCCGGTATCGACGACCAGGCGGACGGCGCGGAACAGCGCCCCCTGCACCTGGCCGATATGGCCGAGAGGGTCGTCGTCGTACATGCCCATCTCGACGGCGAGCTGTTCGGCATACAGCGCCCAGCCCTCGCCGTAGCCGGAGAAGAACACGATCTTGCGGATCAGCGGCAGGTCGCGCATTTCCTGCGCCAGGGTGAGCTGCAGGTGGTGGCCTGGGATGCTCTCGTGGAACGTCAGGGTCGGCAGCGCCCAGCGCGGGACTTCGGCGGTGTCGCGCAGGTTGATGTAGTAGGCGCCCGGACGGCTGCCATCGAGCGTGCCGGGCTGGTAGTAGCCGCCTGGCGCGCCGGCCTCGATCGCTTTCGGCACGCGGCGGATCTCCACGGTCGCTTTCGGCAGCGCTCCGAAATACAGCGGCAGCTTGGCCTGCACGACGCGAACCTTCTTGTTCAGGTCGGCGATCAGCGCTTCCTTGCCCGCATCGGTGTCGGGGTAGATGTAGGCCGGATTGGCGGCCAGGGCGGCCAGGCGCTGGCCGACCGTTCCGGTAATGGAACCTTGCGCGCGCAGCAGCGTGTCGATGCCGGAGGACAGCTCGGTCACCAGCTGCAGGCCGGTCTGATGGATCTGCTCGGGCGACATCGACGACGTCGTGTAGCTTTTCAGCGAAAGCGCATAGTACTCGCCTCCGTTGGGCAGCCGTGCCACGCCTGCGGTGTGTACGGCGGTGGCGCGCGCCGCCCTGAAATGGTCGGCCTGCCGCGCCAGCGCCGGAACGATCCGCCTGGTGTAGATGTCGGAGGCACGGCCGGCGTAGTCGCCGAGCAGGCCGGCGGCTTTCGCCCGGCGTGCCAGCGACGTCACCAGCGTCGCGTCTGCCGCCGGCGTGCCCAGGAACGATTTCATCTGGATCAGCGTCTTGTCGATGACGAAATCGGGCGGCACCACGCCCAGGCCGGCATCGTGCCTGATGCGCTCCAGCTCCTGGTCCATGCAGCCGGGAATGGCGTTCAGGCGCGCGATGTAGGCTTCGGCGTCGCCGGCTGTCTTGATGTCGTGCTGGGTGTCGAGGAAGTCGGGCGCGTCGTGATAGGTGCCGACCAGCTGGCTGACGACGTAGGGCGTCTGCCGGCTGCCGGCGTTGTAGGCGATCGAGTCGTAGCCTGTCTGTGTCGACTGCAGCACGAACATGACGGTGTCGTAGCTGGACGTGTCCAGGCCGGACAGCGTGCTGCGGTCGATCGCCTGCAGCGCGGCGATACGTGCCGCGTTGTCGCGCCGGTCCTTGGCGTCGGCCGCCATCGACAGGTCGCTCAGGCGGGATTTGAGCGGCGCGAGCGCACCGTTGTCCAGGCCGAGAGAGGTGGCCGCTTCAGGATTGCGTTGCAGCTGCTCCTGGACGAAACGGTCGAACAGGGCGTGCAGCCTGGCCGACTGGCCGGTCCCGTCCGGCGCGGCCGCGGCGCGCGCCAGTCCCGGCGCCGATCCGCGGGCCAGTCCGGGCACCAGCCCTGCCGCAGCCATGGTCGTCAGCAGGGAGCGGCGGTGCAGCATGGGGCCTCGTGGGATGGGGTCCGCGCTGCATAGACCATGCGGGGTTTACGGCAAATCCGGCCCGGGTGCGGGCGCGGTTCCGTAGGCATCCGCCAAGGTCGCGATCGCGTCGAGCTTGGCGTGGAGGCTGGACCAGTCGTCATGGGCTGCGATCGGCGCCCAGATGCGCTCGACCTCGTCGACCAGCATGGTGCATGGCGAGGACGCGGCGAAATAGGCGTGATCGAGCCGCTCCGGCTGGGTGGGCCGATAGGGTCCGAGCTGGTTCCGAAAAGGCGCGAACGCCGCGGTGTCGTAGAACGCCTCGTTGGGGCTGGCGGCGGCCCGGGCGGCGCTGCGCGTGCCGCAGAACCAGTCGAAGAACACCTGCTCGAACGGCGCCTGGCTGGCTTGCAGGAAATCCCACAGCGCCTGGGCGAGTGCGGCATCCTGGTCGTCCGACAGCGGCGCCAGACCCAGGCGGCGCAGCACGCCCGCGGCCAGCGCGCCCCGGAACGCCGGCACGAACACCGAGAGCGCGCGCTCCAGCGCCTCCCTCCCCGCCAGCGGCAGCAGGCATTCGGCCAGGCGCACCAGGTTCCACAGCAGCGTATCGGGCTGCCGCCCGTAGGCGTACAGGCCGGAATGGTCGAAATAGGCGGCGGTGAAGGCAGGATCGAAGACCGGCAGGAACCGCCAGGGGCCGTAATCGAAGCTCTCTCCGGTGACGTTGATGTTGTCGGTGTTCAGCACCCCGTGCACGAAGCCCGCAGTCATCCACTGCGCGCCCATGCGAGCGACGTTGCGGCATACGTGTTCGAGGAACGACACGGTCCGCTCGCCGGCATCGTCTGCCCAGCACTCCGGCATCGCGACCGAAATCGCGTGATCCACCAGCCGGGCCAGCGACGCGTGGTCCTCGAGGAAGGCGAAGCGCTGGAAGGTGCCGATGCGGATGTGAGAGTGGCTCAGCCGGACCAGCACGGAGGACCGGGTGGGCGACGGTTCGTCGCCCCGGGAAAGATGCTCGCCGGTTTCGATCAGCGAGAAGCTCTTGCTGGTATAGACGCCGAGCGCCTCCAGCATCGAGGTCGCCAGCACTTCCCGCACGCCGCCCTTCAGGGTCAGCCTGCCGTCGGCGGTGCGCGACCAGGGCGTGGTGCCGCTGCCCTTGGTGGCCAGGTCGAGCAGACGGCCGTCGAGCGTGTCGTGCAGCTGCGCGAACAGGAAGCCGCGTCCGTCGCCGAGATCGGGGTTGTAGGCGCGGAACTGGTGGCCGTGGTAGCGCAGGGCGAGCGGGCGCGGGAAGCTGCCCGGCAGCGGCTCGAAGCGGCCGAAATGCGCGATCCATTGCGCGTCGTCGAGCCCGCCCAGGCCGACCCGTTGCGCCCAGGCCTGGTTGCGGTGGCGTAGGATGTGGGTGGGGAAGCGCGCCGCCTCGACGACGTCGTAGAAGACGTCTCCGAGCTCCGCGTGGCGTGTCGATGGGGTGTAAGGCACGGGGTTTCCTCGCGGCCCGCTTGGCCGCCGGCGCCATCAAGCACGGCTGCGCGTGGCCGTGCGATCACGAATCGGCCGTGCCGGACGCGCTTGCACCCGGCTGGCGCCCCCGCTACAACCCCGCCCCTGATCGCGCGCTCCGGGCCTGTATGGGCATGCCCGGCCGCGACGCTCGTGCTCTGACCATTTCGGCGCATCACGGGGCCTACGAAGGAGTATCCAAATGCCCAAGATGAAGACGAAGTCTTCGGTCAAGAAGCGGTTCAAGATCACCGCGACGGGCAAGGTGCTGGCCGGTCCAGGCAAGAAGCGGCACAACCTGTCGGCCCGGCCGCAAAAGGCGATCCGCTCGAACCGCGGCAGCCAGACCCTGACCCATGCCGACGGCCTGACCGTCAAGCAATGGGCCCCCTACGGTCTCGGCTGAGCAGGAGGTTGTAAATGGCACGCGTCAAACGGGGCACGACCTCCCACGCCCGGCACAAGAAGGTCCTCAAGCAGAGCAAGGGCTTCTTCGGGCGGTCTTCGACCAATTACAGGATTGCCTTGGAGCGGCTGGAGAAGTCGCTGCAATACGCCTACCGCGACAGGCGGGTGAAGAAGCGCGAGTTCCGCGCGCTGTGGATCCAGCGGATCAACGCGGCGGTGCGCGAGCACGGCATCACCTACAGCCGATTCATCCACGGGCTGAACCAGACCGGCATCGAGATCGACCGCAAGGTGCTTGCGGCGATCGCGTTCGACGATCCTGGCGCGTTTTCCGAGATCGTGCGTGCGGTGCAGGCGACGATGGAGGCGAATGCGGCGCCTGAGCAGGCAGCAGCCTAGCAGTCTCGGCAGGTCCTCTCCATCCGTGGAGGGTTGGGTCAGGGTTGCGCGTTCGTAACCAGCCGTTGTCCGATTCTCTTGCACCGGAATGGTTTTCAGGCCGCATCGAGGGATAAATCCATGCAGGACGATCTCGGGGCGTTGCGTGAGCAGACGCTCGCCTCGCTCGATCAGGCCCGGGACGTTCGCGCATGGGACGCGGTCCGCGTCGGCGCGCTCGGCAAGTCCGGTGCGCTGACGACGATGTTGAAGGAGCTGGGCAGAACGCCGCCCGAGCAGCGGCGCGAACGGGGCGCCGCGCTCAACCGGCTCAAGGTCGAGCTCGCAGCCGCCATTGAAGCGCGCCGCGTAACCCTGGACACCCAGGCGCTGGCGGAAAAGCTTGCGGCCGAACGCATCGACATCACCCTGCCGCCTCCGCCCGACCGCACCGGCAGCATGCACCCGATCAGCCGCACGCTGGAGGAGATGTACGCCATCTTTGGCGCCATGGGCTTCTCCGTCGCCGAGGGGCCGGACATCGAGACCGACTGGCACAATTTTTCCGCACTCAACATTCCCGGCCACCATCCGGCGCGCGACGACCACGACACGTTCTATCTTCCCGCCGAGGCTTCTGGCGGAGCGGCGGGCGGCGCACCGCGTGTGCTGCGCACGCACACCAGCCCGGTGCAGATACGCACCATGCTGACGACGCCGCCCCCCATCCGGGTGATCGTGCCGGGACGCACCTACCGCGCGGACCACGACGCCACGCATTCGCCGATGTTCCACCAGTGCGAAGGCCTGGTCATCGACCGCGACATCACGCTCGGCCATCTGAAGGGCTGTGTCACGGATTTCCTGCGCGCCTTTTTCGCCATCGCCACCCTGCCCGTCCGCTTCCGCGCCAGCTATTTCCCGTTCACCGAGCCGAGCATGGAGGTGGACATCGGCTGGAGCCGTGCCACGGGGGAGATCGGGTCGGGCAGCGACTGGCTGGAGATACTGGGCAGCGGGATGGTGCATCCGAAGGTGCTGGCCAATTGCGGCATCGATCCGCGCGAGTGGCAGGGTTTTGCGTTCGGCATGGGCGTCGAGCGCGTCACGATGCTGAAGCACGGCATGCCCGATCTGCGCCCGTTCTATGAGAGCGACCTGCGCTGGCTGCGCCATTACGGCACCTCGCCGTTCAGCCCGGCCACGCTGCATGAGGGGGTGGGCGGGTGAGGTTCTCGCTCTCCTGGCTGCGGGACCATCTCGACACCGATGCGACGCTCGAGCGGATCACGGCCACGCTTTCCAGCATCGGCCTGGAGGTCGAGGGCGTGGCGGACCGCGCCGCCCCGCTCGCGCCGTTCGTGACCGCGCGCATCGTCGAGGCCGTGCGGCACCCCGATGCAGACAGGCTGCGCGTCTGCCGCGTGGATGCCGGCGCGGGCGGGGAGGTCAGCGTGGTGTGCGGCGCCGCCAACGCCCGCACCGGCCTGCACGCGGTGTTCGCGCCGCCCGGCGCTTTCATCCCGGGTTCCGGCATCACCCTGAAGATCGGCACGATACGCGGCGTGACCTCGGCCGGCATGCTGGTCAGCGCGCGGGAGATGGCGCTTGGCGAGGACCATGAGGGCATCGTCGAGCTGCCGGACGGAACGCCCGTCGGCCTGCCCTACGCCGCCTGGGCCGGGCTGGACGACCCGGTCATCGAAATCAGCGTCACCCCGAACCGCGGCGACGCGCTGGGCGTGCGCGGCGTCGCGCGCGACCTGGCCGCGGCTGGCCTCGGCACGCTCAAGCCGTGGGGGCCAGAGGTGGTCGAGCCGGGCTTCGAGACGAAGCTGCGCTGGCGGATCGACTGGCCGGAAGCCTGCCCCTGGGTGCTCGGCCGCAGCGTGCGCGGCCTGGTCAACCGCGCCAGTCCTGACTGGCTGCAACGCCGGCTGACCGCGATCGGGCTGCGTCCGATCAGCGCCCTTGTGGACATCACCAATTTTTTCGCCTTCGACCTCGGCCGTCCGCTGCACGTCTTCGACGCCGACCGGCTGGCGGGCGGGACGCTGGCGCTGCGCCGCGGCGCCGGCGAAAGCTTCCGCGCCCTGAACGGACGCGACGTGACGGTGGGGCAGGACGACCTGGTCATCGCCGACGCGCACGGCGTCGTGTCGCTCGCCGGCATCATGGGCGGCCAGGAGAGCGGCACGCGCGACGCTACCACCCATGTCTTCGTCGAATGCGCGTTGTTCGATCCGGTGCTGGTCGCCCGGTCCGGGCGCAGGCACCAGATCGCGAGCGACGCGCGCCAGCGTTTCGAGCGTGGGGTGGACCGCGCACTGCCTCCCGCGGCGCTGGAGGCAGCCACCCGCATGATCATCGACATCTGCGGCGGCGAGGCGGGCAGCGTGGTCTCGGCGGGAGCCGAACCCGCCTGGCGGCGCCAGGCCAGCCTGCGGTTCGAGCGCCTGAGCGGCTTGGGCGGCGCGGATGTCTCCCCGGCCGAAGCAGGTGCCGTTTTGCAGCGGCTCGGTTTCCGCATCGCCTCGCACGGCAATTCCGGGATCGCGGCCGAGGTGCCGTCCTGGCGCAACGACATCGCCGGCGACCCTGGCCTCGACCAGGCGACCACGCTCGACATCGGGCGCGCGCGCGATGCGGCCGAAGGTGCTGCGGCGATCGAACCGGAATGCGACCTGATCGAGGAGGTGCTGCGGATACGCGGGCTGGACACGATCCCGCCGGTCTCCCTGCCGACCCGTTCGACGGTTCCAGCTTCCACCCTGTCGGCATCGCAGTCGCGCACGGCGCTGGCCAGGCGTGTGCTGGCCGCGCGCGGCCTGGCCGAGTGCGTCACCTACAGCTTCGGGCCCCGCGCAACGATGGCCGAGTTCGGCGACGCGCCCGACAGCCTGACGCTGCGCAACCCGATCGCTGCCGACCTGGACCAGATGCGGCCGACGCCGCTTGCCACGCTCGCGCCGGCCGCCGCCCGCAACGTCGCGCGCGGCGCGGGCGAAACGGCCCTGTTCGAGGTCGGGCCGGGTTACGCGGCGGACGGCCAGCCCCTGATGGCCGCGTGCCTGCGCGTGGGCCAGCCGGCGCGGCACTGGTCGGCAGCGCCGGCGGCGAGCTGGGCTATGGGCGCCAAGGCCGACCTGTGGGCGCTGCTGGCCGCGCTCGGCGTGCCGCTCGACGCGTTGTCGCTGACCCGCGACGCGCCGGGGCATTACCACCCCGGGCAGTCCGCCACGGTTCGCCAGGGGCCGCGCATCGTGCTGGCCCGCTTCGGCGCGCTGCATCCCGCGCTGCTCGCGCGCCTCGACCTGCCGGCACAGGCGGCAGGCTTCGAGCTTTTCCTGGACGCCATCCCCGACCCGAAACGGCGACGCCGCTCCGCGCCCGACCTGCCGGCGCTGCAGCCGGTATGCCGGGATTTCGCCTTCGTCGTCCCGAGCGAAACCCAGGCGGACGCTGTTTTGAGGGCGGCACGGTCGGCCGATCGCGCCCTGATTGCGCGCGTGCTCTTGTTCGACGTGTATGACGGTGCAAATGTATGCCAGGGCCAGAAATCCCTGGGCGTGGAAGTCACCTTCCAGCCGCGCGACCGTACACTGACGGAAACAGAGATCGATGCAGCGTGCAGGAAGGTCGTTCAATCGGTGTCAAAAGCGACTGGCGCTGAACTGCGTTAGACGCTGGCGGGTTGCCCGGTGGAACTGACCGATCCCTCCCGTTACGCCGAGTCTGCCGGGTCCGCCGGCCTGGCGGACGAGTTCGCCAACGCGCTGGCGATCATCACCAGCAACCTTGCCCTGGCCGAGCGCCATGCCGCGGGCAACGGCAAGCTGATCCGCCTGCTCAACAACATCCGCCAGGCTGCCGAGCAGGGCGGCACGGCTGCGCAACGGCTGACGAGGGCGACGGCCGTCAGTTCCAGTTCCATATTCATGTTCGAGGCCGCCGAGGAGGAGGCAGCGCTGCTTCGGCCGCCGACGTCCAGGCGCATCCTGGTGGTGGAGGACGACCCTCTGGTGGCCGAGGTGGCGGTGACCGTGCTGAGCGACATGGGCCATGCCGTGACGCTTTGCCACGACGCGCCCTCCGCCCTGGCGATCCTGCGCGACGAAGGCAGGTTCGACCTGGTGTTCTCCGACATCGTCATGCCTGGCGGCATGAGCGGCATCGAGATGGCCGAGCAGATTGCCTGCGACGCGCCAAAGCTGCCGATCCTGCTCGCCACCGGCTACAGCAACGCGGCCCTGGCACCTGGTGCGCTCCGCTTCCCGGTGCTGGCAAAGCCCTACAGCGTGCAGGAGCTGAGCAGGCGCGTCAGCCAGATGCTGCCCGCCTGAAACGTCTGCCCGCCTGATCGTCTGCCCGCTTGAACGTCTGCCCGCTTGAACGTCTGCCCGCTTGAACGTCTGCCCGCTTAAACGTCTGAACAGACGCTAGGACCTCCCTTTCCCGGCGTTTTGGGCCTATCTGCTACGCATGACCGACACGCCGCTCAGCCTGATCCGCAACTTCTCCATCATCGCGCATATCGACCACGGCAAGTCCACGCTGGCCGACCGGCTGATCCAGGCCTGCGGCGGGCTGACGGACCGCGAGATGACCGCGCAGGTGCTCGACAACATGGAGCTCGAAAAGGAACGCGGTATCACCATCAAGGCGCAGACCGTGCGCCTGGCCTACCGCGCGCATGACGGGCTGACGTACGAGCTGAACCTGATGGACACGCCGGGCCACGTGGACTTCGCCTACGAGGTCAGCCGCTCGCTGGCCGCCTGCGAGGGCAGCCTGCTGGTGGTCGATGCGAGCCAGGGGGTGGAGGCGCAGACCTTGGCCAACGTGTACCAGGCGATCGACGCGCACCACGAGATCGTCCCGGTGCTCAACAAGATCGACCTTCCGGCCGCCGAGCCGGAAAAGGTGCGCCAGCAGATCGAGGACGTGATCGGACTGGACGCGTCCGACGCGGTTATGATCAGCGCCAAGACCGGCCTGAACATCGAGGGCGTGCTGGAGGCGCTGGTGACGCGCCTGCCGCCGCCCACCGGCGACGCCGCCGCGCCGCTGAAGGCGCTGCTGGTCGATAGCTGGTACGACCAGTACCTCGGCGTGGTCATCCTGGTGCGCGTGAAGGACGGGCGACTCCGCCGCGGCCAGAAGATACGCATGATGGCCAACGGCCACGCCTACGTGGTGGAGCAATGCGGCGTGTTCACGCCCAAGATGATCGCGACCGGCGACCTGGGCCCTGGCGAGATGGGCTACATCACCGCCGCGATGAAGACCGTGGCCGACTGCAACGTCGGCGACACGATCACCGACGACCGGCTGCCGGCCGAGGACGCCCTGCCGGGCTTCAAGCCGTCCATCCCCGTCGTCTGGTGCGGGTTGTACCCCGTCGATGCCGACGATTTCGAGAAGCTGCGCGAGTCGCTGGGAAAGCTGCGCCTGAACGACGCGAGCTTCCATTACGAGGCCGAGACCTCGGCGGCGCTGGGCTTCGGCTATCGCTGCGGCTTTCTCGGCCTGTTGCACCTGGAGATCATCCAGGAACGTCTGTCGCGCGAGTTCGACCTGGACCTGATCGCGACCGCGCCGTCGGTCGTCTACCGCCTGCAGAGGAACAACGGCGACGCGATGGAGCTGCATAATCCCGCCGACATGCCCGATCCGTCCACCATAAGGCACATCGAGGAACCGTGGATCCGCGCGACCATAATGGTGCCCGACGACTATCTCGGCAACGTGCTGACCCTGTGCAACGAACGGCGCGGGCGCCAGGCGGACCTGACCTATGTCGGCAACCGGGCGATGGCGGTGTACCAGTTGCCGCTGAACGAGGTGGTGTTCGACTTCTACGATCGCCTGAAGTCGATCAGCCGCGGCTATGCCAGCTTCGACTACGCGATGGACGGCTACGAGGAAAGCGACCTGGTGCGCATCTCCATCCTGGTCAACAACGACCCGGTGGACGCGCTGAGCTTCATCGCGCACCGCTCGGTGGCCGAGACCCGCGGCCGTTCGATCTGCGCCAAGCTGAAGGATCTGATCCCCCGCCAGCTGTTCAAGATCGCCATCCAGGCCAGCATCGGCAGCCGCATCATCGCCCGGGAGACGCTGGGCGCGTTGAGCAAGGACGTGACGGCCAAGTGCTACGGCGGCGACATCAGCCGCAAGCGCAAGCTGCTGGAGAAGCAGAAGGAGGGCAAGAAGCGGATGCGCCAGTTCGGCCGCGTCGAAATCCCGCAGAGCGCCTTCCTGGCCGCGCTGAAAATGGATGCCTGACCTGGCTTGCGCGCCCGGCCGGCCCCCCCTAGTTTGCCGCCCGCGCAGGAAGGATGGCCGAGCGGCTTAAGGCGCACGCTTGGAAAGCGTGTGTGCGTGAAAGCGTACCGTGGGTTCGAATCCCACTCCTTCCGCCACGCCGGCATGGCCGCCGAGAACAAAAGTCTTTTGCTTCTTTTCTTCAGAAAAGAAGAGTCCTTGCTTAAAAGCAACGGCGAACAACCTTCCTAAGTCAAAGGACGACGCGATGCCATCGGGAGC
The DNA here is from genome assembly GCA_965199235.1 of Acetobacteraceae bacterium. Lineage (GTDB taxonomy): Bacteria > Pseudomonadota > Alphaproteobacteria > Acetobacterales > Acetobacteraceae > BOG-908. The sequence continues at coordinate 3,305,287 of CBDAQU010000002.1, read as the reverse complement.
CACGGGCCAGATCGACGGCGATGCGGCGATCCTCAACTCTGTGGAACGCTGGCTGGCTCGGTCCGTCCGCCCGTCCGTCGCCGAGCTCGAACATTACGACATCTACCCTACCGAGATGGTGGAGGAGATGAAACAGCTGGGCCTGTTCGGTGCAACGATCTCTCGGGAGTTCGGCGGCCTCGGCCTATCCGCTTTCACCTACGCGCGGATCGTCACGCTCGTCAGCGAGACATGGATGTCGTTGACCGGCATCTTCAACTCTCACTTGCTGATGGCTGGCATCGTGGAGAGGTTCGGCACAGACGCGCAAAAGAATTTGTGGCTGCCACGGTTCGCCACCGGCGAGGTCCGCGGCAGCCTAGGCTTGGCGGAACCCGACACCGACACCGATCTCGCCGCGACCTGTACGACGGCGCATGCCACCGGACACGGCACCTACGTCATCGACGGCATCAAGACCTGGGTATCGAACGGCATTGAAGGCGGGGCGGTCGCAGTTCTGGTCAGGTCCGATCCAGATCCCGCCTTGAAACATCGCGGCCTGTCGATGTTCATCGTGCCGAAATCGGACCCGGACACAGGCGCGCCGGTCGAGGGCCGCCAAGCCGGCCGCAAGCTCGACAAGCTCGGCTACAAAGGCATCGACAGCGCTGAACTGGTTTTCGAGGGCGTCGAGCTCGATGCGGCCCGTCACCTGATCGGCGGCGTCGAGGGACGAGGGTTCTACATGGCCGTGGCCGGGCTGGAACTCGGCAGGATCAGCATCGCAGCCCGCGCGGTCGGGTTGGCGCGGCGTGCGCTGCAGGAGAGCGTGGCCTTCAGCCAGGAACGACACAGCTTTGGCAGGCCGCTTTGCGAACAGCAGGCAATACAGCTCAAACTCGGCGGAATGGCCGCCAAGGTGCGCGCCTCTGAATTGCTGGTGGCCGACGCAGCCGCCAGTTACGACCGCGGCCAACGATGCGACATGGAGGCCGGCATGGCAAAATACTTCGCATCCGAGACGGCCGTCGAGGTGACGCTGGAGGCGATGCGGATCTTCGGCGGCTTCGGCTACAGCAAGGACTATCCGATAGAGAGGCTGTACCGCGACGCGCCGCTGACATGCATAGGAGAGGGTAGCAACGAGACGCAACGCATCGTCATCGCCCGGCAGCTGATCGCCCGAAATCCGATCTAGGGTCTGATCGCTTCTGGTAGCCGTAGCGATCAGTCTCTAGCTCTTTACTTTGGCGAGCATGTTCATCGTGGTCGAAGATCAACCTGAACTGATCATGCTCTTGGCCGGAACGGAGTGCCTGGCCCCAGCAGGGGATCGCGACAGCGTCCGCCACGCCTCCTGAGCCAACCCGAACGCAATGAGTTAAGCCGCGGCGGTAACCGGCTCCCCGGCCAGCATGGTGATGAGTTCCTGCTGGACCGCTTCTGATTGAGGGTTCGATACCTGGCAGGTGCCGGCGGCTTCGTGTCCGCCGCCGCCGTGTTGCAGGCAGATGGCGCCCACATCGGCGGTGGACCCGCGACGCAGGATCGATTTGCCGATAGCAAAGACGGTGTTCTGTTTGCGCACGCCCCAGATCACGTGAACCGAGATCTCGCATGCGGGAAACAGTGCGTAGATCATGAAGCGGTTGCCTGCATGGATCACCTCCTCCTCCCGCAGGTCCAAAACTGCCAGCTTGCCGTGCAGCGTCGTGCAGCGTCGCAACTGCGCCACGAACAGCGCGTGTTGCGCCCGATACAGGTCCACGCGCTCCATAACGTCGGGCAGCGCCAGTATCTGGTCGATGGCCTGTCCGCGGCAATGCTCGATCAACTGCATCATCAGATCGTAATTCGATATCCGGAAATCGCGGAAGCGGCCGAGACCTGTCCGGGAATCCATCAAAAAGTTCAGCAGCACCCAGCCTTTGGGGTTGAGGACGTCCTCTCGAGAAAAACGGGCCGAGTCCGCTTGGTCGACTGCCGTCATGAGATCGGGCAGAACCCTGGGGAAGGTGGAACAGCCCCCGAAATACTCGTACACCACCCGTGCCGCAGACGGTGCGCCGGGATCGATGACGTAGTTGGCGGCGCCGGCATCGCCGGTGCGCAACACCTCGCTCGCGTGGTGATCAAAGGCCAGATGGCATTGCGGGACGTAGGGCAGGTTGGTGATGATGTCCCTCGACGTGATGGGCACGGCACCATCCTGCATGTCCTTCGGATGGACGAACTTGATCTCGTCGATCAGGTCCAGCTCGCGAAGCAGCATGCCGCATACCAGCCCGTCGAAGTCGCTGCGCGTGACAAGCCGGAACTTTGATTGTGCCATAGATCATCGCCTGCAAATCGGGTGCGCGGCAGAGGATGAGCCGAGTAGCTTAACATCGGCTTACGATGCGCGGGTATGAGCGACGCATCACGGGTATTCGAGCGTTGTTTGACGATGGGACGCTGACGCTCATGAAACTCCTCGGCTCCACCCACAGTTGTGGCTGGCTGAAGCACGATCGAAGTGAACCATGACAAGCACCCCGCAAGCTCCGATACGATACCGTCCAGAGATCGAGCAGTTCATCGAAGACGAGAGAACCTACGATCGGGAACTGACCGAATCTATGCTGCAAATCAGCCGGACGGTGCTGCGCGACACCGGCCACGTGCGGCGGTCCGTGCACGCGAAAAGCCATGGCGTGCTGCGCGGCGAACTGGAGGTGCTCGGCGGCCTGCCGCAGGAACTGGCACAGGGAATGTTCGCGGCCCCTGCGCGCCATCCCGTCATCCTCCGCCTCTCGACCACGCCAGGCGACGTTCTGGACGATACGGTGTCCACGCCGCGCGGCCTGGCGCTCAAGGTGCTTGGCGTCCAAGGGCCGCGCCTGCCGGGCAGCGAGGGCGACACCACACAGAACTTCGTGCTCGGCAACTCGCCGGCCTTCAACGCGCGCACGGCGAAGGATTTCCTGTCCAACATCTCCAAGCTGGCACCGACGGCAGACAAGGCGCCGGCGTTGAAGAAGGCGATCTCCGCAATGTCGCGCACCGCCGAGCAGGCGCTCGAGATGGCGGGCATGCAAAGCACGGTTCTGACCACCTTTGCCGGCCAGGCGATGACGCACATCCTGGGCGACAGCTTCTACTCCCAGGCGCCTCTCCTGCATGGCGATTACATGGCCAAGCTGTGCGTCTCCCCGGTGTCCGACAACCTGGTCGCGCTCAACGAGCAGTCGGTCGACCTGCACGGCAAGCCGGACGGACTGCGCGGCCTCGTGCGCGACTTCTTCCGGACCGAGCAGGCGGTTTGGGACGTGAGGATCCAGCTCTGCACCGACCTCGACACGATGCCCATCGAGGACGCCTCCGTTCAGTGGCCGCAGGACGTCAGCCCTTACCGGGCGGTCGCCCGCATCGTCGTGCAGCCGCAGGACAGCTGGCAGCCGGAGCTGGTCGAGGCGATCGACGAAGGCCTCACCTTCAGCCCGTGGCGCGGCCTGGCCGCCCACCGTCCGCTCGGCTCGGTCATGCGCGCCCGCCGTCGCGCCTATGAGAGCTCCGCACGCTTCCGCAGCGAGCATGTCGGCCGCGACCTCCTCGAGCCGAGCGGCCCGATCGGCCTATAGCCCTACACTGCGCAGCCGGCTTGAAAGCGGGTGTGCTTGCCCGAGGCACGCCTGTCGATGCCGAAATGGGAGAACGCTGCGACGTAGGTTGCTGCTCGCGATCCGAAGGAGTGGCGATGCGGCCGCAGAGGTGGGGCAGGCGGCGGCGCTACAAGGGGCCATGCCGACCGCTTTCTGGCAGGAGTTCGACGCGTTCGGGTGAAGCGCAGACGCGCCGGCTGGCGATCGATCATCCACACGCTGGAGCCTGATCGCTTCGGCTACCAGAAGCGATCAGGCTCTCGTCTCTGCACGCCGGCATGGGCGAAGCCACGTCCGGCAAAGTGATAGGCGCACAGACGACTTCACAGGACGAGCGCGCGAAGGACACCCTGACGGCTCACCGTTCATTTACTTGGCAGAGTTCGCAGCCGCTGGCATCCGGCATGCAGCTTGGCGGAGGCGTGCCGACAACGTCTCAGACACGCGGCGGGATCTGGCGTGCAGACAAATGCAATAGACGCACAAGACCTCCTGCACGATCCCTCGATTGCACAGGCGCCACTTCGAAAACTTCGATTTCGGCTCGAAGCCGTGCTGGTGCGTGGCGTCGTTGCAGCTCTCCAGGCGGTCGGGCCGGTCGCAGCCTCCGACATCATGGGCCGCCTGTTTGTCCTGATCGGCCCGATGCTGCCGGTCAGCCGCGTCGCCGAACGCAACCTGCGCGCAGCACTGCCGGAGCTGGACGCTGCCGCGCGACGCGGCGTGCTGCGCGGCATGTGGGAAAACCTCGGCCGCACGGCTGGAGAGTTTCCGCATCTGGACAAACTTCCGCAGAACAGCGCCTCGGGTCCAGGCTGGGTGGTGGAACACGATGACATATTGACGGCGCAGGCGGCACGCGGCGGCCCGGTCATCTTCGTATCCGGCCATATCGGCAACTGGGAGATGCTGCCGCCGGCGGTCGCCGCGTACGGCATGCCGTTCTCCAGCGTATACCGCGCCGCCAGCAACCAGATGGTGAACGACATCGTCCTGGGGCTGCGCCGGCGGGCGTTGGGGCGGCGAGTGCCGATGTTCCCGAAGGGGGCACAGGGAGCACGCAACGCGCTGGCCCACATGCGGCGAGGCGGCTGCCTGGGCATGCTCGTCGACCAGAAGATGAACGACGGCATACAGGCAAGGCTGTTCGGCCTACCTGCGATGACGGCGCCTGCGGCCGCGGCGCTGGCGCTGAGGTTTCGCTGCCCGATCATCCCCGGCCATGTCGAGCGTATCGGCCCTGCCCGCCTGCGGCTGATCCCGGAGCCGCCTCTGTCCCTGCCCGACACCGGCAACCGCCAGGCCGACGTGGCATTGCTGACCCAGGCGCTGAACGACTGCCTGGAGCGCTGGGTCAGGGAAAAGCCGCACGCCTGGCTATGGCTGCACCGCCGGTTTCCGAAAGATGTCGTGCGCACCCATCCTGGTTGAGCAACGCAGACCGGCAGCGCCGTCCCATGCTGGCTGCCACCGGAGCATTGCCCCTCGTCGCCGGCCACGCACCCTCGTCGGGCGTGTCGAACACGGGCTGCGCGAGGCGCGAGCATCAGGCTCGGCGTTCCGCGTCACGGCCGACGAGGGTGAAGGCGCAGAGGCCTGCCAGCAGGCACGAAGCTGCGGCGACCAGGCAGGCGACGCGAAAGCCGGCGAGCAGCCCCTCACCTCTCGCCGCCAGCACCGAACCGACCAGGGCGGTGGCGGTCAAGCCGCCGGTGCGGGCCACCGCGCTGTTGAGGCCGGAGGCCAACCCGGTGTGGCGGGCGTCCACCGAACCGAGAACGGCCGTGGTCAGCGGCGCAACCGCGCCGCTCATGCCGAACGCGATCGCCAGCAGGGCCGGCAACACCTGCGTCCAATACGCGGCGTGCCCACCGACCCGGGTCATCAGCGCGAAACCGGCCGCCACGACCAGCGGCCCCACGGTCAGCGGCAGGCGCGGACCGATGCGCCCGGCGAGCGCGCCCATCGCCGGCGAGCTTACGGCCAGCAAGGCCGGCAAGGGCAGCAGTGCCGCACCCGCCTGGGTGCCGGTGTAGCCGGCCGCCTGGATCAGCAGGAAGGGCAGCAGCACAAACAGGCCGCCAAGCGCCCCGTAGAGCAGCAGGGTCAGCAGCGTCAGGCCGACGAACGTCCTCGACCCGAACAGGTCGAGCGGCGTCATGGCCCTGCTGCCCAGCCGTCGCTCCACGGCCACGAAGCCGAGCATCAGCGCCGCCGCGGCAGCGGACGCCAGCAACGCCCGCGGCGTCCATCCGGCCGGCCCGGAGCCGGTCGTCAGCGCCCAGGTGGCCGCCCCCAGTCCTGCGGTGGCAAGCAACCCGCCCCAGACGTCGACGGGACGGTCGCGCCCGTCCGCATCGGCCGGGACGAAGCGCCAGGCGAGGAAGATCGCGCCGAGTGCGAGCGGCAAGTTGATGAGGAAGATCGCGCGCCAGCCCACCGTGTCGATCAGCCAGCCGCCCAGCACCGGGCCGAGCGCGCCCATGGCCGCACCGGTGGCGGCCCAGATGCCCACCGCACGCCCCTTGGCCGGCCCGCTGAACGCGGCGCCGAGGATGGCCAGGCTGCTCGGCATCAGCATGGCGGCGCCCACGCCCTGCAGCGCCCGCCCGCCGAGCAGCAGCGAAAGATCTGGCGCGGCGGCGCAGGCGAGGGACGCCGCGCCGAACAGCACCGTCCCAGCCACCAGCAGCCGGCGGCGGCCGTAGCGGTCGCCCGCCGCGCCGCCCAGCAGCAGCAGCGCGCTCAGCGGCAGCAAGTAGGCGTTCACGATCCATTGCAGCGCGCCGGGCCCGGCGTGCAGGTCGCGACCGATCGCCGGCAGGCCGACATTGACGACCGAGCCGTCCACGAAGGCCAGGCTGGACGCCAGGATACACGTGGCAAGCACCAGCCGACCCTGCTCGCGGCTAGGCGCAGACGCTGTCACTATCAAGGCCGGTGCACCGCCTTGGCCGTCACATGGTGCGGGCCACGATCGCTCGCCGCTTTCCAGCCCTTGAGGCGCGCCAACAGCCCAGGTGTCGCTACCACGGACGGCGTACCCTTCTGGGCTGCCACGATCGTTGAATGTCTGTCGTCTGCCGAGCCGCTATACGGCGTAAAGCAAGCAGTCCTTTTTGCAAAAAGGACCAAAAAACCTTTATTCATTTTATCCTCGACCCACTCGATCGGCATGGGGCCCTGCGCCATCCAGCAATAGCCGCCAGGCGCATGCCGTCCAGATCATCCGAGGAGACCGGCCCCTCGTACGCCGGTTGGGTCGTATCGTTTTCCAGTCACGCAACACCTGAACATGGCCTACGCGTTGGTATCGACACTCCAGCGCTCAAAGAACTCGGGCATCTCCGACGCCTTTCCGGAAAACACCGCGTCGCGCTTTTCCTGAAAGGCACGCACGCCCTCGCGGCCGTCGGCGCGGCTGGCGTAGAACATCGCCAGCGAGTCGATCCGGTGCGCCTCCACGGGATGCGGCGCGGCTGCGTTGCGCCACAGCATCTGCCGCGTCAGCGCCACGGCCACGGGCGAGCGCCTGGCGACCAGCCTGGCGGCAAACGCCTGCGCCTCGGCCACCAAGTCTTCGGGCGCGTGGACCGAGCGCAGCAGCCCAGCGCGCAGGCCTTCCTGGGCGTCGAAGATGTCGGCCGTGTAGCACCATTCAAGCGCCTGCTGCATGCCCACCAGCCGCGGCAGGAACCAGCTGGAGCAGGCTTCCGGCACGATGCCCAGACGGCCGAACACGAAGCCGATGCGGGCGCGCTCCGACGCCATGCGGAAATCCGCGGCCAGCGTCATCGTGGCGCCGATGCCGACGGCGGCGCCGTTGATCGCTGCGATCACCGGCTTGCGGCAGGCGAAGATGGCCAGCGTGACGCGGCCGCCGGTGTCGCGCACGCCGTCGACGATCTCCTGGTCGTCCAGCTTCGCGCGCATGTCGTCCAGGGTGGGCGACAGCGCCTCGTTGAGGCCGAACACGTTGCCCTCCGCCGAGAGGTCCATGCCGGCGCAGAACGCGCGGCCGGCGCCGGTCAGCACCACCGCGCCCACCGCATCGTCCAGGCTCGCCGCCTCGAAGACCGCCACCAGCTCGCCCGCCATGCGCACGGTGAACGCGTTCATCTGGTCCGGACGGTCGAGCGTGACCGTCAGCACGCGGTCGGCCAGCGAGGCAGACAGCGTCGTGTACCCCGCACCCCAAGCCGGTTGCGCCCCATCATGCGTCGTCATCGCGACCTCCCGTTCCTGCGCCCTCTCTAGCACCGAACGCCGCCGGTCACTTGCCGCCCGCGCCCAGGCTGTCGAGTGCAGCCGGGACTGGCGGTAGCTTGTCTCTCGGGATGTGGGCCTGGCTGGTCGTGCCAGGGGACTCCCAGCCGCCGCCGAGGGCGCGGTAGAGGGTCACGACGTCGTTGGCCAGCGTCATCTCCTGCTGGACCAGCTGCTGGCGGGCGTTCTCCACCGTGCGTTGGGCGTCGAGCACCTGGAGGTAGTCCGACAGGCCGTGTTCGTAGCGGTTGCTGGCCAGATAGAGCGTGTCCTCGCCCGAGCGCACCACGGCGGCCAGCCGGTCGCGTTCGCTAGCATCGGCGCGGAAGGCGACCAGCCCGTCCTCCACCTCGCGCAGCGCGTTGAGCACGGTGGCGCGGTAGCGCAGCCCCGCCTCGGCTTCCTGCGCCCGGTTGAGGCGAAGGTTGGCGGTCAGCTGGCCGCCCTGGAAGATGGGCAGCGACAGGCTCGGCCCCGCCGAGTAGAAATGGCTGGCCCAGCGCGTGAGATAGCTCGCGTCGAGCGCGCGGATGCCGAGGTTGCCGGTCAGGGAGACGTCCGGATAGAAGCTCGCCACCGCGACGCCCACGCCCGCGGTGGCCGCGTGCAGCTGCGCTTCGGCCTGCCTGATGTCGGGCCGGCGCCGTGCGAGGTCGGACGGCACGCCAAGGCCCACGGCCCCCTGCATGGCGGGCAGCGGTGCCGGCTGCAGCAGCCGGGCCTCCAGCGTGCCGGGCGGCTTGCCGATCAGCACGTTCAGCCGGTCCACCGCCTGGCTTTCCTGCTTGTCGTACTCGGGCAGCTGGCGCTGCAGGTCGAGCAGCTGCGTGTTCGCCTGGTCCACGTCGAGGTCGGTGGACAGCCTGACCGCGCGCCGGTTCTGCGTCAGCGCCAGCGAGCCCTGTGCGGAGCGGATGTTGTCCTGCTGGCTGGCCCGCAGCGCCTGCGCGCCGCGCAGCTGCACGTAGGCCTGGGCGACCTCGCTCTCCAGGCTGGTCAGCGCGTCGTTGGCGGCCTCGGCCTGGGCCTGTGCGGTCGCGCGCGCCTGCTCGACGGAGCGCCGCACCCGCCCGAACAGGTCGAGCTCCCAGGACGCGCTCAGGGCGTACTGGAACAGGTTCACCGGCTGGGTGACCTGGTTGAGCAGGCCGGTAGCCGCCCCGTTCGACAGGCTGCCCGATGCGCCGGTGCCAGCCAGCGCCGACCCGACGCCCGAGTTGGACGCCTGGTTGGCAAGCCGGTTCAGCTCGCCATAGGCCCCTTCGGATTCGAGGATGCCCTTGGCGCCGAGCTGTTCGCGCATGTAGCTGGCGGTGCCGGCCAGGGTCGGCAGACCTGCCGCCTGCGCCGTCACGATGCTCTGGCGCGATTCGACCACGCGCAGCACCGCCTGCTGCACGTCGAGGTTGTCGCGAATGGCGGTCTGCACCAGCTCGGTCAGCACGGGGTCGCCGAACTTGGCCCACCAGCGCGGGTCGGGGTCGGTGGTCAGGCTGACCGCAGGATCGCCGGCCCGGCCGTTCTGCCAGGCGGCGATGCGGGGCGGAGCGGGCGGCATGAATTTCGGCCCGACCGTGCAGCCGGCCGCACACAGGAGCAGCGCCGCGGATGCCCTGATCGGCCTCAACCTTCGCCACCCGCACTCGCCCCCGGCGTTACGTTCGACATGAACAGCGCGGCCAGCGTGATGCTGAGCGACAGCAGCGCGATGATGAAGAACACGTCGGTGTAGGCCAGGGTGGCGACCTGCGCCTGCAAGGTCTGGAACGCCTGGCCCGGCGCGTCGCGCACCGCCTGCTCCACGGCGCTGCCGTAGGACATCGCTGCCTGCTGAAGCTGCTGCAGGTAGTCGTTGTAGGGCGGGTTGGTCGGATCGAGGTATTTGACCAGGTGCGCCTGCCTGATCTGCTGATGGTCGGTGACCAGCGCGGTGCCGACCGAGATGCCGACCCCGCCATAGACGTTGCGCGCCATGGTGAACAGGCTGGCGGCATCCGACTTCAGCTCTGGCGGGATCGTCGAGTAGGCGCTGGAGCTGAGCGGAACGAACAGCAGCGCGAGCGCGGCCGTCTGCGCCGCCCGGTAGAGGGCGACGTGGAAGAAATCGAGGCCTGGCACCAGGTCCATCGAATAGTAGAGCGAGCCCGCCAGGGCCAGGCCGCCGGCGGCGATGACCCATTTGACGGGCACCACGTTGAGTATCTGGCTGACGATGGGGATCAGCACGCACAAAACCAACGCGCCCGGCGCCAGCACCCAGCCCGCGAGGACCGAGTTGTAGCCCAGCACGTCCTGCGAAAACAGCGGCATGATGATGGCGCTGGCGTAGAGCGAGAACCCCATCATCGCCATCGACCACCAGGACAGCGCGAAGTTGCGGTCCTTGAACACCGCCAGGTTGACGACGGGGTTCTTCACCGAGGTGAGGTACACCACCCCGCCGAAATAGCCGAACAGCGACAGGCCGAACATCACCCTGATGAACGTCGAGGCGAGCCAGTCGTAATCCTCTCCGCGATCGGCCCCGAGTTCCATGCAGCCCAGCGCCAGCATGATCATCACCGTGCCGATCCAGTCGAACCGCGGCGCGTTGCGGCGCTGTTCCTCCATCTCGGGCGAGTCCTCGATCAGCTGCAGCACGCCGAAGATCGTCAGCGCGCCGATCGGCACGTTGATCAGGAAGATCCAGTGCCAGGAATAGTTGAAGGTGAGATAGCCGCCGATCAGCGGCCCCACCACCGGCGCGATGATGGTGGCGACAGCGGTGATCGACAGCGCCGCCTGCCGCTTCTCCGGCGGGAAGGTGTCGAGGATGATGTCCTGCTGCATCGGCTGCAGCCCGCCGCCGAACAGGCCCTGCAGCCCGCGAAACAGCAGGATCTCGCCGAAGCTGGTCGACAGCCCGCAGGCCAGCGAGCACACGGTGAAGCCGGCGATCGAGATCAGGAAGTAGCGCTTGCGCCCCAGACGCCGGCCGAGAGACGCCGAGATGGTCAGCGTGACGCCGTTGGCGACCAGGTAGGTGGTCAGCGTCCAGGCCGCGTTGTCGGTGCTGACGCCGAGATCGCCTGCGATATAGGGCAGCGACACGTTGACGATCGTCGTGTCCACCACCTCCATGAACGCCGCCAGCGTCACGACCAGCGCGATCAGGTAGGGATTGGGCTTGCCCCCGGCGCTCATCGCACGTCCACCGTCGGTTCGACCGACAAGCCGAGCGGCAGGCCCTGATGCGGGTTCATGCCGCTGTCGATGATGATCTTGACCGGCACGCGGCGGACGATCTTGACGAAATTGCCGGTCGCGTTCTCGGAGGGGAATGTGGTGAACCGCGCACCGCTGCCCTGCTGGATGCTGTCGACGTGGCCGTGCAGCTTCAGGGTGGGGTAGGCGTCGACGTGGATGCTGACCGGCTGGCCGGGCCGCATGCGGTTGAGCTGCGTCTCCTTGAAGTTGGCCACCACCCAGGTCAGCGTCGGCACCAGGTAGAACACCTGCTGGCCGACCTGCGCGAAGGTGCCGCGATCGACGTTGCGCCGGGTGATCTTGCCCTCCGCCGGCGCGCGTATCTCCGTGTAGGACAGGTTCAGCTCGGCCTGCTCCAAATTGGCCCTGGCCTGCGCCACCTGGGCCTGGCGCTGCTTGAGCGCGCTGCTGGTGGTGGCGATGTTCTGCGGCACCAGGGACGCCACCTGCAACTGCGCCTGCATCTGCTGGGCGCTGGCCGTGGTGGACCGGTACTGCGTCGTCGCCTGGTCGACAGAGGTCTGGGTGGTGGCGCGCTGGTCGACCGTGCGCTGGCGGCCGTATTCGCGCCGTGCATCGGCCTGGTTGGCCAGCGCCTGCGCCAGCTGCGCCTGCGCCTGCACGCGGTCGGCGGGGTAGCGCACGCGCGCGATCTCGAGGTCGATCTCCGCGCCGCGCAGCTGCGCCAGGGCCAGATCGAGGTTGGCCCGCGCCTGGTCGCGCGCGGTGATGTAGTCGCGCGGATCGATGCGCAGCAGCAGGTCGCCGGGATGCACGAAGGTGTTGTCGTCGACCAGACGCTCAACCACGTAGCCGGACACCTTCGGCGCGATGCTCACCGAGTTGCCCTCGGTATAGGCGTCGTCGGTGTCCTCCTCGTTGCGCGTCAGATACCAGTAGAGTGCGCCGCCGGCGACGGCGAGGATGATCACGACGATCAGGAGGACGATCGGCCAGCGGCGCTTCTTGCCCCCGTCTTCGTCGCCCCCCTTGTCCTTCTCCTCCTTCCCGCCGTTGTCCTTCCCGTCCTTGTCCTCGCCGTTCTTGTTGTTGTCCTGCTTGTCCTTGTTCTCGTCGTCCTCCTCGGGCGCCTCTTTCGGCCTGTCCTTTTTCGGCGCGTCCTTTTTCGGCGCGTCCGCGTCGTGGCTGACGCGGCCAGGAGCCTTTGGCAGAGATTGTCCGTATCCCACCGTCCTGGGCGGCGCGTCCTTTGCACGGGCGCGCGTCAACACCGCAAGATCGGCGTCCAGCGCCGTCCGCCCCCGCCTCCTGGCGCTCAAGACCGGTATCCGAATGTTCGGGGATGAGGCTTACGGCTGGCGTGACCACAGGATTGTGCGAGCGCGCGAGGACGCGCCGTGACGCCCCGGCGCGGACGCGCCTGGTCGAAGGGGCGCGGACGCGCCTGGTCGAAGGGGCGCGGACGCGCCTGGTCGAGGGGGCGCGGATGCGCTTGGTCGAGGGGGCGCGGATGCGCCTGGTCGAGGGGGCGCGGATGCGCCCCGGGGCTGTCGATCATGGTCTCGCCCTCCTCAATGCAGCCGACACGTCGCACGGCTGGTGGATGTAGCGGCTCGCCTCGCCTGAAAGGCGTAGACCTCCCAAGCAGCAATCGTGGAAGACGCCGTCCAGCGACCGTGCCGGCAATCGGCCTGACGGTGCTCCGGTGATTTTCTCGACAGCAGGTTCGATCCTTGCGAACGGCGAAGACGAGCGCGTTACCAAATGCGAAACCATGTTCAGTGCAAGTCTTGACATGCGTTCCGGAGCGGCCGGCAAAGCCTTTGCGCTACTTTGCGTGGTCTGTACCACAGCCCAGCAACGTCGCCGCAGACTGTGCATACATGTCGTTACCGCGGCAACCGGCATGGCGGGCGGCGACTAAGGAAGGGCGAGCACTCCCGTCGGTTCCAGCGGAGTTCTGCTCGTGTCATCACAGCCCGCGGCGACGCGCAATCGCTTGCTCATTTCAACAGCGCCATCGACGCGGTGTATTTCATCGAGGCCGGCACGGTGTCTCGTCGTTCTCATGGCGGACGGCATGCAGGCCGAGGTCGGCATCGTGGGCCGAGAAGGCATGCTCGGCGTCTCTCTGCTAACTCGGCTCCGGCGAAGAAGATACACGCAGAGTTGAGATCATAGAACTTGCCAGTCATCAACGATCTTCGCGAAGAATTCGAGAGAAAGGCGCACGAGCTCGGCGTCGGCCGATGACCGCAGCCGCCGAGCCGAAATGCGACCTGCGTCGGGAGGAGTCCGCATGAACGAGGAACGCATCAGCAAGCGTGCACACGCGTTGTGGGAGGACGCCGGAAAGCCGGAGGGCGCACACCAGGAGCATTGGGAACAGGCCTGCCGTGAGATCGAGGCGGAGGACCACCAGACGATGTCGGACCGGACGAAGGTGGTGGCGACACCGGAGTCACGAGACACGCTGCCGGAACTTGCCGCCGCGACCACCTGACGGGCCCGCGCCGGATCGCGCATTGGGCTGCGTGCAACCCGCTCTGGCGAGCGTCCGGGCCATCGAAGCCGGCCGAAGCGGGCGCGAGCCAGCCTCAAATGATACCGGCGTTTACCGAATATCCTGCACCGTGCGCGACGGTGCGATAGTGCGCTAGTGCGCTAGTGCGCTAGTGCGCTAGTGCGCTGGTGCGCTCGACCAGCGTCGGGCGCTCGAAGGAAAACTAAGCCAGCGAACCATGTCGCCACGCAGGACGGCGCCGTTCTTCCGGACGTAAAACAGCGGTTGTTTCTCAGGGTGGGCAGTGCGCTCAGGCCTGGCGTGGACAGGGTTGTCGAGCGCTGCTCCAAGATCGCGAACGAGCCGATGCTCGATCCGGGCAGTTTCATCCGGGTTTCCGACATGAAAGCCAACTGGACGAGCATACGGGACGGTTGCTCGCGGACTGCACGGCGTTGAGCGCGCCTGCCTGTCACCAGGACGTGGACAAGCGCGCTCCCACCGGTTCGGGCCGGTTCATGCAGCCATTCCCTGCCCGACCGTACCAAGACGCAGCGTCACTTCAGCGTCAGCTGTATCCCGTCGGCAGAGCCCGTCAAACGGGCGCCCTTCGTCACCTCGTCGACGTGTATCTGCACGCCGTTGCCGTTGCGCAGGATCTCGCCGCCGATGCCGTTGCCTGCGGTGACCTCGCCGGTCGAGGCGGCGTAGGTGCCGTTGAAATCATGGAGATGCTTGAGGTTGTAGACCCGGCCGTGGCCGATCACGTTGGCAAAGCCCACATCCGCCACGGTGACCCCCTTGACGGTGAAAGGGTAGGAGTGGCCGGCGTAGCGCAACACGCCGTCGCCCCAGGAATAGCCGATGCCGATTGCGGCAGCCTTGGCGCTGATGGTGACGGTCGCATCCACTCGCCCGGGCGCCGCAGGATCGGGCGCCGCTTGGGCAGCGACCGCAGTCAGACCGACAGCGACGAGAGCGGAGAGTGTGAGAGAGCGCATTATCGACCTTTCGATGATTGCGGCGGCGATCTTTGCCGCAGCGTGATGGCGTGCCACGGCATACCGCGCGACACGCTGCATAAACTCCCGAGTTGTTCGCAGGCATACTCTGCCAAGCTCACGTTTGTGCGACCCGCACGCCGAGGCGAGGCGCTCCGCCGCCGATGCCGACCGGTGCGGCGGGGTCGAGCAAGGGGATGAAGCAATGTCGGACACCCCAGGTGACCGGCTGTCGCGGATCAAACGAATAAAAGGTTTTTGGTCCTTTTTGCAAAAAGGACCGCTTGCCTTTGATTGAGTGAAACCCACCCCCTTGGTTGGTGTCAGTCCCGGGTTCTGCGGCTAGGCATTTCCCCCGCCGCCACCAGCGCGCCGGCGATGGCCACCATCCGCCGCCCCTGGTGGCGCGCGGCGTCCAGGTCCTCTGACCGCGGCGGCCGGTTTTCGGCGCCGACGATGCTGGAGGCACCATAGGGCGAGCCCGCTTCCAGCATCGCCTCGTCCGTGTAGCCGGTCGGCACGATCACCATCCCCAGATGCGCCATCGGGGCGTAGAGCGAGAGGGTCACCACCTCCGTTCCGCCATGCGGCCAGGACGCGGTGGCGAACGCGCCGCCCACCTTGCCGGCCAGCGCGCCGCGTTTCCACTGGGGGCCAAGCTGGTCGAGGTAGGATTTCAGCTCGGTCGCCATGGCGCCGAAATAGCAGGGCGTGCCCAGCAGGATGGCGTCGGCCCATTCGGCATCCTCCAGGGTCGGCGCGTCGTGCAGCGCGTTCTGACGCGTCGCGTTCTCCAGCCAGCCCTTGGACTTGGCCATGACCGCCTCGTCCACCACCTCCCTCGCCCGGCGCAGGCGGATGATGGCGCCACCCTCCCGTGCGCCCTCTGCCGCGGCCTCGGCCAGCTTCTCGACAGAACCGGAGCGCGAGTAGAAGACGATGAGCAGGCGGGTCGGGTCGGACAAGATCTTGATCCTCGATGAGCGCTCACGCAGGTGATAGCGCGGGCGCCGTTCCGGAAGGTGCCAACGCGCGGCTCGGGCTTGCATCCGGCCCGCGTGGCTCTTCCTATGGTGGCCGCCGATGACGACCCGCACAGCCCTTCTCGCCGCTCCTCCGGGCCATGCCGGCCTGGCGAACCGGAGCGCCTCGTCCTGAGCGCGCAGGCCGGCAGCGAGGCTGCGCCGGGGCTTGCAGGCGGCCTGCAACGCTCCATCGGCCCGGTCGGAACCCTGTTCATCACGGTGTCCATCCTGTCGCCGAGCATCGCGGTGTTCGTCGTCGGCTCCGACGTGATCAGGCAGGTGGGCACCGGCATCTTTCCGTGCTTCGCCGCGGCCGCACTGTTCGGGGTCGCGATGTCCTGCGTCTATGGCGAGCTCGGCTCCGCGTTTCCGGGCGCGGGCGGCGAATACTCCATCATGGGCCGTGTGTTCGGCCCGAACTGGGCGAAGGGCGTGCTCGGCCTGAACCTCCTGGGCTTCAGCATATCGCTGGCCCTGTCAGGCTTCGGTGTCGCCACCTATCTCGGCGCGGTCGTGCCGGGACTGCCCACGCGCCCTCTGGCGGCGCTGATGGTGGCGATTGTCGCAGGCATCGCGGTGCTGCACATACAGGTGGGCGCGGTCGTCACCGGCGGCTTCCTGCTCGTGGAGCTGCTGGCCCTCGCCGTGCTGACCGGACTGGGCGTGCTGCACGCGCATCAGCCGCTATCGGTCCTGCTCCACCCGATCGTCGCGACCGGCTCGGGCGGCTTGGCGGCGCCCACCCTGGCGGGGCTGGGTGCCGCGACGGCGGCCGGCATCTACGCGTTCAACGGCTACGGGGCGGCGATCTTCTTCGGCGAGGACATGCGCGATGCAAGCCGCACCATGGCACCGGTGGTGCTCCTCGCGCTCGCGGTGGGCGTGTTGGTGGTGATGCCGCCGGTTGCCGCCGTGATCCTGGGCGCGCCGGACCTCCGAGCCCTGTCCGCAGCCGCAGCACCCGTTTCCGACTTCATCGAGCACGCCGGCGGGCGCGGCCTGGCGCGGCTGATGAGCCTCGGGGTCGCGCTGGCAGTGTTCAACACCATGATCGCCATCGCCCTGATGGCCGGGCGCCAGCTCTACGCCACGGCGCGCGACGGGCTTTGGCCCGCGCCGGTGCGCCGCGCGCTGGCCGCCACCCATCCACGCTGGGGGTCTCCCTGGGCCGCAACCCTGGCCATGGGCGGGAGCGGGCTGCTGGCCTGCCTTCTGGACCCGCAAATCCTCGTCCTGATCCTCGGCAACAGCAACGTCGTCACCTATTCGGGGCTGTGCCTTGCGGCGCTTCGCGGCCGGCGGACGGGCGCCAGCGGCAACCTCGCCTGGCGGATGCCCGGCTTTCCGGGGCCGCCGATCCTGGGATTGCTGTTCCTGCTCGCGGTCCTGACCTTCGACCTGTTCGACCCCGCCGGGCGCGTCGGCCTCCTCGTCACCGCTCTGACCGTCGGCGCGTCGCTCCTACTCCTCGCACGATCGGGGCGCGTGGAACGCTGAACACCGCGGCTACCGTGCGCGAAGATGGCCGTGCGGGATGCCTTCGGTGTGGCTGTGCGCCTCTGCGTCCAGCCTGGCGGGCACGATGTGCAGACGGCCGTGCCTTACGTCGCGCTCCACCAGCACCTTGTCCGCCAAGGCGCGCACCTGCCCGGTCGGACCTTTCAGCAGGGCCACCTCCAGGCCGCCGCTGTGGTTGAGGTGCACGTGCATCGTCGCGACGGACAGGTCGTGATGCGCCCGGAACAGTGCCGCCAGGCGTTGCGCCAGGTCGCTCGGTGCCTGCTCGGTCACGTAGACGAGGGCGGCGATGCAATCGGGCGCGTCGTCCATGTCGAGCAGCGCCTGGCTGATTCCGGCCCGCGCGAGGTCGCGTATCGCCTCGGAACGGCTGCCATAGCCGCGCGCGGCGATCAGCCTGTCGAGCTCGCCCATCAGGTCGTCGTCGAGCGTGATGGTCACACGCTGCATGGTGCACGACCCTCGCCAGCAGCCGAGTATGACGTTTTTGTCAAAGTCTCATACTTTTTGTCTCTGGAGTGCATCCGTTGCCGCCGCAGGCTCCGTAATGAGGGATGGGCAGGGTGTAGGGTTCGATGCCGACCAGCAAGTCAGTCGTGCCAGTGCTCGGAGCACTCTGCGTGGTCATTGGCTGCCCGGCCTGTGCGGCTGAGCCTTCCGCTCCCGCATCGGCGTCCGGATCCGCCATCGAGCAGATCCTGGTGACGGCGTCGCGGCTGAACCTGCTCGGGCGGGCAAGCACGGCCAGCCAAGGGTCGATCACCAAGAAGGAGCTGCAGCTTCGGCCGGTCTATCGGGTGGGTCAGCTGCTGGAGACGGTGCCTGGCCTGGTCGTCTCCATCCACTCAGGCGAGGGCAAGGCGCCGCAGTACCTGGCCCGCGGCTTCAACCTGGATCACGGCACCGACCTGGCGACCTTCGTGGACGACATGCCGGTCAACCGGCCGACCAACACGCACGGCCAGGGCTACAGCGACCTCAATTTCCTGATCCCCGAAACGTTCCAGGGCCTGGATTACACCAAGGGCACCTACTACGCGGCCGTGGGCGATTTCGGGGCGGTCGCGTCCGACCATCTTCGCCTCGCCGACGTGCTGCCCGACCAGGTGATCGCCAGCGCGGGCACGCTGGGCGACGAACGGCTGGCCGCCACCGGAACGGTGCGCCTGGCCAACGGGGACAGGTTTTCCGGCGCGGCCGACATCAGCCATCTGGACGGGCCGTTCGACCCGCCGAACAACTTTCGCAAGATCGCGGGCCTTGCCCGCTATGCGCATGGCGACGACACCGACGGGTTCGGTTTGACGGCCATGTACTACAAGGGCCAGGGGCGCTTCACCACCGACCAGCCGGAGCGGGCGGTGGATGAGGGGCTGATATCCCGCTTCGGCACGCTGGACCCGACCGACGGGCAGTTTTCCGAGCGGGAAAGCGTCTCCGGCCACTACGCCGTCTCCGGCGAGGAGTGGCAGCTGAGGGTGAACGGCTACGGCATCCACAGCCTGCAGGTGCTGTGGAACGACTTCACCCATTTCCTGTTCGATCCGGTCCGCGGCGACCAGGAGGAGCAGAACGAGGACCGCACCACGGTGGGCGGGGCGGCGACCTTGGCCACCCGGACCGAAATCGCGGGCTTGGAAAACGACGTCGTCTTCGGCGTGCAGGGACGGCACGACGACGTCTACACCGACAAGCGTCACACCCAGCAAAGGCGCGTGCTCGACTATTGCGAGAACGGCTCGGGGCTCTATTCGGTGGGCAAGACAGCGTGCAACGCCGATTCGGTGCAGCTGGGCGACACCGGCGTGTTCGCCGAGGCGACGACGCACTGGATGCCATGGGTGCGCACGGTGCTCGGCGTGCGGCAGGAGTTCTACAACGGCACCGACCGCAGCCTGACCAGCGGTTTCAAGGGCGTCGGCTCGCAGGCGCTGTTCCAGCCGAAGGGCAGCCTGGTCCTGGGGCCCTGGCGTGGCACCGAGCTGTACGTCAGCGCCGGACGCGGCTTTCATTCCGACGACGTTCGCGGCGTGTTCCAGACGCTGCCGCTGGAGGGTATTCCAGGCCTGTCGCACCACACGCCGTTCATGGCCAAGGCGGATGGCGAAGAGGTCGGGCTTCGCAGCAGCCCGCTGCGCGGCCTGGACGTCCAGCTGGCACTCTTCCAGATCGAGTTCGCCTCCGAACTCGTCTACGACCAGGACATGGGCATGGACCAGGCCCAGGCGCCGAGCAAGCGCCGCGGCATCGAGGTCTCTGCGCAATACAGGCCGTTCCCCTGGGTCGAGCTGAACACCGACCTCGCCGCGACGAAGGCACGGTTCCGCACCGGCGACCCCGCCTCCTACGGACTGAGCGGCCTCTACATCGCCAACGCGCCAGACTTCATCGGGTCGTTCGGCGTGCTGATCGACAACGCAGGCCCCTGGTACGGCGGACTGCAGCTGCGCATCCTGGGCTCGTACCCGCTGAACCCCGACGACGTGGTGCGCGGGCGGGGCTACAGCGAAGTCAACGTCGATGTCGGATACAAGATCAGGCCCGGAACACGGGTGCAGCTCAGCCTCTACAACCTGTTCGACCAGAAGGCGGATGCGTTCGACTATGACTATCCGACGCGCCTGCCCGGCGAGCCCGCCGGCGGCATCACCGACGAACGCCAGGATCTGCAATTTCATCCGCTCGAGCCGCTGTCGGCGCGTCTGATGGTGACACAAGCGTTCTGAGCCGACCGTTCACGGAGACGTGTTCCATTGCTTTGCCGGAAAAAATTACGGAACCTGCATCTGAAGGGTCCGGGCAAACCGAGATAGGAAGGATGAAGCGCGACATCCATCGCGTCCGCGCGCATGCCTGCCACCGGGAGACCTCGATGAAACGCACTCTGCTTGCCGCGTCGGCCTTAGCCCTGTCTGCTTCCACCCTGCCGGCGAAGGCATCCAGCCACCGCGAAGCGCCGATGATCGCCGGCATGCCCCGGCTCGATGCCAGCGATTTCTACATGTTCCGCAGCTACGAGAAGAACCGCTCGGCCTACGTGACGATGATCGCCGATTACGTACCGTTGCAGGATTCCTATGGCGGGCCGAACTTCTTCCAGATGGAGCCGAACGGCTACTACGACATCAACGTCGACCAGACGGGCACCGGCAAGCCGACCTTCTCGTTCCGGTTTCGCTTCAAGTACAACGACAAGCATCTCTCTCTCAACGTCGGCGGCACAACCGTCGCCATTCCGCTCATCAATGACGGTCAGATCGCCATCGGCAACCGTGCAGCGCAAAACGTTGTGGAAACCTACACCGTTTCGCTGGTGACCTACAGCAGCAGCGGCCAGGCGACCGAGACGCCGTTGGCCGGCGACGGCGGCAACACGGTGTTCGCCAAGCCGATAGACAATGTCGGCGACAAGTCGATCCCGAACTACGCCGAATACGCGGCGGGCTTCTACCATCAGCTGAACATTCCGGGCTGTGGCGGCACCGGCAAGCTGTTCGTGGGGCAGCGCAAGGATCCGTTCGTCGCCAACCTGGGCGAAACCTTCGACCTGGTGAACTATGCAAATCCGGTCGGCGAGCAGTATGCCAACACGACGCAGGACAGCCTGGCCGCCAAGAACGTCACGTCCATCGTGTGGGAACTGCCGATCGCCTGCCTGGTCAAGGGCAGCGAACCCGTTGTCGGCGCCTGGACCACGTCGTCACTCGGCGTACCAGGCACGGGCGGCACCGTCGCCTACAAGCAGGTTTCACGGCTGGCCAACCCGTTGGTCAACGAACTGGTCATCGGGTTGCCGGACAAGGACAAGTTCAACGCCTCGCTGCCCGCCAACGATGCGCAGTTCGGCAAATACGTGACCAACCCGACAGTGCCGGCGCTGATCCAGGCGCTGTTCAACACGCCTGCCCCCACCCAGTTTCCACGCCAGGACCTGGTGGCGGTGTTCCTCACCGGCGTTCCCGGCCTTAACCAGCCTGGCACACCGCCTACCCCGTCCGAGGAGATGCGGCTGAACACCAGCATCGCACCGACCGCCTACGGTTCGCAGAACCGGCTCGGCGTGATCGGCGGCGACAACGCCGGCTAC
The DNA here is from genome assembly GCA_965199235.1 of Acetobacteraceae bacterium. Lineage (GTDB taxonomy): Bacteria > Pseudomonadota > Alphaproteobacteria > Acetobacterales > Acetobacteraceae > BOG-908. The sequence goes on along the minus strand of CBDAQU010000002.1, from coordinate 3,284,057 downwards.
CCCAACGGCCGACGCCCAGGCGACGACGTGGTGGACATCACGCTTCGCGTCGCGATGGGCCGGCTGTACACGCTCGGCTTTTTTGGCGGCGCGTCCAACGCACCGTCCGGCGGCTTGGACTTCACCGACGGCGCGTATACCGACGACACGCACTACCTGACCGCGTTTCCCTACGTCATGCCGCCTTTGTCGGACTCGCCGGCGCCGGTTCATGAGCCTAACTGATTGAGGACAGAAAGCCGTTCTTCCAGGACGAGAACCAAGAAGCTTCTGATTTCCGCGGGCTTCTTGGTTCTTTGGGCTGGCGTTTCGGCGTCGGCCTCGCCTTTCTTGCCGGCGAGAGACGACGTCGTACTCGAACGTCTTCCGGACGCGGGCGACAGCGTTGCGCGGGCGTTGCGCGACCAGCACCGGGCGCTTGCTGCCGACCCGCGCAACCTGACACTGGCGCTGGACGTGGCGCGCGGGGACCTCGATCGTGCCCGCGCGCTGGGCGATCCGCGCTATCTCGGCCGCGCACAGGCCGCGCTGTCTCCCTGGCCGCAGGGCAACGCGGCCCCGCCCGACGTGACGCTGCTGCGGGCGGTGATACTGCAGAGCAACCACGACTTCTCCGGTGCCTTGGCCGCCTTGGGCGAGGTGCTGCGCCGGCGGCCGAACGACGCCCAGGCCTGGCTCACTCGCGCCGCCATCCACCAGGCGCAGGCCGATTACCCCGCGGCGCTGGCCGATTGCGGACAGTTCGCCGGCACCGTGCTCGGCCTGGCGCCAGACGTCTGCACAGCCTCGGCGATGTCGCTGAACGGCCACGCGCCGCTCGCCCTGCGCGCCGTCACCCTCTCGCTCGACGTCAACGCGGCCGAGGCCGGTCGCGAACCATCGGTGGCGATGTGGGCGATGACGCTGGCGGCGGAAACGGCCGACCGCCTGGACGACCCGTCGGCGGCATCCTGGTTCACCCGGGCGATGGCGCTGGACCCGCGCGACCCCTATTTGCTGGGCGCCTGGTCGGACTGGCTGCTCGACCATGGCCGGCCGAGCGACGTTGTGGCGCTGCTCGGCGGCCGCACGCGCATCGACCCCCTGCTGCTTCGGCTGGCCCTGGCCGAACAGGCGACCGGCGACTCGGCGCTGGCCGGTCACGTGGCCGACCTGGCGGCGCGGTTCGAGGCGAGCCGGTTGCGCGGCGACACCGTGCATCGGCGCGAGGAGGCGCGGTTCGCCCTCTACCTGCTGCATCAGCCTGCGCGCGCCCTGTCGCTGGCGCGGGACAACTGGGACGTGCAGCGCGAACCGGCCGACGCGCGCATCCTGCTGGAGACGGCGCTGGCGGTCTCCCAACCGTCGGCGGCGGATCCGGTGCTGGCCTGGCTGCACGCCAACGCGGTGCAGGACTGGCGGCTGACCGGTCTTGCTGCCCGCATTCGTCCCGCCAAAACGCCGAACGCGCCAAGTTGATGCGCGCGGCCGCTCGCCTGGTCGCGTGCGCGCTCCTGTGCCTGGCCACGACGCTGACGTCCGTGCCGGCGCGCGCGCACAGCGCCAGCTCGTCCTACCTGCATGTCGACGTCCAGGGCCGCGCGTTGGCGGTGCAATGGTCCATCGCCCTGCGCGACCTCGATTACGCGGTCGGCCTCGACACCGACGGCGACGGTGCGATCACCTGGGGCGAGTTGCGGCAGCACGCGAGCGCCATCGACGCCTACGCGCTGTCGCGGCTTGCCCTGTCGGGCGACGGCGCGGCCTGCACGTTCGGCCCGGTCACGCAGTTGGCCGACCGGCTCAGCGACGGCGCGTATGCGGTGTTGCGCTTCGAGGCATCGTGCGGCTCCGTGCCGACGCGCGTCGGCGTGCATTACGCGCTGCTGTTCGACCTTGATCCCCTGCATCGCGGCCTGCTGACCCTGTCGGTCGGCGGCGTGCCGCACGCCGCCGCGCTGTCGCCCACGTTGCAGGACGTGCAGTTCGACGTGGCGCCCGGCTACGGCGAGACGGTGCGCAGCTTTTTCCTGACCGGTGTGGACCATCTGCTGACCGGCATCGACCACATGCTGTTCGTGACCATGCTTCTGGTTCCGGCGATGTTTCGCCGCCGCTCGCACTCCTTCGGGCCCGGTGCCGCGATGCTGCCGGTCGCCGATTTCCGCGGCATGTTCTTCGAATCGCTCAAGGTGCTCAGCGCGTTCACGCTGGCGCATGGCACGACCCTGACGCTGTCGGTGCTGCACATCGTCTCGATCCCGGAGCGGTTGAGCGAGGCGGGGATCGCGCTCACCATCCTGGTCACGGCGCTGGACAACGTCTTGCACTTCCTTCCCGGACGGCGCTGGCCGCTCGCCTTCGCGTTCGGGCTGGTGCACGGGCTGGGCTTCGCAACCGCGCTTGGCCCGATGTCGCTGCCGCCGATGGCGCTGGGGGTGGCGCTGATCTCGTTCAACCTCGGGCTTGAAGCCGCCCAGGTATCCATCGCCGCGATCGTGCTGCCGGTCGGCTTCCTGCTGAGGAACACGGTCGTCTATCCAAGGCGCATCATGCCGGGTATTTCAGGCGCGGTCGCGCTCATAGCCCTGGCCTGGTTCACCGACAGGGCGACCGGTCTGGGCCTGATGCCCTTCTAGGGTGGCGTCTGGGCCGACTGCCATGAAAAAAGTTTTTTGGTCCTTTTTGCAAAAAGGACTGCTTGCCTTTCAAGCGTAAACCTGAAGCGATAATGCTCCAGTTAATACGACTGCCCGTATCGGACGGTAACGAGGGCGTAGCGTGAAGATAGCTCCCGGCGACCTGTCCTCGCCCTGTGTGCTGCTGGAAGACAGGTTGGATGAGGCGGCGGGAGGGCGCCTGTTCACCCGCCCGCAAGCGATCATCCGATGCGACGACGCGGCCAGCGTCGACGACGCGTTGCTTGCCGTGGAACGGGGCCTTTCGTCCGGTCTCCACGCGGCCGGGCTGTTGTCCTATGAACTCTGCTACGCGCTCGAGCCTCGGCTTGCTCCGTTGATGCCTGCGCCTTCTGCGGGGCCGCTTATCTGGCTCGGGCTGTTCGACCCGCCGGCGCGCGTCAGCGGCGCGGCACTCGACCGGATGTTTGCCGAGCTCGGTCCGCCGCCGCCCGTGCGGCTCGACTGGGTCGCAGACCGGGCGGGCTACGTGGCGGACGTGCAGGAGGCGCTCCGGCTGATCGCTGCGGGCGACATCTATCAGGTCAACCTCACTTTCCCGCTCGATTTCCGCTACGCAGGCGACCCGCTCGCCCTCTACGCGGCGATGCGCGCATCGCAGCCGGTTGCGCATGGCGGGTTCGCTGCGCTGAGCGGCACGACGGTGCTGTCCGTCTCGCCGGAGCTCTGGGTCTCCGTCAGCGACGGCACGGCGACGACACGGCCGATGAAGGGCACGGCCGCGCGGGGCGGGCACGCGGCCGAGGACGACGCCGCTCGGACGGCCCTGCTCGAAGATCCCAAGCAGCGCGCGGAGAACCTGATGATCGTCGACCTGCTCAGGAACGACCTGTCGCGGGTCTGCGTCCCTGGCACGATGAGGGTGCCCTCGCTGTTCACGGTGGAGACCTATCCGAGCCTGCACACGATGACGTCGACGGTGGTTGGACGGCTGCAGCCACGGACCAGCCTGCGCGACACGGTTGCGGCGCTGTTCCCATGCGGCTCGGTGGTGGGCGCCCCGAAGATCCGGGCCGCCGAAATCATCCGCTCGCTCGAGCCGTCGCCCAGAGGGTTCTACACCGGGGCGCTCGGCGCGATCGCTCCGGGCGGCGACATGCGGTTCAACGTGGCCATCCGAACCGCGGTGCTCGGCGCGGACGCAGGCGGCCGATACGGGGTCGGCGGCGGCATCGTTGCGGAGTCCGAGGCGGATGCGGAGTACGACGAGGCGATGCTGAAAGCCCGCGTGCTGACGGACCTCGCCGCGGAATACGGGCTAATCGAAACCTTTCGCTGGTCGGCGCGGGAGGGATTCGTGAGGCTTGACCGGCATCTCGCGCGGATGGCGACATCGGCGCGGGCGCTGCGGTTCGCATTCGATCGGCACGCGGCCACACAGGCGCTGCAGGCTCGGGCGGCGGGCTGGAACGCCACAGCCGGCGATCGGCGGGTGCGCATGCTCCTGGCGCGGGATGGGACGGTCTCGGTCGGCGGTCAGAGTGTCGCCACGCCGGAAGGCGTCATGCGGGTCGGGCTGGCAACGGATCGCCTCGATCCAGGCGATCCGTTCCTGCGTCACAAGACGACGCGACGCGCGGCGTACGAGCGAGCGTTCGACGAGGCGAAGGCGGCAAGCCTAGACGAGGCGATCCTGCTCAACCGGCGGGGCGAGGTTGCTGACGCGTCCCGCCACACCGTCTTCGTGGGCGACGCAGCGCTCGCAACGCCGCCGCTGGCATCAGGCGTGCTGCCAGGCGTTCTGCGGCAGTGCCTGCTCGACAGCCGGGCGGCGATAGAACGCCCGCTGACGCTGGACATGCTGCGATCCCGCCCGCTATGGCTCGGAAACAGCCTGCACGGCCTGCGACGGGCCGAACTGGTGACATAGGGCGCAGCAAAGGGCGCCGGCGAGGATCCAAGCGGCGGCATCAAGCGCGCGGCGTATCGGCAGCAACCATTCGTTCACGAAGCTCTGTCAGTCTGAAGCCCGATGACCGGGGCGTTTGACATGCACGTGGCAGATGTTCCTCCAGCGGCAGTTGACACCAGCGTTGCCGCCGATCGCCGCCGGCCTGACCGCCGCGAGATCCCCGATACCCTCGTACCGCTCTTGCGCACCCCCGCGCGCCCCGTTGTCGAAACCGAACCGGACGACGTGGCAGACGGACCAAGGAGCATGCGCGCTTCACTTCTCCCCGTTGCGCTCAGCCTTGCGTTCTGGGGGTCGGTCGTGGCGATGATCTTTCGAGCCGTGTGATACCAATCGGCCTTTGGGACCGACATACCCAAGCCGAAGGCAAGTCCGTCTTCTTGCAAAAAAGAAGCAGAAACCTTCGTCCGGCTGTCGAGAATCAAATGAGTAGAGATTTTTTAGTCCTTTTTGCAAAAAGGACTGCTTGCCTTCACGAGTGAGACGCAACCCCAGTTGGTATGAGAGCTGCCGCAACGGTGGCGCGGGAGGTCCGCCCGACGTCCGGTGGCTGGGCGACGGCGTGAAAGGCAAGCAGTCCTTTTTCCAAAAAGGACCAAAAACCTCTGTTCATTTGATCCGCGACAGCCGGACAAAGGTTTTTTGCTTCTTTTTTGCAAAAAAGAAGGACTTGCCTGCGGTTTGGGTACGTCGCTCCCGAGGGACCGGTTTGAGGTCCGCCCACTCGCGGACACTCTGCGTGAAACCGCTCTAGTCGCCCAAAACTTTCAATGCATCCTGCCTGCAGTTCAGAACCGGTCGACTGAGTCAAACTCCAGTTCCCGGCCGGGTGAATGCTTTGTGTCCGGATGCTCCTTTGATCCGTCTGACCGTCGGCCCGTCGGACAATCATCCACCTGGAGTGGCCCGTCCGGCCTGCATTTATCAAGTGCGAGATCATCGACCGGCGCCGGACGACCCAGCAGGAAGCCCTGGACCTGGTTGCAGGATTGCGAATTGAGCAATGCAAGCTGTTCCTCGGTCTCGACACCTTCGGCAGTGACCGACAAGTCGAGGCTATGGGCAAGGAGGATGATCGACCTCACGATCTCGGCAGATTTGTCGTCCACTCCCAAATTCATCACGAAGGACCGGTCGATCTTGATCTTGTCCAAGGGAAACAGCCTGAGATAGCTGAGGCTTGAAAACCCGGTGCCGAAATCGTCGAGCGATACGCGCACACCCATGGCCCGCAGCTCCAGCAGGATCGCGACGGCGCGCTCCGGATAGTCGATCAGGACACCTTCGGTGACCTCGACCTCCAGCCTGTTCGGGTCCAGGCCACTGCTCACGAGAGTCGATTTTATTTGCTCCGCCAAGTCACCCTGCTTGAACTGGGCAGGAGACAGGTTCACGGCCACACGCAGCGGCTTCTCCCAGCCCGCTGCCGTCCTGCACGCATCGTTGAGAACCCAAAGGCCAAGTGGGATGATCAGCCCGCTTTCTTCGGCGATCGGGATGAACTCCGCAGGCGTGACCTTGCCGCGTGTCGGATGAGTCCAGCGAAGCAGTGCCTCGAAGCCCTCGACTTCTCCGGTCCGGCAGTCGACGAGAGGCTGATAGTGGACTTCGAGTTCCGAGCCGCCGATGGCTGCCCGCAAGTCCCGCTCGACCATGCGTCGCTGTTGAAGCGTTGCGTCCATTTCGGGCATGAACATGCGGACGGTGCCGCGCTTGTCCTCCTTGGCTCTGTAGAGGGCGATGTCAGCGCAGCGCATCAGTTCGGACCCCGTCTGGCCGTCCCGCGGATACATGGCGATGCCGATTGAGGCGCCGACGACCATCTGCTGATCATCGAGGAGGACAGGCTCTCCGATCGTCTCGATGATGCGTTCTGCCAGCGCCGTGCAGGCTGGCAGGTCGATCACGTCGGGCAGGATGATGGCAAATTCGTCACCGCCCATTCGCGCAACCACGTCGGAATGGCGGAGTATCTGAGTCAGACGGTCCGCAACGGTAACAAGCAGATGATCGCCTGCCGCATGGCCCAGCAGATCGTTGACGAACTTGAATCGGTCCAGATCCATGCAGATGACAGCGACGCTCGTCCCCTGCCGCCGGGCCTGATGCAGTGCCTGAGTCAGTTCGATGTCGAACAGCACCCGGTTAGCCATGCCGGTCAGGGCATCATGGTGCGCAATGGTCCGGTATCTCTGCTCCTCCCGCGTCGAACGGTCGGACAAGTGGCGGTCCATTATCGAGAGCGACAGGCTGCAGATCAGCAAGGCGATGCTCAGCGAGGCAACGACGGCAGCCAGCGTCGTGGACCCGACGAAACCCGACTGGTTCTCCGGTCCGAGGCCGAGCTGCAAGGACATCGCGGACATGCCGGTGAAGTGCAGCAGACAGACGGACAGGGAAAGAAGCGTCATCAGCAGCAGCTGGCGCCGAACCGAGCGGAGTTCCGACATCGCAAGCACAGAGGCGGCGCCAAACACCGCACAGGCGACGAGCGACACGACGACCTGTCGGTGATCGAGGACGAAGCGGCCCTGCAGCCGCATCGCCACCACGCCGACATAGTGCATCCCGCCTACCGACACTGTCAGCAGTGCGGCGCCGATGACGACGCGGACGGCTTTTGGCAGACCCGAAAGCGCCACCCAGAAGCCGGCAAACGCCCCTAAGATGGCGACCACGATCGACCATCCGGTCTCCTCGATGCTGTAGCTGATGGCCACGCCCGGCATGAAGCCGAGCATGGCAATGAAGTGAAGCGACCAAACCCCGCCGCCGAACTCCAGACCGGCAATTGCCAGCCAGGTAATGCGCAGCCAGCGATCGGTGGCCCGAGCGCGCGAAAGCAAGGCAGATGCCGTCAGGCAAGACAAAAGGCAGATGAAAGCGGCCAGCCCGACCAACCGAAGATCGTGTTGATGCAGAACACAGCCAAGCACTCTGAGCATCGCCGATCCGTCCAAGATATTTCGGCGAAATTAGGACACCAAGGTTAAGCCGGCGTGAACGTCATCTGACGCGACGCGCCTCGTATCTGCTCGCCCGACCGCGCGTACAACGCGCGGGCAGTGCGCGCAGCCGGAAACGGCCTCGCACGCTTGCGTAAGGTTAGCCTGGTATCATCGGGCGCCGCCCAGACTCGCCCTGATCGACTCCAACTCCCCCAGCGCATGCACCAGCGCCGCCCGAAGCCGCTCGGCCTCCGTCTGACGCCGAGGCTCGCGCACCGCCGCTTCAGGCATGGACAGCCGCATCTGCCCGACCTCCGGCAGTTTTTCGTCGCGCTCGGCCTCCGCCGCCAGGCGCTCGGCCTCGGTCGGCGGCGGGATGTCGTCGGCCAGCCGGCCGCCGCCTTCGCGCAGCAGACGCTGCACGCCCTTGATCGTGTAGCCCTGGGTGTAGAGAAGGTCGGAGACGCGGCGCAGGAGAACGATGTCGTCCGGGCGGTAGTAGCGCCGGCCGCCGCCGCGCTTGAGCGGTTTCACCTGGTGGAATTTCGTCTCCCAGAAGCGCAGCACGTGCTGCGGGATGTGCAGTTCGTCGGCCACCTCGCTGATGGTGCGAAACGCGCCGGCGGCCTTGCGCAGCCTTGCCCGGCCCGGCTCCTCCGGCGGTTCGGGAATCTCCAGTCCAGGGTCGGGTGCATCCGCATCGTTCACTCGTCGTCGCCTTCCGGCACGGCCAGCCCGTTGATCAGGGCCTTCAGCACCTGGCTCGGCCGGAACACCAGAACGCGGCGCGGCAGGATCGGCACCTCCACGCCCGTTTTCGGGTTGCGCCCGATCCGGCGTCCCTTCTGCCTGACAGAGAACGTGCCGAAGCCGCTGATCTTGACCGACTCGCCTTCCTCCAACGCCTTGGACACCCGGCCCAGCACGCTCTCCAGAAGATCGGCGGACTCGTTGCGCGACAGGCCGACCTGGGCATAGATACGCTCGGCCAGATGGGCGCGGGTCACGGCATTCATGCCGACAAGTTAACGAGACGGCCCTGCCCCGTCAATCAAACGAAGCAGGTTCAACAGGTTAGGGTGGCCACCCGGCCACACTCTACAAAGGCCGATCAAGCTTTCCCGTGGCAATGCTTGTATTTCTTGCCAGATCCGCATGGACAGGGAGCATTTCTCTGCGTCCCGCCCCAGGTCGTGGGGTCGTTGGGGTCCAGCGCGTCGATGGCGCCCACCATGCCCACCTGCCAGGTGTCGGAGCGCGCCACCGTGTCCGCCTCGGCATAGGCGGGGGCGGCAAAATTCTCCACCATGCCCGCAGGCAGGCCCTGCGGCATGGGCGGCGGCTCGGCCGAAAGCTCCACCCGCGCCAGGGTGCTCGTCACCCGCTCGCGCAGATCGTCCAGCATGGCGTTGAACAGGGCGAAGGCCTCGCTCTTGTACTCGTTCAGCGGGTCGCGCTGGCCGTAGGCGCGAAGCCCTATCCCCTGGCGCAGATGGTCCAGCGCCAGCAGGTGCTCCTTCCACACCGTGTCGAACATCTGCAGCAGCAGCGATTTCTCGATGTAGCGCATGATTTCCGGCCCGAAATTGGCCGCCTTGGCAGCCGCCGCCGAATCCACCGCCTCGACCAGGCGCTGGTGGATCGCCGTCTCGTCGATGCCCTCCTCGCGGCCCCACGCCTCTACCGGCAGGTCCAGGTTGAACACGCGACGCACGTCGCCGGTCAGCTCGGCGGTCTCCCACTGCTCGGCAAAGGCGCGCTCGGGGATCCGGGCGCGCACCATGCTGTCGGCCAGCTCGTGCCGGAATGCCGCCACCGTTTCGGACACATCGACGGCCTGCATGTATTCCCTGCGCTGGGCGTAGACCTCGCGGCGCTGGTCGTTCATCACGTCGTCGTATTTCAGCAGGTTCTTGCGGGTGTCGAAGTTGCGCGCCTCAACCTTCTTCTGCGCCTTCTCCAGCGCCTTGTTGATCCAGGGATGGACGATCGCCTCGCCGTCCTTCAGGCCAAGCCGCTGCAGCATCCCGCCCATCCGGTCGCTGCCAAAGATGCGCATCAGATCGTCCTCGAGCGAGAGGAAGAACCGGCTCGCCCCAGGGTCGCCCTGCCGGCCTGACCGGCCGCGAAGCTGGTTGTCGATGCGCCGGCTTTCGTGCCGCTCGGTGCCGATCACCAGCAGGCCGCCCGACGTCTTTACCCGCACGTGGTTGGCCGCAACCTCGTCGCGGATCGTCTGGGACGTTGCGTCCCGCGCGGCGGAGTCGGGCAGGGTGCCCGCTTCCTGGCGCAGCCGCATGTCCAGGTTGCCGCCCAGTTTGATGTCGGTGCCGCGGCCGGCCATGTTGGTGGCGATCGTCACCGAGCCAGGCGCCCCGGCTTGCGAGATGATCGTCGCCTCCTGCTCGTGGAAGCGCGCGTTCAGCACCGCGTGCGGTATCTTGCGGCTTTTGAGTATGCCGCTGAGCAACTCGCTCTTCTCGATGCTGACGGTGCCGACCAGCACCGGCTGCTCGCGCGTGCGCGCTTCCTCGATCAGCGTCGCCACCGCCGTGTATTTCTCGCCTGCCGTGCGATAGACCTCGTCGTCCCCGTCGATGCGCGTCACCGGCACGTTGGTCGGTATCTCGATGACCGAAAGCTTGTAGATCTCGGCGAACTCGTCGGCTTCGGTCATCGCCGTGCCGGTCATCCCAGCCAGCTTGGGAAACAGCCTGAAGTAGTTCTGGAAGGTGATGGAGGCCAGCGTCTGGTTTTCCTGCTGGACGGTAACGAACTCCTTGGCTTCCAGCGCCTGGTGCAGCCCCTCGGAGTACCGGCGCCCCTCCATCATGCGGCCGGTGAACTCGTCGATGATCACCACCTTGTCGTCGCGGACGATGTAGTCCACGTCGCGTGCGAACAGCGTATGCGCCCGCAAGGATTGCTGAACGTGGTGCACGACCGACACGTTGAAGATGTCGTACATGTTGCCTTCGGTGATGATTTTCGCATCCCGCAGCATGTCCTCGACACGCTCGTTCCCGGCTTCGGTCAGATGCACCGATTTGGCTTTTTCGTCTTTTTCGAAAGTCGTGGAATCCTTGCACAATTCCAGGACCACAAGGTTGACCGACCGGTACAGGTCGGACGAATCCTCCGCCGGACCAGAAATGATCAGGGGCGTCCGCGCCTCGTCAATGAGAATGCTGTCCACCTCGTCCACGATCGCGTAGTTGAACGGCCGCTGGACCATGTCCTCCAGCCGGTATTTCATGTTGTCGCGAAGGTAATCGAAGCCGAACTCGTTGTTGGTTCCGTACGTCACGTCGCAGGCATAGGCCGCCCGGCGCTCCTCGTCGGAAATCCCATGCACGATCACGCCCGTCTGCAGACCCAGGAACCCGTAGAGCCGGCCCATGTCCTCGCTGTCGCGGCGTGCGAGATAGTCGTTGACCGTCACCACGTGCACGCCGCGGCCGGACAGCGCGTTGAGGTACACGGGCAGGGTGGCCACCAGCGTCTTGCCCTCGCCGGTCTTCATCTCGGCGATCTTGCCGTCATGCAGCACCATGCCGCCCACCAGCTGCACGTCGAAATGTCGCAGGCCCAGCACCCGCCGGCTCGCCTCCCGCACCACCGAGAACGCCTCCGGCAGCAGCGCGTCCAGCGTCTCCCCCTGCGCGAGCCTCTCCCGGAACGCGAGCGTCTTGCCGGACAGCGCCTCGTCGGACAGCGCCGCGATCGCCGCCTCGTGCGCATTGATCTTCGGCACCCTCTGCTGATACGCCTTCAGGGAGCGGTCGTTGGAGGTGCCGAAGACGGCGCGGGCCAGACGTGCAAACATGCTAGGCAGATAAGCGGCCGCCAAGGGTGGGTCAACACGACGCCATGCTGCCGTTTACTGTGCCATGTCCCCTGTACGCTGGTGACCGGCTTGCCTTTTATTCACCCGCCGGCCGGTTGCTGCCCCGGCGCGTTTCGCGCATAAGGCCGCCGCCCCACCACGAGGTTTCCATGCGCCTAGCCCTGTCCTCCGCCTTGGCTGCAGCCCTGCTCTCCACCGCAGCCCTGGCGCCCGCTACCAGGGCCCAGGCGCCGAAGCCAGCAGCCGCCCCGGGCACTCCGCCGGCGCAGCAGAACCCGATCATTGCCACCGTCAACAACGAGCCCATCCGCCTGTCCGACATCTCGGCCTGGGTGGAGGCCCACGTGCCGGCGGAGCAGCGCCAGCAGGTTGGCCAGGAGAAGCTTTTTGCCGCCGCCATGGACAACCTGGTCTCCGGCAAGGCGCTGCAGGTGATGGCCCGCAAGCAGGCCCTGGATCGCGACCCGGCCGTCGCCCGCCAGATGCAGGCCGCCGCCGACGAGGTTCTGCAGCGCGCCATCCTGGTCAAGACGGTGCTGCCGCAGGTCACCGAGGAGGCTATCAAGACCCAGTACGACAAGCAGTATGCCAGCCATCCGGGCGAGCCTGAAATCCACGCCCGCCACATCCTGGTCGACAGCGAGGCCAAGGCCAAGGACGTGATCAAGCAGCTGCAGGCCGGCGCCAAGTTCGAGGACCTTGCGAAGAAATACGGCGATCCCAAGGACCCGGCTTCGGCCGCCGGCGGCGACCTCGGCACCTTCAAGAAGGACGACATGCTGCCCGAGTTCTCCGACGCCGCCTTCAAGCTGAAGAAGGGCGAGTTCACCCAGACGCCCGTCCACACGCGCTACGGCTGGCACGTCATCCAGGTGCTGGACACCAGCATCTCCCAGCCGCCGAAATACGATGCCGTGCACGACCAGATCCGCCAGGAGCTGCTCCGCCAGGACGCCCAGGCCCTGGCCGCGCAAGCCCGCGCCCAGGTGAAGATCGTGCAGTACGGCCCGGACGGAAAGCCGATCAAGCCAACCCCCGTCTCGGCCACGGCGCCAGCTCCCGCTGCCGCCAAGAAGTAGTTCTCGATCCGCATGGCGGTCCCGCCCGCCACCTCTCCCCTGGCTCTGCCGCTGCCGGACCTGGCGCCGGTGCGCGGTGTGCGCCTCGCCTCTGGTGCCGCCGGCATCCGCTACCAGGGCCGCACCGACCTGTTCCTCGCCGAGTTCGCCGCTCGCACCACGGTGGCCGGCGTTTTCACCCGCAACAAATGCCCGGGCGCGCCGGTGGACTGGTGCCGTGCCACGCTGCCCCAGGGCCGCGCCCGCGCGCTGGTCGTCAACGCCGGCAACGCCAACGTCTTCACCGGCCGATCAGGCCGCGACACGACCCAAGCGACAGCCGAGGCTGCCGCCGCCCTGGTCGGGTGCCCGCCGGGCGAAGTCTTTCTCGCCTCCACAGGCGTGATCGGCCAGACCCTTCCCCACCAGCGCATCACCGCCGCCCTGCCCGCGCTGCACGCCGCCCTGTCCGAACACGCGATAGCCGACGCCGCGCGCGCGATGATGACCACCGACACGTTTGCCAAGGCCGCAACCCGCGCGGTCCAGATCGGCGGCACAGCAATCCGTATCACCGGCATCGCCAAGGGCAGTGGCATGATCGCGCCCGACATGGCGACCATGCTGTGCTTCGTCTTTACCGACGCTGCCCTGCCCGCCGCCACGCTCCAGCCGATCCTTGCCGCCGCCGTTGCCGACACCTTCAACAGAACCACGGTGGACGCAGACACCTCGACCAGCGACACCGTCCTGCTGTTCGCGACAGGCCAGGCCGCCAACCCGGCCGGCCCGCTCGAGGCGTTCGCCCAAGCCCTGAACGAGGTCCTGTTGGACCTGGCGCTGATGGTCGTCCGCGACGGCGAGGGGGCGCAAAAACTCATCCGCATCGACGTCACCGGCGCCACCGACGACGCGTCCGCCAACCGCATCGCCCTGGCCGTCGCCAACTCCCCCCTGGTGAAAACCGCCATCGCCGGGCAGGACGCCAACTGGGGCCGCATCGTCATGGCCGTCGGACGCGCCGGCGAGCCCGCCGACCGCGACCGCCTCTCCATCGGCATCGGCGGCACCTGGATGGCCCGCAACGGCACCGTGGTGCCGGGCTACGACGAAACCCCCGTCGTCACCCACATGCGCGGCCGCGAGATCGACATCGCCATCGATCTCGGGCTGGCCGGCGGGGCCGGCCGAGCCTGGACCTGCGACCTCACCCACGGCTACATCGACATCAATGGCAGCTACCGAAGCTAACCCACCCCCCTTCGAGCCGCTCACCACCGAGCGCCTGCGCCTCCGTCCCCCAGAACCCGCCGACGCCGAAGCCATCCACCGCCTGGTCAATGCCTGGCCCGTCGTCCGCATGCTCGCTCGCCTCCCCTACCCCTACCCACGCGCACTGACCGACCAGTGGATCGCCTCCATCCCAGGCCAGCGTGCGCGCATGGAGGCGATCCACCTCGCCATCACCGGACATGAAAACGGCCAGGAAATGATCATCGGCTGCGCCGGCCTGCGGCTGGAGCAGCGCACCGCCGACCTCGGCTACTGGGTCGGCGAGCGTTTTTGGGGTCACGGGGTGGCAACCGAGGCGGCCGCCCGGGTCGCCTCCTGGGCACTCGCCAACCTGCCCATCGACCGCATCACGGCCCATGTCGCGATCGACAACCCGGCCTCCGCCGCCGTCTTGCGCCGCCTGAAATTCCGCGAAGTCGGCCAGTCCAGCCTGCACTTCCTGGCCCGCGGCAGCGAGGAGCCGGTCGCAATCTTCGAAGCCACCCGCGACGACATCTTCGGGCTTATCGAAACCGATGCCTCCGAAGCAGGCGAGAAGCCGCTCCTCCTCGTTGCCGCCTGCGCGCTGGTCGACACCGACAACCGCGTCCTCCTCGCCCGCCGCCCGGAAGGCAAGAAGATGGCCGGCCTGTGGGAATTTCCGGGCGGCAAGCTGAACCCCGGCGAAACGCCGGAAACCGCCCTGATCCGCGAGCTGCGCGAAGAACTCGGCATCGACGTGACGAAAGCCTGCCTGGCCCCCTTCGCCTTCGCCAGCCACGCCTACGATCGGTTTCACCTGCTGATGCCGCTCTACCTCTGCCGCCGCTGGCAGGGTTTCGTGCAGCCGTTGGAAAACCAGACCCTGGCCTGGGTCCGCCCCGCCAAGCTCACCGACTACGACATGCCCCCGGCGGACAAACCGCTGGTGCCGCTGCTGCGCGGATTTTTATAGGGGTTTCGCATCCCGCCCGCGAAAAACCGGGATCAATACCGCCTAGGCAACTGAAACCCGCCTATGGCACTGTCGCCAGGTCACCGCCCTCCCGCGGCCAGACGCCCGCGGAGCCCGACCCATGCCTGAATTGGCGAACGCAGACTCCCATGAACTCTTCGTCTGGGACGCCGACGACCTGCTCGAAGCCGTCAAGAAATTGAAAGAGGGTGTTCGAGCCGCAGTCGAAGCCAACGACAAGCTGAAAGGCTTCGTCGATGCAGACGCGGTTGCACTCTCCCAGCTCATTCAAGCCGGCGACAAAATTGCAAAGCAGATAAAGCTTTTGGGCGTGTTCGGGCAAGCTTACATCAAAGAGGTGAAGGGCAAGAAATACATCATATTCAAAGGCAACCAGCGCCTACGCCCAAACCTAAAAGGCACCCGCTACCTCGCCGAAAATGCGAAAGTGAAGTGTTTCGTGGTTGGCGCAAAAGACATTGTCGAGGACGCCGCCAAGGGCACCAAGGTCGCCATTATCGCGTTTGTCGCGATCGACATAGCCACGGAATGCACGAGCGATCATTTTTCCCTTGCCAGCCTGGGCGTGCGCATCTCCAGCGACGTGCTTCAGGCTGTCGTCTCCACTGCGGTCGGCGTCGAAGCCGGGGTGTTCGTCGCCAGCGTTCTCGGGGCACCTATTGTCGTAACATTCATCGTCGTCGTTGCGGCAGGCTTCGTCATGGGCATGATCCTGACGAATTTAGACAACAAGTATCACCTTACCGAACGCTTGCGCGCCCGCATGATGGCCTACGAGGCCGAACTTAGCCGCGAAATCCCCGTCATCAAGCAGGCCGTCGTCAACGCGGGCCACAAAGCCGTCGAATACGGCCGCGAGGCCGGCTCGGAAATCAAAGCCGAATATTACAGGGTGGACCGCTTCTTCGCTTCGACCGCCGAGATGATGAAATCGGACGGTCTGAATTATTTCTACGGTCTGTGAAGTGAGTTTCCTTACCTCGACTAAGCTTATCGGCAAACGCCTGAAACCCGCCGACTACCGGCAATACATAGCCGAGCTATTTCTCATCGGCCTTCTTGGCAGCGTCTATCTCGGTATCGATGGCTTGCGTGATATCCGCAATCACGCGTCGATCGCCGCAGTGCCCCGCGACTCCTTCGCTCTGATCGGAGCTATCGGCCTGTATGCCATCCGCGTGTCCAGCTTCGCGGCCATGGCCCGGAACTACCGTATGCCTCAAACACTGGAGTGGTGGATTTTCCTGGTCCCTACTGCCGCCATGATCCTATGCTTTTTCTTGTCGGGCACGCTCGTGAAAACCTACGCGACTGCCCACCACTACCGCTTCTGCTACCGTGAAACCGTCCGCGCTCCGCGTTACGTATTCGCAGCCCCCTCCGTCGCGTGCCCGCCACTGCCGGCCGAAGCAATTCCCGAATGATGTTACGCGCGTGAGCTGACCATGGCGTCCAAGCAAAGCACGGTCGATTTCATCGTCGAACAAGCATCGAAGGCGGGCACAGTCAGCGCGCGGAAGCTGTTCGGCGAATACGGTCTGTATTGCGACGGAAAGATGGTCGCCCTGGTCTGCGACGACCAGCTCTACATCAAGCCCACGCAATCCGGCCGCGCCCATATCGGCGCGGTCACCGAGAGCCCCCCCTACCAAGGGGCAAAACCGTGTTTCCTGATCCCCGGCGACAAACGGGAAGATGCCGCCTGGCCGACAAAGCTCGTCCACATCACCGCAGCATGCCTGCCCGCCGCCGCAAAGCGCACAACGAAGTAGCCGAACCAGCCAACCGCCGAGATGGTCGAAGCAAGGAGCCTCGCATGAAACGACTCGCCACCACCCTCCTGGCCTGCACGCTCGCCTCCGCCGCCCAAGCCCATACCCCCGGCCACATCACCGGCATCGGCGGCATCTTCGTCCAAAGCTCCAACCCCAAAGCGCTGGCCGCCTGATATCGCGACACGCTCGGCCTCCCCGTCGAATCCTGGGGCGGCGCCATCCTCCGCACCGACGCCCCCAACCATCCCCCCATGGCCCTCTGGAGCGCCTTCCCCCCCAACGACACCCAATTCGCCCCCCCAAAGCGCGATTTTATGATTAATTTCGCCGTCGATAACTTGGATGCCTTCCTCGCCCGCCTACACCAGCACGACGTCCCAATCATAAAAGTGGACAACACCGACCCCAACGGCCGCTTCGCCTGGATCCTCGACCCCGACGGCACGAAAATCGAGTTGTGGCAGCCAAAACCGAAGTAGCCCGCATCTTCAGATGCGGGACCGCACAGCCCCGCCAGTCGTTTCATTCATCGCTGCAACCTCGGTCAGTGTGGCCCCTCCCGCTGCAGCTCGATCGCGCGGCCCTGGGTCAAGTCGAGCATGCAGTTTGCCGATTCGATGCGCCAGATCGTGCCGCCGGCGGTGCCGTAATACGCGCAATTCGCATCGCGGTATTTCAGCCAGGCAAGCTGCGCGGTTTTCAGCGACGGCATGCGCTTGGCCAAATCGGGATCGCTGCGCAGAAAATCGTTCAGCGTGTGCCAGGCCTGGTTCAGCCGGCGGTCCCAGATTTTCGTGCGAGTACCGATACAATCCTCGATTGCCATGGTGTTCGGCTGCTCGCCGCATTTCCCGTCATCCAGCGGCCAGCGGTCGGCGGCACGGCTGATGGACGCGGCCGCGCATAACGCCGCAACAGCAAGGGCAGCGACGCTTGAGACTCGTTTCTTCAAGATGTTCTCCTATGCGACGCATGGTTTGGGGAGTCGTCGGACTGATTGGGCGATGGGGTGCGAAAAGACACCCCATCCTGCAGATTAGCTCGTTAGGGCTGTACGAAGTTGTAGAGAAGGCGCTCGTAAGGTGTTGACTGATCCTTCCCCGTCCTAGGATTGGTGAAAAGAGACACCTCGATCTGACTGCCGATCTGGGCGACACCCAGAGGGAAATTCGGACTCCAGTCGCCGCAACCGGCTGGAACACCGTCGTTGATAATCCCGTAGCTGTAGCTTGTGTCCGCTATTCCTGCGGCTTGCAGACGGCTGTACAGCGGGTTCTGGCTGAGCTGGCCGGTATAGAATTCGGCAGGTGCGCCGCACGGATAGTCGTTGATTGTTACGATAGTCCATTTCGCCTCGCCTCCGCCGCCGAGCGCACCAGGCCCAGAGACCCGGAATCGATCGCTGCCCTCGTCCGAGCGGCTGTAAACGCCGGCCTGAAACTTGGAGGTGATCAGCATCTGAGACGGGGCTTGCTTGGTCACTTTGGCCTTCAACGTGCCACCCGTATCCGCGGTAACCGCGATCGTCGCGTCCCTGTACACCACGCTTCCGTCAGGCTCCTTGATTGGCAGCCTGGTGATGCTGATTGTGCCGTCGGCGCCATAAAGATCGGAGTAGTCGAGGTACGGCGCGGACTGTGCGGCGGCAGGGCCGACAGCGGCCAGCATTCCAGCGGCACCGAGGCCGGCCAGCAGGCACCAGGCGGCACGCCTCTTACGGTCGAAAAACATGCTGCGTCCTTTCACGATGAAGCCGCGCGTCTTGCCCGGCAGCAGCAGACGTGACCGCAGCAGCCCGCGATGTCGCTCACCGGCCGGGAACGAACACCTAACGGCAACCTAACCGCACGCCTTTCAGCGGCTTGACAGGGTGGTCGTCCAACGGCAGCGTTAACTATTGTAATGTCAGCCGGGGTGGGGCCATGGACGGGCTGGGCCGACTCGCGCCGCGTTGCTGGCGCGCCGGCGCCATTGCCTATGACGAGCGCGGCGAAACCCTGTGCGTCGAGGGTGTGGCCCGCACAATCGAGCCAATCCCGCGGCGCCTGCTGCACCGCCTGCTGACCGCCGGTGGCGACGTCGTGGCGAAAGAGACGCTCATCGAGGCCGTGTGGCGCAGCACCCGCGGGCTGAGCGACGCATCGTTCTACAACGCAATGAGACGCCTGCGTGCCACGCTCGGCGAGGCGGGACGGGATCTCGTGGCACTCGAACCGGGGCGCGGCTACCGCATAGCCGCGCCGGTCACTGCCGTGCCCAGCGTGGCCCCGCCCCGCCCCGCCCTCACTTTGGACGCTGGCGATCCCGTCCCGGGACGTGCGGACTGGCGGCTGAGCGCGCTGCTGGGCACCGGAGAACGACGCCGCGTCTGGCGGGCCGTGCATGACGGGACGGGCGGAATAAGAATCTTCAAGTTCGCCGAAGATGCCGAAAGCCGCGAAAGCCTGCGCCGCGAAATGCGCGCATCGCGCCGGCTGCGCGAGGCGGCGCCCGAGGAGGATGGTTTTGTGCCCGTGCTGGATGCCGCGCTGGACGCGCATCCGGCCTGGCTGGAGATGGAGGATGGCGGCCAAGATCTTGCTTCCTGGGCGAAGATGGCCGGCGGGCTGAACGCACTCCCGCTCGTACGGCGCGTCGCCTTGCTCGCCGATGCAGCCGCGATCGTCGGCGCCGCGCACGAAGTCGGCGTGCTGCATGGCAATCTCGCAGCCAGCAGAATCCTCATCGACGATCCGGGCGGCGCGCCGCGCGTACGGCTGGCGGGGTTCGAGGCTGAAAACGGCTCCAGCCGCCTGGCCCATTCTTGCACCGCGCCGGAGCTTGTCGCGGGCGGCCTGCCAACCGTTGCCGCCGACATTCACGCGCTCGGTGTCCTGCTCTACCAGCTCGTCGCGGGCGATTTCGAACGCAAGCTCGCCCCCGGCTGGGAGCGGGACGTGGACGACCCGTTGTTGCGCGCGGACATCGGGGAAGCCGCAAGCGGCGACCTTGCGCGGCGCCTTCCCTCGGCCACCACGCTCGCCGAACGCCTGCGCTCGCTGGAGGCCAGGCACGAGGCCGCCCGGAGAGCGGCGGCGGCGGCGTGGGAAGCCGCCGAACAGCAGGAGGCTGCGCGCGAGGCCGCAAGGCGGGCGGCCCACGCCGCGGGATTGGCGCGGCGGACCCGTCTAGCCGCTTTGATACTGCTGGCACTAGCAATCGCATCGTCTGGACTGGCGGCTATCGCTTGGCAGAAGCAGCGGACTGCCAGCTTGGAACGCAGGCGGGCGGCGGCTATCGCAGAAACGCTGGAAGGCACCGTCAGCGACCGATACGCTGACGCGGAGCGTCGATACGCTGACGCTTGCGCGACCGCGCCGGCGTAACGCTGGCCGTCAGGAACGAGATGCTGGGCGAGGCGGAGCGCGCTCTGGCGAAGATGGCCCGTCTCGCGCCGCAAATGGCGACGCAGCGCCTGGAGGCGCGGGCACTTGCGGAAATGGCCGACGTGTATCGGCACGCGGGAGATGCCGAGAATGCGGCGCAAGCGGCCGAACGGGCCGCCGGCCTGCAAATCGCACTTCTTGCTCGGTCGCCAGACGACGACGCGCTGCGGACCGAACTGGCGCAGAGTCGGCACCGTCTCGGCGACGCTCGTCTCGATGCGCGCCAGCTCGCATCGGCGCTCGCCGCTTACCGTGACAGCCTCGCCGGATTGCAGCAGCTCGCCGCACGCCATCCGGATCGCAAAACCTTGTGGCGGCAGGTTGCCGACGGCCAAGCCGCGATCGGCCGCGTGCTCGACGAGCAGGGAGACGCCACCGGCGCCCTCGCCGCGTATCAGAAAGCCCTCGCCATCGCCAAGCAGGGGAGCGCTGCGCAGCCCGCGGATGCAGATTGGCTCGATGCCATGTCCACCGGGCATATCAGGATGTGCGATGCCCTGGAATCGCTCGGCAAACCGAAGGAGGCGCTCGCAGCCTGTCAAGCAGGGCTGGTTATCATGCAGACACTGTACGAGCACGACCCGGCCAACACGCGCCGCCAACACGATCTTGCAGTCGCCTGGGAGGATGTCGGCGACGAGCAGGAACTGCTTGGCGACCTGGCCGCCTCGCTGGCCGCCTATCGGCGTTCCGCAGCGTTCAAGCAGTCACTCGCGGCGGCCGACCCCGGCAACATGGAGTGGCAAAAAAGCCTGGCGATGGTTAACGCGGATATCGGCGACATCGAAGCCAAACGAGGCGATTATGGACGTGCTATCGCCTCGTATCGGGAGGGGCTGACGATTGCCGACCGGTTGCTGGCAGGCACACAGCAGAGCCTTGCTGCGCGCCGCCTGATGGCAACCTACGAGAATAATCTCGCCCAGTATCTCTCGCGTTCTGGGGATCCCGCGGCCGCGAGACCGCACGCCGACAAGGCTCTGGCCGCGATGGAAAGACTGGTGTCAGAACGTCCGGACGACGGTGCGCTCAAACTGGGGTTGATCGACGTCAAGGACACGGAGGCGCAAGTGCAGCATGCGGCCGGAGGTCAGCAAAAGTAGGGTGCAATGGCTCCCTCGCATTGCACCACGTCCACGTCCGACCGCGTCATGCACTCAACGCCTCCAAGAACAAACCAAAAACAAATTGCCCAGCCCAGCCCCGCCATGCTCTATCCCCACCGCCAACACCAGCCACCGAGGCCGCCCTGACCGCCAGCCAGCCCTGCACCGAGACGCCGCAAGCCGCCGAACACCGCGCGCGGCACCTGCGCCTCTGCCAGGAACTCATCGAAATCGGCATGACGCTCGCCCGCGCCGCCGCCGGCCGCGCTCTGGACGACATCGCGGCCGCCCCGCCGGTCGCAGCCATCCCCGGCTCGTCCGCCGGCGCCATCGCCCAGGCCGAGGAACGCGCGCGCCACCGCACCCCCGATTACGGAAAACTCTTCGCCCACCTCTCCCGCGCCGTGCGCCAGACCATCCTGCTGGAAGCCGCCATCGTCGAGGGCGCCCTCCCCGCGTTCCGCGACATCGCCACCCTTCGCCAGGCCCCCCGCCCGCCCGCCGCCCCGTCCCCGGACCGCGACGCAATCCATCCGGACACCCTGCGGCGCGAAACCCTCGAACGCCTCGATTGCGCGCTGCCCGACGGCCCGCACGGCGAAATCCCGGTCGAAGACCTGCTGCTCACCATCAGCGAAAAATTCGGCCTCGACCGCGCCTCGCCCCAAACGCTCGGGCGCTACCCCGCCGAACCCGAAGCCGCCCCGCATCCGGCATCACCGGCGCCGGTCAGGGCCGCGCCGGACCCTCCCAGGCGCCGTCCGCGATGGTGACCGCAGCAGGTTTCACGCCGATCCCCTGACCGCCGGCCGGACACATGAGAGGCGCACCACCCGGCGCGACTCCACCGGGCGCATGCGCGCGCCTTTCAAACCCCTCGTCCCGCCCCTACTCTCCCGGCATGAACCCCACCGCCTGCATAATCGTCATCGGCAACGAGGTCCTGTCGGGCCGCACCCAGGACGCCAACACCGTCTATCTCGCCCGCCGCCTGGGCGAGCTCGGCATACCCCTGCGCGAAGTCCGCATCATCCCCGACATCGCCGACACCATCGTGTCCACCGTCAACGAGATGCGCGCGCGCTACGACCATGTGTTCACCACCGGCGGCATCGGTCCCACCCATGACGACATCACCAGCGAGTGCATCGCCGCCGCCTTCGGCGTCCCCTGGGAGAAACAGCCCGAAGTCTGGGCTCGAATGGAAGCCCATTACGAGCCGGGCACGTTCAACACCGCCCGCCAACGCATGGCCACCATGCCACGCGGTGCGGTCCTGATCGATAACGGCCACATCGCCCCGGGCTTCTCGGTCGCCAACGTCCACGTCATGGCAGGGGTGCCCAGCATCATGCGGCTGATGTTCGAAGCCCTGGCTCCCACCTTGAAGCACGGCCAGCCCGTCATCAGCCGCAGCGTGCACGCCACCGGCATCAGGGAGGGCGACATCGCTGCCGGCCTGACCGACATCCAGACCCGCTACCCATCCCTGGACCTGGGCAGCTACCCCTATTTCCGCGACTCAGGCTCGGGCGTCGCCATCGTCGCCAAGGGCACCGACACCCAGGCCGCCGATGCCGCCATCGGCGAGGTCACCGCCCTGTTCGCCGCGCTGGGCGGCACCCCAGCGCCAGGGGAACCGGGCTAGATCAGCCCCTCCCGGCCCATCGCCAGGAACTTCTCACGCCGCTGCGATCGCAGCATCGCTGGCGGCATCTCCAGCAGGGGCGCCAAAGCCTCCCCAACCGCCACGCCCACCGCCGCCATCGCCAGCAACGGCTCCCGATGCGCGCCGCCCAACGGCTCTGCCACCACCGTATCGATCAGATGAAGCGCCTTCAGGTCGGCCGCCGTCAGTCTCAGGGCTTCCGCCGCCGTCGAGGCCTGCGCCGCATCCCGCCACAGGATGCTCGCGCATCCCTCCGGCGAGATCACCGAATAGACCGCATGTTCCAGCATCAGCACCCGGTCCCCCGTCGCCAGCGCAATCGCCCCGCCTGACCCGCCCTCCCCGATGATCGTCGCCACGATCGGCACCGGCGCTGCCAGGCACGCCTCGATGGAACGAGCGATCGCCTCCGCCTGGCCGCGCGCCTCCGCGTCGATCCCTGGAAAGGCCCCGGACGTGTCGACAAACGTCAGCACAGGCAGCCCGAACCGCCCGGCCAGCTCGATCAGCCGGCGCGCCTTGCGGTATCCCTCGGGCTTGGCGCTGCCGAAATTGTGCCGCACCCGAGACTCCGTCTCCGACCCTTTCTCGGTGCCCAGCACCATCACCGGCCGACCCTCCAAACGACCCAGCCCCCCGACGATGGCTGCATCCTCGGCGAACGCGCGGTCCCCAGCCAAGGGGGAGAAGTCGGTGATCAGCGCGCCGATGTAGTCCAGCGCCTTCGGCCGGTCCTCGTGCCGGGCCACCTGGGTCTTCTGCCAGGGTGTGAGCTTGGCGTAGGTGGACCTTAGCTGCTTGTCGGCCTTCTCGGTCAGCTTGGCCACTTCGTCGGCGATGTTGATGCTGCCGGGTTCCGACATCTGCCGCAGCTCTTCGATCTTGGCCTCGAGCTCGGCGATCGGTTTTTCGAAATCCAGGAATTGACGCATGATCGGGGCGCTTCAACCACAGGCCCAGCTTTTTAGCCAGCCAGCCCGATAGGGGCTTCCGCGGCCGGCAATGGTCGTGTAGAAACGGTTTCGTAATGAATACGTTCGCAGCGTTCGCTTGCTTCACCTGGTCGAGCCTGCAGCAAGCGCGCTTGAATAGCTGCGCTCTCGTTGGAGAACGGCTTTCTGCACCTGGCGTACCTGGCTTTCTCGTGGGTTGAGCCGATGGCGCCGCTATCCAACCGTCATTGGCCTGTACTGGCGCGAAGCACGCGGCCAGAGCGCTCCGTCAAGCGTAGGCTTGGCCGCATACTGGATATCGCGCGGCAGGCGGATTGGCTGACGCGAGAGCGTGCCTGGACGTGTTGCTGGATGATCGCTGCTGTAACGATGATCCAGGTAGCGCATCTCGTCTTCTTGCTGATCCGATCCGTTGTCGGTGAGCCACACTGGCGTCCTCTGATCACCGACTTCGACGCGTTCTGGTCTGGCGCCGTGCTCGCCATACAAGGCCAGCCATCTGCCGCCTACGACCCGACGCTGATGAGCGCGATGCAAGCGATCGGCGCGCAATCGGTTGCCGGACAGTTCTTGCCCTACATGAATCCCCCGATCTTCCTGCTGCTGTGCCTTCCGCTTGGGCTTTTGCCCTATTTGCCCGCGATGGCTGCGTTCATTCTCGCCACGTTCATCGCCGCCATCGCCTGTTTGAAGCGCATTCTCCCGCCGCGATGGCCGATGCTGCCGGTTGCGATGCTGCCGGTTCTGATATTGAACGCCACTGACGGCCAGAACGGCGCGATCAGCGCTACCGCCTTCGCAGCCGGCATGCTGCATCTGGAACGTCGGCCGGTATTGGCTGGCTTCTGCCTCGGCATACTTTCATTCAAGCCGCACCTGGCGTTGGGCGTGCCGATTGCCCTCGGCGCAGCCAGGCGTTGGACGACGCTCGTCAGCTTCGTGGCCTCGGTCGGCGGACTGACAATGCTATCCTGGGTGATCCTGGGACGAGCCGCATGGGCCAGCTTTCTCGGCGCAATGCCTGTGGCGAGACACGTGCTCGAACAAGGCACCACGTGGCCCAAGATGCAAAGCGTCTACGCCGCCGCGCGGATCTTGCACGGTAACGTGTCTCTCTCCTTGACGCTCCAGGCAGTCGCCGCTGTGCTCGCACTCGTAACACTCGCCTTGCACGCGAAACGCCGCTTCGGCGCTGGGCCCGAGATGAGCGCACTCGTCAGTGCGACACTGCTCTGCACCCCCTACCTTCTGGACTACGACCTGGTGTGCCTGGCGATTCCGATGGCTTGGATCGTCGCACGCGGGAGCCTGGCTGGCTGGCTGCCCTGGGAGAAGTCTCTCCTGGCCGTGCTGTACGTCTACCCGCTGGAAGCACGCAACTTGAACGTGCAGTTGGGCATTCCCGTCGCTCCGTTCCTCGTCGCCGCCCTATTCGGCACGATCGTCGCGCGGACATGTCGACTTGGGAGTGAGCGGGCCTGCTATACGGGTGTGCATTGCATCCCGCACCACTGCGGCCAAGACGCTTGCCCTTGATCCGCCTGACACGCATCGGCGGCGACCTTGTGGAAACCGAAGATGCTGGGGCCGCGCGGCATGAAGTCATGATGTCGCGGACCGATGCGCTGAGCGCTGCTGGCGTTGGGGCGGGTTGGAACAACGCCGCTCGGCTGTTGCTGCTTCTGCAAATCCTCGGCTTCGCGTTCATGGTAGCGGGTACGCACGGCGCCTTCGGCCCACAACCCGTGCCCCCGACCACAACCGACTTCGCCAGCTTCTACACGGCTGGGTTCCTGGCAAACCACAACAGGCCGGAAGCGGCCTACGATCAGGCGGCACACCGCGCAGCCGAATTCCAGACCGTTGCTGCCGGGGTCGAGGAAAAGCGGTTTGTAAACCCGCCGATTTTCCTGCTCATCTGTGCGCCGCTGGCGAAGCTGCCCTACCATCTGGCGTTCGTGTTGTTTGAATCGGCCACGTTTGCTGCCTGGTTGGCGCTCGGCACTCACATAGCAGGCGGTGGCCCGTCGGCCGCCATGCTGTTGGCAGCCATCCCGTCCGTATGGTGGGTACTCGGCTGGGGTCAGAATTCTTTTCTTTCGGCTAGCCTGCTCGCTGTTGGAACTTTACTCGTTTCGAGACGACCTTGGGTGGCCGGCGCTGCCTTCGGCGCAATCTGCTTCAAGCCCCACCTCGCGATGCTCGTTCCCGTGGCTCTGATCACTGGCTGCCATTGGCGCGCTGTCATCGCCGCGGTAGCAACTGTCGTGACCCTCTCCACCATGTCTGTGGTCTGCTTTGGAACTGCGACGTGGAAAGCGTTTTTTTCCCTCGCGCTGCACGCCCGTCCCTCGGTAGGGGCAGACAGAGACCTTGCGGCGCATACTGACATCGGAAGCGCGCTACGACTGCTTGGTGCTCCGCTTACCGCCGGCTGGGCAGTGCAGATTGCTGCGGTTTTCGGCTCGGCCGTGTTTGTCGCCTGGTCCTGGCGGCGCACACGCGGCTCAGGTTCCGACGATGGTGACGTGTGCCCGCTTGCCAAAGCCGGCCTGATCGCAGGCACGCTCGCGGCAGCACCGTTTCTGCTGTTCTATGATTTGGCTATTGCGAGCTTGGCGGCGGCATGGATTGCGCAGGATGCTCAACGGCACGGGTGGGCGCACCGTGACGTCGCCGTGTTCACCGCTCTGACAGCTCTCGACCTGGTGGCCTACCCTGCAGCGGCTTGCCTGCACATCGATACTGGCGCCCTCGTCCCTCTGATCCTGATGTGGCTCATCATTCAGCGAACGCGGCAAAGGTCTGGCTGCACAGGCAGTGATCCTGCCGTGACATGATCCGTTACCAACAACTACGCAGATCGAACGGTCGTGAGTGAGCTGAAAACTTCTACGTTTCGTCTCTACGGGACGATCGTCAATGGAACGGAGTCGTAAAGGCTGTGTGTGATCGCTGCCGAGCTAAACCTTTTTTTAAGCAAGTTATGCGAATCTGAATATGACGGACCGGACTGGTAGCGTCACGAGTATCCGGCTCCGTGTAAAGCGTACTCGCCAAGCATTCGGGCCTTGCCTTACGCCGCAACGAGGGCACTTACCCGCCCGCATACTGGAGTTGTTAGATGGACAAGCTTATCATTCGTGCACTTGCGTTCAAAGCTGACCGCAAAGCTGTGACAGCGCTGGAATACGGCATCATCGCCAGCATTCTTGGCTTGTTCCTGGTGACCGTCTTCAGGAACTTTGGAACGACCCTTCAAACGCTATTCACAAACGTAGGGACGGCAATCTGAGTTTTGCCATTTGGGTTTGGGATGTAACCACCCGTTCCAAACCCGCCCGGCCCAATTGGTAGCGGAACTTCAAGACAAGGCTGGCCACCTACTTCCAGCAAACGTGACGGTACTCTCCGGCAAAAGGATTGCGATGTTGGGATCAGTTCATAGCATTTGCATGGTATCCGGCTTCGTGCTCCTCGCCTTTGCCGCGCTGCATGACGTTTGCTTCCGAACTGTGCCCAACTACGTACCTGTGACAGTGCTGCTCGCCGGGATGATACTCCGGCTCGAAGAGGGCAACTCGACCATCGGATTGCTGTGCGGTACAGCAGTCCTTTGCTGCACCTACACGTTCTGGCGGTTTCGTTGGATCGGTGGGGCCGATGCCAAGCTCCTGAGCGCCTGTGCCGTCTTCGTTCCGCCGTCTTTGCTACCTGCCATGATCATTGGGACGTCGCTTTCAGGCGGGGTGTTAGCCGTGATCTACCTGACCGGCAGCTACTTCGCACCAAGCGGCCGTCGACCAACGCCGCAGGCCAACATCATCGTCCGTGCAGCATATTGTGAGCTGCGTCGGCTCCGTCGACGCGGTCCGCTTCCCTACGCAGCCGCGATTGCGACCGGCAGTTGGCTCGCGGTTGCCGGGTCTTAACGCACAAATCACCTTCAGAGATAAACTGAGGCCGAACCATGCTTAAAGCCCTGCTCTTCCTGTTGATGGCCGGCGGACTGTTCGGCTTTTCCGCAACCGCCTGGGTTTACATGCATCCTCCTGCTCCGGTTGCGGTCGCGGTCCAAAAAGTGACCATACTGGCCGCGGCAGGGACGTTCCGGGCAGGCACACTGTTGAAGCCGGACGACCTCGAGACCAAAGAGTTGCCGGAAAGTGACGTGCCGGCTGGTGCTCGGCGAGACTCTCCTCAGGCTCGCTCAGAACTTTTTGGCGCAATGGTTCGACAGACATTGCTGGCACACCAGCTGATATTACCTGCCGATGTCATGCGTCCCGGAGATCACGGTTTTCTTGCCGCTGTCCTTGCACCGGGAAAGCGGGCCACCTCGGTTGGCGTGGATGCTGTCTCCGGAACCGCGGGCTTGATTTGGCCAGGTGATCATGTCGATCTTATACTGACTCAGCAAATTGACGATCCGGCCGTGCCGATTGGTCGGCGCTTTGCAGGCGAGACAGTCTTGAAGGACGTGCGCGTCATCGCGATTGACCAGCAACTCGTGCAAGGCGGAACATCCAGCAACACCGATACAGCGCAGCAATCCCGTACCGTTACGTTGGAGGTCACTCCGGAGGACGCCGAGAAAGTCTCCGTCGCGACGAGGCTCGGCAAGCTCGGCTTGGCTGTCCGACCTGTCGACTCGGGCAAACCCGCGGAATCGAACGACCATGCCGTTACTTACAGCCAGGATGTCTCAAGCGCCATCGGGAACATGCGACGCTCCTCCGACGTAGTGGCCGCGCCGTCGATGCACGTGTTTTCCGGCACCAACGACAGGGAATATAAGTTTTGATGCCAAGTCGTTTCATCACATCCCTGAGGCTGCTTGTCACTGTTGCGTTGTGGATAGCGTTGAACACCCAAGCGTTTGCGCAGTCCGCAACTGATCAGCTTGAGAGTTCTTCAGCGCCAAGCGTTGCACCTTTGGCAGCCTCTGCGGCGCGTGGCGTCATAACGCTGGCAGCTGGTTCGGGACAGGTCATTCACCTCCGCGCACCAGCAGCGAACGTATTCACTGCAGACCCGAAAGTGGCTGAAGTCAGGCCGGCCAGTGCAAACAGCTTGTTCGTGTTCGGTGTGGCACCGGGAGCGACGACCATCGCGGCGCTAAACGCAACCGGGGACACCATCAGTCAATATCAGATCTTGGTAAATCCCTCCGGGTATGATGCGGCGATGGCTCGTAGCGCCATAAAACGTAGCGGCCACAACACCGTGACCACGCAAGCGACTGAAACGGGCGTTTCGCTTTCGGGTCAAGTCCTCACCGCAAGTGACGCTGAACGTACCGTAGCAGCCGCGAGAAACGCTCTGCCAGCAGACGGCAAGATCAATAACCGGCTGATCGTCGACGGGCCTATTCAGGTAGGGCTGCACGTGCGGATCGCGGAGATGACCCGCAGTTTGACCCGCGAGCTTGGTGTCAATTGGGCTGGCATAGCTCAACTGGGGAGGGACGCTCAGTACGGCGTATCCGGTAGCACTCAAAATGCCCTTCAGCAGGCCACCGGCGTCGCGGCGAGCATGGCATCTTTCAACATTGGAAACTTAGTGAAGAAAGGCTTTGACCTAACAGCGGCGATCGACGCGTTGTCGCAAGACCAGTTGGTGCACGTACTTGCTGAGCCGAACCTCGTAACGATGAGTGGCCAGCCGGCCAGCTTTCTAGTAGGTGGAGAGTTCCCGATCCCGGTAGCTAGCAATACTGGCGCTAACGCAACGTTTTCTGTCGAGTTCAAGCAATACGGCATCAGCCTGGCCTTTGTGCCTACTGTTCTCGGACGAGACCGCATCAGCCTTCATGTTAGGCCGGAGGTCAGCCAGCTCGACAAAGCTAATGGCGTGACGTCCTATCTGAACTCGTCGGTGTCGATATCAATACCCGCTCTGACTGTGAGGCGGGCCGATACGACTGTAGAGCTTGGCTCGGGCCAAAGTTTTGCCATCGCGGGACTTTTATCAGACCAAACCACCCAAATCGGTCAAGCGACACCTGGTCTGGGGGACGTGCCCATTTTAGGAGCGTTGTTCCGATCAGACAGTTTTCTGCGTCAGCAAACCGAGTTGGTCATAGTGGTCACACCATACATCGTGCGACCCATTGATGATCCTACCGCCCTTCGCTCGCCTGTCGACAACTTCCACGTGCCTAATGATTTCGAACGTATCCTTGAAGCCAGGCAACTTGGCCGCGGGCTGACCTTACACGGTCGCATGCCTGCAGGTTCGGGCTTTATCGTCGAGTGAAGGGTTGATCATGCTCTACGGGACCAGGACAATTTACGCGGCTTCCTTTTTACTTGCTTCAACAATACCTCTCGGTGCCTGTAATCAGGACCCTCTTTCGCGCGAGGGATTGTGGAACCCAACACACGTCAATCGGATGAACCTGGACCTGATGGTCGCTAACCCAACGGACCTTACAGTGGGAACCGGCACAAGCACGTCTGACGGTCAACTAGCAGCAGCAGCAATCGAGCGTTTGCGTTCCGACAAGGTAAAAAAGTTACCAGCGTCTGACATTGCTACCATCACGACCGGCAACTCCGGTGACAACAACGGCAACCAGTCTGGGGCTCAGTGACCGTGGCACAGAATACAGGCACGCAGGAACTGCCCGAAAATACTCAAAGAGATGCTGAGCGGTCGACTCTGATGGGATTTGTCACAGACGCCTCGAGTGAGACGGCTCTCCGCGAAGGCATCGCCGATTTTGTTCCCTCTCTGCAGATTAAACGTCACTCAGTCCGACAAGCCACTGCCCTTCTACGGAAGATGCCTAGTCCTGAAGTCTTGATCATAGACATAACTGGGGAGGAAACGCCCTTAGCCGCCCTCCACGATTTGTCCGAGGTGGTTGAACCTAGCACACGGGTGTTGGTCATAGGCGACCGTGCTGACATGAATTTCTACCGGTCTCTGACGCGTGACCTGGGAGTAGCAGAGTATCTCTATAAGCCGCTTGCCAAGGAAATGGTGGCGCGAATGTTCGGACCTGCATGCATGCAGCGGCCAACGTCGAGCGGTGCGTTGCAAGGTGGGCGGGTCGTTGCCGTGACTGGCGCCTGCGGCGGCGTTGGCACGACCACCATAGCGGCTAACCTTGCGTGGTATCTCGGGGAGGAACTCAAACGACATACGCTGCTGTTTGACCCCGACATCTACACCGGGAACGCTGCTATGATGCTGGGCGGGCGGGCTGGCACAGGACTGCGACTAGCATTGGAGACGCCGTCACGAATCGACGAGCTCTTCGTGGAACGCGCGGCCCAGCCGATAACCGAACGTTTGTCTGTATTGGCAGGAGACGAGAAGATCACGGATATCGCAGAGATTACGGACGGCGCCGGTCGTGCGTTGCTGAGTGCACTGAGACGCCGATATAATTTTATAGTGACGGACGTGCCGTCGTCGCCAGTCCCTGTCTACCGGGAGCTGTTACAACTCGCCCACCAGCGCGTTCTTGTCATCGACCCAACACTGGCGTCCATACAGAATGCGTTACGTCTCTTGGTCCTTCCGACTGGCCCGGAGCAGGTGCGACGTGCTGTCGTCGTTCTGAACCGACTGGGACAGCCAGGTGGTCTTACTCGCGCCCAAATCGAGGAGGCACTAGAATTCAAAGTCGACCTCATAATCCAGTACCAACCTCGCCAAGTCGGACAAGCAGCGACAATGGGAGCCGCGGCGTGCGTCACCAAGGGTGGCTTCCGAAGTGGTATCCAAGCGCTCGCACGCGAAGTCGCCTTTGTTTCTGACGGTACAGCAGCCTCACCGGCCCGTGTAACGAACGGCCCGCCCGGGCTTGGACGGCTGGTTGCTAAGCTGAAGAGGCGTAGGGCATGACTGTCACACCGATGTTCGGCCGAAGGCGGAGTGAAACTGACCAAGAATTGCCATCTGTAGCGCCACTCAAGCCGCCAGCGCCTACCCCGATTCAGAGCCAATCGACCTCCGATCAGCTCTCTGAACTCCGCACCCTAGCCCTCTCGCAACTCGATCCTGCCGCGGCTGCGGCCCTCCCTCAAGATCGCTTAACACCGGAGATTGAGAAGCTTGTCGGCGACATCGCCAGTGAGCGCCGTATACAACTGAACGCGCGTGAACAAAGGCAGCTAGCCGGCGAGCTTGTTAATGACATGCTTGGTTTGGGTCCGTTGCAGCCGCTTCTAGATGATGACGCTATCGCTGACATCATGGTTAACGGACCTGACCGCGTTTTCATCGAGAAAGCTGGTCGAGTCACCCTGTCGAACGTTCGCTTTCGCGATGCGGGTCATGTCGCAAATATCTGTCAGCGTATCGCGGCTGGTATCGGACGTCGAGTCGACGAGAGCTCTCCCATGGTGGATGCGCGTCTACTGGATGGCAGCCGCGTAAACATAGTTTTCCCACCACTGGCACTCGACGGACCCTACGTCTCTATCCGTAAGTTTACCAAACGAAAGATGGACTTTGCGCGGCTGATCGCTCACGGGAGTTGCTCGTCCCAAGTCGCTCGCATCTTAGAAATTGCCGGAAGGTCAAGGCTAAACGTCATCATCTCCGGCGGAACCGGTTCGGGCAAAACCACCCTGATGAATGCCATGTCGCGCATGATCGATCCGGCCGAGCGGGTAATTACCATCGAGGACGCTGCGGAATTGCAACTGCAACAGCCCCACATAGTGCGAATGGAGACTCGACCAGCCAGCCTGGAAGGACGCGGAGAAATAAATCAGCGTGACCTTGTAAGAAACGCTCTACGCATGCGGCCGGACAGAGTGATAATCGGAGAGGTTCGTTCCAGCGAAGCTTTCGACATGCTTCAAGCCATGAATACGGGCCATGACGGCTCGATGTCGACAATCCACGCAAACAACACTCGTGATGCATTAACACGAATCGAGAATATGGTTCAGATGGGTAATATGGGTCTTCCTAGCAAGGCCATCAAAACACAGATAGTCGGCGCCGTGGACTTGATTGTACAGGTCGAACGACACCGTGATGGCGGTCGAAGGATCACACAGGTCACAGACATCGTCGGTCTTGAGGGTGACGTAGTCGTCTTGAATGACATTTTCCAGTTTGAATTCACGGGTGAGACACCAGACGGTAGCAAGCTGACCGGCATGTATAAAATCGGCCGTGGCCGCCCAAGCTTTTGGGACAGGTTAATTTACTTTCAAATGGACCGGGCCTGGATCGCAGCCATGGAGGAAACGAACCTGTGAGTTCAAACCTGCCGTTCTTGCTGGTGGGTGGGCTGTTCTGCCTGCTCGGACTGACAGTCACTGGGGTATGGGCCCTACTGGACCAAAAGCAAACATCGCAATGGGTTGCTCGTCGCGATGCGACAATCTCCGCCTATTTGAAGCCAAAGTTTGAGCCAGGCCCGACACTCATGCTGGCAACCCGGTATAGAGACTCTGCCAGTCTCATTGGTAGAGTGCATCTCTTGTTTGGCTGGCGAGAAGATCGGCGTAGCCATTACCCGATTACTTGGTGGGGGATCGCTACCGCAGCGCTTGGTCCTTCTATCGTCGGAGCCCTTTTGGCGACCCGCGTCTTAGGCGTTCTAGGATGGGTCTTCCTGCCGATTATTGATTTGATCCTAACGCGCGCGTTCCTGAACTGGTGCGTAAACAAGATCTCCCGGGCGCTACTTAGCCAATTTCCGGATGCTCTATCGATGGTCTCGCGCTCTGTTCGCGTAGGTGTTCCTTTAGGCGAAGCTATAAAAGTCGTAGCTCGTGAAGGCCTACCTCCAACTAGGGACGAATTCGCACGAACATCGGATGCGGTTGCAATAGGAGTGGACTTGGAGACAGCTCTTACCGAGATGGCCGAACGCAACGACCTTGCAGAGTATCGCTTCTTTGCCACTGCTCTTGCCTTACAGAATCAGACTGGCGGTGGATTAACAGAGACGTTAGACACCTTGGCCGATACTATTCGCAAGCGCGAAGCAGCCCGCAAGCGAGGAGCAGCCCTGGCTTCAGAGGCCAAAACCAGCATTTACGTCCTGACTGCGCTGCCTCTTGTGAGCGGAGCGATGCTTTGGATCTCTAACCCTGACTACATCAACATTTTGTTTGTAACGCCATCTGGTCAGCAGTTGCTTGCAATAGCTGTCTTCATGCTCTGTATTGGCTTGTTCTCTATGCAACAAATCATCAAGCGAAGCTTATCGTAATGTCACCTTTTTCCCTAGCCCTTACCGGTTTGGCAGCTTCACTATGCGTTGTGGGATCAATTGCTTTGCTTCACAATGCTAATCAGCAGGAGAAAGTCCGCAAACGATTAGTTAAGACGAGAAACTTAGCGTCTACTTCAGTCATTGAACCGAGGGCTGACCGTGCGCGCCTGATTGACCTTGTTGCCAAGTTTGGTGCTGCTCTTGCAAGAAGCGGAATCTTGTCGGACGCCACCCGATCACAGCTTGAGCACACTATAAACCAGGCTGGCCTTCGAGGAAGCCGCGTGTTCGGAATTTTTGTCGGAAGTAAAGTTCTTCTAATGCTCGGTTTGCCAACTCTCGCGTTCCTCATAGGAAGAGCTCGAAACTACGACGGAACAACGTTTTACCTAGTTGTAGGTGGTTCGTTTGCCTTCGGTATGCTCTGTCCTGACTTTGTCATAAAGCAGATGCGAGGGAGTCACCTCAAGCGGGTAGCACGAGGGCTACCCGACGCGCTAGATATGATGGTCATATGCGCTCAAGCTGGCCTAGGTCTAGAAAACGCTATCGAGCGCGTGGCTCAAGAGTTCGTTTTCGCTAACAAGGCGGTGGCTTCTGAACTGGCGACTTGTTCTAGCGAGATGCGCATCGGCACAGACCGACGTACCGCACTTGTTGCTCTTGGCGACCGTACTGGGTTGGAACAAATGCGCCGCTTTTCAGGAACTCTGATCCAAACGATGCAATTTGGCACGCCCTTAAGTCAGGCATTGAGAGTACTCGCCTCAGAAATGAGGCAAGATAATCTTACAAAGTTTGAGGAAAAAGCAGCAAGATTACCTGTCTTCCTAACTATTCCTATGATCTGCTTCATTCTTCCCTGCGTATTCATTGTTGTTGGCGGCCCGGCCGGCCTACAAATTGTGAAAACATTAGGGCACTAGGGACGTGAGCCATCAATGATACGTTATAAATTTCTGATCCTTGCTATCTTGTTCGTGACGACGGGTTGCGTTCATTCCGCCCTACAAGCCACGAAGAATAGCGCGAGCCTTCAAGCTGCGCGCGACGCTTTGACGCAAGGTGAGGCAGGGACGGCTTTGGCTATCGCAAGGGGCGTGCTAGCATCACAGCCTGATAATGTCTCTGCGCTGACGCAATCTGGCGATGCTGAGGCCGCCTTGGGTGACCGGCTGGCAGCGACTAGGAGTTACAAACAAGCCTTGGCAATCTCTCCACACGATGTGGGCGCTCGGCTTGGCCAGGGGAAGTTAGCATTGCGCGACGACTTGAAAGAGGCTGAAGTCATATTTCGCGCCGTCTTACTAGATGCACCTAAGGACGCCCTCGCCTTGAACGACTTGGGTTACGTCCTCGACTTGCAAGACAGACATAAGGAAGCCCAAAATTCTTATATGGCAGCTTTGGTCGTGGATCCCGACCATGTAGCCACCCAAGTTAATCTAGCTCTTTCCATGGCTCTTAGCGGCCAGCCAGAGCATGCAGAGCAACTCCTTCGCGACCTAGTCACCAGCGCTTCGGCTTCACGTAAGATCAGGCTAGACTTCGCTGTTGCACAGGTTATGGCCGGACACGACCAAGACGCCGAACAGACATTGAGCGGTGACTTGTCGGCGGCAGAAGCGCGGTCCGCCATTGACGGGGTTGGGCAGCTTCGATCAGTAGTAGCCAGTCCTCGTTAATGCCCGATGTCACTTGAGTTTTTGACTTGGCAGGCTTAGGAAAACCCTTGCCCCAACCCGCTTGCGATTTCATACTCTGTGCGAGTGGAAAGTTTGTGCGGGGAGAGGCGTTCCCGCTTGGTCGAGATCGGCACAGCGACCGGCTTTTAGCTACGTAAGTCCAAGCCCTGTGGGGCGTCTACTCATGAAGAGTCGCAACGGCTTGGTCGTGGATGCGCGTCTGAAACAAGCGACGGAAACGACGGATTCCGATCCAGAGTAATTAAGCGGGTTCTGGACACGCGCAGCATGTGCTCGACTTAACCATCGAAGATCGCGGTGATCTGCCTCAACGACGGCTGCTCTTCGGTGAAGCAAGCGGCGATCGAGCGTTCTGGCATTGCTGGATGTTTGCGCTGCGCCAACTCCCGGCAACGCGCGGCCAGCCATTCGGTTAGCACCTCGAAACTGGCAAAGCGGGCCAACGGCGTAAATAGCCATCCATGAATGTTGCCAAGCTAGTTTTCGACTTGTCCCTTCTCCGTAAGCCTACGGTGAGGACCGCCTACCCAGGCTTGTGAATCAGCCCCATCCTGTCTGTCCTTGGAACGACGATGGGCGGCAAGTGTCCACTAGCGCGATAATGGACACGATCAAGCGGGTCAAACGGCGCATGTGGCCGGAGGCGCTCAAGCGGGAGATCGTGTTGGCGGCGTTCGCACTTGGCGCATCGGTGTCTGTCGTGGCCCGGTAATACGATGTGAACACCAATCTGGTTTTCACTTTGCGCAAGCTCTACGGCGGCGGGGCGGCAGGGCCCCCTGCGCCGCAGCTCGTGCCAGTCGTGGTGACGGCTGATCGGCCGATTGCGGCACCTTCTGCACCTGCCGCCGATACGATCGAGATCGAGCTGCCGCATGGCGCTCGCGTGCGGGTTGGCCGCGGCGTTAAAGCCGCAACGTTGCGGCTGGTTCTCGATGCACTCGACCGGAGAAGATCGCATTCCCATCGAGTGTGCGCGTCTGGCTGTCAGTTGGGCGCACCAACATGCGGCGCGGCATGAACGGCTTGGCGCTGCAGGTGCAGCAAGCGCTCGGGCGCGATCCGCATACTGGTGATCTGTATGTTTTTCGGGGCGCACGTGGTGATCTGGTAAAAATCCTCTGGAATGACGGCATCGGCATGTCGCTTTACGCCAAAAGATTGGAGAAAGGCCGCTTCGTGTGGCCAACACCAGCCGACGGCGTGGTGGGGATCTCCGCCTCGCAGCTCGCCTACATGCTCGACGGAATCGATTGGCGAAACCCGCACCACACCTTCCGGCCGAGTTGGGCGGGATAGTCGCAAACCGCATATTTCGGTGGCCGACACGGCATGGTTTGTGATTCGATCATCTTGTGCAAGCCGATCCCGAACTCCTGCCGGACGATATCGACACGCTGAAGGCGATCGTGGCCGCAAGCCGGGCGCGCGAGGCGGCCGACTAGGTGCTGATCGCCGA
This sequence comes from Acetobacteraceae bacterium, assembly GCA_965199235.1. Lineage (GTDB taxonomy): Bacteria > Pseudomonadota > Alphaproteobacteria > Acetobacterales > Acetobacteraceae > BOG-908. Next base: position 3,247,081 of record CBDAQU010000002.1, on the reverse strand, counting down.
CCAGCAACTGCAAATCGCCAAGCTGCGGCATGCACTTTACGGTCAGCGCTCCGAACGTACGACGCGGTTGATCGAGCAGATGGAGCTAGGCCTGGAAGAGGCGGAAGCCGCCGCCACCGAGGATGAGATCGCCGCCGAGCAGGCCGCCGCACGCAGCACCAATGTGGCGGCGTTCACCCGCAAGCGCCCGTCTCGCCAGCCTTTCCCCGAGCATCTGCCGCGCGAGCGGCAGGTCGAGCCCGCACCGGTGACCTGCCTATGCTGCGGCGGCGCGCGGCTCCGCAAGCTAGGCGAGGACGTGACCGAGACGTTGGAGGCGATCCCGCGCCGCTGGAAAGTGATCCAGAACGTGCGGGAGAAGTTCTCCTGCCGCGACTGCGAGGCCATCAGCCAACCGCCGGCGTCGTTCCAGGTGACGCCGCGTGGCTGGGCCGGCCCAAGCCTGCTGGCAATGATTGTGTTCGAGAAGTTCGGCCAACATCAGCCGCTGAACCGCTAGGCCAAGGCGCTGATGCCGCTGTTTGAACGGCTGCGGGCGCATGTCATGGCGGCCGAGCGGCTGCATGGCGACGACACCACGGTCCCGGTGCTGGCAAAAGGCAAGACAGACATCGCCCGCGCCTGGATCTATGTGCGCGACGGTCGGCCGTTCGGCGGCACGGCACCTCCTGCTACCATATTCTACTACTCGCGCGATCGCGGCGGCGAGCATCCGCAAGCCACCTGGCGGGATATGTCGGCATCCTGCAGGCGGACGCTTATGGCGGTTACGGCAAGCTGTTCGAGGCCGGCCGAAGTCCGGGCGTAATTCTGGAAGCAGGGTGTTGGGCGCACGCGCGCGCCGCAAATTCTTCGTGTTGGCCGATGTTGAATCGGCGGCACGACGCAAGGCACAAGGGAAGAGCCAAGCGGTGATATCGCCGCTCTGCCTGGAAGCGGTTCAGCGCATCGACAAGCTGTTCGAGATCGAGCGCGACATCAACGGATACAGTGCTGATCACCGTCGAAGCTTGCGCCAGGAAGTCAGCGTATCTCTTGTGGCCGACCTGCACAGCTGGATGATCGACGAACGCAGAAAGCTGTCCGGCGGCAACAATATCGCCAAGGCAATGGACTACATGCTGAAGCGCTGGGCGGTGTTTGCCCGGTTCCTCGATGATGGACGCGTCTGCCTCACGAACAACGCCGCCGAGCGCGGCATCGCCCTGGGTCGCAAGTCCTGGCTCTTCGCCGGGTCCGATCGGGGCGGACAGCGCGCCGCGGTGATGTACAGCCTGATCGTCAGCGCCAAGATGAACGACATCGACCCACAGACCTGGCTGGCCCACGTCCTCGCCAATATCGCCCAACACCCCATCAGCAGGCTTGATGAACTGCTGCCGTGAAACTGGCAGGCTCAGGTGGCGGCTACGCGTAAGGCTGCCTGATCACCGTCACGGTGTCAGGGATGGTCGAGCCGAGGGCACGCGCTTGATCAAGCCTCAATCCAGCGGGTAGGTCGGTCCATGATGTTTAATACAAAAACTCTCGCGCTGGCACTCGCCGTCGCACTCACCGGTACCTCCGGCGCAAGCGCGACCGCCCCGCCAAAGTGGATGTCGGATCTCGGCTTCATGAAAGGCGGCTGGGTTCAGGACGGTTTAGGCAGGAGCACCCTCACGGTCGCCTCGGGAACAAGTCCAGCTTCGCTGATTATAAAACATCGGACTACGAACGCAGGTGTAGTCGGAGGCCAGCTCGTGGACGCCACCAGCGAGCTACATATCTACGAGAGGGATGGCAGACTGCAGGCTGACGACACGCCACGCCCGCCAATCCAATTGCATTTTACGACTGTATCGATCATACCCAACAAGTCGGTCGTCCTGACTATGACGACGAACATGACTGCGGGAGCTGGAGTCGAACTCTCCCACTGGGCTTGCGAGTGGGACCCGAAGAAACTCTGTCTTTCTTATGCAGTCAAGAGAGCAAATCTCCTGCCAATCACTTATGGGACGGCAGTCTTGAGCAAGCACTGACCGCCAGCCTGATCGTAGGCGCCAAGACGGACAACATCGGCAGGCCTGCTTGTCCAGGCAGTATCGCTATCCAGCCGGCTCGCCGGCTGGATAAACTGATGCCGTAGAACTGGTGGTGGTTACCGGACACGATGACAGGCTGGCTTCCTGATCAAGCCGTGGCGCTCACCGGATGGATACCCTTCTCCCAGCCCGAAGCGGGCGTACAGGCCACGGGCTCGAACAGCTAAGATTGGCCAGCATTATGAAGGTAAGCGGGGCGACGCTCACACAATGCGCCTGGGAGACGATGTATTGCATACTCCCGCCGCCGTTGGCACGCCACGTTACGGGCAGCAGGTTGCTGAGGGTCGTGCTATCACAGCGCTGTAATTGTAGAAGTTATCGCTGCGATGGATTTGCAATCATTGCAAGGACTTTCATCATCACGCCCGGCTTTCCGCTCGGCGTTAAATTTCTGAGGATGAGGGTAGTACCTGCGCCGGAACTGTTGGCCACTGGAAGAGTCTGGCGCCGTTTGCTACTTCTGGATTGTTTGCGACCTGAAGCTTCATTCCCTTCACAAGCTCATTCCGGAAGATGTCTGGATTAGCACCGGGCCCGAACACGGCACAACTCGTAGAAGTGCCTTTCGGACCCGACAATCTGTCGAGTAGTAGCCCGAAGGGGCCGGTAGTGAGTTGTCCAAGCCAAGCTTTATGCTCCGTCTACACGTTGCCGTCGGTAGAAGGCGGCTGAGCATCTTGCACTCGGAACTGGCGACGATGCCGCGTAAGCTGGAAGCAGCACCAACGACGCACATAAAGCGACAAGCTGTCCAATCATGCTATGACGGCAATGTCTCACGCGCATAAATGATAATCCTGAAAGTAAGTGATTTGCTGATGCAGGGTGTGTTGGTGTGCTCATCAGGCTGCCAAAGCACGGTCAATTTCGGTCTTTGCCTTACTGCCTGCGCGTCAGTTCCATGGCAGCAGCGCGTTCAGCTGATGGTTTTCGTCTGCCCCGACATGACGCGCTCCAGCACGTCGGTCAGCCACGCCATTGGCTCCACACCGTTCAGCTTCGCCGTCTGGATCAACGTCATCGCGATCGCCCAATGGCGCGCGCCGCCATCCGATCCGGCGAACAGCGCGTTCTTGCGGGCAAGCGTGGTCGGCCGGATCGCGCGTTCGACCACGTTCGTGTCCATCTCGATGCGGCCATCGTCAACGAACGCGATCAAGCCCGGCCAATGCCGAATTGCATTGCGTATAGCTTTCGCCAGATCCGATGCGCCTGAGACACGTGGTAGCTGTTCGTTCAGCCAGCCATGCAATTCCTCCACAGTGGGCCGACTGCGCTCGTCGCGCACACGTCGTCGGTGTTCAGCAGGATGGCCGCGGATCTCCGCCTCAATCGCGTACAGCGCCGCCACTCGCGCCAGCGGCTCGGCCGCGATCGGCGACTTTGTGGAGGCATGTAATTCTAAGAAGGCGCGGCGCATGTGCGCCCAGCAAAACGCGAGTTGAACGGACTTGTCTGCCCTTTCTCCTGCCAGGCGCTTGAAGCCCGCGTAGCCATCCACCTGCAGCATGCCGTCGAACTGGGCCAGATGCCGTGTTGGGTGAGCGCCCTTGCGGTCCTCCGAGTAGACATGGGCGGCGATCGGGTTGGACGACCCGCACCAGGGCCGGTCAGCCACAGCGTAGCACCACAGCCGCCCCGTCTTGGTGCGGCTGCGGCCAGGGTCGAGCACCGGCAGCGTCGTGTCGTTCCGTGGACAGCTTGTTAGCCGACAACGCGGTGCTGACCACCAAGTCGTAGAGCGGCGTCAGCCACCAGCAGGCGCGGCCCACCCAGTTTGCCAGCGTCGAGCGGTCGATGGTGATGCCCTGACGGGCTAGCATTTGGGATTGCCGATACAGCGGCAGGAAGTCGCAGAACTTGCTGATCAGCACATGCGCGATCAGCGCCTCGGTTGCCATGCCGCCATCGATTGGCCGGGCGGGCGCTTCCGCCACCACCACGGTGCCCTCGCAGGCGCGGCAGGCATAGCGCGGGCGGCGCGTCACTCGCACGCGCAGCTGGGCGGGCAGAATGTCGAGCTGCTCGGTGCGGAGTTCGCCGATGCTGTGCATTGTGCCGCCGCAGCACGGGCATCCCTCGGGTGCTGCGCCGATGACCACCTCGTAGCGCGGCAAGTGGGCGGGCAGCGCACCGTGGTTGCGAGCCGGGCGTCGAGCGCCGAGGGGCTTGCTCGGCGCTGTTGGCCCCGTTGCATCCTGTCCTGCCTGGTTCTCGGCAATGGTCTGTTCCAGATCCTCCAGGCCGAACTGCAGCTGATCGGGTGTCAGCTGTTCGGAGCGTTGGCCAAATTGCTGGCGCGTTAGGCGCTGGATCAGCAGCCGCAGCTTGTCGCCCGCAGGCGACGGAGTGCTGACCCGCCAGGTCGGCCGCATCGCACGCCGGGAAACCGGCAGTCAGTAATGAACCACCATATCGCAGATGCCGCCCAGTCTTCGCCCACGTGGCCCGTCGCAGATCCCTGTTAGGAGTCTGTTACTGCGGCAACGCGCTTCCTACCCGCAGGCCGCGGCTCGGGAAGCTGTGCGAGCGCGGAGAGGACGAGTGCACGAACAAGCTCATCGTCGGACAAATCGTAACCTGTGGCCGCTATGTCGCCGAAAATTGCCATCTGATGAAAGACAGCCGTCATCACGCGAAGGGTCTTGGCCGCGGCGTTGGTGGCGCTTAACTTGGTCAGTTTGGGTAGATGATGCTGAAGCAGCGATGCAAATCGCACGTTCGTAGGGCTGACAGCGTTCGAGATGCTCTCCAGAATATCACGGTCATCCAGCAACAACGAGGATTTGATAAGGTTCCGGTTCTGCTGAAGAATGGTCATGTTCCCGCGAACCACGCGTTCCAGCGCGTTTTCCAGGCAGGTATCAGCCCAACATTGTGGATTATAGAGTTCGTCGAAATATGATCTGGCGCGTTCGCGAAGCCGATGTTGCACGGCCAGCAATATCGACCGCTTGTCGCGGAAGCGGGCGTATATCGAGCCCGCCCCGGTATTTGCTTCCCGCGCGATGTCGTTGATCTTCAATTGCGCATACGACCTGGTTTGAAGAAGCTCTTCGAACGCGTCAAGGATGCGGGTCATCGTTTCCTGGCTTCGATCCTGTCGAGGCGGTCGAATTCGATCGTTCAAGCAAACCGCCTTTAAGACACCCTGAACGGTGTTATGTACTTTCCAGAGGCTAGGGTCTAATAGAGTCGGATATGCTCGACATCCGCCCGCAGGACCTGCGACCATAAACAGCTATCGTTGCTAAAACGGATGTTCAAGGTCCGCTCGTTCGGTTCACGTCCCATAGCCGAAGCACGCCCGACACAGCGGCTTGGATTGCCGCGTGCGACACGCCGTCGCGCGCCTGGACCGACATGCCGACCAGCAGCGCCTCGGCCAACGCAGCAAGACCGACGGCGTCGGTGTCCTGGCGCAACTCGCCCGAAGTGACTGCGCGCTTGATGCATCGCCGGATGGCGTCGCGGGTGCGCCGGCGTTCGGCGGCAACCAGCGTCTGCAGATGGTGGTTTCCAGGCGAGGCATTGGCTGCAGACAGGACGACCATGCAGCCTCTCGGGAGCTGCGCGTTGGTCTGCATCCTGGCAGAGCGGCGAAGCGCCTGCTCCAGCGCGTCGCGCGGCGCGAGCGTGTCGTCGTGCAACGGCTCAACCACCTGCCCGTGGGTGCCGAGGTAGTGGGTCAGGGCCTCGCGATACAGGCTCTCCTTGGAGCCGAACGCGCCGTAGAAGCTCGCTGCGGACAGCCCCCCCATCGCCTGCTTGAGCTGATCCAGCGATGTCGACTCGTAGCCCTGGCGCCAGAAAAGCTGCGTTGCGGCATCAAGCGCCGTGTTCCTGTCGAACTCTCTGGGTCGTCCTGTGCGGGGCATACCACCTCTCGAATTCGTTATGGAATAATCGGTCCTGATATATTTGACAAGAGGCCTGTCAAAGCCGAATTGTGGACCGCACGATCTATAGATCGACAGCGGATCATGTTTCACCAGGCAGTGGAGACCAGCAATGGCCCAGAAAGCGACCGAGATCGTGAGGACTCTCCTGAAGGATCCGACCAGCCCGGATTTGGTGCGGTCACTTGTCGCGCCGGACGCAACCTATGTGTCGCTCAACTTCGACAACCCTGAACTGCGGCGGATCATGCCCTGGGCCGGCACGCGCACCGGGCCCGAGGCGGTGCTGGACACATACACGCGGGTGAACCGGTTCTGGCATAGCGAGGCGTTCGAGATCGGCGAGCTGTTCGGCGAGGGCGAGAACGTGGCCGTGTTCGGCCGCTTCACCTATCGCTCGACCACGCTGGGCCGCGCGGTCACGTCACCCTTCGCCATCCTGGCGAAGGTCCGCGACGGCCAGATCACCTTCATGCAGTTCATGGAGGACACGTTCGGCACCGCGGCCACCTTCCGCAGCGGCGGCGCGGCCACCTACCACAGCGATCCTGATGGCGGCGAGGTGACGCTATGAAGGCGGCCAACAGGTCGACACCGCGCGACGTGATCGAGCGCTTCCACGCGGCCGAGGCGATATACATGAACGCAGGTGGCGGCGACACGGGCGCCAGCTTCGCCGACATGGCCGCCACGCTTGATCCTGACGTGGTGCTGCACCAGTCTCCTGACCTGCCCTGGGGCGGCGAGTTCCACGGCCACGCCGGGTATGAGGATTGGGCGCGGCAGATGAGCCGTGTGTTCGACCGGCTCGACGTGAAGGACACACGTCTGTTCACGGACAACGACACGGTGGTCATCACCTGTCGCCTAGTCACCCGCTCGCGCAGGTCGGGCGAGGCGCTCGACCTGCCGATGACGCAGGTCGTGCGCGTCCGCGGCGAGCGCATCGTCGAGTTTCGGCCATTCTACTGGAACGTTCCCGCCTACCGCGACGTCGTCGGGAACGCGCGATGACAAAGCACCAGGCGACGCCCGCCCGTCCTGGGCCATACCGCCGCGAGCTTTGCGTCAGCCAGCCTGTCGATCGTCCAGGCGTGAAGGCTGACGCTGCTGCGGCGGAGCTGCTGCATCTGCAGGATCACAGCATTACCGGGAACGGTCGTGGGTTGACTCGCGCGAAGAACTCGGGCGCGGCGTTGCAGCCGGTGTTAGCCTGGCTGGGCTGCCAGGCCGGTGAGACAGAAACCCAAGGAGGGACGTGATGAAAACCGGCTTTATCGGTCTCGGCGCCATGGGCAACGCCATGGCGCGCAATTTGGCGCATGCAGGCCACAAAGTTCGCGCGTGGAACCGCTCCGGCGACCCGGGGATCGACGGTGTGGACATGGTGACTGATCCAGCCGACGCGTTCGCGGCCGAAGCGGTATTCACCATGCTGTCCGATGATGCGGCAATCCGTGAGGTGCTGCTGGAGCCCGGCGTGCTGGCCAAGGCGAAGCCCGGCCTGGTGCATGTCGTGACCTCGACCATTTCGGTCGATTTCGCGGGCGAGCTGGCGGCGGCGCATGCATCGGCGCGGCTGGGCTACGTGTCGGCCCCCGTGCTCGGGCGGCCGGACGTGGCCGCCAAGGGCGAGCTCAACATCCTGGCCGCCGGCAAGCGTGAGGCCGTCGAGACCGTGCGCCCGTTGCTCTATATCCTGGGCAAGAAGGTGTGGGACATGGGCGAGGACCCGCCGCGCGCTAACGCCGCCAAGATCGCCGCCAACATGATGATCACCATGGCGATCGAGGCGATGGCCGAAGCCGTGGTGCTGACGCAAGCCAACGGCTTGCCGCGCGAGGCCTTCTTCGAGCTGATCCTGGGCACGCTGTTCGGCGGCCGTGCCTACGAGACCTACAGCGCCAAGATCGCCCACAACGACTATGAGCCGGGGTTCAAGGCGAAGCTGGGGCTCAAGGACCTGCGGTTGGCGACTGAAGCCGCCACGGCCGCCGGACGCCGTCTGCCCATGCTCGATGCCGTGCGGGAACGCCTGGGCGAGGCGGTGGGTGCGGGGCTGGGCGACAGAGACTGGTCGATCATGGCCGACTACACGCTCGAACACGGATAGTGAGCAGGCCATGGATGAACGGAATTGGCCACGGCGTAACGTCGTCGTGTCGTCGCTCGCAAGCGGGCCCACCGCCCTGCCGCGCGGCGCTCGCACCACCTCGAAGTCGGCGACCGGGCGAGCTTGGGAGGCGTTCGAATGACTACGATGTACGTCACCTACCCCGGAGACTCGGGCACGCGGTTCGACCGCGACTACTACGTCCGGCATCATGTGCCGCTGGTGATGGAGTGCTGGAGTCCGCTCGGCCTTGAAAGCTGCGTTGCGTTCTGGCCTGCCAATGACGGCGCGGGGACGATCGCAATCGCCAAATGCCGCTTTCGCGATGAGGCATCGATGCGTGCTGCGCTTGCTTCGCCCGAGACCCCGCGCGTAATGGCCGACGTGGACCGCTTTACCGACGCAAAACCCGAGCAAGGTCTCGCGAGCCGGATCTGATACGGAGGCAGGCATCACAGGCATCGGCCTCGAGCGTCGATGCGGCACAAGCCGAGCACGGTCGCGGAAAGACCTTTGCTAGTGATGCGTGAGGCAAGTCGTGGCCGCCTCTGTCGCCCTTGCGCATGTTTTGGTCGATCTGGGTCGGGGCGGCAAATGGCTTCCGGACGACCCGCGAAAATGCCTCGCACCGCAAATCGAAGTGAAGTCTGTCGGGTCCGCCAGGCGCGTCCCTTGCTGCCGAGGCGACGGACAACCGGCTGTTTCGACGAATGGCCTAGGAACGTGACTCTCGGCATAGTCGCTGCGACGCGGCTTGCTGTTGGAGATTGGCCCTGGAGAAGCTTTCGACCTATCAATCCAAGCGGGATTTCACGCGCACGCGCGAGCCGAGCGGCGAGGCGGCGGCGCGGGCCTCCGACCGGCTGCGCTTCGTCGTTCAGCGGCACGACGCGACCCGCCTGCATTACGACCTGCGGCTGGAGCTGGACGGCGTGTTCAAGTCCTGGGCGGTCGCCAAGGGACCCTCGGTCGATCCGCACGACAAGCGGCTGGCCGTAGAGGTGGAGGACCACCCTCTGGATTACGGCGATTTCGAGGGCACCATCCCGAAAGGCCAGTACGGCGGCGGCACCGTCCAACTCTGGGACCGCGGGACCTGGGCGCCGCAGGGCATGACGGCCGAGGACGGGCTAGCCAAGGGCGATCTGAAATTCACCCTGGACGGCGAGCACCTGCATGGCAGCTGGGTGCTGGTGAGGATGAAGGCCTGGTCGGGCAAGCGGGTGAACTGGCTGCTGATCAAGCATCGCGACGAGCACGCCCGGGAGGGCGACGCGGACGCGTTGCTATCGGCCGACAGATCGGTCGCCTCCGGACGCAGCGTGGCCGACATCGCCGCCGGCCGCGGCCGGGCGCCCAAGCCGTTCATCGCCAGCGCCGCGGCGGCCAAGGTGACGTCCGACGCGGTTTGGGACAGCTCGTCCGGCCTGGCTTCGACGCTGCGCAAAAAGCGCAAGCCGCAGGCCAAGGCGAGCCCGGCCAGCGCAAAGCCGCACGCCGTGATGCCCGGCTTCATCGAGCCGCAGCTCTGCCGCCCGGTCGACCGGCCGTCGGGAGAGGCGGGCTGGGTGCACGAGATCAAGTTCGACGGCTACCGCGTTCAGGCGCGCATCGAAGGCGGCGTCGCGGTCCTGCGCACGCGAAAGGGGCTCGACTGGACAGAGCGGTTCCAGGCAATCGCCGGCGCCTGCGGCACGCTGCAGGACGGCATCGTGGATGGCGAGGTGGTGGCGCTGGGCGAGGACGGTGCGCCGGATTTCGCTGCCCTGCAGGCCGCGCTGTCGGACGGCAAGAGCGACCAGCTGGTGTTCTTCGTCTTCGACCTGCTGCATGCGGGCGGCGAGGACCTGCGCAGCCTGCCGCTGTCGGCGCGCAAGGAAAGGCTGCGGGCCTTTCTCGATGCGCGCCGCGGGAAACCCGGGCCGCTGCTGCGCTACGTGGATCATTTCGACACTGGCGGCGACGCGGTGCTGCTTTCGGCCTGCCGCCTGTCGCTGGAGGGGATCGTCTCCAAGCGGCTGGACGCTACCTACCAATCCGGCCGCAGCGAGGCCTGGACAAAGGCCAAGTGCCGCTCCGGGCACGAGATGGTGGTGGGCGCCTGGACGGAGACTGACGGCCGGTTCCGCTCCCTGATCGTGGGCGTGCACCGCGGCGGCCCGCTGGTGCATGTCGGCCGCGTCGGCACTGGCTTCGGCAAGGAAACGGTGGAGCGGCTGATGCCGCGCCTGCGTGCGGCGGCGGCCGAGCGCAGCCCGTTCAGCGGCCCAGGCGCGCCGCGCGCGGCGCGTGGACTGCACTGGCTCAAGCCGGAACTGGTGGCCGAAGTGGAATTCGCCGGCTGGACGGAGGCGGGCATGGTCCGCCAGGGCGCCTTCAAGGGCCTGCGCGAGGACAAGCCCGCCGAAGAGGTGGAGGCGGAGACCCCTGCCGATGCCGCCGTGACGCAGCTTGCCAAACCGGCGCCCAGGCGGACACCTGCGGCGGCCAAGCCAGGCACGGTGATGGGCGTGCCGATCTCCCGGCCGGACAAGGAGATGTGGCCGGATGCGGGCGGAGACGGCACGCCGGTGACCAAGCTGGATCTCGCCTGCTACTACGAGGCGGTCGGTCCGTGGATGCTGGCGCACCTAAAGGGACGCCCCTGCTCGATCATCCGCGCGCCGGACGGCTTTGCTGGCGAGACATTCTTCCAGCGCCACGCGATGGCAGGATCGTCCAGCCTGCTCGAGCTGGTGACCGTTTCGGGCGATCGGAAACCCTACATAGAGATCGACCGGGTGGAGGGGCTGGCAGCGGTGGCGCAGGTTGCAGCACTCGAGCTGCACCCGTGGAACTGCGATCCGTTCCATCCGGACGTGCCGGGCCGCCTGGTGTTCGACCTCGACCCCGGCCCGGAGGTGGATTTTGCGACCACTATCGCCGCGGCACGAGAGATGCGCGAGCGGCTGTCCCGGCTGGGCTTGGAGAGTTTCTGCAAGACCACCGGCGGCAAGGGCCTGCACGTCGTCACACCGCTTGCCCGGTCCAGCACGTCGCCGAGCTGGGCAGAGGCCAAAACCTTCGCGCACCAGCTCTGCCAGGCGGTGGCAAAGGCGGCGCCCGACCGCTACGTCGTCAACATGGCCAAGAAGCTGCGGACCGGGCGCATCTACCTCGATTATCTGCGCAACGACCGGCTGGCCACCGCAGTCGCGCCGCTATCGCCGCGCGCGCGGCCCGGTGCGCCCGTATCCATGCCGGTCACCTGGGCGCAGGTGAAGGCAGGGCTCGACCCGCAACGCTACACCATCCGCAGCGTCCCGGGCCTGCTGGCCAAGTCGAAAGCCTGGGCGGAGTATTGCGACGCCGAGCGGCCGCTGGCCGACGCCATCAAGCGATTCCGCGCCTGATGGCGTCCGGCTTCGGGCTGGACCTCGACACTGAGCCGATGGAGGCGAAATCGGCCGACCGCCTGCCCACCGGCCCGGCCTGGCAGTTCGAGCCGAAATGGGACGGCTTCCGCTGCCTGGCCTTCAAGTCGGGCGGAGCGGTCGAGCTGCGGGCAAAATCAGGCAAGTCGCTGTCGCGCTACTTTCCGGAGATGGTGGTGGCACTGCAGCGCGCGCCGGCGGACGGCTTCGTGCTCGACGGCGAGCTGGCCATCCCCATAGGCGACAGCCTCTCCTTTGCCGCGCTGCAGGAGCGGGTGCACCCCGCAGAGAGCCGCGTGCGCAAGCTGTCGGCAGACACGCCCGCTTTGCTGATCCTGTTCGACTGCCTGTTCACGACGGCGGGACGGCTGCTCGACCAGGCGCTGCCCAAGCGGCGAGTGGCCCTGGAAGAGATTGTTGCCGAGGGTTTGGGGCGCGCGCACCGTGTGCGGCTGTCACCGTTCACCAGGAACCGCGACGAGGCGCAACGCTGGCTGGACGTGACGCACGGTGCGCTGGACGGCGTGGTCGCCAAGCGGCTGGACGCGCCCTACGCGCCGGGCCAGCGCGACATGCTGAAGGTCAAGCGTCTGCGCAGCGCCGACTGCGTGGTGGGCGGGTTCCGCTACGCCCGCGGCACGCGTCAGGTCGGCTCGCTCCTGCTCGGGCTGTATGACCGGCACGGCAGGCTGAACCATGTGGGCTTCACCTCGGCCATCACCAACGCCGAGAGGGCGGCGCTGACGGCCAAACTGGAGGCGCTGGCTGGCGGAAGTGGCTTCACAGGCGACGCGCCGGGCGGGCCGAGCCGGTGGGCCACCGCGGAGTCTTCGGCGTGGGAGAAGCTTCGCCCGGAACTGGTGGTCGAAGTCAGGTACGATCATGTTAGCGGCGGCAAGTTCAGGCACGGCACGATGCTGGTGCGCTGGCGGCCCGACAAGGCGCCGCACCAGTGCCTGCGCGACCAGATCGAGGAGGACGCCGGGCCTGGGATGCTGGTCGACGAGTTGCTTCGGCCGGGGCCGTAAGTGTCTGACCGAAAATGCGCGTGGCCAGTCAGCTGGCGTGATCCGGCGAGCACCGGAGCGGAGTGGCCGTTGGCTCATAAGCACCGAAGCGCAGCCAAGTCGCGTTAGATGGCCGGCATAGGAGCATTTTCGGTCAGACACTAAGACTCAGGCAGTCGTCTTGATCAGCGCATGGCACCGGCTGCCGCGCCACGCGCGGTGATCAGCGCGCAACGTTTGATCCTGCATCAACTGTTCTCACCCAGCGACCGAGCAGGACGTTCGCGGGCGACATTGGGCGGCATCGCGCGGCATCGCCGCTCCTCAACCACTGGCTAGAACTTGTGAGGTCATAACCTCCATTATCTACGGTCATAGATCGTTAATCAAAATAATGTCGGAAGCCAATTGCGTCGCACTATATTATTATTGGTTTGTCGTTAAAGTAACGTTAGGAGGTGTTCTGTGAATTTTGTCTGATTTTTCTCAGTCAGAAGTGAATCTTTTCCACTCCAATTTGAATTTAGCGGTTGCCAAATACGTCTGACTACGCAAGTATCGTCCAGCTTGAAGGATATCGCAGTAAAATCTGGTCAAATTCAGCAAGCATAGAGCGATTACTTAGTCGGCTTGGCCTTTGATAGTCATCAGAAACAAAGCTCGACATCTCATCGCGGCAACATTGGCCAAATCCATTGGCTCATGCGGCCGCTAGAGCAATGTCATGCAGACTGGAACAGTCAAATTGACGATATTGCTTACCAAAACAGGAGTGAAACCGGTTTCACGTCGGCCTGCTCTCGGGTCCTCTGCGTGAAACCGGTCTAGCAAGCAGCCGGTAGAGCCCCGAAACAACATGTTGCGCCAGATTACAACTTATGGTTGTGTTTTGAGTCGGTTATGCCTAATGATATCATTACGGGAGTAGAATCATGCGGTATAGTAATATTTTGATGGCAAGCTTCGTCTTGACACCACTCGTGACAGCCCAAGCAGCGTGGCTCGGACTGACGCCAGACAAGCTCACCTTGAACATCAATCTTCATCATCTGCCGGCCGTGGACGGGGGCGAGCAGGCTTGGTGGCCCGTGCCACAGCAAGCCAAGCCGTTCGCATCGTCAACCTTCGCCCTGACCCCCGGGCTGCCACCTGGAGGAGCTTGGCCATCGCCGGGCGTTGCGAATGCCTACTGGTCGGGCTGGTCCGGAGAGGCTGAGGCTTATCCTAATTTGCAAGCGCTGGAGAACCTGCCCGCTGACCCAGGGATGCCGATGCCTTTGCGCGTCAACAAGGGCGCAATCCATATGGTTGCTCAACCCATTTCGGCCGTAGAAACCGCAGCGTTGCCACCGCAACTGGCTGGTCGATCGATTGTTTCCGGGGCGCTCAACTCCTACCCCTACGGCCAGACATACGGCTATTTTGAGATCCTCGCGAAGGTTCCGCATGGTCAGGGACTGTGGCCTGCGTTCTGGATGCTTCCTGTCGGCGCGTCCAAGACGACCGAACTCGACGTGACGGAAATCCTCGGCAACGACACTACCACGTCGTATAGTACGATCCACACCACCGACACGGCGTGGCTTGCAAATCCGGCAAACAACCCGCCATGCATACAATACAAAGCTCCCGAGGACCTTTCGCAGGGTTTCCATCGCTATGGTGTGGATTGGGAATCCGACACGATCACCTTCTATCTCGACCGGCAGATCGTGAAACAATTTGCCACGCCGGCGGACATGCATCAGCCGATGTATTTCATCCTCAACCTCGCCGTCGGAACGGCAAACACCTGGGCTGGGCCGCCAAATGCGAGCACCGTCTTTCCTGCCGACTACTCGGTTGCGTCCGTCATGGCCTGGCAGAGATAGCTCGCCTCTACCGGGTTCGATACGGTGATCGTGCCGGCTTGGTAGGTCGATAGCACCCTGGGATTTTTGTCCTGTTCCAGCCTGCATCACATTGTTTGATAGAAACGATACCAGCTCGACGCTTCAAAGAAACGATACTGGGTCGACATCGATGTCCACCCGCACCCCACGCGGCGCCTGAACCTGACCCAGCCAGACCCGTAGCAGCGGCTGTACTGCCACGTCCCGCCGCGTCTTCAGCAGCAGCCGCCTGCGGTGCCGGCCGCGCAGGATCGCAAGCGGCGCCGGCGCCGGACCCAGCACGAGCAGCCCCTCCCCGCGCGGGGCTGCGCGGCCCAGGTCGCGCGCGGTCAGATCGGCGGCGTCAGCCGTCTCTGCGCTGACGATCAGCGCCGCCAGACGGCCATAGGGGGGCCAGTTGCCGGGGCGTCGGGCTTCCGCCTCGCGGGCGTAAAAACCGTCCAGGTCGCCCGCGACCAGCGCCCGCATCACCGGATGCTCAGGCGAAAACGTCTGCAGCAGCACGCGGCCCGGCGCCTCCGCCCGCCCTGCCCGGCCGGCCACCTGGTGCAGCAACTGCACGGTTCGCTCGGCCGCGCGCAGATCCCCGCCGGCCAGCCCCAAATCGGCATCCACCACGCCCACTAGGGTCAGGTGTGGAAAATGCCAGCCCTTGGCCACGATTTGCGTGCCGATGATCAGGTCGACCCGCCGGTCCTCGATGGCGCGCGCCGCCTGCCCTGCGGCATTCGGCCCGGGCATGGTGTCGCTGGCCATCACCAGCCGTCGTGCGCCGGGAAACACGGCCTCCACCTCCTCGGTGATCCGCTCCACGCCAGGGCCGATCGGCGCCAGGCTGCCCTCTGCCCGGCAGACAGGGCAGGCCGGCGGCACCGTTTCCTGATACCCGCAATGGTGGCAGGCCAGTAGCCGCCTGGCCCGGTGCTCCACCAGCCAGGCGGTGCAGTTCGGGCAGGCCAGCCGGTGGCCGCATGCCCGGCACAGGGTCAGCGGCGCGTAGCCGCGACGGTTGAGGAACAACATCGCCTGTTCGCCGGCCGCCAGCGTTTCGCGCACCGCGCCGACCAGGTCGGGCGAGAGGAAGCGGCCGCGCTCGGGCAGGCTGTCGCGCATGTCGATGGCCGACACGGCGGGCAGCCTTGCCCCGCCATGCCGGGCGGCCAGGCGCAGATGCCCGTAACGCCCTGCCTCCACGTTGGCGAGGCTCTCCAGGCTGGGCGTCGCACTCACCAGGATCGCGGGCGCGTCGGATAGGCGGGCGCGCACCACGGCCATGTCGCGCGCGTGGTATACCACCCCATCCTCCTGCTTGAAGGCGGTCTCGTGCTCCTCGTCCACCACCACCAGCCCTAGCTCAGGGAACGGCAGGAACAGCGCCGAGCGTGCCCCCACCACCACGCGGGCCGTCCCGTCCGCCACCGCGCGCCAGGTGGTCCGGCGCACGCGCGAAGTCAGATCGGAGTGCCACAACGCCGGCGCGGCGCCGAACCTCCGCCCAAACCGGTCGAGGAACTGCGCCGACAGCGCGATCTCGGGCAGCAGGATCAGCGACTGCCGGCCGGCCTGCAGGCAGGACGCTACCGCCTCCAGATAGACCTCGGTCTTGCCGGACCCGGTCACGCCGTCGAGCAGCGTCACCGAAAATGCCGCCCGGTCCACGGCGTTGCGCAGCGCGGCCGCCACTGTCTCCTGCTCGGGCGACAGCGCGGCGGAAGCGTAGCCCGGCTGTGGCGCGTCGAAGGCCCGGCCTGCCGGGATCGGGGCCCGGGCGAGCAAACCCAAATCCGCCATGGCGCGGACCACCGCGGTGCTGGTGCCGGCCAGGCGCGCGAGGTCGGGCGCGGTGCGTGGCGCGCGGTCGGCCAGCACCGCCAGCACGCGCCGTCGCGGTTCGGTCAGCCTGGTTTCCGGCCGCGGATCGGCCAACTGCCAGCCGGCGGCCGGCACCGGCGGGGAGAGCGCGTTCACCCGCAGCGTCATCGCCAGCACCTCGCCGGGTGCTGCAAGCGTGTAGCCGGCCACCCAGTCGACGAAGCGTCGCAGCGCGTCCGGGAGCCTCGGCGCGTCGAGCCGGGCAGAAATGGGTTTGAGGCGCGCCGCCGGCACCGACGGGCCCGAGGGCGCGTCCCAAACCACCCCGACCTCCTGCCGGCGATTAAGCGGCACGAGCACGATGTCGCCAGGCGCGTAGGCGGAAGCCGCCGGGGCCGCGTAGTCGAACGGACCAGCGAACGGATAGGGCAGCAGCACCGGAACCCTGGCTGCGTCGCTGGTGGACGGCGCGTCCGGGTGGTCCAGCCCTGGTAGGATCGTGGGCGTTTCTTGCGGCACGGGGCGCTGTGTAGCCTAATCGCGCGATGACCGCCGAATACGCCTCACCCGAGATCACCGCCGACGCGGTTGCCGCCTACCTGACCGCGCATCCGGCTTTCTGGGACAACGTCCGGCGCTGTTCGCGACGCTGATGCCGCCTGAGCGCGTGCATGGCGCCGTGCTGGCCGACCATATGGCGGCGATGATCCGCGCGGCGCGCGCGCGCGCGGCCGAGCGGGACGCGCAGGCCGAGCTGGTGCTGGCTGCCGGGCGGGCTGCCGCCTCCACCGCCGAGCGGGTGCAGGAGGCGGTGCTGTCGGTTCTGCGCGCGGCCGACATCGCCGAATGCGTGGCAGAGACCTGGCCGGGCCTGCTCGGCGTGGACGCCGCCGCCCTGTGCTGCGAGGCGTTCCGCCCGCGCTGGCGCATCCTGCCGCACGGTTCGGTGCGCGCCCTGCTGTGCAACCGGCCGATCGTCTTCCGCGACCGGCCGGCTGACGCGGCGATGCTGCATGCCGAAGCTGCCCTGCTCGCCGAACGCGACGTGCTGGTTCACGTGCCCGGACCGCACCCAGCGCTGCTGGCGCTGGTCAGCCGCGACCGCGCCTGTCTGCCCGCGACGCAGAGCTGGGCTTTCCTGGGGCGCGTTCTGGGCGCGCTGGCGGTCGATGACTGACGGCCGCGCGCTAGCGGAGGCGTTCCTGGCCTGGCTGGCCGGCGAGCGGCGCGCCTCCCCGCTGACCGTCGCAGCCTATCGGCGCGACGTAGGGTTCTTCCTCACCTTCCTGACCGGCCATCTGGGCGCCGAGCCTGCGCTGGCGGACCTGGCATCGCTGCGCGAAGCCGATTTGCGCGCGTGGCTGGCGGCGGAGGCGGCCGACGGGCGTGGCAACCGCACGCGTTCGCGCCACCTTTCAGCGGTGCGCAGCTTCTATCGCTACCTCGCGCGCCGGCATGGCTGCACCAATCTCGCCGTGCACTTGGTTCGATCGCCCAAGGCGCTGCCATCGGTGCCGCGCGCGCTGCCGCCGACCGAGGCCCGCGCAGTCGCCGAACAGATCGGCGACGCGTCCGAGACGGCGGCCGTGCAGGCGCGCGACGTGGCGCTGTTCACACTTCTGTACGGGTGCGGCCTGCGCATCGCCGAGGCGCTTTGCCTGAACGTGGGCGACGTTCCCCGGCCAGGCATACCGCTGCGGGTTACCGGCAAAGGCAACAAGCAGCGGCTGGTGCCGGTGCTGCCGGCCGTGACCGACGGCCTGAAAGTTTGGCTCCGTTACCACCCGGAAGCGCATGATCCGGCCGCACCGCTTTTCATGGGCGTGCAGGGCGGCCGCTTGAACGCCGGGATCGCCCAGCGCACGTTGCGCGGCTTCCGCAGGCTCGCAGGCCTGCCCGAACACGCGACCCCGCACGCGCTGCGTCACTCCTTCGCCACCCACCTGCTGGCGGGCGGCGCGGACCTGCGTTCCATCCAGGAACTGCTGGGCCACGCGAGCCTCTCCACCACCCAGCGCTACACCGCGGTCGATCAGGCGCAACTCATGGCGGTGTGGCGCGCCACTCACCCCCGCGCGTAGCCTGGGTGTGGCCCGCCACCAGGTCAGCCTCGCGACAACAGGCCCTTGACGATGGCGCTCAGACGATGGCGCCGCAACTCGCTGCGGGCACGGCTGTCGTTGGTCATGTAGTTGAGCTGGACGGAGTGTCGGGACCCGACATGGGTGCGGTGGCCGTGATAGGTCGCGGGCCCGTTGGGGAACACCAGCAGCGTGCCGCGCGTCGGCGGCACTTCCACCGCGTAGTCCTCAAGATCGGTTGCCGACCGCAACAGGCGAAGGCAGCCATCCTGCTGCGCAAACCGGGGTCCGGGCAGGTTGA
Organism: Acetobacteraceae bacterium; assembly: GCA_965199235.1. Classification (GTDB taxonomy): domain Bacteria; phylum Pseudomonadota; class Alphaproteobacteria; order Acetobacterales; family Acetobacteraceae; genus BOG-908. The sequence continues at coordinate 3,228,476 of CBDAQU010000002.1, read as the reverse complement.
GGTAGAGCAGGGCCGTCACCCGCTTGGCGGCGGAATCGGTGTGGATCTGCCCGTCCCTCTCCCGGGTTGCCAGCCGGACCGTCAGCATGGAGGGCGCGTCATCGAGGTCGAGGCCGAATTTTACAGCAATCGCCCGCTTCAGCGCAGGCCCTTCGAGCTCACGCATCATCGCCCGTGCAACCGGTCCAAGCCTCAGCGCCTCCGGCGGGAAAGAACCGCCTCGATCGGATACCGGCATCTCGCCGTGAACGGTCTTCAGGGACTGGGCAGGCAAAAAATCCGTGACGACCACATGCGCAAACGGGTCGGTGCTGACCGGCGTAGCTTCCAGCGCGCCATAATCGAACAAACAATCAGGAGCCTCGGGCAAACCGCCGGAAGACGCATCATCGAGCTGTGCGGTGACGTTCATAGGCGTGTGATACACAAACCGGGATGGGCCGCAAGCGACAGACAGCCGGACCTTCTACGTCCGGTCCCAATGACGGATTTTCATCAGCGTATCGGTCGACAGCAACTCGCTGCAGCGCAGGGGACAATTGATCGCGCCAGTGTAGGCGGTATGAGACAGCAGGCTCTCTCCGTTCATGCAGGAGTGTGCAGGCTGCTGCCGCTCGGAGTCGAACGCTTTCTGGGCGGGCATCCGGGCGTGGTCGGCCGGTGCGGCGGCGGCGTAGCTCGCGACGCCGACGGCAAAGGTGGCAGCAATCGAAAAGATGGTGCGCATTGTGCTTTCTCGGCGACAGTCGTTGGTAGTTGTCTTGTCGTAACGCCAAAACCCTTCTTCGGGATTGACGCTCGCATTTGGTTGATCGAAGCCGGCGCGATTGCCCCCTGCCCTGAAGCCGGTCTACTCGGCTGGGAGCATGAACGACGCTCCTTCAGCCTCGATGCCGGTGCCGGGCGGCGCAGGCCCACTGCACGCCTACCGGGCTCTCGTCGACCGCGGCGCGCTCGCGCCGGATGCCGCCCAGCGCCTGGCCGCCGAGCGCCTGCAGAGCCTGTGGGTGAAGCTGCGCGGCTATGATCCGTCGCCCCGGACGCTGACCGGCGGGCTGCTAGCCCGGCTGTGGCGCCGCCGCCCGGCCGAAGGGGCGCCGGAGGAGAGGCCGAACGGGCTCTATCTGGTGGGCGAGGTCGGCCGTGGAAAATCCATGCTCATGGATCTTTTTTTCGAGGTGGCCGATGTGCCGCGCCGGCGCCGCATCCACTTTCACCGCTTCATGCAGGAGGTGCACGCCCGCATCCACGCCTGGCGCGCCGCCAACCCCGACGGCGAGGACCCGATCCCGCCGCTTGCCGACCAGGTGGCCGCCGAAGCCGCGCTGCTGTGCTTCGACGAGTTCCAGGTCAACGACATTGCCGACGCGATGATCCTCGGCCGCCTGTTCACCGCCCTGTTCGACCGCGGCGTGGTGATGGTTGCGACGTCCAACACTGCGCCTGCCGACCTGTTCCGCGGCCGGCCGGGTCGCGACGCTTTTCTGCCGTTCATCGCCCTGCTGCAGGAGCGGCTGGACGTGCTGCTGCTGCAGGGGGAGCGCGATTTTCGCCGCGCCCGGCTGCAAGGCGGGCCGGTCTGGCATGTGCCCACCGGCGCGCGGGCCGAGCGCGCGCTGGACGAGGCGTTCCGCCAACTGACCGGCGGCGCACCGGCCGCGCCGGACCACCTGCTGGTGATGGGCCGCAGGCTGGAGGTGCCGCTAGCCGCGTCCGGGGTCGCCCGCTACGATTTCGAGCTGCTATGCGGCACGCCGCTCGGCGCCGGCGACTACCTGGCGCTGGCCACGCATTTCCACGCGCTGGTGCTCGACGAGGTGACCCGCCTGTCGCCCGACAATTACGACGTGGCACGCCGCTTCATCGTGCTGGTGGACGCACTGTACGACCACCGGGTGAAACTGGTCGCCTCGGCCGACGCGATGCCGGACCAGCTCTACCAGCGCGGCGAGGGCGCACGCGCGTTCGAGCGCACGGCCTCACGGCTGGAGGAAATGCAGAGCCAGGCGTATCTGGGGCTGGCGCATCTGACTTGACCAACCGAGTAGCGACCGCGATCCGAATACTCGCGTCGTGCAGGAGCGATACGGACATGCTACTGCCATGACATTTGGCCGCCTGAGGATAGTCGTGCTCCTACAGGCGTGCGTTGCGCCAATTTAGGCATTATGCGCTTTGGCATTGCCCAAACGTTTCCCTCGCAACACAAGATTTGTCTGCGCTCAACCCTCGTGCGATGTTTCCTGGGCAAGAGCGCCGGCGCTCACTGCGCCAGATCGTTCAGGCTTAGCATCGCCAGCAGCAGCGAGCTCACGATGCCGGCGACGGCGACGCCCATGGTCAGGATCAGCACCGGCACGAGCAGCGCTGTCAGGCGCTGGATGCCGATGCGGGACTGCTCCTCGTGGATCTCTGCCGCGCGCAGCGACATGCCGCCGAGCTGCGCGGTCTCCTCGCCCAGGCGCAGCAGGTAGACCGTGCGGACTGGAAAGATTCCCGATTGCTGCAGCGAGCGCGACAGGCCGGCGCCGCCCTTGGCGCTCTCGGTCGCGGTCCGGACAGCCGCCGCGGCCGCTGTGTTGCCGATCACGTCGGCGACGATGCCGAGCGAGGAGATCAGCGGCACGCCGTTCTGCAGCAGCGTGCCCAGCGTGCGGGCGAAGCGGGCGGCCAGCACCTCACGCGACAGCGCGCCCAGCAGCGGGATGCGCAGCAGCATGCGGTCCCACCACAGGCGCGGCCCTGGCCGTGCCAAAGCCTGCTGCGCCGCCACGAACAGCACCACGCACAGCACCGCCACGTACAGCCCGTAGCTGGAGACAGCGTTGCCGAGCGCGATCACGATCCGCGTCGGCCGCGGCAGCGACGCGCCGGCCTGTTCGAACATCGGCACGAACTGCGGCAGCACCTGCGTCAGCAGCAGCACGATGGAGCCGATGCCGGCGACCAGCAGGATGATGGGGTAGATCAGCGAAGAGACCACGCTGGCCCGCAGCGCGCGCTGCTTTTCCAGCAGGTCGGCCAGCCGGTTCAGCGTGTCGGCCAGCATGCCGCCGGCCTCGCCCGCGCGCACCAAGCCGACATACAGGTTCGGGAAGCTGGCGGGGTGCTGCAGCAGGGCGGCGGCGAACGGGCTGCCGTCGCGCACCGCGTCGCGTATCTGCGTCAGGATGGCGCGCACGTGCTTCTTCTGCGCGGTGTCGACCAGGAAGCGCAGCGCACGGTCCAGGTCCTGGCCGGCGCCGAGCATGACTGCGAGCTCCCGGGTCAGCTCGGCCAAGTCCTGGCCGCTCAGCCGGCGCCCGCGCCCGAACTCCGCGCCCAGCAGCGAGGCGAGCACCCCGGGCGAGCGGTCCGCCGGCTCCGCGCGCATCGGCAGGCTGCCCTGCCGACGTAGGATGTCGATCACCGCCTGCTCGGACGGCGCCTCCATCAACCCGGTCGCGGTCTCCCCAGCCGGCGTGATGGCGGTGTAACGAAAGCTTGGCATTCAACAATAGCGAAATTGGCTTGAAAACGTGGCCTGGCGAGTCAGCTGGCGTGGCTTTGCCGAGCAGCGGAGCGGAGCGGCCTGGACGGCCACGAGCACCGAAGCACAGGACAGGCGCGCCAGATCACCGCCAGGGCGTCTTTGCAAGCCAATTTTCACGCCTCCGCCCTTATGCTGCGCACCACTTCTTCTATTGTCGTGGTCCCGGCGAGGGCCGCGTCCAGGCCGGCGCTGAACATGGTCACCATGCCCGCGCCCACGGCGGCACGCTCGATCTCGCTCTGGTCGGCCTTTGAGAAAATCAGGTGCTCGATCTCCGGCGTCGGCTGCAGGAACTCGGCGATCGCCTGGCGGCCTCGGTAGCCGGTGCTGCGGCACTGCGCGCAGCCGACCGGGTGCCACAGGCGAAGCTTCCCGCCATGCCCGCGCTTCTCCAGGCCGAAGCGGGTCACCAGTTCGGCCGGCGCGTCCGCCTCGCGCTTGCAGGCGTCGCACAGGCGGCGGACCAGGCGTTGGGCCAGCACGCCGCGCAGCACTGCGGTGAGCAGGTAGTCCTCCAACCCCATGTCGCGCAGCCGGGTGATCGTGGCCGACGCCGAGTTGGTGTGCAGCGTGGACAGCACCAGATGGCCGGTCAGCGCCGCCTGCACGGCGATCTGCGCGGTTTCCAGGTCGCGCACCTCGCCCACCATGATCACGTCGGGGTCCTGGCGCAGGATGGAGCGGAGCAGGGCGGCGAACGTGAGCCCGATCTGCGGCTTTATCTGGATCTGGTTGATGCCGTTGAGCTGGTATTCGATCGGATCTTCCACCGTCACGATGTTGCGGCTGACGGCGTTGATGGTGGTCAGCCCGGTGTACAGCGTTGTGGTCTTGCCAGAGCCGGTGGGGCCGGTGACGAGCAGTATGCCGTTGGGCAGCTCCAGCGCGCGGGACCATTGGTCGACGACGCCGGGCGGCAGGCCGAGCTTGACGTAGTCGAAGGTGACAGAACTGCGGTCCAGCACGCGCAGCACCACCTTCTCGCCGTAGAGCGAGGGGATGGTGGACACCCGGAAATCGATCTCCGTGCCGCGCACCGCCATCTTGATGCGGCCGTCCTGCGGCAGGCGACGCTCGGCGATGTCCAGCTTGGCCATGATCTTGATGCGGCTGATGATCGCCGGGGCCAGGCGGACGGCAGGGCTGTCGGCTTCGTGCAGCACGCCGTCATAGCGGTAGCGCACGCGCAGCCTGTCCTCGAACGGTTCCACGTGGATGTCGCTGGCGTGGGTTTCGACCGCGCGGCCGATGATCTGGTTGACCAGGCGGATCACCGGCGCCTCGCTGGCCAGATCCTTCAGCCGCTCGGCATCCTCCTCGAGGCCCGCGCCGCCCTCGCCGCCCGTGCTCGCCTCGGCAGCGTCGCCCTCCGGGTAGAGCCGGCCGAACGCCGCTTCCAGCTCGATCGGCACGGCGATCTCCAGGCGCACCGGCAGCCCGGTGGCGGCCTGCACCGCGGCCGGCGTGAAACTGTCCAGCGCGTCGGCGACCCCCAGAACCAGCGTACCGGCCTCGACAGCCAGCGGGCAGGCGCGCGCGGTGCGCAGGAAGCGCGGCGTCAGGCGCTCGGGGTAGAGCGGCGCCTCCGGAAAGCGCGCCGGGCCGGCGAGCGGCACGCCGAGCAGGGTGGCGTAAGCCTCGGCCAGGCCGCGCTCGGTCACCAGGCCGAGCTGGATGAGAACCAGGTCGAGGCGCTGGCCGCTTTCTGCGGCGACCCGCCGGCCGCGCTCTATGGTCTGCACGTCGCACTGGCCCTGGCGAAGCAGGATGCTGGCCAGCAGGTCGACCTGGCGGTCGGCCTCCGGCTGCACGGTGGCCTGCTGCACGGTAAACTGTGCGGCGGCCCCCGGCCCCGGCCTGATGCGCGCGCCCGATGCGGTCATGTTCGTCCCTCGCCTCTCTCGCCCGATACCCGTGTGCGGTCTATGTCGCGACCCGGCACTCGCATTCTAGGGCAAGCGTGGACGCGGTCGAGTTAATCAACGGACGGGAAGCCTTGTGGCAAGGTGTGGGCGGCTGGCTGTGGCCGGTGCTGGTGGCTCCGTTCGTCGGCAGTTTCCTTGGCGTGCTGATTGCCCGACTGCCGGCGGGGCGGAGCGTCGTGCTCGGCCGCTCGGTCTGCCCGGCCTGCGACCATGCGCTGGGCGCGCGGGACCTCGTGCCGATCGCGAGTTTTGTGGTGCTGCGCGGCCGCTGCCGGTTTTGCGCCCGCCCGATCGAAAGGTTTCATCTTTGGGTCGAGCTGTCGGCCTTAACGATCGCGCTGTGGGCGGCCGCGGCGGGCCAGAGCGGCGCCGTGCTCTGGGCAGGCTGCCTGCTGGGCTGGACGCTGCTGGCGCTGGCCTGGATCGACGCCGTCTGCCTTCGCCTGCCGGACGTGCTGACGCTGCCGCTGATCCTGGCCGGCCTGGCCGAAGCGGCGTTGCTGGAGCCGGACGTGCTGACCGGCCGGGCTGTCGGGGCGGCGGCGGCCTATGCCGGCCTCCGCCTGCTGGCCTGGACCTACCGGCGGTTTCGCGGCCGTGAGGGTCTGGGCCAGGGCGACGCCAAGCTGCTGGCCGCCGCAGGCGCATGGGTGGGTGGCGCGCTCCTTCCCGACGTGCTGCTCGGCGCGGCACTGGCCGGCTTGGCCTGGGCGGTGCGCCGTGGCCGGCCAAACCCCGGAGAGCGCGTGCCGTTCGGGCCGTTCATCGCGGTGAGCGCCTGGCTGGTCTGGCTCTACTTCTAGCCAAGCAGCCAGACGCCGCAGGCGGTCCGTCTAGGCAGATGCCTGCAGAATCTTCTGCGCGATCTGCGTCATGTGCTGGTCGGCCTGCTTGGCCTCCTCCAGCGAGGCCTTCATGGTCTGCTCGACCTGCTGCATGCCGAGCGATGAGGCGTAGGCGTGCATCGTGCCGAACGCCGCGATCCAGTAATGCAGTGCCAACTGGCCGGACGCGATGATGCCGAGGTCGCGCGACGTGTCGTCAGGCGCCGACTGACGGATCTTCTGGCTCACCTGGTAATGCGCCTCCAGGATCTGGTTGCCTTCGTCCGGCGCGCCGCCCGCCTCCGCCAGCGCGCTCTGCACGCGGCTTGCCCATTGCTCCGAAGTCTGGTTGCCGACCTGCAGGGCGGAGACCAGTTCGGGGTGCTTGGCATCGTTTTCTATCTCTGCGGTAGCCTTCATCGCCACCTGTCCGCCGGCCTTCATGGCTTGCAGGCCCTGTGCCACCAGCATCTTGAGGGTATCGGTTGCCATCGTGTCATATCCTAGCGGTTCTTGGTCGCCGGCAGACGTGGCTGCCGGCTGCGCGCATCTGGGCGCGCACGGGTCAAGCGCAGCCTCGCCGGCGATGACAACTCCGAGACCGCCCTTTGAAGCGCCAACCTGTGACGCCTGATGCTGGCCGGGCCGCACTACGGTTTTTTTAAGCTGTTTGCGGCCAAGCTAGTGCTAGACGCAGTGCACCATAAAAGTGAGCCGGCCCTCAGTGACGAAAATCATCAGCTGGAACCTGCTGCGCCTGACCGGCGCCACGATCGCCGACGTGGTGGCGCTTGCGCGGCGTGAACGGCCGGACCTGCTGCTGATGCAGGAAGCGACGATCGCCATGGCCGCCCTGCCCGAGCATCTAGGCGGTTTTTTCGCCCGCGTTCCCCTGCCCGGCCGCATCCATGGCTTGGCCGTCTGGAGCCCGACGCCGCATGCGCATCCCCGGGTGGTTCATCTTCCCGCCGGAGCGCTGGTGGACCGGGTTTCTCAGATCATCGACCTGCCGGGGTTTTCGGTGGCCAACGTGCACCTCTCGCACGGGCAGATGCTCAACCGCCGCCAGTTGCGCCACATTGCCGGCCACCTGCCGTATCGCGCCGCCGTGCTGGGCGACTATAACCTGGTGGGACCGGCCCTGCTGCCAGGTTTCCGCGACGTTGGGCCGCGCGAACCGACCCATGTGTGCGCCGACGTCGTTCCGTTGCGCCTGGACCGTTGCTACGTGCGCGGTATGGCGTGCTCGCAATCCTACGCGATGGACCGCGCGGGCTCAGACCACAGGCCGATCATGGTGCGCCTGGAGGCGTTGAGCGCGGTGGACCGGCTGGCAGCGTGAAGCGACCGCAACGGCGTTTTGAAAAGGAATGGAGGTCTGGGGTTCCTGACCCCAGCAGGAGGTTTGGGGGACAGCGTCCCCCAAACTTAACAATCCACGCTGGCCAGCGTGTTATCCTGTTTGAAGACCAACCTGGAGCGAGCACGCTCTAGAAAGCAGCTTCCTCCAGTTCCATCATGCTCGCCTTGCCCGATCTGATCGCGCTCCACAGCGCGCCGGTCTGCGGCAACAGGCGGTCGGCGAAGAACTGCGCGGTGGTCAGCTTGGCGCGGTAGAAGCCGGCGTCGCCGTTTGCCTCCGGCAGCTTGGCTTCGGCCACCTTGGCCGATTTCGCCCACATGAAGCCGAGTGCGACCAGCCCCATCAGCCGCAAGTAATCGGTCGCCGCCGCACCGGCCTCTTCGGGGTCCTTGAGCGAGACCTGCGCCAGGTGCGCGGTGGCCTGCTGCAGGGCCGCGAAAGATTTTGCCAGCGGCAGCACTTTTGCGTCCTCGCTGTTCTCCTCGATGAACGCCTGCACCGGGTGGAAGAACTGGCGCAGGAAGCGGCCCGCATGCGCGGGCATCTTTCGGCCGACCAGGTCCAGCGCCTGGATGCCGTTGGCGCCCTCGTAGATCATGCAGATGCGCGCGTCGCGGACCAGCTGCTCCATGCCGTGGTCGCGTATGTAGCCGTGCCCGCCATACACCTGCAGCGCCATGCTGGAAAGTTCGAAGCCGAGATCGGTAAACAGCGCCTTGACCACCGGCGTCATGATCGCGACGAAATCCTCCGCCTCCTGACGGCGCTCGGGGTCGGTGGCCTTGCTTTCGAGGTCGAGCGCGGTGGCGACCCAGCCGGAGAGCGCGCGGCAGCCTTCGACGTAGGCGCGCACCGTCATCAGCGAGCGGCGCACGTCGGGGTGCACGATGATCGGGTCGGCGGCACGTTCCGGAAACTTGGCGCCAGACAGCGCGCGTCCCTGGATGCGATCCTTCGCGTAGAAGGCGGCGCTCTGGTAAGCGGTCTCGGCGACACCCAGGCCCTGGATGCCGACGGACAGGCGTTCGGCATTCATCATGGTGAACATGGCGCGCATGCCCTTGTTGGGTTCGCCCACCAGCCAGCCCACCGCATCGTCGAAATAGAGCTGGGTGGTGGCCGACGCCTTTAAGCCCATCTTGTGCTCGATGGCGGTGCAGGTGACGCCATTGCGCGCGCCCGGCCGTCCGTCCTCGCTGGGCACGAATTTCGGCACCAGAAACATGCTGACGCCTTTGATGCCTTTGGGGGCGCCATCCATGCGTGCGAGCACAAGATGGACGATGTTTTCCGTCAGATCGTGCTCGCCGGCGGAAATGAAAATCTTGGCGCCGTTGATGCGGTAGCTGCCGTTTTCCTGCGCCGTTGCTTTGGTGCGCATCATGCCGAGATCGGTGCCGCAATGCGCTTCGGTAAGGCACATGGTGCCCGACCAGGTGCCGTCGATCATCTTCGGCAGGTAACGCTGCTTCAGTTCCTCGGAGCCGTGGCCTTCCAGGGCCAGCGTCGCGCCATGCGTGAGGCCTGGATACAGGCCGAAGGAGAGGTTGGCGGAACACTGCATTTCCTCGACCATCTTGCCGAGGATTTCCGGCAGGCCCTGGCCACCATATTCGGTGGGCGAGGAGATGGCTCCCCAGCCGGCCTCGCAGAATTTCTTGTAGGCCTCGACAAAGCCCTTGGGCGTGCGCACCACGCCATTTTCCAGACGGCAGCCTTCCTCGTCGCCGCTGGCGTTTAGCGGGAGCAGGATGTCGGTCGCGAATTTACCGGCTTCCTCGAGCACGCTGTCCATCAGCTCGGCCGTCACGTCCTCCTGACCGATCTGTGCCACATGGGCGACCGAGTTGTGCAGTTCGTGCATGACGAACTGCATGTCGCGGAGGGGGGCTTTGTAGACTTGCATAATAGTCTCCCAGAAGGTTCGAAAGAGTTAAAACGACCGAAATCTAGACAGGGGCATCAGGTTACCGCATATGCCAAACCAAAAACGACAGGCCAAAAATCAATGGAAGAACAGGCAGCATGGCCGTAGATACGGCCCAAACGAGCCTGCCACGTCGTGCCAGCAAGGCAGAGGGGACAACGAATAGAGCGATCAACCCCAACGGAATCGCTGCGCATTCGAGTAACGCCCAAGTCGGTATCGGTTTTTGTGGCAATCGATCTGCAATTTGGCCGTCATTAATCGCGAATCCAAGACCGACAACAAAAAGCGAAGCCAAAATGAGTCCGCCGACAACCGTTATCAGATTTAGGACCTGAACGACCAGCTTCGCCACCTGCCGTAGCCCTCTCCTTAGTTACGCAACGGCTTTCCCGTCTCGAGCATGTGTTCGATGCGGGCCAAAGTTCCAGGGGTTTTCAGCAGCCGCATGAACGATTGGCGTTCGAGGTCGAGGATCTTGCTCTCCTTGACCGTGTCGATGATGTCGGTGTCGCCGCCCGTCAGCACGCGCGCCAGCTCGCCCGACACGACGCAATCGTGCTTGGTAGCCATGCCGGTCTTGCGGAAGCCGGCCACCGCCTGGTCCAGCGCCACCTTGCCGGACGGGCCGGGGAGAACGATCTCGCGCGGCTCTGGCGTCTTGTAGTCGACTGCCAGTTCCAGCGCCCGTTTCTTCGCGTCGGCCAGCAGGCGGTAGCGGTTCATCGTCACCCGGTCGGTCGGCCGCAGCACCAGCATCTCGCCCGCCTCCGCGGCCGATTTGCCGACTTTGGCGGTGCTGATCATCTCGAACACGCGCATCGGCGCCGGCATTGGACCTTTTGGCATTTTTGGCGCCGTCGCCCAGCGGCCGAGCATCTCCTTGCACCCACCCCAGCCGGGCAGCAGACCGACGCCGCATTCGACCAGGCCCGCATACGTCTCGGCATGCGCCTGCACCGCGTCCGAATGCAGCAAGAACTCGCAGCCGCCGCCGAGCGCCATGCCGGACGGTGCGGCGACCACAGGGAAAGGCGCGTATTTCAGCTTCTGCATCGTCTCCTGGCCGGTGGCGACCATGCTTTCCACCTGCATCCAAGCGGCGATGTTGGCTGCGAACAACGCCAGCCCGATATTGGCGCCGACCGAGAAATTCGGCGCCTCGTTGTAGATGACGAGTGCCTTGAAATCCCTTTTGACCAGCGCGATGGTCTTGCCCATCAGCGCCATGATCTGCTCGTCCAGCGCGTTGCTCTTGCTGGTGAACTCGAAGCACAGCACGCCGTCGCCGATGTCCCACACGGAAGCCGACGCGTTGCGCAGCACGGGTTTTTCGACGCGCTTTATGTCTTCCAGCATCAGCACGCCGTCGGGGCGGACGATGTCGTGGTATTCGCCATCCAGTCCGAGCTGCTGACGCTTGCCGTTCTCCACGCGATAGAACGTTCTTCCGGCAGCGCGCTCCAGCATCGGTGCGGGAGCAAGATTGTCGGCGCGCAGACGCTCGGTCAGCCAGTCCGCGCCTACCATGTCGATCAGCTCGAACGGGCCGTGGCGCCAGTTGTAGCCGAGCCGCATCGACTCATCGATTGCGGCGATCTCGTCGGTCGCCTCGGGCACCAGCTTGGCGGCGTAGGCGAGCGTGTGGCCCATCACCGCCCAGGCGTAATCGCCGATCTTGCCCGGCGCGCTCATCAGCTTTCGCAAGTCGCGTCCGGCGGCGGCAAGCTCGGGCAGCATTGCCGGCCGCTCGGCGCGGAACTCGCCCGTCGCCAGGTCGACCGTCTCCTTGACGCGTTTGCCGCCCGACTTGTTCAACCGGTAGAACCCGCCGCGGCCCTTGCGTCCGGTGTAGCCCTCGGCGATCAGCTTGCCGATCACCGGAACGTCGCGGTTGACCGCGTGGAACGCGTCATCCTTGGCCAGCGCGCCCGCCATGCTGGCGCTGACATGCGGCATCAGATCGAGGCCCACCAGGTCCATCAGGCCGAACACGCCGGTCTTGGGCACGCCGAACGGCCGTCCCATCACCGCGTCCGCTTCCTCGATGGTCAGGCCGTGCTCGATCGTCTCGGTCAACGCGGCCGTCATCCAGTATATGCCCAGCCGGTTGGCGATGAAGCCTGGGCTGTCGCGGCAATGCACCACGCTTTTGCCCATCGCCACATCGCAGAACAGCTCGACCCTCTTGGCCAAAGCGGGCTCGGTGGCAGGCCCCGTCACCAGCTCCAGCAGGCGCATGTAGCGCGGCGGGTTGAAGAAATGGGTGATCATGAAGTCGCGGGCGAACGCGTCCGGCAGGCCCTCGATCAGGGTCGCGAGCGGTATCGTCGACGTGTTGGACGAAACCGCACTGCCCGGCCGGCGCACCGCCTCCAGCTTGCGGTACAGCGCCTGCTTTATGTCCAAGCGCTCGACCACGACCTCGACGATCCAGTCGCACTCGGCAACCCGCGCCAGATCGTCGTCGATGTTGCCCGTCTCGATCAGTTTGGCGGCTGCGGCAGACATGAACGGCGCCGGATCGGTCCTCAACGCCTTCGCCACTGCCCCTTCGGCGATGGCGTTGCGGTTGGCACCCTCCTTGGGCACTATGTCGAGCAGCAACACCGGAACGCCGGCATTGGCGATCTGCGCCGCGATGCCGCAGCCCATGACGCCGCTGCCGATCACCGCAACCTGTTTGAATTGCTGCTCCGCAGCGGGGCTGACCATCTCGGCCACGTCTCAGACCGCTTCCAGAACAGTAGCAATGCCCTGCCCGCCGCCGATGCACTGCGTGGCGATCGCGTAGCGGCCCCCCTCGCGCTTGAGCAGGGAAGCCGCCTTGCCGACGATGCGCGCGCCGGTCGCCCCAAGCGGGTGGCCGATCGCGATCGCGCCGCCATCGAGGTTCACCGTCTCGGGCCGGAAGCCGATCTCGCGCATGCTGGCGATCGCCTGGCTGGAGAACGCCTCGTTCAGCTCGACCACGTCCACGTCGCGCGCCGAAATGCCTGCCCGCTCCAGCGCCTTGCGAGAGGCGCGCACCGGCCCGATGCCCATGATGTCCGGCTCGCAGCCCGAAACGGCGATGCTCCTGATGCGCGCGAGCGACGGCAGCTTGTGCGCTGCTGCGTAATCCTCCGAACACACCAGCACCGCGCTCGCCCCGTCGGTCAGGGGAGAGGACGTGCCGGCGGTGACCGTGCCCTCCTGATCGAAGGCCAGTTTCAGGCCGGCCAGCGCCTCCTTGGTGGTGCCGGGCCGGATGCAGCCGTCCTGATCGACGACGACGCCCTTGACGTGGATGGGCACGATCTCGTCGGCAAATTTTCCCGAAGCCTGCGCGGCGGAGGCCTTCTGGTGGCTGGCGATCGCAAAATCCTCCTGCTGGTCGCGGGTGATCTGCCACTTGCGGGCCACGTTCTCGGCCGTCTCGCCCATGCCCATGTAGGCGCCCGGCTGCTTGGCCGCGAGCGTCGGGTTGAACAGCGGGTTGTAGCCGCCCATCGGCACCCGGCTCATGCTCTCTATGCCGGCGGCGATGAACACGTGGCCGGCGCCCATCTGGATCTGGCCGGCCGCGATGTGCACGCTGCTCATCGAGCTGCCGCAAAAGCGGTTTACCGTCATGCCGCCAACGCTGAGCGGCAGGTCGGCCAGCAGCCCGATCAGCCGTGCCACGTTCAGCCCCTGCTCGCCCTCGGGAAAGGCACTGCCTACCACGATGTCCTCGATGTCCTCGGGCAGCACGCCCGTCTTGGCGATCAGGCCGCGTATCACCTCGGCCGCCATGTCGTCCGCGCGCACGCGGGCCAGCGCGCCCTTGTGGGCGGGCGTGAAGGCGGAGCGTGCGTAGCCCGCGATGACGATGTTGACCATGAGCGAAACCTCCCAAACCTCTGCGGCACGCGCCGCGTGTGTCTCAGCCGGCTCTCTTGCGCAGCCCGCCCAGCTCGAAAAACGCATTCTCCGCCTGGCGCTGCACGGTCTCGAGCTCGCCGATGGTCTGCTCGAGCGCATGAAACTGCTCGCGCAACGAGGCGAGGCGCTTGGCGACGCTCGACCGCAGCAGCCGTATCTGCTCGAGCTGGGTGTGGTCCACGTCGTAGAGGTCGAGGTAGTCCTTGATCTCGCGCAACGAGAACCCGAGCCGTTTGCCGCGCAGGATCAAGATCATGCGCGCCCTGTCGCGCCCGGTATAAACGCGCGTGCTTCCCGCGCGCTGCGGCGCGATCAGGCCCTTATCCTCGTAGAACCGTATGGTCCGGGCCGTGATACCCAGGTCGCGGGCAATCTGCGTCACCGTGCTGAACGGGTCCTGCCCGGCGGGGCGGTCTGCGTTCGGCTGGGTTTCGTCCTGAAGGGCCAAGAGTTACCTATACGTCAACAGGCTCACGCGGATATAGCAGACAGCCAGCCGCATGCAAGCCGAGACGCTCGACGCGACGCGTGAGCGGCCGTCGCCTCAACGTGGACCGGGCGAGGTTGCGGGCGTCGTCCGGCGTTGGGCGGCCTGGTTCATTTCGGCCTCGAACTGCAACGAGGAGTCCGCCAGGTCCTTGCACAAGGCCGCGACGGTGGTGGCCTGGCGGCGGGCGAGCTCGGCAATCGTGATCTGGTCGCCGTCCGGCGCCACGGAAAAACCCTGGCGGCCGAGGGTCTGCGTGCGGACCGTCGAAAGGTTGGAGGATGGCCCGCTCTCGAAGGCTCGGCGTTCGGCAGCAAGCGCGTCCGCGCCCGCCAGGCCATGATCGTGACAGTATTCCAGGATGCCGAGCTGGTTGGCCGACGCCAGAGCCATCTTCGCCGCAGGGGTGAGCTGTGCCCATGCCGCGCCGGACACGCAGAGGGCAGACAGGGCGACCAAGCCGAACTTTCTCACGGACAAGCGTTCACCCCTGCTGGTTGCGCGTCCCGGCAGGCAGCTTCACGCTCAGCCCGTCCAGCTCCTGCGTCATCACGATCTGGCAGCCCAGCCGGCTGGTCGACTGCAGTCCGAAGGCCAGATCCAGCATATCCTCCTCGTCCTCCGTGGCCTTCGCCAGCCGGCCGTACCAGGCGGGATCGACGATCACGTGGCAGGTCGAACAGGCGAGCGATCCCTCGCAGGCGCCTTCGATGTCCACGCCATGCTTGTGGGCCACTTCCAGCACCGACAGGCCGAGCGGCGCGTCCACCTCGCGCGCCGTGCCATCGCGAAGGGTGAAGGTCATCTTCGGCATCGTCTCAAGCCTCTGCTAGAGCATGATCGCTTCGGGTTGATTCTCAACCACGATAAACACGCTCGCCAAAACAAAGAGCTAGGGCCTGATCGCTTCGGCTACCAGAAGCGATCAGGCCCTAGTGCCAGGGAAGCGGCGCGCGCCCGTTCGGCCAGGCGGCGATACGCCTCGCTCAGCCGGGCCGCCGCGTAGGTCACGTCGGCGTCGGAGGTAAAGCGTCCGATACCCACGCGCAAGCTGGCCGCAGCCTCGACGCGCGACAGGCCAACCGCGGTCAGCACGTGGCTGGGCGCGAGCTCGGCCGAGGTGCAGGCCGACCCGGTCGACAGCGCGATATCCGGCACGGCCCCGATCAGGTCGAGCGCGCGCAGGCCAGGCAGGCGGAGGCTGAGGTTGCCGGCGATGCGGGGCGACCCTTCGGCGTTCTGCGCCAGGCCAGGGATGCCGGCCGAGAGGAGCGCGAGCATCCGGTCCCGCAGCGAAGCGACGCGGGCGGCCTCATCGTCCATCTCCTCGGCCGCGATCCGGCACGCCTCGCCGAAGCCTACCGCCAGCGGAGCGGGGATCGTGCCGGGTCGCAGCCCCCTTTCCTGGCCGCCGCCGGAGAACAGCGGCGTCAGGCGCACGCGCGGGCGGCGGCGCACGTAAAGCGCGCCCACCCCCTTCGGCCCGTAAAGCTTGTGGGCGCTGACGGAGGCGAGCTGCAGCCCGTGCGCGTTCACGTCGATCGCGATCTTGCCGACCGCCTGGGCGGCGTCGGAGTGGAACATCGCCCCTGCATCCCTGGCGAGGCGGGCGATGGCGGACAGGTCCTGGGTCACGCCAGTCTCGTTGTTGACTGCCATCGCGCTGACCAGCAGCGTGGGCGTCCGCAGGGCATGGGCCAGCCGGTCGAGGTCGAGCAGCCCTGTCGGCTCCACGGGCAGCACGACCGGCTCGAACCCTTCGGCCGCGAGGTCGCGAACGCTCTCCAGGACGCATTTGTGCTCGGTCGCCAACGTGACGATGCGGCGCGGGCCGGCGCTGCCGGCGAACCGGGCGGCGCCCTTGATGGCGAGGTTGTTCGACTCGGTGGCGCCCGAGGTCAGCACGATCTCGCGCGGCTCCGCGCCGATCAGGGCGGCGATCTGGGCGCGGGCACGCTCCACCGCCTCGGCCGCACGCCGACCCGCCGCGTGCTCGGCGCTGTGCGGGTTGCCGAACCACTCCTCGAAATAGGGCAGCATGGCGGCAACCACCCTGGGATCGCAGGGCGTGGTCGCCTGGTTGTCGAGATACACGCTCACGCCGCCATCGCCGAAGCGCCGTGCCTGGCCGTGTAGACGTCGATGAAGCGGGCGACGTCGCCCGCCGTCGCGGTCCAGGGCAGCGACACGCGTATGGCGCAGTCTGCCACCTCGCCCAGGCCCATGGCATCCAGCACGTGGCTGCGCGCCACCTTGCCGGAGCTGCAGGCAGCACCCGCCGACACCGCGATGCCTGCCAGGTCGAGTGCGATCACCTGCAGGTCGGCACGCTGGCCAGGGATCGCCAGGCACGTCGTGTTGGGCAGGCGGTCGCCCCCGCCGCAGATGACGGCGCGGGGCGGCAGGGCGGCCTCGATCCGGTCCCGCAGTACCGCCAGGCTGGCCCCTTCCCCGGCCGCCGAAAGTGCCGCCGCCATGCCGGCGATGGCCGGCAGCGCCTGGGTTCCGCCACGGCGGCCGCGCTCCTGCCCGCCGCCGGCGATCAGGGCGGGCAGGTGCAGGGTCGGCGCCAGCAGCAGCGCGCCCGCTCCCTTCGGCCCGCCCAGCTTGTGGCCGGAGATGGCCAGGCTGTCCGCGCCGAGCTCCGCCATCGTGAACGCGATGCGCCCCGCGGCCTGCACCGCATCGACATGCAGCAGCGCGCCGTGTGCGTGGCAGATCTCTGCCGCTTCGGCCACAGGGTGCAGGACGCCCGTCTCGTTGTTGGCCAGCATCAGGCAGACCAGGGCGGGTCCCTGCCGCAGCAGCGCATGCAAGGCCGCAAGATCGGCCCGGCCGGACCGGTCGACTGGCAGGGTTGCAGCACCGGGCGCCGCCGCGCGCACCGCATCGTGCTCGGTCGCACCCACGATCACCCGCCGGCCAGCCGACAACCCGGCGATGGCCAGGGCGCTGGCTTCCGTGCCGCCGGAGGTGAACACCAGATCGGCTGGCAGCGCGCCGAATCGCGCGGCCACCGAGACGCGCGCATCCTCCAGCATACGGCGCGACGCGCGGCCCGCGGCATGGACCGAGGCAGGGTTGCCGGTCAGATCCATCGCTGCCAGCGCAGCATCGCGCGCCTGGGGCCGCAAAGGCTCGGTTGCGTTGGCATCCAGGTAGATCATCGACGCTGCATGTGGAGCCAGCGCGTAGAAACATGAAGGGCATGTGACGATTTCAGTGTTAACTTGAGCCTTGCCCTGCCTATATCTGAAGCTGGCTTGACACGGACCGGTGCGTTCCCAGGCAGTTTCCGCGTGGTGCTCCCATCCGTATTCCACGTCCGATGCGAGCGAGGCGATGCGCGCACGGATATTTATGCATTTGATGAACGGCGCGCCATGCCTCGGCGCCTCGTCTGGAAGAACGAAGAAACCATGCCTGAGGTGATGTTCGCCGGCCCTGACGGGCGACTGGAAGGTCGCTACCACCACAGCAAGGAGAGTGCAGCACCGCTCGCCTTGGTCATGCATCCGCACCCGCTGCACGGCGGCACTATGAACAACCGCATCACCTACACGATGTATCAGAGTTTCCAAAAACTCGGCTTTTCGGTGATGCGGTTCAACTACCGCGGCGTAGGCCGCAGCCAGGGACGCTACGATGGCGGCTTCGGCGAGATCGGCGATGCTGCGGCGGCGCTCGACTGGATGCAGGTGGTCAACCCGAGCCATGGCGGGCTGTGGATCGCCGGCTACCAGTTCGGCGCCTTTGTCGGCATGCAGTTGCTGATGCGCCGGCCGGAGGTGTCTGGCTGGATTTCGGTGGCGCCGCCAGCCAGCCACTATGATTTCGGCTTTCTGGCCCCCTGTCCCTGCGGCGGGCTGCTGATCCACGGCGACCAGGACGAACTGGTGCCGGAACCTTCGGTCCGGAAACTGGTGGACAAGCTGAACACCCAGAAGAACGTGACCGTCGACTACCGCATCTTCGCCGGCGCGGACCACGTGTTCGCCAACCACGCCGAGCAGGTCGGCGAGGCGACCGAGGATTACGTCAAGAAGGTGCAGGCGCGAAAGACGATGGCACTGGCCGCCGACTGACGGCCATACCAGCGCAGCAAGTGACGGGGCCACGTGGCCGATTGCCATGCGGCCCTTTTTGCATCTCGCCAAGCTGACGATTGTGTAACCGCCGACCTGATTGACAGCCGCAGCCGCCAGGCACTCCATGGTTGCGGTCCAACCGTGGAGACGAACCCCGATGAAACGCATCCTGCTCGCCGGCGCGGCCGTTGCCCTGGCGGGACTGAGCGCACAGGCCGCTGAGAAGACGGCAGCTTCCGGCGGCGGCTGGGGGTTCGACCTGACCGGAATGGACCGCAGCGTGAAGCCTGGCGTGAATTTCTACGAGTTCACCGACGGGACGGCAGTCAAGAACATCGTGATCCCGCCCGACCGGACCAATTTCGGCAGCTTCGTCGTGCTGTCGGACCTGTCGGAGAAACGCGTGCACGACATACTCGACGCCGCTTCGGCCCACGTAGCCGACCAGCCCGGCGACGCGGTCGGCAAGTCGGGCGCGCTCTATCACGCGTTCATGGACGAGGCGGCAGCCGAGTCACATGGCGCGGCGCCGCTGAAACCCGAACTGGCGCAGGTCGCGGCGCTCAAGACGCAGGCCGATTTCGCCGCCCTGCAAGGCCAGGCGCAGGGCAATTTTCAGGGCTCGCTGTTCGGCATGACGGTCGAACCGGACGCGAAGGACCCGACTGTCTATACGATCGAGCTCGGCCAGGCGGGCCTGGGCATGCCCGATCGCGACTATTACATCAGCGCGCAATTTGCCGACAAGAAAGCGAAATACGCCGGCTTCGTGACCAGGATGCTGACGCTGGCGGGCTGGCCCGACCCGGCGGGCAACGCGCAGAAGGTGCTCGCCTACGAACAGAAGATCGCCGAGGCGAGCTGGGCGCGCGCCGACGAACGCGATCCCGACAAGACCTACAACCCGATGACGCTGGCCGAGCTGAAGCAGGACGCGCCGGGTTTCGACTGGGCGGCGTTTTTCCAGGCGGCCCAGCTCGGCTCGCCGGACCGAGTCGTGGTCGCCGAGAAATCCGCGCTGATCAAGATCGCCGCGCTGACGGGCAGTACCCCGATCGACACGCTGCAGGCCTGGGCGGCGTTCCACCTTGCGGTGAATGCGGCGCCGGTGCTGTCGAAGGATTTCGTCACCGCAGCGTTCGAGTTCAACAATCGCGAGCTGCAGGGCCAGCCACAGGAGCGCCCGCGCTGGAAACGGGCTGTGCGTGCGACGGAGACGGCGCTGGGCGAGGCGGTCGGCGAGGCCTACGTCGCAAAATACTACCCGCCCGAAGCGCAGGCCAAGATGGAGGCGCTGACCCACGACCTGCGCGCTGCCTTCCGCGTGCGCCTGGAACATAACGAGTGGATGGCGCCCGAAACCCGCCGGAAGGCGGTCGAGAAGCTGGACGCGTTCGACTTCCAGATCGGCCGCCCGAAGAAGTGGCGCGACTATTCCAGCCTGCGCGTCGACAGTCACGACCTTTACGGCGACGTCGAGCGTGGCAGCGCCTTCGAATGGGCGTTCCAGCGCGGGCATCTGGGTCATCCGGTCGACCGCGACGAATGGGACATGACCCCGCAGACGGTGAACGCCTACAACAACCCCGTGTTCAACGAGGTGGTGTTCCCGGCCGCCATCCTGCAGCCGCCCTTCTTCAACAAGGACGCCGACCCGGCAATCAACTACGGCGCCATCGGCGGGGTGATCGGCCACGAGATGACGCACGGCTTCGACGACCAGGGCCGCAAGTTCGATGCGCACGGCCGGCTGCACGATTGGTGGACCGAAGAGGATGCCCGCCGCTTCGACGCGCTGGGCAAGCGCTTCGGCGCGGAGTTCGCCGCGATGCACGTCCTGCCTGGCGCCCACATCAACCCTGCGCTGACGATGGGCGAGAACATCGCCGACCTCGGCGGACTCACGCTGGCGCTGGACGCCTATCATGCTTCGCTGCACGGCCAGCCGGCCCCGGTGCTCGACGGCATGACAGGAGACCAGCGCGTGTTCCTGGGCTGGGCACAGGTCTGGCGCGCCAAGGTCCGGCCGGACGCGGCCCGCCAGCGCCTGGTGACGGACCCGCACTCTCCGCCGATGGCCAGGGTGAACGGTCCGGTGCAGAACATCGACGGCTGGTACGCCGCCTTCGACGTGCAGCCAGGCGAGGCGATGTACCTCAGCCCCGCCCAGCGCGTGAAGATCTGGTAAGAGCGGCAAGGTTGGGGGGGGACGCTGTCCCCCAAACTCCCTGCTGGAGTCAGGAACCCCAAGCAATGTCACGCAGACTATAATGGTCGGAGTGACGACATTGCTCGTCAAAACAAGAGCTGGACCGGTTTCACGTCCGTCTCCATGCGGACACCCTGCGTGGAACCGGTCTAGCCTTGCTGACTACTCCACCTCGATCGCCTGCAGGTCGTGCACGCGGCGGGCGGGGCGCTTGTCGCCAGGAACGATCAGCTCAAGGCCGCCCAGCGGTTTGCCGTCGCGGGCTGTCGCCACCATCACCTGCTTGCCCTCGAAATTCGGGTCCAGCTCGGCAAGCGACAGGGCGACCGTGTAGCCGTCCCGTCCGCGCGCCATGATCACGTGCTGCATGTGCGTCTTGCGCCCGGGCAGGTCCACCCAGCCAGCCTGGTCCAGCAGAGGCCAGAGCAGCACCCCGCTCCAATGCGGGCCGGGTGCGCCAGGATCGGACTGCACGACCGGCAGCCTGGCCAGCTCAGCGGCCGAAAAGCTGCGCGGATGGGCCAAGCGACCCGACAGCGACAAGGCGGCCCCGTCGTCCGAAGACGCCTGACCCGGAACCGGACAGGCCACGACCAGGAAAGCCGCGAGGGCCGCGTGCCGCACGCTACTTGGCCATCATCACGTCCAACGATTTTATCACCGCAGTCGCCTCGTCGCCCACCGCCAGCGCCAGGTCGTCGATGGCCTCGTTGGTGATCGAGGCATGCACGGTCACGCCGTTGCCGATGTCGATGTCGATGTGAACGTGGCCGGTGGTCTGGCCGCGGACGACCGAGGTTACACGGCCGCTTATCTGGTTGCGTGCGCTGAGCTTCATCGTGCCCGTCCCGCCGTTCGGCCCTCGGCCACGGCGCCCAGCAGGCGCGCATGCGCGCGCGTGCCGTGATCCAGGCAGCGCAGGTCGAATTTCTCGTTGGGGCTGTGTACCTGGTCGTCGTTCAGCCCAAATCCCATCAGCAGCGTGTCCAGCCCAAGGATGCGCCGCAGGCTTTCGACGACGGGGATGGAGCCTCCGCTGCCGATCGATACGGCGGGGCGGCCGTATTCCTCGGCAAGTACGGACCTGGCCAGGTCCACCCAAAGGTTGCGTGCGGCAACCTCGAACCCTGGCGCCATGCTGTGCGCCTCAATCTCGACCTGCAGGCTGGCAGGAGCATTGGCGGCCACGAAGCTGCGAAAGCTGTCGAGCACGGCTGCAGGGTCCTGGCCGCCCACCAGCCGGAACGACACTTTTGCGCCGGCCTCGGACGCGATCACGGTCTTGGCGCCGTCACCCTGGTAACCGCCCCAGATGCCGTTGATGTCCGCGGTCGGCCGCGCCCAAAGACGCTCCAGCCCGCTGCGGCCCTGCTCGCCCGCAGGCTCGCTCAGCCCGATCTCGCCTAGGAACGCCGCCTCGTCGAAGCCGAGCCTGTCCCACTCCGCGCGCTGCTCGGGCGAGGTTTCGCCCACATGGTCGTAGAAGCCCGCAAGCTGCACCCGGCCGGACGGGTCGTGGAGCTTGGCCAGAAGCTGCGTCAGCGCGTTGATCGGGTTCAGCGCCGAGCCGCCGAACAGGCCCGAATGCAGGTCGCGCGACGGGCCGCGAACGCGAAGCTCGGCATAGACCATGCCGCGCAGCCGAGTGGTGATCGCCGGCGTGTCGATGTCCCACATGCCGGTGTCGGAGATCACTGCGACGTCGGCGTGCAGCTCCGCCGCTTGGTCGCGCAGGAAGGTTTCGAGGTTGGCGCTGCCCACCTCCTCCTCGCCCTCCAGCACCACCGTCACCCTGGCAGGCGGGCCGCCCGCCGTCGCGTGCCACGCGCGCAACGCTTCCAGCCACATCGAGACCTGGCCCTTGTCGTCCACCGCGCCGCGGGCCACCACGCGCTGACCATGGCGTCCCTGGACGATCACCGGCTCGAAGGGCGGGCTGGTCCACAGCTCCAGCGGCTCGGCCGGCTGCACGTCGTAATGGCCGTAATAGAGGATGTGCGGCACGTCGCCGCCCTGCGTGGCTGCGCCCCGATGCTGGGCCAGGAGCACGGGATGGCCGGCGGTCTCGACCAGTCGGACGGAAAAACCGATCTCCTCGAACTGCGCCTGCGCCCACAGCGCCGCCGCGCGGCAATCGGCCGCATGCGCCGGCTGCGCGCTCACGCTCGGAATACGCAGGAAGTCCATCAGACGCGCATGCGCGTCCGCTCTCGTGCGGCCCACGAGGTCGAGAACGGCCTGGGTGGTGGTCTGAGTGAGGGGAGCGTCGTTCATGCGCGCACTATGCCGGTTCCCCGCCCTCTGTGAAGCGGGCTAGACCGGTTTCACGCAGGGTGTCCGCATGGAGACGGACGTGGCACCGGTCTAGCTCTTGTTTTGACGAGCAATGTCGTCGCTCCGACCTTTCCGGTCTGCGTGACATTGCTCTTGTTTTGACGAGCAATATCGTCGCTCCGACCTTTCCGGTCTGCGTGACATTGCTCTTGTTTTGACGAGCAATATCGTCGCTCCGACCTTTCCGGTCTGCGTGACATTGCTCTTGTTTTGACGAGCAATGTCGTCGCTCCGACCTTTCCGGTCTGCGTGACATTGCTCTTGTTTCGACGAGCAATGTCGTCGCTCCGACCTTTCCGGTCTGCGTGACATTGCTCTTGTTTTGACGAGCAATATCGTCGCTCCCACCTTTCCGGTCGGCGTGACATTGCTCTAGTGCTGCTGCAAGTCTGAGGGGCACGGCACATGGGCAAGGTTTCGGACGCGTTGACCGGGCGGATCGGCGAAGAGCTGGCGGTGTCGGACTGGCTGGAGGTGGACCAGGCGCGCATCGACGCCTTTGCCGCCTGCACCGAGGATTTCCAGTGGATCCACGTGGATCGCGAGCGTGCGGCGGAGGGACCGTTCGGCGCCACCATCGCGCATGGCTTCCTGACCCTCTCCCTGCTGCCCCGCCTGACCTCCGGTGCCTGGGCGGCCGGGCTCGGGCTCGATGCCACGCTGAATTACGGGCTGGACACGCTGCGTTTCCTCACGCCGGTGAAGGCCGGTGCCCGCATCCGCAACCGCCTGCGCCTGGTCTCGGTCGAGGAGAAAGGCCCGGGTCGCACGCTGCTCGGCTTCGAGAACATCGTGCAGATCGACGGCGCCGAAAAGCCCGCACTGGTGGCGACCACGCTCGCCATGGCGTTCGGCTAGAGCCTGCGGTCCTGCTCCAGGTGTCGCTACCACGGACGTTGTAGCCCTCTGGGCTGCTACGATCGGTGAGTGTCTGACTCGTGAAAGGCAAGCAGTCCTTTTTGCAAAAAGGACCAAAAAACCTTTGTTCGTTTGATCCGCGACAGCGGGACAAAGGTTTTGACGTCCTTGGTACGACAGCCAAGCGAGCGCCCCGGCGGCCGTCGTGCGAACGCCACAGCTTGACCGCGCCCGCTGGTGGCAAGATCGGAAGCGTCAAGAGCCGCCGATAGCAAAGCGCATCCATTTGGCCGCATTGCCCGTAGAAATATTAACGGCTCGACCGGCACTCTTGCTCCGGAAGCCGAGGAGCGGCACGAATGATGATGAACCAATGCCCGCTCGCTCTGCGCGGCACGGCACCCAAGCGCCTCTTCGAGGAGACCGCCCCGCATGCCGGCCGATGCTGCAAGTCTGACCGACTCCGACCTGATCCTGCGCTGCGCCGGCCAGGACCGCGCCGCCTTTGGCGCGATCTACGCCAAATGGAGCGCCAGGCTGCACGGGGTGGCCTTGCGCATCACGCGTGACCCCGCACTCGCCGCCGACGCCACCCACGACGCGTTCGTCCAGGTGTGGCAGCAGGCCGGGCGTTACGACCCGTCGCTGGGCGAAGCGGGGTCCTGGCTGATCAGCCTGGCCCGCTACCGGGCACTGGACCTGGTGCGCCGCCGAGGACGCGAGGTGCTTGGCCACGAGCCGGCGCGCGAGGAAGCAGACCACGGCCCTGATCCGCTGGCCAACCTGCTCGCCTCTGCTGATGGCAGCGCGCTGCATCGCTGCCTCGACACGCTTGACGCCGAGAGGCGGCGTCTGGTGCTGCTCGCCTTCGTGGATGGCTACTCGCACAGCCAACTGGCAACGCTGCTGGCCGTGCCGATCGGCACGGTAAAATCCTGGATCAGGCGAAGCCTGATCGGGCTGAAGGATTGTCTCGCTTCGTGAGCAGCGCGGAAGCCGGCGATCTCGGCCCAGAAATCCTGGCAGCGGAATACGTGCTCGGCACGCTGGACGGAGCCGAGCGTGAAGCCGCGTCCGCCAGGCTGGAGGTGGATCGCGCGTTCGCGTCGGAGGTGCGGTTCTGGGAGGACCGGCTGTCTGCGTTGGCTGACATTGTTCCGCCCGTGCCGCCGCCGGTCACGCTGCTGGGCCGGATCGAAGCCTCCATCGGCGGCGCACCCGCGCCGGCCAACGACAACCGCGTACGTTTCTGGCGCACCACCGCGCTCGGCGCGCTGGCTGTCGCCGCCTCGCTCGCCCTGTTCGTGGCCCTGCGTCCGTCCCATCCCCCAGTGTTCGCGGTGCTCTCGCCCACCGGCGCCGCAGTGCCGGTGCTGGTGGCGTTCGGCGGCCAGGGCGAGGCGATCGCTCTTCGGCCGAACGCCACGATCCCGGTAGCCCCGGACCGCGACCTTCAGCTCTGGTCGCTGCCCGACGGCGCGACCCGCCCAACCTCGCTGGGCGTGTTGCCGGCGGGCGGCAAGCAGCTGCCCCCAGGCGTGCAACCAGGCACCAAGCTTCTGGTCAGCCTGGAGCCGAAGGGCGGTTCACCCACCGGGCAGCCGACCGGCCCGGTCGTGTACGGCGGGCTGCTCCAGATGTTCAGGTAGCCGAGAGAGCCGCATTTGTTCAGACCCGCTCGATCTCCGCTCCGCAGGCACCCAATTTGCGCTCCACCGCCTCGTAGCCGCGATCGAGGTGGTATACCCGGTTGACGATCGTTTCGCCGCGCGCCGCCAGCCCCGCCAGCACCAGCGAAACGCTCGCCCGCAAGTCGGTCGCCATCACCGGCGCCCCCTGCAGAGCACGCACCCCGCGCACGATCGCCGAGGAGCCGTGCACGTTGATGCGCGCGCCCATC
Organism: Acetobacteraceae bacterium; assembly: GCA_965199235.1. Classification (GTDB taxonomy): domain Bacteria; phylum Pseudomonadota; class Alphaproteobacteria; order Acetobacterales; family Acetobacteraceae; genus BOG-908. The sequence continues at coordinate 3,203,123 of CBDAQU010000002.1, read as the reverse complement.
CGGCTCAGCTCCGGCGCGTGCATGAAGCGGTTCTCGAAGATCGTCTCGGTGATCATCGCGGCACCCTCGGCCACCGACATCAGCGACATGAACTGCGCCTGCATGTCGGTCGGAAAGCCCGGATAAGGCTCGGTCTTCATGTCCGTGCCGTGCAAGCCGTTCAGCCTCTGTACGAGCAGCCCGCCATCCACCTCGCTCACCTCAACGCCCGCCTCGGCCAGCGCCACCGCAAGGGCGGCCATGTGGTCCAGCCGCGCGCCGAGCAGACGCACCTGCCCGCCCGCGATGCCGGCGGCGCACGCATAGGTGCCGGTCTCGATACGGTCCGGCACGATCGGGTGCTCGGCGCCGTGCAGGCAAGCGACACCCTCGACGGTGAGCTGGTCGGTGCCGATCCCCTCGATCCTTGCCCCCATCGCCACCAGGCAGTCCGCCAGGTCGCTGATCTCCGGCTCGCGCGCCGCGTTGGACAGCACCGTGCGGCCCTGCGCCAGGCTCGCCGCCATCAGCAGGTTCTCCGTCGCGCCCACCGAGACGAAGGGGAACAGGATGTCGGCGCCACGCAGGCCCTGCGGCACGGCGGCGTGCACGTAGCCGCCCTCCAGCCGGATCTCGGCCCCCATCTGCTCCAAACCTTTAAGGTGCAGGTCCACCGGCCGCGCGCCGATGGCGCACCCGCCCGGCAGCGAAACCTTCGCTTCGCGGCACCGCGCCAGCAGCGGCCCCAGCACCAGGATCGACGCCCGCATCTTCCGCACGATGTCGTAGGGCGCCACCGTGTTGGTGATCCGCCCGCCCAGAGAGATCACGCGCCCCTCGTTGCCGACCCGCTCGACGGCAATGCCGTGCTGCGCGAGCAGGTCGCCCATCGTGTCCAGATCGGCCAGCAGCGGCACGTTGGACAGCACGAGACGCTCGTCGGTGAGCAGGCCAGCGGTCATCAGCGGCAGGCCGGCATTCTTGGCACCGCGGATGTGGATGTCGCCGTGCAGCGGACGGCCGCCACGTATGAGAATACGATCCAAAGAATACCCCCAAAAGACAAGGCAAGGGGCTCTGCCCCTGGCGCCGCAGGCTCGGACCAATGGCGCCCTTGCGCCAGCCCGCTGGGGCCAGTCGGCCCCAGACCCCATTTACATGCGTGGCAGGGACACGCCGGTTTGGCGCATGTACTTGCCGCGCTTGTCGGCATAGCTGACCTCGGGCGCGCTGTCGCCACGCAGGAACAGGAACTGGCAGATCCCCTCGTTGGCGTGGATCTTCGCCGGCAGCGGCGTGGTGTTGCTGATCTCTATCGTCACCTGCCCCTCCCACTCCGGTTCCAGCGGCGTCACGTTCACGATGATGCCGCACCGCGCATAAGTCGATTTGCCAAGGCAGATCACCAGGATGTCGCGCGGGATGCGGAAATACTCCACCGTGTGGGCGAGCGCGAAACTGTTTGGCGGAATGATGCACACAGGCGCCCGCCGGGTGACAAAACTGGTCTCCGAAAACTCCTTCGGATCGACGATGGCGCTGTCCACGTTGGTAAAGATGCGGAAATCGTCGGCCACCCGCGCATCGTAGCCGTAGCTCGACAATCCGTAGCTGATCACCCCTTCCCGCTTCTGCGTCTCCACGAACGGCTCAATCATCGCGTGCTCGCCCGCCATGCGGCGTATCCAGTGGTCGGGCATCACGGGCATGTTCAGTTGCCAGTCATCAGGATTCAGGTTTCAGAGAGGACGACGGCTCTGCAAGCTGTTGCTTCGGTTCGTCGCCTTTGGCACGCGCTTGCGCCTTGCGGCGGCGCAGGTTCTCCCGCAGCGCCGCCGCCTCGCGCTCACGCCGGGCCTGCGCCTCGGCCGCCGCACGCGGTGTCAGGTCGGCCACGTCACTGGCCAGTCACTCGGGCACTTCGTCGGTCACCACCGTAAACCCAGATAGGATGGACGGCCCGAACACGGTGGAGATCGCTACGTCCGTCGCGTCGCGCCCGCGCGCCATCAGGATGCGGCCGATCCGCGGGACGTTGTGCCGGGCGTCGAAGGTGTACCATCGCCCGCCGAGATAGGCCTCGAACCACGCCGAGAAATCGCCGGGCGCGTCCAGGCGCGGCACGCCGATGTCACCGAGATAGCCCGTGCAGTAGCGCGCGGGGATGTTCATGCAGCGGCAGAACGTGACCGCCAGATGCGCGAAGTCGCGACACACGCCGCGCCCCTCCTGGTAGCCCTCCCAGGCAGTGCGGGTGGACCGCGCATCCTGGTAGTTGAACTGTATGTGGTTGTGGACGAAGTCGCAGATCGCCTGCACGCGGCCCCAGCCTGGCACGGTGTGGCCGAACAGCGACCACGCGGTGTCGCTCAGCCGGTCGGTCTCGCAATAGCGGCTGCCCAGCAGGAAGGTCAGCATCTCCGGCGGCAGATCCTCCACCCTGTGCTGCTCGGCCTGCCAGTCCACCGCGTCCGGCAGGCCGGTGTCCCGCACGTCGAACGCGGTGCTGATGGTGGTGCGGCCGGGGGGCGCCAGGATGCGCGTGCACAAATTGTCGAACTGGTCGGTGTACGTGCTCAGCGGCACGTGCGGCGTGTAGATGATCGGCGCTTCGGTCAACAGGTCGTGCGCTCGGCTCGGATGCACGCTGATCGCCAGCATCATCGGCGTGGTCTGCGGACAATCGAAGCTGATGTCGTAGCCGGCGTGTATCCGCATGTCTCTCTCAGCTCTCCCTGACGGCGGTTGGCATGGTCCCGGTATCGGGTCCGACGGTCGGGCTGTCATCGGCCGAAGCGGTCACGCTCACGTCCACGGTCAGCCCAAGGTTGTCGCTCGGGAAACCCGTCCAGCTTCCCCACAGCGGCACTGCCTGCGACGGGTGGCGCGCGATGGCAACCCGTATCAGGTCATGGCTGCCGACGATGCCGTTGGTGGGATCGAATTCCATCCAGCCCGCGCCAGGCAGGTACACCTGCACCCAGGCGTGGGTCGACCCCCCGCCGGTGCGCGCTGCCGGTCCCCGGTCGCCCGCAGGGCTGTAGAGGTAGCCGGAGACGAACCGGGCGGCGAAGCCCAGCGAACGAACCGCCTCCATCATCAGCAGCGCAAAATCGCGGCACGACCCCCGGCCCAGTCTTAAGGTCAGCAAAGGCTCCTGGATGCCCATCTCCTCGCGCCGCACATAGGTGAAGTCGCGCCGGATCGCCTGGGTGATGCGCCCCAGCAGGTCGGCGCTGCGCACCGGCCCCCGGCCGCCCGCAAATCCGCTCACGAAACCGGCGGCCCAACCCGACAGCTCGCGCTTGGGGTCCGGGTAGTGCCGCTCCACCGAGCGCAGCAGGTCGGGCATGTCCTCCTGGTCGTAGGCGAACGGGTAGGTCTCCGCGTAGGGCGCCACCGAGAAGTGCAGCACTTCGCGCCCGGCATGTTCGAGCTGGATGACGCTTTCGAATCGCAGCATGGTGGCGCGGCGGGAAAACTCGACGCAGGCCACGCAATTGCCGAACACGTCGTGCATCCAGTGCACGGAGGCGGGCTCGGGATCCACCCTCAGTTCGGCACGCAGCAGACGCTGGTCGTAGCTGTCGCGCGGCCGATACATCACCCGGTGCTCGCCGAACGCGACAGCCTGCTTGTAGCGGTACGTCGAGACGTGGCGAACGGTCAGCAACGGCATCGCCCACACCTCCGAGGTCACGCGGTTTCTGGCCGGCCGCAGCAAGGGCTGGGCTGCACCGCCGTTGAGGATTATGCAATCGGCATGCCCCCATGCCCAGCCGAAACGCCCATGCCAGCCCAGACGTCGAATAGCGCAAACCGCCAAGCGCCGCACCTGCTGGGCCCTGGCGACCCGCCCCCCGTGCGCGTCCATCATCAGGGCGCCCCCTCGCCTTTCCTGCTGGTCTGCGACCACGCAGGCCGGCGGGTGCCAGCCTGCCTGGGCGACATGGGCGTCTCCCCGGTTGATTGGGACCGCCACATCGCCTGGGACATCGGCATCGCCGGCGTGTGCGCGCAGCTCGCCCCCTTGCTGAACGCGACCTGGATCGAGCAGGTCTATTCGCGCCTGGTGATCGACTGCAACCGCAAGCCGGGCCACCCAACCTCGATCCCGCCGGTCAGCGACGGCACCGCCATTGCCGCGAACCAGCACCTGTCGGAGTCCGGCCGGCAGGCCAGGGTGCGCGAGATATTCGCGCCCTACCACCAGGCCATCTCCGACGAGCTGGACAGGCGCCGCTCGGCGGCCCAGCCCACGGTGCTGCTCGCCATGCACAGCTTTACGCCGGTGCTGGCAGGCGTCGTCCGCCCCTGGCACGCAGGCGTGCTGTTCAACCGCGACCCAAGGCTGTCCCTGGCACTGGCCGCCCGCCTCCGCCAGGCGGGCTTCTGCGTCGGCGAGAACGAGCCCTACACGCTCAGCGACGAGTCCGACTACGCCGTGCCGATGCATGCCGAAGCCCGCTTGCTTCCCCACGTGGAGCTGGAGGTGCGACAGGACCTTATCGCCGAGCCCCTCGGCCAGGCCGCCTGGTCGGGTCTGCTCGCCTCGGCACTGCCGCAAGCACTGGCCGAACTCGGATAGCCTCGCCAGATTTACGGCGCCCAGGGCGGCAGCTTCATCACCCATCCAGTCGGCCAGATCGCCAAGGGATGGCTGCGGTCGGCATGCCAGGCGGCCAGTTCCGCCCCCCAGTCCGGGCCCTTCCTGAACATGTCGTCCTGCGGCAGGAAACTCTGCTGGACCGAGATCGCCACGAGCCAAATCACCGCCACCCAGCATGCTCGTGCGACGGCATCGAACTCCCGCGCGGTTGCCGCCAGCGCCAGCACGCCGAGCGCAAATAGGACCGACGAGGCGAACGCGTATCGGTTGGCGCCGATCACGGTGATGAGCCCCGGCCCGCTCCCTAACGCCCCGTCATAGGACAGTATGGCCAAGGCAGCGCCGCACGCAAAGAGCCAGAACGGTTCCTGGCGCCGGCGCATGACGGCGGCAGAGCAAACCAGCATGACACTCCCGGCCGCGACAAGGATAGCGATCGCCGGGACGTGCCCCGCACCCAGATCGCTCTGGATGTTTGCCGCCACACGCTCGGCGCCCTGTTCTCCCAGCAGCGGTATTGCCAGGTGCTTGACCGAGAATATGAGGGCGAGGAGCCGGGGCCCGAGGAGATGGCCGCGACCCGGACTTGGCGTGTAGAAGGCGAGGACCTGTACGGCGGCACCGGCCAACACGAGAGCCGCCCGAACAACGCTGGACTTCCGACGATCCAACCCGGCGCGCAGCACGAAAAGCGGCGCCAGGGCGATGCTTCCAGGGCCGCACAGAGGCGTCAGGAACACCAGCGCTCCGCGCAACACGGCCCAGACGCCTGATGGCGTGTCCAGAACCAGGCAAAGTGCGGCGGCAAGCTCCAGGTGGAACTGGCTGTTGGCGGTGTTGAGCCAGACCTCGTCGCAGGCGGGCGGCATTCCGATCAGGATCATCGCCGCAAACAGCACCGCCGGCCGTTGCAGCCAGGCATCGCGTGCGGTCGCCAGCAGGATGGCGGGCAAGACCTGGATCGCCAGGGCGATGGCCGTGGTCACGTGCGGCGCGTCCCGCAAGGGAACCAGGTCGTGGGCGAGCAAGCCCGCGGCGTTGGCGGCGAGGCTGAGATAGCCGTTCGCCGGCAGGAAAAGCGCGCGCCACCAAGGCATCGTCCAGGCGTGAAGGAAGTAGATCGTCCCTTCCTCCGCCCAAAACCGGCCCGCCTGCATTATCAGCGGCATGCGAAACCAGACCATGGCGACGAAAGCCAGCACGGCCGCCAGCCGCACCTCCGGCCTCAGCGACGGCAGGGGGACGGTGTCGCGATGTTCGATGATCTGCACGGCCTATGCCGATAAGGCGATCACACCGCAGGGCAAGACAAATCACGCGACGCGCCGAAACAGGTGCACGCATGACGATACTTATGCCCGTACTCGAAACGGTTTAATTTGTGATCTCGCGCTGATCGCCGGCAACGGCATCGGCCGCGCGATCATGGCCGCCCGGCCGATACCAGCACTGCGATGTCGGCCGCAGAGGTTTGGCGGTCGGCATGGCCCGCGAACAGGAAGCACCGATGTCTCTGCAGACCGACGCCATAAGATTCCCCCTGCCCTACTTCGACGACTGGTTCAGCGCGGACGACTCGGCCCGCTGGATCCCGTTCGCCGGCAGCGCTTGGCCGCCGACACAACCCTGCGCCGGCCGCTGGGCGAAGATGCTGCAGCAGGGGTGGCCGGCCAACACGGGGAGCGAGGACGGCTCGGCGCGGTTCCTGTCGGCCAACGGCGAACAGCAATCCTACGAGGATACAGGGATCGTGACACCCTACCCGGCCCCGCTCCTGCTCGCCGCCACGGCGGCACCCGGCATCCACTTTCCCCAGCAGCCCTACACCTCGGGGTGCCTGACGCAGAACCGGGCTTACGCGCTTGCCGGCGGCTATTTCAACCTGCGCGCCCGCCTGCCGCAGGGGCAGGGATTGTGGCCCGCCTTCTGGATGATGCCCGCCGACGGCTCGTGGAACTGGGAGATCGACATCTTCGAAAAGCCCGGCGTGGATCAGAGCGGCGCGCCGTCCGACGCCTGTTACCGGCTGGGCTGCAACAACGCCAACGACACCTGGGCGCAGAGTGCGTGGGTCAGCGGCGTCGACACCGCGGGGCTGCACGACTACGGACTGCTCTGGGACCCGTCGGCCACGACGATCACCTACTTCCGCGACGGTGTTGCGATGGCATCGCTGCCGCGTCCTGCAAACGCGACCAGCCCGGGTTACCTGATCATCAACCTGGCTGTCGGCGGCACCTGGCCCGGCTCTCCTCCGCCCAGCTTCGATGGCGCGGTGATGTCGATCAGGCGCGTCTCGTCGTGGAAACTCGGCTCGTGGGGTGCATCGCAGATCCCGGCGATGCCGCCGCTGTGAATCTGGAACCGCGAATGGCCTTCATGCCAAAGCGATGTTTGAGCAATGTCACGCAGACTGGAGTAGTCGGAGCGACGAGATGGCTCGCAAAACAAGCCTAGACCGGTTCGAGGTCCGCCTATTCGCGGACACTCTGCGGGAAACCGGTCTAGAAAGGGCCAGGGCGTTCCGTTTGCCGGACATTGCCGGAGTCAAGAAGCCGTGGGCGGCTCTCCTGCTAGCGACTGAGCCTGTCTGGCGCATCCCGCTTCCGGGCTTCAACCCGACGTTGGACGAATGGCTCCGGATAAGGTGTCTCGTCCACGAGTGAGGCTGCCGAGCGGCTGGTCCGTTGACAGCCAATGAAAGCAGGCCCGCGCTCGTTGCCAGTTCGCCCGGGCCGCTGGCAGCGTGACGAGTTGGTCTGAGGCAACGCCACCGACGGGATCAGCCATCGGGTGTCAGCGCAGCGGATTCGGTCACCAGATGGTAGAAGCGCCCGTCAAACAGCCTCATCACGTCCAGCGTGGCGGTATGGGATTCGGGCCGGATCGGCGAGGCGAGACATGCCTCGATCGCCTGCATGTCCGGAAAATCCATCTCCAGGATCATGGCGATCGGACGCGAGTCGGCGTCCGCCGAGCGCATGCGCTGGACACGGACCGCGGTGACGCCGGGAAACCGCCGCCAGAGCGGCTCCAGCTCGTCGCGCACCCGCCGGAAGAAGGCGTCCTCCTGCCCGGCCTTGATCACGCCCTCGTAGATTGCCGTCCTGGTGAGCATGTGTCTCTCCCGAAGGTCATCGAGGCCCGATTGACGCATTGATCCTCGCGTGGATGTCGTCGAGCCGGCCTGCCGTAACGTTCGAGGTGAACGGTACAGTTTCGGCATGGGCAGCAAATCTTCGCGCTGAAACCGGGCGCACCCGCGGCGCGCCGGCATCAGTTCGCCCTGGCCTCCCTGCAGGGAGGGGTGCCAAATCGCAGACGAGCGGGTCGAGGCCGTGCGCGCGACCAGTGGTGCTGCTGGAGGGGATTGAACTCTCGACCTCTCCCTTACCAAGGGAGTGCTCTACCACTGAGCTACAGCAGCGCATGGGCGACCTGGGCGTGACTGATTAGACGCGGGCCTGGCGGGTTGCAAGCCTGCTGGCACGGGCCATGGTCACCACCGAAGGCGCCGCGCCGGCGCGGCCGGGAGCATTCAGCCATGTGGAAAGCGATCGCCGTCTCGGCAGCTGTTCTGGTCGGCATCCTGGTGCTGAGCACGGCGCGGAACGGACACCCTGGCCTGGATCCGCGCGACCAGCTGATGTTCGAGAGGCAGCGTGCGGCGCAGCGGCAGACGCTGATGGCCAGCAAGCCCGCGGTCGACCCCATCCTGTCATGCGCGGCGTCTCGCGCGCAGGAGGCGACCGTTCAGACCCTTTACTTGGTCTGGATCAACCACCGGGAGGACCTTGCTCCCACCCAGGATCGCGACGATGCCACGAACGACCTCGCACGATCGATCGCCGCGTGCGGCGGCGATGCGGACGCCGCGGAAAACCAAAGCCATCAGCGCGGCATCGACCTGGGCCAAGCTGCGGCTCTGGCCATGCTGCAGGCAGGTCGCTGAGCCGGCATCCTACACGCTTGTCGCGTTCCGTGGCCGCCGAAAGATCTGCCGGATGCCCGGCCAGGCGAAGAGCGGCTTTGAAGGCCGGTTGAACCATTGCTCGTCACGGATGGAGGCCTGCGGAGCCGGCGCAGCATCCTCTGCGCCCGAAACGCCGGCGGCCCCCTGCCCGAACAAGGGTTGAGGCGGGCGGCAGTACCATTCGGTCCCTGTCAGAACCGGCTTCGGCCGGGTGGCGCCCAGACGGATCGCGTCCGTCTGCGACTGGATCAGGCGGCCAGCGTACAGCAGGATGGCCGGCGCGCCGAACAGCAAGAAGGCGGTGGCAAACAGAACCAGCATCGAAACTCCTCGCCGATCATGGGCTGGAGCAAAACTGTGCCGTCCAGGCTGTTTGCAAAGGTGCGGCGCAGCGCCGGCAGGGCCGGCTCCTTGCGCGCATATGACGCGATCGAGTCGGGGCACGGCCGATGGCTGCCAAAGCGTGGACCAGCGTCGTGTCGGTCAGCGCGAACGCTCCAGGTCGCGGAACGCCCGGGCGAGCTCGGTTTCCCTCAGTGTTGCGGCTTCCAGGCCCGCCAGCCTGGCATCGAGTGCGCCGAGGCGGTCGCGCAAGGCTCCCGTGTCCGGCCAGGAGGCGCGGTTCGCCGGCGCGGCCCTTCGTGCAGGAACCCGGAGCACCCTCGCCAGCACGACGTAGAGCACGACGGCGATAAACCAGTGCATGACCGCTAAAACCAGGAAGGCCGCACGCGGCAGCCAGGCGGCGGTGCCGGCGCGCATGGCGATGTCGGCACAGACGCCGCGGATAAGGCGCGGCCGGTCGAGCGTGCTGATCAAGGCGTTCATCGTGTCTCGCTCCTGCTGCGCCAGCCGGGCACTTCGGTGTCCAGCACCGTCTCCAGATAGCCGATCCTGGTTTCCATCCGCCGTGCCGTCTCCCACAGCGCCTGCGTCGCCGTGCCGTCCTCCTTGCTGGCCGTCAGGCGGCGGGATTTCAGCCGGTAGTCGAAGGCGATGGCAGGCACAACGACCAGGACGACCATGAACATGACGACGGTGACGATATAGGCGTCTTCAGTCATCGGCCGGGCCTAGCTTTGCGTGGTCGACGGATCTTTCTGCGGCATCCTGTTGCCCAGCCGCGCCTTGAGCGCCTCCAACTCGTCGTTCATGCTCGCATCGGCTGCAAGAGTTGCCAACTCCTCCTCCAGCGTCGGACCGCGGCTGGGGGGCTGGCGGCCGAGGTCGTAGGCTTCCACACGGCCCTCCATCTGGTCGAGTTGCCGCTCTGCAGTCTCGAAGCGCAGGAAGGCGTCGTTGATCCGCTCGTCGTGCAGTTTCTCGCGCACCTTGATGCGGTTTCCCGCGGTGGTGCGGCGCTGCGCGAAGCTCTGCTCGCGCGACTTGGCGTCGGCCAGCTTGGTCTGCAGCTTACCGATGTCCTCGTTCTGCTGGGCCAGCGCACCGGCCAGCTGGGCCACCTGCCGTTCCAGCCCGGCGCGCGCCTGGGCGCGGTGGGTGCGGGCCAGCAGCGCGCCGCGGGCCAGGTCCTCACGGCCACGCGTGAGCGCCAATTCGGCCTTGGACTGCCAGTCCTCCTCCTCTCGCTGCAACGCCGCCACTTTCCGCTCGAGCTCGCGCCGTTCGGCGATGCTGCGCACGGCTGAGGAGCGGACTTCGACCAGCGTGTCCTCCATCTCCTGGATGATGAGGCGGATGATCTTCTCCGGATCCTCCGCACTGGCCAGCAGCGCGTTGAGGTTGGAGTTCACGATGTCTGTCAGCCGGGAAAAGATACCCATGGCAAAGATCCTTGGTTGGTACGGATGATAGCCGATCGTGATCAGACGGTCACGAACACCCAGGCCAGGGTGACGAACGGCACCAGGGCCAGCGCGGCGCGTGTGGCGACGCCGAACACCGCGGTCAAATGCGGCGCCTGCTCCTGGCGGGCCTGCAGCGCGGCCAGCGTTGCCGCGAACGAGATGCGGGGCGCCTTCGGGGCGCTGAAATAGGCGGCGCTGTGGTTGAAGCTGATGGTGGTCATCGCAGTGTCTCCTTCGTGTCCGGCCGTCAGTGGCCTGACCTGTCGCCTGACCTGTCGAATGCATCCGCCGTGCCACGACCACAAACCATTGATATATATCTATAAACTCGAAACTTGCGTTTGCCACGCGGCTGCGACTACGCTGGATTTGCCAATCCATGGCGAACGAGACCACCTGATGGCGCGCCTGGCTAATTCGGCCGAACTCCCCACCCCTATCGGTTCGGCGCCCGCCTTCCTGGACATGCTGGCCCACGTCTCGCAGGCCGCACCGCTCAACCGGCCCGTGCTGGTGATCGGCGAACGCGGCACGGGCAAGGAACTGGTGGCGGGCCGGCTCGCCCTGCTCTCGCCGCGCTGGTCCGCACCCTTCATCAAGCTCAACTGCGCCGCCCTGCCCGACGCGCTTCTCGATTCCGAGCTGTTCGGCCACGAGGCTGGCAGCTTCACCGGCGCTGCCCGCCGCCGCCCCGGCCGGTTCGAGCTGGCCGACAGGGGCACCATCTTCCTCGACGAAATCGCCACCGCCTCGCCTTCCGTGCAGGAAAAGCTGCTGCGGGTGATCGAATACGGCAGCTTCGAACGCGTCGGCGGCGGCGAAACCTTGCATGTCGACGTGCGCGTGGTCGCCGCGACAAACGTGCACCTGCCCGACCTCGCGGCATCGGGACGCTTCAGGGCCGACCTGCTAGACCGCCTCGCCTTCGACGTCGTCACCGTCCCCCCGCTGCGCGCGCGGCGCGACGACATCCCCCGCCTGGCGGACCATTTTGCGGTGGGGTTCACCCGGGAGCTCGGCCGCGAGCTGTTCGCAGGTTTTTCGGGGCGCGCGTTGGACGCTCTGATGAGCCACGACTGGCCGGGCAACGTGCGCGAACTGCGCAACGCGGTGGAACGCAGCCTCTACCGCATGCCCGACCCGGAAAAGCGGCTGTCTGCGATCATCCTGGACCCGTTCGCCTCGACACACGCGCCTGGCGCCCCGCCGAAAACCGCGGACCCGATCCCGGCAGCTGTCTCGGTCCTTCCGGTCGCGCCCGACCCGCCGGCCGACGGCAATTTCGAGGCCGCCACCCGCGCCTACGAAGCGCGCCTGCTGCAGCGCGCGCTGGAAACCTGCCGCTTCAACCAGGCCGAGGCGGCAAGACAGCTAGGGCTGAGCTACTACCAGTTTCGTCATCACCTGCGGGTGCACGGTATGCTGGGCGATGCCGGGGGCAAGAAAGCGCCACGGTCTGCGGCTGCATAAGGCAATACCCATCAATGGCCTCGGATCACATGCAGGCCGACGACATAGACCAGGAAGGGTGTCACGGCAGCCGTAGCGGCCACAATCCGACCCTGGTTACCCCGGACACCACCCAGGTGGAGCGATTGGGCGCCAAAGTCCCAAACCCGTTCACCGCGGCTTGAAGCCCCCCCACCTTTGGTCTAGCACCCGAGCGATCTTCCGCACTGCACAAGGACAGCCATGGCCCGCAACAAGATTGCGCTGATCGGCGCCGGCAACATCGGCGGCACGCTCGCCCATCTGGTCGGCCTGAAGGAGCTTGGCGACGTCGTCCTGTTCGACGTGTTCGGCGGCGTCGCGGCCGGCAAGGCGCTCGACCTGATGCAGTCGGGCAGCGTCGACCTGTTCGACAGCCACATGACCGGCAGCTCGGACTACTCGGCCATCGCAGGGTCGGACGTGGTGATCGTGACGGCCGGCTTCCCCCGCATGCCCGGCATGTCGCGCGACGACCTGCTGGCCAAGAACGCGGGCGTCATCAACACGGTCGCCGACGGCATCAAGGCGCATTGCCCGGACGCGTTCGTCATCGTCATCACCAACCCGCTCGACGTGATGGTGTGGCAGCTCCAGCGGCGCTCCGGCCTGCCGGCCAACAAGGTCGTCGGCATGGCCGGCGTGCTGGACAGCGCGCGGTTCAAGCTGTTCCTGGCGCACGAGTTCAACGTCAGCGTGGAGGACGTGACTGCCTTCGTGCTGGGCGGTCATGGCGACACGATGGTGCCGCTGACCCGCTACTCGACGGTGGCCGGCATCCCGGTGCCAGACCTGATCGCCATGGGATGGAGCACGCAGGACAAGATCGACGCGATCTGCGCCCGCACCGCCAATGGAGGCGGCGAGATCGTCAAGTTGCTGGAGAAGGGGAGCGCCTTTTACGCGCCTGCCGCCTCTGCCATCGCCATGGCGGAGAGCTACCTGCTCGACCGCAAACGCGTGATGCCCTGCGCCGCCCTGCTGAGCGGGCAATACGGGCTGCACGACCTCTACATCGGCGTGCCGGTGGTGATAGGCGCATCCGGCGTGGAGCGCATCGTCGAGATCACGCTCGAGGCAGGCGAGAAGGCGGCGTTCGACAAGAGCTGCGACGCGGTGCGCAAGCTGATCGAGGATTTTAAGAAGCTTGAGGTTTAACGTGCTCGTAGGGTGGGGTGCCAGGCGCAACCTATCCGTGGGGAGGGGTGACGCATGAACATCCATGAATATCAGGCCAAGGAGCTGCTTCGCGGCTACGGCGTGAACGTGCTGCAGGGCTTTGCCGCCTGGACGGCCGACGAGGCCGCCGAAGCCGCCGAGAAGCTTCCCGGCCCGGTCTACGTCGTGAAATCCCAGATCCATGCGGGCGGGCGCGGCGCTGGCCACTTCAAGGACGACCCTGAGGGCAAGGGCGGCGTCCGCCTTGCCCGCTCCCCCGACGAGGTGCGGGCGGCCGCCGAGGCGATGATCGGCCATACGCTGGTCACCAAGCAGACCGGACCCGCCGGGCGCGACGTGAGGCGCGTCTACGTCGAGGCCGGCTGCGACATCGCACGAGAGCTCTACCTCTCGCTGCTGGTCGACCGCGACACGTCCCGCATCCTGGTGATGGCGAGCACCGAGGGCGGCATGGAGGTCGAGGAGGTGGCCGCCCACAGCCCAGAGAAGATCCTGCGCGTCGCCGTCGATCCGGCGACCGGCATCTTTCCCTATCACGCGCGCAAGCTGGCCTTCGGGCTGGGGCTGACCGGCAAGCAGACCGGCGCGTTCAGCCGGTTCGTGAGCGCGATGTACACGGCCTTCGTGGCGCTCGACTGCGCCATCGTCGAGATCAACCCTCTCGTGGTGACCGGCGCCGGCGAGGTGGTCGCCCTCGACGCCAAGGTCAGCTTTGACGACAACGCGCTCTACCGCCACAGCGAGCTGGCCGCGCTGCGCGACGAGGCGGAGGAGGACCCCAAGGAGCTGGAAGCCGCCCGGTTCGACCTGAACTACGTGGCTCTGGACGGCGTGATCGGCTGCATGGTGAACGGCGCCGGCCTGGCGATGGCCACGATGGACATCATAAAGCTCTACGGCTCCTCGCCGGCCAACTTCCTCGATGTCGGCGGCGGGGCGACGCGGGAGAAGGTGACGGCCGCGTTCAAGATCATCCTGTCTGACCCGAACGTCGAAGGCATACTGGTCAACATCTTCGGCGGCATCATGCGCTGCGACGTGATCGCCGAAGGCGTCGTGGCGGCCGCGCGCGAGGTGTCGTTGAACGTGCCGCTGGTCGTGCGGCTGGAAGGCACCAACGTGGCGCTCGGCAAGGACATCCTGGCCAAGTCCGGCCTGCCGATCATCTCTGCCGACAACCTCGCGGAAGCTGCCGAAAAGATCGTGCGCGCCGTCAAGGAGGCCAACTGACATGGCCATCCTGGTCGACCGCCAAACCACCGTCATCACCCAAGGCTTCACCGGCGCGCAAGGAACCTTCCACTCCGAACAGGCGATCGCCTACGGAACCCGCGTCGTCGGCGGCGTGACGCCCGGCAAGGGCGGCACCACCCATCTCGATTTGCCGGTGTTCGACACCGTGGCAGAGGCGCGCCACGCGACAGGGGCCACCGCGACGGCGATCTACGTGCCGCCCCCGTTCGCGGCGGACGCGATCCTGGAGGCGGTGGAAGCCGGGATGGCGCTGATCGTGACGATCACCGAAGGCATCCCGGTGCTCGACATGGTGCGGGTCAAGCGCGCGCTGGCCGGCACGAAATCCATCCTGGTCGGCCCGAACTGCCCTGGCGTGATCACGCCTGACGCCTGCAAGATCGGCATCATGCCCGGCCACATCCACCGGCGCGGCAAGGTTGGCATCGTCAGCCGCTCCGGCACACTGACCTACGAGGCGGTGGCGCAGACGACGGCTGCGGGGCTCGGCCAGTCCACCTGCGTCGGCATCGGCGGCGATCCGGTCAAGGGCCTCGATTTCATCGAGGTCTTGCAGATGTTCCTGGCCGATCCGGAGACCGAAAGCATCATCATGATCGGCGAGATCGGCGGGGCCAGCGAGATCGACGCCGCCGAGTTCCTGGCGCGCGAAAAATCGCCCAAGCCGGTGGTGGGCTTCATCGCCGGCTCGACCGCACCGCCGGGCCGCCGCATGGGCCATGCCGGCGCGGTGATCAGCGGCGGGCGCGACACCGCGGCGGCGAAGTTCGAGGCGATGCGGATCGCCGGCATCCACGTGGCCGAGAGCCCCTCGGCGCTGGGAAGCACGATGGTCAAGGCGCTGAAGGGGTAGGACAGAGGATTGCCTGGTCACCCACGCGTATGGCTGGGCCGCTCCAAGCCATGCAGCTCGGGCAACGCAGCCAACGTCGTGGGAGCCAGGCGGCCGGGCGGACCTATTTTTGCCACACGGCGCGCTAGTATGGCGGTCGACTCGGATTTTTGACGGAGAGCACAGCCGATGCCCGGCGTGGACATGTTCGCAACCGCCCTGAACGGCGGCAACGCGGCCTTCATCGCAGACCTTTACGCCCGCTGGACCGCCAGCCCAGGCTCGGTCGACCCGAGCTTCGCCGAGCTGTTCGCGTCGCTGAACGACGAGTCGCGATCGGTGCTGACCGACGCGCTCGGCGCGTCCTGGGCGCCCCGCCCGTCCAGCCTCTCGGAGCCGGCGGCGCCGAGCGTGCCGGACCGCCGGGGCGTCAACGAGGCCGCGGTGCGCGCGGCGACGCTGGACAGCATACGCGCGCTGATGATGATCCGCGTCTACCGGGTGCGCGGCCACCTCGAAGCGCGGCTCGACCCGCTCGGCCTCCAAGTGCCCAAAAGCCATCCCGAGCTCGACCCGCGCAGCTACGGCTTCACGGACGCCGACTACGACCGGCCGATCTTCATCGACCGCGTGCTGGGGCGCGAGACGGCCACGCTGCGCGAAATCCTCGACATCCTGCGCCGCTCCTATTGCGGGCAGATCGGGGTGGAGTTCATGCACATCCAGGACCCCGAGCAGAAGGCCTGGATACAGCGCCGCATAGAGGGCGCGCCCTGGCTCTCCGCCTTCGACCCCGCCGCCAAGCGCACCATCCTCGGCCAGCTGACCGAGGCCGAGGGCTTCGAGTCGTTCTGCCAAAAACGCTACGTCGGCACCAAGCGCTTCGGCCTGGAGGGCGGCGAGGTCACGATCCCCGCTCTGCACGCCATCATCGACACGGTGACTGCGGCCGGCACCAAGGAGGTGGTGATCGGCATGCCGCATCGCGGCCGGCTGAACACGCTGGTCAACATCGTCAAGAAGCCGCTGAGCGCGGTGTTCTCCGAGTTCGGCGGCGCCAGCTTCAAGCCCGACGACGTGCAGGGCTCGGGCGACGTGAAGTACCACCTCGGCACCTCCACCGACATCGAGATCGGCGGCCGCATGGTCCACCTCTCCCTGCAGCCCAACCCGTCCCACCTCGAGGCGGTGGACCCGGTGGTGGTGGGCAAGGTGCGGGCGCGCCAGGACATGGCGGGCGACATCACCAGCCGGCGTTCGTCCATGGCGATCCTGCTGCATGGCGATGCGGCGTTCGCCGGCCAGGGCCTGGTCTACGAGACGCTGGCGATGAGCCAGTTGATCGGCTACCGCACCGGCGGCACCATCCACGTCGTCGTCAACAACCAGATCGGCTTCACCACCGTGCCGGCGCACGCCTATTCCGGCCTATACTGCACCGATGTCGCCAAATCCATCCAGGTGCCGATCATCCACGTCAACGGCGACGAGCCGGAGGCGGTGGTGTTCGCGTCGCGCATGGCGGCGGAGTTCCGCCAGCAATTCGCGACCGATTTCGTGCTCGACGTGGTCTGCTACCGCCGGCACGGCCACAACGAGACCGACGAGCCGGCCTTCACCCAGCCGATCATGTACCGCGCCATCAAGGAGATGCCCACCACGCGCGCGCTGTATGCCGCGCGGCTCGCCCGTGAGGGGGTGGCGAGCGAGGCCGACGCGCAATCGATGTGGGACACGCTGTTCCGCCAGTACGACGAGGCGCACCAGGCGGCGCAATCCTACCGGGTGAACAAGGCGGACTGGCTGGAAGGCAAGTGGCGCGGCCTGAAGACCGACGACGCCCAGGACGAGACCGAACACCCGACCGCCGCCCGCGCCAGCGACCTGCGCGAGGTCGGCCTGGCTCTGGCCAGCGTGCCGCAGAGCTTCGACCTGAACCCCAAGATCGCCCGCCAGCTCGATGCCAAGCGGCAGATGATCGAGACCGGCGAGGGCGTGGACTGGGCGACCGCCGAAGCGCTGGCCTTCGGGTCGCTGCTGCTGGAAGGCCACCACGTGCGCCTGTCCGGCGAGGACAGCCAGCGCGGCACGTTCAGCCAGCGCCACGCGGTGCTGATCGACCAGACCAACCAGAACGAATACCTGCCGCTGAACAACATCCGGCCCAAGCAGGGCAACATCGAAATCTTCAATTCCCTGCTGTCGGAAGCTGGGGTTTTAGGGTTCGAGTACGGCTACTCGCTCGCCGACCCATGGACGCTGGTTCTGTGGGAGGCGCAGTTCGGCGACTTCGCCAACGGCGCCCAGGTGATCATCGACCAGTTCCTGGCCAGCGGCGAAACCAAGTGGCTGCGCATGTCCGGCCTGACGCTGCTGCTGCCGCACGGGCATGAGGGCCAGGGGCCGGAACACTCCTCGGCACGGCTGGAGCGCTACCTGCAGCTCTGCGCCGAGCGCAACATGACGGTCGCCAACATCACCACGCCCGCCAACTACTTCCACGTGCTGCGCCGGCAGGTGAAGCGGAACTTCCGCAAGCCGCTGGTGATCATGACGCCGAAATCGCTGCTGCGGGCCAAGCTCGCCGTGTCGCCGGTTTCCGAGATGACGGGGGAGAGCCGGTTCCGCACGGTGATCGGCGAGGTGGACGCGCTCGCGCCCAACGCCGAGGTCAGGCGCGTGGTGATCTGCAGCGGCAAGGTGTTCTACGACCTGCTGACCGAGCGGCGGGAGCGCGGCCTGCGCGACGTCGCCATCGTGCGGATGGAGCAGCTCTATCCGTTCCCCGAAAAGACGCTCGCCTTCACGCTGAAACCCTACGCCCGCGCGCAGCACGTCGTTTGGTGCCAGGAGGAGCCCGAGAACATGGGCGGCTGGACCTTCGTGGACCGCCGGATCGAGCGTGTGCTGGCGGTGCTCAAGCACAGATGCAAGCGGCCGGATTATGTCGGGCGCAAGGCCGCCGCCAGCCCTGCCACGGGCCTGGCCAAGGTGCACGCGGCCGAGCAGGCGGCGCTGGTCCGTGCCGCCCTGGGAGTCGAATGATATGGCTGACATCGTCGTGCCGACCCTGGGCGAGAGCGTGACCAGCGCCACCGTCGCGCGCTGGCTCAAGCAGGCCGGCGAGGCGGTTGCGGCAGACGAGCCGGTGGTGGAGCTCGAAACCGACAAGGTGACCGTCGAGGTCAACGCGTCGTCGGCCGGGGTGATGGAGCAGCCCGCGGTGGCGGAGGGCGCGGAGGTCGAAGTCGGCACGGTGCTCGGCACGATCACGGCCGGCGGTGCGCCGGCGCCCCAACCTGCCGCCGTCAAGCCTGCGGCTGCCGAGCCCGCCGCTGTGAAGCCTGCGTCCATCAGGCCGGGCTCCGCATCGGCCGACCAGGCGCCCGTACAATTGTCGCCGCAGCCGGTCGGCGCCGGCGTGCACACGCCGCCGCCGCCGGCCGGCCCGGTGGCGCGCCCCGCCAGCGCCCCCGCAGACGGCGCGGCCGACAGCCCGCCCGCCCACGCGCCCCTGCCGGCAGCCGCCAAGATGATGGAGGAGCGCCACGTTTCCTCCCGTGAGGTCGGCGCCGGCACCGGCAAGGACGGGCGCATCACCAAGGGCGACGTGCTGGCCTTCCTCGACCGCCCCGCCCCTGCGCCCGCCGGCATCCCCGCGCCGACCGCAAAGCCGGTGCCGCGCGCGCCTGACGCGCGGGAGGAGCGGGTGCGCATGACCCGCCTGCGCCGCACCATCGCGCAGCGGCTGAAGGATGCGCAGAACACGGCCGCCATCCTGACCACCTTCAACGAGGTGGACATGAGCGCCATCATGGCGCTGCGCAGCGAGTACAAGGAGGCGTTCGAGAAGAGGAACGCCGGCGTGCGCCTGGGCTTCATGAGCTTCTTCGTGCGCGCCTGTGTCGCCGCCCTGCACGAATACCCGGCCGTGAACGCCGAAATCGACGGCGACGACATCGTCTACAAGAACTACGTCGACATGGGCATCGCCGTCGGCGGCGCGAACGGGCTGGTGGTGCCGGTGCTGCGCGACGCCCAGACCCTGAGTTTTGCAGAGATCGAGAAGAAGATCGGCGACATGGGCCGCCGCGCCCGCGACGGGCAGCTCAAGCTCGAAGAACTGACCGGCGGCAGTTTTTCCATCACCAACGGCGGCACCTACGGCTCGCTGATGAGCACGCCCATCATCAATCCCCCGCAATCGGCGATCCTGGGCATGCACAAGATACAGGACCGGCCGGTGGCAGTGGCCGGACGCGTCGAGATACGGCCTATGATGTACCTGGCGCTCAGCTACGACCACCGTATCGTCGACGGCAAGGAAGCGGTGAGTTTTCTGGTTCGGGTAAAAGAGAGTGTGGAGGATCCGCGTCGGCTGCTGCTGGGGTTGTGACCGCCTTGCCTGCCAGGTGAAGTGACCGCCCCAGACGAGCGCGAGAGCGCGGAGGTTTGCACCCCGCTAGAGCAATGTCACCCAGACTGGAATGGTCGGAGTGACGAGATTGCTCGCCAAGACAAGGCCTAGACCGGTTTGAGGTCCGCCTGCTCGCGGACACTCTGCGTGAAACCGGTCTGATGGTGAACACGCACTGAAATCGTAGGACGGGCTGCGCTTTGGCATTCCACCACGCCCCAACAGACACCATCTTGAACCGGTAAGAGCACGCCGATCGCGCGTGTCGGTGGGTTGCCAAGGCGCAGCCCGCCCTACGGAGTGTTTCATGGCTTTTGACATCGTTGTTCCGACGCTCGGGGAGAGCGTTACCTCGGCCACGGTCGCGCGCTGGATGAAGCGGCCGGGCGACACGGTCGCGGCGGACGAGCCGCTCGTCGAACTGGAAACCGACAAGGTGACGGTCGAGGTCAACGCGCCCGCTGCCGGCACGCTGGGCGCCATCCATGCGGAGAATGGCGCGGAAGTGGCCGTGGGCACGGTCCTCGGCAGCGTAGACGCGGCCGGTGCCTCCGCCGGACAGCCGCCCGCCCCGCCGCCCTCGGCGCATCCGCAGCCCGAAGCGGCCCCGGTGCCCGTGCAGGCCGAGTCGGCGCCGCCGCTCGAGCAGCACGCCGCTCCGCAAACCCCTGCCGCCGCCGTCGCAGGCAGCTACGACGTGATCGTCATCGGCGGCGGCCCTGGCGGCTACGTGGCCGCCATCCGCGCAGCCCAGCTCGGCCTGAAGACGGCGTGCGTGGAAATGCGGGCGACGCTGGGCGGCACCTGCCTCAACATCGGCTGCATTCCGTCCAAAGCGCTGCTGCAATCCTCGGAGAATTTTCACGAGGTGCTCGGCTCGTTCAAGGACCACGGCATCAACGTGACCGGCGTGACGCTCGACCTGGCCCGCATGCAGAAGCGCAAGGACGAGGTCGTGGCAGCCAACGTCAACGGCGTCGCCTTCCTGTTCAAGAAGAACAAGGTCGATTGGCTGAAGGGCGCGGGACGGCTTTCCGCGCCCGGCCAGGTGACCGTGGACGACCAGGTCTATGCCGCCAAGCATATCGTCATCGCGACCGGCAGCGAGAGCATCAAGCTGCCTGGCGTGACGGTGGACGAGGCGCGCATCGTCAGCTCCACCGGCGCGCTGGAGCTCGACGCGGTGCCCAAGCGGATGGTGGTCATCGGGGGCGGCTATATCGGGCTGGAGCTTGGCTCCGTGTGGCACCGCCTGGGCGCCGAGGTCATTGTCATCGAGTACCTGGACAAGCTGGTGCCCGGCATGGACGGCGAGATCGGCCGCACGTTCGAGCGCGTGCTCGGCAAGCAGGGCATAAAGTTCAAGCTGTCCACCAAGGTGACCTCCGCGCAGGCGGGCGAGTCGGGCGTGGAGCTGACGGTCGAGCCGGCCAAGGGCGGCGCGCCCGAAACCCTGCACGCCGACGTGGTTCTGGTCTCCGTCGGCCGACGCCCCTACACCGCCGAGCTGGGCCTGTCAGAGGCGGGCGTGGCGCTGGACGAGCGCGGTTTCGTGCGCATCGACGAGCATTACCGCACCAGCGTCGAAGGCATCTACGCCATCGGCGACGTCATCAGCGGCCCTATGCTCGCCCACAAGGCCGAGGAGGAGGGTGTGGCGGTGGCCGAGCTGATCGCCGGCCAGGCCGGACACGTCAATTACGGCGTCATCCCCGGGGTGGTCTACACCTGGCCGGAGGTGGCCTCCATCGGCGCCACGGAGGAGATGCTCAAGAGAGACGGGATCGCCTACAACGTCGGCAAGTTTCCGTTCACCGCCAACGGCCGCGCCCGCGCCATGGGATCGACCGACGGGTTCGTGAAGATACTGGCCGACAGGACCACGGACCGCGTGCTCGGTGCGCACATCATCGGCCCGGACGCCGGCACGCTGATCGCAGAAATCGCGACCGCGATGGAGTTCGGCGCCAGCGCCGAGGACGTCGCCCGCACCTGCCACGCGCACCCTTCGCTGAGCGAGGCGGTCAAGGAGGCCGCGCTGGCGGTGGACGGCCGGGCGCTCCATATTTAGAGCAATGTCACGCAGCCTGGAATCGTCGGAGTGACGAAATTGCTCGCCAACAAGGCCTAGACCGGTTTGAGGTCCGCGTGCCCGCGGACACTCCGCGTGAAGTCGGTCTAGGGGGTAACCGGATGTGTGAGCGACAGCGACCTGGAACAAAGCCTGAGGCTGGAGTCGATGCGCATGGACCTGAGTCTGACGACCAGCAGGCTTTCTGGGAGACACCGCGCACCATCGCCATCCTGCTTGCCAAGCTTGGCCAGAACCAGCCTGCGCCCGTGATCGTCCAGGTGCAGCCGGCGCCCTCATACTGACGTAGGTCGCTCCGCCATGACTCTCGCGCTGACGATGGGCGACCCTGCCGGCATCGGCGGCGAAATCGCCGCGAGCGCCTGGAGCATCCTGCGCGAGACAGGACCGGCGTTCGTGGCGCTGGCCGATCCCGGCTGGCTCTCCCGATACGGCCCGGTGCAGGTCGTGACACGGCTCGGCGACGCCCGCTTCTCCGAAGCCCTGCCCGTCCTGGACGTCCCGCTTGCCACCCCCGCCCGGCCGGGCCGGCCGGACGGCGCCAACGCGCCGGCCGTCATCGCCAGCATCAAGCAGGCCGTGCGGCTGGCGCAGTCCGGCCAGGTCTCCGGCGTGGTCACCAACCCGATCAGCAAGGCCGTGCTGCAACAGGCGGGCTTCGCCCACCCCGGCCACACCGAGTTCCTGGCCCAGCTCACCGGCGTTGCGGGCCGCGCGGTGATGATGCTGGCCTGCCCGACGCTGCGAGTCGTGCCAGTCACCATTCACCTGTCGCTCCGCGCGGCGCTGGACGCGCTGACCACCGAGGGCATCGTCTCGGTGGCCCGCGCCACCCATGCGGCACTGGTTGCCGATTTCGGCATCGCCCGGCCGCGTTTGGGCGTCGCGGGCCTCAACCCGCATGCGGGCGAATCCGGCCGAATGGGTACCGAGGAAATCACCCTGATCCAGCCCGCCATCGACCGATTGCGCGCCGATGGCTTGGATCTGCGCGGGCCCTACCCGCCGGACACCATGTTCACCGAGGCGGCCCGCCAGACATACGACGCGGCGATCTGCATGTACCACGACCAGGCGTTGATCCCGATCAAGACGCTGGACATGTGGGGCGGGGTGAACGTGACCCTAGGCCTGCCGATCGTGCGCACCTCGCCCGATCACGGCACCGCCTTCGACATCGCCGGGCGAGGCCTGGCCAGCCCCGCGAGCCTGGTCGCCGCCTTGCGCATGGCCGATGAGATCGCAACTAGAGCGATCTCACGCAGACCGAAATAGTCTGAGTGAGGAAATTGCTCGCCAAAACAGGACCTGGACCGGTCTTACATCCGCCTACTCGCGGACACTCTGCATAAAAGCGGTCTAGACGCCGCGCGACCCGAACCGTCCGAGGCCCAAAATGTCAGTCCCGCGCCTCGGCGTGAACATCGACCACGTGGCCACCCTGCGCAACGCGCGCGGCGGCAGCTTTCCGGACCCTCTGGAGGCCGCCCGCATCGCGCTGGACGCGGGCGCTGACGGCATCACGCTGCATCTGCGCGAAGACCGCCGCCACATCCGTGATCACGACCTCTCGCGCATGCGCGAGGCACTGGCCGCGCCGATCAACCTGGAAATGGCGGCGACCGAGGAGATGGTGGGCATCGCGCTGCACGCCCGGCCGCACGCCTGCTGCATCGTGCCCGAGCACCGCCGGGAGGTGACGACCGAGGGCGGGCTCGACGCCGCTGGTCAGATGACCGCGCTGCGCCCGATCGTGGCCGCCCTCAGTGCCGCCGGAATCCGCGTGTCGCTGTTCATCGATCCCGATCCGGCACAGCTGCGCGCGGCGGCCGAGCTGCGGGCACCGGTGGTGGAACTGCACACCGGCGCCTATGCGCTGGGCAGGGCTGGCGAACTGCAACGCCTGACCGAAGCAGCGCGCCTGACACAAACGCTCGGCCTGGAATGCCACGCCGGCCACGGCCTGACCTACGACACCGTCAGCCCGGTCGCCGCCCTGCCGGACGTGGCCGAACTCAACATCGGCCATTTCCTGATCGGGGCGGCGCTGTCCGAAGGCCTGGGTGGCGCCGTCCGCCGGATGAAGCAGCTGATCTCCCAGTCAAGGGCGTCGCAACCCGGGGAGTGAGGCAGGTCCGGGGCGCCTGGCCTAGAGCCTGATCGCTTCTGGCAGCCGAAGCGATCAGGCCCTAGCTCTTTGTTTTGGCGGGCATGTTCATCGTGGTTGGAGATCAACCTGAAACGATCATGCTCTAGGACCTGCTGATCCTGAAGACGGGGTCAGCGCGTTGTGGCGCTGGCCTCGGTCTCCGCCGCGTCCGAGGTCGCTGCCCCCACCGTGTAGCTGTAGGGAAGGCCGGCCACCTCGCTGCCGGTCACCGGCTGACCGGGCGGGATGTTCGATATGTAGTCGTCCACGTACAGCTCGCCCGTCACCACCGTTCCCGGCGCGGCTTGCGGCACGATCCTGACATCGATCGTGGCGCTCTGTCCCGGGTTAAGGGTCACCGGCGAGAAGCTCCTGAGCTTGTTGACGGAGGCGAGCCAAAGATCGCCCGTCGAACTGGTCACCGCAGTGTCGAACGGCTTGATGGTCGCCCTCATACCCACCTGCGCGGTACCTGCCGGAGCGGCACTGTCGTAGGGACCGATCTCGTCGGGCAGGGCATACCAGAAGCCGGGCTGCACCGTGCCGCCGCCCGGCGCGTATTTCCCGACAGCGCTGTCGGTAGCGCTCGGCGCTCCGAACAGGTCAGGGTCGCCCTGGAACGGGCCGTAATCGAACTCGACGGGCAAGGTCGCCGTCGCGTGCACCCGCACGCTGGACGTCTCCGTCGGCACCAGCCACTCCGGCTCGTACTGCGTCACCGGCAGCGGATATCCCGCGCTCGTAGGAGGCGGCGCCTGCGACGCCAGTAGCACTGTCGTCGGCGTGTCCAGCCTCGCGTCGATGAAGAAGGTCTCGGGCGCTGCACCGCGATTGGTGATCGTCACCGGCACCCTGACCGGAACGCCCTCGGCCAGAACCGTGGCCGCGTTGTCTGGCAGGCCGGACGCTGTGGCGCCGACCTGGTTGAGCACGATGCTTCCGCTGAACGGCTGGGAGGTCTCGTCGCCGACCACAGGCTGGGAGAAGTCGACGATCAGGGTCCAAAGGCCAGGCACCGGATCGACCGCGTTGGCGGTCAGCGACGGACCGTTCGTTCCGTTCGCGCTATTCTGTCCGAAACCGACCGCCACGCCGTCGGGGTTGACGAGATAGGCGCTGACGGTGTCGCCGAAATCGTTGGTGAGAGAGAGGTTCGCCGCGATGCTCGTGTCGTTGGGCCCGACCTGGAACGCGTAGAAGGCGACCTCTCCGGGTGTGCCGGCCCGGCCGTTGCCGCCCGTCAGCACGCCGCTGAAGGCGCCGCCATGGGCTGCATCGACCTTGCTGCGCATGGTCACCGAGATCGTGCCGCGCTCCTGCCCCAGATAGGGATCGACGCCCGCCCCGGCCGAGGACAGCACGATCGAGCCCGAGGAGTCCCCAGGGGTCGAAGGCGTCGTGGCCGAGATGCTGACGGTCTGGCTCTGGCCAGGCGCCAAGGTCAGCGACGACGGCGACACTGTGCCGAACGGCACGAAGTTCTGCGTCGCCACACGCCAGGGGATCGTGCCGGTCACGCCGCCGATTGCCTTGATCCGGCTGAAGATGACGCCGGTCCAGTTGCCCTCGGCCGGCTTGCGCACGTCCACGTTGCCGAAATTGCCGAGGCCTTGGGCCAGGCTGTAGGCGGCAACCTTGCCGTGCGGGTCGACGAGAAGCAGCGAGACCACCTTGCCCGCCGGGTTGGACGGCGGGTAGGCGATGGAGGCGTTCAGCCGGTCGGCGGCAGCCGGCACGTGGAAGCTGATCTTGGCGTAGTTTTCCTGCACACCGGCGAAGCTGGTGAATTGAGGGTTGGTCCCGTCGGCCAGCAGGACCGAGCCCGACTGCACGTTCTGGTCGCGGCCCAGGCTGCGCCCCGCCAGCGTCACCGTCTCGCTGGCCGCACCCGTGTTGGTCACCCTCACCGGCCAGCTATGGGTCTTGCCGGGGTTGTCCACGACGTTGAGCTGGTCCTGGGACAGCAACAGGGTCTGGCCGACCGGCGCCGGCTTGCCATCGCCCGTCCCGATCGACTCGGCCAGCAGAACGGCCTTGTAGGCGTTCAGTATGCCGGTGCCCTGTTCGATGGCGGGAAGGCCGAGATCGCTGGCCGTGCTGGTGAGTATCTGCTTGACCAGCGCGGGCGACGGCGAGGCGCCGTCGTGGAAGTTGCGGTAGGCCTCGATCACCAGCGCCGCGGCACCCGCGGTGAGCGGTGCGGACTCGCTGGTGCCGCCGCTGTCGCTGACGCCGGTCGGGCCACCTCGCAGGTTGCCGCAATGGGTGCAGGACACCCAGTTCAGGTCGCCCGGCGCCACCATGTCGACGGTGCGGGCCGACTGCTCGAAACCACCCGAGCTGAGCGCGCTGAGGTTGTCGTCCAGCCAGCCGCTGGTCGCGAAGTAGCGCGTGGCGCCCTCGTTGATCTGGGCATACAGGCGGAACGTCGTCGTCGCTCCCACGCCGATGACCAGAGGATCGGTTGCGGGCGAACCGATCGTGCTGGTGATGCCCGCGTCGCCGCTCGAGACGACCACCGTCACGCCGGCTGCCACCGCCGCCTCGTCGAACAACTTGGTGACGTCCATCGACGCCGAGTCCGGAATGCCGTTGCTGCCGAACGATTCGTTCAGCACGTCCACATGATCGGTGAACACGGCGTAGTCGATGGCCTGGAGGAAATTGGACTCGGTCGTGGCCTCCAACGTGCCGAACACGTCCAGTCCGACCAGCGAGGCGCCTGGCGCCACACCCTCGATGCGGATGTTGCAGGTCAAGGGCAGGCCCTGAACGCTGTAATGGTCCACGTTGTAGACGACATCGCCCTGGCCGGCGATCGAGTTGGCATCCAGGAACGCCTCGCCTCCGTCCATCGGCGCGTTCGCGCCATCACCGCTGAAATCCTTGTAGTCGACGAACGCGAGCGTGCCGTTGGGCCGGATGAAATTGCGGTTGTGGATATCGATGCCCTCGGCGATGTAGGCCACCTTCACGCCGGCGCCGGTGAGGCCCAGTGATCGCGCGGTCTTGGCTTTGGGATCGTCCGAGTCGGTGTTCGTGGTCAGCAGCGCTTCGGGATTGAGCTGCACCTTGCCGTCGGGGCGACAGGAGCCGGGAATGTAGTTCGCCTTCGGCGAGCTGGCCGAGTCGGCCGCGGCCCCGCCGGAGGCGGACGGGCGGGCAAAGGGCTTCTTGCGGATGACCACGTCGGGCACCACGGCCGCCACGGCAGGATTGGCCTGCAAGCGCGCTACCTCGCCGTCGGAGACGGTGGCGGCGAACGCGTTCACCAGGCGATACGATCTGACGTGCGCGGCGTTCACCTGATGGAGCTCGCTCATCAGCGGCGCCTGGTCGCTGGCAGCACGATCGCCGGACAACCGGTTTTTCATCACGACGATGACGGGATGATCCACATCGCGCGACAGCTGCGCCGCTGTTTCGGCCGTCAGCGGCGCAGCAGGCGCTGCGCTGGATTGCTGAGCATGCGCAGAGAGGGCTGCGGCAACGAGAGCCGATAAACCTAACGTAGCCGCGACGTGAACGCGCATCGTGTCCCCCATAAAACCGCCGGCACCAAACCACGATGTTAATACGCTTGCAACGACTCCGTTGTCACGGCAGGGGCTGAGTGCAGGCTCGGCCGCGTTCGTGCATGCCTGGACGAACGATCTTGGCGGCACGCAACTTTGGCGTGTGTCACAGGAGAGTCTGCAACTGCCAGATCATGCCGACCTGCACGGCGCACGCAGCGTGCAAGACCGGCCGTTGCCGAAATCAGTCCACCCCGTAATTGGTGCCGACCCACGCCCCGGTCGCAATGGCGCGCCAGGTGAAGACGATCGGGCGCCGATCCGTGTCGATTTCGACAACATGCACGCCCAGGCCGGTATCGGCGGTGCCGAGCTCCTCGGATGTCGCCCACTCGTCGCCGCTCCAGCGCACCGTCGAGGGCTGCGTCAGCTCGATCCGCAGCAGGCGCCCATGTTCCAGCGTGTCCGGCCTGAAATCGATCCGCCAGGGCGTGACGCGGGCAGTGTGGCGCTCGGTCTGGTAGCGCCGGACGGTCTGCGGCGGCATGTCGAAAACCTGGCCGTCGGCCAGGGAGCGCAGCAGCTTGATGTGTTCCGAATGCGCCCAGACCAGCGGCATCGCCGAGCCGCTCGGATGACCGCGATACAGCTCCCGGTCGGGAATGTCGTTGGCGTCCCAGATCTGCTCGGGCAGCAACGCGCCGCGGCTGGTGAACGCTTCGAGCGTGGCGAGCAAGGCGCGCGCCTCGTCGAGCTTGCCGGCTGCGACCGCCACGTGGGCGCGCTCGCCGGTCAGCAGCGGCCACAGGCGCCCCTGGCCGACGCCGTCGAACGGGCGGCCGTCGGCGTGTTCGCCGTAGCCGTCGCCGGTGTAGCGGTACCAGCACGGCCCTGCCGGCAGCTCGACCCTGACGCCGTGGTCGATTGCCGCCAGCGTGTTCAGGATGCGCGGGTCGCGGGCGTCGCGAAGGCCGAAGCGCACCAGCGCCAGCGCGTCGGGGCTGACGATGTCGTGCGCCGGCATCATGCCCTGCCCGTCAGGGCGGTTCTTGATCTGCACGAGCCCGTCCAGCGCCGAGGCAGAGGAGGGCGGACAGGCAGGAGCCATGCGTACGTAATAGCCCTCGATCCCGAGCTCCTGCGCAAGATCGGTGCCGCGCGCGTAGGTCCAGCCATCCACCGCATCGTTCCAGGCGTCCGCGGTATCCTCGAGGAAGCGCGCCATCTCCGGCGCTCCGGCCAGCACCGCCTGCTCGGCGGCCACCAGCAGCGCCGCGATCTCGACGGCCAGCGTGAAGGTGGAGTAGCCGGCGTTCTCCTCCCAACGGTCCTGGCCGGTGACCGGGCCGTTGCGCGTCAGAAATCCTGCGGCGGCGCGCACCATCGGCCAGTAGCGGGCGCCTTCTGCATCGGGCAGCACGCCAGCGCGCCTGGCCATGTCGACCAGCAATATGGGAAACGCGCACTCGTCCATCTGGACGCCCTGCCAGTAGGACGAGCCGTCCAGCCAGTTGTTCTGCGGCCAGTGGCCGTCCGGCTCCTGGGTGGCGCGCAGATATTCCAGCACGCGGACCGCCTCGGCCCCGGCCCCGGCCGCCAGCAGGCCGCCCGCCGTCTCCACCAGGTCGCGCGGCCACACCAGGTGGTAGCCGCCCAAATCGTCATCCCCTTTTGCCGCACCCCAGGGGATGGACAGGCTGGCGATGAAGCCGCCGCGAAAACTGGGGGCCTCGTGCGTGCGCAGCACGGCGGTGCTGACACGGTAGGTGTTGTGCTGGCGCGCGCTGGATGGCCGGTCGAGCGGGCGCAGGCCGGCCTGCCAGCTTCGCCACGCGTCGGCGTACTCGCGGGCCAGCACGGCAAAATCGTCGAACAGGCTGGCTCGGGCGCGGAACCCTGCCTCGGCAGGGCTGCGGCCGAACCCGAGCGCGAAAACCACCGTGTCGTCGGGCGGAAGACTGATCTCGCCGGCCAGGGCGACGTTGCCGTTGACCGCGTGGTCGTAGCTCCAGGTGAGCTTGAAGTTGCGCGAGAGGTCCTGCCACCCGTCGCTGATGCCGGCAAAGCCCACCGACCGCTTCAGCCACGGATGGTTCGCCGCCATCGCCAGGGCCGCGCCGCCGCCTTCGGCGAACAGCATCTGCTGGCCCTTGTAGTTGTCGAGCCAGGCGGTGTTCGCGTTGCCGGCATTGACCAAATGCGGCGCGAGCAGCGCGTGCAGGCGCAGGGGCGAGTTGTCCAGACGCTCCAGCCGGACCTGCTGCAGGACGACGTCCCGTCGAGGGTCGGAGATGACGCGCTTGACGATGCGGAAGCGCGGCTTGCTGCCGTCGGTGGGACGGTGCGTGTTGACCAGCTCGTAGGCCGGCACGCCGTCGTCCAGCGCGGTGATCACGCTGTCGGTATCGCGCTTCTCCTCGGCGAACAGGCCGTAGCCGTCGGTGACGATGAAGCCGAAATCGCGGATGCACGCCTGATCGACGCGCGGGTAGTAGCATTCGTTGAGGATGCCGTGGCTGATGGTGAACCAGACCCGGCTGGTGGCCGACAGCGCGGTTCCCAGGCCGCTCTTGTCCGACGAGGTCCAGCGTGGGGCGATGCCGGGTGCGCCGGGTGCGTCGGTCATGGTGCGGGGGTCTCCGAAAAGGCCAGGAACGCTGCCCCTGGACCCCGCTAAGGACAGTCGTCCTTAGAACCTGTGTATTAAGGGTGGGAGATGAGGGGCCGACGTGCTCTGTGTTGTCAAGCTCGGTGGCCCCTCATCTCCCACCCTTGTAAGAGGTGGCCAGAGGCCGATCGGCCTTTGGCGGGGTCCAGGGGCAGAGCCCCTGGCGTTTCTCGGGAGCACACAGATGGGCTACAAGGTCGCAGTCGTAGGCGCCACGGGTGCGGTTGGGCGCGAGATGCTCAAAACGCTGGCCGAGCGCGATTTTCCGGTGGACGACGTGGTGGCGCTGGCCTCGCCCCGCTCGGCCGGACAGCAGGTGAGCTTCGGCGAGAAGCGCGTGCTGACGGTGCGCAACACCGAGTCGTTCGACTTCGCCGGCTGGGACCTCGGCCTGTTCAGCCCAGGTGCGGCGATCTCCGCCGTGCACGCCCCGCGGGCGGCGGCGGCGGGATGCATCGTGATCGACAACACCAGCCAGTTCCGCATGGAGCCGGACGTGCCGCTGGTGGTGCCGGAGGTGAACCCCCAGGCGCTTGCCCGCCACACGCGCCGGCGCATCATCGCCAACCCCAATTGCAGCACCATCCAGTTGGTGATGGCGCTCAAGCCGCTGCACGACCGGTTCACCGCACGCCGCGTGGTGGTCAGCACCTACCAGTCGGTTTCCGGCGCGGGCAAGGAGGGCATGGACGAGCTGTTCACCAGCAGCAAGGCGTTCTTCGTCAACGACCCCGCCCAGCCGCAGGTGTTCACCAAGACCATCGCCTATAACTGCATCCCCCACATCGACCGCTTCCTCGACGACGGCGCCACCAAGGAGGAGTGGAAGATGGCGGTGGAAACCCGCAAGATCTTGGACCCCGACATCGCCGTGTTCGCCACCTGCGTGCGCGTGCCGGTGTTCATCGGCCACGCAGAGGCGGTGGCGGTCGAGTTCGAGGAGCCGGTCAATCTGGGCGAGGCGCGCGACCTTCTGCGCGGCTTTCCGGGCGTGGTCGTGGTCGATGGCCGCGACGACGGGGGCTACATCACCCCTGCCGAATGCCAGGGGGAGGATGCGGTCTATGTCAGCCGGCTCCGGCGCGACCCGACCGTGCCCAACGGCCTGGGCTTCTGGTGCGTGTCGGACAACCTTCGCAAGGGCGCGGCGCTGAACGCGGTGCAGATCGCCGAAACGCTGGTGGCACAGGGCCTGCTGCGCCAGCTGGCGGCCTAACAGAAACGGAGGTCTGGGGTCCCGACCCCAGCAGGGGGGTTTGGGGGACGTCGTTCCCCGATTTCCTCGACTCGATCAAGACCCACGAACTCGATCAAAAAGCCGCGCAGGCATCGACGCTGACCACGCCCACCGACTTCTGGTGAAACCACGCGCGATACGCCTGGCTGACCCTGGCAGATTGGGCCGGGGCGATCCGGCCGGCCACCAGAACCACCCAGCTCTGCTCCCGCACCATCCGCGTCCGCTGCGGATCGAACCATTGGCCGTCCGCGGCGAGCACAGTGAACCCGCTCGGGAAGGCAGGCGTCAGCACGCGTGACCGGAAATCCTGCCAGGCGGCATCGCTGACCTGGCCACCGCCGGGCATGTCGCGGCCGAAGATCATCTCCAGCCTGGTCACCCTGGCTTGGCCGGCAAACGGGCACGACTCCTGGCATCCGGCCAGCAGCCCGGCGAACATCACAAGACCAGACAGCTTCGCCTTTACTGCCATGGCAATGGCAGTCCCGCCTCGACGGTGGCCTCTGGGCCGATATGAGGGGGACGTCGGAGGGACGCCTGCTGCATATGAAACTGGTCCTTTCTCAGCCGCTCGCATCGCAATCCAGGCCCAAGCAGGACGGCTTCGGACGCGGCACCTAACGGATGCTTTCGTTGACCCCATACTCCCTATGTCCTATCCACGCTGCACCGCACAACGCTGCATTCCGGAGACCGCCCGCACCGATGACCGACATCCGCGACGCTTCGATGGTGGCCAGGAACACCGGCGCAAAGCTGGTACTTCGCCCGGTTTCGCCCCATCTCGGCATCTATCGCTGGCCCATCACCATGGTGGCCTCCATCCTCAACCGCGCGACCGGCATCGCCCTCTCGGTGGGCTCGCTGCTGCTGGTGTGGTGGCTGGTGGCTGCAGCGTCAGGCCCGCAGGCTTTCGCAACCGTTCAGGGCTTCGTCGCCTCCCCGCTCGGGCTGCTGATGCTGCTCGGCTGGACCGCCTCTCTGTTCTACCATTTCTTCGGCGGCATACGTCATCTCGTCTGGGATGCCGGGCATGGGCTGCAGAAGACCGACCTGAACTGGGTCACCTACGTCATCCTGGCGCTGACCTTGGCCGCGACCATCCTGGTATGGATCGTCGGCTACCTTTCGATGGCGGTCTGAGGCGGTGGGTGCGGCTCAAAAAACCAAGGTGACCGGGCCGGGCATCACGGTGATGCGCAGCCAGCTCGGCCGGGTGCGCGGTACGGGTGCCGCGCATGCCGGCTCGCACCACTGGAAGGCCGAACGGGTGACGGCGATCGCCCTGGTGCCGCTGACTGTGTGGTTCGTGGTGGCCGTTCTGGCGCATCTGGGCGCCGAGCAGCCGCAGATGGCGGCGTGGATCGGGCGGCCATGGAACGCGGCCCTGCTGCTCGCCCTGATCGCAATGAACTTCCATCACATGCACCTGGGCTTGCAGGTGGTCTACGAGGACTACATTCACTCCATACCGCGGCGCGAAGCCGCGATCCTTGCCACCAAGGGCGCCTGCCTGCTGCTCGGCCTGCTGGCCGCGGTTGCCGTGCTGAGGCTCGCCGTGATGGCGCATTGAACGGGCCCGTCAGACCATGAACGCGATCAGCAAGCCATCCATCGGGGCCTACACCGTCATCGACCACACCTACGATGTGGTCGTGGTTGGCGCGGGCGGTTCCGGCCTGCGCGCGACGCTGGGCACGGGCGCCGCCGGACTGAAGACGGCGTGCCTGACCAAGGTTTTCCCGACGCGCTCGCATACGGTCGCAGCCCAAGGCGGGATCGGCGCCTCGCTCGGCAACATGGGCGAGGACGACTGGCGCTGGCACATGTACGACACCGTGAAGGGGTCGGACTGGCTGGGCGACCAGGACGCCATCGAATACATGTGCCGGGAGGCGGCACCCGCGGTCTACGAGCTCGAGCATTACGGCATGCCGTTCAGCCGCACCGAGGACGGCAAGATCTACCAGCGCCCGTTCGGCGGCCACATGAAGGATTACGGCAAGGAGCCTGCCATGCGCGCCTGCGCGGCAGCGGACAGCACCGGCCACGCCATGCTGCACACGCTCTACCAGCAATGCCTCAAGCACGAGGTGGAGTTCTTCATCGAATTCCTGGCCCTCGACCTGATCATGGACGACGAGGGCGCCTGCCGCGGCGTTACCGCCTGGTGCCTGGAGGACGGCACCATCCACCGTTTCCGCGCGCAACTGGTGATCCTGGCCACCGGCGGCTACGGCCGCGCCTACCTGTCCTGCACCTCGGCCCACACCTGCACCGGCGATGGCGGCGGCATGGCGATGCGCGCCGGGCTGCCGACGCAGGACATGGAGTTCGTGCAATTCCACCCGACCGGCATCTTTCCCGCCGGCTGCCTGATCACCGAGGGCGCCCGCGGCGAGGGCGGCTACCTGACCAACAACGAGGGCGAGCGCTTCATGGAGCGCTACGCCCCGACCGCCAAGGACCTGGCGAGCCGCGACGTGGTCAGCCGGTCGATGACGATCGAGATCAACGAGGGGCGAGGCGTCGGCCCGAACCGCGACCACATCCTGCTGCACCTCGAGCATCTCGGCGCCGACCTGCTGCACGAGCGGCTACCGGGCATCTCCGAGACCGCGCGCATCTTCGCCGGCGTGGACGTGACCAAGTCGCCGATCCCGGTGCTGCCGACCGTGCACTACAACATGGGCGGCATTCCCACCAATTTTCATGGCGAGGTGATCAACCCGACCCGCAACGACCCGGACGCGACCGTCCCAGGGCTGATGGCGGTGGGCGAAGCCGCCTGCGTCTCGGTGCACGGCGCCAACCGGCTCGGGACCAACTCCCTGCTCGACCTGGTGGTGTTCGGCCGCGCGGCCGGCCACCGCGCGGCCCAGGTGGTGACGACGGGTGCGAGCCAGGCGCCGCTGCCGCCGCGCGCCGGCGAAGCGAGCCTCGACCGCTTCGACTGGACGCGCCACGCCAGCGGCGGAACCGGCGTCGCCAAGCTGCGCGAGGCGCTGCAGCGCACGATGCAGAGGCATGCGGCCGTGTTCCGCAGCAGCACCAGCCTGACCGAGGGCGTGGACAAGATGCACCAGCTGTGGAACGGCCTTGCCGACATGTCGGTGAGCGACCGCTCGCTGATCTGGAATTCCGACCTGGTCGAAGCGCTCGAACTGCAGAACCTGGTGCGCAACGGCGCGGCCACCATGGTCAGCGCTGAGGCGCGGCGCGAGAGCCGCGGGGCCCAGGCGCACGACGACTACCCGGACCGCGACGACGCGAACTGGATGAAGCATTCGTTGAGCTGGGTGGGCGACAACGGCGACGTGCACCTCGACTACCGTCCGGTGCGCATGCAGACGATGACCAACGAGGTCCAGGTGTTTCCGCCGAAGAAGCGGGTCTATTGAAGTCGAGTATGTCTAGATGGCCGTAATCACCCTTCCCAAGAACAGCCGCGTTGGTCGCGGCCGCATTTTTGCGGCGCCGGAGGGCGCCAAGCGGACCAAAGAATTCCGCATCTATCGCTGGAACCCCGATGACGGGAAAAACCCCGTAATCGACACCTACACGCTCGATCTCGACCGGGTCGGGCCGATGGTGCTGGACGCGCTGATCTACATCAAGAACGAGATCGACCCGACCCTGACGTTCCGCCGCTCCTGCCGCGAGGGGATCTGCGGCAGTTGTGCCATGAACATAGACGGCGGCAACACGCTGGCCTGCCTGAAGCCCACGGCGGAGGTGAAGAACGCGGTCGCGCTCTACCCCCTGCCCCACATGCCGGTCATCAAGGACTTGGTGCCTGACCTGACCACCGCCTACGCGCAACTGCAATCCATCAAGCCGTGGCTGCAGGCCGACAGCGCGCCGCCGCCGGACGGCGAGCGCCTGCAGAGCCGCGAGGAGCGCGCCAAGCTGGACGGGATGTGGGAGTGCATACTCTGCTACTGCTGCACCACCTCCTGTCCCAGCTACTGGTGGAACGGCGACAAATACCTGGGTCCCGCGACCCTGCTGGCCGCGTATCGCTGGATCGCCGACAGTCGCGACGAGAACACCGGCCAGAGGCTGGACGAGCTGGAAGACCCCTTCAAGCTGTATCGCTGCCACACGATCATGAACTGCACCCAGACCTGCCCGAAGGGCCTGAACCCCGCGAAGGCGATCCAGGAGATCAAGCAGATGATCGCTGAGCGCCAGGGCTAAGGTCGACCCGGGGCCTGGCTCCCAGCGGCCGTGTACCGGTAGCTTGGGGGAATGTTCAGCGGTGACCTAACCTCGTGGCGTGGCAGGGTCCATGCGTGGTCGGACTCTCTACTGGCCGACCACGCCGTGTTCCGGCTGTTCTGGGACAACTTCGCCGAGGTGGTTCCGGGCAAGCTCTACCGCTCCAACCACCCTACCCCGGCACGGCTGGCGGCGGCCAAGCGGCGGCTCGGTCTGCGAACGTTGATCAACCTGCGCGGCCAGCGGCTCTGCGGGTCGGACGCCCTGTCGCGCGTGACCGCGCGGCGGCTCGGCCTGGTTCACGAGGACATGGCCTTCGAAAGCCGCGGCGCGCCGCATCGCGACCGCATCCTGCGTTTTGCGGCGCTGTACGCGCGGCTGGAGGGTCCGGCGCTGATGCACTGCAAATCCGGTGCTGACAGGGCGGGGCTCGCATCCGGGCTGGCGGTGCTGTTCGAGGGCGGCACGGCGCGGGCGGCGGCGGCGCAGCTCTCATGGCGCTACGGCCATTTCAGCCGCTCCCGCACCGGCATCCTCGACGCGTTCTTTCGCCTTTACGCTCAGGTCGAAGACCGCGTTCCGTTTCTCGATTGGGTCGAGCACCAGTACGACGAGGCGGGACTGAAGCGGAGTTTTCAGGCAGGAAGGGTATCGGCCTTCCTCAACGACCGCGTCCTGCAACGCGAGTAGCGTATCAGCGCCTGGCGTCCGCCTGGGGCACCGTCGCTGACCGGCGGTGCTCGATGCTGTCCCATATCTTCGCAGCCAGGTTCGTCCCGTCGAAACGCTCGATCTCCTGCAGACCGGTGGGCGACGTCACGTTGATTTCGGTAAGCCAGTCGCCGATGACGTCGATGCCCACGAAGATCAGCCCCTGCGCGCGCAGCATCGGGCCGATGCGGCAGCAAATCTCCTGCTCGCGCGGCGTCAGCGTGCTCCGCTCGGCTCGCCCGCCCACATGCATGTTGGACCGTGCTTCTCCGTGCGCAGGCACGCGGTTGATGGCGCCGACAGGCTCGCCATCGACCAGGATGATACGCTTGTCGCCTGTGCGCACCGCCGGCTCGTAACGCTGTATCATCAGCGGCTCGCGTGAACGCGCAAAGTGCATTTCCAGCAGCGAGGCCAGGTTTTCGTCGTCCGGCCGTATCCGGAACACGCCCGCGCCGCCATTGCCGAACAGCGGCTTGACGATGATGTCGCGATGCCGGGCGCGGAACCCCCTGATCGCGTCCTGGTCCCACGTGATCAGCGTCGGCGGCATCAGGTCTGGGAAATGCGTCACCAGCAGCTTCTCCGGCGCGTTGCGCACCGAGGCCGGATCGTTGACGACGAGCGTACCGGGCTGGATGTGTTCAAGCATGTGCGTGGCCGTGATGTAGGCCATGTCGAACGGCGGATCCTGGCGCATCAGCACGACGTCCATGGAGGACAAATCGAGGCTGGCTTGCGGTCCAAGGGTGAAATGGCGTCCCAGTTCGCGTCGGACTGCAACCGGGCTCGCCAAGGCGGTCAGGCGTTCGGTGAAACGGCCAGCTTCAGCCTGGCGACCCTCATTGAGGGCCATGTGCCGTACCTCGTAATGCCAAAGGGCATGCCCCCTGGCTTGCGCCTCGAGCATCAGGGCGAATGTGCTGTCGCCCTCGATGTTGACCGGACCGAGCGGGTCCATCTGCACCGCGACTTTCAGCGCGTTCCGGGCCATGGCCTATCTCAAGACCAAGGTCACGCAGCGTCCTCGCACGTCTTGAAATGCAATCCTGTCACTCCGGCTGCTCGACTTCAGGCGACGCTCTAGCAGCCAGACGCAGATCGGCAAAACTGGCCAGGCCTGCGGCACCAGCGAAGACTCCAGACGGACCGCCGAACGACAAAGACGACGTTCGTCGTGAGCGAGTTTGTCGCGCAAATAGTCGGCTTCTTCATGTCTGGGGGTTCTTAGACCGGCTTCACGCAGGGTGTCCGCTTGGAGACGGACGTGAAACCGGTCTGGCTCTTGTTTTGACGAGCAATTTCGTCACTCCGACTTCTCCGGTCTGCGTGACATTTCTCAAGTGCTGAGTTCTTCAGGCAAGACGCTGAAGCGATCGCTCCCGTGGGGTCAGCCTGAGCACCGAGAGCGTGATCGCGTCGGGTTGATCTTCAACCACGACAAAGATGCTCGCCTAGACAGAGAGCAGGTGTCGCTGCCACGATCGGTGAGTGTCTGTCGTCTGTCCGTCCGCTTCAAGACTGAGCCCTTCGGGCGCCTTCAGCGGTCTTGACCCGGCCCGACAGACGAGACGGAGAGCTGACATGGCTAGTAACGACAGCTAGTGCAGACGGAACGCGTCGGTGATCCGGCGAACTCGGCTCTGCCGGTCAACGAGCATCACGTCGAAGCGAACGCCGTCCTTGCCCCATCCAGGGTGTTCAGACAGCAGGATCTCTGCCGCCGCCATCAATCGTTCCTGCTGCCCTTCTTTCAGAGCATAGGCCGCGGCAGCCAGAGTGGGTCGCGACTTCACCTCGACGAAAGCGACGAGCCCGTCCTTCTCCGCCACCGCGTCGATCTCACCGGCCTTGGTGCGCATGCGACGGCCCAGTATCGACCATCCATCCGCCGCCAGAGCCTGACAGGCGCTCTGCTCAGCAGCGACGCCCCAGGCGGTATTGGTCATCATCCTGAGTGCAGCTCCATAGCTGCGGTAGACTACCTCCAGTTTACTTAACATTCCATGAACGGCAGCCGCTTCCGTCAACGGCCGTAAATCAGATGGTAGTCGAGTTCGTAACTGAACGTCACCTCGTTGCCTGCCATGTCGTCGTTGAACGCCGGCAGCTTGTTGTCCCGGAAAACCGCCATCCAGGCCGCGTCCAACAGGTGCGACCCGGATGAATTGACCAACGTCATCCGCTTCACGGTGCCGTCGCGGCTCACCGTCAGCCGCAGGACCGCCGAGCCCTGCTCGCCATTATCGGCGGCTTCCCGAGGATAGTATTTGTGCTCCTCCACAAACTCCTCCAGCCGCTCCTGCCAGTCCGACATCCCGTGGGTTCCGCGCACGTGTTCGACCGAATCCTGCAAGCTGCCGTTCCTGATCACCGGGCCCGCGGAAAGGTCCAGGCTGCGTCCGTTTCCCGCCGCCAAGGACCTGTGCTGCTGCGGCGAAAGATCGAACGGCACCACATTGGCAAACGGGTTTCGGTTGGCTTTCGGGCTCAACGCACTGCCGTACCGGCGGGACGGGCGGGGTATCGGAAGCGGCTCGGTGGGTTGTTCGATGGGCGGAGGGGGCGCCATCTCCTCGCCCCCCAAATTGACTTCAGGCTGTGACGTCGGAGCGGGTGGGCCCGGAACCGGCTCGCCCGAATTGGTGAAATCCACGGCGAAACTCGGTGCTGCCGGCTCTTCCGTTTTGGTCGATCCGCGCGCGCCCAGCAACAGCAACGCGATCACCGCAGCATGCAGCAGGCCGGACACCAGGCTGCCGGTGCGCCACCGCCGGCGAGTGCTGCGGGATCGTGCAAGCCGCGGTGGTATGGCGCGCAAGGCAGGCCGCCCCGCCCAGGCCGGCTCCGCCGCCAGTCGAGAGGCGTGCACGGCTCAGCTTGTCACGGCGGCGCGAGCACCGGCGGCAGCTCGGCTGGTGCTGACGGCGCTGCCTCGTCGATGCGCGCGAACTCCACCACCAGCATCCAGCCGACACCCAGCAGCACTGGCCCCAGAAATATGCCGAGTGCCCCGAAGGCCAGCACCCCACCCAGCACACCCAGAACTGTAAGCAGAAACGGTATCTTGGCCCCCCGCGCGATGAAATATGGCCGTATCAGGTGATCAGAGCCAGAGACGACCAGAACTCCGTAGCCCAGCAGGAACAGGCCCCGCACCGTGTGGCCGTCCGCCAGCAGCCAAAGGCCGGCAGGGACCCAGACCAGGGGGGCACCGATCGGCAGGACGGCAAGGAAGGCGGTGATCGTTCCAAGCAGCACCACGCGCGGCACCCCCGCCATGCTCAGCCCGAAGGCCGTGAGAAAACCCTGGATGATGGCCGTGCCGATGATGCCGTAGACCGTCCCGCGAACGGCTCGAGCCGTGGTCTCTATCAGGTCAGGCCCGTAGCGCCCTGCGATGCGGTTGACGATCAGCTGCAGGCGGTTTCCAAGCGTTTCGCCCGAAAACCAGAAGAAGAACGCAACGAACAAGGCGATGAAGAACTGAACGAGGCCGCCCGCGACCCCGAGCAGGAGCGACAGGCTGTTCTCGGCGAACATGCCGAGATAGGGCCGGAAGAAAGCGGTCATGCTCGACAGGTCGGCCGCCCATGCGTTCCAGGTGTCGGTGAGCGGCCCGCCGATGACCGGCACCGGATACAGCCAGTGCGGCGCCGGGGGAATCTGCGCCAGCCAGTTCTCCATGGAGACGCGCAAGGCTTTCACGTCGGCCGCTCCACCCGGCACAGCCAACGCAAGCGGCAGCACGATCACAAGCGCGGACAGAACAACCATCAACAGCGCCACAAGACCCCTGGGCAACCTGAGCGTCGCGTGAAGCCATGCGAAGAGCGGCCACGTCGTGTAGGCCAGGATGGCGGCCCATAGCACGGCGGAGAGGAAGGGGTAGATGACCAGACCGCAGCCGAGCGCGATGCCGCCAATCAGCAACGCCATCAAGACACGTTCGGCAATCATCGGCGTCGCCGCCTGCCGAGCGACAAACAACAAACCATGCGGGCAGCGGCACCCCCGAAACAACCAGAACGCGCAATCCAAAAATGGATTTTGATCAAAAAATTGCTCGGATCGCGGTTTGTGGGATGACGACTCCGTTAGATGTGCCTAAATGCATTGGTGGAGACGCCACGCTTCGATGCTGTCCAGCTTCGGAGGGGGGCTGTCAACACCGCGCCAGACGCATGAGCAAGTGATCAAAGATCGGACGGATTGATGCGGTTTACTGAAATCGGGCAGCAGCTCAGGGCGTACAGGCTGGAATCGGGCATGCGGGCCGAGGAAATCGCAGCCCGCCTGGGCGTGTCGCGCGCCGCCCTCTACCGCTACGAAAAAGGCGAGGTGATCAAGCTCGACACGGTCAACCGCTTGGCCGAGCTGCTGAAAATCTCACCGCTCTCCCTGCTCGGCATCGGCGTGGAGTACTACAACCGGCCGATCGGTTTCTTCGAACGGATCCGCCAGGTGGAGGAGACGGCGGACCAGATCCTGCAGGTGTCCTCGCCGCTCAGCTTTCTCACGTCGTCCGACGAGCTCGATGCGCTGGAGGCGGAGCTGTTCGCCGAGGCAGCGGTCGAGGCCGGAGCAGAACGGGCGGCGGCACGCTCCACCGCCGAACAGGTCCTTGGCATCCTTGCCGAACGCAAGCGCATGTATCGCATGCGCCGTCCCAGCATCATCGCCATGCTGTCGGCCGGCGCCATCGTCCGCTTTCTGCAGCAGGGAGTGGGCCAGGGCATGGCCAAGTCCGACGCGCTGAAGGAGCGAGCCCGCACGGTCGCGCGGATCGAGCTGGAAAACATCGCCAACCTGATGGAGGTCGAACCGATGGGCCTGCAATTCGGCCTGATCTCCACCGGAGAGCCTTCGGGCCAGTTCCAGATCCTGCGCTCGCGCGACAGGGCCATGCTGGCCATCAACCCGTTCCGCTCCGACACGATCCCCCATCTGCAAGCGGGTGTGGCGATGATCACCGGCGCCGAAGAAGCGGTCACCGCGCATCAAAGGGTGGCAGAGGCGATGTGGCGGGAGGCGGTGAAGGGCCGCGCGGCCGCCACTCACCTGCGGGAGCTGATCGCCGGCCGATAGTCGCGGTTCCGGCAGCAGGTTTTCACCGTTCATCGGGCAGGCTATCTGTGCCCGATGAACGCATCCCGAACGCCGGCAACCAGCTTCCCTGCATCGCCGGACGTGGTGCTGGACGCAGTCGAAACGGTGTGGGACGGGCGTTTCCCGTTGCAGAAAGTGCAGTTTCGGCATCGCCGCTTCGACGGCAGCATGTCCGGCCGGCGCAGCTGGGAACTGCTCCGGCGCGGCAAGGCGGCCGCGGTCCTGCCCTACGACCCGGTCACCGACATGGTCGTGGTGATCGAGCAGTTTCGCCTGCCAGCCTTCGCCGCCGGCCTGCCGCCGGTGATGGTCGAGCTTGCAGCCGGCCTGATCGACGGCGCCGACGCTCCTGACGCCACCATCCGCCGCGAGGCCGTCGAGGAGATGGGCCTGGAACTCCATGAAATGGAGCGTATCGGCGATTTCCTGCTGACCCCAGGCGGCTGCGACGAGCTGTGCACGCTGTTCGCCGGCAGGGTTCGTCTGGGCAAGGTCGGGCCGGACGGTCTGCTGGGCACCGGCGGCCTGGCGAGCGAGCAGGAGGATATCCGAACCCGCGCGCTGCCGGCGGCCCAGGTGATCGAGCAGGCTTTGGCCGGCGCATACCCGAACTCGGTCGCCACCATCGGCCTGCTGTGGTTCGCCGCCCGTCGCGATTGGCTGCGCGCGCGGTGGCCGGCGTGACTACGCCTCCTACAGAAACAGGCGTGACTACGCCTCCTGCAGGAACAGGCGTGACTACGCCTCCTGCAGAAACAGGCGTGACTACGCCTCCGACAGAAACAGGCGTGACCACGACCCTCGTCAGCACCGGCTGGCTTGCGGAACGACTGGGCTCGCCCGGGCTTCACGTGTTCGACGCCAGCTTCTATCTCCCGACCGAAACCGCCGACGCGGCCAAGATCTTCGAGCAGGGCCACATCCACGGCGCCCGCTTCTTCGACCTGGAACAGGTGGCCGATCAGGAAACCGACCTGCCGCACATGGTGCCATCCGCCGGCCGGTTCGAGCGCGCATTGGCCGCGCTCGGCGTCTCCGACGGCGACCTGGCCGTGTTCTACGACCAGAAGGGCCTGTTTTCGGCCGCGCGCGGCTGGTGGCTGATGCGGCTGTTCGGGCACCAGGCCTGCGTGCTGGATGGCGGCCTGCCGAAATGGCGGGCGGAGAACCGGCCCCTGGAGCAGGGTAGGCCGTATCCCGCCCAGCCGGGTCGTTTCCACGCGACCTTGCATGCGGCGCGCCTGCGCGGCCTGGGCGACGTGACCGACAACCTTTCGACCGGGCGCGAGCTGGTGCTGGATGCCCGGCCGGCCGGCCGGTTCCATGGCACCGCGCCGGAACCGCGCCCCGGCCTGCCTGGCGGCCACATCCCGGGCGCGCGCAGCCTGCC
Source organism: Acetobacteraceae bacterium (assembly GCA_965199235.1). Classification (GTDB taxonomy): domain Bacteria; phylum Pseudomonadota; class Alphaproteobacteria; order Acetobacterales; family Acetobacteraceae; genus BOG-908. The sequence goes on along the minus strand of CBDAQU010000002.1, from coordinate 3,160,489 downwards.
TGCGACCGAGCTGCTGGCCGAGGACCAGACGATGCTCCCCCCCGCTGCGCTCCGCGCCCGCTTCGCCCGGGCCGGCGCCGACGGCACGCGTCCGGTGGTGACCAGCTGCGGCACCGGGGTCACCGCGGCGATCCTCGCTTTGGGCCTGGCGGTGGCGGGCTTGCCGGAGGGCGCGCTCTATGACGGGTCGTGGACCGAGTGGGCCGCCCGGGCGGACACGCCGAAGGAGGTCTCCGCGTGACCGAGCCGGGGCACGGGCTGGCGACCCGGCTGTCGCATGCGGGGCGCGCCGGCACCAAGGTGCACGGCTTTGTCAACCCGGCACTCCATCGCGGCTCGACCGTGCTTTACGAGGACATGGCGCAGCGGCGCGCCTACATGAAACGCCGCTTCGACCAGGCGCTGACCTACGGCACGCAGGGCTCGGCCACCCACCATGCGCTCGAGGACGTGGTGGCCGACATCGAGGGCGGCACACGCTGCCAGATCTTTTCAAGCGGCCTCGCCGCAGTGACCACGCCTCTGCTGGGCTATCTCGGTTCGGGCGACCACCTGCTGATGCCCGACAGCGTCTATGGCCCTACCCGGCTGTTCTGCGAGACCATGCTCAAGCGGATGGGGGTAGCGACCAGCTACTACCGCGCGGAAGCCACGGCGGACGAACTGGCGCCGCTGTTTCGAAGCGCAACGAGAGTGCTTTTCCTGGAAAGCCCAGGCAGCCACACCTTCGAGGTTCAGGACGTGCCTGCCCTGGCCGACCTGGCGCGTGCACGCGGGGCCAGCGTGCTGATGGACAACACCTGGGGCATTCACGCCTTCCAGCCCTTCGCACATGGCGTCGACGTGTCGATCCAGGCGCTGACAAAATACGCGGCCGGTCATTCGGACGTGCTGATCGGCTCGGCGACCACGCAAGACGACGCCCATTGGCGGCGTGTGCGGGACGCCGCACTCCAGCTCGGCCAGTACGCCTCGCCCGACGATTGCTGGCTGACCTTGCGCGGCCTGCGCACGATGGCGGTGCGGCTGGAACGCCAGATGGCGTCCGGGCTGCAGATCGCCGCCTGGTTCGCCCGCCAGCCGGAGGTGGCGCGCGTGCTGCACCCGGCCCTGCCCGGGGCGCCGGGGCACGATCTGTGGAAGCGCGATTTCACCGGAGCCTGCAGCCTGTTCGGCGTTGCGTTCGTGCCAGAGGTGACGGTGGAGGCAACCCACCGTTTCGTCGACGCGCTCACTCTGTTCGGCATCGGCGCGTCGTGGGGCGGTTACGAAAGTCTCGCGCTGCCGACGACCGGTTTCGTCACGCGCTCGGCCGGCGAGACGGCGTTCGCGGGACCGATGGTCCGGTTCCACATCGGGCTGGAAGACCCGGGCGATCTGATCGCGGACCTACAGGATGCCCGGGCCGTCGCAGGATGGAGCCAGGCGCCTCTCACCGAGCGTATCTCCACGATGCAGAACGATTGACCGGCGTGCCGGCACTGGCCGGTCATCGTTGGCAGCTTTATGGTGCCGCCGATGGTTCCCCTGCGCTTCAACGCCGACGGCCTCATCCCCGCCATCGCTCAGCAGCACGACACCGGCGAGGTGCTGATGCTCGCCTGGATGAACCAGGCGGCCGTCGAAGAAACGCTGGCCACTCAAAGGGTCTGCTACTGGAGCCGGTCGCGCCGGCGCCTTTGGCGCAAGGGCGAGACGTCCGGCCAAACGCAGCGACTGATAGACCTGCGCTACGATTGCGATGCGGACACCCTGCTTCTGCTCGTCGACCAGACGGGTGTGGCCTGCCACACCGGCCGGCGGTCCTGCTTCTACACGGCGTGGCGCGACGGCGGTGCGGCCGAGATCGCCGCACCTCTCGCCGACCCAAAATCGCTCTACGGCTGAGACCTTGTCAGACCCGCCAACCATCTGGCTGCTGGCCGGCGAGGCCAGCGGCGACGTGCTCGGCGCACGCCTGATGCAGGCCTTGCGCGCGCAACGCCCCACCCTGGCCTTTGCCGGCGTCGGCGGCCCGCGCATGGAACAGGCCGGGCTCGCCTCGCTGTTCCCGATGCGCGACCTGGCCGTGATGGGCCTGGCGGAGGTGCTGCCGCGGCTGCGCGCGCTGAACCGGCGCCTGGCACAGGCCGTGGCCGACATCAAGCAGCGACGCCCAGACATGGTCGTCACCATCGACAGTCCCGGCTTCGCCCTGCGGCTCCTCGCGCGCATCAAGCCGCTCGGCCTCAAGCGCGTGCACTACGTGGCGCCACAGGTATGGGCGTGGCGGGAACACAGGGTGCGGGGCTACCCGGGCCTGTGGGACAAGCTGCTCTGCCTGCTGCCGTTCGAGGTCGCGTTCTTCGCGCGCCACGGGCTGCCAGCGGTGTTCGTCGGCCACCCCGTGCTGCAATCGGGCGCGGACCAGGGGAACGCCCAAAGGTTCCGCGCGCGCCATGGCGTGGCCGACGATGCGGCCGTGGTGATGCTGATGCCAGGCAGCCGGCGCACCGAGGCGCCGCGGCTGATGCCGGTGTTTCGTAGCGCAATGACGCTCCTGCAACGCGATGTCCCGTCGCTCGTCCCGGTCATTGCGAGCTCTCCCACGGTTGCCGAGATCGTCGGCCGCGCCGCCGCAGACTGGCCGGTGCAGCCGTTGATCATCACCGACACAGGCGACAAGCACGACGCCTACGCCGCCGCCGGCGCCGCGCTGACCAAGTCGGGGACCTCGACGCTGGAGCTGGCGCTGGCGGGCGTGCCGATGGCGGTCACCTACCGGGTCAACGCGCTCAGCGCCGCCCTGGCCCGCAGGATGATCCGCGTGCCGCACGTCGCGATGGTCAACCTGCTGGCAGGACGCGGCGTGGTGCCCGAGCTGCTGCAGCAGGATTGCACGCCCGAAAGACTGAGCAACGTGCTGCGCAGGTTGCTGGCCGACGCGCAGGCGGCCGACGCGCAGCGCCGCGCGTTCGCCGAAATCATGCGGAGCCTGCACGCGCCGTCCGCTACGCCGTCAGACGCTGCTGCCCGCGCCGTGCTCGATCTGTTGGATCAGGCCTGAGGCTTCGGCGACCATGCGCGACCGCGCCATGCCGTCGGCCACCGCCAGCGCCGCCGCCAGCGCCCGGCGGCCGGCCAGCGCATCGACCACCACGGGGACGCCGTCGAGACAGGATGCGATGAACGCGTCGTGCTCGGCCTCCAGAACGTCGTGTTCCTCCCAGCTCGCCTCGTCGATCGAAAAACCGTCGGTGCCTGGAACGGGAATGCCGCGCTCGCGTCCAATCCCCCCCTTTCCTATCATCGTCAGCCGGCGCGCTACGAAATCGGCCGACAGGTAGCCCTCCTGGCTGAACAGGCGCATGCGCCGCTCCGTCTTCAGCGATATGCGGCTGGCGGTGATCGTCGCGACGCAGCCGTTGGAAAACCGCACGCGCGCGTTGGCGATGTCCTCGAACGCGCTGGACACCGCGGCACCCAGCGCGTCCACGCTCTCGATCGGGCTGTCGACCAGGCTCAGCACCAGGTCGAGGTCGTGGATCATCAGGTCCAGTATCACCGAAACGTCGGTGCCGCGCGGCTTGAACGGCGCGATCCGCGTCGCCTCGATGTAAAGCGGCCGGGCTATGCGGGCGGCGATGGCCCCATGTTCGGGCGAGTAGCGCAGCAGGTGGCCGACCTGCAGCACGCGCTTCTGCTCGCGGGCGAGCGTGGCCAGCCGGTCGGCCTGCTCCAGCGTGGACGCGATCGGTTTTTCCACCAGCACGTGGCGGCCCTGCTCCAGGGCCAGGGCGGCCAGGTCGTAATGCGCTTCGGCGGGCGCCGCGACGATGACGGCCTCCGCCGTGGCCAGCAGGTCGGCCAGGCCCATCGCCGGCACGCCGCCCAGTTCGCGCCCGACCAGGGCCGCGCGGGCCGCGTCCAGGTCGGTCAGGCCCACCAGCGCCGCGCGCCGGCTCTGCGCTATCTTCCGGGCGTGAAACCGGCCGAAATGACCCGCGCCGATGACGCCGATTCGAAGGATGTCTGTCATGGGCCGACGTTAGGACAGGAAGCGGGTGCGGGGGAGATGCGCGATGCGCCTGGCCGGCCTCATTTGACCGCATCCGTGACCGGTTGCGGATGCAAACTGCCCAAAGCCGTAGTATGATTTCCCCGGGAGGGCCTGCAATGGCAGCCGACGACACGGGTTCTATGTTCGACACGTCGCCCGACGAGCGGGAGGAAGCACGCCTCGACGCCGATGCCGAGATCGAAGCCGGTCACGGCGTTCCGCACGATCGGGTGCGCGACTGGCTTTCCAAGCCGGGCGAAGGCCAAAGGGCACCCACGCCCAAAGCCTGACCGTGGACGTGATCTGGTCACCCTCGGCACCGCAGCAGGTCGCCCGCATCTTCGACCATCTGGCCATCTCGAACCCGCATTCGGCTGGCCAGGTTGCGGCGGCGCTGATCGCGGCTGGCGACAGTCTGGGGCGTCTGCCCCATCGCGGCCGGCCGGTTCCCGGATCGGACGTGCGCGAGCTGGTCACCGTGCATCCCTCTATCAATCGCTTCCGGATTGCGCGGAACGCCGTTCGAGTCCTGCGGGTCCGCCACGGGTCGCGGCGACCGACGACGCCTTAGCTGCTCATGGTCGTTGCCGAGATCCACGTCTTTCCGGTCAAGGGAATGGCCGGCACCGCGCCAAGCCGCGCCCTCCTGCAGCCCTGGGGTCTGCAGCACGACCGGCGCTGGATGGTGGTCGACCGGACCGGGCGGTTCCTGACGCAGCGCGTGGCGCCGCAGATGGCCGTGATCCAGACCGAAGTGACCCGGCTTGGCGCGACCGGCAGCGTGCTGCGGCTCAGCCATCCGGACCACGGCGGCATCGACATCCGCGTGCCTGGCGCCGAAGCGCCGCGCTTGCAGGTCACGGTATGGCGCAACACCCTTCAAGCGTCGTTGGCCGAGGGCGCGGCCAGCGCCTGGATCAGCGCGGTGCTCGGTCAGGACCTGCGTTTGGTCCACATGCAGGACACGTCGCTGCGCCCGATCAACCCGGCCTATGGGCAGCCTGGCGAATCGGTCAGTTTCGCCGACGGCTACCCGGTGCTGCTCACCTCGCTCGGATCGCTCGCCGACCTCAACGCGCGGCTGGCCAGGCCGGTGCCGATCGGCCGGTTCCGCGGCAACATCGTGGTCGGCGGCGCCGAAGCCTGGGCCGAAGACAGTTGGCGCCTGATCCGAATCGGCGGCGCGGTGCTTCGGGTGGTCAAGCCGTGCGACCGCTGCATCGTGACCACCGTGGACCAACTGACAGGGCTCCGGCCGGACCGGGCCGAGCCGCTGCGTACGCTGGGCACGTTCCGGCACGACGAGCGCGGCATCATGTTCGGGCAGAACCTGGTGCCGGCCGAGATGGGACAGATCGCGGTCGGAGACGAGGTGGAGGTGTTGGAGCGTGGCCCGCCGAACGTCGTGCCGGTCTGAACGCCGCAGACGCGCCCAGCGCTCGGCTGTTGCCTGACACGCCGCCAGATTGCATATGCGGCGCCACCTCGCACGGAGCCGTCCCGCCCGCTATGCTGCCCGCCTCATGATGTATTTCAGCCGCGCCAAGATACTGGGCATCGCCGCAACCTGCCTGCTCGGCGTGCTGCTGTGCCTGCCCAACGTGATGCCGGCGCCCGCCGCGTGGCTGCCGTGGCGCAGCGTGCATCTGGGCCTCGACCTGCGCGGCGGCTCCTACCTGCTGATGCAGGTGGACATGGACGCCGTGCAGCACGAGCGGCTGGACGCGGTGGCCGACGGGGCGCGCGCCGAGCTGCTGCGCGCGCATGTCGGCTATCAGAACCTGGCCGCCCAGCCAGCACAGCAGCGCGTGTTCCTGCATCTTCGCGACCCGGCCCAGCACGAAGCGGCGCTGGCGGCGCTGCGCCAGATACCGGCCGCGGTGCCCGGCGAGTTCGTCACCGCCGACCTGCCTGGCGACGACGTGGCGATCACCCTCTCGCCCGCCGCCCTGGTGCAGACGGCGACGCATGCGGTGGAGCAATCCATCGAGATCGTCCGCCGCCGCATCGACGAGACCGGCGTGGTCGACCCGCAGATCACCCGCCAGGGCTCCGACCGCATCGTGGTTCAGCTTCCCGGCGTGGAGGATCCGAACCGGGTCAAGGAGCTGCTCGGCAAGACCGCGAAGATGACGTTCCACCTGCTCGACGAGACCGCCATTCCGGGCGCTCCGGCAGGCCCGGGCGCGGAGCTGCTGCCGATGCAGGACAACCCTGGCGAAAAACTCGCCATACGCAAGCGCATCGAGGTGGACGGCGCCAACCTGACGGACGCGCGCGCGACCACCAACACGCAGGACGGTGGCTGGGCGGTCAGCTTCACCTTCGACAGCCTCGGCGCCAGGCGGTTCGCCGACACCTCGCGCAACAACATCGGCAAGCGGTTCGCCATCGTGCTCGACAACCAGATCCTCTCCGCCCCGGTCATCCGCTCGGCCATCACCGGCGGCCGCGGCGAGATCAGCGGCGGCAACTTCACCGCGGCCAGCGCCAACCAGCTCGCCGTGCTTCTGCGCGCCGGCGCGCTGCCCGCGCCGCTTACCGTGGTCGAGGAACGCACCGTCGGCCCCGAGCTCGGCGCGGACAGCATACGCGCCGGCGCCTACTCGCTGGTCGCGGGCTTCCTGCTCGTGGTCGGCTTCATGGGCAGTTTCTACGGGCTGTTCGGCTGGTTTGCGAACCTCGCCCTGCTGATGAACCTCGTGCTCCTGGTGGCCATCCTCTCGCTGTTCGAGGCGACGCTGACCTTGCCAGGTATGGCCGGCCTACTGCTGACGCTGGGCATGGCGGTGGATGCGAACATCCTGATCAACGAGCGCATCCGCGAGGAAACCAAGAACGGCCGCACGCCGCTCAACGCCATGGAAACCGGGTTCCGCCGGGCGTTCTCGACCATCCTGGACAGCAACGTCACCGCTTTTCTGGCGCATGTCATGCTGTTCGTGTTCGGCACCGGCGCGGTCAAGGGTTTCGCGCTGACGATCACCGTGGGCATCGCGACCACGCTGTTCACCGCCACCGTGCTCGCCCGGCTGATGATGGTGCGCTGGTACGGCGCGCGCCGGCCGCAGCTGCTGCCCGTGTAGGGGGGGCCAAAAATGTTCAACCGCCCGCTCTTCCGCTTCGTGCCCGACAACACCCGCTTCGCCTTCATGCGCGCGCGGTTCTACGGACTGGCCGGGTCGTTCATCCTGTCGGCGCTCTCGGTCGGGCTGTTCTTCTACCCAGGGCTGCGACTCGGCCTCGACTTCCGCGGCGGCATCACCATCGAGGCGCGCACGCCAGGACCGGCCGATTTCAACCGGTTACGCACCGCCTTCGCGCAGGCAAGCGTGCCGACCGCCGGTCTGCAACGTTTCGGCGCGCCGGACGACCTGCTGATCCGGCTCGATACCCAGGCGACGCCCTCCGCCAATCAGGCCATGCAGCACCGCGTGGAGCAGGTGCTGCAGCAGGTCCAGCCAGGCAGCCGAGTGCTGCGCCAGGACGTGGTCGGCGCCTCGGTCAGCGCAGAGCTGCTGCGAAACGGCATCCTGGCGCTGGTGATCAGCCTGGGGATGATCTTCGCCTACATCTGGTTCCGTTTCGAATGGCAATTCGCCGTCGGCGCCGTTGTGACCCTGCTGCTCGACGTGACCAAGACGATGGGCTTCCTGGTGCTGACCCGTATCGAGTTCGACTCGGTTATGGTGGCTGCGATCCTGACGATCATCGGCTACTCCACCAACGACAAGGTGGTGGTCTACGACCGGGTTCGCGAAAACCTGCGCAAATACAAGGCCATGCCGCTGCGTCAGCTGATCGACCTGTCGATCAACGAGACGCTGAACCGCACGCTCGGCACCAGCAGCACCGTGTTCCTGGCCAGCGTGCCGCTGGCGCTGTTCGGCGGCCCGAGCCTGTCCGGCTTCGCCCTGGCCATGCTGTTCGGCATCACCATCGGCACGGTGAGTTCGATCATGATCGCAGCGCCCATCCTGCTGCTGCTGGGCGAGAAACGTCTGCGCCGCGAAGTGTCCGCCGCGGCGGCGAGCAGGACGCTCGCCTAGATCGGTCCATGCGGGTTGCGAGTGTGTTATGTTCGCACGGCAGAGTTGCTGTCGTGCCGTCAGGTTGCAAGTCTGACGGGTTGCGCCCAGTTGGTTGTCCACCGCGCCTGATAACGTTACAACGGGCGTGTCGCTGCGCATATCGGGCAAGGTATCCAAGTATTGAGGCCAGATCGCACGACTTGTAGTCGCCGCAACCCCGTTCCAAGAATACTCCAGCAATTTGAAATAATATCGTCTTAATTTTGGTTGCATACGTTGAAGAATTGATCCACACTCGGCAAAGGAGGTCGGATGTTGGACCAGCTTTTCCTGCCTGCTAATCTTGAAATTCGGTTGCTGCTTGTCGGTACTGACCAGGCTTGGGTTGCGCTCGTCGCCGAGGCGGCCTCGCGTATCCGCGCTAAACTGGACCTGGTTCCAGACGTGCAGACCGCGCTGGCAAGGATGCTCCGCCCTGACCACGTCTATGCGCGCGTGCTCACCTGCTGTCCGCTGCAGTCGCGCGAGGTCGATGCGCTGACCGGTATGCTCGATGAGGTTACGCTGCACACCACCCCTCTGATCGTGCTGGGCCCTGGCTGCACAGGCGTCAACTCTGTCGCTTGGGTTCTGGAGCAGGATCCCGATGCGCTGCTGGACGCCTTGACCGGATCCGCCGAACCCGTCGGACCGCTCGCGCCGTTGTCGCCGCAGGAGCTCACGGCAGCGTTGCACAACGGCGGCCTGCGCATGCGCTTCCAGCCGATCGTGTGCCGGTCGGACTTCAAGCCGATGGGTGTTGAGGCGCTCTCGCGGGTGCACACGCGGCAGCGCGGTATCATGCACCCGAAGGATTTCATTCCGGCAACGGTCGCGTCTGGGCGGGAGCGCGTGCTGACCAGCGTCGCCGCAGCCCGGACGTTCCTGGACATGACCAGCTTCGCCTGTCCTCCCGACCTGTTCGTCACGATCAACCTGCCCAGGGTGTCCGTGCTGCACGAGGCCGCGCTGCGGCGCGGGGTCGAGCTGTGCGCGGTGGCCGGCATATCGCCCTCGCGCGTGATGATCGAAGTGTTGGAATCGCGCACCGCGCCCGACTTGGACCAGTTGGGCGTGGCCCTCGCCGCCTGGCGTCACGAGGGGTTCCGCACGGCGATCGACGATGCCGGCCCCGAACTGCCGCACTGGCGTGAGCTGATGGAGCTTCCGTTCGACGCTGTGAAGCTGGACGGCACGCTGATCTCCGACCCGGCATCCCAGGGGCTGCTGGAGAGCATCGTCGGTGCCGCCAAGGATCGTGGCCGGTTCGTCATCGCCGAGGGCATCGAGGACGAGGCGTGCCTCGACCGTGTGCAGCCGCTGGAGGTGGACGCGCTGCAGGGGTTCCTGTTCTCCAGGCCGCTGCCCGCGATGGCGCTGCCACTTTGGCTCGAACAGTGGAGCAAGCGGGACGGCGAGGCCGCGCACGCCGAGTTGGCAGCCTGAGCTGCCGTCAGCGCGGCGCGTCGTGGGCAGCGCCGAACATCGCTGCGATCATCTCGAACAGGTCCTGATCGCCGGCCGCGAACCGGTCGAGCTCGGGGCTGTCGACGTCGAGCACGCCTGCTAGCCGCCCGTCCACGCTGAACGGCACCACGATCTCCGATCGAGAGGCGCCGTCGCAGGCGATGTGGCCGGGAAAGGCGTGGACGTCCGGCACCACGATGGTCTGGTTGCGCGCCGCAGAACTGCCGCACACGCCCTGCCCCAACGCGATGCGCGTGCAGGCCGGCAATCCCTGGAACGGTCCGACCACCAGCACGTCGCCGCGCAGAAAATAGAAGCCCGCCCAGTTGATCCGCGGCACCCGCGCAAAGATCAGCGCGGCGGTGTTGGCCGCGTTGGCGACGATGTCGGGCTCGCCGTCCAGAAGGGCGCGCAACTCGTCACTCAGCTCTGCTCGGCTCGTCATCTTGCGTCCTATAGAACGTGATCGCTTCAGGTCGATCTTCAACCACGATGGACATGCCTGCCGAAACCAAGAGCTGAAGCCCGATCGCTTCGGCTACCAGAAGCGGGCAGGCTCTGGCACAGGCATGCCCTTCCACCGGAACATCGGCCGCCTGGCTGCGTTTTGGCGCCACACGTCTTGGAGAACGCCAGCATGGCACACGTCCCACCCGCCCCCGCCCAGGCGCACCGCATGCACAGGACCCGCAACAACCTGTCGTCCAACGCCAAATCCGTGTCGGTCGATCTGCTCAATGCCCGGCTCGCCGACGGCATCGACCTCGCTTTGGCCACTAAGCAGGCGCACTGGAACCTGAAAGGCCCGCAATTCATCGGCATACATCTGATGCTGGATGGGTTCCGCACCGCGCAGGACGAATGGAACGACACGATGGCCGAACGGGCCGTCCAGCTCGGCGGAACCGCACTCGGCACCACCCAGACCGTCAACGCGATGACCAAGCTGGCGCCCTACCCCGTCGACACCTACGCCGTCGCCGACCACCTCGCAGCACTGATCGACCGGTTCGGAACCTACGCAAACGCGCTGCACGAAAGCATCGACCAGGCCGACGAGGCAGGCGACGCCGACGCGGCCGACATCTTCACCGAAGTCTCCCGAGGGATCGACAAGCAGCTGTGGTTTCTCGAAGCACACGTCCAGGAACCCACAGGCAACATGCGCGACGGCGATGGCGCCTGAGCGGGAGGGACCAGAAAGGTTGGGGGACGCTGTCCCCCAAGCCCCCTGCCGAGGTCAGGAACCCCAGAGATCTCCGAGTAAAACTCCTAAAGGAACGGGGGTCTGGGGCCCCTGGCCCCGTGGGGTCTTAGGGGCAGCGCCCCTAACCTTCCTGCCGCTCTAGCCGATCAGGTGGGCGACCCAGCGGACGGCGCCTGTGTGCACCAGGTCGTTCCAGCTGATGAACAGGAAGAACGAGGCGATGAACGCGAAGCCCAGGCGGTAGCCGTATTCCAGCGCGCGTGACGGCAGCGGCCGGCCGCGGACGGCTTCGGCCGCGTAGAACATCAGGTGTCCGCCATCCAGCACTGGGATCGGCAGCAGGTTCACCAGGCCGAGATTGATCGACAGGAAGGCGGTGAACGCCACCACCGCGGCCAAGCCGAGCTTGGCCACCTGGCCGGAGAGCACCACAACGCCGATCGGGCCCGCCAAGTCGTGCACGCCCTGCCCGGTGAAGATGATGTGGCCCAGCCCGGCCAGAGTCTGCCACAGCACCTCGCCCGTCCTGGCAAAGCCGGCGACGACGGCCGAACCCAGCCCCAGCCGCTCCACGGTCTCGCCGCCGACGGCGACCCCGAGCTGGCCCACGGCCGGGTCGCCCGGCTTGGGCTTGATCGTCGCTTTCACCGTGATGTCCTGCGTGCCGCGATGAACCAGCAGGGAGAGCGAGCGGCCGGGGCTGGCGGCGACGATACGCCGCATGTCCTCGAAGGCTGCGACGGGGGCGCCGTCGATCGCGCGGATCGTGTCGCCCGGCTGCAGGCCGGCATCGGCCGCGGAGCTGCCGGACGCGACCTCGCCCAGTATGGCGGGCGGGTTGGCCAGCACCACTGGCCGGCCGACGACCGCGAACAGGCCGGAGAACAGGACGGCGGCCAGCAGGAAGTTGGCGATCGGCCCGGCCGCGACGACGATGGCGCGGGAGGCCAGGGATTTTTCGAAGAAAGCCTGGCCGTGGCGGATCGCCTCGTGATCGGCTGCACGCTCGGCGCCCACGTCCAGCGCCATGCCGTGCATCTTGACGAAACCGCCCAACGGCAGCACGCCCAGCTTCCACACCGTCTCGTGCCGGTCGGTCCAGGAGGCCAGCGCCGGCCCGAAACCGATCGAGAACGCCTCGACATGGATGCCGCGCCAGCGCGCGGCCAGGTAATGGCCCATCTCGTGGATGAAGACGAGGATCCCCAGCACCAACGCGCGGCTGGCGATCATCTGCAGGATGTTCAACAGCGACGACATGATCCCTCCTACGCCGCCCTGGCCGCCTGCCGGCGGGCGACAAACCGGTCGGCCGCATCGCGCGCCTGCGTGTCCAGCCCCAAGACCACCTCCAGGCTGTCTGCCTGGCGGTCACCCATCGCCTCCAACACGGCCTCCACCACCGACGCGATGTCGAGAAAGCCGATACGCCGCTCCAGGAACGCCGCGACAGCGACTTCGTTGGCCGCATTGAGGATGGTTGGTGCGCCACCGCCCGCGCGCAAGGCGTCGCAGGCGATGCGCAGCGCCGGAAACCGGGCGTGGTCGGGCGCGCAGAACTCCAGCCGGCCGAGTGCGGCCAGGTCCAGCCTTGGGGAGGTGGTGGCCAGCCGCTCCGGCCAGGCCAGCGTATGGGCGATCGGGATGCGCATGTCCGGCGCACCCATCTGCGCCAGCACGCTGCCGTCCTGGAAGCACACCATGCCGTGCACGACTGATTGCGGATGCACCAGCACCTCGATCTCATGCGGGGCAAGCGCGAACAGGCGCGCCGCCTCGATCACCTCCAGGCCCTTGTTGAACAGGGTGGCCGAATCGATGCTGATCTTGGCCCCCATCGACCAGACAGGGTGCCGCAGCGCGCAATCGGGGGTGGCGCGCGCCATCTCCTCTACGGGCGCGTTGCGGAACGGGCCGCCGGACGCGGTCAGGATGATCTTCTCCAGCGACGAACGCCGGCTTCCGGCCAGCGCCTGGAAGATGGCGTTGTGCTCCGAGTCGACCGGCAGCAGCGTGGCCCCTGCCTCGTGCACCGCGCGCAGCATGATGTCGCCCGCCGACACGATGGCCTCCTTGTTGGCCAGCGCGATGGCGCCGCCACGCTCGGCCGCGGCCAAGGTGGGCGCCAGGCCGGCCACACCGGTGATGGCCGCCATCGTCCAGTCAGCCCCCAGGCGTGCTGCGGCAAGCACGGCGTCCGAGCCGCAGGCGACCCTGATGCCGCTGCCGGCGAGGCACGCCGCGAGGGTCCTGTGCATCGCCGGGTCGCTGCACACCGCCAGCTCCGCGCCCAGCATCAAGGCCTGTGCGGCCAGCGCTTCGGCGTTGCGGTTAGCCACCAGCGCCAGCACGCGGTAGCGGTCCCTGTGCGCCGCGAGCAGGTCGACCGTGCTCTTGCCGATGCTGCCGGTGCTGCCCAGGACGGTCACTGTCTTCATGCCAATTCCTAACTCCACGGCCTGATCCGAGCCCTGCCGAAATGCGCCTACAACCGAACCGTCACCGCCAGCAGCGCGGCCAGAGGCGCCGCGGTGAGGACGCCGTCGAGCCGGTCCAGCAGGCCGCCATGGCCTGGGATCACCCGGCTCGAATCCTTTACGCCGAAATGCCGCTTGAGGGCACTTTCCAGCAGGTCGCCGCCCTGCGCCGCCAGGCTCAGCCCCAGAGCGGGCAAGGCTGCGACCACGTCGCCGGACGACGCCGCAACTCCGGCCAGAACGGCGCACAGCGTGCCGCCGACCGCGCCAGACCAGGTTTTTCCGGGCGATATGCGGGGCGCCAGGCGAGGCCCGCCCACGAGGCGGCCCACGAGGTAGGCGCCGATGTCACCCGACCACACGACGGCGGCCAGGAACGCCACCCAGCGCAGGCCGTCGGGCAGGCCACGCAGCCAGACAAGGGCCAGGATCGCGGGCATGATGTAGGCAAGCCCCACCCAGCGAAGGCCCGGGCGGCGGCGGCACAGGATCAGCCATTCGGCCGCCATCCCCGCGCCGAGCAGGCCGACGCAGACCAGCCAGACGAACCCGCCAATCCAGATCGAACCGAGCCCGACCAAGGCGAGCGCCGCCCCTGATACGGTCCGCACGCCCAGGTCGCGCCACGGCCCGCCGCCTACAGCCGCCGCATTCACTCCGGACGCGCACCGTATCGCCGGTCGCGCCGCGCATAGTCGGCGAGCGCGCTGTCGAAATGCGCGGCGTTGAAGTCCGGCCACAGCACTTCGGGGAACAGGTACTCGGCATAGGCCGCCTGCCAGAGCAGGAAGTTCGAGACCCGTCGCTCGCCGCTGGTGCGGATCACCAGGTCGGGGTCGGGCATGCCGGCGGTGAACAGGAAGCCGGAAAACGCGTCCTCCGTCAGGTCGTCAGGGCGAAGCGCCCCGGAAGCTGCGGCCTGGGCCACCGCGCGCGCAGCGGCGACGATCTCGGACCGGCCGCCATAGGACAGTGCCATGGTCAGCTGCAGGCGGGCGTTGCCGGCGGTGAGCGCCTCTGCGTCGGCCAGTTCGCGGGCGATGTCGGCGCCGAAGCGCATGCGGTCGCCGATGACGCGAAGCCGGACGCGTTCCTGGTGCAGCTCGGCCACCTCATGGCGCAGGTAGTGCCGCAGCAGGCCGGTCAGGTCGGAGATCTCGTCCTCCGGCCGCGCCCAGTTCTCGCTGCTGAACGCGTAGAGCGTCAGCCAGCCGACGCCGCTGGAGATCGCCGCCTCTATGGTGCGTCGCACGGCCTGCGCGCCGGCGCGGTGCCCAGCCACACGCGGCAGGTGCCGCGCATGGGCCCAGCGCCCGTTGCCATCCATGATGATGGCCACGTGGCGTGGCACCAACGCTGCTTGCGGGCTTGGCGCGGCTATCCTTATCCCTGCAGACGCGCCGGTGTTGAGCAGCGCCACCCTCTTCAGACCTGCTTTATCTCGGCTTCTTTGCCGGCAAGCTGCTCGTCGATGCGCCTGATGTAGCCGTCGGTCAGCTTCTGCACCTCGGCCGACCAGCCGGCGACGTCGTCCTCGCTGATCTCGTGCTTCTTTTCGGCGGCCTTCACCTGGTCCATGCCGTCCCGCCGCACGCCCCTGACGGAGATGCGCGAGGCCTCGGCGTAGCGGCCGGCGGCGCGTGCAAGCTCGGTGCGCCGCTCGGCGGTCAGTTGCGGGATCGGCACGCGAACGGTCTGCCCGTCGGATGCGGGGTTCAAGCCGAGCCCGGAATCGCGGATGGCGCGCTCCACAGCGCCCACCAGGGTGCGGTCCCAGACCTGGACGGTCAGCATGCGCGACTCCGGCACGCCGATGGTGCCGACCTGGGTGATCGGCACCTCGTTGCCATAGGCTTCCACGCGGACGGGTTCCAGCAGCCCCGGGCTGGCCCGGCCGGCCCGCAGGCCGGCGAAATCGCGCCGCAGAGTCTCCAGCGCCCCGTCCATCCGGCGTGTCAGATCCTCTTTGAGCGCTGCAAGATCGGCCATTCATCAGTTCCCAGCAAACAGTCGTCAGTCGTCAGATGATAAAGTGAGTCGTCCCGTCTAAGTGTCTGGCCGAAAATGCGCCAGGCCGAGTCAGCTGGCGTGATTTGGCGAGCACCGGAGCGCAGCCAAAAGGACTGATGACTGACGGCTGACGACTGATCAAGCGGGCTCCACGATCTTGGTGAACAGGCCCTCGCCGCGCATAACGGCCGCGAACGCGCCTGGCGCATGGATGTTGAAGACGATGATCGGCAGCGCGTTCTCGCGCGCGAGCGAAATCGCGGCGGCATCCATCACGCCCAGGTCGCGGGAGAGGACCTCCAGGTAGGTCAGCTCGTCGTAGCGGCGGGCGTCGGGGTTGTGGCGCGGGTCGGCGGAATACACGCCGTCCACCTGCGTTCCCTTCAGTAGCGCTTGGCAGCCCATCTCCGCCGCGCGAAGGGCGGCCGCCGTGTCGGTGGTGAAGAACGGGTTGCCGGTGCCGGCCGCGAAGATCACCACCCGCCCCTTCTCCATGTGCCGCTCGGCGCGCCTGCGGATGTAGGGCTCGCACACGCTGGCCATTGGAATGGCCGATTGCACGCGGGTGGGGGTGCCGCGCTTCTCCAGCGCGGTCTGCATGGCCAGAGCGTTCATCACGGTGGCCAGCATGCCCATGTGATCGGCCTGTGCGCGGTCCATGCCGCTGGCCGCCGCCGAGACGCCGCGAAAGATGTTGCCCCCGCCGATCACCAGGCAGACTTCCACGCCCATGTGCACCACGTCGCCGACATCGACGGCGATCCGCCCCACCATCTCCGTGTCCAGCCCATAGTCGCGCCGCCCCATGAGGGCCTCGCCAGAGATTTTCAGCAGGACACGCTTGTGGGCGATCATCGTGGCAGCCTCCAGTTGGCAATCAATTACCAGAGTCTGCCCGTTTCGATAATCCTATGGGCCGAGGACCAGCGAGCTAATCAAGACCCCGCATCGAGATGCGGGCTAGGTTGCGGCCACCTTGGCGACCTCGGAGGCGAAATCGTCGCCGGAAGGCTTGTCGATCCCCTCGCCCAGGGTGAACCGCTCGAACCCCACCAGCCTGCCGCCGGCCTTCTGGACCACCGCACGCACCCGGCTTTCGCCGTCATGCACCCAGACCTGCTCCAGCAGCACCACCTCCTCGTAGTACTTGCGGATGCGGCCCTCGATCATCTTGGCGATCACCGCATCGGGCTTGCCAGACGCGCGGGCCTGTTCGGTCAGCACGGCGCGCTCGCGCTCCAGCGCCGCAGGGTCGACCGCGTCGACGTCGAGCGCGTCGGGCCGGGTCGCCGCCACGTGCATGCCGATCTGCCTGCCCAGCGTCTCCAGCCCGTCCAGCTCGGAGGCCGCCTCCAGCGCCACCAGCACGCCGATCTTGCCCAGGCCGGGCTTGAGCGCGTTGTGCATGTAGGTGGCGACCACGCCGGACGGCACGCTCAGCACGCGAGCGCGACGGATGGTCATGTTCTCGCCGATGGTCGCCACCATGTGGGTCAGCTCCTCGCCGACGTTGCGCTCGCTTCCGGGGAACGGCGCGGCGCGCAGCTTCTCCACATCCTGGCCCACGTCGAGCGCGATCCTGCACAGCGTCTCGACGAAGGCCTGGAACGTCTCGTTGCGCGCGACGAAATCGGTCTCGGCGTTCACCTCCACCATGGCGGCGCGGTTCTTCTCCGAGACCACGCCGACCAGCCCCTCGGCCGCGATCCGGCCAGATTTCTTGGCCGCCGCGCTCAGTCCCTTCTTGCGCAGCCAATCGACTGCACCTTCCAGGTCCCCATCCGTCTCCGTCAAGGCGCGCTTGCAATCCATCATGCCCGCGCCGGTCTGCTCGCGAAGCGTCTTGACCAGCGCCGCGGTAACCTCCGCCATCAAACTCTCCATAATCAAAAGTCTTTTGCTTCTTTTCTTCAGAAAAGAAGACCTTGCCTGTGTATCCTACGATGCGATGAGCCTACGAGGCGACGGGCGCCGAAAGCGCCGCCTCCAGCTCCGGATCGGCCACGTCCGGCTCCGCCTCGGCCAAGGCCAGCCCATGATGCGGCGCCGGCTCATGGCTGGGCAGCACCGCCTCGGGCAGCTCCTCCGCCGCGCCGATGTCCTGGCCCGACGCCTGCAATTCCTGGCTGATCCCGTCCAGCACGGCGCCGGCCACCAGGTCGCAGTAGAGCGTGATGGCGCGGATGGCGTCGTCGTTGCCAGGGATCGGGAAGGTGATGCCCTCGGGGTCGGAATTGCTGTCTAGCACGGCGATCACCGGGATGCCGAGCTTGTTGGCCTCCTCGACCGCGAGCTTCTCCTTGTTGGTGTCGATGATGAACAGGATGTCCGGCAGGCCGCCCATCTCCTTGATGCCGCCGAGCGACCGCTCCAGCTTGTCGCGGTCGCGCGTCATCTCCAGCACCTCCTTCTTGGTCAGGCCCTGGGTATCGCCGCCCAGCAGCTCGTCAATCTGGCGCAGGCGCTTAATGCTGCCGGTGATCGTCTTCCAGTTGGTGAGCATGCCGCCCAGCCAGCGGTGGTTGACGTAGTATTGGCCGCATTTGCGGGCGCTGTCGGCCACGTACTCGGCGGCCGCCCGCTTGGTGCCGACGAACAGCACGCGTCCGCCGCCGGCGGTGACGTCACGCACGGCGCGCAGCGCGCGGTCGAGCATCGGCACGGTCTGCTGCAGGTCGATGATGTGGACCTGGTTGCGCACGCCGAACAGGAACGGCGACATGCGCGGGTTCCAGCGGCGCGTGTGGTGGCCGAAGTGCACGCCGGCCTCGAGCAGCTGACGCAGCGAAAAATCTGGCATCGCCATGGGTGGCGGGTCCTTTCCTTAAAGCAAGAGTCCGGTTGAGCCTCCGCGGGGGTGGCCTTGCGGCACCGGATTCGAAGGGTTTCCCCCAGGAAAGTGCCCCGCGTGTGAATTTGCCTTGGCTGCAGCGCCTTGGCGGGCGGGATATGGCCGATCGTGGCGGCGCTGGCAAGGCAGGGCCGATGCCGCGCCTCCGACCTGCCTCGGTCGTCCTCTCCCTGGACAGGACGACACAGTCCCGCCACCTCGCGGGGGAACCGGGCGTCGGCATCAAGCGCGAGGGGGCGCCGACCGGCTAAGAGGACCACCCGATCGGCCAGGACTGGAGCCCGCGCCACGTCGTCGATGGTCAGCAGGCCACACGGTCCGTCCGTCACCGTCCCCGCCGGCACGTTCCGGGCGTTGAGCGTGGGGGCAAAGGGAGTGGACGAGAGGCAATGGAGCTACCGGCTGTCGCCGTCGGCGGTGGCCTCGCTGAAAGCGGCTGCGCGGAACCATCCATGCAGGCCCGCAGCGGCGGCCGGGGCATGATGAGGCGGGCGATGGTGTCCGTGCTGTATTGCATCCCGTCTATACGGAACCACGCCAAGAGCGTTGAGGAGCAATACAGTCAGGTGGGCGTCACGGTCATTCGAACAACGTCGGGACAGGTTTCCTACAAGCTGGCGCCGCAGGCAGGACCAAGCTCATGCGGCTGGGCGTTGGCAAGCCGCCCGGCCGCACTTTGACTGTTTGTGGATCGCGTCCCGCGACTAAGTGTTCAGCGCGTCCCGCAATTACTTGTTAAGCGCGTCCCGCGCGGTGTCCTTAACGCCGCCGACGGTGTTCTCGACCTTGCCGCCGGCCTTTTCGGCAGCACCCTCGGCCTGCGTCTTCTGGTCGCCGGTCAGCTTGCCAAAACCTTCCTTGACCGCGCCTTCGGCCTGATGAAGCGCGCCCGTTACCCGGTTCTCGTCAACCATGTCTGCCACTCCCGTGTTGTGTGGCAGTTAAAACGATGCGCACGCGCGCCGGTTTCGTGACGAAGCTTTACGACCGCAGGATCGACCGCCCGGCATACACCGCGGACGACCCCAGCTCCGCCTCGATGCGGATCAGCTGGTTGTATTTCGCGGTCCGGTCGCTGCGCGACAGCGACCCCGTCTTGATCTGCCCGCAATTGGTCGCCACCGCCAAATCGGCGATGATCGAGTCCTCGGTCTCGCCGGAGCGGTGGCTCATCACCGCGGTGTAGCCGGCGCGCTGGGCCATCTGCACCGCCTCCAGCGTCTCGCTCAACGTGCCGATCTGGTTCACCTTCACCAGGATCGAGTTGGCGATACCCTCGGTGATCCCGCGCGCCAGTCGGTCCGGGTTGGTCACGAACAAATCGTCGCCCACCAGCTGCGCGCGCCCGCCCAGAGTCTGCGTCAGCAGGCGCCAGCCCTCCCAATCGTCCTCGGCGCACCCGTCCTCGATAGAGACGATCGGGTAGCGGGTGCACAGCTCGGCCAGATAGGTGACCATGCCCTCGGCGTCCAACGACAGGCCCTCGCCCGCCAGCTCGTAGCGGCCGTTGCGGAAGAATTCGGTGCTGGCGCAGTCCAGCGCGAAGGTCACGTCCTCGCCCGGGCGGTAGCCAGCGGCCTCGCAGGCGCGGCTGATGAAGGCCAGCGCCTCGTCGGCGGAGGCTAGGTTCGGCGCGAAGCCGCCCTCGTCGCCCACGTTGGTATTGTGGCCGGCATCCTTCAGGCCGCGTTTCAGCTTGGCAAAGATCTCCGAGCCGATGCGCACCGCATCGGCCAGCGTCTCGGCCGCCACCGGCTGGATCATGAATTCCTGGATGTCGATCGGGTTGTCGGCGTGCTGGCCGCCGTTGACGATGTTCATCATCGGCACCGGCAGGGTGCGCGCGAACACGCCGCCCACGTAGCGGTGCAGCGGCTGACCCAGGTCGGCCGCCGCCGCCCGGGCCACGCCGAGCGAGACTGCCAGGATCGCATTGGCCCCGAGGCGGGACTTGTTGGGCGTGCCGTCCAGGTCGATCATCAGCCGGTCGATATGCACCTGTTCGGCCGCATCCAGCCCGCCCACCGCGTCGAAGATCTCGCCCTGCACGTTCTCCACCGCCCGGCGGACACCGCGGCCACCGTAGCGGGCGGGATCGTTGTCGCGCAGCTCGGCCGCCTCGTGCGCGCCGGTCGACGCGCCTGACGGCACGGCAGCCCGGCCCACAGCGCCGCTCTCCAGGATCACGTCGACCTCGATCGTCGGGTTGCCGCGGCTGTCGAGGATCTCGCGGGCGATGACGTCGGAAATGGCGCTCATGGGTGGTCAGCTCCTTGCACGTGCGGCGGTTCCCTCGTGGCTATCATCCGGCTTGCCGGCAGGCCATCCCGGCAGATCGCCAGGCACCGACAAAGCCGAGGTCTGCGCAACCACCGTACACCGGCCATTTGCGTTTTGCGGCGGAGTGCGGATTTCTTCCGCAAGCCCACTCCGTTTCTGGAACCCGCATGCTGCTTCTGACCTGGCACGGCACCCTCGTCTGTCTCCGTGCCGGCGGCGGCGGGCTGGTGCACCTGCCGCTCCCGCTGCTCGACCCGGACGTGACAGCGCTCGACATAGACCCGGGCGCCCGCCGCCAGGACGGCGAGAAACAGACCCACCCGGCGCTGGGCATGATCACCGTCCACGGCGCCCCCGCGGGCCCAGGCATCAGCCTGACCCGCTACGGCCGTTACCTCTGCGCAGAGCGCACCGATACGCTGATGGCCTTCGACAGGGCCGCAGCCCTTCCCTGGGAAACCTTCCTGCCGCTCGCCCCGCAGGATGTGGAGATGCTGACGCACCTCGTGTCGAGTCGCTGGATACTGGGCCGGTCCCGGGAGATGCTGCGCCGCGCGGACCTCCGCCTGCTCGCCGAATTCCAGCTTCAGGTCGGAATCGAGACGGTACGGCTTCCCGACATCCTGCCCTGGCAGGCGCCACCCACCGCCAATCGGGTGAGCATCCCGGCAGGCGCCGGCACGATCGACCTGGTGCAGGCCCAGCCGAGGGGCTCGGCGCTGGTGCAGACCGACGAGTGGCCGGTGCGCGCCCGCCGCACGGCCGAAACCCTGGCGCTGGCCGCGCACCGCCAGCTCGCCGGCCGGGAGCCCGGGCAGGAGGAGTTCGAACACGACGTCGCCTTCCTGCTGGACCGCAACGGCGCGGCCGGCCTGCACGACCTGCTCGAACGCAAGCAGGCAGCAACGGCCGCACCTGCGGCACCGCCCGCGACCGCGCCCGCGGCCTGGCCGGCGATTACCCAGCCGGTCGTCTCGCTCGGTGCAAGCTGCCTCGTCGCCTACATGTTGCGCAGGATCGGGCTGGACCAGCCGCCGATGCCCTTCGACTGGCTGGCCACGACGCCGGCGATGGTGCGCCACTGCCTGGAGACGGATTTTTCCGTGCTGCTCGACAGGTCGCAATACCGCAGCCTGACCGGCCAGGCCGCCGAGGGCGAGCCGGAAAACGGCTGCGCGCACGAATACTACGCGCGGGAATACGGCATCGGCCGCGTGTTCAACCACAACGACCCTACGCGCGACGCCGACTATCGCTACACGCAGGCCTGCGTCGACCGATTCGGCGACCTGCTCGCCTTGCCGGGTGCAAAACTGTTCGTGCTCGTCTCGCCCGTGGCGCGCAGCGCCGAGGAGGATTTCACCGCGCTGGCCAGGCTGCTGGACGAACGCACCAGCAGCGCCGCCCTGCTGCACATCGCCGTCCAGCCGCCCGACCCGGGGCTCGCGGTGCCGCTGCTCTCGGCCGCCTTCCGCAGGGGAGCGCACACGCTCTACGAACTGCACCCCACCTCGCGCATGGACGGGGAGGGTTTTGCGGACGCGGCCGACGACGATTTCCTGGCGCGCACCGTCGCCGCGCATGCAGCCGCGCCGGAGAAGGTGGCGGCGGCGCAGATCGCCGGCCTGCGTGACATCGCGTTGCAGGCCGAACGCGAACGGTCGCTGCACAGCGTGCTGCTGGGCTGGGCGATGCGCGAGATGGCGCATTGGCACGCAAACCCGGTGGAGCGGGACATCGCACTCGGCCGGTTCGCCGAGATGAACGCGGAAACGCGCTGGGGCTTCGTCTACCATTTCGACCACGGCAGCGTCCGGCTGGACGAAAAGCCGCCGCAGCCGGCGCCGAACCACGTCCAGCAGGACCGCGCGCTGCGCTACCTGCACTTCTTCGAGTCCGTGGCACAGATGCTGCCCGGCGATTTCGCGACCAGCCTCTGCATGGGCGTTGGCGACAAGGTGACCACGACCGAAGCGGTGCCGGTGTTCTGCTTCCAGAAACACACCGGCGCATCCACGCTGCTGCTGCCGGATATCGATTTCCTGATCAACGATTTCTACGAGACCCCGGCGTTCGAGGACAAGACAGCCTACGACGGCAAGACACGCCAGGCGGTGTTCGCAGGCGGCACCACCGGCGGGCTGATCACGCCCGACGTCGCGCGCACCCTCTCGCTGCCCAGGCTGCGCGCGGCCGCCTATTTCGTCGGCGACCCGGATGTGGATTTCCGGCTTCCCAAGATCGTGCAGTGCACCACGCCGGAGGTGGAAGCGATGTTGCGCGAACACCCGTTCTGCCAGGCCGATGTCATGCCGTGGAGCGAGCAGCTGCGCCGCCGCTTCGTCATCTCCATCGACGGCAACGGCGCAACCTGCTCGCGCGTCGCGATCGCGCTGCTGAGCAACAGCGTGCTGTTGAAATACGATTCTCCCGACGTGCTGTATTATTTCGGCGGGTTGCAGCCCTGGCAGCATTTCGCTCCTGTCCATGCCGATCGAGACGTTGCCTGGATCATGGCGCAGGAGACGCGCGACCCCGATGCGTTCGAACGCATCGCGCTGAACGGCCGCGCGTTCGCGCGGACATACCTCAGCCGCTCCAGCGCGCAGCTCTACACGGCACTGCTGCTGCAGCTCTACGCGGCCAGCTTCTCGGCAACCCCGGTCGGCGCGCTGCGCGCCGCGCCCAAACGCGGACCCAACGTCAGGCGCGCCACGGCTGACACGCACGTCGTTTCGCACGTCCAGCAGCGCGGCGACATGACGACCCGCCCCGACGGCTGGAACGGCCTGCCAGGCAGCACCCTGTCCATCGAAGGGTTCGCACTGTTCCTCGGCCAGGAGCTGGCCGGCGTCACGCTCAGCTACCAGGCGGTGCTGTCCAACGACACAGTGTCCGACCCCTGCCGCCCCGGCGAGTTCGTCGGCAGTCGCGGCGACAATACCCCCATCCTCGGCCTGCGTTTCAGCACCGACCAACCAAACGCGGCGCCCGTGGAGCTCGTCTACGAAGCCCGTTTCGTCGACGGAACCGCCACAGGCCCGGTCCTGGGCGGAACCCTCTGCCAAGCCCCCTCAAACGCCCCCCTCGAAGCGTTCCGGCTGACGATCACCAAGATGTAGAAATCCCTGCCCGACCCGCGGTGGACTGCTTTGGCCAGGCGGCCTGGCAAACAGCTATCACGTCACTGGCTTGCCTAGCTTTCCGGTCTGCGCGACCTTGCTCTAAACCAGCCGAGACTGCGTGACGCTCGCCGCAATGAAGCCCGCAAACAGAGGATGCGGTTCGAAAGGCTTGCTCTTCAACTCCGGATGATACTGCACGCCAATGAACCAGGGGTGATCCGGATACTCAACGATCTCCGGCAACACCCCATCCGGCGACATGCCGGAGAACCGCATTCCGGCCGCTTCCAGCTGCGCACGGTAATGCACGTTCACCTCGTAGCGGTGCCGGTGCCGCTCGCAGATCTCGCCGGCGCCGTCATAGAGTCCGCGCACCAGCGAGTTCTCCGCGAGTGCCGCGGGATAGGCGCCCAGGCGCATGGTGCCACCCAGATCGCCACCGGCCTCGCGCCGCTCCAGCTCGTTCCCGCGCGCCCATTCCGTCAGCAGCCCCACCACCGCATCCTTGCACGGCCCGAACTCCGTGCTGGACGCGTCCGGCATGTCGGCCAGATTGCGGGCGCATTCGATCACCGCCATCTGCATGCCGAAGCAGATGCCAAGGAACGGGATTTTCCGCTCGCGCGCGAACTGCACTGCGGCGATCTTGCCCTCGGTGCCGCGCCCGCCGAAGCCGCCGGGCACCAGGATGCCGTGCACGTCCTCAAGCTTGCTGAGCGCGTCCGGCCTTTCGAAAACCTGGCTGTCCACCCAGTCGAGCTTGACGCGGACCCGGTTGGCGATCCCGCCATGCGCCAGCGCTTCGGCCAGGCTCTTGTAGCTGTCGAGAAGGTTGATGTACTTGCCGACGATGGCGATGCGCACCTCCCCTTCCGGCGCGCGCACGATGCCGACGATGCGGCGCCAGCGCGCGATGTCGGGCGGCTGGTCGAACGGCAAGGCGAAATGCCGCAGCACCTCGCGGTCCATGCCCTGCTCGTGATAGCTGATCGGCACGTTGTAGATCGTGTCCACATCCAGCGCGGGGATCACCGCACTCGGCCGCACGTTGCAGAACGATGCGATCTTGCGCCGCTCGTTCTCCGGTATCGGGCGGTCGCAACGGCACAGCAGCATCTGCGGCTGTATGCCCACGTTCAGCAGCTCCTTGACCGAATGCTGGGTCGGCTTGGTCTTCAGCTCGCCGGCGCTGGAAATGAACGGCACCAGCGTCAGGTGCACGAACATGGTGCGCTCCTGCCCCAGCTCGTTGCCGAGCTGGCGGATGGCTTCCAGGAACGGCAGGCTTTCGATGTCGCCCACCGTGCCGCCGATCTCGATCAGGCAGAAATCGAGGTCGCCCGTCTCCCGGACGATTGCCTCCTTGATGGCGTCGGTGATGTGCGGGATCACCTGCACGGTGGCGCCCAAGTAGTCGCCGCGGCGCTCGCGCGCGATCACCTCCGAATAGATGCGCCCCGTCGTCGCGTTGTCCGCCCTGGTCGCAGGCACGCCGGTGAAACGCTCGTAGTGGCCGAGGTCGAGGTCGGTCTCGGCCCCGTCATCGGTGACGAACACTTCGCCGTGCTGGTAGGGGCTCATCGTGCCGGGGTCGACGTTGAGGTAGGGGTCCAGCTTACGCAGACGCACACGGTAGCCGCGCGCCTGCAGCAGTGCGGCCAGCGCCGCCGAAGCGATGCCCTTGCCGAGGGAGGAGACCACGCCGCCGGTGATGAATACGAACCGCGTCATGGACGCCCCTTCTACACGGATCGCACCGCAGGCGGGAACCCGTCCAGAATGGTTTGCGCCGCGTAACGCCCGCTCAGATACGCGCCCGCAACGGTGCCGGCCAGCCCGTCATCCGCACAGGCCTCTCCGGCGAACACCAGCCGCCCGTCCCAAAGCGGCGTGCCCAGCACGGCCCGTGCGCCGGCATTGCCCGGGGTGGCGTAGGCATAGGCGCCCAGGAACGCAGGGTCCTCGCCCCAGCGCGTCGCCAGACCAGGTGCGAGGTGCCGCCGCACGTCATGGCCCAGCGTCGCCGCCAGCTCGTCCAGCATGAACGCAGCCGCCTCCTCCGGCCGGCCCGCGAGCCGCCAGGCCGCGCGCCCGCCCACGAAGCCCACCGCCAGGTCGCTGCCGCCGGCCCAGAAGATCGTCGACAGGAACGGCGCGCCGCGCGCCTCGAGTCGCCGGAACACACCCGCCGCCGGCCGCAGGCCGAACCGTTCGGACCCCACGGCACGCAGAACGATCTTGCTCAGCAGCCCCATCGGCAAGCCGTCCAGCGCCCTCAGCACAGGCCCCGGCAAAGCCGGCGTGAAGCCGATCGCCTCGGCGCGCAGCACCCCGGTGGAGACCGTCACCAGCGCCGCACCGGCACGCAGGCCGCCCTGCTCGGTCTGCACGCGAACGCCCCCAGGCTCGGCCGCGATGCCGGTCACGCGAACACCCAGATGCACGCCGTCGGCGCCGGGGTCGAGGCAGGCTGCGACCAGGGCGCCCAGGCCGCCGGGGGCCACGTAGTTCTCGCCCGCCAGCGCGTTGGCGTGCCAGTCGCGCAGGCTCAGCACGTCGGCGTCCCCGGCCGCGATGATCGCCCCCTCCCAAGCCTCGATCGTCGGCACCCAGGGGTCGTCGGCCACCGCCTGCGCCGCCTCGGCCAGGCTGGTATCGGGTCCGTTCAGCCGCGCCTGCACGCCCGCCTGCCATCGCGCCTCGGCTGCTGCATAGGCGTCGCCCGAGGCAGGCCGCCCAGGCCCGTCCAGCACCAGCGACCGGTCTTCCCAGGGAACGTCCGGCTGCGCGGCCAGCCCGCGCGCCCTGGCCAGAGCGATCAGCGGGTTGCGGTCCGCCGCGTGCAGCCATTGCGGACCGTGGTCGAACCGCGCGCCGCCGAGCGCGGCCGGGTGCTCGGTCCAGGCGCGCCCGCCGATGCGCGCGCCCCGCTCCAGCAGCGCCACCCGCGCACCCGCCTCGCGCAGCAGGGCCGCAGCACCGAGGCCAGCAGCGCCGGCCCCGATGATGGCGACGTCGACCTCCGCGCTGGCCGAAGCCAGCACGCTCAATGGGTCGGAACTTGCGGCGCGGGGGGCTTGGGTGCGGCAGGCTTGGCCGGGCCGGGCGCCACGGTGGCGCGCGGCCCTGCCGGAACGCCTGCGCCGGCCACCGGCGCCGGCAGCGTCAGTATGCTTCGCCCGACGCCGCTCGTGCCCCTGTCGAGCAGGGCCAGGCTGAGCGAGATGCCGAAGAACAGTGCCGCCAGGATCGCGGTGGTGCGTGTCAGCAGGTTGGCCGTGCCGCGCCCCGTCATGAACGCGCCCATGCCCTGGGTGGAGCCGATGCCCAGCCCTCCGCCCTCGCTGCGCTGGATCAGCACCACGCCGATCATCGCCAGCGTCACGAACAGGTGCAGCACCCGCAGCACAGGGGTCAGGGCGGTCAGCGCGTTCATGGACGTCAGGCGGGCTTTCGAGTTGAACCGCGCCTTTTACAGAAGCAGCACTCCGATTGAAAGCGCCGGCGGCTCAAGTGGCCGCCCGGGTTGAAAGCGCCGGCGGCTCAAGTGGCCGCCCGGGTTGAAAGCGCCGGCGGCTCAAGTGGCCGCCCGGGTTGAAAGCGCCGGCGGCTCAAGTGGCCGCCCGGGTTGAAAGCGCCGGCGGCTCAGGTGGCCGCCCGGGCAATGGCCAGGAAACTCTCCGCGTCGAGCGAGGCGCCGCCCACCAGCGCCCCACCCACTTCCGGCACCCCCAGCAGCTCGGCCGCATTGTCGGGCTTGACCGAGCCGCCGTACAGGATGCGGAGCGCCTGCCCGCCCTCGCCCAGCCGCTCGACCAATGCGGCGCGTACGTGCCGGTGCACGGCCTCCACGTCGGCCGTCGTCGGCGTGCGTCCGGTGCCGATCGCCCAGATCGGCTCGTAGGCGACCACGCCGGCGAACCCGTCCGGCAGGCTGGCTGCGACCTGCCGGCCGACCACCTCGATCTCCCGCCCGGCGTCGCGGTCCCGCTCCGTCTCCCCCACGCACACGACCGGCATCAGCCCGGCACGCCGCGCCGCCAGCGCCTTGGCGCGGACCTGCGCATCGGTCTCGGCGTGGTTCTGGCGCCGCTCGGAATGCCCGAGGATGACGGCGCTGCAGCCCAGATCGGCCAGCATCTCGGCCGAAACGTCGCCGGTATGCGCGCCCCGCGGGTCGGCATGGCAATCCTGGCCGCCGACGGCGACCGGCGTGTGCAGCAGCAGCCCGGCGACCCTGTCGATGATGGTGAAGGGCGGGCAGACCAGCAGGTCGCACCCGCACCCGGCCTGCCCACGCAACGCCTCCGCCAGCAACGCGGCCTGCCGGGACAACCCGTTCATCTTCCAGTTTCCCGCCACCAGCTGCCGCAAGACCACCCCTCCCTGAAACGTTCCGAGGACGAGCGTCCTTAGCGGCCTTGCCGGCGCTCCGCCAACGGTTCGACGACCGGGGCAGGCGCAGGGGGTGGAACCCCTGGCCGTCCCTGCTTATGCTGCACGCATGCTCGGCGCGTTCAGAAAAATCGTGAACACCTGGCCCGCAAGGGTGCTGCTGATCCTGCTCGGCGCCAGCTTCGCCAGCTGGGGTGTGGCCGACGTGGTGCGCAACATCGGCGTCGGCAGCACCGCGGTCGCCACCGTACGCGGCCGGGACATCACGCCGCAGCAGTTCATGACCGAGTACCAGGCCAGCCTGCGCCGCCAATCCGAGCGCCTGCCCGACCAGAATCAGGTGCCCGTCGAGCTGAAGATGCAGGTCGCGCAGCAGACGCTGGAGCGCCTGGTCACCCAGCAGGCGCTCGCCGGCGAGGTGGCCCGCCTCGGCATCGCCGTGCCGGACGACCAGGTGCGCCAGACGGTGTTCGCGATGCAGGAGTTCCAGGGCGCTGGCGGCACCTTCGACCGCCGCGTGCTGCTTCAGGCGCTGGCCAACAACAACATGACCGAAGCCCATTTTCTCGACCTGATCCGCCAGGACATCGCGCAGAACCAGCTGCTGCAGACGGTGGGCGCGGCCAGCCAGCCGTCCGAGATGCTGACCGGCCTGATCTTCAGATACCTGGGCGAACGCCGCACCGCCGACGTGCTGACCCTGCCTTTTGCCGGCCAGCCAGTGCCGCCCGCCCCGCCGGAAGCCGTGCTGCGCCGCTTCTACGACAACAACCCCGCCCGCTACACCGCGCCTGAATACCGCCACATCAAGGCGGTGATCCTCTCGCCCGACAGCATCGGCCGCGGCCTCGACGTCTCGGAGGCGGACGAGCGCGCCTGGTACGCCCAGCACAAATCGGACTACGTCTCGCCCGAAAAACGCTCCGTCCAGGTGATCACCGCAGGGTCGGCCGCCGCCGCCGCCTCGCTCGCCGCACAGTGGCGCGCGGGCGCCAGCTGGGACGCGATGCAGGCCGCGGCCAGGAAGGCGGGCGCGACGGCCGTGCCGCTCGACGACACGACGCGGGACCAGGTGCCCTCGCCGGAGCTGGCGCGCGCGGCCTTTTCCGCACCCGCCAGCACCGTGGTGGGTCCGGTGGTCGAACCGTTGGGCACCTACCTCCTGCGCGTCTCCTCCATCATCCCGGCCCGCAACCCCGATTTTACGGCCGTCCGCGGCACGATTCGGGAAAAACTCGCCGCCGAACGCGCCGCCGACCTGATCGACGCGCGCGCCCAGAAGCTACAGGACCTGTTCGCCGGCGGTGCCAAGATCGACGAGGTGCCGGCCGACCTCGGTGCCACCGGGGCTGCCGGCACGCTCGACGCCCAGGGCAACACGCCAGACGGCACGCCCGCTCCGATCCCCGCCACGCCGGAAGCCCGCCAGGCGATCATCGAAGCCGCCTTCAAGACGAATCCCGGCGACGCCATCACGCCCGTCGAAGGTCCCGCCCACACCTGGTTCGCCGTCGCCGTCGACACCATCACCAAGCCCGCCAGGAAACCGTTCGACCAGGTGCGCGACCAGGTGCTGGCCGACTGGCGCGCCGACCAGCTGCACCACACTCAGGAGACCGAGGCCGCGCACATACTGACCTTGGTGAAATCGGGCGAGAGCCTGGCCAACGCCGCCTGGGGCAGTGGTAGGCAGGTGACGCGCACGCCGCCGCTGGCCCGCGGCAAGCCACAGCCAGGCGTGCCGGCCGAGCTGTCGCAACGCCTGTTCACGCTGGCCCCCAACGAAGCGACCATGGTCGAGACCAACGCCGGGTTCGTCGTCGCCCAGCTCGCCCAGATCATCCAGCCGGACCCGCACGCCGACGCCGCCGGCCTGACCCAGGCGCGCGAGGGCCTGACCCAGGCGCTGCGCGAAGACTATGTGCAGATGTACGCCACGGCGGTGCGCGATGCCGCCGATCCGGTGGTGCGGCCAAAGGTGGTGATGGGCCTGGTCCTGCAGCCGGGCGAATGAGTTTTTGACCTCGCGCCAGCCCGTTGCTGCGCCGCCCCGGCTCGCCTGGTGGACCGGGGTCGCCGACCTCGAAACCCCGGTCGCCGCCTTTCTCAAGCTCGCGCACGGCCAGCCGAACGCCTTTCTGCTCGAGAGCATAGAGGGCGGCACCGCGCGCGGCCGCTACTCCGTCATCGGCATGGCGCCGGACCTGATCTGGCGCTGCCGCAACGGCGTGGCCGAAATCAACCGCCACGCCCGCAGCGCCCCGCACGCCTTTGCCCCGGACCCGCGGCCGGCCATGGAAAGCCTGCGCGCTCTGCTCGCCGAAACCCGCATGGTGCTGCCGCCAGGCATGCCGCCGATGATCGGCGGCCTGTTCGGCTACCTCGGCTACGACATGGTGCGCCTGATGGAGCGCCTGCCGGACAGCCAGCAGGACGACCTCGGCCTACCCGAAGCCGTGCTCCTGCGCCCCACCCTGTTCGCCGTGTTCGACAACGTGCGCGACGAACTCACCTTGGCCGCGCCCATCTACCCCGCCCAGGACCACGAACCCGACATCAGCGCCGGCACCGACGCCGCATCGCCAGTCTTCGCATCGCCAGTCTTCACATCGCCGGTCTTCACATCGCCGGTCTCAGCATCGCCAGATGCTGCGTGGGCCGACGCGCAGGCCCGCCTCGCAGAGGCGCGCGCCGCACTCGACCGCCCGTTGCCCCGCCCCGCCCCGCCCGTCAGCCTGCCGCCGCAGCCGGAGCCGCAAGCCAACGTGACGCGCGGGGCGTTCATCGCCGCCGTCGAACGGGCCCGCGCGTTCATCGCCGCCGGCGACGTGTTCCAGGTGGTCCCGAGCCAGCGCTTTTCCGCCCCTTTCGCCCTGCCACCCTTCGCCCTCTACCGCGCCCTGCGGCGCATCAACCCCGCCCCCTTCCTGTTCTTCCTCGATCTCGGCGGCTTCTGCATCGTCGGCAGCAGCCCCGAGATCCTGGTCCGTCTTCGCGATCAGACCGTTACCATCCGTCCGCTCGCCGGCACCCGCCCGCGCGGCGCCACGCCGGACGAAGACGCCCGCCTGCAGGCCGACCTGCTCGCCGACCCCAAGGAACGCGCCGAACACCTCATGCTGATCGACCTCGGCCGCCACGACGTCGGCCGCGTGTGCGAGCTCGGCAGCGTGCGCGTCACCCAAAGTTTCGCCATCGAACGCTTCAGCCACGTCATGCACATCTCGTCCACCGTGGAGGGACGCGTGCGCCCCGGCGTGGACGCGGTCGACGCGCTCACCGCCGGCTTCCCCGCCGGCACGCTGTCGGGCGCCCCAAAAATCCGCGCGATGGAGATCATCGCCGAGCTCGAACCGGTCCGGCGCGGCATCTACGCCGGCTGCATCGGCTACTTCGCCCCGGACGGCACCATGGACACCTGCATCGCCCTGCGCACCGCCGTGGTCAAGGACGGCGTCATGCACGTGCAGGCAGGCTGCGGCGTGGTCGCCGACAGCGTCCCCGAATCCGAATACGAAGAAACCCGCCAAAAAGCCCGCGCCCTGTTCCGCGCCGCCGAGGAGGCCGTACGCTTCGCTTCCGAAAGCAGGTGACCGCGGCACTTCGCCCCGAACTCGAGCGACGCAGGCAACCTATGGCTGTTCAAGCCCGCACCGGTTTCGTGCCGGTGCGAGCAAGGCGCCACCGCGTGCGTCACCTGGCGCCGAGCGCCGCGCCGCCTCCCCCGAACGGCTGCCCGCTTGACGCTCGGCCTGACCTGGCCGACCTGTCGCCCCGATGATCCTGCTCATCGACAACTACGACAGCTTCACCTTCAACCTCGTCCACTATCTGGGTGAGCTCGGCCGAACCTGCGACGTCCGCCGCAACGACTCCCTGAGCGCCGCCGACGCCCTGGCTCTGCACCCGGACGCGATCCTCCTCTCCCCAGGCCCCTGCACGCCCAACGAAGCTGGCATCTGCCTCGACCTGATCCGTGCCGCGGCCGAAACCCGCACCCCCTTGCTCGGCGTGTGCCTCGGCCACCAGGCCATCGGCCAGGTCTTCGGGGGCGAGGTGGTGCGCGCGCCCAAACCCATGCACGGCAAGATCAGCCCGGTCCTCCACGCAGGCACCGACCTGTTCGCGGGCCTTCCCTCTCCGTTCCGCGCCACCCGCTACCACAGCCTGACCGTCCGCCCTGACACCCTGCCGGACAGCCTGACCGCCACGGCCCACACCGAGGACGGCCTCATCATGGGCCTGCGCCACAACACGCTGCCGATCTACGGCGTGCAGTTCCACCCCGAAAGCATCGCCAGCGAGCACGGCCACGACATACTGGCCAACTTCCTGGCGCTGGCCGGCCGCGCCCGCCTGCAGGAGACAGCGGCCTGACGAACGTGTCCGGCACGCTGAAACCGACGCTCGCCCGCCTGGCCGCCGGCGAACGCCTGACCGACCGCGAGTCCGAAGCCGCGTTTTGCCTCGTCATGCAAGGCGCGGCCACGCCGTCGCAGATCGCCAGCCTGCTGACCGCCCTCCACCTGCGCGGTGAAACGCGGCCCGAACTGACCGGCGCCGTGCGCGCGATGCGGGCCTGCATGATCGCCGTGCAGGCCCCCCCTGACGCGATCGACGTCTGCGGCACGGGAGGGGACGGTGCCCACACCCTCAACGTCTCGACCGCGACCGCCTTCGTGGTCGCCGCCTGCGGCGTGCCGGTGGCCAAGCACGGCAACCGGGCGCAATCGTCGCACGCCGGCGGCGCGGACGTGCTGGCGGCACTCGGCCTGCCACTGGACCAGACGCCAGAAGACCTCGCGCACCAGTTGCGCGCGCACAAGCTCGCCTTCCTGTTCGCCCCGAACCACCACCCGGCGCTGCGCCACGCGGCCACGGCGCGCGTGGAACTCGGCTTCCGCACCATCTTCAACCTGCTGGGCCCGCTTTCGAACCCGGCGCGCGTCACCCGCCAGCTCGCCGGCGCCTACAGCGCGGACTGGCTGGCGCCGATGGCCGAAACCCTGGGCGCGCTCGGCACCGACCGCGCCTGGCTGGTGCACGGCCAGGGCCTGGACGAGCTGACCCTGGCCGGCGAAACCCAGGTCGCCGAGTGGCGCTGCGGCACGCTGCACCGCTTCACCGTCACCCCCGAGCAGGCCGGCCTGCCGCGCGCGCCGGTCGAGGCGCTGAGGGGCGGAGACGCGCGGGCGAACGCGCAGGCCCTGCGCGCGTTGCTGCAGGGGCGCAAATCGGCTTATCGCGACACCGTCCTGCTGAACGCCGCCGCCGCTCTGGTGATCGCCGGCCGTGCCGCCCACCTGGCCGACGGCGCAGGCCAGGCCGCAAGGGCGATAGACCAGGGCGCGGCATCGAACGTGCTTGAACAACTGACCACCGACCGACACGCAGGAGCCGACCCAGACGATGCCAGACGCGCTGCCCCGTGACCGCCCGCCCTCTGCTCGCGCAATGGACAGCGACGCGCTCGCCCGCATCTGCGCCGACACCGCCGCGGAGGTGGACCGCAGACGGCTCGCCACACCCCTCGCGGCGCTGAAATCCCGCATCGCCCACCGGCGCGACAAGCCGCGCGGCTTCGGCGAGGCGCTGAAGGCCAAGCTGATCGCCAACAGCTGCGGCCTGATTGCCGAGATCAAGCGCGCCTCCCCATCCGGCGGCCTGATACGCGGCAACATCGACCCCGCCCGCGTCGCGCGCGACTACCAGGCGGGCGGCGCAACCTGCCTCAGCGTGCTCACCGAAGGCCAGCATTTCCAGGGCAGCCTGGCCGATCTGGAGGCGGCCCGCGCCGCCACCCCGCTGCCTGTGCTGCGCAAGGATTTCATCATCGACCCGTGGCAGGTCTATGAAAGCCGGGCTTACGGGGCGGACTGCATCCTGCTGATCATGGCCGCGCTGACCGACGAGCAGGCGATCGAGCTGGAAGGCCTGGCGCGCGATCTCGACCTCGACGTGCTGGTGGAGGTGCACGACCGGCGCGAGCTGGACCGCGCGCTCGGCCTGCAGACGCCGCTGATCGGCGTCAACAACCGCAACCTCAAAACGCTGCAGACCGACATCGAAACCACGATCGAGCTCGCCCCGCACGTCTCGCCTGGCTGCATCCTGGTCACTGAAAGCGGCATACGCGGCAACGCAGACCTCAGACGCCTGGCCGGGGTCGGCGCCCATTGCATGCTGGTGGGCGAAAGCCTGCTGCGCCAGCCCGACCTGGTCGCAGCGACGCGCGCCCTGCTCGGCGGATGACCGGGCTGAGCCATTTCGACTCCCAGGGCCGCGCCGTGATGGTGGACGTGAGCGAAAAGCCGGACACCGACCGCGTGGCGACCGCGCGCGGCCGGGTGACGATGCTGCCCGAAACGCTCGCGGTCGTGCGCGCCGGCAGCGCCGGCAAGGGCGACGTGCTCGGCACGGCGAGGCTGGCAGGCATCATGGCCGCCAAGCGCACCGCCGAGCTGATCCCGCTCTGCCACCCGCTGCCCATCGGCGCGGTCGCGGTGGAGCTGGTGGCGGGCGAGTACGACGCGGTCGAAATATCGGCCACCGTGCGAACGACGGGGCGCACCGGCGTGGAGATGGAGGCTTTGACGGCCGTCTCGGTCGCCGCCCTGACCGTCTACGACATGTGCAAGGCGATCGACCGCGGGATGCGGATCGAGGCGGTGCGCGTGGTGCACAAGGAAGGCGGCAAGTCCGGTGTGCACACGGCGCCCTAGCCCCTCATGCTGACCGTCGAGGAGGCCCGCGCGCGCATCCTGGCCGGTCTGCGCCCCGTCCCCGCCGAAACCGTCGCGCTCCCCGAGGCGTGGAACCGGGTGCTCGCAGCACCGGTCGTTGCACGCCTTACCCAGCCGCCGGCCGACGTTTCGGCCATGGACGGCTACGCGCTGCGTGCCGCCGACGCGGTGGCCGGCGCGAAGCTGCGCGTGGTGGGCGCAGCACCGGCCGGCCGGCCCTTCGACGGCACGCTGAAATGGGGCGAGGCGGTGCGGCTGTTCACCGGCAGCGTGATGCCCAACGGCGCGGACGCCGTGCTCCTGCAAGAAGATGCCGATGCGGAGGCGGAGACCGTCTCAGCACGCCAAGCGCCCAACGCAGGCCAGCACATCCGCCGCCAGGGCCAGGATTTCGCGGTCGGCGACGTGCTGCTCAAGCCCGGCCAGCGGCTCGGCGCGCGCGACATCGGCCTGGCTGCGGCAGCCAATCACCCCTGGCTCAGCGTGCACCGGCGCCCGCGCGTGGCGATACTGGCGACCGGCGACGAGATCTCCATGCCTGGCGAGCCGGTCGGCCATGGCGGCATCGTCAGCTCCAACTCCCACAGCCTCGCCGCCCTGGTACGCGCCTGCGGGGCCGAGCCCCTGCTATTGCCGTTGGCCGGCGACGACGCGGGCGCCATCGGCGAGGCGGCCCGTGCAGCCGCCGGCATGGACCTGCTCGTGACCACCGGCGGCGCCAGCGTGGGCGACCACGATTTGGTGCAGGCGGGTCTGACCGCGCAGGGGTTCGCGCTCGATTTCTGGAAGATCGCCATGCGTCCGGGCAAGCCGATGATCTTCGGCAGGCTCGGCGAGCAGGCAGGAGCGACGCCGGTGATAGGCCTTCCCGGCAACCCCGTGTCCGCCTTCGTCTGCGCCGTGCTGTTCCTGCTTGCCGCCATCGATTGTCTGTCGGGGCTGCCGGCCGGCGCGCCTCCGACCACGCCGGCGGTTCTGGGCGCTGCGGTGCGCGCCAACGATCATCGCACCGACCATCTGCGTGCAACGCTGGACGCGTCGTCGGGCCGGCTGGTCGCCACTCCGTTTGCGCGTCAGGACTCCGCATTGCTGCGGGCGTTGGCCGAGTCGCAGGCGCTGATCCTTCGCGCCCCACACGCGCCGGCGCTGCAAGCGGGGGCGGACGTCCTGGTCATTCGGTTGGACAGCATGGGGCTGTGACATCTCGCATGATTGCCTTGCCTTGTTTCCCATTGGGTTATTGACGGAGTCTAAAGAACTAAATTAGAACGCTTGCAGGGTTGCCGGTTTGTTCGCAGGAACGGGCGGCGCGTATCCGAAGCGACGGGGATGGAGCCGAAACATGTTGACCCGCAAACAGCACGAGCTTCTCAGCTTCATCGACGTGCACCTCAAGGAGACAGGCGTCTCCCCCAGTTTCGAGGAGATGAAGGAGGCGCTGACGCTGCGCTCCAAGTCCGGCATCCACCGGCTGATCTCGGCACTGGAGGAGCGTGGCTTCCTGCGCCGCCACCATCACCGGGCACGCGCGCTGGAGGTGGTTCGGCTGCCGGAGAATTTCCCGAAGAAAGAGGTTGCTGCAGCCTCTGCAGGGCAGCGCGAGGAGCCCGATGCGGTCGGGCCGGCAATGCCGGGCGCCGCGCCGTTCGCGCCGAACGTCATACGCGGCGATTTCACCGGCCGGTTGCCGGGCGTTCGCGCCGCCAATGAGGCGGCCGCCGTGCAACTGCCACTCTACGGCCGCATCGCAGCGGGCCAGGCGATCGAGGCGCTGCGCGATGACGGCGCGCATATCGAGGTGCCGCTGGCCATGCTCGGCAGCGGCGACCATTTCGCGCTCGAAGTTGCGGGCGACTCGATGATCGAGGCAGGCATACTGGACGGCGACACTGTGGTGATCCGCAAGGGC
Source organism: Acetobacteraceae bacterium (assembly GCA_965199235.1). GTDB lineage: Bacteria > Pseudomonadota > Alphaproteobacteria > Acetobacterales > Acetobacteraceae > BOG-908. The sequence goes on along the minus strand of CBDAQU010000002.1, from coordinate 3,123,916 downwards.
GAGACCGCCGAGACCGGACAGATCATCGTGGCGTTGATCGACGGCACCGAGGTAACGCTGAAACGCATCCGCAAGCGCGGCGCGTCCATCGCCCTGGAACCCGCCAACAAGCGCTATGAAACCCGCCTGCTGCCGCCCGACCGGGTGAAGGTTCAGGGTCGGATAGTCGCCTTGCTGCGCAAGTATTGATGCGCAGACTGGCGGCACGTAATGTTGTAGCGGGAGGCGCGGTTCTGTAGAATACGGACGCCGCACCGGGGTTACGATGCACGACTTTGGACAATTCTGCTACTTGGACGTGCCCAAGACTGGGTCCACCTTCATCTCCAGGTTTCTGCAGAAGCATTCGGCGCTGGAGCAGGTCGATTTCGAAAAGCACGGACGTCTGCACAGGCGCCGGCAGATTGAACCAGGCAAGTTCTTCTTCATCTCGGCACGAGAGCCGCTCGACCAGTACAAGAGCCTCTACTTCTACGGCGTGAACCAGAAAGGCGCCTTGTTCTCGCTGCTGACCAGCGAGGCGGGACTGCTGGACTGCTATGACGGGACGGCCGAAGGGTTTTCGACCTGGTTGCGGTTCGTCATGGACCCAAAGAATTTTCCGGTTTTCACAACCCATCCGGCGGAAGACGGCCGGCTGTTCGGTCCCATGACGGATCGCTTCCTCAAATTGTCGTTTTTCCGGCCAGCAAGGCTCCTCAGATCAGCGACCAGTTTCGACGACCTCGTCGACATCTATCAAAAGAACAAGGTCCACACCGAGGTCGTCAGGAACGAGTTCCTCAACGAGGACATGGCGCGTCTGGTCGACGGCCCGTTGCGCGCGTTCATCAAGGACCCTGACGCGGCGATCGCAGAGCTGCGATCAACTGATGAAAAAACCAACCCGTCGACCCGGGCGGACAAGAAGACCGAGTTCGTTCTCGATCAGGACTTGCTGGAGCAACTGCGCGAGCGTGAGCGATTTCTGTTCGAGGTCATCGGCTACGGCTGACAGCATTGCCGGTGCTGTGCCGCCATCATGCCGGCGCATGCTGCGCAGGTCTCGTTCGGCTGCTATGCTGCGCAGATGACCGAGGAACCGATCTTCTACCAGCCCGCGCAGGGACACGGGCTCAGACACGACCCGTTCAACGCGATCGTGGCGCCCAGGCCGATCGGCTGGATCTCCTCGATGGGGGCCGATGGTTCGGTCAACCTTGCGCCCTACAGCTTTTTCAACGCGTTCAACTACCACCCGCCGCTGATCGGTTTCTGCAGCGTCGCCGCGAAGGACAGCCTGCGCAATGCACAGGAGACCGGCGAGTTCGTCTGGAACCTGGCAACCAAGGATCTTGCGGAGCCGATGAACGCCAGTTCGGCGGCCGTGTCCTACGGCACCGACGAGTTCGCCTTGGCCGGCGTGACGCGATTGCCGTCCCGGCTGGTGGCCGCACCGCGCGTCGCAGAAAGCCCCGTGCACTTCGAATGCAAGGTGTCCGACATCGTCCGCCTGCGCGGCCATGCGGGCCAGCCGGTGGATGCGTGGCTGGTGATCGGCGAGGTGATCGGCGTGCACATCGCCCAGCACCTCATGCGTGACGGCGTCTTCGACACGTTTGGGGCCGGCATCATCATGCGCGCCGGCGGGCCTACGGCCTACGCCACCATACATCCCGAAAACCGTTTCGACCTGAGCCGACCAAGCTGACCGGTCGACCAGAGCAATGTCATGCAGGCTGGAATAGTCGGCAGGACGAAACTGCTCGCCAAAACAAGGCCTAGACCGGTTTGAGGTCCGCCTACTCGCGGACACTCTGCGTGAAACGGGTCTAGAAATGGCTCCAACCCAGTGCTGGCAGAGTGAGCACGCCCTTGCTGCAGGAAACCCTGGCCTCGGCTGGCCCGTCGACAAACCTTCCGATCCGGGTGACCGACAGGCCGGCTCGCGCGCACTCGGCCGCCAGCGCGGGCTCGAACCGGTTCGGACAGGCCAGCAACAGCTCGTAATCATCTCCTCCGGTCAGGCAGCTTTCGAGCCGGCCCGCCTGTCTGGCGGCCGGCGACAGCGGCACCGAGTCCGCATCGATCTTGATGCCCAGCCCCGATGCCCGCGCCAGGTGCCCAGCATCCTGGACCAGCCCGTCGGACACATCCATCGCCGCAGACACCAGCCCAGCCAGGTTCAAGCCCAGCCTCGGCCTTGGCAGGCGGTAGCGGCCGGCGAGAAACCCATCGGCGTCGGCCACTTCGCCTTGCAGCGCGAGGAGGCCCAGTGCGCCGTCGCCCACCGTGCCAGTCACCCAGAGCCCGTCGCCCGGCCGCGCGCCGCGCCGGCGCAAGGCCAGGCCAGGCGCCACGTGGCCGATGATCGTCGCTGACAGCGTTATCGGGCCAGGCGTGCTCGTCGTGTCTCCTCCCAGCAGAGAGACGCCGAACGCCTCCTGGTCGAGCGCCAGCCCGGCCGCGAAGGCCTCGAACCAGGCGGTGGCCGTCCCGCGCGGCACGGAGATCGTCATCAGGTAATGCAACGGCACCGCCCCCATCGCCGCCATGTCCGACAGGTTCACCCGAAGCATCTTGCGCCCGAGGGTTTCCACAGGGTCTTGGGGGAGGAAATGAACGCTCTCCACCAGCGTGTCGGCTGACATCACGAGCTCGCGGCCGGCGGGCGGCGCGAACACGGCGGCATCGTCCAGCAGCCCGAGTGCTCCAGGCGCCGCCAGGCCGCGAAAACAGGCGATCCGTTCGAACTCGGCGGGCGGCCGGCCATCCGCCGGCGCGGACGGCCTGCTCACCGCCGGTGCGCGCGGCGGGCCCGCATCGCCGCCAGACGTCCTTACTGCCGCACTTCGAACTCGCGCGGCCGCAAACTATGTGCCATGCGGTCCATCAGGCCATTGGCCATCTTCGGCTCCTCGCCGTGGAAGAAGCCATGCGCCACGTCCATGTATTCGTTGATCACAACCGCGACCGGCGGGCCGTCGCGCATGGTGAACTCGGCACCGGCGGCGCGCAGCAGGGCGCGAAGCACAGGGTCCAGCCGTCCGAGCGGCCAGTCCGCAGGCAGCGACTCGGCCAGCAGCGCGTCGAGCTGGTCCTGACGAAGCACCGCTTCCCGCACGATCCGCCCGAACAGCTTCACGTGCGCGTCCGGCACGCGGCCCTCCTCGAAGCCTCCCGAGCCAGGAAGCTCGCCGAGCCGGTGGCGCACGAACTGGTCGATCACCGCCTCCGGGCTCTCGCCGCCCTGTTCGGCCTGAAACAGGGCCTGCACGGCGCCCACCCGCGCGGCGGTCCTCGGCCGCGAGCTGGGCTGCCGGGACGTTTGGGGATTGCCTGGCGCCTTGGCCATCATGCCGCTCCTAATCGCCGGGCCGCGGCCACCTGCAGCAGGCCAGCCGCCGCCGCCTCGGCACCCTTGTTGTGGCCGTCCGCGCCGCTGCGGGCCACCGCCTGCTCGATCGAATGCACCGTCAGCACGCCCGAGCCAAGGGCGATGCCGTGTTGCAGCGCCACCGCCATCAGCCCGGCCATCGTCTCTCGGCAGATATAGTCGTAATGGTCAGTGCCGCCGCGCACGATGCAGCCGAGCGCCACGAACCCGTCGTAACTTTGCGTCCCGCGCAACGCGATCCGGATCGCCTGGGGCAGCTCGAAGCTGCCAGCCACGTCTAGCACCTCGTGCGTCGCGCCGGCGCCGACGATCATGCGGAGCGCACCCTGCGTCATGCCGTCGATCACCGCGCGGTAGTAGGGCGCACGCACGACCAGCATGCGCGCCGGCGGCCCGGGCACCATTGGGGGCACAGGCAAGGGCGCGTCGGCCGTGCTCACCCCAGGAACTCGATCGGGCGGCGGCCGACCACGTTCAGCCCGTAGCCCTCCAGCCCGACGAACGTGCGGTCGGTGTTGGACAGCAGCACCATGTCGCGGACGCCCAGATCGGCCAGGATCTGCGCACCGATCCCGTAGTCGCGCAGCATCCGTTCCCGCACCACGGCGGGTCCGTGACGGCCGGTCACCGTGTCGAGAAGGCTCGCAGTGCGCCAATCGTGCAGCACGACCATGACGCCGCTGCCCTCGGCCTCGATCTGGCGCATCGCCTGATGCATCAGGTGGTTCGTTCGGCCGCCAGGCAGCATCTGGATCGGGTCGATCGCCTGCATGCGCACCAGCACGGAGCCTGGCCTGGCGATATCGCCCTTCACCATGACGACGTGCTCGGCCTGGTTGAGCGTGCTGCTGTAGACCATCACCTGCCAAGGCCCGGTGTCGAGCTCCTGGACTTTCACCTCGTGCACGCGCCGGACCAGGTTCTCGGTGCCGCGCCGGTGTCCAATGATGTCGGCGATCGTGCCGAGCTTCAGCCCGTGCAGCTGGGCGAAGGCGACCAGGTCGGGCAGGCGCGCCATGCTGCCATCCGCGTTCATGATTTCGCAGATCACGCCGGCCGGGATCAGGCCGGCCATCCTGGAGATGTCGACCGCGGCTTCGGTATGCCCCGCGCGCACCAGGGCGCCGCCCTCTCGCGCGGCCAGGGGAAAGACGTGGCCGGGCGAGACCAGGTCGCGGGGCGTGCTCAACGGGTTGATCGCGACCGCGATCGTGCGCGCGCGGTCGCGGGCGGAGACGCCGTCGGTGATGCCGTCCCGCGCTTCGATGCTGACGGTGAACGCCGTCTGGTGCCGCTGCTGGTTGGCCACCGACATCATCGGCAGCGCCATCCGCTCCACCTGGGCAGGCGTCAGCGCCAGGCAGATCAGGCCGCGTGCGTTGCGCATCATGAAGGCGAGCGCTTGGGGGGTGGCGAACTGCGCGGGGATGATCAGGTCGCCCTCGTTCTCCCGGTCCTCGTCGTCGACGAGGATGAACATCCGGCCCGCGCGCGCCTCCGCGATCAGCTCGGCGGTGGACGAGATCGCGTCGTGCAGCGAATGCCGCGGCAGCGTGTCCAGGGTCATGGCGCCGCCTTGCCGTCCGCGGACGCCCGGCCGTTCAGGTTCGAAACCTCTGCCAGACGGGCGACGTAGCGCGCCAGCATGTCGATCTCGATATGGACTGCATCGCCCGGCACCCTGGCGCCGAGCGTCGTATGCTCGGCGGTGTGCGGGATGACGTTCACGCCGAACACCTGGTCCTCCACCTCGTTGACGGTCAGCGAGACCCCGTCGATCGTCACCGACCCCTTTTGCGCGATGAAGCGATGCAGCGGGTCGGGCACCTCGACCGCGATGCGCACCGATCCTGCCTCCCGCGTCACCGACACCACACGACCCAGCCCGTCCACGTGGCCGGAGACCATGTGCCCGCCCAGCTCGTCGCCCATTCGCAGCGCGCGCTCAAGATTGATGGGCGTGCCGGCCCGCCAAGACCCGAGCGTGGTGCGGGCGACGCTCTCGCCCGACACATCCACAGCAAACCAGTCGGTGCCCTGCGCCGTCACCGTCAGACAGCAGCCGGAACAGGCGATCGAGGCGCCGATGGCGGTGCCGCCGGCGGCCGCCAGGAACGCGGGCGGCGTCTCGATCACCGCGCGCATGTCCTGCGCCTCGCCGCTCTGCTGAACGTCGCGCACCCGTCCCATTCCGGTGATGATGCCGGTGAACACCTAAGAAACCCTCTCGAAGCAACTCACCATGTCCGCCCCGACCGCTTCGGGCGCACCCTGTGGAGACCAGGAAACCATCTGCGCCAACTCCTCCACGCCCAGACCGCGCAGGGCCGGCACGCCGTCCCCGCCGATCACGCCCGGCGCGTGAAACCACACGAGCCTGTCGATCAGATCGGCCCTCAGCAGGGCGGACGCAAGCTGTGCACCGCCCTCGACCAGAACACGCGTCAGGCCGCGCGTGCCGAGTGCCTGGAACGCCTGTGGCAGATCGATGCCCTCCTGCCCCTCCGGCACCAGGATGCAGCGCGCGCCCGCCTCCGCCAGTCGCTGCGCGCGTGACGGCACGAGGTCGCCCGGCGGCACCCCGTAGAGCCGGACGTCCTCGGGCAGGCTGTCGGTATGGTAGAGCAGCCAGGTGGGCGATTGGCTGGCAGTCGAAACCAGCCTGGCGTCGAGCGGGGTGCGCAGCCGGCCATCCGCCACGATGCGCACGGCCGGCCGGTGCGCATATCCGTCCAGCCTGCAGGTGAGGTCGGGATCATCTGCGATGACCGTTCCGGCCCCGGCCATCACCGCGTCGTGCCGCCCACGCAGCGCGTGCACGCGGCGACGGGCGGCAGGCCCGGTGATCCAACGGCTCTCTCCCGTCCGCGTGGCGATGCGGCCGTCCAGCGTGGACGCGAGCTTGAGCGTCACCAGCGGCCGGCCGAGCGTGATACGGGCAAAAAAGCCCGCCAGGGTTTCTCGCGCCTCGCGCTCCATGAAGCAGGGCAGAACGTCCATGCCTGCCTCCCGCAGCTTCGCCAGGCCGGCGCCGTTCACCCGCGGGTCAGGGTCGCCTGCCGCCACCACCGCACGCGACACGCCGGCCGCCGCCAGCGCGTCTGCGCAGGGTGGCGTCTGGCCATGATGGCTGCACGGCTCCAGCGTGACATAGGCGGTTGCCCCCCGTGCCGCCTCGCCCGCCATCGCCAGGGCCTGGGTTTCGGCATGCGGCCGGCCGCGCAGCCCGGTGCGCCCTCGCCCGACCACGCGTCCATCCGACGCCACGATCACGCAGCCGACGGACGGGTTCGGCCAGGTGGCGCCCAGGCCGCGTTCGGCGAGCGCCAGCGCGGTGCGCATGTGTGTCTCGTCCATGCGCGTCACCCAGGGTCCTCAAGGGAACCGAGGAAAGCCTCGAAATCCTTTGCCTCGCGAAAATCCCTGTAGACGCTGGCGAAGCGCACGTAGGCGACTTCGTCGACCGCCTTCAGCGTATCCATCACCTGTTCGCCGATCTGCGCGCTCGGTATGTCGGTCTCCCCCGATGCTTCAAGCTGGCGCACGATCGAGTTGACCACGCGCTCGATCCGGTCGCCTTCGACCGGCCGCTTGCGCAGAGCGATCGTTATGGACCGGGCCAGCTTCTCTCTGTCGAACAGCACACGGCGACCGTCGCTCTTGATCACGAACAGCTCGCGCAGCTGCACCCGCTCCACGGTGGTGAAACGCTGGCCGCAACTGGCGCAGAAGCGCCTGCGGCGGATCGCCGCCGCTTCCTCCGCGGGCCGGCTGTCCTTTACCTGGGTGTCGTCGTGCCCACAGAACGGACAGCGCATCGGATGCCTTCGCTCGCTCGGGCGACCGGGGTTACAGCATTTGGGCAGTCCCCGAAAGCGGCGGCTAGCCGGCCGGTCCCTGCTGCGAGAGGTAGACGGTGGACTGGTTTTCCACGTCCACGCTGGCAGGAGGCGTTCCGTGTGCCGGCACGTTTGCCTGCACGGCCAGCAGGCAGTCGCCAGGCGCGAGTTTTACCGACTGCACGGGGTGAAAGGCCCATGATTGCGCCGGCGCGCCCGATTGGCCGGACAGCACGGCGTGCACGACCACCGACGTGCCGGACGACAGCGCGGTCCGCGCCGGCGCGAACGATCGCAAGATGGCGAAGCGACCATCCGATCGCTGTGCCTTGAAAGCGGCCTGCCTGCAGGCCGTGGCATGAAGCAGGACGAAGTCGGTCGAAATGATCCACGGTCCCGCCGGGGGCGGACCCCAGCGGGCCTGTGGAGGGGCATCCGCAACGGCAGAAGCGCTCAGCGTGGTGGCGATGCCGTCCAGCCAGAGGGGGGTGTCGGCACGCAGGCCGACATAGGTTCCAAGCGGCGGCGCGTCGCCAACCTGGAGCTTGAACTCGCCGCCCATGCCCAAAGCGAGCCGAGGAACCGGCCGTGCAGGAAGCGCGGTCAGCTCAGCGGCCAGTGCGACGTCGGTCGTGGTGTATAGCGGTTGAGTTCTGGAGAGGAACGGGTAGCCGGCGCTGATGATGGTGAGCAGGCAGGCACCCCGGTCGTTCGACCACGGCAGCGCGTGCGGAAGTCGCACGCGCACAGGTTGCTGCACCGAACCCGCTCCGGTGTTTTTCAATATGCCTGCCCAGATCCGATTGTTGGGCGGAATGCCTCTGGCGACTGACCGGTCGCGGGCGCGGCAGGCGGCCTGGTCGTCGAGAGTCGTGCCGACCTGGACGAGCGCTTCGCTGAAGCCTGGCCCGTTGCTGGACAGGGCGACACGGCCGGAAAGTGCAGCGACGCCTTGCCCTGAACGCAGCCAGGCGGTGCTCACGCTGTTGCGGACACCTGCGAACGCGCCGGTTTGATCGACCCTGGCCGAGAGAGACAGGGTTGACGCCACCGGCGGCGGCAGAGCCGGGGGAAGCGGCACGTCTAGACCGGCTTCAAGCAGAGGCTTCGTAGAGAAGCGTCTGCGGAACCGGCCTAGGTGCTCCTGCGAGTAAGTCTGTCAGTCGCGTTGTCTGCTCTGGTTGAGGTTGTTTCAGTTGCTGCCGAACCAGGCACGGAAGCCTGCCAGCTCGTTGGGCTTGGTGCCGTCGGTGAACATGTAGGGTGACGGTGAATCGTTGTCCCACAGGTTGACGAATGCGATCGTCAGCCCCTGGGCCTGGGCGTAGGCGAGGTGATTGCCAAGCCAGTTCGGAAACGCCCCGTCGTCGAACACGTCGTTGAAGGGTACCGCTCCGCCTGCACCGGCCTCGGCGACCCCGAACGGTTTGCCGCGGTTCTGCGCGAAATGCATTATCCCAAGAAACGAGGTGCTGTTGCCATTGACATCTCCAAACGGAGCCCACTCGTCGGCCGATGGAAACGACCAATAGTGCCACCGGCTTACGGAGTCCCTGATCACGTCCAGGTAGTCGGGATCGGCCCAGGGTTGGCCGGTTGGCGAGTTGGCACGGTCCCAGTTTTCCCAGGTGACCGGGTCGGTCCCGTTCGTGACGGGATACATGTCGGCATACATGTCGACCGCGATCACGTCGACGTAGCTGTCGCCGGGGTAGAACACCTGCGTCACGTTCTGAACACCCCATACCACCGTGCCGGGGTTCCAGACGATCAGCGCGGTTGCGTTGTTGGCTGCGGCTTGTTGCCGCAGCACGACCGCCACGTGCTGAAACGCCAGCACCCAGTCGGCAATCGTCTGCTGGTCCTGGCCGGCGAACCACGTGCCGGGAAGGTTCATCTCCCAGCCCAGGCGGAAGTAAATCGTCTTGAAGCCTTCAAAACCAGGCGTGCGCGAGGTGGTGAGCTGGTCCACCATGCCTCTGATGGCGTCGTCGTAGGCACCGCCTGCCATATCCTGCAATTGCGGGTCTGGGTATTGGCCTATTCCGTTGGCGGTCGAGAACAGCGGTATGCCGATCACCTGCGTCATGGCGTTGGCGTACGAGTCCGTCTGCAGGCAGTAGGCAAGCCATCCTGCATTCTGCACCCACGACGATTGAGGCTGGCGGTCATCGATGTAGGTGTCGAGAAACTGCGGGGCGGCGCCCATCGCATTGGTAAACTGCTGGTAATGATTGTCGAACAGCGTCCGGTCGTTGCTGTCCGGCAGACCGGAATTCTGCAGGTACGCGCCCATTGGGAACTGCGAAGCCGCATAGGTTTGAGAGACCGTAAGCGCCGTGGAGGCTACCGCAAATATAGTACTGAGAAGATATCGTGACATAAAATGTTTCCTTAAACTGGCCTAACCGCTCCGATAGTGGTCACGTTTTCTTGAACGAAAATCTAGGGCCCTGCAAGGAAATTTTATACTCAAAAATCCAGACGTATCTCGCCAGCTATAGTTAATAATACGATTTAGTTTTGAGACCGAATCGCTTCCGTCTGCGCTTTCGCGCGGAATGCTCGTGCCGCTGTCATGAGTGACTGTGCTTGACCGCTCGCGCTCAACTAGTGCCGAGGAGTAATGACCGGCGAGCGTCAGCTACGCTCCACGGTAGACCGGGAAGCGGGTGCACATCGCCAGCACTCTGGCGCCCACGGCAAGCTCGGCCCGCTCGTTGGTGCCGTCCCCCCGGGTCGCCAGGCCGTCCACCACTTCGGCAATCATCAGGCCGACCTCGCGAAACTCGGCGACGCCGAAGCCGCGCGTGGTGGCGGCCGGGCTGCCCAGCCGTATGCCGCTGGTGATGGCCGGCTTCTCCGGGTCGAACGGGATGGCATTCTTGTTGGCGGTGATGTGCGCGCGGCCGAGGCTGGCGTCGGTTGCCTTGCCGGTCACGCGCTTCGGCCGCAGATCGACCAGCGCCAGGTGGGTGTCTGTGCCGCCGGTGACGATGGCAAACCCGCTCTCGACCAGGGTGCCGGCCAGCACGCGCGCGTTGTCCACCACCGCCCGCTGATAGGCGCGGAACTCCGGCCGCAGCGCCTCGCCGAACGCCACCGCCTTGGCGGCGATCACGTGCATCAGGGGCCCGCCCTGCAGGCCCGGAAACACCGCGGCGTTGAACCTCCGGCCAAGTTCGGCATCGCTCAGGATCATGCCGCCGCGCGGGCCACGCAGAGTCTTGTGGGTCGTCGTCGTGACGACGTGAGCGTGCGGCAGGGGGCTCGGATAGAGGCCGGCCGCAACCAGGCCTGCGAAATGCGCCATGTCCACCATGAACAGGGCGCCCACCTCGTCGGCCACCGCGCGGATGCGGGCGAAATCGATGGTCCGGGGATAGGCAGAACCGCCCGCGATGATGAGTTTCGGGCGTTCCGTCCGGGCGAGCTGCTCCAATTCCTCATAGTCGAGCAGTCCGTCATCCCGCCTGACGCCATACTGCACCGCCCGGAACCACTTACCCGACAGGTTGGGGGCCGCGCCGTGGGTCAGGTGGCCGCCCGCAGCCAGCGACATGCCGAGGATGGTGTCGCCGGGCTGAACCAGGGCAAGGAAGACCGCCTGGTTGGCCTGGGCGCCCGAATGCGGCTGCACGTTGGCGTAGGAGCAGCCGAACAGCTGACAGGCGCGCTCGATGGCCAGCGCCTCGGCACGGTCGACCACCTCGCAGCCGCCATAGTAGCGCCGGCCGGGATAGCCTTCGGCGTATTTGTTGGTCAGCACGCTGCCCTGGGCTTGCATGACGGCGGCCGAGACCATGTTCTCCGACGCGATCAGCTCGATGCCGTCCTGCTGCCGCCGCAGTTCGGCGCCGATGATGTCGGCGATCGCCGGGTCGGTCTCCGACAGCCTGGCTGCGAAGAAGCGGTCGTATGACTGGGTCATGGTCTGGTCGTTCACGGCCGCATCTCCCGTTCAAGCCGTTGCGCGCTGGAAAGCGTTGCGCGTGGCGCGTCAAGCAGGCAGCTTTAACACTCACGCCTGCGTGCGGGGAACCCCGGGCGCGTGCATGACCGCTGCGACGCCTGCCCAGATCTTCGCCCGCAAGACCTCGATTAGGGACCGACATGGACATCACTCCCGCGCATCAGCGTCATCTTTCGCCAGGCAGCCCGCTGTTCACGCGGAAACCTATCCAGGCGATGGGGTCCGAGCAAAGCGGGGAGCACCAGTTCAAGCGGACGCTGGGCCCGGTCAGCCTGGTCGCGCTGGGCATTGGCGCCATCATCGGAGCAGGCATCTTTTCGCTCACCGGCATCGCCGCGGCCGATAATGCGGGGCCTGCCGTCGTCGTCAGCTTCCTGCTCGCAGCCCTGGGCTGCGCGCTGGCCGGCCTGTGCTACAGCGAGCTGTCCGGCATGATCCCGGCGGCGGGCTCGGCCTACTCCTACGCCTACGCCTCGCTGGGCGAGCTGGTGGCCTGGATCATCGGCTGGGCGCTGACGCTGGAATACGCAGTGGGTGCGGCCACCGTCTCGGTGTCCTGGTCGGGCTACGTGGTCAGCTTCCTGGGCAGGTTCGGCCTCGCCTTGCCGCACGCGCTGACCGCCTCCCCGTTCGACACGGACGCGGTCGGCAATCCGTCGCCAGGGCTGGTCAACCTGCCCGCCATGCTGATCATCGTCTGCGTGTCGATGATCCTGATTCGCGGCATCAGCGAATCGGCCAAAGCCAACGCCGTCATCGTCGCGGTCAAGCTCGCCGTCGTCGCAGCCGTGATCGGGTTCGGCGCCTGTTACGTGAAGCCCGCGAACTGGCACCCGTTCATCCCGCCGAACGCCGGCACGTTCGGTCATTTCGGCGTGTCCGGCATCTTCCGGGGCGCCGCCACCGTGTTCTTCGCCTACATAGGCTTCGATGCGGTGAGCACTGCGGCGCAGGAGACCAAGAACCCCGAGCGGGACATGCCGATCGGCATCCTGGGGTCGCTGGCAATCTGCACCGTGCTCTACGTGCTCGTCTGCCTCGTGCTGACCGGGCTGCTGAGCTACACCAAGCTGCACGTCTCGGCTCCGGTGTCGGTGGCCATCGGCCAGACGCCGCTGCCCTTCCTGAAGGTGGCGGTGGATGTGGGTGCGATCGCCGGCCTCACCTCGGTGGTTCTGGTCATGCTGCTGGGGCAGAGCCGGGTGTTCTATTCGATGTCGAAGGACGGGCTGCTGCCCAGCATCTTCTCGGCCATGCACCCGCGCTTTCGCACGCCGTATCTGTCCAACCTGCTGTTCATGGTATTTGCCGGTCTGGCAGGCGGGTTCACGCCGATCAGCTCGCTCGGCCACATGACGTCGTTCGGCACGCTGCTCGCCTTCGTCATCGTGTGCGTCGGCGTTCTGGTGCTGCGCCGGAAGGACCCGGCGCGCCGGCGCGCTTTCCGCACCCCCTACGTCCCCTATGTTCCGGCTGCCGGCATCCTGGTGTGCGGCGCGCTGATGGCGTCGCTGCCGCTGCAGACCTGGGTGTTGGCGACGGTGTGGCTGCTGATCGGGCTTGTGGTGTTTTTCACCTACAGCCGGTTCCACAGCCACCTTCGCAGCACGCTTTGAGGTTTGCGCCGTTCCCGGCCGGCCGGCCCCGCCGGCTGCGCCGGGATGGCTGGACGCGCCGGCTGGTGGCCGAGCACAGGCTCAGCGTCGACGACCTGATCTGGCCGATCTTCGTTATCGAAGGGTCCGGTCTGACCGTCCCCGTCGCCGCCATGCCAGGCGTGGACCGGGTGACGCTGGACAGGCTGGAAGGCCACGTCGCAGAAGCGGCGCGGCTGGGCATACCGGCGGTCGCGCTGTTCCCGGCGACGCCCGCGGACAGGAAGGACGCCGAGGGCACCGAGGCGTTGAACCCGGAAAACCTGATCTGCTCCGCCGCCCGCCTTCTCAAGCGCGCCTTCCCCGACATGGGCCTGATCGGCGACGTGGCGCTGGACCCCTACACCGACCACGGCCATGATGGCGTGATCCGCGACGGATACGTGCATAACGACGACACGCTGGCGATCTTGACCCGCCAATCCGTCAACCAGGCGCAGGCCGGCATCGACGTGATCGCGCCGTCGGACATGATGGACGGGCGCGTGGGCGCCATCCGCGCGGCGCTTGATCAGGCGAGTCTGCTCGACACGCGGATCATGAGCTACGCCGCCAAATACGCGAGCGCGTTCTACGGGCCGTTCCGCGACGCTCTCGGCTCGGCGAAATCGCTGCGATCTCCTCAAGGCGGGGGCGACAAGAAAACCTACCAGATGGACCCCGCCAACACCGACGAGGCGATGCGCGAGGTGGAGGCCGACCTGCGCGAGGGCGCGGACATGGTGATGGTGAAACCAGGCATGCCCTACCTCGACATCGTGCGCCGGGTCAGCGAGCGGTTCGAGGCTCCGACCTTTGCCTATCAGGTGTCTGGCGAATACTCGATGATCGTGGCGGCCGTGGAGCGCGGCTGGATGGACCGCGAGCGCGCGATGCTGGAGAGCCTGCTCGGCTTCAAGCGCGCCGGCGCTGCCGGCGTGCTCACCTATTTCGCCGTGGAGGCCGCGCGGCAGCTGTAAGGAACTGCTGTGGCTCGACAACAGACCAGCCGGCGCGGTCGTGCATACGCTGCCACGACCCGTCGCACCCACAGCGGGTGGTCAAAGCGCCACCCCGACGGCGAGCTGGCGCCACGGCAAGTGTTGAAACGTCGGCGCAAATTGGCTGGCTAGACCGGCCTGACGCAGAGTGTTCGCGAGTAGGCGGACCTCGAACCGGGCCAGGCCTTGTTTTGGCGAGCAATTTCGTCACTCCGACCGTCCCGGTCTGCGTGACATTGCGCTAAGCTGGCAGCCGTCGAAACGTCACTGCAAGGTTATTGGCGGGCATGGCGACACGCTCCCGCAGGGCCAGGCCGTTGAGGGCGGCAAGCTCGGCAAGCTCGGCCAGGTCGCGAACGCCCCAGTTCGGGTTACGCGCCCTGAGCTCGGCGTCGAAGGCCGCGTTACTTTCGGCGGTATGGCGCCCACCCTCGCGATACGGACCATAGAGGATCAGCGGGCCGCCGGCGGAGAGGATCGAGGCCGCACCGGCAAGCAGGCCCGCGGCCGCGTCCCAGGGGGCGATGTGGATCAGGTTGACGGCCAGGATCGCGTCGGCGCTGCGCACCGGCCAGGTCGAGGGCTCGGCGGCATCGAGCAACAGAGGTGGCATGAGGTTGAACGACCCTGCCTCCGAGGTCCAGGCGGCGATGCTGCGCATGTTCGCTGGATCGGCGTCGGTGGGCTGCCAGACGAGGCCGGGCATTCGCTGGCTGAAATACGCCGCGTGCTCGCCGGTGCCGCTGGCCACCTCCAGCACCAGCCCGCGTGCCGGCAGCATCCGGCGCAGCACGTCGAGGATCGGATCGCGGTTGCGGGCGACGGCGGGCGAGGTGAGCCGGTCGTTGCCGCTCACGCCGGCGCGCCGGCGCGCCGTTTGTAGCCACGCTCCCGGCCCAGCGTGATCCAATGGTCCACCGGGTCGAACGCGTCGCCCTGCCCGAGCTCGACCGCAGCGATCGGGTAGGTCTGGCAATACCAGGCCTTGTCGACGGCGCACGGTTCGCGCTCCTCGCGAAACCCGAAATGCTGGTAGTGGTACGCGCCGCTGGGCAGGCCGCCGCCAGCGACCGCCTCGGCGATGTCCTGGTAACGCTCCAGGTAGAATGCTTCGTCGAAAGCCGCCAGGTGGGCACCCGGGTCGCGCGATGGGCCCGCGCCTGTCAGCACACGGCGCAGGCGATCCGGCGGCATGGCACGCCACAGGCCGCGGATCGATGCGTGGGCGGCCGCGAACCGCTCGACCGGAACGGCATAGTGGTGCGGGAACAGCGTGAAGCGGAACCGGGCATCCTCGAGCAGCAGAAGCTGCGTCGCCCTGGACTGCAAGGGGTGGAACAGGCCAAGCACCGGCATGAAGATGCGGTCCGCCTCCGACAGCCAGGCGGCCAGCCAACTGAACGTGCTGATGGAGGGAACGATGACGCGCGAGCCGCGAATATAGGCGAAATCCGCGTTCGGCCCCTGGCTCGGCTGGTAGCGCGCCTGGGGAAAGCGGGCGCGAAGGGCGTCCATATAGGGCGTGGGTTCGAGCTGGCCCATGAACACCGGCCGCAATCCTGTCTGCTCCACCAGTTCGGCGTAGAAGTCGATGGGGATCAGGACGTAGTCGGGGTGTCGGGCATCGACGACGTCGCCCTGGCGGATGTTGCACAGCAGCTCGTCGGGGCCCGCGCCCGACATGGACGGTCCGCCGAAGAGATCGCGATAGGACTGGCGCGGCAGGAAATTCTCCACGCGTTGGGCGTAGGTGCGGATGTCGACGCAGTCGGCCGCACCGTCGCGTAACGCCGCGGCCAGCCTGTCCAGCTCGATCACCGGATCGAGCGCGACGATCGTGCGCGCAGGGTCGACCGGGGTCGGAGGGATCTGGATGCCCCACTCGTGCAGATGGACCTTCTCCAGCCGCACGCCCGGCACGCGCGACGCCAGCGCCAAGGCTGCCATGTACTGGATCATCCGGTTGCCGACGGCCCCCATCGGCGAGACCTGTATGACCGGCTGCCGGATCATCGGCGGCCACCCTGGCAAATCGCGCTACGGCGTGCTTTGACCGACGATCGGAGCACAGGCTGGGGCCACATGAAGTCAGCAATCTGTTTGGTCGTGCGCAACGAGGCGCGCGACATCGCCGAATGGATAGCATTCCACGCTTTGATCGGTTTCGACACCCAGATCATCTTCGACCACCAATCCGATGACGGTACGTCAGCCATCATAAAATCAGCCACTGCGCTGCACGACATACGCTACCACTCCTGGACCGACAGCAGCCAACGCAGCCAGGTCACCGCCTACGAGGCCGCCTGCACGGCCTACAAGCTGGAGTTCGACTGGATCGCCTTCATCGATTCCGACGAGTTCATCATTCCTACCGTGGACGAAGCGATCAACACGATGCTGTCGCGCTTCGAGGGCTGGAGCGGCATCGCGGTGAACTGGGCGATCTATGGATCGAACGGGCACGTCGATTTTCCGGACACGCTGGTGCTGGACAGCTTCACCACCCGCGCCGCCACGGATTTCTTCGCCGCCCGCCACGTGAAATCCATCATCAGGCCGGGCTTTGCCGCAGGCTGCATAAACCCGCATTGCTTCGATCTGCGCGGCGACCGACTGGGCAGCTATTGCGACACTCACGGGCAGGCGATGGAATGGTGGCCAGCGCCCGAGCAGGGCGGCATCCTGCCCGGCGTCACCCGGCAGCCGCCCGACTACAGCGTCTGTCGCGTCAACCACTATTTCACCCGGTCGCGCGCGCATTGGGCGGCCAAGCTCAAGCGCGGCTACCCGAGCGACGTCGCGATACGCCGCATGGCGGAGTTCGAGGAGCATGACCGTAACGAGGTCGATGATCCGATCGCGCTGCGCTACGTCGACTCGTTGAGCTGGAACGTGGCCAACCTCAACGCCCTGCTGCCCAGCTCCAGCTGACTGGCAGGGCGATCATTTCTGCAGCAAGCCGAGCGGCGTGTGGCTGCCGGCTCGCCTGCGCAAACGCAGCATCGGTTGTTCGACCAGCCGGTACGAGCCGGCGGCGAGGACGGCGGAGAGCGGCAGGCCGGTCGCGAGCCAGGCGAGGCTGCCAGGCCCTGCAACCGTGTCGGCGACGGCGAACGCGCCCCAGTGCCACAGGTACAGCGAGTAGCTCAGCCGCCCGACCAGCAAGGCGGGCGCAGCCGATAGCAGCCGACGCAGCGCGTGGTCGCGCCCCAGCAGGGCGGGGAACAGCACCAGCATGGCAGTACCCTGCAGCGTGGTGCGCACCACGTGCCGTGCCAGCGCGCCAGGCAGCAGGAAGCCGCCGACCAGCACGGCGCAGGCTGCGGCCTGCAACGGCCAGGATCGCGACGCGACGCTGACCCAGGCCTGTCGCCGGTGTTCGGCCAGGGCGAGCAGCGCGCCCCAAGCGATCGAATCCAAGCGCGTGTCGGTGCCGAGATAAAGGCGGTTGTAGCGCCACTGCGGAGGTTCGACGCGACCGCATGCCAGCGACCAGGCGAGGTTGCCGCAATGGTCGAACAGCCAGAGCCGCCAGGCGAGTACCGCCAGGCAGAGGCCGGCCAGGAGGATTACCGCTGACCGCCTGCGCCAGATGGCAGCCAGAACGAACGGCCACACCGCGTAGAAATGCTCCTCGATGGCGAGCGACCACAGGATGTTGAACGGATGGCGTACGCCCGCCAGGCTGGAGCGGAAGCCTATCCACACATCGTAGACATTGGCGCCGTATGCCAGGGCAGCAGCCCAGCCGAGCGGCCGAACGGTCCCGCCCGCCAGGCTGAAGGCCAGGCCGGCCGTGACCGTGTAGACCAGGCCCGCCGGCAGCAGCCGAAGGACGCGCCGAAGGTAGAATCCGCCAAGCCCTATACGGCCTCTGGAGGAGAGGCTGGCCAGAAGCTGACGCGTGATGAGGTAGCCGCTGATGAAGAAGAACAGCGTGACCCCGAACGCCCCCGGAACGACACGGTCTAGTCCGGCATGGCTCGCGACCACCAGCATGATCGCCACCGCCCGCAAGCCGTCCAACGCCGGTATGTAGCCGGCCGGCGGGAGAGGGTTGGCGGCGCCGTTACCCGGCGTGACGCCATGCGCCATTGAGTGATCCATGCGAACAGGCCGATACTCGCCCGGCATTCACGCCACCGACAAGAAGCAGACATGGCCAAGACCGACCGCGACATTCCACAGAACCTTCAGCCCCGCCCCGCCGATTACGGTTTCGACCTGGAAACCGCGTTGCGCAGCGTGGTCGCCATACGCGCCGACATCCCGGGCGATGCCTTTACCGCCGGCACGTTGGGCACCGAGCGCGCCGGCAACGGTATCTGCATAGGCGGCGGGCTCGTGCTGACGATGGGCTACCTGGTGATGGAGGCCGAGAGCATCTGGCTGACAACCTCGGAAGGCTGGGCGGTGCCTGGCCACGCTCTGGCGGTCGACGCAGACACCGGCTTCGGCCTGGTGCAGCCGCTGGGCAAGCTGGGCGTCCCGGAGATGGCGATGGGCGACAGCAACGCGGTCGAAGTCGGCCATCCCTGCCTGCTGGCAGCGGCGGGCGGACGCCATCGCACAATCGAAACGAAGGTGGTTGGCCGCCAGGAGTTCGCGGGCTACTGGGAGTACCTGATCGACGACGCGATCTTCACCGCGCCCGCGCACCCGTTTTGGGGCGGCGCCGGCCTCATCGGCGGCGACGGCCGGCTGCTGGGCATCGCCTCGCTCAGCCTGCAGCAAGGGGACGAGAAGGGACGCCGGGTGGACATGAACATGATCGTGCCGACAGCGCTGCTGACGCCGATCCTGGGCGAACTGGTGCAGCACGGGCGGATCAACCGCCCTGCCCGCCCCTGGCTCGGACTGTTCGCGATGGAGAGCGAGGATTCGGTGGTTGTCGCCGGCCTCGCCGATAACGGACCGGCCGAGAAGGCGGGGCTGCGCGCGGGCGACAGGATCGTGGCGGTGGACGGCGACGAGGTGACCGACCTCGGCGGGCTGTGGCGCCGCGTGTGGAGCGCCGGCACGGCGGGCGCGCGCGTGCGGATGAGCGTCGGCCGGGACGACGAGCTGCTGCACGTGACGCTGCACTCGGCCGATCGCGCGAGCTTCCTGCGGGCTCCGAGGCTGCATTGAGGCTGCGTGCTGGTCATGTTTGATTTTGACAGATGGCAAGCTTGGCTGGGCGACCAAGTTGATACAGGGCGTTGTGCCGGGTTTGAGGCAGAACTACGCGCGGGTGGCCCGCCAACGCCCAAGCCTTACTGTGTCTTTCGCGTCAAACATTGCGGCGCGCCGGGGCAATTTAGCGTCTGGATAACAGGGAAGACGGATTTCGACATCATGGACGGGCAATCGGCTAAAATGGTCGATAGCGATTGGGGGGCTACCTCAACCGACAGCGACTTCGAGTCTGTTCTCGCAAATTTTCTAAGGCGGGTGGAACGGGCGGGGTCACAGTAGTCTCCGTGAAGCATCCGAAGCGCAAAGCGCTCTGGCTCATTGCATTCCTTCCCAGCACAATCGTTGCAGTAGCGGCGTTATCGATCTGGCTGACCCTGCCGCCTTCACGCGCGAGCCTGCACTTGACCGGGCTAAGCGCCCGAGTCGATGTTACCCTGGATAGCTGGGGCGTCCCGCGCATCCGGGCAGCGACGGAGGCCGACGCGGCAGCCGCACTCGGCTACCTGCATGCCCGGGACCGGATGTTCCAGATGGAGCTGATGCGGCGCCAGGCCTCAGGCAGGCTGGCAGAGATCGCGGGGCCGCGCGCCGTCCGCCTGGACCGGATGGCGCGCGTGTTCGGCGAGCGCCGCCATGCCGAGCAATCCTATGCCGGGCTGTCGCCTGAGCTGCGTGCGATCTTCGCCGCCTACAGCGCCGGCGTGAACGCCTGGATCGCCGAGCGCGGCCGCCTGGCAGCCCCGGAGTTCCTGCTGCTCGGCGCGCCGGAACCCTGGACGCCAGTGGACTCCCTGCTTTGGAGCGAAACCGTCTCTCTCTGGCTGTCGGATAATTTTCGCACCGAGCTGTCGCGTGCCGCGCTGAAGGGGAAGATTGCGCCCGATCACATCCTGGAGCTCTGGCCGCCGACTGCCGGCACGCCAGCGCCGGACAGTTCTGTGCCTGCCGTCCGACAGGGCCTGCTCGACTTGCTGCCCGCTTTCCCGGACGCCTTTGCCTGGCCGTCCCAGGCGTCCAATGCCTGGGCGGTCGATGGCAGGCACACGGAGACAGGGTCGCCGCTGCTCGCCGGCGACCCGCACCTGATGTTCGGCTATCCCAGCCTCTGGTACCTCGCCCGCATCGAGACCCCGTCGGGGGTGCTGGTCGGTGCGACTGCACCCGGCGTGCCGTTGCTGGTGATCGGCCGCAACGCCCGGATCGCCTGGAGTTTTACCACCACCGGCATCGACACCCAGGACGTGTTCGTGGAGACCGAGCTGCCGGGCGGGCGGTATGCGACGCCACAGGGTCCGCGCCCGTTCGAGACCAGGCGCGAAGTCATCCACGTGCGTGGCGCTGCAGACGTCGTTCTGACCGTGCGGACGACGCGGCACGGCCCGGTCGTCAGCGACCCGTGGCCGCCGGAGGCCGGCAAGGCGGGCGACCCGGTGCTGGCTGTGGCCATGGCGCAGTTCAGGCTCGGCAGCCCGGCACCCGGGCTGTTCGCGCTCGATCACGCGCTGGACGTGGCCGGTGCAGGGCGGGCGGCTGCGACGATGACAGCGCCCATGCAGAACCTGACGGTTGCCGACCGGGACGGCATAGCCCTGTTCACCACCGGACAGGTGCCGGTGCGGCGCGCGGGCGATGGCAGCGTGCCGGTCGACGGTGCCGACGGGCAGCACGACTGGACCGGGTTCGCCGGCGGCTTCGCCCTGCCGCATTTCGTCAACCCGCCGAACGGGACGGTGGAGAACGCCAACGAGCGGACCGCGCCGCCCGACTTTCCCGTCTATCTCGGCCGCGATTTTCCGGCACCGATTCGCGCCCGACGCATCCACGAACTGCTTGCCGCCAAGGCGAGTTTCTCGCTCGATGATTTCGAGGCGATGCAGCACGACGATGTCAGCGTGTTCGCGCACGACGTGCTGCCCGTCCTGCGCGCCCTGCCCCGCCAGCCGGGGCTGGCGGGGCGTGCGCAGGCGATGCTGGACGGCTGGGACGGCAGCATGGCCGCCGACCGGCCGGAACCGCTGATCTTCAACGCCGCCGTACAGCTTTTCGTCAGCCAGACACTGGCCGCCAGCCACGTGCCGGAAAGCGACACAGGACCCTGGGAAGGTTTTGCCGAGTGGCTGCTCTCACCGGGCGGCGCCGCTTGGTGCAGCGGCGATTGCAAGGCTGCGCTGGGCCGCGCGCTGCACGACGCGACCGACACCCTGGCCGCGCGCTACGGCGGCGATCCGGCGGCCTGGCGGTGGGGCGCGGCGCACCAGGCGGTGTTCGCCCATCCTCTGCTGGGCGAACTGCCGGTGCTGGGCGGGCTCGCCTCCCGCCGCGTGGCCGTCGATGGCGACGACACTACCCTGTTTCGCGGTGGAAACGGCACGCTCGGCGCCTTTGCCGCCCTGCATGGCGCCGCCTATCGCGGCATCTACGACCTTGCGGATCTGGAGCGGAGCCGGTTTGTGGTCACGCCGGGCCAGTCCGGCAACCTGCTCAGCCCACACGCATGGGACATGCTGCCGCTCTGGGCAGCCGGCCGCACGATCACCATACAAAGCATGCCCGACAAAGTGACGGGCACGCTGCGGATGGAGCCGTGAACGAAGGTTCTTCCCACGGCACGGGTTCTCGCTGCATGATGCGCGCGGAGTGGTTCGAAGCACGGATGACGTACAAGCCGCCACGCAGACCGCAATTCTTCTATACCACGGCGCCGCTGCCCTGCCCCTACGTGCAGGGCCGCGTGGAACGCAAGGTGGTGACAGAAATCACCGGCCCCGATTCCGACACGCTGCACGACCGGCTGTCGCGCGCGGGATTTCGCCGCAGCCACAACATCGCCTATGCGCCCGTCTGTCCCAATTGCTCGGCCTGCGTGCCGATCCGCATCGACACGCGCCTGTTCGAACCCGACCGCTCGCTCAAGCGCGTGGCACGGGCCAACGAGGGCACCGAGGGTTTCGAGGTGCCGGCGCGTGCCACTGCCGAGCAGTTCGGCCTGTTCCAGCGCTATCAGCAGGCGCGGCACGGCGATGGCGACATGGCGACGATGAATTTCTACGACTACCGCGCCATGGTGGAGGACACGCCGATCGAGACGATGGTGGTGGAGTTCCGCGACGCCGACGACCGGCTGGTGGGCGCGTGCCTGGCCGACCGTCTCGGCGACGGCCTTTCGGCAGTGTACAGCTTTTTCGCGCCCGAGCTGACCAAGCGGTCGCTTGGCACCTACGCGATCCTCTGGCTGGTGGAGCGCGCCAGGCTGATGGGCCTGCCCTACGTCTATCTCGGCTACTGGGTGCCGGAGAGCCAGAAGATGGCCTACAAGGCGCGCTTTCGCCCGAGCGAGATCTTGGCAGGCGGAAGCTGGCGCATGCTGACCGACGCCGATCTGGGCGTGCACGACGACCGCACGGGCACGCTGCTGGTCCCCGAGACCGCCGACCTCGCCTAGACCGGTTTCACGCAGGATGTCCGCTTGGAGACGGATGTGAAACCGGTCAAGCTCCTGTTCTGACGGGCAATTTTGTCTCTCCGACCTTTCCGGTCTGCGTGACATTGCTCTTCTGCGTTACATTACTCTAGGGGGCGTTGAAGCCGGCCTGCAACAGAAGCGGGGTCACGAACGTGAGCAGGTTGCCGCCCCTGAACAGGTGGCCGCGCATGCCGGCGCGCTCGGCGGCCTGCATGTCGGTTTCCTTGTCGCCCACCATCAGGCAGCGGCGCGGGTCCAGTTCCCAGCTTCGGATCAGGTCGAGCAGCATGCCGGGCGCGGGTTTGCGCCAGTCGCTGTCGCGGCGGTAGGCGTCCACATGGGCTTCGGTGTGGTACGGGCAGTAGCGCCAGTCGTCGAGCGTTCCGCCGCTGCGACGCAGCTCGTCGGCGACCCAGCGCTGCAGCCCGTCCACATCGGGTTCGCCGTAGAGGCCGCGGGCGATGCCGGCCTGGTTGGTGGCGACGAAGACGTGCCAGCCATGCGATGTCGCCAGCGCGACGGCCTCTCGCGCGCCGTCCACCCACTCCCAGCGGTCCCGGCTGCCGACATAGCCGTGATCGATGTTCAGCACGCCGTCGCGGTCGAGGAACAGGGCCGGGCGGTTCATGCAGGCGGCCAGTTCGCGTTGCACATGCGCCAGGCCGGCGGCGTTGCCGACATCGACGAACCAGCCGTGCTGGCGCGTGGCGCGTAGGCTGCCCTGCTGCGCCAGCGGGGCGAGCAGGTCGCGCTCCAGCGTGCAGGAGGCGGTGAGCCGGTCGATTACGCGGCGGTCCAGCGCGCAGATGCCGGCGTCGACCACATGCGGTTTGCCGTCCGACGCGACCGGCTGCTGGATCAGGGCGCGGACCCTGTCGCCGTCCAGCGTCACCGAGGCGTCGTGCGCCGCGTCGGGTGCTTCGCGCACCACCATGCGGCCGAGCACGTCCGGCGCGTCACTGGCGAAATCGGCGAGCAGGGCGGCAATGTTGCAATCGAACAGCGAGGATCCGTTGCAGAGGATAAATCGCTCGTCCAGCAGCGGCGCCGCGTGAAACAGGGCGCCGCCCGTGCCCGCCCGCTGCGGTCGCTCGGAAAACCGTACGCCGATGCGCTTGGGCAGCGCGTCTGCGGCACTCAGCACGGTATCCTGCACAGTACGCGAGAGGTGTCCGGTGAGGATGACGAAATCGTCGACGCCGAAGCGAAGCATCTCGCGCATCAGCCAGGCGATGAAGGGGCGGTGTGCGACCGTCAGCACCGGCGTCGGCATGTCGGCGCAGCTGTCGCCCAGTTCGGTCGCCAACCCGCCCGCCAGGACGACACATTGGCGTAATGTGGCTGAACGAATCATGCCTACCTGTCCAAGACCGCCGAGTGCAGATGTGGGCCAACATAAGGGGTCTGGGGCCGACTGGCCCCAGCGGGGTCAAATTGCAGAGCCCCTTGCCTTTTGACCGTATTTCCGAAACGAATACCAGGCACATCCAATCCATTCGTGTAGGGCATAGTAGCTCTGCTGCCAGGCGGACACATTGGGCACCAGCATGCGCAACGTGATCGTGGGCGATCTTTCAGCCTCCACCGGTGCAGCCGTGGCGCGCAAGCCGGCCGCGCGGAACGCGATCAGTGCGCGCCGCATGTGCCACGCGTGGGTGACGAGGTAGACGGAATCGATGTGGCTGGCGCGGAGCAGAGCGGCCGTATCGACAGCGTTCTCCCAAGTGTTCTGGGATTGATCCTCCAGCCAAAGCGGCGCCAGCCCAAAATCTTCCCGCAGGCTTGCCGCCATCAGCGTTGCGAGGCTCGGCATGCCCGGGCGTATCGAACCGCCCGAGACAAGCAGGGGCAGCAGGGTGGCGCGCGCCAGTCGGGCCCCGGTACGCTCACGCTCCAACGTCAGTCGACCGACGCCGTACGTGCCGGCCAGCTGCTGCTCGACCACGTCGCCGCTCAGGACGACGATGACGGCTGGGGGGTGCAGTTCGTCGGGCTTGGTCAGCCCGCTCTCAAGCGAGGCCATCAGCCAGCCGGAGACGAACGGCACGGAAAGGATAGCGAGGCCGGACAGCCCCACGACCAAAGAGACGCGCCCAGCGCGCCGGCGGTGGAACATGGCGCCCGCACAGGCAGCGACGAGACAATTCGCCGGTGGGACAAACAGCAAGGTGGGCAGGGCGGCCAAAGACATGACACTGCAATGCCCTACTCTGCTGACACGGCCGCAGCAGCGGCCCAGCGTCTTTCAACACGCTCTATCGTGACGCTTCGGCGCGACCCTGTTCGACTGGGGCTTTCGCTGCGGACCAGGAAGCATAGGATCTGCTCATCTGAGTGGCTGCGTCATGCAAATCGGGCTCTGCCCATAACGCACCAGGGTAGCGCTCGTACACGCGCTGGGTGTCGAGCGGGATCACCAACCGCGAGCCGACGGTGCGGATTTCTGGCCGTATTGCGATGTCTGGCGCCAAACCCCAGCCTGTCGCCAAAACTTCAACGCCGGCTTGGGCCGCTTCCACCAGGTTCAAGCCGTAGCCCTCGCTTCGATGCAGAGACAAATACAGGTCGAGCAATCCATAGAATTGCCGGATGGGGCAAGGCGCGACTGCCATGTCCCAAATCCTGATCCGCGGGTCGTCGCCTGCGAAGCTGACGAGGTGCTCAAACAGCCGTTGAAACCGGCCAGTGTCGTTGCAGCGAACGATAAGGCAGGCCCGTTCGCCGGAGCGAAACGCCAGGCGAAAGGCGTCGATGGCGGCGCAGGGATTCTTGCGCGCATAATTGGAGTCGAACGAGAACGACGTGCCGACGACGAAGCCGTCCAGCTCGACGCCGAAGACAGGTCGAAGTGCCGCGCGCTCCTCGTTGGGGAGCGGGTGCATCGGGTCGCTTTCGACAGCATACGGCACGGTACGAATCGGACCTTCGAAATCCGGCACGCCGGCGATCACTGCTTGAGCCACGAATGGCGACGGCGTCCAAATCTCGTCAGCCAGTTTGGCGAATATTCGCCAGGTGGGTGGTAAGACAGGAAGCTCCCAAACCCAGAAGGCAACTATGGTAAGCGCAGCCGGCGGCATCGCCGGAAACGCGGCAACGGCGCGCGCGAAAAGCGGCGGGTTCATGTGAACGACGAAGTCTGTTGGCTGCCACGCTGCAACCTCCGCAGGATCACTGGTTGCCGACGTTTCAATGGTGGGGACGAAATCGAGCGCCACCGTGAAATCAAACGCCAAAACGTCGATTCCCTGCTGACGCAAGTCGCACACCATCAAGTCTGCACCACGCTGCAGACCGCATCGAACGCCAAACAAACCGCCGACCACCACGCGCGTGCCGACATAGCGCCGATTGCCTGACCGTTTCGGTAAGCGAGTGACCACACGCAAGCTTGCGAGGTCGGCCGCCTCATCGGTTGCCTTCTCCTCGAGAACGCCCCGCATGCGATTTGCCGTGTGGATCACCAGGCGCCGAACAGGCGGAGGCAAGCGCCTGACTAAACCTAAACTCGCCACGCCCACCTCGCTGAAAATAACTGACCAGCTTCTACCGGATACGGTCAGCCAGGCGAGCAGTTACACATGCCGGCAGAGTTCGTTCAGCAGGCAGTTAAGTTCGTGAACTGGACCGTCACACGTATGCGACTTTGCCTCACAAGCGATTGGTTGCGGGAGTCGGATTTGAACCGACGACCTTCAGGTTATGAGCCTGACGAGCTACCGGGCTGCTCCATCCCGCGTTGGTGGTATATGAGGTATTGTGGTGATTTGAGGCGTGTATGGTGTGCTGATTGGAGTGCTTTGGAAGACCTGGCGGCGACCGACTTTCCCGCGTCTTGAGACGCAGTATCATAGGCGCTGGGGGTTTTCACGGCCGAGTTCGGGATGGGATCGGGTGCAGGCTCCCCGCAATGGCCACCAGGTCGTCCAAGGCACTCTATCAGGCGTCGGGGTCAACTGTCAGTCCTCAGAGGGGACGAGGGTGACGGCTACTGCCGGCGCAGGTTCTGGTCGATGAGCACGGCGTCGGTTCAGTCTGCATCGCCTTGCTGACGAGTGACGAATGAACGCTGACGCCTGGTAGACGTATCTTGTTTCTATGCATGGTAGGTATCACTGCCGTTGCAGCAGCTGCCAATGACGACAACTCCATCCCGGCATCTGATACTGATCTAGAGCCTATCGGGCGATTAGGACCAGTTAGCTACATGCCTCACGGCACTTCCACACCTGGCCTATCAACGTGGTGGTCTACCACGGCCCTCAGGGAGACCTCGTTTTGAGGTGGGTTTCCCGCTTAGATGCTTTCAGCGGTTATCCCGTCCACACATAGCTACCCGGCGGTGCCACTGGCGTGACAACCGGTGCACCAGAGGTGTGTTCATCCCGGTCCTCTCGTACTAGGGACAAATCCTCTCAAGTCTCCAACACCCACGGCAGATAGGGACCGAACTGTCTCACGACGTTCTAAACCCAGCTCACGTACCACTTTAATCGGCGAACAGCCGAACCCTTGGGACCTGCTCCAGCCCCAGGATGTGATGAGCCGACATCGAGGTGCCAAACCTCCCCGTCGATGTGGACTCTTGGGGGAGATCAGCCTGTTATCCCTAGAGTACCTTTTATCCGTTGAGCGATGGCCCTTCCACGCGGGACCACCGGATCACTATGGCCGACTTTCGTCTCTGCTCGAGCTGTCGCTCTCGCAGTCAGGCGGGCTTATGCCATTGCACTCAACAGCCGATGTCCGACCGGCTTGAGCCCACCATCGCGCGCCTCCGTTACTCTTTAGGAGGCGACCGCCCCAGTCAAACTGCCCACCATGCAGGGTTCCAGCTCCGGATGACGGAGCATGGTTAGACATCAGAAGAGTTCAGGGTGGTATTTCAAGGATGGCTCCACACAAGCTAGCGCCCATGCTTCAATGCCTCCCACCTATCCTACACAGCACTCTCCTAATGCCACTGCAAAGCTGCAGTAAAGGTTCATAGGGTCTTTCCGTCTGACCGCGGGTACCCCGCATCTTCACGGGGAATTCAATTTCGCTGAGCCGATGCTGGAGACAGCGGGGAAGTCGTTACGCCATTCGTGCAGGTCGGAACTTACCCGACAAGGAATTTCGCTACCTTAGGACCGTTATAGTTACGGCCGCCGTTTACCGGGGCTTCAATTCAGTGCTTGCACACCTCCTCTTAACCTTCCGGCACCGGGCAGGCGTCAGACCCTATACGTCGTCTCTCGACTTCGCAGAGCCCTGTGTTTTTACTAAACAGTCGCTACCCCCTGGTTTGTGCCACCCACCCCTGGTTGCCCAGGAATGGGTCTCGCTTATCCCGAAGTTACACGAGCAATTTGCCTAGTTCCTTCAGCATCGTTCTCTCAAGCGCCTTGGTATGCTCTACCAGTCCACCTGTGTCGGTTTAGGGTACGGTCTATACGCTAGAGCTGTTTCCCGGAACGATCCAAAAGCCGAGGCAATCCAGTAAGCCCCGACAACATGTCTCGTTCGTCACTTCTAGCAGGCCCAGGAATGTTAACCTGGTTTCCATCGACTACGGCTTTCGCCCTCGCCTTAGGGGCCGGCTCACCCTGCGCGGATTAACCTTGCGCAGGAACCCTTGGACTTTCGGCGACAGGGTTTCTCACCCTGTTTGTCGCTACTCATGTCAGCATTCGCACTTCCGATACCTCCAGGACCGGTCACCCGATATCCCTTCACAGGCCTACGGAACGCTCCGCTACCGCTCGTTCCTAAAAACGAACCCATATCTTCGGCAACTGGCTTGAGCCCCGTTACATTTTCGGCGCAGAGTTTCTATTAGACCAGTGAGCTATTACGCTTTCTTTAAAGGATGGCTGCTTCTAAGCCAACCTCCTGGTTGTTTTGGAATCTCCACATCCTTTCCCACTTAGCCAGTATTTGGGGGCCTTAGATGATGGTCTGGGCTGTTTCCCTCTCGACGATGGACCTTAGCACCCACCGTCTGTCTGCCGGACTATACTCACGGGTATTCGGAGTTTGGTTAGGTTTGGTAAGACTTTGGGTCCCCCTAGCCCATCCAGTGCTCTACCCCCCGTGGTAAACATCCGACGATCTACCTCAATAGATTTCGCGGAGAACCAGCTATCACCAAGTTTGATTGGCCTTTCACCCCTAGCCACAGCTCATCCCCGACTTTTTCAACAGGCGTGGGTTCGGCCCTCCAGTGCGTGTTACCGCACCTTCAGCCTGGCCATGGCTAGA
Source organism: Acetobacteraceae bacterium (assembly GCA_965199235.1). Taxonomy (GTDB): domain Bacteria; phylum Pseudomonadota; class Alphaproteobacteria; order Acetobacterales; family Acetobacteraceae; genus BOG-908. The sequence continues at coordinate 3,095,206 of CBDAQU010000002.1, read as the reverse complement.
TCACTTGGTTTCGGGTCTTCTGCCTGCAACTCCGCGCCCTATTCAGACTCGCTTTCGCTGCGCCTACACCTAACGGCTTAAGCTTGCTGCAAACAGAAACTCGCTGACCCATTATACAAAAGGTACGCCGTCACCGTATCCCTAAAGAACGGCTCCGACTGCTTGTAAGCATCCGGTTTCAGGTCTCTTTCACTCCCCTTGTCGGGGTGCTTTTCACCTTTCCCTCACGGTACTTGTCCACTATCGGTCATCAGGGAGTATTTAGGCTTGGAGGGTGGTCCCCCCATGTTCAGACAGGATTTCACGTGTCCCGCCTTACTCAAGGATTCTTAGACCCTATCGCATACGGGGCTATCACCCATATTGCCGGACTTTCCAGACCGTTCTGCTACAAATCTAAAAACCACTGGCCTGTTCCGCGTTCGCTCGCCACTACTAGCGGAATCTCTGTTGATGTCTTTTCCTCCGGGTACTGAGATGTTTCAATTCCCCGGGTTTGCCTCGACACACTATGTATTCATGTGCCGATCTCCTTGCGGAGGGGTTGCCCCATTCGGATACCCACGGATCAATGCCTGCTCGCGGCTCCCCATGGATTTTCGCAGCGTGCCACGTCCTTCATCGCCTCCTGATGCCAAGGCATCCACCGAATGCTCTTATCGCGCTCTAGATCCAGGATGCAGACATCACCAGTCAGTCATCAGAGATGACCTCAAGCCGCCCAATCCATTCACCATGCACAGAAACAAAATACGCTTTCAGCTGTAAATCTCAGCGTCCAATCGGCAGAACGTCCAACGATTGTCGCTTACGACTAACTGCTGATGCTCAGCTTTTATCGCCTCTGATCGTCGTCGCCGCGGTCTTGGAGCCACACGTGTCGCCACGCACGGACATCCGGTCAGACTGGCTGACCGCAGCACGCCCAGAGACGCACCAGAACCTGATTCACAATACAAAAGACCAACGTCCACATACCCGCCCGAAAGCACACTGCAGAGGACGAACGAACGCAACCAGCCAACCCACACTCTAGGGGCCAGACCAGATACGTCCGAACACACACACTTTCCCGTAGATCCAGAGCACCCCTATCCAGCACGCCGGCACAGAGTGAACCACGCCAACAACCAACACCCGGTATGGAGACTATCGGACTCGAACCGATGACCCCCTGCTTGCAAAGCAGGTGCTCTACCAGCTGAGCTAAGCCCCCTCCAGTCGCCAGTTACCGCTAATTATGTCCATAGGACACCCGCCAGACTGGACAGCATCCCGGTAACAGATGGTGGGCCAGGGAGGATTTGAACCTCCGACCCCACGCTTATCAAGCGTGTGCTCTAACCAGCTGAGCTACTAGCCCTCGATCGTCAGTTGCCAGCTTTCAGCAAGCAGAGCAACCACCGACAGGGAGTGACCGATATCAAGCGTCACAATCTCCACCATCAATCAGCCTGCCAAACTGCACACCGAGACGATGGACCTTGATCTACGGGGAAGGGATACGTTGACGGCGCCCGATGAGAGCAGCCAATCCAATGATGTGCCTCGAAGGCAGAGTCCGCCTTGGTCATCCGACCAAGGACTTGTTGGACGCAGCCAAAGCAGCCGAATCAAAAGCCAGCTTCCTGACCCTCAATCCTGACCACCGTCAGCCGACAATCCTTGAAAGGAGGTGATCCAGCCGCAGGTTCCCCTACGGCTACCTTGTTACGACTTCACCCCAGTCTCTGACCCGACCGTGGTAGGCTGCCCCCATTGCTGGTTAGCGCACCTACTTAAGGTCAAACCAAATCCCATGGTGTGACGGGCGGTGTGTACAAGGCCCGGGAACGTATTCACCGCGGCGTGCTGATCCGCGATTACTAGCGATTCCACCTTCATGTACTCGAGTTGCAGAGTACAATCTGAACTGAGATGGCTTTTAGAGATCAGCATGCCCTCGCAGACTAGCTTCCCACTGTCACCACCATTGTAGCACGTGTGTAGCCCAGGACATAAGGGCCATGAGGACTTGACGTCATCCCCACCTTCCTCCGGCTTGTCACCGGCAGTTCCTTTAGAGTGCCCAGCCCAACCTGATGGCAACTAAAGGCGAGGGTTGCGCTCGTTGCGGGACTTAACCCAACATCTCACGACACGAGCTGACGACAGCCATGCAGCACCTGTGCATCACGCCCCTTGCGGGGAATACCCATCTCTGAGCACGACGTGACCATGTCAAGTCCTGGTAAGGTTCTGCGCGTTGCTTCGAATTAAACCACATGCTCCACCGCTTGTGCGGGCCCCCGTCAATTCCTTTGAGTTTCAACCTTGCGGCCGTACTCCCCAGGCGGTGTGCTTATCGCGTTAGCTACGACACTGAACAACTAGGTTGCCCAACATCCAGCACACATCGTTTACAGCGTGGACTACCAGGGTATCTAATCCTGTTTGCTCCCCACGCTTTCGCGCCTCAGCGTCAGTTATGGACCAGGTCGCCGCCTTCGCCACCGGTGTTCTTCCCAATATCTACGAATTTCACCTCTACACTGGGAATTCCACGACCCTCTTCCATACTCAAGCCACACAGTATCAAATGCAGTCCCCAGGTTAAGCCCAGGAATTTCACATCTGACTATCGCGACCGCCTACGCGCCCTTTACGCCCAGTCATTCCGAGCAACGCTAGCCCCCTTCGTATTACCGCGGCTGCTGGCACGAAGTTAGCCGGGGCTTCTTCTGCGGGTACCGTCATCATCGTCCCCGCCGAAAGTGCTTTACAATCCGAAGACCTTCTTCACACACGCGGCATTGCTGGATCAGGCTTTCGCCCATTGTCCAATATTCCCCACTGCTGCCTCCCGTAGGAGTCTGGGCCGTGTCTCAGTCCCAGTGTGGCTGATCATCCTCTCAGACCAGCTAACGATCATAGCCTTGGTAGGCCTTTACCCCACCAACTAGCTAATCGTACGCAGGCTCCTCCCCAGGCGACTCACGCCTTTGACCCACAGGTGTCATGCGGTATTAGCTGCAGTTTCCCACAGTTATCCCCCACCCAAGGATAGATACCTACGCGTTACTCACCCGTCCGCCACTGACATCGCTGCCCGTGAGACTTGCATGTGTTAAGCATGCCGCCAGCGTTCGCTCTGAGCCAGGATCAAACTCTCAGGTTCATCAGCCAATTGCCAAACAACCGTCTCCAGCCATCAAACAAAAGACGTCAGAACAGACCCCAAAACCCATCAGCCACCAGTCCCGCACGAGGGGCGCAGAACCAGTAACCACTCCATCATAAAGCGTTTGCGTAAAACGAATACGCCTACAGCCATCCCATGAAGCAGCCTCGCCAATGCAGTCAGGAGAAAACCTCCCAAACAAACATCCAACCAGCCACCCCCAACACGAACATGCTCACACATGAACGCCATAGAGACGCCGCCAACGTATCCCTTCCTCTACAGATTCTCTTCTCAAAGAACACAATCAGACAACCAGAGCCATAGCCCCTCAACAGAGCATAAGCACCGATCCATCCAATCCAGCCACCAAGCCAAGGCCGGGAAAGCTATAGAAACCAACCAAACACTACAAGAAAAATCTGCAGCGCCGCCGGTGAACACCACATATGCCCACACCAAACATATGTCAACCTAACGACAACCAAACCGAAAAGATGGGCGATAATCCAAGAACCATCTTGCGAACCGCGGAACCCCAACCTCCAGCGGCGTGGTCGGCGCGTAGCCGCTTAGCGCAGCCAGCGCATCCACAGATGCCCAGGTTTCCTCCACGTCGGCCGCCGGCTTGTCCACATGCTCGATGATGGCCGGCCTGTGCAGTGACTGTTCCAGCAACGCCACCAGCCGGCTGACGGTCTCGCTGCTATGGCTGCCGATGTTGAGGATACGAGGCTCCTGGCCCGCATCGGGCGGCCGGTCAGACGCGCCGAGGACGCCCATGACGATATCGTCAATGTAGGTGAAGTCCCGCTTAAGCCGCCCGTCCTCATACAGCTGGATGGGACGGCCAGCCATGATTGACTCTGCGAAGGTGTAATAGGCCATGTCCGGCCTGCCCCAGGGCCCATACACCGTGAAGAAGCGAAGCCCGGTTTGCGGCAGCCCATAGAGATGAGAATAGGCGTGGCTGATCAACTCGCCCGACCGTTTAGTTGCGGCGTACAAGGAGGACGGCGTATCGACGCGGGCGTCCTCGACGAACGGCAAGACATCATTGAGCCCATAAACCGACGACGAGCTTGCATAGGTGAAATGCTGCAGCCGATCCAGCCGACGACAAAATTCCAGCATCACGACCTGACCCATCACATTGGCCGTGACGTAAGCGTAGGGATCAATCATCGAGAAGCGAACGCCAGCCTGCGCTGCGAGGTGAACCACATGCGTGATCTCCCCGCTCGTCAAAGCAAACATCGCGTTCCGGTCGGAAACGTCTGCCTCGACAAAGGTGAAGCCGGGTACGGTCAGACGCTGCAGGCGCGCCTGTTTCAAGCGCACGTCGTAGTACGTGTTCATGCTGTCCACGCCCACAACACGCTCACCTCGCGCCAGCAAAGCGGCGGCAACGTGGTAGCCGATGAACCCTGCAACGCCGGTGACGAGTGTGCTCACAAAGCGCTCAAACCGCGGTCCAACCCCCGTCGATGGACAAGGCGGCGCCGGTTATCGTGCATGCCGCGTCCGAACACAAATAGACGCACATCGCGCCGATCTGCTCCGGGGTGGAGAAGGCGAGCATGGGTTGCTTTTCCGACAGCAACTCGCGCTCGACCACCGCGCCAGTCTTGCTTTCGGCTTGCGCCCGCGAGTCGATCTGCTTCTGCACGAGCGGTGTCAGCACCCAACCCGGACAGATCGCGTTGCAGGTGACGCCATCATTGGCGAGCTCGACGCCTGCCACCTTGGTGAGGCCAACAAGCCCGTGCTTGGCCGCCACATAGGCCGACTTTTGCGCGCTTGCGACCAAGCCGTGAGCCGAAGCGATGTTGATGATCCTCCCCCAGCTGGCAGCCTTCATCAATGGAATGGCGGCCTGCATGGCGTGAAACGCCGAGGACAGGTTGATCGCCAGAACCGCGTCCCAGCGCTCCGTAGGGAAGTCCTCAATCGAAGCGGTGAACTGGATACCCGCGTTATTGACCAGGATATGCACCCCACCAAGCTGGCGCGCGGCCGTGGCAACCATGTCTGCAATCTCGCCTGGTCTGCTCATGTCGGCGCCGTGATGGTGCACCGTCACGCCGTGCCGGGCGGCAACATCCTGGCGGATGGTTTCGATGGCTACGGCCTCGCCGAAACCGTTCAGCATGATGTCGGCACCCTCGGCTGCCAGTGCATGGGCGATGCCGAGACCAATCCCGCTGGTCGACCCAGTGACGATTGCGACCTTTCCCTGCAAGCTCAAGCTGGCGTCCCTCCTGCCAGGCGCTCAGAGGCGGTTCCCGCTCGTGGCATGCCTAGCCAGATTAGCATAACGTCCATGGTGGCCTCATGCCACGGTGAAACGGCCGGCACGCCGCGCAGCCTCTATGGCGTTTGCTGGCTGCTGCACGCCCCGAATTCTTGGATCACGGAGCGTGCAGGCGCCACGCCTGGGCTATTCCGGTTCAAACGTGAGAGCGGCGCCGTTCATGCAGTAGCGCAGGCCCGTGGGCTTCGGCCCATCCGGGAACACATGGCCCAGATGTCCGCCGCACCGTGCACAATGGACTTCCACCCGCCGCATGCCGAGCGACTTATCCTCGGTTGTCGCCACAGCACCCTCGACCGGCGCGTAAAAGCTCGGCCAGCCGGAGCCGCTCTCGTATTTAGTGGCGCTGTCGAACAACTCGGTCCGGCAAGCCGCGCATAGAAACTTGCCATCCCGCTTCTCGGCATTCAGCGGGCTTGCACCAGGCCGTTCGGTCCCGTGCTGGCGAAGGACGCGAAACTGTTCGGGCGTCAGCTCAGCGCGCCACTCTGCGTCGGTTTTCTCTATGGGCGTGGTCTCGGACATCTGGGTGCTCGACCTGTTGATCAAAGCAATTTTGGCGTCCGAGCAGAGCTTTTGAAGGGGTTCCCCTCCCGCCGGCCACTCATCGCCACCCGCCTGCAGCAATCGCAACTTCCCAGCCCCGTTCCATCCTGCGATAACGAAGTCGTGATCCAGGAGCGGTCAACGACATGCAGCTTACGCGTCCGCCACGTTTGCTCAGTCGCCAAAGCATCCGCTTGGTCGCGTCCATCAGGTCGCCTGGTCAAATGGAGTTCACGAAGGCTGCGCCAATTGCTCTTCTGCTGGTCGTGGCTTCTGGGACGGTCGCGCAACTTCTTCTGCTCAACACCATGCCTCTGGTGGACTGGCCAAACCACCTCGCTCGGTTGCACGCCCTGGGCGCTGGGGCTGGGGACGTCATACGACGCGCCTATGCGCCGCACTGGGCCTTGATGCCCGATCTTGCCTGCGACCTGCTCTACCTCGCCTTGAAACGCGTCTTGTCTCCAGAAGCAGTTCTGCGCCTCTGTCTCGCCGGATCGCTGCTGGTCGCCATCGGCGCGATCTGGCGCATACACTGGCTGGTTTTCAAGACGACAACCTACTCGGTATCAATCGCGCCACTGATGATAAGCGGCCTATCGGTCAGTATGGGCTACGTCAACTACGTGGCGGGCATCAGCGTCGTCCTCGTCGCTATTGCCCTCGCCGTGTCAGGGGGATCGTGCCTTTCGGTGCGCCGTGTGTCGGTCTTGTCCGTTCTCGCGACAGTTAGCTGGATATGTCACATCGCAGCCTACAGTGTGTTCGCCTTAATCTTTGGCGTGACGCTTCTCTACACCCGACCGAAGCTCGCCGGCGCCGGCCGAGCCGTGATGCCGACGGTCAAGAGCGTCTACACCTACCTTGTCATCGTCGGTCCTGGTCTTCTGCTTTCCCTCATAGCGGAGAGGCCCGTTTCCAACATGGCAGTAAGCTATGGCGACAATATGCAGAAGCTGCGCTTCCTGCTCGCCCCGTGGCTTGCGGTCGCTGACCCGTCAAGCATGGCACTCCTACCCGTTGTCGTCGCTGTGGTCGTCCTGCTCGGGAAATTTGGCTCGTGCAGCATGTCGCCCGTCCTCAAGCCCGCCATCCTGTTGCTGGGTGCCACGATCGCCTTGCTCCCCTGGCAGGTGGGCGACGCAATCGACGTGGATGCCCGTCTTGTTTTACCTTTTACTGCGTTGGTGCTTGCATCCACGCAAGTCGTGTTGCCAAAGCGCATCGTGCTCCACGGCGCGATCACTGCTTTGGTCGTTCTTGCACTCGCAGTTCGTCTTGAGGTGGTGGAACACGCCGCACAAGCGACCGACACCGAGGTCGTCGCCTTCCGCAAACTGGCCGCCAAGCTTCCGATAGGGACGGCCATAATGGTCGCCAGGGACACGGACAAAACGGATGCCTGCCGCCGCACCGGACCCACGCTACCGTTGCTGCATCTGGCGTCCTACGCGGCGATCGATCGCGGCGCATACGTTCCCTCAATTTTTACCGCCACCGGCATGCAACCGCTACGAGCCGTAAAAGCGCCATTCGACGCAAGCGCGCGCCCAATCATGCCGCCATCCCTGGCTCTGCTGATCGCAATCGCCAAGACGGGCGATATCGCACCCTTGCTGTCGAGCCAACCTCACGACGAAGCGGTCAGCCGCGAGCTCCAAACGATGATGAACACCAAGAACACCGCTCTCCTGAACCACTGGCCCGCAAGCTACGACGCCTTGCTCGTGCTGCATGATGGATGCCCACGCAACCTCATGCCGTCCCGTCTTTCCGTCCTGGGAGAAGGCGGGTTGTTCACCCTATACAGTGTTCAGCACACAACCCTCGACCCATAACGGCTCGGTCGAGCATAACCTCGCTCAGCCGATCAAACGACTGCCGTCGCCTTGCCACGCCGGCGCTGAGGCCGCGAAACCGCAGGCACCGCCGTCGGTTGCGGCACCAGCCTCTCGAACCCAGCCAAGTAGCCACGCGCCATCTCCGACTGATCGGCAACCTTGGGCAGGCCGGAGCATAATGTCTCATACAGCGTAGGATTGGCTGCCTTTGCCAAGACACGCGCCAGGTCGGCCGCGTCGCCAAGGCGGAAATGCAGCCCAGACCGCCCGTCCGGCACCTTCTCCGCCAGGCCGCCGATGCCGGTGCAGATCACCGGTCTGCCGACGGCATAGGCCTCCTGGATCACCACGGGCGAGTTCTCCCACCAGGTGCTCGGAGTCAGGACATAGTCGCATCCCTGCATCAGCGTGCGAACGTCCGCGTTGTCGTAAGATCCATGGTAATCGGCAAAATCGTTGCGCGCGAACACGTCGCTGAAGCGGGACAGGAATGGCGCCTCCTGCCCGATGAAGTTGCCATGCACCCGAATGCGGATACGCCGTGCGGCATCCGGCGCGCACGCCAGCAGTTCGATCGTGTCGAGCAGCGTGTCGATGCCCTTGAACGGCGTGATCTGGCCGAAATACCCGAAAATCCACGGCCGCTCGTCGTTCGCCGAGCGCAGACGGGCGGGCAGACTCTCGGGCGCAAGCAGGCCGTTCTCGACGACCAGGAATTTCTCCCGCGGCAAGCCCCAAGCAATCATCCGCTCGGCCAGGAACTGGCTCGGGGATATGAAAGCTGCTGCCGGCATCAGGGCAGATTGGATCAGCCGGCGGCGTGCGGCGAACTGCTCTCGGCTATGCTCGGGAAAACAGGTCGCGCACGCGGTGGGAGTCGCCATCTCGCACAGTCGCCGCGCAGGACGGGTGACCATCTGGCCATGATGGTTACAGATTGCCAGAAACTCGTGCAGCGTCACCACAAAAGGGATGTCGGTCTCCGCCACCAGGGCGCGCAACCCGTTCACGCCCACCTGCAGGAAATGGTGGAAGTTGACCAGCCGGACGTCCTGGCTGACGAGGATCTCCTTCAATTGCCGCCAGATGCTGACGCTCGAAAGTTGATAGAAGTGGTCGTATCGCACGCGGTCAGCGAAAACCGCGAACTCCCGCTCGGAGCCCAGCGACAGTTTTGCACGTGCGTCATCGGGGCAAATGGATATGAAGATCGCGTCGGCGCCGATACGGCGCAGCCCCTCATACAGGTTGAACGCTGCGATCTCCGCGCCGCCCTTGCTCACCGAAGGATGAGTGTGCGTCACCACCGCGATCGGCCCTGACCGCTTGCCCAAGCTGTCCGGCATCAGACGCCGTCTGCCAGACCGCGGCGTATCTCAATGCGCATAGATCGCAGCATTCACCGCTTCCTCGATCTGGGTCGGCGCGCGCCGGCGCGCGCAGCGGGCCGCATCGGCATGCATCACCTGGCCCGTCCTGGAGCGCAGCGTGTTATCCCTGTAGAAACCACCCATGAAAGCGGGCGCGGTCGACGCCCAGCGGGTAAACTGCGCGGCCGACCACGCGAAACACTGCGCTGTCGAATCGAGACGGCTACGCCGCCCCCACTGCTCCGCCTCCAGACCGAAGAACTCGAGGTTCTTCGCGCCATCCGCCAACGCTTCCCGCGCACGCGCCCAGCCGGAATCGGTCAGAAACACGCCACTGCCGACAAACACGAAGCGCTCGGCCCCGAGTGCGCTCAAGATGTCTGGCAACAGCCTGAACGCCTGCGACGCGGTATCGACCACGAGCAGGCTGCACGCGATCCCGCGCGGGCCGCCGTAGGTGGTCTCGAACTCGCGAAACAGCCATAGGGCGTCCGAACGGTTGCTCTGTGCGGCGGCGATGAAGGCCACCGCTTCCGGGCCAGCCCCTGCCCGGCACTGCTGCGCCACTTCTTCGAACAGCAGGAAGATGTCGCACCGATGTTCCGGCAACACGAACACCACACACCGACGGCTCGCCGCCATGCTGATCGGGACAGGCGCACGCGTCGCGCCCTGCTCGGCGCGGATCGCAGCCGCAGCAAAGGCCGGAAAGAACGCCTCCTCCTGCAGCGCCGGAAAGAACAGCAGCGCGTCGCCCACCGATGCCGAATGACCGAGCCTGCGGAACGCCTTGGGTGCGATGCTGTAGTTCACCGACCCGCCGCCCTCGAACCCCAGCTTCAACACCGGATCGGCAAAGCCTTCCGGCGCGGCACCGCCGGCGAACAATCCCACATAGCCCGCCCGCTCGATCATGTGCTCGGCGCCGGGAAAGCTCGCCAGCAGGTCGGGCCGCGCTTTCCAGAACAGGTTTTCCGGGTGCGCCGCCATCACCGCCGAGCCCACGCGAAGCCGCAGCGACTCGATCCTCTTGATCGGACTCAGCACCCAGCCTTCCACAAAACAGCCCAGGCCAGGCACCAACAGCACCCGATCGACAGAGGTTTCGGTTGCGTGCCACTGGGCCGGACTGCGCGTCGGATGCCAGTTCTCGATCGCGTTCAGCATGCGCTGCATCGCCGCCGACCGGCCATCGCCCAGGCAGCGATCCCGTATGGCCTCGTAATCGGCCGACAGCTCGTCGGATGCCAGCACACGGAGCGGCTCCTTGGAGCGCAGGTGGAACCGCCCCCCCGCGCCGAAATGGAGGCAAAGCCCGCCGCTGGCGCTGTTCGGCCGCCACTGCGACGATATCAGCCCAACCACGCCGCTCGCACCTTCCGGAACGTCGTCGCGCGAATAGCTCATGACGGCAACCGCGGCAGGATATTTGCGCCTGTCGGCCATTACGGCGCTGAACTCCTGCGCATGCCCCCGCTTCATCCACCCCATGAACCACAGCTGGCCGGCAGAACAGACCGCCACCGTTTCGATGTAGCCCTGCAGATCCTCTCGCACGGCCCGCAGCGCCAGTTCGGCCAGCGCGCCCGCCTCGGCCTGCAGCTCCTCCATCATCTGCTCGAAATCGACGGTCGTGTTGCGTCTGACCGGGGCGGTCTCCACACGGATGCGCGCTGCTATGTCTGCCGCAGTCAACGCTTTCTCCGCGCCCGACAGGTATAGCCCGGTGCCTCCGATACGCACCCTCAGCACGTCGTCGGGGTTGCCCAGGTGGCCGTGCAGATCATCCATCGCGTCGGCATCGAACTGAAAACCCGCCATCACCGTCTGGCCGAGCTTGGCGGAGATGTCCTCACGCTCGGTCGCGGACTGGGTGAGGGCCACGACCTGCGCGCCCATGCACAGTTCGAGCGAGACCGGCCTGGACGGATCGGTCAGGTTTAACACCCAGCCGCGCACGCCGTGCCTCAAGTCCATCAGGTCGACATGGCCGCTATGGGTGGCGCTGCCCGACCTGTCCAGCGTCGTCCCGAGAAACGTGATCGCCAAGCCAGTCTCCACCTGAGCCGAGGCTCACTCGGCGCCAGCTTCATGGCCGCCTGCGCACACCCCATTGAGGAGGCCGCGCCGCAAGGCTGGCGCTTCCGGATGGGCATCGATTACCATTCGCGGCATCCTGTTTGCCAGTGCTTTTCCTGGCGCACCGTCAAACCGGTCCAGGCCCGCCGGCGCCGGCAAGCAGCGTGCGGCAGACCGCGAAGACGTCGGACGGCCGCAGGCTTGTCAGGCAGGCAAGGTTGCGCGGACACTCGGACGCAAATTCCAGGTAACATGGTCCGCACACCATACGCCGCTGCACCGCCACCGCCTGCGCACCCAGCGGCGCCCATTCGACAGCATCCACCACAGCGGAATGCACCCCCACCGTCGGCAGGCCGAGCGAGGCTGCCAGATGCTGCGGCCCGCTGTTGTTGCCCACGAACAGCACGCAGGCGCGCATCACCTCCGGCAGCTCTGCCAACTTCACCCGTCCAACCAACGATTCCACGTCTCCCTTCCTGGTAGCCAGGCGCAGCACCTCGTCGGCCACCGGCGCCTCCATTGCGGCACCGACAAGCACGACGCTCACCCCGGCTTGCACCACCAGCAGGTCGACCAGCCCGGCAAACGAGGCGGCCGGCCATTGCCTTACAGGATTGCCTACCCCCGGATGCATGCAGACGATCGGGCGCTGCTTGAACGCAAGCGGCAGATGCGCCATCGCCGGCACCGACCCGACTGCGAGCGGCGGCGCCTTCGGCAGGCAAACAGGATCGCGACACGCTTGCAGGGCCGCGGCGACGACGTCTTCCAGTCGTTGCGAGATGTGGGCGCGCTTGTGGATCAGCCTGCAATCGCTCTCCCAAACGAGCGCCACGTCCAGAAACGGGAAACGGTCCTGGTAATCGTAACCCACCAGCAACCGGGCGCCCGTGTATTGCAGCACCGCGCGCGTTTCAGGCTGCATGCGGAGGTCGATCGACATGTCGTATCCGGCGGGCGCGAGCCTAGACCGTAACGCCTCGAGCTCAGCCTCCTCAACACGCTTGCGACCTTCGCCGGAGCGGACGTGGAAGAAGTCGAACACCTCCACCCCGTCGATCAGGCCCTGCTGGCGCGCCAGCTCGGCGCTCGCTTGCGGAGCCAGCAGGTCGATGCGCGCAGTCGGGAACCCCCGCCGCAGGGCGCGCAAGGCCGGCAGCGCGGTCAGGAAATCGCCTATGTGGTCCAGCTTCACCGCCAGGATCCGCCGCACCTCCTCCGGCTTTGGACCGCGCCGGCCGACATGCAGCTGCACCAACGGTTCCTGCGTCGACTCGTACTCGTCGCCGACAGCGTTCAGGTTCGGGTTGCGGAACGGGTCGCCCAGCAGAAACCGCGTGCGCCACTCGCCGGCGAACCGGGCGGCGTCATAGGCATCCACCAGCGACGCACGGCTCGCCAGCTCGTGGTGGACCAGCGTCGCATGCGGCGTGACCACGACAGACAACCCAACCCGCCAGCTCCTCAGGCAAAAATCCACGTCGTTGTTGACGACGCTGTGCGCCTCCTCGAACCCGCCCAGCAGCTTGAACACGCGGCGGTGCATCATCTGGCAGGCGCCGGTCACGGCAGCCACGTCCCGCGTCACCCCTGCCAAGCCGAACGGGCCCGCATCGGCCCTGTCGGCGAATCGGAAGGCATGCCGAGCGTGGTCCTCCGCCAGATACATGCCGGCATGCTGCACGCGGCCGTCAGGGTAGAGCAGCCTGGCGCCCACAATCCCCACCTCAGGCCGCTGCGCCTGTTCCAGCAGCGCCTCCAGCCAGCCAGCCTCGCGCGCCTCCACGTCGTCGTTGAGGAACAGCAGGTATTCGCCCCTGGCCGCCCGGGCGCCCACATTGTTGAAGCGCGACCAGTTGAACGGTCCAGGCATGTCGATGACCGTGTCGGCGTGGCGCCGCAGCCACGCGCGGGTCGCGGTATCGGCCCTTGGCGTGTTGTCCAGCAGCACGATCTCGACCGCCGGACCGCTTGGCCGCATCGGCGCGGTGGTGGCGCGTATGGTCTTGATCGCCAGGCGGACGAGGCCGCGCGCGGCACAGGTCGGCATGATGATCGATACCAGGCCGGGCACCACGCCGGAACGCGCCCTTGCCGGTTTGGCGAGCGCACGCTGCACACGCCAGGTTCCTGCAACCGTGCCCGGCAGCACGGCGCAGGAGATGCCTCGCCGGTTGGCCGCGCCGGTCAGGGCCGCGTGTTGCTGCGCCTGCGTGTCGGCCGCATCGGCCTGCTGGCACAGCACGCGCGGCACGTGGGCGATCCGGGCGGCGTGCTCCGTCAGCAGCAGCGCAGCCTCGTAATCCTGCGCGCCGGGGGCCAGCCCCGACCGAAGAACCAGCGCAGCGTCGGCGCACCAGGCGCGCCCGAGATAGTTCATCGACAGCAGCAGGTCCGGCGACCAGTCCGGCTTGAAGAAGGGCCGGCGCCGCTCGAGCGCCGGGTCGAGCCGTACGTCGTCGGCATAGAGCAGGTCGGCCGTCCGGTCACCCGCGGACGCCGCAGCGAAGCCAAGCAGCGCATCGGCGCCCAGCAGGTCGCCTGGACGCAGCCGCATCACGAAATCGGCGTCCGGCGACTTGGCGGGCTTGGCGCCCAGCCGCAGCATGCGCACCCGGCTATCGGCTACGGTCAGCTTGCGTACGGCGGCAGACCAAGCCGCACCGCGGAACTGGCATAGTGCCGTCCAGTGCGGATAGGCCTGTCCACGCAGGCTGGCCAGCGTCGCCTTCAACTCCTCCTCCGCGGCCTTGCCGGCCGCATCCGGCAAGGCGATCGTTACGGCGAAGCTTGGTCGCCAAGACGTGCGGGCGAGCAGTTCCAACGCGAAACCCACCTCCGCGGGCGGCACGTGCATTCGGATCGAACCGCCCGGCGGCAAGGCGTCGAGCGCTTCGACGAACACCTCAAAGCTGCGCTCGGCCAAGCCCGCGGCCGCACGCGCCACCGCCTGGATGACATGGGCGCCTGCCGGCAGAGTGCCCGGCGGCAGGACCAGCGCGAAGCCCGACGACAGCGATCCTTTGTACTCTGGAAACGCGGCAAAGATGTCCTCACGCCGCATGCCGGTCGTGGCGTGGCCGAGCAGCCTGCCGTCAACCAGCATGGAAACCTGCTCCACTCCGTCGCGCGCGACCGCCCAGCCGGCGATGGTGAGCGAGCCGTGCACGACGACCCGCGCGTCCCCGTTTGCGACGGATGGGCTGTCGATCTCCAGCCGCAGCCCGGCGTCGGCGCCCCGCTGCGCCGCAGCCCGCGTCGACGCTGCGTCCCCTGACGAACCGTCCTGAACCGAGTGCGCAGAAACCGGAACGATCGCCTGACGCGTCTGTCCCTCGGCATCGCTGACCTGGACGCGCACGAAGCCCGGTCCTGTCGGCAGCGTGGCGAGTTCACGCACGAAGGCGAAGCCGCACTGCCCGGCATCGGGGTAGCCTGGATGGGACTGGGCGATGTCGGGACGCGGCAGAGACTGGCGGGCCTCTCCCAACGCAACATCGCCCAGGGAGATTTCGATGCTCCGCAAGGCGGCGCGCGACAACGCCCAACCGCGCACCCGCAAAGTGCGCGTCGCATCCAAAACCGCCTCCTCGATCGAAAGCCGTATCGGCCAGCTCGCCTTCGCGCTCGCTTCGGGCGCTCCTGCAAGCTTCGGCGGTTGCGCGCGCAACGCCCTTGCCCCGCTCTGTCCGCCCGCCGTGCGCACGCTGATCACCAAGTGGCTCGATTCCTGCAGCCTGGCGTCCGGCGGCAGTTCAGTGGTGAAGCTGAACCCACAATGATCCACGTGCCGGTAATGCGGGAAATTGCGGGCGACGTCCGGCCGCGGCAGGCCGTAGCGCGCGTGCGTCAGCAGCACGTCGTCCAGGTGGACCGCCACCTCCACGACGTCGCTCGGCGCGATGGCCCAGCCGCTTCCGTTGACGACCATGCCGGGCACCAGAGCGTCGCCAGCCTTGGGCTCCTCCAGGTGGATCAGCACGAAGCCGTCGCTCGCCACCTGCGCCGCCACCCCGTTGGCCACCGGCTCGGCACCGCCGCGGCTGGGCGGCATCGGGAAACCCGGCACGGCGACCAGGATGGCGAACCATCGCCGCCAGTCCGCCGCCGCCCGCAAGGCGACCATTGCCGGCGCCGGCAGCCGTACGTGGCGGAACAGCCAATCCATCTGCTCGGTGGTGGGCGCAAGGCTTCCTGCCTCGTGCGGCAGCGCCCGGTCGCCGGACAGCCTGTCGAGCACCGCACTCTGGAACTCGCCCGAGCCCATCAGCCCGCGGATGAACGCGCCGACCGGGCTCGTCTTGGAATCGGCGATGACAAAGGAGTTTTCCGGGTCCCGCCCGAGAAACACCTGATAGCCCATGAGCACGTCGGAATCCGTGCCCCCCGCCTCGGCGGCCTGGGTGAAGGAAAGGGTCGGCACGACCGGTTCCGGCACGGCCACGAATTCGCCTGGGGCGAGGTCCTCGCCGGGGCGAAACATCATGCCGGACCGTCCTGCGTCATCGGGCAGAGCGTAGGTAATCAGGAGCCGTTATGCCAGTAGGCCCCTTCGGCCCGTCCCGGTGCAGCCCGTCAGCGGATGCTTGACGCAAGCCGCAGCGCCCAGCAGAACCCAGTCTCCTCCGGATGGAACCAATCGATGCGCGCCGGCCACGTGGACGCGGTTTTTCGCACCCACGTCGCCGGCTGGGCGGCCGATAGCGACCAGCCTGATTGCGCGCTGTCCCTATGCGTGTCGGTCGACGGCCAGCAGGTCGGCCAGAGCCTCGCCGACCGGCCGCGCCGCGACATCACCGCCCTCGGCAGGTTTGGCAGCACGGGCCACGGCTTCCACTTCGAGTTTGACCCGCCGCTGACCGCCGACGCCGACCACACGGTCCATGTGCGCTACGCGGACACGATGGAGGTGCTGCCGAGCGTGGAGCGCGTGATGGCGCAAGACGCCGACGCACCTGTTCCGCAGGATTCGGGGCAGACAGCGGCGCCCCTGACGCCGATCCTGATCAGCGCGCCGGGACGCTCGGGGACAACCTACCTGATGCGCTGCCTTGCCGCCGCGCCGCAGATCGTGGCGGCGACTCTGGTGCCCTACGAGGTGCGTCTGCTGGCGTATTACGCGACCGCCTTCACGGTGCTGACCGCGCGTGGCGACCTGGCGCGATCCACCCATCCGGACCGGCTGGAGGGCGACGGCTTCCACGTAGGATTCAATCCCTTCACCGCTCCTCAATACGACGCTGCGTTCCGCAGCAGGGAGGCCATGAGATCGTTTCAGGAAGGCTGGCTGCCCGAGCGGCTCGCGACAGCGCTTTCCGACACCGTGCTCGAATATTACCGGCGGCTGGCGATCGACCAGGGCAAGACCGCGGCCACCCTGTTTGCCGAGAAGAACAACAACCTCAACGAACCCACGCGGCGGTTCCTGCGGCGCGCATTTCCCGCCCGGCGGGAGATCGCCATCGTGCGCGACCCGCGCGACGTGCTGTGTTCCCACGTGGCGTATTTCGCGTCCAGCCAGGAAAAGGCGTTCGCCCACCTGAGCCATAGTTGCCGGCAGCTCATCACCCTTGCCGAGGCGGGCGGCGAAGTCTGCCTCATCCGCTACGAGGACATGATCTCGGGCGACCGCGCCACCTTCGACAGGCTGTCGGCCTACCTGGGCGCCTCCGTGGAGCCGGACAGGACGCCGGCCGAGGCCGCGATATTTCGAACCCACGGCACGAGCCGAACGCCGGCGCAGTCCATCGGCCGCTGGCGCCGCGACCTGTCCCAGGGCTTACGCGCCCAGACCAGCGACGCCTGGAAAACCTTTCTGCAGCGTTTCGGCTACGAGGCGTAACGCGGACGCCTGCCGCCGCCAGACGCCGCAGCGCGCCGTCAGAAGGAGGCCAGTTCTGGACGCACCAGCCCCAGCACGGCCAGAACCGCCCCCGCCAGCCCGAGAAACACCCCACCCCAGGCCAGCATGATCGAGCCGGTGATGACCGAAGCAGTGGTCAGGACGATCCCAAGCTGCAGCGCCGCCGCGGCGTTGTCGTAGGCCTCCAGACGCAGATGGGCAGCGTCGCGCTCGCTCTCCAGCGCGCGAGCATGATCGGCCAGCGCATCCTTGCCCGTTTTCGGATCATGCTCGAAGCGAGCAATGTCCTTGGCAAATCTCTGTGCGACCTCGTCCTGGGCGGCCGGCGAGCTCGCCGGCAGCAGGGCGGCCATCTGCGCCAGCTCGCGCGCCTCGTTGGCCCTGGTCGATTTTGCCTGGTACTCCGCCCACACATCGGCGGCGGCAACCGAACTCCCCGACATACGCGTGTTGGCGTGCTGCGCGCCCTGCTCGCAGAACGCCAGGCCGGCCGCCAAGACCGCAATCAGCAGGGCCGTATGCTTGCGCCCGCCATGGGCGGCGGCTTCCGCGTGTTCGTGCGTCTCCACGGTCTCGCCCATCGGCCAGCTATCCTCCTCAGCCCAGCACGCCTAGCGCCTGCGCGACGCCGATGCGTCCGTCATACAGCGCACGGCCGACAATGACGCCCTCGATCAGCGGCGCCGACCCGTCCGCCGCTTCTGCCGAGGCCCGCAGGGCCGCCAGATCGTGCACGCTGCCCACGCCGCCGCTGGCGATCACCTTGGTCGTCAGGCTGCGGGCAAGCGCAAGCGTCTGTTCGATGTTGACCCCGCCCAGCATGCCGTCGCGCGCGATGTCCGTGTAGATGATGGCCGCCACGCCAGCGTCCTCGAAACGGCGGGCCAGATCGGCGGCGCGCAGGTTGGACGTGTCGGCCCAGCCCTCGGTCGCCACAAAGCCGCCCCGGGCGTCGATGCCCACGGCAATGCGCGAAGGGAAACTGCGGCAGGCCTGATGAACGAGGATGGGATTCTTCACCGCCGCCGAACCCAGGATCACCCGGCTGACGCCCGCCGCCAGCCACCCCTCGATGGCCGACATGTCGCGAATGCCGCCACCGAGCTGCACCGGCACGGTCGCTGCGTGGAGAATGGCAGCAACCGCCTCCTGGTTGACCGGCCGCCCGGCAAACGCGCCGTCCAGGTCCACCACGTGAAGCCAGCGGCTGCCGGCATCCTGGAACGTCCGCGCCTGCCGCGCCGGGTCGGCCTCATAGACGGTCGCCTCGTCCATCTCGCCACGCTTGAGGCGGACGCACGCCCCGCCCTTGAGGTCGATGGCCGGGTAAAGCGTCAGGCTCACGCGGCAGTATCGTCGTGCGGGGCCGGCTTCCTCAGCATCTTGGTGTAGAAATACCCAGCCAGGGTCTGCCCGCGCACACGGGCATAGTTCGGGTGCACGCCCCAGCGCACATAGCCCATCGATTCGTACAGAGAGATCGCCGCCTCCTGCGTCTCGCGCACGTCCAAATTCAGAACCCGGTAGTTCAGCGCGCGCGCGCGCTCCTCGATCCGCAGCATCATCAGGCGGGCCAAGCCGTTGCCGCGCGCAAAGGGTGCCACGAAGCTGTGCATCACGCTGCCGGCAAACGATTGCGCCTCGTTGTTGCGCGGCTGCCGCACCAGCTGCGCCGACCCGGTTATCACGCCGTCCGCCCGGCCGACGTAAAGCTCACGCTCGGGCACCATCATCACGCCCCTGAAATAGCGCTCGAGCGACTGCTGGCCGGGCGGGCTGACCCAGCCGAAGCCGCCGCCGTCCAGGATGGCCGCGTTCGTGGCCTCGCAAAGGGCAGCCATGTCGTCGTCGTGCAGGTCGGTTGCGTGTTCCACCACCAGGCCAGGCGCCTGCACGACCATCATGCACCGGGCCCCGGCGTCCAGCGGAGGAAATTGGCAAGTATGCGCAACCCGACCTCCTGGCTCTTCTCGACGTGGAACTGCGTCCCGGCCCGCCGCCCGTGCACGACCAAAGCCGGAACCGGCGTGCCGTAATCGGCTGTAGCAACCACGTCGGCGTCAGCGTAGCCCTGCAGCCCGTAACTATGTACAAAATAGACGTGATCGCCGGGCAGAACGCCGTCCAGCAAAGGGTGGGCGCCTGGCAAAAAGTCCAGCGCGTTCCAGCCCATCTGCGGCAGGCGCAGCCCGGATGCCGCCAGCCTGCCGACCTCGCCGCGTATCCAGCCGAAACCGGGCGTTTCGGCATTTTCCAGCCCCCGGTCGGCCATCAGCTGCATGCCCACGCAGATGCCCAGGAACGGCGCGGCAGAACCCTCGATCGCACTCCGCAGACCAAAAACTGCAGCGATGCCACGCGCGCAGGTGGCAAACGCGCCCTGCCCCGGCAGCACCAGACGGTCGGCGCCCGCAACCACCTCCGGATCGGAGGTGACCAGTATGTCGGCATCGACACCCGCCCGGCCAGCTGCCTCGCTCAAGGCGCGCGAAGCGGAAGCCAGGTTGCCGCTGCCGCAATCGATCACCGCAACGCGCATCACGCCACGACGCGGATCACAACGCGCCCTTGGTGGACGGTATCGCCCCGTCCAGCCTCGGGTCGACCGCCACCGCCATGCGCAGCGCCCGCGCCGCCGCCTTGAAACAGGCCTCTGCCACGTGATGCGCGTTGCTGCCCGCCCGCCGTGTCACATGAAGCGTGACCAGGGCGTTGCCGGCGAGCGCGCGAAAGAACTCCTCGCAGAGCTGGGTGTCCATCGTTCCGAGCATCGGCCGCTCGAACGCCACGTCCCACACCAGAAAGGCGCGGCCGGAGACGTCCACGGCCGCCTCCGCCAGTGCCTCGTCCATCGGCACCAGCGCCTGTCCGAAACGGGTGATCCCGCGCTTGTCGCCCAGCGCCTGGCGCAGCGCCTGGCCAAGCACGATGCCCACGTCCTCCACCGTGTGATGGCTGTCGATGTGGAGGTCTCCGCGGGCCTGCACGTCCAGGTCGAAGCCGGAATGCCGCGCGAAGGCAGTGAGCATGTGGTCGAAGAAACCAATTCCGGTCGACACGCCGGCGCGCCCCGAACCGTCGAGCGACAGCGACAGCGTGATGTCGGTCTCCGCCGTCGTCCTGGCGAGTTGGGCTGCGCGTGACATCGCCGCCCTATACAGGTGCCGCGCGAAACCGCGAAACACCAGGCGAAGCCGGACTGCCACTCACGGCAAGGCATGATCCGGAGCGTCCGCCAGGCTTTCGTAGAGCGGGCCGAAATCGGTGTGCACCGTCGCGTCCAGCAGAGCCTGCAACGACGGGATGACGAAATACAGTGCCTGCACGTCGTCGATCCTGTAGGGCGTTCGCATCACCGTCTCCAGGTCGAAATTCTCCCGCTTCGGCCTGGGGTCGTTCAGGGCGTAGCGCGATTCGGTTGCCGACGAGACGATTCCGGCGCCGTAGATGCGCAAGCCCGCATCGGTCTGCAGCAGCCCGAACTCGACCGTGTACCAGTAGAGACGGGCCAGGTTGTGCAGCCGCCCCAAGCCGAGCGCCCGCATGCCGCCTCGCCCGTAAGCCTG
The DNA here is from genome assembly GCA_965199235.1 of Acetobacteraceae bacterium. GTDB lineage: Bacteria > Pseudomonadota > Alphaproteobacteria > Acetobacterales > Acetobacteraceae > BOG-908. Next base: position 3,074,464 of record CBDAQU010000002.1, on the reverse strand, counting down.
CATGTAGTCGGCGAACACCGGATCGGTCAGCATAGGCACGTGCCCGAACACGTCGTGAAACACGTCGGGCTCCTGCAGATAGTCCAACTGGTCGGCGCCGCGGATGAAGCGGCCAGCCGGGAAGCGCCGGTTGGCCAGATGCTCGAAAAACACCTCGTCCGGCACCAGGCCAGGCACCGCGACCACGCGCCAGCCGGTCAACGCCGCCAGCCGGTCTGACAACAGAGTGAAATCGGGGATGCCGGACGCGAAATCCAGCTTGCCAAGGCCCGACATGTATTCGGTGCAGGCCAGACCGGGCAGCATCGCCGTCTGGCGTGCATAGAGCGTGCGCCAGACCCCGTGCTCGGCCTCGCTGTAGCGCTCCCATGCCTGCGGCACGGTGTGGTCCGACGCGGCATCGGCCATCAAAACCTCCCAAGTACCAGACCGGCAGAGCTGGCCACCACGCAGACCGTGACGGATCCGACGACGTTTCCCGCCGCCCACCAGGGATGGCCCTCTCGCAGCAGGTCCACCGTTTGCAGGCTGAACGCGGAAAACGTGGTGAAGCCGCCGCACAACCCCGACATTGTCAGCGCCTGCAGCGACGCCGTGCCATGCACGCGTCCGTGGATGAGCTGTGCCGCCAGCACGCCGATGACGAACGAGCCCGCGATGTTGATCAGCACGGTGCCCCAGGGGAAGGCGGGGCCGGTCAACCGCGCGACCGCACCGGCCAGCCAGAACCGCCCGACGCTGCCAGCGGCACCGCCGAGCGCGACGAGCGCGTAAAGCCGGATCACGCGTCCACGCCCTGCGCCACTGCGACCCCCTTGCGCATGACGGTGGGCAGCGCCTCCGCCTGCAGCGAGCCAGCGTCGCGCAGGAAGCCATCGGCGGAGATCGTCTCCACCCTCGCGGCAAACACCTCGAGATGCAGCTCGAAATGGGTGAAGACGTGGCGCACCCGCCCGGCCCGCCGCCAACTCGCCTGCATCGGCCCGAACGTCGTCGCGGCTTGTTCCGGCCAGGGTTCGGCGCGCCACTCGGTGCCTGGCAGCTCGGTCATGCCGCCGAGCAGGCCGTTTGGCGGCCTACGGCGCAGCAGCACCTGGCCGCGCGCATCGGTCAGCCAGAACAGCGCGCCGTGGCGGACCGGGCGCACCGGCTTTGCCGCCCGCGCCGGCAGGGTTTCAGGCGCCCCCATCTTGCGGCCGGCGCAGCCCAGGGCAAGCGGACAGACGCAGCAGGCGGGACGCTGCGTGCAGATGGTGGCGCCGAGGTCGAACAGCGCCTGAGCGAAATCCGACGCGCGCGCGCGCGCCGCGGGATGATCGCCGAACCGAGCCGCTGCAACAGCAATGGCCGGCTTGCCGCCCGGCATGGGCGCGTCCATCGCGTACAGCCTGGCCGCCACGCGCTCCACGTTGCCGTCCACCGGCACCACCGGCACGCCGAACGCGATGGCCGCGACCGCACGCGCGGTGTAGGCGCCGATGCCCGGCAAAGCGAGCAGCCCGTCCACGGTCGACGGAAACCGCCCGCCCAGCGCCACCACGGCGCGGGCGCAGGCGTGCAGGTTTCTCGCCCGCGCGTAATAGCCCAGGCCAGCCCAGGCGGACATGACCGCATCCGACTCGGCCGCCGCCAAGGCGTGCACGTAAGGGAAACGCGCCAGGAAACGCTCGTAATACGGGATGACGGCGGCGACCGTCGTCTGCTGCAGCATGATCTCGCTCAGCCACACGCGGTACGGGTCGGGCGTCTCGCCAGGCAGCGCGCGCCAGGGCATGCTGCGGCGATGCCGGTCGTACCAGCGCAGCAACTCTGCCGGGTCGGGGTTTTCGGGCATTGCAGGAGCGTGCATGGCGAAAGACGAGGCATCTGACAACCGCCGCGCCTACGCCGCCCGTGGCCTGGGCGAGCTGGTGCCTGGGCTGACGCGCGCGGCCTACAGGAAACGCTCGCCCGCCGGCGCCCTGCTGATGACGGAGTGGGCCTCCATCGTCGGGCCAAGGCTGGCGTTGAGGACCGAGCCGCGCCGCCTGTCCGGCACGCAGCTGACCATCGCGTGTTCCGGCCCGATGGCGATGGAGCTGCAGCACGTTTCGGGCACGCTGATCGAACGCATCAACACCCACGCCGGCCGGCGCCTGGTGGAACGGCTGCGCTTCGTGCAGGACTTGGCGAGCCCGCCCGCCGTGCCGGCGCTGCGGCAGCCGGAGGGTCCGGCTGAGCCCGTCGCCGGGATAGAGGGGGAGCTTGCAGAGGCATTAGGGCGGCTGCTGGCGACGATGAGGAGTAGGCAGGCACAGTGAGGCGTCGCGTTCCCAGCCGCTAGCTGTCGCTCCCACGGACGTTGTACCAACTGGGGTTGCGTCTGACTCGTGAAGGCAAGCAGTCCTTTTTGCAAAAAGGACCAAAAAACCTTTGTTCATTTGATCCGCGAGGCCAAGCCGGGATAACTCGCGGTCAAGGCCGCCGCAGGCGTCCCGCAGGGGTTCAGAGCGATATCACGCAGACTGGAATAGTCGGAGTGACGGAATTGCTCGTCAAAACGATGCCTAGACCGGTTTGAGGTCCGCCTACTCGCGGACACTCTGCGTGAACCGGTCTAGTAACGACGGCTAGGTGCTGCCGGCGAAGTCACCATCCAGGAGAACTCCACCTGAGAGATGGCTGAACTTGGCAGGTGGCGGAAGACGCTTGGCCGATTTGGCCATCGCATACCATTGCTGGCTCGGATGGAACCAGGGCAGCCAACGGCCGACCAGACCTGCGGCGCGTATCCACCCCAAGATCGTTTCCGGGTGGTAGGCGTAGCAGCCCGGGTAAAGCCAGCCGTCCTCCTGCGCCTCGGCGGCCAGCCCCATCGAACCGACATGCACGAACGTCGCCAGAACGAGGCCTGTCTCGTCCAGACTGCCGGCGAAATTGGCGAGCAGACGCTGTGTCAGGTTTCGGCCGGTATGGGACAGCACAGATTGCGCCAGGATGAAGTCGAACACCGTGCCGAACACGTCGGTCTGGAAATCGGCGTTGTGCGAGAAGCGTGGTCGTTTCAGCCGTAGCTGATCCTCGCCGATCTCGGCCGCTATCGCGTCCTGCACCAGCCAGGCATTCGGCTCGATGCCGAAATACCTGTCCGGCTGCAGGTACGGCAGCAGCAGCCGGCCTGCACGCAGCGACCCGCAGCCGAAATCGAGCACGGTATGCCGCTCGCGCAGGCCCAGCGCAGTCAGCAGGCGGAACTGGCTGGCTCCCATGAGGTCGTAAAGCGCGGGCGGCCCGACATAGGCGCTGTAATGGTCGTCACCCGCTGTCAGGCCCTTGGCATGCGCGCGGTCCAGGCGCCGTGTCTCGGTGCTCATGCGTAGGCGTAAGCCCCGCCCCGCTGCAGCGCCGCCTGATAGGCGGGCCGGGCGTGGATGGCTGCAAGCCAGGCCTTCAGCTTCGGATGGTCGCCCAGGCCGCCGCCTCGGTTGGCGCCGGCCTCGACCGGGAAGCTCATCATCACGTCGGCCGCGGAGAACTCGTTCCCGGCGAAGAAGCTGGTGCGGGCAAGCTCGGTTTCCATCAGCGCCAGCTGGGCCGCGATGTTGGGCCGCAAGAAACTCTTCTGCACGTTGTCGCTGATCAGCCTGGCGACCGGGCGGATGAGGAAAGGCACGCGGGACGGCAGCGCGCCGAACACCAGCGTCATCACCAGCGGCGGCATCGCCGAACCTTCGGCGAAATGCAGCCAGTAGGTGTAGCGCAGTCTTTCGTCCGTGCCGGACGGCGGGATCAGGCGGCCCTCGCCATAGGTGCCGACCAGGTAGTCGACGATGGCGCCCGTTTCGGCCACCGTTCGGTCGCCATCGGTGATGACCGGCGACTTGCCCAGAGGATGCACGGCCCGCAGCTCCGGCGGCGCCAGCATGGTCTTTGCGTCCCTCTCGTAGCGTTTCACCTCGTAGGCAACGCCAAGCTCCTCCAGCAGCCAGAGGACGCGCTGCGAGCGCGAGTTGTTGAGGTGGTGGACCGTGATCATTCGGGTCAGGCTCCTAGCGGGAGAGTTCGCGCGTCATCTCGTCCAGCCCCGTCAACGTCAGCGGGAACATCCTGCCGGCCAGCAACTGGCGCAGCAGCACGATGGAGTGCGTATAGTCCCAATAGTCCTCCCGCGCCGGGTTCAGCCAGGCGGCGCTGCGGAAATGGCCGGTCAGACGCTCGATCCAGACCCCGCCCGCCTCCTCGTTCCAGTGCTCCACGCTGCCGCCAGGCTGTACCACCTCGTAGGGACTCATCGTCGCATCGCCCACGAAGATCAGCTTGTAGTCCGGTCCGTAGGTGCGCAACAGGTCCCAGGTGGAGAGCGACGTCTCGTCCCGCCGACGGTTCTCCCGCCACACACGCTCATAGACGCAGTTGTGGAAGTAGAAAGCCTCGAGGTGCTTGAACTCGCTCCGCACGGCGGAGAACAGTTCCTGCGACGTGCGGACGTGGTCGTCCATCGACCCGCCGATGTCGAGCAGCAGCACTATCTTGACCGCGTTGTGCCGCTCGGGGACCATCTTGACGTCGAGCGAGCCCGCGTTGCCGGCGGTGGCATGGATGGTGGCCGGCAGATCCAGCTCGGTCGCCGCACCCTGGCGGGCAAAGCGGCGTAGGCGACGCAACGCGATTTTCATGTTGCGCGTGCCAAGCTCGGTATCGCCGTCCAGGTCACGAAACTCGCGCTTGTCCCACACTTTTACCGCGCGCCGGTGACGCGACTCCTTTTGGCCGATGCGTATGCCTTCAGGGTTGTAGCCGTAGGCGCCGAAAGGCGAGGTGCCGCCGGTGCCGATCCACTTGTTGCCGCCCTGATGCCTTTCTTTCTGCTCCTCCAAGCGTTTGCGCAGCGTCTCCATCAGCTTTTCGAACCCGCCAATCGCCTCGATGGCGGCCATTTCCTCGGGCGACAGGTTTTTTTCCGCTATCTTCCGCAGCCATTCGTCAGGGATGTCTGCGGCCGGGTCGCCTGAGGCGTGCTCAAGGCCCTGAAAGACGCTGGCGAACACCCGGTCGAAACGATCCAGGTGCCGCTCGTCCTTCACCAGCGTGGCACGGGACAAGAAGTAGAAGTCGTCGATGCTGTATTCGGCGACGCCCTGCCTCATCGCCCCCATCAGAGTCAAGTACTCGGTGATCGAGACCGGCAGGCCGGCGGTTCGCAGTTGCTCGACAAACGAGGCGAACATGTCAGTGCAGGTCGTCCGGGCCGAAAACCTTTGCCGAAAGCCGGCGGACCTGGGCGCGCAGCGCCGTTACCTCTTCGGACAATGCCCGCGTCTCCTCCAACATGTCGCGTGCCACACGATCGCTACTCATGGCCACCTTACGGTCCGTCGAGCGCCATCCTGTGCTCCTGTGCAGTTAATGCCAACTGGGGTTGAGTCTGACTCGTGAAAGGCGAGCAGTCCTTTTTGCAAAAAGGACCAAAAACCTTTGTTCATTTGATCCGCGACAGCCGGACAAAGGTTTTTTGCTTCTTTTTGCAAAAAAGAAGGACTTGCCTTCGGTTTGGAGACGGCGAAAACGGCCTACGTCAGTCCCGACGGGCCATAAACGCCAGGCGCTCGAACAGGTGCACATCCTGCTCGTTCTTCAACAGCGCGCCGTGCAGAGGAGGGATCATCACCGTCTTCTCCCGCGTCCGCAGCGCTTCGGCCGGCATGTCCTCGATCATCAGCAGCTTCAGCCAATCCAGCAGCTCGCTCGTTGCGGGCTTCTTCTTGAGGCCCGGCAGTTCGCGCAAGCGAAAAAACATCGTCAGCGCCTCGCGCGCCAGGTCCTGCTTGATGTCCGGATAGTGCGACTGGACGATCCGCTCCATCGTCTCGCGGTCCGGAAAACGGATGTAGTGGAAGAAGCAGCGGCGCAGGAACGCGTCCGGCAGTTCCTTCTCGTTGTTCGAGGTGATGATCACGACCGGGCGCTGCCGCGCGCGCACCGTCTGGCGGGTTTCGTAGACGAAGAACTGCATGCGATCGAGTTCGAGCAGCAGGTCGTTGGGAAACTCGATGTCGGCCTTGTCGATCTCGTCGATCAGCACGACGGACTGCCGCTCGGCCTCGAACGCGTCCCACAGCTTGCCGTGCACGATGTAGTTGCCGATGTCGTGCACGCGCGCGTCGCCCAGCTGCCCATCGCGCAGGCGAGAGACCGCGTCGTATTCGTAGAGTCCCTGCTGCGCCTTGGTGGTGCTTTTCACATGCCACTCGATCAGCGGCATGGACAGGGCCGACGCCACCTCATGGGCCAGCACGGTCTTGCCGGTACCCGGCTCGCCCTTCACCAGCAAAGGGCGCTGCAAGATCACGGCCGCATTGACCGCGACTTCCAGATCGCGGGATGCGATATAGCTACCGGTGCTTCTGAACTCGGCCACGCCGCTCTCCCGCTCAACGACGCGGGTTTAGCCCCAATGCTGCGGCACAGCAAAGTGCTGGCTAGTGGCCGTAGGTCAGCACGGTCCCTCCATGCCCGTCGCTCGACAGGTGAAAGGCGCCCGTGGTGAAGCTGCCGGTCAGCCCGACGCTGCTCGTATGCGTGCCGTCCGAGATCGTCAGCACGGCCAGGTTGGGCGTTTGGACCGCCGTCAGGCTGGCCGTGGCAGGAGCCATGTCGGTGATGTCGAGGCTGTCGGCGCCGGACCAATTGCTGATATGCGCGCCGGCCACGTTGGCGGAACTACCCTGAAAGACGTCGCCCGCCGGTGAAGCCCAGAACAGCATTCCGGGCTGGCCCACGCCAATCAGGGCCGGCAACGCGCCCAGGCCGGGCGTCTGCTGCGTGAACATGATCGTGGCGCCGCCATGCGCGTCGTGCCCGGCCGAGAACTCACCCCCCAGAAGCGTCGAACTCGCAAATCGAAAGTTCTGCGTGGCAGTGCTGGCGACCAGCGTCCCGCTGCTGTTGCCAACCCCTATGAGAATGGCGCTCGGCAGGTCGATCACGTCGCCCGCGCCGTAGCCGCTCAGCGTGCCGGCGAAGGTGGATGGATTGTCGAGTTTCAGAGTGCCGCCCGAACCGGCAAACTGGACGATCTGGCCGGCGGGCTCCGGCGCCGCCAGCTCAAGCGTCGCGCCCGCATCGACCTGCAATGCGCCCCCGCCCATCACCTCCTGGGTCAGCAGCAACGTTCCGCCCCTCGCCTCCACGGTGCCCGCATTGGCGATCCCGGCGAACACCAGGCCATAGCCCTGGATGGAACCGCCAGACAGGTTGGCAATCGGCACCGCTGGAAACAGCCCGTTGGCGGTCGGCTCCTGCAGGATGCCGCCCTGCATGGCGATCGTGCCCGTATTGGTGAACGCCGAGGTGCCTGAGTTCGGCGCCGCGTAGTAATCGTAGAGCAGAACCTGCACAGCCGATCCGAACCCGATCGACACCACGCCTGAATTGAGGATCGCCGTGTCGTCGAACACGATGTTCGCGGCCGAAACGGCGCCGATCGAGCCAATGTTGGTGAAAAAGCTGCTGCCTATGCTCAGCGTTCCCAAGCTGGTCGCAGCAAGGATCGATCCTGCGTTGACGATGCTGTCGCTCCATTGGCCGAGCGCAGAATTGCCGAGCACTCCCGCCGTTCCAGCAAGCGTCAGCGCGGCGCCCGCGCCCAGGGTGAGCTGCACGCCGGCAGCGGCATCCAGCTCGGGCGGGGCAATCCGCTGCCCGGCGTAATATTGGGCCACGCTGCCGAGCGAAACGGCAGCATTGTCCAGCGTCTCCGACGTCGAGGCGACGATCCTCGACTGCCCGCCCGTCAGCAGGATGCTGCCTTGCTGGGCGCCCGGCTGGGGCAGCAGCGTCAGCCCGTGCGCGACCGACAGCTGCGCGAAAGGACGGCTGAGATCGAGCGTGCCGGCATAGGTGATGCCGTCAAGCGTTGCGCCCGCCGAACAGGCCAGCCCGCCCCCCGCATCGATGATGGTGCCGTTTCGCAACGTTCCGGTCAGTCCGATGCGCCCGATCGCGCTTGCCTGACCGATTGCGAGCGTGCCGCCGCCCAGATCGAGAGTGCCGGACACCGTCATCACACCGCCCGACAGCGACACCTGACCGAGCCCGGCAAGCGTGACCGAGCCAGTCAGCGACAGCGCGCCTCCGGTTACGGCGATGCTGCCGGTGTTGGAGAAGTTCGGGCTCAGGATAGCCAGCGTGTCGCCGAAACCGACGTTGATCAGGCCTTGGTTGACGAAGCCCTGGCCGCCAATCGTCATGGTGCCGCCGGCCGCCGCGGCGGTGATCGTACCGGCGTTGACGATCATGTCGCCCGCAACGCCGCCCGGGCTGCCGATGGACGCAAGCTGCCCCGCCTGGGTGATCAGCAGGCCGCCGCCGAACGTCAAGATGTTGGCGCCGCTGCTCGCCGGGTCGTGGACGAGGCCGATCGAGGCGGCACTGCCGGCCGAACCGAGCAGGATCTGCGCGTGGTCGATCGCCTGCGATCCCTGGAAGCCGAGCTCGCTTCCTGCGCCCAACACGTCGACAACCCCGTTCAGCGCCACGCCGTCGCGTATCCGCAGGAACGAACCCGCCTGCGTCAGAGCCAGCGTGCCGATGTAGCTGACGCCGTCCAGCAACGCGCTGCCGGAGGTGCTGGCCCGCAGAAGCCCCGCCGCGTCGCTGATCGTGCCGCCAAGCACCGTGCCCGATAGCGACAGCGCCGACAGGGTAAGAGCGCCCGCGTGCCCGCCCAGAGTGAGCGTCGCCCCCGCGTTGGACAACGTGCCTGCCAGCTGCACCGATCCGGAGATTTCGCTGATCGTGCCGAGCTGGCTGGTCGACATGGTTCCAGCCAGCACCAGCGTGCCGCCCGAGACCGCAATCGATCCTGCGTTGGACCAGGCGGGCGTCGTGCCGAACAGGTTGGCCGCCTGGCCGAGCAGCATGGTGGCCCCCGAGGCGACGGAGATCGTTCCGGTGTTGGCGAACTGCCCGACGGTCACCGCGAGCGTGTCGCCACCGGAGATCACGATGGCCCCCTGGTTGATGAACGTGCCGTAGCCGCTGATCGACAGGCGCCCGCCAGCGATCGCGCCTGAGATCACACCCTGGTTGACCAGCGTGTCCGACGCGCCAAGGCCTGCAACCGGGCTCCAGCCATTGGCCTGGAACGCGGCGTAGAGCCCGGCCTGCTGCACCGTCAGGTGTGCGCCAAGCGTCGCTGTGGTGCCGCTGCTCGCAAGCCAGGTATCGGTGGTGCTGATCGAAGCGGTGCCGGTGCTGCTGCCCAGCTGGACCGTCGCGTAATCCAGCATTTCGGTGCCGCGCAGCAGCAGGCTGGCGCCGGCACCGGTATCGACGATGCTGCCCGCCGAGCCGCCCGCGCCAGTCACCCGGGCGGCGTCGGTCAGGGTCACGGCAGCGCGCGCGCCCGACAGCGCCAGCGTGCCGACATAGGTTACCCCGTCGAGCACGCCGGTGCCGGACGCGAAACTCAGCCCGCCTCCGGCGTCGAGGACGACGCCGTTGAGGATCGTGCCGGCCAGACCGAGCGGACCGAGCAGGCCGAGCGGCGAGCCGGTGCCAAGGGTCAGCGTGCCCCCTGTGTTGTTGGCGGTCCCCAGTATCTCGATCTGACCGGCGCTGAAGGAGACTGCACCAAGGTTGGAAAGAAGGCTGGCGGCGAAGCTTCCGCCCAGCGCCAAGGTCGCGTTGTTTACCGAGATGATTCCGCTGTTGGTGAAACCCGGTATCAGGTAGCAACCGCCACCACGGCGGTGCGCATACAGCGGTATTCCGGCCTACATACCTAGCCACGCCCGGACCCGAACTTGGGGAGGGTGAGTGAGGTGCAGGCGGTTGTGTGGCGCAGACAAACTTCTGCGATAGTCCTGTTACTTTGCATCGTTTGTGCAATTAGGCCCGCTTGCGGGCTGCAAAGTCTGGGGACCAAGCCAGTGCATGCTCTGGCTGTAGCAGAATGCGGTTCGGTAATCGTCCCCAGACACGCTACTATACAAAACTTCTCCGTGGAGAAAAATTCCACCGTTTCCCTTGTAAAGGTTCATCAGTTCAGATTGACGAATAAATGGGCGTTCTTGCGGTGCGGGGACATACTCTTCATTGGACTGCAAGATCAGGTCAGTAGTATGCATCTCTACCTTTGCGGGGTAGTCTACAATCTTATGTATTATCGCCGGTGTCGTTCCGAAGTTATGGAATTTCAGAGACCCGAAGTACGAATTTGGTTCGGAAAGTTTGATAGTCTTATCTACAACCATTTTGTCACCAGCAACGATTGGCAAGATGTAAGGCCGGGTTCCTTTTCTTGCTTCTACAAGTTGCTCTCGCGCGATATCCGCCTGCCGTTTGGTTTGAATGTAAGTTTGGACAGCGTAATAGGCCGCAACGCCGGCAAATATAACGGTTATTCCGCTGAGAGCAGTCGACCATCTCCATACATGCTGCTCGGCGGTACGGTGCTCATCTTCTGTGGAGTGCTCGTAATTCTTGTATTTCCTAGCTGGGGCTGGCCTTTTTTGAGGATGTTCGGGGGGCTTTTGTCCATTTGGCTTGGGTTGTGGTTCGCTTTTACGTAAACGGATGATCAAGAGGACTAAACCCAATCCTCCACACGTAAGGTATGTGCGCCAATCGCGCGCATGACGGCGAACAGAAACCACGCTGGAAACACCCCTCGGTTAACCTTGGCGGCAACCGACGTATCCGTTTCTGTTATTCCCATTTCGGTCAAGCGCCGGGCCAGCTCGGCATAGCCCACGTCAGCGCGCTTCAGCTCAGCCTTTAGGTGCCGCTTTGCGTGATCCGCCCACTTATCGCTAGTTCCAGCCATGTCGGTTCTCCTACGCTTACGCAGAGAACACGACATATGTGTGTTTTTCCCTATTGCAATCCTGCGTCTAATAACCTACATATCTGTCTATCAAACGACGGATATGCAGATGGCCCAGCACTTTCTTCTCTCCGCCAAGGCTCGCACCCTCAGCATCGCCCAAGTGCTGCGCATGACGGACGCCCAAGCCGAGACGGTGTTTACGGCCATCCGCTGGGCCGAGACCGAGGGCCGTGCCGTATGCCCGCATTGCGCCTGCCCGACCTGCTATGAGGCTCGCCGTCCGAACGGCGCTCTCCGCTTCCGCTGCAAGGCGTGCCGGAAGGATTTCAGCCTGACCAGCGGCACCCTGTTTGCGTTCCACAAGATGCCGCTCCGCACCTATCTCGCGGCCATCGTGATCTTCTGCAACGAGGTCAAGGGCAAGTCCGCCCTGGCTCTCTCGCGTGACCTGGGCGTGCAGTACAAGACGGCGTTCGTGCTTTCCCACAAGTTCCGCGAGGCTATGTCCACCGAGGTTCGCGGCTATCAGCTCGGCGGCCCTGGCAAGGTGGTGGAGATCGACGGCGGCTACTTCGGCGGGTATCAGAAGCCGGCCAACCACAAAGAGAACCGCCGGGATCGCCGGCTCGCCCGCAATCAGAACGGCAAGCGCCAGTGTGTGGTCGTGATCCGCGAGCGTGACGGCAAGGTGCTGCCAAACGCATTCCGCTCAGAGCACGCGGCCCTTTCCTTCATCCGCAACCGGGTGGCACGCGAGACAGAGATCATGGTGGACGAGAGCACCGCCTGGAACGATCTGGCCGCCCGCTACGTGGTGAAGACCATCAACCACCAGCTCGCCTACTCGGATGCCGGCGCATGCACGAATGGCGCGGAGTCCTTCTTCTCCCGGATGCGCCGGGCCGAAGCTGGGCACCATCATCACATCTCTGGTGTCTATCTGGGCCGCTACGCCCAAGAGAGCGCATGGCGCGAGGATCATCGCCGGGTGGACAATGGCAGCCAGGTGCGCGGTGTGGTGGCCTTGGCGTTGGCCGCTAAGCCGAGCGTGGACTTCTGCGGGTATTGGCAGCGGGCGGCAGGCTAGGCGACTTATTAACAGTCACTTTTGCTACCTTCGCCTTTTCATAGTGCCAGGTGAGGTTTCTACTGCCGGTCCTTACGGAACACTTTTTTTTTGCTTGCGGATGCGCAAAAACGTGGTAAAACGGTTAAGGGCGGATGGAGTCGCCTCCTATCCGCCCCAAAACTACGCTCTGCGCACAAAACTAGACGAACAAGCGGCATGGTGCCGGACAAAGATGGAAGGTTGGTCGAGCGGCTTAAGACATCGCACTATCAATGCGACGCCACGTACCAGTACTACGTGCCATGGGTTCGAATCCCATACCTTCCGCCACACGCTATGGAGCATATGACGCGATGAAACTAGATGACGGGATCGCGCTCGTCAAGGAGCAAATGGAATATCACCGCAAGCAATCGCTTAAATACGCCAACGAGCGCAAACGAGCCACTGCTCATGATCAAACAGCGTGGCGATTTGGCGCATTGCTTGACGATCTGCTGGCGGAGAAAGCGTGGCGAGAAGAAAACCCAAACTGGAATGTCGAAAAGGGTTTGCAGGGTTATAAACCTCTAGCACTGTCCTGGGATGAGGTTGAGGGATTGCCGGCTGAAGTTCTGAGCGAACTAAGCATATCAGAGTCCGACCGAGCGGAGTTCAACATACTTGCAGCAATACGGTCGGTCGGCGGCATAGCGTCGTTGGATCGTATTTTGATTGCTCTCTACAATGCAAACGGGGAAATCCAAAAACGTATGTCCCTCAATCAAAAGCTTTATCGAATGGGACAAAAGGGAATGGTGTTCGCCGTGCCTGGCAAGAAGGGGGTATATTCAGTTGACCAGCTTTCTAATGAGGAAGCGGCAGCCTTGGATTGATTTCCATGTCAGTAGGCAGTTACGCCCGGCCTAAGATTTCATCCCGCCACCCTCCAGACTGCCTCCATTCCCTCGTTAGCCGACGACTTAGCCGACCCTCGGTTCCGCGCCGTCCGAAATGCACTCCCCACTCGGTTGTGCATCCTCTTTAAACCGTGGATGAGGTAAGCCGCCACTCCATAGCCAACCCCACCCCATGCCGATCCTCGGCCTGTTCCCGCCGCTTGAGGTTTCGCAACGTAGCCCCGACTCGCTTCCGCACCGTGCCAGCCAGCTCGGCATCGTCCGCGTCCATGCCCCGCGCCGTCATCACGGCCTCTTGTAGCTGCTTCAGGGTCATCCAGCCGGGCGCGTCCCGCATGGCGTCCCGGACGTGCTTGGACATCTCGCCGTAGCCGGCTGAGAGCTTGCCAGGCTTCCGGCTGACCCTCGCGCCTGTGAAGTTTATGTCGGGCTGGAACAGCTTCAGGGTGGCTTCCACGTGCGCCAGGTCGGCTTGCTGGGAGCGTAGCTGGTCGTGCAGGACGGCTATCTCGCCGGCTATGTCGGCTCGCTTGCGGAGCAGGCCGCCAAGGATGTGTTCGTGTTCCATTGCCTACAGGTAAGCGCAGGCAGGCGGTATTCCTTGTTCCTTGTGGTGGCGGGTGCTACCTAATACCGGTGAAACCGCCAGTCGCTATCTCCAGCGTGGCATTGTTGCTGACGGACAGGGTGCCCCGGTTGACGAAGCTGCCGCTGCCCGTGATGTCGAGCGTGGCGTTGGCGACGCCCGCGGTGATGGTGCCCTGGTTGACCAACATGTCGGGCAGGGTGGCGCCAGGCAGCCCGCCGGTGCTGCCGACGGTGAGCAGGCTGCCGACGCCCGCATTGCCCACCTGCCTGATCCACAGCGCGCTGCCCAACGTCAGCGTAGCACCCGTGGTGGCGCTGCCGGCGTGGCTGATCCCGATCGCTGCCGGCCCTGCCTGCCCGGGCAAGCCACCGGTAGCGCCGAGGCTGATCGTCGCGTTGTTCACCGTCTGGCTGCCGACGAAGTCGAGCAGCGCGTAGCCGCCGGTCACCGCGATGCTGCCGGCCCCGCTGCCGCCCGCGCCAGACAGCGTCAGGCCGTCCTTTACGAACATCGTCGAACCTGCCCCGGCCAGGCTTAGCGCTCCCTGCACGGACACAGCATCGAGCGTGCCGCCGGTGCTCTGCAGCTGGCCGCCGCTCAGCGCGAGCGTCCCGCCGCGGATCGTGCCGTAAGCCAGCGCCAGGGTGCCGGCCTGCAAGGCGAGCGTGCCGGACACGGCCAGGGTGCCGGCATCGTAGAACTCGGCGCCAGCAGCACCGATGACCAGGCTGGCGACGCTCGCAGTGCCGAACAGGGTGACCGCGTAACTGCCCTGGGCGTTGATGGTCGCGGTGTCTGCCGCCCCGGGTGAGGCCCCGGTGCTCCAGGCCGCCGAGGAAGTCCAATCGGCAGAACTTCCCAGCCAGCTATCGGTGCCCATGCGCCTGCCCCACTCCAAAGCGAGATCTCGTCGGAACGTTCTCGTGCGTGTTCGTTTCGGATTGCGAAGCGATAGGCAGACCTTGCAGGGATTGCGCTAACATCGCGTAAACGCGAGTCGGCCGACCCCGCCTCGCCCGACCCCGCCTCGCCCGGCCCCGCCTTGCCTTGCGCCGCCTTGCCAGACGATGCCGGCCTTGCGGAGCACGGATCGCCCGCCCAAGACTTCAGGCCTCCGCAACCGAACTTAGGACCCAACGCCCATGCACCCGACCCGAAGACTGATGCTGGCCGCAACCGGCGCGCTGATCGCAGGCGCCTCGCTGCGCGCCGCCGCGGCCGACCCGGCACCCCCTGCCGACCCGCGCATGGCCGATCGCGGCGAAGGCAAACCGGGCGCTCCGCTGGTGGAGGAATGGTTTTCGTTCACCTGCCCGCATTGCGCGCGCTTCGCCGCCGACATCTTCCCGCAGGTGCGCGCCCAGCTGATCGACACCGGCAAGATCCGCTATGTGTTCCGCGAGTACCCGCGCGACCAGACCGACCTAATGGCCGCGATGGTGGCACGAAGCCTGCCGCCCGAGCGCTACGAGCCGTTCATGATGGAGCTGCTGCGCACCCAGATGCACTGGGCGTTCGACCGCAGCGTGGAACCCAAGGACGAGCTGGCCAAGATGGCGGCGCTCGCCGGCATGCCGCGGGAGATGTTCGACCGGGTGATCGCCGACGAGGGTCTGAAAACCGAGATCCTGGCGGCCCAGACGCAGGCGGAGAAGGCCTACAACATCGCATCCACCCCGACCTTCGTCGTCAACGGCCACGTGCACGAGGGCGAGGTCACCTACGAGACGTTCGCCGGCTGGCTCACCGCCTAGACGCTCGACCGGCCAGCGATGACCGCACGCCTGACCCGCCTGAGGATCGCCGGCTTCAAGAGCTTCGCCGAGCCGGTCAGCCTCGACATACTGCCAGGGCTGACCGGGATCGTCGGACCGAACGGATGCGGCAAGTCCAACGTGGTGGAGGCGCTGCGCTGGGCGATGGGCGAGACCAGCGCGCGGTCGCTGCGCGGCGGCGAGATGGACGACGTGATCTTCGCCGGCACCACGGCGCGCGCCAGCCGAAACCTGGCGGAGGCTACGCTGACGTTGGAGGCCGGCCGCTCGTCGCTGCCCGCCCCGTTCGAGGCTGAGTCGGAGCTGCAGGTCACTCGCCGCATCGAGCGCGGGGCAGGCTCGGTGTTCCGGGCCAACGGACGCGAGCTGCGCGCCCGCGACGTGCAAACCCTCTACGCGGACCTCTCAAGCGGCGCGCGATCCAGCGGCATGGTCAGTCAGGGCAGGGTCGCCGACCTGGTCCGCGCCAGGCCGGAAGAGCGGCGGCAGGTGCTGGAGGAAGCAGCCGGCATCACCGGCCTGCATGCCCGCAGGCACGAGGCCGAGCTGAAGCTGCGCGCGGCCGAGCAGAACGTGGCCCGCGCCGGAGACCTCCGATCCCAACTCGAAGGCGCGCGCGACGGCCTGCGCCGCCAGGCCAGGCAGGCTGCCCGTTACCGCGCGGTCTCGGGCCTGATCCGCGCGGCCGAGGCCGAACACCTGGCCATCCTGTGCGCCCAGGCGGACGCGGCGCTCCACCAGGCGCGTACGGAAGCTTCCGAGGCCGAGACCGAGGAAGCGGCGCGGCGGAGCCAGGAGGCGGCCGCCGCGGAAGAGCTGGCCAGCGCGGAAGCCGCGCTGCCCGGCCTGCGGGCGTCCGCCTCGGACGCAAGAAGCGCCCTGGAACGGCGCCGTTTCGAGGCTGAAACCCTGGCCGAAGCTGCCCACCGCGCCGCGCAGGAGCGGGATGCGGCCGAGGCGAGGATGAACGAGCTCGCATGCGACCTCGACGCGGCAACCGAAGCCGAGCGTGACGCCCAGGAAACCGTGCAGCGTCTCTCCTTGGGCATCGAAGCGCAGGCGGCACGGCTTTCGGCGCTGCCCGAGCAGGCCGAACTGGCCGCACAGCATACGCAGCGCACCCGCGCGGCCCAGCACGCAGCCCAGACCCAGGCGGACGAGGCAGCGAACCGCGCGAGTGCCGCCGCGATTGCGGCCCGGCAGGTGCAGGCCGTGCTGCAGGCCACGAGCGCGCGGCTGGCCATCATGCAAGGCCAGCATAACGCCCTGCTCGCCGAGCAGGCCGCCTGCGAACACGCGAGGATCGGCGAGCCTCAGCTGGCGCGCGCGGAGGCGAGCACCACCTTGGCCGAGGCGGACGTCCGGGACGCTCGGGCAAGTCTGGACGCGGCAGAGATTGCCAGGGCAGAAGCCGCCCGGACGGTCATGTCGACACGCGCCTCCAGCGAGCGGGAACAGGCCCGCCTGCAGGCGGCCATGCTCGATTTCGACAGCGCGGCCGACCGCACAGAACGGCTCCGCGCGGTTTTGCAGGCTGCCGAGGACGCGTTTCGCCAGCACCGGTCGGGGCGGATCGATGCAGAAATCGTCGTGCAGGCAGGACAGGCCGCCGATCAGGCCGCCCTCCTGCTCGCACAGGCGGATGCCACGCTCGACGGGGCGGAACAGGCAGCGTCTTTGGCTTGGGCAGATGCGGCATCGGCCAGGCGCTTGGCCGAGGACGCGTCGGCCGCCCGGGCGCGCGCGCAGGAGGAGCTTTCGGCCGCACGCTCCAGGGCAGCGCGCATCGCAGCAGATTGGCAGGCGGCGGCACGCGCCTGGGATGCCGCCGGCAACGGACCAGACGCCGAGACGTGCGCGCGCGTCGCAGCAGGCTACCACCAGGCCGAGCAGGTGCTCGCGGCCCGCAGCGCCGAGTGGAGCGAGGCCAGGCAGGCAAATCGATCGGCCGTGCAGGCGCTGAACGCCGCACGCGCCGCGCTGGCCCAGGCCGAGGCGGACGCGGCCCGGCTTCGTGCCGAAACCGAAGGGACTGAGGCTGCACTTGGTGACGGCGATGGGGCGCCCGACCTGCTCGACGCGATCGAGGTGCCGGCCGGGCTGGAGCTGGCCTTCGGCGCGGCCCTCGGCGAAGCGGCGGACGCCAGGTTGGACGCCAGGTTGGACGCTTCTGGGAACGCCTCTGGCCGGTGCGGATGGCGAACCCTGCCGCCGATGGCGCCTGGTCCGCTTCCCGAGCGAAGTGTTGCCCTCGCGTCGCTGCTGAGCGCTCCTGACGCGTTGGCCCGCCTCCTGTCCCACGCGGCCTTGCTGGACAGCGGCGCGGATGGCGAGGCGGCACAGTCAACGCTGGCGGCGGGGATGGTCGCGGTGGACCGGACCGGGGCAAGCTGGCGCTGGGACGGCCTGGTCACGCGGGCGGACGCGCCGAACCCGGCCGCTGCCCGCCTCGGGCTGCGCCGACGCCTGGCCGAAACCCGCGCGAGGCTGGCGTCGGCCTTGCAGCACGCGGCCTCCGCGCAGGCGGAACTCGCCCAGGCCGACGGCAGGGCAGCATCGCGCGGGCTCATGGAGGCGTCGGCCGACCGCGCCAGGCAGGCAGCCGAAGCGGAATGGCGGCAAGCCGAGCAGGCCATGCACCGTCAGCAGGAGGCCGCCGCCCACACAGCATCGCGCAAGGCGGCCCTGCAACCCTCCATCGAGGCGCTGCGTGCCGACTCCGAGACAGCCGAGCGCGCGGTCCGGGCTGCAGAGCAAGCGGCAGGCGAGACGCTGGACCCGGCGGCCTTGGGCGAGGCTGCGCAGGCGGCCCAAGCGGTCCACGCAGCCTCGATCCAGGCGCTCGAGACGGCCCGCACCGTTCGTAGCGGCGCGCGCGCGCGCGCCGACGAAGCCCGGCAGGCTGCG
The DNA here is from genome assembly GCA_965199235.1 of Acetobacteraceae bacterium. GTDB lineage: Bacteria > Pseudomonadota > Alphaproteobacteria > Acetobacterales > Acetobacteraceae > BOG-908. The sequence goes on along the minus strand of CBDAQU010000002.1, from coordinate 3,056,415 downwards.
CAGACTCTGGCCGGCCAGGTGCCACGGGCGGAGGCGCTGTTCGAAGCCGCGTCCGAGGCTCGCCAGCGCGCCGCCGACGAGCTTGAGCACGCGGCCCGCGCGCTGTCGGAAACCGAAGCGCACCTGGCCGCCATGCAGGACCCTGCGGCCCTGGCCTTGGCGCTCGACCAGGCCGAGGCGGCGGAAGCCGGCGGCCGGGCGAGGGAGGCAGACGCGCGCCGGCGGCGTCAGGCCGCCGAGACGGAACTGGACCGGACCCGGCAGGCGGCAGCGGAGCTGCGCAACAGCCACGTCCAGACGCAGGCTCGTCACGCGAGCGTGAGCGACCGCGTCGCGCGCAGCCAAGCCGAGCTGGACGAGGCAGAGCGGCAGGCCCGGCTGGCCGACGACGCAGCGTCGTCCATGCCGGATGGCCAGGCTCTCGCAGCCGCCGCCGAGGCTGCCAAAGCCGGGCTCGGTGCGGCACGCGAGGCGGCGCGTCAGGCAGAGGGCGCAACCCTGGCGCTGGCGGCGGAACGCGCCCTCGCCGAGCGCGTCCAGGACGAAGCGCGAGCCGAACTGGAGGCGTGGCGCCGCAGGCTGAACGAGGCGCAGTCACGACGCGATGCGCTGTCCGACCGGCATCAGGCTGCGCAGGCCGCCTGGCGCGCGCGCGCAGTCCCCGAGGATGCCGCCGCAGAGGCCGCCGGACTTCTCCAGGTGCTGGACACCGCCGAACAGGCCCACCGCGCCGCCGACGCGCAGCTGCAGGCCGCCGACGAGAAGCTTCGTACGCTATCGGCGACGCTGCGGGCGGTGTCGGAACAGGCGCGGGAGTTGCGCGAGAGAAGGGCGCGGCTGCTCGGACGCTGCGAAACACGTGAGGCGGCGCTCTGCGCCGTCCTGGCCAGGGTGGCCGAGCGCCTGGGAGCCGATGCGTCGCTGCCGCGCGCCGAGGAGTATTCCGAGCAATCCGAAGAACGGGCGCGCAGAAGGCACGAGCGCCTGTGCCGCGAGCGCGAGGAGGTGGGGCCGGTCAACCTGCGCGCCGAACTCGAACTCGCCGAACTGGACCAGCGGATGGCGGAGCTGGAGCGTGAGTGCCAGGAGCTGGACACCGCCATCGCCAAGCTGCGCGGTTCGATCGGCCACCTGAACCGAGAGGGCCGCGAGCGCCTGCTCGCCGTATTCACGCAGGTCGACCAGCATTTCCGCGCCCTGTTCACGCGCATGATGGGCGGCGGCCGGGCGCATCTGGCGATGACCGGCTCGGACGACCCGCTGGCCGCCGGGCTGGAGATCTACGCCGAGCCGCCAGGCAAGAAATTGTCCGCCCTCTCGCTGCTCTCGGGCGGGGAACAGGCGCTGACCGCGCTCAGCCTGATCTTCGCGGTGTTCCGCTGCACCCCGGCGCCGCTCTGCGTGCTGGACGAGGTGGACGCCCCGCTGGACGACGCCAACGTGGAGCGGTTCTGCAGCCTGCTCGACGACGTGGTGCGGGATACCGGAACCAGCTTCCTGGTCGTCACCCATCATCAGCTTACGATGTCGCGCATGGACCGCCTGTTCGGCGTCACCATGCAGGAGCGCGGCGTGTCGCGCCTTCTCTCGGTCGACCTGCGCCGTGCCGCGGCGATGGCCGAACCCGTGCTGCAGGCGGCCGAGTAGCGCGCGCGCCGGAGTGTCCCGCCTCTAGACCGGTTTCACGCAGACTGTCCGCGAGCTTCCGCCTACTCGGACACCGTGCGTGAAACCGGTCTAAGTGAAGCGCGAGCCGATGAAGAACATCGTCAGGGCGACAATGACCGCAATGATCAGGGCGGGATAGATCAGGCGCCTTTGGGGAACGCTCCTCATGCCCATCGTCATCGTACAGTCGTAGCAGCAGCCATGGTGAAGGCTGACCATCTGCCGTTTCGTCGGCGCCGCTTTCAGCCCTGCCGCCCGCCATTGCTTTTCGGTCATCGTCGGATGCCCGCGCAGGCTTGCCAAATGCCGCTGCATCTCCTTGGGCCCGCTCGGTTTCATCGCCTTGCCGCAAACGCGGCATTCATCGACGCCGTATGTCATGAGACCTATCCGGGTACACTTTATCGTTTCGACCCACTATCGACGACGCGCGGGCAACCCCAACTGCCGTAATCTACGGACGGAGTGCACCATGCTCAAGCCTTCGACGCCCGCACGCTGCGGACTGCAAATCCTCGTCGCGGCACTGGCCGTTTGCCCAGCCGTGGCAGCACCGGCATCGTCGCAGGCCAGCCCGGCCCGCTTGCATCATACTCGCCGCCACCATCACGCCTTGGCGGCCGCGCCGTCCGCCGGGCCAGAGGCGCCTGCAGCGCAGCCGGCCAACACGACGACGGCCGCTCCTGTGCCAGACGAGGCCGTCACCCCGCCGGTCGACAATCCTTCGCCAAGCGCCAACCTGGCGCCTAGCGTGTTCCAACTGCACTATCCGCCACAGGGCGACGGCTATGTGACCGGCTCCAGCCCGCAAGCCATGGACGACCGCAACGCCGCCAAGGCGACTGGGATGCAGGCCACGGTACCGCTGCCGCAATAACGTCGCGCATGGCGTCCAGGATGGGGCGCCATCGGCCGGTGCTCGCCTTGACACTCCGTAATGCCGCATCTAGCAAGCCGGGGCTTTCCAGCACGAGGGCCTAACAGGTCTTCGGGGCGCGGTGATGAGCGAGAGTGATGGCGGCGGAGGCGGTTCGTTCGAGGATCGCCTGCGCGCCGCGCGCGGCCGGCAGGGGCTTGATGCCCCGCCCGTGACGCAGGGTGCTTCGTTGGACAAGGACGAAGGGTCTGCATTATCGGTCGGCCTGCGTGTCGGGGTGGAGCTGGTGTCGGCTCTGGTGGTGGCGGTTGCCATCGGCTGGGGGCTGGACCGCTGGCTGCACACGCTGCCGTTATTCCTGGTGATCTTCGTGATTCTGGGGGGCGTGGCTGGGCTGCTGAACGTGTGGCGCCAAGTGGGGCCGGCACGGCGGTAGCGTGCGGCATGGCCTGGGTTAAGAGGATGCGGGTGTGGCTGGAGGCGTGGAACAATCGGGTGGACATGCGATAGACGCCTTGGGACAGTTCACCCTGGTGTCGCTCGGCCCGCACGCGCTCGGCTTCACGCAGGCCAACCTGTTCATGGTGATCGGCTGCGCGCTGGTGCTCTCGCTGCTGTATCTGGGGTCCAAGGCGCGCGCCGTCGTGCCGGGCCGGCTGCAGGCGGCGGCCGAACTGTCGCACAACCTGGTCTACAACATGGCGGTCGGCCAGATCGGTCCTGAAGGAAAACGCTACTTCCCGTTCGTCTTCACGCTGTTCTTCTTCGTGCTGATGGGCAACCTTCTGGGCCTGATCCCCTTCGCGTTCACCTACACCAGCCACATCGCGGTGACGCTCGCGCTCGCCTTGCTGGTGATCGTGCTGGTAACGGTGGTAGCGCTGGTCATACACGGGTTTCACTTCTTCACTTATTTCTTCCCGGCTGGCGCGCCGGTGTTCCTGGCGCCGCTGATCATTCCGATCGAGATCATCTCCTACCTGTCCCGCCCGGTCAGCCTGTCGATCCGTCTGTTCGCCAACATGATGGCCGGGCACGTGATGCTGGCCGTGTTCGCGTCCTTCGTCGTCATGCTGGGCGGCGCCTCCGCGCTCGGCGCCATCGGTGCGGTCGGGCCGTTGGCGATCAACGTCGCGCTGATCGGCTTCGAACTCCTGGTTGCGGCCCTGCAGGCCTACGTGTTCGCCATCCTGACCTGCATCTACCTACACGACGCGGTGCACCTGCACTGACCGTGTGCGTTTCCACTAAACTCTCAAGGACATCATCCATGGACGTTCAGACCGCCCAGGCCTTCATTCCCGCAGCCAAAGCAATCGGCGCCGGCATCGCCGTGATCGCCCTGGCAGGGGTCGGCATCGGCATCGGCAACATCTTCTCCTCGCTGGTGACCAGCGTCGCCCGCAACCCCGCCTCTCGCGACCAGGTTTTCGGCTTGGGCATTCTCGGCTTCGCGCTGACGGAGGCGGTGGCGCTGTTCGCGTTGCTGATCGCCTTTCTCATCCTGTTCGTCTGAGTGCCCGGAAGGCACGCCTGATGAGAGCCAGACACGGTGTCCTCACGGTTGGAGTGATGCTGGCCTTGGAGAATGCGGCGCGCGCGGACACCATGCCGCAGCTCGATTTCCGCAACCCGCTGCTGACGTCGCAGATCCTTTGGGGCGCCGTCATCTTCGTCGTGTTCTACCTGCTGGTCTCACGCTGGGGCCTGCCGAAGGTGGACTCCATCCTCGAGATGCGGGCCCGCACGATCGAGGCCGATCTGGACCGTGCGCGCGAATCGAAGCTGCAGGCCGACATCGCCGTGGCTGAACTGGCCAACGCGCGCCAGCAGGCCTCTGCGCAAAGCCAGGCTGCCGTCGCCGAAGCCACCCGGCATGCCAAGACCCAGGCGGACGCTCAGACAGCCGAGCAGGACGCAAGACTGGATGCACGGCTGGCCGAAAGCGAGAAGCAGATCCATCAGGCGCGGACGGCGGCACTGGGCTCGATCGGCCAAGTCGCGACCGAAACCGCGGTCGCCGTCGTTGAACGGCTGACCGGCCATGCCGACGAGGCCCGCGTGCAGCAGGCGGTCGGAGCCATCCTGGCCGAGCGCGGCCTGGCCGCCTGAACGGAGCACGCCGATGAAAGAGTGGCTGACCGATCCGGAGTTCTGGATTCTCGTCGCGTTCGTAATCTTCTTCGGAGCGTTTGGCCGCCGGTTGTGGGGCGGCGTCACCGGCCTGCTAGACGGCCGGGCCAACACCATACGCGCGGAGCTGGCCGAAGCGCAGCGTTTGCGCACGGAAGCCGAAGCCATGCTGAACGAGGCGCAGCGTGCCCGCACCGAAGCCATCGCGGAGGCCGGGCAGATGCTGGCCCGCAGCCGCGACGAGGCCGCCCGCGTGTCCCAGGCCGCCGCCGAGGAAGCAGAAGCCTCTGCCAAGCGGCGTGAGCGCGTGGCGCTCGACCGCATCGCCTCGGCCGAAAAGGCCGCGATCACCGAGGTGCGGCAGACCGCCGCAGACGTGGCGACGAACGCCGCCCGCCAGGTGATCGCCCAGGGACTGGGCCAGGATGTCGAGATGGCGATTCTTGATCAGGCCATCGCCGACCTGCCCAGAGCTTTACGGGCTGCCTGAAGAAAGGCCTTCTTCTTTGAAAAGACGAAGCAAAAAACTTTTGTATGGCTGTCGCGAGCCTCATCAGACAGAAGTTTTTTGGTCCTTTTGAAAAACGGACTGCTTGCCTTCCAACACCCCAACCATCTCCCCCCATTCCCGCTTGGACAGCCCACTTCCCTCCTGCTCCACGGCCTCCCCAGCCAGACGGCGGCGCAGCACCGCAAGCATCTGAGCGGAAAACGTGACCGCACCCAGCCGGTAGTCCTGGAACGCCTGGTAGGTCGCGGGAACCCAGGCCCTGACCACGTCCAGTATCGCGTCGGCATAGACGCGTATCTCGTACTGCGCATGCGGATCGGCCCGCAGCGCGCAGAAGCCCAGCAGGTTGTGCAGGTCGGATTTCCAGTACCACTGGGTATAGGTGTTCAGCGTCAGGTTCATCCGCGCCAGCTCGCGCGCCAGGCCCTGGCGCGAAGGGTCCTGCACGGCGCCATCCGCCGTTTCGTTCAGCATCCGCGTGTAATGGTCGTAGTTCCGCCCCGCATCCTCACGAAGCAGGTCCAGCACTTCGCCCGCTTCGGCACCCTCCAGCACCATGCCCCTGCCCTGCCGGTTCGCGTCCGACTGGGCCGCCAGCTGCCCGGGAGCCGGGATGTAGAACTCGCGGTCCATCACCGAATAACGGGCGGAATACTCGTTCACGTTGGCCATGCGGTGACGGATCCACTGGCGCGCGACGAAGATCGGCAGTTTGACGTGGAATTTCACTTCGCACATCTCGAACGGCGTGCTGTGCCGGTGTCGCATCAGGTAGCGGATCAGGCCGGCATCCTCGGAGACCCGGCGCGTGCCGCGACCGTAGCTGACGCGCGCCGCCTGCACGATGGCGTTGTCGTCGCCCATGTAGTCGATGACGCGAACGAAGCCGTGGTCCAGCAGCGGCACTGCCTCGAACAGCCTGGCTTCCAGCGCCGGCACCGTCGCCCGTCTGGTCTGGAAGGTCGTCTCGCTCTGGGCGGCGATTTCGGCACGTTGCGCGTCGGTCAGGGGCATGGCGGTGCGTAGCGCCGAAAGGCGTTCGACGCCAGCAGCCAGGCTTGCCGTGATGCGCGCCGCCCACTATGTTCCGCGCGTGGGCTTCGGCCGACTATGGCGATAAACGGTGCGTGGAATAAACGTTGTGGACCCGGGGGCAGTGCCCGGCGTCTCCACCAACCCTCAAGGTTCTACGGGGACGACACAGGCTCGACACGCGTAGTAAAGACCCATCTTTTGCCCGGCATGATACCGCCGTTATCGGGTCGAACACACAAGTGCTAACGATAACTTCGAGGCACTCGCGATCGCTGCGTAAGCAGTGACACGCGCGGTTAGGGGGGCCCCGGGCAACAGAATGCCCCCCACTTCATTTGTAAACGCGCCCTGGTGCCACGCCACGTTTTCGAACGACGTGTTCGCGCCTTCCGATGGTGCTTTCGGGTTTGCCGGGGCGCTTGCGGAGCGTATGAGAGCGGTCATGGAAGACGATAGCGACAAGCAGGGTGGGGCGCCGGAAAGCCTCCTGCCCTACGACCAGTGGATGGAAGACGCGTTGCGCGGCGTGGTGGCGCGCGCCTTGACGCACGCCATGCTGGAGGGGCTCCCGGGCGAGCACCATTTCTACATCACCTTCCGCACCGCCTATCCCGGCGTGGTGATCCCACCGCGTCTTTCCCAGAAATACCCTGAAGAGATGACGATCGTGCTGCAGCACCAATACGACCGGCTGCACGTCGACGAGGCAGCCGGCCTGTTCGGCGTCAGCCTCTCCTTCGGCGGTGTGCTGTCTCCTCTCACCATTCCGTTTGCTGCGGTGACTGCCTTCGTCGACCCCTACGTGCAGTATGGTCTGCGCTTTCGCGTGGCGGCGCCGCAGGCAGTCGAAGCGCCGCCCGCCGCGCTGCCTGCGCCGTCCCCGACCCCTGCCGAAGGGGACGCGGAGGTTCCGCAAGTCGTCAGCCTGGACGCGTTCCGCCGCAAGCGCGACTAGAGCAATGTCACGCAGACCGGAACGGCCGGAGTGACGAAATTGCTCTTCAAAACAACAGCTGGACCGGTTTGGCGTCCGCCCACTCACAGTCGCTCTACGTGAAACCGGTCTAGCTCTGTGCGCGCACTGGGCCACGCGGTCCTGGCAAGCCTTTCTGCGGCAAGTTGGACTGCGGCGCTGATCCCGTTGCTCGCCGCGTCAATCCTTGGAGCGCCTGGACTGTCCCGAAGCGCGGCCGACCCTGCAATCGTTCACGCAGCATCTGCGAGCCTGCTGGCGGGCAGCATCGCGGTGGCGGTCGGGTGGCCGGCCGGCGTGCTTGCGGCACTCGGCCTGTGGGGCGCCAGGCCGGGATCGCGACGCGTCGTTCTGGGGGTTGCCATACTGGCCGTGCTCCTGCCTATCGCCCTGTCCGCCGAAAGCCTCGACGGGTCCTCGGCGGCCCTGCCGGCGCTCCTCCCGCCAACCGCGGCGGTGGCGTCTGTGGTGCTGCTGATATTGACAGGCACCCTCAACACGATGGATCCGACGCTGCTGCAGGCATGCCAGACTCTCGGCGCCCCCCCTGCCCGCGCCTGGGTCGTCATCCTCGCCTCGCTCCGCACCTCGCTGATCTTCGCTGCGGCAGCCTCCTTCACCCTGGCGCTCGCTGTTTGCATGCGCATGCCTGACGGGCTGACTTTGGCCGGGCTGCTGGCTCGGGCGATACGGCAGGCCGACGTGGCAGCCGCGTCGCAAGCCCTGCTTCTCGCCCTGCTGAGCCTGGCGCCGCTCATTCTTGTGGGGCTGACGCTCCTGCCCAGGCGCGTGTTCAGACGAGCCTGACGGCCATCGCAAGGTCTGCGCCGAAGCCGGGCACGTCTATGCGCGTCGAGCCGTCCGCCCACGCCGTCCTCCTTACCGCCAAGATGCGACCCGCCTCAGTGTCCCAGAACGTGGCCTGGCCGGCACCCCTGCGCAGCGCTGGAACCTGGAGCACCAGCCCGTCGCGCTCGGCAGGATCGACGCGCCCGTCGCCAAGCCGTGCGTCCTTGCGCAGCAGCCAGACGACCGCCTGCGATCCGTCGCCGCAGCCCAGCGCCGCCACGCCTACGTCGCTGCAGACCAGCGCGCCGGTGATGTTGCTGCGATCGAAACGGCTCCAATCGATGAGCGGCAGGAAACCGCTCAGCGACCGTTGCGCCCGCCGCATGCCCGGCGTCAGCGTGTGCGGCTTGCGGTTCGGCCAGCGCATGCCCCCGCCAGCGCCGCCCGATGCGAGATGCGCCCATTGGACGTGCCGGAAATACTCGTCGTCGAAAGCGGCGGGCAAGGTCCTGTGGTGATCCTTGAACGTGTGGATCGGCCCGTGCTCCGAATCGAAGAATGGCCGGCGGTCGGTGATCTGCGCCAGCGCGTCCCGTGTCAGCTTGCCCACGGCCAGCGCTGGTCCCACCGTGTCCCGCGGGTCGTCGATCGTGCCTTCCTCGTAGAAATGGCTGCTGGCGAAATCGAGCAGCCCGTGGCGAAACACCGGCTCGTTCAGCCACGGCTTCCAGCCAAGCTCCGGACCGAACACCGACACGGTCTGGAGATGCGACCGCCCATACGCGCGTGTTTCCAAGCCACGCAGAAAAGACCCGACATCCTCGATGTACTCGGCAAACGCGTCAGGCCGGTTGTCCGCCTGCGCAGGATGCATCTCGTTCCACAGATCCCAGGCGAAGATCACGCCGGACCCTCCCCAGCGCTCGGTTGCGAACGCCAGGCGCTGCTTGACCAGGTCGCGCACCCCGGGATGGACCATAAGCTGCGATCGCAACCGGCACGGACCGCCATTCGCCGCGTTGTAGGGATGGTGCTTCCAGCGCACCCAGGTGAAGAACGTGTCCAGCGGGGTCAACAGGATCCGTAAACCGACGCGCGCGCACATCGCGAACAGCTCGTCCCACAGCGCAACCATCGCCGGGTTGAACCGGCCGGCGGGCCGCTCGAGGTAGCGATGATCGGTCTGGCAATACTCCAGCATCAGCCTCAGGCAGGTGACGCCGTGCTCGACCAGCCAGCGCAGATGCCGCTCCACGCCCGGCAGGTCGCGCCGCCGATACAGGCCTGACAGCTCTGGCCAGGTGATAGCGTCGTTCTGGCCGATCGGGGTCCAGGCGGCGCCACTTTCGTCTTCAAAGTAAGGAGATTGAGGAGACCGGGAAATCCAAGGCAAGGCCAGGAGCTCTGCCCCTGGACCCCGTCGTGCGACGCACGCTTTCGCATGACGGGGCCAGTCGGCCCCAGACCCCATTTTCGTCACTTCGAAGTTGAAACCAGCACGTCCGCTCGGTCGGGGGAACCGCCTGCCAGGTCCGTTGGGCCTTTTGCTACTGCCCTGATACGTTCGGAGGCCATGCCCGCGTTGATCAGCACGGCGCGGATGGCCAAGGCGCGCTCCAGGGAGAGCCGCCGTGACGTGGAGGGATCGTCGGGCGTCCCCGGCGCCCAAGCGGTGATGGCGACGATTTCGGTCGGGTTTGCGATCGCCTGGGCGGCCACCGTGCGGATGGAAGCGAGCGTGCCCGGATTGAGGTCCGACGTATCGGCGCCGAACGTGATCCGCGTGCCGCCCGCAATCGGTCTCGCCTCACCTGGCGCGTCTGCCCGGACCGGCACGGGTGGAGGCGGGGGCGGCGAGTGCGCCGGCATGACGAATGGCGGAGGCAGCAGCACAGGGTTGGCAGGAGGTGAGACCGGCATGCGCACCTGACCGAGCGTCCTCGAAGGAGCAGCCTTGGCCGCGCGCTTGCCGGCCGTGCGTGCCGGTTGCGTGGTCGATGCCCCATTCGACCGGGCCGGATGCTTGGCCGGCGGCGGTGCCGCAGGCTTTGCCGGCGCCTGCGCGCTCGCTCCCAGCGAGTCGAGGGCATGATCGTCAGTGGCTACCTGGGCCAAGGCAGAAAACGGCAGCAGCAAGAATAGGATCACAAGAAGGCGCATGCCGTCGCTATAGTGAAAGCCTGCGTTTCAGCAAATCCGCCGCTGGATTGAGCGCACCACAGCCGATCAGCCGCCGCTCGGGTAATCCGCGCTGAGCGTGACCGCTTCCCACTCGTCGAACTCCTTCGACATCGCGGTCAGATGCGCGCGCACCACGTCCAGCGCCTGGCGGCCCAGCAGCAGGTGCAGCGGCGGCGTCTCGCTTTCCACCGCCTTCACGACAGCCTCCGCGGCCCGCACCGGGTCGCCGGGCTGGCGACCGGAGTAGCCCGAGATACCGCGCCGCCTGGCGCCAGCCGTGTCCGCGTAGGCGTCGATGGCCTGCTTTGGCTGTTTCAAGGAACGGCCGGCCCAGTCGGTACGGAACGGCCCCGGCTCCACGATCGTCACGCCCAATCCAAGCGGCTTAAGTTCGCCGGCCAAGGCTTCCGAAAGTCCTTCGACGGCGAATTTGGTCGCGTTGTAGAACCCGACGCCGGGAAACCCGACCAGCCCGCCCTGCGACGATATGTTGACGATGTGCCCGCGCCGACGCCCGCGCATGCCCGGCAGCACCGCCTGGGTCATCGCGACCAGACCGAACACGTTCGCCTCGAACATTGCGCGGACCTCGTCGTCCTCGCCCTCCTCGATGGCGGCCATGTAGCCGTAGCCGGCGTTGTTCACCAGGACGTCGATGGCGCCGAACCGCCGCTCGGCGGCCTCGACCGCGACCGCGACCTGCGAAGGCTGTGTCACGTCCAGCGCGAGCGCCAACGCGCGGTCCGGAGCGATCTCGACCAGGTCCTGCACGCGCGTCGCATCACGGGCCGTCACCACGGCCCGCCCGCCCCGCTGCAGGATCTGCTGCGCCAACTCACGGCCGAACCCGGTGGAACAGCCGGTGATGAACCACACCGCTTCGCGACCGATCGCCGGCATCTCAGACCCCTTTGTCGATGATACGCACCAACGCGCGCCCGCCAGATTAGATTGCGGCTGACGACGCCCTCACCCTCTGGGGAAGGTTGGCGAGGTGCTACCTCATGAACCCCGCATCGTGCGGGCGGTCCCTGAGGTCGGGGCCCGATTGGCCGTCTTCCTGGTCGGTGTCGTCCAGCGCATCGCCGGTGAAGTTGCGCTCGCCGTGGTCGTGCAGTGCCTCCTGCTCCAGCTTGCCGACGGTCCGGTCCACCACATACAGCGTCTTCAGCCCGCGCTTCTCCGCATGCTGCAGCGCCAGCTTTACCGCGTCCTCGAGGTTGTCGCCGGCAAACGGCGTGCTTCCGCCCTCCGCGCCGTAGAGGATGATCTCGGTGACGACCGCACCAGGATCGTCCTCGCCCATGCGCCGCAACACCAGGGCGTGGTTGCCGTAATCGGGCACCGGGTCGTGCGGCGCCAGGCGTATTGTTTCGGTCATGCTGTCCTCCTCGCATCTGGAACGGCTGCGGCACGGCCCGGTTTGCCCAGGTTTGACTTGGGTTTGAACGGCGATGCCTTGCTGCCCGGCAGGCGGCGCGGTTACAGCACCAGCATGGAGCAGCTGATCGACGGTTACCGCCGTTTTCGCCAAAGCCGCTGGCCGGAGCGCCGCGCCACCTACGAGGCGCTCGCAGAGCATGGCCAGAGCCCGCAGGCGATGGTGGTCGCCTGCATCGACAGCCGGGTGGACCCTGCGGCGATCTTCGACACCGCTCCCGGCCAGCTGCTGACGATCCGCAACGTCGCCAATCTTGTTCCGCCCTATGCGCCGGACGCGGCTTATCACGGCACCAGCGCCGCGCTGGAGTTCGGCGTGCGCGTGCTGGGCGTTCCGCATCTGATGGTGCTGGGACACGGCCAGTGCGGCGGGGTGCAGGCGCTGCTGCGCGGGGCGAAGGCCGAGGCAGGAGATTTCGTGGCGAACTGGATGTCGATCGCAGAGCCTGCACGGCGCGCGGCGCTGACCTGCGAGGAAGCGGCGCGGGAGCAATGCTGCGAGCTGGAGGTGGTTCGCATCTCGCTTGCCAACCTGCGCAGCTTTCCCTGGATCGCCGAGCGGGAAGCGGCCGGAACGCTCACGCTGCACGGCGCCTGGTTCGCCATACGCACCGGCCTTCTGCTGCGGCTGGGCGCGGACGGATCGTTTTCGCCCGCAACCTGACTGAAAGGCGTTGACCGTCTCGCTTGGCTGCCGGCGACCTAGAGCCTGATCGCTTCTGGTAGCCGAACCGGTCAGGCTCTAGCTGGCGAGCATGTTTGTCGCGGTTGAAGATCAACCTGAAGCGATCATGCCCTAGGGCGTTTTGACGGCCCCTTGTGGCGGCTGCAGGAAGCCCGGCGGAGGGGACATCTGCTGCGGTTGGGCGGGAGGCAGCTCGGCCGGGTCCTGGAAGGCGTTCGCGGGAGTGACTGGCTGGGCATCGGGCGCCGCGGGGGGCAAGGCGGGCGGCGGGGCGACCGGCGGCGGCATCGCCGATTGCGGGGCTCCCACGCCGCCAGCCAGCGGCTCGGCTGCAACGGGGGGCGGGGTGCCGGCGCCTTCCACCACGAACGGCTTGAGCGACTGGCGAACCTGGTACTCCAGCTCGACGTTCATCGCGTCCATCATCTGCCGCGTGAGCGCGTAGAGGTTGGTCGATCCGTCTTCCGGCTGGGAGCCCGGCACGTGCTGGCGTGCCACCCTGGCTTCGGCAAAGCCGGTGCGTTTTCCGCCTTCGGCGGTCAGGTCCAAATGCACCGCCAGCTGCCCGTCCAGCGCCCCACTGGGTTCGCGCACGATGCTGGCCTGGTCGATGATGAAATTGGCGGTGCCGCTGTTGCCGACAGCAAACAGCCTGTCGCGCGCCATCTGCTGCAGCGCCTGGGCGGGCACCACAGGCGAGCTGGAAGCGACGTCCTGCGGGCTCACCGGCAGGCTATGATCCGCCACCGCCACACTGCCGACGTTCAGCCGCAATTTGGGCAGGTATTCGTAGTGCAGGGGGGCGAAGCTCTGCGGCGCGAGCGGAGGCGTGTCGTCTCCGCAACCGGCCAGCGGCAGAAGCAGCCATAACAGCCGGGCGGAGCGGCGCCTCATGATCCCGATCCCTGTGCGCCGGCCTGGCTATGCACGTCGCCACGGGCGAAGCGGAAATCGTATTTGCAGAACTCGCAAGTCATCACGATGTCGCCCTCGACGACCATCTCGTCGAGGTCATCCTCGGGGAAACTTTCCAGTATTCCGGAGAGTTTTGCCCGCGAACAGCGGCAGCCATAGGCCAGCGCGCGCGGCCGTTCGATAGCCACGCCTTCTGCCCCGAACAGGCGCCAGATCAGCCGATCGGGCAGCAGCGAGTCGTCCAGCAGCTCTGCCTGCGTCAGCGTGGCAGCCAGCGCCTTCGCCGTGTGCCAGGCTTCATCCTGGGCCGCCTGGTCCATCTCAGGGTCTATCCCGCCCTCGCCCGCCACACGCTCCAGGATCAGCGCACCGGCGCGCCACCCATCCGCGGTTTTCGACGCTCCCAGATGCAAGTCGTACTGCAGCTGCTCGCTGGTCCTGAAGTAATGCAGCGCCATGTCCCGCAGCGTCTCGCCCTCGATGGAGACGATGCCCTGGTAGCGGTCCATCTCGCCGCCCTGATCGACGGTGAAGGCGAGGTAGCCCTGGCCGAGCAGGGCGGCGGCCGAGGGGGCGGGATCGTCGGCGAGGACCGGCGCCAGCCTCTCCGAGTCGGCACGCGCGTAGCCGCGCAGCGCGCCCTCCTGCGTGCAGTCGGCCAGCAGCATGGACACCGGGCCGTCCCCCTTGGCCTGCAGCGAGAAACTGCCGCGGTATTTCAGCGCGCTGGACAGACCGGCGGCCAGCGCCAGCGCCTCGCCCGCGAGCTGGGTCACGACGGTCGCATTGTTGTGCCGGCCGAGCAGCGCGTGCGCCAGCGCGCCGAGCCGGATCAGCCGGCCGCGCACCGGGCGGTTCGGCAGGTGAAAAGGGGTGACGCCGCGCGGAACCACGATGTCCGGCACGTCGGGGCGGTTGGTATCGAGGAAGTCGGGCGTGGCGCGCATGGCCCAAAGATAGGGCGGCTTGCCTGCAGGCGGAAGGCGGGGCGAAGCCACTCGAGTGCGCGCGGGGCCGGCTCGCTCACGAATGGCGGACCAGACCTGAGCGGTGCCCGGCGAGACCAGACCTCATGCGAACAAGCCCGCCCGGACGAACCCCGGAGGATCGGGCGCAGGGTCGCTCGTGCGGGCACGCTAACACGCGCGCACGCAGGTGCGCACGCGTGCCGGCACGAAACCACCGGGTGCATGCTGCCGTTTGCCGGGCAGCGCGTGTCCAGGAGACCAGCGATGCCCTTCATCGACGCCCAAGACGGAACAAAGATCCACTACAACGATTGGGGCAGCGGTCCGCCTGTGGTGCTGATCCATGGCTGGCCGCTGGATGGCGAGATGTGGGAGTACCAATCCGTCCATCTCGCCGGGCACGGGCATCGCGTGATCACCTACGACCGGCGTGGCTTCGGGCGGTCCGCTCAGCCTTGGACGGGGTACGACTACGACACCCTCGCGGGCGACCTCAACACCCTGCTCGAGACGTTGGACCTGACCGGCGTCAGCCTGGTCGGGTTCTCGATGGGTGGCGGCGAGGTGGCGCGCTACGTGGCGCGGTATGGTGCCGGGCGCGTTGCACGCGTGGCGCTGGTCGCGGCGGTGACGCCGTATCTCCTGAAAGGGCCAGGCAACGAGGACGGCGTGGACCGCAGCGTGTTCGATCAGATCATAGAAGGGCTAAAGAAGGACCGGCCCGGCTTCCTGGCCGGTTTCGGCAAACAATTCTACGGCGTGGGGCCGCTGACTTTCTCCGTCAGCAGCGAGTTCCTGCAATGGTCCGGCAATGTGGCGATGCTTGCCTCGCCCAAGGCGACGATGGATTGCGTGCGGGCGTTTTCGGAGACCGATTTCCGCGCCGACCTGAAGGCGCTGAGCGTGCCGACGCTGATCATCCATGGCGACGCCGACGCGACCGTGCCGATCAAGGTTTCGGCCGAGAAGGCGATAAAGCTGGTGCCGCATGCCGAGCTGAACGTCTATTCCGGCGCGCCGCACGGGCTGTTCTACACGGAGCGCGACCGCCTGAACGCCGACCTGCTCGCGTTCATCACAGCCTGACGCACCGGACTGCCCCCGGATCAGAGTCTGTGGGCATCCACATCTGGGGGCATCCGCCTGTCCGGCGTTATTTTGGGCTGAGCACCATGACCATCTGGCGCATTTCCATGCGCGGCATCTGCTCCACCTTGGTGGCCGTCTCCAAATCGCCTCGTATGCGTTCCAGCACCTTCACGCCGATG
This sequence comes from Acetobacteraceae bacterium, assembly GCA_965199235.1. GTDB lineage: Bacteria > Pseudomonadota > Alphaproteobacteria > Acetobacterales > Acetobacteraceae > BOG-908. The sequence goes on along the minus strand of CBDAQU010000002.1, from coordinate 3,040,972 downwards.
TCCTGGTGGGCCATCTCGCGGCCGCGGAACCGTAGGGTGACCTTCACCTTGTCGCCTTCCTCGATGAAGCTCTTCATCGAACGGAGCTTCACCTGATAGTCGTTCTCGTCAATGTTCGGACGAACCTTGACCTCCTTGATTTCGATCACCCGCTGCTTCTTCTTGGCCTCGTTCTTCTTCTTCTGCTGCTCGTATTTGAACTTGCCGAAGTCGAGTATCTTGCACACCGGCGGGTCGGCGTTGGGGCTGATCTCCAGCAGGTCCAAACCGACGGCGTACGCGCGAAGCAATGCATCGCGGGCGGACATAACGCCCTGCATTTCGCCTTCGTGGTCGATCAGTCGCACTTGGGGGACGCGTATTTCCTCGTTTACACGGGGGCCGTCGCGCGTCGGCGAGGCAGGCATGGGGCGTTGGGCTATCGTACTCTCCTATGGAGGTTGCGGGATCCGTCTCGTGAATAATCTTGTGCTCCGCGCCGAAGCGAGGATCAAGCAGATTGACCGGCAGTGTAGATGGTCATTGGTGACTTCGAGGTAAAGACGCCGCTGCCTGGGGCAGGCAAGGCGCCACTTGTCTCGTCGAGGACGGCACGGCATGGAGGACACACGCGCACTTTGGCGACGGTGCACACTGCGAGCGAGACGGTTGCGACCCTGGTCGTGGCCGACTTCCGACACGATACGGTCAGTCAAGCCGAACAACTCTAACCGGCTTGACCGGCGATAGGCCGGGCAGCAGGCTTCCTGGCTCAATACCAATTATGGGCGAGCACCGGGACGCCGAAAACATGGTGGATGACCGTCTCAGTCATCTGGAAGCCATGTGCCTGGTGGAGGTGACGGGCGCCGGCGAGCACGGTGTGCGTCCACAGCGTGACCTTGCGGTAGCCGGCTGCTCGGGCGAACGCCAAGCAGGTGCCGACCAGGTTGCGGCCGATGCCGCGCCCCTGCGCCGCCTGCTCAACATAAAGCAGCCGCAGCCGAGCCAGGGAGCTGCCCTCGTCGGTCAGCAGCACCGCCCCTGCCATTGCGCCGTCCAGCTCGGCCACCCAAGCCTGGTCCCGGCCCGGCGTGTAGCGCCGAAGAAAATCGGCCACGGTCTGTGCGACGTTGGCTTCCAGCTGGTGTCCCCAGCCTCGCGTCTCGGCGTAGAGGATGGCCTGCCGCGCGGCGATCAGCCCCATGTCCCCGGTGCGGAACGTGCGGATCGACGCGCCAACACCCTCAGGCACAGTCGATTGCTCGCCGCACGTCCGGCGCCTCCGCCTCCTGTTGCAGGCCGGCGACCGCCTGCTCCAGCCCGAGCACCTCCTGTCCGTCGCTGCCCAGCCGGCGCAGCGCCACGCTTCGCTGCTCGGCCTCGCGGCGACCAACCACGGCCAGGACCGGCACGTGGGCCAGGCTGTGCTCGCGCACCTTGGCATTGATCTTTTCGTTCCTGATGTCCGCCCGCGCCTGGAGCCCCGCCGCCCGCATCGCAGCCGCAACCTCCTCGGCATACTCCGCCGCGTCCGACACGATCGAGGCCACCACGACCTGCACCGGCGCCAGCCAGAGCGGGAAACGGCCTGCGTATTGCTCGATCAGGATACCCAGAAAACGCTCGAAACTGCCGAGGATCGCGCGGTGCAGCATCACCGGGCGGTGCCGGGCGCTGTCCTCGCCCACGTATTCGGCGTCCAGACGCTCCGGCAGGATGTAGTCCACCTGCAACGTGCCGCATTGCCAGTCGCGGCCGATGGCGTCGCGCAGCACGAATTCGAGTTTCGGGCCGTAAAACGCGCCCTCGCCGGCGTTCAGCTCGTACTCCACGCCGGCGAGCGTGCAGGCTGCGCGCAGGGCGCCCTCTGCGCGGTCCCACACGTCGTCGGTGCCGGCGCGCGCCGTCGGGCGGTCGGCGAACTTGATGCGGAACTCCGGGAAGCCGAAATCCTCGTAGACCGAGCGCAGCAGCGCCACGAACTTCGCGGTTTCCGCCGGCACCTGCTCCTCGGTGCAGAAGATGTGCGCGTCGTCCTGCGTGAAACCTCGCACCCGCATGATGCCGTGCAGCGCGCCGGACGGTTCGTATCGGTGGCACGCGCCGAATTCGGCCATCCGCAGCGGCAATTCGCGGTAGCTGCGCAGGCCGTGATTGAAAATCTGCACGTGGCACGGGCAGTTCATCGGTTTTAGCGCAAGCGACTTGTCCTCGTCCTCCACGCGGGCGATGAACATGTGCTCGCGGTAGCTTTCCCAATGGCCCGACCGCTCCCACAGCACGCGGTCCACCAGTTGTGGCGTGCGCACCTCCTGGTAGCCGTTCGCATCCAGCCGGCGGCGCATGTAGCTTTCGATGGTGCGGTACAGCTTCCATCCCTTGGGGTGCCAGAAGATGCTGCCAACGGCTTCTTCCTGGATGTGGAAGAGGTCCATCTCGCGGCCGATGCGCCGGTGGTCGCGCCGCTCGGCCTCTTCCAACTGGTGGAGGTGGGCGTCCAACTCTTTCTGATCGCGCCAGGCGGTGCCGTAGATGCGAGTGAGCATGGCGTTGCGATGGTCGCCCCGCCAATAAGCGCCGGCCACCTTCATCAGCTTGAACGCCTGGCCCACATCGCCGGTGCCGCGCATGTGAGGGCCGCGGCACAGGTCGAGCCACTCGCCTTGCCGATAGATGCTGATCGTTTCCGAGCCAGGCAGGTCGCGGATCAGCTCGGCCTTGTAGCGTTCGCCGCGTCTCTCGAAAAAGCCGATGGCCTCGTCACGCGGCCACTCCTCGCGCACGAACGATTCGGCCCGCGCCACGATCTGGCGCATGCGCGCCTCGATGGCCGGGAAGTCGTCCGGCGTGAACGGCTGGTTGCGGGCGAAATCGTAGTAGAAGCCGTTCTCGATCGGCGGCCCGATCGTCACCTGGGTGCCGGGGTAGAGCGACTGCACCGCCTCGGCCAGCACATGCGCCGCGTCGTGGCGGATCATCGACAGCGCGTCAGGGTCGCGGCGAGTGACGAAGACCACCGACGCGTCGTGCTCGATACGATGCGACAGGTCGCGCAGGGTGCCATCTACCCGCATCGCCAGTGCCGCACGCGCGAGGCCCGGCCCGATATCGGCCGCGACCTGCGCCCCGGTCACAGCACCGCCAAAACTGCGGCGCGAGCCGTCGGGCAGGGTGATGTCGGGCATGGGTCGGCTCCGGAGATCTCGGGGGAGCGGCTTCTATGACGGTAGGGTTGGCCCCAAGCAAGCGCGCCCGATGACGCTGGATTGCCCGCGCCGTCCGGCCTAGTTTGCGCCACTCACCGGTTGCGCAGGAGCGTACATCATTCGCCACGAACTCACCGAGAAGATCGCACGGATCAAGCTCGAGCGCGGGCTCAAATGGTCGGAGCTGGCCGCGCTGGCGCCGACGCTTTCGAAGGAATACGTCACCGCCGCCCTGTTCGGCCAGATGAGCCTGCCGGAGGCCGCGGCCCAGGCGATCGGCCAGCACCTCGGCCTGAGCGGTTTCGAGATCAAGCTGCTGCAGGAGCCGCCCTATCGCGGCTCGCTGCCCACCGACGTGCCGACCGACCCTCTGGTCTATCGCTTCTACGAGCTGGTCAGCGTCTATGGCACCACGTTCAAGGCGCTGATCCACGAGGAGTTCGGCGACGGCATCATGAGCGCCATCGACTTCCGCATGGACCTGGCACGTGAACCGGACCCGGCCGGCGACCGCGTGGCGATCACCATGAGCGGCAAGTTCCTGCCCTACAAGACGTATTGAGCGATCCTCGTTGAGCGACCTGCGGGTCGGCGAGGCGCAGGCCACCCTGCCCGCGCCGGAGATCCTGACACCACACCGCCAGCGCCTGGTCGCCGTCATCGTGGCCTGCGCGCTGTTCATGCAGAACCTGGACGGCACGGTGATCTCCACGGCGCTGCCGGCGATCGCACGCGCCTTCCATGCCGATCCGGTGCACATGAACGTGGCGCTGACCGCCTACCTGTTCGCGATATCCGTGTTCATCCCGGCCAGCGGCTGGATGGCCGACCGGTTCGGCACCCGCCAGGTGTTCCGCATCGCAATCGCCGTGTTCACCCTCGGCTCGGTGCTGTGCGGACGCGCCGATTCGCTAGGGTTCCTCATTGCCGCGCGCATCGTGCAGGGGGCAGGCGGGGCGATGATGCTGCCGGTCGGGCGCCTGGTTCTGCTGCGCGCCGTGCCGAAGGAGCGGCTGATCGGTGCCATGGCCTGGGTGACGATGCCGGCGCTGGTCGGCCCGGTGATCGGGCCGCCGGTGGGCGGGTTCATCGTCACCTATTTCTCCTGGAACTGGATTTTCGACATCAACGTGCCGATCGGCGTGCTGGGGTTCGTCCTGGTCAGCCTTTACGTCGCGGACATGCGGGAGGCCGATCCTGGGCCGTTCGACCTGGCGGGTCTGGTGCTGAGCGGTCTTGCCTTGGCCGGGTTCATGGCAGTGCTCGAGCTTGCCGGCCGCAGCCTGGTGCCGGACTGGGCAGTGCTGGCCCTGTGCGGGCTGTGCGGTGTGGCCTCGTTGGCCTATGTCAGGCGTGCGAGGCTGCAGGCCAGGCCGTTGCTCGATTTCACCTTGATGCGCTTTCCAACCTTCGCCGTCTCGGTGATCGCAGGGTCGCTGTTCCGGGTCGGCATCGGCGCCATCCCGTTCCTGCTGCCGATGATGCTGCAGCTGGGCTTCGGCCGCAGTGCCGCGCAGAGCGGCATGATCACCTTTGCCAGTGCAGCGGGCGCGATCGGCATGAAGCCGGCGACCCAGTGGGTTCTGCGCCGGTTCGGGTTTCGCACCACGCTTGCCGTCAACGGACTGGCTGCGGCGGCCGTGCTGGCCTCCTACGCGGCGTTCCGCCCGAGCTGGCCGTTATCGGGCTTCTACGCGGTGCTGCTGCTGGGCGGGATGATGCGCTCGCTGCAGTTCACCGCGTTCAACGCCATCGCCTATGCCGACGTGCCGGCCGCCCGCATGAGCGCTGCGACGACGCTGTACGCCGCCCTGCAGCAGATATCGTTGACGGTGGGCATTCCCATCGGCGCCGGCGTACTGCAGATAGCGCGGGGATCGGGCGTGCATTCGGGCCCTGCCACGGGCGATTTCGCGCTGGCGTTCCTGGTGGTGGCCGGGATATCGGCGCTGGCGGTGCCTGCCTGCCTGTTGCTGCCGCGCGGCGCCGGGCGAGAGATGTCCGGCGAGATCGGGAGGGTTTGATGCGCCTGTTGCTGACCCTGCTGCTGCCCTTGCTGTTGGGGGCTGCCAGGGCCGAGACGCCGCTGACGGTGTTCGCCGCCGCCAGCCTGACCAACGCGATGCAGGACATCGGCGCGCTGTGGGCCGCCTCGGGGCACCCGGAGCCGGTGTTTTCCTTCGCCTCCAGCTCGACCCTGGCCCAGCAGATCGAGCACGGGGCGCCGGCCAACCTGTTCCTCTCAGCCGACGAGAAATGGATGGACGATCTGGCCAGGCATCGCGGGCTGGCTGCCGGCACACGCCGCAACCTGGTCGGCAACAGCCTGGTGCTGGTCGAGCCTGCCGTGCACGTGCACGCGGTGAAGCTCGCGGCCGGGATCGACATCAACGGCGTGCTCGGGCCCAGCGGACGCCTGGCGGTGGGCGATCCCGCCTACGTGCCGGCCGGCATCTACGCCCAGCAATCGCTGCAGGCTCTCGGCCTGTGGCCCGCGCTGCGGTCCCGCCTGGCGCCCGCGGACTCGGTCCGCTCGGCGCTGCGCCTGGTGGAGCTGGGCGAGGCGCCGGCAGGCATCGTTTATGCCACCGACGTCGGCGTCAGCCCGAAACTCGCCGTCGCCGGCACGTTCCCGGCCAGCAGCCACGACCCGATCCTGTATCCCGCAGGCGTGGTGAAGGCCGGCGACGGCAAGACGGCCCGCGCCTTTTTGGCTTTCCTTGCGACCCAGCCCTGCCGGGACGTGTTTACCCATTACGGGTTCGCCAATCTGTGAAGCCAGCCCAGGCGCGAGGACCCGATCTTTGACCTGAACCTCTCCGCCGGCGAGCGGGAGACGGTCCTGCTCACCCTTGGCGTCGCCTTCCGAGCCGTGGCGCTCGCTCTGCCCTTGGCCCTGCTCGCCGCCACAGCCCTGTCTCGCTGGCGTTTTCCCGGGCGTTTCCTGCTGCACGCGATGGTTCACCTGCCGCTGGTCCTGCCGCCGGTGGTGACCGGCTGGCTGCTTCTTCTGGTGTTCGGGGTGAACGGCCCGGTCGGTGCTTGGCTGCAGCGCGTGCTCGGGATACGGCTGGTGTTCACCGAGGCGGGCGCAGCACTCGCCTGTGCCGTGATGGTGGTTCCACTGATGGTGCGCGCGATGCGCCTGTCGCTCGACGCGATCGACCCGGCGCTGGAACAGGCGGCGCGCACGCTGGGCGCCGGACCGCTCGACGGTTTTGTCAGCATCACTCTGCCGCTGGCCGCCCCAGGGGTCCTGACCGCGGCCGTGCTGGGCTACACCGCCTCGCTGGGCGAATTCGGGGCAGTCATCACCTTTGCGGCCAACATCCCCGGTCAGACGCGGACGCTGCCGCTGGCGATCTATGCGGCATTGGAAACGCCGGACGGCGAGGCGCTGGCGGCGCGGCTTGCCACGCTGTCGGTGATGCTGGCTCTGGCCGGGCTGGGGCTGGCCGAGCTGCTCGCCCGGCGCCGCGCCTGATGCTTCGGGTCAGCCTGGAGCACCGGTATGCGCGATCCTCGCTGTCCATCGCTTTCGAGGCGCCCACGCCGGGCGTGGTGGCGCTGTTCGGACCGTCCGGCGCCGGCAAGACCAGCGTGTTGCAGGCGGTTGCCGGGCTGCTGCGCGCCGACCGGATCCGTGTCGAGCTGGACGGCGTGGGCCTGCACGGGCTGCGGCCGGAGCGGCGGCGCGTCGGCTACGTGTTTCAGGACGGCCGTCTGTTCCCGCATCTGTCCGCGCGCGGGAACCTGCGATACGGGCTTGCCCGCGCCCCGGACGGCACCACCGGGTTCGACGACGTGGTGGACCTGCTGGGTCTGGCCGCCCTGCTCGACCGGCGCCCGCACACGCTTTCGGGCGGCGAACGGCAGCGCGTGGCGATCGGCCGCGCCCTGCTGAGCCAGCCTCGCCTGCTTCTGATGGACGAACCGCTTTCGGCACTCGACCAGGCGAGGCGGAACGAGATCCTGCCCTATTTGGCGCGGCTGCGCGCCACGCTGCGCCTGCCGATCCTCTATGCCAGCCACGCGCTGGACGAGGTGGTTCGCCTGGGCGACACGCTGGTGCTGATCGAGGGTGGCCAGGTGCGCGCGTGCGGCCCTGTGGGCGAGATCGCAGCGCGCGCGGACCTCACTCTGGCAGCGCGCGAGGACGCGCTCGGCGTGCTGCGCGGCCGGGTGGCCCGCCACGATGCGGCGCGCCGGCTGACCGAAATGGCGTGCGGCGCCGACATCGTGCGCGTGCCCTTGATGACCGCGTCGCCTGGCGCGCCCGTAAGGCTTGTGGTGCCTGCGCGCGAGGTTATCCTGGCCCTGGAGGCGCCGCGGGCTGTCAGCGTCAACAACGTGCTGCCAGCGACCGTGCTGGCTTTGGTAAGCGACGCGGCGACTCATGCCGCCCTGGTCAGCCTGGGGCTGAGCGGCGGCAGGCTGCTGGCGCGCGTCACGCTGGACGCGGCCGAACGCCTCGGCCTGCGCGCCGGGCTGCCGGTGCTGGCGTTGATCAAGTCAATGTCGGTAGAGTTGGGCCAGGACTGAGTGCCTGACCGAGCCTGCTGCCGCCGGCCATCCGACATCACGTCAGCTGACTGAGCCAGCGCACTCGACACAGACGAAAAGCCAAGTCCAGGAGGCCAAGATGAACCAGGTGACCGAGTTGTCCGCCGAGCAGACCATTCGCCGCGACCTCGCCGCAGCCTATCGTCTGGTGGCGCTGCATGGCTGGGACGATTTGATCTTCACCCACATTTCCGCACGGGTGCCGGGCCCGGAGCACCACTTCCTGATCAATCCCTATGGCTTCACCTTTGATGAAATCACCGCCAGCAGCCTGGTGAAGGTGGGGCTGGACGGCCGTTCGGTGGGCGACACGGACGCGACGGTCAATCCCGCCGGGTTCACCATTCACTCCGCAATACACGAGGTGCGCGACGATGCCGGCTGCGTCATCCACGTGCACACGCCGGACGGCACCGCGGTGGCGACGGCGCGCGAGGGACTGAAGCCGCTGAACCAGACGGCGCAGCTGGTGATCGACGACCTGGCCTATCACGATTACGAGGGCGTGGCGCTGGACCACGACGAGCGTCCGCGGCTGCAGCAGGATTTAGGCACCAAGAACCTGATGCTGCTGCGAAACCACGGCACGCTGGCGGTGGGCCGCACGGTGCCCGAAGCCTTCCTGCGCATGTATTTTCTGGAGCGCGCGTGCACCATGCAGGTCCGCACCCGCATCCTCGGAATTGATGACTACCCGACGCATCCAGAGGTGATCGACAAGAACGCCAAGCTGAGTGCCGCGGCCGGAATGCAGACGGTTGCCAACCGGCTGCTGTGGCCGGCGATGCTGCGCCGGCTGGACCGGATCGACCCTGGCTATCGCAACTGACTTCGCCGGCCCTCGTATAGCCGCAGCTTTACCCGACCGATCACCATCGTATGTCGGCCGGCGTTCCATGGCGAATGACTGCGTTTGGTATTCTGAGTTCTTATTTGATAACGCATCGACCTGTTCGCGGCGAACTCGTCTCTAGATCGGTTTACGCAGGGTGTCCGCGTGGAGACGGACGCCAAACCGGTCTAGCTCCTGTTTTGTCGAGTAATTTCGTCACTTCGACCTCTCCGGTCTGCGTGACATTGCTATAGCGTGCAAAAAGATCTGAGCGTAGATACGCTGCCGCTTCGGATCAGGTTTGTGCATGCCGCTTGCTGCGACCACGATCTACTGCTTCGGCCGCTTCCGTTTGGACCTGGCGCGGCGTGAACTGAGTGCCGCCGGCAAGCCGGTCGCAATCAGCTCACGTGCGTTCGACCTGCTCCAATTGCTGATTGAGCATCGTGACCGCGTCGTGACGAAAGACGAGATCATGTCGACCGTCTGGCGCGGCTCGATCGTGGAAGACAACAACCTGGCAGTGCAGATATCTGCACTGCGCCGCGCTATGGAGCAGCGCTCTGGGCAGCCCGTGGTGATCGTGACGGTGCCTGGGCGCGGCTATCGGTTCGTGGCCGACGTGCAACTAAGCCAAGCGTCGCAGGCCGACCGGGCTGTCGCGCGTTCGTCTGCCACGGTGGCAGACGCCGTGCCACCCTGCATACCCGCCGTGTCGCCGGCGGCAGATGCGCTGCTTCCGGCGCCCCGTGTCCGGTCTTGGCGCGCGGCCGGTGCGGCGGCCCTGCTGCTGCTCGTGTGTCTGGTGGGCTACGCGCCGCTGAATACCTGGCTTCGTCCGAAGGAGCCGCCCCGCCTGTCCATCGTGGTCATGCCGTTCCGCAACCTGACCGGCGACGCGAAACAGGACTACCTGGCAGACGCGGTGAGCGACGACTTGACCACCGACCTGTCGCACATTCCTGGCAGCGTGGTGATCGCGCGGGAAACCGCCGATGCCTATAAAGGGCGGGCGGTGCCGGCCAACGTCATCGGCCGCGACCTGAACGTTCGCTATCTGATGGAGGGCAGCCTCAGCGACGGCCCGTCCGGCGTCCACATCAACGCGCAGCTGATAGACACGTCGACCAACGGACATCTATGGGCCGATATGTTCGACTTGGGCCGCGACAAGATCGGGGACGCGCAGTTCACGATTGTGCGCCACATCGCCAACGCGCTGGACTATACGCTCGTCGACGTCGAAAGTGCGCGATCGGTGAAGGAGCGGCCGGACAGCCCGAACGCCGTCGACTTCTATCTGCAGGCGCGCTCCGTTCTGGATCGAGACACGTCGATGACCGGTCTGCGGGCTGCCAAGATGCTGCTGCAGAAATCCGTCGCGATCGACACGGATTACAGTGACGCGCTTGCGCTGCTTGCTGACACGTTGATGGTCATGATCACGATCGACGATCCCGACGAGGCGGCCGATTTCGCAATCGCCAAAGATGCAGTCGGACACGCGCTGTCCCTATCGCCCCGCAATCCCAGGGTGATCGCGGCAGATGGCGACGTTCTGTCTGGGCAGCAGAACTGCGCCGCTGCAGCGTCCCGTTTCAAGGCCGCCATCCAGATGGATTCTGGTAACATAAACGCCCGTGCGGGCCTGGGCGATTGCGAGTTTCGCCTCGGAAAGCCTGAGGCCATGCTGGCGCAGTTGGACGCGATCGACCGTATGGATCCCGCGCGTGGCCGTTCCGGACGCTACCTGGAAAAACGCGGAATGTGTTACCTGTTCATGGGACAACCAAGGCGGGCGCTGGATGAGCTGAACTTTGCATTGGCTCAGGTATCGCAAATCTCGCAGCGGATTCCCCCCAGTCTTGGTTGGGAGGAATGGGCAAATTTCTGGTCCATCGCTGCCTACGCCGAACTCGGTGATTTGGAGCGGGCACGCAAGCTCTATGAGAACTACTCGAAGAATTGGCCGAACCGCAGCATATGGCGGATGGGGAGCTATGCTACGCGTTCTATTTCGCAACTTCCCTCGGTGTCCGTGTACGAGGCTGCATTGAGGAAGGTTGGCATGCCGGAGTTTGCGCCGGAGACGGTGGAGGGCGCTCCGCCTGACAATCTCGGCGTAACAGAGGATTTTGCGCCCACGCCTGCATCGTTGCCGGGCGGACAAGTTGTGACCACGGACATGGTGGCCAAGCTGGTGGGCCAAATACCGCCCGTTCAGGTCATCGACCTCGGCCGCGGTGCCGCAACCATCAAGTCAGCGGCCTGGATCGGCGATGACGACCCCTGGCGAGATCCTCGCGACTTCATCCTTGAAAAACGAACCCACGACGGACGGGTAGATTACGAAAGCCCGCTGATTGTGATGGGCGATGGTCCGTTCGGCCGCATGTCATTTGATAGCGCACGCCAGCTTGTTTCTCTCGGCTTTCGATCGGTGATGTGGTATCGCGGCGGTGAGGAACGTTGGTTTGCGTCAAACTCGGCCCGTGACGGCTTTTGCCAGGATCGTCGGCCGGAATGATTGCAGACCATCGTGTCTAATCAGCCAAGTTGATCGTTCGTGGAGGATATGATGAGTGATAAAATAACAGGCTGTGGTCGCGGATCGCAGACGGGCGGCAACGAAGTTGGTCCAGAGCTCGGGCAAAATGCGGATCAACCTGAAGCGGCAAGCGTGGCGCCCGGTGAGTCGGTGGATCCTGAGTCTGAGTCCAGCTTGGGCAATCGGCCATTTCGAGCAATATCACGCAGACCGGAATAGTCGGAGTGACAAAATTTGCTCGCCAAAACAAGGCCTAGACCGGTTTCACGTCGGCCCATTCGCAGACACTCTGCGTGAAACCGGTCTAGACCGACAATCAAGTAACCCGAGGAAGAACGAAGGTTGGCATGAGTGGCACATTAGAGAGCAGTGGCGGCTGATCGCAGACGGGCGGTAACGAAAAAGGGTCGTTCAGCCGTTCAGAACGCAAGCCGGTTCAGAGCCGCCTCTGTCAGCGATCGACTGCGACGGCCGACACGCTGTTGTACGGGCTGCCCTCGGGAGTCAGCGCCTGCGTGCTCCAGACCAGGTAGACGAGCACGCGCTTCTGCTTGTCCCAGATGCGGGACACGCGAATTTCCTTGAACAGCCAGCTGGCGCTGGCGCCGAACACCACCTCGTTGTCGGGCATGTCGCCCTTCAGCGCGACCGGCCCGGTCGCACGGCAGGCGATCGAGAAACGGCTGGGGTCGGTGGCCAGGCCGAGGGCGCCCTTCAGGCCGCCCTTCTCGGCGCGAGACATGTAGCAGCTCACCCCGTCCACCCGTGGGTCGTCGTAGCGGTCCACCACGATCTTGTCGTCGCCAGTCAGGCGAAAGGTGGTGTTCACGCGGCCGACCCGGGTCGGGTCGCCCGAACCGGCCCAGGCCGGCATGGCCGCCAGCACCGCAGCCGTAGCGCAGAGGGCAGCGCGAGACCTGTTCACGCTGCCTGCGCCTTCAACCGGTCGGAGAACTGCTTGTGGAACTTGCGCACCTTTGGCGCGACCACGACTTGGCAGTAGCCGCTGCCGGGGTTGCGCGCGAAGTAGTCGTCGTGCTCGTCCTCCGCCGGGTAGAACACGTCCAGCTTGACGATTTCGGTGACCAGCTTGCGGTCGAACAGGCCGGCGGCTTGTATCTCCGCCATCACGTCGCCGGCAATCTTGGCCTCCTCGTCGCTGCCGGTCATGATGACCGAGCGGTACTGGGTGCCGACATCGTTGCCCTGGCGGTTGGGCGTGGTCGGGTCGTGGATGGTGAAGAAGACCCGCAGCAGGTCGGCGTAGCTCAGCCTTGCCGGCTCATACTCGATCCGCACTACCTCGGCATGGCCGGTGGCACCGGAGCACACGTCCCTGTAGCGCGGATTGGCAGTGTGCCCGCCTGCGTAGCCGGACTTGACCGACACTACGCCGTCGAGGTCGCGATAAACCGCTTCGACGCACCAGAAACATCCGCCGCCCAGCACGGCAACCGCCTTCGTCTCGTCCATCTCGCCAGCCTCCCAGGATGAGGCGGCAGATGGCGTCGCACGGCCGGGAAGAAAACCCCCGAGCCAGGCGAGCACGCGGCTCAAACGATCAGGACTCGCGTATCGAGGCGGCCTCAGGACCTTTCTGGCCCTGGGTGACCTGTATGGTCACACGCTGGCCTTCGGCCAGTTCGGTCAGCCCGGCGCGGCGCAGGGCGGATGCGTGAACAAACACGTCCTTGCCGCCGTCCTCGGGCGCGATGAAGCCGAAACCTTTCGACGTGTTGTACCACTTCACCGTGCCCTGCTGCTCGGGCCCGGATGCTGCGGGCGAATCGAACCCACGGCGCGGAGCGCCAAATCCGCCGCTCGCGCCGGCGCTGAAACGATCGCCGCCGTAGCTGCCGCCGCCCGACCGCTCGCCGCCGCCGCCATAGGCGGGCCGAGGCGTGCGCGGCGACGGCGCAGCACCTGCGGTACTCTCATCCACCTCGGTCACCTCGGTCACCTGCGGGCCCTTTTGGCCCTGGCCGGTGCGAACTTTCAGCGTCGCCCCTGGGCTGACGGCAGTCACACCGGTGCGCGCCAGGACGCTGGCGTGCAGGAAGACGTCGCCGCCCCCTTCGGTCATCTCAACGAAGCCGAAGCCTTTCTCGGTGTTGTACCATTTGACCACAGCGGTCGCCTCCGGACCGCTTGACACCGGGCCGGGCATGGCACTCGGGCGGCGGGAGTAGGACGGTAAATTCACCGGCTCGGGCGACGGAGCAAACTCGTCGAAACCTTTGTCCGTGCGACTGCGCCGCTGCCAATTATCCGTTTTCGCCATCGTATCGCCCGCATCGAAAGTTGCACGGGCCACCTCGCACCCGAACGGTGCTCGCCCACGCCTGGAGCATCAGCATACACCGGACAACGGCCGAAGAAAGAGACGAATTAACGCATGACGATCAGGTCGGCATCGGCCGGCAGCGATCCGTCACGCCCTACCGCAGCATCGCGCCAAGCGGCCGGCCGCCAAAGATGTGCACGTGGAAATGTGGCACTTCCTGGTGGGCGTGCTGGCCCATGTTGGCCAGGATGCGATAGCCCGGTTCCTCCAGGCCGAGCTGGCGGGCGACTTCTGCGACCGCAGCGAAGAAACCCGCGACGACGTCCGAAGGAGCGGCCGAGGCGAAATCGGCGAAGGAGACGTGCTGGGTTTTCGGGATCACCAGCACGTGCACCGGCGCCTGGGGTGCTATGTCGTTGAAGGCCAGCGCGTAGTCGTCCTCGTACACCTTCGTGCAGGGCACTTCGCCGCGCAGGATGCGGGCGAAGATGTTGGCGGAATCGTATGGACCGAGGCCGGGAACAGGCATCTGTCTTGGCTCCTCAAGGGATCTTACGGGTGACCGTACCGGGCGCCAGAGCGCGCCTGGCCGCCTTTTCGGCGATGCCGGACACGCCTTCGCGACGCTCCAGCTCGGCCCAGACTTCAGACGGGTGGATGTCGGCCGACACCCACAAAACCAGCAGGTGATAGAGTACGTCGGCACTTTCGGCGACCAAAGCCTGGCCGTTCCCGGCGACCGCCTCGATCAGGCATTCCACTGCTTCCTCGCCGAATTTCTGCGCGACCTTGGCCATGCCGCGGGACAGCAGCCTGGCGGAGTGGCTGGTGGCGGGGTCGGCTCCTCGCCTGGACAGCACCACGTCCCACAGGCGGTCGAGCACCAGGGAACTCGCTTCCGACACGGCGGCCGGGACAGGAGACGACTTGGACGGTGGCTTGGAGAGCTTGGCGGCCTTTTTCGCCACGTGCGGCGGTCTCCTCTGACGCGAGCGTGCGAGCCTAGGCCGATTCGGCGTTTGGGCGAACCGGGTTTGAGCGAACCGGCAGCCCGGCTTGCGCCAGGACTGCCTTCACCTGCGGCACGGTGAGGGTGCCGAAATGGAACACGCTTGCGGCGAGCAGCCCGGTGGCCCCGGCCTGCGCGCCCTGCACGAAGTGGTCGAGCGTACCCACTCCGCCTGAGGCCACGATGGGCAGGCGCACGGCGGCGCTGACCGCGCGCAGCAGGTCGGTGTCGAAGCCCGATCGTGTGCCGTCGCGGTCCATGCTGGTGAGCAGGATCTCGCCTGCGCCCAGCGATTCCAGCTGCCGGCACCAGGTGACCGCGTCCAGGCCGGTCGGCGTGCGGCCGCCATGGGAGAACACCTCCCACCGCCCCCGCCCGGTTGCGCGCGCGTCCACTGCGGCGACCACGCACTGGCTGCCGAATTTTTCCGCGGCTTCGGCGATCAGCGCGGGCCGGGCGATGGCGGCTGAGTTGATGCCGCACTTGTCGGCCCCCGCCAGAAGCAGGCGGCGCATGTCGTCCGTGCTGCGCACGCCGCCGCCGACCGTGAACGGCAGGAAGATCCTTGCAGCCGTGCGGCCGACCACGTCCAGGATGGTGTCCCGCTGCTCGTGGCTGGCGGTGATGTCGAGGAAGGTCAGCTCGTCCGCGCCCGCCCGGTCGTAGACCGCCGCCTGTTCGACGGGGTCGCCGGCGTCGCGCAGGTCGACGAAGTTCACGCCTTTGACGACGCGGCCGTTCTTCACGTCCAGGCAGGGGATGATGCGGAGTTTTAGCACCTTATTCGCCCAGGGATCGGCTGAGCGTTGGAATTGTCGGGTGCGGCCGTGCCGCCTCCTGCGGCCTCGAGGCGAGCATATAGTCTCGGGTCAGCGGAGCCGCCGTCTGATTGCGGGCGAGCTGGAGCTGCCAGACCATGTGATTGAGATGACGAAACGAATACTCGCTTCCCGCAAGGTAAAGCTCGAACAGTCGGGTGAAGCGCGTATCATAGAGCGCGGCGATGGCGTCTCGGTTGGCATCGAACCGGCGGCGCCAGTGGCGGATGGTTTCGGCGTAGTGCAGGCGCAAGATCTCCACGTCGGTCGTCACGAGTTTTTCTCGTTCCACCGCACGAAACACCTCCGACAACGCAGGGGAGTAGCCGCCCGGAAAGATGTGGCGGGCGATCCACGGATTGGTGACCGACGGCCCGTCGCTGCGGCCGATGGCGTGGATCAGCGCCACGCCGTCCTCGAGGAGGAGGCCGCGGATCGCGCGAAAAAACTGGCCGTAATGGGTGACGCCGACGTGCTCGAACATGCCGACGGAAACGATGCGGTCGTAGGTGCCGCCGATGGTGCGGTAATCCTGCAGCTCGAAGCGCACCCGATCCGACACGCCGGCGGCCTCTGCACGCTCGCGGGCTTCGGCCAGCTGCTCGGTGGAGAGGGTGATGCCGGTGACGCGGGCGCCGTAATCCTGGGCGAGCGTGATGCCCAGGCCGCCCCAGCCCGAGCCGATGTCGAGGACGTGCAGCCCAGGCCGAGTCAGGCAGAGTTTTGCGGCGATGTGGCGCTTCTTTTCGGCCTGCGCCTCCTCCAGCGTCTCGTCGCCGCGGGCGAAGTAGGCGCAGGAGTAGTTGCGGTCCCTATCGAGGAACAGCGAGTAGAGGCGGCCGCTCAAATCGTAGTGGTGCGCCACGTTGCGGCGGGATGTGGGAACCGGGTTGTATTGCGCAGCCTGGCGAAGCGCCCGGGCGATCAGCCGGCGCAGCGACAGGCCGGGGTGGCGCCCCCCGACCTCCAAATTGCCGAACAGGAGGTCCATCAGATCCTCCAGCCGGCAGTCGAGCGGTTCGATGTCGCCGCTCACATAAGCCTCGCCGAAAACCAGCGCCGGGTTGCTCAGCAGGCCGCGAACGGTCCGCCACGTGCCGATGCTGGCGCCGGCTATCGGGAGTCCCCCTGGCCCGTAAGCGGCGATGTGGCCGTCCGGGAACCGCACCGTGAGGCGGCCCACGGTTACGAAGCGCGCGAGGATGGCATGGAGGAGGGAACGCATCGGTATGACAGGCCCGCTGAGATGCGGTGTTCCTAACCCGGAGAGGGAAGTTCGGCTACCGGCGCTCGGTCCTTCGACCATCCGAGGCAGGCCCTGTCCCCTCCGAGATTCAAGTTGCCCAGTTTCGTTCCTGAGCATTACGGTCAGGTCATAAACGGGGAGAAACCCGATGAACCTCGGAGATAAATTCAGAGCGCTGGTCGAGCAATATGCAGGCGGCGTGATCGAGCGCGTCACGTCAGAGCCTAAAATTCACCAGCTGGTGAACGCGGGGGTCATCAACCACCTGGTCGAGGCAACTGCCGGGCGGCCGTTGCCTTACTCGCTTTGGACGGGGCGGCCGGTCGGCGTGCCTTATACGGGCGGGTTTCCGGAAGCCTCTTCGGATTACGTGACCTGGACGGGGCTGACCGACCGTCGGTTCACCGGACGGCATCTGCCGCCGGTCGACGACGCTACGATCGCCAGGCTGCCCCCGATCACCGAGTTGGTGGCGCTGTTCGAGCGCAAGGCCTTCGTTCCGTCCACCAACACAACCACACTGCTCTGCTACTTCGCGCAATGGTTCACCGACAGTTTCCTGCGCACACGCAGCGACGACTCGCGGCTGAACACATCCAACCACGAAATCGACCTGTGCCAAATCTACGGCCTGGACGCGGAAACGGCGGCGCTGCTGCGCACGCGCGTTGGCGGGCGACTGCGCACCAGTGCCGACGGCCTGTATCCCGCGCATCTGTTCGACGTGCACGGCGCGTTGAACCCGCAATTCGCGACGCTACCATACTTGGTGCAGCGAGTGGACGGAAAGACCCTTGAGGACGTCGTGCTGGGTTCGCTCGACGTGCCGCCGGACGAGCTGCTGACCCGAAAGCAGGGCCTGTATGCGACAGGGCTGGAGCGCGGCAACTCCACCATCCTATACACCGCCATCAGCAGCATCTTTCTGCGCGAGCACAACCGTCTGTGCGGCGCGCTGGCTGACAAACATCCAGGCTGGGACGACGATCGTCTGTTCCAGACGGCACGCAACATCAACATCGTCCTGCTGCTGAAGCTCACCATCAACGAATACATCAACCATCTGGCAGGCGCGCCGCTCAAGCTGTCGCTGCAGCGCGGTTTCGCCGAAAGGACGCCGTGGTACAGGACCAATCGAATCGCCATCGAATTCGACCTGCTGTATCGCTGGCATTCCCTGGTGCCCGACGCGATCGAGGTCGGCGGACGGGTGTACACGGCAGCCGAATATCGCTTCAACAACGCGGTGCTGGAGCAGCACGGCGCCGAAACCCTGATCGCCGCCGCATCGCGTCAGCCGGCCGGGCGGATGGGCTTGGGAAACTCGCCTGCATTCCTGAAATACGCCGAAGCGAGCGCGCACGCCTTGTCGCGTGCGCATCGCCTGCAGCCGTTTACTGCCTACCAAAAATGCTTCGGCGAGACACCGGTGACGAGTTTCGCCGAGCTGACCCGCGACGAGGCGCTGGCGACGCGGCTGTCGGAGCTATACCACTCGATCGACGACGTGGACTTCCTCGTCGGCCTGTTTGCCCAGCATCACGACGATGCCAGCGTGCTGCCAGCAACGCTGAACACGATGGTTGCGGTCGATGCGTTCTCGCAGATACTGACCAACCCGCTACTCGCCTCAGGCGTCTACGGGCCGCAGGCGGTCTCGCAGGAAGGCCTGGACGTGATCGACGACACTGAGTCGTTCCAGCAGCTCGTCATGCGAAATTGCGCCCCTGGCACACAGGATACCGTGTTCGCCAGTTTTGACCTGACAGCGCCGATGTAGGCGCGCCCGCCTTCAACGGGACGGCATGTCGAACCCGCGGTGCAGCGCGGCGGCATAGGTCTTCGCCCAAAGCTGAAGCCGTCGCGTTTCGACCGATGAACCCTCCGGCGCTTCGGGCACGAACAGAGTCACTACCCACCAGCCATTCTGATCCGATTGCCGGTAGTCCAGCGCCGTCATGTGCTCGGGCACAGTCAGCCCCGCGTTTCTGAAACGGTCGAGTTCGGGCAGGTATATCGAACCGGGGGCGCCATCCTTGGTCGCGCTCAGGACCGTGTTCGTCAGCACCCAGCATTCGTTTGCGAGCGGCTTGGCAGGATTGGGCGGGGCGATCTGGCCGGTCAGCGCGTCAGGCGCCAGGCAGGTCTGCATGAAGGTGGGCGGCGGCACGCCTCCTATGACCGGGTCGGGCGTCAGGGCCACCAGGACCCCGGTGACTTCGCGCGATTTCAGCAGAATGAAGCTCTCCACCTGCACGTTCAGCGCGCCCATGGCGGCGGGCGACCGGCCGATTTCCATCACCTGCCACTCTCCGGGCGGAAGCGGCAGCTGGCGGCCGTTGAAGGGTATCGTCCCGGTTCGCGGCATGCCGAGCGACGGGTGATCGAGCGTGGAGTATTCGGCCAGGGTCTGCGCGGGCTGCGGCGTGAACCTGGCCCCTGCCTGGCTGCCCTGCATTGTCACCGGAACCGGCATGCCCCCGGCAGGATTGCCGGGACCGCGGTGGAGACGGACCAGACCCTTTGGAAGCGAGGGCGGAAACATCGCGGCAAGGGCGGTGGACGCGACGGCCGTGACCAGCACCAAGCGCCACGCGGGCGCGCGGCGCCACAGCCGCCCGAACGGCCCCATCAGCGGCCGCGGTTCTCCGCCGCAAGGGGTTCAGGTTCGCCGGCGAGGCGGGTCCTCTGGGGTGCCCGCAAATCAGCGATCCGAGTGGCGATACGGTCGCCGTCCATGTCCAGCCGAACGCAGCGTGCGCCCTGCTGATGCGCCTCGATCAGGCCGTCGCTGACCATCTCCTCGATCGATCGCACCATGTCTCGCGCGCTCGCACCCTGGCCCAACCTGTCCTGCTTCTGCATCACTTCCAGCAGCAGTGCGGGGTCGATGCCGCCCGCGGCGATCTCCAGCCCGTAGCCACTGATCATCGCCTCGATCTCCAGCGCCGCGACGCGGGCGATGTCGAGCCCGGCGAGCGGGCGGAACACGAAGATGCGGTCCAGGCGGTTCAACACCTCCGGTGCAAAGCCAGCCAGGCGCAACGCCTCCACCGAAGCGCCGCGCATGCCGTCGGGGTCGTCGACGAAGCGGTCGGCAATCTCGCTCAGCGCCTCGGTGGCTATGTTGGAGGTGAGCATGAAGACGGCACGGGTCGTGGAGACCTGTGTGCCGTTGGACGCTTCGGTGACGTGGCCGTCGTTCCAGGCGGACAGAAATTTTTTGAACACGTCAGGATGCGCCTTCTCGATTTCGTCGAGCAGGACCAGCGCATCGGGGGTTTCCTTCAGGCCACCGGTCAACCGGCCGAATGTTTCCGAGCCGACATAGCCCTTTGGCGTACCGAACAGCAGGTCGGCGGCATGCCGGCTGGTCATCTGCGTCATGTCGAACTGCAGCAGCTTGCGCCCGAGCGCGGTGGCCAGGACCTTTGCCAGATAGGTCTTGCCGGTTCCTGGCGGGCCGGCGAGCAGAAAGATGCCGACCGGTTTGCCGCGCACCTGCAGCGCCAGCCGGCGGCGCAATTGCTGTGCGATGTCCTCACAGACCTGGTCCTGCCCGACGACCCGCGACCGCAGGGTCGACGACAGAGCGGCCGCGTCGATCACGGTCACGCGGTCCTGCTTCGCCAGCAGATCCTCCAGCGCTGCGCGGTTGGTCAGTCTTGCCAGAACATCCATCATCCATCCTCGCGGCCGGCGGCGTTTGCGTCCGCCTGCCAGATATCGTGTTTCCGCCGCCGCTGCGCGCACCTCGTAGGCGACCGATGCCATCACCAGCGACCAGCTCAGTGCGGCGACCGCTGCGTAGGCGGGACCGAGCTCCGTCAGCCAGGTGAGGATGACAGAAAGCACATGGGCTGGCGACAGGTGCAAGGAGAGCAGGATCTGCAGCGTGGACAGGCTGAAGAACGCCAGCATCAGCACCGGCATGAACCGGGTGGCGAGCGGCAGCAGACCCTTCACTGGGCGACGATCCCGACGCTGAGCGTGGCGCCGGCCGGCAGGGCGGGCAGCCTGGCCAGCCCTGCCATGGTGACTGCGCCGATGCCGACCCCGTCGGCGCTGGACGTCTGGAACGACACGGTGCCGACCGGCCCGACCGGCAGGGTCAGGGTGACCGGCGTGCGCGAGAGCTGCACGACGCGCGTGTAGCCGGCCGTGCTGACCCGGACGATGCGGCCCTGATCGGCCTGCGTGGCGCTGAGATCGACCAGCGGCATGTGGACGAGTCTCAGCCTCCTGCGACTCAGCGCCCCACTCAGCGAGCGCGCGTCGGCGGCCGGCAGCCCCATGCTGGCGACGGCCTCAGGCGTCGCGCTTGGCGGCAGGATCGCCAGTTCGACAAGGCCCTTGATCCGGCTTGCATCGGCAATCCGGTCCGCCACCGCTTCCGCCGGGCCGGCCAACACCGGGACGGTCTCTGCAATCTGGTTGTTGAAGCGCACCCAGGCCGCCCCAGCCACCATGAGCGCCAGCAGCGTATAGGCCGTGATGTGCAGCCCGCCCGATCCTACACGCAGCGGAATGGGCGGCTCCG
This sequence comes from Acetobacteraceae bacterium, assembly GCA_965199235.1. Taxonomy (GTDB): domain Bacteria; phylum Pseudomonadota; class Alphaproteobacteria; order Acetobacterales; family Acetobacteraceae; genus BOG-908. Next base: position 3,019,944 of record CBDAQU010000002.1, on the reverse strand, counting down.
CCCGCGGCGGAAGCAATCTCTTCATGAGTGTATCAGACCAGTCTCCTGGATCGCGGGCAAACGCATTTACATCTCGGTGCGTTGCAACGCCCGGCAGGAGCAGAGCGGGGCGGCATTGGCCTCCCCGAGCTAGCTGTCGCTACCACGGACGTTGTACCCATCCGGACTGCCACGATCGGTGAGTGCCTGTCGTCTGCCGGGCCGCCTCAAGACTGAGCCTTCGGGCGCTCTCGGCGGTGTTGACCCAGCCCGACAGACGACACGGAGTGCTGACATCGAGGCTAAGCCGGGTGTGCAGCGCGTCGACCGCTTCTCGTCCTTGTTCGATGGCAGACCTCGCTTGTCGGGGGGCTCGCGGTCAAGACCCCCGCCGGCGCCCCGAAGGGGTTCAGTCTTGAGGACGAGACGCCGCGCGGCAAGCACGCCGCGACAGCAAAGAGGAACAACGTCCTTGGTAACGACAGCTAGCGCCTGATCGCTTCGGCTAGCAGAAGCGATCAGGCTCTAGCGCCGGCGGAGCACGGCGAAATCGAGGGTGCCGATCGCCTCTGGAAGGATTTCCAAGATGTTGAAATGTTCGGCCCACTCCCGCCGTATATGCGCGTGGGTCTGTGCGACGTTTCTGTAATAGGCCGGTTCTTCGATTTTGCCGTCCAGGGCGGGATCGACCTTGTCGGCGTGGATGCCGTCGCGGAGCCAGGCGTCGAAATAGGCTGGCTCGTTCCATATCGAGGACCAGGCGACAGCTCCCGGGCCGCCGAAGCTCATCAGCACGATGCCGCCCGGCCGGACGATGCGGGCGAGTTCGCCGAGCCAAGCACGCTGCACGTCGAGAGCGAGGTGAGTCATCACCGATACCGAGAACGCGGCGTCCACCGATGCCTCGCCGAGCGGGCAAGGCGGCATCAAGGGGGAATGCACGAAGCGGCCAGGGGCCAGGTTCTCTGCCGCCCAGGCGACGTTCTCGCCGTCAACATCCATGCCGATGATCGTGCAGCCGGTCCACTGGCGGATGAAGTGGCGGGTCACGCGGCCATGTCCGCAGCCCCAATCCAGCAGCACCGCGCCGTTTCTCGGCCGCACGCCGTGACGGGCCAGCAGCACCTCGATAACGTGAAAATGGTTGAAGCCGGTCAGGGTGACGCTGCGCGCATCTGACCATGTCTGCACGCGCGTGAGCTGGGTCGAGTCCCTGGGAAAACCGACGACCATGCCGAGGTCGCGCGGGATCCACACGCGGCCGTAGGGTTCGGGGAAATCCGCCTGCGGTCCTTTGGCGTAGGCGAACCGGAAGGTGAACGGGTCCGAGCCGGCCGCGCTGCCTGCCACGTCGATGACGATTTGGAAATCGGACATGCCGGCATTGGGCCAATACCAGAAGTGACGGGCCCAATCGGCCGTTTCCAAAGGATACCTGAACTGGTAGGCGACACCGGGATCGAACTCGACGGAGAGCGCTGACGGGTCGCCGGCGGGTGGCAGATGGCAGCCGGAGACGGTGAGCTGGGCACCATCAAAGCTCCAGTAGGGAATTGCGAAGAACGGCCGGTCGCACAGCCCGAGCACCAGGTGGTCGGGCACGCCGGCGCTGTTGGTCCGGCGACGGCGCGGCATCACCAGTGCGGATGCGAGCTGACGGCCGGAAAGGTCGGTGACCGATACCGTTCCGGAACCGTCCGATCGCTCCTGCATGGGAGGCAGGTCGCACCGAAACGACGTGCCGGCCGAGTTGTCGGCGCCCTGCGAGGACGGCACGGTGGCCCAGTGCCTGCAGTCGAACAAAACCCTGACCGGGCCGTCGAGAACGCCAGGCGATGCGATGCCTGTCAGAACGCCAGGCTCCTCGACGGAAAGTGCGACCGTTTGATCCGAGCGCCAGAGCATCAGCTGATCTGGCTGCCGGAGTGAACGCGTGAGTCTCGCCCGCCAAGTCGCCGCCAGAGTTCCAGGTAGACCTCGTTGCCGGGGTCCATCGACAAGGCGCACGACACGGCTTTAAGTGCGCGCGCCGGGCGGCCCGATGCTTCGCGCAAGACGGCCGTCCAATACCATAGGTTGGCGTGGTCCTCGATCCGTTTGACGGCCGTCTCCGCCGCCCCGGCCGCCTGCGTCACGCACTTATTCTGGAGCAGGGCATAGGCCAGCATTTCGTGGTAGGCGCCGTTCCAAGGTGCGGCTTCCACCGCACGCTCTAGGAGGCAGACGGCCTCGCCGGGGCGGCCCGCACCCAGGACCAGCTTGGCGGCCAGGCTGAGAGCAGCCGTGTCGCCCGGGTGGGACGCCAACAGGGACTGAACAAACCCCGAGGCAGCGACGGTATCGCCGGCAGCGTCGAGCACGAGGGCTGCCGAATAGGCAAACGACGGGTTGGCCAGGCATCGGCGGCCCTCGTTGCGGATGATGTCGGCCGCCCCTGCGGGATCGTCGGGCATGAGGTTGAGGGCGCGCAGAACGGCCTGGCCGTGTTCGCCGGAGTAGTCGGTCATGTACAGCCACTCGTAGCGATGCGGCTGGTGGTCCGTCTGAAACGCCACCAGCCGGCGTTCCGCCACCTCGCTGATCACCAGGTCCGCGTCCCAGTCGTTGACCGCATCCAGCATGACACGCGTGGTCGTACCCAGCGTCAGCAGGTCGGAGAAGCTGCGGGCGAGATAGGGGGACAGGTCTGTCATGAAACTGTCCCGGAACGCGAGCACGCGACCGGCAGGCATGCCGGGCATGCGGGTGGCAGTCGCCGTCTGGCGCTGTGCCCCGGAGCGGTCCAGCACGCGCACCGGCTCGTGACCCGAGAACGCGGCCACGGGGATGTCTGCACGCACTTCCGGGTCGGAGAGGCAGCCGAGGTCGCCGTAGCTCGATCGGTACGTGAAGCGGATTTCGGACCACGGCACCATGCGCGCCGCGACCAGCGGCAACACCTTGGCCATCAGTTCACGGTAGGCGACGCCGCTACCGTAGCAGGTCCAGTGCGAATCATTGGGCTGGTAGACGTCGATGCCGCCCCTGGCGGCGCGCAGCGCATTGACTGGGTGCACGAACGTGACGCCGGGAACGTTGCCCATCGCCTCCATGAAGACCGACCCGGCCATTCGATAGGGTGCCGAATACGGCTCGGGCAGGTCTTCGTAATGAACCGACGGCGCGTCAGGCGCCACCATGAAAACATAGGGGATGCCGCGGGCGGACAGCTCTCTGCCCCGCCGCAGGAGGGTCGCGCGCCATTGCGCGAGCAGGAACGGCGGCAGCGCCGTACCGTCGGTGAACCTGCCGAGGTCGAAGCCATCCTGGCGGCCGAGGAACAGCCTGCCGTTGCGCCCGTGAACGACGGCGCCGACGGCGCCGGCCAGCGCGCTCACGCCGAACCCGTCGCGGCAAGCGACGCAATCCGGTCGTGAAAGGCACCGACGGTCTGGGCGCGCGCAGCGTCCGCCTCCACGATGACGAGGTGGTGGCGCTTGGACAGGCGGGAGAGCAGAACGGAGTGGCCCAGGGAATCCCACCCAGGCACGTCGTCGCACTCCGTGTCTGGATGGACGGAGCCTGCGGGACGGTCGAACGTTCCCTCAACAAGCGCCGCAAAGGCCTCGAACGGTATAGACGTCTTACTCATGCGAGCACTCCCCTCGTTTCTCCTGGCCGCCCGTTACGGCCTGGCCTGTCCCGCCCTGCTTCCTGAACAGCACCGAAGACGGACGGCACGGTCATGTATGCGCCCTGACGGCGCCGTCCTCGTGCCGCAGCCGAGCCTTGCGGGCATGCCCGGCAAGCGCCACCACCGAGGCTTGACGCGCCGACTCAGGCGCGGGGCCGGTGAACGACTCGACGAAAGCGGGCGTGAAGATCTCTCGCCATCCACCCGTGGACGGCACCAGGGCGCGCGACTCGCGCCGTTCAAAGTCGCCGAGCCGTGCCACGGCGGCCCGTATCCCGTCTGCGACGCCGTCGACGGAGAGTTCGCACGGCACGATGTTTCTGCAGATCGCCTCAAGCTGATCGGCGGAACGGTTCTCGTAGATGTTGGTCACCACCAGGGCGCCTGTCGTGGCGAACTCGAACGGCATGACGCTAGGGTGTGGTGCGTACATCAGGCTGACGCCGATATCCATGCCGCCGCACATACGCTGATAGTCCTCTTCGGACTGTTTTTCACGTAACGTCATCTCGTGACCTTCGCCCAGTGCAAGCGGCGGCAGGGCGCTCAGCGCACCGACGCCCTCAAACCGCCATTCCGGCCCGAAAAACGAGGAACGACACAGGCGCTGCAGCGCCAGGATCGCGATTTCGAAAACGTTGCGGGCGGCATGGTTCTCGGGACGGGCATAGAGCACCAGCATGCGCGTGGACCGCGCCGCCATTGCCTGCGCGGTCTGGCGAGGCAACTGCATGACACGATGCTGGAAGATGACATGGCGTTTCCTGGCTTCGGCTTCGCCCTGAACCGAAAACGGGCCGAGGCGGTGGGCGACGTAGTAGTCGCGCAGGAAGTCGCTGTTGATGATTGCAAAATGCGGAATGCGGTAGATCGACTCGCACACGGCACGATGGGAGCCGTTATCGTAGAACACCGGCTCGTATTCCTGGGAGAGAAACAGCGGCAGGTGGCGGGTCTTGTCTGCCAGCCTGGCGCAGATCGGCAGGTCCCATGCCGAGTAGGCGAGAAACCGGTCCTCCGGGCCATAGGCTGCCGCGGCGAAAGCCGTCTTGCCAAGCACCGTGATTGCCGAGAACACGTCTCGTATGACCGGCGAGCCCTCGCGAAAGAGAAAGTAGGGAAGGTTCGGCTCCTCCTGCAGGCAAACGACGTTGATCGCAAAGCCTACTTCCCGGATCGCAACGATCAGCCACAGGATAGCCCGGTAGCCGCCAAACATGATGTCCGGATTGAGGCTTGGGAACATAACCCAAATCGTCGGTTTGCCGCGCAAGCTCGTATCGAGTTGGGGCATGCCGTGGCAGGGATCCAACCGCCTCTCCAGTTCGACTGTTTTGCCGAGCAGCGACGGCGCGGTAACGCCGGGCATCCTGGCCTCGAGCGCCAATGTGAGGTCGAAACTGGGCTGACGGCCCTCGGTCCGGCCGGAATAGAGGTAATGAAAGAAGCCGGATGGCAGCCAACCTTCGGCGCAGGCCAGCCGAATGTCAGGATAGAAGGCCCGATACCAGCTTTCATCGAACCAGGCGTTTGGGGAATGCCCGACTTTGGCGCCCACAGACAGGTAGTGAGCCAGCGGATCAGGGCATTCCGCGCCGGCCAAATATACGCGGCAATAGAATTCCGCATCGAACGCTGCAACCACGACGCGCATTCCGTCGTCTTTGCCCTGCTCGTCCTGCCTGCGGTCGGCACGATAGCCCAGATAACGGCCATAGTGATTGTAGTGCGCCAAGGGTTGCAGATGCGGAAACGCAACCAGGAAGGCCTGAGCAGCGGGGTTGAGGTGCAGGTAGACTTTCTGATTGAACGCCGGCAACGGCGGTTCCGGCGCGTCGCACGTGGCAGCCTGGGCGGCAAGGACCGAATTCGGCCAACGGCCTTCCGACATGCCGCGCTGGACGTAGTGCACGAAGCCCGAGATCAATCCTTCGTTGCTGATTGCATTTCGGACGTCCTCGTTCGTTTCCACGTACCACGCTTCGTCGAAGAACGCGTTTGGACTGACAGCGCTGCATCTCTTGTTGAAGTACAGTTTCGCCACTTGAACGTCGGACGCGTGCAACTCGCAGGCGCCGAGCGCAACCATCTGCGCGCGCAATCTGCGCAGATCCATCGAGCGGATGAGAGCATCGATCTCGCGCTCGACGAATGTGCCATTGAGCGCCGAAGAAGCGACTTGGGCCACGTTCTGCATTTAGGTTCAATCCCAGCGCGACAAGCGAACCAGACACCGGCGGGCAATCTAGGCTGCGCACCCACTCGGCGACCAAAACATAGCATCGATTACTAACTCGTAAAGACCTAAATGCAACTCTTGGTTGGTATAGTTTTCCGCGTAAAGTCTTGAGCCGAGTATTTCTCCCAAGGAGATTCAACTTCAAGTTGATCGGACTGGTCTCCTGCGCTTATTCATTTCACGTTTCTATCTGCCGATGATCAAGCCGCCTGTTGAAGCTCAGTGGCGGACTCACGACCAGATGTCACCGACGGGACGTGTCGAACGCTTCCTCCGCCCCCGAAATCAAACTGGCGCCTGCTGAAACGATCTCGACGGGAAGGTCGTCAGACAGGATTTACAGGCATGGCGAAGGCGGATCGTCAGCCGCGACCCCAGCCCGGTTTCACGCAGAGTGTCTGGGTGCAGGCGAGCGCGAGCCGATTAGCATTCGTTTCGACGACTGATCTTGTCGTTCCGACTGGTCCAGTCTGCGTGACGTCGCTCTAGCTCTTCTGCCAACTCACCAGCAGATCAACGACGGCCTGCTCCGACCAGCTGCGCGCGTTGGCCAGCGCGTCGACCTGGCCGGCGTTCAGCAGCTTGCCGTCCGCTGTAAGCACGCCGACCGCCGGAACACCTTCGACACTGACGCCATATCTCTGCGCGATGTCCAAGTTTTTTGTACGTCGGCCGACGTCGATCATGACGGTCACAAAATGCTGGTCGGACCAGGCACGCACGGCCGGTATCGACAGCACGCCGGCCAGCATGCGGCAATCGGGGCACCAGTTGCCGCCGAAATCGAGCAGCACTTCGCGGCCGGTCGCGCGCGCGGTGGCAAAAGCGGCGTCCACCTGCGCACGGGCGTCGGCACTGGTGTCGTACGGCGCCCGGACAGGAGCCGCCTGGCCAGGCGGCAGGGTTGGGGCAGCCACCGGCATGCCAGCCGAGATCAGGACGATAGCCAAAGCAGGCAAGGCGAAGGCGCGCATGGGTCGTCTCCGACAACAATCCATAGTCAGCTGTAGAATACTCGGATGTCAATTACTGCGATGAACAATCTGCGTGCATGATGAGCGCCTAGACTAGGCAGTGAGCGTTGCGGGCTGAAGGCCGGAGATGAGCTCCTCGAGTTGACGCGCCCGGTGTGTGGCGGTGTGGGACGCAAGCACGCGGTTGCGCGCTGCAGTTCCGATGGCTGCGCGTTGCTGCTCGGACCGCGCCAGGCACTCCAACACCTGTGCCGCGTTCTCTGCCACGACGATCTCACGCCCGACCGCCAGAAAGTCTCCAAGCCCGGTCCACCAGTCCGAGATGATCGGCGTTGCGCACGCAGACGCCTCGAACAGCCGAACGCTGGGGCTGTACCCGGCCGCCACCATGTCTGCCCTGGTGACGTTCAGCGTCCAAGCCTGGCTGTTGTAGAACTCTGCGTGATCGGAGGGCGACAGGTGCTCGATCCGTTCGACGTTATCGGGCCAGTCAATGTCGGCCGGATACTGCGGGCCGGCAACAACGAAGCGAAGATCGGGCGATTGCCGTGCTGGTTCGAGGAGCAGGCGGTCGAGCATCACCTGACGATCCGGACTGTAGGTTCCTAGGTAACCCAGCTGCCAGCGGAATCGGGGCGGCCGTGGCGCGGGACGATACAGCGATGGATCGACCGCGCAGAACAGCGCGCGCGCGGCCTGCGCTCCGTAACGGCTCTCGAGCAGACGCAGCGTAGGACCGCCGGTGAACGACAGATAGAGGTCGTACAGCGGTATCACGCAAGCAGAGATGTAGCTCTCCTCGCCGCGTGCGAGCATCGACAGGGTCACCGGCGTATCGATGTCGTAGAAGGCGAGCAGCCCTGCCCATGGACGCACCCGTTGGGCCACAGCAATGCCGTCGACGACGTAGGAGCCGATGATGACCAGGTCGGCTGCTTCGATGTCTGCCCGGAACGCCGAGAGATCGTCGACCGTATCGTAGAGAGCGAGCCTGCAGAAAGGAGGATCCGGCAGGTCGCGCTGCTGTGCGTACCAGGGACGATCGCATTCCAGGAACACGATGTCGTGGCCGCGCGCGTGCAGCGCGCCGAGCAGCGCCCGATACGTCGTTGCGTGTCCGTTTCCCCAGGACGAGCTGAGCGACAGACCGATCACGACGATCCGAGAACGCGCCATGGTCAAGCGGCAGCGCTCGACTGCCGCCGGGCATGCAGATCGCGCAGCAACGCATCGACCTCCTTGGCCCGCCGTGTGTAGCTGTGCTCGGCCAGGCAACGCGCCCGCGCAGCGGCGCCGATTGTCTGCGCGCGCGCGCGCGTGAGGCTGCTGAGGTGGTCGGCGACGTCCTTGCCGTCCCTGGCCACCAGGATCTCCCTGCCCGGCTCGAAGAAGAGGCCGATGCCGTCCCACGCATCGGTGATGACGCACGCGCCTGCTCCGGCCGCCTCGAACACCCGGGTTGCCGGCGAGAAACCGACATCAGCCATGCTGTCACGGGCAACGTTGAGCACCGCCAGGGCCGAACAGTTCAGGGCGTTGTGTTGCGACGTCGGCACGTGCCCGATCAGCCTGACGTTTGCGGAGACGGGCTTGTCCGCCCACCCCGAGCCGCCGAGCAGGAAGCGCCTGTCTGGCAGGGAGCGTGCCGGCGTCAGGAAGAACGCATCCACCCGCGCCTCGCGATCCGGCAGACGGTTGGCCAGAAATCCGAGGTCGGTGGCGAAGTTCGGGTCGCAGGGCACGGGAAAATGCGTGGCCGGGTCGAGACCGTTATAAATCGGAACGCATTCGCGTGCGCCCATCCCGGCATAGGCCTGGACGACCGGCGGGCCGCCGCCATAGGTCAGAACCACGTCGAGCTTGGGCAGAACGCGGCGCAGCACATGGTCCGGCTCAACGCGCAGGCTCGCAAGCGTTGCTGGCGCGTCCACGTCCCAGAACACGCGGATGGCGTCGGGCCGTGCATGCCGCATGATCCCAGTGAGCAACTCGTCGTCGAACACGCCGACGCCGCTCGCCTTCACGGCGATGTCTGCGTGTGAGGCCAGCGGCAGCACGTTCTGCAGGCCCGATGGCGTTGCCGGGTAGACCACCACCTTGGCCCAGTCGGGCGGATCGATGTCGCGATGGGCCTGCCTGTCGAACGCGTCCGGTTCATAGAACGTGATGTCGTGACCATGGGCCGCCAGAGCCTGCAACAGGCCGCGATAATAGGTGGCGGCTCCGTTCCAGTAGGAAGACAGCAGACTGGACCCATAAAAGGCGATGCGCATCAGGCCGCGTCCCACCCGGCGACGAGGGCTTCGTTTGATCGACCGGGATGCGAGGACGGCTCCGGATCGTCGTTCTGGCCAGCGCTGTCCGGCGGCGGCCCGCGTTCGCCCGGACGACCCTGCAAGCTGGCGACGATGCCGAGCAGCTCGGCCGCGCGATTGCTGCAACTGTGCCGCGACAGAATGCGAGAGAGCCCAGCGGCAGACAGCTCTTTCGCCAGCCCGGCATCGTGATCGAGGGCGAGCATATGCGCCTGCATCTCATCGCCCGTCTCGGCCACGAGGTAGTCCGTGCCCGGTCGGAACAGGCCCTCGCTATCCTGCCACGGTGCGGTGATCAGCGGGATCCCGCAGGCCAGCGCTTCGAACACGCGGATCGTCGGTATGCCTGGAAGCATCTGGCTGTAATAGCGACGCGGCACGTGCACGGTCATCCTATGCCGGGCGAAGATCTCGGGAACCGCAGCGTTGGCGACCCATCCGTGGTAACGCGCACCGTAGCGCTGCAGCATCTGGAGGGCATCGGGCGGGTAGCGCACGCCATGCACGTCGAGCGTGACGCCGGCCCGTTGTGCTGGTGCGAGCAGGAACGCCTCGATCTCGGCCGTACGCTCTCCCTCGCCCCAATTGCCGATCCAGACAGCGCCGTCGCGCGACGCCTCCACGGCCGGTGGCTTGAACAGGTCGGTATCGGCTGCCTCGTGCCAGACGAAGACGCGGCCGGCCCATCCCCAGGACCTGTAGACCTGCGCTAGCGTCTCGCCGAACGCCAGCACACCGTCGTAGCCCGAAAGGTCGAAGCGCCGGATCGCATCGGGTTCGCTGACGGCCCGATGATGCGTATCGTGGAACAGCAGGATGAAACGCTGTTGGCGGTGCAAACGGCCGATCTGGCTGACGACAGACGGATCGTTCCATTCGTGCACGACCACCAAGTCGGCACCCTCGACCGCCTGTCCCAACGCGTCGAGGCCCGTGTAGGTGCGGCATGGCAGGTCGGCAAACACGTGGGTGAAACCGTCCACCACGTCGGCACCCTGGTCCGCCACGAGGTTTTGCAGGCTCCAGCCATCGACTTGCTCATATGCTGCAACGTCGTGGCCCACCGCGCGCAGCGCACGAAGCACGCCACGCTGGAAATGCGCGTTGCCGTTGTTCCAGCAGGAAACGAGGGAGTGGGCGAAATAGACGATGCGCATGCCGGGGCGCTACGCGGCGCGCCTGGCGCCGTGGCCGACGCGGCGGTGAAGGTCCAGCGTCGCCTCCACCATCGCGTGCTGCGTGTAGCGGCGCGAACGCATGACGGCTGCGTGCCCAAGTTCTGTGGTTCGCTCAGGATCGTCGGCCAGGGCCGCGATCGAAGCGGCCCAGGCTGCCGGCCGGTCGGCTTGCACGAACACCGCAGCGCCGGACCAGAGCTCGCGAAAAATCGGGATGTCCGACAGGATCAGTGCGGCGGATTGCTGCGCCGCCTCTAACACGGCCAGGCCGAACGGTTCGTAGAGCGACGGCGCGGCAAAGATCGCCGTGCGCGCCATCAACGCCTGCAGCGCGTGCTGTGACAGGGTTCCCAGCTCGCGCAGGTGGCTGAACCGCGCACGCGAACCGTCCGGCGCCCGGCCCGGCCCGGCCGCACGCACCGGCACGCCCATCATCGCAGCGGCCGCGTCGAGCACCGCGATGTTCTTCGCCGGGTCCCACAGGCGGCCTGCGGCAAGCACGGCTGTGTCTCGCTCGGAACTCCGGGCCGGCGGCTCCGGAAGGCCGTTATGGACCACGTGCACCGAGTTGATCGGCCGGTAGATGCGCCGAAGAGCGGCAGCAAACGACTCGCTCGGCGCCACGATCGCGTCGGCCATGCACAGGCCGTCGGACGTCGCAGCCTTGTGCCAGGCGATGCTGGCCGGCGGCGCTCCGCCATGCACCCCATCCCACCACGTCGCCATGCAGGAATGCGCGACCGCGACCACCGGCATGGGCCAGGGTTCGCCTGCCAAAGCCGGCGCGTGCACATGGGCTGCGCTGCATCCTGCGTCGCGAGCGTGTCTGATCAGGGCGAGCGTGGTCGCGCCCAGCTCTTCACGGGTGGTGACCGTCCAGTCGAGCGGCAACCTTGTTTCCAGCAGCCTGCAGCCTGCGATCTCGGCGACTGCGGAACGCTGTTCGGGCTGCGCCGCGGGCCCGATCACGGCGAGAACGCAGCGCGCCCCGGTTGCGGCAACGCCGCGCGCCAGCGCCAGGCTATAGCTCCATACGCCGCCGACGGCGTCGGTCGTGATGAACAGTGGCCCGGCGATACTCATTCGACCAGGCAGTCGGCTTCCAGCGCGGACAGGCTGAGCGGGGCGGAATCCTGAATGTCGGAGAAGCGTGAGAATTGGGCGAGGTAGTGGTCGAGCGCACGCTCCCAGGCGTCGTCGTCGGGCGCGCCCCAGCGCAGCCGGTAATCCGGGCTGCCGGGATAGGGGAACATCGGCACCGGATCGTTCGCCCAAACGCCGCCGTCCTGCAGCCGTTCGCGCCACACGCCGATCTGGTCGGCATCGTCACCGGGCGATGCGATCAAGTTGGCCTGCACGAACGACACGTGACGGCGCGCCAGCAGTAGACGCTCCGTCAGGTCGTCGGTGCTCATTCGGCAGAGCTTGTCGAGTGCGGCACGGCCGTCCTCGGTCAGGCTTTCCACGCCGGCCTCGATCGACACGCAGCCGGCGCGGCCCAGCAACTCCAGCATCGGCGGCTTCCACAGGTCGATACGCGTCTGCATCCCGAATTTGATGCCCCGCTCGACGAGCGCTTCGAGCAATGCCGGCTGCGGGAGGAAGATCTCGTCGATGAAATAGAAGTAGCCAGCGCCCTGCGCCCTCAGCGCGTCGATCTCGTCGAGCATCGCCGGCAGGTCGCGCCGGCGGTAGACGTCGCGAAAGTCGATCTTTGCGCAAAACGTGCAGTGATAGGGGCAGCCGCGCGACGCCTCTATCTCGGCGCCCGGCCCCGCCGGGGTTGTGTCGAAGCGATGATGATGGTGGTGATGCCGCGCCACCCACGCATCGGGCCAGTTCAGCGCGGGCAGGCCGGTGAAGCTGGTGGACTGCACGCCGCCGGTCGCGTGCAGCTCGCCACCTGAAATCGTTGCAGCACCCGCGACGTCCGTGCGTGGCCAGGCACCGGCAAGCGCGGTCACCGCCTCCTCGCACTCGCCGCGTATCACCACGTCCGCGCCGAGCTTGCGCAGTGTCGCGCGCGGCGTGGACGATCCGTGAGGCCCGACCGCCACCACGGTGCCGCCTCTGCCGTCCAGCGCGATAATCATTTCGCGCGGCACACGAAGTTCGGGCGGCGCGCATCGCCAGAACAGGTAGCTCGGCGCGGTCGGTATCACCGTGATGTGCGGCGCGAAATCGGCCACCGCATCGGCCAGGTCCTGCAGCGGCGTCGCGTTCAGGTGGCCGTCGAGAAGGCGCACGTGGTGCCCGGCGCGCTCCAGCAAAACCTTGCACGCCCCGAGCTCGATTGGCAGATGCGGTTCGCGGCAGCCGAAATAGATGCTGTTCTCGAAACGCCAGGGCGGGTTGACGAGAGCAACCCTCACAGCGCCGCCTCCTTGACGTGCGCAGGTTTGCCGAGCGCGCCGAAATGTTCGGCCAGCCGTGCCAGCCCGCTGCGCCAGTCCAGCGGCGTGGACAGACAGAGGTCGCGCCTGATCGCGGTCGTATCGGCTACGAAATAGCGCTGGTCCCCAGGCCGCCACGCGGAAAAATCCACGTCGACGCGCCTGCCCAGCAACGCCTCCATGTGTTCGACCAGCTGCAAAAGGCTGATTGCGTTGGCCGGTCCGCCGCCGAGGTTGTAGGCCCGTCCTGCAACCCGATCGATGTTCGCCCAGGCGGACATGTAGGCGTCCACTGCATCGCCGACATGGAGTACGTCGCGCACCTGTCGGCCATCCCCGTAGATCGTCAGCGGCTCGCCGGCCATGGCACGCAGCAGGAAATGCGCGACCCAGCCCTGGTCCTCCGTCCCGAGCTGCCGCTCGCCATAGATGCAGCTCATGCGCAGAACGGCGGTGCGCAGCCCGAAGCTATGGGCGTAGTCCAGCACGTACTGGTCGGCGGTTCCCTTGCTGCACCCGTAAGGCGTGTGGAAACATAGCGGGCGTGCCTCGCCGATGCCACGCCCGCGCAGTTCGGCATGCTGCGGAAGGTAGCAATCGCCGTCGCGCACGAGCTCGATATCGGAGAGGTCTCCATATACTTTGTTGGTGCTGGCGAAGATCAGCGGTGCCTGCGGATTGCCGCATCGCAGCGCGTCCAGCAGCGCGACCGTGCCGCGAGCGTTCACGTCGAAATCGCTGAGCGGATCGAGCATGCTCGTCGTGACCGCAACCTGGCCGGCCAAATGGAACACGGCGGAGGCGCTGGCAGCGGCGCCGCTCAAGGCCGTCTCGTCGCGCATGTCGCCCAGAACGAAGGCGATGCGCGAGGGATGGCGGCGCGCCAGCCAGCGCAGGTTGCGTTCGACTCCCGGGCGGGCCAGAGCGTCGTAGATGACCACCTCATGGCCGTCGGACGCGAGCCGGTCGGCCAGGTTCGCACCGATGAAGCCCGCGCCGCCCGTGACAAGCACCGGCCTGGCACCGGCACCACCGCACGCCGCCATGCGCGTCTGCGCCACCACACGCTCCACCTGCGTCACCCCGCCGGCGAGCAGGCGTGCGAGCAGCTTGGGCTGCCCGGACACATCCTCCAGTCCGAAATGGGCGTCCTCGTCGCGCGGGTCGGTTCCCGACCTGTCGGTCAGTTCACGCCAGTAGATGCGGTCGGCGCATGACGACACGGCGTCGACGAACATCCTCGCCTGCCTCGCGACCTCGTGGCGCCAGGTGGAGAACCCGGCCTGCGTGATCCACGTCTCCACGCGCGGGTTGGCATTGCGTGCGATACGGGCGGCCGCCTGCAGCTGCTCGTCCAGCGTAGCCGTCTCGCAAGCGTCAGGCGCACACAGGCCGATGGCCGCCACGTGGTCCAGCGCGCCGTGCCGGGCGAGCGCATCGAGTTGCGCCATGTGCCCTTCTCCGTGCAGCCCGAGCACGACATGCTTGCCATGGTCCGAGGCTTCTCGCACCATCTCCGTCGCAGCGCCGAGGTCGGCGTTCAGAACTCGCAGTTCCAGGGCACGGAAATACCGGCCATGCGCGCCCAGAAAGCCTCGGATGCGCGATTGGCTATGTCCTGCGGAGTTGACGTCGAGACTCGGCAGCACCTCGAGCTCCGCGCTCAGCCTGTCGAGCAGCCAGCCCAGCCAGGTCTCGCCGGCCAGTTCCTGCTCATCGAGCTGCACGCGCATGTGGCGTGCGCCCAAGCTGCGCATCGTGTCGAGCGCACGCTCGACAGACGCGCGGTCCTCCTGCTGAAACCACGCGCACAATCCGAGCCGTGCCGCGTGATGCGGCTCGATCATGCGACCAGGCCGTGCGTCTCGAGCTCACGCCGCGCCTCTGCGACGCGGTCGACGGCGGTCTGGCGAGACACCCACTCGGCCAGCTCGTCGAAACTGTCCTCGAAACTGCGCCGGGGATGAAAACCCAGCGTCTCGCGCGCAAGGGTGATGTCGGCGAAGCAGTTGCGGATGTCTCCTATGCGCGCCTTGCCGGTGATCTCCGGAGTGAGATCGGGCCGGCCCATCGCGACCGCAAAGCTGCACGCGACCTCCGAGACGCTCACGCTCTGCCCGCTGCCGATGTTGAACACGCCGCCATCTGCGGCAGGCTCTTCGAGCGCCAGCAGGAACGCGCGCGCCACGTCCTCGACATGCACGAAATCCCGGCGCTGTGCGCCGTCCTCGAACACCATCGGACGCTGCCCGTTCAGCAGCCTCGACGCGAAGATGGCGAGCACGCCGGTATAGGGGTTGGACAGGGCCTGCCCGGCCCCGTAGACGTTGAACAGCCGCAACGCCACGGACTGCATTCCATAGGCCGGTGCCACGTTCAGGGTCAGCCGCTCTTGAACGAATTTCGAGATCGCATAGACCGATGCGAGGCTGGCGGGTTTGGTTTCCGGCGTTGCGACCGGGCTCAGCACTGCGCAATCGGGTCCGACAGGGTTCCAGCCGGCGTCGCCGGGCCGGCGTACAGCGTCGTCGACGATGGCGCCGGACGGCGTCACGTAGCGTCCCTCGCCATAGATGCTCATCGAGGATGCGACCACGACGCGCTGAACGCGGTGCTTGATCAAGGCCTGCAGAAGCACCGCCGTGCCGTGATCGTTGACCGATACGTAACGATCGATGGCATACATGCTCTGCCCGACGCCGACCTCGGCGGCCAGGTGGACCAGCTTGTCCGCCCCGGTCAGAGCGCGCGCAACGATGTCCGGGTCGCGAACATCGCCGCGGAGGAATTCCACGTGCTCGAGGACTGGGTTCGGACGCGCGCCAAGAGGATGCACCTGCTCGATCAGGCTGTCCAGCACGCGCACCCTGTGTCCGGCCGCCAGGAGCGACATGGCGACGTAGGTTCCGATGAAACCGGCGCCACCGGTGATCAGGATGGTCTCCGGCATCAACCGAATCCGTTCACGAGATCGTTCATCGAACTGACACTAACCTCACGAACATTCCTGAGCAAAGTAGATGTTGGTCACAGGCTCGTGATCGAACGATGCTCCGCCGTTTCGTCAAGGATGCAGCACGGCTCAGGCCTGGTTCGTCACCACCACGACGCCGTTCGGAATGGTCATGTTCTGCGGGCCCGACTCCATCGGAGTGGCCTCGACGAGCTCGGGGTCGCGCCAGGCGCTGTGCGGGCTGGGCTCGCCAGGCACGGTCCTGGCGGCGTCCTGGCAATGACCGCTGGCCAGCTCGCGCGCCTCCGCCTCGTCGGCGCCGTTCACCCAGCACTCGCCGCGCAGCCGGCTGGTTTGCCATGCGGGATCGGCCATCTTGGCGGGCACCGGGGTCAGGTGAAAGATCGGCATCGGGCTACACTCCATGGTCGGCCAGGGTCGGGCGGGGTCGGGCAGGCTACGCCGGGTCAAACGCTTGGTTTCCAGACGAACCAGGCTGCCGCCAGCAGGGCGGTCAGGGGAACCACCATCTGCACAGGGCGCAGCCGGGCGAAGAACAGCGGCGCTTCCCGCCGCCGTGCCGCTGCTGGGTCCATGACCGCCAGGCTGGCATAGCCCGCCGCCAGCAAGGCCAGCCGGCCGGTCATCCAGGGCAGCAGAAGAGCGCCGACGGCCAGAAGATAGAGCCATAGGACGGTGACGATCTGCGCCGGCCGCTCGCCGCCGGGCGTGCGGAAACTCAGCCCGCGCCTGACGCCGGCCAGAAAGGCGAGGATCGCCGCGCCCCAGCACACCAGCCAGCTCAGCGCGGCCGGCACCCAGGCGGCGGGGCCGAACCAGGGAACCAGCGCCAGGACGGGAAACGGCACCATCGCGGACCCGCCCATCAGCAAGCCGAGGACCGGGACGTCCGGCCGTTCCTCGACCGTAAACCTGACCGCCGCGTCCGACGCGTCCCGCCCCATCGACCTCTCCATCCACGCCTTGCGGCACACAACCCGCCGACGCCGGCCACGTTCCACGGCTTCATCCAGGAGAGGCCGATGCCAGACCAGACCCCGAACCAATACGCGATGCAGGACCCGACCAAGCAGTACCCGCAGCCCAGATTTGACAAGCAGCCACAATCCGCGCCGGGCCTGGCGCAGGAGATGGATCCGAAGCCCGACCACGGCGAGGAGAGCTATCGCGGCTTCGGCCGGCTGGAGGGCCGCCGGGCCATCATCACCGGCGCCGACAGCGGGATAGGCCGCGCCGCCGCCATCGCCTTCGCCCGCGAGGGGGCGGACGTGGTGCTCAGCTACCTGCCGTCCGAGCAGGCGGACGCCGACGAGGTGGTGGCGCTGATCGAGAAAGCCGGCCGGCGCGCCTTTCCCATGCCGGGCGACATCGGCGACGAGGCGTTCTGCCAGCAACTGATCAGCCATGCCCAGGCACGCATGGGCGGCGTGGACATACTGGTCAACGTGGCCGGCAAGCAGACCGCGGTGGAGGCCATCGCCGACCTGACCACCGAGCAGATCGAGGCGACGTACCGCACCAACGTCTATGCCATGATGTGGCTGTGCCGGGCCGCCATCCCGCTGATGCAGCCCGGATCGACGATCATCAACACCACCTCGATCCAGGCCTACCAGCCGGCGCCCATGCTGCTCGACTACGCCGGCACCAAGGCCGCCATCGTCGCCTTCACGCACGCGCTGGCCAAGCAGGTGGCCGGCAAGGGGATCAGGGTGAACGCCGTCGCACCTGGCCCTGTCTGGACGCCGCTGCAGACGTCGGGCGGACAGCCTCAGGCCAAGATACCGGATCTCGGTTCGCAGACCCCGCTCGGCCGGCCCGGCCAGCCGGCGGAACTGGCGCCGATCTACGTGCTGCTCGCCAGCCAGGAAAGCAGCTACGTGACCGGAGAGATCTACGGGGTGACAGGGGGCAACCACCTGCCTTGACCGTATCGGTGGGCGTTTGGGGTCTGACCTAAACGCCCACCGGCCTGCCCCTTAGAGCCTGATCGCTTGTGGCAGCCGAAGCGATCAGGCTTTAGCCCCCTGTTTTGGCGAGCATGTTCGTCGTGGTTGAGGATCAACCCGGAGCGATCATGCTCTAGGCGCGGCGCAGCAGGAGCACGATCAGGACGATCAGCAGGATGGTGCCGATACCGATGCCGCCATAGCCGTAATTGCCGTAGCTGGCGCCGCCCCAGCCGCCGAAGGTTGTACCGAGACCGCCGCCGAACAGCAGGATCACCAGGATGATCAGAAGTATCAGGCCCATTTTCGCTCCTTGACGATTACAGATGCCACACTGAAACGCATGTACAACATAAGGTTGTCAATCCGATTAGAGTACGTGTTTTCTGCGACACACACGCGCTAAAATAGGCCTTCGACCTGTCCGCTCTGGTCGAGCCTGATGGCGTTGGCGGCCGGCACAATCGGCAGGCCGGGCATCGTCATGATGTCGCCGCACATCGCCACCACGAATCCGGCGCCGGCCGACAGGCGCACGTCGCGCACCGGAAGGGTGAAGCCGGACGGGGCGCCGAGCAGCTTGGGGTCGGCCGAAAAGCTGTACTGCGTCTTGGCCATGCAGACGGGGAACTGGCCGAAGCCGTTCGCCTCGTAGCCGGCGAGCCTCTTTGCCGCCGCAGGCTCGATCGCCACGTCGCCGGCGCGGTAGATGCGCTGGGCGACCGTGCGAATCTTTTCGGCCAGCCCGGTTTCCGGGGCGTAGAGGGGCCGGAAGTCCGAGCCGCCGGCGATCAGCTGCTGCACCGCCGCGGCCAGCTCCGACGCGCCTGCGGCGCCGAGCGCCCAGTGCCGGCATTGCACCACCTGCACGCCCGACTGGGCAAGGGCGTCCTGCACGGCCGTGGCCTCCGCCTGCGTGTCGCCGACAAAATGGTTCAGGGCAACGACCACTGGCAGGCCGAAGCCGCGCATGTTCTCCACGTGGCGCACCAGGTTGGGCGCGCCGGCCCGGACTGCCGCCACGTCCTCCGTGCCCAGGGCGGCGCGCGCCACCCCGCCATGCATCTTCAGCGCGCGCACGGTGGCGACGATGACGGCGGCGCGCGGCGCCAGCCCGGCGCTCGGGCATTTGATGTTGAGAAACTTCTCGCCGCCCAGATCGGCGCCGAACCCTGCCTCGGTCACCACCACGTCGCCCAGGCGCAAAGCGAGCTTCGTTGCGACCACGCTGTTGCAGCCATGGGCGATGTTGGCGAACGGGCCGCCATGCACCAGAGCGGGCGTGCCCTCCAGGGTCTGCACCAGGTTGGGCCGCAGCGCGTCGCGCAGCAGCACGGCCATCGCGCCGGAGGCCTGCAGGTCCGACGCGGTGATGGCCGAGCCGTCACGGCGGGTGGCCACGATCATGCGCGACAGCCGTGCCTCGAGGTCGGCCAGGTCGCGCGCCAGGCAGAGCACGGCCATCACCTCGCTGGCGACAGTGATGTCGAACCCGTCTTCCCGCGCGGCGCCGTTCTGGCCGCCGCCCATGCCGGCGACCACCTGGCGCAGCGCGCGGTCGTTGAGGTCCACGCAGCGGCGCCAGGTGACGCGGCGCGTGTCGATGCCGAGAGCGTTGCCCCAGTAGACGTGGTTGTCCAGCATGGCCGAGAGCAGGTTGTTGGCCGACGTAATGGCGTGGAAGTCGCCGGTGAAATGCAGGTTGATGTCTTCCATCGGCGCGACCTGCGCGCGGCCGCCGCCGGTCGCCCCCCCCTTCATGCCGAAGCAGGGGCCGAGCGAGGGCTCGCGCAGGCAGACGAGGGTGCGCGTGCCGGCTGCGGCTAGCGCGTCGCCCAGGCCTATGGTGGTGGTGGTCTTGCCCTCTCCTGCGGGCGTCGGGCTGATGCCGGAGACCAGCACCAGCGCGCCTTGGCGGTCCGGCAGGGTCGGCAGGATCGCCTCGCTCACCTTGGCCTTGTGGCGGCCGTAGGGCTCCAGATAGGCGTCGGCGATGCCGGCCCGGGCGGCGATCTCGGCGATGGGGCGCAGCGCGGCGGCCCGGGCGATCAGCATGTCTTGGTTCAATGGAGTCTCGCGGGCTGTGCAGGCCCAGCTATTAGCCGGGACGAGGGCGGCGCACGCGTTTCCTTCCGCTCACGATTCCGCTACAGGCTCGCCCGTGCCGCGCCCGGACCGGTGTGGCGCCCCGAGTCCCCGCCGCCAGGAGCCACGCCATGACGTTGACCGAGGACGCCGGACGCGGTCCGGACCAGCGGGCGGACGATGCCGATGATGGGCAGGCCGCAACCCGGCCCAGGATCATGCTGGTCGATCCGGCGCATTTCGACGTGAGCTACGTGATCAATCCCTGGATGCGGCCTGGCGCCTGGGCGGCCGACCCGGCGGGCCACGCCGCGGGCGCGCGCGCCAGTTTCGACGCGCTGCGGCGTGCGCTGTCGGAGGCCGGCGCGGTGCTGGAGGTGGTGCCTGGCGTGGCCGGGCAGCCGGACATGGTGTTCCCCGCCAACGCGGCCGTGGTGCTGGACCGGCGCGCGATCGCCGCCCGCTTCGCCTGCGCCGAGCGGCGGGGCGAGGAACAGCCCTATCTCGAGGCTCTCGAGGGCTTTGCCGCGCGCGGGCTGCTGGACGAGGTGGCGGTGTTTCCGGACGGGTGTTTTCAGGAAGGGGCGGGCGACGCGATCTGGGATGCTTCGCGGCAGGTGTTCTGGGCGGGGTTCGGCCAGCGCTCCGTGCGAGCGGCGGCCGAGATGCTGGCGACGTTCTTCGGCAAGCCTGTGGTGGCGCTGGAGCTTGCCAGCGACCGGTTCTACCATCTGGACACGTGTTTCTGCCCGCTTTCCGGCGGAGAGGTGCTGTTCTACCCGCCCGCTTTCACGCCGGAGGCGCTGGCCCTCATCCACGCGCACGTGACCCCCGGGCAGCGCCTGGAGGCCAGCGCCGAGGACGCCGCTGCGTTCTGCGTCAACGCTGTCAATATCGGACGCACGGTGGTGATGGCGCGCGCGCCTGACCACGTTCGTTCCATGCTCGCCGAGCATCGCTACAGCGTGCGCGACGTCGATCTGGACCCGTTCATCTTGTCTGGCGGCGGGGCTTACTGCATGACGCTGCGGCTCGACCGGTCCAGCATCTAGCAGCGTGTTCCAGTCTGCGTGACGTTGCTCTAATGGCTTGACGCCGTGCGATGGCGGCTACTATGGCCAGTGATGGCAAGCATCCAAGCGACACTCATTCCCGGTGACGGCATCGGACCGGAAATCGTGCAGAGCGTGATCGACGTGTTCGACGCGCTGGGTCGTCCTGTCGAGTGGGAGACGGCGCCGGCTGGCCTGGGCGCCATCGCAACCCACGGCGATCCGTTGCCCGCCAGTACACTGGAGAGTATCCGGCGGACGAAGCTGGCCCTTAAAGGTCCGCTGACCACTCCGGTCGGCGGCGGCTTCAAATCCGTCAACGTCGAATTGCGGCGCGAATTCGAGCTTTTCGCAAACATGCGGCCCGCCACGACGCTGATACCGGGGGGGCGCTACGACGACATCGACATCACGCTCGTCCGCGAAAACCTCGACGGTTTCTATGCGGCGTTCGAACACTACATGCCGGTCGGCGACGACCACAAGGCGGTCGCGTTCTCCGCAGGGTTCAACACGCGTGCCGGCTGCCGGCGGATCATCCGCCACGCCTTCGAATACGCGGTCGCCAACGGCCGCAAGAAGGTCACCGTCGTTCACAAGGCGAACATCCTCAAGGCGCTGACTGGGATCTTCCTTGATGTCGGCCGGGAAATCGCGCCCGAATACGAAGGCCGGGTCACCATGGACGACCGCATCGTGGACGCGTGCGCCATGCAGCTCGTTCTCAACCCGTGGCAATTCGACGTCATCGTCACGACCAACCTGTTTGGCGACATCCTCTCGGACCTGATTGCCGGCCTGATCGGTGGGCTCGGCCTGGCGCCTGGCGCCAACATCGGCGCGAACGCAGCCATCTTCGAAGCCGTCCATGGATCCGCGCCAGACATTGCCGGGCGCGGTGTTGCCAACCCTGCAGCCCTGATGTTGGCAGCCTGCCTGATGCTGGACCACGTGGGCTTGCACGACCAGGGCGATCGACTTCGCGCGGCCATACGCCACGCCTTTGTCACCGACGGGGTGCGGTCGCGTGATCTGGGCGGCACGGCTGGCACGGCCGACATCACGGCCGCTGTCATCAAGCGGCTATCCTGAAGGCAAGCTCTGCTTTTTTGACAAGAAGCGGCAAAATGTTGCTTGGCCGTCGCGGACTTGCAGCCTAGCCCTTGTCTCTCAGGATCCTCGCCTTGTCGCGTTTCCAGTCCCGGTCCGCGATGGCGTGGCGCTTGTCGGCCTTGTTGCGGCCCTGGCCCACGCCGATCACCACCTTGGCGCGGCCTTTCTCGTTGAAATGGATGTCGAGCGGGACGAGCGTGTAGCCGTTTCGTGTGGTCTGGGCAATCAGGTTGCCGACCTGCTTCTTGTGCAGCAGCAGCTTTCGCGGCGCGCGGGGTTCGAAGCGCGACAGGATGCCGGCCTGGTATTCGGGGATGTAGCAGTTGAACAAGAACAGTTCCCCGTCGCGCTCGCCGGCCCAGGCTTCGGTGATGGTGGCGCGGCCGTGGCGCAGGGATTTGACTTCCGGGCCGCGCAGCACGATGCCGGCTTCCACCGTTTCCTTGATGGTGTAGTCGAACCGGGCCTTGCGGTTCTGCGCGGCCAGGCCGTGGCTGATCAGGCCTGATTTCTTCTTGCTTTCGGCCAACGCAGGTCTTCAGTTCAGCAATCGGGTTTCGACCATCGCCGCGCGCACGCGCACGCGCGCCGCTGCCGATATCGGCGCCATCGGCAGGCGGCAATGCTCCGTCGTGTGGCCGAGCAAGCTCGCGCCGTATTTCACCGGCCCAGGGTTGCTCTCGCAGAACATCGCGTCGTGCAGCGCCAGAAGCTCGTCCTGCAGGGCGATGGCGTCGGCGACGCGCCCCTCGCTCCAGGCCCGGTGCAGTCCCGCGCATTGGCGCGGGGCGATGTTGGCCGTCACCGAGATGCACCCGTGCCCGCCGGCGGCGAGGAACGGCAGGACGGTGTGGTCCTCGCCCGACAACTGCACGAAGTTCTCGCCGCAGGCGCGCCGTGTGTGCAAGGGACGGGAGAGGTTCGCGGTCGCGTCCTTCACGCCCACGATGTTCGGGTGGCGGGCCAGCCGGGCCATCGTCTCCACGCTCATGTCGATCACGCTGCGCGACGGGATGTTGTAGATGACGAGCGGCAGGTCTGCCGCGTCCGCGATGGCGGAGAAATGCAGGAACAGGCCTTCCTGGGACGGCTTGTTGTAGTAGGGCGTCACCGCCATCACCGCATCGGCGCCGGCGCGCCTGGCGTGCGACACCAGCGACACGGCTTCGGCGGTGCTGTTGGAGCCGGCGCCGGCGATGACGGGCACGCGGCGGGCCGCCGCTTCGACCACGATCTCGATGACGCGCTGGTGCTCGGCGTGGGTCAGTGTGGGGGACTCGCCGGTGGTGCCGACAGGGACCAGGCCCTGCGAGCCTTGCGCGACCTGCCACTCGGCGAAGCGCGCCACTGCCGGCTCGTCGAGCGACCCGTCTTCGCGCATGGGGGTGATCAGGGCGACGATCGAGCCCTTGAACATGGGTTGCTCCGTGGTCGCCGGGGCTTGGCGCCGCCGGAGCGGTGCTTCTATAGCAGATCGCGTTCAGGTGGAATCACCTGAACGCGCGTATCTGCTCGCCGAAAAACGAGGTGGACCATGACCGGTGAGCCGATGCGAACCGGTCACGGTCTAGCACGCGGCGGGTCAAAGTGTCACGGCCGCACACCCCGATGGCGCCGGGGCCGGCAACGGTCGGGCAAAAACGGGGTTAGATCTGTGCGCTGGCCGGCGACCGGCATTGCTGCTGGCCGAGCATGCCTTCGGTCGAGGCAAGGTGATATCATGAGGTCAATCATGGGCGGATCCTCGACTGCCGGGCGCGACATGTCGGCACGTGCCGGCGAAGGGTCACCCGCCACGGCGCCCACGCTGCCGTGCATCCATTTCAACTCGGACGACCTGCCGCCGGACCTGCGATTCACCTATTTTCGTAAGGCGATGAGTGTCACGTTCGACGTTTCGCTTCACGACACGCCCGAGGCGGATTTCAGCCTGCAGGCCAGGATCTGGCGCCTCGGCCGTATCATGATCAACAGCCGCCGGTGCGCCGCAGGCCTGCGGATGGAGCGCTTGCCCAGACAGGCGAAGATCGACGGCATCGATCATTACGTGCTGGTGCTGATGCATGACAGCGGCTTGGTGGGCGATGCGGCCGGCGTGCCGATCGTGGCGCCGGCGGGGTCGGTGGTCGTACTCGACCTCGCTCATCCGATGACGGCACTGGCCCCGCCGGCCGCTTCGGTCAGCTACACCGTGCCCAGGACGAGCTGGAGGGATTGCTTCCGGTGAACTGCCCGCTGCACGGCATGGTGGTCGAGGGCGCCGCCGGTGGGTTGCTTGCCGACTATCTCGGCTCGCTGGAGCGCAGGCTGCCCTACATAACCCAGGAAGAAGCACCGCATATCGAGCGCGGCACCTACGGCCTGATTGCCGCTTGCGTCGCACCGACCCGGGAGCGCCTGGAACGGGCAAGCAGCCAGGTGACCGCATCGCTGCGCCAGGAGGTCAGGCGTGCGGTGGACGAAAAGCTGAGCGACCCCGACCTCTCGCCGGAAGCGGTTGCGGATGCCACGGGACTGTCCCGCACCGCGCTGTACACGCTGCTGGAACATGACGGGGGCGTGGCCGCCTTCATCCGCCGCCGCCGCCTGCGCGCGGCCGGCCGTGCGCTGAGCGACCCGGCGGAGCGGCGCCGTGTCTCCGACATCGCCTTTGCCTGCGGCTTCAAGAGCGAGGCGCATTTTTCGCGTGCGTTCCGCCAGGAATTCTCTGCGACGCCGAGCGACGTGCGGAGCATCGCCGGAACGCCGAGTTCGATCCGGCGGCCAAGCCTGCCCAACCTGGCCGAACAGTACCAGCGCTGGATACGCGAACAGGACGAGTAGTAAAGGCCAGGGGCGCGGCCCCTGAACTCCGTCAAAGGCGAGCCTTTGAAATCCTTATTGTAAGAGCTTGGGTTTCGAACACCGACTTGCAGGCTGCGGCGTGTTTGGACGGGCGGTCAAAAGTCCGGACGCACAGTCATGGCAAGTGCAATGGGGGGTTGTTACCCCTCTGCACGGAGCGGCGATGGTTCACCCTTCGCTCCTGGACGCATTGAAACGTCCATGTGCAGCGGGCA
Source organism: Acetobacteraceae bacterium (assembly GCA_965199235.1). Taxonomy (GTDB): domain Bacteria; phylum Pseudomonadota; class Alphaproteobacteria; order Acetobacterales; family Acetobacteraceae; genus BOG-908. The sequence goes on along the minus strand of CBDAQU010000002.1, from coordinate 2,994,961 downwards.
ATCACTTCACGCAAAGGCGCGAAAATCATGACATCCTTGAAAGCGGCCGCGATCCTGGTTCTGACGGCGGCGGGCACGGCGTGTGCGAGCCACGTCATGGCGCAGACAATCGCCTACACGTCGTATGAGAACCTGGGCAAGCATAGCTACCAAGGCCCGCAGAGCGTGGGCACGGCGGGCTATCACCTGGGCTATATTCCGTCCGGCTACATAGCGCTCGCGGCCAGCTTCGTGCCGACCACGACAGGCACGCTGGACTACCTGGAGCTCGCCCTGGGTTCGCTGGCCGGCTTCCCGGCCGCCACCGTCACCTTGGTTCCCGACAACGGCTCGGGCGCGCCGGACCTGAGCGACCCGGTTCTGGAAACCCTTCTCGCCCAGAAGCTGCCCCTGGGCTCCAGGGTGAAGACGCGCAGCACCAAGCTCGTCTCGGCCGCGAAACCGAGCCTGACGGCCGGACAAACCTACTGGATCATCCTGACGACGGCCGCCTATGACGGCAACCTCATGTGGTATCAAAGCGACACAGTCTCGCAGAGGGTGATCTACACGAACGATGGCGGCCAGAATTTTACCGGCTACACGAGCCATCAGGCTGCGTTCGACGTCGTCGTGAATGCGTCGGGATCGTAAACCCGGCGCACTGACCGCAACCTGCACGCGCTGACGACGCGGCTGAAGGGTTAGGGGACGCCCTGACCCTTCGTGCTGGACGATGGTTGGACAGGCTCAGGGCGGGGCAGGTCGGTTCGGCTGGCAGATGCCCAGCGGCGCGAGATCGCCGGCCAGGATGCAATTTCCAGCGCGATGGCCTGGCGCACGCCGCAGCCGACGCGGCTGAACAGGCGGCCGCGCCGGCGTTGCGGCAGGTACTTCAAACGGCTGAGGTCTACGCACTTCGGAGGGCGTCTGGGCAAAGTGATTCCGCGCGGCCCCGCAAACGGCGGCGCGATGGAGCGAAGTATGCGGTCACGCGACGATAATGGTTGCTACGGCGTGCTCAACGTCATTCGCCGTATCGCGTGGTGGAGTGCCAAAGCGCACCCTACCCTACGGCTTGCTCGCTGTGGTCTGGAGTTGTTCCGCCCACCGTTTGTAGAACGGATCGGTTAATTGTGAGCCGAATTGTTTCAATGCTACAGCAAGCAAGTGTTGTGTCTTCGTTCTATCATTGGCCTTCAATGCAATCGCCGCCCGCATAATATCAACATCGGCGCAATAATCAGTCTGTCCCGTCATACCGGCGAGCGCCTTGCAGTCAATCTGATTCAGTAATGCTCCGGCCTCGATCGGTTGGCCATCCAGCACCAAACATTCGCTTAGAACAGCCTTCGTGCTTTGTGTAATCGTGCTAGCATCTCCAAGCGCGGCCCGGCCGGTCTCGACCACCTCCCGTATTTTAATTATACCGTCCCTGACACGCCCTGCACGGCACTCGGCGTTACCCGCAACGGCCAAACCGGCGAACGCGAACCAAGATGCTTTGCCTAATGCTGCGCTGCCTTGCTCATGCAGGACCATACCTGCCCGATCAGCTTCTTCATAACGGCCCAATTCCAGGAGCGCCTGCACTTTCAAGCTTAGGGCCTGCATCGCCCTACGACCGAGTGGCCCGAAGACGCCACAGAGGGCTGGGTAAATCTTTTCTACTCTCTGTATGGCCAAGTCTGGATGATTGCCTAGCAGTGCAACTCCCGCAAGATTTAAGTCAACCTGTAGCACATTCGGATGCAATGGCCCGTGAAGCGACGTCTGTTCTGCGGCAAGTCGGTTGAATACAGCCTCAGCGGCGCTCAATCGCCCTGATTTGAGCAAGCTGTATCCATACTGATTCCATATCGAGAAAAGCTCTTGAGAGTCGAATGCCTGCGGCAGAGTCTCCGCAATGCTTGCTGCCTGAAAAAAGTTCTTCTGAGCTTCCTCCATGTCTCCTTGAAGTATCTGTGCTTGACCTCGCGCCCAGAAGAGCCATGCACGGGCCTCTTGTTGGCGCGTTGCGAGTTGCTCGACGCGAGGCGCCACGACTGAAATGATAGCCTTTCCCTTTTCGAGCGATCCGGGTTGGGCCGCTAACGTCTCCATGCCTGCACGACGAAGCATGAGTATGACTACGTCCGCAGAGCCGGCTCCCTCGGTCTGGGTAAGGATCGCCTCTGCACGATCATAGGCATGGCGCGAGGCGTCGAAGGCGCCCCTGCCATCGAATGCTTTGGTCAAGGTGACGTAGATAGATGCTGCCAGCATCGGCTGGCGAACTAGACGCTGCTCGATCATCGGTTCGACTGCTTCGGCGGCCTGCATCAGCGTCTCGTTTGCGTTCCCCGACAATGCGGGGTTTCCGCGCCCTAGAAGATCATCTGTCAGAAATTCGTTTATCGCCAGTATGGTTTGGGACTGACGTTCCGCCTCGTCTCGAGCGCGCGATGCCCGAAATGCCGAAACACTGGTGCCCAGAAGGCCCAGCACCAGCGAAGCCGCGGCCAGGATCAGCCATGGGCGGCGGGCGCGGTTGCGTTCGAGTTTGCGGGACAGGCGTTCGGCTTCTGCTTTCAGCAGCAGCAGCCTGGTGTGCTCGGTGCGGCGGGATTCGAGGGCGTCCAGGCGATCGGCGAGGATGGCGGCCGAGGCAAGGCGGCGGGTGGGGTCGCCGGAGGCGGCTGCGGCGATGTCGTCGCGCAGGAGCGGGTCGGCGACGTCGTTTTCCCAGCCGGCGACGAGGGGACGGTCGAAATCGCCGACGATCATCTGGTAGAGCAGGATGCCCAGCGCGTAGACGTCGCCGGCGATGGTGGGCGGGCCGCCGGCGAGGATTTCGGGGGCCATGTAGCGCAGCGTTCCGCTGATTCGTTCGCCGTCTGCCGCCGCCCCTGCGGTCAAGCCCAGGCCGGTCACGGTCACGGCTTCGGCGCGCGCGGCCTCGGTGAGGCGGCCGGAGCCGAAATCGACGAGGCGCAGCGACGGGCGGGCATCGGGGTCCGGTTCGGGTCCTGGTTCGGCGACCAGAATGTTGGTGGGTTTGATGTCGCGGTGCAGCACCCCCACGCCGTGGGCCGCGGCGGCGGTGCGGGCGATGTCGGCGACCATGGCGATGCGGTCCTCGAACGGCAGTGTGGCGAGCCCGCCGCGCGCCGCCGCCCACAAGACGAGGTCCGGGCCGCCATAGGCGCTTTCGAGGAAATACGGGCGCGTCTCGAAATTCCACTCGCTGACGCGGATCAGGTCGGGGCGATCGCCCAGGGCGTGATGCAGGATGCGCGACAGCGCGGCTTCGCGCTTGAGCGCGTTCAGACGCTCCTCGGTATCGGCGAGCTTGAAGACGCGCTGCTCGCCGGTCTTGGCGTGACGGGCCAGCCAGACGTCGCGGTTCTGGCCGTTGCCGAAGGCGCGGTCCAGGCACCATTGCGGGCGGTTGGGCACCGGATCGCCGGCGCGCAACGTGAAGGCGAGGCGCGGGCGTTCCGGGCCGGCGCGGAACTCCACGGGCACGCCGATGCGGTAGCCGATGCCGTGCACCGCCTCGATGATGGTGCGGCCTTCGCTGCCGAGGGCAATGCGCAGTTTTGCGACCGCGGTGGTAAGCGACTGGTCGGTGACGGTGGTGTTCTGCCACACAACCTCAAGCAGTTCCTGGCGGGTGGCCACCTCGCCGCCGCGGGACAGCAATTCCTGTAGCACGGCGAGCGGCCTGGCTTCGACTGTCTGCGCCACGCCGCCGACGCGCAGTTCGCGCCGGGCTTCCTCGTATTCGGCGCCGGCAAACGACCAGATGCGGTTGGCGCCGTTGTCGGACGGCGCGTTGCTACCGTCCACGGTCGGGCTTCTGCGGCATGGGGTTGGTCATAGGCCACCGCTCCGGTTCCTGGTTTGGGAACGGTGCTTTGCCTCACCCTGCGTATCAAGCGTTAATTAAGTCGTTGCGGATTGTTTAGCAGAGTCGTTTCGGATCAATGCGGTAGTTTGGTTAAGAACCGCTTGAGAAGTGCTTTTGGAAAGGATTTGCTGACAGGAGTTCTGGCTTCGATCCAGGGAAAGACGCCGGCCAAGACGGCGGCTGCCCTGAGACGGAGACGAACATGCTCACCACCCGACGCATCACGGTTTTGTTGCCCATCCTGCTGGCCTGTGCGGCCCCGGCGGTCGCTTGGGCGCAAACCGCCTACCTGCAGGATTCCGGCATCGTCGGTGAGGGCAAGACGCTGTCGATCTCGCGTCTGCCGGTGACCGATGCGAACGGCAACTTCACTTACAACGATGTGGTAATTGGGTTTTCAGTCAGCGCGACTGGCGCGCTGACGCAGGCTGGGAAGGCAAAGATCACTCCCTCACCAAACCCTCAGACGGACGGCTTCATCCCTGGCCGTTACTACGTCAAATCGGGAAGCAACGCGACCCAGTTTGGCAGCTTGACCAGCGGCGTCGGCTCAGGCGGTTCGACGATTTGGACACTGGTGATGGATGTTGCTCCCGACGCCGACTTCCCGGATCAGGCAAGTTGGCAGACCGGAACGCCGGCACCGGACGTAGTTGCTCGACTGAGCGCGGCTAAAGTTCCGTTAAACCCGAGTGATTCATATGGGATTACAGCAGTCGGAAATCATCTAGGCTGTTACAACGGGTTCAACGTAAACAACGGGTTGATGGCCGCCGAGCAAGTCAACAATAATCTCACACTTATATCTTATACCGACTGCTCCTCCTACGATCGGTCGTATGAAACGGCAAGTATCATCTTAGGCAAATGCACGGATAACGCCTGTTCCAACGCACCGCAGTAATCATGCGACGTCTTCCGTCGGAGCAAAGGACCAGCTTCATGCGAACTCAATGGACCCGCCTCTCCTTCTACATCGCCCTCGGCCTCACCGCTCTCGCCGTCCTGTTTCCGCCGTTCAGCGTCATGAGCGGCCCGGATGAATACGGGTTTCTGCTGTCCGGGCCGCCCAGCGTGAACGCCGCCGTGGCCCAGGCGCACGCGCTGATGGGGTCGGACGCCGGCATGATGACCAGCCGCATCCACTACACGATCGACTTCGTGCGGCTCATCGTCGAACTCGCGGTGATTTGGGGCGCCTACATCGCCCTGAAGCGTACGGTGCTCAAACCCGCCGTCTCCTAGAACCGCGCCGCGCACGGGACCGGCCGAAAATGCCGGTCCCGCCTACCCCAGCATGCACTTCCAAAACCCTCGTTTCCGGGAAGGACCCGCCATGTCCATCGCACACCTACGCGCCGTGCTGGCGCTCGCAGCCTTCGCGCCACTGGCCGCCTGCTCCGGCGTCGATGCGCTGACCAACCACGCCGAACTCGACGTGCACACGCATATGAGCGAGACGGTGTTTCTGGACCCCGTGCCGGCCAGCGCGAAGACGGTGTATATCGGCGTGCGCAACACGTCGGACTATCCGTCGCTGGACGTGCGCACGCCGCTGGCGCAGGCGATTGCGGCGCGCGGCTACACGGTCGTCGATGAGCCGGGCGCCGCGCATTACATGGTGCAGGCCAACGTGCTGCAGGCGGGCCAGCTGAAGGGCGATCCGAACGCGCTGCTGTCGGCGAGCTACGGCCAGCCGCTGCTGTTCGGCAGTGCCGCCGGCGCGCTGACGGGGGTCGGCAGCGGCAACGGCTATGCGGGGCTGGGCGTCGGGCTGGGCGTGGCCGCCGCGAGCTGGGCGTTCAACCAGGCGTACAAGGACGTGACGTACGCCGTCACCACCGACATCCAGATCTCGGAGCGGCCGCTCGGCGGCGGCACGGTGCACCAGCACACGCACACCTATCACGGCCACCGCAACCATTCGGGCAGCGTCAACGTCACCGACGCGACGCCAACGAGCTACGGCGAATCGGATGCCGACACCGTCAGCGCGCATGAGCGCAACCAGGATGTCGACGAGGAAAACAGTTTCAAGCAGTATCAGGTCCGCGACGTGGCTTACGCCAACAAGGTGAACCTGCGCATGGACGAAGCGGTGCCGACACTGGTGCAGCATTTGACGTCGTCGTTGGCGAACCTGTTCGAGTAATGCAGCGGCGGGGCCTTGGGCGTGGAGGGCGGAACAGCGAAGCGCCTTCCGCTTTGCGGCATCGGTGACATGCCTGAGCCTGACAGTGAACGCAGCCATGGTCGAACCGACAATCGGCCGTGTCGCGTGGTGGGGTGCCGAAGCGCATCCCGCCGCAAGGCCTGCTACGGTGCCGTCGTCCGTAAGATGCCCCGCCCAGAAACAAGAGTCTGGTTGTTTTTCGGAAGAACCGCTTGCCTCACGCCGCGACCGACTTCTTCTCGTTGCGCTTGCGCTCGTTCGGGTCCAGGTACCGCTTGCGGATGCGCACGGCGCTCGGTGTCACCTCGACCAGCTCGTCGTCTTCGATGTAGGCGATGGCCTGCTCGAGGTTTAACCTCCGGGGGGGGATCAGCAGCATGGCTTCGTCCTTGCCGGCGGCGCGGATGTTGGTGAGCTTCTTTTCCTTGATCGGGTTGATGTCGAGGTCGCTTTCGCGGGAGTGCTCGCCGAGGATCATGCCCACGTAGACGGCCTCGCCCGGGTTGACGAAGAGGGTGCCGCGTTCCTGCAGGTACCACAGGGCGTATTGCACGGTGGCGCCGCTTTCCGAGCTGATGAGGGAGCCGTTGCGGCGGCCCTCGATGGTGCCGGCCCAGGGGCGGTAGCCGGCGAACAGGCGGTTCATGATGCCGGTGCCGCGGGTGTCGGTCAGGAACTCGCCGTGGTAGCCGATCAGGCCGCGGCTGGGCATTATGAAGGTGAGGCGCACCTTGCCGCCGCCGGACGGGCGCATGTCCTGCATCTGGCCCTTGCGGCGGGAGAGCTTTTCCACGACGACGCCGGAATAGGGCTCGTCCACGTCGACGAGGACCTCCTCGTAGGGCTCCTCCCGCTCGCCGGTCTCGGGGTTGGTCTGGGTCAGCACGCGGGGGCGGCCGATGGAGAGTTCGAAGCCTTCTCGGCGCATCGTCTCGATCAGCACGCCCAGCTGGAGTTCGCCGCGGCCGGCGACCTCGAAGGCCTCGCTCTCGCTGCTCTCGGTGACCTTGATGGCGACGTTGCCTTCGGCTTCGCGCAGCAGGCGGTCGCGGATCTGGCGCGAGGTGACCTTCTTGCCTTCCTTGCCGCCGAGCGGGCCGTCGTTGACGCGGAAGGTCATCGCCAGCGTCGGCGGATCGACGGGGATGGCGTGCAGCGGCTCGGTCAGCTCGGGGGCGCCGACGCTGTCGGGGATGGTTGCGTCGGTGAGGCCGGCCACGGCCACGATATCGCCGGCTTCGGCTTCCTCCACCGTGACCCGGTCGAGGCCGCGGAAGCCCAGCAGCTTGGTCAGCCGGCCGGTTTCCACGGTGGTGCCGTCCTGGCGCAGCACCTTGACCTGCATGTTGAGGCGGGCGCGGCCCTGCTCGATGCGGCCGGTCAGCACGCGGCCGAGGAACTGGTCGTATTCGAGGATGGAGGCGACCATGGCGAAGGGCGCGTCGGCGTCCAGCGTTGGCGCCTTCACGTGGCTGAGCACCAGGTTGAACAGGGTGGAGAGATCGCGGCGGGGGCCGTTCAGCTCGGCGTCCGCCCAGCCCTGGCGGCCGGAGGCGTACAGCATCGGGAAGTCGAGCTGTTCGTCGGTGGCGCCGAGGGCTGCGAACAGGTCGAACACCTCGGTGTGCACCTCGTCGGCGCGGGCGTCCTGGCGGTCGATCTTGTTGACCACCACGATGGGCTTGAGGCCGCGCTGCAGCGCCTTGCCGACGACGAACTTGGTCTGCGGCAGCACGCCTTCTGCCGCGTCCACCAGAACGATGGCGCCGTCCACCATGTTGAGGATGCGCTCCACCTCGCCGCCGAAATCGGCGTGGCCTGGGGTGTCGACGATGTTGATGCGGGTTTCTTGCCACACCACGCTGGCGCATTTGGCCAGGATGGTGATGCCGCGTTCCTTTTCGAGGTCGTTGCGGTCGAGCGCGCGCTCGACGACGGCCTGGTGCTCGCGATAGGCGCCGGACTGCCGCAGCAGCTGGTCGACCAGCGTGGTCTTGCCGTGGTCGACATGGGCGATGATGGCGATGTTGCGGATGTCCATGGGCGCGCACTCTTACGAAACGAAGGTTGGAGGACCGCGCAAACGAAAAGGGCCTGACGTTACGTCAGACCCTGCATGCGCCGGTTGCAGGCGGTAGATAGGCGCTCCCTGCCGCAGATGCGAGGAAAAAGCGTCCGACAAGGTGCGCGGCCCTCGGGCTCGGTCGCGGCCCTTCGAGGAGCGGGCGGCGTTACCTGGCGCCGGGCGGCGTGACTGGGCTGGGATCGCCCTGGGCTGCCTCCTCTCCCCTCGGCCCGCTCGTCAGGGCCGTGCCGATGGCGGCTCTGGCGCCTGCCATGTCGCCGGAGGCGAGGTCGCGCCGTGCTTGCGCCACGAGCTGGATCAGCGGGGTGGCGTCCGGCTGGCCGGCGGCGTCCATCGGGGTCGAGCGGTCGAGCAGGCGCGTTTCGGCCATTTCCAGCGATTGCTGGGCCATGCCGGTCTGGTGCATGCCGATGGCGCGCTGTGCACCGGTCAGGTAGTTGCGCCAGCCCGCGTTCAGCCCGGCCGGCGGCTGCGGGAGATGGGGCGCGATCGGGGAGCGGGTGGTCGCGGGATCGATGCTGCTGGCGTTCACCGACGCCGGGCCGCTCTGCCCGGTGCCTGGTTCGTGGGCGAAACTCTCGCCGTCGCCGGCATCGGTGGGATCGACCCAGCGATGGGCGAAATGCGCGCGCTTGGGTGGCGGCGCGGCGCCGGTGGCGGCTGGCGTGTCGGTAGCGACGCCGGCATCGGGCGGCGTCTGGGCGAAGGCGGGACGCGAGCTGGCGAAGGCCGCTATCGTGACGGAAACCAAAAGCACGCTGCGCATGTGACGGACTCCTTTGCCGCATCGAGGATTGGCGCCGTTCACGGCGCGTATCGGCCGCAAAACGGTCTTGCGCGGGCCAGGGTTGCGCCGAGCCTGCCTCTCAAGGCCGGTTTTATCGCGGGGTCAGAACGAAGCGCACCGGCCGGTCGGGCTGGGTGGTCACCATCGCGCGCGGCACCACCGTGCCTGCCCCGGCCAGCTCGATGCGGAAGGCGCGCAGCAGCCGCGCCATCACCAGGACCGCCTCTGTCAGGGCGAACTGCGCGCCGACGCAGATGCGCGGGCCGGCGCCGAACGGCATGTAGGCGTAGCGTTCGGGCGGGGTCGCGCCAGGCATGAAGCGGTCGGGATCGAACGCATCGGGGGCATGCCAGCGCTTGTGGTGGCGATGCAGCACCCAGGGGCTGATGGTGACGGTGGTGCCTGGCGAGACCGCGTGGCCCATGATGGTGTCGGCCGCCTGGGCCTGGCGCACGATCAGGAACGCCGGCGGGTAGAGGCGCAGCGCTTCGTCGACATGCGCCCGTATGGCTGGCAGGCGGGCCAGGGAGGCGGCTGCCTCGTCAGGGCCGAGGCCGACACCGGCCGCCTCGTGGGCCAGCCGCTCCTGCTGCTCTGGGTAGAGGGCGGCGAGGTAGACCGACCAGAACAGGGTCACCGCCGTCGTTTCGTGGCCGGCCAGGATCATCGTGCTGACCTCGTCGCGCAGTTGCGCATGGTCGAAGCCGGCGCCGGTCTCGGGGTCGCGCGCGGCGGCCAGCATGTCGAACAGGTCGCGCGGACGCTCGTCGGTCGGCGGGATGGCGGCGCGCACGGCGATCAGGCGGTCTAGGAAGGCGAGCCACTCGACGCGGAAGGCGGCGCGCCCGCGGTCGACCAGCGAGGGCACGTTCTCCGGCAGCAAGAGGTCCAGCATGCCTGGCTGGGCGTAGCGCAGGCCGTAGCTCATCAGCAGGCGGCGGAGCTCGGCGGCGAAGCCGGACATCTCCAGCGAGAACATGGACTGGCCGGCGATGGCCAGGGCCAGGTGCTGCAGATGGGGCAGCAGCTCCAGCGGGCGGTGGGTGAGCGATGCCAGCTCGGCCTCCTTGCCGACGCTGGCGGCGACCACGTGATGGGCGAGCACGGGCATGCTGCGCGGCGAGAGGGCGGGGGCGATGGTGCGGCGCTGATGGCGCCAGGCGTCGCCCTCGGCCAGGAACAGCCCGCCGCCCAGCACCGGCTGCAGCACGCGGCGGGTGGCGGGGTTGCGCTGGTAGTTGTCCGCGTTGCCGACCAGCACGTGGCGGATCGCTTCGGGCGCGTTGACCATCAGCTGTTCGCGGCCGAGGAACTTGCCGGGCAGGATCTCCAGCTCGTAGGCGGGCTGCCCCCAGAGTTCCAGAAAGTTGCGGCGCAGCACGAGGAAGGATTCCAGCTGCGTGCGGAGACGGGTGGGCAGAGGCGGGCGCGGGGGCAGGGTCTGGAGCATACAGCGCACATGGCGCGGCAGGTCCGTGCTGGAAAGCACCTTGCGCACCGTCGTCGAGCACGAATGCGGTTCGGCGGTATGGTTGCGCCATGGACACGCTCATCGCCGCCGAGCCGGTCACCTACGAAACCGGTCTCTACGGGTGGGCGATGGCGCAGGCGCGGCTTCTGCGCGCGGGCCTGCTGGACGCGGCCGACATCGGGAACATCGCCGAAGAGATCGAGAGCAAGGGCCGCAGCGAGAAGCGCGAGCTGATCAGCAGGCTGGCGGTGCTCATGGTCCACCCTCTGAAATGGCAGGCTCAACCCAGCCATCGCGGCACCAGTTGGCGGCTTGCGGTCGACAACAAGCGCGACAGGCTGCAGGACCACCTTGGCGACAACCCCAGCCTGAAGCCGCTGCTTGGAGAGGTGCTGGCCTCGGCCTGTCGGCAGGCCAGGCGCGAGGCGGCCGTGCAAACCGGGCTGGACCTGGGCATTTTCCCCGCGGCCTGCGCTTGGACCTACGAACAGGCCGTCGACCCCGGCTTCTGGCCCGGCTGACACGGCGCGCCGTGCCGTCACCGATCGGGTGAAAAGCTTCGTCCCCACTCCGTGACTCTCTTGATGTCAGCCGCCGGCTTGGCTCTCGATGTCGGCCGCCTGCTTGGCTCTCGATGTCGGCCGCCTGCTCGGCGGGGCGGCTCGCGGTCAAGGCCGCCGCAGGCGCCCCGAAGGGGCTCGGCCTTCAGGGCGAGCCGCCCCGGCGAGCACGCTGCGACAGCCAAAGCGGGACGAAGTGCGATGGAGCAGCGTCTAACTCCTGCCATCGAGCCGCAACGCGACTTCGTTGCGGCGCAGGAAAGGCAGGGTGAACGGCGGATCGTAGGAGAAATAGATCGGATCGCCCTGCGGCGCCCGCTTGGCCTGGGTCAGCGCGATGCGCAACCGGTCTGTTTCCGACGCGCGCGCAGGAGCCGATGCGGTGCCGGAGTAGCGGATCACGCCCAGCGTCACCGCCGGCAGGTGGACGATCCCGACGGACGCGTCGGTCGGCGCAGGCACGCCGGCGGCAACGGTTGCGGCCGGCAGGAAGAAGCGCATCGTCCCCTGCCCGGCCGACCGCTCGACCGGGACGGTCATCGCGATGCGCTGGGCGTGCTCCTCGACAGGAGCGGTCATCGCAACCGTCCTGCCCGCGACGTTTGCGCCGGTGATGTAGCGGAACAGCCGGCCGAACGCCGCTCCCTCACCGTCGCGCATCGACGTTTCGGCGGCGACGCGCGCGTCGTAGTCGCGGATTTCGATGCCTGGCGAGAGTGTTTCCACCACGCGGTAGCTCGGTTGTTCGTAGGCGCCGCGTATGCCGAACACCGAGAGTGCGGCTTCGGAGAACGTGGTCAGGAAATAGAGCAGCCGCGACATGGCGCTAGTCCACGCCCGGCCGGACGGCGGCGGGTGCGAAGACGTCGAAGCTGCGGAAACCGACATCCTCGCCCACCGGCTGGGTCCAGGGGGCGGCGGCGAGCGAAACGGCGGCGTCCGCCAGGCCCTGCGCCCAGCGGCGCTCCATCGTGGCGCGGCCGAATTGCAGGTCCTTCTGCGCGCCCTGCGGCGTGTCCGGCCGGTAGATCAGGTGCACGACGTCCACCAGTGCCGCCAGGGCTTCGTCGCTGAGGCGCACCGCGACCGGGTCGTCGCGCAGCTCGGGCGGCAGCCTGTCGAGGAAGATGCGCATCTGTCGCCGCAGGTTCTGCGCCTCACCGGCATCGTTGGTGCCGGTTCGGGTGCGGCTGGAGAACCGGATGTCCTTTTCCCTCTCGGTGACCTCGTCGAGGTTGGCCGGGCGTTGCCCGCGCGAGGGGAACAGGTCGACCTGGAACACCAGGCAGCGGCGGCGCGGCTGTTCGGCCAGCACGTATTGCAGCGGCGTGTTGGAGACCAGGCCGCCGTCCCAGTAGGCCTGCCCGTCGATCTCCACGCTCGGCAGGCCTGGCGGCAGCGCCCCGCTGGCCATGATGTGCTCGGGCCCGATCCGCATGTTCGCGCTGTCGAAACAGACCAAATTGCCGGTTTCCACGTTGACCGCGCCGACCGAGAGCCGCATCGGCCCGTCGTTGATCCGGTCGAAATCGACCAGCTCCTCCAGCGTCGCCCGAAGCTCGGCCGAATCGTACAGGCTGGTGGGGGAGTCCGCCCAGTCCAGCGGCGTGCGCGGCCGGAAGAAACCCGCCTGCCCGAACAGCACGGCGGCGGCCGTGCCGAGGGTGCGCTCCACATCCTCGCCCGCCGGACTGTCCAGCCAGATCGGCGCGGGCGTGGTCACGCGCTGCCAGAACGCCCGCAGGCGCTCCACCCGGCGACCTGGCGGGTTGCCCGCGATCAAGCTGGCGTTGATGGCGCCGATGGACACCCCGGCCACCCATCCCGGTTCCAGCCTGGCAGCCGTCAGCGCCTCGAACACGCCGGCCTGGTAGGAGCCGAGCGCCCCGCCGCCTTGCAGCACCAGGATGATCGCCGGGTCGGGCGGAGGCGGCGCGGCGCCGCTCGGCGGCGGCGGGTTGGTCGGCAGTGCCGGGATCGCCCCGGCAGTGTGCAGGCGCGATGCTGCGCGGTGCCTTGCTGCCTCGTGAGTCGCCGTCGCTGCGTCCTGTTCCATGGCGTCCCCCGTCCAAAGCAGCAACACATGTGGCCATGACGCAACATGAGCGAAAAATGCCTTCCGGCCCAGCAACAACTGCTCCAATCGCTGCTATAGGGCGGTATCAGACCGGCCGACGTCGCGCCAAATATGGGGCAGCGCCGGCTTACCAGGAGATGTCGATGAAGTTCCGTGTTGCATTGCTGGCTGCCAGTGCCGTTTCGGCAGGCGTGATATCGGCGCCGAAGCCGTGCTTGGCCCAGCCGGTGACCGGACCCTATGTCAGCCTGGGCGCCGGCATCGACTACCTGATCGACCAGAAGTTCCGCGACGGCACCGGCTTCTACACCGGCCGCGACCACATATCGACGAACGTGGGCGGCATCGTCAGCGGCGCGGTCGGTTACGGCCTGGGCAACGGCGTGCGCGTCGAGCTTCAGGGCGACTGGATGGCCAACCGCGTCGACATCGGCATCTCCACCACCAGCAACTATCAGCAGCAATACCACGGCTTCGTCAACGCGCTGTACGACTTCGACGGCGCGATGATCGGCATTCCGGGCCTCAAGCCGTATGTCGGCGTCGGCGGCGGCTACGGGCAGTCGCACTTCTCCAACCTGAACTTCAGCGGCACCGATTCCGCGGGTAACGCGTTCTTCCAGCGCACCACAGGCACGGACGGCGATTTTGCTGTCCAGGGCATCATCGGCGTCGCGTTCGACATCGGCGCGCTGCCCGGCCTGGCGGTGACGGCAGAGTACCGCTTCATCACCACGCCGACCGACCGCAACTACAACGCCCAGCTGTTCGAGGGCACCACCTTTTCCGGCAGCAGGCTGAAGACCGAGGGGCAGTACAACAACGCGGCCCTGGTCGGCGTGCGCTACGCCCTGTTCGCGGCCCCGCCGCCCGCACCGCCGGCGCCGCCCGCCGCCGCGCAGGCGCCGATGCCGCCCGAAATGGCGCGCACCTACCTGGTGTTCTTCGACTGGGACCGCGCCGACCTGACCGCGCGCGCGCGCCAGATCGTGGCCCAGGCCGCTGCGGCCTCCACCCACACGCAGACCACCCAGATCGAGGTCAACGGCTACACCGACCTGTCCGGCACCGCCGCCTACAACCAGCGCCTGTCCGTGCGCCGCGCCGAGAGCGTGGAATCCGAGCTGGTGCGCGACGGCGTATCGCGCGGCGAGATCAGCATCCATGGTTACGGCGAGACCAGGCCGCTGGTGCAGACTGCCAAGGGTGTTCGCGAGCCGCAGAACCGCCGGGTCGAGATCATCCTCCACTAGGGTCCTGACTCGCCGCCGCAGCGTTCCAGAGGAATGGGGGTCTGGAGTCCCAGGCCCCCAGCGGAGCTCTAGGGGAAGAGCCCCTGGCCCGAGCACATGCGTACAAGGCTGCTGAACCGCGTAGAGCCATGGCTCGGACGCATCCCGATCGCCTGGCGGCTGATGGCGCTGCAATTCGTGCAGTTCGGCATCATCGGCACGCTTGGCCTTCTCTGGTACCTCGCGGTCGATTACGCGGTGGCGCCCCGTGCGGGGCCCTATGTCGGCGGACTGGCCGGCTTCTTCGTCGCAGCAACGATGAACTGGCTGTGCAACCGATACTGGACGTTTCGGCACGTGCCGCGAACGTCGATGCACCGGCAATGGCTGAAGTTCCTGGCTGCCAACGCGACCGGTTCGGCCATCAATCTGACGATCAACTTCTCCCTGGTCGCGACGGTGCCGTTCTGCAGGACACACCTCTACGTCCCGGTCATGGTCGGCACGCTCGGCGGCATGTTCCTCAACTTCTCCGCGTCCCGCCGGCTGGTGTTTCGATGAGCGCCCGCGTGGCCGTGCTGATCCCCTGCTTCAACGAGGAAGTCGCCATTCCCAAGGTGGTGGCGGGTTTCAGGGCGGCGCTGCCCTCCGCCCGGGTGTTCGTGTACGACAACAATTCGGCCGACGGCACGCGGCGGGCGGCGCGGGCGGCGGGCGCCGTGGTCGGCACCGAAACGCTGCAGGGCAAGGGGCACGTGGTGCGCCGCATGTTCGCCGACGTGGACGCCGACATCTACGTGCTGGTGGACGGCGACGGCACCTACGACCCGTCCGCGGCGCCGTCGATGGTGGCGCTGCTCTGCGAGGCAGGGCTGGACATGGTGACGGCGACCCGCGTCAGCGGCGATGCGCGCAGCTACCGCCCGGGCCATCGTGCCGGCAACTCCCTGCTGTCGGGCCTGGTCGCGGCGCTGTTCGGCGCACGGGTGACCGACATGCTGTCGGGCTACCGCGTGTTCTCCCGCCGCTTCGTCAAATCCTTTCCCGCCCTGGCCGCCGGGTTCGAGACGGAGACGGAGCTGACCGTGCACGCGCTGCAGCTTGCCATGCCGGTCGGCGAGCTTTCCGCGCCCTACCGCGAGCGCCCCGCCGGCTCGGCCTCCAAACTCCGCACCGTACGCGACGGGCTGCGCATCCTGCGGCTGATCCTGATGCTGGTGAAGGACGAGCGGCCGCTGCCCTTCTTCTCGCTCGCCGGCGTGGCGCTGCTTCTGCTGGGGCTGTTGTTCGGCATACCGGTGGTGATCGAGTTCTGGCACTCTGGCCTGGTGCCGCGCCTGCCGACCGCGATCGTGGCGGCAGCGCTGGTTGCGCTGTCGTTTCTCTCGTTCGCCTGCGGGCTGATCCTGGACTCGGTCGGGCGCGGGCGGCGGGAGGTCAAGCGGCTGGCCTACCTGGCGGTGCCTGGACCGTCCGGCCGAGTCTGAAGCGGGATGTGCCTAGGACAATGTCACGCAGGCCGGAACGGTCGGAATGACGAAATTGCCCGCCAACAAGGCCCGGACCGGTTTGACGTCCGCCTACTCGCGGACACCCTGCGTCAAACCGGTCTGGTCTGGGTGGCGCTCGGTTGGCGCGGGAAGGGGTGGGGGACGCCGTCCCCCGAACCCCTTGCCGGGGTCAGCGACCCCGGACCTCCACGCCTGAGGCCTATTTGCTGGCGACCGGGTAGGTCTGCTCCCAGCCGCCGCCCAGCGCCTTGTAGAGCTGCACCAGGTTCGACGATACGGTGGCCGCGCTGTCTGCCAGTTGAAGCTGCGTCTGCAGCAGCGTCCTCTCGGCATCCAGCACGTTGAGGAAGTCCGCCACACCCTGGGTGTAGCGGTCGCGCGAGAGGCGCAGTGCGAGGCTGTTCTGCGCCACCGCCGCGGCCAGCGCGTCGTGCCGCCGCTGTTCGTCGGCATAGGCGGTCAGCGCGTTGTCGACGTCGTGCCAGGCCTGGAGCACCGTCTGCTGGTAGTTCAGCGCCGCCTCCTGCTGCTCCACGCGGCGGAGTTCGAGCGTCGCGCGCAGACGGCCGCCCTCGAAGATCGGGATGCTGATGGTGGGCCCCAGCCCGTATTGCCGCGCCGCCCAGTTGCCGAGGTCCTTCGCCTTGAGCGCCTGCAGCCCCAGGCTGCCGTCGAGCGTGATCTTTGGGTAGAAATCGGCGACCGCGACGCCGATATCGGCGGTGGCGGCGTGAAGCTGCGCCTCTGCCTGACGGATGTCGGGCCGGCGCCGGGCGAGCTCGGAGGGAAGGCCCACCGGCACGCGCGGCGGCACCGGCGGCACGGCGCCTGGCGTGATGAGCTCCGCCCGCAGCGCCTGGGGCGCCTCGCCCAGCAGGAAGCTCAGCGAGTTGATGCTCTGGTCCTGCTGCTGCTCCAACTGCGGCACCTGCGCCTGGGTGCTCTGCAGCTGGGCCGAGGCGTTGGCCACGTCCAGCTCGGTGGTCAGGCCGCCGCGGAAGCGGGCGCGGCTGAGATCGAGCGATTCGCGCTCGGTGGTGAGGTTCTCCCGGGTGATGGCGAGCTGGGTCTGCTGCCCGCGCAGGGCCACGTAGTCGCGGGCCACCTCGGCGACCACCGACAGCAGCGAGTTGCGCCTGGCGTCGGTCGACGCCTCGAGCGAGGCATCGGCACTCTCCACCTCGCGCCGGACCCGGCCCCACAGATCGAGCTCCCAGGAGGCGTCGAAACCGTATTGCCACAGGTTGAACGGCGGGATCTGCACGCCGCCGCCGGCGGCTGCGGGAATGGCGCCGGACCGGCCGCCGAGCCCGTTCGCGGTGCTGCCGGTGCTGCCGAAACTGCCGCCGGAGCTGCCGGTGCTGGCAGACGAGCTGCCGCCGCCCGCACCGCCGAACAGCCCGACCACGCCTTTCGAACTGACACGTTCGCGCGTGTAGGAACCGTCGCCCTGCAGGGTGGGGAACTGGTCGGCGCCCGTGATCTGCCGCTGCGAGCGGCTCTCGGCCAGGCGTATGGTCGCCACGCGAACGTTGAGGTTGGCCGACGCCACGCGGCCCTCGAGCGAGGTCAGCTCGGGATCGTGGAACAGGTTCCACCAGTTGGGATCGACGGGCTCGCTGACCGGCTCGCTGACGACGGCGACGGGCGCGGTCTTGCGCGCGGCGAACCAGGAGGAGGGTGACCAGATCGATTGCGGCTTGAAACTCGGACCGACGGTGCAGCCGGCCAGGCAGACCAGCAGAGCCGACACGGGCGGGAGGAAGGCGCGTCCGGGTGGGAGCTTGGAACGATGCACCAACAATCCTCTGGAAGAGTCGCCGTGCGATGGTCTGTCCGGCCGCTGACCGATCGGTTCGGTCAGTGTTGACAAGCTAGACCTTTTGACTTGATCGTCAACGTCATCCCAGGACAGGCCGACATGCCAAGCCTTGCCGCGATCGCCGACGACGCTGCCACGATCCCACCAAGGCCGGCCGCGGAGGCGGATGCGGGCGCCTTGCAGGCTGCCGCCTCCAAGGAAAGCCAGATCCTGAACGGCGCGGCCAGGGTTTTCGAGCGGGACGGCTACGAGGGCGCCAGCATGTCGCGCATCGCGGCGGAGGCGGGCGTGTCCAAAGGCACGCTCTACAACTACTTCACCAGCAAGGCGGAGCTTTTCGCCGCCTACATACACCGGGACTGCGCGCGCTGGATCGCGCTGGTGTTCGACGACCTCGACCCCGCCACGCCGGCGGAGGACGCGCTGCGCCAGGTGGGCCGCCGCATGTTCGCCATGCTGCTGTCCGAGCCCGCTCTGGTGATGTACCGGATGGTCGTGGCCGAGGCGCAGAAGTTTCCCGAGCTGGCGCAGTCCTTCTATCGCGAGGGACCGGCGCGGTCCGTCGGGCACCTGGCGGAGTTCATCCGGCGCACCGCGGCCGAAGGCAGGCTTAGGGTGGACGACCCCGATTTTGCTGCCGAACAGTTCCTGGCACTGATCCAGACGCATCTGTCGATGAAGCGGCGCCTGCATCTGATCGGCATGCCGTCGGAGGAGGAGATCGAACACGTGGTGGACGGCGCTGTGCACCTGTTCATGAAAACCTATGGCATCTAGCGTAGATGACGGCTTACGCGGCGATCGATCCGCCGACGCATAGATATTTCTCGGACCGGGGCCAGGCATGGAAGACGTCGAATTCGTCGAGAAAATCCACATCGCGGCGTATTGGCGCAAGCAGCTGGGTGAATACGACTACGTCAATCACAATCCGGACGACCTGCTGCGGTGGTATATCGCGCTGGAGACGCGAGGGCCGACGGAAATACGACACTACCTGATCGAACGGACCAGCCGCTACCACAGCAGCGTTGTCACCGGCGTGGTGTCCACGGCCCCTCACCCGCCTCGGACCATCGTCGAGCTGTGGCTGGCATCGCGCGAGCCTGTCAGGACGGCCCCTTACTGGACCGGGTTGCTGGCGTTCTGCGTATTCGGCTACCTGGCCGCCACGAACCTTTATGGGTGCACAACGCTCGTCAGCCCGAACAAGCTGATACTGAACCCGCCGCAGACCAATCCCCCGATGCTGGCAACCTCGCCCCTCCAGCTTCCGCCGGCCGCGTCCACGCTGCCGGCGTCCGTTCCGGCGCCGCTCAACGCCGCCTCGCCCTCGTCCGGTACGCCCTCGCCTTAGCGTCTGACCGAAGATGCCAAACGGGGGGTTGCGTCTGACTTGTGAAAGGCAAGCAGTCCTTTTTGCAAAAAGGACCAAAAAACCTTTGTTCATTTGATCCGCGACAGCCGGACAAAGGTTTTTTGCTTCTTTTTCTTGCAAAAAGAGGGACTTGCCTTCGGTTTGGGTCTGAGGTCGGGGCGAGCGATTTCGTCACTCCGACAATTCCAGTCTGCGTGACATTGCTCTGGTGTTCAGGGCAGCAGGGGATTGTTTCGCTGCAGCGACCCCTTGCTGGGCAGGTCGCTCGCGCGCCAGCCGCCGCCCAGCGCCTGTATGAGCGCGACCGCGTCGGTCAGCCGGCTCTCCTCGATCGACAAATCCGTCTGCTGGGCCGTCAGCAGGGTGTTCTGCGCGGTGATCACGGCGGTGTAGGCCTGGGTTCCGGCCCGGTACTCGTTCAGCGCGATCTGCGCTGCACGCTGCGAATCGGCCACCGCTTGCTGCTGGATGGCCGCCTGCTGCCCGAGGATGCGAAGCCCAGACAGCGCATCCTCCACCTGCTGGAACGCGGTGAGCACCGTCTGCCGGTAGGTGGCCACGCTCTGCTCGTAAGCGTCGCGCGCGGCGCGCACCGCGGCCGTTCGGGCGCCGCCCTGGAACAGCGCGTCGCTGGCCGAGGCGCCGATGGACCACAGCCGGTTGGCGCTCGATATCAGCGAGCCGAGCGGGTTGCCGGCGTAGCCGAACAGGGCCGTGAGCGTGACGGCCGGGTAGTAGGCCGCGACGGCGACGCCGATGAGCGCGTTCTCCGCCTTCATCGTCCGTTCGGCTTCGGCCACGTCCGGCCGGCGTTCCAGCAGGGCTGAGGGGATCACCCCCGGTATCAACGGGACCAGGGGCACGCTCGGCACCGGCGGCAGCGTGAGGGCGGCGGGCGGCGCGCCGATCAGGACCGCGATGGCGTGCTCGTACTGGGCGCGTGCGACGCCCACGTTCACCGCGGCGGATTGTGCTGCGTCCAGCTGGGCCTGCGCGGTCAGCACGTCGGACCGGGCGGCGACGCCTGCGGTGTACTGATTCTGGGTGATGCGGAGCGACTCGGTGTCGTTGCGCACGGTTTCGTCGAGCACGCGCTGCAGCGCGTCGGTCACGCGCAGGTCGAGGTAGTCGGTCGCCAGCAGGGCCTGTTCGGACAGCCGGGCGTTGGCCAGGGTGGCCGCACTGGCCTGCGCGCTGGCCACGTTGCTTTCGACCTGGCGCCTGATCCTGCCCCACAGGTCGATCTCCCAGCTGGCATCGCCCTCCAGAGTGTACTGGGTGCGCGCGGTCGAACCGCCGGACCCGCCCCTCACGCCGGTGGTTGTGCCGGTCGTGGTTGTGCCGGTCGTGGTCGTGCCGGTCGTGGTCGTGCCGGTCGTGGTGCCCGTAGCCGTGCCGCCGGCCGTCGTGCTCGCCGGTCCTGTGTTGCTGGCCACCGTGCCGCCGGTGGCGAACCCGCCGCCGCCGCTGGAGCGGGTGACGCCGGCGGTGGCGGTCAGTGTGGGGAACAGGTTGGCGCGTGCCTCGTCGACCAGCGCCTGTGCGTTCTCGTAGGCGGCGGCCTGTTCGCGCAGGGTCTGGTTGCCGATGTCGACCTGGAGCTCGAGCCGGTCGAGCAGGGGATCGTTGAACACCGCCCACCAGTCGCCCTTGGCTGCCGCGTCCTGCGGCGTCGCCATCGTCCAGCCGGGCTGTTCCTTGAAGGCCACGGGCACGGGCGCCGGCGGCCGGCGATAGTCCGGGCCGACCATGCATCCTGACAGGAGCAGAACGAGGCTTTGCGCGACACGCAGCGGCTTCGGACTCATTCGGCCGGCGACTCCGCGACGTGCGTGCCGGGGAATGCGCGCCGCCAGCCGCGCTGCGACCACAGCCGGAACCGGTCGAGGTAGAGGTAGACGACGGGCGTGGTGTAGAGCGTGAGGACCTGGCTGACGATCAGCCCGCCGACGATGGAGATGCCGAGCGGGCGGCGCAGCTCCGCCCCTTCGCCCACGTCGAGGGCGAGCGGGATCGCGCCGAGCAGGGCCGCGAACGTCGTCATCATGATCGGCCGGAAGCGCAGCAGGCAGGCCTGGTAGATGGCGTCGTGGGTGGACAGGCCCTGCTCGCGCTCGGCGGTCAGCGCGAAATCGATCATCAGGATGGCATTCTTCTTGACGATGCCGATCAGCAGGATGACGCCGATCAGCGCGATGATGGAAAACTCCGTGCCGGTCAGCAGCAGGGCCAGCACCGCGCCCACGCCCGCCGACGGCAGGGTGGAGAGGATGGTGATGGGGTGCACGGCGCTTTCGTAGAGGATGCCGAGCACGATGTAGACGGCGACCAGGGCGGCCAGGATCAGCACCGGCTCGCTCGATGTCGATTGCTTGAAGGTCGCGGCGGTGCCGGCGAAGCTGCCGACGATGCTGGCGGGCATGTGGATGGCGGCGGTGGCGCGCGCGATGGCGGCCGTCGCGTCACCCAGCGAGCGGCCCGGCGGCAGGTTGAACGAGAGCGTTGCGGCGACAAAGGCGCCCTGGTGGTTGACGCCGAGCGGCGTGTGGCCTGGCTTGAACCCAGATATCGCGGCCAGGGGCACCATCGTCTCCTGGGCTGTGCTGACCGAGGCGCCGCTCGACGCGCCGCCCTTGCCCGACGATGCCAGGGCGTTCGAGTTGGCGTTGCGCGCGGAATCCTGCGCCACGCTCGCCGCCGTGGCCGCCGTCTTCGAGGATGCGACGGTGCCGGCGGGAAAACCGGTGGCGCTGGTGCCCGGCGCGTTGGCGCCGGAGGTGCTGATCCAGACCTCGCGCAGCGTCTGCGGGCTTTGCCAGTAACGCGGCGCCAGCTCCATCACCACGTGGTACTGGTTGAGCGGGTTGTAGATGGTGCTCACCTGGCGCTGGCCGAACGCGTCGTACAGCGTGTTGTCGATGGTGGCGGGCGTGAGGTTCAGCCGCGCGGCGGTGCTGCGGTCGATCACCAGCTCGGTCTCCAGCCCGGCCTGCTGCTGGTCGCTGTTGACGTCGGCAAGCGTCTTGTCGGCCTGCAGCGCCTCGGTCAGCTTGGGCGCCCAGGTGTAGAGGGTGGGCGCGTCGTCGGCCTGGAGCGTGTACTGGTATTGCGCGTTGGACTGGCGGCCGCCGATGCGGATGTCCTGCGAGGCCTGGAGGTAGAGCCTGGCGCCGGCCACGCGGTTCAGCTGGGGGCGCAGTCGGGCGATCACCTGGTCGGCGCTCGCGTCGCGCTGCGACAGCGGCTTGAGTGCCACAAACAGGTTCGCCGTGTTGGTTTGCCGGCCGCCGGTGAAGCCCACCACGTTGGCGACCGCAGGGTCGTGCCGGACGATGTTCTGGATCACCGTGAGCTTGGTGCGCATCGACTGGAAGCTGGTGGACTGGTCCGCCTGGACCATGCCAACCAGCATGCCGGTGTCCTGCTGCGGAAAGAATCCTTTCGGCACGACCACGAACAGGTAGCCATTGAGCGCGATGGTCGCGACCAGGACGACGATGACCAGCAGCGCGCGGTCCAGCGACCACTCCAGCGTGCGGGCGTAGAAACGCTGCATGCCGGCGAAACCCGCTTCGGTGTGGCGGAAGAACCAGCCGCGCCGCTCGGCCTTGTCGCCGACGCGCAGGAACAGGGCGCACATCATCGGCGTCGCCGTCAGAGAGATCACCAGGCTGACGACGATCGCAAGCGAGAGGGTGAGCGCGAACTCGCGGAACAGCCGGCCGACGATGCCGCCCATCAGCAGTATCGGCAGGAACACCGCGATCAGCGACGTGCTGATCGACAGCACGGTGAAGCCGACCTCTTTTGCGCCGAGCAGGGCGGCCTGCACGCGCGGCATGCCGTCTTCCATGTGGCGGGCGATGTTTTCCAGCACCACGATCGCGTCGTCGACGACGAAGCCGGTGGAGATGGTCAGCGCCATCAGCGAGAGGTTGTCCAGGCTGAAGCCCAGCAGGTACATCGCGGCGAACGTGCCGATGATGGAGACGGGCACCGCGACCGCGGGGATGAGCGTGGCGCGCCCGCTCGCCAGGAACACGAACACCACGGCGATCACCAGCACGATGGCGATCACCAGCGTGCGCTGCGTGTCGTTGAGCGAGGCCCGCACGGTGGGCGTCCGGTCGATGGCGACCGAAACGTTGGTGCCGCCCGGCAGGGAGGCTTCCAGCCGGGGCAGCACGGCGCGTATGCCGTTGACGGTGGAGATGATGTTGGCGCCGGGCTGGCGGAAGACGATCAGCACCACGGTGTTCTGGCCGTTGAACAGACCCGAGTTTCGCAGGTCCTCGACGCTGTCGTCGACCTCGGCGACGTCGGTCAGGCGGACGGCGGCACCGTTGCGGTAGGCTACGACCAGCGGCCGGTAATCGGCCGCATGCGGCGCCTGGTCGTTGGTGTAGAGCTGGAAGTGGCGGCCCTCCTCCTCGATGGCACCCTTGGGTGCGTTCGCGTTGGCCGAGGCGAGTGCGGCGCGCACGTCCTCCAGGCCGATGCCGTAATGGAACAGCGCGCCCGGGTTGAGTTCCACGCGCACGGCCGGCAGCGCGGAGCCGTTCACGTCCACCTCGCCCACCCCCGGCATCTGCGAGAGCTTCTGCTCCAGGACGGTGGCGGCCGAATCATAGAGCTGGCCCTGGGTCAGCGTCTTGGAGGTGAGTGCGAGGATCATCACCGGCGCGTCGGCGGGGTTAACCTTGCGGTAGGTGGGGTTGGAGCGAAGCGCGGTGGGCAGGTCGGCGCGTGCCGCGTTGATCGCCGCTTGGACGTCGCGGGCCGCACCGTCGATGTTGCGGTTCAGCCCGAACTGCAGCGTGATGCGCGTCTGGCCGACCGAGCTTTGCGACGTCATCTCGGTCACGTCGGCGATCTGGCCGAGGTGGCGTTCGAGCGGGCTGGCGACGGACGTGGCGACCGTGTCCGGGCTGGCGCCAGGCAGGGATGCGGAGATGGAGATGGTCGGGAAATCGACTTGCGGCAGCGGCGAGACCGGCAGCTGCACGTAGGCGAAGATGCCGGCGAGTGCCACGCCGAGGGTCAGCAGCGTGGTCGCGATCGGCCGGCCGATGAAAGGCGCGCTGATGCTCACGCGTGCGCTGGACTTTTGGTCCTGCGGCTGGGCCCGAACCTGACGGCGATCTGGTCGAACAGCAGGTAGATCACCGGCGTGGTGAACAGGGTCAGTACCTGGCTGACGATGAGACCGCCGAAGATCGCGAGCCCAAGCGGGCGGCGCAGCTCGGAGCCCGTGCCCGATCCCAGCATCAGCGGCAAGGCCGAGAACAGGGCGGCGAACGTCGTCATCAGGATCGGCCGCAGGCGCAGCATGCTGGCGCGATGGATGGCATCGCGCGGCGCGAGACCATCCTCGCGCTCGGCGGCCAGCGCGAAATCCACGATCATGATCGCGTTCTTCTTCACGATGCCGATCAGCAGCACGATGCCGATGATGCCGATGATGTCGAGGTCCGATCCGACCGCCATCAGTGCGAGCAGTGCGCCGATCCCGGCCGACGGCAGCGTGGAGAGTATGGTGACGGGGTGGGCGAAACTCTCGTAGAGCACGCCCAGCACGATGTACATCGCGGCGATGGCTGCGAGCACCAGATAGAGCTCGTTGCCGAGCGCGTTCTGGAACGCCGCGGCAGCACCCTGGAACGCGGTGAGGAAACTGTCCGGCAGCTGCAGGCCGCGTTCGGCCGCGCTGATCGCGTCGACCGCCGCACCGAGCGACGCGCCGGGTGCCAGGTTGAAGCTGATGGTGGTGGACGGGAACTGGCCGAGATGGCTGACCACCAGAGGTGCGGCGCGCGTGGTGACGTGGACGAAGGCGCCGAGCGGGACCTGACCGTTGGCCGCGGTTGAGGATGGCAGGTAGAGCGCGTTCAGGTTGCTCAGCGAGCGTTGCACCGCCGGGGTCGATTCGAGGATGATCCTGTACTGGTTGGATTGGGTGTAGATGGTGGAGACGATGCGCTGCCCGAACGCGTCGTACAGCGCGTTGTCCACCGTCGCCGGCGTGATTCCGAAACGTGCGGCCGTCGCGCGGTCGATGGTGACGTCGGCGGCCAGGCCGCTGGTCTGCATGTCGCTGTTCACGTCGGTGATCGAGGGGATGGCGCGCAGGCGGTCGAGCAGCCTGGGCACCCAGGTGGCGAACGCAGCCAGGTCAGCGTTCTCCAGCACGAACTGGTACTGCGTGGCGCTGACCGTGGTGTCGATCGAGAGGTCCTGCACCGGCTGCATGTAGAGGGCGATGCCGGTGACGCCGGAGACTTCCTGCTGCAGCCGGCGGATCACCGCGCTCGAGTTCTCGGTGCGCTTGCCGCGCGGCGCCAGGTTGATCAGGAAGCGCCCGGCGTTCAGCGTGGTGTTGGTGCCGTCGACGCCGATGAACGAGGACAGGCTGACCACGTCCGGGTCCTTCAGGATAGCGTCCGCCAATGCCTGCTGCCCGCGGGAGACGGCTTCGTAGGAGGCCGACGGCGCGGCGGCGCTGATGCCCTGTATCAGCCCGGTATCCTGGACCGGGAAAAAGCCCTTCGGGATCACCACGTAGAGGAAGGCCGTGAGTGCGACGGTCACAGTCGCGACGAGCAGCGTCATCACCTGCCGGTCCAGCACCCAGTCCAGCGCCGCGCCGTAACGCTCGATCGCCCGCTCGGTCAGCCGCTCGGCCGATCGTGCGAAGCGGCCCTGCCGGTCCGGCGGCTGGCGACTGAGCAGGCGCGCGCACAGCATCGGCACCAGCGTCAGCGACACCACGGCGGAGATCACGATGGTGACGGCGAGCGTGATGGCGAATTCGTGGAACAGCCGTCCCACCACGTCGCCCATGAACAGCAGCGGGATGAGCACGGCGAGCAGCGACACGGTGAGCGAAATGATGGTGAAGCCGATCTGCTTGGAGCCTTTCAGCGCGGCCTCCAGCGGCGCCTCGCCCATCTCGATGTAGCGGTCGATGTTCTCGATCATCACGATGGCGTCGTCGACCACGAAGCCGGTGGCGATCGTCAGCGCCATCAGCGAGAGGTTGTCCAGCGAGAAGCCCCAGAGGTACATCGCGGCCAGCGTGCCGACGAGCGAGAGCGGAACCGACAGGCTGGGGATCAGCGTCGCGGCCAGCCGCCGCAGGAAGACGAAGATCACCAGCACCACCAGGCCGATCGCCAAAGCGAGCTCGAACTCCACGTCGGCGACCGAGGCGCGGATCGTGTTGGTTCTGTCGGTCAGCTTGGTGACCTCAAGCGCCGCGGGCAGCGAAGCCTGCAGCTTGGGCAGCAGCGCCGATATGCGGTCGACCACGGCGATCACGTTGGCGCCGGGCTGGCGCTGCACGTTGAGGATCACCGCGGGCGTGCGGTCCATCCAGGCCTGCAGCCGGTCGTTCTCCGACCCCTGCACGATGGCCGCGACGTCGGTCAGGTGCACCGGCGCGCCGTTGCGGTAGGCGACGATCGCGCCCGCCATGGCCTTGGCGTCCGGCAGCTGGTCGTTGGCGTTGATGGTGGTCGCCTGCGCCGGCCCGTCGAAATTGCCCTTCGGCGTGTTGACGTTGAGGTTGGCGATGGTGGTGCGCAGATCGTCGATGTTCAGCCCGACCGCGGCCAGCGCGCGCGGGTCGGCCTGCACGCGCACCGCAGGGCGGTGGCCGCCGGAGATCGACACCAGGCCCACGCCGTCGATCTGGCTGATCTTCTGGGCCAGACGGGTTTCGGCCAGATCCTCGATCTGGGTCAGCGCCATAGTGCGGCTGGTCAGGGCCAGGGTGATGATCGGCGCGTCGGCCGGGTTCACCTTGGCATAGATCGGCGGTGCGGGCAGGTCGGAGGGCAGCAGGTTGCCCGCCGCGTTGATCGCCGCCTGCACCTCCTGCTCGGCCACGTCCAGCGAGAGGTCGAGGCTGAACTGCAGCGTGATCACCGAGGCGCCGGCCGAGCTTTGCGAGCTCATCTGGTTCAGCCCGGGCATTTCGCCGAACTGCCGTTCCAGCGGGGCGGTCACCGAGCTGGTCATCACTTCCGGACTGGCGCCGGGGTAGAAGGTCTGCACCTGGATGGTGGGGTAGTCGACCTCCGGCAGCGCGGACAGCGGCAGGTACTGGTAGGCGACGATGCCGACCAGCAGCAACGCCAGCATCAGCAGCGTGGTCGCCACCGGCCGCAGGATGAAGAGCGCGGACGGACCCACCTACTGCGCGTCCGCCGCAGAACCGTGGTGGCGATGCCTATGCGCGGGCTTTGCGCCATCGGGGGCGCCAGGCGCCGGATGGTCGCCCGGCACGGTCACCTTGGCGCCGTCGCGCAGGCGGTCCGCGCCATCGACCACCACGCTGTCTCCCGCCGCCAGGCCGCTCAGCACCTGTGTCTTGCCGGCATCGGCCACGCCGAGCTTGACCGCCCGCACGGCGACCGTGCCGTCGGGCTGGACGAGGTAGACGAAATTGCCAGGCGCCCCGGTCTGCAGCGCGGCGTTGGGCACCGTCAGGGCGCCGCGCACGGTGCTGACGATCAGCCGCACGTTGACGAACTGGTTGGGGAACAGCGCCGCGTTGGGGTTGGCGAACAGGGCGCGCAGCCGGACAGTGCCCGTCGTGGTGTCGATCTGGTTGTCGATCGTCTCAAGCGTGCCGGCCGCGAGCTGGGTGACGTTGCTGCGGTCCGACGCGGTCACCTGCAGCGTGGTGCCCGCGGCAAGCGGCACCTGGATCGCGGGCACGTCGTCCTCCGGCAAGGTGAAGATCACGCTGATCGGGTCGAGCTGGGTGACGACCACGATGCCGTTGGCCAGCGCCGGCGTGACGTAGTTGCCGGCATCGACCTGGCGGAGGCCGACCCGGCCGTCGATGGGCGAAGTGATGCGGCAGAACGCCAGGTTGACCTGCTGGGTCTCTATCGCCCCCTGGTCGGCGGCGATGCTGCCCTCGTATTGCTGCACCACGAACTGCTGATCCTCTGCCTGCTGGCGGCCGATGCTGTCCTGCCGCTGCAGCAGCGCGTAGCGGCGCGCGTCGGTCTGCGCCTGGCGCAGCAGGCCCTGGTCGTGCGCGAGGTTGCCGCGCGCCTGGTCCAGCAGCGCCTGGTAGGGCCGCGGGTCGATCTGGGCGAGGAAGTCGCCGCGGCGCACGATCTGGCCCTCGTGAAAGCCGATGGTCTGCAGCACGCCGCTGATCTGCGTCTGCACCACCACGCTGGCGAGCGAGGTGACCGTGCCAAGGCCGCTATCGGCCACCTGCATGTCGGCGGCCGCGGCCTGCGCCACGCTCACGGCCTGTGGCCCGGTGCCCGCGCCCCGCTGCGGCGGCGCGCTGCGGCCGCCGAGCCGGCTGACCAGGAAGCCGATGCCGAGCAGCAGCAGAAGCAGGATCACCCATGGCCAGACGCTCCGGCGGCGACGCGCGATGCTGACGGGAGGCGCGGTGATCAGGGGCGCATTCTGGTCATCCATAGGCTGCCCGCCCCATCCACATCGGACGGCCGCCGGGCGGCCGGTGTTCTAGAAAGGGATGCATATGGATAGAGCCAGCAAGGCTAGGGGCGTTGCCCCTGGAACCCCACTGGGGCCAGGAGCCCCAGACCCCCATTCCGATTGACCCCGGCAGGGAGTTTGGGAGACAGCGTCCCCCAACCAATGTTGAGCCAACCTAAACGCATCCTGCTCTAGCAATGTCATTTCTGAATGCACACCAATCGAGAATACCTGGGCTTGGTTAACCAGGCCTAGCAGGCTTCGTGTGAGCCTGTGTAACGGGTTGCTGCGGTCCGCAGATGGGCCTTCGCGGCCAGGCACGCCAGTTAAGCTCTGCTCATCTGAACCGCGAGACGCCTGGGGTGAGCGGCGGAGGGTGCGGCAGGCGCCCGTCTGGCCTAGACTGCGCCCATGCAGACCGTTGACGGCCGACCAGACCCGGACGCTCTCCTCGCGGCCGTCAAGCGCGCCGAGAAGGGCAGGCTCAAGGTGTTTCTCGGAGCCGCACCCGGCGTCGGCAAGACCTGGGAGATGCTGGCCTCCGCGCAGAGGGCCCAGGCAGAGGGGTGCGACGTGCTGATCGGCGTGGTGGAGACCCACGGCCGGGCCGGCACCGAGCGGCAGATCGCCGACCTGCCGATGCTGCCGCGCCGGACCATCGCCTATCGCGGCCAGGTGCTGGAGGAGTTCGACGTCGATGCGGCGCTGGCCCGTCACCCCGGGCTGCTGCTGGTCGACGAGCTGGCGCACACCAACGCGCCGGGCAGCCGGCACAACAAGCGCTGGGAGGACGTGGCCGAACTCATGGAAGCCGGCGTCAACGTCTGGGCCACGCTCAACGTGCAGCACCTCGAAAGCCTCAACGACGACGTGGCGCGCATCACCGGCGTGCGGGTGACCGAGACCCTGCCCGACCGTGTCATGGAGATGGCCGACGAGATCGAGTTCATCGACGTGACGCCCGCCGAGCTGCGCACCCGGCTGCGCGACGGCCAGATCTACCGGCCGGACGTGGCCGCGCGCGCGCTCGACAGCTTTTTCCGCGAGGGCAACCTGGCCGCGCTGCGGGAGATCGGGCTGCGGCGCGCGGCGCAGCGGGTGGACCGCGACGTATTGGACTACATGCGCAGCCACGCGGTGGCCGGCATCTGGCCCGCCGGCGACCGCGTGCTGGCGCTCGTCGGGTCGGATGCCGGCGCGGAGGCGGTGGTGCGGCAGGCCAAGCGGCTGGCCGACGCGCTGCACGCGCCGTGGGTGGCGCTGCATCTGGAGCGTCGCGACGGGGTGGAGGCGACGCGCCCTGCCCTGGACATGGCGGCGAGCCTGGGCGCCGAGGTGGACATACGCGCCGGCGGCCAGCTCGTGGCGACCACGTTGGATGTCGCGCGCGCGCGCAACGTGACCCACCTCGTCATCGGCCGGGGCGCACCCACGCTGTGGCGGCGCTTCTCCGGCCAGACGCTGGCCGGCACGCTGGTGCGCCAGGGGCCGGAATTCTCGCTCCACGTCGTGCCGACGAGCGGGGCGCGCGTTCCCCGCCGGGACGCCAGCCCCTGGCCCGCGCACTGGCTGCCCTGGGCGGCGAGCCCTGCCCTGATCGGTGCGGTCATCGCGGCCGGTGAGCTGCTGCGGCCGTGGCTCGACTACGAGGCGCTGGGCATGCTGTTCCTCGCGGTCGTCGTTGCGGCCGCGACGGTGTGGGGCCTGCCGATCGCGCTGTATTCGGCCGCGCTCGGGTTCCTGTCGTGGAACTTCTTCTTCATCCCGCCGGTCGGGCGGCTGTCGATCTCGCACCCGCGCGACGTGATCGCGCTGCTGGTGTTCCTGGGGGTCGCAGCCTCCACGGGCTGGCTGGCGAGCCGGGTGCGCCTGGAGGCGCAGGCGGCGCAGGGCCGGATCGAGAGCCTGCGACGGATCTCGGCGTTCAGCCGGCGGCTGGGCGAACCGGCGACCGAGCCCGACCTGCTGAGCGAGATCGCCAGGCTCGCGGGGGAGATGACGTCGCCGGCCATCGTGCTGATCGCCGATGGGGAGGACCTCAACATACGCGCCGCCGAGCCGCCCTGGCTGGACACCATGGACGAAGGGAGCTGGGCGGCTGCGCGCTGGAGTTTCTCGCGCAACGAACAGGCGGGCCGCGGCACCGCGACGCTGCCCAGCGCGGCCTGGCGGTTCGTGCCGATGCGCACCACGCGCGGCGGCTTCGGCGTGCTCGGCGTGCGGCCCACCGGGGGGTTGGACCAGCCGCTCGTGCAGGCGCTGCTCGCCCTTGCCGACCAGGCCTCTGCGGCGCTCGAACGGGTGCGGCTGGCGGTGGCGGCGGCCCGCATAGAGGCGCAGGCGGAAACCCAGAAGCTGCGCACCGCGCTGCTCAACAGCCTCAGCCACGACCTGCGCACGCCGCTGACCGGGATCAGGGGAGCGGCCGGCTCGCTGCGCACAAGCTGGAACACGCTGCTGCCCGCAGACCGCAGCGACCTGCTGGCCAGCATCGAGCAGGACATCGTGAGGATGACGCGGTTCCTGGCCAACATCACCGAGATGACCCGGCTGGAGACGGGCGAGATTGCGCCTCGCCTCGAAAGCGTGGCGCTGGGCGGCGCGGTGCGCGAGGCTTCGTACAGGGTTCCTGGCCTGGCCGGGCTGGACCTCGACATGCCGCCGGACCTGCCCGAGGCGAGTGCCGATCCCGCGCTGCTGGAGCAGGTGCTGATGAACATCCTGGAGAACGCGGCAAAATACGGCATGCCGGACGGCCACGTCGCCGTCTCGGCCAGACGCGAGGGGTCCATGGTCTGCCTGACGATCAGCGACTCGGGACCGGGGATCAGCGAGGCCGACCTGCCGCACGTGTTCGACAGCTTCTACCGGGCACGCAGGGGCGACAGGACAGTGCCGGGGACCGGCCTTGGCCTGGCCATCGCGCGCGGGCTGACCGAGGCGATGGGCGGCTCGATCGGGGCGATCAGTCCCCGGCCGGACCGGCCGGCGGGCAGCCCGCCCGGAACGTCCGTCGTGATCCGGCTGGCGGCCGCGCCATGATCACGCCGAACCCGTCCGAACCGGCGGCCGCAATGCTGAACCAGGCGTTGATCCTGCTCGTCGACGACGAGCCGCAGATCCATCGTTTCCTCCGCCCGACCCTGGAAGCAGCCGGCTACGAGGTGATGCGCGCCGACACGGGGGAGCAGGCGTTGCGGATGGCGGCCAGCCGGCCGCCTTCGCTGGTGCTGCTCGACCTCGGCCTGCCGGACATCGACGGGCAGGACGTGCTGCGCCGGTTGCGGGCGTTTGCGGCCGTGCCCGTTGTTGTGCTCTCGGCGCGTGACCGCACCGAGGAGAAAATACGGGCGCTGGACCAGGGCGCCAGCGACTACGTCGAAAAACCGTTCGACATGGGGGAGCTGCTGGCCCGCGTGCGCGCGGTGCTGCGGCAGGGCAGGCAAGGCCAGGAGACCACGGTGCTGTTCAGCCATCCGCCGCTGGACGTGGACCTCGGCCGGCGGCTGGTGCGGGTGGACGGACATGCGGTCGCGCTGACCAAACGGGAGTACGACGTGCTCGCCTTGCTGGTGCGCAACGTCAACCGCGTCATCACGCACCGACAGCTCCTGACGGCCGTGTGGGGCCCGGCCCATGCCGCCGACATCCAGTACCTGCGCGTCTATATCGGCCATCTGAGGCAGAAGCTGGGGACGGAGGCGGGAGGCTTGATCACGACCGAATCGGGGATCGGCTATCGTCTTCTAAGCCAGACCGTGTAACTTACTGTAAAGACGAACGAAGTCGTGACGGCCTCGTAAGAGTATCACGTGTGTGAAACGTATCACATGCGCTCACGACAAAGTTATGTTAGACGTCTCCATCAACTTCTCGGTGGCGTTGTCTATGGATGACTTGAAACCAAGACCAGGGGAAACCGTCGTTTCCTTCGCGCGGTATGAGTCGCTTGCTGCAGCCGCCATGGCCTTTGCATCGTGCTTCACGCCGCGCGACCGGATGGACATATCCGATTGGCGGGATGCCGCCAAAATGGCGGGCTACGACCGCATGGTCATCCACGATCGCGACTGCGGCGACGCACAGGAGGTGGGCAACTTCCTCAGCGTCTATCGCAGCGGGGAGTGCTGGTCGCGCTGGGGCTTCGCCCGCCAGGGCAGCACGATCGGCAGCTGGTGCTGTCTGACCAGCATGGACATGGGCCAGTTCGGCAGCGTGCACGAGGCGCTGAGCGTGGTTCTCAAGATCGGCGTGTCGGCGCAGCTTGGCTCGATGCTGGCGCCGATCAGGCGTCAGACCGCAGTGGTGACCGAACTGGCCGCGCGTCGCAAGACGTGCATCCAGCGACTGGGCAGCGCCGCCTAAACCGGTCCCGCAGAGTTTCGGCGAGTTGGCGGACGTCAGAGCGGTCTAGGGCATGATCGCTTCAGGTTGATCCCCGACCACGATAAACATGCTGGCCAAAACAAAGAGCCAGAGCCTGATCGCTTCGGCTACCAGAAGCGATCAGGCTCTGGCCGTCGTCTTGACGAGCAGTCCTGTCACTCCGGCTGTCCCAGCCCGCGTGATTTGCTCTGTCAGGCGGCCACTGCGCGCCCTGTTTCGCTGCTGCGGACGACTCGCCTGAACTTGTCCCGGCGTTTGCACATCAGCCACCAGGCGCCGCGGGCGGCGGCAGCGGAGAGGCGGCCACGCGGCGGCAGGCCGATCGCCTTGAGGATCATGCCGACTGCGCGCTCGAGGTGCCGGTAGCGGTACATCGTCATCGTGCGCGCCATGTAGCCGGCGATGAACTGCTCGTGCCGGTAGGCGGCGCCGGGCGGGGTGTTGCCGCAGTAGAAGGCGTAGGCCAGCTCGTCATCCTCGCTCTCGCCGATGCGGCTGAGGGCGATGCGCATGCGTTGCATCAGCCCGATGCGCTCGCGCTTGAGGTAACGTTTCATGTGGTCGTAGAACAGCTTGAAGTGGCGGAACTCGTCGGCCGCGATCAGCCGGCAGATGTCCTGCAGCACGGGCTCCCGCGCGGCGTCTCCCAACGCCGAATAGTAGCTCGACGTGCCGGACTCGACCATGCAGCGGGCGATCAGCTCGCCGGTGCGCGATCCCCTGACGGAGAGGTCGGCGTCCAGGAGCGGGAGGTGGTATCCCGTCTTGTAGCGGTGGAAGGCGGCCTCGAAATCCCAGCCGGGATCGGCGAGCATGGCCCAGCGGCCCAGCGTGTCGCCGTGCTGCACCTCCTCGACCGACCAGCGGTCGGCTGCGGCGCAGAAATCGGGGTCGTTGTCGAACACCCGGTTCAGGTAGGTGCCGTAATCGACGCCGTTGCGTTCCACCAGCGCCGCCGCCTTGACCAGCGCCACGATCTCCGGATCGACGCTGCCGGGATCGAACTTGTCCCAGCCGACATCCTCAATCAACCAATGCTTCATAGACTAGATTTACTCATCGAACGGCCCTGCCGGGCGCACATCTGCACGTGACCGTTTAGGCATACCCCGCCTGCGCCGCGCCGCAAGCACTCGGGCTGTCTCACCGGCATCGGCTGTTGCCCTGGAGCCACGGGTGCAGGCCGGCAAACCTGAGGCTGGCGGTGGGCCGCCGGGTGCGCGCTAGCCGCCGCCGGCCACGCGCACCGCCTCGCGGGTGGATTGCAGCCGGTCCAGAACGGCATCACGGGCGTTCAGATCCGCCTTGTCGATGTCCCGCCAGGCGGCTTCGGCCTCGTCCAGCCTTCGCTGCGCCGTCTCGGCCGACAGCTCGGCCACCGGCACCGCGTCGTCCGCCAGGATGGTGCAGCGGTCGGCGGTGATCTCGGCGAAGCCGCCGCCCACGAACAGGCGGTCGGTCACCGCTCCGCCCTCGTGCAGCGAGATCACGCCGCCGCGCAGCAGCGTGATCATCGGCGCGTGGCCTTCCATCGCCGCCAGGTCGCCCTCGTATCCGGGCATCACCACCATGTCGACCGCGCGGCTGAGCACCAGGCGCGCGGGGCTGACGATCTCCAGGGTGACGGGCATCGCTCTAGGCCGGGACCTTCATCTTTTCGGCCTTTTCACGGGCCTCCTCGATGGTGCCGACCATCAGGAAGGCGGCTTCGGGCAGGTCGTCGTGCTTGCCCTCCACGATCTCCTTGAACGAGCGGACGGTGTCGGCGATGGGCACGAACTTGCCTTCCAGGCCGGTGAACACGGTGGCGACGTGGAACGGCTGGCTCATGAAACGCTCGATCTTGCGGGCGCGGGCCACCGTCAGCTTGTCCTCTTCGGAAAGCTCGTCCATGCCCAAGATGGCGATGATGTCCTGCAGGCTCTTGTAGGTCTGCAGTATGCGCTGCACGTCGCGCGCCACCTGGTAGTGCTCCTCGCCCACGATGCGCGGGTCGAGCGAGCGGGACGTGGAGTCCAGCGGATCGACCGCCGGGTAGATCCCCTTCTCGCTGATCGCGCGGTTCAGCACGGTGGTGGCGTCCAGATGGGCGAAGCTGGTTGCCGGCGCGGGGTCGGTCAGGTCGTCGGCCGGCACGTAGATCGCCTGCACCGAGGTGATGGAACCCTTCTTGGTGCTGGTGATGCGTTCCTGCAGCGCGCCCATGTCGGTGGCCAGCGTCGGCTGGTAGCCCACTGCGGACGGGATGCGGCCGAGCAGGGCGGACACCTCGGCGCCCGCCTGGGTGAAGCGGAAAATGTTGTCGACGAAGAACAGCACGTCCTGGCCTTCCTGGTCGCGGAAATACTCGGCGAGCGTGAGGCCGGTGAGGCCCACGCGGGCGCGGGCGCCCGGCGGCTCGTTCATCTGGCCGTAGACCAGCGCCACCTTGGAGCCCTCGGTGGTGTCTTGGCCGAGCTTGATCACGCCGGCGTCGATCATCTCGTGATACAGGTCGTTGCCCTCGCGGGTGCGCTCGCCCACGCCGGCGAACACCGAGACGCCGCCATGGCCCTTGGCGATGTTGTTGATCAGCTCCTGGATCAGCACCGTCTTGCCCACCCCGGCGCCGCCGAACAGGCCGATCTTGCCGCCCTTCAGATACGGCGCCAGCAGGTCGACCACCTTGATGCCCGTCACCAGAACCTCGACGGCGGCGGCCTGGTCCTCGAAAGAGGGGGCGCTGCGATGGATCGGCATGTGGCGGGTAGCGCCGACCGGCCCACGCTCGTCGATCGGCTCGCCGATCACGTTGAGGATGCGGCCGAGCGTTTCCGGCCCGACCGGCACGGTGATCGGTGCGCCGGTGTCGCTGACCGCCTGGCCACGCACCATGCCGTCGGTGCTGTCCATGGCGATGCAGCGCACGGTGCGCTCGCCCAGCTCCTGGCTGACTTCCAGAACCAGTTCGCGGTCGCCGATGCGGCTGGTCAGCGCGTTCTGGATGTAGGGCAGGTCGCCCTCGAACTGCACATCGACCACCGCGCCCAGGACTTGGGATACGCGGCCTGTTGAGTTGGTTGCCATTTGCTGCTCCTGAAAGACAAGGCCAGGCTCTGCCCTGGACCCGCTGGGGCCAGTCGGCCCCAGACCCCGTTCGTTTGGGAGTTCTCATGCCATCTGAGGCCCCTGGGGGCAAATCTGCGGTCTGGCGAGCCATGCAAGAGGCGGACAGCGACGTGGACTTTGCAAGCCGGAAAGAGTTAGGCCGTCAAGGCCGGATCGAGTCCCGCGCAGCGCCGAGATACTCGTCGAGTGTCGCGTCCAGACGCTCATAGAGAAGGCGGTCGAACGCATCGGCGCCCTGCCCCGCCTGCGCCTGTTGCAGGGCGGCGATGTAGGCCGGGCGGTCCACCGGGCGGACGGCGACGGGCGGATAGCCGGCGCGGATGAGGACCAGGTTCATCAACAGCCGTGCCGTGCGTCCATTACCATCGTTGAAGGGGTGGATTTCCACCAGGCGGCGATGCGCCGTGAAGGCGGTGTCCGGCGTGTTCGCGGCCGTGCCGAGCCAGGCGGAGAACTCGCCCATCAGCGCGGGCAGCTCGGCCGGCGACGGGAACGCGCGGCGGCCGGCATTGGTGAGCACGTAGCGCCCCTGATCGGCATAGCGCCCGCCGATGTCGGGGGCGGAGCGCAGCAGGACCAGCCGGTGCAGGGTGCGCACGTCGAACTCGGTCAGCGCGGCAGACTGCCCAGCCAGGTCGCGCACGTAGTGGAGCGCGCCCATGTGATCGACGGCCTCCATGTGGTCGCGTAGCGGCTTGCCAGCGATGGTGATGCCCTGCTCGATCACCAGCGTCGTTTCGACCGCAGTCAGGGTGTTCCCCTCGATCGCGTTGGAGGTGTAGGTTAGTTCGAGGTCTTGGCTGTGGTCGAAATTAGCGAGACCACCGGTTAGGTGGGCACAAAGACGGTCGAGTTCGGCCTTCTTTGCGGCAATCGCGGCGAGCAGGTTTTCCACGGTGTTGGGCGCTCATGATGCATCGGCACCGTAGCCGGAATGAAGCGCGGCGCAATCCAGGAGGGCTGACACCGAGTAGCCCGCATCTTGATGCGGGAGCCGTTTGGCAGGTAGAGCACCGCAACTGCGAGGCGAACCCGCATCAAGATGCGGGCTACCTTGCTGGCTGCTCGAAGTTCTGGGCCGCCGATCGCGAGGACGATGGCGGCCAGTTTGGAGAGCGGCGGGAAGCAACAGATGTTCAGGGCCGACCACCGTAGCCCGCGTTGCTCTTGGGCAATGCGCGGCGGCCCGTGGCCAGTGGAGAAAACCCGGTCGCCGTGTCGCAAGAGAGTGCACCGGAGATCGCTCGTGCACGTTGGGATCCCCGCACCGCGCAAGGGCGCGACACGGGCTACGCTTGCTGTTAGTTTTCGCTCGCGCGCGTCGCACGCGGACGCAAGACAACTAATCATGAGGGCGGCTTCAGCTTTGCACTGGCATCAAGGAATGTTAGACCGACCTGAGTATCGCCCGGAATGATCCGAATGACATTTAGGATGATAGTCGTCCTGGTTCTAAACCATCCGAAGTTCGCTATCTTCGGAATTCCGTCATCTGCCTTCGACGGCTTCCCATAGCTTGAGATAAGGCTTTTCAAAAGCGGATCATCAGCACTCGGTGCTAGACTCACACCGTCGATCATTTTCATTTCGACTGATCTAAGACCTGAGTCGTCGAAGCAAAACGTCGTAGAGAATTTCTGTTCGCCTATGCTTGAAATTCGTTCATATCCAGGCCAAGCGTGATCCGTGCTACAGTCACGAAGGCGGCCAATGGCAGAGCGCGGTGTAATTGCATGAGCGTCCGGGTAAGCGATCTTAACACGATCAGAAGAGTCTAACCAATGCACCGATCCCCAATCTTCAGGCACACTTTTACTACAGCCATTAATCACCGCTAGACACATGACGCAAACCGCGAAACGATTCATTGACGACCTTGCATGATCAAACAGCTATACTAGGCCGGAGACGCCTGTGAGAGTTCTAGCGATACAGTTGTTTACAGCCCGGGTTCCCACGTCGCAAGGGCGACACGGTCTACGCGCTCTACGTTTGCCGAAGCTGCTCCTTTACACAAGCTTCGACGTCAGGATTGAGAATTACCCACTTCACTGATCCAGACCGATGTTCATATGGAATGGCTTTCAGCAACGGCCGTGCATCTGCCAACACCCAAGGGGTTCGCCAACCATCGGAGAACGCCGCGGCTTGGCGAGCCTCTGATATACGATGAAGTGGTTCTGCTTCGGCGTAAGGTTGGCGGTTGACGATTTCAGGTCGGCAATCGATGACATTCGCTACGCCCACAATATGCTTCGATCCTTTTCGGATCAGGCCAATTTGACCTCGCAACTTGACGGCGCCTTTACGCATCTCCCACGTTTTTTCGCCTTTAAGATCAATCCGATCCAAGGCTCATCAATGATTAACGCTCTCACTTACCAGTTTTCTGTTCTAAATGTTGAGCAACAAGTAAAGCATGTTCAGTCTATCTATTCGTTTATGTAACGTCTGGGATGGTGGGCTGAAGCCCACCCTACAACGCTTCGGCGCCCGAAATAATCTCGATCAACTCGCGCGTAATATTTGCCTGGCGAGTCCTGTTATAGTTCTGTGTCAGCCGGTTGATCATGTCGCCCGCGTTGCGGGTTGCGTTGTCCATGCTGGTCATCTGGGCGCCGTAGAAGCCGGCGTTGCTTTCCAGCATGGCGCGGTAGAGTTGGATGGCTAGGTTTTGCGGCAGCAGGCGGAGGAGGATGGTTTCTTCGTCCGGCTCGAATTCGTAGATCGCGCGGGCGCCTTCGGTGTCGTCGGCGGCTTTGGGGGGGGGGAGCGGGATGATCTGCATTTCGGTGGGGATCTGGGCGATCACCGATTTGAACTGGTTGTACACCACCGTTGCCACGTCGAACTCGTTGCGTTCGAACATGGCGAAGACGCGGTCGGCCACGTCCTTTGCGGCGTCGAACTCGATGGTCTTGCGGCCGCCCATGGCAAGGTCTTCGCCCATGTTATCGGCGAATTCGCGGCGCAGATAATCGCGGCCCTTTCGGCCCACGGCCAGTATTTTGACCGTCTTGCCCTCGCTGAGCAGGCGGCGGACCAATGTGCGCGCCTGGCGGCCGACGCCGGAGTTGAATGCACCGGCCAGGCCGCGGTCGGCGGTCATGGCAATAACGAGGTGGACTTGGTCCCTGCCTGTGCCAACCAGCAATCTCGGCGCGCCTGGCGTGCCGGCGACGTTGGCGGCGAGCCGCGACAGCATGGCCGACATGCGCTCGGCATACGGGCGCGCGGCTTCGGCCGCAGCCTGCGCGCGGCGCAGTTTCGACGCGGCGACCATCTTCATCGCCGATGTGATCTTTCGCGTCGATTTGACGCTGTTGATCCGTCCGCGGAGATCTTTGAGCGAGGCCACGAACTAGGCCTGCGCGAAGCGCTTGGTGAAATCGTCCATGAAGGAGACGAGCTTTGGCTCCACGTCCTTCTTGATCTCCTTGGTATCGCGAATCGAGCCGATGATCTCGCCTTGCGCCTTCAGCTCGCTCAGCAGCTCGCGCTCGAATTTGCCGACCTGCCCCACCTCGATCTTGTCGAGGTAGCCGCGCGTGCCGGCGAAGATCACCACGACCTGGTCCTCGACCGGATACGGCGCGAACTGCGGCTGCTTCAGCAGCTCGGTCAGCCGAGCGCCGCGCGCCAGGAGCTGCTGGGTCGAGGCGTCGAGGTCGGAACTGAACTGGGCGAAGGCGGCCATCTCGCGATACTGCGCCAGTTCCAGCTTGATCTTCCCGGCCACCTGCTTCATCGCCTTGATCTGCGCCGACGAGCCGACGCGCGAGACGGACAGGCCGACGTTCACCGCCGGGCGGATGCCGCGGAAGAACAGCTCGGTTTCCAGAAAGATCTGGCCGTCGGTGATGGAGATCACGTTGGTCGGGATGTAGGCGGACACGTCGCCCGCCTGCGTCTCGATCACCGGCAGCGCAGTCAGCGATCCCGCCCCGTGCGCGTCCGACATCTTTGCCGCACGCTCCAGCAGGCGGGAGTGCAGGTAGAACACGTCGCCCGGGTAGGCCTCGCGCCCGGGCGGGCGGCGCAGCAGCAGCGACATCTGGCGGTAGGCCACCGCCTGCTTGGACAGGTCGTCGTAGAAGATGACTGCGTGCATGCCGTTGTCGCGGAAATACTCGCCCATCGTGCAACCGGTGTAGGGTGCGAGGAACTGCATCGGCGCGGGGTCGGACGCGGTTGCGGCAACCACGATCGTGTAGTCGAGCGCGCCGCGTTCCTCCAGCGTGCGCACGATCTGTGCGACGGTCGAACGCTTCTGGCCGATCGCGACGTAGATGCAGAACAGCTTCTTCTTGCTGTCCGCGCCGGCCGCGTCGTTGGCGGCCTTCTGGTTGAGGATGGTGTCGATGATGACGGCGGTCTTGCCGGTCTGGCGGTCGCCGATGATCAGCTCGCGCTGGCCGCGGCCGACCGGGATCAGCGCGTCGATCGATTTCAGGCCGGTCTGCATCGGCTCGTGCACCGATTTGCGCGGGATGATGCCCGGCGCCTTCACCTCGACGCGGCTGCGCTGCAATCCTTCAAGCCCGCCTTTGCCGTCGATTGCGTTGCCCAGCCCATCGACCACGCGGCCGAGCAGCGCCTCGCCGATCGGCACGTCCACGATGGTGCCGGTGCGGGTGACGGTATCGCCCTCGCGGATCGCGCGGTCGTCGCCGAACACCACGATGCCGACGTTGTCGGTCTCGAGGTTCAGCGCCATGCCGCGCAGGCCGGCGCCGGGGAACTGCACCATCTCGCCGGCCATGATGTTCTGCAGGCCGAAGACGCGCGCGATGCCGTCGCCGACCGAGAGCACCTGCCCGGTCTCGGAGACGTCTGCTTCGGTGTCGAAATTGGCGATCTGCTTCTTGAGGATTTCGGAAATTTCGGCGGGACGAATGTCCATCACGCAATACCCTTCATGGCGAACTGCAGGCGCTGCAGGCGCGATTTTATGCTGCTGTCGTAAAGGCGTGCGCCGATCCGAAGGACCAGGCCGCCGAGCAGGCTCGGGTCGACCTGCTCTTCTATGTTCACGTTTCCGT
Organism: Acetobacteraceae bacterium; assembly: GCA_965199235.1. Taxonomy (GTDB): domain Bacteria; phylum Pseudomonadota; class Alphaproteobacteria; order Acetobacterales; family Acetobacteraceae; genus BOG-908. Next base: position 2,953,986 of record CBDAQU010000002.1, on the reverse strand, counting down.
AGCCAGCCTCGATCAGCCTGGCCCGCACCGCCTCGCGCTGCGGCAGGCTCAACCCGCGCGCGGTGGCGACGTGGGCGGTCACGACGCCTCGCTTGCTGGCGACCAGCTGCGCAAAGGCCGACAGGATGGAGCGCAACCGGTTCAGGCGCCGGTTGCCGGCGATGACGCTGACGAAGCGGATGATGGTGGGCGAAAACCCCTTGGTCTGCAGAACCTCACGGGCGGCATCGGTCGCCTGCTTCACGTCGATCAGCGGGCTGTTCAGCAGTCGTTGAAAATCGGCGTTTCCGTCGATCAGACGGGCAAGCTCGGATGCCTGGTCGACCGTCTGGTCGAGCGAACCCTCCTCATCGGCCAGGTCGTAGAGCGCGGCCGCGTATCGGTCAGCCAAGCCGCCGCCGTGGGAAATGGTCGTGCCGCCTTGGGCCACGTCAAACGCTTCCAATCACTGGTGATTAGCCGATTTTGCCGGCGCCGGGCGAATAGCATGGGGGGTGGGGGGTGGCAACACGGCCCAGGACCGATGGTCGTCGTTGCCTAGAGCCTGATCGCTTCTGGTAGACGAAGCGATCAGGCTCCAGCTCTTTGTCTTGGCGAGCATGTTCGTCGTGGTGAGGATCAACCTGAGGCGATGCGGCTCCACGGCAGCATTCCGTCGAACGCCTGCTGATTGTCGCCCTGCTGGTTGTCGCACGAGACACCGCATGCTAATAGGTATATGTATGCAGTGGAGGCGTTTGTGACGGCACTCAAACTCATATCGGTTGGAACATCCACGGGGATGGTGGTGCCCAAGGAGGTGCTGACCCGCCTGAACGTGGCCAAAGGCGACACGCTGTACATGGTGGAGACGTCGGATGGGTCGTTTCGTCTAACCCCGTACGACCCGGATTTTGCCGGGAAGATGGATAAGGCAGAGGACATCATGCGGCGTTACAGGAATACGATGCACACTCTAGCCAAATAGGATGGTTGAGTGGGTTTGGATCGAGGAGCGGGACGCACTGGCAGTGCACGACCGCTCGCTCCTACTGCACGGGGGCGCAACTGGACTGCGGGAATTGGGTCTTCTGCAATCCGCTTTGGCCAGACCGCTTCATCTTGCGGCCTATGACGACAGCGCCGACGTCGCCGACCTGGCCGCCTGCTACACGGCCGGCATCGTCCAGAACCATCCGTTTATCGACGGCAGCAAGCGAACCGGGTTCGTCGTCGGAATTCTGTTTCTCGAACTCAACGGAGGACGATTTACCGCCAGCGAACAGTTGGCCGCCGAAATAGTCATCAGACTTGCTTCCGGTGAGATCACCCAGGCGGACTACCGCGATCTTCTACGCGAGAACCATACGCGTCCGACTTCGGGTTAGGACACCAGGGCCGTTGATGGCTGGCCAAGCGTGTCTTGCAAAACGCGCTAACCCGGCTCGGCTGGCCTCCTGCTCTTTGTTTGGCGAGCATGTTCGTCGTGATTGACGATCAATCTGACGCGGTCAGGCCCTAGGAACCGCCGCCCGCTTCGGAGATGCGTTTCTCGGCAGCCTTGCGCCACGGCGCGTCGGCGGGCGCTTCGGCAAGGGCGCGGCGAAACAGGCTTGCGGCTTCCGGAGTGACATGCGCCTGTGCTTCCGAAATGACCTCCGCGGTTTCTGCGCCGAGGTCGGGCTCGAAACGCTGGGCAAGTGCCTGGCGCCAGGCTTCGGCGGCCTCAGGCAGGCGCCCCAGCGAAAGCTCTGCGCGGCCGAGCATGACGTAGCCGCGCCGGGCGGTGTCGGTACGGGGGTCCATCTTGGCCAGCGCGTCGCGCAGTCGGCCGACCACCGCCTCGTCCTCGGCGGTCTGCCTGGCCTGCGCCGCCACCCCCTGCGCAATCTGCCGGGCCGCAGCCTCACGGGCGCGGAAATCCGGGGCTCCGCCAGCCGCCACGTAGAGGATCAGCGCAAGCGCCGGCACCAGGGCGGCCACCAGAACCACCCCAGCCGGCCCCGAGCGGGCGGGGGCGGCAGCTTCCGCCTGCTCAGCCTCGGCAAGCAGGCGGCGCTGCACCTCCAGCCGCGCTGCGCCGTGCTCGGACGGCAGCAGCCGGCCCTCCGCCAGGTCGCGGTCCAGCTCGGTCAGTTGGGCGCGATGCAGCGCCAGGGCCGCATCGCGCCTGCCGCGCAACCGGCCGCCGCGCCCGGCAAACCAGGCAACCGGCGTCATCGTGACACAGGCGACCACCAGCAGCCACAGCCAGATCATTCGGCGGGATGCCTCACGCCGTCCGGCTGAGCTCGTCCAGCCGGGCCTGCTCGGCCGCGTTCAGCGGCGCCGGCGCCGCCCCGATAGAGCGCCGGCCGAGCAGGGCGGCGCATGCCCCGACCAGCAGAGCGAGCACAGGCGTGGCCCAGAGCAGCAGCGTTGTGGGTGTCAGAGGAGGGCTGAGGCGGACGAAATTGCCGTAGCGCGCCACCATCCAGGCCATGATCTGCGAATCCGTCTCGCCGGCCGCGACACGCTGCCGCACCACGGCGCGCAGGTCGTGCGCCAACTGTGCGCCGCTGTCCTCGATCGACTCGTTCTGGCACACCAGGCAGCGCAGCTGGCTGCCCACCTGCTCGGCCCTTGCCTCCTGGGCAGGGTCGGGCAGCATCTCGCGCGGGTCGGAGATCGCCCAGGCGTGGGCGCACAGCAGGAGCAGGCAAAGGGCGACAACGAGGGCTTTCATGTTGGGCATCGCCTCAACGGCCGAAGCTCTGGCCGATGATCAATCCCGCGCCGCTGACTGATGTCCGCCGGCATCTGTTCCATCCGCAGTTCCCGTTCGATGCCGTCGACCGCATCCTCCGTAACACCGCTCATATAAACCTCGGACCGCCGAAGTCACGCGCGCGCGCGCGCCAGCGCAGGCAGCAGCTGCTGCTCCACCGTCAAATCGGACAACCCGCCCGCCATGTGCCAGACGATGCGTCCGGTGCGGTCGATCAGGTAGCTTTCGGGCACGCCGTAGAGCCCGAAATCGATGGCCGCGGTACCGCGGCGGTCGGTGCCGACCCGGGCGAAGGGGTTGCCGTATCTGTCGAGGAACGCGGCCGACTTTGCCGGCTCGTCCTCCCAGGCGATGCCCCAGATGGAGACGCCCTGCCTGGACAGCGCGTCCAGCGTCTCGGCCTCCTCGGCGCAGGGTATGCAGGTGGACATGAAGAAGTTGATCAGCACCGGCTGCTTGTGCGCGGCCGCCAATACGTCCTTGCTGGAGAAGCCAGGCGAGGGCGCGATGCCCGGCAGGTCGAAGTCGGGCAGCTTCTTGCCCAGCATGGGATTGCCGATGTCGTGCGGGTCGAACGTGCCGCCCTGCATGCGGGTCAGCATGGACCAGAACGCGACGCCGCCCGCCGCTGCCACGCCCAGCGGGGCTGCCAGCAGAAGCCGGCGGCGCGCGATCATGCCGGAACCGCGCCTGCGCGGAGCCTAGACGGCGCGCCGACCCGCAGCCGGCGGTCGGCCAGGGACAGCGCGCCGCCCGCGGCCATCACCAGGGCGCCCAGCCAGATCCAGGGCGCCAGCGGGTTCACGTGCAGGCGCAGCACCGCCTGCCCGTCCCGCTCGTCGCCCAGCACGACGTAGAGGTCGCGCAGGAAATTGGTGCGGATGGCCACGTCGCTGGTGGTCTGGTTTTGCGACGCGAAGTTGCGCTTGGACGGCTTCAGGATCGCCACCGGCGCGCCACCCTGGGTGACCTCGATGGAGGCGACGCGCGACGAGAAATTCGGCCCGGGCTCGCTGCTCAGCGACAGCAGCGTGAACGCGTAGCCGCCGAGCTTGAACTGGTCACCGGGCTTGGCCTCCACGATCTTGCTGCTCGACAGCGACATCCCCGCGATGCCGGCGATGGTGACGCCCATGCCCGCATGGGCGATCGCCGCTCCCAGCACCGCCACCGGCAGCCCGCGCGCGCGGCGCACCGAGTTGGCGACCGGCGCGCGGAACAGCAGGGTCCGCTCGATCACCTCGGAGAAGGAACCGAGGATCAGCCAGGTCGCGGCCCCGAACGCCAGGGCGGGCAGCACGGCCATGTTGCCCGCGCACACGCCGCCGACCGCGACCGCAGCCAGCGCCGCCCACCAGGCATGGGTGACGAGAGGCATCAGCCGGCCGCGCTTCCACGGCAGCAGCGGCCCGACCGCCATTGCCAGGAACACGGGGATCGCCAGCGGCAAGACGGTCGCGTTGAAGAAGGGCGCGCCGACGCTGATCTTCTGGCCGAGCAGCAGGTCGGCAAACGGCGGATACATCGTGCCGACGACGACGACGGCGCAGATCGAGCAGAGGAAGATGTTGTTCAAGACGAGCCCGCCCTCGCGAGACACGGGCGCGAACACGCCTCCCGATTTCAGCAGGGGCGCGCGCAACGCGAACAGCAGCAGCGAGCCGCCGATCACCAGCCCGAGCAGGCCCAGGATGAAGATGCCGCGCGCAGGATCGTTGGCAAACGCGTGCACCGAGTTCAGGATGCCCGAGCGCACCAGGAACGTGCCCGACAGCGACAGGCTGAACGTGCCGATCGCCAGCAGCACCGTCCAGATCTTCAGGCTCTCGCGCTTCTCGACCACGATGGCCGAGTGCACCAGGGCGGTGCCGGTCAGCCACGGCATCAGCGAGGCGTTCTCGACCGGGTCCCAGAACCAGTAGCCGCCCCAGCCCAACTCGTAATACGCCCACCACGACCCCATCGCGATGCCGCAGGTGAGGAAGCACCAGGACACCAGTGCCCAGGGCCGCACCCAGCGTCCCCAGGCGGCGTCGATCCGGCCCTCCAGCAGGGCGGCGACCGCGAAGGCGAACGGCACCGCGAAGCCGACATAGCCCATGTAGAGAACGGGGGGGTGGAACGCCAAGCCCGGGTCCTGCAGCAGAGGGTTCATGCCGCGGCCGTCGGCCGGCGCGGGCCAGCTTCGCCAGAACGGGTTCGACGTCGTCAGGCAGAACAGCAGGAAACCGGCAGAGGTGCCGCCGAGCACCCCCAGCACGCGCGCCCGCAGCGAGGATGGCAGCGTGCGGCCGAACACGGAGACGAGGCCGCCGCAGATGCCCAGGATCAGGCCCCAGAGCAGGATCGAACCCTCGTGGTTGCCCCAGGTTCCGGTGATCTTGTAGAGCAGCGGCTTGGCGAGGGCGCTGTTCTCGGCCACGTTGACGACCGAGAAATCGTCCCACGCGCTCGCCAGGACCAGGGCCAGCGACGCGCCGGCGAGCGCCAGCAACTGGCCGACGGCCAGGCCGGGCGTAGCCGACATCAGCCGCATGTCGCGGCGATGCGCGCCCCAGATGCCGACGACGGCCTGGGCGAAGGCGAGTGCGCAGGCCAGAGCGAGCGCGAAATGGCCGAGTTCGGGGATCATGCAAACCTCGTCATACGGCTGACCGATCGCCAGCCAAACCTACCGCGACGCGGTGACCGACTTCCACGTGCTCGCCGGCGGCGCGGGACCGTTCGCCGGATTCCAATGCCCCGAGCGTTTCAGAGCGTCGGCCACGTCCTTGGGCATGTAGGTCTCATCGTGCTTGGCCAGCACTTCCTGCGCCCTGAAACTGTGGTCGGGCTCGACCGTGCCAAGGGCCACCACGCCCTGACCCTCGCGGAACAGGTCTGGCAGGATTCCGGTGTAGCTGACCGGGATCGCTGTCCGCCCGTCGGTGACGGTGAAATGCGCCACCGGTTCGCCGTCCTGTTTGTCCATGCGCAGAGACTTGGCCTGCACGAGCCCGCCCAGGCGGATGGTGCGGCCCGGCGCTGGCGCGTGTTTGGCGATGTCGCCAGGGGACATGAAGAACACCAGATTGTCGCTGAACGCGCTCAGCGTCAGCGCGCTGGCGCTGCCCAGGCCCGCGCCGCAGGCCAGGATCACGCTCAGCCGGCGCATCTTGCGGGTCATGGCGCGTAACCGGTGTGGAACATCAACGGGCCGACGGTGCCGACGGTGCCGCCATCTGGACGATGACGGGCGGCGAGGCAGTACTGCCGATCTTGTAGCCGAACAGCCCCGCCAGGGTGGCAACAGTGGCAAGCAGGATCGTGATGTTGCGTGGCGTTTCCCAGAAAGCCTGTTTCGTTTTCAGGTTCAGGTCCATCCTCATCAGCTCCAGCCTCAGTTGCCGCTCCGCATCCGCATCGCTCAAGGGTCGTTCCGGCGCCTTGGGTCGGCCGCCAGCAGCCTGCGCGACACCACACTCAGCCGCGCCCGCGCGCCAAGCACCAGGTACAGCGTGGCCGCCGCGAACAGCCCGTAGGAGGCTGCGATGTAGGACAGGTGGTCGTAGCGCAAAGGGTTGATCAAGCCGCACTCTCCAAACCGATCAAGCCACACTCTCCGCCCGCGCCAACAGCAGCCCGCGGAGCCGGCGCTCCATGACCGCGGCGCGCAGGCGCGCGACGACGACCGCCGCGAACCCGAATGTGGTGCCGAGTGCGGCCACCGCCAGCGGCCACAGCATGCTGCCGCTCATCGTGGACGAGCCAGTCAGTCCTATGCTGTTGCCCTGGTGCAGCGTGCTCCACCACTGGACGCTGTAGTGGATGATCGGCAGGTTGACCACGCCCACGAGCGCCAGGATGGCGCCGGCGCGCGCGCCGCGCTCGGCATCGTCGAAGGCGCGGATCAGCATCATGTGGCCGCAATACAGGAAGAACAGCACCAGCTCGCTGGTCAGCCGCGCGTCCCACACCCACCAGGCGCCCCACATCGGCTTGCCCCACAGGCTCCCCGTGGCCAGGCACAGCGCGGTCACCGCAGCGCCGACCGGCCCGATCTCGGCGGCCGCCATGTCTGCCAGCGGATGGCGCCACACGAGCGACATCAGCGAGGCGGCAGCCAGCCCGGCGTAGCCGGCGGTGGACAGCCAGGCGCAGGGCACGTGGACGTACATGATCCGCACCGCGTCGCCCTGCTGGTAGTCTGCCGGCGAGAACAGCAGGCCCCATCCCAGCCCGGCCAGCGTCAACACCACGGCCGGCGCCGTCAGCCAGGGCTGCAGGCGCGCGGCCAGGCGAAGGAAACGCCCCGGGTTGGCGAACCTGTGCAGGCTGCGGCGGGCCGGCAAGGCTCCTGGCGAGGCCGCGATGGCTGGGCTGGCGTCCACGGTGTTACTCTATCAGGTGATCGGGCTGGTTTGAAGCGTCGGCTCAGGGCACCTAACCTGGCTATCCCTCCAACAGTGCAAGGGTCCACCCCAATGCTGTTCGCCTTGATCTGCATCGACAAGCCCGGCAGCCTGGACCTGCGGCTTGCCACCCGGCCGCAGCACATCGCCTACCTCGAAACCTACAAGAGCCGGATCGTCCAGGCCGGGCCGATGCTCGACCAGGACGGCCGGCCCTGCGGCAGCCTGCTGATCGTCGACGTGGCGGACCGCGCCGAAGCCGAAGGGTTCGCCGCCGCCGACCCCTACGCCCGCTCGCTGCTGTTCGAGTCGGTGATCATCCGGCCCTACCGCACGGTGTTCCGAGACGGCGAGGTGGCGGCGTGAACCACTGGCTGGTCAAGACGGAGCCGGACTCGTTTTCCTGGGACATGCAGGTGGACCACGACGTGGAGCCCTGGACCGGCGTGCGCAGCCACCAAGCCAGGCGCAACCTGGCCGCGATGGCGGTCGGCGACCTGGTGTTCTTCTACCATTCGAACACCGGCAAGGAGATCGTGGGCGTCGTCGAGGTGGTGCGCAGCGCCTACCCGGACCCGACCGCAGAGAGCGGGGACTGGGTGTGCGTGGACGTGAAGGCGGTAGGCCCGTTCAAGCGCGCGGTCACGCTCAAGGAGATGAAAGCAGACGCGGCCCTCGAAGGCTTCGCGCTGCTGAAATACTCGCGCCTGTCCGTGGTGCCGGTCGAGCCGGCGCATTGGTCCCACATCTGTGCTTCTGGCGGCTACAAGGGGCGTGGCCACAAGGGATAGCTTATCTCCCGTATTGCCGGGCGGGTTGACGCCGGGGACCCGCCCGGTTCGTGTGGTGGACCAAACCGGCACGCACCGGCGACACAAGGAAGCGCGCAAGAATGTCCGAAGAACTGTTGTTCCACGTCAAGCCCGAGCTGGCCGCATCCGCCCAGGTCAACGCCAAGCAGTTGCGGCTGATGACCAACCATGCCGCCACCGACCCGGACAGTTTCTGGGCCAACGAGGCGCGCCGGCTGGAGTGGATGCGCTTCCCGCAGACCATCAAGAACACCAGCTTCGAGGGCGACGTGCTCATACGCTGGTTCGAGGACGGCACGCTGAACGCTTCGGCGACCTGCCTGGACCGGCATTTGGCGACCAGAGGCGACCAGGCCGCCATCGTCTGGGAGGGCGACGACCCGGCGCGATCGGAGACGATCACCTATCGCGACCTGCACGAGCGGGTCTGCCGGCTGGCCGGCGCGATGAAGTCTCTGGGTGCGGCGCGCGGCGACCGCGTGTCGATCTACCTGCCGATGGTGCCGGAAGCAGCCGTCGCCATGCTGGCCTGCGCACGGATCGGCGCCATCCACTCCATCGTGTTCGGCGGGTTTTCGCCCGACAGCCTGGCCAACCGCATCCAGGATTGCGGCTCCACGCTGCTGATCACCGCCGACGAGGGCCGGCGCGGCGGGCGCAGCGTGGCGCTGAAGACCAACGCCGACGCCGCCCTGCAATCCTGCCCCACGGTGCGCAGCGTGATCGTCGTTGCGGTCACAGGGGCGAGCGTGCCGATGCAGGCAGGACGCGACCACGCTTACGACGAAATCTGCAGTGCGGCCTCCCCTGACTGCCCGCCGGAGGAGATGAACGCGGAGGACCCGCTGTTCATCCTCTACACCAGCGGCAGCACCGGCAAGCCCAAGGGCGTGCTGCACACGACGGGCGGCTACATGGTCTGGGCCAGCTTCACCCACGAGCTGGTGTTCGACTACCGCCCGGGCGAGGTCTATTGGTGCACCGCCGATGTCGGCTGGGTGACCGGGCACACCTACACCGTCTACGGCCCGCTCGCCAACGGCGGCACCACGCTGATGTTCGAGGGCGTGCCGACCTACCCCACCAGCAGCCGCTTCTGGGAGGTCATCGACAAGCACCAGGTCAACGTCTTCTATACTGCCCCGACAGCCATCCGAGCATTGATGCGTGAGGGCGATGGGCCAGTTAGAAAAACCTCGCGAAAATCGCTGCGCATTCTCGGCAGCGTCGGCGAGCCGATCAACCCCGAAGCCTGGCTCTGGTATTATCGGACCGTAGGCGACGAGCGCTGCCCGATCGTCGATACCTGGTGGCAGACGGAGACGGGCGGCATCCTGATATCGCCGCTGCCCGGCGCGGTGGCGCTCAAGCCGGGTTCGGCGACCTTTCCGCTGCCCGGCGTCAAGCCGGTTCTGGTCGACGCCGAAGGGACCGAGCTGGAGGGCGCCGTCGAGGGCAACCTCTGCATCACCGACAGCTGGCCAGGCCAGATGCGCACGGTGTTCGGCGACCACGAGCGCTTCGTTCAGACCTATTTCACCACCTACCCCGGCAAGTATTTCACCGGCGACGGCGCGCGGCGCGACGCCGACGGCTACTGGTGGATCACCGGCCGGGTGGACGACGTGATCAACGTCAGCGGCCACCGCATGGGCACCGCCGAGGTGGAGAGCGCGCTGGTGGCCAACCCCAACGTGGCCGAAGCCGCCGTCGTCGGCTTCCCGCACGACATCAAGGGCCAGGGCATCTACGCGTACGTGACGCTGAAGGACGGCGTCGAACCGACGGACGCGCTGCGCCGCGAGCTGGTGGCCTGGGTCCGGCGCGAGATCGGACCGATTGCGGCACCCGATGCCATCCAGTGGGCGCCCGGCCTGCCCAAGACACGCAGTGGCAAGATCATGCGCCGCATCCTGCGCAAGATCGCCGCCAACGAGACCGAGGGCCTGGGCGACACCTCCACCCTGGCCGACCCGGGCGTGGTGAGCGAACTGGTGGAAAACCGCGTGGAGTCCTGACCCCCAGTTCAGGAGGGCTTTGCCCGCTTGCCAAGCAAAGCGGCGCACCCGACATGCCTGTCATGACCGACCAGACAGACACCCAGGCTTCGCCCGAAGCAGCCCCGGCCGCTCAGCCGGCCAAAATGCCCAAGGAGATCGGCGGCCCGAAAGGGCCCGAACCCACACGCTACGGCGACTGGGAGGTGAAGGGCCGCTGCACCGATTTCTGAGCTCTCGGCCTCGGCGCGCGCCGCTCCGTCAACCCTTGTCATCGGCAGCACAGGCGGCATCGGTGCCGCCCTGCTCGCCGCCCTGTCAGCCAATGCAGGGGTAGGTCTCGCCCGGTCGACCGATCCGGCCCTCGACGTAACCGACGAGGCCAGCATCTTTGCGGCGGCATCCGCGCTGCGGCCGCTGGCCCCGTTCGGCCGCATCATCGACGCCACGGGGGCGCTCACGATAGACGGTCGCGGGCCAGAGAAACGCCTGGCCGACCTCGATCCCGGCACGATGGCGCGCGCCTTTGCGATCAACGCCGTAGGTCCCGCGCTGCTGCTGAAGCATTTCGTGGAGCTGCTGCCGCGCCAGGGCCGCTCGGTGTTCGCCACCCTCTCCGCCAGGGTCGGCAGCATCGGCGACAACCAGCTGGGCGGCTGGTATTCCTATCGCGCGTCCAAGGCGGCGCTGAACCAGATCCTGCGCACCGCCTCGGTAGAGGTAGCCAGGCGCCGGCCGGACGCAGTGCTGCTCGCCCTGCATCCCGGCACCGTCCGCACCCGCCTCTCCGACCCGTTCACCGGCCCGGACCAGGGGATACCAGCCGAGGAGGCCGCGCGCCGGCTGCTCGCCACCATGGATGCGGCAACCAAGACCGGCTGCTTTCTGGACAATACCGGGGCGGTGATCCCCTGGTAGGTCACGCGCCGCCCCAGTGCATCGTCAGGCCGCCATCCATCGTCCAGGTCTGGCCGGTCACGTAGTCGCCGGTGTCGGCCGCCAGGAACAGCGCCAGCCTGCCGATTTCCTCCGGCTGCCCCGGGCGGTGCCACAAGATCGCCTCCATGCTCTTCTCGCGCGCCGACGGGTCGTCCAGCCGCTCCTGTGTCATCGGCGTCCGGATCAGCCCGGGCGCGATGGCGTTCACGTTGATCCTGTCTGGCGCGGCCTCGACCGAGAGCGACCGCACCAGCGAGTTCAGCCCAGCCTTCGCCATGCCGTATGGCGCGCTGCCGGCGGTGGGCAGGTGGCCCGCGACCGAGCCTACGAACACCAGCCGCCCCTGTCCGCCGGCGGCGCGGCGCGCGCGCACGAAGGAGCGGGCGCAGAACAGCGGCCCTTTCAGGTCGGTGTCGAGCACCCGGTCCAGCCTGGCCTCGTCCATGTCGGCCACCGCAGTGCTCTCGCCCATGCCGACGCCCGCATTGGCGACCAGGATGTGCGGCGTGCCGAGCGCGCCTGCGGCGGCCGCGAAGAAGCTGTCCACAGAGGCCATCTCCGCCACGTCGACCTGGCCCACCCAGGCGCGGCGGCCTGCCTCCTCCACCAACCGCCGGGTTGCATGCGCGCCGTCCGCATCGGTGTGGTAGCCGATGGCCACGTCTGCGCCGGCCTCGGCGAAGATCTTCGCCGCCGCCTGGCCGATGCCGGAATCGGCGCCGGTGATGATCGCTACCTTGCCCTCGAGTGTCATGAGCGCCCCTTCGTTCTGGTCGGCCTACTGGTAGGCCGAACCGTCTGCCGCGCGCGCGGGGTGCAGCACGTACGTGCCGTCCGGCGGCACGGCGCTCGCCACGAACTCGCGCGCCAGCCGGTCCAGCGCGGTCCGCATCGGCGCGCCGTGCATGGCGTGGCCGTGGCCGGTGACGGCGTAGTCCGGCTGCAGCCGTGCCAGAGCCTCGACGGACGCCCGGGCCGCCTGCCAATCATGGGTGAAATACATCGGCGGCCCGTGCAGCTCCGGCGCCTGGGTGGCCGCCGCATAGACCGATTCCTGCGCGGTGGTGACGAACGCGTCGCCGGCGATCAGGCCGCGGTCGCTCTGCCGCCAGAACGAGACGTGCCCCGCCGAGTGGCCGGGCGTGTGGATCCAGCGCCATCCAGGCATGAACGGCACGCTGCCATCCTCGGGCAGCGCATGCAGCCGGCGCCTGACGTCCACCGGGCTGCGCGGAAACAGCGGCGAGAGGCGCGACATCAGGCCGCCGCCCACATGCGGGTCGGGCGGCGGGTAGGACGACGTGCCGTTCAGGTAAGGCAGCTCGTGAGGGTGCGCATAGACCGGCACGTCCCAACGGGCTGCCAGCGTCTCGAGCAGGCCCACATGGTCGAAATGCCCGTGGGTCATCACGATCGCGCTAGGCCTGGCGCCTGCGCCGAACCTGCTTTCGATCGCATCCTCGATCACGCGCTGCGTGCCGGGCAGTCCGGTGTCGATCAGCACCCACTCCCCGCCGGGCGCGCCGGCGAGCACGATGTTGACGATGCCGAGCCGGCGGTAGGCCAGATCGGGGGCGAGCACCATCACTCCCTCGCTGTCCGCCTCGCCGAACAGGGCCTGCGGGTCCACCTCTGTCTGCTGCGCCATCGGCTACCTCCGGCGGAGTGAACCGGCAGGGAGCCTGCCGGTTCGACGCCGTTACGCGGGCGACGATCACGTGCGGTTTTCGCGCGCGAACGTGGCCCGGCCGCGCGGCCGACGTCCCTTCCCCGCCATTCTTTTCCCCGCCATTCTTCCCCCGCCAGCCTTTCCCCCGCCAGCCTTTCCCCGCCATTCGTTCGATGTCAGCCGCCTGCTTGCCGGGGCGGTTCGCGGTCGAGGCCGCCGCAGGCCCCCCGGGAGGGGTTCAGCCTCGAGGGCGAACCGCCCCGGCAAGCACCATGCGACAGCAAGGAGGGACGGTAGGGTTCAAACTTCGCGAAGCCGCGGCATCAGCTCCACGAAGTTGCACGGCTGATGACGCACATCGAGCTGCCAGACCAGGATGTCGTCCCAGGCGTCGCGCACCGCGCCGGTGCTGCCCGGCAGGGCGAACAGGTAGGTTCCGCGCGCCAGCCCGGCCAGCGCGCGCGACTGGATCGTGGACGTGCCGATCTTCTGGTAGCTGAGCATCCTGAACAGCTCGCCGAACCCCTCGATCCGCTTTTCGATCACGCGCTCGAACGCCTCGGGCGTCACGTCGCGGCCGGTCAGTCCTGTGCCGCCCGTCGTTATCACCACGTCGATGCCGGCATCGGCGATCCAGCGGCTGAGATGGGCGGCGATCGCGTCCGCATCGTCGCGCTCGATCGCGCGGTCGCTCACGCGGTGCCCGGCCGCCTCTATCCTGGCCACCAGCGTGTCGCCGGACGTGTCGGTGGCCGCGTCGCGCGTGTCGGATACGGTCAGCACGGCGATGTGCACGGGCTTGAAGGGGATGCTGTCGTCGATGCGGCTCATGGCTCAGTGTAGCCGAACGACGGCCTGCTGGAAGCGGGACCGCGGCACCGCGCCGAGCTCCGGCGTGAAGGCGGGCCAGACCCCGGCCGCCATTGCCTCCAGGCTCGGCGCCCGCATCCCGAAGCGCGCGGCGTAGCCCCAGAGGTTCGACAGCGTCCGCTGCACGAAGTGGCGCGTCTCGTCGACCGGGACGATCTCGAGGAACATCAGCGGGTCGGTGTCGGACGGCAGCGCCCAGCGCTGCAGCGCGTTCGGACCCGCATTGTAGCTGGCCAGGACGCGCAGCAGGTCGTCCCCCGCCATCCCGGGCTGCGCCAGGTAGGCCAGGTAGGCCTGGCCCAGCCGCAGGTTCTGCCCGGAATCGTCCAGCGTCCGGGCGGCGACCGAACCGCCGAGAACGCCCGCGGTCTGCGGCATCAGCTGCATCATTCCATGCGCGCCGGCGAGCGAGACGGCCGCCCTGTCGAAGTTGGATTCCACGTGCGCCACCGCATAGACGAGCGCCCGGTCCAGCCTGAAGCCGCCTTTCGGGCGAAGCTGGGGCACCGGCAGGTCGGCTTCCGTCGCGTCCACGATCCCGGACAGGTCGGCCACCAGCTCGCCCAGGCCGGCGGCACCGGCCACCAGGAACAGCGCGCGCGACAGAGGCGCGTCGGCCTGGGCCACCGGCCACAGGCGGCGCAGTTCCGCCTCCGCCCGCGCAGCCTCGCCGACCTGGAGCAGCGCGAAGGCCCGGTGCCCCTGCGGCGTCGCTGCGACAGCCTCCACGTCCGCCTCGGCCAAAGTCGGGCTTGCCGGGGAGGTGGCGGGTCCGAGGCCGAGCGCGGTCCTGGCGATCATGCCGTGCAGCGTGTGCGGCTCTGCTGCGGCGCGCAGCATCCAGGCGTGCCATGCCTGCGCGTCGCCCTGCCGCAGATGGGCGCGCGCTGCCCACAGGGCGGCGCTGGCGCGCATGCCCGCACCGGCGCCTTCCGCCAGGGACGCGCCCTCGAACAGGGTGGCGCTGGCGGCGTACCCACCGCGGCGCCAGGCGGCCAGCCCGGCGATGTAGGCCGCCTCGCCGTCGCGTCCGTGGCTCTGGCCGAAGGCGGCGCGGCCGACGCGCAGGGCAGCCGCGTCGCGTCCGCGCGCCAGGGCATCGCGGGCCGTCCTCGCCGCAGAGGAGGGTGCGGCAGGCGCGCCGCCCTCGGCCGAAGCGAGCGATGCGGCAGGCGGTGCGGCAGGCAGGCGCGCGCCGGCAGGCAGGCGCTTGAGCAGCAGCGTGTAGATGGCGCAGGCATCGGGCAGGTCGGCGTAGCGCCCCAGCCAGTCCGACAACGCGGGTGCCGACGCCCTGGCTGGGTGGGCGAGCAGGCGGTCGGCCAAAATGTGGCCGAGCAGGCTGGTGTCGGTCAGCCGAGCGGTTTCCGCGATCGCGGCCGGAAGCGACCCCTGGCGCTGCAAGGCGAAGATACGGCGAACCCGCGCAGCCTCGCTCGGCGGCAGAGGCTGCGGCAGACCGACGCCGCTCGACCCTGCCGGCGGGTGAACCCGCGGCACGGCCATGGCCAGGTCTTCAGAGAACGCCCCTCCGCTCGCCGCTGTGCCATGGGCGGGCCGCAACGCGGTTCCGGCCAGGATTGCGGCACCCGCCAGGACGGCGCGGGTGGCGGACAGGCGGGAGATGGTTCGACCGATCCCTCGCATGGCGGCGGCGTAAACAGTATTTTGTCAGCGGGCGCAACCCTTCGTCGAATGATCGCTCAATCAAGGCAGGAATGTGGCAAGCTCTGATGCGTGTTCATGCGGCAAAAGCAAGATATCGAGGTTGCAACGTTCCAGTAGATTTCACCTAGACTGTCGTAAGTTGCTGTCCAAGTAGCGCCGCAGTGCGACAAGGTCTGCCCAAGCGTCTTTTTTTGACGCCGGAGAGCGCAGCAAATACAACGGATTAAACATAGGCAGCATCGCGATCGGCGCGGGAAGCCCGGGAACCGGCACGGACTGCCACCGGCCTCGCAGGCGCCGTATCGTCTCCGCCCGCCCGGTCAGCACACGGGCCGGCAGGGCGCCCAGGGTGACGATGGTGTGCGGCCGCAACAGGGTCAGGTGGCGCCACAGGAACGGCGTGCAGATCTGCACCTCGGTGTCGGTGGGCGCGCGTCCGCCCGGGGGTCTCCAGGGCACCATGTTGGCGACCAGCAGATGCTGCCGGGTCAGCCCGACGGAGGCGAGCATGTCGTCCAGCAGACGGCCGGCCGGCCCTGCGAAGGGGCGGCCCTGCTGATCCTCCTCGGCGCCCGCCACCTCGCCCACCAGCACCAGCCCCGATGCTGGGTTGCCGTCCGCCACTGCCAGCTTGGTCGCCGTCGCGGCCAGAGCGCACTCGCGGTAGCCCGCCATCGTGCGGTAGAGCGCCTGCAACGTGTTGGCGCCGTCCGCGGCGGCCTGCGCCCGGGCGGCCGGACCGGAGAGGGCGGCAGCGACTGGCGCGTGAACGGGGGCCTGGACGGCCGCATGCGCGGGCGCCGCAGGCGCGAGCGTCCGATCGATCGGGTGGTCGTCCAGCGCTTCGTCGGCACCCCACTCGATCTGCAGCCGCAAGGCGGCGAGCATGTCCATCGCCGCGTTTAACCGGCAGGCCCGGTTTGCGCAAACCGGCAATCCGCCTAGCTATGGCCGGAGCCAGGCATCGCCGTCCTCTTCACTTGCGGCACCTGCCTACCTAATACGTCAACCAAGACGTGACCAAGACCACCAACCAAGGACGGACAGGATGAGCGATCGCGAGGCGATGGAGTTTGACGTGGTCATCGTGGGCGCCGGTCCCGCCGGTCTGTCGGCGGCGATCAGGCTGAAGCAGCTCGCCCCCGATGCCGCCGTCTGCGTGGTGGAAAAGGCGGGCGAGGTCGGCGCGCACATCCTGTCCGGCGCGGTGATCGAGCCGCGCGCGCTGGAGGAGCTGCTGCCCAACTGGCGCGAGCTGGACGCCCCGATCCATACCGAGGCGAGCGAGGACCAGTTCGTCTTCCTCACCAAGCGGTTCGCCTTGAAATTTCCCGTGCTGCCGCCGCAGATGAACAATCACGGCAACTACATCGTCAGCCTTGGCGACGTGACCCGCTGGCTCGGCCGCCAGGCGGAGGCGCTGGGCGTGGAGATCTACCCGGGCTTCTCTGCGGCCGAATTGCTGGTCGAGGATGGCAGGGTGGTCGGTGTGGCCACCGGCGACATGGGCGTGACAAAGGAGGGAGAGCGAGGCGCCAACTACGCGGCAGGCATGGAGCTTCGCGCCGCGTACACGCTGTTCGGCGAGGGCTGCCGCGGCTCGCTGTCCAAGCAGCTGATGGAGCGTTTCGACCTGCGCAAGGGCGTGGACCCCCAGACCTACGGGCTCGGCATAAAGGAGCTGTGGGAGATCCCCCGCGAGAACCACAAGCCCGGCTTCATCATGCACACCGTCGGCTGGCCGGCGGACAGGAACACCTATGCCGGCTCCTGGCTTTATCATTTCGGTGACGGCCTGGTCTCGTTCGGCTTCGTCATCGGCCTGGATTACGCCAACCCCTGGCTATCTCCGTTCGACGAGATGCAGCGATTGAAGACGCACCCGCACATGCGTCGGCATTTCGAGGGCGGGCGGCGCATCAGCTACGGCGCGCGTGCTCTGTCGGAGGGCGGCTTGCAGTCGATCCCGAAGCTGACGTTCCCGGGGGGCGCGCTGATCGGCGACGCCGCCGGCTTCCTGAACCTGCCGAAGATCAAGGGCACGCACTGTGCGATGAAGTCGGGCATGCTGGCCGCCGAGGCAGCCGCGGACGCGCTGACGGGCGACCGCACGGGCGAGCTGACCGCCTACACCGGGAAGGTGAAGGCGAGCTGGCTGTATCCGGAGCTCAAGCACGGGCGCAACCTGCGTCCCGCCTTCGCCAAGTTCGGACTTTACGGCTTTATGGCCTACTCAGGACTCGACACGTTCATCCTGCGCGGCAAGGCGCCCTGGACGTTCCACCACAAGCACCGCGACAACGAGGTGCTGAACAAGGCCGCCGACTCGCCCAAGATCGAGTATCCCAAGCCGGACGGCAAGCTGACGTTCGACCGCCTGTCCTCGGTGTTCATCAGCAACACCAACCACGAGGAGAACCAGCCGGTCCACCTCAAGCTGCGCGATCCCGGGCGCTGGCTGGGCGTGAACTGGGAGCAGTATCGCAGCCCGGAGAGCCGCTACTGTCCGGCGGGCGTCTACGAGGCGGTGGGCGTGGAGGAAGGCCAGCCTCGTCTGCAGATCAACGCGCAGAACTGCGTGCACTGCAAGACGTGCGACATTAAGGACCCCACGCAGAACATCGACTGGTCGGCGCCCGAGGGCGGCGGAGGACCGGCCTATCCTGGCGGCATGTGATCCACGCCGCCAGCGTGCGCCCGCCGCGATGTCGGCCACCCGTCATGCTGACAGCGCCGTTCCGCCAGTCTAGGCTGCCCTGATGAACAGAATTGCAGCGACCCTGGCCGCCACCCTGCTCGCCACCGCTGCCCGGGCCGCGCACCCGGCGGACTACCTGGTGTCGCAATTCGCCGCCCATCAGGGCGACCTGCCGTTCGCCGCGGCGCGCATGCAGGACGCGCTGGCGGCCGACCCCGGCAACATGGAGCTGCGCGAGGACGCGTTCGTGCTCTCCCTTCTGGCAGGTTCGCCGGAGGCGCCGCGTCTGGCCCGCGACCTGCCCGCCAACCCGCTCGCGCAATTGCTGCTGGCCGCCAACGCCGCGCATGACGGCAACTGGCCGCAGGCCGAGCTGGGCTTTGCCGAACTGCCGCACCAGCCGCTGTCGGACGCGCTGCGCCCGCTTCTGGTCGCCTGGGCGCAGCAGGCGCAGGGGCAGTCCGACCGGGCGATGGACACCTTGCAGCCGGCGCTCACCAACAACCGCCTCGGCACCGTCGCCCTGCTGCACGCAGCCATGATCGCCGACGCCGCGCATCGCGACGGGCTGGCCCAGCGTCTCTACACGGACCTGGCCCAGGCACAGACCCAGCCGAGCCTGCAGTTCGCGCAGATCCTGGCCAGTTGGCAGGCGCGCAGCGGCGACGTGCAGGGCGCGCGCGCAACCCTGGCCAAGGCGGTCCAGGCAACGCCGGAGCTGGCCATCGCCCAGCCCGGCCTGGTCGCCGCACTCGCCCACCCGCGCGCACCGGCGCCCGTCTATGCGCTGGCGCAGGTGCTGGTCGAGGTTGCAGCAGCGTCCACGGGCGAGGCCGACCACGACGCCGGCGAGCTGCTGGTGAAGGTGGCGCTTGCTTTGGTTCCGGACATGGCGGAGGCGCACCTGTTGGCCTCCGAAATCGCCGGCGCGCGGCACCAGTGGACCGTAGCTGCGGCGGAGCTGGAACGTATCCCCACGAGCGAACCGCTCTCCCCGGTCGTCCAGCTTCGCCTGGCCGCGCTGTACGCGCGAGACGACCGGGCGCCAAAGGCGGTCGAGGTGCTGACCAGGCTGGCCGCTGCCATGCCGGACCGGCCGGAGCCGCTGGCCCAGCTCGGCGACACGCTCGCCGGCGAAAACCGGTTCTCCGGCGCGGTCGCCGCATACGACCAGGCGATCGCCCTGATGCCGCACCCGGTCGCGTCCGACTGGACGCTGTTCTACGCGCGCGGGGCGGCGCTGGAACGGCTGCACGAATGGCCGCGCGCGCAGGCCGACATGAACCGGGCGCTGGAGCTGTCGCCCGACCAGCCGTCCGCGCTGAATTTCCTGGGCTACTCGATGGCCGACCGCAACCAGAACCTGCCCGCCGCGGAGGACATGATCCAGCGCGCGCTGCATGCCCGCCCCAACGACGGCGCCATCGTGGACAGCCTGGGCTGGGTGAAGCTGCGCCTGGGCGACGCGCACGAGGCCCTGCGCCTGCTGGAAAAGGCCGCCGAACTGGAGCCGGAGGACGCCAGCATCACCGGCCACCTCGGCGACGCCTACTGGACCGTCGGCCGACACTTGGAGGCCGAGGAGCAATGGCGCCGCGCGCTGGTCCTCAAGCCCGATGCCGACGAGCAGGCGAGGATAGAGGGGCGGCTGAAAAGCGCCACTCCGTAGGCCGGGCGGCAACGCGGCGCCGCGCGTGCCGTTAACCAGGTCGGGAGCTTTCGATCGACCAGGATCGGAGCATGCAGGCCGCGGCCTGCTGCGGGAGACACGTGATGCCAGGAACGATCGTCGATATCCAACGGCCTCGAAACCAGGCTGGCGCTGCGCCCATCGAGCTCGCCCAGGCCCTGGGCTGGTTCTCCATCGCACTCGGCACGGTCGAGCTGTTGCTGCCGCGCGTGCTGACCCGGCTGCTTGGCCTGCGCGGGCAGGAATCGCTGGTGCGCAGCTACGGGCTGCGCGAGATCGGCACGGGCATCGGCATCCTGCGCTCCCGCAACCCGACATACTGGGTGTACGGCCGCGTGGGTGGCGATGCCCTGGACATCGCCACCGCGGCGCTCGGGTTGCGCGGCCCACGCCGGGCCAGCGCGGCGCTGGCCCTCGTCTCGCTCGCCGGCGTCACCGCGCTGGACGTGATCTGCAGCGGCATGCTGGCCAGGCGGAAGGCGTAGAGCATTATCGCTTCGAGCGATCTTCAACCACGACACGCATGCTCGCCAGCACAAACAGCTTGCGCGTGCTGAGCGAGGCGGCTCCCGCCAAGGTCAACCTTGCCCTTCACGTGACCGGCCGGCGCGGGGACGGCTACCACCTGCTCGACAGCCTCGTGGTGTTCGCCGGCGCGCATGACCGCCTGGCAGCCTCGCCTGCCGAGCGCCTGTGCCTGACGCTGGGCGGCCCGTTCGCCCGCGGTTTGACGGCTGAGCCGGACAATCTGGTGCTGCGGGCCGCGCGCGCGCTGGCCGAGTTTTGCCGGGTCGACGCCGCAGCCGCGCTGCACCTGGACAAACATCTGCCGGTCGCATCCGGCATCGGCGGCGGTTCGGCCGACGCCGCCGCCGCCCTGCGCCTGCTCGCCTCGTTCTGGCGCCTGTCGCCCACCCCAGGCGAGCTGCACGCGATTGCGGCGTCGTTGGGCGCCGACGTCCCCGTATGCCTCGACGCCGCGTCGCGCCGCATGGCGGGGATCGGCGAGGATCTCTCGCCGGCGCCCGGGATGCCTGAGTGCGGGATCGTGCTGATCAACCCCGGCGTCGCCCTTCCGACGGCATCGGTGTTCGGGGCCCGCGCCGGCGCGTTTTCGCCGCCGCTGATCCTGCCGCCTGCCTGGGCCGATTTCGCCTCGATGGCCGCCGACCTGTCGCGGCAACGTAACGACCTGGAGCTGCCGGCCACAACGCTGTGCCCGCCGCTCCGTGACGTGCTCGCCGCCCTTGGCCACGCGCAACACTGCGGCCTCGCCAGGATGAGCGGGTCTGGCGCCACCTGTTTCGGCCTGTTTCCCAGCGCCGGTCAGGCCGCCGCCGCCGCCGCCGCCCTCGCCCGGCCCGGCTGGTGGTGCTGGGGCGGCCCGCTGTGGCAGGAGCACTTTACGGGGCCGCGCGGCACACCTAATGACGAGCACGATTGGGGCGTCGCCAAGCGGTAAGGCAGCGGATTTTGATTCCGCCATGCGGAGGTTCGAATCCTCCCGCCCCAGCCAGTGTCTTGCGCGTGCCGGGCCATGTCTTTCCGGCCAACATCCTCGTCGGGACAGCTCGCCCTATTCGAGCAATGTCACTCCGACCATTCCAGCCTGCGTGACATTGCTCTAACACGGTCCTGGCAGCCAGGGCACGCAGGAAAGCCAACACCGCCGGGTCACCGCCACGCAGACTGGAAGCTGATTGAAGGCCCGTTTCCGCAAGCTGCTCGCCACCTTGGGCGACACGTTCTGGCTGCTGCCAGGCGGTATGGTCGTTGGCGGCGTGCTGCTTGGTGTCGGGCTGGTGGCGGTCGACCGCAGCGGTTTCGTGCCGCGATGGCTGATCGAAAGTCCCTGGCTCTATAACGGGGGCGGCACAGGCGCGCGAACCCTGCTGGGCGCGGTGGCGTCGTCCACCATCGGCGTCGCCGGCACGGTGTTCTCCATCACCATCGCGGCGCTCTCGCTTGCCGCGGGGCAGATGGGTCCGCGCCTGCTGCGCAACTTCACCCGGGACCGCGGCAACCAGCTGTCTCTCGGCGCCTTTCTCGGCACGTTTTCCTACGCGCTGATGGTGCTCCGGTCCGTACGCACGCATGGCGAGGGCGAGTTCGTCCCGCATCTGTCGCTGAGCATCGCCATCCTGCTGGCGTTCGTCTGCGTGGCCACGCTGGTGTTTTTCGTCGGCCACATGGCCGGCCGGATCAACGTGGACACCGTCATCGAGCTGGTCAGCGAGGACGTGCGCCGGGCGATCAGCCGCCTGATGCACGCGGAACCCCAGCCGGCGCCGCCGCAGCCGGCGACCTGGCGCACGGCCACGCCGGTCACCGATCCACGGCGCGGCTACCTGCAACAGCTCGACGACACCGGCCTGGCTGCTTGGGCAGCCGCGCACTGCACCACGCTGCGCCTGCTTGTGCGCCCCGGGGACTACGTGTTCCCCGGCGCCGCAATCGCGGTCATGACACCGGCGGTGGACGGCGCGGCTGCGGCCATCCGCACGGCCACGGCCGTAGGCGGCGAACGGATCAGCGCCGGCGACCTTGAGTTCGCCATACGCCAGCTGGTCGAGGTGGGCGTGCGGGCGCTGTCGCCCGGCATCAACGATCCGCACACGGCGATGAGCGTGCTCGATCGCCTGGGAGCGGCCCTGTGCGACGTGGCCAGGCTGCATCTGTCCGGCGGGGTGAGTTTACATGACGGGCGCGCGGTGCTGGTTGTGCCGGCCATCGGCTATGGCGGCCTGACGGACGCCATGTTCCACATGCTGCGGCAGAACGCCGCCGGCAACGCCGCCGTGCTGATCCACCAGCTCGACGTGCTGACCGCGGTTGCCGGCTGCGAGCGCGACGCCAGCCGCTTGGCCGAATTGCAGCGCCACGCCGACCTGGTCCTGGGCGATGCCGAGCGCGACGTCTCCACCGCGGCCGACCTTGGGGATGTTCGCCTGCGCCATCGCAGGTTCGCCGCGGTCCGCCGACACGGCGCGCTGGGCGCGCTGAGTGACGACGGGATGGACTGAGTGGACCTCCTCAAGCAGGCGACCCTGTTGCTGGCGGGCGGCGTGGAGGCGGCGGCGGCGCTGCTGATCGGCCTGGCCGCGATCGAGGCAACCTTGCGGGCCCTGGTGCTGTTCGTGCCCGGACGGATGGTCGCCGGGGAGCCGGACGCCAAGGAGGCGGTCCGCCTGCGGCTCGGACGCTGGTTGGCTGTGGCACTCGAGCTGGAGCTGGGGGCGGACATCCTGCGAACGGCGGTCGCACCCACCTGGACAGAGATCGGGCAACTAGGCGCCATCGTCGTGCTGCGTACGGCGCTCAACTTCTTCCTGCAGCAGGAAATCGACAAGGCTGAGTTGCGGCGCGCAGGCGTCCCGGCCGTGAAACGCTAGGAGCGCCATGCATATCTTCGGCATCG
Organism: Acetobacteraceae bacterium; assembly: GCA_965199235.1. GTDB lineage: Bacteria > Pseudomonadota > Alphaproteobacteria > Acetobacterales > Acetobacteraceae > BOG-908. Next base: position 2,931,088 of record CBDAQU010000002.1, on the reverse strand, counting down.
ACTGGGTCGGCGTGACTCCCCAGAACGGGCGCAGGCTGCTGCTCTCGCTGGCTTTCGTCGCGGTCGTGCTGGCGGCGAGCTGGGTACTGCGCAAGCTGGCCGGCCTGCTGACCGGTGGCGGCAAGGGCACGCCGCTGCAAGTCAAGTTCTGGGCCAGGCAGGGCGTCAGCCTGTTGGCCGCAGTGGTGCTGATCCTGGGCCTCCTGTCGATCTGGTTCAGCGATCCGGCCCGGCTCGCCACCGCGCTGGGCCTGGTCTCCGCCGGCCTAGCCTTCGCGCTGCAGCAGGTGGTCACTTCCATTGCCGGCTACTTCGTCATCCTGCGCGGCAGCACCTTCACCGTCGGCGACCGCATCACCATGGGCGGGGTACGCGGTGACGTCATGCGGCTTGGTTTCGTCCAGACCACCATCATGGAGATGGGCCAGCCGCCCAGCGTGCAGGGCGCCGAGCCTGCCATGTGGGTGCACTCGCGCCAGTTCACCGGCCGTATCGTCACCGTCAGCAACAGCAAGATCTTCGCCGAGCCTGTATTCAACTACACCCGCGACTTCCCGTTCATCTGGGAGGAGATTGCGATCCCCATCACCTACACCGCGGACCGTGCCCGCGCCGAAGCCATCCTGCTGGAGGCCGCCGGGCGCCACGCGACGGAGGCCAGCGGGATGGCGGTGGAGAGGAAGGTCGAGCTGGAGGAGCGGTTCGGGGTGGACCCGGTCGATCTCGACCCGCGGGTATACTATCGTCTGACGGATAACTGGCTGGAGTTGACCGTACGTTTCCTGGTTGGCACGCACCGCATACGCGGCGTCAAGGACGCGATGAGCCGGCAGATCATCACCGCATTGGACGACGCCGGGATCGGCGTTGCGTCCGCTACGTACGACATCGTGGGCTTTCCCGCGATCGAGTTGCGTCGGCCGAAGCCGGCGGCCGCCGCCGCGCCGGTTGCCTGAACAGCACGCCGACCAAGCGCCAGCTCCTGCACCTGAAGGAAACCAAATGCCGAAGATCGTCGTCGTTACCGGTGCCAGCGCCGGCGTAGGCCGGGCCACCGTCGAGGAATTTGCCAGGCAGGGCTACGATGTGGCCCTCCTGGCCCGCGACCCGACCCGGCTGGAGGCGGCCGCTGCCGGCCTGCGCGCGACCTACGGCGTGCGCGCGCTCGCCATACCGACGGACGTGGCCGATGCCGAGGCCGTCGAGGCCGCCGCCGACCGTGCCGAGACCGAGCTCGGGCCGATCGACGTGTGGGTTAACGTCGCCATGGCCACGGTGTTCGCGCCGGTCTCCAAGCTCACCGCGGCGGAGATCGAGCGTGGCACCAGGGTCACCTATCTCGGCCAGGTGCACGGCATGATGGCCGCACTTGCACGGATGCGCACGCGCAACGCCGGCACCATCGTCAATGTCGGCTCCGCCCTGGCGTACCGGTCGGTGCCGCTGCAATCCGTGTATTGCGGAGCCAAGGCCGCGATACGCGGCTTCACCGATTCGCTGCGCTCCGAGATCATCCACGACAAGCTTGCCGTGCACCTGACGACGGTGGACCTGCCGGCGGTGAACACGCCGCAATTCGACTGGGCGCTGAACAAGATGGGCATGAAGGCCAAGCCGGTGGCGCCGATCTTCGAGCCGGAGGTGCCAGCGCGCGCCATCTTTTTCGCCGCCACCCATAGGCGGCGGGAGGTCTGGGTCGGCTTTCCCACGGTGAAGGCGATCCTCGCCAATCGAATCGCCCCGGGCTGGATCGATCGCTATCTCGCCACTGCCGGCTATAAGGGCCAGCTCAGCGACGAGACGCTGGCGCACGACGCGCCGGCCAACCTGTTTAATGCCGTGCCAGGCGATTACGGCGCGCATGGCCGTTTCGACAGCCGGTCCAGGCTCGGCAGCTGGGAAATGTTTACCGACCGGCACCGCACGGCGTTCTGGGCCGTGGCCGGCATCGGCCTGGTGACCAGCGTCCACCTGCTTGCCAAGCGGCTGAAGGTATAGGCCCGGGCAGGTGAGCCATCCGCTCGAGGCCAACGCCCTGCTGGGCGATGGCGAGACTGCCGCGCTGCTGAATCGCGACGGATCGAGACCATTCACGACGAGGTCTGCCGGAAAGGCTGGAACCAGGGCCTGGGCAGTTTCGTCCAGCATCATGGCGGCCAGGCTATAGACGCCAGCCTGCTGCTGCCGCTGGTCGGTTTCCTGCCGGCGGACGATCCTCGTATGGCGGCCACCATCGCGACCATCCGGCGCGAGCTGTCGGACGGCGGGTTGATCCGCCGCAACAAGGCCAAGGCGGACGGGCCGAGCAAAGGCGCGTTCCTCGCCTGCTCCTGCTGGATGGCCGACTGCCTGAACATGCAGGGACGCAAGCAGGAGGCCCGGGCACAATTCGAGCGCGTGCTGGCGGTGGCGAACGATCTGGGCCTGCTATCTGAGGAGTACAACGTCGCGGGCAAGCATTTGGGTTGCGGGCAAGCATTTGGGTTGCGGGCAAGCATTGGGTTGCGGGCAAATACTTGGCGGGGAACTCCCCGCGGGCGCTAACACACCCTGCCCTCGTCAACACCGCGCTCGGCCTCTGCGGGCCTACCCTGCAGCGTTGCGGCGGCTGGGTCGCTGACAGAGCGAGGGCACAGCCAGCCAGCCATCGCCCGTCTCAGGTCTGAACACTTTCGTGGCTGGCCCGACCTTACACACTTCGCAATCATCGCCAACCAGTCACGAACTATAGACTATAGTGTACAATGACTGACCACCTCGGGATCGACCTCGAACTTGTGGTATCTTCGAACAGCGATTTGGCACTGTTGAAGTCCCGTTCCTCGTTCTAGGTGTGGAGCGCCAAACCATCCTCAAGCGGCCGGATTGCGATTGTATGCTCCCGTTGCGAAATCATGACGCGGGCGAGCGCCACCTACCTGTCTTCCCGACCGCTTCGCGCAGAAAAGCCTGATCGTCCTCTGAACTACTGCTGTCGGCGCACCACGGGTCCGCAGCGTTCCTTCGCTGTCTCGGCCTGCCCAGGTTAACTTTCCCCCGATCAAAGCGGACTTTGCGGCGTGAGCCAGCGTGAACCGCGGCCGCCGAGCTGTCCATTAAACCCTTGCGCGAGACTCCGCCACGCGCCATAGCTACTGTAACTTGATTACAGAACTTGATGCCGCACCCGCAATGACGGGAATTGACCGGCGACATCGGGAGAGGGGAGGTTATGTATACGAGACGATCGCCACAATCGCCACGGACGTGGCAAGGCCCGACGGGTCGTTACAATGATGCCACACAGCTCGTTCCGACGATTGGTCGGACGGGGTCTTGGCCATTGCAGGTGTTTGGTTTTTCGCAACGATTGTGGATGGGTGAGCGGCACAGCGCGAGGCTGGCCCATCACTGCATGAGCGATCCGAAGCACATGCAGCAAACAAGAAGCTTCGTCCTTTGCGGGTCGGGCGCCTTTGGCAAAGTCCACGGGAGTTTCGCCGCCGTCCGCCTCGGTAGGCTGAGGCGTTCGGCACCGGTCAACATCATCGCACATGACCGATAGCCACAAGGTACACCGCAGATGATAGCGGGCCGGCAAGCGTGCCATTGCGCGGGTTTGTCAGTGTCCAGAAAAACAACTCGGAGTAGCCGAGAGATAAATGATTCAGGGGGTCTATAACGAAGATGCGCAAACCGAACAGCCTATTGTGCCTGACCAGGAGCTTCGTGGGCAGCAAACTCTGCCGTCTGACCGGAACAACGATCTTGGCCGGCCTGCCATTCCTTGCGCATGCACAAACCCCAACGACTCCACCGCAGACGCAGCCTGCGGCCGGAGCTGTGGCTCAACCCACGCCGCCGAACGCGAATAGCGGCCAGCTCGAACAGGTTGTGGTCACCGCCCAAAGACGCAGTGAGAAGCTGGAGAAAACGCCGGTTACGGTCACGGCACTTACCTCTGCGGCGCTGGCGAAACGGGCCGTCACCACGGAATCCGACCTGCAGACCGCAGTATCCGGCCTCCTGGTGCGGCAGGGCACCAGCTCGAACCAGCTGAACTTCGCCGTTCGCGGCCAGTCGATCGACGTGTTCAGCAACTCGCAGCCAGGAGTGCTGCCGTATTTCGACGAGGTGCAGGACGACACGCATTCGGCGTCCGCCTTCTACGATTTGCAGTCGATTCAGGTGCTCAAAGGCCCGCAGGGCACGTTGTTCGGACGCAACGACACCGGTGGTGCCGTTCTGATCACCAGCGTGAGGCCGTCGAACGACTTTGGCGGCTACATAACCACGCGCGGAGGCGATTATGGATATACGGAAACCCAGGGCGCGCTGAATATTCCCCTGGTGCAGGACAAGGTTCTGCTCCGCATCGCCGGCGATTACGAACATCGCGCCGGCTACGTGCACGACGTGTATTCGGACACCACGCCTGGCACCGTTCTGCATGAGGCGGGGCGCATCAGCCTTGAGATCAAGCCGACAGATTGGCTGCAGAACACCACGGTGATCGATTTCATCCATTCGGGCGGCACGGATACGCCGTCCGAGGTCTACAGCGCATACGCGCCAGGCAGCACGAATAACGGCACTCCGCTCAATGCTACGGGCGAGGAGTTCTTCAGCCCGTTTCTCGACAAGGTCATCGGCTTTCCGGGTGCCTGGGACCTTTATTTGTCAGCCAATCCCAAGGCTGACCCTCTGGGGATCGCCGACGCGTTACGGCAGCAGAAACTGCACGGCACGAACTATGTCGATGCGCCCGGCAGCTACTTGCACCGTTCCGACAACACCATCGTTTCCAACATCACGACGGTGGATCTTGGCAACGGCATGACCCTGAAGAACATCTTCGGCTTCGATCGCGCGGACTCGGTCGACTACACCGATGCTGGAGGCGTTCCCTACGAACTCAACCTGGTGCCCTTCGAGGGCATCAACATGGACAGTACCGACTACTCCGAGGAAGTCCAGATACTCGGCAAAACCTTCAACGATCAACTCACCTACGTCGCAGGCTTCTACTACTTGAATTCAAGCAATTACGGCGGCGTCGACGACAGCGTGCTCGGTCTGCCGCCGGTGATTCCGCTCATCAACGGCGTCTATTACTACAAGCTTCCGAGCACGTCATACGCAGGCTATGCGCAAGGAACGTACGACCTGAGCCGGCTGACAGGTGTGCGAGGATTAGGCTTCACTGCGGGGCTTCGCTATACCGGAGAGGATTACTCCGCAATTCAGCTTCCCGGGTCCGCGCTTTACAGCCCGGCAGGCGCTTCAAACCATCAGTCTTCGTCGGAAACCAAGCTGAGTTGGCAGTTCGGCATGCAGGAGCAGTTGAATTCCCACCTACTACTCTACGTCGTGTCCAGGCACAGTTTTAGGAGCGGGGGCTTCAACCCCACCGTGGCGTCCCTGCCAGGAACGGGTGGCGCTGGCGGTCCGGGCTTCTATCCCGAAACCACCACCGACGTTGAGGTTGGCGCGAAATACGAAGGGCACCTTGGCTCCACACCGTTCCGACTGAATGCTGACGCGTTCAACCAATGGGTCAATAACGCGCAGCGCACTGACTACGTGATAAACCCGGTCAATGGTTCGGTGTCGGGCATTACGGTCAATGTGCCGCAAGCGGAAATCTCCGGCTTCGAGACCGATGGCGAGATCCGTCCGGCCGAGTGGCTCGACCTCGGGCTGAGTGTCAGTTACACGGACGCTCGGTACACTAACGGCCTGACCAACGTTCTGGGCCAAGCAACGCTATTTGGTCCTTACGCCGACACACCGAGATGGTCTGGATCAGCTTTTGCGGAACTGTCGGAGGACATGCCGCAGAACTTCGGCCGGGCATCCATCCGAACTGACGTTTTCGCGCAGTCGAAGTTCTACTTCAGCAACTTGAACAACACCGTGGCGCCAGGCACAATCATCCCCGGCTACGCACTCGTCAATTTCAGAGTCGCTTTGGAAGGCATAAAGAACAGTGGCTTCTCGTTGGCCGGCTACGTCCGCAATGCGTTTGACCACTCCTATTATACAGGCGGCATCGCTGCAGGGCCCGCGCTGGGCGTCAACGTCGCGCAACCCGGGATGCCGCGCATGTTCTTTCTTGAGGGGAGCTATAAATTTTAAGAGTGACACCAGAAGTCTTGGATGCGTGTAGCAACCCGCCTGTGTAAGGGCCGTGACTGAGCATCAAATGCAGCTTTAAGGTTGCCACAGGATGAAAACTCTCACGACTTGACTGGATAGCGGCGTAACGATGAGGAGAACACCATGATTGAACATGACAAGGCGGCTGTTATCGAGATCCTCAACCTCTATGGCTTTGCACTCGACTCCCGGCAATGGGATCTGTTCGACCGCATCTTTACGGAGAACGTGACAGCAGATTTCGGTCCGGCTGGGGCGAGATGGTCGGGCCTTGCAGACTTCAAGCGATCCTTTGCCGAGTTCCACAACACTTTGGACAACTTCCAGCATACCATGATGGGCCAACTGGCACATGTTGAAGGTGATAAGGCTTACGCATTCGCCTACGGAAACTGGCTGCTTGTGCGCGAAACAGCAAAGGGTGGGCCGTCATGGCTGGGAACGGGCTGGTACGATGACGAGCTTGTTCGGACCGATCGTGGCTGGCGCATTCAACGACGTGTTTGCAGGCTGGTTTCTTGGAGCGGCAATCCGCTCGTCCCCGAGCCGAACCAGGAACATAATCCCGACATGAAAACGAACGTTCTGAGCAGCCACATCAAAGCAGGGACCGTCGGTTTCTTCAACGCGATCACCGCGAGGTAGGCACCACGCCGCTTGAACAGCCAGAGAGAACAGCATTGGGCGGTGCTGATAGGCAGCGCCCAGGTGCTCCTACGGATTTAGCTTGGTCGCAAGAATAAGCCGGGCGTGGCGGCATTGGCGAGACGACTCAGCCGGCGGGAACGAACGGCACAAGCAGGTGGCTGTCGTATCGGCCGCCGGTGTGGATAATATGTCGGCCAGCATTACGGGTCAGCGGATGAATGGTGATTTCGGCACCGGGCATTTCAGGAAAGGTGTCCTTTCCCATGATGACAAGGCGCATCTGGTCTCCCGCTCGAAACAACGTGCTGGAAGGCCAGACTTCGATTTCTACGGCCACGATTTCGCCTTGTCGCAGCCTCTCTTCACGCTGGTGGGGATGCACCGGTTGATAAATCCGGCTACGCTCCGCATCGAGTTCTCGGTGGGAGACACGTAGCCAGCCATGCGCGGCGTGGCCAAACTTGAAACGGGTTATGTAGTAGAAAGTCACGAGCTGCCCGGACTGATCGACCTTCTGGACGGCCGTAAACAGGTCCATGTCGTCAGCCCCGTCAGCCTCCACCCAAAGCTTCAGCTTGAAATAGCCGGTCAGTTCGGTGTCTGTCGCAAAGGTATGGGAGAAGAGCGCCTGCGGCTCGGCACTCGTTGCGTCGTAAGCGACGAACGACTCCAAGGCTACCGGCGTGGCGCTCAGCGCTGCAGTTGCTGCGTCGAGAAAGTAAGGACGGTACTCCGTCCGGGCAAGCGGCCATTCGGCTTCTGCACGCTCCTCCCCAACGTCGATACGTTCACGAATTTCCAGTCGGATCGCCGGCCAAATATCTACCTCGTTTGGAACGTCCTTCAGAAATCGATCGAAGAACGCCATCTGCCGCCGGACGCTCTCTGGGGTGTACAGCTGCGCCCATTTGTTGCGGCCGTGGACCTCCAGCCATTTCTGTTCGGAGCCGAGACGCGTGAAGGCCGACAGGGAGCCTCTGGTGTGTATGCCATGGTCCGACCAACTGGCGATCACATAGGTTGGCACCTGGATTTGCTCGACCTCGGGACATTTTGTCTGCCAATACTCGTCCAAGAAGGGGTGAAGCTCCATGGCTTTCACCCAGTCCTCCGCGCGATTTCGGGAACTTCTGGTCTGGGAGTTCCAGAACTTGACGAAACCGCCGTTCGGAATGCCACCGTGGCAGACGACCTCTCGATAGAGATCGCTCATCCCGTCATATGGCATGAGCGCAGCCAGATGAGGTGGCCGAGTCGCTCCGGCAAACCATTGCACGATGGCGAAGTAGGACGCGCCTCCCATGCCAACCTTTCCGGTGCACCAGGGCTGCTCGGCAATCCACTCGATGGTGTCGTGAATGTCGTCTCCCTCCTGAGGAGACCAAGCCGTAGCGTCTCCCTCGGATTGGAAGATGCCCCGGGGATCAGGCACGACCATCGCGTAGCCTGCCGGGCACCACACGGCCGGATCAGGGGACTCGATCGGAGCATGGCGCGAAACGTTGGCGTTGTTGGTGAAAGCACGAAGCATAGGTTCTGGCCAACGCCAATGCTTGCCGTATGCGCTCCACAACAGCACGGCCGGAAGAGGATCCGCCTGGTCGGCTGGCCGGTATATGTCGGCGTAGATCGTTATGCCGTCGCGAAGCTTGATGGCGGCGTCATAGTCGATGGTGAGCCCGTCGACCTCCTCCTGCCGGGGGTTGAGCCCGGGGTAACGACGCTCAGCAGGGTCGAGCCCGGGCGTCATTACGTCTTGATCGATGCCACGTTCAACCTTAGCCATTCAATCCTATCCCACGTTGACAGGGCTTGCCGTCGCACCGGCTTACGCGACGCGTCGTTCGGCAAAACTGTCCACGGTGACACACGCCATTACTCAGTTGGCGTGTTCCGCGCTGCTGGTTCCGGGCGTTCTCTGGTCCGGCATTCGATGACGAGCTGCTAGGAGCCCGTCAAGTGACCGTCGCCTTGATCGGCGCAGCGGTGAAGCGGTCGAGCGTGGTAATCCCTTCGAACTTGTGCGGCTGCAGGCCTGCCATCAGGCGTCCATAATTCTCGGCAAGAGCCTCGAGGTTGAGTGCTCCATGCAGCGTAATCACGCGGGCATCGCGCCAAGCTCTCTGGATCGGCTCGCTATCCATGATTGCGGTAGAACCCGAGTTGCGCTGCAACAGCTCGATCGCTTCGGCGCACCACTTGGTTGCGTAGGCTGTTTCAACCAGAACGCGCGCGGTGAACAATTGCTGCTCTGACTGCTCCGGATGCTTTCCTGCTGCAGCCAAACGCCCGAGCTGGTCGGTCTCCTCGGCGTTTGCGCGCGCCATCAGAGATGCCGAGCGGATCTTGGAATGGACTTCGGACAGCATCAAATGCGTCAACGGCGCCTCGAGCTGGTTTTTATACGTCGTCCCGCGGATCGGCCGGCCGGCAGAGCGTTGCACGAACCGCTCCAGCGCGCCTTGCGCGAGACCGACCGACATCGCGGCCATCAGGCTGAACGCCCAGCCAAGATTCGGCGCCTGCCAGATCGATCCTTTCAGGCCGTGATCAAGCGTGCCGGCAACGATGTCGCTGAACACCACACCGCGATACTCGGGAACGAAGAGTTCCGACTCCTCGAGCATCAGGGAGACGCTGCCCGTGCCTTTCATGCCGGCGACGTGCCAATCGTCCAGGAACCGAAGTTGATTGATCGGAACCTGGATACCGACGAGATACGGCCCCTGGCCGTCATCGGCGATGCAGCCGAGGTTGGTATAGGGCGCCCAGAGGGAATCGCTGGCAAAGGTCCAGGGGCCGCCTGATACGATCCACCCGCCCTCGCAACGCCGCGCCCGCCCGCGAGTGGCGGGGAAATGGCTGGATCCTGCGACGCGCGGCCCCACCCAGTCCTGGCCGTAAACTTCCTCTACCACACGCTTTCCGGACCTGACAGGTATCCAGTTGGTGACGGCTGCCACCCAAACGCACCACCCGCACGACCCATCCCACTTGGAAACTTCGGAGATGACGTCGAACTGCTGCGAGACAGGGAACTCGTAGCCGCCGAACTCGGCCGGCGTGCCGATCTTGAATACGCCAGTGGCGTCAAGATCGGCTATCGTCTCCGATGACAGCCGGCAAGCGCGCTCTGCCTCAGGCGCGCGCGCGCGCAGAGTGGGACCTAGCTCGCGTATGTGTTCGAGCATTGCAGGCAGCTTGGATGACTGGCCGGGATGAATGTACGACATGGCGGGTTCCTCCTTGTTAAACTGTAACCGGATTCCGGTTTGACAGCAATACTCGTGCGGCTGGGAAACGACGTGACCAAGTCACTTTCCCGGGGGAGGCCGCCACCATTTGCCCGGGTCGGGTGAGTAGCCGAACTGCCGTTCCAACTCGTGCGGCACGGAAAGCGTTTTCATCTGGTGCGCCACCGCGCCTACCACGTGGTTGCCCCCGATGAAGGAGGCTGGCTTCTCGACAGTCCAGCTCAACCCCGCCGCCTTCACACGGCGGAAGATCGCCCCTGTCTCAACCGGATCGCGAGAGCCTACGGCGACAGCCTTGAAACCTTGTCGGTCGAGCGACCCGTCGGGCGACGTGGCCCGACCGGCTGGCTCTTCATACTCGACGATCTCCAGAAAAACGCTTCCGCCGCGGAGCAGCGCGGCTTTCCTCTTGGCGTTCGACAACCCCCAAAGCGCCTCGTGCTCAGGCGTGTGAAGCTCGACGCCGGTTTTCTCCAGCCCAACGACGTCTCCGAAAAAGGTGACTGCCTCGCCGAGGTCGATGACCGAAACCGCGGCATACACGATCGCTGGGTCGAGATCGTGGTATCGATCTCGCGTGCCCGGAAGAGCTTCGCCCTCCTCCATGATCTCCACTGGAATGCCGATGGTGGGATCGCGAAAGCAGACGCGCCACAAGCCGTCGTGTTTTATGGGCGGTGTCAAGACCGGGCAGTTGGCGGCGGCAAGGCGCCCGAGCGTCGCGTAAAAATCCGGGACCGAGATGCCCAAGCGGCAAAAGCCGATATCGTTTGGACGCCAATCTGCAGGCAGCGACCTTTGACGTGGCGTTGTGTGTGTCCAGAATTCCAACTGCACGAGTTCTTGTCGCCCGACCATGTAGAGCACGGTCGCGCCACCCCATCGGCCAAGGCCCATGACTCGGCCGTTATGCTCGGAGTAGATCAGTCGTTCGCCCGCACCTGAAAAGCCGAACACGCTCGCATACAGGTGCTTGCACAGCGGCAGGTTATCGCTGCCGATCACGATCTGGAGGATGCCGGGCACGCTCATGGCAGCAGCGGCTTCAAACATCGATCGCCGACCATCGGACGGGGCTCCTACACGATCGGGTTACACGGTCCGGGTCAGCTTCCTTTCATCGGGATGACTGGAAGCTGCAGGTAGCTGGGGCGGTCAGGTCCCGTGTAGATCGTGTTCGTGGCGCCCACGTGATAGGTTTCATCATAGGCGCGGGAGGGAACGCCTGCTGGAGCGGTTGGCTGGATGTCGAGCCGCAGCCGCGAGCCTTTTCTGACCAGCGCCGAGCTGGGCTGGAGCCCCACCTCGATCGCGACGACCTCGTCCTTGCCGAGCGGCGCGTAGTCGCCCTCAGTATGGGTGTGCATCGGCCAATACTCGGTGGCCCGCGCATCGTCGAGTTTGCGATGCGACACTTTCAGCGCGCCATAACCGACTGGCGAGACGTGCTCAGGATCGATGGGCAGGACGACAGCTTCGTAGCGTATTTCGCGATCGTCTCCGTCGATCACACGAAGCGAGGCATGCACATCCATGTCACTGCTCGTCGATGACACCCAGACCACCACCTTCATGTAGCCCACCAGCACCATGTCCTCTGACAACGGGTCGCTCACGAATGAGACCCCGGTTGACCAGCGCGGCGTGCCTCCAACGTGCCCCTTCGGGAACGGTATTGGCTGCCCCAGGTCCAGATCAGCGTCGTAGCTCCTGCTGGTCTCGACGACCGGCGGCGTGTGCGATATTCGCAGCAAGTCCTGCCTTTGCTTGTCGCCGTGCCAGTCCGACGGTGACGCATCCAGGTAGAACCGAGTGTAATGCGTCCGGGCGATCGGCCACTCGTTCTCGTGCAGCTCATAGTAGGCCGCGTTCCCCGTCCTGACTTGGATGCGCACGGGCGCATCATCCATCACCCCGTTAGCGAGGTCCTTGAGCCAGTAGTCGAAGAACCGAATGTGCTCAGCTACCGTGTCGCTGCGATAGCAATGGGGAAACCAGGCGTCGATGAAGTCGAACTTCTTGCCTTTCGCTCCAGTGGAGCGAATGAAAGTTTCACTGCTGCCGACCTGGTGGATGACCGCTCCGGTTTGAGGGCCAACGATCCAGACTGCAGCGGTCACCCTCCCGATTTCAGGTTTCATGAAACTCGTGCTGTGCGGGTTGTAGAGCGCCGGATCGTTGAACGGACTTGCCCTAAGCCGGGCCATCCAGTCCGTCTCTCTCCGTTCGCCACAATGATTCTTGCCAGACCAGATCTTCCACCACCAGGTCCACCACGCTTCAGACCACAGGCCGCCGACGCGGAGGTACTCGTTATAGGGATCGGAGTCCGTGCCCAACGCGATCATCGCTTTCAGATGAGGCGGCTGCAGGCTTGCCACGTTATGCTGCGTCATCGCGACGTAGGACATCCCCCAGAGCCCGACGTTGCCGTTGCACCAGGATTGGACGGCGGCCCATTCGATGGCGTCGTAGTAATCCTCGGCTTCTTGGCGGCTGAGCGGTGCTTGAAGACCCGGACTGTTACAGACGCCGCGGGCGTCTATGCGGATCACCACGTAACCGTTCGGAACCCATTCGGACGTGTCCACGCTTTCGTGGTTTTCGGAGTGTAAGCCGTCCGGGTTGCCAGAGAAATATCGGTCCTCCATGGCCTCCTTTTCGAGGGCGTCGGCCTGGCAGCAGATGCATTCATGATAAAAGCTCTTGCCGTAGAAACTCATGTGCATCACGGCAGGGTGTCTTTCATCACCAGCCGGGCGAAAGACATCGGCGTAGACAAAGGAGCCGTCGCGCAAGGGGATTTTCACGTCGGTCATCTTCAAGATGCCGCGGACGTTCCGGCGAACTTCGTTCCGAGCGGCAGCGACCGTGCAGAGCTGACGAGGCGTCTTGGCGGTGAAGACTTCCCGCGCAGCATTGAGATCGCTGAGAAGGCTTATAACGGCCGGATCGCTGCCGAAGCTGTCCTGCCCGGCCGACATCTCGCCATGAACCAGCGGTGGCCGGTCAAACAGGATGATCCTGGAGCCGACAACGTCATGCACGGCAGGCGCAATCGTTACGCCGTTCTCCACATCGCCGTCCTGATCCAGCGTTTGAAGCAGCCGAGCGAGGTTTGTCACCGCAGGGTCGCTGAGCTTACCAATATTGCCGGACACCCGGCTGACGAGCTGCGCAAGGTTTACCCGAGGTGCACCTTGGGTCGCCCCGAGCACCAGACGTCCCAGCAGGAATGTGACGATCTCGCCTGGTCGGTAGCCAAATTCACCGCGCTCGTTCGTCAAACCGCGCATGGTCGGCGTCTGGTATTTCAGCCCGATTACCGGACCGGCAAAAACGCCAACGAGGCTTTCGGCAGTCGAATACCGCTCGTGCGATTGGGCCAAGCCAGCCATCAACCCCCCCTAATGACGATCTCATGCCAATGAGGCACCTTTGCGTGAAACGCGCTAAGGCGACTATCGACCAAGGTCTGTCTGTAATCCGACTACAGTATGGACGCTAAGCTCGTCGCTTATGGGCGTCAAGGACGCGTCCTGCACGGTCCGCCTACTCGCGGACACTCTGCGTGAAACCGGCCTGGTCGCGACCAGGCCTTCTACTACCGCCACACTTGAAAGCCTGGATTTGCGTCGACGACCTGGCGCGTTTCATGGTGGCTGCGGTCGAGCGCTTGCCGACAGTATCTTCTCGTCCCGACGGATTGTTAGGTGGGACACAGGAGGAAAGGCGCGCCTCCCTGGTGCGCAAGCGCGAATGCAGTGCGTGGCAACGCCGGTACTGGACGCGCACGGTTGGCGATGAGCGGGATCATGCGGCTCCACATGAACTATGCTCATTGCAATCCCGTGGAGCATGGGTTGCTCGCCGTTGCTGCGGATCGGCCGTTTTCGAGTTTTCGCGCGCGTGAGGCTCGGGGTGTGTCGGGGAGGTAGGGCGTTGTCGGATGGTGGGTTGGGGGGAGGTTGGCGAGCGTTGCGGGGGTGCTGGATCGGGCGGGTGCGATTGTGGACGTGGCGGTCGGTGCGACGGTTAGGCCGAAGCCCGCCCTACTTGGTGAGTGGAAAATGACATGCGGCTTGGCGCTCGTCTTCGAGCGTCGCCAGCGTTGGACGCTCTGCTTTGCAGCGTGCTTCTACGCGGGGGCAGCGCGGGTGGAAGCGGCAGCCTGTTGGGGGGTTCGTTGGGCTGGGGACTTCGCCGCGCAAAGGGGGCTCGGCCGGCTGGTGGCCGAACGCTCGGGACAGGCGGGGGACGGCGGCGAGGAGCGAGGCGGTGTAGGGGTGTGCGGGGCGGGCGAAGATCTCGGTGGTGGGGCCGATTTCTACGATGCTGCCGAGGTACATGATCGCGGTTCGGGTGGCGACCTGGCGGATGACCGCCAGGTCGTGGGCGATGAATAGGGTGGTGAGGTGCAGGCGGTCCTGCAGGTCCATCATCAGGTTGACCACCTGGGCCTGCACGCTGACGTCCAGGGCGGAGACGGGTTCGTCGGCGACGATGAGGTCGGGGTTCAGGGCGAGGGCGCGGGCGATGCCAACTCTCTGGCGTTGGCCACCGGAGAACTCGTGCGGGTACTGGGCCATCTGGGGCTGGGTGAGGCCCACGAGGTCGGCGAGTTCGGCGATCCGGGCGGCGATGTCGGTTTTGGTGCGATGAAGGCCGTTCGGGGCGGGGTGGACGCGGAGCGGTTCGGCGATGAGGTCGCCCACGCGGCGGCGCGGGTTCAGCGAGCCGGTCGAATCCTGGAAGACCATCTGCATGCGCGGGCGGAGCGGGCGCAGGGCCCGCAGCGAGAGGGTGGTGATGTCCTGGCCGTCGAAGCGGATGGTGCCGTCGGTCGGCGTCTGCAGGCGAAGCAGGCAACGGCCCAGGGTGGATTTGCCGCAGCCCGATTCGCCCACCAGGCCCAGGGTCTCGCCGCGCATCAGGCGGAGCGAGACGCCGTCCACCGCGCGCAGGGTTCTTGGTCCTGCCGGGTAGGTTTTGGTGACGCCGACGGCTTCGAGCAGCGGGGGGGTCATGCGGACCGTTCCGCCAGGAAGCAGGCGACGTCCTGCGCGGGACGCGCGAACAGGGGTGGCAGGGCGCCGCAGGGGGCGAAGCGGGCTGGGCAGCGTGGGGCGAAGGCGCAGCCGGCGGGCCTTGTCGCCGGCGACGGCGGGGCGCCTGGGATAGCGGGGAGACGGCGCGGGCGAACCCCCTCCATGGACGGGATGGCGGCGAGCAGGCCCTGCGTGTAGGGGTGGGCGGGGCTTTGCAGCACGCGGGAAACGGGGCCGCGTTCGGCGATGCGGCCGGCATAGATCACGACCACCTGGTCGGCGAGCTCGGCCACCACCCCCATGTCGTGGGTGATCAGCACGATGCTGGAGCCGAAATCCCGCCGTAAATTGTCCAGCAGCGCCAGGATCTGGGCCTGCACCGTCACGTCCAGCGCGGTGGTGGGTTCGTCGGCGATCAGCAAGGCCGGGTCGCAACTGAGCGCCATGGCGATCATCGCGCGCTGGCGCAGGCCGCCGGAAAGCTGGTGCGGGTAGCGGTGGCAGGCGTCGGCCGGGTCGGGCACGCCCATCAGGTCGAGCAGGTGTATGGCGCGGTCGCGGGCGGCGCGGGCCGACACGCGCTGGTGGGCGCGCACCTGCTCGGCGATCTGCCAGCCGATCGTGTGCACGGGGTTCATCGCACTCATCGCGTCCTGGAACACCATCGCGACGGCGCCGCCGCGTATGGCGCGCAGCTGGCGCGGCGGCAGGCCGACCAGCTCTCGCCCGCGGAAGCGCACCGAGCCGGAGACGGTGGCGTTGGGGTCGGAGACGAGGCCGAGGGCGGCGAGCATGGACAGCGTCTTGCCGGAGCCCGATTCGCCCACCAGGCCCAGTATCTCGCGCGGGGCGACGCTGAACGAGACGCGGTCCACCGCGCGCACCGGGCCGTTGCGGGTGCGGAAGTCGATGCTCAGGTCGCGCAGTTCCAGCAGGGCGTCAGCCACGCTTCAGCCTGACCCTGGGATCGAGCAGCGCGTAGGCGACGTCGACGGCCGCGTTGGCGGCGACCACGAAGAAGGAGGAGTACATCACGGTCGCCATGATGACGGGGAGGTCGAGGTTCTGCAGCGCGTCGAAGGTGAGCTTGCCCACGCCCTGCAGGCCGAACACCACCTCGGTCAGCAGCGCGCCGCCGCCGACGAGCGCGCCGAAATCCAGGCCGAACAGCGAGACGAAGGTGGTCAGCGACACGCGCAGGGCGTGGCGGAACAGGATGCGGGTTTCGGAAAGACCCTTGGCACGGGCGGTGCGGATGAAATCCTCCTGGTAGGCCTCGATCAGGCTGGCGCGCAGCACGCGGCCGTAGAAGCCCATGTAGAGCAGCGCCAGCGTGGCCCAGGGGATCAGCATCGTCCTGAACCAGAGCCAGGGGTTCTCGGTGAGCGGCGTGTAGCCGAGCGGCGGGACCCAGGCGAACACCCAGCTGCCGTGCATGCGGCTCTGGGTGAGCAGGTTGGCCATCTCGCCGACCCAGAACACCGGCATCGAGACGCCGACCAGGCTCGCCAGCATCAGCGTCCGGTCGGTCAGCCCGCCGCGGGTGAGTGCGGCGGCGACGCCGATGGCGAGCCCGCCCAGCACCCAGAGCACCGCGGCACCGAGCACCAGGGAGAGGGTGATGGGGGCGCCGGCGGCGATTTCGGGGATCACGCGCTCGCCGCGGTTGACGAAGCTGGTCAGGTCCTGCGTGACGAACAACCGGCGCATCATCAGCGCGTATTGGACGGGGATCGGCCGGTCCAGGCCGAAATCGTGGCGGACGGCGGCCAGCAGCTCGGGCGTCGCGTTGCGGCCGGCGATGCGGGCGGCGGGGTCGGCGCCCGGGGTCGCGAAGAAGATCAGGAAGACCAGCACGCTGATGCCGGCCATGACGAAGACCATCTGCGCCAGTCGCTGGGCCAGCAGCCTGCCCATCGGTCAGGCCTGGACGCGCAGCTTGGCGCGCGGGTCCAGCGCGTCGCGCACGGAGTCGCCCAGCACGTTGAGCGCGAGCACGGTGGCGACGATGGCCAGGCCAGGGGCGACGGCGACCAGGGGACGCAGGTAGATCAGCGACTGGCCGTCGGCGATGATGGTGCCCCAGCTGGCGGCGGGGGGCTGCACGCCGATCTGCAGGAAGCTCAGGGCACTTTCGGTCAGCAGGTTCAGCGCCATGATCAGCGGCGCGAAGACGATGAGCGTGCTCGCCACGTTGGGCAGGATCTCGCGCGCCAGGATGCGCCGGCTGGGCACGCCGAGCGAGACGGCGGCGAGCACGAAGTCGCTCTGTGCGAGGCCCAGCACCTGCCCGCGCACCGGGCGGGCGGCGTAGGGCACGTAGACGATGCCGATGATGGCGATCGGCAGCAGCAGGCTGTCGGCCTCGATGGTGAACGGGCCGAGGCGCAGGCCCTGGCTGATCAGCACGACCGAGAGCGAGATTGCGAGCAGGTAGACAGGGAACGCCCACAGGATGTCGAGCGCGCGGGAGAGCAGCTGGTCGGTCAGGCCGCCCGCGTAGCCGGCGACGATGCCGATGAGGGCGGCCAGGGTGAGGCAGAGCAGCGTGGCGGCGCCGGCGATGAGCAGGGAGTTGCGCCCGCCGTAGAGCAGGCGGGCGAACACGTCTCGCCCCTGCCCGTCCGCGCCGAGCAGGTAGGCGGCGTGCCAGGTGGGGCCGATGGGCGCGGAGCCGAGGTGCAGCGGGTTGTCGGCAGGCTGGAGGATGTCGAGCGTGCGGCCGCCGATGACGACCGTGCCGTCCAGGTTGGGCCGGAACGGGTCGGTGCCGGCCATCTGGTGCGCATAGAGGGGTGCGCAGGCGCAGGCGCCGACGATGAGGAGCAGCACGGCCATCGATGCGAGCGCCGCGCCGTCGGCGCGCAGCCGGCGCCAGGCGATCGTCCAAAACCCGGAAGGGCTGACGAAGTAAGGAGTTCGCATTACCTAACGGTTTGCCGATCATGGTCAGGAGGTTTGGGCATGCCCATCGTGGAGGAGTTCTGCACGATCACCGCCAAGGGACAAACAACGGTGCCGAGGACCGTCCGCCAGGCGCTTGGAGTCGGGTATGGCGGCCGCATCGCGTTCCGGGTGGAGGGGAAGACCGTCACCGTGCATGGGCTGCCTGACGAGGATGTCGCCGACCCGGCTCTGGCGCCCTTTCTTGCCTTGGTGGAGGCCGACATTGCCGGCCGGCCGGCCGTCGCTGTGCTGCCGATCACCCCGGTCCTGATCACCCGCATGGAGGATCTGACGGGCGAGATGGCGGACATGGACCTAGACGCAGCTATAGAGGGTCAGGTGACCATATAGCCGGTGATCGAACGCCATGGCTGGCGCCTTTATGCCCACCCGCTGTTTCTTGACCAGGTCGAGCGCTGGCTGGCGACCGTTGAGCGGGCCAGGCGATCCGATCCGGAGGGATGGCGAAGCAAGGCCGACACCCGGCTGTTGGCGGCCATTCACGCGCTGATCCTGGACCGTGTGCCGCGCGACCCGCTGGCGCCGGAGTTCCGACAGGGTAACACGCTCGGGCGGGAGCACCGCCACTGGTTCCGGGCCAAGTTCGCCGGCAACCGGTTCCGGTTGTTGTTCCGGGCCGATCTGAAGGCGCGGGTGGTCGTCTACGCCTGGGTCAACGACCGCGACACGCTGCGCAAGGCCGGGGCGGCGAGCGATCCTTACGCCGTGTTCGGCAGGATGCTGGCCAGCGGCAATCCGCCTGATGACTGGCCGGCTCTGCTGGCAGCCTCAGCCGGGGCCGGCGCCCAGCGCCGGTTCAGCGTCGCCGGGGAGTTCAGCCCTGAACAGGCCAAGCCGGTTCCGTAAGCCCTGACTGTGTTGGGGTTCATTGGACCCAGGCCTGCGAGAGTATCATGTGGAACAGCGGGCTGAAGCGGATGTTGCCGACCCGGGCCGAGACCAGGTCCAGCCAGTTGATCTGGAACAGCGTGGTGCTGGGCGCGCGGTCGGTCACGTCGTGGTCGATGCCGGCCCAGAGGCTTTCGGCGGCGGGTTCGTCGGTGCTCTCTGCCGCCAGCGCCTGCTGCATGCGCGCGTCGATGGCGGGATCGCAGAACCCGCTCATGTTGATCGAGGCGTCCGAGCCGGGATGGTAGCCTGCGCAGGAGAACAGCACGTTGAGGAAATCCGACGGCTCCGGATAGTCCTGGAACCAGTTCGACAGGCCGATCTGCACGCGGTTGCTGGAGTTCTGCAGGTAGGTGTCGCGTATGTTGAACGAGACGGCGTGCACCCTTGCGTCGTAGCCGATATCGGCCAGCACGCTTTGCAGGTAGACGCCGATGCTGTGCTCCACGTCGCGGTCCGAGCAGATCAGGGTGACCTGCATGCCGGCGGTGCCGCTTTGCGCCACCAAAGCGCGGGCGCGGGCGAGGTCGGGCGCGGTCCAGCGCGCGCCCGGGTTCCTGGTGAACGGGCAGTAATCCACGTGGCCCGGCATGCCGGCGGGCAGCAACTGGCAGATCGGCGTGCCCAGCGCAGGGCCGCCGTAGAGGTCGATCGCCACCCGCCGGTTGACCGCCAAGGCGAAGGCCTGGCGAGCCCGCACGTCGTCGAACGGGCGCAGGTGGTTGTTCATCATGACGTAGTAGTAGGCGAGCATGGGGTGGATGTGCGCCAGCTTCGTGTGCTGGCCACCGATCTCGGCCAGCCGGTCCAGCGGCGGCGGGTCGGCCATCCAGTCCATCGCCCCATTCTCGATCGCGCTCACCTCGCTTTCCGCCTGCAGCCCGTAGCGCACCTCCATGCGGTCGACGTAGCCCGAGGGCTGCGCCTCCTCGCTCCACTGGTGGAAATACGGGTTGCGCACCAGGGTCAGCATGCGCACCGGGTTGTAGCTCGCCACCATATACGGGCCGGTGGCGGCGGGCGGCGTGGTGCCGAGGTCCCGCGCAGGCGTGTCGGCGGGCAGGACGCTGGCGAACGGCAGCGCGATCTTCTGGCAGAATTCGGGGTCCGGCCTGGTCAGGTGGATGGTGACGGTGTGCGACGCCGCGTCGCCTTCGATGCCGCCGGAAAGCGTGCAGGCGGCGGGCGTCTTTATGCAGGCATCGGCACCCACGATGATGTTGTACCAGCTTCCGGTGTTCGGCCCGGAGACACGGAACATGCGCCGGAACGAGGCGACCACGTCGGCCACGCCCACCTCCCGTCCGTTGGAGAACCGGATGCCTTGGCGCAGGCGGAACACGTAGGTTTTGCCGCCATCGGCGATGTCGGGCAGCGATACGGCCAGGTCCGGCACCACGACCAGACCTGACGGGCCCTCCGCCTTGCGGAAGGTCAGCAGGCCGTCCTGGGTGACGAAGAAAAGCTGCCAGAAATCGCTCTCGTAGTTGATCATCGGGTCGATCGTGCCGGCGGGCTGGTAGGCGCCCAGGTGCAGCACGCCGCCCTCATGCGGGGCGGCCAGGGCCAGGCAGGGGGTGAGGACCGCCGCCCACGCGGCCGCGTGCCAGGCACGCCTGCGTATGACATCCTTCCGGTTGCCGTTGGGAGACGGTCTGCTGCCAAACGTCATCGCCGGGCTCTCCATGGTTGCTTGGGTTTGGTGGATGGAGTACCGGCGGGCGGTATGGACGCGATTGTTGACCATCGGCTGACGCGGCTTCGCCGGGCCAGTTTGGACATCGGCGCGGATGTCAGCCGCAGCCAGCGCCACGGCATGGCCTGGGCGGATCTGGCTGGCGGCCTTCGTCTGTGGCGCCTGGCGCTGACGCTTGGCTGGCTGGACGTGAAACTCAAATACCGCGGCTCCCTGCTTGGCCCGTTCTGGCTGACGATTTCGACCGGCATCATGGTGGCCGCGATGGGCGGGCTGTACAGCATATTGTTCCACATGGATCTGCGCAGCTACCTGCCGTTCCTGGCGCTGTCGCTGGTGCTTTGGAACGCGATAGGCGGGCTGGTGGCAGAGGCCTGCACCACCTTCACCCAGGCGGAGGGAACCATACGGTCGGTCCGTATGCCGTTCTTCGTGCATGCCGTGCGGACCGTCATCCGCAACGTCATCTCGCTGCTGCACAACCTGCCGGTGATCGTCGTGGTGTTCGCCGTATTCGACGTCTGGCCGGGTGCGGTCGCGGTGCAGAGCGTGGTCGGCCTGGTGCTGTGGACGGTCGACGCGTTTGCCGCCTGCCTGCTGCTGGGTGCGTTCTGCGCGCGGTTCCGCGACGTGCCGCCCATCGTGGGCAGCGTGATGCAGATCGCGTTCTTCGTCACCCCCATCGTCTGGCGGCCGGAGCAGCTCGGGGCCCGCGGCTGGTGGCTGCCCTACAACCCGTTCGGCTCCCTGCTGGAGATGGTTCGGCAGCCTTTGCTGGGGCATGCGGCGTCCTGGCAGGTGTGGGGTCTCGCGTTCGGCTACAGTGCCGCGTTCTGCGCGCTGGCCTGGCTCGGCTTCGCCTGGGCGCGAACCCGTCTCGCCTACTGGATGTAGGGGCGCCGGCATGGCCCGTATCCGCATCGAGAACGTGTCGCTGGACTTCCCGCTCTACCACGGCAGCGCGCGCAGCCTGAAGAAGACGGTGTTCGCCGTGGCGTCCGGCCGGCTGGGCGAGGACAAGCGCCAGCGCGTCGTGGTGCAGGCGCTCCGCCACATCGACATCGAGCTTGGCAGCGGCGACCGGCTGGGCCTGGTCGGCACCAACGGCGCGGGCAAGACCACGCTGCTGCGCACGATTGCCGGCATCTACGAGCCGGTGGTCGGCCGCATCAGGGTGGAGGGCAGCCTCAACGCGCTGCTGGACCCGGCGCTCGGGATGAACCTGGACCTGACCGGGCGCGAGAACATCATGCTGCGCGGCCTCTATAACGGGCTGCCCGCATCCCAGATAAGGCTGCTGGAGGAGGACGTGGCGGAGTTCGCCGAGCTTGGCGAGTTCCTTGAACTGCCGGTGCGCTTCTACAGCTCGGGCATGATGGTGCGGCTCAGCTTCGCCATGGCGACGGCGATCCGGCCGCAGGTGCTGCTGATGGACGAATGGTTTCTGGCGGGCGACGCCAACTTCATCGCCAAGGCGCGCGCGCGGCTGGAAAGCGTGGTGCGCGGCGCGGAGATCCTGGTGCTGTCCTCCCACGTCTCCAGCGCGATCCTGGACTGGTGCACGCGGGTGATCTGGATGGACCACGGCCGCGTGCGCATGGACGGACCGGCCGCGCACGTGCTGGCCTGCTACCAGGCCGGCACCGAACCCTCCCCCAAAACCCTCGCCGAGGCCGCAGCACCCGCCACGCTGGAACCAGCCGAAACGGAGCCCAGTGCCGCCTGAGCGTCGTTTACCATCTGCACCGATCGTGGCGCTTGCGGCGGTCAGATGCCGCTCGCGCGCAGGATGCGAACGACGAACGGATTCTTCCGCACTGCAGCACGTGCTGGGCCGCGCACTGGGCATCTGCACGCGCGACCGCAAATAGGCACGCAGCCGGTGAAAAGTTATTCACCAGCATCTGTTGTTGATGCACAGCGTCGAGTTCCAAGCTAACATGCAGCGTTGAGTCTGAAGCCGAGCGAAACCGAAGCGGCCGGAATGTTGCAGGCGGCTTTGCGCATCCCTCTCGATGAGATTGGAAAAACATTTGGATCGTGCCAACGACGTTTTTTCGCTCCACGCCAAGCTTCGCGATCAGACGCGCGAAGTCGAGATGAGTCTGGCCGATTACCTCGAAGCCTGCCGTGACGACCCGGGCTGCTATGCCAGCCCTGCCGAGCGCATGCTGCGCGCGATCGGCGAGCCGGAGATGGTGGACACGTCGCGCGATCCTCGCCTGTCCAGGCTTTTCCTCAACCGCACCATCCGAGTCTACCCGGCGTTCGCCGAGTTCCACGGCATGGAAGACACCATCGAACGCATCGTGGGGTTTTTCCGCCATGCCGCACAGGGATTGGAGGAGCGCAAGCAGGTCTTGTATCTTCTGGGCCCGGTGGGCGGCGGTAAATCCTCGCTCGGCGAGCGGCTCAAGGCGCTGATGGAGCGCGAGCCGATTTACGTGCTCAAGGCCGGCGACGAGCTCAGTCCGGTGTTCGAAAGCCCGCTCGGCCTGTTCGACCCTGACACCACGGGCGCGCTCCTGCACCAGAAATACGGGATTCCGTCGCGTGTCCTGACCGGCATCGCCAGCCCGTGGGCGCTCAAGCGGCTGGACAAATGGGACGGCGACATCGAGCGGTTCCGGGTCGTCAAGCTGCACCCCTCGCGCCGCCGGCAGATCGCCATCGCCAAGACCGAGCCGGGCGACGACAACAACCAGGACATCTCCGCACTCGTCGGCAAGGTGGACATCCGCAAGCTGGAAAATTTCAGCCAGAACGACCCCGACGCCTACGGCTTCTCCGGCGGGCTGAACCGCGCCAACCAGGGTATCCTGGAGTTCGTGGAGATGTTCAAGGCGCCGATCAAGATGCTGCATCCGCTGCTGACGGCGACTCAGGAGGGCAACTATCTGGGCACCGAGAACATCGGCGTCATCCCGTTCCACGGCATCCTGCTGGCTCACTCCAACGAGGCCGAGTGGCAGACGTTCCGCAACAACCGCACCAACGAGGCCTTCCTCGACCGGGTGAGCGTGGTCAAGGTGCCCTACTGCCTGCGGGTGACCGAGGAAGGCCGCATCTACCAGAAGCTGATCAGCGGCTCCGCGCTGGCAGAGGCGCCCTGCGCGCCCCACACGCTGGAGATGCTGGCCCGGTTCGCGGTCCTGTCGCGCCTCAAGCCGCACGCCAACTCCAAGCCGTTCGCAAAGATGCGGGTCTATGACGGGGAGAACATCCGCGAGACCGACCCCAAGGTGAAGAGCATGCAGGAGTACCGGGATTCGGCCGGCGTCGATGAGGGGATGGACGGCATCTCCACCCGGTTCGCCTACAAGGTGCTGTCGGCCACGTTCAACCATTCGACCAACGAGGTCTCCGCCGACCCGGTCCACCTGATGTACGTGCTGGAGCAGGCGATCAGGCGGGAGCAGTTCCCGCAGGAGACCGAGGCCGCCTATCTCGCCACCATCAAGAGCGAGCTGGCCACACGCTACGCCGAGTTCATCGGCAACGAGATCCAGAAGGCCTACCTGGAGAGCTACGGCGATTACGGGCAGAACCTGTTCGATCGTTACCTCGACTATGCCGACGCCTGGATAGAGGATCAGGACTTCAAGGACCCCGACACCGGCCAGATGCTGAACCGCGAGCTGCTCAACACCGAGCTGACGAAGATCGAGAAGCCGGCGGGCATCGCCAACCCGAAGGATTTCCGCAACGAAGTGGTCAAGTTCGCCCTGCGCACCCGGGCCGCCAACGCGGGAAAGAACCCGTCCTGGACGAGCTACGAGAAGATCAGGGACGTGATCGAGAAGCGCATGTTCAGCCAGGTGGAGGATCTGCTGCCGGTCATCAGCTTCGGGTCCAAGAAGGACAACGAGACGGAGAAGAAGCACAACGATTTCGTCGATCGTATGGTCTCACGCGGCTACACGGAGCGTCAGGTGCGCCGGCTGGTCGAATGGTACATGCGGGTCAAGCAGTCGGCCTGAGCGCAGTTCATTGGACATCATCGACCGCAGGCCCAACCCGCACGGCAAGAACCTGGAGAACCGGCAACGCGTGCTGTCGCGCGCCAGGGCGGCGGTGCAGCAGGCGACGCGCGCGGCGGTCGATCAGGGAACCTTGCGCGAGATCGCCCGCGACCAGTCCGTGACCATCCCGTCCGACATCCTGCACGAGCCAAGCTTCCACACGGTGTTCTCCAGCGGCAAGCGCCAGGTGGTATTTTCCGGCAACCACGAATTCTCCACCGGAGACCGTCTGCAGCGCCCTGAGAAGAGCGACGGCGGCGGCAGCGGGGCAGGTTCGGGCGGCGGCGAGGGGCAGGACGGCTTCCGCTTCGTGCTGACCAGGGACGAGTTCCTGGACCTGTTCTTCGACGACCTCGAGCTGCCCGACCTGGTGAAGAGCCAGATCGTGGCCACCGAGACGATGATTCCGGTGCGCGCCGGCATCAGCGTGGACGGCACGCCCTCGCAGATCGACATGTCGCGCACGATGCGGCAGTCGATGGCGCGCAGGATCGGGTTGCGCCGGCCCAAGCCGCCGGAGGTGGTCGAGCTGGAGGCCGAGGTCGCCCTGCTGGAACGCGACGGCGACGAGGCGGAGCGGCTGCCGATGCTGCGCGCCGAGCTGGAACTGGCGCTGCGTCGGCTTGCCCGCGTGCCCTGGGTCGATCCGGTGGATTTGCGCTATCGCCGCTTCACCCAGACGCCCAAGCCCGCCGCCCGCGCAGTGATGTTCTGCCTGATGGACGTGTCCGGCTCGATGAGCGAGCAGATGAAGGACCTGGCCAAGCGCTTCTTCCTGCTGCTGCACGTGTTCCTCGAGCGCCGCTACAAGCGCGTGGACCTGGTGTTCATCCGCCACACCGAAGTGGCCGAGGAGGTTGACGAGACCACCTTCTTCACCGATCCGCGCACCGGCGGCACGGTGGTTTCCACGGCGCTCGCCGAGTTCCTCCGCATCCAGCGGGACCGCTACCCGCGCGACTCCTGGAACATCTACGCCGCACAGGCTTCCGACGGCGACAACTCGTCGGCCGACACGCACAAGGCGGTCGGCCTGCTGGAGACCGACATCCTGCCGATCGTGCAGCATTACGCCTACATCGAGGTCGGCTCCCCGGCGGTGATCCGCGGTGCGACCGATCTGTGGCGCGGCTACGAGCCGCTGTCGCAGCGCGCGCCCCGCCTGGCGATGCGACGCGTCGCGGAGGCGGGCGAGATCTTCGGGGTGTTTCGCGACCTGTTCCGGCGCAAGGCGGCCACGGCGTGAGTGCGGCGACCTCCTCCCTGATCTACGAGGGCAGCGACTGGGATTTCCGCACCCTGCAGCGCAGCTACGACGCCATCGAGCGGATCGGCTGCGAGGAGCTCGGCCTGGAGGTTTATCCGAACCGCATCGAGGTGATCACCGCCGAGCAGATGCTGGACGTGTACACGGCGCACGGCATGCCGCTGACCTACCGCCACTGGTCCTACGGCAAGCGTTTCCTGCAGCACGAGACCAGCTACCGCCGCGGCTACAGCAGCCTGGCCTACGAGGTGGTGATCAACTCCAACCCCTGCATCAGCTACCTGATGGAGGAGAACTCGGCGACCATGCAAGCGCTGGTGATCGCGCATGCGGCGTTCGGGCATAACCACTTTTTCCGCAACAACCACCTGTTCCGGCAATGGACCGAGGCGTCGGCGATCCTCGACTACCTGGAGTTCGCCCGCGGCTACGTCGGCGATTGCGAGGACCGGCACGGGGTGTTCGCGGTGGAGCGCGTGCTGGATGCGGCGCATGCGCTGTCCCGCCACGGGGTGAACCGTCACGGCGGCGCGCGTTCGATCAACCTGAAGGCGGACCTCAGGCGCGAACAGGAAAGGCGCGCCTACGACGAACAGATGTTCGACGATTTGTGGCGCACCGTGCCTGGCCTGCCGCCCGGTGCGAAGGCCGACAAGGCTGCCGAACGGCGCCGCAAGCTGGCGCTGCCCGAGGAGAACCTGCTCTACTTCATCGAGAAGCACTCGCCCAAGCTCGAATCCTGGGAACGCGAGATCATCCGCATCGTGCGTCTGATCGCGCAGTATTTCTATCCGCAGCCGCAGGTGAAGGTGATGAACGAGGGCTGCGCCACCTGGGTGCACAATCGGATCATGACGCGCCTGCACGAGACCGGGCAGATCGACGATGCCGCGTTCCTCGAGGTGATCCACTCCACAGCGAACGTCATCATGCAGCCCGATTTCGACCATCCTGCGGGCGGACCAGGCTTCAACCCCTACGCGCTCGGCTACGCGGTGATGAGCGACATCGAACGCATGTGCACCGAGCCCACGCGGGAGGACCGTGCCTGGTTTCCAGACATCGCCGGCAACGGCGACCCGCTCGGCACGCTGCGCCACGCCTGGGCGAACTTCCGCGACGAGAGCTTCATCCTGCAGTTCCTCTCGCCTGCGGTGATGCGGAAGTTCCGCATGTTCCGGCTGCTGGACGACACGAGCGATCCGACCCTGCTGGTCGATGCGATTCACGACGACGAGGGCTACCGTTCGATCAGGCGCAGCCTGGCGCAAAGCTACGACCCGGGCGAAGGCGACGCCGATGTCCAGGTGGTGGACCTAGACCTCGAAGGCGACCGCAGGCTGGTGCTGCAGCACCGCACAGGACCTGGGCGGCTGCTGGCCAAGCGGGATGCCGAGCAGACGCTGAAATACGTGGCCGAGCTCTGGGGCTACGAGGTGATGCTGCAGGAGGTCGACGGCGACAGCGACTCGGTGCTCGTCACGCATAATTCCCGGCCGCCGGGGAAGTAGCGACGTCTTCGGGACACACGGCAATCGCGTCGTCGCCGGACTGACCGGCCATGCGCGATCAGGCTGCGTCGCGGACGTCGCCGGCATCGTAGCGCGCGGCGGTCGCATCGTACCCGGCGGCATCCAGCAGGCGGGGCAGGACCGCCCAGCCCTGGCCGTCGAGATCGCTCGCGACCTGGCCCCAGTCGAAAGGCCGACGCGATCCGGGTGAGCAGGAGTGGTCACGCTGTCGTCTCCGCCGGCGCGCGGCCACGCTCCATGTCGAGCAAGACTCGCTTGCGCTCGACGCCCCAGCGATAGCCGCCCAGGCCGCCATCGCCGCGCAGCGCCCGGTGGCACGGGACCAGCACGGCCACCCGGTTGGCGCCGCACGCGCTGGCGGCCGCGCGGACGGCGCGCGGCGCGCCGATGCCGCGCGCGATTTCGGCGTAGCTCGCCACCTGCCCCGGGCGGACGCCGAGCAGGAAGCGCCAGACGCGTATCTGGAAGGCGGTGCCGCGCAGGTCGACAGGCAGGTCCGGCCGCGGTGCGCCGCGCGAGAGGTGGGCGTCCAGCGCCTGCATCCAGTCTTTCAAGGCGCGGCCCGCGGGCTCGGCGGGCAGGAGCTCCGCCTTCGGAAACTCGGCCGCGAGTTGCCTGCGCAATCCGCCGAAATCCTCGCCGAACTGCACGAAGCAGACGCCGCGCTCGGTGGCCGCCATCATCAACGGTCCGAGGGCTGTCTGTGTGACCGCGTGCACGATCGTCTCGCCCTGCCCGCCGGCGCGGTAGGCGGACGGCGTCATGCCCAGACCGCCATCGACCTGCTCGTAGATGCGGCTGGTCGAGCCGTAGCCGGCGTCGAACACGGCGCCGAGCACGTTTGCGCCCGCGCGAAGGCCAGACTTGAATTTCTCCAGTTTCTTGGCGGCATGATACTCCCTGGGGCTGACCCCCATGGCGGCCGTGAAACTGCGCTGGAGGTGGCAGGGGCTGATCCCCGCGACCGCGCCGAGCTGGTCCAGGGTCAACGCCTGGTGGGCGTGGTCCGCGATGTATGCCGCAACCTCGCCCATTCGGTCGGCCGCGGCCGCAGGCTGGGCCGGATCGGTCGGCCTGCACCGCCTGCAGGGTCGAAAGCCGGCCGCCTCGGCCTCCTGCGGCGTGGCGTAGAACAGCATGTTGCTGGGCTTGGCCGGGCGTGCGGCGCAGGATGGGCGGCAGAACACGCCAGTCGTCCGGACGGCATAGACAAACCCGCCATCGGCACTCCTGTCGCGGGCGCGAACCGCCGCGAAACGCGGATCGCCGGTGATTGCGTCGGTGTCTGATACAGCACTCATCCGCCTTGCCTCCTGGGCTGCTGTTGGCAGCCGCCGTCTAACCCCGCGGCGTGCTGCCCGCGCTCCGATCCTTGCGCCGAAATCCGGGCGAACCGTCGCAGGTCTCGTCACACCTCGTCAGACTGCGGCAAACGCCTGGTGCAGGCCGTCGAGCGCGATCTGCACGGCCAGCGCGGCGAGCAGGACGCCGAGCACGCGGCCTGCGACGCTGGTGCCGGCGTCCCCCAGGGCGCGGGCGATCCAGCGGGCGCCGAGCAGGCAGAGCAGGGTCAGCAGGATCGTCACGGCCACAGCCGCCTCGATCGCCAGGATCTTCATCCAGTTTCCGCCGGCATGGCTGTGCAAGACCACCATCGTGGTCATGCCGCCAGGGCCGGCGATCAGCGGTATGCCCAGCGGAAATACGGCGATGTCGTCGTCGGTGCGGATGGCGGCCTGCCGCTCCGGATCGGTCTCGCGCACGCCGTGGCTGCCGCGCACCATGTCTGCGGCGGTGACGAACAGCAGGATGCCGCCGGCCACGCGCATCGCCGGCAGGCCGATGCCGAGCGAGGAGAGCAGCATTTCGCCGGCCAGCCCGAACACCGCCAGCACGCCGAAGGCGACCGCGCAGGCGCGCCGGGCCTGGCTGGCGCGCTCGGCCGGCGTGTCGCGCGGCGTCATCGCGGCGAACACGGCGGCGGTGCCAGGCGGGTCCACGATCACCAGCAGGGCGACCAGCGCGTAGAAGAAGGTGTTCAGGCTGGACCAGTGCACGCGATCGTTCCGGGTAGGTTGCCCCTTCCTATACCCTGGCCCTTGCCGCCGCGAGGTCGTCGGGCGTGTTCACGTTGTGAAACGGGTCCGGCGCGTCGGCGAAATGTTCCGCCCGCATGCCCAGTGTCTCGCCAAAGGCACGGACGCGGCCGGACGGCCCGCAGGCGAGCCAGGCGGCCAAGGCGGGTGCGCAGCCGACGGGCCAGATCGCGACCAAGGGGTGCAGACCGGTGGCACTGTGCGCCCAGGCGGGTGCGGCCCCCAACCGCCGGGCCAGGTCGCGCGGGATGAAGGGCGTGTCGGCAGGCACGCTCAGCAGCGCTTCGGCCCCAACCGCCTCCGCCCAGGCCAGCCCGCGCAACACCCCGCCAAGAGGCCCCCTGCCCGCCACCTCGTCGGCCAGGATCGGAAGGCCGAGATGGCGGTAGCGCTGCGGGTCGCCGTTGGCGGACAAGGCGGTCGCGCCGACCTGCGGGGCCAGCCGCTCCAGCACGAAATCGATGATGGCTCGCCCGCCGAGTGGCAGCAGCGCCTTGTCCACCCCGCCAAGCCGGGTGCCCGAGCCGCCTGCCAGCGCCAGCCCGACGATCATCCGACGACTGGAATGGGGCGAACGACGGGGATCGAACCCGCGACAACCGGTACCACAAACCGGCGCTCTACCAACTGAGCTACGTCCGCCACACGTTTGGGGGTGTAAGGCGGGCCGCCCGCCCGCGTCAAATGCCTGGGTGGCGCGCCAGGAGTGATCGTTTTGCGGGCGTCCTCGAGCATTCGGCCAGGGTGCCTGCCTGGCGAGGGTGGAGGTAGAGGTTCACCACGAAGCCACGAAGGCTTCCAGCGACCGGCGTCCTCGTGCGTTTCGTGCTGAGGCTATATCACGCCACCGTCAACTTCACGCCACCGTCAGCGCTGGGGCGCGGCAGTGAGGGAGAGGGTGGCCGGCGCGTCGAGCACCGGCGCGGCGCCGGTGCTGGTGGCCTGCTGCACCTGGACGGACCGGGCCAGTTCGGGCGAGTCCGCGCCGATGGCCGGGGCCACGTAGCGCGCCAGGTCCTGCCGCTGGTCGCGCTCCCAGACGAACATGGGGTCGCCGGCGACGTTCTTCCTGACGGTGGCGGTGCCCACGATCCTGAAACCCTGGTTGGTGACGAACACGCCGTGGCACGCGACCGAGCGGCTCGGCGCGTCGAACGACACGGTGGTCAGATGCTCGATGTCGATCGCCTTGACGCCTGCGGTCTTCATCGCGTCCAGGCCGTTCCAGGCCTCGATCACGCGGCGCGCCAGGTCCGGCTCGCGGCAATGGTTGCCAGGCGCGGTTTCGGCGCGCGCCAGGGTGATGGCGCCTTGTCGGCGCTGCGCCTCGGCCGCCGCCGCGTCCCGCTCGGCCTGCGCCTGATGCTCCGCCCTAGCGCGCTTGGATCGCGCCTCGGCGAGTGCTGCGTGCTGGCGCTGCTCATGGGCCTGGGCTTCAGCCTGCCGGTGGGATACCGCCTCCGCCTGCCGGCCGGCTTCCTCCTGGGCCTGCGTGTGTGCGGTCGCTGCGTCCGCCGCGTCCTTGGCCGCCTTCTGGCGCGTGTTGTACTCGTCCCACTGGGCGCGGCGTTCCTCGGCACAGGCCTGGTCGCGGCCGTGCTGCTGCAGCACGCCGATCAGCAGGCCCATCGCGCTGGTCGACATTGGCTGCGAGGCACACGGGTCGCTGGACCGGCCGTATTGCGCGCGTGCCGGCTCGACACAGCACAGGGTCGCCGCCGAAACTACCCCAAGCACCGCTATGCGCATCGTCCGTTCCTTTCTATATCGGAACAAGCTAGGCGACGCAGGAGGTGGCTGCAACGTTATTTTACCGAAACGAGTATCAACGTTCCAAAGCGATTGGAAACTATTCGGCGGCCTGAAGGCCGGCCGTGCGGCCGAAATGGCGGGCCAGCCGCGCGCAGGCCTCGTCGAGCACGGCGTCGCTCTTGCAGAAGGCGAAACGGACCCAGCCTTGCGGCGCGGCCCGCTCGTAGAACGCGGAGACCGGGATGGCTGCGACGCCCGCGTGCTCTGTGATGTGGCGGCAGAACGCCAGATCGTCGCCATCGAAGCCCAGCGGGGAATGGTCGGCGGTGACGAAATAGGTGCCCTGGCTCGGCAGCACGCGGAAGCCGATGCCGGTCAGCCCTGCCGTCAGGCGCGCGCATTTGCCGGCCAGGCTGCGTGCGAGCTCGGCGAAGTAGGCATCGTCCTTGGCCAGGCCCTGCGCCACCGCGCGCTGCAGGTTGGGCGGAGTCGTGAACGTCAGGTTCTGGTGCGCGCGGGCGACGATGGCGGTCAGCGCGGGCGGCCCGCTGACGTAACCCACCTTCCAGCCGGTGAACGAGAACGTCTTGCCGGCGCTGCCGATGCGCAGGCAGCGCTCGGCCATGCGCGGCAGCGCCATCAGCGGCAGGTGACGGGCCGGCGGGAACACCAGATGCTCGTACACCTCGTCGCACACGGCATAGGCATCGTGCTGATGCAGCAGCCCGGCGAGGAACGACAGCTCGTCCGGCGTGAAGACCTTGCCCGCCGGGTTCATCGGCGTGTTCAGCAGCAGTGCCTTGGTGCGCGAGCCGAAGGCCGCCGCCAGCGCCTCGCGCGGCAGCGCCCAGCCGGGCGGCTCCAGCCGCACCAGTCTCGGGACCGCGCCCAGCATGCGCACGATGGGGAGGTAGGTGTCGTAGAGCGGCTCGATCAGCACGATCTCGTCGCCCGGGTTCAGCAGCGCCATCAGGCAGGCGGCCAGCGCCTCGGTGGCGCCACTGGTGACGACGACGCCGGCCGGGTCAATGTCCAGGCTCCAGAACCGCCTGTTCGCGTCCGACACCGCCCGGCGCAGCTCCGGCAGCCCGGTCAGCGGCGGGTACTGGTTGCGGTGGTCGAGCAACGCGTCGGCTGCCGCCTGCGCCACGTCGGCGGGGCCTTCGGTTTCCGGGAAACCCTGGCCGAGGTTGATGGCACCGTGTTCGACGGCGAGCGCCGACATGACGGTGAAAATCGTGGTGCCGAGGTTGGCGAGTTGCTGGTTCGTCGGTTTCAACGCAACGGTTTCCTCACTGCTCTGCACGGCGCCTGGCCGGCGCCTGGCCGGCGCCCTCGGCGCGTTGCGCGTCCGCCGCGCCGCGTGCACAACCGGGACAATCGGGCCGGGAGACGCCAATGAAGAAGATTGAGGCTGTGATCAAGCCGTTCAAGCTGGACGAGGTGAAGGAGGCGCTGCACGAGGTGGGCCTTCAGGGCCTGACGGTCATCGAAGCCAAGGGGTTCGGCAGGCAGAAGGGCCATACGGAACTGTATCGCGGCGCGGAATACGTGGTCGATTTCCTGCCCAAGGTGAAGATCGAGGTAATCTGCGACGACGGGCTGGCCGAGCGTGCGGTCGAGGCGATCGTCGTGGCGGCCCGCACCGGCCGCATCGGCGACGGCAAGATTTTCGTCACCTCGGTCGAGGAGGTCGTTCGGATAAGGACGGGAGAGCGCGGCGAGCAGGCTCTGTAGGCACCGCCCTGCCCGCCTGAGGCGTCGCCTGCCGATCAGGCCGGCGATGCGCGCCTGTGCGCACGTGCTTCGGATCAGCCGCGTGCAGTCCAACTCGTTCTTTTCACGAAAAGGCCGGCTTGCCGACTCCGCACGGTTGAAGGGTAAACGATCCTGCAGTTGTAAAGAAAAGATAAAACCTGCCTGTCCGGTCGCCGTGCGATCACGCTCGCAACACAGAAAACCGAGACGTTGACTGCACACAAACTGTTTCTTGCGCCGGCCGCCTGCGTGCAGGGTGTGCCATATTTGTGTGCATGCGCATCCATGACGGCGAAAACACGATGCCCGGTTTGACGGCACGTTTCTTGAAGGGTTTGGATAGGGCTGGCCGGGCGTTCCCCGGCCGGGCCCGTGGCGGAGAGTGCGGATGAAGCTGGTGGTCGCCATCGTCAAACCCTTCAAGCTCGACGACGTGCGTGAAGCGCTGACTCCGCTGGGCGTTCAGGGCCTGACGGTGACCGAGGTGAAGGGGTTCGGCCGGCAGAAGGGCCAGACCGAGATCTATCGCGGCGCCGAATACCACGTGCAGTTCCTGCCCAAGATCAAGATAGAAGCGGCGGTCTTGTCCGACCAGGCGGCGGCCGTCGTCGAAGCGATCGCGCGGTCGGCTGGAACCGGCAAGATCGGCGACGGCAAGATATTCGTGCTGGACATCGAACGGGCGGTCCGCGTCAGGACCGGCGAACTCGACGCTGCTGCCCTCTGACAAAGGACCGGACATGATCAACGCGTTGAAGGCGCGCATCGCCGCGCTCGCCATCCTGCTGTGCATCGCCGCCGGCACGGCTGCGCTCGCGCAGACTCCTCCGCCGGCACCGGCACCGGCCGCCTCTGCCCCGCCATCGGCCGCGGCACAGGCTCCGGCCGCCGCGGCTGCACCCGCAGCCCCGGCAGCCGCACCGTCAGAGCCCGTCAAGCCGCCGGCCTACGACCACGGCGACACGGCGTGGATGCTGACCAGCACGGCGCTGGTGCTGATGATGACGATACCTGGCCTGGCGCTGTTCTACGCCGGCATGGTGCGGCGCAAGAACATCCTGGCGACCGTGATGCAGAGCTTCGCGATCTGCTGCCTGGTGACGATCGTCTGGACGGTGTGCGGCTACAGCCTCGCCTTCACCAACGGGCCGCCAGGGGCGGCGTTCGGCGGCTACGCGCTGTCCGCCTTCGTGGGCGACGCGTCGCGCCTGATGCTGCACGGGATCGAAGCGGGTTTCTCCAAGCAGGACGATACTGGCTTCGTGCTGGGCAACGGGGTGGCAGGGGTGACGCCGGCGCCGTACGCCATCCCGGAGACCGTCTACATGATGTTCCAGATGACGTTCGCCATCATCACGCCTGCGCTGATCGCCGGCGCGTTTGCCGAGCGGATGAAGTTCTCCGCGATGTGCCTGTTCATGGTCGGGTGGTCGATCTTCTCCTACAGCCTGATCGCGCATTGGGTCTGGGCGCCCACCGGCTGGCTGTCCAAGCTCGGCACGCTCGATTACGCTGGTGGCACGGTGGTGCACATCAACGCAGGGATCGCCGGGCTGATGTGCTGCCTGGTGATGGGCCGCCGGCGCGGCTACGGGCACGACAACATGGCGCCCTACAACCTGACCTACGCCGTCATCGGCGCCTCGCTCCTGTGGGTCGGGTGGTTCGGCTTCAACGCGGGCTCGGCCGTGGGCGCCACCGGGCGCGCGGGCATGGCGATGGCGGTGACGCAGATCGCCACGGCGGCGGCCGCACTGGCGTGGATGTTCGCCGAGTGGGTCCTGAAGGGCAAGCCGAGCGTGCTCGGCATCATCTCCGGCGCGGTGGCAGGGCTGGTCGCGATCACGCCCGCCTCCGGCTTCGTGCTGCCTGGCGGGGCGATCGTCATCGGCGTCGCCGCTGGCGTGATCTGCTACCTTTCGGCGAGCTACCTCAAGCATGCGCTCGGCTACGACGACAGCCTTGACACGTTCGGCGTGCACGGCGTGGGCGGCATCGTCGGCGCCTTGTTGACCGGTGTGTTCGCCTCGGCCACCATCGGCGGCACCGACGGATCGTTCGCGCAGTTCGTCATCCAGTGCCAGGCCGTCGGCGTGACCCTGGTCTGGAGCAGCCTCGTCAGCCTGGTGCTGCTGTTTGCCCTCAAGGCGACGATAGGGCTGACGGTGACGCCGGAGGAGGAGATGGAGGGGCTGGACACCGTCTGCCACGGCGAAAGCGTCGGCTGACCGGCACGCCAGCCGACGCCCAGGCAGCACCCCGTCGTCGATCGCCGTTTTTCGAAACATGGAACAGGAATAGATGGCCAAGAAGATCCAGCAGACGCCGCCGGAACCGAACGCGGTGTCCAGATGCCTCGAGATGATGCGCGAGAACTCCGTGGAGTTCGTCGATCTCCGCTTCACCGATCCTCGCGGCAAGTGGCAGCATACCGCGCAGTACGTCTCCACCATCGACGAGGACGCGTTCCGCGACGGCGTCATGTTCGACGGCTCCTCGATCGCCGGCTGGAAGGCGATCAACGAGAGCGACATGATCCTGATGCCGGACCCCGCGAGCGCGGTGATGGACCCGTTCGCGTCCAAGCCGAGCATGATCCTGTTCTGCGATATCATCGAGCCCAGCACCGGACAGGCTTACGCGCGCGACCCGCGCAGCACGGCGAAGAAGGCCGAGGCCTACGTCGCGTCCACGGGCGTGGGCGACGCGGCCCTGTTCGGCGCGGAAGCGGAATTCTTCATTTTCGACAGCGTGAAATTCGGCACCGGCGGCAATTACGGCACCTACCAGATCGACAGCATCGAAGGTCCGCAGGCCTCGCTGAAGGATTATCCGGAAGGCAACATGGGGCACCGCCCGGTGGTGAAAGGCGGCTACTTCCCGGTGCCGCCGGTCGACAGCGAGAGCGACCTGCGGGCCGAGATGCTGACCACCATGGGCGAGATGGGCCTGCCGATCGAGAAGCACCACCACGAAGTGGCGCAGAGCCAGCACGAGCTCGGCACCAAGTTCGGCCCGCTGGTCAAGAGCGCCGACCAGATGCAGATCTACAAGTATTGCGTGCACAACGTGGCGCACAGCTACGGCAAGACCGCGACCTTCATGCCCAAGCCGATCTACGGCGACAACGGCAGCGGCATGCATGTGCACCAGTCGATCTGGAAGGACGGCCGCCCGGTCTTCGCGGGCAACGCCTATGCCGACTTGTCGGAGACCTGCCTCTACTACATCGGCGGCATCATCAAGCACGCCAAGGCGCTGAACGCGTTCACCAACCCGAGCACCAACAGCTACAAGCGGCTGATCCCGGGTTTCGAGGCGCCGGTGCTGCTGGCGTATTCGGCGCGCAACCGCTCGGCCTCGTGCCGCATCCCGTATGCGACCAGCCCGAAGGCCAAGCGGGTGGAAGTGCGGTTCCCCGACCCCACGGCAAACCCCTATCTGGCCTTCGCCGCCATGCTGATGGCCGGCCTGGACGGCATCAGGAACAAGATCCACCCGGGCGAGCCGATGGACAAGGACCTCTACGACCTGCCGCCGGAGGAGCTGAAGGGCATCCCGACCGTGTGCGGATCCCTGCGCGAGGCGCTCGGTGCGCTGGCCGCCGACCACGAGTTCCTGCTCGCCGGCGACGTGTTTTCCAAGGATCAGATAGAAAGCTACATCGAGCTGAAGTGGAGCGAGGTGTTCCGCTTCGAGCATACGCCCCACCCGGTCGAGTTCGAGATGTACTACTCGGTCTAAGTTGCCGCTGCTCGCCCCTCTGACGCTTCGCTGCTCGCCCCTCTGACGCTTCGCTGCTGGCCGGTCTGACGCTTCGCTGCTGGCCGGTCTGACGCTCCGCTGCTGGCCGGGTCTGTGACCCGGCCGACACGCTGTAGGCTGCCCTCAGGAGGGATGACCCGCGCTCGGGTTGTCCTCCAGCGTGTCCGGCGGCTGCGCATCCTCCGGGCCGGTGCTGCCGCCGATGGAGATCGGGTCGCTGGCCGGGAAGGTGTCGTCCAGAGCGTCGTCGCGATGCTCCTCCTTCGGTATTTCTGGGCTCTGTGTCTCGCTCACGGCAACCTCCTTCGTATCGGGCGTGGCGTGAACGTTCGCCGCCCACCCGGTTTCCTCCATCCCGCAGCAAACGATGGGGTTGCTGCACTGCATGGTGTTGCAGGCTTGCATCAACGGCCGAACCTCGCCTTGACGCTATTAGTGTGCCCACCCTAACGTTTCTGCTTGGATCGGCCGCGTCTCGAGGCGCCGGGACAGGCCAACCGGACGCAGAGCCGGCGACATTCAAGGGGGGCGGTACATGGCCTATACTGTTTCGTGCGGGGCACCATCGATGACCAGGCTGCGCCGTGCGGTGTTGATGGCTGGAGCCGCCTGTGCCGCCATGGCGGTCACGGACAATGCCCGCGCCTTCGACACAACCATCGATGGCTGGCAGGTGAACCTCGATACGACGCTGTCGTCCAGCGTGGACCTTCGCACGTCGCCGATCGACTACAACTTCGTGGGTGTCGCCAATCCGGGCGGGCGTTTCGTGCTGGCCAACTACGACAACGGCACGCTGAACTACCGGGACGGGTCGCCGGTGGCCGCGGTGCAGCGCGTCACGACGGAGCTGCAGGCCAAGAAGGACGATTACGGGTTCTTCATCCGTGCGACCGGGTTCTACGACCCTGTAACCGACAGCGAGCGCACCGATTTCCTGCCGCTGAGCCGTTCGGCGGAGGTCGACATCGGTGCGAACCTCCGGCTGCTCGACGCCTACGCCTTCGCCCGTCCGTCGGTCTTCGGCCATCCCGTGGACGTGCGCGTCGGCGCACAGGCGCTTAACTGGGGCGAGAGCACGTTCATCCAGTTCGGCATAAACTCCATCAACCCGCTCGACACCACGGCGCTGCGCACCCCTGGCTCCGAACTCCGCCAGGGGTTCCTGCCGATCCCGGTGGTGGACATAAAGACGGACCTGGCCGACGGCTACTCGCTGGAGGCGTTCTGGCAGTTTGCCTGGACGCGCACCATATTGGAGCCCAACGGGTCGTTCTTTGGCAACAACGACACGATCGTGGACGGCGGCACCTACGGTAATCTGCGCAACGACTTTGCCGACAACCGGCAGAGCGTCTACGGCATCAACGCCGGCGTGGGCGACCTGTTCGGCGCGTCGCTGCCGCGCAGCCTGGACCGCCACCCGACCAGCCTTGACGAGTTCGGCTTTGCCCTGCGCAAGAGCTTCTCCAGCCTGGGCGACGCGGAATTCGGGTTCTACTTCGAGAATTACCACAGCCGCACGCCGTTCAGCTCCGACCGGACAGGCAGCTTCAACATCTCCGGCCTGGCGCCCTATCTGGGCCCGACCTACGCAGAACTGCCGCGGCCGTTCCAGATCGCTCTGGAGGGCATCAAGGGCTACGTCCAGAAAAGCTACGAGTCGACGGCGTCCTACTTCGCCGACTATCCGAAGGACATCCACCTCCTGGGCGTGAGCTGGAACTTCACCGGTCCGGAAGGCCTGGCCATCCAGGGCGAGCTGTCGAGCCGCATCAACCAGCCGATCCAGCTCAGTGCGTCCGACCTGGCGCTGGCGCAGGCACTGCCGGCCATCAAGCAGTCGCTCGGCCTGTCGCCGGCCCTCGCCACCGCCTATCACGACGCCATCACCGACCAGACGATCCAGCTCGCTGGCATACCGACCGGTTACAACCAGATCATCGACGGCTGGAAGCGCTACCCGGTGATCCAGGCCCAGACGACGGCGACGAAGCTGTTCAACGCCATCCCGAGCCTATACATCAACCAGATCGCCATCGTGGGCGAGATCGGCGGCGACTTCGTGGCGAACTTCCCGCGCAACCGCGGCGTGTTCGATGCGGCCTACACGACGGAGGTCAACTCCACCTTCAACGAGACGGCCACGGTGAACGGCAATACGCCCCTCTCGACGAAGGGCCTGGCGAGCCAGTTCTCCGCCGCCTATACTATCGCCACGATCATCGACATGCCCAACGTGCTGCCTTACGGCATCGACATGAAGCCGACGATCTCCCTGCAGCACGATTTCGTCGGGACCAGCCCCGTCGGCGTGAACGTGTTCGTGCAGAACACGGCGGCAGCCAGCATCGGCGTCACGTTCAACTACCTGCAGGCGTGGAGCCTTGGCCTGCAATACACCAACCATTTCCCGGTTTTCGACGGCGGGAAGTTCTACGGGCTGATCGACCGCGACTTCGTCTCCGCCGTGGTGTCCTACGAGTTCTGACCAGGGCGACAACGCTGACGGAAACGTGTAAGGGGCAAGCGCACCCGTTCCGGCGTTTAGTGCCGAGATCGTCGAGCCACCACGTTTTGCTGCCACGCGCAGCCGGGCGTGGTGGCTTCGGTTT
The DNA here is from genome assembly GCA_965199235.1 of Acetobacteraceae bacterium. GTDB lineage: Bacteria > Pseudomonadota > Alphaproteobacteria > Acetobacterales > Acetobacteraceae > BOG-908. Next base: position 2,891,642 of record CBDAQU010000002.1, on the reverse strand, counting down.
TGCGGGCAGGGTCGAAGCGCCCGGAAGGAACGAGAGGTCAGTGTCTTTGATACCCAAGCTTGGTTTACGGGCCATGGTAATGGTCCTCGTCTTGGCAGCAGCAAACACCGTCGCGCAAGCTGGGCAGGTATCGACTGACACGCCGAACTGGCGCGCCGTGCACGGCGTGCTCCTCTCTGTCAGCCGGGCCGGCAAGCGGCTGGTTGCGGTGGGCGACCGCGGTGCGATCCTGCTGTCCGACGACCAGGGTGTGACGTGGTCGGCCGTCACGAGCGGCACCGACGAACTTCTGACGGCTGCCGTCTTCGTCAGCCCGTCGGATGGCTGGGTGGTTGGGCAGGACTCGACGATACTGCACACCGCCGATGCGGGTGCGCACTGGACGACGCAGATGACGACCCCCGGCGCCGACCAGGTGCTGTTCTCCGTAGCCAGCCTGGGCCCCGGCCATCTGGTCGCGACCGGCTCGTACGCGTTGATGCTGGAGACGTCCAATGCCGGCGCCGCGTGGACGCCGGTCAAGCTGCCGAACCTGGACGAAGACTACCACCTCAATTGCGTGCTGGCGCGTGGACCGGACCTGGTGGTGGTGGGCGAGGCCGGGCACGCGTTTCTGCGCCACGACGCGGCGTGGACGGCGATCCCGGTCGGCTATGACGGTTCGCAGTTCGGCTGTCTGCGCGCGCAGGATGGCGAGGTCTACAGTTTCGGGCTGCGCGGCAGCCTGTTCGTCTCCAGCGCCGCCTCGCCCGCCTGGCGCCGCATCGACACCGGCGAGCAACGCTCGATCTTCGGCGGCACGGTGCTGGCCAACGGCTCCTTCGCGCTGGTCGGCGGCAACGGGCTAGTGATGCTGTTCGATCCGCATACCGACCGCGCCCGCACGCTGCCGCCGCCGACCGGTGTAACCCTCTCCGGCGTCGCCGAAGCCGCCGACGGCAAGCTGGTGGTGGTCGGCGATGACGGCGTGCACCTGATGGACCCCGCGGCGACGCAGGCGGCCAGGGAGATGACACAGTGATCGGGTTCCTCGACCGCGCCCTGTTCGGCCATCGCCGCCTGGTGCTGGCGCTGTTTGCGATCGTGACCGTCGGACTGGGCTTCTTCACCGTGCGCGTGCGCCCGGACGCCGCCTTCGACAAGCTTCTGCCGTCGCACAACGCCTATATCGACACCTACAAGCGGGTGGAGGCGCAGTTCGGCGGCGGCAACGTGCTGCTGATCTCTCTGGAGGCGAAGAACGGCGACATCTTCTCGGCCAAGTATCTCGACGCGCTGCGGCGCCTGACCGACGACGTGTTCTTCCTGCATGGCGTAGACCGCAACCACGTCAGCAGCCTGTTCACGCCCGACACGCGCTTTGCCGAAGTCGTGGAGGGCGGGTTCAACGGCGGCCCGGTCATTCCGGAGACGTTCAAGCCGGACGCGCATGGTTTCGAGACGCTGCAAGCGAACATCTACAAATCCGGCATTCTCGGCAGGCTGGTCGCCAACAACTTCCGCAGCGCGGTGGTCAGCGCCAAGCTGAACGACGTCGATCCGCAGACCGGAAAGCACCTCGATTACGGCCGGTTCGCCGACTCGCTCGACAGCATCATCCGGGCGAAATACGACACGCCCGACACGCAGGTGCACATCCTCGGCTTCGCGCAGGCGGTCGGCGACATCGAGCACGGCGCGCAGGTGATCGTGCTGTTCTTCGGCATCGCGCTCGCGGTGGCCGCCGTGCTGCTCTACATCGTTTCGCGGTCGCTCTATCTGACCGCAGCCGCGCTCGCCTGCTCGCTGATCGCCGTGATGTGGCAGCTCGGCATCATCACGATCTTCGGCATCGGGATCGACCCGATCTCGGTGCTGATCCCCTTCCTGATCCTGTCGATCGGCGTCAGCCACGGCGTGCAGATCGCGCTGTCCAACGTGCGCCTGGTCGGCGAGGGCAAGTCGTCTCTGGAGGCAGCGCGCGGCAGTTTCCACAACCTGCTGGAGCCCGGCGCGGTGGCGCTGGCACTGGCCGTCCTCACCTTCGTCACCGTCACGACGATCCCCGTGCCGGCGATACGCGAGCTGGCCCTGACGGCTGCGATCGGCATCGCCGTGCTGGCGGTGACGAACCTGATGGTGCTTCCGGTGATCGCGAGCTTTGCCGCGGTCTCCATGGCGCGGGTGGAGGCGGCGCAGCGCGGGGCCGCGCGTTTCGAGGGGTTCTGGCGACTTCTCGCCAGCCTGATTGCGCCGCGCTCTGCGGTGATCATCTGCGCGCTGACGGTGGCGGTGGCCGGCGGCGCGCTGCTGCTCGGGCAGCCTGTGGTGGGCGACCTTCACGTGGGCGTGCCGGAGTTGCGGCCGGACAGCCGCAACAACCGCGACGCGGCGTTCTTCCAGAACAACTACTCGGTCGGTGTGGACGTGCTGGAGGTGTTAGCCGAGGGTCCTGCGAACTCGTGCCTGGACTATGCCAGCGTGCGCCGGATCGACGACCTGGACCATCGTCTGCAGGGTGTGCCCGGCGTGCGCAGCACGCTGTTCATGGGACACCTGATGCGCCTGGTGAACGTGCAGTTCAACGAGGGCAACCCGAAATTCGACTACCTGCCGCATGACAGCCGCGTTCTCGGCCGCGACAGCTCGGCCTTCGAGCCGAGCCAGGGCCTGGCCAACAACGACTGCTCGGCGATGCCGCTGATCATCTTCCTGACCGACCACAAGGCGGGCACGATCGACCGCGTGATCAAGACGATCGAGCGGTTTTCCGCGACGCCCTCGGCCTCCAAGGTTCGGCTGGAGCTGGCGGCCGGGACTGCGGGCGTGATCGGCGCCACCAATGCGGTCGTCGAGCGTGCGCAGATGCCGATGCTGGGGCTGGTTTACGGCATGATCATCGTGATCTGCCTGGGCGTGTTCCGCTCCGTGCGGGCAGCGCTCTGCATCGTGCTGCCGCTGGCCGCCGTGTCCATCCTGGCCAACGCCGCGATGAGCGTGCTCGGCATAGGCCTGAAACTCTCCACCCTGCCGGTGACCGCACTCGGCGTGGGCATCGGCGTGGATTACGGCATCTACAAGTTCTCGCGCCTCAGCTACTACATGCGTCGCGGCTACACGCTGAACGCGGCCTACATCCAGACCCTGCGGGAGACCGGGTCCGCGGTGATCTTCACCGGCCTCTCGCTGTCGATCGGCGTCGCCACCTGGGCGTTCTCGCCGCTGCAGTTCCAGGCGGACATGGGCATGCTGCTGACGTTCATGTTCTTCATGAACATGGCGGGCGCGATCGTGGTGCTGCCGGCGATCATCGGGGTGATGGATTTGATCGTGCCGCAGAAACACCCGGGGGATATTGCAGCGGCGCTCGAGCCGGAGCATGGGGGGTAGAGACACCCCCCAAAAGTATTTACTCTGTTGTCATACCGACCGGGTTTGAGTCTGACTCACGAAAGGCAAGCAGTCCTTTTTGCAAAAAAGACCGAAAACCTTTGTTCATTTGGGTGTGTCGGTCCCACGGCCGGTCGGTATCAGGTGGACGGAGCCAGTTCACGCTCTGTCGGGATGGTGGTGTTTTTCGACTCCGAAGGCCGTCTGAGCGTAAAGGTGGTTCGACGTGGCTACCACCGCCTGTACCTCATTGGCTTTCTTGAATCGCTCGATCACGGCTGATGCGAGCTGTACGCGCGCGAAATCCACCTTGTCCACGATCGGAAATCTATAGATCGCATTCCTTCGGCCAGGCGGGACGCCGGTCAGCCCATCAGGTGTGCCACCAACATCATGCCCGCCACTGCGACTGCCGATGACGCAGTCTTTCGGCAATGCGTAGACTGCGATGACGATGTAGTGCTTTTCCTTCGCAGCCATCACGTCGTCTAGCAGAGCGGTCAGGGACTCGATCGTAATGTCTGTCGGGTCTGTGTCCGCGTTCGATGCGGCACCTGCGATGCTTGACTGGTCGTTCATTCAGGTCTCCCGTCGGTTGAGGATTTCCCGGCCGCAGCCCATGCCTCTTCGCCACCGCGATACCATGCTGTATTTTTATAGCCGTGCGCAAGAAGACTTGTTGCTGCCAAGAAAGAAGTACAGCCGTAGGCTCCGCTGCCCATTACGATTATTACTGTTTGCGCATCGAGATTATGTTGCCGTGCGGTATCCAGCGCAAATACTTCTGCCGGCTTAACGACTTCGCCCTGCCGATACAGCACCGCTCCTGGGGGCTGGGCAATACCGTCTCCGAGATCTATGAGCAGTGGCGGCGGTTGCAGCTTCAGAAGTGCCGAAACCGAGTCGGTGTCGAGCGTTCGGCCATGCGCGAGCTTGGCCGGGGTCTCGTCGAACGCCGTGCCGGGGCATGCAGGAGAAGGCGAGGACGGTGGCGCATGCTCGTCCGCCGTGACCGGCATCCCGGCGTTTTCGAGTGCGGTCATCATGCGTTGGAACCCGGGCATGCGTGTGTAGGATTTGTCGAACAGGGCGGCAAAGCGCCATTCTGTCCGATTAGGCCAGTTGGTGCGGTAATCCTCATACAGTTTCCGAGCATCTGCTGACCGGCCGAGCATGCCGGTCCCGGCAACCAGCAGAAGCTTTGTGACTTCCACTCTTCCCAAGCCCTCAGTGGGCACACTGTCTTCCTCACCCGCGATCGCTTCGTGAAGTTGCTTCATTGCAGCCTCAGTTTCGCCCTTCACCAGATAGATCAGGCCGAGCGTTACGTAGCGCGTTTTGTTGAGCGGGCTATTGGGCATGAGGCGAAAGATGGCTTCGATGTGCTCCACTGCGTCGTCAAGGTAACCCTGCGCTTGAGCAGACTTCGCGAGCACCGCTTCGGCCTCGACACAGGAGGGCTCGATTTTCAGGGCTGCGTTGGCGCTGAAGGATGCTTCCGTCCATCGACCAGTGAACGTCAGTGCGCGCCCGTGCGCTGCGAGTGCCAAGGCGTTCCTCGGCGATACCTCCAGCGCCCGTTTGATCATCTCCAAGGCCTCGGCGTAGTCCTTGTCGGCGTCGGGATCGTCCATGTCGTGAACTTTAGTCAAAAGCATCGACCCAAGCTGGGCCAGTGCATCGCCAAACCTCGGCTGCTGCTCGATAGCGTTTTCGAGCATCGCCTGAGCCCGATGCAATCCAGGAAGCGACGTGTCCCAATCGAGAATTGCGCGTGCTCGAAGGAACAGGTCGGTCGCATCAGGATCGTCCGGACGATCGCTGATGGACCGGGCGCTTTCGATCTGTTCCATCTCGAACCCGAGTGCCACAGATAGCTGGCGGACGAGCGCATTGCGAACCTCGAACAGCCGTCCCTGGATTGGCGGCAAGCGGCTCGTCCAGAGATGGTGGCCGTTTGCCGCGTCGATCAGACCAATGCTGACGTAATAGCGGCCCTGTTCGAAGGTGAGGCTTCCGTCGACAAGGTAGCGAACGCGCAAGGCGTGGCCGATGGCTTCGACCGACATGGCTGCGTGTTGATAGGCCTCCGCACTCGTGCGCGCAGTGACGATGCTGCCAGGGATGTGAGCGAGATCACACGTCAGATCATCAGTCAACGCGTCTGCGAGATAGGCTTTTTCCCTGTCTGAACTAAGATTCCTCAAAGGCAGCACGGCGATCGAGAGGCGCGGCACTGGCGGGGCCGGGCGCCAGAACAGGGCAGCGGCGCTGCCGAGCAGCAAAACCGCCAGCACTAGGCCCAAAGCAGCGCTCACGGCCGGGGACGATGTGCCCCAGCGGCCGGTTGCCGCGTTGGAGGCGGCAGGCAGTGCCGGTTGGGACGGCCCTGCATCAGGAGATGGCAAGTCGATCTCGCGCAGCAGCATCGGCGCCGGCGACTCACGAGACGTCTCCGCGCTTACCTCTCCAGTAAAACTGTAGCCCCGCCCCGGCACGGTCACGATCAACCCTGGGCCTGCCGCGCTCCCCTCGCCCAAGATCTTGCGCAGGCTTGATATCTGGACGCTGAGGTTGTTTTCACCGACCGTGATACCAGGCCAGACATGCGCGAAGATCTCGTCGCGGCTGACCGGCTGGCCATGGCGCGCCACCAGAAATGCCAGCAGGTCGAAGCCGCGGCCGTTCAACGCGACCGCCACGCCATCGGCATACAGCGTCCGGCGAGGCGCATCCAGCAGCCATCGGCCGAAACGGACACGTTGAGGCGCGACCGGCATCGGAACGCTCCCGCGGCGTGATAGCCGCGCGCGGGCGGCTTACCGCAAGAACCGGCCCGACATCAATGCTGCGGCGGTTGCAGGCCGATGCTGGACAGGAGCGCGCCGGCGAGTGACCCGACAAGCAGCCAAGCTTAGCTCGGACAAGGCCTAAGAGCTACCGCCTTGAAACGTGTAAAGCTCTGTTCAAGCTGGATTTATTGACCTTAGTAAGATTTAGCCTGGATTGATGCAGGCCTGTCTCGGATTGCGGACTACCGGTTCGGCCGTCGCCAGGGGCTCCGTCAAGGACCTCAGGGCACCAGAGGGCAGACCCCGCTGTCACGACCAACCTGGAGCAACAATCATGAACATCACCAAAGCCTCTCGCGTCAGCCTGGCGGCTGTCACCCTGCTGGCCGGCACCGCGCTGCTGAACAGCACCCGTGCTGCGGACACCGACGTGCGCACGATGGTCGTCACCTATGCCGACCTGAACCTCGCCAAGAAGGAAGGCGTGGACGCGCTGCGCCGCCGTCTGGTGGCGGCCAGCCACGCCGTGTGCGGCGAAAGCAGCGGCGGGGTAGCATTCAGCTCCGACGACGCGGCCTGCCAGGCTGCCGCGCTGCAGGATGCGTTGCACAACCTGCGTGTGGTGGTTGCCGCTGCAAACAGGGGCTACTCCGTGGCGTCCGTCGCACCGAACTGATGGCCGGCCCAAACCGCCATCCGGCCGCGCCGTGCGGCCGGATGGCGGCCACGTTTATCCAGCCGAGTGGCTCGCGCGGCACGGACAGAGTTTCCCGCCGCCTCCCCGCGTTCGTCCCCAGCGGTATCCTGAGCAAGGGTGGACACCCTAGAGCGGTGTAGATTAGATACGCCGGAAGGCGAAAATCGCCGAAATACGAGGGATGGGACGACAATCATGAAGAAGATGCTGCTTGCAGCGACCATACTGGCCGGCTGGGTGCTGGCGGCCCCTGCGGGCGCGCAGACCGCGGCGGATCTCGGCCACAGCCTGACGCCGCTGGGCGCGGTGAAGTCAGGCAACGCGGACGGCACCATTCCTGCCTGGACCGGCGGCCTGACCACCCCCGCATCCGGCTTCGTGTCCGGCCATTACCGGGCAGATCCGTTCGCCCCCGAGCGGCCGCTATTCGTCATCACGGCGCAGAACGTCGACCGCTACGCCAGCCACATGGCGGACGGCACGGTCGCGATGGTGCGCACGCTGCCAGGCTACCACGTCGACGTGTATCCGACACACCGGACGGCAGCGGCGCCGCAATTCATCTACGACAACGCCATCGCCAATGCGAGCCGCGCGCACCTGACCGAAAACGGCCTGGGCGTCGCAGGCGCCAAGCTGTCTATCCCGTTCCCAATACCAAAGAACGGCAACGAGGCGATCTGGAACCACATCCTGCGCTGGCGCGGCAGCCAGGTGCAGCGCACCACCGACAACGCGATCACCACGCCGAGCGGCGACTACTCCCTGACCCGGTGGCACGAGCAGATCCTGCTCGCCTACAACACGCCGGGCCTGGCCAACCCTGCCAAGTGGGACAGCCTGTTCTGGCAGGAGGTGCTGGAGCCGCCGCGCATCGCCGGCCAGATCACCCTCGTGCGCAGCTACCAGGACCCGTTTTCGCAGCCGCGCGAGGCCTGGACCTACAACCCGGGCGAGCGCCGCGTGCGCCGCGCGCCGGAGATCAACTACGACACTCCTGTGCAGAACACCGATGGCCTGGAGACCGTCGACGACTACGACATGTTTAACGGCGCCGTAGACCGCTACAACTGGACGTTGAAGGGGAAGAAGGAAATCTACATCCCCTACAACACCTACAGGATCCAGCAGCCGGGCGTTAAGTACAGCGACATCGTAAAGCCGATCGCGGTCAATCCCGACCTGATACGCTTCGAGCTGCACCGTGTGTGGGTTGTGGAAGCAACGTTGAAGCCGGGTTTCCGCAACATCTATGCACGCCGGACGTTCTACATCGACGAGGATAGCTGGCAGATCGCGATCGCAGACCGTTACGATACGCGCGGCCAGCTATGGCGGACGGCGCTCGCCTTCATAGCGGAGGCGCCGGATGTCCCGCTCTGCGGCGCAGACGGGTACGAGTTCATGGATCTGCTCGCCCGCCGCTACCTGGTTCAGGGCCTGCACAGCCAGGACGCGGTGGCGCCGACCTACACCACAACGTCGCTGACGCCGGATGATTTCACGCCGGACGCGCTGCGGCGGGCTGGACGGCGATAGGATAGGCAGGCCAGGGGCGCTGCCCCTGGCCACCCGCTCACGTGTCGTGCGATGCACGCGCTCACGTGTCGTGCGATGCACGCTCTCGCGTGACGGGGCCAGTCGGGCCCAGACCCGGTTTGTTAAGTTCGGCCGTGCTCTCTGTAGTGGTGTCCGCCTCCGGCGTTGTCGCCGCCCGTGTCCTTGAGGTGGTCGGGCTGTGAGCCTGGCTTGCCGCCGCCGGCCTTGTGGCCGTGCTCCTGGTGATTCTTGCCAGGGTGGTCCTTGTCCTGGTGGCTGCTGCCCGGGCCGCCGAAGCGGCCGGTGTGTTCGTTCTTGTCTGGCATGTCGCCCTCCTTGTGTGGGGGATCAACGGCGGCGCAAGGCTCGGGTTCGGCGCGATCAGCCGCGCGCGATGCGCCAGCTCGCCGCCGCACAGGTGCGGAACATCTGGCCGTAGAGGTGTGCGCGCTGGTCCGCCGCGTTGCCCCGGCGCGACCGGTCGTAGACGCCCCAGCCGATCGAGGCCGAGCGGAACAGCGAGAACGCCAGGTAGAACGGCCATTCGTCGGCGGGGAACGCTCTGCCGACGCCCTCGCAGTACCGCGTCACCAGCTCAAGCTCAGTGGGCAGCCCGAGTGCGGCCAGGTCCGCGCCGCCCAGGCCCTTGAACGGGTTGCCGTCCTGCGGCAGGCGGTAGAACGAGGCGAGGTAGGCCAGGTCGGCCATCGGATGGCCGATCGTCGCCAGTTCCCAATCCAGTATCGCCAGCAGGCGCGGACCGTCCGGCGCGAACATCAGGTTGCCGAGGCGATAGTCGCCATGCGCGATCACCGCCGGTTCGTCCGGCGGCAGGTGCGTGGGCAGCCATTCGATCAGCGCGTCCATGTCGGCGTTCGCTTCAGGGTCGGACGCCAGGTACTGCTTGGTCCAGCGGCCGATCTGGCGCGCGATGTAGGCCTCCGGCCGCCCGAAGCTTGCCAGGCCCGCCGCCCGCCAGTCCACGCTGTGCAGGGCGGCCAGCCCGTCCGCCATGGCGCGGTAGTAGCCGGCCCGCTCGCCTTGGGGAATGTCGGTCAGGCGCAGATCGGTCAGCACGCGGCCTTCGATGTAGTCCATCACGTAGAACGGCGTGCCGATGATTGCGCTGTCCTCGCAGAGCAGCCGCGCGTTCGGCACCGGCGTCGATGTAGGGCCCAGCGCCCGCATGGCGGCGTACTCGCGCTCGACCGCGTGGGCGGATGGCAGGATCGCGCCCGGCGGCTTCTTGCGCAGCACGTAGCGCCGGCCTGCGGCGTCCGTCAGCAGGAAGGTGGGGTTCGACTGGCCGCCCTGGAATTGCCGTATGGCGATCGGCGCCGCCGCTTCCGGCAGGTGCGCGGCCAAATAGTCCCGCAGAGCGGCCTCGTCGAAGCGATGCTGGTCGCGCACCTCGATCAGTGTGGTCATCGTCAACCTTCAGCAAAGACGCGGTTATGGCATGGTAACCTGGACATAAGCCGGCACCGGGTGAGGGCCCGTGCCGACTTGGAATCATCATGCTCTGAAGCGCTGCCTACCCGACTTTGCGGATCTTGGCAGCCCGTCCGGCCGCCAGGGCGTAGGGGGTGAACAGCGACTCGACCTGCGCGTAGCCCCAGCGCAAATGGTCGCGGGTGATGGTTTCCACTCCCTGCCGCAGCCGCAGGTAGTCGATCCAGTAGCTCGCCACGATCCAGGCGTTGACGACAAGTTGCTCGATCTCGGCCGTCTCCGCGTGCAGGACGCCGTCCTGCACCAGCCTGTGCAGCACACGGCCGACCTGGGCCTGCACGTTGTCGGTCATGCGCATCAGCCGCGGCTGCAGCACCGGCGCCATGCGGTAGACGCCGGCGGCGTAGAACAGCCGCCACTCCCACATCATGTTGAACCAGCCGGCGAGGTATTGGCGGTGCGGCTCCTGGTGCCGGCTCATTGCCGGGTTGGGCTGGCCCGCGCGGTCGTTGGCGGCCTCGAACTGGTCGAACAGGGCGACCAGGATCAGTTCCTTGCGGCGGAAGTGATAGTGCAGGTTGCCTTCGCTGATACCGACTGCGGTCGCGATCTCCGCGGTCGTCACCTCGGCAGGCCCGCGCTCGTTGAACAGGATGCGGCAGGCGTCGAGGATGCGGTCGCGCGTGCTTGGACGTTGATCTGCCATCGTGTTGCCTCGCGGTCGGCCCCCCGGGTCGCGTTGACATGGCTAGGGTGAACACCCGACACTGCTGACTATGGCAAACCGCTCCCGGCCGGTCCAGCGGATGCGGGGCTCGGGGCTGGTCCAAGGGTTCACGGCCTGTCTGCAGGCGCAGACGGCCCAACGCAGGCGCGGCATGCAAGCCCGCCACAGGGAGCACACATGCGCGAAGCCGTCATCGTTTCCACCGCACGCACGCCGATCGGCCGCGCCTATCGCGGCGCCTTCAACGACACCCACGGTGCCACTCTGGCCGGCCACGCGGTGGCCCAGGCGATGGCGCGCGCGAAGGTGGAGGGCGGCGAGATCGAGGACGTGATCCTGGGCTGCGCGCTGCAGCAGGGTGCGACCGGCGGCAACATCGCCCGCCAGGCCGCCATCCGTGCCGGCCTGCCCGTGACGACAGCCGGCACCACGGTCGACCGCCAGTGCAGCAGCGGGCTGCAGGCGATCTCGATCGCCTCGCAGCGCGTGATGTTCGACGGGCTGCCGATGGCCATCGGCGGCGGGCTGGACAGCATCAGCCTGGTGCAGAACGAGCACATGAACCGCTGGCACGGTTTTGATGACTGGCTGCAGGCGAACAAGCCGGAAATCTACATGCCGATGATCGACACGGCAGAGGTGGTCGCACAGCGCTACCAGGTCACCCGCGAGACCCAGGACGCCTACGCGCTGGAATCGCAGAGGCGCACCGCTGCGGCGCAGGCGGCCGGCCGGTTCGACGACGAGATCGTGCCGTTCGAGACCCGCATGGGGGTTGCCGACAAGGCAACCGGCGAGGTGACGTTCAAGACGACCACGCTGACCAGGGACGAGGGCAACCGGCCCGACACCACGGCAGAGGGCCTGGCGTCGCTCAAGCCGGTGCGCGGCGAGGGCCACGTGATCACTGCCGGCAACGCGTCCCAGCTCTCGGATGGCGCTTCGGCCTGCGTGGTGATGGAGGCGGGCGAGGCGGCGCGCCGCGGGCTGACGCCGTTGGGCGCGCTGCGCGGCCTGGCGGTCTCCGGCTGCGAGCCGGACGAGATGGGAATCGGGCCGGTTTTCGCCGTGCCGCGCCTGCTGGAGCGCAACGACCTCAGCGTGGACGACATCGATTTGTGGGAGCTGAACGAGGCGTTCGCGGTGCAGGTGATCTACTGCCGCGACCGCCTGGGCATCGACCCCGCCCGCCTAAACGTGGATGGCGGCGCCATCTCCATCGGCCACCCCTATGGCATGTCAGGCGCAAGAATGGCCGGCCACCTGCTGATCGAGGGCCGACGCCGCAAGGCGAAGTGGGGCGTGGTGACGATGTGCGTCGGCGGCGGCATGGGTGCCGCCGGCCTGTTCGAGATCTTCTAACCAAAAGCTCTTTGTTTCTTTTTTCCAAGAAAGAAGTTCTTTTCTGAAGAAAAGAATCAAAAGACTTTTGATCATTGGAGAGCGAACATGGATGTGCGCGACAAGACGATCGTGATCACGGGCGGGGGCAGCGGCATAGGGCGGGCAATGGCCCAGCTGTTCCACGCGGAGGGCGCGCGGCACATCGCCGTCGCCGACCTCAACGAGGCCGGCGCGCGCGAGACGGCAAACATGGTTGCAGGCACCGCGTTCGCCTGCGACGTCTCGCGCGAGGCCGACATCCAGCGCGTGGTGCGCGAAACCGGCGACGTCGACATCTTCTGCAGCAACGCAGGCATCATCGCGACCGACCCGGATTTCGACAACCCGGCCTCGGCACCCGACGCGGACTGGGCGCGGCTGTGGGGCGTGCACGTGATGGCGCATGTCTATGCGGCACGGGCAGTGCTGCCTGGCATGACGCAGCGGCGCTCCGGCTGGCTGCTCAACACCGTGTCGGCCGCGGGGCTGCTCAGCCAGATCGGCTCGGCCACCTACAGCACCACCAAGCACGCGGCGATCGGGTTTGCCGAAAGCCTTGCCATCGCCTGCCGCGATCAGGGCGTGGGTGTTTCGGTACTATGCCCGCAAGGCGTGCGCACGCCGCTGGTCACGCGCAACTATTTCGGCGGCGCGGACGTGGATGGCGTGCTGACCGCCGAACAAGTCGCAGCATCGGCGCTGGACGGCCTGCGGGCAGGGCAGTTCCTGATTTTGCCGCATCCCAACGTCGCCAGCTACATCAGGGTGAAGGCGGAAAATTACGGCCGCTGGATCGGCGGGATGGCGAAGCTGCGCCGCACGGTCAAGGAGGCACGGGCCCGCGCGGATGCCTGACAGCTTCGACTACGTCGTGGTCGGCGGCGGCCCGTCCGGCTGCGCGGTGGCGGCCAGGCTGGCCGAAGCGCGCCCCGACCTGACGGTCGCACTGGTCGAACGCGGGCCGGCCAGGTCCGGGCTGCTGTCGGACGTGCCCCTGGGCATCGCGGCGGCAGTGGGCCGCAAATCGGCGCGCAACTACGCCTACCAGACCGTTCCGCAGGCGGGCTTCGGCGGACGCCGCGGATACCAGCCGCGCGGGCGGGGCTTAGGCGGCAGCAGCCTGATCAACGGCATGATCTACATCCGCGGCCAGGCGGAGGATTACGATGGCTGGGCGGAAGCAGGCTGCCATGGCTGGGGCTGGAGCGACGTGCTGCCCGCCTTTCGCCGCGCGGAGCACAACGAGCGTGGCGCCGACGCCTATCACGGCGCGGACGGGCCGCTGAACGTGGCCGATCTGCGCGACCCCAACCCCATAGCAGCCGCCTTCGTGGAGGCTGCCGAACAGGCGGGGTTTGCGAAAAACGCCGATTTCAACGGGCCGGATCAGGAGGGAGTGGGCTTCTACCAGGTGAGCCAGAAGAACGGCTCCCGGTTCGGCGCGGCGCGCGGCTACCTGGCGGCGGCCGGGAGCAACCTGACGGTGATCACCGACGCGCAGGCGATGCGCGTGGTGTTCGATGGCCGGCGCGCCACCGGCGTGGACGTGCAGCACGGTGAACAGGGCCGCACCATCGGCGCACGCGGCGAGGTGATCGTATCGGGCGGCGCGTTCGGCTCGCCGCAGCTGCTGATGTGCTCGGGCATCGGGCCGGCCGCGCACCTGCGCAAGCACGGGATCGAGGTGGTCGCCGACAGCCCAGAGCTCGGCTGCAACCTTCAGGACCACGTGGACTACACCATCAACCGGCGGGTGAACGACCGGCGGCTGTTCGGCGCGACGCCTGGCATGGTGCGCGACGTCTGGCGCGGCTGGGGGCATTACAGGCGCCACGGACGCGGCATGCTGACGACCAACGTGGCCGAGTCGGGCGGCTTCCTGCGCGCGACCGCCGGCGCCACGCGGCCGGACGTTCAGCTGCATTTCTGCACCGCGCTGGTGGACGACCATGGGCGCGGCGCCACCATGGCCCGCGGCCTGTCTCTGCACACCTGCGTGTTGCGGCCGCGCAGCCGCGGCACCGTCCGGCTGGCCGACGCAGACATGCGCAGCGCCCCCCTGATCGACCCGAACTATTTCGCCGAACCGGAAGACCTTCACCTTCTGGTGCGCGGGGTCGGCCTGGCGCTGCGCATCCTGGCCGCGCCCGCGATGCAGCCCTATGCCGGCCGGCCGCTGCGCCCGCCGGCCGAGGAAGCGGACGACGCGCTGATCCCGCGCATCCGGGCGGGAGCGGACACGATCTACCACCCGGTCGGCACCTGCCGCATGGGGGCCGACGACCGCGCGGTGCTGGACCCGCTGCTGCGCGTGCGCGGCGTGGAGGCGTTGCGCGTGGTCGATGCGTCGGTGATGCCGACCCTGGTCAGCGGCAACACGGCGGCGCCGAGTGCGATGATCGGCGAGCGCGCGGCCGATCTGATCCGGCAGAGCAACCGTTAGGCTGGCCTGCGCCCTCCAGACATGGGGAGGTTGGCGGCCACCCATGCTGGCGAAGAGCATTGCGGGCTTCCCGGCACTGACACCATCAATTTGGGCGGGCTCACGTCTGGCACTCCGACGCTGATGGATAGAACGTCCATACACGACCGTTGCGCAAGCCAATCAGCCATGCAGAATGACGCAACGTGCTGGGGGTTGGTTCATGCGTTTATCGGTATGGCTTGCAGCCTCGGTCATCTGCCTCTTCGGTTGTGCTGGCCCGCCCCTTACAACGTCGAATTCAGTAATCACGACAGCAGAAAACATGATGCATGGGACGCTTAGCGCGCAGAGCAGCTTTGGCCAGGGTGACGCCATTCGAGTCGTAGTGTTCATGACGTGGACCGACGTCACCCGAGACGGCGGCCTGCATCATGCTCAATGGAACTGGTATAAAGGCGATCGCCTCGTCTCACAGACGCACGCCGACCGAATCCATTTCAAATCCTCGCCAGGTGCGCTTTGGACTGGACGTGCAGCAGCCTCGTTAGGTGCAGGGCATTTCCATGTCGTCACTTTTCTCGACGATCAGGTCGTATCAACGAACCAGTTCGACATCACGCCATCCTAGAGCATGATCGCTTCAGGTTGATTTCACGACGAACATTCTGGCTAGAACAAAGAGCTAGAGCCTGCTCGCTTCGGCTACCAGAAGCGATCAGGCTCTCGAGCGTTCCACGCAGAGTGTCTGCGAGTAGGTGGGCGTGAAACCGGTCCGGCCTTTGTTTTGACCAGAGATTTACAGCGATCACAGTCGAGTCTGGTTCGTGAAAGGCAAGCAGTCCTTTTTGCAAAAAGGACCAAAAAACCTTTATCCATTTGACCCGCGACAGCCCGACAAAGGTTTTTTGCTTCTTTTTTGCAAAAAAGAAGGACTTGCCTTCGGTTTGGGTATGTCGATCTCAAGGCCGATTGGTATGATCAGCCGGCGTCGGCTTCCAGCTCGCTAACCCTCGTCATGTCGGCGGTGGGGCGTTTGTTTTCGTCTATGGTGATCACGTCGGCGTAGCGCATGCCGAAGACGATTTCGGACGGATCGTAGTCGTGCAGGTCGTGCACGACCGTGGCCAGGTCAGGGTCGCGTGCCTCGAGGGAGACGAACATCCTGACGTCGTCGGCCACGAAGGCGGCGGCGTCCAGGCCGTGCAGGGGGCTGTGCTCGTCGATCTCGTGCATGATCGTCCAGGTCAGCGCAAAGACGGGAATTGTGTTGCGGGCCAGCGCCAGCTCGTGGGTGCGCCGGAACGAGGTCCCCTCGGTGGTCTCTTCGGACATCAGCACGCTCATCTTCACCCTCGCGTCCGACAGCACGGCGGCGCGCCCGTTGCCGACGCGCAGCATCAGGGTGGGCCGACCGTTATGCCTGGTGACGACGGGATGATCGGCAAAGACGAACTTGGCGCGCGGCTTGGAGAAGCGCACGAAGATCAGCCCGGTCAGGATGGCGCTGAAGAACACGCCCGTCAGTATCTCGGCCGTCGCCACGCAATGGCCGTAGAAGGTCGCCGGATACATCTCGCCGTAGCCGACGGTCGCAAGCGTTTCCAGGCTGAAGAAGAAATGGTCGGAGAACGCGCCGGCGCGCGCGTTGCCGACCGCGTTCGGCTGCATCATGTACGCGCCCGCGAAGAACCCGGTGAACAGCACGTAGATGCACAGGATGGTGGCAAGGAAGCGCCGCCACCCCAGGCGCACCGCCATGCCGTAAGGGTCGGCCCAGTCGAAATACGACACGCCCTTCTTGGCCAGCGAGTAGCTGCCCATGTTGATGAGAGCCGATTTCTCGCGCCGCCCCCGCCGTCTCGGCGGCGTGCTGACGAAGACAGGCCGGGACTCGCTGATCAGCCCCGGTTCGACATCCTCTCCGCTCAAGCAGCTTCCAGCAGGCTGCCGATCGAGTCGATCTGCCGCATGTGGTGGTCGCTGTCGCCGAGCAGGCTTTCGATCATCGTCAGACGCTTGAAGTAGTGCCCGGCGCGGTACTCCATCGTGACCCCGATGCCGCCGTGAAGCTGCACCGCCGTCTGGCCCACGAAACGGGCGGAGTTGTTGATCTGCACCTTGGCCGCCGAGATCGCTGCGCGGCGTGCGCGGGCGTCGTCAGACGTCGCCATCATGGCGGCGTAGAACTCCATGCTGCGGGCCTGCTCGAGCGCCGTGAACATGTCCACCGCCTTGTGCTGCAGCACTTGGAAGCTGCCGATCGGCACGCCGAACTGCTTGCGCGTCTTGAGGTAGTCGAGCGTGAGAGCGTGCAGCGCGGTCATCGCGCCCACCGCTTCGGCGCAGACTGCGGCGATCGCGATGTCGGTCACCTGCTCGATCAGCTCGCCGCCATGGTCCGGCGTGCCGAGTATGGCGCTATCCGGAACGTTGACGCTGCCGAACGAGACGGAGGCGCCGCGCTGGCCGTCCTGGGTGGCGAAATCACGCCGGGAGACGCCGGGCGTGTCGGCATCGACCAGGAACAGGGTGATGCCGTGCCGGTCGCGATGGCTGGCCGACGAGGTGCGCGCGCTGACGATCAGCTTGTCGGCGCTGTCGCCATGGACGACCACGCTCTTGTCGCCCTCGATCGTGTAGCCGTCGGCGGTCTTGCGGGCGTGCGTCTTCACGTCGAACAGGTCGTAGCGCGCCTGCACCTCGACATGCGCGAAGGCGAGCTTCAGCGACCCGTTGGCCACGGCGGGGATGCAGGCCGCCTTCTGCTCGGGCGTGCCGCCGAGGCGAAGGAAGTTGCCGCCGAACACCACGGTCGCGAGGTAGGGTTCGAGCGCCAGCCCGCGGCCGATCGCTTCCATCACGACCATGGTTTCCACCGGGCCGCCGCCGAAGCCGCCATCCTCCTCGGAGAAATTGACCGCCAGCAGGCCGAGTTCGGCGTATCTGCCCCAGAGCTCGGCGCTGTAGCCGCCCGGCTGCTTCTGCGTCTCGCGCCGTCTGCCCAGATCGTCGTAGGCCGGCCCGATCAGCCGGTCGACGCTGTCCTTGAGCATGCGCTGTTCGTCGTTGTACTCGAAATCCATCGTGCTGCCTTGCCTGTGTTGCGCCCCCTCGCCCGGCCCTCTCCCCGGGGAGAGAGGGCCAACGCCGAACGGTCAGAAGCCCAGCACCATCTTGGCGATGATGTTGCGCTGGATTTCGTTCGATCCGCCGTAGATCGACACCTTGCGGTAGTTGAAATACTCGGGTGCCGCCGTGTCGGCCCAGCCGAAGCCGTCGGGCAGGTCGTTGGTGCCCTCGGGGATGTCGTGCTCGGCGTCGTGGTAGGCCAGCGCGAACGGGCCTGCCATCTCCAGCGCCAGCTCGGTCGTCGCCTGCTGGATTTCGGAGCCCTTGATCTTGAGGATCGAGGATGCCGGGTTCGGCTTGTTGCCGTGGTCGCGCTCGTCGGCCACCACGCGCAGCTGGGTCATCTCCAGCGCCTTGAGCTCCACCTCCACGGCGTTGACGCGGCGGCGGAAGCCCATGTCGTCCCACAGCGCGCCGTCGCCGGCGGGCACCGCGCGGGCGATCTCGCGGATGCGCTTGAGGCGGCTCTTGCTGGCGCCGATGCGGGCGATGTTGCTGCGCTCGTTGCCGAGCAGGAACTTGGCGCAATCCCAGCCGCGGTTCTCCTGGCCCACCAGGTTGGCGACGGGCACGCGCACGTCGTCGAACCACACCTCGTTGACCTCCGCCTCACCGTCGATCAGCTGGATCGGGCGGACGGTCACGCCTGGGGTCTTCATGTCGACCAGGATGAAGCTGATGCCCTCCTGCGGCTTGCGCGCCTCGGGGTTGGTGCGGGCGAGCACGAAGATCCAGTTGGCCCATTGCGCGAGAGTGGTCCAGGTCTTCTGGCCGTTGATCACGTAATGATCGCCGTCGCGCACGGCGCGGCATTTCAGGCTGGCGAGGTCGGAGCCGGCACCGGGCTCGGAAAAGCCCTGGCACCACCAATCGTCCATGTTGGCGATGCGCGGCAGGTACTGCGCCTTCTGCTCATCGGTGCCGAAGGCGATGATCACCGGTCCCACCATGTGCGTGCCGAAGGGCAGCGGAGCGGGCACGTTCTCCTTGAGCATCTCCTCGTTGTAGATGTAGAGCTGGATCGGGCTCCAGCCACGGCCGCCGTACTGCACCGGCCAGTGCGGCACGGCCAGGCCGGCCTTGTTGAGTATCTGCTGGCTCTCGATCCAGGCCTCGCGGCCCACGTGGCGGCCGGCGCCCAGCCGGTTGCGGGTCGATTCGGGGATGTTGTTGCGGAAGAAGCTCCGCATCTCGTCGCGGAAGGCGACCTCTTCCGGCGTAAACCTCAAGTCCATGTCGTCGATTCCTTGTCTTCCGGCCTTATGTCTTGGCCGCAACGGTGGAGGCTGCCTTGGCGCGTTCCTCCTCGCTCAACTGAGCGGCGAGAAGCTTGCCTACAGGGCTTCTCGGAAGGCTTTCACGGATTTCAAGTGCGGTGGGCATTTCGTGGCGCCCCACCCGGTCGGCCAAGAAGGCGCGCAGCTCCTCCAGACTGAGCGGTGCGGTGCCGGCGCGCTGCTTGATGAACGCCTTGGCCGCCTCCCCGCGATAGGCATCCGGCACGCCGATCACGATCACCTCCTCGACCGAGTGGTGCTCGTAGATGCTGTTCTCGATCATCGCGGGATACACGTTGAAGCCGCCGGAGATGATCATCCGCTTCTTGCGGTCCACCAGCGTGAACAACCCCCTCTCGTCCATGCGGCCGATGTCGCCGGTCAGGAAGAAGCCATCGACAAAGCTCTGTGCCGACAGCTCGGGCTGGTTCCAGTAGCCGGCGGTCACGTTGGGCCCGCGTATCGCGATCTCGCCCACCTCGCCCACCGGCAGTTCGCGCTGCGGGTCCGACAGCGAGACGATGCGCATCTCCACGTTTGGCAGCGGCACGCCGATCAGCCCAGGGGTGACAGCCACGCCGGACGGCACGCGCGTGCCGATGGCCGCCGTCTCCGTCATGCCCCAGCCGGTCCGTATCTCGTGGCCGACGAGCTGCTGTATCCGCCCGGCCACTTCGGTCGGCAGCGGCGCCCCGCCGGAGCCGACCGTCACCATCGAGGAGAAATCGGTCTGCGCCACGCCGGGATCGTTGAGCAGAGCGATCAGCATGGTGGGCACCGCAGGCAGGCTGGTCGCGCGCTTGACGCCGATGTCGTGCAGCGTGGTCGCGATGTCGAAACGCGGCCGCAGCAGGATCTCGTTGCCCTCGGCGAGGTTGAGAAGCAGCACCACGCCGAGCGCATAGACGTGGAACATCGGCAGCACGCCGATCACCCGCATCGTGCCCGACGGGGGCTCGTCCGGGTCGCGCCAGCCGCGGTAGCTGTAGGCGGCCGCAATCATGTTGGCGTGGGTCAGCATCGCACCCTTGGGCATCCCGGTGGTGCCGCCGGTGTATTGCAGCAGGGCCAGGTCCTCTGCGCGGATGGCCGGCCAGCTCTCCGGCAGGTGGTCGGCGAAGATCGCGTCCAGCCTCGTCACCTGGTCGGTGTACGCCACCGGGTCGCCCGCCGTGCCGCCCCAATGCGCTTCCTCGCCGACCAGGACATGCCTGATCGCCCCGGCCTGGACCAGCTTGGCCGCTCCTGCGGCCAGCCCGCCCAGGTTGGTGGTCACGACGACGCTGGCGCCGCTGTCGGTCAGCTTGAACATCATCTCCCGCGGCGCGTCGAGCGGGCTGAGGTGGACCAGCCTGGCGCCGGCCTTGAGCGCTGCGAAGAAGCAGACGCTGTGCCACGGCGTGTTGGGCAGCAGCAGGGCGATCGTCGACCCTGGTCCGTAGCCTGCTGCGATGAAGCCTGCGGCCAGGTGATCGACCAGGTCGGCGAGCTTGCGGAAGCCGATCTGCCGGTCGCGGTACTCGATCACCGGGCGGTCGCCCCACTGGGAAGCGGCGCGGTCCAGCAGGTCAGGCAGGGTGCCTGGCTGCGCCGGCTGCCGCCAGCTCACGTTGGGCGGGTACATCACCTCCCACTTGTGGCGGGTGGGTGCGTCCTGTGCGGTTGCCAACGTCGCAGACCCGTGGTGATCCATCTCTCGCGCTCCCTGTCGCCGAGCCGTGCATCGTGGCGGCATAACTGGCAGGCCGTCTTGCGCGGCCATGTCTCCTCTCCACAGGTTAGGGTATCTGCCTCTAACGTCAAATCACCTTCGACTGGGCGGATCGAACCTGCCTGTGCCGGGCGCGTAGCCCGAAGACGGGTTGGGGTTGCCACCGATGATGCTCTCTGGCGTGCGCGCGCTCGTGTTCGACATGTTCGGAACGGTGGTGGACTGGCGCAGCGGCGTCGCGCGGGAGGCAGGGCCGTTCCTGGATCGGCACGGCGCCGACCCGGCCCGCGCGGGGGCGTTCGCCGATGCCTGGCGCCGCCGGTATGCGCCCTCGATGGAGGAGGTCCGCAGCGGGCGGCGCCCGTTCGCCAGGCTGGACGTGCTGCATCGCGAGAACCTGGTTGCGGTGCTGCCCGAGTTCGGCATCGACGCGCCGGCTGTTCCGCCGGCGGAGATCGACGCGCTGACGATGGCCTGGCACCGGCTGGACCCCTGGCCCGACGCGGTGCCTGGCCTGACGCTGCTGAAGCGGCACTTCGTCGTCGCGCCGCTGTCGAACGCCAACATCTCCCTGGCGATCGACGTGGCCAAGCGCGCCGGGCTGCCTTGGGACGCGATACTGGGCGCCGAGGTGGTGCGCGCCTACAAGCCCGCGCCGGAGGCCTATCTGCGCACCGCCGAGGTGCTGGCGATGCGTCCTGGCGAGCTATGCCTGGTTGCGGCGCACCCGAGCGACCTGGAAGCGGCGCGCGGCTGCGGCCTGCGCACCTGCTTCGTGCCGCGGCCGCTGGAGCATGGCCCGCAGCGGGCCGGGCAGGATGCCGGCCCTGAAGGGGACTGGGATCTGGTGGCGGCCGACTTCGTCGAGCTGGCCCGTCTGCTGGAGCGTTGAGGCGGCGGCGTTGCCCGACTCGCCTCGAGCCGTCATGGTCCGGCGGTGAGAGATCTGCCGCCTGAGTCGGTCGCCCTGCCGGGCGGGCCGGCGAAAATCTGCTGGCGGCGCCACAAGCGGGCGCGGCGGATCACGCTGCGCATCGACGCGCGGCAGGGACAGGTGGTGGTGACCCTGCCGAGCCGGGCGGGGCGGTCGGCGGGGATGGCGCTGCTGCGGCAGAACGCCGGCTGGGTTTCGGCGAGGCTGGCCGCACTGCCGGAGAGCGCGCCGTTCGCCGACGGGGGCAGCGTGATGATCGACGGCGTGGCGCATGCGATCCGTCACAGCCCTGGCTCGGCCGGCGGCGCGTGGCTTGCCGAGGGTGCGCTGCACGTTTCGGGAGAGCTCGCGTTCCTGCCGCGCCGTACCGGCGATTTCCTGCGCGCGGAGGCACGCCGGAGGTTTGCGGCGCAGGCCTCGGCCAAGGCGGGGCAGGCTGGCCTGGCGGTGCGCCGGGTGACGGTGAAGGACACCAGGAGCCGGTGGGGGAGCTGTTCCTCGGACGGGGTGCTGATGTTCTGCTGGCGGCTGCTGATGGCGCCACCGCACGTGCAGGACTACGTGGTGGCGCATGAAGTGGCGCATTTGCGGCACATGGATCACGGGCGGGAGTTCTGGGCGCTGACGGAGGCGCTGACGCCGCACCGGGCGCGTGCGTCGGCTTGGTTGACGCTGGAGGGTGCGCGGCTGCTTCGGGTCGGGTGAGCTTTGGTGGGCGGCCTGCGTTCGATCCGCGATGGTGTTCCCGAGGGCTTGATACCGAAGAGAGCCGGCTCAGGCAGAGCTTCGCGTCGATCGTGCAGACTTCGTCCTTGCCGATATCAAGCCGCTCTTCCGGCCGGGCATGACGGGTCAAGGCTCGCGAAGCGACCGGCGCAGCCGGCTTGGCCTCAAGGCGTCGGTCCGGCCGGCGATACTTTACCTACCGACAAGGCCGCATCGGCAGCACCCAGAGATCGCGCCGGGCGAGCCAGGATGAGCGCCACCGGCAGCCAGACGATGAACCACATGGCGCCAGGCCCCTTGGTGATCTGGCCGAGATCGGTCAGCCCGGACAGCACCGTGTTGATCCACAGCGCCACCATCCACAGCCAGTCCAGCCCAGGCGCGCGCCGCCCGTGCCACAGCCGCAGCGTCACCACGCAAGCGAGGCCCGCGAACAGCAGCAGCCCCACCGCGCCGCTGTAGAACAGCACGGACAAATAGAGGTCGTGCGGGAAGGTCATGCCAGGCAGGTCGAGGTTGGCCGCCAGGCCGTTGCCGAGCAGCGGATGGGCCGCGATCATCTGCAGCGTGCGATGCCAGATCTCGAACCGGTGGGACGACCCGCGCGCAACCAGCACGGCCGCGTGGTGGTGCCTTACCGCTCCCGGCAGGGCGAGCCAGGCGGCAGTCCCGATGCCGACGCACGCCAAAGCCCGCCAGCGCCAGCGCCCCGCGGCGCACAGGAACAGGGTGGCCGCCGACGCAGCCAGCAACGGACCACGGCTTTCGGTCAGCACGATGAACAGCGCCATGGCGGCGCAGGCAGCCGCGTTGGCCGCCCTGGCCTGCGGTTCGCCAAGCACCCTGGTCAGCGCCGCCAGGTAGCCGGCCGCCATGACGGAGGCACCCAGGATTGGGTGCGACGTCGCCCCCCAGCCGTGCAGGCGGTCGCCGTTCTGCGGCTCGAACGGGCCGAGGCCGACGGAGAGGACGGCGTTGGCCGCCCCCGTCCAGATCAGCACGGTGGCGAGCCGGCGCCACGCCATGGGCGCATCCCGCCACGCCCGCAGGGAGACTGCGAAAAACGCCAGAGTGGAGGCGGCGCCGGCGGCGAAGCGGAAACTCCTGTGACCGTCGTCGTGCCCCCAGACGAGGGTGGACGCCGACCACAGGATCAGCAGTCCGCCCAGCACCGCCCCAGGATCGAGGATGACGGCGCGCCACGCCACCCGACTGCCCAACACGGCCAGCGGCAGCAGCGACGCGTAAAACACGACGGCGTAGGCGGGCTCGGTGGGCAGCAGGAAGCCTGCGGCGACGAACAGGAGCAGCAAGGCGCGCAATAACGGCAGGGGCGCGGCCCGACCCCCTGCCGAAACGGGAATCATGCGATCAGGGTGGGCCAGGCATACGAGGCGGCATCGTGCGAATCGGTTGCGACCCCCACGAGGTATGCTGCGACCGTGGTCTCGTTGAACAGCGCCGCGTAGCGCGCTCGGCCTGACGAGGCCAGGGCGCGACGCCAGGCGGGCTCGGCCACCATGCGGCGGACGAGCGCGGCCAGTTCGTCGAAGCTGGAGAAGAACGCCATCTCGGCTGGGCCGAACAGCCGGTCGTAGCCGGTCGCGCGGTCGATCAGTATGGCCTGTCCGTTGCCCGCCATGTGGGCCAGGCGGTCGCTGCTGTAGAGGAAGACGTCCTGCCTGCGGCTGGCGTTCAGCCCTGCCGCGCACCGGCCGAGCGCGTCCTGGTAGGCCGCGCCCGTCAGGTGCGGGCGCCCACCCAGGCCGGCGAGGCAGGGGCGCAGGCCAGGAACCGCGCGGGCCAGCTCGGCAAACAGACGGTCCATGTCCCACGCCCGCCCGCCGAGCATGCGGCGCGGGCGCGACGGGTGACCGCAGGCGAAGAACAGGTCGTAGGGAAGGCTGTCGGCCAGGTCGGCACGGGCGCTTTCGACGGAAAAATCGACCGGGTTGGGCAGGAAACCCAGCCGCATGCCGGCCCGCCGCAGGGGGGCCAGGGCCTCGCCGGCCGTGGACACCAGGGTCGCATCGACCACGTCCAGCTTGCTGCGCAGCCTCGCGATGTTGTCCGGCTCGAAAACCGGGTCCACGTTCCATTGCAACACGCACATCGCCGGCAGCGCGCGGCGCAGGGCGGCGATGGTGGCCGCACGGATGGTGTCGGCGTGGCCCAGAACCAGCAAGTCCGGCCGCATGTCCTGGGCCAGCCGCGCCAGCATGCGGTTGGTGTGGGCCAGGCCGAGCTTGCGTGCGCCGAAAGCGGTCGCCGACCGCGCCACGTCCCGGTCGGCGAAGTCGACGACCTGGTGGCCGGCCCGCACGAAGCCGCGGCTCAGCTTCGGCGCCACCGAGTGCAGGAAAGCCCCCTTTGCCCTAGATCCAAAGTTGCCGACATGCAGGATGCGCATAAATTCAGCTATCAGCAGTCAGCCATCAGTGGCCAGAGAGGCCTGCCCTTCTCGCGCCGACCCGCTTGCTGTAGAAGACGAAGGAGTTTGCTCGGCCTGGCAGGACTGCCGAGCAAATTCCTCCGTCGGGGCGTAGCTCAGCCTGGTAGAGCACCTGCTTTGGGAGCAGGGGGCCGGAGGTTCGAATCCTCTCGCCCCGACCATATGCACCAGGCGGCCGAGAGGCCGGCCAGTATCGGAGACCGTCATGCGCGCGCGCATCTTCCAGCAGCCAAGGACCGTTACTCAGTCCGGCACGGCAAACACCACGCAATGGGCGCTGGAATGGGCGCCGACCGAGCAGCGCCATCAGGATGCGCTGATGGGCTGGTTCGGCAGCGGAGACACCCAATCCCAGGTGCACCTGCATTTCGACACCAAGGATGAAGCGGTCGCCTATGCCGAGAAGGCCGGCGTCGCCTACGACCTGGAACTGCCGCCGATCCGCATGCACAAGCCCAAGGTCTACGCCGACAACTTCAAATACGGCCGGGTGGAGAACTGGACGCATTAAAGCGACGTCACGCAGACCGGAAAGGTCGGAGTGACGACATTGCTCGTCTAACAAGAGCTAGACCGGTTGCACGTCCGTCTCCATGCGGGCGCCCTGGGTGAACCGGTCTGGTTTCGACGTTCGCCGACGGCCGGACGCGCCCTTAGCTCAGGTGGATAGAGCAATAGCCTTCTAAGCTATGGGTCGCTGGTTCGAGTCCAGCAGGGCGCACCACTTCCATCGCCGACACAGGGCCGGCGTGCCCGCCCCGGGCGCCTGGCCTTGCCTTCGCTACGAGCACACCCGACAACCGCGTCCATGCCGCCGCCCCTGCTCTCCCTGCAAGACATCCGCCTGACCCTCGGCGGCGGCGGCCCGTTGCTGGACGGGGCCGAGCTGTCGGTGGGCGCGGGCGAACGCATCTGCCTGGTGGGGCGCAACGGCTCCGGCAAATCGACTCTGCTGAAGGTGGCCGCCGGGCTGATCCAGGCGGACGGGCGCCGGTTCATCCAGCCTGGCGCCACCGTCCGCTACATGCACCAGGAACCCGATTTCGGCGAGGCGCCCACGGTGCTCGCCTACGTGGAGGCCGGGCTCGGGCCTGGAGACGACCCGTATCGCGGGCGGGCGCTGCTGGAGCAGGTGGGCCTGACGGGCGAGGAGGCCCCTGCCCGGCTGTCGGGCGGCGAGGCCAGGCGGGCGGCGCTGGTGCGGGCGCTGGCGCCCAGCCCGGACCTGCTGCTGCTGGACGAGCCGACCAACCACCTGGACCTGCCGGCGATCGAGTGGCTGGAGGCGGAGCTGGCGTCGCTGCGCGCCGGCATCGTGCTGATCAGCCATGACAGGCGGCTGCTGGAGAGCGTCTCGCGCAGCATCGTCTGGCTGGACCGCGGCACGACCCGCCGGGTGGACCGCGGCTTCACGCATTTCGAGGAGTGGCGCGACGAGGTGCTGGATCAGGAGGAACGCGACCGGCACAAGCTGAGCCGGCAGATCGCGCGCGAGGAGGACTGGATGCGCTACGGCGTGACAGCGCGGCGCAAGCGCAACGTGCGCCGCGTGGCCGAGCTGGCTGGCCTCAGGGCGCAGCGCCGCAGCCATGTGGGCCCGGTGGGCGGCGTGCGCATGGCGGCGAGCGAGGCGGACGGCTCGGGCAAGCTGGTTTCGGTGGCCGAGGACGTGTCCAAGGCGTTCGGCGAGCAGACGGTGGTGCGCGATTTTTCCGCACGCATCATCCGCGGCGACAGGGTCGGCATCGTGGGGCCGAACGGCGCCGGCAAATCGACGCTGCTGAAACTGCTGACGGGCGTGACCGAACCCGACCACGGGCGCATCAAGCTCGGCACCAACCTCGAGGCGGTCACGCTGGACCAGACGCGGGAGAGCCTCGACCCGAACGCCACGCTGTCGGCGACGCTGACCGGCGGCTCCGGCGACCAGGTTCTGGTGAACGGGGTGAAGCGCCACGTGATCGGCTACATGAAGGATTTCCTGTTCGGCCCGGAACAGGCGCGCACCGCGGTGGGCGTGCTGTCGGGCGGAGAGCGCGGGCGGCTGATGCTGGCGGTGGCGCTGGCGCGGCCCAGCAACCTGATGATCCTGGACGAGCCGACCAACGATCTGGACCTCGAAACGCTGGACCTGCTGCAGGAGATGCTGGCGGACTACCAGGGCACCGTGCTGCTGGTGAGCCACGACCGCGATTTCCTGGACCGGGTGGTGACGTCCACGATGGCGGCCGAGGGCAACGGGCGCTGGGTGGAGTATGCCGGCGGCTACACCGACATGCTCTCGCAGCGCGGCACGCCGGTCGCCGCACGGGCGGACGCACGCAAACAGGCGAAAAACGGCGAGGCGAAACCGGCGGCGGCGCGCAAGATCTCGTTCAAGGAACGGCACGAGCTGGAACGCGTGTTGCCGGAGACGATCGGCAAGTTGCAGGCCGACATCGCGCGGCACCAACGCATGCTGTCGGACGCGAACCTGTTCGCGCGCGACCTGAAGAAATTCAACGCGACCACGGCCGCCCTTGCGAAGGCCGAAGCCGATTTGGCACAGGCCGAGGAACGCTGGCTGCAGCTTGAGTTGTTGCGCGAGGTCGGCTGATCGACACCGGGCCGGCGCGCGCACGGCCCGACAATTGGGAGACCATCATGAACCAGCCGGTAAACCGCCAGTGGACGCTGACAGCCCGCCCGCAGGGCCTGCCCAAGCGCAGCGACTTCACCTTCGCCACGCTGCCGGTGCGGGACCCGCAGGACGGCCAGGTCGTGGTGCGAACGCACTACATTTCGCTCGATCCCGCCATGCGCGGCTGGATGAGGGACGCGCGCAGCTACATCCCGCCGGTGAAACTGGGCGAGGTGATGCGGGCCGGCGCGGTGGGCGAAGTGGTGGCGAGCCGCAACCCCGCTTTTCGGGAGGGCGACCACGTGGCCGGCATGTTCGGCATGCAGGACTACGCGGTGACGGATGGCGGGAGCTTGCAGAAGGTGGACACCGCGCTGGCGCCGTTGCCGCTTTACCTCAGCGCGCTCGGCATGCCCGGCATGACCGCTTATTTCGGCCTGCTGGATGTGGGCGCGCCGCAGCCTGGGCAGACGGTGGTGGTTTCTGCCGCGTCCGGTGCGGTGGGGGCGCTGGTGGGGCAGATCGCGCGCATCAAGGGATGCCGGGCCGTGGGCCTGGCGGGCGGGGCGGAGAAATGCGCCTACCTGCGCGACACGCTCGGCTTCGATGCAGTGATCGACTACAAGAACGAGGACGTCGGCAAAGCCATGTCGGAGCATTGCCCGAACGGCATCGACGTGTATTTCGACAACGTCGGCGGCGACATACTGGATGCGGCGCTGGCGCGGCTGGCGCGGCGCGCGCGCGTGGTGATCTGCGGCGCCATCTCGCAATACAACAGCAGCACGGTCGAGGGGCCGAAGAACTACCTGTCGTTGCTGGTGCAGCATGCGCGCATGGAGGGCTTCGTGGTGTTCGACTACGCCGACCGCTACGCCGAGGGCATGCAGGCGATCGGCGGCTGGCTGAGGGACGGCTGGGTGAAATCGAGGGAGGACATCGTCGACGGGCTGGAGACGTTTCCGGAGACGCTGCTGAAACTGTTCAGCGGCGAGAATTTCGGAAAGCTGTGCATCAAGTCGATCTGACCGGATGCGTGCGGGATGGGTGCTGCCGGCCGTGCTCGTCTGGCAGGCGGCGCAGGCGGCGCCCGACGTGCTGGTGGCGGTGCGGCCGGGGCTGATGTGTTCGGGCGCCTGGGCATTGGCGGAGCTGACCTTGCCCGATGGCAGCAGCAGGGCCGGCAGCAAGCAGGCGCATGCCGACGATGCGGTGGTCAAGCAGCGCGGTGGCTGCACCGATTTCCTGCCTGGCACGCGGGTGACGCTGGTGATCGCGCGGTTCAACACCAGCGTGGTCACCGTTGTGTCGCAGGATGGACACGGCGCCACGGTCACGGTGCCGAACATCGATTTCAAGCTGGACCACGCGGCATCGGGGCAGGCCGACAGGCCTGCGCAAACGCCGGACGACCTGGACGAAAACCCTCTGCCGGGCCTGGCGACGGCAAGGACCCTCTTTGCCAGCCTAGCCTCAACCTGTCCGCAGCAGGGTTGGACCGAATACAAGCTGACGCATACGCAGACCAGCCCGGTCGACGCCGTGTACGACCAGATGACCAAGGCGCAGCAGCGTGCGGCGCAGAACGAGGCCGACCTGAAATGCCAGGACGTGCCCGGCCTGTCCTGCCCGACCGACACGGTGCTGGGCTTCATGGTGCGTGCGGGTTATCTCGATGCAATGGCTCGGGCGGCTTGTGCCCAAAAAGCACCTTAGAAATAAAAGTCTTTTGGTTCTTTTTCGTCAGAGAACGCTTCCTTCAAGGCAGCAAACGCTCAGCCTGCGCCAGCATGTAAGTGCTCGTTCCAGGCAAAGTCTCAGGCAGCATTCGCGTAGGCAGGTCCTGCCAGGACTGCACGATGACGTCGTCTGGCCGCGTCGCAGGGTTCGCCAGGAACGACAGCCGCTGCAACCCGTCGGCCACCCAGCGCGCGTTGCTCTGATCCTCCTGGCTGCCGCCGATGATGACGCCGAAGCGCATGCCGGCGGCATGCGTCTGCGCGCGGAGTGCGACGATGATGCGCTGCCAGTTCGGGAACTGCCATGCCGTGTCGCAATGGAAGAACGCCAGCGGCGCGCCGGTCGCGCGCTGCATCATCTGCGCGAAGGCGGCGTAGTCGCTCAGCACCTGTCTGGGATCGATCCTGCTGTTCACCGCGTCGATCTCGCCCACGCGTATCGCAGGGAAGTTCTGCCGCATCATCGACACGGTCCGTGCGGCGCGGCGCACGACTTCGGCCAGCGGATACTGGCAGTCCGGCCGCCCTTTCGTCACGCCCCAGAACCGTTCGTGGCCTAGCCAGACAGGGCCGTCCATCGCCATGTAGTCGAGCGTGAAGCCGAGCCTGCGCAGCTTGGCGCCGATCTTCTGCACCCTGATGGGCAGCATGTAGCCTTCGCCGCCGCCGCACGTCTCGGAGGGGTCCTGCATCAACGCGCCCATCTCCAGCGCGATGGCGACGTGCCTGCTGCGCATGGTGTCGAAGATGGACCTCAGCATGTCATCGGAGCCGAGCAGCACTGTTTCGGCGGCGATCTTGAAGACGGACAGGCGGCTGGCGCCCCGCTGCCACGGCGCGTTGGAGGCAAACAGGTCCATGTAGTCCTGCGGAGCGTTCTTGTGGACCGGATCCAGACCGCCGAACCAGAATTCTGCGGCCTTGAGCGGCGCGATGCACGATGCCGCGATACAAAGGCCCAACCAGAAACTTGATCGGCATCTCATGATTGTGTTCCCTTCAAGTCGCTACGTGGCTCCGACTGGCGTCACGATGATGCGAAGTGCCGTCAGCGGTGACTGCGTGGCCGCGCGCAACGTCTCGCCTGGGCTGACTGATTCGACAACAGACCCGTCCCGGAAATGACCTTCTGCCTGCAAGCTGACCGAGGCTGCGAAAGCGTCGTCAACCCGCAACACCAGGCCGAAGAGTGGCACGCCTTTCCCGCGCGTGCCGCAATAAAGGCCGGCCCTTACAGGCTCCGATAGGCGGTCGTCCGCCAGGAGAGCCTGGTAGTGAAGGCCGTTGAACGGCGTGCTTTGGGCCAAGGAGATCCGAACCCCCTCGATTGCGAGGCTGCTTCCGGGCTGGCCCAGCCATCCGTCCGGACCGGCTTGCGTATCGCCCAGGTCTTGAACATGGCCCATGAGGAGGATGGCCGGGGTCGCAGACGGCTCCGGTAATGACGGCGCGGCTTCGATCTGCGATACCAGCTCTCCCCCCGTCGTCGCCGTGTCCGGTCCGAAAGAAAGCCAGGCGGCCAGGCGTCGCCAGGCGGGCATGCGCTTTGTGGCACCGCCTTGTGGACCGGCTACGGCTACGAGTGCAGGCTGTAAGGCAGCAGGGACCGTGCGGACGGCAAGTCCGACCCGACGATCGAACACGGTTGTCAGGCAATCGAGAAAGACGTCCTCGGAGATTGCGTAATCGTAGCGCGCAGGATCACCCTCGGGCTGGCCAAACACGTAGCCGGTCGGCTGCCTCAGCACCTCTCCGATGCCCGATTGTATGAAAGCAGGGTGCAACTGACCGCCACGCAAGCCGCAGACCACCGCGCCAGAGCGGGAGAACATGGCGGTGTGAAAAGCCGAGCCGTATTCCCCGACAATCTCCCTGGCCGACGAGAACAGCGCTATCTGTTCGAGCAAGGGCATGGCTTCGGGGTGGACGATCTCGAAACCGGCAGACCTCGCCATCTCCTCCACCCTTGCGCGGTTGGTCAGCAGCCTGTTGCGGCCATTACGCGCGAGAAAAATCCTCGCCGGTCCCGATCGATCCATGGAACCACCGGCCTGCGTAACGCCACGCCGGAACAATGCCACTGCGTCATCGAGCATCGAAGAAAACCGCACGCCGTTGTGCAGGGAAGTCGGTATCAGAAGCGAGTCGAACACGACGCTCCGCCCGGCGGCAATCCTGACGATCCTGTCTTTCGGAACGCCAAACAGCATCATGAGCTCAAGGGCGAAGTGCGGGATGCCTTCCGGCACGGGATACCACAAGGATTTCCAGTCATGGCCTGCGGCCTCAAGCACTGCGAGCTTAGGCAACATGTCCACCAGCCAGTGACCATAAATCTTATGAGCAGAACCGGGCAGCGTGATGAGCGCGGCACAACCCGCAAGGCGCTCGGTCGGGGCGGACAGGATGCTGGTCCTTCTGTCCTTGCTTAATTCACTGACCACGTGTTCGTGGATGTGAACCTGACCGCCAACGATAAAGGCCCCTGCAGGGTCGATGACAAAACCGTCGCTCCAGACAAGCTTCTCGCCGGCATAGACGCCCATGCCGTGCAGATGCATCGCGCGGTAGTAGGCGGACGCGACGGACGACGGAAACGTGCCGAAGGTGAAGCGCGGCGGCGACGGCACGCAGGCCGATGCGGGAAGCACGGCGGTGTAAGAGGCCGCTTCGTCGACCGATATCACGCCCTGCGCAGCCACCGACCGGTTACGGCGCGGGCGATGGGGTCGAGCACCGCGCCATGATGTGCTTGAACATGGTGAAATACACCAGGCGGTCGTAATGGTGCGGGGTCGGCAGGTTTGCCAGCGCCTCGGCGGACATGAAGCGGGCGGGTGCGAGCAGGTCCACGGCGGGAAACTCGCTTGCGACCTGCGCGGTCAGCACGTTGCGATGGCGCATCGGCTCCAGAACCCTGGGCGTGCCGTCAGGCTTGCGGCCCTGCTCGTTGGCCAGCACGATGAACACGCGGGCGTCCTGCGGCGCGCGCGACAGGATGCGCCGCAGGGCGCCGCAGAAGATGTCGTCCGGCAGGGGACCGACGAATTCGAAACACCGCCTGACATGCGCGAGCAGCGCCGGATCGATGCCGCCGCCATCGGGCTGCGCCAGGTTCTGCAGATCCTGCCCCACTGCGCCGGGGCGTGACGCCGGTATCAGCGCGCCGGTCGCCCGGTGGCGCAGCACGGGGATCGGCATTTCGAAGAACAGGTTGAGCAGCCACAGGCCAGGCCCTGCGGGAGGCGAGGCGACCAGGGAGGCGAAATCCTCCGGCAGGTAGCCGAGCGGGGCTGCGTCCTGCACCAGCCCGCGCGGCGCGCCGTCGATCGCGTGAACCGCCAGCAGCGTGCTGGAGGTCTGCATGACGGCGCCGTGCCGCACGGCCGCCGCCTCGTCGACGATGCGCCCGGACACCGCGGCGAAGTAGTGCGAAAGCGCGCGCATGTCGCATCCGCCGCGCGCCAGCACGTAGGCGAATTTCCTTGGCCCGCTCGTGCCTTCTCCGGCGTCGCCCGGCAGGCGGCGGGCGACCCAGTCGATCTCGCGCGCGTCCCCGGCGATGTCGGTCAGCACCTCGCCGCGCACGTGCAGGATCGGCCGCCCGAGTTCGCGGTACAGCCAGGTCTCCACCCCCATGCCGAGGATGCGGCAGGAGAAGGCGAAGTGCAGCAGGTAGGGCCGGTCGTTGCTCTGGTCGCAGGCCTGGACGTAGAGGCCGCAAAAACCGTAATCGCCGTAGCGGTCGCGCACGCGCAGGATGCCCGCCTGGATCGTGTGCCTGGCCAGCAGCGCGCGCAGCTCCTCGCGCGCGGCGCCGGGGTCTTCGGGCAGGCGCCGCTTGGTGAAGTTCAGCTGGTTGGTGCGGTTGATCAGCTCGATCGCGCGGTCTTCGTGTCCCGCGAAATCGTGGTCGATCTCGACCGTGATGCGGCTCTCGCGCAAGAAGGCCGCGGTGTCGCCGGACGCGCCGCGCAGGTCGGTCTGCCGCCGCTCCAGCACACGGTATTGCGCGAGCCTAGCCATCGCCTCGTCGGGCTTGCCGGCGAGTTTCGGGTCGTCCAGCAGGTGGTCGATGGCGGTTTCGTCGGCCACCTGCAGGCCCGGCACGAAATGCGCGGCCTCTGCGCGGTTGCCCGGGTTGTCGTCGATGAACAGGATCGTCTGCGGCCGAAGCTGTACTGCCTCGACCAGATGTCTCAGCCGGGGACCTTTCGGCTCCCAGGATACGCTGGCGAACACGAAGTGGTCGTCCAGCCCGTGCCGGCGCAGCTCGTCGCGTACCGGCTCAACATCGTTCTTGGAGCAGATCGAGTTGACGATCCCGCGCCGCGACAGGGTGCGCACGATCTCGGCTCGGTCCTCCCGCCAGGCGATCCCCGCTTCGGACAGCGTGCCGTCCCAGAACGTGTCGTCCAGGTCCCAGATCACCAGCCGGATCGCCTCCGGCAGCGCGGCAGCGGCGCCCGGCATCGCTGCGGGCGCCAAAACATCGGAGGCCAAGATCCTGCTCCGCCAACGGATTGCCGCGGCAGGATAGGCCAGCGCGCACCACCCCGAAAGGCCGCGCGTCAGGTGGGCAGGGTCGCCGTCGCGCGCGCGCCGCCGCCCGGGCGGTTGCCCAGCACCACGTCCCCGCCATGGGCGCGCAGGATGTTGCGGGCGATGGGCAAACCGAGCCCGGTGCCGCCGGTCTCGCGGTTGCGGCTGTCCTCCACGCGGTAGAACGGCTCGAACACCCGCTCCAGCTCGTCTGGCGGCAGGCCGGGGCCGTCATCCTCCACGGTTATGGTGGCGAGCGTGCCCTCCACGCTCAGCCTCACATGGGCGGCGTTGCCGTATTTCACCGCGTTGCCCACCAGGTTGGCGAACACCCGCTTCAACGCCAGCAGCCTGCCCTGCACGGTCAGCCTGGCTGGCCCGGTGAAGGACAGGCGGTCGGCCGCTTCCGGCCGGGCGTCGGCCGTGTCGTCCAGCACGGTGCGCAGCAGGGCGACCAGGTCGAACGGGGCGGCGGGTTCGGTGTCGGCGGTATCGCGGCCGAACACCAGTGTCGCCGAGACCATCGCGTCCAGCTCGTCGAGGTCGGCCATGAATTTCTGGCGCTGCTCGTCGTCGTCGATGAACTCCGCGCGCAGCTTCAGCCGGGTGATCGGAGTGCGCAGGTCGTGGCCGATGGCGGTGAGCAGGAAGGTGCGGTCCTGGACGAAGCGGCGGATGCGCGCGGCCATGGTGTTGAAGGCGGTGGCGGCGCGGACGACCTCCTCCGGCCCGCGTTCGGGCAGCGGCGGGGCGTTGACGTCGCGGCCCAGCCGTTCGGCGGCTTCGGCGAGCAGGGTGACCGGCCCGGTCAGGCGGCGCACGGCCCAGAACGACAGGGCGGCGGCGGCTGCCGTCATCAGCACGAAGGCGAGCAGGAAAGTGGGGGAGTGCCACGGCCGGGGGCGGGGCTGGGCCACCCGCAGCACCAGCCAGCCGTTATCGGGGAACTTGAGCGCGACGGTGATCGTGCCCGACCAGGGGGTGCCGCGGATCTCCACGTCGCGCGGGCGGTTCATCGGGCGCACCGGCACCAGGCCCATGTTCACCCGTATCTGGCCGCTATAGGGGGCGGGCGTCGCTTCCGGGGCCATCGGCGGGCCGTCCGAGAGCGCCACGCGCACGCTGGGGCCCAGGTCCATTTCGTGCAGCGCGGCCTGGCGTTCGCCCGGCGAGGTGGCGACGATGGAGCGGTAGATGCTCATCGTGCGCATGCCCACGTCGCGCAGTTCGGCAAAGCGCTGCAGCTCGATGCGGTCGAAGGCGTGGATGATCAGCCCGGCCGCCTGCACCGCGGCCAGGCCGAGCAGCAGGGTGAGCAGCGTGCGGTTGGCCAGGCTGCGCGGATAGACCGGACGGAGCCGGTCCCGCAGACCGGAGAGGGCCTGGCTGGTCAGGGGCCGGTCGGGGCTGCGCTAGACCGGTTTCACGCAGAGTGTCCGCGAGTGGGCGGACCTCAAACCGGTTTAGGCCTTGTTTTGGCGAGCAATTTCGTCACTCCGACAATTCCAGTCTGCGTGACATTGCTCCAGGTGGCGTCAGCGGGCAAACGTCCCGCTTTGGCTGTCGCGGTGTGCTTGCCGTGGCTGACATCAAACAACGACGCGGTGAGGACGTTGGCTGCACCGATCCGCCCAACGGCGTCAGCCGCTTGTGTCGTCGCGGATCGTGGCAGCCCGATCCTCGATGGCCGGCATGGCGCATGTGTGGACCGGCCGCTAGCCCCTATCAATGTCGGCGGCCAGAACGTAGCCGCCGCCGCGCACCGTCTTGATCAGCTGCGCGTGCCGGCCGTCATCCTCCAGCTTGCGGCGCAGTCGGCTGATGGCCACGTCGATCGCGCGATCGAACGGGCCGGCCTGCCGGCCGCGCAGCAGGTCGAGCAGCATGTCGCGGGTCAGCACACGGTTGGCACGCTCCACTAGCGCCACCAGCAGGTCATACTCGCCGCCGGTCAGCGCCACCTCCACGCCGTCCGGGTTGAGCAGGCGCCGGCGCGCGGGCTCCAGCGTCCAGCCGCTGAACCGGACCGCGCGGGCCGCCGGCTCGACCAGCTTTTCGGCGCGCTCGGAGGTGCGGCGCAGCACTGCGCGCATGCGGGCCAGCAGCTCGCGCGGGTTGAACGGCTTCGGCACGTAGTCGTCGGCGCCGAGTTCCAGCCCGATGATGCGGTCGGTCTCCTCGCCCATCGCCGTCAGCATCACGATCGGCACGTCGGACTGGGTGCGCAGCCAGCGGGCAACGTCCAGGCCGCTCTCTCCGGGCAGCATCAGGTCGAGCACGACGAGCTGGTAGTGGCCGAGCGGCCAGTGCCGGCGCGCCTCCCGCCCGTCGCGCACGGCGGTGACGCGGAAGCGGTTGCGCTCCAGGAAGCGCGCCAGCAGCTCGCGTATCTCCCGGTCGTCGTCCACGATCAGGATGTGCGGCATCGTCTCCATCGGATTGTCATACGCGGTTTGGCAGAGAGCGGGCACCCTGCTGTTGCACTCCGTTTCAGTTGTCAGGCCGGGATCGAGGTGCCAGGGATCAGGTCTCGGACAAGGTGGACGTCTTGGATGCTTTGAGTGTGCCGCAGGAGGCGCGTGCCGGGCTCGACCGGCTGGCGGCGATCGACGCCGGGCTCGCCCGTGTGGAATCCGAGGCCGGGCCGCTGCCCTGGCGGGTGCGGGAGGCGGGGTTTCCAGGGCTGCTGAGCGCCATCGTCGGCCAGCAGATCAGCAACCAGGCGGCCGCCGCGATCTGGCGGCGATGCTGCGCGCTGCCCGCGAGCTGCACGCCGGACGGTTTTCTGGCGCTCGACGAGGACGCGCTGCGCGGCGCCGGCCTGTCGCGCCCGAAGATCGCGCATGGGCGCGCCGTTGCCGCGGCCTTCGTCTCCGGGCAGTTGGCGACCGAAACGCTGGCCGGCATGGGCGACGAAGACGCCGTGCGGGCGCTGTCCGCGGTGCGCGGCCTGGGCGTCTGGTCGGCGGAGATCTACCTGCTGTTCGCGCTGCAGCGGCCGGACGTGTTCCCCGCCGGCGACCTCGCGCTGCAGGCTGCGGCCGCCGACCTGCGCGGGCTTCAGCAGCGGCCGAGTGCGGCGGCGTTGCGGGCGATGGCGTCGGACTGGCAACCTTACCGGGCGCTGGCCGCGCGGCTGCTGTGGCATTGGTGGCGGCACGTGACAGGCCGGCCCAGCATGGACGAGGCGCCGGCCGCACCGGCCGAATGACCGCCGCCGCGGAACGAAACCATGCCGTGCTGCGTTTGGCGGCCATCAAAGAAGGGGTTTTCATGCCGACACGTTTCAACATCGCCCGGGCGCTCGCCCTGGTCGGCGGACTGATCGCATCGCCGATGGCAGCATCCGCAGGATGCGTGACGGGAGCGGCGGTGGGCGGCGTGGCAGGCCACGTGGCAGGCCATCACGGCCTGGTGGGTGCGGCGGCCGGCTGCGCGATCGGCCATCACGAAGCCAAGGTGAAGGCCAAGCAGCAGGCCCAGAGCCAGGCGGCAGCCCAGGCCGCGCCGCCCCCGGCCGCCAACACGCCACACTCCTGAGCCGCCCGGGTCCGGACGAGCGATCCTCCGGACGCTCGCCCGGCGCAAGTCACCAGCCGACGGTCACCGAGCCCAACCCGCTGACGGTCTTGTGAAGCGTTCCGGTGACGCTGGCGAAGCGGACGGAGCCGAGACCCGAAACGTCCACGCTGGCGTCAGTCACCGGCGCGTCGAGGCGCACTGAGCCGGCGCCGCTGTTGGCGACCGTGATCGTGCCGACATGGCCGGACAGCACGGCGACGCTGCCCGCTCCGCTGATGTCGATGTGAAGGTCGGGTATCGCGACGACGCCGAGTGTCACGTCGCCATGACCCGAAATATCCACCTTGGCCGCGCCTTCGACCGCGGCCAGGCGGATCGTTCCGTTGCCGCTCAAATCGGCCGTGAGAGTCGCGACCCTGCCCACCTCGAGCGTCGCCGAACCCGATATGGCCATCCTCATCGGGCCGCCCACGTCGCCGACGACGTAGCGGCCGGCGCCGCCCTCGTCGACGTCGAGCGACGATCCAGCAGGCACCCGAACGGCGATGCGCAGCGTGCGCTGAAAACCGTTCTCGAAACGTGGCTGCCAGCATCCTTGCGGCAGCGTGTGGATTCGGGCGGTGTCCCGATCGGTGTCGAGCGCCAGGCGGTCCAGCTCCTCCTCGTGGTCGGCAGTCGCATCGACCACGACCCGCCCTTGCAGGACCGGGTCAGGGCTGACGTCCACCTGCGTGGCACAGGGCGTCTCGATCGCCAGGCTGGACGCCGCCAGGGTAGCCGCACGCTGGGCGGCATGGGACGGCTGGGCGAGAGTAAACGCAATCAGGCAGGCGAGCAGACAGGGTCTGGGCAGCATGGGCCGCGTCTCCGATTGGAGCAATGTCACGCAGACCGGGATAGTCTGAGTGACGGAATTGCCCGCCAAAACAAGGACTAGACCGGTCTGAAGTCCGCCTACTCGCGGACACTCTGCATGAAACCGGCCTAGATACCGGACCCGATCTGCACGTCACATGCCAAGGTTTCCGCCAAAAAAATGGCGCGGGTCACACAGCTTTGGCCGGCTGCGCCAAGTATTGGGCTCGCAGGCGCTACTCGCCGGCGATGGCGAACATCATCGTTGCGCGGCCGCGCACCAGCGCCTGGTAGGACAGGTTCAGCGGCCTGGTGTGGGAATGGTAGTCGCCGATTGCCAGCATCAGGTCGCCATGCGTCTCCCGCAGGTAGGCGCGCAGGATCGCGCCGGCGGCGGCGATGGAGAAGCAGGCGTCGTTGGTCAGCCTGGTGCGCGTGGCCTCTGTGGACGCGCCGACCACCTGCGCCACCAGCGGCGCCCAGAGCGTGTTGATCTGCATCAGCCCGAGATCGGCCGAGCCGTCCGAATTGGCATGGACCAGGCCCGGGCGACCGCCCTCGACCGCCTGGATGGCCGGCAGCACGCGTGGCGGCAGGGCGTAGAAATGCGCGGTGGCCAGCATGCAGGCCAGGAACGGGACGGCCATCGGGGCGCGCGATCCAAGTTTAACCCGGCTGGAATGGCAGCTTCGTGCCGCGCTGAAAAGCGTTCTGGTGCCACACTGGCGTCACACTGGGCCGCATGACCCACTCTTCATGCGCGCTGCCTTGCGGGCGATACGGCCAGGACGCAAAAGGCTCGCCACGTCGCCCGGTGCGAACAGGAGTTTCCAGTCGTGACACAAGCCGACCAGCCGACCCGCTCGCCGCGCGATGCCGGCTTCACGCTGCTGGAACTGCTGGTGGTGATCGCGATCCTCGGCCTGCTCGTGGCCTTTGTGGCGCCGGCGGCGCTCAAGCAGCTGGGCGGAGCGAAAAATTCGGTGGCGCGCCAGCAGGTGGAGCGGCTGGGCTCCGTGCTCGACCTCTACAAGCTCGACGTCGGCAGCTATCCCTCCACCGAGCAGGGCCTGGTCTCGCTGATCTCCAAGCCGGCCGACGTGGAGAACTGGAACGGGCCGTATCTGAAAGGGGAGCAGGATCCCAAGGACCCGTGGAACCACGCCTGGAAATACACCGCCCCTTCCAACCGGCCGAACCACGACTACGACCTATGCTCGGCCGGCCCCAACAACCGGGGCAACGGGCCTGGAGACGGCGAGGCGATCTGCAATCCCTGAAAACAGGGACAGGCGGATCAGGGGACCAGCCAATCTGAGGTGAGCGTGCCGTTGGACCAGGTGAAACGGGCGCGCTCGTGGCCGTCCTTGCCGAGGTGCAGGTACTCCAGGC
The DNA here is from genome assembly GCA_965199235.1 of Acetobacteraceae bacterium. Taxonomy (GTDB): domain Bacteria; phylum Pseudomonadota; class Alphaproteobacteria; order Acetobacterales; family Acetobacteraceae; genus BOG-908. The sequence continues at coordinate 2,852,359 of CBDAQU010000002.1, read as the reverse complement.
TGTCATAGGTCAGCGTGATCACGCAAAACGCGGCACGGGCCTCCGCCTCGCTGGCATGCGCGGTCTGCTCGGGCGAGGCGATTACCGTGCCGGGGCCTGGCCGCACGTCGTAGGTGGCGCGGCTCTGCGGGCGCAACGCGTCCCACGCAGCGTCGGCGACCGGACCCGACACGTGTAGGGTGGCGCGGCCGGTCAGGCGAAGCTGTACCTGGCGGGCCGCGTCCCATCCATGCAGGCAGGCCGCCGGCTGTACCGCCAGCTCGCCGATCTTTGCCGAACGCGTGTCGGCGTGGATTTCCACCAAAGTGTTCGCGGCGTCGAACCGGCGGAGAACCACCGTGCGGGCCTGCGGAACCGGGCCCGCGCCGAGCGTGACCAAGGCCGGGTTGCGCCAGACGCTGCCTGGGTTGGCCGCACCTTCCGCCAGGAGCGCTTCGCTGGCCTGTCTGACGGCGTCCAGGCTCTGGGTCACGACAGATGATCCTCGCTGCTTTCTGATATGCTGCGCCGGGGCTTGCGCGCCGCACCATGCGCGGCAACACAGATGCCGGTCGAGTATGGGATAGGTTCATGGAACGCGTAGAAGCCGGCGGGCTGCAGGTTGCCCGCGTGTTGCACGATTTCATCTCCAACGAGGCCGTGCGGGGCACCGGGCTGACGGGCGCGCAGTTCTGGACGGGGTTCGCGGCCCTGCTGCGCGACCTGGCGCCGCGTAACCGGGCGCTGCTGGACCACCGCGACGCGCTGCAGGCGCGTATCGACGCCTGGCACGTGGCGCACCGCACGCAAGCCTTCGACCAATCCGCCTATGAGGCATTCCTGCGCGAGATCGGCTACCTGCAGCCGGAACCCGACCCGTTCACCGTCTCCACAGCCAACGTGGACGCGGAGATCACGTCGATCGCCGGTCCTCAACTCGTTGTGCCGATCTCCAACGCACGCTACGCGCTGAACGCTGCCAACGCGCGCTGGGGCAGCCTGTACGACGCGCTTTACGGCACCGACGCGCTGCCGGAGACGCCGGGGGCAGAGCGCGGCCGAGGCTATAACAGCCAGCGTGGCGCGCAGGTGATCGCCTATGCGCGGCGTTTTCTGGACGAGACGGCGCCGCTCGAAGGCGGATCTTACGCCGACGCGACCGGCTACGCCGTGCAGGATGCGGCGCTGGCCGTGCACACCGCCTCTGGCACTCTGCGTCTGAGCGACCCCTCTCAGCTGGCCGGCTACCAGGGCGAGCCGACCGCGCCGACCGGCATCGTGCTCAGGCAGAACGGCCTGCACATGCTGATCAGGATCGACCGCAGCCAGCGCATCGGCGCCGAGGACCCCGCCGGGGTGGCCGACGTGATCCTGGAATCAGCCGTCAGCACCATCATGGATTGCGAGGACAGCGTGGCCGCGGTGGACGCGGCCGACAAGGTGGAGGTGTACCGCAACTGGCTCGGCCTGACGCAGGGCACGCTGTCCGCCGCGTTCCAGAAGGGCGGCGAGACACTGGAGCGTCGCCTGGAGCCGGATCTGGGCTTTTCCGGCCCTGCCGGCGGCAGGCTGAGCCTGCCGGGACGCAGCCTGATGCTGGTCCGCAACGTGGGCCACCACATGTACACCGACGCCGTTCTGATGGAGGACGGGAGCGAGATCCCCGAAACCATGCTGGACTGCGCGGTGACCGCGCTGGTCGCCACCCACGACCTGCGCGGCGTGCCGGCGCTTCGCAACAGCCGAACCGGCTCGATGTACATCGTCAAGCCGAAGCTGCACGGGCCCGACGAGGTGGCGTTCGCAGCAGAGCTGTTCGGCCGGGTGGAGGATCTGCTCGCCCTGCCCCGGAACGCGCTGAAGATGGGCATCATGGACGAGGAGCGCCGCACCAGCGCCAACCTCGCCGCCTGCATCCAGGCAGCGCGGACGCGGGTGTTCTTCATCAACACAGGGTTCTTGGACCGCACCGGCGACGAGATGCACACCTCCATGGAGGCGGGCACCATGGTGCGCAAGAACGAGATGAAGAATACGGCCTGGCTCGGCGCCTACGAGGACCAGAACGTCGACATCGGCCTGGCCTGCGGGTTGCGCGGGCACGCGCAGATCGGCAAGGGCATGTGGGCGGCGCCGGACCGGATGGCCGACATGCTGGCGCAGAAGATCGGCCAGCTGCGCGCCGGCGCCAACACCGCCTGGGTGCCCTCGCCCACGGCCGCCACCCTGCACGCGCTGCACTACCACCAGGTGGACGTGGCGGCACAGCAAGCCGGGCTGTCTTCGCGTGTGCGTAAGGGTCTGTCGGAGCTGCTGACCATACCCGTGGAGGCGAGCAACTGGGCGCCCGACGACGTGCAGCAGGAGCTGGACAACAACGCGCAGGGCATCCTGGGCTACGTGGTGCGCTGGGTGAACCAGGGGGTCGGCTGCTCCAAGGTGCCGGACATCCACGACGTGGGGCTGATGGAAGACCGCGCGACCCTGCGCATCTCCAGCCAGCACATCGCCAACTGGCTGCTGCACGGCGTGGTGAGCGAGGCGCAGGTGACGGAAACGTTGCGCCGCATGGCGGCCGTGGTGGACCGCCAGAACGCGGGCGACCCCGACTACACGCCGATGGCGCCCGGCTTCGACGGACCGGCGTTCCAGGCTGCCTGCGACCTGGTGTTCCAGGGCCGCACGCAGCCGAACGGCTACACCGAGTTCATCCTGCACCGGCGCCGGCGAGAGGCGAAGGCGGCGTAGGCTGCGGGGGAAATCCGCTTGGACAAGCAGGGTTAATGTCTTGCTCTGGGAAGTTTCTTCCCATAGGCTTGACCCATGGCCATGCTTGTCGACGACATCATCGAGCGGCTCGGCGGCCAGGATGCCGCCGCGCGCCTGACCGGCGTCGGGTTTGAGGCGGTCCGGAAATGGCGGCAGGCCCGCGCCGTTCCGTCGAAACACTGGCCGGCGGTCATAGCGGCGACCGGGCTGACATTGGCCGATCTGCAGGCCGGCGCGCCGGCCGATGCGGGCGACGTGCCGCCGGGCGCCACCGCCTGCCTGGTGCTGGCGGACGGCCAGGTGTTTTGGGGACGCGGTTTCGGCGCCCGCACCGCGGGAGCGCCGGTTGGAGAAATCTGCTTCAACACAGGCATGACCGGCTACCAGGAGACGCTGACCGACCCCTCTTACGCCGGCCAGATCATCGCCTTCACCTTCCCGCACATCGGCAACGTGGGCGCCAACCCGGCCGATAGCGAGGCGGCCTCCATCGCCGTGCGCGGCCTGGTCACGCGGGAAGATGTGACCGAGCCTTCGAACTGGCGCGCAACCCAGGGGCTGGATGCCTGGCTGCGCGCCCGGGGCATACCGGGCCTGGCCGGCGTGGACACGCGCGCGCTGACCATACGCGTGCGCGACGGCGGCCCGCCGCACGGCACGCTGAGTTTTCCCCCAGATGGCCGGTTCGACCTGGCCGCGCTGCAGGCGCAGGCCGCCGCCTGGCCGGGCCTGGACGGCATGGACCTGGCGCGCGAGGTCACCTGCACGCAGAGTTTCACGTGGGACGAAGGCGTATGGGCCTGGCCGGACGGTTTCGCCCGCCAGACCGCGCCCGCCCACCACGTGGTCGCCGTCGATTACGGCGCCAAACGCAACATTTTTCGCAGCCTCGCCTCCGCCGGTTGCCGCGTCACCGTTGTGCCGGCCGACAGCACCGCCGACGACATCCTGCGGCATAAGCCGGACGGCGTGTTCCTGAGCAACGGCCCGGGCGACCCCGCCGCGACCGGTGTATATGCCGTGCCCGCCATCCAGGGCGTGCTCGCCGCCCGGGTGCCCGTATTCGGCATCTGCCTCGGCCACCAGTTGCTGGCGCTGGCTTTGGGCGCCCGTACCTACAAGCTCGACCGCGGCCATCGCGGCGCCAACCAGCCGGTGCGCGACCTGGCGACCGGGCGGGTGGAGATCACCTCGCAGAACCACGGCTTTGCGGTGGAAGACGCGTCTCTGCCGGAGGGCGTGCGGGTGACGCATGTCAGCCTGTTCGACGGCAGCAACGAGGGGATCGCCTGCGACGAGAAGCGCGCGTTTTCGGTACAGTATCACCCGGAAGCTAGCCCCGGGCCGAGCGACAGCGTGCATTTGTTCGGGCGGTTTGTGGGCATGATGGCGTGAGGATTTTCGGGTAGCTTGCAGACGCCCGGATGCGTGTAGTTTTGGACACCTGCATTGTGGTGTCTGCGTTCAGAAGCCGTCAAGGCGCCTCAAGCCGACTGCTGGCCTTGACGGCGGATCGGCAAATACCGGCGTCGGTTACACTCGCCTTGTTCCTGGAGTATGAGGAAGTCTTGAAGCGTCCCGAACAACGCGCCGTCTCAACTCTGAGCATCGCTCAAATTGATGGCTTGTTGGCCACATTGGCGGACGCGGCCGACACTGTGAACGTCCGCTTTAGCTGGCGTTCGCAACTTACCGGTTCCGACGACGAGCTTGTCCTGGATGCTGCGCTGAACGGCCGGGCTGATGCCATCGTGACCTTCAACATTACCGACTTCGCACGGACTACATCAAGGCTAGGCTTGCCGGTTCTTACGGCGACATCGTTCTTGCGGGAATTAGAAATGGGTAAGCCTGCTATACATTCCGTCCAGCTTCCCATTTCAATCAGTAACGCTGCCGAGCACCTTGCCGAGGAGGATGGCGTGTCCTTGAACGACTTGATCGCGTCGGCGGTGGCGCAAAAAGTGGGCGCTGTCGAAACCGCGGCGAATTTTGCGCAGGCGCGCGGGTAGTGCCCGGGCCGAAGATATGCATGCTTTCCTTGCACTTGCACCGGACCGCGAGCCTGATTCAGGCGACGAGTTGCCGCCCGGGTGGGAGTCTTCGCAGCAAGCTTAGTAGGATGGAAAGCAAAGCGCCTTCCACGAATCACTGGTCAACCACATGATATTTGGAAGCAAGCCGCGTCGCGATTACCGCGCGATATGAACACGCTTCGATGTCACTCCACGGCGTCCTGACGTAAAGGAAACTCAATCTTTGGACGACGCTGTAGACCTGATATCCCTTAAAGACAAAATCGAGAAACAAACAGGATTTCCTGCTGAGCTAAAAGTGGCCTCCACTCTCTTACGGTCTGGCTGGACGTACCAGAGCAATCCAAGATTTCAAAACTCAAAAAATCATCCAAGCCCCTCGGCGCTTACTGAGGCGAAGCTGACTGAGGTGGACTTTTTAGCAGAGAATACAATACAAAATGCTTTTCTACAAAGTATTTTAACACAGGATGGCTACATTACAATTAGCTTGCTAGTTGATGTAAAACGCTACAGTCGCCCAATCGTTGTGTTCTCCTCGCCTCTCACAGACAGAGACCGCAATGATATTTACAGTGACATATATTGCATGACGACCGCAGGAAAGCTTGCCAGCGGTTTTTGCCTCCTGCACTGGAGAGATGGACCCTTTGGAGGCGACCTAGGTGGCAGAACCGCCGTCGTAGTAAATAACGAGGGTGGAAAAAAGAAAGATTTCGATTTTCACCAGCTTTACTCGACGTTAGATGGACTATACCAAGCTTGCAAAGCGGCTCGTGACGATACAACACGACTTTACGAAAGAACTTTTGAGGTAGGAAGCCGTATACTGAACGTGATTGTACCTATAATCGTTTGCGATGGGGAGCTTTTAAGCTACAGAGTGACGACAAGAACTACTTCTCTTAGAGGAGTGAAGGTGGCAAGCATGTCAAGCCACGTTCTTGGTGAGGATGATCGGCTTCTTACCAGTTGCGCCTATATCGTCTCGCTTGACTATCTCGCTGTTTTTCTTCGTCGCCTCGAGCGATGGGGGCGTTCAATTAAGTTACACGAGATTGAATTTCGCGTAGCGGCAATCGAAGGCGGGTAAGAGCAATGCCCAAACGCACCGACCTCCGCACCATTCTCATCATCGGCGCCGGCCCCATCGTCATCGGCCAGGCCTGCGAGTTCGACTATTCCGGCGCGCAGGCGTGCAAAGCCCTGCGCGCGGAGGGCTATCGCGTGGTGCTGGTGAACTCCAACCCTGCCACCATCATGACCGACCCGAACTTGGCTGACGCAACCTATGTCGAGCCGATCACCCCGGAGATGGTGGAGAAGATCATCGCGCGGGAACGCCCCGACGCGCTGCTGCCCACGATGGGCGGACAGACCGCGCTGAACACGGCCATGCAGCTGGCGGCCAACGGCGTGCTCGAAAAATACACTGTGGAGCTGATCGGCGCGCGCGCCGACGTGATCGACCGTGCCGAGGACCGGCTGAAATTCCGCGATGCGATGAGCGAGATCGGCATCGAATCGCCGCGCAGCTTTATCGCCCACACGCTCGAGGAAGCCCGCGCAGCACTCGCAAAGATCGGCCTGCCCGCCGTCATCCGGCCCAGCTTCACCCTCGGCGGCACCGGCGGCGGCATCGCCTACAACCGGGAGGAGTTCGAGGCCATTGCTGTCTCCGGTCTCGCCGCGTCTCCCACCACCGAGGTGCTGATCGAAGAATCCGTGCTCGGCTGGAAGGAATACGAAATGGAGGTGGTGCGCGACAGCGCGGACAACTGCATCATCGTCTGCGCCATTGAAAACGTGGACCCGATGGGCATCCACACAGGCGACAGCATCACCGTCGCCCCCGCCCTCACGCTCACCGACCGTGAATATCAGCGCATGCGCGACGCATCCATCGCCTGCCTGAGAAAGATCGGCGTCGATACCGGCGGCTCCAACGTGCAGTTCGCCCTGAACCCGGCGGACGGGCGCATGCTGGTCATCGAGATGAACCCCAGGGTCTCGCGCAGCTCCGCGCTGGCCTCGAAGGCGACCGGTTTTCCGATCGCCAAGATCGCCGCCAAACTCGCAATCGGCTACACGCTGGACGAGCTCGCCAACGATATCACCCGCACCACGCCGGCGAGCTTCGAGCCGACGATCGACTACGTGGTGGTAAAGATCCCGCGCTTCACCTTCGAAAAATTCCCTGGCACGCCTGCGCTGCTCTCGACCAGCATGAAATCGGTGGGCGAAGCCATGTCCATCGGTCGCAACTTTGCCGAAGCGCTGCAAAAGGGCCTGCGCAGCATGGAAACCGGCCTGTCCGGGCTGGACGAGGTGGCGCCGCCAGGCGATGGCGGGCACGACGCGTTCCGCGCCGCACTCTCCTCGCCCAAGCCGGACCGCATCCTGATGGCCGCACAGGCGATCCGCGCCGGCCTCCGGCTCGAAGACATCTTTTCGGCCTGCCGTTTCGATCCCTGGTTCCTGCGCGAACTGGAACGCATCGTACTGACGGAACGCAACATCGCGAAAGACGGCCTGCCACGCGAGGCCGGCGCACTCCGCCGCGTAAAGGCGATGGGTTTCTCGGACAAGCGCCTCGCCCAGCTCACGAAAAAACCCGAGCCGGACGTAGCCGCCGCGCGGGAACGCCTCGGCGTGCACCCCGTCTACAAGCGCATCGACACCTGCGCCGGCGAGTTCGCCTCGGCCACGCCCTACATGTATTCCACCTACGAGGGCGGCTGGGGCCAGCCAGCCTGCGAGGCCGATCCCACGGACCGGGACAAGATCGTCATCCTCGGCGGCGGCCCAAACCGCATCGGCCAGGGCATCGAGTTCGACTATTGCTGCGTGCACGCCGCCTACGCGCTGCGCGAGGCCGGCTACGAGACCATCATGGTCAACTGCAACCCAGAGACCGTCAGCACCGATTACGACACGTCGGACCGGCTGTATTTCGAGCCGCTGACGGCCGAAGACGTGATCGCGCTGGTGCGCCGCGAACAGCAGCACGGCCGCGTGCTGGGCTGCATCGTTCAGTACGGCGGACAGACGCCGCTCAAACTCAGCCAGGCGCTGCCGGCGGCAGGCATCCCGGTGCTCGGCACCACGGCGGACGCCATCGACGTGGCCGAAGACCGCGAGCGCTTCCAGCAGCTGCTGCAGAAGATCGGCCTGCGCCAGCCGGATAACGGGCTTGCGCGCGCGCCCGAGCAGGCAGAGGCGATCGCCGAGCGCATCGGCTACCCTGTGGTGATCCGCCCCAGCTACGTGCTCGGCGGCCGCGCGATGGAGATCGTGTTCGACCGCGCGCAACTGCACCGCTACATGCGCGAGGCGGTGCGCGTCTCCGGCGACAGCCCGGTGCTGATCGACCGCTATCTCAACGACGCGATCGAGGTGGACGTCGACTGCATCGCCGACGGCCGCACCGTCTACGTCGCCGGCGTGATGGAGCACATCGAGGAAGCCGGCATCCATTCAGGCGACAGCGCCTGCTCGCTGCCGCCCTACAGCCTGTCGCCCGCCACCATCCACGAACTGCACGACCAGACCGAGGCCATCGCACGCGCGCTTGGCGTGGTCGGGCTGATGAACGTGCAGTTCGCCATCAAGGAGGGTGCGATCTACGTGCTGGAGGTCAACCCGCGCGCCAGCCGCACCATCCCGTTCGTCGCCAAGGCGACCGGCGTGCCGGTGGCCAAGCTCGGCGCTCTGGTCATGGCGGGCAGGGCCTTGGCAGGCTTCAAGCTGGACGACACGGCAATCGCGCCGCACGTGGCGGTGAAGGAGGCGGTGTTCCCCTTTGCCCGCTTCCCCGGCGTGGACACGATCCTGGGGCCGGAGATGAAATCGACCGGCGAGGTGATGGGCCTGGACCACAGTTTCGAACGCGCGTTCGCCAAGGCGCAACTCGGCGCCGGCGTGGTGCTGCCGCAATCGGGCACTGTGTTCCTCAGCGTGCGCAACGGCGACAAATCCGGCCTGCCGAGCCTCGCGCGGCGCCTGGCCGAAATGGGTTTCTCCATCATCGCCACCGGCGGCACGGCGGCCCGCATACGCGAGGCGGGGGTGGCGGTGCGCGTGGTCAACAAGGTGCTGGAGGGCCGCCCGCATTGCGTGGACGCGATACGCTCGGGCGAGATCCAGATGGTGGTCAACACCAGCCAGGGCGCCCAATCCACCGCGGACAGTTTCGACATCCGCCGCAACGCGCTGACCCACGGCGTGCCGCATTACACGACGCTGGCCGGCGCGCGCGCGGCGGTGCACGCCATCGGCGCGCTGCGCGCGGGCACGCTGGAAGTGGCGCCGTTGCAATCCTACTTCAGCAACGCCTACTGAGTCCGCTTAGCCCGCTTCCCGCGACACCGGCCGTCGGCTAGTTTGGCTCTGCGAGGCGGAGGTGGCGATGGCAGGCTGGCATCTGGCGCAGATGAACGTGGGCCACATGGTCGACGACTGCGACAGCCCTGCGCTGGCCGGGTTCATGGCGCAGCTGGACGCGATCAACGCGCTGGCCGATGCATCGCCCGGCTTCGTCTGGCGCCTGCAGGAGGCCAGCGGCAACGCGACCGGCATCAAGCCGACGCAGAACACGCGCTTCATCGTCAACATGTCCGTCTGGACGGGGGTGGAGGCGCTGTTCGCCTACGTCTACCGTACCGCGCATCGCGAGGTGATGATACGCCGGCGGGAATGGTTCGAGCGTCCAGACGGCGCCTATCAGGTGCTTTGGTGGGTCAGGGACGGCCAGACACCAACGGTGGAACAGGGGCTGGCCAGGCTCGGCCTGTTGCGGGCCGAGGGTCCCACCCCGGCCGCCTTCACATTCAGGTCGGTCTATCCGGCGCCGGTCGAGTGCGGGACGTTCGACATGGAGCCCGAGCCCTACTGCGTCGGCTGGAGCTGACCAGGGTTTCGCGGCCCCAGCTGCTCGATCCGCCGCAGCACGAGTTGCTGCTGATCGTCGGTCATCGCGCCCCAGCCGGCGATCTCGTCGAGCGTGCGGCCGCATCCCAGGCAAGTGTCTCCCGCCGGGTCGAGCTGGCAGATGTGACGGCATGGCGAGGCTGTCATCGGGAACTCTTCGGACGGCGTGAAAGCTGCAACCAGGGCCCACCGACGCAAACCGGCTCCAGTGAATGGCCACCTTGCAAGCTCTGGCTAGTCCCGTAAGGTAGATGCCGCCTTGCAGTGGCGCACCGTGCGCCCGGCTTCGGCTCGACACAAGCGTGCTCACCATACGAGCTGGGCGGCCTTCGTGCCGCGCCGGCCGGCTTCTTAGGATACGGCCCTTTGCAGAAATTCCCGATGACCGCACATGGCCTGCAGCGTCTCGAAGACGAGCTGCGGACCCTGAAAAGCGTAGAGCGGCCCGGCATCATCGCGGCCATCGCAGAGGCGCGCAGCCACGGCGACCTGTCGGAAAACGCCGAGTACCACGCGGCCCGAGAGCGCCAGAGTTTCATCGAAGGCCGCATCCAGGAGCTTGAGGAGGTGGTGGGTGCGGCAGAGGTCATCGACCCCGCCTCGCTGTCAGGCGACAGCATAAAGTTCGGCGCAGAAGTGACGCTTCTGGACGAGGAGACGGAGAAGGAGGCCACCTACCAGATCGTCGGCGTGTACGAGGCCGACATCAAGCTCAAACGCCTGTCGATCTCCTCGCCGCTGGCCAAAAGCCTGATCGGCAAGAAGAAGGGGGACACCATCTCCGTCCCCGCCCCGGGCGGCGACCGAAGCTACGAAATCCTCAACTTCAAGTTCGCCTGAACCGTCGGATGGGTTAGCGAAGCTACCCCGTCACTCGCGCCTCGAGGAGCACGGCATGGACGCACGCGCCGCCACCCTCGCCTTGACCCTGTCGGACGTGCGCGCCGCGGCGGCGCGCATCCAGGGCCGCATCCTGCGCACCCCTACGGTGCCGTCGGCCATCCTTTCCCGCCGGACCGGCGCCGAGATCACGCTGAAGCTGGACAACCTTCAGGCGGTGGGCTCCTTCAAGGAACGAGGTGCTGCCAACCGGCTGGCCTTGCTCACGCCAGGGGAGCGGCAGCGCGGCGTGGTCGCGATGTCGGCGGGCAACCATGCCCAAGGAGTTGCCCGGCACGCGACGTTGCACGGCGTCGCCTCGACCATCGTGATGCCGCTGTTCACGCCGCTGGCCAAGATCAGCGGCACCGCCGCCTGGGGCGCGCGCGTGGTGCTGCATGGCGACACGCTGGCAGAAGCGGCCGCCCACGCCGCCCGCCTCGCCGAGCACGAGGGCATGATCTTCATCAGCCCCTATGACGACTACGCTGTGATGGCAGGCCAGGGCACGCTGGCGCTGGAGATGGTCGAGGACGGGCCGGCGCTGGACGTTTTGCTGGTCCCCATCGGCGGCGGCGGGCTGATCAGCGGATGCGCGGTGGTGATGGCCGGGCTCAGCCCGCGGACAGAGGTGATCGGCGTGCAGGTGGCGCCTTATTCCGCATTGGCGCAGCGCATGGGCGCGCCCTCGCACGAGATCGGCGGTGCGACGATCGCGGAGGGCATCGCGGTGCGCGACGTGGGGTTCGAGACGCGCAAGATCATCGCCGCCCACGTCAGCGAAGTTTTGGTCGCCTCCGAACGCAGCGTCGAGGATGCGATATCCATGCTGGCCGAAGGTGCGAAGGTGGTGGCCGAAGGCGCGGGCGCCGCGGCACTTGCCGGTCTGCTAGCGCATCGAAGCCGTTTCGCAGGCAAACAGGTTGGCATGCCGGTCTGCGGCGGCAACATAGACGTACGTATCATGGCGAACGTGCTGCTGCGTGGGCTACTGCGGGATGGTCGCTTGCTGCGCCTGCGGATGGAGATTCCGGACCGACCAGGCGTTCTCGCTGACATTGCCGCAAAGATCGGCGTCTCCGGCGGCAACATCATCGAGGTCAGCCACCAACGCCTGTTCGCGTCGCCAAGCGTTCAATCGGCGCAGCTTGAGGTGATGGTGGAGGCGCGCGACCCCTCGCATGCTGCCGATATCGAGCACGCTTTGGCAACATCGTACAGCGTGGTGCGTATCTAACTTATTTATTCCAGCAACGGTCTTGTGAATTAACCATTACGACCCGAGTTAACTTCAGACAAATTCTTAATGATACGTTAACGATTGCCTGACCGAACCACGGATTGGGGATGTTCATGCCAGCGGCCGCGCTTCCTGTCGATGAAGCCGAACGTTTATCCTCTCTGTCTCGAAGCGGCTTGCTTGAGGGAAGACAGGATTATCGTATCAAGCTCATAACGGAACTCGCCACGCGCGTTCTCAGGCGTCCGTCGGGAGCGCTTTCCTTGGTGACATCCGACCGGCAGATCCATCGCGGCGGGGTCAACATGCCGGCCACGAGCACAGCGCGAGAGGACTCCTTCTGCGCTCACGCCATACTGCATCCCGACCGCCCTCTCATCGTCGAGGATACGCTTGCTGACCGGCGGTTTATCGACAGCCTGATGGTCGTCGAACGAACGTTTGCGTTGCGGTTCTATGCCGGCATGCCGGTGCGGCTGCTCGATGGCCAGCCGGTCGGCGCGTTGTTCGTCACGGACAAGGTGCCGGGCGCTTTCTCAGACTCGCAAGTGGCCGTGCTTCGCGGGCTTGCCGAAACTCTCCAGGGCATCGTTCGCCTGGCGCGTCCAGCCGCCAGCGCGCGCGAAACGCTGCTGCAGGAGCTGCGCCGTGCCGCTGCGTACAGTCCGTTCACCCTGCAATGGCAGCCCATCACGAGGACGGACAGCCTCGAAACCTACGGCCATGAAGCGCTGATACGATGGACCCGGGCCAACGGCGTTCCTACGTTGCCGGATGACTTCATTCCGCTGGCCGAAAGCTCCGGTATGATCAGCAAGATCGATAGAGCGGTTCTGTGGGCGGCGTGCGCGGAGATGGCAGCCAGACGCGACCACCGCAGAGTGTCGATCAATGTTTCGACGCGCTGGTTCGGGCTGCCCCGGCCAATGCTGCCCCGGCTAATCTCCCGGATCCTCGACAAGACTGGCTTGTCGCCGGACCGTCTGACGATCGAGCTGACTGAACGCGTGCTGATGAATGCCGACCGCGCGCTGCGGGAAATGCGAGAGCTCAAGGAACTCGGCATCCACCTTGCTCTGGACGATTTCGGCACGGGCTACTCGTCGCTGAGCTATTTGGAGGCTTTCCCGTTCGACCTGGTGAAAATGGACAAGGCCTTCGTTGCGGGTCTAGGCACCAATGCCCGGTCCGAGACCATCGTGAAGGCCGTCATACGGCTGGGCCACGACCTCGGCATGATGCTGTGCGCGGAAGGCGTCGAAACCGAACGGCAACTCGCTTTTCTGCGCGACCAGCGCTGCGACCTCGTGCAAGGCTACCTGCTCGGCCGGCCGGGTCAGGCGCTGCCTTGAACGGGTCTGCTGCCCGGCCGCTCACCCCGACAGCGGCAGCGCGATGCTTTCGAGCGATCTGCCTTCCGCGTCGATGCCAAGCCGCATCTCGACCAGCGCCGCCACCAGCATCAGCGCCGCCGCACCCTCGTAGCCCCAGGCCACGGCGCCAACGTTGATCTCTATCAGCTGGCCGAACAGCCAGGGAGCGCCCACCCCGCCCACCAGGGTGCCGAGCGCATAGAACATCGCGATCGCCAAGGCGCGTGTCTCCAGCGGGAAGATTTCGCTGGCCGTCAGGTAGGCCGAGCTCGCGGCGGCCGAGGCGACGAAGAACACGCCGACCCAGCATGCCGTCTGCGTCCACGCGTCCAAGATGCCGGCGTGGAACGCCCAGCCGGTTGCCGCCATCAGGACGCCCGACACGCCATAGGTGCCGGCGATCATGCGCCGCCGCCCCACCGTGTCGAACAGGTGCCCCAGAAGAAGCGGCCCCATCAAATTGCCCAGCGTCAGCGGCAGCACGTAAACACCGATGTTCTGTGCCGGCACGTGGTAGGCGCGCGTCAGCACCAGCCCGTAGGTGAAGAACACTGCGTTGAACAGGAAAGCCTGCGCCGCCATCAGCGTGAATGCCAACAGGCTGCGCCATTTATAGGCGCCGAACATGGCCGAGAAGATCAGCCCGAAACCGAACGATGTCTGCGGGTGGATGGTCAGCTTGCCCTCGATCGGCGGCAAGGCGCCGCCACCGGTCTCCTGCACGCGCCGTTCCACCTCGGCCACCGTCCGCTCCGCCTGCTCGTTTCGACCGTGCGTCACCAGCCAGCGCGGGCTTTCCGGCACGAACCGCCGCAGCAGCAGCACGCCCAGCCCCAACACGCCGCCCACCCCGAACCCCAGCCGCCAGCCCAGTTGCGGCGACACCACGCCGCCGCCGAGCAGCACGAGGGAGGCGGCCGCACCAAGGGCGGCGCCGCCCCAGTAGCTGCCGTTCACCACCAGATCGATACGGCCGCGCAGCTTGGCGGGAATCAGCTCGTCGATGGCCGAGTTGATCGCCGCGTACTCGCCGCCGATACCCAGGCCCGTCACCACGCGGAACACGGCCAGACTCCGGAAATCCCAAGCACAGGCCGATGCCAGCACGCCCAGCACGTACAGCCCGAGCGTGATGTTGAACACCAGCCGCCGCCCGTAACGGTCGGTCAGCCAGCCGAAGAGGATCGCGCCGGCCACAGCACCGGCCACATAGGCCGACGCCATGCCCCCTATCTGCTGCGCCGTCAGCCCCAGGGTTCGAGGATCCTGCAGCATCGGCCCGATCGAGCCGACGATGGTCACCTCCAGCCCGTCCAGCACCCAGGTGATGCCGAGTGCGACAACGATCAGCAGGTGGAAGCGGCTCCACGGCAATCGGTCCAGCCTGGCGGGAATGTCGGTCTCGATCGGCTGCATGCGCGCTTCCTGTCGTGGCGCCAGGCTTCTTGCGGCCCGGGCAGGGCGCGCCACTCATCACGGTTGCCAGGCGGTTGCAACCGTGCTCATTGCCTAACCGTTTCGAGGTGGACGCGAACCTGCAGTCTTTCTGGTCCGGCTCGGTCGGCGCGCTGACCGCAACGCCGCTCGATGCGATCACCGGCGCGCTGGTCCAGGCGCAGATGCGCCATTATCGCTCAAGCCAAGCCCAGCAGTTGCGCGCGTGGGAGGACAGCATCGCCCTGCTGCGCACCGCGCTTCAGCCCTACCCGGACTGGCACGTGATGCTGCAATACCCGATGCTTCGCCTGGGCCGCCGCGCCGACGCGATCGTGCTGACCTCCGCCGCGATCCTGGTGCTGGAGTTCAAGGTAGGCGCGCAAACCTGCGACCCCGCCGCGCGCGAGCAGGCGGAGGACTACGCGCTGGACCTGCGCGACTTCCACGCCGGCTGCCGGACGCACCCGATCATTCCGATCCTGGTCGCCACCCACGCCTCCCCGCGCCAGACCGCCCTGCCGCTGCTGCTGGACTGCGTGGCCCCGGTGATCGACGCGAGCGCCGCCACGCTGGCCGCCACCGTGCAGGCCATCGCCAGGGCCACAACCGCGCCCCGGACGCCGCTCGACCAGGAGGCCTGGATGGCGGCCCCGTACCGCCCGGTGCCGACCATCATCGAAGCCGCCTGCATGCTGTACGCGCGGCACGGCGCGGCCGAGATCGCCGCAGCCCGCGCGGACTCCACCAACCTGACCTGCACCACAGGCGCGATCCTGGCCGCGCTGGCCCAGGCCCGCGCCGAAGACGCCAAAATCGCCCTGTTCGTCACCGGCATCCCCGGCGCCGGCAAGACCCTGTGCGGCCTGAACACCTGTTTCGGCGAAGCCCGCGCCACGTTCCTGACCGGCAACCCCAGCCTGGTGCACGTGCTGCGCGAGGCGCTGGCCCGCGACGCGATCGGGCAAGGCCAGAACCGCCGTAACGCCCGCCAGCAGATGGAGGGCGCCATCCAGGCGCTGCCGCGCTTCCGCGACCACCATCTGAGCACTGGCGAGACTCCGGCCGAGCGGGCGGTGGTGGTGGACGAGGCGCAACGCTGCTGGTCGCGCGCGCACGCGCTGGCCAAATCGCGCGACCGCCCGGTGCGGCTGACCGACAGCGAGCCCGCGCTGCTGCTCGACATCATGTCGCGCCAACAGGGCTTTGCCGCGATGGTCTGCCTGGTCGGCAGCGGCCAGGAAATCCACAACGGCGAAGGCGGTCTGGCCGAGTGGGGGGCCGCCCTGCGCGCCCGGCCCGGCTGGCGCGTGCGCGCCCCGCCCGACCTGCTGGACGCCGCCGATCCGCGACAGCGCCTGGGCGCGCTGCCGAACCTGACCATCCTGCCGGACCTCCATCTGGCCGTGCCGGTCCGGCAGGTCCGCAGCACCGCCGCCTCCGCCTGGGTGGACCACGTGCTCGCAGGGCGCGAGCAGGCCGCACGGCAACTCGGGCCGGTGCCGTTCCTGCTGACCCGCAGCCTGCCCGCGCTGCGCGCCTGGCTGCGCGCGGCCGCCCGCGGCAGCCGGCGATGCGGCCTGCTGGCCAGCGCCGGCGCCCGCCGCCTGCGCGCCGCGGGCCTCGGCGCCGAACTGCCCCACATGGACCCCAACGCGGTCGCACGCTGGTTCCTGGACCGCTGGCCGGACGTGCGCGCCTCCGACGCGCTGGAAGTCGTCGCCACCGAGTTCTCCGCGCAAGGCCTGGAACTCGACCATGCCGGCCTGTGCTGGGACGGCGACCTGGTCCGCGAGCCCGGCCGCGCCGCCTGGCGCGTCCGCGCCTTCCGCGGCACGCGCTGGACCACCCCGGCCGGCGCCGAGGCCATCGCCAACCAGGTCAACACCTACCGCGTGCTGCTCACCCGGGCGCGCTACGAAACGGTGATCTTCGTGCCGGAAGGCGACCCGGCCGACCGGACGCGCGACCCCGCCGTGCTGGACGGAGTGGCCCGCTACCTCGCGGCGTGCGGCGCGTGCACCCTGTCCGATGTGAAGCCGGAAGCAACGCCAGCCGCGCGGGAGTTGCTGTTGTGAGCCGCTTCGTGTCCGTCTGTCGCGTCGTGGCGCTGACCTGCGCGTTGCTCCTGCACCTGTCCCAAGCCCACACCGAAACCCTCAAGATTTCCACCTGGAACCTGAACTGGCTCACCATCCGAAGCCACGCCGAAGCCAACCTCCCCGCCGACGTCCACACCCGCGCCCCCGAAGACTTCGACCGACTCGCCGCCTACGCCACCAAACTGAACGCCGACGTCGTCGCCTTCCAGGAAGTCGACGGCCCGGACACCGCCGCCCGCATCTTCGACCCCGCCCGCTACACCATCCTGACCATCGACGAGCGGGTCACCCAGCGCGTCGGCCTCGCCGTCCGACGCGACATTCTTGTCACCCGCAACCCCGACTACACGGCGCTGGACGTGGAACCCGCAGCCCGCTTCCCCCTCCGCCACGGGCTGGATGCCACCCTCACCCTCCCGGGCAACCAGAAACTCCGCATCCTGGTCGTGCACCTCAAGACCGGCTGCCAGACTGACCCCCTCGCCACCTCCCACCGCCCCCAGTGCACCCTGCTCGCCGCCCAGATCCCCCCGTTGGCCGCCTGGGCGGCTGCCCGCCAGCGCGAAGGCGTCCCCTTCCTGCTGATGGGCGATTTCAACCGCGTCCTGGACGACCCCGAGGAACTCGGCGCCGCCCTCGCCCAGGCCGCCCCCCTCACCCGCGTCACCGAAGGCCACGCCAACCCCTGCTGGGACGGCGATCCCTTCATCGACCACATCTTCGCCGGCGGCCCCGCCCGCGCCTGGGTGCAGCCCGACAGCCTCCGCGTCCAAATCTACCGAGAAACCGAGGAGCGCTGGAAACAGCATCTCTCCGACCACTGCCCCGTCAGCGTTAAACTCGACGTTACGTAAGGCCAGGGCGCTGCCCTGGACCCGCTGGGGCCAGTCGGCCCCAGACCCCGTTCGATATGATCCCAGTCCGACTTCCCTCTCCATGCCCGAAGGACGCAGACCAGCCCAAGAGTCCGGCCCTTCGCCCGCCCTCGCGAGACAGGCGACGCATCATTCCGCGTCCCGCTACCCGGCGTCGGCTGAACAGAACTCCGCCAGCAGCGCCGCGCGGTCCCCGTCCAGATGCGGGGCCGGGGCGCGCACGCCGTTGTCGTTCTCGGCGAAGGGCTGCACCTTGACCGGGTTGCCGACCATGCGCACGCCGCCCGCCTCCACCACCATGTGCCGTGCCGCCACCTGGGGGTGCGCCAAGGCCTCTGCCACCGTGTTGATCGGGCCGGCCGGCACGCCCGCCGCATCCAGCGCGGCCAGCCAGTGCGCGGCGGGCTGCTGCGCCAGCACCGCCTCTATGCGTGCGGCCAGCTCGTCGGCCACGGCGCGGCGCAGATCGTTGGTGGCGAGATCCGGGTCGGCCGCCCAGTCCGGCCGGCCCAGCGCCGTGCACAGTCTCCCGAACAATCCGTCATTGCCGGCGGCGATCACGATCGGCTTGTCGGCGGTCTCGAAGATCGCGAACGGGGTGATCGTCGCGTGCCGGCCGCCCATCGGGCCCGGCACCACGCCGGTCGCCATGTAGCGCATCGCCGGGTTCTCCATCAGCGAGAGCTGGCAGTCGAGCATGGACACGTCGATCTTCGCGCCCTCTCCCGTGCGCTCGCGGTTGTAGAGGGCGGCGCAGATGCCGAGTGCGGTGTAGATGCCAGCCCCGAGGTCGCCCACCGAAACGCCGATGCGCGCCGGCTTCTGGCCAGGGTGCCCTGTTACCGAGAGGATGCCGCCCAATCCCTGCACCACCATGTCATAGGCGGGCTTCTTGGAGTCAGGGCCGGTATGGCCGAAGCCGGAGGCGGCGGCGTAGATCAGCCTCGGGTGGCGGCCATGCAGCACGTCCCAGCCGAGGCCGAGCTTCTCCATCGTGCCCGGGCGGAAATTCTCCACCACGACGTCCGCGCCCGCCAGCAGCCGTTCGAACACCGCGCGGTCGGCCTCCTGCTTGAGGTCGAGGACGATCGACTCCTTGCCTCGGTTCACCGCGGCGAAATACAGCGATTGCCCGTCCTGGAAGGGCCCGTAGGCGCGCGAATCGTCGCCGCCCGGCGGCTCCACCTTGATCACCCTGGCCCCCTGCTCGTGCAGCAGCAGCGTGCAATAGGGGCCGGCCAGGATACGGGAGAGGTCGAGAATGACCACGCCCGAGAGCGGGCCGTTTAGCAGTCGCGAAGACAGACCAGGTTCGTGCATGCTGTGTTCTCCTTACTGTGCAACGCGGGAACGGCCAGCCTGTTTAGCCTGTCGCCACAGGCTTTCGGACAAGACAGAGGATAGCTTAATGTCGCAGACCACCACGCAGCGCAGTTGGCTGGACAGGCTGTGGGGCGGCATCGCCGATCAGGGCCGCCTGTTCGCCCGCGTGCCTTCCCTGGACGTGAAAGGCCCCGAACGCGCCCGCCAGCTGGCCGCGGCACTGCTCTCGGAACGCGGCGAGGCGTCCGGGGCGGCGGTTGCGCGCGAGCTGCTCGATTGCCTGCGCGCGCTGCCCGACCAGGACAGGCTCGCGGTGCTGCGCAGCATCGGCGAGGGGTTCGCGCCGGACCCGGAGCGCGTGCAGGCCGCCGCGGCCGCCTACCTCGCCGAGCCTTGCCCGGAAGCGGCCAACCGGCTGCACACGGCGGCCGAACCGCCGCGCCAGGAGCTGCTGCGGCGGATGAACATGGCGACCGGCGGCACCGCCATGCTGGTCAGGCTGCGCAACGAGATGCTGCCGCATCTGCGCCAGGATGCGGCGCTCCGCCTGCTGGACCACGACCTGCTGCATCTGTTCTCCTCCTGGTTCAACCGCGGCTTCCTGGAGCTGCGGCGGATCGACTGGGACACGCCGGCCGCGATCCTGGAAAAGCTGATCACCTACGAGGCGGTGCACGAGATCGACGGCTGGCAGGATCTGCGCCGGCGCCTGCTGCCCGACCGCCGCTGCTTCGCCTTCTTCCACCAGGCGCTGCCGAACGAGCCGCTGATCTTCGTCGAGGTCGCTTTGACCGCCGGCCTGGCCGACGCCGTGCAGCCGCTGCTGGCCCCGCCCGCCGACGGCGCCGGGCAGCCGCCGAAAGGCGCCGACACGGCCATCTTCTACTCGATCTCCAATTGCCAGGAGGGGCTGCGCGGCGTCAGCTTCGGCAACTTCCTGATCAAGCAGGTGGTCGAGGAGCTGCATGCGGAGCTGCCAAAGCTGCGCCGGTTCGCAACCCTCTCGCCGGTGCCAGGCTTCCGCGCCTGGCTCGACCGCGCGCTTGCCGGCGAGACGCCGCCGCTGACCGAGGAGGAGGTTAAGGACCTCGGCGCGGCGGCCGGGCAGACGCAAGCCGAGGCGATGTCCGCCTCGCTCGAGGGCGAGTGGTGGGAGGACGCAGGGCGAATCCGGGCCTTGCGCCCGCCCCTGCTTCGCCTGGTCGCGACTTATCTCACGCGTGCGCAGGGTGGCGAAAAGTTCGACCCGGTCGCCCGCTTCCACCTGGGGAACGGCGCACGGCTGGAGCGTATCGACTGGCTGGGCAACATATCGGCCCGCGGCATGCGGGAATCGTTCGGCATCATGGTCAATTATCTTTACGACCCGGGTAGCATTGAGGCGAACCATGAGGCATTCGTGAACACGGGACGCGTCGCCCGGTCGGCCGAGGTCGACCAGCTGATGGCGCCCCGCAAAACGAGGGCCGCCACCAAGGCGGCCTGAACGAACGCCGGGGGGCGACATGGCAGGCACGCGATTATCAGCGCAGCAGGTGACCGGCTTCTGGGCCGCGTGGGCCGGCTGGATGCTCGACGGCATGGACAGCTTCATCTACGCGCTGGTACTGGCGCCCGCGATGCGCGAGCTGCTGCCGCGGTCGGGTTTCAAGGCGGATGACGCCCACGTCGCCTACGTAGGGTCTTTGCTGTTCGGCCTGTTCCTGGTCGGCTGGGGCTTGTCCTTCATCTGGGGACCGATCGCCGACCGATACGGGCGCACCCGCACGCTGGCGGGCACGGTGCTGGTCTACGCGGTGTTCACCGGCGCGGCGGCGCTGGCCGGCAACGTGTGGGAACTCGCCGCCTTCCGGTTCCTGGCCGGCATCGGCATTGGCGGCGAATGGGCGATGGCAGGCACCTACGTCGCCGAGGCCTGGCCCGAGGACCGTCGCCGACAGGGGGCGGGCTACCTGCAGACGGGCTACTACGCCGGCTTCTTCGTCGCCGCAGTGCTCAATTTCACCGTCGGCGCCGCCTATGGCTGGCGCGCGATGTTCGCCTGCGGGCTGGCTCCTGTCGTGGTCTCGGTCGTGACGCTGCTGCGCGTCCGGGAGCCGGAGCGCTGGGCCAGCGCGCAGGAGGGTTCGGCGCCGCCGCGCTCCCCCCTCGTTCGCATTCTGTCCGCACCGCTGCGGCGCAGGACCGTGGTCAACACCACGCTCGTCGCCGTCGCCATCATCGGGCTGTGGGCGGGCGCGGTCTACGAGCCGACCGCGGTGATCAAGCTCGCGCGCTCGGCCGGTTACGCCCCGCCGGCGGCAGGGCGCATGGCGTCCTACGCCACCGCGTTGCTCTCCGTCGGCACCATCATCGGCTGCCTTATCCTGCCCGGCATCGCCGACCGGCTGGGCCGACGCTGGACGCTCGCCGTGTATTTCGTCGGCATGGCTGTCACCATCGCCGCAGGCTTCGGCTGGGCCTACTACCTGCCGCCGCAAACTGCGCTGCCGGTGTTCCTGGCGGTGCTGTTCTTCCTCGGCCTGGCGGGCGGCAACTTCGCGCTCTTCAGCCTTTGGCTTCCCGAGCAGTACACCACCGACGTGCGGGCCACCGCGTTCGCATTCTGCACCTCCATCGGCCGCTTCGTGGGCGCGGGCGTCAACTTCGCACTCGCCGCGGGCGTGCAGCACATGGGCACGCTGGGCGTGCCTGTGGCGCTCACGGCGGTGGCCTTCCTGCTCGGCCTTGTGGTCATACCGGCAGCGGTGGAAACAAGGGGCCAGCGCCTGCCGGCCTGACCGGCGTTGCCGGCGGCGGACACGCGCTGGCGGTGCGGCGCGATCAACGCCGATGCTGGCTCCCTCAAGCCTCCTACCCGCTGGTGGTGGGCCAGGACGACCCGTATACCCGCAGCCGAAAGGCCCGACCTGGTCGACGACGCGATAAGCGTCTGGCTGCCCTCGGTCCAGTGACGTCCGGCAGGGCTGCCGATGGCGGCGCAGCCCTGCTCCGACGAACCGGCCTGTGCCTCAGGCGCTAGACACGGTCATACGGTAGCTGAACAGGGAGGTAGATTTGGCCTACACCGCAATCGCAACCACCACGGCCGGGCGCAACGGCCATGTCGACAGCAGCGACGGCGTGCTACATCACGACCTGGCCATGCCTGGATCGGGCAAGCCGGACGCGACGAACCCCGAGCAGCTTTTCGCCGCCGGCTACTCGTCCTGCTTCGGCTCGGCCATCATGGCGGTCGCCGGCGCAGGCAAGATCAAGCCGGACGCCGTGCACGTGACGGCGGAAGTGACGCTGAACATCAACGGCAACGATTACAGCCTGAGCGTGAAACTGAAGCCGAAGATCGACGGCGTGGACCGGGCAACGGCCGAGCAGCTGGTGCACAAGGCCCACGAAGTCTGCCCCTACAGCAAGGCGACGCGCAACAACGTGCCGGTCGAGATCGAGCTGCAATGAGCGGCACCGCCCCGAAACCCGTCGCAGGCACCGCCCTGGTGACGGGCGCGACGGCCGGTTTTGGGGCAGCCGTCACCCGCCGGCTGGCGGCGGAGGGATGGCGGGTGATCGCCTGCGGCCGCCGACAGGATCGGCTGGACGCGCTGGCCGCCGAACTGGGCGACGCCGTGCTGCCGTTCGCGCTGGACGTCACGGATGCGGCCCTGGTCGCCGCGCTGCCAGGCAGCCTGCCGTCTGCCTGGCAGGCGGTGGACCTGCTGGTGAACAACGCGGGCCTGGCCGCAGGCCTGGCCCCTGCACAGGAAGCCGATCTCGCCGGCTGGGACCGCATGGTCGCCACCAACGTGACCGGCCTGATCCACATGACGCGCGCGCTGCTGCCCGGCATGGCGGCGCGCGACCGCGGCCATGTTGTCAACCTGGGCAGCATCGCCGGCGACTATCCCTATCCTGGCGGCCACGTCTACGGCGCGACAAAGGCGTTCGTGAAGCAGTTCACGCTGAACCTGAAGGCCGACCTGGTCGGCACGAACGTGCGCGTGACCAACATCGAACCGGGCCTGTGCGGCGGCACGGAGTTTTCCGTGACGCGCTTTGCCGGCGATACGGCCCGCGCCGACGCCGTGTATCGCGGCACCACGCCGCTGACGGCGGAGGACGTGGCCGAAGCGGTCGCCTGGGTCGTGATGCTGCCGGCGCACGTCAACATCAACCGCATCGAGATGATGCCAACCTGCCAGGCGCCCGCCGCGCCGGCGGTCAAACGGACGAATGCGTGAAGCAGCAAACGGCCAAGCTGCTGGACCGCTTCCGGGTGACAGAAGGCGGCGCGTTCAAGCTGAAGAACCACGACCCTGCCGACACGGGCGGCAAGCTTGCAGGCTCAGGCAGGATCGACGCGATGCTGGCCGACGGCGTTGCCCGGCTGTCCAAGTTGCAGACCACGCTTTATGCGGACGACCGCTGGTCCCTGCTGGTGGTGCTGCAAGCGATGGACGCGGCCGGCAAGGACGGCACGATCAAGCACGTGATGACGGGCGTGAACCCACAGGGCGTGCAGGTGATCGCGTTCAAGCAGCCTGGCCCGGCCGAGCTTTCGCACGGCTTTCTGTGGCGCGTGCAGGCGCACGTGCCGGCGCGCGGCCAGATCGCCATCTTCAACCGCAGCCATTACGAGGACGTTCTGGTATGCCGCGTGCACCCCGCATTGCTCGACCACCTCAACCTCCCCGGCGCGGTGAGCGGCAAGAAGTTTTGGCATCATCGGCTGGAGGACATCGCGGCGTTCGAAACCTATCTCGCCCGGCAAGGGACGAAAATCGTCAAGATATTCCTAAATCTCTCGAAAGACGAACAGAAACGACGCTTCCTCGCGCGCATCGACCACCCGGACAAGAACTGGAAGTTCAGTGCGGCGGACCTGAAGGAACGCGATCGCTGGGACGACTACCAGAGCGCTTACGAAAAGGCGATCACCGCCACCGCCGCGCCGCACGCGCCATGGTTCGTCGTGCCTGCCGACGACAAACCGTTCGCGCATCTCATCGTGGCCGAGGCGATGATCGAGGCGCTGGAGAGCTGCGACCTGCGTTACCCGAAAATGTCAGGCGACGAGTTGCAGCGACTCGAGGAGGCCGGCGACGCGTTGAGACGGGAGTAGCTCTGAACGCGCCGGAGAATGGCGGTTACGAAAGGCCGCTAGCTGACCTGCACACCTTTCCAAAATGCCACGCGCCCCCTGATTTCCGCGGCCGCCTGCTTGGGCTCCGGGTAGAACCAAGCCGCGTCTTTGTTCTCCTTCCCGTCCACATCGAGCGAATAGTAGGAGGCGACGCCCTTCCACGGACAGGTGCTGTGCGTCGTGCTGTCACGCACGAATGATTTCTGCACCGAGTCGGCCGGGAAATACGCGTTTCCGTCGACCCTGACGATATCGTCGCTCTGTGCGATCACCTGACCGTTCCAAACAGCTTTCAAAACCACGCTCCTTTGATCTACGCTTTGAGGGCAGCCAGACAATCGTCGCGTCGCTGACGCAGCGCCGAGGATGAATTCGCCCGCAGGGCGCCGGCTGCGCGTCTCCGGTAGGCCGCGACCTCTGGGCCCGGCATCTCGATGAACGGAACGCCGCACACCCGCTGCACGCTCAGGCTGGCCTGCGAGCCCGTTCCGATGACGGACAGCACGGCCCCGGGATTTTTCGGCAGGGCGGTGGCAAGTCCTATGCCGATATCCTCGGCGCTGCCGGCGTCGCCGCCCGGCGCAAGCCTGGCCGCCAGGGACACCCAGGCTGTGCTGCCACCGCCGATCCTGTCCACCACGGCATCCCATTGCCCCGAGCGCGCAAGGGCGGCGATCGTCTGCTTCGGGCCGGCAGACCTGATCTCCTCATTGAGCTTGGCGACGCTGGGCGCAGCCGCCGCGACGGCTGAACCGCTCCTCGCCAGACTCAATCCGATGCCAAGCAAACGGCTCACGGAACAACTCGCAACGTCCGGTCCGGAGACGTGCCACGCTGCTGCCGGACTGCGGGCGGAAGAATGATACAGCTCTCGGAGGCGTGCCCGGGGTGGGCTATACTGTCGCCATCCACCCGAAAGAGGTCTCTGCCAAAGGTTTGCGTTCCTGGCTGGGGATCGAGGTTCATGGTTGCGGGCCCCGTATGCGCACCTTGATGCAGCGGCCCTACCGTGTAGGTGCCTTGCGGGATGGGCCGCGGCCCTGGCTTGACTGCATCGCCGGGTTGTTGCGGCCCTCGGCAGCCCCGCTATCACCGATTGCGACGTGCCGCCCGTCATGGGTCAGCTCGCCGGTGCTTTGGCTGTAGTGCCAGCCTTGCGGTAAGGGCACGCGTCCTCCAAGCCGGATGGGTCGGAACACGCATGTTCCGACCCATTATGGTCACTCCACGGTTTCCGGCTCGCGCTCGGCCGAACCCTCGCCGTCCTCGCCGCCGGTGACTGCGGTGGGCGGCGCCTCGGTGAACTCGAAATCGAGCTTGCCGTCCCTCATCGCAACCTTTACCGAACCGCCGCGCACCAGCCGGCCGAACAGCAGCTCCTCGGCAAGCGGCTTTTTGATATACTCCTGAATGACACGGCCCAGCGGACGCGCGCCGTAAAGGCGGTCGTAGCCGCGCTCCGCCAGCCACTCCTTGGCCGCCGAGGACAGCTCGATCGTCACGTTGCGATCGGCCAGCTGCGCCTCCAACTGCATGACGAATTTTTCGACCACGCGGCCGACGATGTCCTCGGTCAGCCCGGCGAAGGTGATGGTCGCGTCCAGCCGGTTGCGGAACTCCGGCGTGAACATCCGCTTGATCGCTTCCTCGTCCTCGCCCTGGCGCACGGTGCTGCCGAAGCCGATCGCCTCCTTGGCCTGGTCGGCGGCGCCCGCGTTGGTCGTCATGATCAGGATGACGTTGCGGAAATCCACCGTCTTGCCGTTGTGGTCGGTCAGCTTGCCGTGGTCCATCACCTGCAACAGGATGTTGTAGAGGTCCTGGTGCGCCTTCTCGATCTCGTCGAGCAGCAACACCGCATGCGGATGCTGGTCGATCGCGTCGGTCAGCAAACCACCCTGGTCGAAGCCCACGTAGCCGGGCGGGGCGCCGATGAGGCGGCTGACGCTGTGCCGCTCCATATACTCGCTCATGTCGAAGCGGATCAGCTCGATACCGAGCGTGCTGGCCAGCTGGCGCGCCACTTCGGTCTTGCCGACGCCGGTCGGGCCGCTGAACAGGTAGTTGCCAATCGGCTTCTCGCTCTCCCGCAAGCCGGCGCGGCTGAGCTTGATGGCAGCGGCCAGCGCGTCGATGGCGCGATCCTGGCCGAACACCATGCTCTTGAGGTCACGTTCGAGGTTGCGCAGCGTCTCCTTGTCGTCGGCCGACACACTCTTGGGTGGGATGCGGGCGATCTTGGCCACGATCTCCTCGACGTCCTTCAGAGTGACGGTTCGGCGGCGCTTGTCCTCGGGCAGCAGCATGCGGCTGGCGCCCACCTCGTCGATCACGTCGATCGCCTTGTCCGGCAGCTTCCGATCGTTGATGTATTTTGCCGACAACTCGACGGCCGCACGGATCGCCTCGTCGGTGTAGCGCACCTTGTGGTGCTTTTCGTAATTCGTCTTCAGCCCGTTGAGGATCTTCACGGTATCCTCGACGGACGGCTCCGCCACGTCGATCTTCTGAAAGCGCCGCACCAGGGCGCGGTCCTTCTCGAAGTAGTTGCGAAACTCCTTGTAGGTGGTGCTGCCGATGCAGCGCAGGCTGCCGCTGGCAAGCGCGGGCTTGAGCAGATTGGACGCGTCCATCGCCCCGCCGCTGGTCGCACCCGCGCCGATCACCGTGTGGATCTCGTCGATGAACAGCACCGCACCCGGCTGGTTCTCCAGCTCGGTCACCACCGCCTTCAACCGCTCCTCGAAATCGCCTCGGTAGCGCGTGCCGGCCAGCAGCGCGCCCATGTCGAGCGCGAAGATGGTGGACTTGGCGAGAACCTCCGGCACGTCGCCCTCGACGATGCGCTTGGCCAGGCCCTCGGCAATGGCGGTCTTGCCCACGCCAGGGTCGCCCACATAAAGCGGGTTGTTCTTGGTGCGCCGGCACAGGATCTGGATCGTGCGCTCCACCTCCTGGTCGCGGCCGATCAGCGGGTCGATCTTGCCGGCCTGCGCCTTCTTGTTGAGGTTCACGCAATAGGTGCTGAGCGCATCCTGGCTGCGTCCGCGCGGCTTCTCCTCCCGCTCATGCTCCGGGCTCTCGGGAGTCGGGCCGTTGCTGCCGCCGTTGCTGGCCGCCGGCCGCTGAGTCGTGCGGCCTGGCGCCTTGGCGATGCCGTGGGAGATGAAGTTCACAGCGTCCAGCCGCGTCATGTCCTGCATCTGCAGAAAATAGACGGCGTGGCTCTCCCGCTCGCTGAACAGGGCGACCAGCACGTTGGCGCCGGAAACCTCGTCCCGCCCGGAGCTCTGAACGTGGATGGCCGCGCGCTGCACCACACGCTGGAAGCCGGCGGTGGGCTTGGGTTCGGTCGTGCGATCCGTGGTCAGGCCAGACAGATCCTTGTCGAGGAACTCGGTCAGGTCCTGGCGCAGCTTGTCCAGGTCCACGCCGCAGGCGCGCAGCACCGTGGCGGCATCGCTGTCGTCGGCCAGGCCGAGCAGCAGGTGCTCCAACGTAGCGTATTCGTGCCGACGGTCGCTGGCGAAGGACAGAGACCGGTGCAGCGTTTGTTCAAGGTTCCGTGACAACATGTGGTTCAGCGCCCCTTGGCACCTGATGGCGAGGGTCCCGTGCCCCCGCCCATCCGGAAGATAACAGGATGACCGCAAATACCGGCATCCCGATAGTGAAATTGTCTCCAGCGGACCCCGCCGGCCAAACTTACTTGGGGATGATATACGGACCGTAAAAGCCTGGGGTCGGGAGCCAGGCATCGGGAGCCAGTCGTCAGGGCCGCAAGCCAGGTTCAGCTGGGGCTGTGACGGCTGACTCTCAGTCCTTCTCGATCGTGCATTGCAGGGGGTGCTGGTTCTGCCGGGCGAGGTCCATCACCTGAGTCACCTTGGTCTCGGCGACCTCGTAGGTGAACACGCCGCACACGCCCACGCCGCGGCGATGCACGTGCAGCATGATCCTCGTCGCCTCCTCGCGAGTCTTCTGGAAAAACCGCTCCAGGACGTGGACCACGAACTCCATCGGCGTGTAGTCGTCGTTCAGCATCAGCACCTTATACATGGCGGGCTTGCGCGTCTTGGGCCGCGCCTTGACCACCACGCCGGTGCTGGGCCCGTCGCCCCGCTTGTCGTTGTCACTCATCGTCGGACCATCCTGCGCCAGCCGCATGCCGCACCTCTGCAGGCCGGGTGGCAAGCATGACCTGTATTGTTGGGGATCATGATATCGGAAGCTTGCCGCCATGCAAAAGGGCGCGACACAATCTGGCCGGACCGGGCGGTCACACAAAAAAAGGCCCGGAATCACTTCCGGGCCTCGACCCTGCCTACAATAGCGGAATAAAATCTCGCCTAGAATGCGAACAACCTAGGAGAACGTCTCCACGGCTGCGTTCACCCGGGCCGAAATCGGCGCCAGGGCCTGCTCGGCGATCTTGAGCGAATGCTCGGTCAGTTGGCCGCTCTCGCTCATCACCTTTTCCATCCGCGCCTTGGCAAAGCTGCTCTGCAACTCGAGCGCCTCTCTGACCGATTTCGCCGAGGCCATCGCCTTGAAGGTCGACATCGCCTCCTCCAACCCAGTCCTGGCGTTCTCGGCGATCAGCCGAGACATGTCCGTCAGGCCGGAGGTCAGGATCTGGCCAGACTTCATCACCGCCTCCAGGTTCCCCTTGCTGAACTGGGTCACCTTCTCGGTCGTCTTGATCGCCTTCTCCATGCCGTCTTTCATCTCGACCTTGGCATGGTCCATGCTCGCCTTCGCCGTCTCCGCACCCTGCTTGAGATCCTCGACTGCCCTGTCGAACGTGACCGCCTCGGTCTTCTTCAACTCGCCCATCGCAGTCTCGATCGCCTTCGACTTTGTGATCATGCTTCCTGCTCCGTTCAGGGACGATTCCAAAACCCGGCGAACCGTCATAGATGCCGACATGTTGCGCACATGCACGAAAACCGATAGTTGTGCACTGCAACAGGCTACTTACGGATGTGGCTTTCCCCTGTCAAACGGTTTTGTGCAATGCAGCATCGGCTGTCGAGAGCCGCGGCATCGATGCATCAGCCTCGCAAGATCGGCGGTCAGATTGACGCTCGGTTAACCTTTTCAACGTCTAATCTGCTGGACAGCTTCCAAAATCCGAAGTTAAGGTCATAACAGGCAGGCGTGAGGATCGGCGTGAACATAGCGGCACTCTCTCGCCTGGCACGATACCTGACGCCTTCCCGCTTTGCCGTTTGGATGGTCGTGGCCGCGCTCGCACCCACTCTGGCCAGGGCACAGATCGGTTCCGCCCGCTACGCGTCCATCATCGTGGATAACGGCTCCGGCAAGGTGATGGAGGCGGCCAACGCCGACGCGCTACGCTACCCTGCGAGCCTGACCAAGCTGATGACGCTTTACATGGCGTTCGAGGCGTTGAGGGACAAACATCTCACCCTTGGCGAAAGCGTCCCGGTGTCGGAGCATGCGGCGTTGATGGAGCCGTCCAAGCTCGGCCTGCTGCCCGGCACCTACTTCACCGTCAGCGACGCCATCCTCGCCATCGTCACGAAATCGGCCAACGACGCGGCCTGCGCGCTGGGCGAGCTGATTGGCGGGAACGAGGATCGGTTTGCCCAGTTGATGACGCTGCGCGCGCGCGCGCTGGGCATGTCGAACAGCACGTTCCGCAACGCATCCGGCCTGCCCGACGCCGAACAGACCACCACGGCACGCGACCTCGCTTTGCTCGCGCACCACCTGATCCAGGATTTCCCTGAACACTACCACTATTTCAGCGAGCCGGTGTTCTACTTCCACGGGCACAACATCCCGAACCACGACCGCATGCTCCAGGCTTATGAGGGGGCAGACGGGCTGAAGACCGGCTACACCCTGCTCGCCGGGCATAACCTGGTGACATCGGCCATGCGCGGCGGCGTTAGGCTCATCGGCGTCGTCATGGGCGCACGCTCAAACCCCGAGCGGGACGCGCACATGGCAAACCTGCTCGATGACAGTTTTGAGCAGCTTGGCGTGCCAGTGACGCGCCATTCTCCCCGGTTCAAGATGCCTTCGCTGATGGCCAGCGCCGATGTTTCCAGTTTGCCGACCTCGCCGGTTCGGCTGGCGACGTTCCACATGATGGGCCACCACAAGGGCCTTAGCCGGGCAGCCGCCAGGAGCTGGACCGCAGCACTCCAGGCGAGGCCCGCGCTCGCCGCGCTGGCGAAGCACCAGGCCGCGTCCAGGATGAATGCAGGCTGCAGCACGGGCGCCGGCCGTCACGGATGCGCCCTCGCGCTGCATGAAAAGAGGAAGACCGGACACACCGCGTGAGCACGTGGTGGGCCGGCCTGGCCCTGATTGCAGGATGCTGGCTTGCGGACAGGCCGAGTCAGGCGGCGCCCGACTGTTTCGAGGCTCTTGCGCAGACCAGAAACTTCACACTGGGCCAACCGCGCCACGTCGTGCCGTTGCAGGACGGCGTGCACGTCCTGTTCCTGCGAAGCGGGCCGCGCGACACACGACTCAGGCTGTTCGAATACGACGCGCACGACCGCAGCGAGCGGGAACTCGCGGTGCCGAGCGCAGAGCAGGAACATCTGAGCGCAGAGGAGCGCGCCCGACGCGAGCGTGCCAGGATGACCCTGTCCGGCATCACCGACTTTGCCGTCTCCGACAGCGGCGGCCAGGTTCTTATCACGCAAGCCGACACGCTCTCCCTGGTGTCGCTGCCGGCAGGATCGGTCGCCAAGGTGCCAGGCCGCGCCTGGATCGCCCCTCGCCTGTCGCCCGACGGGCAGGCGGTGGCGGCGGTGCGCGACCACGACCTGCACGTGATCGAGCTTTCAGGCGGGCGGGACCTGCAGCTCACGCACGGCGGCACGGAGACGCTGACCAGAGGGGTCCCGGAGTTCGCCGCCGCCGAAGAGCTGGACCGTGCTGACGGCGCCTGGTGGTCGCCCGATTCCCAGCATCTGCTCTACGAGGAAGCCGATACGTCGGCCGTCGAACGGCATTACATCGCCGACCCGTCGCATCCTCAGACCGCGCCGACCGAGTTCCGCTACCCGCGCGCCGGGACCGAGAACGCACGCACGCGCTTCGGCCTGATCGCACGCGCGGGCGGCCCGACTGTCTGGGTCAAGCTCGACCAGGCGCAATGGCCCTACGTGGCCAGGATCGTCTGGCCCCGGCACGGCAAGCTGACCCTGGCCGTCCTCAACCGCGCGCAAACGCGCGAGGCGGTGGTCGCCGTCGACCAGCAGACCGGTGAGACCAACACGCTGCTGACCGAAACCGACCCAGCCTGGCTCGACCTGACCGCGATGAACGAGGCGCCTGGCCGTCCGATGCCCGCCTGGCTGCCGGATGGATCGGGTTTTCTCTGGGCGGCAAACCGCGGCGCCACTTGGCAACTCGAGCTGCGCCGTGCGGACGGCACGCTCGACCACGCGGTCACACCGGCGGGCTGGCCGTTCGTCGCCCTCAACGACGCCGATGCGGCGCATGGCTCGGTGGTCGTGACCGGCAATCCGGACCGGCTCTCGCTCGGGCTCTACAGCGTGGCGCTCACGGGCGGCCAGCCCTCGCCAGTGGCGGCCGAGCCTGGCCTGCACACCGCCAGCTTTGCCGATGACATCTCCGCCGACCAGGAACACGCGCTGTTCGCCGACACCGTTTCGCTGGCTGACGGGCAGGCCGGCACCATACTTCGCGGCAGGGACGGCCGGCCGTTGGGCGAACTGGCCAGCCGCGCCGAGTCGCCCGGCCGCCTGCCGAACGTCCGATACCTGACCGTGGGCGCGCGCAGCCTGGATGCGGCCGTCATCCGTCCAGCGGACTTCGCCGCCGGCCGGCGCTACCCGGTGGTGCTGTCCGTCTATGCCGGTCCTACGGTGAAGGTGGTGCAGCGCGCGCCGCGCCTCAGCCTGGAAAACCAGTGCCTGGCCGATCACGGCTTCATCGTCGTCAGCGTCGATGGCCGCGGCACGCCAGGACGCGACCGTGATTTCGAGCACGCGACCCGCGGCAACCTGATCGACCTACCGCTGGCCGACCAGGTCGAAGGTCTGCAGGCGTTGGGCAGGCTGGTGCCCGAGATGGACATGAATCATGCCGGCGTGGAGGGGTGGTCGTTCGGCGGCTATTTCACCGCCATGGCCACGATACGCCGGCCGGACGTGTTCGCGGCCGGGGCGGCAGGCGCGCCGGTGGTCGATTTCGCCGACTACGACACCGCCTACACCGAGCGCTACCTCGGCACGCCGCAGGACGATGCAACCGGCTACAAGGCGAGCAACGTGCTGACCTACGCGCCAAGCCTGTCGAGGCCGCTGCTGATCATGCACGGGCTGACGGACGACAACGTGTATTTCGAGAACACCGTCAAGCTGACCCAGGCGTTAATCGCCGCCGGCAAGCCGTACCGCCTGCTGCTGCTGCCGGGCACTCACCTGTTGCCCGACCCCCTGATCAGGGCAAGGGTGAACGAGACGCGCGCCGCGTTCCTCCACGACGAACTGAGCAGATAGCCAGGTTGGACGCCTAAGCCGCCTCACCTTGCACCGGCCCGCTCCAAGCAGCATCTTGGCACTCTCACAATCAGGAGGCTTCATGGACGGCGGGAGTGAGGCGAGGCGCATCGTCATCCACAGCGAGGCGGATTTCGCCAGCATGAGGGCGGCGGGTGCACTGGCCGCAGAAACGCTGGACATGATCACCCCGCATGTCAGGCCAGGCGTCACCACCGGCGAGCTGGACCGGCTGTGTCACGAGTTCATCCTAGCGCACAACGCCGTTCCCGCGCCGCTGAACTATCGCGGCTTCCCGAAATCCATCTGCACCAGCATCAACCATGTTGTCTGCCACGGCATCCCCGGAGAGAAAAAGCTGCTGGACGGAGACATCGTCAACATCGACGTGACCGTGGTCCTCGATGGGTGGCATGGCGACACCAGCCGCATGTACGTGGCCGGCACGCCTTCCACCCGCGCGCGCATGCTGCTGGACGTCACCTACAAATCCCTGATGAAAGGTGTTGCGGCCGTCGTCCCCGGCGCCACGCTGGGCGACATCGGGCACGCGATCCAAACCTTCGTCGAAGCCAGCCGCTTCAGCGTGGTGCGCGACTTTTGCGGCCACGGGATCGGCCGGTCGTTCCATGCGGCGCCGAACGTGCTGCATTTCGGCCGTCGCGGGGAAGGCCCGGTGCTGCGGCCGGGCATGTTCTTCACCATCGAGCCGATGGTCAACGCAGGACGCCCGGAGGTGAAGGTGCTCGACGACGGCTGGACCGCCGTCACCCGCGACCGCAGCCTGTCTGCCCAGTTCGAGCACATGATCGGTGTGACGGAGGATGGCTGCGAGGTGTTCACCACCTCTCCCGCCGGCCTGCACCACCCCGTCAATGCGTGACGTCCGAGCCCGCACCTGACGACATGGCCGACGGCGACGCCGGATCGCCGCGACAGCCGGACCTGCTGACGCCCGCGCACATGCCATCCAGACCCGCCCCCAGCAAGCCCGCCACCAGCATGGACGGGCATCGTCTCAGGATGCGCGACCGGCTGCTCACCAGCGGGGGCGACGCGCTGGCCGACCACGAGCTGCTGGAGATGGCGCTGTTCCTCGCCGTGCCCCGCAGCGACACCAAGCCGGTCGCCAAGCGCCTGCTCGCTCGCTTCGGCAGTTTCGCCGGTGCCATCTCCGCGACCCCGCCCGAGCTCGCAGCCGTGGACGGCATGGGCCAGGCGAGTGCGGCGGCCCTGAAACTGGTCCAGGCCGCAGCACAACGGCTGGTCCGCGCAGAGGCCACGCAGCGCCCCGTCCTGTCCAACTGGGACGCGCTGATGGGCTACCTGAACGCGGCCATGGCGCGCGAACGGGTCGAGCAGGTGCGCATCCTGTTCCTCGACAGCCGCAACCGCCTGCTGGCCGACGAGGTCGCCAGCCGCGGCACCGTCAACCACGCGCCGGTCTATCCTAGGGAGGTGGTACGCCGCGCGCTGGAGCTGCAGGCCGCCGCCATCATCATCGCCCACAACCACCCGAGCGGCGACCCGACCCCCTCGCGCGACGACGTCGCGATGACGCGCCAGATCGTGGACGCCGCCTCGGCGCTGTCCATCGCCGTCCACGACCACGTCATCGTCGGCAACGGGGCATGGCTGAGCTTCCGCGCCGAAGGCCTGCTCACAGGCTGAAGCGCGCGCGCATCGACGCCAGGATGTGCCGCACGTCGCCCGACACCCCATGCCAGCCGTAAACGGCCGTCTTGCCGGCCATGCAGATCACGACGGCCAGGCCCAGCCACACGACCCAGCCGTGCCGGCCCAACGCAGCCGCCAGCATGCCGGCCGCCACAGCAATCACCGCAACCAGCAAGGCGAGCTCGCCCACGATGATCCAGGCGTGCTCGCGCGCCACGCCGATACTCGCCAGCATCGCGTCGAAGCCTGACGTCGCGTCGGCCGACAAAACGTGCCGGAACGCCTGCGCCTGGGTGCCCAGCCAGGAACCGGTGACGGCCACGGAAGGCAGCACGTGCCCTGCCACCTCGTGCCAGCCATGGACGATCATCCCGGCGGCGACGTAGACCACGACGGCCAGGCCAAGCCACGCGATCCAGCGGTAACGGTCCAGCAGGCGGGCCAGGAGGTTTGCCGCCAGCGCCATCAGCACGACCGACAGGCCGAGCCCGCCCACCATGATCCACACGTGCTCGCGCGCCGCGCCCGCGACCGCGAGCACGTTGTCCAGGCTCATCGACAGGTCGGCGATAACGATCTGCCGGATCGCCTGGAACAGGGTCTTGCGCCGCTCCGGCCCGGACTGCCCTTCGCCATGATGCGCCCGAAGCTCTCGGAACATCTTCAGGCACACCCACAGCAGCAATAGGCCGCCCGCCAGCGTCAGCCCCAGCACCGCCAGCAGCCTTACCGCCACCAGGGAAAGCGCCACCCGGATGAGCGCCGCGGCCCCTATGCCGGCCCAGATCGCCCGCGCCCGCAGCGCGCTCGGCAGCCCCGCCACGGCCAGGCCAACCACCACCGCGTTGTCGCCCGCCAGCGTGATGTCGATCAGCAGAACCTGCAGGAGGGCGAGCAATCCGGTGTTCACGTGGGCATC
Source organism: Acetobacteraceae bacterium (assembly GCA_965199235.1). Lineage (GTDB taxonomy): Bacteria > Pseudomonadota > Alphaproteobacteria > Acetobacterales > Acetobacteraceae > BOG-908. The sequence continues at coordinate 2,817,174 of CBDAQU010000002.1, read as the reverse complement.
CTAGGGCGGCCGCTTCTGAGGTGAGTCAAGAAAGCTTGGGAGACGCTGTCCCCCAAGCCCCCTGCTGGGCCAGGACCCCAGACCCGCGTGCCTTCTTTTTCAGAGAACCTTGCTGACTCGACCCGATAGCGTCCCTGCCGCATATCGGGCGCCGACAGCCCAATCCCCGGAAGCCCGCATGATCCCCCGCTACGCCCGTCCGGAGATGACCGCCATCTGGTCGCCGGAAAACCGCTATCGAACGTGGTTCCGCATCGAATCGCTCGCCGCCGATGCGATGGCCGAACTCGGCCAGGTCCCGTCGGACGCGGCCCGCACGATACGGGAGCGCGGGGCGCCGGCGCTGGCCGCGATGAACGCCGCCGACGTCGCGCGCATCGACGAGATCGAGCGCGAGACGCGCCACGACGTGATCGCCTTCCTCACCTGGCTCGCCGAAAAGATCGGTCCGGACAGCCGTTTCGTCCATCTCGGCATGACCAGCAGCGACGTGCTGGACACCTGCCTGGCCGTGCAGCTCAGCCAGGCGGCCGACATCCTGGCCGCCGACATCGACGCGCTGCTGGCCGCGCTGAAACGCCGCGCGTTCGAGCACAAGCACACGCTGACCATCGGCCGCAGCCACGGCATCCATGCCGAACCCACCACCTTCGGGATCAAGCTCGCCGGCCACTACGCGGAGTTCGCCCGCAACCGCGCCCGCCTGGCGGCAGGCCGGGCGGAAATCGCCACCTGTGCGATCAGCGGCGCCGTCGGCACCTTCGCGCATGCCGACCCGCGCGTCGAAGCCCACGTCGCGCGCGCGCTCGGCCTGCTGCCCGAGCCGGTCTCCACCCAGGTGATCCCGCGCGACCGGCACGCGGCGTTCTTCTGCACCCTGGCCGTCATCGCCAGCGGCATCGAGCGGCTGGCGACCGAAATCCGCCACCTGCAGCGCTCGGAGGTGCGGGAGGCCGAGGAGTTCTTCCATCCCGGCCAGAAGGGCAGCAGTGCGATGCCCCACAAGCGCAACCCTGTGCTCAGCGAAAACCTCACCGGCCTCGCCAGGCTGGTGCGCGCCGCGGCAGCGCCGGCGCTGGAAAACGTCGCACTCTGGCACGAGCGCGATATCAGCCATTCCAGCGTGGAGCGCGGCATCGCGCCGGACGCCACCGTCACGCTCGATTTCGCGCTGGTCCGGCTGACCGGGATGATCGACAAGCTGCTCGTCTATCCAGACCGCATGCGCGCCAACCTCGATTCGCTCGGCGGCGTGGTGCATAGCGGAGAGGTGCTGCTGGCCCTGGCGCGCGCAGGCGTGTCGCGGGAGGCCGCCTACGCCGTCGTCCAGCGCAACGCGATGGCCACCTGGACCACTCTGGGCCAGCCTGGCCATCGCAGCTTTCGCGAGAACCTGCTGGCCGACCCCGACATCGCCGGCCGCATCGATCCGGCGCTGCTCGACGCCAGCATGGACCCGGCCCTGCACCTCAAATCGCTCGACCACATATTCGAAAGCGTCTTCGGCGAGCCAGGTCCCGCCGCGGGTTAGCTTAAGCCGATGACGGGTTGTCGTAGGCCGAGCAGGCACGCCGGATGGAGCATCGCTTGAGCGGCGGACGGGATGGCTTACCCGCCGCCAAGCCGGCTGACCATCCGTCCATGCTCACACGAGCGCTGCCAGCGCAGATGTTGCTTCGACCGGCTGACACGCAGGGTGATCGGTAAATCCGGACCCACCGCGCTGCGGATGGCTGCAGCGACCTCGCCAGCAAGGCGGGAACGTTCACGGATGCCGGCGCCGCCGTAACGGTCGGTCCGGTGATTTGTGCCGGACCAGAAGAACCGGTCGATCAGGTAGCCGTGCGCACCGTGATTTTCGATGGTGTCGAAGCCGAGCCGCTTCGCGTCGGCAGCAGCGCGTGCGAACATCGCTTCAGGTTGATCTTCAACCACGATGGATAAGCTCGCCAAAACAAACAGCTAGAGCCTGATCGCTTCGGCTGCCAGAAGCGATCAGGCTCTAGCTTCCGTCCGGTGCTCCTGCCCTGGAGCCAACCTCCTCATCGAATACAGACTTGTGTTGCACCGATTACTGCCACTCCATTCGCGGCGAGAGCGCGGTGCCACGCACGTCGCGGCGACCGAGTACCGAAGAACCCCACGAAGGAACCGGCCGCATGTGCACGCTCGTCCTGTCCATCGGCCAGCACCCGGACTGGCCGCTGTTGCTGGCCGCCAACCGTGACGAGATGCTGGACCGAACCTGGCTGCCGCCCGCTTGCCACTGGCCGCAGCAGCCGGACGTGCTGGCCGGACGCGACGTGCTGGCGGGCGGCACTTGGCTCGGGGTCAACCGTGCGGGCGTCGTTGCCGCGGTGCTGAACCGCGCCGGCAGCCTGGGTCCCGCACAGGGCAAGGAAAGCCGGGGCGAACTGCCGCTGATGGCCCTGCTTCACGCCACCGCGCGGGACGCCGCGCGCGCGATGGCGAAGCTGGATGCCGGCCGGTGGCGCAGCTTCAACCTGGTCATCGCCGACCGGGACGGCGCGGTCTTCCTGCGCGGCACCGGACAGGGTCCGGTGTCCGTGCACCGCCTCGATCCCGGCATCCATATGGTCACCGCGCGCGATCCGGACGACCGGGCGAGCCCGCGCGTGGCCCGCAACCTACCGCTGTTCCGCAGCAGCGGCCCGCCGAACCCGCCCGACTGGTCGGGCTGGATCCGCCTGCTGGCCGACACCACGCCGCCGCGAGACGCCGCGATCAACGTGGTGCCGCATGAGGGCTTCGGCACCATCGGCAGCACGTTGATCGGGGCGGGCGACGCCACGGTGTTCCTGGCCGCGAACGGTCCCCCGGATACAGCGCCGTTCCACAGCGTTTCCTGGCGCGTCTCCTGACCCGGCTGAGGAAGCTAGGTCAGCAGGTTCACTCCTGTAATCGCCAGGATGACGAACAGCAGGAACACCGCGATGGCTATGAAGAAGAAGATTTTCGCGATGCCGGCAGTTGCTGCCGAAACGCCGCTGAAGCCGAAGAAGCCGGCAATCAGCGAAATGACTGCGAATATAAGTGCGTAGCGTAGCATGTCGGTGTGCCCCTGAAACGGCGACCATCGCCTTGTCCGGCACAACGCCGTAACAAGCGTCGCGTTTTCAGGACCAAGTGCCGGGCATCACCGCGCGGATGTGGCGGACCGCCCCCGACCGCGCATCGTGCCCCATGGTGGTCCTGCAGAACGGTGTGGGCAGCGTCGGCAACATGAAGGCGAAGGAGACGGCTGTTTCGGATCGGGGCATGGGCTGGAGTTGATCTGGAGATTGGCCGAGGAAGGCTGAAGCAACGTCACGCAGACCGGAATGGTCGGCGTGACGAAATTGCTCGCCAGAACAACGCCTGGCCCGGTTTCACGATGATGAACGTCAGCGCAGCGGCCCTGGGATGGCTCTCTCCTGTAGCGTCTACGAGGACCGCTCAGCGGCTTGCAGCCCAGGCAGCCGCACGCTGCAGCAGATACCCGCATGAGTTCGCGCTCGGCTCAGCTTTCAGCGCCAGAGAATGCGCCAGTTACCTGTGAGCCGTCCGGCGCACGATGGTGATCCTCACGCCACGCGCGCTCTCGGGCGTAGCGGCCAAGGTGGCGGCCGGCACTATGCTGGTGGTGGCCTGCTTCGGCCCGACGCGCCAGGCTGAGGAAGCTCTCCGCGCCGTCCGTGCATGTCCGGTGATCGCGACAGGCTAGCTGGTGGTTAACGGTCTCTGCCTGCTACACCGCTGACAGACAGAGAGCTCCGAACGGTCTCGACAATCCTGGTCTCCCAAGGCACGTAGCGGCAGCCCAAGGAGCCTCACCCCTCGATGATCATCCACGATGTGCGCGTCCATCCGGAAGCCGACCGGCTGCCGCGCGAGGAGCAGTTGGCCTGGAAGATCGCGTCGGTAGCCTCCGATCCGGTGGCCGTGCTGCCCGAGGTGGCCGAGATGATCGTCAACCGGATGATCGACAACGCGTCGGTCGCCATCGCCTCGATCAACCGCCATCCCATCGTGTCGGCCCGCGACCAGGCGCTGGCCCACCTGCGCGCGGGCGGCGCCACGCTGTTCGGCTGCGCGCCGGATACGCGCGTGCATGCCGAGTGGGCGGCCTGGGCCAACGGCACCGCCGTGCGCGAGCTCGACTACCACGACACCTTCCTGGCCGCCGAATACAGCCACCCCGGCGACAATATTCCGCCCATCCTTGCCACCGCCCAGCAGACCGGGCGGGACGGCGCGGCCCTGGTGCGCGCTCTGGCCACCGGCTACGAAATCCAGGTCGACCTCGTCCGGTCGATCTGCCTGCACGAACACAAGATCGACCACGTGGCCCATCTGGGTCCCTCGGCCGCCGCCGGCATCGGCACGCTGCTGAACCTTCCCACCGACATCATCTACCAGGCCGTTCAGCAGGCGCTGCACGTGACGACCGCGACGCGGCAGAGCCGCAAGGGCGAGATCAGCAGCTGGAAGGCGTTTGCGCCGAGCCACGCGGGCAAGCTGGCCATCGAGGCGGTGGACCGCGCCATGCGCGGCGAAGGCGCGCCCAGCCCGATCTACGAGGGGGAGGACAGCGTGATCGCCTGGATGCTGGACGGGCGCACCGCCCACTATCAGGTGCCTCTGCCTGGGCCCGGGGAACCCAAACGCGCCATACTGGACACCTACACGAAGGAACACTCCGCAGAGTACCAGAGCCAGGCGCTGATCGACCTGGCCTTCCGCATGGGCAGGCGCGTGGTCAACTGGGACGATGTGGACGACGTGGTGATCGAGACCAGCCATCACACCCATTACGTGATCGGCACCGGCGCGGGCGACCCGCAGAAGTTCGACCCCGACGCCAGCCGCGAGACGCTCGACCACTCGATCATGTACATCGTGGCCGTCGCCCTGCAGGACGGCGCCTGGCACCATGTGCGCAGCTACGCGCCCGAACGCGCGCGCCGGCCCGACACGGTTGCGCTGTGGCGAAAGATACGCACGGTGGAAGACCCGCGCTGGACCGAGCGCTACCATGCGACCGACCCAGGCGTGAAAGCGTTCGGCGGCCGTGTGCTGATCACCCTGAAGGACGGCCGCGTGATCGCCGACGAGCTGGCGGTCGCCAACGCGCACACGCTCGGCGCCACGCCGTGGCGGCGGGAGAACTACATCGGCAAGTTCCGCATGCTGACCGAGGGGTTGCTGGACCATGCCGAAGCGGAGCGGTTCCTCGACGTGGTGCAGCGCCTGCCCGGCCTGCGCGCGGACGAGCTTGCCGGGCTGACCATAAAGATGCCCGCCGGATCGCTTTTGACTGGCGCGAAGGGCATTTTCTAGTTCACGTCAAGGAAATCTGTCGATGAGCGAAGCCGCCTTACCCAAGCCGAAGAAGAGCGTGGCCCTGTCTGGCGTCGTCGCCGGCAACACCGCGCTGTGCACGGTCGGCCGCACCGGCAACGACCTGCACTATCGCGGCTACGACATCCTCGACGTCGCGGAAAGCTGCGAGTTCGAGGAGATCGCCCACCTCCTCGTTCACGGCCGCCTGCCCGCGCCGGCCGAGCTGCGCGGCTACAAGACCAAGCTGCGCGCCCTGCGCGGCATCCCCGCAGGCCTGCGCGCGGTGCTGGAACAGATCCCGGCCGCCGCACATCCGATGGACGTGATGCGCACCGCCGTCAGCATGCTCGGCTGCGAGCTGCCCGAAAAGGAGGACCACGCCGTCGCCGGCGCGCGCGACATCGCCGACCGGCTGATGGCCAGCCTCGGTTCGATCCTGCTCTACTGGTGGCACTACTCCCATAACGGCCGGCGCATCGAGGTGGAGACCGACGACGACAGCATCGCCGCGCACTTCCTGCACCTGCTGCACGGGACGGCGCCTGGCGCGCTGCACGCACGCGCGATGCACACCAGCCTGGTGCTCTACGCCGAACACGAGTTCAACGCGTCCACATTCGCCGCGCGCGTGATCGCAGGCACCGGGTCGGACATGTACTCCGCCGTCACCGGCGGCATCGGCGCGCTGCGCGGACCCAAGCATGGCGGCGCCAACGAGGCGGCGCTCGACATCCAGCAGCGCTACGCGACGCCCGACGAGGCGGAAGCCGACATACGCGCGCGCGTCGCGAACAAGGAGGTGGTGATCGGCTTCGGCCATCCCGTCTACACGGTCAGCGATCCGCGCAACGTGGTCATCAAGTCGGTCGCCAAGCGGCTGAGCGAGGATGCCGGCGACACTGCGCTGTTCGGCGTGGCCGAGCGGCTGGAAACCGTGATGTGGGATCTGAAGAAGATGTTCCCCAACCTCGACTGGTTCAGCGCCGTCTCGTACCGGATGATGGGCGTGCCGACGGCGATGTTCACGCCGCTGTTCGTGATCGCGCGCACCAGCGGCTGGGCCGCGCACGTCATCGAGCAGCGCCAGGACGGCAAGATCATCCGCCCGACAGCCAATTACGTGGGCCCTGAAGACCTGCAATTCGTCCCGCTTGCGGAGCGCCGCGCGTGACCTACCTGGTCGGCGCCGAGCTTTCGGCCACGCCGGCCGGCGAGCGTTTCCGCGCGCTGCTTGCCGGGCGCGGCATCGTGCGCCTGCCCGGCGCGCATAACGGCCTGGCATCCCTGCAGGCCCGCGCTGCAGGTTTTCCGGGCGTCTACCTCTCGGGCGCGGCGATGTCGGCCTCTATGGGCCTGCCCGACCTCGGCGTGATCACGATCGAGGATGTGTGCTTCTTCGTCCGCCAGGTCGCGCGCGCGTCCGGGCTGCCGGTGCTGGTCGACGGCGACACCGGCTACGGCGAGGCGCTGAACGTGATGCACATGGTGCGCAGTTTCGAGGACGCGGGTGCCGCCGCCGTGCATCTCGAAGACCAGCTGCTGCCCAAGAAATGCGGCCACCTCAACGACAAGCGCCTGGCCAGCCCCGCCGACATGGCCGCCAAGGTGGCCGCCGCCGTGCGCGCGCGCCGCCATCTGTTCGTCGTCGCCCGCACAGATGCTACCGCCAGCGAAGGCATCGACGGCGCCATCGCGCGCGCGCAGCTCTACGTTCAGGCAGGTGCGGACGCGATCTTTCCCGAAGCGCTGCACACGGCGGAGATGTTTGCCGAGTTCGCGCGTCGCCTGCCGGGCGTGCCCTTGCTCGCCAACATGACCGAGTTCGGCCGCACCCCCTTCTTCACCGCACAGGAGTTCGAGTCGTTCGGCTACCGCATGGTGATCTGGCCCGTCAGCTCGCTGCGCGTGGCCGCCCGCGCGCAGGAAAAGCTGTACGCCACCATCGCCAGGGACGGCGGCGCACAAAATGCAATCGACGCCATGCAGACCCGGACCGAACTCTACGCCACGATAGACTACGCAGCCTACGAAGCCCTCGACGCATCGATCGCCAAGACGGTGGTGCCGGAGGGCATGCCGCAGCGAGCGTAGATGCGTATGACTACCGCAACGCTGCGCAAACCTCCTGCAACGTGCTTGCACCGGCGAGGGATGCGCGCTTGCTTGCGGAAGCATCGATCTGCAAAGGCTGGCTGTCCGACCAGCTGACCACGACTGGCTCGAGAGGCGAGGCGTGCGGCGCGGAAGCCTTGTAGATAATTCCGGCACGTGTCTGCCCGCCGTTTCCGGGGAGTAGCCCGACGGCAATCACGCTCACGCAACTCTCGGCTTCCCAATCTCCTGAGCCGACCGTGAGCACGATGTCGGGCGGCGTTCCGGGACCAGGGATACGAAGTAGCTCTCCACCGGGTCGGCGTCTGCCGCTGCTTGCAGGCCGCCGCGGCCCATGACGAGGCTGCCAACCTGTGTCCCGTCGCGCATCACTCGGAACGATTGTGTTGCGAACAGCTCGAGGTAGTCCTGCACCGACCGTTTTTCGGCGTCAACGAAGGCCTCCACGCTGGTAACGGCTGCCTCCCTGTAGCTTGCACCCATGATCTGGAATTGCCCGAGGAAGCAGATTTCAGCGCGAGCTTCGATTGAGAGGCGATTGCACCGTCATGACACCTGGTTTCTTGCTGGTTCGGACCAATCCAACGCTCGCCGCTAGCTTTGAATGACGTCCGGACCCGGGACTGACGCCCCGGGACAGACCGTTTCATAACCGAGAGGCACCGGCAAGGTTCCTGCCCCGAACACCGCGCGGCTGCTGAGACGGGCCTGGGCCGCGCTCACACGGGTTACGCTGCATCGTGGCGAGGTGCCCAGGCGCACCCCACCCTACGGGTCCGGCGACATACGCGACAACCCTGTTCTGATGTCGACAGGATCGACGCCCAGCACGATTGGCATGCGGGAAATGTCGAACGCCTTGTCTTCCGTCAGGCGCCGTATCTCGTCGGCGCCTACTCGCGGGAGAAAAGGCAGCATCGCGGACGCGGTTGCGCCGAGTCGAAGCAGCGCTGCAGGCACGGCGACGATGCGCGGCGGGGCCAGTCCGAAGCGTCTGGCGACGGCGCGCACGAACGCGGCGTAGCTCATCGCCTCGGGCCCGGCGACGACCAGCGCGTCCGGCCCGGTCCAGTCGACGCGCAACGCCGCGCGGATGCTGCGCGTCACGTCGTCCTGGTGGATCGGCTGCACCAGCGCGCGCCCGCCATCCGGCAGCGGCACCACCGGCAGCCATCGCAGCAGTTTTCCGACCCGCTGCACGTTGTCCTCGCCCTGCGCGCCGTAGATCATCGTCGGGTGCAGCATCACGCCGCGCCTGCCCGAGGCCAGGAACGCCGCCTCGCCCGCCAGCACGCCGCGGCCGTGGGCATCCGGCCAGCGGGTGAATTTTCGCGTGCTGCCCAGGAACACGAACACCGCGTCTTTTGGCGCCGCGGCCAGGATGGCGGGGGCGTGCCGCGCATGCGCGCAGGACACGATATGCGTGGCGCCGGCCAGGGCGGTCCGCAGCGCCTGCGCGTCGGCCAGATCGGCCACACGCGGCTCGCCAGCCAGGCCGGCCGCCGCCCAGCGCCCGGCATCCCGCACTAACGGCACGAACCGCTCGCCATCGGCCAGCAGCGACCGGCAAAGGGCGGACCCCGACCGGCCGGACGCGCCGATGATGTGGTATTTGGCTACCACAGGCGAAAATCCTTGACCGTACAGACGTTTACGTCGAGAAGACGCACCTCTTCCCCTTTCGGACGCACGAAAATGCAAAAATCCACCCGCTCGCTGAAGCCGGCGGAGGTCTCGAAGGCCTGGACGCTGATCGATGCGGACGGCCTCGTCCTCGGCCGGCTCGCAACCATCATCGCGCAGCGCCTGCGCGGCAAGCACAAGGCCACCTTCACCCCGCACGTCGATTGCGGCGACAACATCGTGGTGATCAACGCGGAAAAGGTGCACCTGACCGGCAAGAAGGCCGAGCAGGATATCTTCTACTATCACACCGGCTATGCCGGCGGCATCAAGGGCCGCACGGTGCGCCAGCGGCTGGAGAGCAAGCGCCCGCAGCAGGTGGTGCAAAAGGCGGTGGAGCGCATGATCACCCGCGGCCCGCTGCAGCGCGCGCAGATGAAGCACCTTTACGTCTATGCCGGTGCCGAGCACCCGCATGCCGGCCAGCAGCCCGCGCCGCTGGACGTGGCCGGGATGAACCCCAAGAACAAGAGGGTCTAGGATCATGTCGGAGACACAGACCAGGTCGCTCGCCGACCTCAAGGACCTCGTCACTGCCGCGACCGGCACCGGCGTCGGCACCGCCGAGGACGGCGCGCCCCGTCGGGAGCCCAAGCGCGACGCGCTGGGCCGCAGCTACGCCACCGGCCGCCGCAAGAACGCCATCGCCCGCGTCTGGATCAAGGCGGGCCGCGGCGAGATCGAGGTGAACGGCAAGAAGGTGGGCCAGTATTTCGCCCGCCCGGTGCTGCGCATGCTGATCACCCAGCCCTTCCTGGTCAGCGACCGCTACAACCAGTTCGACGTGTTCTGCACGGTGAACGGCGGCGGCCTGTCCGGCCAGGCGGGGGCGCTGCGCCACGGCATCAGCCGCGCGCTGACCTATTACGAGCCGGATTTGCGCCCGATCCTGAAAACGGCCGGCTTCCTCACGCGAGACAGCCGCGTCGTCGAGCGCAAGAAATACGGCCGCGCCAAGGCGCGCCGCAGCTTCCAGTTCAGCAAGCGCTGAACTCGGGGATCAGCTGTCAGCTTTCAGTCCTCAGACTGGAAGCTGACAGCGCCGGTAGCCATGTTTCCCAGACGCGGAGACGTCGTTGCGGAAAGGCATCGCATGTCATCAACTGCTCTGTGGCAACAGACCACACGTTTACCGAGCAATATACAAGATTGACGAAGCAACCATGGTCGTCAGCGTCGTTCACATACGACACGGGGCACGAGACGCACGGTCGCCGGCTGCAACAAGGTCATGACGTCCGTGTTCATCGACGGCGAGGCAGGCACCACCGGCCTCGGCATACGCGAGCGCCTGGCAGGGCTGCCTGTCGCCCTGCTCAGCATCGATCCGGCACGGCGCAAGGATTCCGGGGCACGGCGTGCAGTGATGGCCGAAGCCGACCTCGTCATCCTCTGCCTGCCCGATGCCGCGGCGCGCGACGCCGTGGCGCTGGCCGATACGCTGGACGAGCGCGCGCCGCGCCTGCTCGATGCCAGTTCCGCCCACCGCATCGCGCCCGGCTGGGTGTACGGCTTTCCCGAACTCGGGCAGGCCCAGCCCGCGCAGATCGCCGCCGCCCGCCGCGTCAGCAACCCCGGCTGCTACGCCACAGGCGCAATCGCGCTGCTGCGCCCCCTGGTCGATGCAGGGCTGGTACCGCCCGATACCCCGATCAGCATCAACGCCGTCAGCGGCTACTCGGGCGGCGGACGGCTGATGATCGAGGCGCACGAGGCCGAGGGCGGCCCGGCCTACGAGGCCTACGGGCTCGGGCTGGACCACAAGCACACGCCGGAGGTGGCGAGCCATGCCGGACTGACTCGCCGGCCGATCTTCCTGCCCTCTGTCGGCCACTTCCTTCAGGGCATGCTGGTCAGCATCCCGCTCCATCTGGACACGCTGCGCGGACGGCCCACCGGCGGCGATCTGCGCGCGGCGCTGGCCGCCCGTTACGAGGCAAGCGCGGTCGTCCGCGTCGTGAGCAGCGGGGCCACGCGCCTCAGGGCGGACGACCTGGCAGGAACGGACGTGATGGACTTGTACGTGTTCGCCGAGGAGGCCGCCCGGCAGGCCGTGCTGGTGGCGCGGCTGGACAATCTGGGCAAGGGTGCCTCCGGCGCCGCATTGCAGAACCTGCGCCTGATGCTGGGACTGGCCTGATGGACGATGCCTCGCACAGCCGGCCGGCGCCGCCCGGCGGCCCGCTCTGGTCGCTGGACGGGGTCAGCCCGCGCGTGGCGGCGGATGCCTGGGTCGCACCCACGGCCACCGTCATCGGCGACGTCGAGATCGGCGCAGGCTCCAGCATCTGGTTCGCCTGCGTGCTGCGCGGCGACACCAACCGGATCCGCATCGGCGCGCGCACCAACATCCAGGATTGCTGCCTCCTGCACGTGAACCCGGGCCCCGGCATGGAATGCCTGATCGGCGACGACGTGACGGTCGGCCACATGGCCATCGTGCACGCCGCCCGCCTGGCCGACCGCACGTTCGTCGCGATGGCGGCCGTGGTGCTCGACGGCGCGGAGATCGAGCCGGGCGGCGTGCTGGCGGCAGGCGCCGTGCTCACTCCAGGCAAGCGCATCGGCCAGAACGAAATGTGGGCAGGCACGCCCGCCAAGCTGGTGCGCGTGCTCGGCGAGGAGGAGCGCGCGCGCTTCGCGATGACGGCGCCCGCCTATGTGCAGAATGCCTTGCGCTTCCGGAGCGGCCTCGGCCGCTTGGCATGATCACGCTGCGGCCGGGTTTGATGTAACCTCAAAGCCGCACCAGAACGTTTTGAACCCGGTTCGACAGGCGGCGCTGGCGGATACGCGCGGGAGGGGGTAATCCGCATCACGATGCATGCAATCGAAGTCAGGTCGCTCACCAAACGCTACCGCGCCGCGCCGGCGGTGAACGACATCAGCTTCACGGTGCCGCGCGGGGCGACCGTGGGCCTGCTCGGCGGCAACGGCGCCGGCAAGACCACCACGATCGCCATGCTGCTCGGCCTGCTGGTGCCCACGTCCGGGCGCATCACCGTGCTCGGCCACGACATGGCGCGCGACCGGTTCGCCGCCCTCGCGCGGGTGAATTTCTCCTCCCCCTACGTGGCGCTGCCGCACCGGCTGACGGTTGCCGAAAACCTGCGCGTCTACTGCCACCTCTACAACGTTCGCCAGGTGGAACAGCGTGTTCGCGAACTGACGCGCGAGCTGGATCTGGGCGCCTTCATCGACCGTCCTGCGGGCCAGCTTTCGGCGGGGCAGAAAACCCGCGTGGCGCTGGCCAAATCGCTGATCAACCGGCCCGAGCTGCTGCTGCTCGACGAGCCTACCGCATCGCTCGATCCAGATACCGGCGACCTGGTGCGCAGCTGGCTGGAACGCTACCGGACGGAGTCAGGGTGCAGCATCCTGCTCGCCAGCCACAACATGGACGAGGTGGCGCGGCTGTGCGGCCACGTGCTGATGATGAAGCAGGGCCGCATCGTGGACCGCGGCACCACGCAGGACCTCCTCACCCGCTACAACCGAAACGACCTGGAGGACGTGTTCCTCGACATTGCCCGCTCCCGCCGCCCCGCCTTGCATGGCGAACCGGCGGAGTTGGGCGAGCTTACCGAGATGGGCGAGCGCTCGGAGGTGGGCGCATGAGCTCGCTGCGACGCATCTGGGGACTGATGTACCGCCACCTCACGCTGTTTCGCCGCTCCTGGCCGCGCCTGCTGGACCTCGCCTACTGGCCGGTGCTGCAGATGGTGATCTGGGGTTTTACGTCGCGCTTCTTCGCCGCCCGCATCGGCAACCATGGCGCCATCACCATCGGCATGCTGCTGGGCGGCGTCATCCTGTGGGAGACGGCGCTGCGCAGCCACCTTGGCTTCGCGGTCACGTTCATGGAGGAGATCTGGTCGCGCAACCTCGGCCACATCTTCGTATCCCCCCTGCGTCCGTGGGAGCTGCTGGCGGCTCTGGTCGGCATGTCCGGGGTGCGCATGTTGCTGGGCGTGCTGCCGGCCGCCGTTCTCGCGGCGCTGCTCTACCATTTCAACATTCTCTCGGTCGGACCGGTGCTGATGCTGTTCGTCGTCAACCTCGTCCTGATGGGCTGGTGGATCGCGCTCGGCTGCGTGGCGCTGATCCTCAGCCAGGGCGGCGGGGCGGAAAGCCTGGTGTGGTCCATGCTGATCGGCCTGGCGCCGATCGCCTGCGTTTACTACCCGGTCGCGGTGCTGCCGCACTGGCTGCAATACGTGGCGCTGGCACTGCCCGCGGCGCATGTGTTCGAAGGGCTGCGGGCGGCACTCGGCCAGGGCGTGATCCGCTGGGACCATCTGGGATGGGCGCTGGGGTTGAACATCGGCTGGATGGTGCTGGCGATGGCGCTGTTTACGCAGCAATTCGCCAGCGCCAGGCGCAATGGCTCGTTGATGAACCTCGGGGAATAAGAAAGGTCTTCTTTTCTGAAGAAAGAAGCAAAAGACTTTTGTGACTGTCAGGGCGCAACCAGGAATCAAAAGTTTTTTGGTTCTTTTTTTCAAAAAAGAACTCTTAAATAACATCTTCCATGGACTGCACCCGCTTCTGGCTCATTCGCCACGCCATCGTCGACGAAACCGCACGCGCCGTCCTCTACGGCCGAATGGACGTGGAACTGTCGGCCGAGAGCCTGGCCGAACAGGCGTCGGTGCACCGCGCGCTGGCCGCCCGCCTGCCGCGTCAGGCCGCATGGTTCGTGACCCCGCTGCGCCGCACCAGGGACACCGCCGAGGTCATCCACCGCGCCGGCTACCCGGCCTGCCCCGCCACCGTCGAGCCAGGGCTGACCGAGCAGGATCTGGGCGAATGGCAGGGCTTGCGGCACGCCGACCTGCCCGCCCGCCTGACCGACCCCGCCCACCCGTTCTGGCCGTTGAGCGCAGAGGAAACGCCGCCCGGCGGAGAAAGCATGGAGCACGTGCTGGACCGGGTAGGCGAGGCGCTGGAGCGGCTGGCGGTGGACCATTTCGGGCACGACCTCGTCTGCATCAGCCATGGCGGCGCCATCCGCGCCGCCATCGCCCACGCCTTGGGCGTGGGCGCACGCGCGGCACTGCATCTGTCGGTGCAGAACCTGTCGCTGACGGTGCTGGAGCGGTTCGAAGCCGGCTGGCGCGTGGTGGTCGTCAACGAGGGGGCGGATATCTAGGCCTGCGCATCCCCATAGATCTCTTCGACGGTGATCGTCAGGCCAGGCGGATCGAGCTCGATCGGGCCGGCCGCGAAAATCCGGGTGAGTATGCCGGCGCCGTCGCGGCTGTGATGCACGACGCTCCGCTTCGTCGGATGACCGATCAGGTGGTGAACGATGGAGGCAACCCTGAAATAACCGGCAAGCTTGCCACTCGTATCGACGGAAGCCGCGCCGGGGAACAGAACCTCGACCACCACCACCGGGTTCGGCGCGGCGATCGCGTCGTCGGCCATCGGCTCACCGCAGTTGACCAGCGCGTCCGGCTCGTAGTCGCTGTCGCCCGTCTCGACCGTCGCGCCATCCGGCAGCGCCTGGCAGGCGATGCTCGCGGCGCCGACCGCCCGGATAAGCGCCCTGTAAACGGCGCCCTTGGCGCGGAGATGGCCACCACGTTCGGCCGCCATGCGGACAACACGCCCGTCCACCCGCTCGTAGCGGCCCGTCGGCTGTGCCTCGCACCAGCGTCTGTATTCCTCGCGGGAGCAGGCGCGGTCCGACTCGGGCGGGCTTGCCGGGTTTGGCAAGGGCTTGCTTCCTAAGCCGCAGCCCGTATGGCCGCGGCTTTCACATCATCGCCCACCACGCCCGCGAACGTCTCGAAGTTCGCCTCGAACCGACGCACCAGATCGGCCGCCGTGCGGTCGTACTCGGCCGGATCGGCCCAGGAGAGGCGCGGGTCCAGAACCTCGTTGGGGATGCCCTCCACGTCGCGCGGGATCATCAGCCCGAAGAACGGGTCGGGGGTGAACTGCGCCGCGTTCAGCGACCCGTCCAGCACCGCCCGCAGCAGCGCGCGCGTGTGGCCGATCGCCATGCGCTTTCCCACGCCGTGCTTGCCGCCGGTCCAGCCGGTGTTGACCAGCCAGCAGGCCGCCCCTTCCCGCTCGATCAGTCGCTCCAGCAGCTTGCCGTACACCTCGGGCTGGCGCGGCAGGAACGGCGCGCCGAAACAGGTGGAAAACGTTGCCTGCGGTTCGCGCCCCAGACCCTTCTCAGTGCCCGCCACCCGCGCGGTGTAGCCGCTGAGGAAGTGGTACATCGCCTGCGCGGGCGTCAGCTTGGCAATGGGCGGCAGCACGCCGAAGGCGTCGGCGGTGAGGAAGATCACGTTCTTCGGCTGGCTGCCGCGGCCGGAGGCGGACGCGTTGGGGATGAACTCGATCGGATAGCAGGCGCGCGTGTTCTCGGTGAAGGCGGGGTCGTTCAGGTCCAGCCGGCCGCACGGGTCGGCAACCACGTTCTCCAGCACGGTGCCGAACCGGTGCGTGGCGTTCCATATCTGCGGCTCCGCCTCGGCCGACAGGTTGATCACCTTGGCGTAGCAGCCTCCCTCGAAGTTGAAAACGCCGTCAGGCCCCCAGCCATGCTCGTCGTCGCCGATCAGCTCCCGGTGAGGGTCTGAGCTGAGCGTGGTCTTGCCGGTGCCAGACAGGCCGAAGAACAGCGCGGTGTCGCCGTCCGGCCCGATGTTGGCGCTGCAATGCATCGGCATCACGCCGTCGTCCGGCAGCGTCCAGTTCATGACGGTGAAGATCGATTTCTTGATCTCGCCAGCATACTCGGTGCCGGCGATCACGATGGTCTTCTGCGCGAACGACAGGGCAACCGCGGTGGTGCTGCGGACGCCGTCGATGGCCGGGTCGGCCTGGAAGTCGGGCGCGTGCAGGATCACGTAATCGGGCTCGAAACCGGGCAACTCGCTGGCCGGTGGGCGGATGAACATGTTGCGCGCGAACAGCGCGTGCCAGGCGCTGGGGCTGACCAGACGCACACGCACACGCCGGGCGGGGTCGGCGCCGGCGTACAGGTCCTGGGTGAACAGCTCGCGGCCCTGCAGGTAAGCCTGCACGCGATGCTTCAGCGCCGCAAATTTCTGTTCCGGCAGCTTCTGGTTGACGCGGCCCCACCAGATCTCGGCCGTCGTGGCCGGCTCGTCGACCACGTATTTGTCGGCCACCGAACGGCCGGTATGCACGCCTGTGCACACGATCAGCGCGCCGTCCGCAGACAGCCGCCCCTCGTTGCGGCGCAGCGCATGGGCCACCAGCAGCGGCGCCGTCAGGTTGGCGTGCACGCTCAACGGATGCTGCACGCCAGATCCGCCCAGCGGCGAGCCATGCTCGGTGCCGTGGCCGGACCGGACGCCCCCGGTCGTCTGCAGCTTCGTCTCGGCGTTCATCTCTCCGCTCCCTGTTCGCCCGGCTCACCCGGCGCCGCTCGTCCATCGGCGTTGCGCGCCGCCGTCACCATGCGCACCAGCGCTGCACGCACGCCAAGCGCATCGGCAACCGGCCTGTCGAAAGGCACACGGACTATGGCATCGTCAGCCGCCACGTCGAATCCGTCCTGGTCGACGCCGATCATCCGCACCGCACTGGCCGGCTCCGTGCCCGCAAGCAGGGCCAGTGCATCGGAATGATCGGCGTTGCAATGGCCGACGATGCGCTCGGCCGACGTGTCCAGCGCGTCGGCCACCTCGGCCGGCGGCGCCAGCTCGGCACGCGTGAGCGCGCCCGCGCGGCCGAACCCGGCCACGAAATGCCCCGCCTCTGGGACCATGCGCCAGAGGCGGAAATCCGCCAGGCCGGCATAAAAGCCGGCATAGGGATGGCGCTCCAGCCAGTAGTGCCGCCACCTCTGGTCGGTCTCCTGCGCGGCCCGCCCGGTCACCGTCAGCCGCGCCGCGGTTTGCGGGTTCGGCCCGTCAGGAGCCCCGCTCACCATCAGGGCGCAGCGCGGTTCGGCCAGCAGGTGCCGCGTATGGACCGACAGCCCGGACAGCAGCAACAGCGCACTGCCGTCCGGTGCGACCGCAGGCGTCACCAGGGCCGCAAAGGGCTGCCCGCCAGACTGTGTGGCCAGCGTGGCGGCGCGGGCCGCCCGCCACAGGCAACGCGCGGCGAAACCGGTATCGGACGCTGCCTCCAAGGTCTGTCCCAGCGCTTTCTCTCCTGCGGTGTGATACGCCACACTCCCGAACCAGACAGACCGCACCCAGCCAGTCCCCGGAAGCCCCGCGCCATGAAGCACACCATCGCCCTGGTCGATGACGACCGCAACATTCTGACCAGCGTGTCGATGACGCTGGAGCAGGAGGGGTATGCGGTACGCACGTACACCGACGGCGAGAGCGCGTTGCAGGCGATCAACGCCAAGCCGGTGGACCTCGCCGTGCTGGACATCAAGATGCCGCGGATGGACGGCATGGAACTGCTGCAGCGCCTGCGCGCGCGCACCCAGATGCCGGTGATCTTCCTGACCAGCAAGGACGAGGAGGTGGACGAACTGATGGGCCTGCGCCTCGGCGCGGACGACTACATCACCAAGCCGTTCAGCCAGCGCCTGCTGATCGAGCGCATACGCGCCCTGCTCCGGCGCAACGAGAGCAGCCGCGCCGAGGGCTCCGGCACGCCCGCCGGCGGCATACTGACCCGCGGCGACCTCGTGCTCGACGAGACCAAGCACCAGTGCATCTGGAAGGGGGTCGACATCCAGTTGACGGTGACCGAGTTCCTGCTGGTCAAGACCCTCGCCGCCCGCCCGGGCATGGTGAAGAGCCGCGACCAGCTGATCGACGCCGCCTACGGCGAGAACACCTACGTCGACGACCGCACCATCGACAGCCACATCAAGCGCGTGCGCAAGAAATTCCGCCAGACCGACGGCGAGTTCAACGCCTTCGAAACGCTTTACGGGATCGGCTACCGCTACAAGGAGTAGCCTGCGCCGTCATTGTGATTCTGTCACGAAACCGATGCGGGTGCGGCCTCCGCTCGAGACATCGGGCGCCCTGTGCCGCGGCCCTGCGAACCCGGCGCGTAGTACCGCATCAGGTCGGCGACGTGCTCGTCCATCGAGAAGATCCTGATCGGCGCGTCCCAGAATCGCGCGAGCGGAACCTCGCCATTGCTGAACGCCGCGATTCGCGCCTGCAGATCGCCAGCCGACCCGCCCTGGAAGACGAAAAGCGGGTTGTTGGCAACCTCCTGCGCGCCGCCGCGGTCCGACGTCAGCACGGGAATGCCGCGCGAGACCATCTCGATGCTTACCTGCGGCAGGTTGTCCTCCCAGATCGGCGGGACGATGCCTAGGTTGACGCCCTGCAGCACCGCGTCCAGCGTCTTGTGGGTGAACCCGTCGAAATAGCGGAAGGCGGCGAACCGCTCGGCGATCTCGGTCAGCCGCTTGTAGCCCGCCGCATCCTCGGCCTTCTTGGCAGCCACCGTCAGCGTGATTCTGCGCGCCACGTGGTCCGGCAGCAGTTCCAGCGCGTGCAGCAGCAGGTAGAAACCCTTGTTGCGCCGCATGTAGCCGAGATAGGCGATGTGCAGATGGCCGCCGATGTCGGTGATCTTCTCCGACTTTTCGAAGATCGCCTTGTGCGCCGTGCCGATGTAGGCGACCGCCAGGTTGTCGGGCCGCATGCCGCGGGCGAGCAGAACGTCGCGCGTCCGCTCGGACACCGCAAGCACGGTATCGAACAGGGTCGCGCAAAGCTCGATGTTGGCTGCGCGAAACTCGCGGTAGGGCGTGCCGTCGCCGTCCTTATCGGGAAAATTCAGGACAGGGCCGTCGATGTCGATCCTGTCGAACGAGCTGCGCGGGCCGCCGGCCGTATCCTCGAACTCGACCACCGGTTCGGCCGGCCCGGGACGGTCCCTCAGCCACCGCATGACGGATTTCTTCACCCTGACCACGCCGGGCGCATTCTTGTTGAAGAAGCGAACCACCGGGCGGCGCCGGCGCGCGGCGCGCAGCACGGCGGTACTGTCGCGCGGCGGAAAGCATTTCGTGCAGTTCAGTCCGTTGCGGTAGTCGATGCAGACCTCGCGTTCCTGGAACCACAGATCGACCTGCGGACAGACCGCGCCGTAGTTATGGGCGGAGTAGATCAGCCTGGCGTCGGGGAACTCCTCGCGCAGCCGCACGAAAAACGCGCGCGTCAGCCCCTCGACGTTCTGGAAGTGAAACACGTCGATATCGCCGTATTTGCCGCGCAGCATCTGCGGCACCGCGTCCAGGCCGTGGCTGGCGGTATAGACGCCGAACTCCTCCCAGGCGTCGTACGCCGGTGCGATCACCGGCGAGTTCATCACCACGGCGCGGTCGAACTGGTCGCGCCACGTCCTCAGCCGGACGCTTCGCCTGGTGAACGAATAGACGTCGCCAGAGCTCAACGTGATCACCCTGTGGCCGGCACTTTTCAGGCTGTTGGCAAGGTTGGTGCTGTAGACCCCGACGCCGCCGCCGCCGGTCTCCGGCTGAAGATAATTGTAGATTAAAATGTTCATCGTCATCCTCGATCATCGCCCGAACCGCCAGCCGCGCCCTTGCCCGTACTGTCCCGAACCATCTGCCTACCGCCCCAACGCACGCATCAGCCGGCCGACGACCTGCAACCAGGCATCGTGTGCAAACCTCCTCACCAGCAACGCATAGACGCAGACGCCGACACCTCCGATGACCAACACACGCACCAGCGGAAGGCCGGCAACGGGCGGCAGCAAGGACAGGCCCAGACCCAAGCCAACGGCGATGAGCGCGTAGAGAGAGGGCGCGAGATACATGCTCGCCACCTGGGCGAGGCCCACGCCCATGCGACGGTAAACGCGGTAGACGAAGACTGGCTGCGATACCGCATAGAACAGGCACACAGCCCAGGCGACGCCGATGCCCTGATGCAGCAGCGCACCGGCGGTCACCAGGGCGAAGAACAGCGGCAGCTGGAACGCGACGTAGCGCAGCCCCGCCACGAACTCGCCGCGCGCCGCCAGCAAGGTGCCGGCCACCCAGGACATCGCGTCGAGTGCCAGCCCTATGCTGAGGATCTGGATGATCGGGATGGAGGCAGCCCATTTCTCGCCGAAAAAGCTGGTCAGCGCCGGTCCCACCACGGCGGCCTGGATCATCGCGAACGGCATCACGCAAAACGACAGCACCCTGGTCGCATCGAACGCCGCCCTGCCCTGACGCTCGGGTTCCGCGCTCATCTGTATCAGCGTTGGGTACAGGATCCCGGCAAGGTTGCCTGCCAGCACCCATAGCGGCTGGGCGGCCAGCCGGAAGCCGAAATAATAGCGCCCCACGACGCTCTGGCTCGCCAGCAGGCCGAGCACCATGTAGTCGCCCTGCCCGATCAGGGCGACGATGACCTTGCTGGCGAACGAGGCGGCGGTGTTGCGGACCAGGTATTTCCAGCGCCTGCGATTGGCGCGCAGCCGCGGCCTGGCGCTGACCAGGTACCAGTAGACCGCCGCCCGGACCAGAGCGGTCACCGGCGTCGGGATGACGAAGCTGTAGGCGCCGAACCCGGCCCAGGCGAGCCCGACCGTCATCAGCGCGGTCGCCAGCAGCTCGCACGACCCGTAGAGCGCGAACACGCCGAACTGCATCTGCGCCCGCATGATCAGGCCGGGCACGCTGGACAGAGCCGCCAGGGGCATCGACGCCGCCAAGACCGCCATCAGCCCGACCATCGAAGGCTGGCGGTAGACGATGGCCGCCACGGGAGCGAGCAGGAGGATCACCAGCCCGCCGGCTGTGGCCAGGCCGAGGTTAATCCAGAACGCCGCCCCGCTCCACAGATGGAGCGTGCGCTTGCGCTGGATGATGACGTCCTCCACCCCTATGTTGGTCAGGGTGGCGACGATGGTGGTCACGCCGTAGGTCAGCCCGATCAGCCCGAAATCGGCCGGCGACAGCAGCGCCGCCAGGGCAAGCTGGCTGGCCAGGCTGCATACCCGCCCGACCGCATTCTGCGCCAGCGCCATGAACAGGCCGCGCAAGGCGCGCTGGCCGAGCGAAGCCGTTCGGCTAGGCACTGCGACGCGCTTGCGGCTCTGGCTGCTGACGACGACGATGACGACCCTCGATCACGTTCGCGCATCGCCCGCGGGCGATGGTGCAACGCAGCATCGTCCTATTCCGACGCCACCGCCACCCCATGCAGCGGCGCCGTCGCCTGGCGCTGCTGCCTGCCGACATGCGAGCGCGCCAGCACCAGATAGAAAGCCGGTACTACGAACAGGGTGAACAAGGTCCCAACGAACAGGCCGGACGCGATCACCAGGCCCATCGAGAAGCGCGCAGCCGCACCCGCGCCGGTGGCCAACACCAGCGGTGCGACACCCAGCACCATCGCCGCCGTCGTCATCAGGATCGGCCGCAGCCGCAGCAGTGCGGCGTGCTCGATGGCGGCGCGCTTGGTGTGCCCTTCGGCCTGCCGCTCGTTGGCCACCTCCACGATCAGGATGCCGTGCTTGCTGATCAGCCCCATCAGCGTCACCAGCCCCACCTCGGAGTAGATGTTGAGCGTCGCGCCGTGCACGCCGAAATAGATGAACAGCAGCGCCCCGCCCAGCGACATCGGCACGCTGACCAGGATGATCAGCGGGTCGCGGAAGCTGCCGAACAGGGCGGCGAGCGAGAGATAGATCACCACCACCGCGAAGCCGAAGGTGGCGGCAAAGCCGGAGGATTCCTGCAGGTACTGGCGCGTCTGCCCGCTCGCATCCGTGGCGTAGTCCGGCGGCAGCACGCGGGCCGCGATCCTGTCCAGCGCGGTCACCACTTCGCCCTGGCTCACCCCAGGCAGCGGCACGCCGCTGATGGTGGCCGAATTCTGCTGCTGGAAATGGCTGATGTTCTCGGGGACCGTCTTGGTTTCCAGCTGCGCCACCGCAGAGAGCGGCACCGGGATGCCGTTGATGTTGGCCACGGTGTAGGACCGCAGCTGCTCGGCGTTGAGCCGGTATGAGCGGGCGACCTCGGGGATCACCTTGTACGACCGGCCGGCCATGTCGAAATAGTTCACGTAGCCGCCGCTCAGCAGCGTGTTCAGCACGTTGCCGACCTGCGTCACGTCCAGCCCAAGCGCCGCCACCTTGTTGCGGTCGATCACCACGGTGGACTGCGGCAGGTCGATCTTGAGGTCGCGGTCGACATAGGCGAACAGGCCCGTCTTCTTGGCCTCGTCGAGGAAGCGCGAGGAAACGGTGTCGAGCTCGCTGAACGGCCTGGTGGTCTTGATGACGTAGCCGACCGGAAGGTCGCCGAAGCTGCCAGGCAGCGGCGGTTCGAGGTAGGCGGCCAGGTTCTCGCCCGCGATGTCGCCGAGCTTTCCCTGCAGCTCCTCCATGATCTGGGTGGAGGAGCGGGTGCGATGGGCGAAATCCTTCAGCCCGAAACCGCCGCCCGATTGGCCCGGCTGGTCGAACTGGTAGGATCGCTGCATCTCCGGCAACGAGCGCTCGATGGCGGTGATCTGCCGGTCATAGATGCGCAGCTGGTCGATGCTGGCGGTTGGCGATACCGCGCCGCCCATCTGGATGAAGCCGGTATCCTCCTGCGGCGCGAGTTCCGAGGTGGACCCGGCATAGAGGAAGTAGCTGCCGACGAAGACGGCGATGCCGAACGCGACCAGCACCGGCCGCCAGTCCAGCGCCAGCCGCAGCGCCGGACGGTAGGCGCGCTGCAGCGGCCCCAGCCCGGCGGAGCGTCCGGCGCCGGCCGGCGGGCGCAGCAGGAAGCGGCACATCATCGGCGACAGCGCCAGGGCGAGCACGGCGGAGACGGTGACGCTGCCGACGAGCGTCAGCGCGAACTCGCGGAACAGCGCCCCGGTCAGGCCGGAGCGCAGCGCGATCGGCACGTAGACGGCGATCAGCACCACCGTCATCGCGATGATCGGGCTGGCCAGGCTGCGCGCCGAGCGCACGGCGGCGTCCAGCGCGGACGCTCCCTCGGCCATCTCGCGGCTGACGTTCTCGACCACGATGATCGCGTCGTCCACCACCAGCCCGGTCGCCAGCACCAGCGCCAGCAGGGTCAGCGTGTTGATCGAGAAGCCGAACAGATAGAGGATCGCGAAGGTGCCGACCAGCGACAGCGGTATGGTCACGACGGGTATCAGCGAGGCGCGCGCCGAACGCAGAAAGGCGAACACCACAAGGGCCACGATCGCAAGGCTCTCCAGCAGCGTCTTGACCACCTCCCTGATCGAGGCGCGCACCGTCGACGTGCCGTCATTGGCAATATAGGCGTGAAGGCCCTGCGGCAGGTCGCCCGCCATTGCATCGAACCGCGCGCGCACCCGGCTGACCAGTTCCAGCACGTTGGCGTCGGGCACCGGGTCGATGTTGACCATCACCGCGGGCCTGCCGTCGAACAGGAAGGATTGCTGGTAGTTGTCCGATCCGAGCTCCACCCGGGCAACGTCGCCCAGGCGGATGATGGCCCCGTCGGTCTGCCTGATCACCAGGCGGCGGAACGCCTCGAGGCTATGCACGCCGGTGGTGATGCCGAGCGGCACGGTGATCATCGCACCCGCGGTCTGCCCGGCGCCGCTGGTGAAATTGTTGGCCGTCAACGCGTTGGACACGTCAGCGGCCGTCAGCCCGTAGGCGGCGATCTTGTTCGGATCGAGCCAGGCGCGAACCGCAAAGTTCTGCGCGCCCCAGACCTGCGCCCTCTGCACGCCCTGGATGGACTGCATCTGCGGCTGCACCACGCGGGTCAGGTAGTCGGTGATCTGCTCGACCGACATGATGTCGCTGGTGTAGGCAAAGATCAGCGTGCCGCCGTTGCCACCCGTGCGCAGGTCGATGCTCGGCGCCTGCGAGGCGGGAGGAAGCTGGTTGTGGACCGAACTGATCTGCGTCTGTATCTCGGTCAGCACGCGGTCGGGGTCCTCGTTCAGCCGCAGATGCGCGGTGATCGTGCTGTCGCCCGTCATGCTGGTGCTGGACAGGTAGTCGATGCCGTCCACCTGGGCGATGGCGTTCTCGATCGGCGTGGTGATGAAGCCAGCGACCGTGTTGGCGTCCGCGCCGTAATAGGCGGTCTCCACCTCGATTGTCGCGTGCACGGTCTTGGGAAACTGGCGCAGCGGCAGCGACTGTTCGGTGCGCACGCCCACCAGCAGGATGAACACGCTGACGACGACGGCCAGCACCGGCCGCAGGATGAACATGTCGGTCAGGCGCATCGCACTACTCCTCAACCGGGTGAGGGTTCGGGTCGTTGGCAGGCTGCACGGCGTTGTTAACCACCACGGCGGAGCCCTGGCGCAGCTTGATCTGGCCCGCGGTGACGACTTGCGCACCTTCCGCCAGCCCGGCCGTGACCGCAACCTGGTCGCCGCGCGTGGGGCCGGTCTGCACCAGCACCTGACGCGCCTTGCCGGCCTCCACGACGTACACGAGGCTGCCGTAAGGGTTGTAGACGATGGCAGCGTTGGGCAGCGTCACGTAGCGGCGGACCGGGCCCACGCTCAGCTGCACGGTGGCGAACATGCCGGGCAGCAGCGCGCGGTCCGGGTTGGGCGTGGTCGCGCGCACCTGTGCCATCCTGCTGGCCGCATCCACCTTCGGGCTGATCGCATCGATGCGGGCTGCGAATGCGCGGTCCGGATAGGCGTCCACCCGCAGCGTCGCAGCCTCGCCCGTGCGCACCTCGGCCAGCGATTGCTGCGGCACGTAAAAATCTACGTATAGCGGGTCGAGCGCCTGAAGCGTCACCACGGTGGTGCCGGCAGGCAGATATTGCCCCTGGTCGACCACGCGCAGGCCCAGCCGGCCGGCGAACGGGGCGCGCACGATCTTCTCGGCGATCTGGGCCTGCAGCTGCGCGATCTGCGCCTGGGCCGAGCGCAGGTGGCTGCTGTCGGCGTCGATGCTCGCCTGGCTCACCGCCTGCGCGCGGAACTGTTTCTGGTCGCGCGCCAGGTTCGCCGCGGCCAGGTCGGCCGCCGCCTGCAGGTCGGCCAGGTGCGCCGCGTCGTCGTTGGGGCGCAGGCGCAGCAGCACCGTGCCGGCGGGCACGTCGCGGCCGGAATCAAAGGTCACGCTGTCCACCACGCCGGACACCTCGGCGGCCAGGTCCGCGCCGCGCACCGCGCGTATCGTGCCGACCGCCTGCAGCGTGTCCTGCCACTCCGTCGCGCGCGCGACGACCGTCGAGACGGTGGCGGGCGGCTCCTGGGCGAGCACCGGGCAGACCAGCAGCACCATGCCGACGACAGAGCATCGAAAACTGACGACCGACTTCATGGCAGCAACGACCTCAGCAGGTTTTCGGGGGGCGGGGGCAGGTCCTGGCGGTTCCACCAGCCGCCGCCGAGCGCCGCGAACAGGGCCACCGTGTCGGTGTAGCGGGCGGCCTGGGCGCGGATCAGCCCCAGCACGGCGTTCTGGTACTGGGTCTGCGCGGTCAGCACGCTCAGGTAGGCGACGCCGCCCGCGCCGAACTGCAGCCGCGCCAGGCTCAGGCTGCGCGCGGCCGCCCGCTCTGAACGCTCGTTGGCCTCGAGCGCCCTTGCGTCGCCCTGCAGCGCGGTCAGCACGTCGGCCACGTTCTGGAACGCGTTGATCACCGTCGACCGGTAGCTGAACGCAGCACTCTGCGCGGCAGCAACGGCGGCGCGTTGCTGATGCAGCAGCGTGCCGCCCTGGAACACCGGTGCCAGCGCCTGGGTGAGCACGGAAAAGATGCCGTTCCCTGGCGTGAAGAACTCGCCCAGCTTGGCGGGCGCCTGGCCCACAAAGGCGCTGAGGGTGAATTGCGGCAGCCGGTTGGCGATCGCGACGCCGATGTTGGCGGTCGCCTGGTGCAGCTGCGCCTCCGCGGCGCGGATGTCGGGCCGCTGGTCGACCAGGCGGGACGGCAGGCTGACCGGCAGCTCGCCCGGCAGCGTCAGGTCGCGCAAGGCCAGCGCAGGCACGTCGCTTTGCGACGGCGTGCGCCCGACATAGGCTGCCAACTGGTCGCGCGCCTGCACCAGCTGCACTTGCAGCGGCACCACCAGCGCCTGCGTGTTGGCGAGCTGGGATTCCTGCGTCGCCACGTCTGCGCCGGTGGCCCCGCCCAGCTCGAACTGGCTGCGCACGGTGTTCAGCAGCTGCTCCTCGGCGGCGACCAGCGCCTGCTCGGCATCGACCTGGGCGGCGAGCGAGGCCTCGGTCAGCGCGGTCGTCGCAACGTTGGCGGCCAGCATGTTGGCGGCACCCTCCAGGGTGAAGCGCTGCTGCTCGGCGCGCGCGCGGTCCGCCTCGATGCTGCGACGGACCTGGCCCCAGACGTCGAAGGTGTAGGAGACGTTCACCTGCGCGTCGTACACCGAGTAGACGGTCGACGAGATCGGGCCGCCCGCCGACACGCCGGCCTCGGCCGGGCTCGCCTCCTGCCTGTCACGGCTGAACTGGGCGGAGACCGTCGGCAGCAGCGCCCCCTGCTGCGCCAGCGTGGTCTCCTGCGCCTGGCGCAGCGTGGCCGCCTGCGATGCGAGAGAGGGGTTTCGGCGCAACGCCTCGGCCACCAGCGCCGTCAGGGCAGGCGAGCGGAACAGCGCCCACCAGGCGCCAGGCACGTCGGCGCCCGCCGCGAAACCCTGGGTATGGTCGGAGGCGGCTCCCGCCTCTGCCGAAGCGGTCGCGTCCGGCAGCGGCTCCTCGGTGTAGCGGCCGGTCGCCGGGGTAGCCGGGCGGCGGTAGTCGGGGCCGACCGCACAGCCCCCGAGCAGGCACGCGCAGAGCAGGCACGCCCAGAGCAGGCACGCGCAAAGCAGGCCTGCGCCGAACAGGCACGCCGGCACCCGGCACGCAGCCGGTCTGGTGTCAGCGTTCAAGATGCTCGGCTCCCTCCCCGGGCGGGCAGTGCGCTGATACCAGGGTGGCCGACCGCCATCCAGGCGGGATCGCTACGCATTGCCAACACTTCACGTCGTCTCAACCCGTCCTCTAGCTGCGCGTGTCAACCTTCAGCACGGGCCATGCCAACCGGCGGGAAGACCGCAACCCGTTGAAGCCGCCCGGAAACTCGGCGGTCACACCGGCGTATGCGGGAAGCCGGCACGCCAGACTTTGTACACCAGGCCATCACTTGGCGCAGCCGACCAAGGTTGCTCCTTGCGGTTCGTCATGGAACAGGGGGTCATGCGTCGTGTCCTGACCTACAAGCAGCGCATCGGACTCGACGCGGCGGCCGAAGCGGTTGCGCTGGCGGCCTGCCTCGCGCTTCCCCTGGCGCTGCTCCACGCGCGCGCCGTGGCCGAGATCCTGATCGTGGCCGTCGACCTGGCCTTTCTCCTCCACGTCTCGGTCAGGCGCGACCCGGCCTTCCTCGCCCGCCCGTTTGCCAGGGCGGCGGCTGCCTGGTGGGTTTGGCTGGTGCTGTGCTCGGCGCTCGGCAGCGGCGGCCTGCTGCTCGGCGTGCTCTCCATCCGGCTGCCGCTGCTCGCCTCCGCCCTGGGAGACTGGCTGCTGTTGGGCGCCCCCGCCGCCCGCCGGCGGCGCTGGCTGTGGGCCATCCTCGCCGCCTCCTTCGCCTGGATCGTAGTGGAAAGCTGGCAGCAGCATCTGACCGGCACCAACCTGTTCGGGCAGCCGCGCTGGGGCGACGGGGCGCTGACGGGACCGTTCAACAAGCCGCGCGCCGGGCCTGCGCTGATCCTGCTGTTCTTCCCGGTGCTGGTTCCGGCCGTCTCCGCCCTGCTGGCGGGCAGCCTCCGGCGCAGGATGTCCGCGCTGATGCTGGCCGGCTTTGCGGTGCTGACGATGGTGCTGGTCGGACAGCGCATGCCGTTCGTCCTGATGGGCTTGGGCCTGGTGGCGACGTGCCTGCTGCTGCCGCGCCTGCGGCCGGCAATGGGCTTGGCGGCCGTGCTGGGGGCCGCCTTGCTGGCGGCGCTGCCGGTCGTCTCGCCCTCGACGCAGTACAAGCTGGTGTTGCGGTTCGGCGACCAGCTGCGCCATTTCGCGGCCAGCGATTACGGGCTGATCTTCGTGCGCGCGCTGACCATGGCGCAGATCCACCCTTGGATCGGCCTCGGCTTCGACGGGTTCCGGCGCGGCTGCGGGAATTTCTGGGCAATGCACGGCATCGACTGGCTGGGCATTCCCACGGCCCAGTTCAACGGCGGGCTGCGGGCCTGCAACCTTCACCCGCACAACTACTACCTCGAAGCGCTCGACAATGCCGGCCTGCCAGGGCTGGTGCTGTTCGCAGCCATGGCCGGGGCCGCGCTGGTTCGGCTCGGGCAAGGCATGTCGCCAAGGCCCGGGCAGCCGGCCGACGGTTTGCGCGTCGGCCTGTTCGTGGGCGCCCTGGTGGCGCTGTGGCCTGCCGCCTCCACCTCCGCCTTCACCTCCATGCCGAATGGCGGCTGGCTGTTCCTCCTGCTTGGTTTCGGCTTCGCAGCCACCGGGAACGACGGCCGCCATTGGCCGTTTGTGAACCCTGGACGCAGGCGGGAATGGCCATGACGGACGAGACGACGACCGACCACGCGTTTATCCGGGCCTGGGCAGAGTCGCGGGACGGGCGGCCCGGCGTGCTGGAGGGGCGAAGTTCGAGCAACGGCGGCCGGCTGCTGCGCTTCGACTTCGGCACGCCGGAGACCGGCCTGGCGGAGATCGCCTGGGACGAGTTCTTCGACATCTTCGAAGCCGAGAAGCTCGCCCTGGAATACCGGGAAACCCCCGGAATGACGAGCCGCTTCTACAAGCTGGTGCCCCGCCCGAGCCTTTAGAGCGACGTCACGCAGACCGGAAAGGTCGGAGTGACGACATCGCTCGTCAAAACAAGAGCCAGACCGGTGTCACGTCCGTCCCCATGCGGACACCCTGCGTGAAACCGGTCTGGCAGCCTGATCGCTTCTGGTAGCCGAAGCGCCATCCCGACAAGCGAGGTCTGCCATCGAACAGGGACGAGAGGCGGTCGACGCGCGCTGCACACCACGGCTTGGCCTCGTGTCAGCACTCCGTGTCGTCTGTCCGTCCGGGTCAACACCGCCCAATGCGCCCGAAGGGATGAGTCCTGAGGCGGCCCGGCAGACGACAGACACTCACCGATCGTGGCAGCCCGGAGGGGGTACAACGTCCGTGGTAGCGACAGCTAGCATCGCGGGTTGGAGTTCCTCCGGCCGGGTCCGGGGACGCCGTGCGAAGCACGCTGGCGTGTGATGCCCCTTGGCCTCTCACGTCACGGCGAAAACTCCCCCACAAGCTCATGGATGCGAGCAGCATCGGACTGCCGCATCACACGGCCCGCGAAACGGGCGCAGGCGTCGATTGAGACGGCCCGGACCGCCTGCTTGACCAGAGGCACCGCCGACGCGTTCATGCTGAACGAGCGAAGCCCCAACCCCAACAGGAGCGGCGTCCAGACCGGGTTTGCCGCCATCTCGCCGCACACGCTGACAGGCATGCGTATCCGCAGGGCGGCTTCGGTGGCGAACTGGATCAGCCGCAGCACCGCGGGATGCAGCGGGTCGTACAGGCTGGCGACCTCGGTGGCGGCACGATCCACCGCCAGCGTGTACATCGCCAGGTCGTTGGTGCCGATGGCGAAGAAATCGGCTTCCAGCGCCAGCGAATCGGCTGCCAGCGCCGCTCCTGGCGTCTCGATCATCACGCCGAACGGGGGCAGGCGATCGGGCAGCTTCTCGCCCCTGCGGCGCAGCCGGCGGGCCACCCGCTCATAGATCTCGCGCGCCGCACGCACCTCGGCGGCGTTGGTCACCATCGGCAGCAGCACCCGAACCGAGCCGTGGCGGGCGACGCGCAGGATGGCGGCGAGCTGCGTCTCGAACAGCTCGGGCTGGCGCAGCAGCAGGCGCAGGCCGCGCACGCCGAGGGCGGGGTTGTGGTCCAGCGTGTCAGGCACCAGCCCGTGTGCCACCAGCGCGTCGATGTCCTTCTCGCCGCCCCAGTCCAGCACGCGTATCGTCACCCCGTCGCCGTCCATCGCCTCGATCACGCTGCGATACGCCTCGGCCTGCGCCGCCTCGTCGGGCAGGGTTTCGCGGTTCATGAACAGGAACTCGGTGCGGAACAGGCCGATGCCGGAGGCGCCCGACTGGGCGATCAGCGGGAGCTCGGCCAGCAGCTCCAGGTTGCCCTGCAGCTCCACCTGCTCGTGGTCGGTTGTCTCCGGCCGAAGCCGCCGCAAGCGCGCCAGGCGCTGCCGCGCGCGCGCATAGCCGGCCAGACCGCTTCTGGCCTCGGCCAGGGCCGCAGGATCGGGGTTGACGACGATCCGTCCGGCCGAGCCGTCCAGCACGGCGGCCATGCCGGTGCGGGCCGCAGCCAGCACGCCCGGCACGCCCAGCACCGCAGGCACGGCCAGCGCACGCAGCATGATGGCGGTGTGCCCGTCTGCCCCGCCCTCCTCGGTCGCCAGCCCGGCAATGCGCGCCGGGTCGATCAGCGCCGCATCCGCCGGGCGAAGCGTCTCGGCCACCAGGATCGCGCCCTGCGGCACGCCGGCGAAGCTGCGGAACCCCGACTGGGTGAGGTTGCGCAGCAGACGCCGACCCGTCTCCCGTATCTCGTCGGCCCGCCGCTGACTGGCGTTGCCCTCGTCCTGCGCGCTGACGTCCTGCGCGCCGGCGTCCTGCGCGCCGGCGTCCTGGGCGCCGACGTCCTGGGCGCCGACGTCCTGGGCGCCGACGTCCTGGGCGCCGACGTCCCGGGCGCCTGCGCCGGGCAGCGACAGCATGGCCTGTGCGAGGTCTTCCACCTCGTCCATCACCGCCGTCTCCGCGGTGACCAGGGTCTCGGTGATCCGCCGCCTGGCCTGGCGCAGCAGGCGGGAGGAGCCCAGCATCTGCAGGTAGGCATCGATCAGCGGCGCGATCTCGTGCTGGCTGTCCTCCGGCAGAACCGTCAGCCGCGCGCGCAGCTTGGCCAGCTGCCTGCGGGATTTCTGCACGGCCGCCTCCAGCCTGGCCAGCTCGGCCTCCGCCGCGTCGGCGCGGATGGTGCCGCGCGCAACCTCGACCTGTTTTTCGGTGGCGGCAAAGACGGGTCCGATCGCGATCCCCGGACTGACCGGGATGCCCGTCAGCGTCTGCGCGGCGCCCGGCGTCGCGCGCTTGCGTGTCCTGCCCTGGTCAGTCCTGCTCATTGAAGCCGGCCTCGATCAGGCCCGCCAGCGCTTCCAACGCCTCGTGCGCGTCGAAGCCTTCGGCGCGCAACTCGATCGTGCTGCCCATGCCGGCGCCCAGCATCATCAATCCCATGATGGAGCGGGCCGACACCACCTGGCCGTCGCGGAGCACGTCCACGTTGGCCACGAACTTCTCCGCCACGTTGACCAGTTTTGCCGCCGCCCTGGCATGCAGCCCCCGCCGGTTGACGATCGGCACCACTCGGGAGACGACGGCCTCGCCGCCCGCCTCAGTCACGCCCGGCCTCCCCGATCGGGCAGCTCGGCCAGGTCAGTGCGCCTTGGTGCAGAGCTGGATGCGGTCCCCACGGGCCGGCGCCGCCCCGCCATTCGACTGCCGCGGGTCGAGCGACATGCACATGTTCGGCGTCTTGCAGGTCTCCAGCACGTGGCTGGCCGCAGCGATGTACTTCTTGCCCGCCATCTCCGCGATGTCGGTACACTCGGCCAGGGTCTGGCGCGACCGCACCTTGGCCAGCTTGACCAGCATCGGCAGGTTCATCCCGGCAATCACCTCCACACCGCCGCGAGCCATCATGCTGATCGCCAGGTTGGAGGGCGTGCCGCCGAACATGTCGGTCAGCAGGATGACGCCATCACCGGTATCGACGTCGTCGATACAGTGCTGAATATCGAGCCGGCGCTGCTCGACGTCGTCGTCCACGCCGATGCACACGGTCGCCACGCGCCGCTGCGGGCCGACCACGTGCTCCATGGCCGAGCGCATCTCTTCGGCAAGCCGGCCGTGAGAAACCAAAATCATTCCGATCATGGGATGTGTGTCAGGCCTCCTGCGCCTGTATCGAGCGGCCCGGCAGCGTGCCGGCCCGAGTCGTTTTGTTCGTCACCCTGTCTGCCGTCACCCCGTCCGCCGTCACCCTGGTCCGGCTCTCGCCCGCCCACATCCGCATCCTGCGACCACTCCCCCCGAGATCCGCCACGGGACAACTCCCTGTGCGTCACCCCCACACGCCACGGCGACGCCTTCTCCGCCCCGGCCGAAACCACCCCAAGCCGCTCGGCCAGCAGCTGGACGATGTGGACCGACCGATGACGACCCCCCGTGCAGCCGACCGCCACGCTCGCGTATTTCTTGCCCTCCTGAACGAAGCGGGGCAAGAGCATCGTTAACAGGTCCGTAATCTTATTAACAAACGGTTCGAAGTCCGGGTCGGCCTCGACATAGGCGGCGACCTCGGCATCGAGCCCTGTCCGATAGCGCAAGATGGGGTCGTAATGCGGGTTGCGCAGGAAGCGCGCATCGAAGACCAGCTCTGCTTCCCGCGGCAGGCCGGCGGGGTAGGCAAACGAGGTGAGCGACACGGTCATCCCCGCGGTCTCGCCGGTGCCGCCGCCGAACCGCTGCTCGATGATGCGGCGCAGCATGGGCAGAGGCAGGTCGGTCGTGTCCAGCAGCATGTCGGCTGCCTTGCGCAACGGCGCAGTCAGCACGATTTCGGCCGATATACCGTCTGACACGCGGCTGATCGGCGCTAGCGGATGGCGCCGCCTCGTCTCGGTGTAGCGGCGCAGCAGCGCACCCTCGTCGGCGAACACGAAGACAAGCTCAGGACGCAGGGCTGGGTTGCGCTGAAGGCGCGCGGTGATTGCCAGTATCTTATGGGCATCGAAACCGCTGCTGCGCGCGTCCACCCCGATCGCGATCGGGCGTTCGCCGCGGACGGCGAGCTCCTCCATCAGGCGCAAAGGCGGGTTGTCCACCGCCTCGTAGCCCAGATCCTCCAGCACGCGCAGGATGGATGCCTTGCCGCCGCCGGACAGCCCGGTGACCAGCACGACTCGCCTGGCTTCGTGCCCGGCCTTGCCGACATCGAGGCCCGGCACCCGGCCGGACGAATGTCCACCTTCCTGTCCGGCAGACATCGTCACTCGAACGCTCCCGTCACAAACGCCCCTCCATGCTGCAAGACTGCCCGCCCCAGGACCGCGTCGAGGGCCATCGCGACCAGCAACGGCGCCGACGCTGCAAGCGGGTCGATCAATACCATCGGAACGTCAGCAATTCCGTAACGGGCGGGAACCGGCAGGCGTTCCCCGCGCCTCAGGCAGACGGCCAGAGCGAGCCTCGCCGAACCCACGAACGGCAAGCGGATCAGCCCCAACCCCCTCACCTCCAGCAGGCCTGCAAGCGCCGGAGGCGCGCTGGCGACCCCGCTTTCGAGCACCACCTGATCGTCGGCGACCAGCCCGAAACCCCGGTCGATCAGGCGCAGCATCAGGTCGGACTTGCCGCTGCCGGGCGGTCCCAGAAGCAGCACGCCCGCGCCGCCGCGCTCGGCGCAGCTTGCGTGCAGCACCGCTCAGCCCGCCCGCTTGTCGGGTTCCGCCCCAAGAAGGTGGCCTATGGGGGTCAGCGCCTCGATGTTGTCACACAGTATCTTGAATACGGCGAGCAGCGGCACGGCGAGCAGCGCGCCCGGCACGCCCCACAGCCAGTCCCAGAACATCAGCGCCGCGATGACCAGCAAGGGGTTCAGCGTGAAGCGGCGCGCGAGCAGCAGCGGCGTCACCGTCTCGCCCTCCAGGATGTGGATCAGCAGGTAGACGCCGGACGGGGCCAGTGCCCATAGCGGGCTGGAGAAGCTGAACAGGCCCACGAAGAAGAAGATGACCATGCCGGTGAGCGGTCCAAGGATGGGCACATAGTTCAGCAGAAACGCAGCAACCCCCCACAGCAGCGGGTCGGGCAGGCCGAACGCCCAGACCGACAGGCCGTTGGCGATGCCGACCAGCACGTTCATCAGCGTGATGGTGGCGAGGTAGCCGGAGATGTTGCGCTCCACCTCGGTGGCGATCTGCACCGCCCGCTTCTTCTCGGTCAGCCCAGGCAATATCTCGACGAAGCGGCGCAGCAGCGCATCGCCATCGGCCAGCAGGAAGAACAGCACGATCAGCAGCGTCAGCACCTGGCCCAGGAACGACCGGGTGCCTGCCAGCACCGTCATGCCGACGCTGGATCCCTGGTTCACCGTCACGGTCTGCTGGGGCCCCGTGCGCAGCGGGGCGGCGTCCTGCCCGGCGCCCTGGGCGGGCCCAGCCTCGTGGCCGGAATCGCGCATCAGCGCCTGCATCTGCTGCATGCCGCCCTCGAACATGGCGATCGGCCGTCGCAGGAAGCCCAGCCTCTGCTGCAGCGTGGGCAGGCTCTGGGGCGCGCGGGCGACCCATCCCGCGGCGGGCACCGATATGGCGTAGCCGATGCCGCCGATGACGGAGAACAGCACCATGATCAGCAGCACCGCCGCCAGCATGCGCGGCAGGTGCAGCCGGTTGCACAGGAAGCGCGCAGCCGGGCTGAGCAGCAAGCCCAGCACCAGCGCCAGCACGAAGGGCAGGATGATGCCGGCCGCGAAATAGAGCGTGTAGAGCACGGCCAGCACGGTCAGGATCACCAGCGCCACGTCGCGCACGTGAAACTCGGCGCCCCGCATCACCGCCTGCGCCTGCCGCGTCTCCCGCTCAACCTCGTCCATGGTGTCCTGCTGCATCGACGTCTCCAGGGCGGGCGGACGCATCCTTGGCGCAAGCGACTGTCGAAGCGACGCTGCAAGCGATGTGCCTTATGCCTTCGGCAGTCTTACCACGAACCGCGCCCCCAGGATGTGGCCCGTGCCGTCCCGGCGGTTCTCGGCGCTGATGCGGCCGCCCAGCGCTTCGACGATCTGCCGGCTGATCGACAGGCCGAGACCGGAATGCTTGCCGAACGTCTCCCCTGACGGGCGTTCTGAGTAGAAGCGGTCGAACACCTGTTCCAGGTTCCCGTCCGGGATGCCCGGCCCCTCATCCTCCACCGAAAGCTCGACGACGCCCCCCGTCTCCCGCCCGCGCAGGCTGATCGTGCCGTCGGCCGGCGAAAAGCTGCGGGCGTTGCCGATCAGGTTGCGCAGCACCTGGACCAGCCGGCCCTCCACCGCCTGCACCGCCAGCGGCCCTGGCGGCACATCGACCAGCAGATGCGGTTCGTGCTCCAGGCGGGTCGCGTCGGCGATCTCCTGCAGCACCGCCATGATGGGCACCACGTCCACCCGCTCGGTGGCGGTGCGCGACAGCTCGGCGTCCAGCCGGCTCGCGTCGCTGATGTCGGTGATCAGCCGGTCCAGACGCACCACGTCGTCCTGGATGATGGCCAGCAGGCGCGCCTGCTGCGGCGCCTCGCGCACCCGGCGCAACGTGTCGATGGCGCTGCGGATGGAGCTGAGCGGGTTCTTGATCTCGTGTGCCACGTCGGCGGCGAACCGCTCGATGGCGTCCATCCTGCCCCACAGCGCGGTCGCGGACGCCGACAGCGCCTGGCCCAGCTCGCCGATCTCGTCGCGCCGGCGCAGCAGCGGCGCGGGCACCGCACCCGTGCGCCCATGGCCCTCTCGCATGTCGCGCGCCGCGTCGGCCAGGCGCAGGATCGGCCGCGCCAGCGTCAGCGACAGGTACCACGACAGCAGCACCGTCAGGATCAGCGCGCCGAAGAACAGGCCGAGGATGGAAACGCGCACGGCGAACAGGCTGCTGTCCACCTCGACTGCGTCGCGCGTCAGCAGCACGATGCCGACGGTGTGGCGGTCGCGCTCCACCGGCTCGCTCACCGTCACCAGCAGCTGGTTGTCGCGCGTGCGGCGGATGTAGGGCGGCATCTCGTGGCTGTCGTTGCTGCTGGTCAGCCGCAACTCCTGCCGCACGTCCGGCTGCCAGTCCGCTCCCGCGGCGTTGGGGCTCAGCTCAACCTGTGTGGCGCGCGAGTGCGGCAGCAGGGTCAGCACGTCGTCGTACAGCCGGCCGACCAGGCCCACCACGGGGCCGCGCGGGGCCGCGAGAGGCAGCGGCTCGGTGGTCACCGCGCCGCCCGCCCCCATGCGCACCCGGCTGTCGGCGATCAGCGTGCCGTCCGGCGCGTAGATCTTCGCGCCCGCGTTCGGCGTGGGATCGGTCAGCCGCCGCAGCAGCGGGCGCGCGATGTCGGGCACCAAAACGGGGTTGTTCGGGTCCGTCACGCGCACCGCACTCTCGCCCAGCGCGCCCGCATAGATGCGCGCCTGTTCGCGCAGCGCGGAGACCTCGGCTTCCAGCAGCCCGTCCTGGTATTGGTCGAGGTAGAGGACGGCGCCCAGCAGCAAGGCGAGCGGCACGAAATTGACCAGCAGCACGCGCCGCATCAGCGGCGACACCCAGCGGGCGCGGTGGCGGGCGGGGCGGAAAGCCGTGTCCTTCAGGATGAAGGCTCAGGCCGGCACGAGGTCTGTGCGGGAGAAATCATCACCTTTGAACAGCAGCCGTGCATCGTCGGCTTTGGTGAAGGCATAGGTGAAGCAATCGCCCATGTTCAGGCCCGCCCGGTGGCGGCCCATTCCATACATCGCGTAGGCGGCCGCGGCTATCTCATACTCGCGCTCTCCGATCCCGGCGAACAGGAAGCCCGAGGCGCTCAGTAGGCTCGTCAACCGCTCGCGCGCCTGGGGTTCGATCAGGGCATAGTTACGGCAACTCCGGCTCCTTTACAGGATATCCAGTCTCCGCGGGCTGGATACCCAGCCCAGGCCACGGCCTGTCAAGCAGGTGTCCGTTTGGCCGCCTGCACCACCGTGTCGAGCACGCTGAGGAACTTGGAGCGGTCGGCTTTGGACAGCGGCGGCGGGCCGCCGGTCTGCATGCCGAGCTCGCGCAGGTGGCTCGAGACCGCGCGGCCGGCCAGCGCGTTGCCGATGTTGTCCGCGGTCCACACCCGGCCGCTGGACGAGACCGCGCGCGCGCCGGCGGCCAGGCAACGCGAGGCCAGGGGGATGTCGGAGGTCACGCAGACGTCGCCCGCGCCGATGCGCTCGGCGATCCAGTCGTCGGCCACGTCCGGCCCCTGCTCCACCGTCACCATGCTCACGAAAGGCAGGCCAGGTGGCCGGATCGGCCGCGAACCGTTCGAGACGACGACCACGTCGACGGCCAGCCGCCCGGCGACGCGATAGATTTCCTCGCGCACCGGGCAGGCATCCGCGTCGACGTAGATGCGCGTCAGTAGCGCGGCGCCGCGTCCGGCGCGGCGGGAGAGGCCTTGGCGAAGCGCGACAGGTTGACCGCGTCTTCCGGGCGCTTGGACCGGAAGAAGGTGTAGCTGAGCGTGATCTCGTGAACGTCGGCGGTGTTCGGATCGGCCGCCATGGCGGGATCGACGAAGAATGTCACCGGCATGTGCGCATGCTCGCCCGCGCGCAGCCGTTCCTCGCTGAAGCAGAAGCACTGTATCTTCTTGAAGTAGGCGCCCACCTTCTCCGGCGTCACGTTGAAGGCGGCATGGCCCACGATGTCGTGGTCGCTGTCGTTGGTGGCGTCGAAGAAGGCCATCGCGTCCTGGCCCAGATGCACGCGCACGCTGCGCTGCGAGGGTTCGAACTGCCAGGGCAGGCTGGAGGAGACGGAGGTGTCGAAGAACACGGTGACGACCCGGCCGGTCCGGGTGCTTGCGTTGGCGGCGACGCGCTGGGTGGTGCCGCCCGCGCCGGTCGCCTGGCAGAACAGGCGATAGAGGGTGACGGAGTAGGAGGTGACGCCGATCATGACGGCGAGCACGGCGAGGCAGCCGAGGACGGTGGCGCGGAGGGACTTCATGTGCTGAATAAGGAGGCCGTGGGCGTCAAGGCAAGATTAGGGCTTTGCCCCAAACCCCACCAAAGGCCAGTCGGCCTCTGGACACCATTCTTTCAAGCAGGTTTTAAGGACTTGTCCTTCGCGGGCTGCCATCAGTCCGCCATCGGTCCGAGGACCGATGGCAAGGGGCAGAGCCCCTGGCCTTAACGGAGCCCAATGCACCGCGTCCTCTCCGGCATCCAACCCTCCGGCATCCCAACCCTCGGCAACTACCTGGGCGCCATCCGCAACTGGGTCGCCCTGCAGGACAGCCACGACTGCCTGTTCTGCGTGGTCAACCTGCACGCCATCACCGACTTCCAGGACCCCGCCCGGCTGCGGGCCAACACGCTGGAGATGGCGGCCACCCTGCTCGCCTGCGGCATCGACCCGCAGCGCAGCGTGCTGTTCGTGCAATCGGCCGTCAGCGCCCACGCGCGCCTGGCCTGGATCTTCAACTGCGTCGCCCGCGTCGGCTGGCTCAACCGGATGACCCAGTTCAAGGACAAGGCGGGCCGCGACCGCGAAGCCGCCTCGGCCGGCCTCTACGTCTATCCGAACCTGATGGCGGCCGACATCCACGCCTACCACGCCACCCGCGTGCCGGTGGGCGACGACCAGCGCCAGCATGTGGAACTGGCCAACGACATCGCCGAAAAATTCAACCACGATTACGGCGTGGAATTCTTCCCCCGCGTCGAGCCGCTGATCCTGGCCGAGGCGGCTCGGGTGATGAGCCTGCGCGACGGCACGAAGAAGATGTCAAAATCCGATCCGTCCGACCAGAGCCGCATCAACCTGACCGACGACGCCGACGCGATCGCGCTCAAGATCCGCCGCGCCAGGACCGACCCGGCGCCTCTGCCCGAAGACGCCGCGGGCCTGGCCGACCGCCCGGAAGCACGCAACCTGGTCGCCATCTACGCCGCAATCACCGACACCGACGTGCCGGCCGTGCTGGCTGAGCATGGCGGGCATGGCTTTGGTTCGTTCAAGGAGGCGCTGGCCGAACGCCTGGTGGCCCACCTGGCGCCGATTGCCGCCGAGGCGACTCGGTTTCTGGCCGACACTGCCGAATTGGAGCGGGTGCTGCGGCAGGGCGCCGGCACGGCCGACGCACTGGCCGAGCCGATCGTCAAGGACGCTGAACGGATCGTCGGTTTTCTCGCCTGATACCGTCCGCGACGGCTTGGCTGGCGGCGCGCCCGGGCCTAGTGTACTCACGTACTGCGTGATCAAAGATTGCGCCGGTTCTCCGCCCTAAGGATTATCCCCATCTCCGATACCATCGCCGCCCGCCCGGGCCTGCCTCTGCCCTCGAGGCGGCGCGGCAGCCGTTTCGACAGCGCCCGCCTGCACCGCCTGATCGCCGGCAGCCGCACCATACGCTCGCTGTCGATCGGGCTGCTCGCGCGGCTCGAACTCGCCTTCCTGGCCGGGCACAAGCAGCCGGACGTGCTGGCGACGATCAAGACCGCCCGCAGCGGCAGGGAGTCGCTGCTCAGCGGCAACGAGGCGTTCATGCTCTACTCGGTCGCCCGCGCCCAGGCGGCGCTGGGGGGCGAGATGGCCGAGGTGGGCGTCTACCAGGGGTGCTCGGCACGGATCATCAGCCTGGCCAGCGACGGCGCGACGCTGCATCTGTTCGATACGTTCGCCGGTCTGCCCGCGCCGGATGCCGACGAGCACGCTCGCATGCGGGAAGGCCACTATGCCGCCTCGCTGGCCTCGGTGCAGGCCTACCTGGCCGATCGCGATCACGTCAGCTTCTACGCCGGATTGTTCCCGAGCACGGCGCAGCCCGTGTCCGGCAAGCGATTCTCGTTCGTGCACCTGGACGTGGACCTCAAATCCAGCACGCTCGGCTGCCTTGAATTCTTTTACGAACGGATGATGCCGGGCGGCGTCATCCTGACGCACGACTACTCCTACCTCGACGGCGTGCGCGACGCGTTCGACGAGTTCCTCGCCGGTCGGCCCGAGCGCGCGATCGAGTTGCCAAGCTCGCAGGCCATGCTGGTAAAGCTCTAGCATTGGAGAACCGCAAGGCCGCCTGACATGACCACCTCGCCCGAAGCGTTCCGCCGTGCCACCGAGCAGGCTGCCATCC
Source organism: Acetobacteraceae bacterium (assembly GCA_965199235.1). Classification (GTDB taxonomy): domain Bacteria; phylum Pseudomonadota; class Alphaproteobacteria; order Acetobacterales; family Acetobacteraceae; genus BOG-908. Next base: position 2,777,155 of record CBDAQU010000002.1, on the reverse strand, counting down.
TGTCCCAGGCGCTGCCGTTCCTGCGCCGCTACGCCGGTGCCACCATCGTGGTGAAATACGGCGGCCACGCGATGGGCGACCCGGACCTCGCCACCGAGTTCGGGCGCGACATCGCGCTGCTCAAGCAGGTGGGCATGAATCCGGTGGTGGTGCATGGCGGCGGACCGCAGATCAACGACATGCTCAAGCGCCTGGCCATCAAGAGCGAATTCATCGACGGGCTGCGCGTGACCGATGCCGCGATGGTCGAGGTGGTGGAGATGGTGCTCGCCGGTACCGTCAACAAACACGTGACCGAGCTGATCAACCGCGCAGGCGCGCTGGCTGTCGGCATCTCTGGAAAAGACGGCGGCCTGATCCGCGCGCGAAAACTGACGCGCACGGTGATCGACCCGGACAGCCACATCGAACACGTGCTCGACCTCGGTTTCGTGGGCGAACCCGAACACGTGGACGTGCGCGTCATCCACGCACTCACCGGCTCCGGCCTCATCCCCGTCGTCGCCCCCGTGGGCGTCGGCAGCGACGGCACCACTTACAACATCAACGCCGACGACGCAGCCGGCGCCATCGCCGGCGCCCTGCACGCGACACGGCTGCTGATGCTCACCAACGTTCCTGGGGTGCTCGACAAGGATGGCAACCTTATCGCGGATTTGTCGATTGCTGAGGCGCGCGCGCGGATAGCGGATGGCACGATAGCGGGCGGGATGATTCCCAAGGTGGAAAATTGTTTCGAAGCGCTCGGCCTGGGCGCGAAAGGCTGCGTCATCCTGGACGGACGCGTGCCGCACGCGGTGCTTCTTGAATTATTTACCGAGGCTGGACCTGGGACGTTGATACACCGGTAATCCTGCATTGCGCGAAGCGAAGTAGTCCACGATCACGTCCGGGTAGCGACCCGGACGCAACACGTGGCCCACAGAACCATCCCGCACGTCACACAAAGGACGCGAATACCGAAAACGGCTGGTTCGAGCATGTCCAGCAAGCCGGCAAGAAGCATTGCGGCCGCGGTGGCGTAGTAGAGTTGCAAGGGCAGGCGCCACGCCATCGGTAAGAAATGCAGCCCAACAACAATTGCGATTGCGTCTGGAATGAAGAAGTTTCGGCCGGTGGTGGCCAAGATGGATGCCGTAACGGTTATCCCGATCGCCTCGATGACAATGCAATCCCGCATGATCCGACCGACACGCCTTTCCTCGGCGTCCGAGCGCGGCGGCACGCTACGAAAGGCGGCGCGCGCTGCCAAAACGACGGCCAGCGAGACGATCAGGGGCCCGGCGAACCAAGCGAAAGGCGCCTGCGTCAGCAGCAAGCCGAGCTCGCACCAGATTGCGGCCATAGCGGCAAGCACGATCGTACCTCTCAGCATTTGGCGAAAGATCCCGTAGGAAAAAGGGGAAGTTTCAGATTGACGACATCCGTCAACGACAGCCCGCCACCGTCCCGGCACCCGCATCGGCCACGTCGCACGTCGTCGCTGTCCGGGGCACTTCGAGCGTCTGCGTCTCCTTGGTGCCCTCGTAAGTGCAAACAAGATTGAACGGGTCGCTGCCACCCGTGCCCTGAATCTGTCCCACATCGAAATTCCCGTGAACGGGCACAATCTCCACCTTCTTCGACACTGGCCCCTGGAAAACGCGAGCATCGGACAATGCGTGCACGGTGCCCTCGGCTGTCATTAGCTTCATCGGGCAGTTCACGTGTACTGAAGCGGTCGCGCTGCCCGTGAACAGCGCAAAAAGGATGGATATGTATTTACTGGATAACATGGAATTGGTTTCCGTCGTTCACCTTACGGCCGTAGCCGCGAAAGTTGATTGTCCGCTGGGACGCCATGTGGGGTGTCTTCACATGGTGCTTCCACTCGTTCCACTGATCGAGGACCTGTAGACCTGTGCTGTCCTGGCCTAGGTAGATTGCGGCGTGGCTGCTGCCATCGGTGTGGTTGCCATACGTGCCGTCCGCGTCGAAGACGGCGATGGCTGTTCCCCTCGCCAATGTCGTGTCGCCCTTTACAAGCTTGCCCCTGAACCAGGTCGGCGTGGTCGGTGCCCCACTGGCTACCTGCACGAGTGCCACGCACTCGCCGCTGCCGACGGATGTGTTCTCGTATGTTTCCGGGCTGCTAGCGACGTATGCCATGGACTCACCCTGCAATTGCCCCGGGCATCACGCAACGATAGATCAATAGGCGTTAGGGCGGGCGCTAGTCCGCCTCTTGTCGCCCACGACGCTCATGCTTTGATCACGGTCCCGCTCAACGGATTGGCGGACTGCGCCCTGTGAAACCGCTTCTTGCGGCCAGATCATTGCCGCGGACCGGTGCCGGGCGAGTTGCCATCCGGCGCCATTAGCCTGCTCACCCGAAGCACGATCCCCGCCTGCCGTTGCAGATAGCGCAGAACATGGAACAGATTGCGCGCCTGCGGATTGCCCGTGGCGCTGAACATGCGTTGCAAGCTTTTGGGCGGCAGGCCGGTAGCGCGGGCAAGCGGCTCGAAACCAACCGTCGCATTGATGTAGGCGCGCACGATCCCCAGGCCCGCGTCCACGTCACCCGCAAGCAGCGCGTCGATGCCCTGCCTCAGCAGGCTTTCGGGGAACGACGGATCGCGGGCCGCACATGCCCGATTGTAGTCCACGGCATCGCGGGTGAGGACCACTAAAAGCTCCTTTCGCGACATAGTAACACATACGGCACTATGTTTCAGCCCCCTTCCCGACTTGTGCGCCGCCCCACGCGCAGCCATGAACCGGCCCACCATCGACGAGTCCACACGCATGACAGACGCCGAGCTAACCCGCGCCATCGAAGCCCTGTGGCACCGGCGCGATACCCTGTCTCCTGCCAGCCCCGCCGCCGAGCGGGCGCCGGTGGAGCAGGCGCTGGCCGCGCTCGATTCCGGGCGGATGCGGGTTGCCGAACCGGGGCCCGGCGGGTGGCTCACCAACGCCTGGCTGAAGCAGGCCGTGCTGCTCTCGTTCCGCCTCAACGACAGCGTGCCGATGCCGGGCGCGGCCGGGGCGCAGGTGTTCGACAAGGTGCGCCTGAAAACCGAGGGGTGGGACGCGGCGCGCTTCACGCAGGCCGGCTTCCGCGCCGTGCCAGGCGCGGTGGTGCGCCATTCGGCCTACGTCGCGCCGGGCTGCGTGCTGATGCCGTGCTTCGTCAACGTGGGCGCCCATGTCGGGAGCGGCACCATGATCGACACCTGGTCCACCGTGGGCAGTTGCGCGCAGGTGGGCGCGCGCTGCCACATCAGCGGCGGCGTGGGCCTCGGCGGCGTGCTGGAGCCGCTGCAGGCCGCCCCGGTGATCATCGAGGACGATTGCTTCGTCGGCGCCCGGTCGGAGGTGGCCGAGGGCGTGATCGTGGAGCGCGGCAGCGTCATCGCGATGGGCGTGTTCCTCGGCGCCTCCACCCGAATCGTCGATCGCGCGACCGGTGCCGTCACCTATGGCCGCGTGCCGGCCTACTCGGTGGTGGTGCCTGGCACCTGGCCCGGCCGCCCCCTGCCGGACGGCACGCCGGGCCCCAGCCTCGCCTGCGCGGTGATCGTCAAGCGGGTGGACGCGCAGACCAGGGCCAAGACCGCGATTAACGATCTGCTCAGGGATTGAGGCTAGAACACAACGGTCGCGCAATCATCTACGCCCGTCTGTTGCGCACACGCCGATCCCTGTATGACGCGGACCCAGAGTCTGGAGGCCAGGTTTGCGCATTTCGATGATTGGCGGCTTCTGTTTCGGGCTGGACTCGGGCGCGTGCTTGACAGGTCCGGGCGAGGCGGCCTTCGCCGAGGGGCCGCGTCCGGCGACGGCCTGCTCTTTGTGGTGATGGAATGGCGTCCGTGACGCGCTGGGTGTTGCTGGTTCTGTCGCTGTTTCTCGCCCTGGCTCTGTCAGGGGCCGGGACGTGTCAGGCGCAATCCTACGAGACCATGGCGGGGCAGCCTGACCCGGCCGATTTCGTCAAGCGCGACGGCACCGGCCTGACCGTCCAGGGCGTGCCGATGCGCTTTGTTGGCTACGACGTCGGCTGGCTCGGTTTCAAGGCGGACGGTTCGCCGCCTTCCGTCGCACCCAACGAGTTCGAGGTCGGCGACGCGTTGGCGACGGTGCAGGCGCTGGGCGGCACTGTGGTGCGGACGCGCCCGGTGAGTGCGGCAAGCCTTGGCCTGCTCGACCTGATCCTGAAGACCGCGCGCGATACGGGGCTGAAGGTGATCGTGCCGCTGGCCGGCGGCGCGGGGGATTGCGCCGCCATCCAGCCGGACAGCATCTGCGGCGCGGTGCGGCGCCATGGCGGATCGGACCCAAACGCCTTCTTCACCGACCCGGCGATACGGGCCGAGTTCGTGGCCGGGATCGGCGCTGTGCTCAGCCACGTCAATACGCTGACCGGCACGGCCTACACCGACGACCCGACCATCCTGGCCTGGGAGAACTGTCTGGCCTGTGCCGCAACCGCCGACGGCACGGCGGCCGGCGCCTGGACGGAGCAGGTGGGCCAGGCGGTGAAGGCGGCCGACCCGCGCCACCTCTACGAAGACGGCGCCTTTGCCGGCCGGATCGGCAAGGCCGCGTCGCCCGTCGCAGCCGCCGCGTTTGCGACTGCAAGCGTGGACATCGTGGGCGACGAGCTCACCGTCAGCCGCGACCCGGGTGCCGCCCGCATCTGGCTGGGCGAGACTACCGGCCGGGTGAGCGATGCCGGCAAGGCCTACGTGATGGACAGCGCCGGCTGGACTCCCTCCTACTGGAAAACGGCCGATGACCTGTCGGCGTGGCTGGTTGACGTCACCAAGCAGCGCAGCCTGGCAGGCATGGTGATCGGCCGTCTGGAGGGTCATGCAGCCGGCGGCGGTTTCCTGCCGGCGCCGCCCGCGCTGCCCGCGAAAGGCATCGCAGCGCTGTATTTTCCGGGCATCAAGACGGCGGAAATGGACCTGCCGGAGATGCGGGCGCGCGGCCGGGCGCTGCGGCGCTTCGCCTCCGGCATGGCCGAGCTGAGCCTCGGGCCGGCCTACCTCCTGCCGCCACAGCCGCAGATCATCAGCGCCGTGCGCGGCCACATCCTGTGGCGTGGCGCGGCGGGAGCGGCGAACTACACGGTGGAACGCTCGGCCGACCCCACCGCCCCCGACAGCTGGCAGGCGGTCTGCAACGCCTGTGCGACCGACGCGACCGGCGGCTGGCAGGACCCCTCGCCCCCTGCGGAGCCCGCCTGGTATCGGGTGATGCCGCTGAACATCAACGGCCACAAGTCGGTGCCATCCGACCCGGTCCAGGCGACCCGCTAGACCGGTTTCACGCAGGGTGCCCGCATGGAGACGGACGGCAAACCGGTCTAGCTCTTGTTCTGACGGGCAATTTCGTCGTTCCGACCTTTCCGGTCTGCGTGACATCGCTGTTAGAGGCGCAGGAGGATTGCTGCCGGGACGCCGCTGACACTTGTTGCCGTCCCAGCCCAGGAGCACACAGGGGCGGGCGCCGGAACCAACCGCTGCGCCTGCCGATCATACCTGGGAGATTACCATGCGTCCGCTGTGTCCATTCGTCACTGTTCTCGCCACCGTTTTGGCCGGCGCCGCGTCTGCCGCGCCGCCCCAGTACAAGCTGGTCCACACGATCCCCATCCCCGGCAACCCGCTTGCCGTGTTCGACATCAGTTCCGTGGACCCGGCGCTCGGCCTCTACTTCCTGCCTGACCGCTCCAACAGCGCGCTCGACGTCGTCAGCATCAGCGAGCGGCGTGTCATCGGCCAGGTCGGCGGTTTCGTGGGCGCGGCGGGTGGCGACAACGACGTCGCCGGCCCGAACGGCACCCAGCCCACCGGCGACGGCTACGTCTGGGTCGGCGACGGCACCAGCACGGTCAAGGTCGTCGATGAACGCTCGCGGCTGATCGTGCAGACGATCTCCACCGGCGGCACAGCGCGCGCCGATTCGATCGGCTACGACCCGAAGGACCACATCGTCGCGGTCGCCAACGACGCCGACACGCCTCCCTTCGTCACGCTCATCTACACGCCCGACGGCTACCGCCAGGTCCTCAAGAAGATCAGTTTCCCAGAGGCGACCAACGGCATCGAACAACCCGTCTTCGACCCAAGGCGCGGCGTGTTCTACGTCAGCATCCCGCAGGTCGGTCCGAACCAGAAGAACGGCGAGGTCGCGATCATCGACCCTGTGCTGCGCCGCGTGGTGGGCAGGCTGCCGGTCAGCGACTGCCAGCCGAACGGCGCGGCCCTCGGCCCCAAGCAGCAACTTCTGCTGGGCTGCAGCGTGGCCAACACGGCAGCCGCCAAGCCGTTGCCGACGCAGGTCATCAACACGCTGAGCGGCCGGGTGCTGGCCACCTTCGCCGTCGGCGGCTCCGACGAGGTGTCCTACGATCCGGCCAACCAGACCTACGACCTGGCCGCCCGCAACAACGCGACAGGCCCGGTGCTCGGCATCATCGACGCCGCGACGCTCACGCTGCTGAGCGCCATCCCCACCGCCACGAACTCGCACTCGGTGGCCGTGGACCCGGTCAACAACGAGGTGTTCTTCCCCCTGACCGCAGGCGGCAGCAACACGACCTGCCCGAACGGCTGCGTAGGCGTCTACGCACCGTGATCACCGGCGCGGGCGCGGCACACTGCCGCGCCCGCGCCGTCTTCCGGGCGTGTTTGCTCCTCCAAAAAGCGTGCTTGCCAAGCGGCCGTCACCAAACAAAAAGCGGCAACCGACGGCAAGTCCTTCTTTCTTGCAAAAGAAGAAAAGGTTTTTTGGTCCTTTTTGCAAAAAGGACTGCTTGCCTCCACGAGCCAGACTCAACCCCAGTTGGTGCAAGGCGTCATTCGCAGCTGAGCGCGAAGCGGTCGAGCGGATCGTTGACTCCCTCCAGCCGACAGGCGGCGAGGGTTGCGAATCGATGTGTCAGCGCGCGTCGCCGTGCTGCCGCCATTCGATGGATCGGCGCCTCCCGCAACACGGCCGCGTCCTGCCAGGCGGTGACGATAAGACCGACGTCGGGCGGCAGCAGCGCCAGGGGGAAATCGCCGTCAACGGCGAAGTAGAGGGCGTCCGAGAAATCCCTGTACTCGTGCCATTTGCTGTCGGAGAGAAAATCGCTCGCAGCCGACTTGATTTCCACGCAGGCGAAATCGCCGTCACGCTTAAGGGCCAGGATGTCTGCACGCCGGCCGTTCGGCAGACTTACCTCGTGCAGAGGCGCCCAACCGAGTTGACGGCACAGCCGGGCCGCCTCCCTTCTCACGGCAGCGGTGCGTTCTGCTAAGGACAGCGCCATGCCCGATCGTACAACTGCTCGCTGACTGGAACAAACGGCGATCAGGTCACGTCACACCGGCAACTCGCTCAAGCGACGGTCCAGGAACGCAGTGACGGCAATCTCCTCTGCCGTCAGTCCGCCGCGCTTGTGGTCCAGAACGTCGTCGGCGCGAGCCTTGAGGCCTTCGAGCAGGCTGCCATCGAGGTAGCCGTCGAAGATGGCGGGATGGATGTAGCATTTCCGGCAAATGCTCGGCGTGTTGCCGAGCATGCCGGACACTGCCTCGACGGCGCGCAACACGTTCTTCTTGGCTTTCGCCTGGCTGTCAAAAACCTCGAACTCCCGCAGCGCCAGCGCAGCCAGGTTGGTTGCTGCCCAGGTGCGGAAATCCTTCGCCGTGATGTCCTCGCCCGTGATCTCGTGAAGGTAGGCGTTCACGTCGTCGGAGCCGACTGTGTGGCTGACGCCGTCCTCGCCGATGTAGTGGAACAGTTCCTGCCCGGGAATGTCCTGCAGGCGCTTGATGATGTTTGCGAGCTTGCGATCCTTCAGCTCGATATGCCGCTGGATGCCGTGCTTGGCCCGAAAGTCCAGCACCACAACGTTGCCGTGCACCTTGGCATGCCGCTCGCGCAGCGTGGTCAGTCCGAAACTGTTGTTGGTCCTCGCATATTCCTCGTTGCCGATCCGCGCGAGCGTGCGTTCGAGCAGTCGCACGAGTGCGGCCAGCACTTTCTCCCGAGGCAGGCCTTGCTTGGCGAGGTCGTGTTCTACACGCGCGCGGATTTCCGGCAGCTTGCGCCCGAACACCAGCATCTTGCCGTATTTTGCCTCGTCTCGGATTTCGCGCCAGCGCGGGTGGTAACGGTACTGCTTGCGGCCTCGAGCGTCGCGACCCACGGCCTGCAGATGACCGTTAGGGTCGCGGCAGATCCAGACGTCCGTGTAGGCAGGGGGAATGGCCAGCTTGCGGATCCGCTGGATGGTCTTCTCGTCGGTGACCAGCGTCCCGTCCGGCATGAAAAATTCCCAGCCGCCGCCCTCGGCCGGTTTGCGCGTGATGCCAGGCCTGGTGTCGTGCACGTAGTGCAGATGTGCGGCCTTCGCTGCTGCCTCCGGGTCTAGAAGGTTTGTGTCGTCCGCCACCACCACCACATCCTTTCGGAACGGGTCCAACACAAGCAGAGCGGATTGGTTGCGTCTGAGTGGCAGGCGGCCTCAATCCTCGTTCGTCCGCCGGCAGAGCACCTCGCGCTTGCCCACGTGGTTCGCCGCGCTCACGATCCCTTCCTTTTCCATCTGCTCGATCAGCTTGGCTGCACGGTTGTAGCCGATGTTGAGATGGCGCTGGATGAAACTGGTGCTCGCCTTGCCTTCCCGAGCAACCAGGGCCACTGCCTGATCAAACAGACCGAACTCGCCCTCCCCCGTGGCGCCGGACGGCATGGCAGCGGCCGATCCCTCGTCCTCAACCGGTTCGGTCACCTCTTCGACATAGTCGGGCGCACCCTGCTGGCGCAGAAAAGCCACCGTATCCTCTACCTCGCGGTCGGTCACCAATGGGCCGTGCACCCGCGTGATGCGGCCGCCGCCCACCATGTAGAGCATGTCGCCGTGGCCGAGCAGTTGCTCGGACCCCTGCTCCCCCAAGATGGTGCGGCTGTCGAACTTGCTGATCACCTGAAAACTGATGCGCGTCGGGAAATTCGCCTTGATGGTGCCGGTGATCACGTCGACCGACGGGCGCTGCGTCGCCATGATCACGTGGATGCCGGCTGCCCGCGCCATCTGAGCCAGGCGCTGCACCGCGGCCTCGATGTCCTTGCCGGCAACCATCATCAGGTCGGCCATTTCGTCGATCACCACCACGATGAACGGCAACGCCTCCAGCGTCAGCGGCTGCTCCTCGAACGTGGGGCGACCGGTCTCCGAGTCGAACCCTGTCTGCACGCGGCGGCTGATAACCTCGCCCTTGGCCAGTGCGTCCTCAACCCGCTCGTTGTAGCCGCCGACGTTCCTTACGCCCAACTGGCTCATCGCGCGGTAGCGCCGCTCCATCTCGCGAACCGTCCATTTCAGCGCCTGCACCGCCTTCGCGGGCTCCGTCACCACGGGCGCCATGAGGTGCGGTATGCCTTCGTAGACAGACAGCTCCAGCATCTTGGGATCGATCAGGATCAGCCGGCACTGCTCGGGCGACAGCTTGAACAGCAGCGACAGGATCATGGCGTTGATCCCCACCGACTTGCCGGAACCGGTGGTGCCGGCAATCAGCAGATGCGGCATCCGGGCCAGATCGCTGACGACGGGAGTGCCCGATATGTCCTTGCCGAGTGCGATCGGCAGCCGGCCCTGGTGACGCGTCCAGGCCTCGCTGTCGAACAGCTCGGCCAAGAACACCGTTTCGCGCTTCGCGTTGGGAACCTCGATGCCGATCACGTTTCGCCCAGACACAGTCGCGATTCGCACTGCGGTGACCGACAGGCTGCGCGCCACGTCATCGGCCAGGCCGATGACCCGCGCGCTCCGGATGCCAGGCGCCGGCTCCAATTCGTAAAGCGTCACGACGGGGCCGGGCCGGATGTCACGGATGGTGCCCTGAACGCCGTAATCCGAAAGCACGGACTCCAACAGCCTGGCGTTGTTCTGCAGGCCCTCCTCGTCCGGCCCTGCAGTGGCTCGAGAGGGCGCAGAATGCAGCAGGCTGTTGGGCGGAAAGCGCCAGCCAGACTCCTGCAACGGCAGGCTCTCCTGCCGCGCGCCTGCTGGACGGCGAGGCCCGATCGCTGTCACTCGGGCATGGACTGCCGTCCTGGGCGGTGCGCTGATTGCCTGCTCCGGCAACGCGGCTTGCGGTTCGACCACGCGCCGGGTCACCAGCGTGCGGGCGCTCGGCGCGATAGACGGACTGGACACGGTCGCAACCGGGTCGGGCCAAGTCGACGCCGCCTGAGCCTCGTCCTCCTCCTCATCCTGCGGCAGGCTGCGTGCAAACAGGCCCGTGACCGCCTGACCGCCAGACGCGCCGGCACGGGCGGCCGTGGCCGCGCGCCGTCCGGCAGCGCGCCACTCGGCTGGCGTCAGCCCAAGTCCGAATGCCGTCAGCACCGTGGCGAGCAGTGCGGAGACAGTGAACACAACGACCGCGGCCAAGGATTCGAGCGACCCTAGCGAAAGGCCGAGGAACGTCGCCGACAGCAGGTAGCCGCCTGCACCGCCAAGTCCCGCACTGGTCGGCCAAGCCGGGTGCGGCGGAACCATCGCAAACACCGTGGCGAAAGCCAAAACCGCAAGAAGCATGGCGAGAACCCGCAGCACCGGGCGGCTCAGGCCGCGACGGGTGGCAACACGCCAAGCCCAGGCAATCAAGGCCAATGCCGGCAGCCCTCCCGCCACGCCGAACCCTTGCAGCAGGAAATCTGCGAGCACCGAGCCTGCCGGACCGACCAGGTTGGTCGCGTGCTGGGAGGTGGCGGTATTCATCGACGGGTCGCGAGGGTTGTAGCTGGCCAACGCAACCAGCATGGCCACTCCGGCAAGCGCCAGAGCGAGACCAGACAATTCGGCGATCCGGCGCGCTACGATCTCGCGTATGGCGGGCGAGGCCAGGCTGCGAGGCACACGGCTAGAGGTCAGGCGGCCTTGAGCGGCAGACGCCATCGGCAGATCTCCAGACAGCTTGGGGGTTCGAGCTGTGGTCCGACCATACCCCGAAGCAGCGCGGACCGAAACTGCCGCACGTGCCGCAGCACAGGCTGGCCGGCTGCGGCTTGCACGAAATCGCTATTGGTCGAGCTTCTGACCCGCGTCCTCGGTGTCGCGCTTCTTCTTGATCTTCGTCTCCGCCACGCGCCACGTCACGTCCACCTGCCCCTGCGACACAACCTTCGTCTCGCCTGAGACGGTCACGTTCACAGGCAGCTTGGCCGCCTTGTATGCGGCGCCGATCGCCGCCTCAGCCGCAGCGATCTTGTCGTTGCTGAGGTCGTCGCCCGGGTGAAGGCCGGCCGCGGCTGCAAGCTTGTCGGTCGAGATAGACTTGTTGCCGTCGAACAGCTCCGCATGAAGCTTCGGAGCGACCTTCGTGACGATCGGCGCCTGGGCTCCATGATCCTCCACGGCGAACACCACATCGATGTGCTTGTTGGACTTGGCGGCCATGGACGTCTTGATGCCGCCCACCACGTTGGCCGCGCCGAGCACCTTGGTGATCGCATCCTGGTCGGCCACGATGTCGGCCTGGGTCACGGTGCTGCCCTTGTGCTCCTGGATGGCTGCGTAGAGCTTCTCCGGCGGAACGGTCGTGCTCCCCGTGATGGTCACCTTGTCCACGACATAGGTCGTCTCGGCCCATGCCGCGCCGGCCGAGATAAGCGCGCCGCCCAACAGCAACGCACCGAAACGATAAGGTGTCATGCACATCAGCTCCCTGCTTGATGAACCCGTTCCAGCCTACAAGCGGGCGGGCCGTCAAGCACGGTCATGCCAGCGTATGCAGCAGCACGTCCCGCGAGCACCGGGCCATTGCCCGGCGCGACGGCGAGCGGCTGCTCGCCGAGCCGGAGATGGCGTTGCAGGCACCGGCGCGGCAGCAGAGCACCTTCACGCGGACCGACCTGGCGCGGCTGGTGCGACGGCACAGCGAGGGCGCCGCGCAGTTCGCCGCCATCATGGCGAAGGTGGAGGCGTCGCCGGAGCTGGTGCGCGTCGCCAAGCACGGGCGCGACCGGGCACGCTACTCGACGCGCGAGACGATTGCCATCGAGCGGCGCATGGAGGCGGCGGCGCTCGATCCGTCGCGGCGCACGGCCCATCCAGATCTTTGGATCAGTGTGGCGTTCACCCGTTGTGTTCAGGCCGGCTGCGTTGCCACCACCTGCGTCCCGATCCGCTTGGCGCTGCGCGAAGGCTGCGCCCTGCCAAAGTGACCCTGCGGGCCTTCCTACGCCGGATCGTGTGCAAGACGTGCCGCGTGCAGCCGAGGCATCTAGCGCTATGCGAGCGGGCTGATGGGCTTGGCTGGCGGCCTAAGATTGATCCGGCTTATCGGCGAAAGGCGACTCGCTGAGAACTTTGCGTTTGTTTGCAAACTAAACCAGAAGTGAGCCGCCAATTTAGCATCCACGGTGTGGCATTGGTCTGACGAGCAGCTCGAAAGGCAATGCGCAGGTGACAGAGAAACGGTTGGCTTACTCAAAAAGACGACCTTTCGAGGGTGCAAACCTAAGCCGGCGCGCAATCCACGGCCTTGTCTGGCTTTTCGCGCAGAACATAATAGCTCGCGCCACGAGCTTGCTTAGTCAATTGGCATTGGCAGCACTACTGCAGCCGGCGGACTTTGGCATGATTGGTCTTGCTTCGAGCGTTACCAACATCGCACAGGCGATCACTAACGTGGGCGTCGAGGACGTTCTGCTCCAACGTAAAGACAAGTTGTCGTTATGGAGCGGACCCGCATTTTGGATCATGTTCTTGCTGTTTGTTGTTTCTGGCGCGGTTGTGGCTGCGGCGGCCCCTCTTGCTGCAGCAGCCTTCAAGGCGCCGGGATTGGTCGGACTGCTGCTGATCTCCGGGGCCTCTATGCCGATCGGCGCGTTTGCCATCGTTCCAGGCGCTGCACTGCGAGCTAAACTTCGGTTTGAGTTTTTAGCCATTTGGGGAGCGTTTGAAGCATTAACACAGGCTGCACTGACCATCTTATTCGCGTGGCTTGGCTTCAAAGCTTATAGCTTTGTCGTGCCGGTGCCCATTGTTTCTGTTTTACGAGCGGTCATCTGGTCGGCAGCTGCACGCTCCTCAATGCCACTGAATTTCGCCTTCAAAATAAAGCGCTGGAGGTTCCTGGTCGGAAACTCCGCGATAACCTTTGCGACCCGGATGATTTCAGCGGTTATCTCTCAAGGAGATTATCTAGTCCTGGGTCTTCTTTCAGGCGAGACTGCGGTCGGAAAATATTATTTTGGCTTCCGCCTAGCCGCCCAACCGTTATGGATGCTCGCGGGTAACCTGAGCGGGGTGGTGCTGCCAACGCTGGTGCAACTGAAGAATGATCCAAAGCGCCAAGGTGAAGCCGCCTTGAAGGCATCCATCCTTGTGTCATATACGATTATGCCTCTTGCATTTATCCAAGCTGCTGTCGCGGACCCATTAGTCAAACGTTTTTTTGCACATCATTGGGATGGCTCCATCCCGATCATACAATTGCTCAGCATCGGCTTGGCGTTCGACGCAGTTTCTTGGATAGCAGGTTCGCTCTTAACGTCTCGCGGCGAGTTTAGAGCGAGGCTGAACAATCAGATGACTCAGCTTCCAGTGTTTTTCACCCTCGTCTCGATAGGAACTCTTCTCAAAGGCTCGATCGGCACAGCCGCAGGGGTGTTCCTACATTATGTTCTTACACAGCCACCATTTGTTTTCGGAGTATATCGTCGGCTCGGTCTGACCATCAGCGACGTAGCAAGCATTTACGTAAAACCCACTATGTTTGCAGCAGTAGCGACAGGTTCAGGGATATCGTTGTCTCATCTTCTACCCATGAGCGCGCCCATCAGCCGGGTTCTAGTGGTAGCTGTCACCTCGATCATGCTTTACGCGGTTCTTGTTCGCTGGACGATGCCTCTAGTATGGAATGAGTTTTCCTCTCGCATCAGATCAGCCATCCAGCGGTCCTAATTAGGTTGCGAAGCCATATGCTTCTTGTGCAGATGAATTCACGCGAGCTTTCAGCCCACCGGCCACGTTGGGAAACACTGCGCCAGCAATTTCGATGATACGAGTTATGTCTGTCGAGCTAAGCCCCTCTCGCCAGCTCACCGCCCTACGTCCGCTGTCCACGCCCCACGAAGTGGAAACAGTCGTTATAGAGTCGAAGTCCACATTGTTCGAGAGCGTCGGTGCTCGTCCAACCAACGCGCATGTTTCCGCAATGACATCCTGTCTAGACTCGACAATCCGACCGTAAGGAACTATTCTTCCCCATTCGTATTTGCCAATCAGATGTTCAGCAATGCGCTCGGTGGCAGCCCAATACGCCGCAATCCTCGAGGTTGCATCGATGTCAAACTCAGGAGTGGATAATACGCTGTAATCTCCTGTTGCGCCAAGGTCTTCCATGAGAGGCGAGATTATGTCCGCAAGCCGAACGTTTTCGAATGTCCAGTCCCATTTGCTTCTTGCGAAGCTGTGGACTATGGCGCAAGGGTGCCGACGTATATGGACGACTGGAACACCATAACGACTGTGGATAGACGCCAGGTTTGCTTGCAGGCGCACGTCTTTAAGAATGATGTCGCGTCGAAAAGACTCCCAGATGCTTTCTCGCGCCCTTATGGATGATCGGCTACTCAGTGTGCCTTGAAAATAACCATCTAGATCCAGCCACAAAGGGTCGTCTGGTTCGGCTCGTCCTGGTATGTAAGCTTCGCGAAGATGATGCTCGTTGTACCCAAGCGCGATCAGCCTCTTATATCGGCTGGGGTTCATCGGTGACAGCGGCTCGAAGACTGTCTTAGCGTTCAGGTTTTTAGCTATCAGCTCCTGAAACCATGTTGTGCCGCTACGCCAAAAGCCGCTCACAAACAGCAGATGTCGAGACGCGTGAAGCGAGCCTAATCCCACGTCGATCGCTCGCGCGGTGCGATCTGTAAGCCTGCGACGCATTCTTACTTTTAACAGGTTTAGGTTCTCAGCCGACGACATGGATGTTCCTAGTGGTGCCAAAGTGTCAAAGACCAGGGTGAAAGCTAGCTTGCCACATTACCTTTGAGGCGCAAGCCGACCTCTCCGTTTGCCGATGGAGAACAACGTGAGCACCAAACCTTCGGAGGCGGGAAAACTGCACCGCTCACTCGGCTAGCAAGTCAACTCGACGTCAGTAGCGAACCTCCAGCCGTGCTATTTATGCGCCAGGACATGCGCTTGCGGAAAGGTAAGTCTGCTGTATACTGTCGTTGTCAGTCGTGGAGAGGAATTGCTTAATTGCAGGTCATCGTCCTTCTCCAGGCGGATGTCAAACAGCATTGAGTATTTTCCACGCTGTTCCACAGTCAGAGGCAAACCTCCAGGGCGTGATCGACCGCAGGGCGCGCGGCTACGTCGCCTTCGGTGTAGTATAGCCGCAATGCCGCCTCGGGGCGTCGCCTGAACAGGGCGGCAACCGCGTTGGCGCCGCAGATCGTGTCGGTCTGCATGGGGCGGCACCTGCCTGGGATCGATCCGTGTCAACACAGCCGGCCTCACCGACGATCCTGTTCCAGAACCGCAATTACGTCGTGGTCGACAAGCCGTCCGGGCTGCCCGTGCATGGCGGGCCGCGCACGACCCGTTCGGTGGAGACCTATTTTCCGCAGCTGAGCCGCCGGCGGGATGGGCCCTGGCTGGCGCACAGGCTCGACGCCGATACCTCGGGATGCCTGCTGATCGCCCTCCGGCGTGCGGCCCTGCATGCGGCGCAGGCCGAGTTCGCGGCTGGCCGGGCGCTCAAGACCTACTGGGCCATCGTCCAAGGTGCGCCGCCGACCACTGCCGGCACCACAAAGGCCAGCCTGAAGAAGCACAGCACCGAGACCGGCTGGCGCATGATCGTGGCGCCGGATGGCGACCGCGCGGTGACGGACTGGCGAACCCTGGGCAGTGCCGGCGGCCTGAGCTGGCTCGAGCTTCACCCGAGGACCGGACGCACGCACCAGATCCGGATCCACTGCGCCAATCTGGGCTGCCCGCTGCTCGGCGACCCGGTCTATGGAAACGGAGCAGGCAGGCTGCATCTGCTGGCCCGCTCCATCCAGCTCGATCTTGCCGACCCGGTCCGCGCCACCGCCACGCCACCGGAGCACATGTGGCCGTCCCTCACCCAGCTGGGCTGGAAACGGCCAACCATCCCATCCTGGGCATGATCGCTTCAGGGTGATCTTCAACCACGATGAACAGGCTCGCCAAAACACAGAGCTAGAGCCTGATCGCTTCGGCTACCGGACGCGATCAGGCTCTAGACCGGTTCCACGCACGTCCGCGAGTAGCGGGCGTAAAACCGGTCTAGCGTTTGTCTGCGAGCAATCTCGTCGTTCCGACTGTCACAGCCTGCAGGACGCTGCCCTAGCCGAGCAGGAACCACAGCCGAAACAACTGGGTCTCCGCCCAGCTCTGGCGCTGAAATCCAGGAAGTGCGAGCGCCTGCAGCCGCTTGGGCCAACCATCATGCAGGCCCGAAGCGAGCAGCGCCAAATCCTTGCGGGCCTGGGGACTCAGCACGTCCTGATGGGCCTGCAGAGCATCCATATGCGCCCGAAACGTGCTCATGAACGTGTTCGGACCCCGGCGTAGCGCCGCCCAGGCGCGTTTTCTGGGCGATTTCGGCACGCCAACCGCGTTGGCGGAGTGCTGCCGGTACATCACCGTCGGCACGTCGTCGAAAATCACCTCGCCTCCCGCAGCGGTGACCAGAAGATAGGCCCACCAGTCGTGAAGCGTCCGGTCCGGCTCGCGCGCGTCGGCCAGCAACGCCGTCGCTGATGCGTTCAGCATCACCGTGCAGCCGGTCGCCACGTTCTGGGTCATCGATTTGGGAAACCCAAGCGGACCCTTCACCTGCGCGCTGATCCGGATCGGGCTGAGGTCGGCGGACACCAGGTACTGCCTGGCGCAATAAAGCCCAGCTTGCCCTGCCGGCAACGACTGCAGTCCCGCCACGCCGCGGGCCAGCTTGTCCGGCAGCCAGACATCGTCCTGATCGGCAAAGGCCACGACGCGGTCCCGCGGCGCCCGGCGCAGCAGCCCGAGAAAGCTGGCCTTGATGCCGACATGGCCGACATCGTCGTTCAGGTCCACCACCCGCCCCTGCCCTGCCGAATCGGCAAAGCCCCTCATCAACGAGGCGGTGTCGTCCTCTGACCCGTCATCGCGCCAGAAAACCTGCCAGTCGGTGTGCGATTGCGACAGCAGGCTGTCGAGCTGCTCGGCAAGATAGGCCGATCCGTTATGGGTGGAGAGCAGGATGGCCACGTCGCAGCGCGTCTCCATGGCCGCTCAAACGTCCGGGCGAACCGGTTTACGCGCGCAAATTGCAGCCACAGCCTCGTTCAGGCTCGCCCGCCAGTGGGGCAGTCTTACCCCGAACACATCGTTCAACCTGCCGCACTCCAGTCGCGAATCGGGCGGTCTGCGCGCAGGCGTTGGCCAGTCGGCGGTGGCGATGGCATGCACGTGCGGCTGCGGCCAGCCATGCGGCCGTGCCGCTTCGAAGATGGCCACGGCAAAACCGTGCCAGCTCGTCTCTCCGGTTCCCGCGGCGTGGTACACCCCACCCAGGCGATGATCCGCGCCCCGCAAGGAGAGCAGACGGTCGCATACGGCAAGAACAGCGCAAGCGAGATCGTCGGCGTTGGTCGGGCAGCCGACCTGATCGGCCACGACGCGAAGCTGCTGCAAACGCCGGCCCGCGTCGAGCATCGTCAGGACGAAGTTCTTGCCGGACCGCGCATACACCCACGACGTCCGCAAGATCACCGCCTGCGGGTTGGCTGCGAGTACCGCCTGCTCGCCCGCCAGTTTGGTCGCGCCGTACACGCCGGTCGGGTTGGTCGGATCGGTTTCTACGTAAGGGGCATGTTTCATCCCGTCGAAGACGTAATCGGTCGAGATGTGCACCAGCGGGATGCCAAGCATCGCGCAATGCTGCGCCAGCAGTGCCGGGCCAAGATGGTTGGCGCGGTCCGCCGCGTCCGCCGAAGCCTCCGCCGCGTCAACGGCGGTCCAGGCCGCAGCGTTGACCACCAGCGCCGGCCGACAGGCATTCAGCACCTCGCGTATCGTGTCGGGCCGGTCGAGGTCGAAGTCCGGTCGGCCCACCACGTGCACCCCGGCCGGCCGGGCTGCGGCCAGCGCGGTCGCGAGCTGCCCCGTGCCGCCGGTGACCAGGACCGGCGCCATCACACGGTAAACCAGGCAGGAGCGGCGTTCCAGCCAGGCAGCACCATGTCCTTACCCGATAAGACGGCCGACCCCTCCGGCACCGGCCAGGGCAGCGCAAGCACGGGATCGGTCCAGATCACGCCACGCTCGCTTGCACGGTCATAGATGGCGGTCACCTTGTAGGCCACCTCGGTATCCGGCTCCACGGTGCAGAAGCCGTGGAGAAACCCGGGTGGCACCCAGAGCTGGCTGCCGTTCTCCGCCGACAGGGATGCAGCCGCGTGCCGGCCGAAGCTCGGCGAGCCGTAACGTGCGTCCACCGCCACGTCCCAGATGGCGCCGCGCAGCACCCGCACCAGCTTGCCCTGCGCATACGGCGCCACCTGGCAATGCAGGCCGCGCACGGTGAAGCGCGCGGCGGAAAAACTCTGATTGTCCTGGATGAACGGCGCGGTGATGCCAGCCTCGGCCAGCCGCGGCGCGGAGTAGGTCTCGGTGAAATAGCCGCGATCGTCACCGAACCGTGGCGGCGTGATCAGGAGCGGGCCAGGGATGTCGAACGTCTCGATCCTCATCACATCCCTCCAGGCAGACAGCCTTCGTCACAGCGCGCCAAAAATGCAGCACGGCGGACGAGATGGTCAAACGCCACTGCCATCGGGATCAGGCGTGCACGCCATCCGCCACGTCCTTCAGCAGCCGTCCCAGATCCGTCTTGCCAAGCCGGCGCGCATGGCCGTGCAGCGAGGACACGTCAATATACCCCATGCGGTAGGCGACTTCCTCCGGGCAGCCGACCAGCATGCCCTGGCGCGACTGGATCGTCTGAACGAAGCTTGCCGCCTGCAGCAGGCTGTCCGGCGTGCCCGCATCCAGCCAGGCGCAGCCACGGCCGAGCTTCTCCACCTGCAGGCTGCCCTCGTCCAGGTACATGCGGTTGAGGTCGGTGATCTCGAGTTCTCCGCGTGCCGAAGGTTTGACGGCCCGTGCAAACTCCGTCACCCGGGCATCGTAGAAATACAGGCCGGTCACCGCCCAGGAAGACGGCGGAACACTGGGTTTTTCGACGATGTCGTCCGGCAGTCCGGCATCATTGAATACCACCACGCCATAACGCTCGGGATCGCGCACCTGATAGGCGAACACCGTCGCCCCCTCCGGCCGCAGTGCCGCGGCGCGGAAGGAGGTGGACAGGTGCTCGCCGAAGATCAGGTTGTCGCCCAGGACCAGCGCGCAGGGCTGGCCGGCAAGCCACTCGTCGGCGATCAGGAAAGCCTGGGCGATGCCTTCCGGCCGCTGCTGCTCGGCAAAGCCGAAGCGCAGGCCGAGCGACGCGCCATCGCCAAGCAGGCGGCGGAACTGGGGCAGGTCGTCCGGTGTGGAGATGATCAGGATGTCGCGGATGCCCGCCAGCATGAGCACCGTCAGAGGGTAGTAGATCATCGGCTTGTCATAGACCGGCAGAAGCTGCTTGGACGTGCCGAGCGTCACCGGATGCAGCCTGGTGCCCGACCCGCCCGCCAGCACGATGCCCTTCATGGTCATTCTTATCCCTCTACGCCGCCGCGCCGAGTCGCTGCCCCGAATATCGACCGGCGCGTATCGTTTCCCACCATTCCCGGTGGGCGAGGTACCAGGCTATCGTGCGTCGCAGCCCGTTCTCGAAATCATGGGCGGCATGCCAGCCCAGGGCTGTCCTCGCATGGGCGGCATCGATCTCGTAGCGGAAATCATGGCCCGGACGATCGGCAACGTGGGTGATCAGGCGCGATCTGGCGCCCTGCGGGTCAGGCAGCATCTCGTCCAGCACGGCGCAGATGCCGTGCACGACGTCGATGTTGCGGCGTGGCTGGCCCGCGCCGATCGCGTAGGTCTGCCCAGGCGCGCCGCGCTCCAGCACGGCCAGCAGGGCTTCTGCATGGTCGTCGACGTAGAGCCAGTCCCGCTGGTTGCGGCCGGTGCCGTAGACCGGCAGAGGCTGCCCGTGCAGCGCGTTGAGCAGCACGAGCGGGATCAGCTTTTCCGGAAACTGCCAAGGTCCGTAATTATTGGTCGTGTTGCTGACGATCACCGGCAGCCCGTAGGTATGCATCCAGGCGCGCGCCAGATGGTCGGACGCGGCTTTGCTGGCGGAGTAGGGGCTGCGCGGATCGTACGGCGTCGTTTCCGTAAACGGCGGGTCGCCTTCCTCGAGCGCCCCGAACACCTCATCGGTCGAGATGTGGTGAAACCGGAATCGTGCGCGCGCATCGCCGTCGAGACGGCTCCAATAGGCGCGCGCAGCCTCCAGCAACACGAAACTGCCGACCACGTTGGTCTGGATGAAGTCGCCGGGGCCGTCGATCGACCGGTCCACGTGGCTTTCAGCCGCCAGGTGCATCACCGCATCCGGCGCAGCCTCCTCGAAAACCTGGCGCAGCGCGGCGCCGTCGGCGATGTCGGCGCGCACCAGGCGATGCCTGGCATGGCCCTGCCCCTCCTCAAGCGCGTCCAGCGATGCCGCATAGGTCATCTTGTCCACGTTCACGACGTCATGCCCGGTATGCCGCAGCAGATGCCTGATCACCGCAGAACCGATGAAGCCGCAGCCGCCGGTCAGGAGTATGCGCATTGTGTGTGACCCACCGATCGTTGCAATCCAGGCGGGTATAGCACTGCCCTTGAGAGCCGGCTCAAGTGTTGGAGCGGTTGGGTGCGAGCCTGGCATATACACCCCTTGCGTGCATATCGTTGCGCGTTAAGGAGTCATTCATGACTTCGAGCGCCATCGAACCTGCTCTTCAGCTCACCCTGACGCCAGAAGGCGTGGTGCACGGCTTGCTCAGCGGACCTGCACTCTCCATCGCCAGCCGGATCGCGATCGTTCTGGACGGCACGGTGCACCGGATCGTGGTGCCCGAAGCCGGACCGCCTGGCAGCGCCAGCTTCACGCATGAACTGCCGCCCGGCTTCGTGCACGTGGAGTTGGACGTGCTCGCCCTGCCCAGCGGCGAGAGCCTCCTCGGCCTGCCGCAGAACCTGGAAACCGCGTATGGGCTCCGCATGCTTCACGTGGACTGCAACGGCGCCTTCATCGAGGGTGTCTTCACGGCGGCAAGCTTTGTCCTGCCAGACATCGGGGTCGAATGGCTCTCGTCCGGCATGTTGATGGGCCGGGCGGTGGCCACGCGGGAAGCGGCCCAACCGGATGCGGCGCCAACCTGGCGCTTCCGAGTGCCCCTGCAAACGTTGATCCGCCCAAACGAGACGCGCGTTCTCCAGCCCAGAGTCGGCGGGATGCTCCTCTCGGCGCCTCTGCTGACGGTGGCGCCCACCGCCCTCGGGTATCTCGGCTTCCTCGACTCGGCTGGCCCGAAGCGCGTCGAAGGCTGGGCCATCGACCTGCAACAGCCAAACCGCCCGGTGCGGCTCGACGTGCTGGTGAACACCCAGACCGTCGCCACGGTGACCGCCGACCAGCCACGGCCGGATCTCGCAAATCTCGGCTACGATAGCGGGCATTACGGGTTCTCGGCCGACTTGCCCGATCACCCAGATCCGGCAGCCAGACGGCGCGTCTCGGTCCGCCTTTCCGGACAGCGTATCGAACTGTCAGGCAGTCCGGTCTTTGTCGACTCCCTGCCCGGCATGGCCGGCAGCTTCGACACGCTGCACGGCATGTCCGCCCACGGCTGGGCACTGGACCGGTCGCAGCCGGAAAATCCCGTGCAGGTCGAAGTGGTCGGGCCGGATGGCGACGTCATCGGGTCGGGCATCGCCGCGCAGTTTCGCGGCGACCTGCTCGATGCCGGGCTGAACGCCGGCCTATGCGCCTTCAAGATCGATCTTTCCGCCCATTTCGAACGGCTGATGGACCAGGAGGTGACCGTCCGGATAGCGGGCACTCAACAGATCCTGCCCGGATCGCCACGCAAGGTCTCCACCAATGCCAACATACGTCGTTTCCAGCGCCGGCGGCAGGAGTTGCGGCCCGGCGTGCTCCCGCGCCTGAAGCGCGCGCTGAACCACCGCGCCGGACAGCATGGCATAAGCTTCATCATGCCCGTTCACGAGACGGCGCGCGCCTGGCTGATCGAGGTCCTGGAGAGCGTGCGAGGCCAGTTCTGCGACAGGTGGGAACTGATCTGCATCGACGACGGTTCGACGGCCGCGCATGTCCACGAGATACTGAACGGTTACGCAGCACGCGAGCCGCGAATCAGGGTGATGAGGTCGGCCCAGAACGTCGGCATCGCGCGCGCCGTCAATTTCGGCCTTCGCGCGGCCAGGCACGATTACGTGGCCTTCATCGACCACGACGACCGGCTCGAGCCCGATGCGGCGTGGCAACTCATCAGGGCGGCGAAAGTCACCGATGCCGACCTGCTTTACAGCGACGAGGCGCAGACCGCCGAAAACACCGACGCGATCACCGAACTGCGGCTGCGCCCCGCTTTCAGCCACGACTACTACCTGAGCCATCCGTATTTTGTTCATATCGTCTGCGCCCGCACATCGGTCGCCCGCTCCATCGGCGGCTGGGACGAAAGCATGGCGATCTCAGCCGATGTCGACTTCGTGCTGCGCATGATAGAGGCGTCGGCGATCGTCACGCACGTGCCGGCCGTCCTCTATCGCTGGCGCACCCATGGCGGCAGCACCGGCCACGCCAAGCAGAGCACAGTGATGGCGGCGACCAGCCGCGCCATCCAGCGGCACCTCGACCGCCTGCGAACGGGCGCCACGGTGCGTCCCGGGGTGTGGTTCAACCAGTTTCGCGTGGACTGGCCTGCAGCGCCGGGCCAGGTGCTGATCGTGATACCGACAAAAAACAGGGTGGAGCTGCTGCGGACCGCCATCGAATCAATCGAGCGCACCGCCGAGGATGCCGACTACAAGCTCGTCGTCATCGACCACAGCTCGGACGATCCGGCGACACGCGCCTACTTGGACGCGCTCGCTCCCCGGCATACCGTCATGCCCTATTCGGGTCCGTTCAATTTTTCCGCCATGAACAACGCGGCCGTCGCGACGCACGGCGCCGACGCGGCTTTCGTGTTGTTTCTCAACAACGACGTCGAGGCTACCCAGCCGGGTTGGCTGGACCGGCTCAAGCGCCTGGCGAACCGACGCGACGTGGGCGCGGTGGGCGCACTGCTGATGTACGTGGACCGCAACGTCCAGCATGCCGGCGTCATTCTCGGCTTCAACGACTCGGCCGAGCATGCCCTGAAGTTCCAGCCGGTCTTCCTGGACGACAAGGGCCGGCGAAACCTCGGCTACAACTGTGCCCTGACGTCGGTGCGGGACTACTCTGCAGTGACCGCGGCGTGCCTCATGCTCCGCCGCGAGGTGTTCGACCAGGTCGGCGGCTTCGACCTGTCTTTCGGCATCGGCTTTAACGACACCGACCTCTGCCTGCGCATCGGCCAACTCGGACTGCGCATACTCTACGACGGCGCAACGATCCTCTACCACTACGAATCGGCGACGCGCAGCCAGACCAAGCAGGTCTTCCACCCTGAAGACACCAGGCGCATGGTCGTCCGCTGGGGCGCCGTGCTGAAGGCAGGCGATACCTTCTACAACCCGAACCTGAGCCTGACGACCCAGGATCATGTGCCCCACGAATCCGTTCGATGCCGCGTCGCGTCGCACCCGCGTGCGACCCGCCTGGCGCTGTCCGCACTCGCAGCCGACGCAGGAACCGCAGCGCCGGAACCCTGACCGTCTCCCCGTTCACGTTTTCGGGAATTCCAGATTGTTGTGCGACCATCATCAACGGACAGCGTCTTCATTTTCATGGTCATGCAGGACGAGATAAGCATTCCGCTACACACGGAAGAGCTGACGGTCACTCGGCGGGCGGCCGTCACCGGCACGGTCCGGGTCACTCTGCAGACACACATGCGCGATGAGACGATCGACGAAAACCTCGCGTCCGAGCGTGTGGAAATCGACCGCGTGGCAATCGGGCGTGTCGTGGACAGAGTGCCCGACATTCGTGAGGAGGGGGACACGACGATCATACCGGTGGTGGAGGAAGTGCTCGTTACCGAGAAGCGTCTGGTCCTCAAGGAGGAGATCCGCATGACGCGGGTGCGGACGGTTAGAAACCACCACGAGACGGTCAGCCTGCGGACCCAGCAGGCGATTGTCGAGCGGACCGGCAGGGAAACGAGCGCTCCGTCATCCTCGCCGCTGCTTCAAAGCTGATAATCAACCACAAGGATCAAGACCATGGATAGCGAAACGATAGTCGCGGTGTTCGACACAGCCGCTCACGCCTCTGCCGCAGTGAGCGATCTTGAGGCGGCCGGCGTGCCGTCCAGCGCCATCACTCAGCATTCGGGCTCAGCCAGTTCGGCCGCTGCCAGCACGAGCAGCATGACGTCCGCGCCCGGTCAGGAAAAAGGTTTCTGGGCGAGCCTGTTCGGTGGCGAGCCGGATTATGGCCACG
The DNA here is from genome assembly GCA_965199235.1 of Acetobacteraceae bacterium. Taxonomy (GTDB): domain Bacteria; phylum Pseudomonadota; class Alphaproteobacteria; order Acetobacterales; family Acetobacteraceae; genus BOG-908. The sequence continues at coordinate 2,752,520 of CBDAQU010000002.1, read as the reverse complement.
ATACAGCCGTCTACGACCGCAGCCTGCAGGGCGGTTCGACGGTGGTCACCGTCAAGGGCGGCGAAGCGCACGCCACTCAAGTTCTCGACATCCTGGAGCGGCACAATCCGATCGACATCGACGAGCGGGCCGCGAGCTATGGAGTGGCCTCGACGGCCGAAACTGGTCTCGCCGGCAGCAGCCAGACCACCCGCGCCGCCGGATCGGCCGCGTCAGTCAGCGTTGCGTCCAACACGCCGGAGACGCTTCAGCTTTCCGAAGAGCAACTCGTCGTCGGTAAGCGCGCGGTCAACCGCGGAACGACCCGTGTTCGCCGCTACGTCGTGGAAACGCCGGTCGAGGAGCAGGTCAGCCTGCACAACGAGACCGTCAGCATCGAGCGCCGTCCGGTAACAGACGGCCGCGCCGTGACCGGCGCGGACTTCAGCGACAAGGTCATCGAAGTGACTGAAACCGCCGAGGAGGCAGTGGTCGGCAAGCAGGCTCACGTGCGCGAGGAAGTCGTCATCCGAAAGGACGCCACCGATCGCACGGAGACCGTGCGGGACACTGTTCGCAGAGAGGACGTCGAAATCGTCAAGGAGCCGGGGATGGCGACGACGAACTCGACAAGCAGCACGGGCACGGTCGCATCGGCACCTTACAAGCCGACCGTCTAAGGTCCGCAAACAGCCGCCCCCGAAGGCTTCGGCCTTCGGGTTCCGGCTTGCCTGCACTGCATCGGGCTGGCAGGACCGCCCGATGATGCCCGTCCACCCCTATCGTCCGAACGTGTTTGCCGGCTCGCCGCTTGACCGGGTCGATGCCCATCGAAAGAACGTCGGGCGAGTCGAGGCCTACCTTGCCGCCGCTTCGACCGTTTTCGTGCCGACCTGGCGCAGCCGCAACCTCGTTGTCGGCGACCAGGCGGCGCGGGCGGCCGGCTTGCTGTCCAGTGCCGTGGCCCGCCCCTACCTTGCGCGCATGCCTTGGGCGTTGCTGGGCTGCGATGCTCATCGGGCGTACGTCGCTGTCGACCTCAGCAGCCTGGACACGCCGCTGCCTCCTTCCGAGCCCGGCCGGTTTGAGGATCTGCGCCGTGTCGGCGGGCTTTTGCCGGACCACGAGGCGGCCATGCTGGCCTATGCTCGCGGCCTAATGCATTGGCGGACCAGGACACGGTTCTGCAGCGTGTGCGGCGCCGCCTGCCTGGCGCACTCGGCCGGCCACGTGATGGCCTGCACCGGATGCGGGACACATCATTTCCCGCGCAGCGACCCGGCAGTCATCATGCTCGTGACACACGGCGACCGGGTGCTGCTCGGGCAACCCGCCCGGTTCCGCGACCTGCGCATCTTCACGACGCTCGCGGGCTTCGTCGAACCGGGAGAGTCGCTGGAAGAAGCGGTCGCCCGGGAGGTGCACGAGGAGGCAGGCATAACTGTCGGCAACGTGCGCTACAGGGCGAGCCAACCCTGGCCGTTCCCGGCCAGCGTGATGCTGGGTTTTACCGCAGAGGCGGAGGACGACCGCATCACGGTCGACCCCGACGAACTGGTCGAGGCGGCTTGGTTCACCCGCGACCAGCTCCGTGCGCCGGATGGCTTCGTGCTTCCGCCAGACCTGTCGATCGCACGCCGGCTGATCGACGACTGGATGGACAGCTAGACCGGTTCACGCAACGTGTCCGCGAGGAGGCGGACGTGAACCGGTCCAGGCCTTGTTCTCGTGAGCAACTTCCTCACTCCGACAATTCCAGCCTGCGTGACATCGTTCTAACCTCCGCCAGGCGGCGATCCCCGGAAACCCGCTTTCGGGTAAACGCCCAGAACCCTGATCTCACGGGAGAAGAAGCCCAGTTCCTCCAATGCCATCCGCAACGACGGCTGCTCTGGGTGGCCCTCCACGTCGCACAGGAACTGCGTGGCCGTGAACTGCCCGCCGACCATGTAGCTTTCGAGCTTGGTCATGTTCACGCCGTTGGTGGCAAAGCCGCCAAGCGCCTTGAACAGGGCGGCCGGCACGTTGCGAACCCGGAACACGAACGTCGTCATCAACCCCGGCCTGTCCTGCGGCAGGACGACCGGATGCAGCGCCGCGACGTAGAAGCGCGTGGTGTTGTGCGCGGCATCCTCCACGTTGGAGCGCAACACCTCCAGCCCGTGGGTTGCTGCGGCCAGCGCGGACGCCACGGCCGCATCCTCCTGCCGCCCCCACTCCGCCACCAGCTGGGCGCTTCCTGCCGTGTCGGCCTGCACCACCGGCAACACGCCCAGCTCGCGTATGAGGTCGCGAACCTGACCCAGCGCCACCGCGTGGGAATGCACCCGCTTCAGCCCGGCAAGTGTCGCGCCGCGCGGCGCCATCAGGCAGTGTTCCACACGCTGGAAATGCTCACCCACGATCGACAGGCCGCTGCCTGGAAGCAGCGCGTGGATGTCTGGCACCCGACCTGCCAAGGAGTTCTCGCAGGGCAGCATGGCCAGGGCGGCCCTGCCGTCGTGCACGGCGGCGATAGCCTGCTCGAACGTGTCGCAGGGAAGCGTGCGCATCTCCGGGTAGGCGACGCGGCACGCCAGGTCGGAATACGCCCCCGGCCGGCCCTGGAAGGCAATCAGCCGGATCTGCTCCGGCCCAGTGGAACTCGGCACCGTCAGCAGCCCTTGGGTTGTCGCAAATCGCACCCTTCTTTAGGGTGCCGCGCACAATAGGAGCGCGGGTGACCCGGTGCAAACTGCCGGACCGCCCTAAGAGCTGAGGTTTGTCGTAGAATGGACAGTCTGGAATTCAACAAGATCTTCGGCGCGGTGCTGACCGCCGGGATCGCCTTCGTCGGACTGGGCATCCTGTCGGACGATCTGGTGCACCCGACCCGCCTGGAGCACAGCGCGCTCAACATAAAGGGCAGCGACGCGCCGACGCCGGTCGCGTCCTCCCCCGCGCAAGCGCCTGTTCCGCCGCTGGCGCCCTTGCTGGTCAAGGCGGTCCCGGCCGATGGCGAAGCGCTGACGAAGAAGATTTGCGTCGCCTGCCACAACTTCAACGAGGGCGGCGCCAACAAGGTGGGCCCAGCACTCTACGGCGTGGTCGGCCGCCCGCAGGCGAGCGCCGCAGGCTACACCTACTCCTCGGCGTTGAAGGGCCATACCGGCAAGTGGACCTACGCCGAGCTGAACAAGTGGCTGCTCAAGCCTGCCGCCTACGCGCCGGGCACCAAGATGGCCTACGCAGGCATCTCCAACGACCAGATCCGCGCCGACGTGATCGACTACCTGCGCACGCTCAGCCCGTCGCCGGAGCCGCTGCCGACCGCTGCCGATGCCGCAGCCGAGGAAAAGGCCGCCAGCGCGAGCGCGCTGAAGAGCGAGTCCACCCCCGCCCAGACGGCAACTCCCGGCCTGCCGCCGCTGCCTCCATTGCTGGCCTCCGCCGACCCTTCTCGCGGACAGGCGCTGACCAAAAAGATCTGCATCGCCTGCCACAACTTCAACGAAGGCGGCGCGAACAAGGTGGGCCCAGACCTCTACGGCGTGGTCGGGCGGCCGCGCGCCAGCTATGCCGGCTACACCTATTCGACGGCGCTGAAGGGAAAGCCGGGCGACTGGACGTACGAGGAGCTGAACAAGTGGCTCTACAAGCCCAGCGCCTACGCCTCCGGCACGAAGATGGCCTATGCCGGCATCAGCAACGACCAGACGCGGGCCGACGTCATCGACTACCTGCACACCCTGTCCAAGCAGCCTCTGCCCTTGCCGCCCGTTTCCGGCGGCTCGACCACGGCGGCACCCGGACCAGCCTCGCCGCAGGCGGTTCACCTGCCGGCCGCCAACACCACACGCCCCGCCGACGGCAACTGACCTGGGGTCGCCATACCTCGACACCGCGCTGGCTGCGGCGGACGCAGCCGGCGCGGTGATCCGCCCGTATTTTCGGGCAAGCCTCCATACCGAACGAAAGACCGACGAGAGTCCGGTCACCCTGGCGGACCGCCAGGCCGAGCTCTCCATGCGCGCCCTGCTGGCCGAGGCGCATCCCAGCCATGGCATCCACGGCGAGGAGTTCGGCCTCGAGAACCCCGGCGCGTCCCTCCGCTGGGTTCTCGACCCGATCGACGGCACACGCGCCTTCATTACCGGCCGCCCGATGTTCGGCACGCTGGTCGCACTCCTGCAGGACGGCACGCCCATCCTCGGCATCATCGACCAATGCGTGACAGGAGAGCGCTGGGTTGGGGTTGCAGGAGAACCGACGCGCTTCAGCGGCCCGTTCGGCGGCACGCCCAAGACCCGGGCCTGCCCAAGCCTGGACGCGGCAGAGCTATCGAGCACGTCGCCCGAGATACTCGGTTCGTCGCTTCCCGCCTGGCAGAACCTGGCGCGCGGCGTGGCGCGCGTATCCTGGGGGGGGGACTGCTACGCCTACGGCCTGCTGGCGCTCGGCCAGATCGACATCATCGCCGAATGCGGCCTGAAGATTTGGGACTGGGCAGCCCTGCTGCCGGTGATCGAGGGCTCAGGCGGCCTCCTGCGCGGCTGGCTTGGCGAAACGCTGACCGACACCTGCGACGGTCGCGTGATCGCGGTCGGCAACCCCGCCCTGCTGCCTACGGTCGTCCGCCAATTGGGCGGGCCTCAATGCGCGTAGGTGAAGCCGGGCATCTTGTCCAAGGCGTCCTTGGACGCGTCGGGCAGCGTCACCTTGCCGCCGGCATCCACGTGCAGCGCGCTGAACGGCACTGCCACCAGCTTGCCGCCGACTCCGAGAAACCCGCCGACCGAGACCACGCCGAGCACCACCCGGTTGCCGTGGTCCATGATCAAGTCGTCCACCGTGCCGACCTGCTGGTTGCTTCCGTTGAACACGGCGGCGCCGACGATCTTGCTGGTGCGTATGCCGCCGTTCATCGTCACGGTCGAAACCGACAGGTCCGGGCTTCCAGGGATCGACTGGCCAGGCTGTCCCATGCCCGGCGTTCGTGCGGCATCTGCAGGCGGAGCCTCCTTGGCATCCTGCGCGTGCAACACCGGCGCACCGAAAGCCAGAACTCCCAGCAAGCCCAGCCGAAACACCAGGGTCATGGGCATCATCCTTGCGCAAGTTGGTATTGGCCGAACGTGACGCTTCGGGCGCGGTTTCGCCGGCCAGCGGGCCGTGGCACCCTCGTCGCCCGATGCGAAAACCGACACAACGCCCTGCGCCTGATGCCCGGTCGCTGCACGATGCGGCGCTCGCGCATCTTGCCCGGTTCGCCGCGACGCAGGCGGGCCTGACCAGGGTGCTGATGCGCCGGGTGGACCGCTGGGCGCGCCTGGCCGAGGGCGATGCCGACACGATCGATGCCGCCGCCCGGTCAGCCAGGGCTGCGGTCGCCGGCATCGTCGCACGCCTGACCCAGGCAGGCGCGGTCAGCGACGCCGCCTTCGCGCAATCCCGCGCGCGCTCGCTGGCGCGCGCCGGCCGCTCCCGCCGTGCCATCGGCGCCCAGCTCGTCAAGGCCGGGGTGCCTGGGCAGTTGGCAGGCGATGCCACGCCACGGGACGACGCTGGCGAACTCGCCGCCGCCCTGATCCATGCCCGCAAGCGTCGTATGGGACCGTGGCGGACAGCAGAGCCCGCCCCTGAAACGGCGCGACGTGAGCTTGGCAGCCTGGCCAGGGCCGGGTTTGCCCATGCGACGGCCGCCCGCGCCCTTCGTCTGGCCCGCGACGAGGCAGAAACGCTGATCGCCGCCTTCCGCTCCGGCTCGTAGCGGTCCGCCTGGCGAGAACGGACAAGGACGGCCACCGGCAGGGGGTGTTGCAAGCATCGACTGCCTTCGCCATCTGCCGATCAGAGCGCCGGCACGCCGGCAAACACAGCGCCGCATCGTGGCGCTCGGAGGGACGTCATGGGTGGTTTGAGCATTTGGCATTGGATGATCGTCTTGGCCGTGATGCTGCTGCTGTTCGGCACCGGCAAGGTCAGCACGCTGATGGGCGACTTCGCCAAGGGCATCAAGGCGTTCAAGAAGAACATGGCGGATGACGACGTCTCCATGGAGGCGACCGAGCGCCCTGCCGGCTCCATCGCTGCTCCCAACGCGCCGACGAACACGGCAAACGCCACCGTTCCACCGCACACCAGCACCGTCCATCAAGGCTGACACTTGGGCCTCATCCCCGTCCGCGCTCAGGAAGACGTCATCCGGGCCGGGCGGCGAATGGACCAGCGAGGCTGGGTGCCTGCCACCGCCGGCAACATCAGCGTCAGGCTGGGACGCGACGCATCTGACCGACACAGCGTCGCGATCACCCGAAGCGGCTGCCATAAGGGGTTCCTGGACAGCTTCTCGGTGATTGAGGTGGACCAGCACGGCCGGCCGCTGGACGCCGACGCCAGGCCGAGCGCGGAAACCCTGTTGCACTGCCAGATCTACCGGCGCTGTCCGCAGGCAGGCGCAGTGCTGCACGGCCACTCGGTAGCGGGAACGGTGCTGTCGATGGTCGAACCCGGCCGCCGGATCGTCCTTGAGGGCTACGAGCTGTTCAAGGCATTCGACGGGCAGACGACACACCAGAAAAGCCTGGCCTTGCCTCTCTTTGACAACGACCAGGACATCGCCCGGCTTGCCGGCGTGATCGAGCCGCATCTGGGCGGCGCACCGCTGGGCTACTACATCCGCGGACACGGCGCCTATGTCTGGGCAGCCGACATGGATTCGGCCCTGGCCCGGCTTGAAGCGCTCGAATTCCTGCTCGACTGCGAGCTGGCCCGCCGCCAGATCGCGCCCCACCGCCTGGAGACCGACCGATGAGCTGCCTGACCGTGACGCCCGACACCAAGCCCGGCCATCCTGAACTGCGCACCGAGGACCCTGGCGCGATCGCCCGGGCCCTAAGCCCGATCGGCGTCCGCTTCGAGCGCTGGGACATGCCGGTGGCCGTGGACCCCGAGGCCACGTCCGACGACATCCTGGCCGCCTACCAGCCGCATCTGGACCGTCTGATGGGTGACACGGGTGCCGGCTCGGCCGACGTCATACGGCTTCGTCCCGGCAACGACGCCTACCCCGCCATGCGGCAGAAGTTCATCGACGAGCACATCCATTCCGAGGACGAGGTGCGTTTCTTCGTTCAGGGAGAAGGCCATTTCATCCTCCACGCCGACGGCCGGGTCTACGACGCGCATTGCACGCAAGGCGACCTGATCAGCGTGCCGACCGGCCTAAGACACTGGTTCGACGCCGGCCCGCAGCCAAACGCCACCGTGCTGCGCGTGTTCACCGACACCACCGGCTGGACGCCGCATTACACCGGCGACCCGATCAGCGCCCAGTTCAGCGCCCGGTTCCCCGCCAGCTGACAGGCGTGCTGGAACGCCCTCGAGCCATCCTGACGGACATAGAGGGCACGACCACCCCGGTCGCCTTCGTCCACGACACCCTCTTCCCCTACGCGCGCGCGCGCCTGCCCGAGTACCTCGAACGGCACGCCGATGATCCTGCAACCATCGACATCCTGTCCCAGGTCGGCACGCTCAACAACGGCCAGCCCGCCCTGCCCAGCCTGCTCGCCTGGATGGACGAGGATGCCAAGGTCACTCCGCTCAAGGCCCTGCAGGGACTGATCTGGGAGGATGGCTACCGACGCGGCGAGCTGACCGGCCGCCTGTTTCCGGACGTGCCTCCCGCCCTGAGAGCGTGGCGCGCGGCCGGCCTGTGCCTCTACGTCTACTCGTCCGGGTCAGAGGCGGCCCAGCGACTGCTGTTCGGCCATTCCGACGCAGGCGACCTCACCGGATTGTTCAGCGGGTTCTTCGACACCCGACTCGGGCCCAAGCGCGACGCCGCGAGCTACGCCCGGATCGCCGACGCCAGCGCAGTGCACGCGGCAGACCTGCTGTTCCTCTCCGATGTCGAAGCCGAACTGGACGCGGCCATGTCGGCTGGCCTCCCGACATGCCAGCTTGCCCGGCCGGAAGACGGCACGGCAGCATCGCGCCGCCACAGGACGGCTCCGGACTTCACCACCATCGCCGCCTGGCTCGGCTGACCAACCCGCCACGTCTGCCCGCAAGCATCGCGTCACCCCATATTTTGTGCCTCGGCGCCGAGTTCTCCACAAGTTTTTGTCGCTGGCCGGTTGAGCGGACCGATAAACTGCGTCAGGTTGATAACGACATCTGGTGGTCATGCCGGTCGGGGGACGCAATATGGAGTGGAACGAAGACTCGATCATCAGACTCCGCGCTCTTTGGGCGGAAGGTCACTCCACTGCGGAGATCGGCCGGCGCATGGGCGTGTCGAAGAACGCCGTCGTCGGCAAGGCCCATCGCCTGACGTTGGAAGCCCGCCCCTCGCCGATCCGCCGCGACGGCGACAAGACGCCCCGCCGCCGTCAGCTCCGTCGATCGCAGGGCCCCACTTTACCAGCACTGACCGCAGCCTTGGCGCCGATGCCGTCCGAACCGCCAGCATCGCCTCGCCAGCAGCCGCAACCCGCCGAACGCTCCGCTCCTGTGCTGCGGGCGGTCCCCGCCTCCCGCCCCGGCGCACGGGTCACCCCCTGCTGCTGGCCGATCGGCGAACCCGGCACGCGCAGCTTCCGCTTCTGCGACGAGGCTTCGGTCGGTGGCAAACCATACTGCGAACAGCATGCCGCCCTCGCCTACGTCAAAGTCAGGGACCGGCGGGAAGACGCAGCGTAACGGCTACTTCTTCTCCCAGCCCCTCTCGCCCTGCTGCCAATAGGTGATCGCGTGCCCCGCCGCCTTGGCGGCCCGCCAGCGCTCCCGCGCCAGCAGCACCGCAGCCTCGTCCCGCCCATCGAACAGGTCGAACACGCGCTCGAACGCCTGCAACTGCGCACTCTGCATGCCGTCGAGCAGAAACAGGTAGCGCGCTCCGTTGGGCGCCTCGTCGGCCTGGGTCAGCCAGATCGGCTGCATGTCCGGGTCGCCGGTCGCGGCACTGCCGTGCGGCAGCCAGTCAGGGTTGGTGCACAGCCACAGCGCGGCGTCCAGAGCGGCCACGCGAGCTTGTGTGCCGCACATCACGGTTGCCCGATGCCCCGCCTTCAGCGTGCGCCCGAGCAGCGCGGGCAACGCCTGGTCGGCCTCCGTTCGCGTCAGGTGATAGAAGCCGATATCGGTCAAGGCTCGAACCGCCGTGCCACCAGCCGGTCCAGCAATCTCGCCCCGAAGCCGGTCGCACCCTTCGCATGGCCGTCTGACGCCTCCGCCCGCGACTCGACGCCCGCGATGTCGAGATGCACCCAAGGGACGCCGCCCACGAACTCGCGCAGGAACGCCGCGGCCTGACAGGCATCCGGCTGGCCGCGCTCGTCGACGCAGTGCTTGATGTCGGCGACGTCGCTGTCGAGCGCGCGGCGATGGCTCTCGTCGATCGGCATGCGCCAGACCCGCTCGCCGACCAGCTCGCCCGCCTCGACCACGGCGGACATCAGGCCCGCATCGTCGCCGAACGCACCGGCCCTCTCGTGACCGAGCGCGGCCACGATGCTGCCGGTCAGCGTCGCCAGGTCGATCACGGCCGACGGCGTCTGCCGGATCGCATACGCAAGCGCGTCGGCCAGCACCAGCCGCCCCTCCGCGTCGGTGTCGACCACCTGCACCGTCATCCCGGACAGCATGCGCAGCACGTCGCCGGGCCGGTAGCTCGCAGCCCCCACTGCGTTCTCCGCCAACGCGAGCACGGCCAGCACCGAGGCGGCCGAACCCCTGCGCGCCAGGGCCAGCATGGCGCCCGCACAGGCCGCCGCGCCGGCCATGTCGGCCCGCATCTCCCACATGCCGTCCGCAGGCTTGATGCTGACGCCGCCGGTGTCGAAGGTGATCCCCTTGCCGACCAACGCCACAGGCGCCCCGCCGCCGCCGTTCCAGCGCAGCACCACCAGCTTCGGCGGATGTGCCGAGCCCTGTCCCACGGCCAGCAAACCCCCCGCGCCCATCCGCGCCAGATCCGCAGCCTCATGGACTTCGACAGTGACGCCCGCCTCGATCAAAGGCGCGAGCCGCTCCACGAACCCCGCGGGCGTCAGGGTGTTCGACGGTTCCGTGACCAGGCCGCGCGCGAACAAAGCGCCCTCGACCCCAGCAGAAAGTTCTGCCCAGCAAGCTGGTGTCTCCGGATCGCCGCTGACCAGGTTCAACTCGGCCAGCCTTGGCGCGTCCTCCTCAGGCCGGGTGCGCAGCCCGTCGTAACGCCACGCCCGCAAACAGGCCCCTGCGGCAAGCTCCGCCGCCAGGCGCGCCGGCAATCCGCTCGCATCCACCGCGACACGCGCGCAACGCAGCAGGCGGGAGGCCGCACACGCGCCTGCCCTCTCGCCACCGTCGCCCAAGCCCGCCAGCACGACCCGTCCGCCGGGTGCGAAGATCTCGCATACGCGGTCGGGCTCGCCGGTGAACCCGTCAGCCGCAGCACCTGCCTGCCAGGCTGCCGGTACGCGGCCGTCAACGACGGGAACGATCAGGCCCGGCGCGCCGGCACAATCGGCCGTGACCCTGACGATCAGCATCCGCCGGCCGGCCGCAGGGTGTCAGCCCTCGAAATGCTCTGCCACCAGCCGGTCCAGCAGGCGCAGACCGAACGCGGTCGATCCCTTCGGCACCACCGCCGCGTCCTTGGTCGACCAGGCCATGCCGGCGATATCGAGATGCGCCCAGGGTTTTTCGTTGACGAAGCGGGCCAGGAAATGCGCGGCGGTGATCGAGCTGCCAGGCCGGCCGGTGATGTTCTTCATGTCGGCGATGTCGGATTTCAGCTGCTTGTCGTACTCACGGCCCATCGGCATCCGCCACAGCTTTTCGCCCGTCGCCGTTCCGGCACCGGTCAGCTTGGCAGCCAGATCGTCGTCGTTGCTGAACAGACCGGCATGTTCATGGCCGAGCGCCACGATGATCGCCCCGGTCAGCGTCGCCAGGTCCACCATGAAGCGCGGGTCGAACGTCTGCTGCGCGTACCAGAGCACGTCGGCCAGAACCAGCCGGCCCTCGGCATCGGTGTTCAGCACCTCAATCGTCTGGCCCGAATAGCTGCGCACCACGTCCCCCGGCCGCATCGCGGTGCCGGACGGCATGTTCTCCACCAGCCCAACCAGCCCCACCGCGTTCACCCGCGCGCGCCGCCCGGCCAGCGCCGCCATCAGGCCCACCACAGTGCCGGCGCCGCCCATGTCCCACTTCATGTCCTCCATGCCGGCGGCGGGCTTGATGCTGATTCCGCCGGTGTCGAAGGTCACGCCCTTGCCGACAAAGGCCACCGGCTTCTCGCCGTCCGCCCCGCCCTGCCAGTGCATGACCACCATGCGGGCCGGCTGCGCGCTTCCCTCCGCCACCGCCAGCAGCGAGCCGAAGCCGAGCGCCTGCAGCTCCGGCTTGCCGAACACCTCGATCTTCAGCCCGAGCTCGCTGAGCTTCTCGATCCTGGCCGCGAACTCCGGCGGGCCCAGGATGTTGGCGGGCTCGCTGACCAGGTCGCGGGTCACGAACGTGCCATGGGCGATGGCGCGCAACGCGGGCCAGGCGTGTTCGGCAGCCTCCCGCTCGCTCGTCAGCACGGTCAGCGCAGACAGTTTCGGCTTGTCCTCGGGCTTCTGCTTGGTTCGATACAGGTCGAAGCGGTAGCTTCGCAGCACCGCGCCCAGCGCGGCATGGGCCGCCTGCTTGCCGCCCAGCCCGTCGGCCGCCAACGCCGCCGTTTCCTCGCGCACCAGCCCGGCGGCCAGCAGGCCAGCGGCCTCCTCGGCCCGGCGGTCCGACATGTCCGCCTCCTTGCCAAGGCCAGCAGCCACGATGCGCGACAGGCCGCCGCCCGGCGCCAGTATGGTGCAGCTCGTTCCCTCCTTGCCGGTGAACTCGGCCGCCGCGAAGGCGCGCGTCACCGCCCCGCCGGTCGCCTCGTCGGCCGCGTGCCACAGCCCGGACGCCCCGGCGCCCTCCGCCACCAGCAACGCCAACGCCCCCGATCGGGGCAGGGAAGCATCGGCGAAGGTGATCTGCAGCATTCAGGGATCCTCAGGGGCGTCGCGCGAATGTAGCAGCCAGACGGCGCTTTGCCAGGGCTGCTTCGGGGCGCTTAAACCCGCATCATGACCGCGCACGACGATGAAGCCCTGCTGGACCTGGCCGCCGGACTCGCCTGGGCGGCAACCGACCTGGTGCTGGCCTTTCGCGCCCGCGGCTGCGAGACGGAAACCAAGCCGGACAGTTCGGTCGTCACCGAAGCAGACCGCAGGGCCGAGCTGCTGATCGTTGGGGAACTGCGCCGCGCCACGCCGCATATCGAGGTGGTCGCCGAGGAGGAAGTCTCGTCGGGCTATGATCCCGCCCGATCGGATGCCTACTGGATGGTCGATCCGCTGGACGGCACCCGCGACTTCGTGGCCCTGCGCGACGGCTTCACCATCAACATCGGCCTGGTCCGGCACGGCCGTCCGGTGCTCGGCGTCGTCGCCATTCCTGCCTCGGCCGAGCTGTTCGGCGGCATCGTCGGCAGAGGCGCCTGGAAGCAGGACGGCGCGGGCCGACACCCGATCCACGTGCGCACGCCGCCGCCATCCGGTCTGGCTGTGCTGTCCTCGCGCCACCACGCCGACGATGCAGGCGTGAAGGCCGCGCTGGGCGACGAGACGATCGCCAGCGTCGTCCAGCTCGGCTCGGCGCTCAAATTCTGCCGCCTCGCCGAAGGGGCGGCCGATGCCTACGTCCGTCTCGGCCGCACAATGGAGTGGGACACGGCGGGGCCGGAGGCGGTGCTGACCGCAGCGGGCGGCAGCCTGCGCCTGCTGGATGGCGGCCCGATGCCCTACGAAAAACCGGATTGGGCAAACCCACCCTTTGTCTGCAGGGGTGGCATCTGCAGGGGCGGCGCCTGACACGCATCCTGCCCAGCCCGGCCGGGATCGCCGAGGCGGCCGACCTGCTGAGAGGCGGGCAACTCGTCGCGTTCGGCACGGAAACGGTCTACGGCCTCGGTGCCGACGCAACCCAGGGCCGGGCGGTCGCCGGGATCTTCACCGCCAAGGGGCGCCCGCATTTCAACCCGCTGATCTGCCATTACGCGTCTGCCGAGGACGCCTTCGCGCAGGTCCAGGCGCCGCCCCAGGCCGAGAAGCTGGCCGCATCCTTCTGGCCAGGACCGCTCACCCTGGTGCTGCCGCGCCGTCCGGGCTGCCCTGTCGACCTGCTGGCCGGGGCGGGGCTGGACACGCTGGCCGTCCGGGTCCCAGGGCACGCAGACGCCCGCGCGCTGGTCCGCGAACTGGGCCGTCCGGTCGCGGCACCCTCTGCCAACCGCTCGGGCGGGGTCAGCCCGACCAGCGCCGGCCACGTGCTCTCGGACCTGGCAGGGCGGATCGCGGCCATCCTCGATAGCGGCCCGTGCCAGATCGGCCTGGAAAGCACCGTGCTGGACCTGTCCGGCCTGCGTCCGACGCTGCTGCGGCCGGGCGGCGTTCCGGTCGAGGCGATCGAGGCCCTGGTGGGTCCGGTCGGCCGCGGCATTCCTCTCGCCCAGGCGCGGGCGACGAGCACCTACCGCTCTCCTGGGCTGCTGGTCTCGCATTACGCGCCGATGCTGCCGTTGCGGCTGAACGCCTCCAGCCTCGCCGACGGCGAAGCGCTGCTGGCGTTCGGCCCAGCCTTGCCCGCCTCGCTCGCCTGGAACCTCAGTGCCGGGTCCAACCTCACCGAAGCGGCCGCGCGGCTGTTCGCCGGCCTGCGCTGGCTGGACGAGCGCGCGCCGCAGCACGCGCTGATCTCCATCGCAGCCATGCGCGTGCCGGAACACGGCCTGGGCCTGGCCATCAACGACCGGCTGCTGCGCGCGGCAGCGCCAAGAAGCTGACGGGACGGCGGCAACTCGCGCGCCGAAAAACTGTTCTGCACCCAGCCGCATGACCGATCGGCAAGGAGCCACCATGAACGAAGACAAGATCGACGGGACCGTCAAGGAGTTCACCGGCAAGGCGCAGGGTGCCGCCGGCGACCTGCTCGGCGACAGCAAGACCGCGAACGAGGGACGCCTGAAGGAAGCGGCCGGCCAGGCGCAGGAGTATTACGGCCAGGCTGCCGACCAGCTCCGCGGCCTGTCCGAGGAGCTGACCGACCGCATCCACGAGACCCCGCTGCTCGCCGTGCTCGGCGCAGTCGGCCTCGGCTACGTGATCGGCCGTCTCAGCTCGCGTTAAACCGACCGTCCGAACGCGAAGGGCGGGGCTGACCAGGCTCCGCCCTTTTCGTTCGCACTCGTCGATGGACCCGCATCATAGCCAGCCCGGACGTCTTCACGATCGGTTACGAGGGGCTGCTTCAGTCCCAGCTGATCGGCCTGCTGAAAGCGGCCCGGATACACACGCTGCTCGATATCAGAGCGGTCGCATCGTCCCGAAAGGCCGGCTTTTCCAAGACGATCCTCCGCACCTCCGTGTCCGCCGCAGGCATCGCCTACCGCCACGACAGACGGCTGGGGACGCCCAAGCCGGGACGGGACGCCGCCCGCGCGCACCGGACCGAAGACATGCGCCGCATCTTCGAAATCCACATGACCACCGAGGCAGCCGGACGCGGGCTGGCGGACGCCGCGCGTCACGCGTGCGAGGCGGCCACCTGCCTGCTCTGCTTTGAGCGTGAACCGCATGAGTGTCACCGAAGCATCGTGGCCGACATGATACGGGCGCAGACCGGCCAGGCGATCCGGCACCTTTAGAGTGATGAAATTGCTGGCCAAAACACCGGCTAGACCGGTTTGAGGTCCGCCTGCTCGAGGACACTCTGCGTGATACCGGTCTAGCGAGGCAAGGCGAGGGCTCTGCCCTCGACCCGCTGGGGCCAGTCGGCCCCAGACCCCATCACATGTGCGACCGTTGTCGGCTACCGGGCGCTGCCCTTAGTCTTGGCCTATGCCGGATTACAGCTACGAGTCGCAGCACACCGGCCGGGTTGCCGGCATCGACGAGGTTGGGCGCGGGCCTCTTGCCGGCCCGGTCATGGCTGCCGCCGTCGTGTTCACCCAGGGCGTGCCGCCGGGCCTGGCCGTGCTGCTGAACGACTCCAAGAAACTCAGCGCTGCCCAGCGCGAGACCGCCTACGCCGCGCTGCTGAGCTGCCCCGAAGCGGAGATCGCCATCGGCGCCGCCTCGGTGGCAGAGATCGCGCGGCTCAACATCCTGCATGCGGCCATGCTGGCGATGGCGCGCGCCGTCATGCGCCTGCCGACGCCGCCGGACGTCGCCCTGGTCGACGGCAACCGTCCGCCAAAACTGACCTGCACAATACGCTGCGTGGTCGGCGGCGACGCGCTGTGCCTGTCGATCGCCGCCGCCTCCATCGTCGCCAAGGTGGTGCGCGACCGCACGATGGCGCGGCTTTCCGCCCGGTTTCCGCAGTACGGCTGGGACAGCAACGCCGGCTACGCCACCGGCGCCCACCGTCGCGCCGTGCAGCTGCACGGCCCCTCCGTGCATCACCGCGCGGCGTTCCGCACGGTCAGGGAATGGCTGGAGGCGGCAGAGACGGTCCCTGCCATCGGCTGACGATCCGCGCAGACGCAACCCTGGGCGGATGTCAGTCCGCGGCGGCCGACAGCGCCGCACCGGCCGCCAGCGGACAGAGCGGCAGACAGGCGGCCAGATAGGCGCCCAGCAGCAGCAGCTGCGGACGCACCGGCAGGCCGAACGCCGCAGCGTCGGCCGCACCCGCGCCGAAGATCAGCACCGGCACCGTCAACGGCAGCACGAGGACCGGCAGCAGCACGCCGCCTCGCCTGGCGCCCAGCACGATGGCGGCGCACGCAGTGCCCAGCAAGGACAGCACCGCGCTGCCCATCAGCAAACCGCCAAGCAAGGCCGGCAGAGCCGCATGCGGCAACTGCAGCATCACCGCCAGCGGCACGGACGCGGCGAGCAGCGGCACCCCGGTGACCAGCCAGTGCGACACGGCCTTGGCCAGCGCCACCGCGCTGCCTGGCAGCCCGGACAGCAGCAGCTGGTCCAGCGACCCGTCCTCGAAATCCGCGCCGAACAGGCGATCGAGCGGCAGCAGGGCCGCCAGCAGCGCGCACACCCAGACGATGCCGGGCGCCAGCCTGGCAAGCACCTCCGGCGCCGGCCCGATCGCCAGCGGAAACAGCGCGCCCGTCACGAAGAAAAACAGCAGCGCGCCGAAGCTGTCCCCGCCATGGCGCAACGCCAGCCGCAGCTCGCGCGACAGCAACGCGGTGAACGCGGTCACGCGCTTGCCTGGCCCAAGATCGCCTGGCCCAGCATCAGCTCCGCCGCGTCCGGCAGCGGCAGCGGCAGGTGGGTGGCCGCGACGATCATGCCTCCCGATGCCCGGTGACCGGCCAGCAGCAGGCCGAACGCCTCCACCGACGCCGCGTCTACGCCCAAGGTCGGCTCGTCCAGCAGCCACAGCGCGGCGCCTGACAGCGTCAGCCGCGCCAGCGCCAGCCGCCGCCTCTGCCCTGCCGACAGCATGCGCGCCGGCAGCCCCGCCAGCGGCAGCAGCCCGAGCGCCGAAAGCGCAGCCAGGACATCGCCGCCAGAGACGCGCGCGGCGAACGCCAAGTTCTCAGCCGCGGTCAGCCCTGGCTTGATGCCGTCCTGGTGCCCCAGATAGGCGAGCCGGCCCAGCCTGTCCTCGCGCGCGTCCAGCAGCACCCGCCCGCCGTCCAGCCGTTTCAGCCCGGCCAGCACCCGCAGCAGGGTCGACTTGCCGGCCCCGTTCGGGCCGAGCAGCAGCAACGCCCCGCCGGCAGGCACGCCGAAACTGACGCGGTCCAGCACCAGCCTCTCGCCGCGGAACACGCTGACCGCCTCGGCCACCAGCCGCATCCGCCCGATCTCCAAACAGCGGCCAAGGGCACCGGCACCCCTCGCGCCGGGGTTGTGAGCACCTACCTTCGTCGTATAACCCAGTGTCAAGACACACCCAGGAACTCATACGCATGCCGACCGGTCAGGACAGCCTCAACACCCGCCGCTCGCTCACCGTGCAGGGCCACGAGTTCGACTATTTCTCCATCCCGGAAGCCGAAAAAACCATCGGCGACGTCAGCCGCCTGCCGGTCAGCCTGAAGATCCTGCTGGAAAACGTGCTGCGCTTCGAGGACGGCCGAAGCTACACGGTCGCCGACGCCCAGAAGATCGCCGACTGGCTCAAGACCGGCAGCAGCACCCAGGAAGTGCCGTTCAAGCCGGCCCGCATCCTGATGCAGGATTTCACCGGCGTGCCCGCCGTGGTCGACCTAGCCGCCATGCGAGACGGCATCCTCAAGCTCAACGGCGACCCGCAGAAGGTGAACCCGCTCGTCCCCGTGGACCTCGTCATCGACCACTCGGTGATGGTTGATTTTTCCGGCACGCCTCAGGCGCTGCAGCAGAACGTCGCCGTCGAGTTCGAGCGCAACGGCGAGCGCTACGCCTTCCTCCGCTGGGGCCAGGAAGCCTTCCAGAACTTCAGGGTCGTCCCGCCAGGCGCCGGCATCTGCCACCAGGTCAATCTGGAGTACGTCAGCCAGGTCGTCTGGACCGCCGAGGAGGGCGGCCACACGCTCGCCTACCCCGACACGCTGTACGGCACCGACAGCCACACCACCATGGTCAACGGCGCCGGCGTGCTCGGCTGGGGCGTGGGCGGCATCGAGGCCGAAGCCGCCATGCTCGGCCAGCCGATCGCCATGCTGATCCCCGACGTGGTCGGCTTCCGCCTGACCGGCCAGATGCCGGAGGGTGCGACCGCGACCGACCTCGTGCTCACCGTCACCCAGGTGCTTCGCCAGAAGGGCGTGGTCGGCAAGTTCGTCGAGTTCTTCGGCCCGGCGCTCGACCATCTTTCCGTCGCCGACCGCGCCACCATCGCCAACATGGCCCCGGAATACGGCGCCACCTGCGGCTTCTTCCCCGTCGACCGCAAGACGCTCGACTACCTGCATTTGACCGGACGCGACGAGGCCCGCATCGCGCTGGTCGAGGCATATCTGAAGGCGCAGGGCATGTTCCGCGAGACCGGCACGCCCGACCCCGTCTTCACCGACACCATCGCGCTCGACCTCTCGACCGTGGTGCCCAGCCTGGCCGGCCCGAAGCGCCCGCAGGACCGCGTGACGCTGACCGACGCCGCGCGCGCCTTTCTGGACGACATGACCACGAACCAGGGCGTTGCCGCCAACGACGTCCTTGCGCGCCACCCGGTCGCGGGCAAGAACTTCGATCTCGGCCACGGTGACGTCGTCATCGCCGCCATCACCAGCTGCACCAACACGTCCAACCCGTACGTGCTGGTCGCAGCCGGCCTGGTGGCTCGCAAGGCCAGGGCGCGTGGCCTGCACCCCAAACCCTGGGTGAAGACCAGCCTCGCCCCCGGCAGCCAGGTGGTCACCGAATACCTCGACAAGTCCGGATTGTCGGCCGACCTCGACGCGCTCGGCTTCAACACGACCGGCTATGGCTGCACCACCTGCATCGGCAATTCAGGCCCGCTCGACGACGCGATCGCCGACACCATCGAGGGCGACAAGCTGATCGCGGTGAGCGTGCTGTCCGGCAACCGCAATTTCGAGGGCCGCGTGCACGCCAACGTGCGCGCCAACTACCTGGCCAGCCCTCCCTTGGTGGTCGCCTACGCGCTGCTCGGCAACATTCGCGAGGATATCACGACGAAGCCGCTCGGCACCGGCTCGGACGGCCAGCCCGTCTACCTTCGCGACATCTGGCCCACCAACAAGGAAATCGAGGAGCTGGTCGCCTCTTCGGTCACGCGCGCCCAGTTCCTCGAGCGCTACGGCGTGGTCAGCCAGGGCACGCCGGAATGGCGCGCGCTGCGCGTGGAGACCGGCAGCGAAACCTATCGCTGGGACGACGGCTCCACCTACGTGAAGAATCCGCCCTATTTCGAGGGCCTGACCGAGGAACCGGCCGCCCGCGGCGACATCACCGGCGCCCGCGTGCTGGCGCTGCTCGGCGACAACATCACCACCGACCACATCAGCCCTGCCGGCAACATCAAGAAAATCTCACCCGCCGGCGAGTACCTGGGCGAACACCAGGTGCTGCAGAAGGACTTCAATTCCTACGGCAGCCGGCGCGGCAACCACGAAGTGATGATGCGCGGCACGTTCGCCAACATCCGCATCAAGAACGAAATGGTGGCCGGCGTAGAGGGTGGCATGACCCGCCACTACCCCGGCGGGCAAACCATGCCGATCTACGACGCCGCCATGCGCTACAAGGCCGAGGGCGTGCCGCTGGTGGTGTTCGGCGGCCGCGAATACGGCATGGGGAGCTCGCGCGACTGGGCTGCCAAGGGCACCATGCTGCTCGGCATCAAGGCCGTGGTTGCCGAGACCTTCGAGCGCATCCATCGCAGCAACCTGGTCGGCATGGGCGTGCTGCCGCTGCTGTTCCACACCGGCACCACACGCCGCACGCTGGAGCTGCTCGGTGACGAGACGATCGACATCCTGGGGCTGGAAGACCTGCGGCCGCGCATGGAGCTGGCCATGCGCATCCACCGCAGCAATGGCGCCACCGACGAGATCAGCGTCGTCTGCCGTGTCGATACGCTGGACGAGGTCGCCTACTACCGCCACGGCGGCATCCTGCAATACGTCCTGCGCGGCATGGCCAAGGCGGCGTAGCCGCAAGGCGGAAGGGCGAAGCGGTAGCCGCCTTACGGGCGGGATCGAGGCGGACTTCGCTGCGCTCTTCGCCCCGCCTGGGAGTTCTGAGTGGTCGAGCCTCTCCATCGTCACGAGGACAGCTTCCTCACCCTGCGACAGACTGCGGCAGAGCGGCGTTTCGACATGCCCTACCGCAAGACCTTCCCCTTCGATGGCGAAACCTTGTCCGCGCAGCACAGGGCCCAGGTGGCCCGCCTGCATCCCACCGGCATGATCGACGTCGGCGTCGAGGGCTGGCTGCTGCCGCCCGACGCGCTGAAACTCTACGAAATGGCGTATTGCTGCACCGGCGACATCCTCGAGCTCGGCGCCTATCGCGGCCTTTCCGCCACCGTGATGAACCGCGCCTGCACCGACGCAGGCCGGTCCTGCAAGATCATCAGCATCGACCTCGATCCCATCTCCGTCGAGGCGTCGCGCCTGCAGCTGTCCACGCAGCCGAACGGCGACCGCGCGCTGTTCTTCGTCGATGACGGCGCGTCAGCGATCCGCAACCTTGCAGCCATCAAGCGGCGTTTCGGGTTCGCCTTCATCGACCACTCGCACCAGTACGAACACGTCCACGACGTCTGCCAGATCCTGCACCGCGTCGTCGACCTCGGCGGTTTCGCGCTGTTCCACGATTTCAACGACCCACGAAACAGCATGGAGGACATCCCCGATTACGGCGTCTACCAGGGTGCGATGGACGGGCTGCGCCTGGACCGCTGGGCGTTCTGGGGCATCTACGGCTGCACCGGGCTGTTTCGCCGCATCGGCGCCTGCTGACCACGGACGTCGCTGACGGCAAACCGAAGGCAAGTCCTTCTTTTTTGCAAAAAAGACGCAAAGGATTTCTGTCCGGCTGTCGCGGGTCGAACGGATACGGGTTTGCCCTCATGCCCCGTCAACCTTGCAGAGCGATCCGGCGCCTGCTTTGTCCGCGCCATGAGCCCTCGCGGCACCACCCGCACGCCCGGTGCCGACCCCACCCGTCTGCCCACCGGCCTGGACCTGCGTGCGATCAGCATGGCCGAGGGCGTGCGGGCTGGCGTCGCCACCGCGCTGCCGATCGCAGCCGCAGTCTGGCTCGCCCAGCCGTCGCTTTCGCTGTCCGCCCTTGGCGCGCTGCTCACCTGCATCGTCGATCCCGGCGGCCCGATCCGGCGGCGCGTGCCGCTGCTGCTCGCCTTCGTTTGCCTGGGCGCTTGCCTGCTCGGCGGCTTCGGCCTGATCCGCCGCGCCGGCATCCCGCTGACCTTGTGCGCGGCGCTGCCGGCGCTGTTCGCCACGGGTTTCCTGCGCGTATGGGGCGCGCCGGCGCAGGCGCTGGGCAACATCCTCGCTGTGGTCCTGCTGCTCGGCACCGACGAGCGCCTGTCTGTCGCCCAGGCGGCGCAGGTGGGCGGCCTGTTCGCCGCCGGCGGCACCTGGGCGCTGCTGCTCACCCTCGCCCTCTGGCGCATCTACCCATACGGCCCGGCACGCCGCGCGGTCGCCGAAACCTGGCACGCGCTCTCCAGCCTCGCCGGCATGACGCAGAAGCTGATCGAGGACGAACGGCGCTCCCGGCGTCATTCCGCCGCCGGCTGGGACGCGCAAGCCAGGGCCGGGCGCGGTGCCGTGCGGGCGGCGATCGAGCAGGCGCGTGCATCCGTGATGGCCACCGTCGACCGCCGGGGTGCGGCCAGCGGTCCCACGGCGCAAAACCTGCTGCGGCTCGAAACCGCCGACCAGCTCTTCGCAGCACTGATCGCCCTGTCGGACCAGACCGAGCACGCAGATCCCTCCACCCAGTCAGCCTGCATCACCCTGCTGCGCCGTCTTCGCCCGTTGCTCCGGCTGACGGCTGCAGCCATCGAACGCGAGCGGCACCGCGATGCGGCCCGCTTCGAACGCGCGATCGAGGCCATGCGGCGCGACGCGCAGGCCAGCCCGGCGCTCGCACATCTGGGCGACGTCATCGCCGACCGCCTGCGCGTGGCCACCAAGCTGGTCGATCCAGCACAGTACCTGCCCGGCAGCGGTCCGGAGGGAGATGCCGGCATCCCGCGGCGCCAGCGCCTGACCGCTCCTGCCGCCGCAAACTGGACTTTTTCGTCGGCCTCGCTGCGCCATGCCGTCAGGGTGGCTGCAGTCACCACCGTCTGCCTCGGCTTCACGCTGCTGCAGCACGGCCCCTACACGCACTGGCTCACGATAACGCTCGTGCTGGTCATGCAGCCCTTCTTCGCGACTACCTGGCAGCGCACGCTGGAGCGGGTTGGCGGCACGCTGCTCGGCGGCACGGTCGCGGCCGGGCTGTCGGCCGTGACGTCCACGCGGCTTTATCTGGCCGCGCTGCTACCGGTGCTGGGCGGGGCGGCGCTGGCGGTGCGCCAGGTCAGCTACGGCGTCTACATCGCCGTCTACACGCCGGTGGTCATCCTGCTCGTCGAGCAGGCCAGGCCCCAGGACGACCAGCTCGGCATCGCCCTCGCCCGGGCCGGCTACACGATCGCCGGCGGGCTGATCGCGATCACGGCAAACCTGCTGCTCTGGCCGGCCTGGCAACCCGAACAGGTGCGGCGGGATCTGTGCACCGTGATCGCCGCGCATGCAGCCTATGCCCGCGCCGTGCTCATGCCGTCGGACCTGAGCCCTGGCCGCGAGCGGCAGCGCGCCGGGCTGGCGAGCAACAACCTCGAAGCGTCGCTCCAGCGCGCCCTGCACGAACCGCGGCGCGGTCAGCGCGACCAGCTCCAAACCGTGCTGACGGCGGACGCGACCCTGCGCCGCATCGCCGGCCGGCTCACCGCGATGACGTTCCGCGCGCCGTCGCTCCCGTCTCCGATGGCGTCCTGGGTCGTTGACGCCTTGCAGACCATGTCGGAGGGGTTTGCTGCGCCGGCACGCCCTTCCGGTCTGGAGTCCGAGGAGGTTGACCGGCTGGCTCGGCAGGTTGAGCTGCTTGGGGCTACTCTTGGCAAGCGGTCCTTTTTTGAAAAAAACAACCAAGAGAGTTTTGTCTCTGGGGGGTGAGCTTTCAGATGGTCGCGGCGGAGCTTGCGTCTTTTGCGATCTGATCGGCCAGGTTGCCCAGCAGCGTGCTCATTGCGGCGACTACGTTGGCGGCGCCCTGGCCTGCGGGCTGCGCCGTCAGGGACACGTGCCTGGTCGCCACCGGCTGGTGCGTCGTGCCACGCTCCAGCGCCACCTCGGCGGTCAGTACGACCGCGCCCGATGCGTCCGGATCGAAGGTCAGCACGTCCACTTCCAGCCGAAGCTGAGGCTCCTCGGTGATCGCGCCCGACTCGGCGAACACGCTGGCGCCGGACAGGCGCTGCGACAGGTCCTGCGCCAGGACGCGGCCGATCATGTCGCCCAGCGGCTCCGCCCAGCGGAGCTGGCTGTTCACGTCCAGGCGGTAGGACGCGTTCTTCAGCACGATGTCGGACCGGTCGAGGTAGCCGGCCAGCCCAGGACGCCTCACCTCGATCGAGATGGCTGCGCGCGATGGCGTGCCCGGCACGGGCTGCAGCGTGTAGAAGGTCGGGTCGGGGGACGCACAGCCCGCCAGACAGGCGATCGCGACCGCGCTGACGATCGATTTCATCGCTCGGTCGCCTGCGCTGTGCGCCCGCGTATCAGCGCCTCCGGGTGACGGTCCAGGAAGTCCACCAGCAGGCGGATGCTGCGGGCGGCCTCGTTGACCTGGTCCAGGACGCGCGCGACGCCTCTCTGGAAATCGGAGTTGCCGCCGTAGCCACCCTCCCCCAGCGCAGCGTTCGCCCGCGCCACGGCCTGTTGCAGGTCGGCGCTGATCTTGGGCAGGCGCTGCAAGACGGGCGAAAGGTTCTGATCGGTGTGGCGCACGAGATGCTGCACGTCGGTCAACGTCTGGCTCAGCTTCTGCAGCGCGTTTTTCATGTCGGGCCCGCTGATCGTGCGGCTGACCGCGGCGAGGGCCGAATTGAGGTTGCGGCCGATCTCGTCAAAGGGGATGCGGTCCAGCTTGGTCGAAATGTCGCTCAGCGACGAGGTGATGTTGTCGAGCCCGCCACCCTGGCTCGGCATCACCAGGCTGTCCCCCTCCTTGCTCACGTCCTGCGGCGGCGCGTCCGGAACGAATGCGAGAGAGATCGCCTTCTGCCCGGTCAGCAAGCTGCTGGATTCCAGCACGGCACGCATGCCCTTGCGCACCAGGGCCTGAACCACGATCGCCGGATCGCTGTCACGGTTGACCTGCTGGCTGGGGAACACGCGGTCGGGCTGCAGCTCGTACGACACGCGGGCGTGTATCGCAGCCGTCGCGTCGTCCAGGATCAGGTGCACGTCAGTGACCGTGCCGATCTGGATGCCGAACACCTGAACGGGCGACCCTCTGCTCAGCCCCGAGACCGAGCTCGTGAAATACGTGACGAACGGGATTTTCCGGTTGAAGCCGGCTGCATCCGCGTCGGCCTTGTTGTCGTACAGCGTGAAATGCGTGTCTGGCGCGCTCTCGGGCGCCTCCCCGCGCAGGTGCGGCGTCTCGAACGCGATGCCGCCCGACAAGATCGCCTGGATGGATGCCAGCTCCACGTGCAGCCCCTGCGCGCCGAAATTGACCGACACGCCGGACGCGTTCCAGAAATGCGTGTTCTGACGCACGAACTTGTCGAACGGATGGCGGACGAACAGGTTGATCGTCACCGGCCCCAGGCCGTTGCCGAGATCGTAGTTGAGCACCTCGCCCACCGTCACGTCGCGGTAGAACACCGGCGCGCCTGGCCCGATCGAGCCGAGACGCGATGCGATAACGGTGTAGGGGCGGCCCGGCTCGTCGGATCGCATGCCCGGGGGATCCTCCAGGCCCACGAAGTCGCGCTTGGGCTCGCCGCCCGGCGCACCTGGATCGACCTCGATGTAGGCGCCCGACACCAGCGTCTCCAGCCCCGATATGTTGCCCGTCGACAGACGGGGCCGCACCACCCAGAAACGCGCATGGTCGGTCAGCACCTTGGCCCCCTGGCTGTTCATCCTCACGCGGACCAGGACGGTGCGCAGGTCGCGTGCCAGGTTGATGTCCTCCACCATGCCCAGCGACACCGCCTTGTGCGTCACCTGCGTCTGCTGGGCGCTTATCCCGCTGGCGGTGTTGAACCGGATGGTGATCAGCGGGCCTTGGCTGACCAGCGTGGTGATCACGAGGTAGAGGGCGATTGCGCCGGCGACGATGGGGATCAGCCAGATCAGCGAGAACCGGCTGCGCCGCCGTACCACGGCGTCCGGCACTTGCTGCGGCCCCGAACCTCCCTGGGACTCGCTCACGCGTGGGCCGCCTCGGCGGTGGCCGGAGCCAAGGCGGGCGACCTTTCCAGGTCCTCCGCCTCCAGGTCGTGCCCGGCGGCCGCGGCTGCGTCCCACATCTGCCTCGGGTCGAAGCTGGCCGCCGCGAACATCGTCAGGATCACGACGGAGGCGAAGGCGATCGCGCCGATGCCTGGCAGCACGGTCGCGATGAAGCCCATGCGGACGAGAGCGCAGAGGATGGTCAGCATGAACACGTCGATCATGGACCAGCGGCCGATGCTGTCAATCAGGCGGTAGGCGCGCGTGCGGTCGCGCAGCCGGGTCACCGAACCACGGCCCGTCATGATCAGCAGGGTCACCAGCGCCACCAGCTTGAACAGCGGCACCAGTATGCTCGCGGTCAGAACCAGTATGGCCAGCGGCCACATCTGCGCCTGCGCCAGCTCGATCACACCGCCGATGATGGTGCTCGGCTCACCGCGGCCGAACCGTATCAGCGTCAGGATCGGGTAGATGTTGGCCGGAATGTAGAGCGCGGCGGCAGACCCGGCCAGCGCCCAGGCGCGGAACACCGCCTGCGGCTTGCGCACCCGCAGGCGCGAGAAGCAGCGCGGGCAGCGCGTGCCAGGCCGCGCGCGCAGCACCTTGCGGCAGGTGTCGCAGCCGATCAGCGGGTACTGCGGTGTAGGCGGCAGGTTCAGGCACAGGCCGCGCGCCTCTATGGTCTCCCACACGTCCTCGTGGTCCAGCTCCACGTCGACCGCCACGACGCAGAGCATGACGCCGCCGAGCGCGATCAGCGCCGGCCCGACCTCGACCTCGGCGATCGCCTGCAGCCGCGAATAGGCCACGAAGGCGCCGAGCAGGAACACCTCCACCATCGACCACGGGCGCAGCGTATCCACCCAGGCGAACAGCACCGCCAGCCGCCGTGGTGGACGCCGCCTGCGCAGGCCGAGCAGCACGGTGACGATGAGCACCAGCTGGATGATCGGCGCGAACACCAGGGTGACGAGCACGACCGCGCTGATCTCCCACATGCCGTGGACCTTCAGCTGGGCGGGCCCGGTGAACAGGCTCGCCTGGTAGGTGCGGCCCACCGAACGCAAATCGAGGAACGGAAGCTGGGTCGCCAGCAACAGCAGCAGCAGGGCGGCGATGCTGCAGTAGAGCGCGCGGTTCAGGCTGTCGCGCCGGCCTCGGCGCAGCCTGGCGCGGCAGCGCCGGCAATCGGCCGCCTCGCCCGGCTGCAGCACAGGAACGCCCTGGAACAGGCCGCAATCCTGGCATTCCCGCAGGATTTCATGGGGCTCCGCTTCGGGGTGGCCGTCCTCGCAAGGGTGAGGAAATGCGTTCATTGATGTCCGGCGCGCGGCGCCACCCACTCGGTTGCCGAAGCTATGGAGAGCTTGCTCCTGTCTGGCAAGACTCGCCGTATCAAGGCATATGTCGGCGGCTGCAGAGGAGGCCCACTGCTTGTCCAGCATCACGTTCGAACAGCGCGCCCACCTCATCGTGCTCGGCAACGAGAAGGGCGGCTCGGGCAAGTCCACCACGGCGATGCACCTGGTCGTGGGCCTGCTTCGAGACGGCTACCGGGTCGGCGCCATCGACCTCGACGCGCGCCAGGGGACGCTCTCGGGCTACCTCGAAGCGCGGGCGGCCTACGCGTCCCGCCACGGCGTGGAGCTTCCCGTGCCGCATGCCGCCAGCGTGTTCCGAAGCGAGCTCGACAGCCGCGAGCAGGCAGAGGCGGCCGAGCGCGCTGCCCTCGACACCGCGTTGGCCGAGCTTTCGGCCGATTGCGAGGTCATCGTCGTCGACTGCCCGGGTGCCGACACCAACCTGGCCCGCCTGGCCCATGCCGCGGCAGACACGCTGATCACGCCGATCAACGACAGTTTCGTCGATTTCGCCATGCTGGCCCGCGTGGACCCCGAAAACCACGCGGTCATCAACCCCAGCATCTACAGCGAGATGGTTTGGCAGGCCCGCAAGGCGCGGTTCGCCCGCGACCGCGCGCGGATCGACTGGATCGTCATGCGCAACCGGATGGGCAGCACCGAAATGCGCAACAAGCGCGACGTCGGCACCACGCTTGAGACGCTGGCCAAGCGCATCGGCTTCCGCACCGTCAAGGGCTTCGGCGAGCGGGTGATCTTCCGCGAATTGTATCTTCAGGGTCTGACCTTGATGGACGTGCGCGAGGCGGGCCTGCAGATCCAGCTCGGCATGAGCCACATCGCGGCCCGTGCGGAGGTGCGCGCGCTGCTCTCCGCCATCCGCAAGCCGCCGCCTCGCGGCGGCGTGGCCTCCTCGGCGGCCTGATCGCCACCAACGGCACCGGCCCGATGCGGCACGCGGCATCGGTGATTTGCCGAACCCGTGACCAGCCCGCTTGCGCTCGCTCGGCCGACCGCATAAGCGGCATCACGGCATGTTCATCCTTGCCTGCAAACCGATCACCGAAGAATGGAACGTTTCGTGCAAGAGCAACCAGACGAGGCATGAACCTGGCTATGAGCGAGTCATTATCGACCGCACAATTGCGGTTTGCGGTATTTTTGGGCAGCGCCCGTGATTATGGGACGTCCCCCCTTGGCGTCGGGAGTGCTGCGTGCTCCCAATGCGTCTCTGGGCGACCCAGTTGGGCGGTTCTCATCAAGGGGCGTCGTCCGTCAATGAGGAGTTTTGGCTGAATGAGGGAGTGCGCGGCATGAACTACGCCGAGCAGGGGCGAAACCCGACGCGCCACATCGTTGGCATCGGCGTCGTGGTGCTTCTGCATGTGTTTCTGATCTACGCGCTGATCAACGGCCTGGGGTCGACGATCATCGACAAGCTGAAGGCGCCGGTCGAGACCAAGATCATCCAGGACCAGACCAAGCCGCCGCCGCCGCCGCCGCCGCCGCCACCGCCCGAGGTGCCGGTGACCGCGCCGCCGCCGTTCATCCCGCCGCCGGAGATCAACGTGCAGCCGCCGCCGCAGCCGCAGCACGTGATCACCGCCGTTCAGCACACGGCACCCACGCCGTACGTGCCGACGCAGCGGGCCCCGGTGGCGGCCCCTCAGGTGACCGGCCCGAGTTCGGGGCCGGTTTCGACCGGCGGGTCGAAGCCTGAGTTTCCCGACCAGTACCAGGAGGAGGGGCGGGAAGGCCACGTGTCGGTCACCTGCGACATCGAGGCTGACGGCCGCCCATCAGGTTGCGTGCTCGGCAACGTGTCAGGCGGCAGCGCTTTCGGCACCGCTACTCTCGCCTGGCTGCGAAGCGGCCGCGTGAGGTACCGCCCTGCGATGCAGAACGGCCAGCCGGTCCGGTCTCCTGGTCACGTGACCAATTTGACTTTCAGATTGTCCGAGTAACGTCCGCCGGCCAACAGGCGCTCACATTCAGAATGACGATCCACGTTGGATCGTGAGAGAGGAATTTATGATGCAGAAGACCAGCATGACTCGTTCCGGAACCCTGGCCCTGGCAATCGCCTTGGGGACGGCTGTCGTCGCTCCAGGGGCCGGGCTGGCCCAGACGTCGCCCCCGTCGCTGCAAACCGCCCCGCCCTCGCCCGGAGCGGTCCCACCGGCCGGGGCTGCGCCGGCCGCCCCCGGCGAGGCTGCCGCGCCAGCGCCCGGCGCACCCAGCGCGACCGCTCCGGCCGCCCCCGGCGCACCAGGCGCCGAAACCACCGGTGCCGCACCGGGCGCCCCAGGAACCGCGACGCCACCCGCACCGGGCAGTGCCGACACCACCAACGCGGTCGATAACGGCAACGGCACGCAGACGGTCGAGAACCCTTACGGCCTGAACGCCCTGTGGAAGACCGGCGATGCGGTCAGCCGCACCGTGCTGATCCTGCTGGCCATCATGTCGCTCGGCACCTGGTACATCATGATCACGAAGTTCTGGGAACAGGCGCGCGTGTTCTCGGCCTCCCGCGCCGCCAACAAGGATTTTTGGAAGACCACATCGGTCAACGAGGGCATCCAGCGCCTCAAGCCCGCCAGCCCGTTCCGCTACATCGCCGAGAACGGCGTCTCGGCCACCCAGCACCACGAAGGCGCGCTGACCGAAGCCATCGACCTGCACACCTGGGTGACGATGGCCATCCAGCGTGCCCAGGAAACGGTCAGTTCGCGTCTGCAGGGCGGCCTCGCCTTTCTGGCGACGGTCGGTTCCGTCAGCCCGTTCGTGGGCCTGTTCGGCACGGTGTGGGGCATCTACCACGCGCTGACCGCCATCGGTGCGGCCGGCCAGGCCAGCATCGACAAGGTGGCCGGTCCCGTGGGTGAGGCGCTGATCATGACCGCGATCGGCTTGGCGACCGCCGTGCCGGCCGTGCTCGGCTACAACTTCCTTGTCCGCCGCAACAAGACGGCCAACGAGAAGGTGCGCAATTTCGGCAGCGACCTGCATTCCATCCTGCTCAGCGGGCGCCGCGTGAACGTGGCTCAAGGGTCCTCGTCCTCGGCCACGGTCACACCCGTCGCAGCACGGGTCGCTTAAGCCCGATGTCGATGCAGGTCGGCCCGTCAGAGGGCGAAGACGCGGTCGTATCGGCCATCAACACCACGCCGCTCGTCGACGTGATGCTGGTGCTGCTGATCATCTTCTTGATCACCATCCCTGTGGTGACGCACACCGTTCCGGTGTCGTTGCCCAAGGACCGCAACCAGCCGACGCAGACCAAGCCGGAAAACATCACCCTGAACGTGACGAAGGACGGCGATTACTTCTGGAACGGCCGGCCGATCGCCGACATTCCCGCCCTGGTCGAAAAGCTGAAGACTGTGGCCGTAAAGGTGCCGCAGCCGGAGGTGCACATCCGTGCCGACCAGGACGGACGCTACGAGTTCGTAGGCAAGGTCGTCGTCGCCCTGCAGCGCGCCGGCATCTACAAGATCGCCTTCATCACCGAGCCGCCGCCGAACAACGTCGGTAACTGACGTGCTTCGGCACAGGGAGATTTTCACATGGCCATGAGCATGCCCACAGGGGGGGACAGCGACGACATGGACGTGGTGGTCGACATGAACACCACGCCCTTGATCGACGTGATGCTGGTTCTGCTGATCATGCTGATCGTGACGATCCCGATCCAGACGCACGCGATCAAGATGGACCTGCCGGCCGGCAACCCGCCGCCGCCGCCCGTGCCGCCCACCGTGGTGACGATCGACGTCGATTTCGACGGCACCATCTCGTGGAACGGCGAGCCGATGCCGGACGAGGCATCGCTGCAGGACCACCTGATCGCCGCCGCGAAGGCCGACCCGCAGCCCGAAGTGCATCTGAAACCCAACAAGCTTGCCACCTACAAATACGTGGCGCACGTGATGGCCGATGCGCAGCGGCTCGGCGTGACCAATATCGGTCTGGTCGGCAACGAACAGTTCATGGGACCATAGAGCATGAGCACCCTGTTCGCCCGCGCCGGACTGGCGGCGGGGCTCGCTTGCGCATGTCTGCCGTTCACCGGGTTTGCGGCCCACGCCCAGGCGCTGCGGGCCGAAGTCGGAAACCCGCTGAAAAAAGCGGCAGCGTTGGCAAACGCCCACAACTATGCCGCGGCGATGGCGCAGGTGCGCGCGGCGTCGGCTGCACGCGGCCTCACGCCCGAAGAGAGCTTTGTCATCGAGGAGATGCGCGGCTCGATCGCACAGCGTTCCGGCGACAACGCGACGGCGGCAAAGGTGTACGCCGACATGCTCGCCTCCGGCCGGGTTTCCGCCGCCCAGCAATCCAAGCTGCTGATGGCCGAGTCGAGCATCGCGTTCAATTCGAAAAACTATCCGGCCGCCATCGGCTGGCTGCAGCGCGCTATCAAGGCGAACCCCGCGGACCCTGCGCTGCGGACGCAGCTGATCACCGCCTATTACCTGAACAAGGATTTTGCCAACGCCGGCCGTCTGCAGGCCGAACAGGTCTCCGCCACGGTGCGCGCAGGCCGCCGCCCGACCGAGGAGCAACTGCAGCTTCTGGCCGCATGCCAGCGCGAGGGCGGCGACACTCTGGGTTTCGGCAACACCATGGTGCAGCTCGTCACCTATTACCCCAAGCCTGATTACTGGGAGAACCTGATCCACAGCGCGCAGACGCGACCAGGCTTCGCCAGCCGGCTGACGCTGGACATCGACCGGTTCGAGCTGGCGACCGGGCTGCTGACCAAGACCGAAGACCTGATGGAGATGATCGAGCTCGCGTTGCAGGTTCCCCTGCCCGGTGAAGCCAAGGCGATCACCGACAAGGCTTACAGCACAGGCGCGTTCGGCACCGGCCCAGGTGCCGCACGCGAGCAGCGGCTGCGAGACCTGGTGAACAGGACCTACGCGAGCGAGCTGAAAGCGCTGCCAAGCCGTGAAGCCGAGGCGCAGTCAAGCCACGACGGCAACCTGCTCGCCTCGCTCGGCGAAGAATATGCCAGCTACGAACAGTATCAGACGGGCATTCCATTGATGGAAGCGGGCATCCGCAAGGGCGGCCTGCGCCATCCCGACGACACCCGACTGCATCTGGGGCTAGCCTACATGCATGCCGGCCAAAAACCCCGTGCGGTGCAGATGTTCCGCACGGTCGGCGGCAAGGAGGGGGCCGCCGAGGTCGCCCGGCTGTGGATCATACTGCTCTCAAAAGGCTGAGGTCGCTCAAGCGTGACGTCCAATCTGCCGCTTCGGCGGGGGCGGTTCGCTTTGCACATCGCAAGCCCTGCGTGTTCATAAAACTGTTGCAATGCGACCACAGGAATTTGTTGGTTGGTAACGGCAACCTCCAAGACGTTGTGCTCCAATGCTGCGTTGCCACACTCTGCCCCCATCGGCCTGGTGAGAACGGCAAGACCAGCTTTTCCGCCAGGCTAGTTCTCGGACCTCCGCCAAGCTGCGCGAGGAGGTCGAATATTGGGGGCAGTCGGCGACATGGAACAGCGGTTCACTTCCAGACAGCGTTTGATGCTGACGGCCTGCGTCGTCGCGTGCGGGCTGGTGCCAGCCACGCGTTTGTCGGCGCAAACCGCTCAAACCCAGAGCGTTCCCGACGTTCGGCTGGCGCAGGAAACAGTACCGACGCGGGCGCCGAGCTCAAGCGGTGTACCGCCGCGCGGCGAGACGCCTGCCCAGGCCATTCCGCCAGATGTAAGCCGCGGCGCTTCCGAGAACATAATCGTCAAGGCGCAGCGCCGTCTGTTGAAGGAGAAGAACTCTCCGTCGGCCGTGACCGAACTCGGTCAACGGCAGATACAGCAGGCCGGCGTCTCCGGCAGCCCGTCCACCCTGCTGCGCCAAGCCCCGTCGATCTACGTCTACCAGCAAGGCATCGGAGATTCAGCGCCCGAGCTGACCATTCGAGGCGCGCGCGGGCTTGAGACCGCCTCCACGCTCGACGACGTGCCGACTCAGGACCTGCTCGCACCTGGCTCGTCGTCCATAGAGAACAACATCGGTGGTATCTTCACATTGGGCCAGATCAGCGGCGTCTCGATCTACCCAGGCATTGCCTATCCAGACAAGAACACCTTCGGCACCATCGGTGGCACAATAGCGTATCAGTCTAAACGCCCGACCAACGACTTTTACGTGGACGTGTTCGGCAGCATCGGTTCGTTCCAGACCTACACCGAAGGCTTCGAGGTGAACTCAGGCTCGCTCGACGGGCCGCTCGGCACCGGAGACAACGCGCCCAAAGTGCTGCTGAACTACAAGAATCTGCAGACCGCAGGCTTCATCGACTACACCGGCAACCGTGAGAACGAGATGGAGTTTGCGTTCGACAAACCCTATGACGACGGCTTGTCTAAGTTTCAGACGACCGTGCTGTACAACACCGGCAACGGCTACATCCAGACCGAGCCCGTGCCTGTACCATATCTGAACCAGAACGGGTTGTTCAGCAATTATCCGACAAACGTCTCCGCTGCTTACGAGCAAAACGATTACCTCACCGTCATCATGAAAGATGACACCTACGTCAACGACAACCTCAACGTCGGACTCACGGCGTTCTACCTGCATAACGACGCCGACTCGACCACTTTCGGCGCACTCGCGGCAAGTCCGCCATTTGGCGACTTCAACCCCTACGCGGTCGATGGCGCGGCACCGTTCTTGAACACACCGGCGGGCTTCAACTACGGACAATACTTCGGTCCGGGAGGGCCTCTGTACAAGCCGGGCATCTACCCCTACAACCCGCTCGCCGCTTATCCGCCAGGCTCGCCGAACTGTCCTGCGTCCTACGTCGCCGAATACACTGCGGCGGGCGGCGTTGCTCCTTGCGGTCTGAATGGCGAGAGGGTGATTCACGAGGCGCAAACATACGGCATCCAGCCAAGGGTGACCTATATCGCGCCGGAGATTTTCGGCATCGCCAACACGATCAAGATCGGCGGACTGTTCGCGAAGGAGACGGCCCCATCCGACAAGAGCTATTTCGGCGCCACGTCCACCGTGGCCCAGACGTCCGGTAACCTGGACAACATTTTCGGCGGCGGTTTTGACGGCGGCGTACAACGGACGATTGCCCAGGGCTATATCCAGGACAAGATCGACCTGCTCGACAACACGCTGCACGTCACGCCGGGCGGAACGTTGCAGACCACCTATTCCAGCCTCAAGCAAAGCGAAATCTTTGACTTCGCGTCCTTCAGTTACGTCAACTTCAAATCGACAAAATACAACCGGGAATGGCTGCCGTTCTTCAACGTATCCTATGACTTCGACAAGATTGCGCCGGTGCTGAAAGGGCTGAGCGTGTATGGCAGCACTGGTCAGTCAGCCTTGTTCGCTCCTGTCACCGACTTCAGCCCGAACGCGGCGGGTACACCGCCGAATGCCTCGATCGTTCATTTGTACGAGGGGGGCGCGAAGTACGTCACGTCCAACCTCGTGCTGTCGGCAGATTACTTCTACCAAAAGGTGGATCGCGATTTCGGCTTCTACACCTCGGAGTCCGGGCCTACCATCGGGCAGAATATCTACAACGATAACGGGCAGCGCGAATTCAAGGGTGTTGAGGGTGCGGCGACATACCAGGTCACACCGGACATTCAATTGTTCGGCAATTTCTCCCATGAACTTGCCAAATACCTGAAGAGCAACTTCGCTTTCGCGACAGTCGCCGAGGACCAGTACGGTATTGCCCTGAAGGGTGCGCCGGTCACCGGCATCCCCGATTGGCTGTCAACGTTCGGCGTGGACTACAGCCATAAGAGCCTGTTGCGGGACGACGATGCCGTGGACGTCCGTTTCAGCGGAACCTACACAGGGCATCAATACACGACGTATGACATCTTCGGTGATGCAAGCGTTCCGACATTCACCGGTTTGACGCCCGCCATCGGCGTCGCGCTGCCCGGAACAGCCGCCATACCTGGCTCCCCTTACACGGGCTGCCAAGGCACCAACCCTGCCCCGGCCTGCACCAGATTCAGCCAAATTTCCGGTGCCACCGTCTTCGACCCACATGGCGGCATATCGCCCTTCGCGATCTTCAACCTGGACATGAACTACACTTTGCCGACGCCGTTCATGCCCGTCGTCAAGCGGCTAAAATTCGATCTGAATATCCAGAACCTGTTCGATCAGCGCTTCTTCCAATACTACTACAAGCAGGTTTCCCCATCGGCCTGCTCGGCCACCAAGGCGAACCCGGTGGCAAGCCAGTATAACTGCTCACCCGAGTTCGCCGACGGCATCCCGGGCCAGCCATTCAGCATATTCTTCACCGTTACCGCACGCTTCTGATCACAACGAACCAAACCAGAGGGCCGTGCCGCAAGGCACGGCCTTTTGTTCGTGATGTCATACTATGTCACCATCGCCCGCCTTCAGCGCCGGGCGGGCCGGGCATATAACACACATGGTTCTCCACCGCTCAGAAAGGACACCACATGCGCGCTACCCTCCTTGCCCTGGCTGCCTCGATCGGTTTCACCGGAGCGGCTGCCGCCCGGTCCGACGAGCTCGGCCACCATCACGAGAACGAGCTGTTCCAGGGCGTGTCCCTGTCGGACGCGCAGCGTGACCAGGTCAAGCAGATCGAGCGGGCCGGCTGGGAGCAGGCGCGCGGCACGTTCCAGCAGATGCGCAGCGTGCACGAGCAGGTGATGGCGCGGCTGCTGGCCCCGGGCAGCGTCACCGAGGCCGACCTCGCCCCTCTCGTGCAGCAGGAACAGACGCTGCGCGCGCAGCTCGACCAGCAGCGCCTGGAGGCCGCCCTGCAGATGCGCCAGGTGCTGACCCCTCAGCAGCTCGCCGAGGCCGCGGCAAAGCGCCAGCAGCTCGACAGCCTGCGCGACCAGGAGCACCAGCTGATGCAGCCCTCTACGACGGAGTAGCGCTGACGACCCGCGCGCCGCGGACCCGCGCGGCGTCAACCTCTCTCGGCATCGCGGGGCCGCTTGGCCGAGGCAATCCACGGGTCAGCCGCCAGACATGCGTGCCGAGGCGTGGATTGCTCGCTCGTGACGACGATGCTACCGGCGAACGCCTTCGCCCGGCAGAAGATCGAACGCAACGCTCAGCCGAGGACTGTCCGTGTCGAACGGCACGGTCCCGTGCCACATGTAGGACGGGAACAGCACGAGCATCCCCGGCTCCGGCTCCACGAAATGCTCCGCCTCCAGCGCCGGCAGCGTCGGCACGCCTGGCTGGCCGAACTTGATCCAAGCCTCTCTGCGCGCCCGCTCGGCAGCACCGCTCGGCGGCAGGGCGATGTAGCAGGCCGACGAAAGCCAGCCTTCGGGATGGATGTGGTCGGTATGGAACCCCCCGGCGCGCAGGCGCACGGACCAGGCGCCGTGAAACCGGTAGCCTCCCGTGTTGCGCGCCCGGACGGGATCCGCACCCCTCGCGAGCATGGCAAGATGCCGGCGGATTGGGCCGTCGACCGCCTGGAAAAAGGCGCGCACGGCCGGGTGCCCGGAGGTCAGCAGATTTGACGCCTGGCTGCCGTGCCGCAACGATTGGTCGAACGGGTGCGTGCGAAACGCATGCACCTCCTCCAAGGCCCGGGCCAGGTCGGCCAGGTAAGCGCCCAGGTCGCTCCAGCCATCGGGCACGTCCATCCGCCAGGCGCGCACCAGGGCAGCGTAGTCGTAAAGTTCTGCGTGGCGCGGGTCGCCCAGAAGCCGCCAGGCGGTGGCCTGGTAGGCGAGCGCGCGCTGATCCACAGGACGCTGCTGCACCAGCCGGTCGGCGATGGCCGAAGCGCGCTCGGCGTCACCCACGGCCAGGCAGCCGGCCAGCAGCACGGTTTCAGCATCCACGCTGCCTGGCAGCAACGCGAGCGCGCGTTCGGCGTGCTGCACGGCATGGCCCGCGCCGCCTGGCAGGCGCGCGGCCAGCTGGGACGCCGAAAGGTGCAAACCTGCCTGCTCCGGGTGCCGCCTGATGGCCTGCGCCAGGGTGGCATAGGCGTTTGCCGCATCGCCCGCATGGTCCAGGACGCTGGAGCGCAGCGCGAACAGTTCCGGCACGTCGGGGTGGCTCACGATGTGGGCGTCCAGCACGGCGGTGGCGGCGCGCGCATCTTCCGTGCGCATCCAGATAAGCTGCGCCAGCTCGCGATGCGCGTCCAGGTAGGTCGGCTGCCGGGCGATCGCCTCCCGAAACGCACGGTCCGCCTCGTCAAGCCGGCGCAGGCCCAACAGAGCGCGCGCGTAGACGAGCCATGTCTGCGGCGCGCCCCCCTTGGCCAGCGCACGGGCCGCCGCCTGCGCCGCGCCCTCGAACCGGCCGAGGTCGCCTCTGCTTGCCGCCAGGTTGTGATGCGCCACCACGTCGTCCGGGTAGAGCCTGGCTGCGCGCTCGTAGGCCACCAGCGCCTTTTCAGGCTGGCCGAGCGCCTTCAGTGCAGCCGCCTGCTCGGTCAGAATCTCGTGGCTCGGCTTACCTTGCTCGCCGGTCTTTATCAGCAATCGTAACGACTCTGCTGCTTTCCCGTTCCTGGTAAGAGTACGCGCCAGCCTGGCGACCAGGGTTGAAGACCGGCGATGCTCCTTCAACGCCACGCGCAGAACAGCCTCCGCCTCAAGTTGCCGTCCTGCGGATTCGCAGTGGTCGGCCAACGAGACAAACTCTGTTTCAGAAGCCCGATGGCTCAAAGCGACACGCTCACCACGACGGACCGCGCCTTGCCGCTGAGAAGCCGTGATCGACCGACAGTCGGTAAAGCAACCGTGCCGCACTCGTCGCACATTGCACAAGGACTGCCGGGGTCAAATCGCGTCTGGTCCTAAACTGGCGACAACGACTGCCCAGCAATACGTCCGCCTACCCCGGGCAGTCTTGCATTTCAGCACGTTTGGTTTTGGGGAGCATACGATCCGTCAAGACAACCGGATCGCCCACGATGTTGGGCGATCCGAAACGGCCAAGTTAGCCGAAGCTAGAAGCGCAGCGTGGTTTTCACATAGACCACGCGGCCGTAGATATCATAGACGGCAGCATCCGTGTTTGTGGCGGTGTCAAACACGAACGGTGGGGCTTTGTCAAAGAGGTTGTCGATGCCGACGTTAACAGAAATGTTATGGTAATCGTATGATCCAACTACGTCGTGATAGTAAACGTTAGGCGTTTTCGCCGAGGCGTATTGTCCCTTGTTTGCACCTTGCACGTACGGCCCTGGGTAGTTGTCGAACACAGTGCCTTCGATGTAGCGCAACCGGTAGCCGAACTGGAAGTCGCCCAGTCTCCAATCTACGCTAGCGTTGTCACGGACACGAGGATAGGCAGGTTGGCTCGCCGACTCCGCGCCGATTGTACCAAGATACCCAATGAACGGCCCATCCTTAAGCAATTGGGCCTGATACTTCAGTGTGAATGTTGCGTCGTTCTGGAACGACAGCACGCCGTACCCGGGGATCGGGTACGAGTAGGTGAGTCCGAAGTCGAGCGCCTCAGTTCGCGTTACGCCCAGATTTGTCGCGATGTCATTGACTGTGTTGAGCTGGCCGGTGCCAAGACGCGGCGCTACCATGTTACATAGATTGCTGACGCCGTTTCCGCCGCCCAGGAAAGCTGGGTTCGTGTAGCAATTGTCGAGGATGGTCTGCGTTGGGATCGACCCCGTCGAAGGCGATCCGATAGAATTGTTCACCTTGGTGCGCGAGTAGTCGAGCGTCATTGCCAGACGCGGCACGAATGGCGGATTTACCACAACGCCAAGCGTCTGGGTGCGCGCGGTCTCCGGTTGCAGGTTTGGATTGCCGCCGACGATGGTCTGAACTTGGCTTCCGGTCTGAACGAAGTTCGCCGGGTTCACGCCTTGGCTTAGGCAGTTTTTCTGAACGACGGCGGATTTCGAGCCATAGGAGCTGACCTGAGCGCAGGGGTCGGTCGCGCCGTTGAAGGCGATGGCAGAACCCGTAAACAGGTCGTTGGTGCTGGGCTGGCGAAATGCCTCGCCATCAGTGCCTCGGAAGCGGATGCCTGGAACCGGAGTGTAGTTGCCGCTGACCTTCCACGTCTCCCCGGAACCGAAGTTGCTATAGTTGAAGAAACGCCCGCCAAGATCGATATGCAGGTCCTTGGCGCCCGGCAAGTCTTTCAGGATCGGCACGCGCGTTTCGCCATACAGCTCTGTAACGTCGAACGATCCTTTGGTAGGATTGGCCACGCTTCCCAGCGTAACGCCGGTCAGATCCAGCGAGTCGGGTGTGAACTGCCCGCTTTCCGTGCGGTGCTCCACACCCAGCGCCAGGCCAAGCGGCCCCGCAGGCAGTTGGAACAGGGTGTTGTTGGTCAACGAACCGCCATAGACCTTCAGCGTGTAGCGAGTCTGCTGCGCCTCGGTAAACCGCGCGTAGTCGATTGCGGCGGCGCTCAGGTTCTGGCCGAACGGGTTGGACAACACGCAACCGGCCGCCGCGTTGCAGACCCCGGGGTTGTATATCCCAAACGTGGTGGCATCGAAGGTCGGCGCGCCGTAGAGATTCAGATTGGACGCCTTGATGGCGGCGATCTGGTCAGGCGTGGCCGTCGTTTGCTGGAAGCCGGCCTCGTTCTCGAGCCGCTGGAAGTTGATGTTGTTGGTGTTCGTGATTTGCTCGTCTTCCTCACCGTATTGGAAGAAGACCTCGTAATCCCAGTTGCCGATCAGGGTTCCCTTGAACCCGGTATTGATCTGGAAGGTGTTGTCGGCCTGGGTGTAGATACGATCGCCGAACTGCGTCTCCCGCTTGTAGAGGTCGACAGCGCCGGAACCCGCACCGAGAAGGTTTGCCAGATAGGGATTGCCCTCTGGTATCACATAGGCGTCCGGCACCACGTTCGGGTTCAACGCGCCCTGCACGGGTTGGGCCGCCAATTGCTGGCCTGTTATCTTGTGCGTGTAGAACGTATCGAGGTAGCCATTGATGTTTTCAGTGAATGCGTAATTCACCGAAGAATCGAAGCTCTCCTTCTCAAGCGAGCCGCTCAAGTCCTGGTCTGCACCGAAATTGTATCGCTGCGATCGGGCTCCCGAATAACCAGCGCCTAACGTTCCGTTCTTGTTGAGGACGTTGAACAGGTTGTTCTGCGTATCCTGGTTGATGTTGTCTCCGTCCGCAAACGTCAGCCCGTTTGGATTGAAGATCGATCCGACAGTCTGCTTTTGTCCGACCGGTTTGAAGGTCGGCTGGACCGGATACTGGGCAAACGAGCGGTCAGCCTGAGCCACCGGGCCGCGGTTCAGGTATTCCGCGCCGATCGTAAAGTTACCCTTGTCGAAGTTTGTGCCGGCCAGGACTGAGAGCTCGCCTTGCTTGTCGTCACCTGCGTCGGTCGCAATGCTGCCGTCGGCGTGAAAGGTCACCCCGGAATAGTTATGCTTTAGGATGATGTTGACCACGCCGGCGATCGCGTCGGCGCCGTAGGTGGTGGAGGCGCCGTCCTTCAGGATCTCGATGCGGTCAACCTGGTCGATCGGGATGTTGTTCAGGTCGACGCAGTTCGCGTTGCCGGCGATGAAGCGTTTGCCGTCGACCAGCACCAGTGTCCGCTCAATCCCGAGGTTTCGAAGGTCGATACAGGAAACGCCGCCGCCTCCGTTATTCGTGGTCGCGTACACTCCGTTACTCCCGATTTCCGGGATCCTGGTCAGCACGTCTTCCAGAGTTTGTGCACTCGAATGCTGTATCTGCGCCGAGGTGACAACGACGACCGGCGTCTCGGCGGTTGCGTTCGATGTCTTGAGCCGCGAGCCGGTGACGACGATGTTCTCGGAGGTGCTGCCGGTCGCCGTCGCCTGGTCGGCGCCTGCCGGCGATGTGGCGGCGCTCGTCTGCGCCGGAGAAATCTGCGCTTGCGCCGGCGATGCCGAGTAGCCTTGCGCCAGCGCCAGAATGGCAACGGAACCGGCAAGCCTGTGTCGAAGTGTCAAAGAATGGTCCCCCAAAACCAGCCGGGCAGTCGTTGGTCGGCCCCGGCCGGGAATAACAAATCTGAGATTACGATAACCATTCAGTGACGAAGGGAAACCCGGAAGGAGTTCCGTTAACGAGAACTGCGACACTATGTTGTAAATCCGCAACTCTCCCCTGCACCGCTTGCATGGGCAGGTCGGGCTCGGAAAGTTTGGCAAGGGACTGAAATCTCATCTTGCCGTCGGGAAAATGCCGCTCTAAGGGTTTAGAGGCGGACTCTGAGTTTCCCGGCGAGGACATCACGAATGAGTGATACCCTCGGCCGCTGGACGAAGGAAAGGCATCACGCATGCAGGCAACGCCCACCTCGTCCCTCCCCGCCCTGCTTCGGGCGACCACTTTCCTTGGTGCCGCGGCTGTGCTTTCTGCCTGCGCCAGTCACACGACGACCGCGCCGATGACCGCGACGCAGGAGGCGGCCACCTACGTCGCCAGGGCAAAGCCCAGCTACGCTCCGCCAGGTCCGCCGGAAGATCCGTGGGGGCCCTATATCGGCGAAGCCTCGAAGAAATTCGACGTGCCGGAGCGCTGGATACGCGAGGTGATGCGTGTCGAATCGGGCGGGCACGAGTTCCGCGCCAGCGGCGTGCTCATCACCTCGCCCGTCGGCGCCATGGGCCTGATGCAGCTGATGCCCGCCACCTACGACGAGGTGCGCGCGCGCTACGGCCTCAGCGACGATGCGTTCGACCCGCACAACAACATCATGGCCGGCACCGCCTACCTGCGCGAGATGTACGACGCGTTCGGCAGCCCCGGCATGCTGGCCGCCTATAATGGCGGCCCGGCGCGGCTGCAGGACTACCTCACCCATAACCGCCCGCTACCGGCCGAAACCCGCCGCTACGTCGCGATGATCGCGCCCTACATTCGCGACGAGTGGCCGCAAGCCCGCTCCCCCGCCGAGCAATACGCGGTCAACCAGCTGCCCGACGAGATTCCGGCCGGCCCGCGCTACCCGCGCCACGTGACGATCACGATCGCCGCGCGCGGCCATCGCGGACACGAGGCGTACGTCCGCTACGCCAGCGCCGCCCGCCGGGGCCGCGCCCAGGCACTGCCCGTCGAAGTTGCGGAAGCGCCCGAGATACGGTTCTCCAGCCACGGGTCATGGCGCATGGCCTCTGCCGCGATGCCCGTCCGGCACGGCATACACGTCATCGAACACGCCGGCGCCGCAGCGCCGGTCCAACATCTGACGGTGCGCGTGCGTGGCCTGGTGGCCAGCTCCCACGTCACGCACGCAGCGGTGTACCGCGCCCATGCGGTGGCGCCGGTCCACGCCGCCGCGGCGCATGGCTGCCGCAAGTCCGCCCACGGTCGCTGCACCACCTAACCAGCCCGGCTCACGCCAAGCCCACCTATCGTAGCCCGGACGCAAATCCGGGCTACGGGCTCACAGCTTTTCGACCTGGCCGTATTCGAGTTCCACCGGCGTGGACCGGCCGAAGATCGACACCGACACTTTGAGGCGCCCCTTCTCCTCGTCGACCTCCTCCACCGTGCCGTTGAAGCTGGTGAACGGCCCGTCGGCCACGCGAACCTGCTCGCCGATGTCGAAGACGACCGAGCGGCGGGGGTGGTCCACACCCTCCTGCGCCTGCTTCATGATCCGGTCTGCCTCGGCCTCGCTGATCGGCGAAGGGCGGAGCTTGGTTCCCAGGAATCCGGTGACCTTGGGCGTGTTCTTGATCAGGTGCCAGGCGTCGTCGGTCAGTTCCATCTTCACCAGCACGTAGCCGGGGAAGAATTTCCGCTCCGCGTTCACCTTCTGGCCGCGCCTGACCTCCATCACCTCCTCCGAGGGCACCAGCACCTCGTCGATGTGGTCGCCCAGGCCCTTCTGGTCGGCCTGCTCCTTGATCGCCTGGGCGATCTTCTTCTCGAAGCCCGAATAGACGTGCACGACATACCAACGCTTGGCCATGATGGGGCAAAGATCCTTAACTGGCGCCGGTGAACATCACGCGCACCAGCGCGCCCACGCCCAAATCCACCGCGAAGAAGAAGGCGGCGCTGACAGCTGCCATCGCCAGCACCAGGCCGGTCGTGACCATCGTCTCCCGCCTGCCGGGCCAGGTGACGCGGCCGGCCTCGGCGCGGATTTCGGCGATGAATTGTGCGGGTGCAAACGCCAAGCGAGGATCCTTACCAGAGACAGATGGGGCGAAAGACAAGCGGCGGGCGACGGAGGCAGCAAGGACGGAGACAGCAAGACAGTACCGGACGGTCGGACACGTGGCAGGGGTGGAGGGTCTCGAACCCCCAGCCTCCGGTTTTGGAGACCGGCGCTCTAGCCAATTGAGCTACACCCCTACGGCACCCAGCACCGGAGGGTGGGCTGCACGCGAGGGCGGGTTGAAGAATGTCGCGCGCCGCGTGTCAAGGGCGGCGGCATTGCAAAGCCGTGCTGGGCGGAGATAGGACGGGGGTTCGACAACGAAGGGACGATGGCATGACCATGCGGAACACCGGGCTTTCGTCGGCACTGGCCCTGGCTTTGGCGGCGGCGTCGCCTCTGCCGGCATCGGCGCACGATTCCCAGCGGGTGAGGTACGTGGCCTCCGTCCACATCGCCCTGCCGCCCGCCAAGGTGTGGTCGGTCATCGGCCATTTCAGCGACCTGTCCTGGGACAGGCTGGTGGCCCACACGGCCGCCGACGGCGACGACATCCCGGACGCCACAAGGACGGTGACGCTGAAGACCGGCGGCGTGCTGCCCGACGAGGAGCTGGTGCGCTACGAGCCACAGAACTTCACCTACGCCACCTTCCTGCCCCATGTGGACGTGAACGTGCTGCCGGTGGCCAACTACGCCTCGATGATCGTGGTGCTGCCGCAGCCCGATGGCGGCTCGCGCGTCGAATGGCGCATCGCGTTCTATCGCGGCACCGCCAATGCGGGCCCGCGGCCCGAGCTGAACGAGTCGGCCGCCATCCGCGCCGTCGCCGCGCTGACCCAGCCCGCGCTGGACGGGCTCAAGGCGCGGCTGGAGGCGGAGCCGGCGACCAACTGATCGGGGCGCGCTCTCGCCGGCCGGCATCGCGGGCTTCCGCGCGCCTCGCCGCCCGGCTATAAGCGTCGCTGCGCGGGTGTAGCATAGTGGTAATGCTCTAGCCTTCCAAGCTAGCTAGGAGGGTTCGATTCCCTTCACCCGCTCCACGCCCGTCAGCGCCGCCAATGCGGCTGGAGCATCAATGGGCCACCCAGCATTCGACCTGACGGGCAAGGTCGCGCTCGTCACCGGCGGCAATGGCGGGATCGGCCTGGGCTTCGCCGAGGGGCTGGCGATGGCCGGCGCCAACATCGCGGTCTGGGGCACCAACGCCGGGAAGAACGCGGCCGGCGTCGCCGCGCTGCAGGCGCACGGCACGCAGG
The DNA here is from genome assembly GCA_965199235.1 of Acetobacteraceae bacterium. GTDB lineage: Bacteria > Pseudomonadota > Alphaproteobacteria > Acetobacterales > Acetobacteraceae > BOG-908. Next base: position 2,708,833 of record CBDAQU010000002.1, on the reverse strand, counting down.
TCGCGGCCTTCGACTGCGACGTGGGCGACGAAGCCGCGGTGGACGCAGCCTTTGCGCGCACCCTGGAACGGTTCGGCCGCGTCGATGGCTGCTTCGCCAATGCCGGCGTGGGCGGGCGCGGCACGCCCTCTTTCGGCGAGATGACCGCCGACGAATGGCGCCGCGTGATGCGCGTCAACCTCGACGGCGTGTTCCTGACGTTCCGCGCCGCCGCCCGTCACATGGTCGCGCGCGGCGGCGGCGGCGTGCTGGTCGGCACGTCGTCGACGGCGGCCGTGATGGGGGCCGCGCGCAACGAGCATTACGGTGCGAGCAAGGGCGCGGTCATCTCCATGATCCGCGCGCTGGCGGTGGAGTACGCGCGCCACGGCGTGCGCGCGCATGCCGTGCTGCCAGGCTGGGTGGAGACGGACATGACCGCCGACCTGTTCGGCAGCGAGCGGTTTACCGGCAACGTCCTGCCGCGCATCCCGATGCGCCGCTGGGGCAAGCCCGCCGATTTCGGCGGCATCGCCGTCTACCTGATGAGCACCGCCTCGTCCTGGCACACCGGCGACACGTTCCTGATCGACGGCGGCTACACTCTTTTCTAGAGTGGCGGCTTGGATTGGAAGGCTTTCGCGATGGGCCGACTGCTGGCGTTGGTTGTCGTGCTGTGCGCGTTCCGGGCATGGGCAGAACCGGACCAAACGCAGCCGAAGGGCTTGTTTGATGCGCCGGAGCGGGTGCAACCGCACGATACGACGGGCAACGGGCCATCGTTCGGGTGCACCTGGTACGCCGACCTGCTGGTACGCGAGACCGACATCCAAGGACCGAATTGGGGTGCCTCGTACATCGTCCATCGACAGCCCGGCGCGCCGCCTCCGCCATGCGCAACTACGCGCGCGGCGGGCGACGTCAAGGCCTTCGATAGCGAAATGATCTACGAGGGCCGCCGAGGCGACTTCCTGTATTTCGCCGCAACCGACGGTCCCGATCCGCGGCCGTTCGCAATCGTCCGCGCGCGCGATGGCAAACAGCTTTACACGGACGCGGCTGGCGAATCGAAGTCGATGTCGGTTGCCGGCGGCGTGCTGCACCTGACCTACGACCGCGCTTACGGCATGGGCTGCTCCCTGCCGAAGGACGGCGCGGCCTGCTGGGCCAAGGCGATGAAGGCCGGTCATTTCGCCCGCGCCATCGCGTCGCAGCCGCCACCGATCGCGGCCTGCGCCGGACCATACCGTTTAGGCAATGATAAGCCGGATGACGCGAGCACCCTCATCTACGCCGTGGACATGACACTCACCGCCGACGGCCACGCGACGGTGCTCTCCCGTGGCGCACTGAGGTGCCAGCCAACAGGATGATGCGGCGGAACGTAACCACGTCCACTGCTGGAGCCACGTAGGGCGGAAAAGCGAAGCGCCTTCCGCCATCGCCCACGCCGTCATAGGCTCGCCTCGTGCCGAACTACCGCCGAAACCGCGTGCCAGGCGGAACCTATTTTTTCACCGTGAACCTGCTGGATCGTCGAAGCACCCTGCTGACCGACAACATCGACACGCTCCGGGCCGCCATCGCCGGCGTCAAGGCCGAACATCCTTTCCACATCGATGCCTGGGTCGTGCTGCCGGACCACATGCATGCGCTCTGGACCCTGCCAGAAGGCGACGCCGACTATTCCGGCCGCTGGCGCGCGATCAAGAAGGCGTTCGTCAAAGCCATGCCCGCGACAGAGCAGCGGTCCGAGGCTCGCGTGCGACGCGGCGAACGCGGCGTGTGGCAGCGAAGGTTTTGGGAGCATACCATTCGCGAGGAAGCAGACTACGCCGCCCACATGGATTACACTCACTTCAACCCGGTCAAGCACGGGCTGGCCGCATGCGCCGCGAAGTGGCCGTTCTCGACTTTCCAGCGATGTGTTCGGCAAGGGTTGTATCCGGCCGATTGGGCAGGCGCGGATGTTCAAGTGGAAGAGGCAGGTGAACGCGGCTGACGTCGTTATGGCGGAAGCACGTAGGGTGGAAAAGCCGAAGGCGCCTTCCACCATCACCCGCCCGGTCACAAAGCCCCACCATGCCGCGTGGTCCTAAGCCACAATGCCAGCCCGCAGGTGTAGGGCGGAAAAGCGAAGCGTCCTCCGCCACCACCCACGCCGTCATAGCATCGCGCGTGCCGAATTATCGCCGAAACCGAGTGCCAGGCGGAACCTACTTTTCACCGTGAACCTGCTGAACCGTCGAAACACACGAAGACGTTCGCCGAAGTCATGCCCTCGACGGAGTGGCGGTCCGAAGCTCGCGGGCGGCGGGGCGAGCGCGGCGTGTGGAGCGGCGATTTTGGGGAGCATACCATTCGCGACGAGGCAGATTACGCCGCCCACATGGATACACCCACTTCAACCCGGTCAAGCACGGATTGGTCGCAAGCGCCGCCGAGTGGCCGTTCTGGACCTTCCGTCGATGTTTGCGACATGGGTTGTATCCGCTCGATTTGGGCAGGCGGGGATGTTTAAATGGAAGAAGCGGGTGAACGCGGCTGACGTGCGTGGCGGAAGGCGCTGCGCTTTTCCGCCCTACTTGCTCCGGCCGCCGGCGCGCAATCAAGAAAGCATTCGCCAAAGCCACCCCCGCGACGGAGCGGCGTTCCAAAACGCGCATACGACGGGGCGAGCGAGGCGTGTGGCAGCGCCGATTTTGGGAGCACACCATTCGCGACGAAGCAGATTACGCCGCCCACATGGATTACACCCACTTCAACCCCGTCAAGCACGGCGTGGCCGCAACCGCCGCCGAGTGGCCGTTCTCGACCTTCCGCCGATGTGTGCGACAAGGTTTGTATTCGCCCGATTGGGCGGGCGGTGGTGTTCAAGTGGAAGCGGGTGAACGCGCATAAAACGTAGGGCGGAAAGCGAAGCGCCTTCCGCCATCACAACGTCAGCAAGTAGGGCGGAAAAGCCGAAGGCGCCTTCCGCCACAACCCGCTCGCTCACAAAATCCAACCATACCGCGTCGCCACAAAACACGATGCCGGCCAAAATCATTCCCCCTGCAAAACTTGCCCACTTCGCGCCCCCTGTGGCCTACCTAGCCCAACGCCAACCGCTCCCAGGCCCACCCTGACCGCAACTCCCGCCCTAACCGACCGCGCCGTCCGCCGCATGCGCCACCTGCGCCAATGCGAGCGCCTGGCCGAAATCGCCCTCGAGCTGACCGAAGCCGCCCGCATCGAAGCCCTCGAGGAATTCCAGCCCCCTGCGCCGCGCCGCTACACCGCTTTCGACATGCCTTGCGTCACCCTGCCCGAACCGCCCCCGTTCAGCCGCAGCACCACCTTCAACGACCTTGTCATGCTGCTCTCCCGCTGCGCCCGGCAATCCATCCTCCTCGAAAGCCGCATCGACTCGGGCTTCTACGACCACCCGCCGCCGCCAGCCCAGCCCCGAGACATGGTCCCGCACGACGCCGATGCTCCTCCACGCCAGTCCTCCGACCATACGCGCATCGCCTGTGAGAGGCTCGACGACGAGTCAGCCGCAGACGCCAGACGCGAACCGGCCGACATACTCGCAGGCATAGAGGCCGAGCTCGCCACCGCCCTGGACGCCGTCTCGCCCGACCCGCCCGCCTTGACCACGCACGGCGTCCAAGATGTCCCGGCCGCGCCGCGCCGCGCGCCCGACCGCCGGGCCGTAACCCAGGCCGACCGGGCCAGGCAGCACTACCTGCAGCAGGGCACCCCGCCACCGCCATCGGGCTGATCCGCCCGCTCGCCCGGCCACCCTGCCATTCCATAGGCCCATCTGCCCTGCCCGATCAGCATCCACCGATGCAATCGACCGGCAGCGCCATCGCGCGTCCGCATCCAAACGCAGGGCGGATAAGCGAAGCGCCATCCCACGCCGGCCGTCCCACACAAATCGTCCAAGGCGGAAGACGCTTCGCTTTTCCGCCCTACGCCCGACTGAAAATCCGCTACAAGGGCCGTCCGGGCGCCAACCCCGGCCGTACAGTCAGGAGCAGCCGTGTCGTCCATCGTCGTCAGAGGCGCCCGCGAGCACAACCTCAAGAACATCGACGTCGAGATCCCGCGCGACCAGCTGACCGTCATCACCGGCCTGTCCGGCAGCGGCAAGTCCTCGCTCGCCTTCGACACGATCTACGCCGAGGGCCAGCGGCGTTACGTCGAATCCCTGTCGAGCTACGCCCGCCAGTTCCTGGAGCTGATGGGCAAGCCGGACGTGGACAGCATCGAAGGCCTGTCGCCGGCCATCTCGATCGAGCAGAAAACCACCAGCCGCAACCCGCGCAGCACGGTCGGCACGGTCACCGAGATCCACGACTACATGCGCCTGCTCTGGGCGCGCGCCGGCGTGCCATACTCGCCCGCCACCGGCCTGCCGATCGAGGCGCAGACGGTCAGCCAGATGGTCGATCGCGTGATGGCGATGAAGCAAGGCACACGGCTGCTGCTGCTGGCGCCGGTGGTGCGGGACCGCAAAGGCGAATACCGCAAGGAGCTGGCCGACCTGCAGCGACGCGGGTTCACCCGCGCCAAGGTGGACGGCACGCTGTACGAAATCGCCGAAGTGCCTGCGCTGAACCGCAAGACCAAGCACACGGTGGAGGCCGTGGTGGACCGCGTGGTGGTGCGTGCTGGCGCCGAGCAGCGCCTGGCCGACAGTTTCGAGACCGGGCTCGGCATGGTGCCGGACGGCATCGTCTATGCGGAGGACGCCGACACGGCGGCGCGCACCGTGTTCTCGTCCCGCTTCGCCTGCCCTGTCAGCGGCTTCACGATCGAAGACATCGAACCCCGCCTGTTCAGTTTCAATTCCCCGCACGGCGCCTGCCCCGCCTGCGACGGCTTGGGCGTAGAGACCTTTTTCGATCCCGCGATGGTGGTGCCGGACGAACGCCGCAGCCTGGCCGAGGGCGCGGTCGCACCCTGGACCGGCGCCATGAGCCCCTATTTCGACCAGACTCTGCAGTCGCTCGCCCGCCACTACAAGGTGACCACCCGCACGCCCTGGGCCGAGCTGTCGGAGCAGGTGCGCCATGCCATCCTGCACGGGTCGGGCAGCACGATCGTGAAGATGACCTACAAGGACAGCGTGCGCGCCTACTCCGTCGAAAAGCCGTTCGAGGGCGTGCTGAAGAACCTGGAGCGCCGCTGGCGGGAGACCGACAGCGCCTGGGTGCGCGAGGAGATGAGCCGCTACCAGGCCGAAAAACCCTGCGAGGTCTGCCATGGTGCAAGGCTGAAGCCCGAGGCGCTGGCGGTGAAGATCGACGGGCGCACGATCGCCGAAGCCTCCGAACTGTCGATCCGCCACGCGCTGGACTGGTTCAAGGTGGTGGGCGGCACGCTGACCCCTCAGCGGCTGGAGATCGCCCGCCGCATCCTGCGCGAGATCGTCGAGCGGCTGCAGTTCCTCGTCGATGTCGGGCTGGACTACCTGTCCCTCTCGCGCGGATCGACCACGCTGTCGGGCGGCGAGAGCCAGCGCATCCGGCTCGCGAGCCAGATCGGCAGCGGGCTGACCGGCGTGCTCTACGTGCTGGACGAGCCCTCGATCGGCCTGCACCAGCGCGACAACGAACGCCTGCTCGGCACGCTTCAGCGGCTCAAAGGCTTGGGCAACACCGTCCTGGTGGTGGAACACGACGAGGACGCGATCCGCCAGGCCGACTACCTGATCGACATGGGCCCCCGCGCCGGCATGAACGGCGGCCACGTGATCGCCCGCGGCACGCCCGCCGAAGTGGCCGCCAACCCGGCCTCACTGACCGGCGACTACCTGAGCGGGCGGCGCCGCATCGACGTTCCGGCGCGTCGCCGGCCGGTCGATCCCTCCCGCATGCTGAGTGTCGTGGGTGCCACCGGTCATAACCTGCACGAGGTTACCGCTTCGTTTCCGCTGGGCACTTTCACCTGTGTCACCGGCGTTTCGGGTGGGGGAAAATCCACTCTGGTGGTCGATACCTTGTACAAGGCGGTGTCGCGGCGGCTGATGGGGTCGGGCGAGGTGCCATCCGCGCACACGCGCATCGACGGGCTCGAAAAACTCGACAAGATCATCGACATCGACCAGTCGCCGATCGGCCGCACGCCGCGCAGCAACCCGGCAACCTACACCGATCTGTTCGCGCCGATCCGCGACTGGTTCGCCGAGCTGCCGGAAAGCCGCGTGCGCGGCTACAAATCCGGCCGGTTCAGCTTCAACGTCAAGGGCGGCCGCTGCGAAGCGTGCCAGGGCGACGGCGTGCTCAAGATAGAAATGCATTTTTTGCCGGACGTCTTCGTCACCTGCGACACCTGCAAGGGCGCCCGCTACAACCGCGAGACGCTTGAGGTCAAATTCCGCGGCAAGTCGATCGCCGAGATACTGGCGATGACGGTCGACGAGGCGCAGCCGCTGTTTTCCGTGGTGAACCGGATCAACGACCGGCTGAGCATCCTGCAGCGCGTGGGCCTCGGCTACATCAGCCTGGGCCAGCAATCCACCACGCTGTCCGGCGGCGAGGCGCAGCGTATCAAGCTGGCCAAGGAATTGGCCCGCCGCGCCACCGGCCGCACACTCTATATATTGGACGAGCCGACGACCGGCCTGCATTTCGAGGACATACGCAAGCTGCTCGAAGTGCTGCACGCGCTGGTGGACCAGGGCAACACGGTCGTGGTGATCGAGCACAATCTGGAGGTGATCAAGACGGCAGACTGGGTGATTGACATGGGGCCTGAGGGCGGCGAAGGCGGCGGTCGTATCGTGGCCGAAGGAACCCCGGAGATGGTGGCGAACACGCAAGGCAGCCACACAGGCCGGTTTTTGGCGCCCTTGCTCCCTGCCCCGGCTGCCGCTCGCGCGCGCAGACGCGCCTGAGCCACCGCCCAATCGTGCTCAAGCTGCTCGGCTTGCGTGTTTTCTGCGTTTCGTTGCTGAAATTAGCCGGGCGGTAACCAGCGTGTCGCCAATCTGACGCCAATTGGTGCTTTATGGATCAGATGACCCCGTTACCGATAAAGGCCCGGCACTTGCCGGCCAGTCTTCGACCCTTGACCCTTACGCGTGCGAAAGGGCAAGCGCTCGGCCGTGCGGACGTCATGCGGCATCTGCTGGCGGCAAGGCGCGTTGCCTGGATGCTGCTGTTCACCCCGCTCGCCTGCCTGGTGCAGGGCGTCCTTCTGCTGACCTCGCGGCGCGGCCGGGTGGAGTTCGCCGTCTTCTACTGGAACGGCATCGCCCGCCTGCTCGGCCTTCAGGTGCGCATGGTCGGCGCGCCTGCCGGAAAGGCCGGCCGGCCGGTGATCTACGTCTGCAATCACTCCTCCTGGATGGACATCCCGGCGCTCGGCGGCCGCCTTCGTGCCTGCTTCGTCGCCAAGGACGACGTCGCAGGCTGGCCGATCGTGGGCACCATCGCGCGGCTTGGGCGCACGGTGTTCGTCAGCCGGTCACGCCAGGGCATCGGGCGGGAGCGCGACCAGATGAGGGCCAGGCTTGTCGCAGGCGACGACCTCATCCTGTTTCCCGAAGGCACCAGTTCGGACGGCTCGCGCGTGCTGCCGTTCCACTCCTCGTTTTTCGCCGCCGCCTACGGCGATGCGGCGCCGCTGATCCAGCCCGTGTCTGTCGTCTACGACAGGCTGGCCGGGTTGCCCGTCACGCGGAGCCGCCGCACGGTGTTCGCGTGGTACGGCGACATGGAGCTGGCGCCGCATCTTTGGCAGGCGGCGCAATGGCGCGGCAAACGGGTCAGCCTGCATTTCCACCCGACGCTCGATCCGGCGGATTTTCCGTCGCGCAAGGAGCTGAGCCAGACGGCGTGGCAGGTGGTCGCTGACGGGGCTGCCGTGCTGCGCCAGAACCGGCAGGTCGCGCCGGCCGCCGCCGCGGAACCGCCGGTCCTGAAGCTCATGCCGGCCTGATGGTGCGAGCGTCGATTTGTCACTTGACCCGGACTCGCATTTCCGTCCCACGATGGGGAACGGCTCGGAGATGACGATGCCCAACCCGGGAAGCAGTTGACTGCGCGCAGGACCGACCCGATTCCTCCGCTATGCCCCGCTCCGCCGAGGCAGATCCGGAGCGTTCATCTGATGTCCCCCGTCCCGACCCGAGCTTTGCGAAAGCGCCTGCACGTGATCACCTGGGGCTGCCAGATGAACGTGTACGACAGTGCCAGAATGGCCGACGTTCTGGCGCCGCTCGGCTACGCACCGGCGGCCGGGCCGGATGATGCCGACATGGTGATCCTCAACACCTGCCACATCCGCGACCGGGCGACCGAAAAGGTATTCTCCGAGCTGGGCCGGCTCAGGGCGATCAAGGTCGCGCGTGCGGCCGAGGGGCAAACCACCATACTGGCCGTCGCCGGCTGCGTGGCCCAGGCCGAAGGCCGCGAGATCCTGGCACGAGCGCCCTACGTGGACATCGTGCTCGGCCCGCAGACCTACCACCGCCTGCCGGAGATGGTCGCCCAGGCGAGCCGTGCCGCAGGCTCGGTCATCGACACCGACTTCCCCGCAGAATCGAAATTCGACTACCTGCCGGACGAGGCGGCGCCTCAGACCGCGGGCGGACTGACGCCTTTCCTCACCATCCAGGAAGGCTGCGACAAGTTCTGCAGTTTCTGCGTCGTCCCCTACACGCGCGGCGCCGAGGCGAGCCGGCCCGCCGCCTCCATCCTGGCGGAGGCGGCGCGCATGGTCGCCGGGGGCGCGCGCGAGATCACCCTGCTCGGCCAGAACGTGAACGCCTGGCGCGGCGAGGGGCCGGACGGCGCGCGCCGGTCGCTCGCCTGGCTGCTGCACGCGCTGGCCGAGATCCCCGGCCTGCTGCGCTTGCGCTACACGACCTCGCATCCGTGCGACATGGGCGACGACCTGATCGCCGCCCACGGGGCGTTGCCGCAGCTGATGCCGTTCCTGCACCTGCCGATCCAGTCGGGCTCCGACCGCATGCTCGCGGCGATGAACCGGCGTCACACCACGGCCGATTACCTGCGCCTGGTGGACCGCTTGCGCGAGGGGCGGCCGGACCTCGCCCTCTCGTCGGACTTCATCGTGGGCCATCCCGGCGAGACGGAGGCCGATTTCGAGGCGACCCTCTCCCTGATCAGGGCGACCGGCTTCGCCCAGGCGTTCAGCTTCAAATATTCCGCCCGCCCGGGCACGCCGGCCGCCGGGGCGCCCGGCCAGGTGCCGGAAGCCGAGAAGGACCGGCGCCTGCAAGCGCTCCAGGCGCTGCTGCGGGAGCAGCAAGCCGGTTTCAACGCGCGCTGCGTCGGCCTGACGATGCGCGTGCTGATGACCGGCGCCGGGCGGCATCCCGGCCAGGTGATGGGCCGCGCGCCCTACCTGCAACCCGTCCACCTGATCGGTCCCGCATCCCTGATCGGTCAGGAAATACCGGTGTGCATCGCCGCCGCGCACACCAATTCACTGTCCGGCATCCTCAAGGAGAAAGCCTGCGCTTGACCCAGCTCTCATCGGCCGCCTCGGCGCCTGGCCGCGCCATCACCCTTGCCTTCAACGACAACGCCCTGCTGCCGCTTCTGCTCGGCGACCACGACCGGCATCTGGTCCGGCTGGAGCAGGGGCTCGGGGTGCGGCTCGCCTGCCGCGGCAACAGGGTGGCCATCAGCGGCGAGCCCGACAGGGTGCAGGCAGCGCAGGCAGCGCTGACCGGGTTGTGGAAGCGGCTCGAGAAGGGCGAGGGCGTTGCCTCGGGCGACGTGGACGCGGCGATCCGCCTGCTGAACGGGGCTTACGACGATCCTCGCCTGCCACTATCGGACCTGCCCGCGATACGCACGCGGCGCGGCGCGGTCGGCCCGCGCTCGCCCGGCCAGTCCGCCTACATGGACGTTCTGGGCAGGCATGAGATGGTCTTCGCGCTCGGCCCGGCAGGCACCGGAAAGACCTACCTCGCAGTCGCCCAGGCGGTTGCCATGCTGATGGCCGGCCGGGTGGAGCGCATCGTGCTGTGCCGCCCGGCCGTCGAGGCGGGGGAACGGCTGGGCTTCCTGCCGGGGGACATGAAGGAGAAGATCGATCCCTACCTGCGCCCGCTCTACGATGCGCTGCACGACATGATGCCGGGCGACCAGGTGATCCGCCGCATGGGCACCGGCGAGATAGAGGTCGCCCCACTCGCCTTCATGCGCGGCCGCACCCTGGCGCACGCCTTTGTCATCCTGGACGAGGCGCAGAACACCACCGAGGCGCAGATGAAGATGTTCCTGACCCGCATGGGCGAGGGAACCCGCATGGTGATCACCGGCGACCTGACCCAGATCGACCTGCCGCCGGGCACGCGCAGCGGGCTGCGCGACGCGGTGGAGACCTTGGAGGGCGTGCAGGGCATCGGCTTCGCCCGCTTCAACACGCGCGACGTGGTGCGCCATCCCCTGGTCGGCCGCATCGTCGACGCGTATGACCAGCGTGCGGCGGCGGTGCGTGAGACCAAACGGGCTGCGCCGCGCCGGGAGAGCGATGGAACCGCACCAACCTAGCCCCGCTTCGGCGGGGTTTCCTGCCAGGCCAGGCGCCGGGGCGCGTGCCACCGTGCTGGTCCTCGATGCGCGATGGCGCCGCCTGGTGCGCGACGTGGAACGGCTGGCGGCGCGCGCGGCCGAAGCCGCGGGCGGGGCAGGCACCGTGGTGCTGTCCGGCGACCGTGCCGTGCAAAGCCTCAACGCGATACATCGCGGCCGGAACAAGCCCACCAACGTCCTGACCTTCGAGATGGACACCGGCTCGCGCGGCTTCCTCGGCGGCGACATCGTGCTGGCGCTCGGCACCGTGCGGCGCGAGGCGCAGGCGGCCGGACGCACCGTCGCCGACCACTTGGCGCATCTTGTGGTGCACGGCGCGCTTCACCTGCGCGGACACGACCATCACCACGTCGGCGACGCGCGCCGGATGGAGATGGAGGAGGCGCGCATCCTGCACCGCCTCGGCGTGCCGAATCCGTGGAACCGACGGTGACCCGATCAGTGTCACCGACGGTGACCCCGTCAGTGTTGCCGAAGGCGGCCCCGTCTTGAGCGACGCGGCTTCCGGGAGCACGCTGCTAAACCGCTTGACGAGTTTCATCGGTGTCGGCGGCAGGCGCCGGGGGGCCGAGGGGGTGCGCGAAAGCATCGCCGAGCTGGTGCAGGAGGCGGCCGATGCGGGCGATGCAGACGGCGCCACGTCGGAGCTCGACCGCCAGGAACGCGCGCTGATCGCCAACGTGCTGCGCCTGCGCGGCAAGACGGCAGACGACGTGATGGTGCCGCGCGCCGACATCGTGGCGATGCCCGAAGACCTCACCTGGGAGCAAGCCATCGAGCTGATCCGCCGGGAGGGCCACTCCCGCATGCCGGTCTACCGCGAGCAGCTCGACGACGTGACGGGCATGGTCCACATCAAGGATGTCTTTGCGCATTCGGGTCAGCCGGAGGCGTTCGAACTCGCAAAGATCGTGCGGCGTCCCCTGATGGTGGCGCCGCAGATGCCGGTGCTGGATCTGCTGCTGCAGATGCGTACCGCCCGCGTCCACCTGGCCCTTGTGGTCGACGAGTACGGTGGCATCGATGGGCTGCTGACGATCGAGGACCTGGTCGAAACCATCACCGGCGACATCGCCGACGAACACGACGAGCCCGACCTGCCGCGCATCATCGACCGCCCGGACGGCACGTTCGACCTTGACGCGCGTCTTTCGGTCGGGGGCTACGAGGAACGTTTCGGCCCGCTGCTGACCGAGGAGGAGCGCGAGGCCGACATCGACACGGTGGGCGGCCTGATCTTCACGCTCGCCGGCCGCGTGCCCGCGCGCGGCGAAGTGATCACGCACTCCAACGGCACGGCGTTCCGGGTGCTGGACGCCGACGCGCGCCGGATCCGGCGCCTGCGGGTCAAGCTGCCCGTTGCGGCCCCGATGTCGTGAGTTGGAGCGGACACCCGACATCGGGGGTCATTGCGCGGGAACCGGCTTGATTTCTGCCGCTACCGTCTTGGAGGCCTGTTCGCCCTGGGCGATCTCGGCCTGCGTCATTCGGGACAGGAGCTCGTCGCGCATGCGCTTGGCCAGGCCATCCCCTCCAAGTGCTGCGTTCTCGTACCAGGCATAGGCCTGCGGCTTGCTGGCTGGGACGCCCAAGCCAAGCGCAAACATCTGGCCGAGTTCGCGCTGCGCGTCGCTGTCGCCCGCGTTTGCCGCCTTTGTCAGCAAGTCCTGCGCCTTGCCGAAATCCTGCAGCACCTCGTTGCCGCGCAGATACAGGCTGCCAAGGTGCCGTTCGGCCGGAACGAACCCTTTGGACGCAGACTTATCCAGCAGGGTCATCGCGGCTTTGCGATCAGGCGGCACGCCCCATCCGTTCTCGTAGATGTCGGCGACCCAGTACTGAGCCTTTTCGTTTCCCTCAGCAGCAAGCGGCTTGAACATAGCCAGGGCGGTCTGATCGTATCCCTTGCGCAGTGCTTGCAGACCGTACTGCATCTTGTCCTGCTGGGAGACCGGCGGGTTTCGATGAAACAGGCGCGACCCAACCAGGCTGAGGGCGACAGCCAGGACTACCAGGCTGGCGGCGAAGACAGGGCCCGTGCCTGGCTGCTTCCGTTGAGTCCCACTCATCCAAAACCTCTCTGTCTACGACGTCTCACCATCCCGCCGTTTGGCGGGACGGTGCCGGGCCGGCGTGATCAGTCCTTCGCCGCAGCTGCCTGGCTGGTCTTGGCCGAGGCGTGCGGGTCGTCCTGCAGCACGACGGTGTCGTAGCGCACCCCCATCTGCGCCTCGCGCAGTTGCTGGCTTGCGCCGTAGTAGTCGTGGGTCGAGAGCATCTGCGAGGCCTTCTGCACGTCCTGCATCGTCTGAACGAGCGGCGCCAGCGTCACCACGTAGTCCGCATCGACCGACGCGACCTTCAGGGCTTCCTTGGCCTTGTCCGGTTCGCCGTTGCGCAGGTGCTTGTTGGCTTGGTCGACAGCGTTCGCCTTGGTCGGGGTCAGCGTCTCGTCGATCATGAACTGGCCATCAACCGGCACCCAGGCGACAGCGTTCTTGCTGGCAATCATCGTCTTGGCGTCCGCTTTGTCGGTCTTGGGCGGCGTAAGGTCGCTCTCCGCCTTCATGAACACCGCGTCGTCGCTCTTGGCATGGGACAGAGAGGTCGCCGCCTCACTGACCAGCTTGGTCGCCATGTCCGGCTTTCCGTCGTAGATCGCCAAGCGCGCCAGGCTGATATCCTGGTAGGCGCCAGCCCCGTCGATCGACAGCTTGCTCAGATCCTTGTCCGCCACCATGGCCGGTTTGCCATTTTGGTCGGCAGCGACCGCAGCACCGGCCGCGCCAAGTGAAACGGCAACGAAGGCGGCAGCAACAGTAGAAATCCTCATCACGAAATCCTCGTCGTCCGGCAGTATCAGCGGTCACATTGGCCGTCGCGTCAGGCTGCAGGAACTGAACCCAAAGCGTGTGGAAACCTACGTCGTTCCATGATTTTTGTTTCATTACCCTGAAGCAATCCACGGAACAGACATGATCTGCATTTCCGTTCATCGCAGGCTGCTTACCGTGCAACGCATCGTCGCGAGTGCCGCGTGTCTTGGGCTGGCCATTGTCGCGAGAGATGGATGGCCGTATCTGAACGGCTTGTCCGGTCGAGTGTCGAAAAGGGGTCATCCACGATGCGCCATGCAGCAGCAACCGGGCGGGCGTGGCTTGCCGGGGCACTTATCGCGAGTGGTTTCTGCGCTCCGGCGGCGCGGGCGGGCGAGCTTGCCTCGCTTCACGTGCCCGCCGTGGTGGCGAACCGGCAGGCGATGCGGGTCGGTGTGCCTGATGCCGGAGCGCGGATGACGCTTTCGGTTGCGCTGCCGCAACGCAACCAGCTTGCGCTATACGGCCTGTTGCGGGATTTGTACGACCCTGCCTCGCCGAACTACCGCCATTATCTGTCGGTCCGAGATTTCACCGAGCGGTTTGGACCGACTGCGTCGGATTACGAGGCGGTGACGCGCTTCCTAGCCGTAAACGGGCTGACGGTTCTGGCGACAGCGCCCAACCGAATGCTGATCACCGTCGAGGGCGACGTGCCTGAGATCGAGCGGGTGTTCCACGTTACCCTGGGGCTGTATCGGCACCCGACAGAGAACCGGCTGTTCGTCGCACCCGACCGGGAGCCGTCGTTGGACCTGTCCGTGCCGGTGCTCCACGTGACCGGGCTGGACGATTTCGAGCTGCCCCACACACGGCGGGTCAGAAGCACCAGCAGGACGTCCCCGACCGGTTCGGGCCCGGGCGGCAACTTCATCGGCAGCGACGTGCGGGCTGCCTATGTCGGCGACAGCAAACTGACCGGCGCGGGCCAATCGGTTGGGCTGATGGAGTTGGCGGGCTACGAACTGAGCGACGTGCGGACGTATTTCAGCTCGCTCGGCCAGACACTGGCCGTTCCGGTGATCGGCATCTCGACGGACGGCGCCAAGCTCGGCTGCAAGAACAGATGCGACGACGGCGAGCAGGCGCTGGACATCGAGTATGCCATCTCGATGGCGCCCGGGCTGAGCCAGCTGCAAGTCTATGTCGGCAGGTACGCCGAGGACGTGCTGAACCGAATGGCAAGCGACAACACCAGCAAGCAGCTCAGCACCTCCTGGGGGTGGTCGACCCGCGAGTATCCCACGGATCACCCGATCTTTCTCGAAATGGCGGCACAGGGCCAGACGTTGCTGACAGCCAGCGGCGACTACTCGTCGCTCAAGGCGAGCGACCCCTGGCCGGAGGAGGATGCGTTCATCACCGCGGTCGGCGGCACGGATCTGCGGACCGACGGGCCGGGCGGCGCCTGGCTGGCCGAGACGGGATGGAACGGGAGCGCCGGCGGACCGGCATTGCTGAAAACCTTCCAGATACAATCCTATCAGTTGCCGTTCGTGAACTCTGCCAACCAGGGATCGACCAAGCGGCGCAACGTGCCGGACATCGCAGGCGACGCCAACGAGGACAACTACGAGTGCTACGACGGGAAATGCGAAGGGGGCTGGGGCGGCACCAGTTTCGCCTCACCGATCTGGGCGGGGTTCGTGGCGCTGGCCAACGAGCAGGCGGCGCGGCGGAATCTGCCGCCGGTGGGCTTCATCAACCCTCTGCTCTACGCGCTGGGCGGACGGGCGAATTACGACTCGCTGTTCCACGACGAGGTGCGCGGCAGAAGCGGACTTTACGAGAGCATGTTCTCGTTCGACCTGGTGACAGGGCTCGGTTCGCCGCAACCGGCGCTGATAGACGCGCTGGTGGGCACGCACGACTGAGTGCTGGGCCGCCGGGACAGCGGGTGGCTGGCTGATGCGGGTTTGCCTGTTCATCACCTGCTTCAACGACACGCTGTTTCCGCAAACGGGGCGCGCCGCGGTGGCCGTGCTGGAGCGGCTGGGGCACGAGGTGGCGTTCGATCCATCGCAGACATGCTGCGGCCAGATGCACAGCAACTCAGGCTACCCGCGCGAGGCGCTGACGCTGGTGCGCCGGTTCGTGCGCGTGTTCCGCGACGCCGAGCGCATCGTGGTGCCGTCGACCTCCTGCACGACGACGATCCGTACGCAGTACCCGCGGTTGGCCGCAGACGACGCGTCCCTGCTGCGGGAGGTGAACGATATAATCCCGCGCGTGTCGGAATTCTCCGAGTTTCTGACGAGAGAACTGCGGTTGGAGGATGTGGGTGCGTACTACCCGCATCGCGTGACGTATCACGCATCGTGCAACGCGCTGCGTGGGCTGAAGCTTGGCGACGCGCCGATGGCATTGCTGCGCGCGGTGCGCGGGCTGGATTTTGCGGAGCTGCCTGCGGTGGAGGAGTGTTGCGGCTTCGGCGGCACGTTCGCGATCAAGAACGGCGAGGTGTCGACCGCGATGCTGACCGACAAGATGCGGGCTGTGCTGGCGACCGGGGCAGAGGTGGTGACCGCCGGCGACAATTCCTGCCTGATGCACATCGCCGGGGGTTTGTCTCGGCTGCGGGCGGGGGTAAGGGCGATGCACATCGCGGAGATCCTGGCATGCACTTAGAAACGGGGTCTGGGGCCGGCCGGCCACAGTGGGGTCCATGGGCGTCACGCGACAGCGTGCCCTGCACGACCCGTTGGCCTTGAAATGAGTAGTTTTGCAACCCTTGCCCACACCGAACTGCGCAACACCCAGCTCCGCCGCAACATCCGCAAGGCAACCACCACCATCCGCGCCCGAACGGCGCGCATCACCGCGGAACTCCCCGATTGGGAGGCGCTTCGGGACGCAGGCCAGGCGATCAAGGCCGCAACCCTGCACGACTTGGACACGCATCTGCTGCTGCTGGAAGACCGGGTGACCGCGGCCGGCGGCACGGTGCATTGGGCGCGTGATGCGGAGGAGGCGCGCGAGATCATCGTCAACCTCGCGCGCCGCCACGCCGCCAAGCGCGTGATCAAGATCAAGTCGATGACGACCGACGAAATCGATCTCAACCCCGCGATGCAGGCCGCCGGCATCGACCCGGTCGAAACCGATCTTGCCGACATGATCGTGCAACTCGCCCACGACACGCCAAGCCATATTCTTGTTCCGGCCATCCACCGCAACCGCGCCGAGATACGCGCGCTGTTCGACCAGCAATTCGATCAGTGTCCGCTGAGCGACACGCCGACGGACCTGACCGCGTCCGCACGCCGCCACCTGCGCGACAGATTCCTGAACACGGACGTTGCCGTGTCCGGCGCGAACTTCGCCGTCGCGGAAACCGGAACGGTGTGCGTGGTGGAGAGCGAGGGCAACGGGCGCATGTGCCTGACGCTGCCGCGCGTGCTGATTTCGCTGATGGGCATCGAAAAAATCCTGCCGCGCTTCCAAGACCTCGAAGTCTTCCTCCAGCTTCTGCCGCGCGCATCCACCGGCGAGCGGATGAACCCCTACACCTCGCTATGGACCGGCACGCGCGCCGCGCAGAACGGGGATGGGCCACAGGAATTTCACCTGGTGGTGCTGGATAACGGCCGCACCCGGATCATGGCAGACGAGGCAGCGCGCGAAACGCTGCATTGCATACGCTGCTCGCGCTGCCTGAACGTCTGCCCGGTCTACGAGCGCACCGGAGGGCACGCGTATGATTCGATGTACCAGGGCCCGATCGGCGCCATACTGACGCCGCAGCTGCAAGGCTTCGATGCAGCCGGCTCGCTGCCGTTCGCATCCACGCTGTGCGGCGCGTGCCTGGAGGTCTGCCCGGTGAAGATCGACATCCCGCGCATCCTCGTGCACCTGCGCGCCGGCGCCGTGGACGCACGTCGCGCCGCGCACGGCTGGGATGCCGAGTCGCTCACGATGCAGGCGGTGCTGTGGATGTTCGGCGGGCAGGCGCGCCTGCGGCTGGCCCAGCGCCTGGGAAGGCTGGCGCAACGCCTGGTCGCGCATGATGGCGTGATCTCCCGCATGCCGGGCCCGCTCGGCGCCTGGACGGAGTCGAGGGACTTTCCCGAACTGCCGGCGCAGAGTTTCCGGGATTGGTGGAAGGCACGGCCGTGAGCGGGCGCGACGAAATCATCGCCCGCATCCGCGCGGCGAAGGGGCAGGCGCCGGCGCCGGCGCATCACGTGCCCGCCTACCGGCACCGCTGGGAAGCGGAGCGGAGCGGGATCGTGTCGCGTTTTGCCGAACGCCTGGCGGACTATCACGTCACCGTGCTGCGGGTGCGGTCCGACGTGGAGGTGCGTGCGGTCGCAGCCGCCCAGCTCGCGCATCGGCAGATCGCCTCGCTGGTGATCCCGGCAGACCTGCCGATGTCCTGGCGGCCGCGGAGCCCGGCGCCGGTCGAGGATTCAGGCCTGTCCTACGCCGAGCTGGACGCGGCGCAGGGGGCGATGACCGGCAGCCTCCTGGGCATCGCTGAGACGGGAACGGTGGTGCTCGATTCAGGCCCTGGGCAGGGCAGGCGAGCGCTGAGTCTGCTGCCGGACTACCATTTGTGCGTGGTGCGCGAGAGTGCGGTGGTCGGCATCATGCCGGAGGCTGTTGCGGTGCTTCAGCCGCATGTGGCGCGCGGCGCGCCCATCACCTTCTGCAGCGGCCCGTCCGCCACGGCCGATATCGAGCTCGACCGGGTGGAGGGCGTGCACGGCCCCCGTACGCTCGACGTCATCCTCGTCGCTTGACGCGGTCGACGGCGAGGTTCGGGGGGGCGCTGGTCGCCGCATTGTCGCTGGCCGGGTGCAAGCCTGCCGACCTGCTGAACGCCACGATCCCCAGAAGCGGCCTGACGATCGTTCACGACGTCGCCTACGGTCCGGCCGCGCGCCAGAAGCTGGATTTCTACCGGCCGGAGCGCGCCGGCCCGGCGCCGGTGATCGTCTTCTTTTACGGCGGAAGCTGGAACAGCGGCAGCAAGTCCACCTACCCGTTCGTCGCGGCAACGCTCGCGCGGCGCGGCAACGTGGTGGTCGTGCCGGATTACCGTCTCTACCCTGACGTGCGCTACCCCGTCTTCCTGCAGGATTGCGCGCGTGCGGTGGCCTGGACAGCCGCGCACCTGGCGCAGCTCGGCGGGGATCCTGCGCGGCTGTTCGTGATGGGCCATTCCGCCGGCGCCTACAACGCGGTCATGCTCGGGCTGGATGCGCAGCTGCTGGCCGATGCCGGCTCCAGCCGCAGCACGCTGGCAGGCGTGATCGGCTTGGCCGGTCCCTATGATTTCCTGCCGATGACAGGCCCGGTGGTGCGCGCGGTGTTCGCGCCGGCGGGCGACGGGCCAGAGACGCAGCCCATCAACCACGTGGACGGGCACGCCCCGCCGATGCTGCTCCTCGCTGGTGCCGCGGACCAGACTGTCCGGCCGCGCAACACGACGTCGTTGGCCGAGCGGTTACGCGCCGCGCACGGCAGTGTCGAGACGGCCATCTACCCGGGCGTTGGGCATATCGGCCTGGTGATTGCGATCGCGCCGCTGTTCCAGGGCAAGGCGCCGGTTCTGGCCGACATCGAGTCCTTCGTTCGGGCAGCCTCCGCCGACCGTCCTGTGTCGAACGATCCTCGCTGACCGGCCCGCCTGACGGGGTGCCGGGTTATCCCTAAGCGTGCTCCATCAGCGCGCGATCGCATGCCAACGCATCAGCCGCATGTCCAGCCTGCGCATCAGCCGGATGCGGAGCAGCCAGAGCTCCGCCTCCGCGACAAAGGCCGCGGCCGTCTGTGCCACGGGTCTGGGGCCGACGGCCATGGCGCGCACGGCCTCCCGCCAGCCGCCGAGCGTCTGGGTCGTGTGGCGGTCGGACGTGTCCTCCAGCACCCGAACTTCGAAATGCAAGCGCTGCAAACCCTCCGTCACCGCCTGGGTGCTCGGCAGCTCCGGCAACCTGTCGTCCAGCCGGCACCAGGCGGCGAACTCCCTGTCCTTTTCGTTGATGGGCCTGTCCGAAACCAGCTCGGTCATCACGATCTGCCCGTTCGGACGAAGTGCTGCGGCCATAGCGTTCAGAAGCGGCATAGGCTTGGCGCCGCGCAGCGTCTCCAGCGACAGCGCATGGTTGGCGCTGCGGGCCGGCAGGCCTGGCTTGACCGGATCCCAACCGGATACCGTGACGCGGGCCAGGTTTTGCTGGGTGACCCGCCCGGAGGCGTGGGTTCGCAGGGTGGCGTTGCTCTCGAAGCTGGCGACCCAGGCGCCAAAGGTGTTGACAATGCATTCCGCTGGCCCGCCGAGGCCGCCGCCCAGCAGCATCAACGTGGTGCTCGAGCTCAGGCCGAGCGGCTTGGTCAACCGGATCGTCTCGGGCGCGCCACCGGGCATGGTGAAGCCGTCACCCCACAGACACTCTACCGCCGCCACCCGCGTCTCCGGCCAACTCACGGGCTTGGCTGCGGCCTCCCCGGCACCGACGCCGGGTCCTGTGCCATAGGACCAGGGAGTTCGAGCCGCTCCCGAATCGCCAGCCGCCGCACTCAAACCCTTCACCTGGCCCAAAACGCCCCGCCTGTTCGCCCACAGACCGATGATGGCGAAAACTCGTTACTCGGACGTTATCACCGGACCTCTGCGTCCATCACCCTGCGTTTACGCCGCTCTGCCCTCATGTCAGCAGTACAATTTTCTCTCACAGGAGCATTGCCGGTGCAGGCCAGCAAACCCGCAAGCGGCGCGTGGATCGGTTTCCTCGCGATGGCGTTCGGCGTTCTCGGGCTGATCGGCGCCTTCTCGACCTTCGCGGCGCAGCTTCCGTTTGATCGCGCGATGGCGCGCAGCGCAGCAATCGACCAGGCCGTGGCCGCCTACAGATCGGCCGACCCGCAGGCCGCGCTGGAGCGGCTTCGACCGCAGCTGGGCGAGAGTGCCGAGAGGCTGTTGCCCGCGACCAGCAGCTTCGTCGAGCGGGCGGACGCCGAGCGCATGCGCATGTTCGGAGAACTCCATGCCGAAGCCGAGAGTGACGGTTTTCGCCTGCGCTTCGTCATCGCCGCCTTCACCGTGGCAGCCGCCCTGTTCGGCTGCATGGTGCTAAGCATCGTCCGCGCCCGATAGGGCTGGCTCGCTATCCCTGGCGACGACGGCTTGTCTTGCCAGCCCGTCGAAGAGGTCCAGCATCGTCTCGCGCCACGACCTGATCGGATCGTCCTCGGCCAGCACCTCGGGCGCTCCGATGCAGCGCGCCCATTGGAAGCCGCCGAACACGCCGTAATCGGCGTAGCTCGGCTCGTCGCCGCCAAGAAAATCCTGCTGATCCAGCGTCACGCGAAGCGGCTCCAGGCTATGCTGGAAGTCGGGCAGCCGCTCCTCTGATTCAGCCCTGGCCTGTTCCAGCGTCATCCCCAGGCGTCTTTCCCGCGTCTCCCGGAAATATTCCTGGTCGGCCTCATGCAGGACCGGCAGCACGTTGGCGGCTGCAATCGGCAGCAGCCTGGGCAACATCACCGCATCCACCCAGGCCAAGATGAAGTGGACGTGGGCCTCCCCGCCTGCACCGTTGAACAGGCTCGGCCCCGTGGGATGCCGCTCCTCCAGGTGGAACGCGATCGAGGTCGACCCCGCCACCACCCTGCTGCCATCGACCACGACGGGAACCTGCTGGTTCCTGGGCGATCCTGGCAAGCGGTCACGCTCGTGAAAACGCCATGGCACCGTGTCCGGCTCCACCCCCTTATGGGCAAGGGCCATGCGCACGCGCCAGCAGAATGGGCTGAACCGCAACTCCGGATCACTGCCCGCTAGATCATAAAGGATCATCAGCACCCCTATTGTCGGCAACGTGCCTCACCGTGTGGAGAGGCTGTTCAGAAAGGGCTGGTTGCTTGGCCGCACGCGGCTAAGATGACAACCGTGAACATCCTTGCCCCACCGAAGGCGCGTCTGTCTGTCGAGATTGTTCACGATCTCGTGTGTCCTTGGTGCTACCTCGGCGTCCGCCGCGTGTTTCGCACGCTGGCACGCCGACCGGATCTCCTGGTGGAGGTAGCCTGGCGGCCGTTCCTGCTGAACCCGGACATGCCCAGGGCGGGCATGTCGCGCACCGATTACGTCATGCGGAAGTTCGGCGGCGAGGAACGGGCCAGGCGCATGTACGCCTCGATCACCGAGATCGGACGCCTGGAAGGGGTGATGTTCCGCTTCGACCGCCTGCGCCGGACGCCGTCCAGCGTGGACGCCCACCGCCTGGTTCGCTGGTCCGCCGGCTTCGGCCGTGCCAACGAGGTGGTCGAAGCGGTGCTGGCCGCCCATTTCGCCGACGGGCGCGATATCGGCGACCTGTCCGTGCTGACAGCGATCGCCGCGTCCTGCGGGTTGCGGGCCGCTTCCGCTCGCGCGTTCCTCGCCAGCACGGCCGAGGTGGACGCGGTGCACGCCGACAACCTGCGTGCTCACCGCCTGGGCATCAACGGCGTGCCATGCTTTGTGGTGTCCGGCTGCCACGCCATCGCAGGGGCGCAGGAGCCCGAGGTGATCGAACGCCTGCTGGACGTGGCTGCGGCCGAGGCGATGGAGGCTTGAGGATGCCCAGCGACATCCATTAGGACGTCCTGCTCTGTCCAAACAGGAGACGGCCTTGCTGCGCCGTCTGGCTTCGGGCGAACGGGTGAACGCCGAATGTCCCGATCGCCGTCGCCGAACTGTCAGTATTATGTCATCGCCCTGCAACCAGCCGCTGGTATAGCGCGCCCCGGTTATCGGAGTGCGTGACGAGATGAGGCTGACAAACAAGGTTTCCGCCGGTGCTCTGTGCGTTGCGGGCATGGCCGTTGCGGGCGCGGCTTGCGCGGCCGACCAGACCGTCATCGGCGCCGGCAACGGCATGGCGGCCGCCCTGGCGCGCCGCTCGCCTCTGATCACCACGGCTCTGCAGCGGTTGAACCAGCAGGTGTCCACAATCAACGACCGCGCCCTGCGCGAACAGACCGAAGACGGCCTGTTCAACCCCGCCACCTGCATCATGCACCGTGCCAACATGACAGAGGCCAACAAGCAGGCGATCCTGGCACAGCTCCTCGCTGCCGGACTCTATAATCCGGCCGACGCGGCATCGATCCAGGGCGGCGTGGAGGCCGGCGTGTTCCCGCCCGTGCGCAACGACGGCTCTGCCTGTCCGCATTTGCCGCAGTCCTTCGGCACCGCCCCGGGCAGCAGCTTCGGCGGCCACCAATCCTATCCTGGCGGTCTGTCCGTCCACGAATCCTTCAACATGTCGAGCGCGCTGAGCTTCGGTGAGAACTATCAGCTGAACTACGGCATGCTGGGCGTGGACAAGCTGCCGCACGTGGCGCCCCTGCCGCCTTTCGGCCCTGCACAGCCGCATGGCGACCTGGAGATCAACCACGACCTGCTCGTTGCAGCCCCGCTATGGCACGATTGGGCAAAGACGCTGGTGTTTCAGTGGAACATCGACGGCACCGAGTTTACCGAGCTGAATTTCGGCGGCACCGGCACCAACGATGATTACGGCCAGCCCGGCGACAGTCGCACCGGCGGGCACCACATTATCAGCCTCGCCGAATCAATGGCGCGCAGCTTTTCGCCTGCCTTCATCATCACGCAGGCCTCCGCGCACAGCGCGCCCACGCTCGGCAACGAATTCAAGGTGGTCAACTGGGTGCGCGCCGCTGCGATCATCGCGCAGGTCGATCCGGTGGCGCGCGGCTATCTCACCCTCGACAGCGCCAGCCATCTGCGCCTGCCGCCGGTGCGCAGCGCCGATACGGTCGGGCTGAACGCGGCCGGACAGACCAACATCCTCATCGAATACGAGATCCACAACCTGTCGGACGCGGATTTCGTCTTCACCATCCCCGCGATCGCCGAAAGCCAGGTCATCCTGGCCAGCCTCGCCCCGCAATACGGCTATGACCCGGCGAACGTCGCTGTCTACAACACCAAGTTCCGCAACCCGGCGCTCAGCTTCCTGAGCGGGGAGCGCATCTTGGTGCTCTACACGACGCAGGGCGTGCAGGCCGTGCAGGCGGCGCTGGACGTTCTGCGTGCCAGGGGCGTGCTCTAGACCGGTTTCACGCAGAGTGTCCGCGAGTAGGCGGACCTCAAACCGGTGTAGGCCTTGGTTGGAGGAGGCTGTCCCCAGGGCACCTGCTGAGGTCAGGATCCCGGACCCCCGTTTTTTGCGCGTTCAGACCCTTGCGAGCATGCCTGAAAGATCCGTTTCGGGTCTCGCGCCGTAATGCGAGATCACTTCAGCCGCGGCCAGGCTCCCCAGCCGGCCGCAGGCGGCAAGGTCCCGGCCAGCGGTGTAGGCCGCAAGGAAGCCTGCCGCATAGGCGTCGCCCGCGCCCGTCGTGTCGAGCACCCGTGCGGGTTCTGCCGTCACCTCGACCGTCTCACCGCCGCGCAGGATCAGGCTGCCGGCCTCCGAGCGGGTGAGCGCCGCCAGGGCCACGTCGGCGCGCGCGCCATCGGCCGCGTCCTCGAACCGGTTGGCTTCGTACAGGCTGCAGATCTCCGCCTCGTTGGCGAACAGGACGTCCACGTCTGCGAGCAGGGCGCGGAACGCCGCTCGATGGCGGTTCACACAGAACGCATCGGACAACGACAGCGCCACCTGCCGCCCAGCGATGCGGGCGGCACGCGCCGCAGCACGGAACGCAGCCTGCGCCGCCGGCGGGTCGAACAGGTAGCCTTCTAGATAGACGACCGCAGAGTCCGCGATCAGCGCCTCGTCGATGTCGTGCTCGCCGAAAGCCACGGACGCGCCCAGGAAGGTGTTCATCGTGCGCTGGCCGTCCGGCGTCACCAGGATCAGGCATCGCGCCGTCGGCGCCCCCTCGCTCAGCGGCGGCGTCGAGAAATGCACGCCGGCCGCCCTGATGTCGCGGGAAAACACCTGGCCCAGCGCGTCGTCGGCCACCTTGCCTATGTAGGCCGCCTTGGCCCCCAGTGCTGCAGCCACCGCACAGGTGTTGGCGGCAGACCCGCCGCTGCTTTCCCGCCCGGCCGGCATGGCGGCATACAGCGCTTCGGCCGCCTCCGCGCTGATCAGCGCCACGCCGCCAGGGTGCATGCCGTGGCGGGAGAGGAAACCGTGCTCGGCGGGGCTGACGACGTCGACGATGGCGTTGCCGAGGCCGATGATGTCGAAGCGAGGCGTTCTCATAGCCGGCGTCATTGCGGAAAAGCGCAGGCGGGGCAAGAACCCAAGGCCGAGCCACCGAGGACACGGCCCATGTTCACCCCCCTCGCCCGCACGACCGGGCAGTTTGACGATCCCGCTTTCCTGCGCGTGGTGGCCTACAGCCTGCTGCTCTCCGGCGCCTGTTTCGCCCTGCTCTGCGCCGGCACGGCCTACGGCCTGCATCACGCCTTGGCTGGCATCGCCTGGCTCGCCTGGCTCGCCGGCGTGCTCGGCGGGTTCCTCGTGGTCGTCTCCGGTCTTTGGCTGTTCCTGCCGCTCTCAGTGGTGATCGCGTCGCTGTTCATGGAGCCAATCTGCCTGGCGGTCGAACGGCGCTGGTATCCCGCCTTGCCGGCGCCACAGGGCGCCGGCTTCGCCGCCCAGCTCTGGGACAGCCTGATCGTGGGCCTGCTGGTGCTGGCGCTGAGCGCCGTCAGCCTGGTGCTCGCACTGATCATCCCCGGCGTGGGCCTGGTGCTCGGCTGGGCGATCACCGCCTGGGCACTGGGCAGGGGATTGTTCGTGGCCGTCGCGATGCGCCGCATGAGCCGGGTGGACGCCAACGCGCTGTATCGGCAAAGCCGCTTGACCGTGCTGGCGCAGGGTGCGGTGCTGGCAATCGTTGGCAGCGTGCCGCTGGTCAACCTGCTGGTGCCAGTGCTCGGCACCGGCTGCATGGTCCACGTGCTCATGCGCACCGAGGCGCCGGTCCGCACCGGCGAAAGCTGGGGATAAGACCCCGGCCCGGGTTGTTCGGCGCAAAGCGCGCGTGTTAGGGCAGCTTTCTCGCGTTCCCCAAGGACGCGGAAGGATTCGAGAGGGGGGCCTGCCCTTGTTCAAACGCCGCAAGCCCGATGACGAGCTGGAGTCGCAGATGGATCCTACAAACGGCGTGCCGACCGACAGCACAGCAAGCGCCAAGCTGGACACCGGTCTCGGCGTGCCGCCTCGCCCGCCCGCTCCCGCACCGTTCAAGGACCCGATCATGGGACGCCCCCCGTTTACCGCACCGACAGCGCCTGCCGCCCACTCCGGATCAAACAGCGCGGCCGCCAATCCGCCCATGCCCTCCGCCCAGCCGCGCCCGCCAGGCCCGGCGGTCCGCACCGCGCAGCGTGACGTGCCGGCTGCCGCCCCGGAACGGCGCACGCTGGTGGTCGGCCGCGGCATCAGCGTGCAGGGCATGGTGCAGGACGCCGAACGACTGGTCGTCGAAGGCACGGTCGAAGCCAGCATGATCCAGGCGACCGAGCTCTCCGTCTCGCCGGGCGGCGTGTTCAAGGGCGAGGTCGAAGTCGCCGACGCCGAAGTCGCAGGCACCGTCGACGGCACGCTCACCGCGCGCGGCAACCTGATCGTCCGCGCCACCGGCGTGGTGCTGGGAACCGCTCGCTGCCGCCGGCTGCAAGTGGAGGATGGCGGCCAGATCACCGGGCGCATGGAGATGATCACCGAGACCGCTCGCCCGGCCGAACCTGCACGGGCAGCACCGATGCCCGTGCTCAGCTACGAATCCTGACCGGCATCGCATCGGACGAGACTCTGGAGAGCTTGGTCTGATACAGGGCTGACATCTTCGCATCATGCGGCGCCCGACCAGGATCATGCCGAAGCGCTGCACGACATGGCGGCCCTGAGTGGATGGCACCGTGCCTGGCGAGTTTTGCCGGCGGGCACCAGGCGGGCGCTTCTCCTGCACGCGACCGCCCTGCTCGCGCCACGCCCCGACCAGCAGCCGCCACGCGCGCATGGCGGCGTCCTGGTGGGCGGCGAGCTCGGCCGGGCATCCGGCCTGGGCGAAGGGGCGCGGCTGATGGCGGGCGCCCTGGGCCAGCTCGGCGTCCCATGCTGGAGCATCGAGGCAGGCTTGCCCGTACCTGGCGAAGCGCCGCAGGAACGGGGTGCGCAGTCGGGCCCTGCAGGCGCGCCGCTGGTGCTGCATGTCAACGCCCCCTCGCTTCCCGCCTCCCTCCTGCGCCTGCCCGGCGGCACGATCCGCGGGCGCCGCGTGGTGGGCTACTGGGCCTGGGAGCTGAACGTCGCTCCGCCTGCCTGGCGGGTCGGCGCGCGTTTCGTGCACGAAATCTGGACGCCGTCGCGCTTCAGCGCCGCTGCCCTCGAGCCGCTCGCGCCCGGCCGGGTGCGCGTCGTCCCCCACCCCGTCGCCACGTGCCCGCCCGCGCCCGCAAAGCTGAACCGCACCGATTTCGGCCTGCCGCAAGACGCCGTCCTGGTGCTCGTCTCGTTCAGCCTGGCGTCCAGCTTCGAACGCAAGAACCCGCTCGCCGCCATCGCCGCCTTCCGCACGGCCTTCGGCGACCGCGCCGACCGGATGCTTGTGCTCAAGCTGGTCCATACCGGCCACGCGCCCGATGACCTCGCGCGGCTGCGGGCGGCGACCGTGGATGCCGCCAACATCCGGCTGGAAACCCGCCTGCTTCCGGCCGCCGACAGCCACGCGCTGACGGCCAGCTGCGACATCGTGCTGAGCCTGCACCGAAGCGAAGGGTTCGGCCTGGTGCCAGCCGAGGCGATGCTGCTCGGCCGGCCGGTCGTCGCCACGGACTACTCTGGACCGACCGACTTCCTGGACGCCTCCTGCGGCATGCCCGTCGGCTACCGGCTCGTGCCGGCGCGCGACCCACGCGGCGTGTTCGAGACGCCGGGCGCGGTATGGGCAGAGGCGGACCAGGGCGAAGCCGTGGCTGCGCTGCGGCGCCTGGCAGACGATGCGGCGTTGCGCACGGCGGTGGGCGAGGCAGGGCGGGCTGCGGCGGCGCAGAAGCTCGGCAGCACGGCGCTATCCGAGGCGGTGCGCGCCTTGGGCCTCACGGTGCCTGGCGCGTGAGGGTCCTGGTCTGGCAGTGGGGCAGGTTCGGCGCGGGGCCGCGCATCGCCGCCGACTTTGCCGCCCAGTTCAACATGGTTCCCAGGACGGACGCGGTGCTGTCGCTGTCGGCGAACGCGGAAATCCTGGCCGGCCTGCACCGGCCGCGCTGCGAACTTCCGGTGCCGACCTACACGACCATGGCCGGCTACGCAGCGCGCGCGCTGAGGGCGCCGTTGATGATCCCCTGGCTCTCCCGCCAGATACGGGCCTTGCAGCCGGCAGCCGCGT
The DNA here is from genome assembly GCA_965199235.1 of Acetobacteraceae bacterium. Classification (GTDB taxonomy): domain Bacteria; phylum Pseudomonadota; class Alphaproteobacteria; order Acetobacterales; family Acetobacteraceae; genus BOG-908. Next base: position 2,681,106 of record CBDAQU010000002.1, on the reverse strand, counting down.
TCTGCGCCATGCCGGGCCCTCTGGACCTGGTCATGCATGCGGCGCTTCGGCGCGAGGGCATACGCTACGCGGTGGTGGCCCACGATGCCGACCTGCATCCAGGCGACGGCTACCCGCTGCAGATGAACCTGCAGCGGCAGCTGCTTCGCCGCGCCGACGCGATCGTGGTGCTGTCGGACCACGTGCGAGCGCGCCTCGACGCGCTTGGGCTGACCGACGGCAAGCCGGTGCTGCGCACCACCCTGCCCGCAATGCCGCCTGCGTTGCACGGCGACGCGTCCTGCCCGCCCTTCGCGCATGGCGGCAAGCTGCGGCTGCTCTGCTTCGGGCGGCTGCTGCCCTACAAGGGGCTCGACCTTCTGGCACGGGCACTGACCCTGCTGCTGCCGCGCCCGGACGTCGAGATACGCGTGGTCGGCAGCGGACCGGAAACCGCAGCCCTGGCCGCCCTGCGCGGCCTGGCGGGCGTCAGCGTGGAAAACCGCTGGGTCCCGGAAAGCGAGGTCGACCAGCTGATTGCCTGGGCCGACGGCGTGGTGCTGACCCATCGCGAGGCGAGCCAAAGCGGCGTCGCAGCGATCGCCATGGCGGCAGGACGCTGGGTCGTCTCGACGCGGGTCGGCGGGTTGCGCGAACAGCTCGAAGGCTACGAAATGGCCCTGCTTTGCGACGTCGACGCACACGCGGTGGCGCGCAGCGTGGCCCAGCTCCTGACCGATCCCCACCCCAGGCCGAACCGGATGCACGCCAATCGACGCGGCGAGGACCTCGTCCGGCAGCTCGCGGCCCAGCTTGCCCTGCCGGATGTTACGGGTGCGACGCCTCCGCGCGCTGCTTGAGCCGCTGCAGCCAGAGCTGGTGGCCGTTGAACATGCGCCTGGGTGCCAGAAAGGATTGCAGGCGCGCGCCAAACCCGTTCTGGTTTTCCTCGGTCAGCACCCAGCACCCGCCCGGCCGGTCCTCGATCAGCCAGGCGTGATAGACGTCCAGCCCAAACCCGGCGCCGTCCCACGCGATGCGCTCGTACGGCACGAACTCTCTAACTGTGGAGCTGACGGAGGCGCCGAACGTGCGCCAGGTGAAATGCGCGCCGTCGGACAGCACCTGCGCCCCGCCATCGATTCCGACGCGCGCGCTGTTCGGATACCACTCGGGCCAGGCCGGCGCGCGCACCAGCTGCGCCCACACCAATTCGGGCGGTGCTGCGATGTCGATCTGGTTGCTGACGCGGACGGCCACGCGGTCCGGCGCGTAGGCCTCCGGCCAGCGAATCTGCATGCGCTACCGCCGCAGGTCGCCGGCGCGCACGCCCGCTTCTGCGTTGTGCAGCAACTGAAGCACCGCCTCGTCACCCATGGTGCGCGACATCAGGCACAGGGCGCCGCCCAGCAGGGCTGAGGCGACGGAAACAGGGCTCAGCCCCCGCTCCAGCATCGTATGGATCGCGCGGTCCACCCCCGCCCCGGCCTGGTTCAGCTCGGCCAGAGTCTCGTCATCCACCGCCTGGGTCGCCGTCATCTGCATGCTCATCTCCTGGCCGGGATGTGGGCCGGGACGAACGAAGTTTTAAGACGTCTCAGCGGACCGCTCCGCCCATCGCCCGACATCCTCCGTCCAGCAAACAGGCGGGGCGAGCTTCGGCCTGCAAGCAGGATAGCAAGCCCCACCAAGCTCGCGAGCCAAGCCAACCAGACATGGGGCGGGCTGTAGGAAAAAGCGGCGGAGAACGCGCCTGCCGGCAGCTCGACTTCCTGGAACACCGCGTGGCTTTGCCGCGGAGAGAGGGGGCGATGATTGATGCTGGCCGTCCAACCCGGGAAAAACAGCTCCCGGCGCAGCAGGCGCGCCGGCTGGTCGCAAACCCCGCTGACGAGATTCCGATCGGTCGTGCGCAGGACGCAGTGGCCGTCCAGCACTTCGTAGTAGGGCGCCGGGTCGCGGAGCTCGCGAATGACCGTGCTGCCGTCCTGCCAGACCACGAACGTCGCCGGGCTCGCGGCAAAAAGAGGATCGAGCCAGGAATAGGTCAGCACGTACTTCACTCCTACTGCCGCAAACCTCTCCGGATGTGCGACGAACCAGGCGACCTCGCGGGCTGCGCTTTCGGAAACGCCGTTGAAGACATCCGGGCTCGAGGTCGGATTGAGGGTGTCGCGGGAATACTCCGCCCAGAGTTCGGCAATCGGCAGCTGGTTATGGTTGACCGACGCCAGACGGAAGTAGCTTCCGTAGTTGGGCGCTGCGGGCCCCACTGAAAAATAGCGTGACTCTCCGAGATGCTTGGCCAGGAAATCGACCGGTCCGAGCTCGAGCGTGGTGTCGCGGGAGCCGGACAGCAGCGGAACGATGAACAGCGCGCATGCTTCGGCGATCAGGATGCCGGCGGCAACCCGCGCTCGGCTTGGTTGTGGCAACGCGCCGAGCAAGATGAAGGCCGCCAGGATCGCCAACCCGGCGATGCCGGACGCGGCGGCCCAGACCGGGCTGCCGCCGGCCGCGCCCAACTCGGCAAGCTGCGGCCCGGCGAGCACCAACGCCACTCCTGCGATGAGCGCGCCGCCGAAGGCGCCGATCGTCACGGCCAGCCGCGGCCTCGGCCAGGCTTGCCTGCACATGTCGTCCACGGCCAAGGCGGCCAGCACGATGACGGCGAAGCTGAGCGTCGGGGCAACGTAGCGAGAGACCATGATCTGTTGCATTGCCGGGATCAGGTTGATCAGCTCGGTCACGCCCGGCATGGTCGCGCTCTTGGCAACCGCGGCGACGATCCAGGCGGCGAGTAGCCAGCGCATCCCGGCGTTCCGGCGCGCCCGGCCGGCAAACCCCGCCAGCGCCAGCACGATCGGGCCCAGGCCGACATAGCCGCCCATGTGGAACCAGAGCACGTGTTGCTGACCGTAATGGAGCGGGCCGAACACGTAGGGTAGGACAGCCATCGCAAAGTTGCCTGGCAGCAATCCCCGGTGTCCGGAGTCCCTGAGCCCGACGTACCCGTATTGCAGGTAGTGCGCGAACGGCCACAGGCAGGGCGCCGCGACCAGCAGGGAAACCAGCCCGCCGCCGATCACCTTGCGCGCGAACGCCGCACGCGCGCCTGCTAGTCCGGCCCAGCGTGCGACCGCCCATGCCAGCGCGAGCAGACCGGACAGATAGGCCGTTTCGGGAAACCCTGCCACTTCCATCAGCAGGAGCGAGACGGCGACCAGACGCCATCGCCCCTTCTGCCTGCACGAAGCGGCGTCTGCGGCACGCTCGATCCCGAGCAGCAGCAGCGGAAGGAATGCGATAGGAAAGATCGGAGCGTCTGAAAACCACGCGAAGCTGCCGTTGAGTTCCCAGAGCACCGCGCCGGCGAACGACGCCGCAAGGCCGCATTTCAGGTGGCGCAGGAACGCAAGCATGGCTTGCCCGGCCATGAGCTGGAGCGCCACCTTGAGCAGCAGGACTCCTGACGTGAAATGCAGCAGCAGCACGAAGGGCAGGAAGAACGCTGCCGACTGCATGCCCGCCGCCAAGGGCAACCCTACGCCCACATAGGGGTTCCACCAGGGGACGACCCCGTGCAGCCAGCTATCGGCGTTCAGCCGGCCGATGGCCTGAGTGGTGGCACCTGCCTGAAAATCGACCCAGCCAGGATACCCAGGCAGGATTCCTGGCGTGAAATGTCCAAGGCCGGAGCAGAAATAGATCGGGTTCGAGGACAGCCAGCCGCTGAGGTCGATGCCGTGCACGAGGAAGACGACCAGGGCCGCGGCAAGGCTGAGCCAAACGACTTCGAGCCGACCCGCGGCCGACAACGGTTCCGGCAGCGATCGCGGGGGCAACCGGCTTGGACCACCCGTCACGGCACGACTTTCCTCGCGAACTCAGCGACAGCCCAGGCTGAGCAAAGATGTCCCCGATCGTAGAGGACTAAGTCTTGTCAGTCGAACGCGAGCGCATGCGGCCGTGTCAATCCGCAGCAGCCGGCTGCAGCTCGGCCTGCTGCGCCTGCAGCGCCCACATGCGGGCAAACACGCCGCCACGCGCCAGAAGCTCCCGGTGCGAACCCCTCTCGGCGATCTGACCGTCGACCAGAACGAGGATCTCGTGGGCATCGACCACGGTGGACAGCCGGTGCGCGATCACCAGCGTGGTGCGCCTGGCAGAGACCGCGCGCAACGCGGCATCGATGTCGCGTTCGGTGCGGCTGTCGAGCGCGCTGGTCGCCTCGTCCAGGATCAGGATGCGCGGGTCCTTCAGCACGGTGCGCGCGATCGCCACACGCTGCTTCTCGCCGCCGGACAATTTGAGGCCGCGCTCGCCAACCCTGGTGTCGTAGCCGTCTGGCATGCGCAGCACGAAATCATGCACCTGGGCCACGCGGGCCGCATGCTCGATCTCGGCCTGCGTCGCATCGGGGCGGCCATAGGCGATGTTGTAGCGTATGGTGTCGTTGAACAGCACGGTGTCCTGCGGCACCACGCCGATCGCCGCCCGCAGAGAGGCCTGCGCGTAGTCGCGCACGTCGTGCCCGTCGATGCAGACCGCGCCGCCGGTGACGTCGTAGAACCGGAACAGCAGCCGCGAGATGGTGGATTTGCCCGCGCCGGTCGGCCCGACGATCGCCACCTTGCCGCCCGCCGGCACCGAAAAGCTCACGCCCTTGAGGATCTCGCGCTGCGGCGTGTAGCCGAACTGCACGTCGTCGAAACTGACCGACCCCGCCTCGCCTTCCGCCAAATGCGACTTCAGCTGGATGGCGGCGGGACTGTCGCGCACCTCCTGATCGACATCGAGCAGCCGGAACATCTGCTCCATGTCCACCAGGCCCTGCTTAATGCTGTTATAGGCAAACCCCAGGAAATTCAGCGGCGTGTAGAGCTGGATCAGGTAGGTGTTGGCCAGCACGAACTTGCCGACGCTCATCTGCCCCGCCACGATGCCGCGCGCGGCCATCAGCATGATCGCCGCCGACCCTGCGGCGATGATCGCCGCCTGGCCCAGATTGAGCATGTTCAGCGTGACCTGGCTTTTCACCGCCGCACGCTCGTAGCCGGCGAGCGCGGTATCGAAGCGTCGCGCCTCGTGCTGCTCGTTGCCGAAATACTTGACCGTCTCGTAGTTCAGCAGGCTGTCCACCGCCTTGGACTGCGCCTCGGAATCGTTCTCGTTCATCCTCCGGCGGAACCGCACGCGCCAGGTGGCGAACGTCAGGGTGAAGGAGATGTAGGCCGCGACCGCGCCGAAGGTGACGAGCGCGAACCGCCAGTCGAAGATGCGCCACAGCACCGCCGTCACCAGCACCAGCTCGATCACGGTGGGCACCAGGTTGAACACGGCCAGACGCAGCACCGATTCGATGCCGGCGCTGCCGCGTTCGATGGCGCGCGACACGCCGCCGGTCTGCCGGTCCAGATGGAAGCGCAGCGAGAGGCCGTGCATGTGCTGGAACGTCTGCAGCGCCACCCGGCGCACCGTGCGCTGCTGGACGGCCGCGAACACCGCGTCCCGCAGCTCGCCAAAGCCGGAGGAGGCCAGGCGGGCCAGGCCGTACCCCACGATCAGCCCGACGGGCACCGCCAGCACCCGGGCGGTCCCGCCGTGCTGCGAGAGCGCGTCCACCGCGCGCGCGTAGAACAGCGGCACGAAGACGGTCGCCACCTTGGCCAGGATCAGGAACAGCATGGCCACCACGACGCGCAGCCTGGCGCCGGCATCGCCGGCGGGCCACAGATAGGGGGCCAGGCTTCGGATCGTCTCGGCACTGGATCGGGAGCGGCCCGGCAAAGCCAGGCGGGAGGAGGCCATCACACGCATTATCGCGATGTGGCACGCTGCGGCGGGGTTTCAAAGGATCGGTAGGGATGAGGGGGCTCTTGCGGCACATCGAGGCGGTGCGGACTCTGGCCCTGCCAGGCGCCTACGTCCCTTTCCGGCTGGGGCAGGCGCAGGTGGGCTGGCTGCAGCCCGGCAACGTGCCTCTGCTGGCCCGACACGGCTGCCGCAGCGAGGACGGCGCGGTCGTGCTGGACAGCGCCGGGGCGTTGCCGGCGCTCGCCCGCAAGCTGGCCGAATCGGGCGTGTTCCCGCATCGCGGCGAAACATTCGACGTGCGGTCCGCCCCGGACGGCCCGGTGCTGGCCACGGTGGACCGCGGCGCTCTGCCCTGGTTCGGCATCCAGGCCGAAGGCGTGCACGTGAACGGCCTGGTGCGGCGCCCGGACGGTTGGCACCTCTGGGTCGGGCGCCGCGCCAGCGACCGGCTGATGGACCCCGGCAAGCTGGACCACATCGTCGCAGGCGGCATCCCCGCCGGCCTGACGCGCGAGCAGACCCTGGTCAAGGAAGGCGCCGAGGAAGCCGGACTGGACGAGGCGGTTATGCGCCAGGCCCGCCACGTGGGCGTGGTCACCTACACGATGGCCCGCCCGGAAGGCCTGCGCCGCGACCGGCTGCACTGCTACGACCTGATGCTGCCGGAGGGCGTTCGACCGCGCCCGATCGACGGCGAGGTGGTTGCCTTCGAGCCGTGGCCGATACAGCGCGTGATCGAAACGGTGCGCGACACCGACGATTTCAAGTTCAATGTCGCCCTGGTACTCATCGAGATGTTTATACGACTCGACTTTTTGCCACTGGCCGAGAGCCATCTTCTAGGCAGCGCGATGGCGGGCCGATGATACGTCGAATTGTCACATTTCAAAGCTGCGTCCTGTGCTACCCGCCCCCAAAACGTCGTCCGGGGGCACACAGGTGACAGAGCAGGCTATGCGGGACGGTTCCCACAAACGGCTGGCTGGCCGTCTGGGCGCGGGGGCGCTCGCGTTCGGCGCGCTGGCCGCGCTCGGCAGCAGACCTGCCCAGGCCGCCACCGTCTTCACCGACACGGATTACCTGACGTTCCTGCTGAACATCGAGTATCTGCAGGCGGAGTACTACCTGCGCGCCGTGACCGGCCAGGGCGTTCCGGCAGGCTATGGCGGCGTGGCCGGCAACGTGACCGTACCCGCCAGGACGCTGGTGCCGTTCGAAACCCCCGCCGTCGCCTACTGGGCCGAGAAGATCGCCAACGACCAGCTCGCCCACGTGATCTTCCTGGTCACCCTGCTGGGCGAGAACACCAAGCTGCAGCCGGGCATCAACCTGACCACGTCGTTCTCCACGGTCCTGCAACAGGCCGGGCTGATCACCAAGCACCAGACGTTCAACCCCTTCGCCAACGAGGTGGATTTTCTCGTCGGCGCCTATGTCTTCGAGGACGTAGGCGTATCGGCCCATGCCGGCCTGATCGAGCTTTTGACGACGAAAGCCAACATCGCCTACGTCGCGAGCAACCTGGCCACCGAGGCGATGCACGCCGGCCTGGTCCGCAGCTACCTTGCCCAGATCGGCGGCGGACAGGCGACCAACGCCATCTCAAGCCTTCGGCAGTCGCTTTCGGGCGTTCCCGACCGGGGCACGGATCTGAGCGCGTCCGGCGGCAACGCCTTTGCCTTTGTCAACGGCGACTATAACGGCCAGGTCTATCGCCGCACCCCGCCCCAGGTGCTCAACATCCTCTTCGGCCAGCCAGGCTTCGGCGTGACGTCGGGGCTATTCTTTCCAGGCAAGCCAACGCCGGTGACAGGCAATATCAAGTCGACCTAGCACAGCATTTCAGTCCACTCACTACCGGTTCAGCAAGACACGCCACAAGGTTCGGCTACCGGCTCCTGCGTGTTTGATGTTCGCGCACGAATCAGTGTTGATACCCGGCGAGCCCGACAAACGCGCGCGCCTGGTCGTCCCAGGCGGCAATCTCCGGAGCGTGCGCGTAGCCGGCGCGCAGTCCTGTCATCCGAAGCTCGAAGTGGCGGTTGACCTCGTCCAGAGCCTCGCCGACCCCGGTCAGGGCCGCCAGCCGCGCCATCTCATGCTCCAGCCCAGGCATGCCGGTGACTGCGCGGTCGTCCCGCCTCAATCCTTCGGCCAGAAAACCGCGCATGAAACCCTGCGCGTCCGTTTCCAGCATGGGTCTGGGCGCGTCCCCTCTCTCAACGACATGGTCGCCCCTGTTGCGCGCCATCTTCCACATGAACTCCGGCGCCGATTTCAGCAGATAGTGGTTGATCACGGCCGGACCGGTGTTCACGCGGTCGGCAAATTTCGGCGATGCGGAGCAGCCCTCCGGCGGAAAACGCCTGGAATGCGGCTCACCGCTCGCGTGGTCGGTCGTCAACCGGCTGCGCTCGTCTGCGTACGGGACGTGCGCCTCGGAATGCGCAATGCGGTTCGGACGCGACATCGACTTGACCAGGCGAACGCCCTCGCCGCACTGCTCCTGCGACAGCACGCGCGTGTTGCGCCGTGTCAACGGAACGCCACGGGGATCGTCAACGGGCTCCGGCGCCATGAACTGCCAGTTGATCGCCACCGTGTCGGCGCCACGCCAGTCGTGCCAGTCGCAAAACTCCGCCAGTCCAGCAAAACGGCAGCGGTCCAGCACAAGGAACTCGTCGATGTCGACGACCAGCACCCAGTCATGTGCGAGCAGGTCGGGCATGCAGCCGAGCGCATGGCCATACGCCTTGAACTGCGCGTTGCCGACGTTGCCGCTCAGTTCGCTGTCCACCCAGGTGATCACGCCCGCGTCGGCCAGCGCACCCAGCAGCACGTCCGAGCCGTCGTGATTGTCATTGCTGTAAACGATGATCGCCTCGGCTCCGAGCAGCCGATGATAGGCGATCCACTCGATCAGGTAGATGCCTTCGTTGCGCGCCGTCGACAGCACCGCGGGTCCTCGATGCGGCCTGGTGGCGCGCCGGGCGCGCGCGTTGCAGGCGTGCGGCAAGGAGGCGAACTCGCCAAGCGTGCCGAGCGCGCCGAGGCTGTCGAGCGCCGGGCCCACTTGCCTGCGCTGGGCTAGGCTGGCTGCGCTGGGCTGGGCTGGCTGGGCTGGGCTGGCACTTCGCTGGACTGGTTTGGCTCCTGGCGAGCATGCGGCGGGTGTGACGCCGATGTCCTCCGGCCAAGGATGCGCGCCAGAAAGCCCGGCTTGGCGGCAGGCACCTCCGCCGCCGGCGGAGGCGCCTGCCCGCGCACCCACTCCGCGAGCGCAGGCAGCGCCACCTGCGCCCAGAGGTCGGCCGGATACGCCCGTGCAAGACTTGCGCGCAAGGCAGCATCGTCGATGATCCGGGCCGCCACCTCGTCCAGCACGCTGGTCGGCAACGAGGCAAGCGACGCGTCCAGAACGCTAGCGGTGTGGGCGCCAGGGGATGCGATGAGGCGGGCAAGCCGGTCGGCGCTCAACTCGGCGTCGAACACGCCCAGCGCAGCGGTGATCCTGGCCGCAGCCCCTGCGTTGATCGCAAGGCCGTCTATCCCGGCGGCGACGAAGCGTTCCCAGGCATCGATCCCGGCCGACCCGAACACCACCGGACAGGTCGCCGCGCCGTCCAACATCGGCACGCCGGTCAGGTAGGTGCGCGTTGCAGGGTCGGTCAGCGCCCATCCACCGGCGGTCGCAACAACACCCAGCACCAAAATGGGACAGTGCAGCGTCTTGCCGGCCAGCGTGAACGCTACGTCCTCATTGGAATTGGCAGTCACCACCAGCGTGCCGGCGGAACGGCCGGCGACGACCGGGATCGCGCCATCCGGCCTCGGGCGGCGGCAGGAAACCACCAGCCCCGACGCGATGGCTAACTCGTCGGCGTGGGCGGTCGTCAGGCGAATGAAATCGACCATGGCCCGTCAACACCCTATCCGACGCCCAGCAGCTCCACGTCGAACATCAGCGTCGCGTTTGGCGGGATCAAGCCGCCGGCGCCGCGCGCGCCATATCCCTGCTCGGGCGGGATGATCAGCGTGCGCTTGCCGCCGACGCGCATCGTGGCCACCCCGCTGTCCCAGCCGCCGATCACCTGGCCGATGCCGAGCACGAAGCTGAACGGCGCGCCGCGGTCGCGCGAGCTGTCGAATTTCGCCCCCTTCTGGCCGTCGTACAGCCAGCCCGTGTAGTGCACGCGCACCGTCTGCCCGGCCTTGGGCTGCTCGCCGGTTCCAACCACCTCGTCATGATAGCTGACGCCCGACGACATGGTCACGAAACTGTCGGCGGCAGGCGAGGAACCGGTCATCAGAAAAACTCCAGCAAGGGCGGCGGCAAGACGTTTGATCATCGGCGATCCCTGTAGGTCGGAATGGCCTTCGCATCCCGACGGACATACGCGAGGCGGTGGAACGACAAGGCACGTAACCCTACGAAGCCGGCACCCGATCATCGGAATTCACGCCGAGCTGCTTGAGCTTGCGGTGCAGCGCGCTGCGCTCCATGCCGACGAAGCCGGCGGTGCGCGAGATGTTGCCGCCGAAGCGCAGCAGCTGCGCCTGCAGGTACTGCGTCTCGAACATGTCGCGCGCCTCGCGCAGCGGCAGCGCCATCACGTCCGCCGTGGCGTCGAAATTCAGCAGCGCCGGCGCCCCGGAGCCGATTTCCGGCGGCAGCATCTCCGCCCGGATCGGCTCGGCCGCCCCGCCAGGCGCCATGATCAGCAGCCAGTCCATCACGTTGCGCAACTGCCGAACGTTGCCCGGCCACTCATAGGCCTGCAGCGTCGTGAGCGCGTCCGCCGACAGCTCGCGCACCGGCAGGCCGGCATTTTCCGCCGCCCGCGCCAGGAAGTGACGCGCCAGGTCGGGGATGTCCTCTCGCCTCTCGCGCAAGCCGGGCAGGCGCAGCGGCACTACGGCCAGGCGGTAATACAGGTCCTCGCGGAACCGGCCGGCGCCGATCCCCGCCTGCAGGTCCCGGTTCGTGGTCGCGAGAACGCGCACGTCCACCTTCACCCGGCTGGACCCGCCGATGCGCTCGAACGTCTGGTCCTGCAGCGCGCGCACGATCTTGCCCTGGGTTTCCAGCGGCATGTCGCTCACCTCGTCCAGCAGCAGCGTGCCGCCATGCGCGCGCTCCAGCACGCCGGGCCGGCGCGGCGCCGCCCCCACATCCTGGCCCGCCTCCACGCCGAACAGCTCCTCCTCGAACCGCGCGGGGTTCAGGGTGGCGCAGTTCAGCGCCACGAACGGGCCGTCGGCACGGCGCGAACGGGCGTGGATCATCCGCGCCACCACCTCCTTGCCGCTGCCCGCCGCCCCGGTTACCAGGACGCGCGATCCGGTGGGCGCCACACGCTCGATCTGGCTGCGCACGGCGTTGATGGCCGGGCTCGCCCCTGTCACCGTCGCCTCCTGCCCGGCGCGCAGGCGCAGCTCCGCGTTCTCGGCCGCGAGCTTGGCCGCCTGCAGCGCGCGGCGGACGATCAGCAGCAACCGGTCCGACTGGAACGGTTTTTCGATGAAGTCGTACGCGCCCTGCTGGATCGCCGTCACGGCGGTCTCGATCGTGCCGTGGCCGGAAATCATCACCGCCGGCACCGTCGGCTCCTCGCTGTGCAGCGTCTTGAGGATGCCCAACCCGTCCAGCCGCGATCCCTGCAGCCACACGTCAAGCAGCACCAGGGATGGCCGCCGCGCGCGGAACGCAGCGATCGCCGCGTCCGAATCGCCCGCCTGCCGGGTCTCGTAGCCCTCGTCACGCAGCAGCCCGTCGATCAGCAGCCGGATGTCCGGCTCGTCGTCGACAATGAGGATTTCATGCGCCATCGGCACCTTTCGCGAGCAGGGTCTCCGCCATCGGCGGCGTCGTTTGGGGCGAAGCTCTGGGCAGACGTAACGTCACAACCGCCCCATTGGTGTCATCCACTGTGCCCGAACGGTCATCCAGTGTGACCGATCCGCCATGGTCCTCCATGATCTTCTTCACGATGGCAAGCCCCAACCCCGTGCCCTTTGGCTTGTGGGTCACGTATGGTTCGGTCAGCCTGGCCCGGTCGCCCGGCAGCCCCACCCCGTCATCTGTCACGGCGATCCGCACCTCCGTGCCGGATTCCAGGACCGAAAGCTGGATGTGCCCTGGCGCGTCGTCGGACCGCACGCGCATGCCCACCGAATCGGCCGCGTTGACCAGCAGGTTGGTCAGCGCCTGGCCCAGCTGACGCCGGTCGCAGGGCGCGACCGGTCCCCGTTCCGGGATCTCGGTGCTCCAGACGATCTCGGGATGTGCGCTGCGCTGCAGGATCAGCGCCTCGCGCGCCACCCTGCCCATATCCTCCGGCTTGATCACCGGCAGGGGCATGCGGGCGAAGGCGGAGAACTCATCGACCATGCGGCCGATATCGCCCACGTGGCGCACGATCGTGTCGGCGCATTGGATGAAGGTGTCCGGATCCGACGTGATCTCACGCGAGAACCGCCGCTTCAGCCGCTCGGCGGAGAGCTGGATGGGGGTCAGCGGGTTCTTGATCTCGTGCGCGATACGCCTGGCCACGTCCGCCCAGGCCGCCTTGCGCTGCGCCGATTGCAGCTCGGTGATGTCGTCGAAGGTGACCACGAAGCCGTGCGCCCGCCCGCCCTTCAGCTCTGGGCCTATGCGCACCAGCAGGGTGCGGCGCTGCGCGCGGCCGATCTGGATCTCGCCGGTGACCGGACTAGGCGGCGGCGCCATGCCCTGGGCCAGCAGCGGCCCGATCTCGGGCACCCGCTCGCAGAGCTTCTGGCCTGTCAGGCCCAGCAGGTCGATGCCGAGCAGCGCGCTGGCCGCCCGGTTTGGAAGCTCGATCCGCCCCTGGCCGTCCAATCCGATCACCCCTGCCGAAACGCCGGCCAGCACCGTCTCGGTAAAGCGGCGCCGCTCGTCGATCTGGCTGTACGCGCTCATCAGCTCGCTGCGCTGGGCGTTGAGCTGGCTGGTCATCCTGTTGAAGGCGCGCGACAGGCCGGCCAGTTCGTCGTCGCTGGGGATTTCGGGAACGCGCACCGCCAGGTCGCCGCCGCGCACCCGCTCGGCCGCCTGCATCAGCCATCCCACGGGACGCGCGATCTGGTTGGCCATCACCAAGCCCAGCGAAATCGCCGCGGCCAGGACAAGCAGGGCGACCAGCGCGAAGATCAGCGCGAAGGTCACCTGCAGGCTGGCGCGGTTCTGCTCCAGCCGCTCGTATTGCGCCTCGGCATCCTCGGTGCTGTGCATGTGGGCCAGGATGTTCGGGTCCACCGGCCGCTCGATCATCATCATCAGCGGCGGCGTGGAGTTCAACTGCACCAGCGCGCGCACCTCCGTGTCGGCGCCGTTGCCCAGCACAGGCACCTCGCCGCTGCGCGCGGCCTCCATCGCGCCCTGCGCTATCTTGCCGGGCCCGATGCCCGCCATCAGCCCGGCGCTGACCTGCACCTGGCCGGTCTCGGGCACGAAGATCACCGCCTCGTCCAGGCCGCGCAGGGCGGTCTGCGTCTCCAGCACCTGGCGGAACGCGTCCGGCTGGTCGAACATCGCGCGCCCTGCCCGCTCCAGGTCGGATTTCATCCCCAGCGCGTCGGTCTTGATGGTGTCGCGGTGTTCCGAAAGGTAGCCCTGGCTCGCCTGCAGGCCCTCCTTCAGCGCGGTGCGGATGCGGTCGTTGAACCAGAACTGTATGCCGAGCGAGAACCAGGCGGTCGCGAAGACGCCGACCAGGATCGTGGGAATCACGGCGACGACAGAAAACAGCAGCACCAGCCGAACGTGCAGGCGCGATCCGGCGGAGCCGCGCCGCCGCTCCACCCACACCCGCGTCAGCCGCCCGGCCAGCGACGCTGCAAGCAGCAGCAGCACCGACACGTTGGAGATCAGCAGCGCCGTGACCAAGTTCGGCCGGATCGCCAGCGGCGCACCGCTCGACATCAGGAAGAAGCTGCCGACGCCCAGCCCAGCCGCCGCGGCCGCCAGGCAGAGCGTGACCATTCGGCCCAGCAATATGTCGGCGATGTGGCGCGCGCGCGTCGGCGGCGGCTGCTCGGAAAGTGCGTCCATCGCCCGACTGTAACCGCAGCCCGCGCCCGTGTCAGTCGCCGGTGCGCTGCGCCCTCATGGCGGGGCCGAGTGCCGTGCCGCCATCGGCATCATGGCCAAATCCGCATGACATGACTGCAGGGCCTACGGCCTGCAACCATCCAGGCGGCACGCTGTTCCTTGCTGACCAGCGAAAGGCCCACCCATGTCAGACACCCAAGGCACCGACGAGGTCGACGGCAACAAGCACGGCGGCGCGCGCCAACTGGTGGACGCGGCCGACCAGGCACTGTCGGACGGCGACGACACCAAGGCGGACATGCTGATCGACCAGGCCATGCGCACCGACCCCGACGGGCTGGCCGACGCGCTGGCGCAGGATCGTGGCGCGACCCCCCTGCCGGGCGACGCGGACATGGCGAGCGACGAGGAGGTTGCCGCCATCAGCCGCACCATGGAGCCGGGATCGGACGCGCCCTCGCGCGCCGGGATCACCGGGTCCGGCAGCGGCGCGGACGGGATGGACGAATAGCTGTCGCGAATCAAACCGACAAAGGTTTTTGGTCCTTTTTGCAAAAAGGACTGCTTGCCTTCACGAGTCAGACTTAGCTCTAGCGACTATGAGTCTGCGCCCGGCTGATCCGCTTTAGGAGCTGGCGGGCCAGCGCAAGCCGCTCGTCAGGTCCGGAGCTGGGCTGGCGCAGGATCAGGCGGCTGGCCTTGCGCTCCACGCCATCCACCTTGGGCGGCTCATGACGCATGTCGGCGGCAACCGCGGCCGGCCCCGCCTCCAGCCTGGCAACGCCCAGGTTGCGGCAGGCGGCGCGCAACTCGGCTTGCGCGATCACGTGCCTGAGCTGGTCGGGCAGCGGGCCGAACCGATCCTCCAGCTCCTCGACCAGCGCCGCAGTGTCGCCCGGCCTTGCCAAGCGCGCGTGCAGGGCGATCCGTGCCGCCTGGTCCGGCATATACTCCGCCGGTATCGTGCCTGGCAGGTCCAGTACCGTCTCCGGCCGCCACTCCTCCTCCAGCGCAGTTCCCCTCGCCTTCGCCATGGCGCGGCCCAGCAGGTAGCGCGCCAGCTCCACGCCCAGCAGCTTGACGTGCCCGGCCTGCGTCTCGCCCAGCAGGTCGCCGGCGCCGCGGATGTCGAGGTCGCGCGCGGCGACCGCAAAGCCTGCGCCCAGCCCGTCATGTGCGGCCAGCGCGGCCAGACGCTCGGCGGCCGTCTCGCTGGGCGGCGACGCGGGGTCGGTGAACAGCCAGGCCATGCCGCGCACCCGGCTGCGGCCGACGCGGCCGCGCAGCTGGTGAATCTGCGCCAGCCCGAACAGGTCGGCGTGGAAGATCAGGATCGTGTTGGCGCGCGGTATGTCGAGCCCAGTCTCGATAATGTCGGTGGACAGCAGAACGTCGCCATGCCCCTCCGAAAACCCAACCAGCGCCGCATCCATCGCGTCCGGCTTCATGCGCCCGTGCAGCACCACCACCGAGAGGTCGGGCACCAGCGCCGCCAGCCTCTCCGACAACGGTTCCAAATCGTCCACGCGCGGGCAGACGCAAAAACTCTGGCCGCCGCGCGCCTGCTCGCGCATCAGGGCGGTGCGCAGCACCGCCTCGTCGAACGGCAGCACAGTGGTGCGCACCGGCTGGCGCCTCGCGGGCGGGGTGGTCAGCAGGGAGAGCGACTGCAGCCCGGTCAGCGCCCCCTGCAGCGTCCTCGGGATCGGCGTGGCGCTCAGCGTCAGCGTGTGGACGCCGTGGCCGTTCGGGCGGTGTTGCAGCGCGGTCAGCGCAGTCTTGGCGCGGGTCCCAAAACGCTGCTCCTCGTCGACCACGACCAGCGCCAGATCGGCGAACGCCACGTCCTTGGCCGCCAGCGCCTGCGTGCCGATCACCACGCGCAGGCGACCATCGGCCAGCCTCTCGCGGATCGCCCGCGCCTCCGCCGGGCGGGTCAGTCGGGAGAGCGCGGCCACCTCGACTCCAACGGCCGCGAAACGTTTCGAAAAACTCGTCAGATGCTGGCGCACCAGCACCGTGGTGGGCGCCAGCACCGCCGCCTGCCGGCCGGACAGCGCCACGGCAGCGGCGGCACGCAGCGCCGCCTCGGTCTTGCCGAAGCCGACATCGCCGCACAGCAGCCGGTCCATCGGGCGCGGCCGGGCGAGGTCGGCGGCGATGTCGGAAAAAACCCGCTCCTGATCGGGCGTGGGCGTGAAGGGGAAGCCGGCGACGAACCGGTCCATCTCGCGCCGCGGAGGCTTGATGGCCGGCGCGCGCACGCGGGCGCGCGCCGTTCCCTGGGCCACCAGCTCCACCGCCGTTTCGTCGAGCGAGGTGAGGACGCGGCCCTGCCGCTTGCGCCAGCTCGACCCGTCGGCCCGGTCCAGCGTCACGGCTTCCCCGCTGGCGCCGTAACGCCACACCCGGTCCATCTCCGTGCAGGGGACCAGCTTGCGCGCGTCGCCGGCGAATTTCAGCACCACGCAGTCGGCCGGCTGCCCCGCAGTGACCGGTTCGATCCCGTCCAGCCGCGCCATGCCGTAATCAAGATGAATGACCGTGTCGCCAGGGCGCAGCGCCACGTCGAACAGGGTGGCGGCATCGGCCCGCCCGCGGAGCGGCGCAAGCACGTCGTCCGGCCCGATCACGGCAGCCTCGTCGGCGACGAAGCCGCGGCCGATGCCGGGCGGCAGCACGCCAGCCGAGCCGGGCGGCAATGCCAGCAGCGCCGCCCAGCCGTCCACCGGCGATCCCTGCACGTCCAGCGCGCGCGCCAGGCGCTGGCCCGACAAGCCGACCCGCCCGCCCGCGGCAAGCCGTGCGGCCACGAACGCCTCGGCCGCCGCGTCCGGATGGCGCGACTCCTTGAACGCCGGCAGCGCCTCGGTTTCCGGCCATCCTGCCGTCCGCGTGGGACGCGCATCGAGGACGGCCTGCCATTCCTGCTGCGAGAGATAGAGCCCGTCCTGCGGCAACGCTCCGCCTGCCGCGCGGCACAGGGCGATGCGGCTGGCCCTCGCCTCCTCCACCTGAGCCAGATAATGGGCCATCCGGTCCGGCGCGTCGGCGTCCAGAACCAGCCCGGCCGCCGGCATCAGGCTGAAGACGTCCACCAGCGATCCGACCAGTTCGGGCAGCCGGTGCTCCAGCCCGGGCGGCCTGTCCCGCTGCGCATCGTCCTGGCGGAACACGATTTCGGAGGCGGGTCCGACGGTGAGCTGCTTCAGCGTGGAGCGGCTACGCTGCGTGACCGTGTCGTAGGTGTCCAGGCTGGCGACCGAGCAATGCGGCTCCTCGCCATCCAGCCGGATCCTGACAGGGCGCCCGCCATCGCCCGGCACCAGGTCGATGACGCTGCCTTGGGCGGCCATTTCGCCCGGCTGATCCGCCTCGTCCAGCAGTGCGTAGCCGAGCCGGTCGAACTCGGCCAGCAGATCCGCCCGGCAGACGCGCTGCCCCACCGCGATGGCGAACGTCTCCGCCGTCGAGGGGTCGGGCAGGCGCTGCGCCAGCGCCTCGACGGAGGCGACCAGCAGCCTCGTCCCCCCGGCGGCAAGCAGCCGCAACGCGTCCATCCGCAGCCCCATCACCGCGCGGGACGGGCCAATGCGGTCGAACGGCAGGCAGTCCCAGCCAGGAAGCAGGACGGGGTGCAGCGAGGGCGCCAGCGCGCGGGATGCGGAAACCAGGCGGGCCGCCTGCGCCTCGCTATGGGCCGCCAGGATCGCCCCGCCAGGGCCGATGCCGGCGAGCAGGCGGGCAATCCCCAGCGGCTCGCTGTTGACGATCCTCTCGCCCTGGGCCCCGTCGTCCGTATCCTGGTCCATTGCTGCGTCCACGCGAACACCATCCCTTTCCCAGGGCCATATCTCAGCGCCATCCTTCCTGGCCGGCCTGTCGGCCCACACCATGTCTGGACAGTCAGGATCGCCGCTGGCCAGCATGCGATGTGGGCCGGTCACCGAAAAAGAAAGTGTCGCATGGGAGACGCGATGCAGGACGCGCACGACTTGGCCCGCTTCGTCGCCGCCCAGGAAAGCGTCTATCCCAGCGTGCTCGAAGAACTTGGGGCAGGCCGCAAACGGTCGCACTGGATGTGGTTCGTGTTCCCGCAGCTGAGGGGCTTGGGCCGTAGCGAGACCGCGCGCCGCTTCGGCATCGGCTCGCTCGACGAGGCACGCGCCTATGCCGCCCACCCGGTGCTCGGCCCGCGGCTGCTGGAGTGCACGGCGCGGGTGCTCGCGGTGCGGAACCGAAGCGTGCACGACGTCTTTGGTTCGCCCGACGACCTGAAATTTCACTCGTCGATGACACTGTTCGCCTGCGCCGCGCCGGACCAGACGGTGTTCCGCGACGCGCTCGGCCTGTTCGGGAACGAACAGGATGCGCAGACGCTCGCTCTGCTGAATATGGCCTGAGTTTTCAACCCTGGCGCGCGGACAACGCCTCGACCAGGCCCAGTCGGATTTTTGTCACAAGATTTCCGGGTTTCGTCCGAAAGCTAGCGACAATGTCGATGTCGCAACGTGCCGCGCGGTGGCAGTGCACGCCCACACCGCACGGATGATCGTTGCGGTCGATACTGGAGCCGCATCTTGACCAACCGATACACACTGGCCCTCGGCCTCGTCACCTCCCTGGCCCTGTCGCACGCGGCGTCAGCCCAGCAGGCCGGTTTCTACCAAGGCACCTCAGCGGACGGCTCGAACATCCAGTTCACCATCGGCACCGACAGCGCGACCGGAAACCTGCAGGTGACCGCGGTTGGGATCAGCTTGGCTGACGCCTGCAACCCGGGCGCCTTCGCCTACAACACAGCTTGGGGCCTGGGCGGCGACGGCACAGACCTCACCGGCAACAAGGGGACCTTCACCAGCTCGTTCGGCTATTTGTACGTGAACGCAACCCTGACCTTCGTCGGCACCACGGTCAAGGGCACCGTCGAGAACGCCACCCCAACGCTGGTCGCCACCAGTTCGGGCACCGGCGAGCCGACAAAGGCGGCCTACTGCAAGTCCAAGAGGCAGACCTACACGGCCACCCTGCAGACGACTGCGGACGCGCAAGCTGCGGCGCGCCCGCGTGCCGTGCTCTACGGCGCCACGACCATCCGCCACTAGGCCACCCATGCGGGGTTGGGCCCTGCTCAACCCCGCATCGCGACGCGGTGGCGGACCGGGCCGGGTGCTGGCAGCGCAGCCTGTCAGACCGGCTCGAGCACCGCGTCGGCCGGTGCGGCCTTGATCGCCTCCACCCGCCGCTCGACCAGCTCCACGATGTGGTCGATCATGCTCCCACCCTCCACCGTGTGGTCGGTGCGGCCGGCCGCGTAAACCATGTGCCGTCCGTTGCCGCCGCCGGTGACTCCCAGATCGGTCATCAGCGCCTCGCCCGGGCCGTTGACCACGCAGCCGATGATCGAGAGCGTGACCGGCGTTTCGATGTAGGACAGCCGCTCTTCCAGCGCCTGCACGGTGCGGATCACGTCGAAACCCTGGCGCGCGCAGGACGGGCAGGAGATGATTTTTACGCCTCGGTTGCGGATGCCCAGCGCCTTGAGGATCTCCCAGCCCACGCGCACCTCCTCGGCCGGCTCGGCCGAGAGCGAGACGCGCACCGTGTCGCCGATGCCCGCCCATAGCAGGCTGCCGAGCCCGATCGAGCTCTTGACCGTGCCGGTCCGCAAGCCGCCGGCTTCTGTGATGCCGATGTGCAGCGGGTGGTCGCAAACCTCCGCCAACTGCTGGTAGGCGGCGACGGCGAGGAACACGTCGGACGCCTTCACGCTGATCTTGAACTCGTGGAAATCGTGGTCCTGCAGGATTTTGGCGTGTTCCAGCGCGGACTCGACCAGAGCGTCCGGGTTGGGCTCGCCGTATTTCTCCAGCAGATGCCGCTCCAGCGAGCCGGCGTTCACGCCGATGCGCATGGAGCAATTGTAGTCGCGCGCGGCGCGGATCACGTCGCGCACCCGTTCGGCACTGCCGATGTTGCCCGGGTTGATCCGCAGGCAGGCCGCACCCGCCTGCGCCGCCTCGATGGCGCGTTTGTAGTGGAAGTGGATGTCGGCCACGATCGGCACGTTTACCTCGCGCACGATCTCGGCCAGCGCCGCGGTGCTCTCCACGTCCGGGCAGGACACGCGCACGATGTCGACGCCCGCGATCTCGGCCAGGCGTATCTGCGCGATCGTGGCGGCCGCGTCCGAGGTGAGCGTGTTGGTCATCGTCTGCACGCTCACCGGCGCGTCGCCGCCGACCGCCACCCGGCCCACATGGATCTGCCTGGAGCGGCGGCGGTCGATCTTCTGATAGGGACGGTAGTTCATCTGGGTAAGGTCCGCCTCGGACGCCGGTTATGCCCAGCATATAAGGTCGGGGTGGGGGTGGTCAAAGCGGTGGACAAAATCGGCTGTTGGGCTCTACACTGGACTAAGCTTGGTTCAGCAGCGGTCGATGGCAACGGTCAATATTCATTCTGCAAAGACGCATCTCTCGCGTTTGGTGGATCAGGCGGCAGCCGGGGAGGAGATCGTGATCGCGCGGGCGGGCCGTCCGGTCGCACGTTTGGTTCCGCTTGCTCCAGCCAAACCCCGGCGCGTGCTCGGCATCCTGGCCGGAAGGCTGGGCATCTCAGGAGACGACTTCCTGTCACCCGATCAGGAGGTTCAGGCGCTTTTCGAAGGCGAATGATGCGTATCCTCCTCGATACGCACTACCTGATCTGGGCGATCAATCAACCGGATCGCCTGTCCGGTGCGGTGTCGGAGGCAATGCAGGACGCGTCCAGCGACATATGTTTCAGTGCCGCGAGCATCTGGGAGATCGCCATCAAATACGGTCTGAAACGACCGGATTTTCAGACAAGCCCCAACCAGGTCAGCGAGGCTGCCAAGCAGATCGGCTTCGAGCCGCTTGCGGTCACGACCGAGGATGCTGCCGCGGTGTCCGCACTGCCCCTGCACCATCGCGACCCGTTCGACCGATTGCTCGTCGCCCAGGCCATCAACCAGCCGGCCCGCCTGCTCACGGCCGACCCGATGCTCGCGCGCTACTCCGAACTGGTATGGCTGCAGCCGGTCTGACAGGCGCTTGCCAAATGTTCATCATTGGCTTGTTATGATGTCGTCACGAACAACGCGGCACGGCCATGCAGATCCCCAAAAACCTCCACATCGTCGTCGCCACACCCTGCTTCGGCGGCCTGGTCACCCAGGGCTACATGCTGTCCACCATCAACCTGCTGCTGGCCGGCAACCATCTCGGCTTCACCGTAACGGTGGACATGCTCGGAAACGATTCGCTCGTCACCCGCAGCCGCAACACCCTGGTCGCGCAGTTCATGGACCGTGCGGACGCCACCCACCTGCTGTTCGTCGACGCCGACATCAGTTTCGAGCCCGCGCAGGTGCTGCGCATGGTCGGCTTCGACCAGGATCTGGTGGCCGGCATGTATCCGCTGAAGCTGCGGGACTGGTCTGCACAGGCGGTCGATCGCCTGCAGGCCGGCGAGTCGCTCGAAACCGCGCCGCTGCGCTACGTCGGGCTGCCGTGCGAGGGCGAGGCCCGGGAGACCCGAAACGGCTTTGTCAGCGCAACCTACGCCGGCACCGGCTTTCTGCTGATCCGTCGCGGCGCCCTGCAGCGCATGATGGATGCCCACCCCGAGCTCGCCTTCGCCGCCGCCCACGACCGCGCGTCCCAGGCCCCCAGCCCCCACCGCTACGCGCTGTTCGACTGCATGATCGAGCCCGAGACCAGGCACTACCTCAGCGAGGACTACACCTTCTGCCGCCGCTGGCGCGACCTCGGCGGCCGCATCTGGCTCGACACCCAGGGTGCCCTGACCCACAGCGGCACGCACGATTTCGTGGGCAACCCAGCGCTGCGCTATCCGGCGTTGGAGATGCGGCCGGTAGCCGCTGTCGCATAATGTGCAGTATGCAAATGAAAGCGCTAGGGATTCGACGCTTTTGACGCTTCGTCGGCTACCATCTTCTCGTAGAACTGCTTGAGTTCTGGCCTTGTAAGTAGAACAGATCGCCCTTCCTCTATGTCGGACTCTGACGAGCTAAGCTGCTGAAGCCTATCAGCAAAGGCTTCAGCTTTAAACATATCATCAGCGCACTTTTTTAAGTCGCTTTCCCTATAGAAAAATATCTTCAGATGGTCCTGTTTTTTAAGCTCTGATATTTTGCCCTGAATCGCCGCCAAGTTCTGGCCGATAAGATTAAAAGCTAGGGCATCTAACTTCTTCTTTGATACGGGTTCAAATATAATTAGAGCATCAGGAATCGTGTCTGTTATACCCCACCCCCAATGAGCTAGCTCGTTCCTTGTGTCATAGTTTAACCTAATAAATCGCATTGTTGCTTTATATAGGAGGTAATTGTCGCGAGTGAGTGCTGTTTTGGCAGCTGCGTCGAGTATCTTTGCTTGTGAGGCGAAGCCTTCGATGGAGAGATACATGTCGATGGATTGCTCAATGTTGCGTCGAGCATAGCGGGCTAAGACAGTCGATAATGTAAGATCGACTTGTGCCCATCCCGCTATAATCTGAGCGACATACACGGCCAATTTTGGCCGTTTCTCAAACGTTTGTGGGCCGATTAAGATGGGCGAGACACGATCATAGTTCTTGTTAAGGGGTTGTTTCGGCACCAGATTACCTTGGCGGGTCTTTCCATCGAAAGGCAACTCAACTCCGCTTTATCGAAACTTAAGACTTTCGGAATTTTTCAATCGCCAATCAGGTCAACCTCTTACGCTTCTCGCAAATGCTGACCGAAATCAGGCCCAAGCCGCCGCTCTACTCCGACGGCAACGGGCTGCAAGCCGCCCCCGCCGCCCTTGCCAAAACGACCATGCGCCGCGCGGCCACGCCCGCCCCCGCCATCTCGCCTGCCACATGCTGCAATAACGGGCTCGACAGCAGCGCGTGCGCCGCCGTGTTCGCCGCGACCTCCATCCCCACCACCGCACCCGCCGAAAGTGCGGTTCGCCGCAGCAACCCCAGCGTTGCGAACAGCCCTGGCCGCAGCCCGTGCAACGCCGCCACCTGCCGGATCAGGCGCAGGCCGCGCCAGGCGACGAACAATGCGGCCAGCCCGGGCGAGGGCATCGCAGCCACGCCGGCCAGCGATTGCAACGCCGCCGTTCGCCCCAAAGCGTCCGCGCGGGCGCGCAGCACGGCACCAGGACCAGTGCGCAACAGCGCGATGATCGCGTCTGGGTCGTTGACGGCGTTCACCGCCGGCAGCAGCGCCGCCCCGTCTGGCAGCTCGTGCAGCCAGAGGCGGGCCGCCTCGGCCCGGCGCACCGGGTCGGCGCCCGCCATGTCCGCGCGCAACTGGTCCACCTCGCGCAGCGCCGACAAGGTGGACCACTCGCGCCAGAACCCCAGCCCCACCATGCCGAACCCGACCGCCGCGACGCCGGCCGCCGCACCGCCGAGAAACGCCGACCGCGCGAACACGCCCGCCACCACCTCGAAGGCGCCCACCGCCGAAAACCCGAGCGCCAGCACCGCAGCGCCGCCCAGCACCAGCGCCGGCATCCCCCAGCGCCTGGGCTCCACCGCCAGCGGCTCGTCAAGCGTCACCGCCGGCTCCAGGCGGGCAGCGGGCAGCTCCTCGGCCTCGATCCTCGGCGAGGGGCGCCGCGCCGCGTCGCTGGCGGGCCGGCTCACAGCACGTCCTCCAGCAGAAAATCCAGCAGGTGGCCGACCCCGATGTTGGGCACCCCGGTCCGCCCGCCATCGGCCAGCCGCATCGGCTCGAATTGCGGCAGGGCCAGGAACGGATGCTCCCAGAAATCGGCGTCCGGCACCCGGTCGGGCACCTCGCCGGGGTAGGACCGCGTCATCACCTGCTGGCCGAGCACCCGCCCCCGCACCGCCGAGACCGGCCGCCCGTCCAGCGTCCAGACGAAATCCTCCGTGCAGCGCACCGAGGCGATGGCGAACTGCCTGATCTTCACCTCCGCGGACGGCACCGCCGTCAGCGCGCCCATCAGCGCCGCCAGGTTGCCGCGCTGCCGGTCGGCCACGTGGTCCGCCTTGGTCGCGGCAAAGGCGACGCGCGTGATCACCCTGGGCGGCAGATGCAGCGACGCCAGGGCCGACAGCGCTTCCAGCCAGGAAAACCGCCAGCGCAGCGAGCCGGACGCCGCACCCAGCGCCGCGCGCATGTCGGCGAACGCCGCAGGCCCCGCATGCAGCGCGCTCAGCACGTCGGCCAGTATCACCAGCCGGTCCACGTTGGCGAACAGGGGAGAGGCCAGGTCGCGCCTGACCGCCTCCACATACGCCTCGTAACGGCTGGCAAGCAGCCCCTGCATGCCGCCGTCACCCTGGTAGGGAAAGAACCCGAGCCATGGCGGCTCCGGCCCAGGCGCCGGCATCAGGTGCCGACCAGGCTGC
Organism: Acetobacteraceae bacterium; assembly: GCA_965199235.1. GTDB lineage: Bacteria > Pseudomonadota > Alphaproteobacteria > Acetobacterales > Acetobacteraceae > BOG-908. Next base: position 2,656,832 of record CBDAQU010000002.1, on the reverse strand, counting down.
AGGAAGGCCAGGCCACGATCCCGCAGACGACCCAGCAGGTCGCGGTACAGCCTCGTGCCCGCATGGGCCAGCGACTCGTCGCCCGCCGCCCTCGCCTGCACGCCCTTCAGAAACGCCAGGAACGGGCCGGCCGCATCGGCAAGCTCGGGCGCCCCAAGCCGGCGCAGGGTGCCGGCCGACCAGGACGCAAAGGACTGCCGCAGCATCGGCAGGTCGATCAGCCACTCGCCGGGGTAGTCCAGGAACTCCAGCCTGACCTGTCTGGCCGGCAACACGCCCCGCTTCACGCTCGTGGTCAGCGACAGCAGCGAGGCGGAGTTCGTCCGCTCCGGCCACGCCGGCGGGTCGGCAGCCAGGCTCGCCAGATGCCTGGCCTGATCGAACACCGGAACCTCGCTCGCGCCTACGGGGGCCAGCGCGAAGCGGCGAGCCAGAAGACCTGCCGCGACTGATGTCAGGAAGGCGGTCTTGCCGGCGCGGGACAAGCCGGTGACGCCTATGCGGACCGTGGAGGAAGAAAAAGGCCAGCGGCTCTGCCCCCCGCCTTTCAAGGATGGGACCCCGGCAAGGGCTAGCCTTTGCAATCCATCACTGAGGCCGGCGAGAAAACTCACACCCGTTCTATCAACTCGATCTTGTAGGAATCGGGGTCTTCCACGAACGCGATCACCGTCGTCCCATGCTTCACCGGGCCGGCCTCACGCACCACGCGCCCGCCGCCTGCACGCACCACCTCGCACGCTGCCGCCACGTCGGGCACGCCGACCGCCAGATGACCGAACGCACTGCCAAGCTCATAGGGGCCTTCCTGGTCCCAGTTATAGGTCAGCTCGATCTCCGCCTGGCCCTCCGCATTGGTCGCAAACCCCATGAACACCAGCGTGTAGCGGCCAGCCGTCACCTCGTTGCGCCGCAGTTCGTGCATGCCGAGCAGGTCACGGTAGAAGGCGATGCTCGCGTCCAGGTCGCGAACCCTCAGCATCGTGTGCAAAAACGAACCCATCACCCACTCCTCAATCGCGTGCCTCTGCCGCCACGTGCACTGCACCCAGCAGATCGTCATCCAGGCCCAGCAGGAAAACCCCAAGCCGGTCGGCAGCCTCGATGCAGGCCGGCAAATCGGTCACCAGCGTGCCGCCAGCCTCGAACGCCACCCCCCTCAGCCCGGCAGCATGCGCCCCCTCTATCGTGCGCGGACCGATCGTCGGCAGGTCGGCCCTGCGGTCCTGCCCCGGCTTGACCAGCTTGACCAGCACGCCGCCCGGTTCGGCCCGGGCCAGCCGGCCGGCGCGCGCCAGCATCCGGTCGGTGCCCTCGATGGCCTCGACCGCCAGCACGCAGCCGGCCTGAACCACGCAGGCCTGGCCCACATCCACGCCGCCCAGCGCACGGACCACCGCAATCCCGCGCGCCATGTCGGCCCTCGCCAGGGAGTCGGGCGCGTTTCCGGCCAGCAAGCCGGCAGGCCCGAGCGCCTCCTCAAGAACCTCGTGTGCGCCGACCACTGAAAACCCCTCCTCCGCCAGCACGCCTGCCACGGCAGCCAGCAACCCATCGTCGCCGGAGAACGCGGCACGGCCGATCCTGGCGACCAGCCGAACACCCTCCGCATCGGGGCGAAGCGTCAACAGAGAGGGGCGGCGGACCGGCCCGACCATGACGAGGTCGCGGCAGCCCTGGTCGCGCAACGCTCGCAGCATCTCGCCCGCAGCACCCAGCCGCACAAAGCGATGCGGAAACTGCCCGATCACGGAGGGATCGGCGAAGCCCTCGAAGCCGATGATGAAAACGCTCCGGCCAGCAGCCAAGGCGGCAGCCGCAACCCGCCCGGGAAACGGGCCGCCGCCCGCCAATATGCCCAGCGCACCCTGCCTCATGAACCCTGGTTCACGAAAAAGCGATTTGCACAATTATCTCGCAACGGAGCACACAACTTTAAGTTGAGTAGACGGCGCATCACGTCAGTTCCCTTGAGGAACATAGTGCGCCGGACTGGTCGGCGATGACGTGTCCATCGGAGCAGACATCCAAACCGTATCCGTCCAAGAAAAAGGGCCGTGCACCATGAACGATGATTGCCGCGCGGACGACGACCACGTCAGCACCCTCGATGCAGAAGCCATCCTGCACTGTCTCAAATTCCTGGCTCAGGAGGCAGCCTCCTTGCGGCTGACGCAAACCCTCTCTGCCATAGAGGGCGCGCTGGAAACCGCAGCCTGGGAGGGCGGCACGGCGGCCGAGCGGCACCAGGCGCCCTACCTGAGCGCGGTCTTGCATTGAGGCACGCGGCCGCTCGAACGGTGCGTAGCGTCTCTTGGTGAGCGGTTCCAGCTCCAGCCGCCCAATCCGTCTTACGGCGCCTCAGGCAGGGTCGTCTGCGCTCGCCACGCTTCTCACCAAGCCACGTCGGCTCGGCATGTCGATGAACGCCAGAAGCTCCGCCACCAGCGGGTCGTCCGCCATCGCCCTGGCCTGCATCAGCCGCTGGGCGAACACCTGCCCCGTCACGCCATCGGCAGCAAACAGCAGCCGGAACGCCATGCGCAACCGGTGAAGGCCTGGCCGGTCGATCCCCCTTCGCTTCAGCCCGACCACGTTCAGCCCAGTCAGCCTGGCGCGATTGCCCAGCACCGTGCCGAACGGGATCACGTCGGCTTCCACGCCTGAGGCGCCGCCGACCATCGCCGCCCGGCCGATCCGGACGAACTGGTGCAGAGCCGTCGCGCCGCCGATGACCGCCCCGGCGCCGATGCTGACATGGCCGCCCATCACCACGTTGTTCGCCACGATCACGCCGTCGCCCAGCTCGCAGTCATGGGCCACGTGCACCACGGCCATCAGCAGGCAGTCGGCCCCTACGCGCGTCACCCCCGATCCCGTAACCGTGCCGCGATGGATGGTGCAGTGCTCGCGCAACTGGGTGCGCGCGCCGATGATGGTGCGCGTCGGCTCGCCGCGATACTTGAGGTCCTGCGGCGCCAGCCCGACGGTGCAGAACGGATAGACCAGCGCGCCCGCGCCGATCGTGGTGTCGCCGTCCACCACCACGTGGCTCACCAGCCGCACGCCCTGCTCCAGCACCACGCCCGGCCCGACCATGCACCAGGGCCCGATATCGACGCCGTCAGCCAGCCGCGCGCCTGGCGAGACGATCGCTGTCGGGTGGACGATCGGTCCAGCCGTCTCGGCCGGATGCGGCGCAGGCGCGATCAAGGGGGCGGACACCTGATCCATCAGCCGCCGGGGGCGTGGTCCATGATCATCGCCGAGTATGTCGCCTCGGCGACCGACACGCCGTCCACCCACGCCACGCCGGAGAACTTCCACACGCTGCCGCGCCGCCGTTCGCGCGTCACGTGCAGGCGAAGCTGGTCGCCCGGCACCACCGGGCGACGGAACTTCGCGCTCTCGATGGTCATAAAATACACCACCTTGCCCGCCGCCTGCGGCCCCAGCGACTGCACCACCAGAACCGCCGCCGTCTGCGCCATGCTCTCGATGATCAGCACGCCCGGCATCACCGGATGGCCGGGAAAATGTCCCTGGAAGAAGGGTTCGTTGGCCGACACGTTCTTTACGCCCACCGCCGAGTGGTGCGGCACCACGTCGACCATGCGGTCGATCAGCAGCATCGGATAGCGATGCGGGATCGCATGCATGATCTGCGCAATGTTCAGCGCGGCGATGCGCGGCTGCTGATCAGCAATCACATCGTCCGTCAGGCCATCGGCCTCGCCGATCGTTTTGCCATCCTGTGCCGGTGCGTCCATCAGTGTCAGCCCGCTGCCTTTTCGCCAGATATGTGTTCGCCAGTCGTGGTGAGAGCCGGCCGCCTGGCCAGACGGCGCAGAACGGCCACGTTGCGGAAAAACTCGCGTACCGGCAAGGCTGGGCTGCCAATCACATCGGCGCCTTCCGGCACGTCAGACATCACTCCCGCCTGCGCCCCTATGCGCGCGCGCGCGCCGATCGTCAGGTGCCCCGCCAGACCGCCCTGCGCACCGATCTGGACGAAGTCACCCAGCGTGCAAGAGCCGGCGCTGCCCGACTGTCCCGCCATCACGCAATGTTGGCCCATCTGCACGTTGTGGCCGATCTGGACCAGGTTATCGATCCGCGATCCTCTGCCGATGACGGTGTCGTGGCTTGCCCCCCGGTCCACCGTCGAGTTGGCGCCGATTTCCACGTCGTCGTGCAGGATCACCCGGCCCAGCTGCGGCACCGTCACGAACCCTGCCTTCGTGATCGCGAACCCGAACCCGTCCTGGCCGATTCGCGCGCCTGGGTAGATGCGCACGCGGGCGCCCAGGATGGCATGGCTGATGCTGGCCGTAGCACCGACGCGGCATCCCTCGCCCATGACCACGCCGTCGCCGATCACCGCGCACGGCCCGATCTGGCATCCCGCCGCTATCTCGGCGCGCGCGCCGATCACCGCGCAGGGGCTAACCTCCACGGACGCGTCCAGCCGGGCGCTGGCATGCACGACCGCGCTCGGGTGGATGCCCGGCACTGTCGCCGGCGCCGGATGGAACAGGCCGGCGACCCTGGCCCAACCCTCATGGGGGTCGGCCACCACCAGCGCTACGCTGGCGTCCGGCACGCGGGACGCGAGCGCCTCGCCGACGATCACCAGGCCGGCCCGGGTCTGCTCGGCCGCTTCGGCGTAGCGCGGGTTGTGCAGCACCGAAACCTGGTCGGGCAAAGCCGTCTGCAGCGGCGCGACGCCGGTCAGCAGCCGTCCCGCAACGGCCCCGGGGCGCCTGGCCATCCCTGCGGTGACGGCCACCAAGGCGTCCAGCCCGAACGGGCCGGCCCGGTCGAAGAACCGCGGGTCGCCCAGGATCGGCGCTGCGTCCCCGCCAGCCATCTAGCTGAAGCGCCCCAACGCCCCGGCTTGGCCGCCACAGCCTAGAGGAGCCGTGCCCAGCGACATCGGTGCCGCTTGTCTCAGCGCGTCGCCGCGGCCGTGCTGGCGGGCGGCGATCCCCAATCCTTGGGCAGAGTCGCCGGATCGATGTTTTCGGCAGGGATCTGCACCGTCGGCATCAGCTTGTTCAACTGGGCCACCACCTCGTCGGTGATGTCGAACTCGGGCATGTTCAGCGCCACCTGGCTGCGGTGCAGGACCACGTTCATGCCGCGGCTCTCCGAAACCTGGCGGATGATCGCCACCAGCGTGCTCTCGATCTGGTTGAGCGCCACCTGGCCCGCCTCGCTGATGATCCGGTTGCGGTCCTGCAGCTGCTTGCGGTCTGCGTTCACCCGCTCGCGTAACGCGCGTTCGCGTGCGCGGCCCTGGTCGGGGGTGAGCTTGGGAGCATCGGCCTGAAGCTGCTGCTCCAGGCTGCGCCAGGTCGCCTGGGCACGGTCGACATCGACGCGCAGCTTCTCCTTACGGGCGCCGATGATGCGCTGGATGATCTGCGCCGCATTGGACTGGCGCATCACGTCGGGCACGCCGAGCACGCCCACGACAACGGTCGGCGGCGACACCCCCTTCGGCAGCGCCGGCAGCACTGGCACCGGCGGCTGCGGCAAGGGCGGCATCTGCGCCTGCTGCTGGCCGGGATCCTGCTCGGCGATCGGCTCCTGCGGCGGCAAAGGTGTCGCTGCGACCGGCGCCTGTCGCGCGGTGCGCGGCCGGGGCGAGGCGGCGGGCGCGCGCGGCGCGGCGGCCTGGGGCGGGATGAAGTAGCCCGGATTGGCTTGCGCGTCCGCCGCATGGAGCGGCGACAGAACGACGGCAGCCGCCAGAGCGACGACAGTAAGCAGGCGTGTGCGCATTTACTGGAACCTCGTACCGAAGCCGAACTTGAACACTTGAAGCTGGTCGTAGGGCTGTTTCATCACCGGTATGCCCAAATCGATGTTGATCAACCCGAACGGGCTTTTCCACGACACGCCGACGCCCACCGACATGCGGGGCGTGCTGGTGTCGTAGTAGCACTTGCTGATCGGGTCGCCGTACTGATCGACCTTGTGGCCGTTCACCTCCCGCAACGTGGGCAGGCAACTCGTCAGCGCGTTCGGCGGCACGTTCAGTCCCGACAACCCGCCGATGTCGGCGAAGACACGTCCCGCCAAGCCGAAATCGGCCGGCACGGGCAAGGGGAAATGCAGCTCGGTCGACTGCGTGTAGATGAAGTTGCCGCCCAGGCTGTCGCTGCCGTGATAGAAGATGCCGCCGTTGGGGAGGTTGGCGGAGTTGTTCGAGCCGCACCCTCCGGCCGGACCGAAGGGCGGCGAGGTGAAGCACGTCGAATAGGCGACCGAGTGCGGCCCCACGCCCTGGTCGAGGAAGCCGCGCAGATTGTCGCCGCCGAGGAAGAACCTGTCGATGATGCGCTCCCTGCTCTGGAAGTTCTTCAGGTAGCCCGCGCCCTGCGCGAACGAGATGCCCCAGCTCGAATTTCCGGTGAAGTAGTCCAGAGGCAGGAAAAACGTGCTGTCGATCTTCGAACGCAGATAGTTTTCGTCGCCGCCCAGGCCCGCGAAGTCGTTGCCGACCCGCACCACAAAGCCGCTATGCGGCTCCACGCGGCTGTCGCGGTAGTCGAAGGACAGCGTCTGACCGACCTGCGACAGCAGCGAGTAGCCTGCCTCGTCCTGCACATAGATGCTGGAGAACGGGTTGATGTTGTTCACGTTGCGGTCGCTGACCGTGTACGAGAAAGCCTGGCTAACGTGGTCGTTATAGGCATAGCCGAGCCGGAACGACACGCCGTAGCGCGTCTCGCTGTAGTCGGACACGTACTGGTTGTTGTTGGTCAGGAAAAAGATGTCTCCGCCGGCCACCAGGTTGCGGTCGAGGAAATACGGGTCGGTCGCGGACAGGTCGATCTGGCTCTGCCTGGTGGCTATCGTGCCGTTGATGCCAGCATCGATGCCGGTGCCGATCAGGTTGTGCTGACGCAGGCCGGCCTGGCCCAGTATGCCCGACGTCGTCGAATAGCCGCCGCCGAGCGAGAGCTCTCCGGTCGCCTTGTCGGTCACCTCGGCGTTGACCACCACCCGGTCGGCCGCCGAGCCGGGCACCGGCGTCACCTTCACGTCGCTGAAATAGCCCAGATCGGTCAGGCGCTGCTTGGTCTGCCTGATCAGCGCCGGGTCGTTCGGATCGCCCTCGGCAAAGCGGAACTCGCGACGGATCACCCTGTCGCGGGTGACCGTGTTGCCGGTGATGTCGATACGTTCCACGTAGGTGCGCGGCCCCTGCGCGATGTCGAACTCCAGATCCACCGTGTGCTTGTCGTGGTTGCGCGCGATCCTCGGGTTGACCACCAGGAACGGGTTGGCGACTGTCCTGCGCACCGCCGCCTGGATGGCGTCGCTGCTCTTCTCGACGAGGTTGCCGTTGTAGAACGCGCCCTCCGTCTCCCGCACCAGGTCTTGGTACGGGGCGGCTGCCACCTTGGGCACGGCGCTCTTCACCGCCACGTGGCCGACGCGGTAGCGATCCCCCTCGGAAATCTGGAAGGTCAGGAAGAACGCCTGACGCTCCGGCGACAGCTCGGCCACCGTGTTGGTCACAGCGACGTCGGCGTAGCCGTGCTCCAGGTAGAAACGGCGCAGCAGCTCGCGGTCGAAGTTCACCCGCTCGGGGTTGAACTGGTCGCTGCTGGAGAAGAAGCGCCAGATGCGCTCCTCGCGCGTGTCGATCACCGCTTTCAGGTCGCTTTCGGAAAAGGCGTGGTTGCCCACGAAGACGATGCGGCTGATCTTGGTCTCCGGCCCTTCCACGATGTTGAAGACCACGTTCACCCGGTTCTGCGGCAGGCGCACCAGCAACGGCTCGACGGTTGCGGCAAACCGCCCGTGGCCGGCATAGACGCCCAGCAGCTTCTGGCGATCCTGCTGGGCCATGCGGGTCGTGAACACCGCGCGCGGCCGGAGCTGCAGCGCCTTTTTCAGGTCGTCTTCCTTGACGTTGTGGTTGCCCTCGAAACTGATCGCGGCCACCAAGGGGTTCTCGCGCAGATGCACCACCAGCACGTCGCGGTCGCGGGTCAGGCTGACGTCGGCGAACAGCCCGGTGGCGTACAGCGTGCGCAGGCTGCGGTCGACGCGATCGCTGCCGAACTGGTCGCCCGGCTGCACCAGCATGTAGGAGAGGATCGTCCCCTCCTCGATCCGCTGGTTACCCTCGATGCGTATGCTCGCGATGGTGTCGCCCGCCTGCTGCGGGCGGACGGCGACAGGTTTCGACGCGCGGGGGGCGCGGCGATGCGCCGGGCGCACCGGCGGGGAAGGCGCGTCCGGTTGCGGCGTGTCGGACGCCTGCGGCGCCGCAGCACCGGTTGCGGCTGGGTCCTGGGCGAAGGCGGCGCGCTCTGTCAGCATGAGAAGGACGCAGACCGAAGCGAGCCATGCCGCGCGGGAACGATGCAACAAAAAACCCCCAAAGCACATCGCGAACCAATCCGCGGGCAGCGCCCTTGGCTCACGGCAGCGGCAGAGGTGTCCCGCCGCATCCGGTGCGGGCTACCCGAGATTGCCAGGCCTGTCCATGCGAGGGCGCCCCCCGTTGCTTTCTGTTGCCCATGGGGCGGCATCGACGCGCGGACGGTTCCTCCTGACGTGTCCCGGCGAGGACCACGCGACGGCCGAGGGGGGAAGCGCGGCGGTTCGGCCACCCGGAAGGCGCGCCGCAGACATCGCAGAGGCATACTGACGGCCGACGGCCAAATCCTGTATTCCGCCGGCATGGCGAAGCACGCATCGAGTCCGGCCGCCGACGAGCGGCGACAGACGACCGGCCCTGACCTGTTTGGCGGCGCCGAGGGAAGAGCATCCGCTCAGGATTACACGGCCCGCGACATAGAGGTGCTCGAGGGGCTGGAGCCGGTCAGGCGCCGGCCAGGCATGTATATCGGCGGCACCGACGAGGCCGCGCTGCACCACCTCGCCTCCGAGATCATCGACAACGCGATGGACGAGGCGGTTGCCGGCCATGCGAGCTTCATCGACGTCTCGCTCGCCGGGTCCAACATGCTGACCGTGCGCGACAACGGGCGCGGGATTCCCACCGACCCGCACCCCAAATTCCCCAAGAAGAGCGCGCTCGAGGTGATCCTCACCACGCTGCACTCGGGCGGCAAGTTCGGTGGCCGCGCCTACGACACCTCAGGCGGGCTGCACGGCGTGGGCAGCTCCGTGGTCAACGCGCTGTCCGCAGTCATGGAGGTGGAGGTGGCGCGCGACCGCACCCTCTACAGGCAGGGTTTTTCGCGCGGGCTGCCGACCTCCAAGCTGATCAACGCCGGTGCGGTCCACAATCGGCGCGGCACCACCATACGCTTCCAGCCCGACCCGCAGATTTTTGGCGCCCTGCAGTTCAGCCCGGCACGGCTCTACAGGCTTTGCCGGTCGAAGGCCTATTTGTTCCGCGGCGTGGAGATCCGCTGGTCCTGCGATGCCGGGTTGATCCCGCCGCACGACGAGACGCCGGCCGAGGCGGTGCTGCATTTCCCGGGCGGGCTGCGCGACAGCCTGGACGCCGACATCGCCGGCGACGCGCGTGCGCTGCCCGACATCTGGGCGGGCGAGGCAGCCCTGCCGGACGCGCCAGACGGCCGTCCGTCCGGCCGGGTGGAATGGGCCGCCGCCTGGCTCGAACGGGGGGAGGCGCGGCTCGATTCCTACACCAACACCGTGCCGACACCGCAGGGCGGCACGCACGAGACGGGGTTCAGGACCGCGCTGCTCAGATCCCTGCGCGGCTGGGGCGAGCAGCGCGCCAACAAACGCGCCGCCCTGGTGACGGCCGAGGATCTGCTGGGCAGCATGGCGGCGAAGCTTTCGGTGTTCCTGCGCGACCCGCAATTCCAGGGCCAGACCAAGGAGAAGCTGACCAGCCCCGAAGCGGCCAGGCTGGTCGAGACGGCGCTGCGCGACCGCTTCGATCATTTCCTCGCCGACGATCCCGCACGGGCGGACAACCTGCTCGCCTTCGTCATCGAGCGGGCCGAGGAGCGCCTGCGCCGCCGGGAAGCCCGCGACACGCCTCGCAAATCGGCCACCAGGCGCCTGCGCCTGCCCGGCAAGCTGACCGACTGCACCAAGGAAGGGGTGGCCGACACCGAGCTCTTCCTGGTGGAGGGCGACAGCGCAGGCGGCTCGGCCAAGCAGGCGCGCAACCGGGAGACGCAGGCGGTGCTGCCTCTGAAGGGCAAGATCCTCAACGTCGCCAGCGCCAGCACCGAAAAACTGCGGCAGAACCAGGAGCTGCGCGACCTGGTCGAAGCGCTCGGCTGCGGCCTGGGGGATCGCTACGACGCGGCCAGGCTGCGCTACGGCAAGGTGATCATCCTGACCGACGCCGACGTGGACGGCGCCCATATCGCCTCTCTGCTGATGACGTTCTTCTACCGCGAGCTGCCTGCCCTGATACGCGACGGCCGCGTGTTCCTGGCCAGGCCGCCCCTCTACCGGCTGACCCAGGGCGCCAAAACGATCTACGCGATGACCGACCAGGATCGCGACCGCAAGCTGAAGTCCGGCTTCAAGGGAGCCGGCAAGGTGGAGATCAGCCGCTTCAAGGGGCTGGGGGAGATGCCGGCGGCGGCCCTGAAGGAGACCACGATGGACCCCGCACGGCGCACGCTGCTCAAGGTGATGATCCCGCACGACGACCGAGCGACCACCTCCATCCTGGTCGAGTCGCTGATGGGCCGCAGGCCGGAACTGCGCTTCGCCTTCATCCAGGAAAATGCCCGCACGGTTGAGGACGTCGATGTCTGAGGATCGGTTCTCGGTCGTCGGTCGTCGGTCTTCAGAGGGGCTGCCGGCGACCGAGGGGGTGGACCCTCGATACCTCGCCTTGGACGAGTGGCCGTCTGCGGCGGCGCTGGACGCGCTGCTGGAGGCGCAGATGTCGGCCGTGGCGGCGGTCCGCCCTGCCCTGCCGGCCATAGAAGCGGCGGCGGAGGCGGCGGCGGACCGGCTCCGCCAGGGCGGGCGGCTGATCTATTGCGGCGCCGGCACATCCGGCCGGATCGGCGTGCAGGACGGGGCCGAGCTGCCGCCCACCTTCGATTGGCCGGAGGACCGGCTGGGCCTGCTGATCGCCGGCGGCCCTGACGCGCTGACCCGGGCGGTGGAGAACGCCGAGGACAGCCTGGATTTCGCGCAGGCCGACATGGCGGCCCAGCATGTCACCGCCACCGACGTGGTGGTGGGATTGGCGGCCAGCGGCAGCACTCCCTACGTGCTCGCCTGCATCGGCCACGCGCGGCAGGCAGGGGCGCTGACCATCGGCATCGCCAACAGCCCGGACGGGCGGCTGCTGGCGGAGGCGGAGCACTCTATCCTGGTTCGCACGGGCGCCGAACCGATCGCCGGTTCCACCCGCCTGAAGGCCGGCACGTCGCAGAAAGTAGTGCTGAACCTGTTTTCCACCTTGGTGATGCTGCGTCTGGGCAGGGTGTGGCGCGGCCAGATGGTGGACATGGTCGCGCGCAACGAAAAGCTGCGCAGGCGCGCGGTGCGGATGGTTCGCAACCTGACGGGCTGCGGCGAGGAAGCGGCACGCGGCGCGCTTGCCCGTTGCGGTGGGCGGGTCAAGTTGGCGGTGATGGCGGTGCATGGCATGGATGGGGAGGAAGCAGCCTCGCGGCTGTTCCATGGGGGCGGGCATCTCGGCAAGGCGCTTGCTGGCGCCTGACCGCTGCCGGCGGCACGATCTGCCCAGGCGGCGCGGCATCAGGGACGAGGGGAAGTGTCGGCGGTATGGAACACTTCGAGAGATCGGCTCGGCGATGCAGGCGCTCCCATGCCGCCCGGTGACCAGGCAACCGCCGTGCCCTTCGTCGATGACAAGCAGGCAGCGGTGCAGGACGCGCAGGGCCGGGCTATGCTCCGGCCCGCCGGCCTTGATCCCCATGTCTTCGTCAACCAGGGCGCACTCGACCGGCGGCTCTACGACGTGTTGTTGCGCTACAGCTACGGCGACGAGAGCGATGGCAGCCTGGCCGTGCTGGAGCACGAGCTGCTTCAGCTCTCCAAATTTCGACAGGACGGCGAGTGGGATGCGCAACGTATCGGTGGCCATTTCCACGCCGAGTTCGTCGACTACGCCACCGTCGCAATAGGGTTGTATGCGGCATCGTCGGGCATGAAACGGGGTGAGATACTGGGCATCCAGGACAATTATGCCCGGCTGCGCAGCCGTTATTCCGCTGGCACGCTGATGGACAAGACATACACGCATCTGCCGGCGCGCAACGTCGCCAACACGGAAACCGGATTCAAGCTGATCGAGACAGGTCGGATCAAGCCCTCGGCCCAGCCGTGAGAGCGCCAGCGGCCGCCCTGCTGCTGCTGTCGGCCATCTCGCCCGCCGCGGCGGACCCCTGCACTCACGCCATCGTCGGCCGGGCGGTCTCGCCGAACCGGGCTTTGCAGGCCGTAGTGGACGAAACGACGTGCGGCGCCGGGCCTTACGGATCGGACATCACGGCCACCGTCCGCGTCGGGCCGGTCGCATCGGCCGCGGGCGTCCCAGTCCTTGGCGTCCCAGTCCTTGGCGTCCCAGTCCTCGGCGTCCCAGTCCTCGGCGTCCCAGTGCTCGGCGTCGCAGTCCTCGGCATCGATACCGGCGGGCATGCGGAGGATCGGCCGCGTCTCGCATGGTCCGGCGCAGACGCCCTGGACGTCACGGTGCCGAACCTTTCCTTCCTGAAGCTGCTGGAGCTGCATCCGGGAGAGGTGAGCGTGCATCTGCATTTCGACCCGGACGATGCCGCCGCCCGTAAGGCCTGGCTGGCCCAGCATAATCTCGGCCCGGACTGATCCTGTAGCGGCGGGGCGGGCGCCTGCCGGCTGGTCCGCCTCGGCACGTCAAACCTGCGGGCTCGACACCGGAACGTCACCCCCAAGCGCCCTCGGCTTCAGCGTGACCGCGTGCTCCACCGCGACCGCCCAGGCTGTGCCGTCCCACATCCGGCCCTCGATGCGCGTACCTCCATCGGCGGCGACCGTGATGCGGTTGTAGGCGTTCGGCTCGCCGCGCAGGCGGATCGAGGTGGCCGAGCCGCCCTGCAGGATCAGCGGCGCCGGCTCCGCAGGCGCGCTCAGCCGTGCGTAGCTGCGGTGCAGGTGGCCCGACAGCACCAGACGCACGCCGTGTGCGGCAAAGGCGGCCAGCGCGCAGCGTGCGTTGTCGGCCACCTGGCGGCTGGTCTCGCCCGGCGGCGGCAGCAGCGGGTGGTGCGCCACCACGATGCGAGTCAGCTGGGCGGGCAGCGCGTCGAGCTTGGCCAGCACGCGCCGCAGCCGGTGCGGGCTCACCCGGCCGCGCGACCAATCCAGATGCGGCCCGATGCGGTGCGCGGTGTTCAGCCCGACCACGCCCACGCGGGCGTCGGTCCAGACCGGCTCGGTGTCGGCGGCCACCTCCTGACGCCATCGCCGGTACGGGACGAAAAACCGTTCGACCAGCTTGTAGGGCGTGATGTCGTGGTTGCCGGGCACGCAGAGCGTCGGCGCGCCCAGCCGGTCCATGAAGGCGCGGGCGGCGCGGAACTCCCAGCGCCGCGCCCCCATCGTCAGGTCGCCGCTGATCACCACCAGGTCGGGCGGCTCGGCGATGATGTCGGCCACCAGGCCGTCGACGACCGCCATGTCTGCCGCGCCGAAATGCACGTCGGTCAAATGGGCGATGCAGGTGGTGCGGGCCTGGACAGCCACGTTCATCGGGGTGCGACCACACGCAACGCGCCGCGCCTTACGGTGTAGCGCAACGGCGGCTTCAGCAGGCGGCGTTCGCCGTCCACCAGCACGTGGATCGCGGCGTGGCGGTTGGCGATCTCGATCGCGTCGGTGTCGATCACCTCGATCTGCGGCGAGGCCAGGCTGCCGCGCCAGGCGGTGCGCAGCAGCAGGCGCAACTGCGCGAAGACCGAGTTGCGCTGCACCACGTAGACCGCAAGCCTGCCGCCATCGAGGGTGGACCGGCCGAAGATACGGCCGGCCTCGTCGTCCAGCCGGTTGACGGTGACGGTGAGCGACGGCGTCCGCACCTGCCGTTCGATGCCGTCATGGCGAATGACCAGCCGCATCGAGCGATTCCGCCCCAGCGCCCGCAACGCGGCCCAGGCGAAGGCGGCCCAGGCGCGCAGCCCGTTGCCGCGGTCCCGTCCTGCCTCACGATGGCGGCTGAGCCGGGCCGGCGTGCCGATCATGGAGGCGCACAGGAACCGGTGCGGAGCATCCTCGCCGGCGGTCACCTCGCCGACATCGATCGCCCGCACGCGCCCCTCGCCCAGCGTGCGGATCGCCGCCGCGCGGTCGTCCGGATCGAAGCCGAGATCGCGCGCCAGCAGGTTCATCGTGCCGCCGGGTATCACGCCCAACGCCGTCTCGGTGCCGGTCAGAGCCTGGGCGGCGCAGGCGATAGTGCCGTCACCCCCGGCAACCACGATGCAGTCGCTGCCGGTCGCCTGCGCCTTGGCCAGGCGTTCGGGCAGCGTGCCCGCTTCCTCCGCGATGACGTGCAGCCTGGACGCCTGCTGTTCCAGCAGGTGCAGCAGAGACTCGTCGCCGCCCGTCTCCAGCAGCGCGCCCGCCTTGGCGTTCATCACCAGCGCCACGCTGCGGCGCGTGCCGGCCTGCTCGGTCGATGCTGGTTCGGCGGGGCTGGACATACGGGACCTGCAATACTGGCGCATGACAAAACGCGGCGCCTGGGAGATGGTGCCCGATCGGCTTCGGGCGCGGCAAACAAGCAAGAACAGCCGGCGCGCACGGGCCCACCTACTTATGGAACCCTCGCAATGGACACAAATCTGCCTCTTCGCCCGCGCATGGCGGAGCAAACGGCCGGCCCGTCTGCCGGCATCTACACCGGCCCGTTCTGGGAACAGGCCCGCGAGAATTTCGCCGTCATTGCCGACTACCTCGAGATCCCCACCCATCAGCGCGATCGGCTGCTGCTGCCCAAGCGCGCCGTCATCGTCAGCTGCCCGTTCCATCGCGACGACGGCTCGGAGATGGTCCTGCCCGGCTACCGCGTGCAGCACCACCTCACCATGGGCCCGACCAAGGGCGGCACACGCTACGCGGCCAACCTGCATCTGGGCGAGGTGGCGGCGCTCGCCGTCTCGATGAGCTGGAAATGCGCGCTGGCCGGCCTGCCCTATGGCGGTGCCAAGGGCGGCGTCGCGGTCGACCCCTACGGCCTGTCGCGGCGCGAGCTCGAAGCGGTCAGCCGCCGCTACATGCAGGAGATGATCCCGTTCGTCGGCCCCAAGACCGACGTGATGGCGCCCGACATGGGCACCAACGAGCAGGTGATGGCCTGGTACATGGACACCTATTCCATGTACCAGGGCCAGACGGTGACCGAAATCGTCACCGGCAAGCCGGTGGACGCCGGCGGAACCCTCGGCCGGCGCGAGGCCACGGGCCGCGGCGTGGTGCACCTGATCGGCCGCGCGATGGAGCGGCTGGCGTTGAACCCGGCAGAGACGACGGCAATCATCCAGGGTTTCGGCAATGTCGGCAGCGTGACGGCGCAGACCCTGGTTCAGCAGGGCATAAAGGTGCTCGGCGTGTCCGACCACACCGCGTGCTACTTCGATCCCCGCGGACTGGACGTGCCCTCGTTGATCCGGTGGACGGAGGCGCACGGCACGCTGGCCGGCTGGTCCACCGAGGCGTCGTTCGATCCGGCCGAACTGCTGACGCAATGCTGCGACATCCTGGTGCCGGCGGCGATGGAGCAGGTGATCACCGAGGACGTGGCGCGAGACCTGAAATGCCGGATCCTGGCCGAAGGCGCGAACGGCCCGACCACGCCGGAGGCCGACCGCGTGCTGAACCAGCGCCGGGCCGAAATCTTTGTCATCCCAGACATCCTGTGCAACGCCGGCGGCGTGGTCGTCAGCTATTTCGAGTGGGTGCAGGACCTGCAGCAGCTGTTCTGGACCGAGCCGGAGGTGCGCGACCGCCTCAACCGCGTGCTGGAGCGCGCCTTCCAGGCGGTGATGGCACGCGCCGAACGCGACGACGTGCCGCACCGCACCGCCGCCATGGCGATCGGCGTGGAGCGCGTGCAGAAGGCCAAGCTGACGCGCGGGCTGTTCCCTTGAAGCGGCATCAATCTACCCAACCGAAGGCAAGAAGCAAAAAACCTTTGTCCAGCTGCCGCCGATCAGCTGAACGAAGGTTTTTTGGTCCTTTTTGCAAAAAGGATTGCTTGCCTTCATGAGTAAGACGGAACCGGCGGCAGCCAGGCCTCGATCTCCGCCATTTCCAGCAGCGGCCGGATCTCGATCTCGCTTGGTCCAGGCATGGGGTTTGGGCAGCGCTTCACCCAGGCGACCGCCTCGTCGAGGTCCTTGACGTCCCAGAGCCAGAAGCCTGCCACCAGCTCGCGGGTTTGGGCGAAAGGTCCATCGCTGACCGCGCGGCCGGAGCCGTCGAACGCGACACGCTTGGCCTGCGAGCTAGGCTTGAGGCCCTCGGCCATGAGGAGCACGCCGGCATCGCGAAGCTCGGCGTTGAACCTGCCCATCGCCTCCATCATCTCGGCCGCAGGGGGCAAAAACTTTTCACTGTCTTCGGTCGCCTTCACGAACACCATCACGCGCATCGTCCGTCTCCTCCGGTTGAGCCCGCCTCGTTGGCCTGGGCGTCAGAACGGTAGTCTCCCGAGATTGTGGGCAAGCCTCCGTCATGAGGGTCGCAGGGGTGTTACTTCAGCGGCGCCAACACATCGTCCAGCAGCGCGGGCTTGCCGTCGATCCTCTGCAAATGCGGGTAGCGCAGCCCGTCATGGTAATCGAGGCGGACGGTGCGGAACTGCCGGTCGTCCTGCACCAGCAGCTCGATCGGGTCCTTCGACGCGGCGGCGAGCTTGATCGCAGCGCCCAGCTCGTCGGGATCCTCGAACGACAATCCGTTCACCGCGATCAGCTTGCCGCCCTTCACCAGGCCGGCACGGTAGGCGGGGCTGTTCCAGACGACGCTGTTGATGACGCCGCCGTGCAGCGTCAGCCCGATCGACCAGGTGAAGTCACGCGTCTTTCGCCTGCTCTGCGCGCTCTTCAGCGTCTCCGAGGGAGTGTCCGTATAGACCAGCCGGTAGCCGCCGCGGGTCAGCCCGTCGAGCGGCGCGCTGCCGCCGCGCGCGTCCAGCCGGGTGCGCAGGAAGCCGGCCCAGTCATAGGCCATCACGCCGTTCAGCGCGCTCACCACGTCGGCGAACACGTAGGGGTGGGTGACGACGCTGCCATCCTCGATGCCGAAGAAGGCGTGCGCGAAATCGCCCAGCGATTTCGCGCCGTGCGTCTGCTCGCGGATCAGCGTGTCGGCGTCGAGCCAGATCAGCAGGCCCTCGGTGTAGTAATCCTCCTGCCGCTCCCAGCTGTGCCAGGATTGCGGGCGGCGGGCGTTGATCACCGGGTCGTTGGTGGTGTCCTGCAGCGGGCGCCACAGGCGGCCGATCTCGGCCTGCATGCTGGCGGCGTCGTCGGCGATGGCGTCCAGCGCCTCCTGGTGGCTCCACAGCCCCGAGCGCGCCGCCAGCACCTGTCCCCAGAATTGCGTCTGCCCCTCGTACACCCACAGCAGGCTGTCGCGTTCCGGCACGTTGAAGTTGGGCGCCCACAGGTCGGCCGGGCGGCGGAACTTCCCGTTCCAGGAATGGGTATATTCGTGCGGCAGCAGGTCGCGGTCGTCGATCGTGCGGTCCCAGCCGGTAAAATAGTCGCGGCCGACCCCGTTCTCGCTCGATTGGTGGTGCTCCAGGCCGACGCCGCCCAACTGCTCGCTGAGCGCCAACAGGAAGTCGTAATGCGCGTAATGCTGCGAGCCGTACAACTTCACCGCCTGAGTAACGAGCGAGCGATGGCGGGCGAGCTGGTCAGGCGTGATCGCCAGGTCCTGCGGCCGGTCTGCAAAGATGTTGAGGTGGACCGGCACCGCCGCACCCGGCGCCAGGTCGATCCTGGTGGAATAGCGGCCGGCGTAGAGCGGCGAGTCGACCAGGGTGTTGAGCGTCGTCGGCTTGAAGCTGACGGCGCCGTCCCACCCATCGGCACGCTCGAGCGCGGTCGCCGCCTGCCAGGATTTCGGCATGGCCAGGCTGGGCTGCACCGTGATGCCGCGGCTGAACACGCCGGCCGGGTAGAGCACCACGGTGTTCCAGGCGAGGTCGACCATGTCCGGCGTCATCTCGACCCTGCCCTCCCGCTCGGTCGGCGGAGACAGATATTGAAACCGCACGTCCAGACTGGTGACGCCGTCAGGCACGGGCACGTGGAACGCGTTGACGTCCACCGTGTCGCGCAGCCAGGCCAGCGACTGGCCGTTCGCCTCTATGTCGAGCCCTGCCAGGTCGGCCAGCGGCCCGGTCGGTCCGTGGTCGCCAGGCACCCATCTCGGATACAGCAGAACGAGGTCGCCCGCGTGCTCCACGGGGATCTTCTCGCGCACCGACATGACGTGACGGGCGGTGTCGGTGATGTCGACCGTCAACGCGATGGTTCCTGGCCACGCCACGTCCTGCGGCGCCGGGATTTCGGGCGGGTAGGCGAGCGGCTGCGGCTGCGGCTGGGCTGCGTAGGCGGGCAACGCGACGGCGATAAGGACGGCACTGCGGCTGATCAAGCTGGAAGCTCCCAGGGTTGTGGTGGGCGGACGCTTAGAGCGATGTCACGCCGACCGGGAAGGTCGGAGTGACGAAATTGCTCGTCAAAACAAGAGCTAGACCGGTGTCACGTCCGTCTCCATGCGGACACCCTGCGGGAAACCGGTCTAGGCAGCCCGACCTTCGCTGCGCCGGCGCGCCATCGCAAGCACACCGTCCACCAGCGCGTCCGCGTCCGAATGCTGCGTCCGGTGGTTGAACAGGGCGGCGCGGATCGCAAGGCGGCCGCCGATGGTGGTGGTCGAGGGTGCTGCGATGCCCGCCTCCTGCAGGTCGGCCACGACGTCCCGGTTGAGCTGGTCCAGGTCGCTTGCGCCGACGGCCACACGGAAGCAGACGATGTTCAGCGGCACCGGCGCCAGCAGCTCAAGGGTCGGCTCGCTGGCGACCCGTGCGGCGAGATGCCGGGCGGCCGCGCAGCCCGCCTCCACCACGCGCGCGATGCCCTCCGTGCCGTACGCCTTCAGCGTCATCCACACTTTCAACGCGCGAAACTCGCGCGACAAATCGGGCCCGAGGTCGCGCGGCCAGGGCGGGTTGCCGGCCAGGCCGCGTTCGGCATGGGTGAGGTAGGCGAGCGACTGCGCGAACGTCTCTATGTGCAGGCCCGAGTCGCGCACCAGCACGCAGCCGGCGTCGTAGGGCACCTGCGCCCATTTGTGGAAGTCGAAGGCCAGGCTGTCGGCCCGCTCGATCCCCGCCAGTAACGGACGCAGACGCTGCGAAACTGCTGCGGTCGCGCCGAACGCGCCGTCCACGTGGAACCAGATCTTTGCGTCCGCCGCTACGTCGGCGATGGCGGACAGGTCGTCCACCGCGCCGGTATCCACCGTGCCTGCTGTGCCCACGACCAGGAACGGCTGCAAGCCGGATGCCAGGTCCGCGCAGATCGCGGCGTGCAGGGCTGACACGTTCATCCGGTGATCGGCGCCGGCAGCGACCAGCCGCAGCGCGTCCGAACCGATGCCCGCCATGTCGAGCGCGCGCGGAATGCAACCGTGGGCGGCGGCTGACGCGTAGGCGACCAGCGGCGCCGCACGCAGCCCTTGCGCGCGTACCTGGTGGCCGAGTGCCGCGCGCCGCGCCACCAGAACGGCCACCATGTTCGCCATCGAGGAACCGGTCAGCAGCACCCCGGTGGTCTCGGCGGGCATGCCGACCATCTCGGCCGCCCAGGCGATCACCAGCCGTTCGACCTCGATGGCCGCATGATCGCGCCCGCCGCAGTTGACGTTGAATATGCCGGTCAGCAGTTCGGCAAGAAAGCCGGCCGGGCTGCCGCCGCCGTTGACCCAGCCCATCATGCGAGGGTGTTCGTTGGCGCTGCCATAGGGCAGAACCATGCGCTGGAAATCGGCGTAGACGGCCTCCATCGGCGCGCCGTGGGCTGGGATCGGCGTGCGCAACTCGGCCCGCAGCGCGTCCGGCATGCGCTGCCACACCGGGCGGCTTCGCGCGTCCGACAGCCAGTCGATCATGTCGTCCAGCATGCGATGGCCGAGCGCGCGGGTTTCGGCCCAATCCTGCGGGTCGAGCGTGTGTGGGGCGACGTTGTCTGGCATAGCGGGCGCGATGCCAGAAACCGCCACGCAAGCCAAGCGGCCGGGCCCGTCGTCCGACACGATGGTGGCGACAGGCGGCGCCCTGCTGTTGATCGCGGTGTCGCTGGGCGTTCACGCCTACGAGTACCCCGGCAGTTTTCGGGGATTCGCCGCCTGGTCCGACCAGACGCTGTACATGCAGGCGGCGCGTGCCTGGGCGCGCTGGGACCTGTCGCCCTCCGAGCATCATTACCCGCCCTATTTTCCGATCCTGGGCGCGTTGTTCTTCCGGCTGACGCCGTGGCAGCCCTTTATCATGCCGGACGCGCTTTGCTGGGCCGGCTGCCTGCTGATCTTCCTGCGACTGGCCGGGCGTCTGACGCCTGGGTGGCCTCCCGCCATGGTCGCCCTCTGCTTTCTGATCGGCACGCTCGGTGGACGCCGCCTGCTGGAGCTGTGGGTCATCCCTTGGACGACGACGGGGGTCGCACCCTGCCAGTTCGGCGCAATGCTGCTCGCGTGCCGTTTCGCAGAGCGTCCGGCCGGGAGGCGCGCCTTCGCCCTCGGCCTGGTCATCGGGGTTGGTGCCGGCTTCCGGCCGAGCGACGCGGCCGTGCTGCTGGCGTCCACCGCAGCCTATGCCGCCTGGGCGCTGGCGAGGTCCGGCGCGCGCTGGCGGGACTGGTGCGGCACGGGCATGGCCGCAGCAGCGGGCTTGGCTGCCGGGTTGCTGCCTGCGGTGGCGGCACATCTCGCGGTGTTTGGCGCGTCAGCAGGGCTGTACCTGACGGCGACGTCGGCCAACGGGTTTGAGTGGCGCCTGCTGCCGCTCCGTTGGGTGATGCTGGTGGTGGATGCGAGGCCGCTGCTGCCGAGCGGGCTCGGCCTGGCGGAGGTGTTTCCCTGGCTGCTGCCCGGCATCGGCGGGATGGTGCTGGCGTTGCTGCCGCGCCGCGCGGGCCATGCCGCCGCACCGGCAATCCTGGCTGCCGCCACGGTGGCGCTGCACTGGATGTTGTACCTCAGCTATCGCGACCTGCAGCCCACAGGGCTGTGGCGGTTCGACAACCTGCACTATTTCAAATGGACGTTTCCGCTCCTCGTTCTGTGGGCTGCGCAAATGCTGGCCGCCCTCTGGTCGCCGGGCTCGCGGCGGCGCGCGGCCTGTGTGCTGGCCGGCTGCTCGCTGCTGGTGTCATGGCGCGCGGTTCTGAAGGATGCTGCCACCGTTCCCGCCATGCTCGATGGCCGGACGATCATCTTGCCTGCTGGCCTGTCGCCGCTGAGCACCGCGATGCGGCTCAACGTGCAGGGTAGCTGGGACGCGCTGTATTTCAATTTTTTCCAGCTTCACGTGGGCGATCAGAATTTGAGAACACCCGTGATTTCAAGATGATTCCGGTGCCGAACGGCGCGCTTCTCCTTCCGTTGCGGGAGCTGCCCGACGGGCCGGCCAGGCTCGATCTGTTGCCTGGGGTCATTGTTGACACTCCAGTGCGGGCAGTGACCGCGAAGCAGGCCATAGTGCCAGGCATCCCGTGCGGCCTGGTCTGGTGGCAGCATTCATGCAGGCCCGAGTTCTGAGAACGGCCTGAACCCGAGCGGGTGCGCGCCAGGGTTTGCTTGCGACGTCAGCCGGACACCGCTTTTGCGGCCACAGGCCCGTGCAGGCGGCCGAGCAACTGATCGATGTCGGCCGCCGGCACTGGACGGCTGAAGTAGTAGCCTTGAACGCAGGTGCAGCCAGCGGCCTTGATCTGGTTTAGCTGCGTGGCCGTCTCGACACCCTCCGCGGTGATGGGAATCCCCAGTCCAGATCCCAACGCCGCAATCGAGCGAACGATGACGCTGTTCTGCGCCGCTGCGCCGTCCGGACTGACGAAGGAGCGGTCGATCTTGATCTTGTCGAACTTGAACCGGCTGAGCTGGCTGAGAGACGCGTAGCCGGTGCCGAAATCGTCCAGGACGAGGCGCACCCCGAGCGCCTGCAATGATGCCAACGTCTCCGTCACCACGCCGGTCTCGTGCAGCAGGAGATTCTCGGTGACCTCCACTTCGAGCCGATGGGAGGGCAGGCCGGTGGACCGCAGGACGTCCGCCACTGCCTGCGCAAACCCCCCGGTTTCGAGCTGCAACGGCGAGGCGTTGACCGCGACCGTCATGTCGTCGGGCCATGAGACCGCCTGCTCGCACGCCTCGTGCAGGACCCAGGCGCCGACCTCGTCGATCATGCCGATCTGCTCGGCCAGCGGAATGAACTCGGTTGGCGAAACGAGGCCGCGGTCGGGGCTGCGCCAGCGGATCAGGGCTTCCAGCCCAGTGACGCGGCCGCACAAGACATCGACCTGCGGCTGATAGTGCAGCACGAATTCCTGCTTGTGCAGCGCCCCGCGCAGGTCGGCCTCGAGCGCCCGCCGCTCCTTCGCGCGCTGCAGCAGGCCGGGTTCGAAAAAGCGGATCGGGTCGGACTTGGCAGTCCAGGAGGCTTCGAGCGCCAGGCGGGCGCTCGCCATCAGGGACTCGCTGGTTTGCCCGTCGTCAGGCGCGCGGGCGATGCCGATGTGACAACCTGGAAGCGCCATGTGTCCTTCAAGCAGGAAGGGGTGGGAAAAAGCCTGGTGCACGCGGGCGCAGAAACCTTCGATGTCGGCGCGCCTGTCCTGCCAAGCCAGCGACAAGGCGAACTCGCTTTCCGAAAACCGGGCCAACATGTCTCCTTCATGCAGGAGCGTCGAAAGCCGCTCGGACGCCATGCGGAGCAGCATGTCTCCCACCTGCAGGCCGGCCGGATCTGGCGCAAACCTGTCACGATCCAAGCCTAGCAGAACGACCGATGGGGACGGCAACGTGTCGTCCTCGGCAGCACGCGCGAGCGCATCCTGCAACATCAGCATGAAGCGTTGCCGGTTCCACAGCCCGGTGACAGGGTCCGAAGAGACATGCTCCAGCAGCCAATCATGGGCTCGGCGCGTTTGCGTCACGTCGGAAAAACTCAGCACCCAACCGAGGTCGCCTGCCGCACTGACATCGACCTCCAACGTTCCGCCCGAAAGAGTCTGCACGGTCAGCGAGGTCTCCTGCATGTCGGCGTAGGTTCCGAGAGCGGACAGCATCAGCCGAACGGAAGCCGGGTCCAGCGCAGTGCCGCGCCCAAGCAGATCGGAAATAGACGTTTGAAGCCGCAGGACAGCGCTGCACTCCAGCAGCTTGGCCGTCCGTTCGGTCAGCATGCGAACGTTCAGGTCGGGGTCCAGGACGATCAAACCGAATGGAGCACTGTCGAGTGCCGCTTTGACTAGCCTGTCGGATTCGGTTGCGGGCTTCAAACCGACGGAACGGTGCGGGTGCGGCTGCTGCTGGATCGCACCGTGATGGGTCATTCGCCTCTCGATTTCGCCGGTGTTGACAGGACAGCGCCAGACGCCACCGTACGACCAAACAGTTACCGATCGGTTAGAGCATGATCGCGTCAGGTGGTCTTCAAACACGATGAACATGCTCGCCAAAACAAAGAGCCAGGCCCCGCTGTGAGCGTTTCGCTCAGGCCATCGACGCGCAGAACGCCGCCAGCCGCTCGCATGCCGTGCGCAGGGACGCGTCGTCCGATGCAATGCTGATCCGCATGAATGGACTCGCGCCGAACGCCGCGCCGTGAACGGTCGCGACGCCAGCCTCCTCCAGCAAAGCAGCGCAGAACGCCTCGTCGTCGACGATCCGGGTGCCTCCCCCGCTGGTTCGGCCGATATATCCGGCCACCTTGGGGAATAGGTAGAAGGCGCCCGACGGCGCCCGGCAGGTCAGGCCCGGAATGTCCTCGACGGCCGCAATCATGCGCCTGCTGCGGGCCGCATAGGTCGCGCGCATCAGGGCAACCAGATCCTGCGGGCCGTCCAGCGCCGCCTGCGCCGCTGCCTGAGCCATCGGAGAGACGCCGCCGGTGGACTGGCCCTGGATTTTTGCCATCGCGCCGATCAGCCTGGCCGGCCCGCCTGCGTAGCCGACGCGCCAGCCGGTCATCGCGTACGTCTTGGATACGCCGCTGATGGTCAGCACGCGCGTGGCCAAGTCGGGCGCCTCCGCCGCCATCGTGGCGTTCGGCGCGCCGTCATGGATCAGATGCTCGTACATGTCGTCCGACATGATCCAGACGTGTGGAAAGCGGCGCAGGACGGCAGCAACCGCGCGCAGCCGGTCGGCGCCGCAGACGGCGCCGGTCGGGTTGTTGGGGTAGTTCAGCACCAGCCATTTCGTGCGCGGCGTGATCGCGCGAGCCACTGCGTCCGGGTCCGGCAGGCCGTCTTCGGCCGAGCACGCAACGAACACCGGCTTTGCACCCGCCATGCGAGTGATCAGCGGATAGGCGTTCCAGTATGGTGTAGGAACGACCACCTCGTCGCCGGCATCGAGCGTCGCGGTCAGCGCATCGAAGATGATCTGGCGTGCCCCGTGGCCCACCAGCACCTCGGCATCCGCAAACCGCAGGCCAGACTCCCGCTCGAACTTGGCCCGGATGGCGCGCTTGAGGCCGAGCGTGCCGGTCACTGGCGGATATGTCGTCTCGCCTCGCAACGCCGCCTCGTGCGCCGCCGCGACGACGTGCGGCGGGGAGGCAAAATCCGGCTCGCCCAGAGTGAGCGAGATCACGTCGCGGCCCTCCGCCCGCAGCGCCCGCGCGCGTGCCGCCGCAGCCATCGTCGCAGCCAGCGGGATGGCCGCCTGGCGGTCGGACAGCGCCGGCCCGGTCACGCTCAGGTCAGCTGAGGGAGCGGCAGAACACGGCGATGCGCGCGCACGCCTCGCGCAGGCTCTCAGTGTCGGTCGCGTAGCTGATGCGGAAGTGGCCTGGGTACATGAAGGCGCTGCCATGCACGGCGGCAACACCCTGTTCCTCCAGCAGCGCCACCACGAAATCCTCGTCGTTGGAGATGCGCGCGCCGCCGGCGCTGGTCTTGCCGATGCAGCCATGCAGGCCGGGAAACACGTAGAACGCACCCTCAGGACGATGGCAGCTCAGCCCGGGGATGGCGTTCAGCGCATCGACCACGAGGTCGCGCCGCTCGTTGTAGGTGGCGGTCATCAAGCCGATGATGTCCTGCGGCCCGTTCAGCGCCTCGACCGCCGCAGCCTGGCCGATCGAGGACGTGTTCGACGTCGATTGGCTCTGCAGCTTGTCCATCGCGCGGATCAGCGCCACCGGGGCGCCGGCGAACCCGATGCGCCACCCTGTCATCGCATAGGCCTTGCTGCAACCATTCATCGTGACGGTGCGGTGACGGAGACGCGGCTCCACTTCCACGATCGTGGCCGGCTTGAAACCGTCATAGGTGAGCTTGTCGTAGATGTCATCGGTGAACACCCAAACGTCTGGGTGGCGCAGCAGCACGTCGCAGATCGGCCGCAGTTCGGCGGCGGAATAGGCAGCGCCAGTCGGGTTGCACGGCGAGTTGAGAATGAACCACTTCGTCCGCGGCGTGATAGCGTTCTCGAGATCCTCCGCGCGCAGCTTGAAACCGTTGTTCTGGCCGCACGGCACGATGACCGGCGTGCCCTCGGCCAACGCCACGATGTCCGGGTAGCTGACCCAGCACGGGCTGGGTATGACCGCCTCGTCGCCAGGGTTGAGGGTGGCGACCATCGCGTTGTAGATCACCTGCTTGCCGCCGGTAGAGACGATGATCTCCTCTGGCGCGTACTCGATGCCGCTGTCGCGCCTGAATTTCTGCGCGACGGCGCGGCGCAGCGCCGGGGTGCCGGGTACGTCGGTGTATTTCGTGTCGCCCGCCTCAATGGCGCGAATTGCAGCCTGCTTGATGTTGTCCGGCGTATCGAAATCGGGCTCGCCCGCCGACAGGCTGATGACGTTGCGCCCGGCCGCCCGGAGCGCGCGCGCCTTGGACGAGATGGCGATCGTCTGGCTGGGGCTGATCTTGTTCAGGCGGTCGGCGATGAGCATGAGCACGGCCTCGAATCCTCGGGCTGCTGAGGGTAGTCCTGGCGCCCAGGCCGGGCAATCGACGGCCGGGGCCGGGAACGCTCCCAGCCCCGTGCCCAGCTATTGCGGCGAGGGCGTCGTGGTGGTGGTGCCCGTGCTGCCTGTGCCGGCTGCGTTGCCGTTGCCGGTTCCCGTCGTCGGGCTGCCGATCGCGCCGCCAGGGCCGCTCAAGCCGGTGCCCAGGCTGCCATGCATGCCGCCGGCGGAGGCGCCGGGCGCGGTCATGCCGCTCGGCGCCATGGCGCCGCCGTTGGCGCCAGCACCCGTGACACCGGTGCCCGTGCTGCCGCCCATGCCACTGCTGCCGACGCCGAGGCCACTACCGCTGGCCCCTCCTGCTCCCATGCCAGCGCCGCCAGTACCCATGCCGGGTCCGCCCGTGCCGAGGCCCGCGCCGCCTGCGCCGGCTCCAGCACCGCCGGCTGCACCGCCAGCACCGGCACCGCCCGCCGCCTGCGCCAGCGCTGACCCGCCGGCCACAGCGGCAACACAGGCGGCCAGCATCAGAGTTTTCAGCGTCCTGGGCATCGAAGGTTCCTCCGTTTGTTTGCACGTCGGCCGCTTCGGCGACCACACGCATGTACTGGACAACGCCCCTCTGCATCGGGGGTTTGGCGGGACCTCAACGGGGCGTCTGGACGCCGGGCGGCAGATCTGACCCGGCAGGATCTGCCGGGCATGCTCGCCAAAAGCGCGGAAACACTGGGGTGGAGTGATGGCACGGCGCTTGCGCTTGCCTGATCACGACCTGCAGCGGGCAGGACACATAAAGGGGCGCCCGGACCATGGACAACACGACCAACATCGCTCTGTCGCGCTTGTCGACACAGCAGCGTGCGATGGACGTGGTCGCCGGCAACCTGGCAAACGCCAGCACGCCCGGCTATCGCGCGGAGCGCACGGTGTTTTCCGACTGGCTGATGCGCGAGCCCGCCGGCAGCGAGCCAGCGGGCGGCCGCACGGTGGCGTTCACCCAGATGCGCGCCACGTACCGCGACCGGACGGAGGGTGCGCTGACCCAGACCGGCAACCCTCTCGACCTGGCGCTGTCGGGCGATGGCTGGTTCACCGTGCAGACCGCAGCCGGCACGCGGCTGACCAGGGCGGGCAGGTTCACCCTGCAGAAAGACGGCACCATCACCGATGAGGCCGGCGACCCTCTGCTGGATGTCAAGGCACAGCCGCTGAAACTATCCGCGGCCGATACCGACCTGACGGTCAAGGCGGATGGTTCGCTGCGCAGCCAGAACGGAGCGATCGGCCAGATCGGGGTGGTCGTGCCGAACGACCCGAACCGCATCACCGCCGAAGGCGGGCGGCTGTTCCGCGCCGACGTGCCGACGAATGCGGTGGCGCGGCCCAAGATTATACAGGGCGCCGTCGAGGACAGCAACGTGCAGCCGATCTCCGAAATCACACGGATGATCACCACCGAACGCGACTTTCAGTTCGTGACGCAGATGGTGGAGGCCGAAGGCCAGCGCCGGCAAGGTGCCATCGACAAGATCGCGGCACCCGCGAGCTAACCAGCCCCTTCTATCGACAAGCGAGGCACGAATATGCGGTCCTTGGACATTGCCGGCACAGGCATGCAGGCGCAGCAGACCAACGTGGAGGTGATCTCCAACAACATCGCCAACATGAGCACCACCGGATTCAAGCGCCGGCGCGCGGAGTTCCAGGATCTGATCTACCAGAACCTGCGCAGCGTGGGCTCCAACAGTTCCGATAACGGCACAGTAGTGCCCTCAGGGGCGCAGATCGGGCTGGGCGTGAAGACGGCCGCGATCTACCGCATCACCGAACAGGGTAACCTGCAGCAGACCGGCAACTCGCTCGACATGGCGATCCAGGGCAACGGCTATTTCCAGCTGACGCTGCCATCCGGCGAGACGGCCTACACCCGCGATGGCACGTTTGCGCTCGCACCGGACGGCACGATCGTCACGGCGGACGGTTTTCCGGTGGCGCCCGGGATCACCGTGCCGACCAACGCGGTCAGCGTCAGTGTGAACGCCTCCGGCCAGGTGCAGGCGACGATCAGCGGCCAGACCCAGCCGCAGACGCTGGGGCAGATCCAGCTCGCGGCCTTTCCGAACGAGGCCGGGCTGGACGCGCAGGGCGATAATCTCTTCCTGCAAAGCGGTGCGTCAGGCAACGCGGCGACCGGCACGCCGGGCTCCCCCGGCTACGGCAGCGTGATGCAGGGCTACGTCGAAAGCAGCAACGTGAACGTGGTGACGGAGATCACCAGCCTGATCACGGCGCAACGCGCCTACGAGATGAACAGCAAGGTCATCACGTCGTCCAACGAAATGCTGCAGACACTCACGAATTTGAGGTGATGACCATGCGCACTCTACGGTTACTGTCGGCGGCTGTCTGCGTGGCTGCAGCCCCCTGCCATGCGGCCATGCTGCGTCCGTTCACGCAGATCACCGGCGCCACCGTACGGCTTGCCGACCTGTTCGACGAACTCGGTGCGACGCCGGATCGTGTTCTCGGTGCGGCGCCGGCGCCCGGCCTGCGCATCGTGGTGAGCTCGCCGCAGCTGGCGGCCATCGCGCGCGACTTCGCGGTCGATTGGCGGCCGGCCAGCGGCGGCGAGCAGGCGGTGATCGAACGGCGGGGCGATGTCTACTCACAGGCCGCGATCAGCAGCGTGCTGCGCCGCAGCCTGGCCGAGGCGGGCGCGCCGGAGGATTGCGACGTCGTTTCGCCGGACGTGCAGCCGATCGTGGTTCCTGCCGGCGCCGCTGTGCACGCGGACGTCTCGCAGCTGAACTACGAGCCTGAGCACGGACGTTTCACGGCACTTCTCTCGGTGTCGGCGCCGGACATGGCCGGCGTGCAGACGCGCATCTCCGGCCAGGTCGTGCCGATGGCGCAGACTGCGGTCGCATCGCGCCGACTGGCGCCGGGCACCGTTCTGGGCGAGGGCGACATTCAGCTGGCGCGGGTGCGGCTGGCCAGCCTGCGCGGCGGGACGGCCCTGCTGCCCGAAGCGGCCTTTGGCCTGTCCGCAAGGCACATGGTGTCGGCTGGCCAGGCGTTGAGCACGGCCGATCTGGTGCGGCCACCGATGGTGCTGCGCGGCGCCGTCGTGCGCATGACGCTGGACGCCGACGGCATCTCGCTGAGCGCGCAGGGCATCGCGACCGAAGCCGGCGCGCGCGGGGACCGCATCCGCGTGGAAAACCCTGCCTCGCATCTGGTGGTGGATGCCGAGGTCACTGGCGAGGGAGAAGTGCGTGTATCGCCGCACGCCGCCGCCGTAACCCTGGCTTACGCACGATGATCCGGGCTGCTCGCGCGTTGACGATCATGGGGCTGGCATCGCTCGCGGGATGCAGCGCCCTGACGCGGATGTCGGAGATCGGGCGGCCGCCGGTGATGACGGCGACGGCCGATCCTACCGCCGATCCGAAATGGCGCCCGGTGACGATGCCGATGCCGCGCGCCGAGGCGACCCCGCGCGAGCCCGCAAGCCTCTGGCGCAGCGGCAGCCGGGCCTTCTTCAAGGACCAGCGTGCGGCGCAGGTGGGCGACATCGTGACCGTGCTGGTCAACACCACGGACGCCGCCAACGTGCAGAACGCCACCAGCGGCACGCGCACCGGCTCTGAGTCCGAGGGCATACCGAACCTGTTCGGGCTGGAGACGGCCCTGCCAAAAATCCTGGGCAAGGCGGTGAACGCGGCGACCACGGTGAACCTCAACAGCACCAACAGCGCGGTCGGCAGCGGCACGATCAAGCGCAACGAGACGGTGACGCTGCGGCTGGCGGGCGTGGTGACGCAGGTGCTGCCGAACGGCAATCTGGTGATTGCCGCGCGTCAGGAGATGCGGGTCAACAGCGAGCTGCGTGAGCTGCAGGTCAGCGGCGTGATCCGGCCGCAGGACATCGCCAGCGACAACACCGTGCCGCATGACCGGATGGCGGAAGCGCGCATCTCGTACGGTGGACGCGGCCAGCTAACCGATCTGCAGACCGCGCGGTATGGGCAACAGGCCCTGGACATATTGCTGCCATTCTAGGGCAACGTCACACAGACGGGAACGGTCGGAGGGACGAAACTACTGGTCAAAACAAAGCCTAGGACTGGTTTCACGTCCGCCCCCTTGCGGACACTCTGCGTGATACCGGTCTTGCGGCCGGCCATCAGCTTTCAATCATCAGAGAAACCGCTTTCTGACGACTGAAAGCTGATGGCTGATATCTGGCCTATTCGTCGCGGTGAACGCGCTCCATGCGTTCGTGACGCTCCTGCGCCTCCAGGGACAGCGTGGCGATCGGCCGGGCTTCGAGACGGCGCAGGCCGATCGGCTCGCCTGTCTCCTCACAATAGCCGTATTGGCCGAGCTCGATCCGCTGCAGCGCTTGGTCGATCTTGGAGACGAGCTTGCGTGCGCGGTCGCGCGTGCGGAGTTCCAGCGCGCGGTCGGTCTCCACGCTGGCCCTGTCGGTTACGTCGGCTTCGAGAATGCCGCCCTGCCCCAGGCTCGCCAGCGTGTCGTCAGAGTCGCGCAGCAGGTCGGCGCGCCAGCGTTGCAGTTTCTGGCGGAAATACTCCATTTGCAAGGAGTTCATGAACTCCTCGCTGTCGGATGGCCGATAGTCGGGCGGCAGCGTGAGCATCATCTCGGCCGATCCTAGTCAAGTGTGGCTGCCAGGAGAGAACTGGTCTCCCCCCGCCTTCTGGCGCGGCTTATAGACGCCAGCCCACGCTGCGCCAAGCGCGCTGGACGAGGGCGAGAACCCCCGGCGACGGGTCAGCCGGACCGGGCGACCTCGACGGCCACGCGCGCTGCGATGCCTTGCAGCACCGCGTTCAGACCTGCATCGGCAGCCGGCTTCAGACTGCCGGCAAGTTCGGCGAGGCAGAGGCGGGCGCCATCGTCCTGCGTGCCGAGTGCCGCCAATTGGAGCCTCCTCAGGGTTTTCAGCATGGCGTCGCCATGCTCGGCGGCTTCCCGGTCCAGCGCAGCAGGGCGGCCTCTCTCGAGATCGGCGTTAGCGGCAATTGCGGCGATGTTGGTGGCGGCCGTGGGCGGCGCGGCCTGGGCCGGCTCCTCAGGTGCTGCGTCCTCGCTGACGAAGAAGCCATCCTGGCGGCGGCGGACGCGCGACCCCGCCTGAGCAACCGGCCTGCCAATTTGGTCGATACGCATCCGCTCGCTCCTATCGTGGCGCACCGTTTCGAAAATGCACCTTCCGGCAACTATTTGGTGTTTTCATGGCGCCATGCCCGAGAACGTGGATTGCTCGCCTTGAATGACCGCTTACCAGCATGGCGATCAATAGTTTCCGATGCGCAAAGATGCGCCGTTCAAACCCTTTGTCTGGCGTTGACGCTGCTCGGGCTCGCCTTGGCTCCGGCACGAGCGCAGGTCAGGGTCAAGGACATCGCCGACGTGGAGGGTGTGCGGGAGAACCAGCTCGTCGGCTACGGCCTGGTGGTCGGGTTGAACGGCACCGGCGACAAGCTGGACAACGCGGTGTTCACCCGAGAGTCGCTGGTCGGCATGCTGGAACGCCTCGGCGTGAACACGCGCGACCAGATTGCCAAGCTGCAGACCAAGAACGTTGCGGCAGTCATGGTGACGGGCAACCTGCCGGCCTTCGCACGCACCGGCAGCAGGATCGACGTTTCGGTTTCGGCCATCGGTGACGCCACCAACCTGTCCGGCGGCACGCTTCTCGTCACCCCCATGCTGGCGGCCGACGGCGAAGTTTACGGCGTGGGCCAGGGCGCGGTCACCACCGGCGCGGTCGCGGCGCGTGGTGCGTCCGGCTCGTCGGTGACGCGCAACGTGCCGACCTCGGGCAAGATCGCCAACGGCGCCATCGTGGAGCGCGAGGTGGCGTTCGCATTGGGCGCGCATAACGAGGTTGCACTGGCGCTGCGCAACCCGGATCTGACGACCGCCCGGCGGATGGAGATCGCGATCAACGAGGCGATCGGTCCGGGCACGGCGCGCGCAACCGACCCGCGCACGGTAGCGCTCAACATGCACGGCCTCGACGTGGTCGACGCTCTAACGCGCATCGAGGATCTGCGTGTGGAGCCCGACACGCCGGCCGTCGTGGTGATCGACGAGACCAGCGGCACCATCGTGATGGGCGCCAACGTGCGCATCAGCACGGTGGCCATCGCTCAGGGCAACCTGACCATCCGCGTCTCGGAAGCGCCCGAAATCAGCCAGCCGGACGCGTTCAGCCGAGGGCGTACGAGGACTGTGCCTCGCAGCACGATCAGCGTGGACACCGAGCATGACCACAAGCTCGGTCTGCTGACCGCGTCGCCCACGCTGCGAGACCTCGTGGCCAGCCTCAACGCACTGGGCGTGGGCCCACGCGACCTGATCAGCATCCTTCAAGCCATCAAGGCTGCTGGCGCACTGCAAGCCGATCTGGAGGTGAGATGATGCACATCGACACGAGACTGAACAATCCGGCCGTCACCGACGCGGGGCAGCAGAAGCTGCGGCGCACCGCGGAGGACTTCACCTCCGTTGCCTTGAACGAGCTGCTCAAGCCGATGTTCGACACCGCCGATGACGCCGACGGACCGTTCGGCGGCGGCGCGGCCGAGCAGGCTTTCAAGCCGATGATGGTTGCCGAGATCGCCAAGAACATTGCCCGTAACGGCGGCTTGGGCCTGGGCGAGCCGGTTCTTCAACAAATGCTGCGCCTGCAGGAGCTTCGCACGTGACGGGATCGCGCATGGCAGGAACCGAGGGGGTCGGGATGGAGGAGGCGATACGCCGGCTGAGCGAGTTGCTGGTCGAGGAGAATGCCGCGCTGGAAGTCATGGACTTCGCACGGGCGGGCAGCTTGCTGGCGCCCAAGCACGACGCGGCCGACGCGCTGGCCGCGGCCTGGCGTGCGGCCGACCCTGGGAGCATTCCCACCGACAAAATGCACGATCTCGGACGCTTGGCGGAGGAAAACAGGCAACATCTAAAGCGTGCGATGCGGGTTCAAAGCCGGGTTCTGGACCTTGTCGCCAAAGCTGCCCGCACCGCGCCGAACACCGGCGGCTATGGCGCGGCCGGCCGGCCGGCCGCACGCGCGAGTAATGCCCATAGCCTGAAGGTCCGCGCCTGAGTGACTGACCGGACATGCGGGGGTTGCCTGATTTGGTATCTGCCGCATCGACGGCCGCGGGACCGACGACGAGTGCTTTGTTCACAGGCCTGCGCACCCCTGACCGATTTCTCGCAGAGTGTCCGCAAGGGGAGGGGCGTGAACCGGTCTAGCTCCTGTTCTGACACGCAATCTCGTCACTCCGACTGTTACAGTCTGCATGACGTTGCTCTGATCTGCAGCGAGCGACGGCGACCATCGGAGCGCAGGGTGAGCGGGATCGGCGGGCGTGGCTGCGATCTGAGCAAGATGGCGATTGGCGATGATCGAAGATTTGCAGCGGCACCTAAGCATGAAGCTTGGAGCATGAAAGCATGAAGCTTGGTAGCGACGGGAGCAGTGTCTGAAAGACGCGTGTCGGACACTCCGGCCGGATACTAGGCAGTAGCCCCCACAAACGCTTTTTCAGTCCGGCGATTCAACCTAGCGGGGCCGCAGTCCTAAGACTGTCTGGGCCGGCGGCCGTTTCAACGAGACCGCTGGCATCGCACCATTGCGGCCTGCCAGGCAGTCCGCTCTGGCGGAGGATGAAATCCTTCGCCAGAGCTCTCGCTTCAGCTTTGTTCGGCTTCCTCCATGTCAGCCGTCTCTTCGTGGTGTTCCTGCGCCGACGTCACCTCTGTCGGCGTTTCGACGACGTTACGCGGCCGGCCACGCTTCTTCGGCGTGGAGGGAGCCATCTCTGTCGAATGCTCGGCATGCGGTTCGGCGCTTTTGGAACGGCGCGGCTTGCGGGTGACTTCGGGAGCCTCTGTCACCAGAGACCGGCTCGTTCCGTTCGCGCCACTGTTGGCGGCCTTGCGGCCGTTGGTCGAACGCCCGTCGATTTTGCGGCTCGCCGGCCGTTCACTCGCCTTGCGAACCGGTTTGCGTTCCGCGGAAGCTTTCGTGCGCGGAGCCACTTTCGCGGCGCGGGTCGTCGCCTTGGCGGCCGTCCGCGTCGCGCCGCGCGCCGGCTTGCGTCCAGCCGTCGCGCGGGCGGGCGCTGCCTTGGTGCCGCGCAATGCTGTCTTTGCGCGCGGAGCGGCAACCTTGCTGCGGGCGGTAGCGGACTTCGTGCCGCGCGCCGATGCGCCGGCGGTCCGCGCCGTGGTTTTCGCAGTGCGGGTCGGGGCAGCTTTCGCACCACGGGGGGCTGGTGGACGGCCGCGTGTCGGCTTGGCTGGGCTGGCCTTTGCCGCGCGCGCGGGCGCTGCCTTGCGCGGCGCGGCCTTTGTGGACCGTGTGGCCGATGCGGTGCGTGCCGCGGGCTTTGCCGCGCGAGGCCCGGGCTTTGCGCGTGTGCCTGGCTTTGACGCGGCGCTCTTCGTGCTTGCAGGCTTGGTGCCGCGCGTCGCTGCTTTCGGCGGGCGGCCCACCGGTGCTTTGGTCGAACGCGGCGGAGATTTCGCCTTCGTCGTGCGGCTCGCCGCAGTTGGGCCACGGCGTGTGGTGGATCGTACGGCCATCGCACGCGTGCGCCTGGGCGCCCCGCGCTCGCCGCTTCCTGTCTCGTCGCTGCTCATTGTTTTCTCCTCAAAATCATTGCCGGATGACGTGTCTGGTTCGAGCGGCATCTGCCTGTCGGTCCGCGTCACGTAGCGTGTTCGGCGGAGATCCGACACCAAGCCATGCTGCAGTGAGTCCGGTACGGACCTCAGCGCCGGACATCGTCGTCAACACAGGCGGGTTCAACAAACGTCGCTCCCAGAGTCACGCATGCATGCGGCCGGAATCGCACAGTTCACGAATCGCAGACAAGCGCTCCCTCCGCTATCGGCCGCATCCCGCATGCATGTCAATGCAAAGCGACAATAACTGCGAAGTTTCTAAGCAAAATACCGTCGCGCGATTTCATTTCGCTCGGCAAGCGGTCCCGGCAATGTTTGCCAACCCTTCTCGCGCATCCACGGCGGTGCCGTGATCGAGAGATTTGCGAGCTGGCGTGGCTACAAAACTTTCCTCCGCAGCCGTCGGAGAAACGGGTAAGCCGCCCCGACGATCACCACAGCAGAGACAGCTTCGTGCAGTCCTCGGCGCAGCACGCTCACCGGCTGCCAGGTCGGGGTTCGAGCGTGTCGTCAATCCGCGGCCAGATTGTCCAACAGGCGTACGCTGCCAAGTCCTGCTGCCGCGATCAGCCGCGTGCCCGGCCCGGCACGTTCGGTAGGATCCATGGTGTTGCCCCGCACGAGCGCCAGATAGTCGATCGAGAAGCCGCGAGTGCCGAGCCTGTCGCGTGCCTCCGCCAAGCTGGCTTCAACCGCCGCACCCGCGACGAGGTCGGTCCGTATCGCCTGCAACGTCGCATGCAACAACGGAGCTGTTCCTCGCTGCTCTGCCGTCAGAAACCGGTTGCGCGAGGACAGCGCCAGCCCGTCCGGCTCGCGCAGGGTGGGAATGCCGGCGATGCGCACGTTCAGCGCGAGGTCGCGCTCCATGCGGCGGATCACTTGGAGCTGCTGCCAGTCCTTTTCGCCGAAGCAGGCGATGTCGGGCCTGACCTGTCCGAACAGTTTCGTCACCACCGTCGCCACGCCGCGAAAATGGCCGGGTCGGACGTCGCCTTCCCATCCGAGAGCCGGCCCTGCGACGTCGATCGTGGTGGCGTCGCCGGCCGAGTACATTTCGGCGGGCTCGGGTAGCCACGCCGCGTCGCATCCTGCCTGCGCGAGCATTGCGAGGTCGCCGGCCTCGTCGCGCGGATAGCGGGCGAGGTCGTCCGACGTGCTGAACTGCAGCGGGTTGACGAAGATGGAGGCAACCACGCCGCCGCCGAAACTCCGGGCCGCTGCGACAAGCGACACGTGGCCGGCGTGGAGCGCCCCCATCGTCGGCACCAGCACCAGCGTCGGATGACGGTGCCGGACGTCACGCGTCGCCCGTTCAAGCTCCTGGCGTGTTCTGGCAATGAGCATGGCACATGTCCGAAAAGCGCCAGCTTGCGGCGGTGCGCTGGTGTCGACCGCGCTGTGTCGCGCGGGCGTGTTCCGGGCGCAAGCTGCCGGCTTGCCGATGCGGGCGCGCGCTTGCCATGTGGCACGGCGCGGACCAGTTTTCAGCATCTCCTGTCTGGATGGTCGATGCCAGGCGGAACCACACAGCGCGAGGCACACAGCATTCATGCCGGACACGCTCCCCGTACGCTGGCAGCCTGAGCGGCGGCCAGACCCTTCGGTCTTTGCGGCAACGCCGATGGTCCGGGCGTTGCTTCGCGGGCTGCGAGCAACCTGTCCCGTATGCGGCAAGGGTCCTCTGTTCGTCGGCTGGTTGGGCGTGACACCTGCCTGCCGTGTCTGCGCGGCACCGCTCGGCCTGATCAGTGCCGACGATGCGCCGCCCTATTTCACCGTGTTCATCGTGGCCCACCTCGCCATCGGGGCGCTGGTGGCCGTGGACCGGACCGTGTCGTTGTCGATCGCCGAGGAGATGCTCATTTTCCTGCCGGCAACATTGGCGTTGACGCTGCTGCTCATCCGGCCAGTCAAGGGCGCGACGGTCGGTCTGATGATGACGCTCGGCTTGATGAAGCCGCCGGACGGGCAGGATGGCTGCTGATCACGATCCTGCGGGCACGCAGGCCGCGCGCTCGCTTGTCAGTGTCATGCTCGATGGCGAGCGCGGCCAGCTTTCGCCTTTGCAGCAGGCCGATCTGGAGCAGGCGGTGCGCGACCTTGCGCACGAGAACCGCTTTGCGCCGCGCGGGCTGATCGGTCCGTTCATCCTGCATCTCTCGATCGTCGAGGGGCGGCTGGCATTCGACGTGCGCGACGCGAACGAGGCGCCGCTGATGGCGCTCGGGCTGGCGCTCGGCCCATTCCGCCGGCTGATCAAGGACTATCAACTGCTGGTTGAAAGCTACGCGCACGCCATCCAGGATGGGCGGGAGGCGAGCATACAGGCGATCGACATGGGGCGGCGCGGCCTGCACAACGAGGGCGCCGAACTGATGGTCGCCCGTCTTGAAGGCCGGGTGGACATCGATTTCGAAACGGCGCGGCGCCTGTTCACCCTGGTGTGCGTGCTGCACCAAAGAATCTAGGTTCGGAGCCGAAGATGAAGATAGACGGCACACCCTTTCGCAGCGTGTGGGTTGACGAGCATGATGGCTGGTCGATCCGCATCATCGATCAGACCAGGCTGCCGTGGTCGGTGGAGATCCTGCGGCTGACGGCAGTGCGGGAAGCCGCCCATGCGATACGCAGCATGCAGGTGCGCGGCGCCCCGCTGATCGGCGCGGTGGCGGCCTACGGCCTGGCGCTCGGGCTGAGGAGCGATGCGTCCACCGATGCCATGGAGCAGAACGCGACGCTGCTTGCGGGAACGCGGCCGACCGCGGTCAACCTGCGTTGGGCGCTGGACCGCATGCTGACGGTGCTGCGCAACACGCGCCAGGCCGACCGTGTGCGCGCCGCCTACGCGCAGGCGCAGCAGATCGCCGATGAGGACGCCGAGCGCAACGAGCAAATCGGGCTGCACGGCCTGCCGCTGATCGAGCAGGCGGCCGCGGCACGGCAGAGCGGACCCGTCAACGTGCTGACCCATTGCAACGCCGGTTGGCTGGCGACGGTGGATTGGGGCACGGCGATGGCGCCCATCTACAAGGCGCACGATGCCGGCATCGACGTGCATGTCTGGGTGGACGAGACACGGCCGCGCAACCAGGGCGCGGCGCTGACCGCGTTCGAGCTCGGCAAGCACGGCGTCGCTCACACCGTCATTTCCGACAATGCCGGCGGGCACCTGATGCAGCACGGGCAGGTCGATCTGGTGATCGTGGGTGCCGACCGCGTGACGCGCGCGGGGGACGCGGCCAACAAGATCGGCACCTATCTCAAAGCGCTCTCGGCGCACGACAACGGCGTGCCGTTTCATGTCGCCTTCCCCTCCTCGACGATCGACTGGAACATCGATGACGGCGTGCGCGACATCCCGATTGAGGAGCGCGCGCAGACGGAGGTGACGACGGTGACAGGGCGCGCGATGGACGGCTCGGTCGCGACGGTCCGCGTGGTTCCGACGGGGAGCCCTGCTGCCAACCCGGCCTTTGACGTGACGCCGCACCGTCTGATCACCGGCCTGATCACCGAGCGCGGTCGAACGCCCGCGACGCGGGACGGTCTCGCCGCGCTGTTCCCCGATCTCGGACCGACCGGCAAGCAACCCGGGACGCCAACGTTTTAGACCGGTTTCACGCAGGGTGTCGCGAGCAGGCGGACCTCTAACCGGTCTAGGCCTTGTTTTGGCAAGCAATTTCGTCACCGGCTATTCCAGTCTGCGTGAGATTGCTCCGATGCTCCGCGATGACGGACGCGGCGACGGCGCGACAGTGCTAGCGTAGCGCCATGAGCGGTGCCTAAGCCCGGTCGCCATGACCCGTGAAGAATTCCTGGCCTGGAACCCGCCGGATGATCGGCGCTACGAGTTTGACGGTTTTTCTCCCGTTGCGATGACGGGAGGAACACGTAACCACGCTCGGATCGTCGGCAACGTTCAGGTGGCGTTGCAGACTCGTCTGCGCGGCACCGAGTGCGAAGCGCTCAGCCAGGATGCCGGGTTGGCCACGCTCGACGAGGCTGTCCGTTTTCCTGACGTGCTCGTCAGCTTTGCGCGTGGGTCCGGCTCCGACCGTTTGATCACCGGCGTGGTCGTCGTTTTCGAAGTTCTCAGCCCAAGCTCCGGGAAGACCGACCGGATTGACAAGCTTCGTGAGTACCGGGCGGTCCCGACGATCCGGCGCTGCGTCATCCTGGAAAGCCAAAGTGCCGCCTCAACGGTGTTCAAACGTCAGCCGGGGGTGATGGACTGGACGGCCCGTTCACTGGTGGCCGGTGACGTGCTGCACATGCCAGAGATTGGGATCGAAGTTCCGGTGTCGGACTTCTACGAACGTGTTGATTTCCCGTCCGACGGAGCTCCGTCTGCCCCGGCAAACGCGCCAGACGGCTGATCGGTGCGCGCTGCGGGAGCTTCCCGTCGCCCACGCCGACCGTCAGGACTGGCTCTGCTGCTGCGACTGGTCCGGCTTGCGCCAGAACGAGTGCGCTATCGCATCCTGCAAGCCGATAAACTGCAGCTGCACCCAATCGAGAAACTCGTGCAAGCCGCGCGAGAGGATTTGCTCGATGGACTGGTCCATCAAGGCCGCCCGCAGTTCGTCGAGCTGCTCCTGCGCCGCGTAGGCGCCGCGCAGGCCGTAGGTGGAGCTGAGCTGGCCCAGATAGATTTCGATCTGGCGAACGCAGCGTGTGACGCTGCGCGGGAACGAATCGTTGAGCAGCAGGAAGCCCGCGACCGACGCCGGCGTCATGTGGCTGGGGTTGATGCGCCGGTACGCCTGGAAGCCCGAGGCAGCCCGCAGCAGCGCGTGCCATTGGCTGACGTCCAGCGCGCTGCCCACATCCTCCGGCGAGGGGAGCAGCGTGTGGTATTTGATGTCAACCAGCCGCGAAGTCTGGTCGCCGCGCTCGACATACTTGCCGATGCAGTAGAACGCCCAGCCCTGGTCGCGATAGAACGTGCCGTCGATGATGCCCGCGTGGGTCTGGCACTGTTCCTTGAGGTAGACGCACAGGCCCGAGACGCGGCTCGGCACGCAGTCGTCCTTGGAGAGCTGTCGCACGCGGTTGTAGAAGACGTTGATCTGGTTCCACATCTCTATGGGGATCAGGGGACGCAGAGTGCGCGCGTTCTCGCGCGCGGCGAACAGCGAGGACAGGATAGAGTTCGGGTTATCGCGTTCAGCCAGGTAGAATTGCGCCACGTTCTCGGCGTTGGCGTGCCTGTAGAGGGCGGCGAAACGTTCCTCGTCCGCGTTGATCTGGATAACGCTGCGCCAGCCGGACTGGTCGACGCCGTGGCGCACGAAGGTGTCCGTCACGTCGAGCACGCGGGCCAGGTTTTCGACCCGCTCCATGTATCGTGCGAGCCAGAACAGCGCTTCGGCGTAACGCGACAGCAAAAGCGGCAACCGGCGCGTCCCTGCGTCGGGGTCCGGGCAGGCGTTCATAGAACGATCACTCCAGTACCCAGGTGTCTTTCGAGCCGCCGCCCTGGGAGGAGTTCACCACGAGCGATCCCTCCCGCAACGCCACCCGCGTCAGGCCGCCTGGCAGCACCCAGGTCTTCTTGCCGGTTACCGCGAACGGCCGCAGGTCGACGTGGCGCGGCATCAGCGTGTTGCCGGCAAGGGTTGGGGACACGGACAGGTTGATCATCGGCTGACTTATATAGTTGGCGGGATCGGCGCGAAGCTGCACGCGGAACGCCTCGATCTCGTCGCTCGTGGCGTGAGGGCCGATGATCAGGCCGTAGCCGCCCGACTCGCCCACCGGCTTGACGACGAGCGTCGCGAGGTTGTCGAGCGTGTAGGCCAGACCCTCCGGCTCCCCGCAGATGTGGGTTTCCACGTTGGACAGGATTGCGTCTTCGCCGAGATAGTAGCGGATGATGCGCGGCATGTAGGCGTAGATCGCCTTGTCGTCGGCCACACCGGTGCCGACCGCGTTGGCGATGGCGACACGTCCCCTGCGCCACGCGTCGATCAGGCCGCGCACGCCCAGCGTGCTGTCCGGGCGGAACACGTCCGGGTCGAGGAAATCGTCGTTCAGCCGGCGGTAGATCGAATGCACGGGCGCCAGGCCCGCGGTGGTGCGCATGTAAACGCAGCCGTTCTCCACGACGAGGTCTTTGCCCTCGACCAGCGGCACACCCATCTCGCGCGCCAGGAAGATGTGCTCGAAATAAGCGGAGTTGTAGATGCCCGGGGAGAGCAGGACGACCTGGGGATCTGCGACGTCGGCGGGCGCGATCTCCGCCAGTGCGGCCTGCAGCATCATGCCGTAGGTGCCGACCGGCTTGACCGCGATGCCGTCCATCAGATCGGGGAAGATGCGCCGCATCATGTTGCGGTTCTCGATGACGTAGCTGACACCGGAGGGCGTGCGCGCGTTGTCCTCGAGAACCAGGAAGTGCCCGGTCTCGTCACGGATGATGTCGACGCCGCAGACATGCACGTAAGTGCCATGCGGCACGTCCAGCCCCGCCATCTCTGGCCGGTAGTTGCTGTTGCCCAGGACGAGCTGCGGCGGCACCACGCCGTCGTCGAGGATGTGCTGGTCGTGGTATACATCCCCGATGAAGGCGTTGAGCGCCGCCACGCGTTGGCGCACGCCGCGCTCCAGCACATCCCACTCGCGCGCGGTCAGCACGCGCGGGATCAGGTCGAACGGCAGGATGCGATCGATCGCATCCTTGTCGGAATAAACGGTGAACGTGATGCCCTGGTTGAACAGTTCCACTTCGGCGATGCTGGCGCGTCGCTGGAGTTCGGCGGGATCCACCGCGGCCAGACGGCTGGCGATCAATTGCACGGCCGGGTCGTGCGCCGCGCAATCCATCAGCTCGCAAAAGAAACGGCCCTTGTCGTAGTTGTCCAGGAGTCCTTGCACAGATGTTCCTTCAAGCAATGATCCGGCCTCTCCGCCGCTGATCGGTCATGCGCTTGCGCGCGAGCCATGCGGCGGGGAGCTGTCGATCTGTAACGGCTCCAAATCGACGCTCACCTTGAGCGTGTGCTTGCCGCCGCCGAGGATGACGCCGCAGAGCGGGCTGACATCCGAAAAATCCCTGCCCCACCCAAGCACCACATGCTCGTCCCTGATCAGCACCCCGTTGGTCGGGTCGATGTCCACCCAGCCGTAATCCGCCCCAAGCCAGCATGCGACCCAGGCGTGCGACTGGTCGCAGCCACGCCGACGAGGCTGCCCGGGCGGCGGCCTGGTCTGGATGTAACCACTGACGTAGCGCGCCGGCAAACCCAGCGAGCGCAGGCCTGCGATCATGACGTGGGAAAAATCCTGGCAGACGCCCGCACGCTGGGCCAGCACCTGCGCCACGGTGGTGTGCACAGTCGTCACGCCGGACCGGAACGCGAAATCCCGGCCGATGCGGGTGTTGAGGTCGATCAACGCCTCCAGCACCGGCCGGCCCGGCGGGAAGGATGCCCGTGCGTACTCGCGGGCGGCGCCCAGCGCGGGCACCAGCGGGCTGTCGAACAGGAACTCGGCCGCCTCGTATGCCGCCGCTCCGCCCCGGATGGCAGCACGCGACACCTCCTCCCAGCAGGGCGTGCACTCCGCGTTCGGCACTGGCGGCGGCTTCACGTCCACCACCGCATCGAGGGTCACGACCAGACGCGGATGCGCCGTTTCGAGAAACATCCAGGTGACCAAGTTGCCGAAGCAATCCGTCGCACGGCGCAGCTCGGCCGGCGCCGGGTCGGACAGCAGCTCGCTCCTCAGCACGTGCTGCCAGGGCAGCGCGCGCGGCTGCAGATGCAGCATGTGCGTGCCCAGGTCGACAGGCGTCGCGTAGTCGTACTGCGTCACGTGGCGGACCGTGTAGATCACCGGCTGAACGCGATCATTGGGACAGGCCGTCGGTGAGGGTGATCGGCAGCAGCGCGAAGTAGCGCCGCCGCAACGCTTCCGAAACCCGCCCGACGTGGTCGCCAATGCTGCGAAGATGAGAAACCAGGTCAGCGGTCGAGGAAGGCTGGCCGGGCGCTCCTGCCAGTTCGTCCAGCAGCAGGCGCGTTTCTTCCAGCGCGGCGTCGAGGGCGGCCACGATGGGGTCGTCTTCGTCGGGGGCGAGAACGGCCAGGCTGCGGCGTGCGGTCGCGAGCTGGAACCCCAGCCCACGCGGGTTGCCCTCGTCGGCGACAACCAGGTCGATAACAGGCAGGGCCTGGATGGCGGTCAGGTAGCGCGCGCGATAGGTCAACGCGCTGTCGCACAGGTCGAGCGCCAGGGTCAGCCCGGCTTCCAGCCGGTCCTGGCGTTGATCCAGCGCGTGGCAGAGCTGGCCCGCCACCGATTGCGCGCGTTCGATCCGGCGGCCCAGGTCGAGAAACAGCCAGCCCCCGCCACGCACCATGTTTTCGGCGGCGTAGCCCGAAACGGCAGCGCAGAACTGCAGCAGCTCGCCCGCGAAAGCGTGCATCAGCCCGATGCCCACCGCGCGCTGGTCAGGCCGAAGCAGGACGCGGGCGCCTTTCAGCCGTCGCAGTTCGTGCGCGATCGTGGCGTGCATCTCGCCGCTCAGCCGGTCGCGCAGCGTGTCGGCCAAGCCGCGTACCCGGCCGGTCAGGAGTGCGACGGTGCCTGCGTCGCCGGCCAGGGCGCGCGCCAGCAGGTCGGCGAGCTGATTCGTGCCCGCGCCGAGGGCAAACT
The DNA here is from genome assembly GCA_965199235.1 of Acetobacteraceae bacterium. Classification (GTDB taxonomy): domain Bacteria; phylum Pseudomonadota; class Alphaproteobacteria; order Acetobacterales; family Acetobacteraceae; genus BOG-908. The sequence goes on along the minus strand of CBDAQU010000002.1, from coordinate 2,613,286 downwards.
CCTCCGAGACGATGTCGGCGTCGATCAGGCAGGCGATCAGCGATGCCAGGTCCGGCAGGTCGCGCGGCAGCAGCGCGTCGCGCGACAGCCGGGCGAGCACCAGGCGTGTCAGGCGCGCGGTGTTCTCCAGCCGCTCGAGGTAGCGGCCGAGCCAGTAAAAATTGTCGGCAACCCTGCTCGGCAGGTCGCCCGCCAAACGGCGGATCGGCAGTTGCGGCATCACGATGTAGGGCGGCCCGTTTATGTCCAACCCTTCCTCCACCATGACCCAGACGTCCTTGGTGAGACCGATCTGCGCGTGGCCCGCAACGTCGCCCGCCTCCAAGACCTGGGCCAGGCCGCCGGGCAAAGGGCGCCAGGCGGCGCCGTCCCAAACGAGAAACAGCCGCAGCGTGACGGGACGTGGATCGAGCACCTCGCCAACGCCTATGCAGGGCGCGCAGCTCGGCAGGCGGGCGCCTTCTGCGGCATAAGCCCAAGGCCGCTCACCGACCGCGCGGCGGAGCATCTCCTCGTCGAACTTTGCGGTTCGATCAATGGCGGACAGGACGCGCCAGGACTGCGGATCGGCCGCAATGGTGGATTGGTCGGGATCGCCGAGCCACAGCATCGGCGCGTCAGGCAAGACCAGGTCGCGTCCTGTCAGCACACGCGCGAGCCGGGGCAGAAAGGCGGCAAGCACCGGCGCCTCTGCGTAGGCAGCTCCTGGGCTGTTCAGTACCTGCAACGCCCCGTTCCGCCAGGCGGTGAGCAGGCCGGGCGTGCCGCAGGCGGGACTGGAGGTTGCTTCAAGCTGGTCCAGTGCGTCGCCGCGCTGGCAGCGCAGCAGCACGTGCACGGGACGCAAGCCGCGCAGGGTTTTGAGCCATATCGCCCCCTTGCGCATCGTGAGGTCGCCGTCCTCGACCAGGGAGCAACCCAGGGCGCGCGCGATGACGACGTGTTCGAACCAGCCCGCATCTGTGTGCCCCGGGGTCAGCAGGGCCAGGCCGGGATTGCCGGCGTGCTCGGGCGCCAGCCGCTGCAGCCTGTCCTGCCACACATCCAGGAATGGCCGTAGCTGACGAACCTCTATGCTGCGGAACACCTCCGGCAGCACGCGCGCCATGATGCGCCGGTTCTCCAGGCTGTATGCCAGGCCGGACGGGACATCGGTGTGGTCGGCCAGGACGCACCATTGCCCGTCAGGCCGCCGCATCAGGTCGGCGGCGTAGAGATGCAGGTTGCGGGGCGGAGCGCGGACGTCCTGGCCGGTGGTCCGCATGGCGGGCAAGTAGGCGCCGGGATAGACGAGCGCCGGCGGCAGGTGGCCGTCCCGCAGCAGAAGGCGGGGGCCGTAGAGGTCGGCCAGCACAGCCTCCAGCAACTCGGCGCGCTGCGCCAGGCCGAGCGCCAAGCCGGAAAACTCGGTTTCCGTCAGCAAGAAGGGGATCGGATCGCACCGCCAGCCAGCCGCGTTCGGAGCGCCGAGCAGCGCTGCCGCGCCCTCTTCGGCGCAGGCGCGGTCCAGCTCTGCGCCGCGAGCCCGCAGATCCGCCATGCCGAGACCGAGCAAGGCGCCGAGCACCCGACGCCACGGGCCGCGCAGGCGGCCGGACGGATCGAGCAGCTCGTCGGCGCCGGCGGTCACCGTCCGCGCCCCTCCACCGAGAGAGGACTCGCTACGAGGCCAAAGATCTTAACGCCTCAAATCTAGCGTGCGGGGGTGCTCCTTGCCGATGGTCACGACCGGCTCAGGCATCGGTCCCGGCGTGTGGCCGAAGGGAAGGAAGCGGGCGCGCCGGCGCGCTTCCGCCTCGTTGGCGTTGACCGGGAAGGTCTCGTAGCTGCGGCCGCCCGGGTGGCTGACATGGTGGGTGAGGCCGCCCAGGCTGCGCCCGTTCCAGCGGTCGTAGAGGTCGAACACCAGAGGAGTCTGCGCGCGCACCGTCGGATGCAGGGCGGATGGCGGCGCCCAGGCCTTGAAGCGGACGGCGCCCACATGTTCGCCGGCGGTTTGCGTATGGCTGAGCGGGACGCCGACGCCGTTGCAGGCGAGCACGTATCGTTCGTCAACCCAGCCGGTGACGCGCACCTGCACGCGCTCGGTCGAGCTGTCGACGTAGCGCACCGTGCCTCCTGCCGCCGGCTCTTCGCCCAGAACGTGCCAGGGTTCCAGCGCGTGGCGAAGCTCCAGCGCCACGCCGTCAACGCTGACCTCGCCAATCTTGGGAAAGCGGAATTCGAGGTGCGGCGCGAACCACGACCGGTCCAGCGGAAAGCCGAGCTGCGCCAGTTCCTCCAGCGCGCTGGCAAAATCCTGGCCGACATAGTGCGGCAGCATGAAATCGTCGTGCAGCCTGGTGCCCCAGCGCACCAGCGTTCGCTCGTAGGGAGTCTGCCAGAACGCAGCGACGGCGGCGCGCATCAACAGCATCTGCGCGAGAGACATGCGCGGATCGGGCGGCATCTCCAGCGCGCGGAACTCCACCAGGCCGAGACGGCCGGTGCTGCTTTCGGGTGCATACATCTTGTCGATGGAGAACTCGGTGCGGTGCGTGTTGCCCGTCAGGTCGGCCAGGATGTTGCGAAACAGCCGGTCGGTCAGCCAGGGCGGCGTCTCGGTTTTCGGGGATATGCGGGAGAACGCAATCTCCAGCTCGGTCACGCTGTCCATCCGCGCCTCGTCGATGCGGGGATGCTGGCTGGTGGGGCCGATAAACAGGCCGGAGAAGCCGTAGGATAGGCTTGGATGGTTGTGCCAGAACCCGAGCAGGCTCTTGAGCAAATCTGGCCGGCGAAGAAACGGACTGTCTTTCGGAATCGCGGCACCCATGACAACGTGGTTGCCGCCGCCGGTGCCGACATGGCGGCCGTCGAGCATGAATTTCTGGGTGGCCAGGCCTTCCTCGCGAGCCACGCAATAGAGCTGGGTGGTGCGTTCGACCATTTCGGCCCAGTGCTCGGCAGGGTGGATGTTCACCTCGATCACCCCGGGGTCGGGCGTGATGGAGAATTGGTTTAGCCTCGGGTCGCGCGGCGGCGGGTAGCCTTCGAGCACCACCTTCGTTGCGAGTTCCTCGGCGGTGTCTTCGACAGCGGCGGCCAGGTCGAGCCAGTCCTCCGCCGTGTAGAGCGGCGGAAAGAAGACGTGCAGTTTGCCATCGCGCACTTCCACGGCAAGCGCGGTGCGGACGAGGTCCGGCTCCTCCCGGCCGACCTCCGGCAGGCGCTGCGGGCGCAATCCTGCGTAGCCGTTCTCGGCATGGCTGGCGCCGGCGGCAGTCCAGGGTTCGGCGCCGGCCACCGGCATCGAACCCTGGCGTGGGGGCAGCTCGGAGAGCGGCGCGAACGGGTCGGCCGGCTGGTCGTATTCGATGGCCTGGGGATCTGCCCAGGGCAGGCTGTCGAGCGGCAGCCGGAAGCCGAGAGGCGCGTCGCCGGGGATCAGGAACAGGGTGCCGTCCCGAAAGACCCATCTGCCGGACTGCCAGCGCCGCCCGCCATTGGTGCCGCGGCGGCGCAGCGGCAACACGCTGCCGACCGGGCTCGCCAGGCCCTGGCCGAACACGCGCCTCAGCCTGTCGCGGGCTTGCGCGTCGTTCAGCTTGCTGCCTTCGGCCAGCACGTTGGCCGGCAGCCGACCCTCCTTCCACAGAAACCAGTGGACGTCCTCGTAGGCCGGGCTGACATAGGCGGGCGGCACCTGGAGCCGCTCCGCCAGCGCGACGCAGAACCGTTCTGCGTCCTCGGTATTGGCCTGGCCTTCCTCGTCATCCCTGGCCAGCAGGCCGATATCGCGCCAGACCGGTTCGCCGTCGCGCCGCCAATGCGCGTTCAACGCCCAGCGCGGCAGTTGCTCGCCGGGATAGTGCTTTCCGAGCACCTGGGTGACGGCGGCGCCGGGCGACCAGAGCGGCAGAAGCCGCCGCAAGAGCCGGCTGGCGGTGGCGCGCTTGGTCGGGCCGAGCGCGTCGATCGTCCACTCCGCGCCCTCGATGTCGGTGGCGCTCACGAAGGTCGGCTCGCCGCCCATCGTCAGGCGGACCTGCCCCTCCTCCAGCGCGTGGTCCACGTGGCGGCCGGCGGCCAGGATCGCCTGCCACTGCGCCTCGGTGTAGGGCTTTGTCACCCGCGCGGTTTCCAGGATGCGCGCGACCTTCATCTCGACGTCGAACGTCACTTCGGCGGGCTCCACGCCGCCGCTGATCGGCGCTGCCGAAAGCGGGTCCGGGCTGGCCGCGAGCGGGATGTGGCCCTCGCCCGCCAGCAGGCCCGAGGTGGGATCCAGTCCTATCCAGCCCGCGCCTGGCAGGTAGACTTCGCCCCAGGCGTGCAGGTCCGTGAAGTCGGCGGTGGGACCGGCAGGCCCCACCAGCGGCACCTCGTCGGCGACGAGCTGGATCAGGTAGCCCGACACGAAACGGGCGGCGAAACCGAGATGGCGCATGACGTGCACCAGCAGCCAGGCGCTGTCGCGGCAAGAGCCGCGCCCTTGTGTCAGCGTCTGCTCGGGCGGCCAGGTGCCCGGCTCCATGCGCACGATGTAGGCGATCAAGCGCTGCATCCGGCTGTTGATGTCCACGATCATGTCGATCGTGCGGGTTGCGGCGCGCGGTATCCCTGCCAGCAATGCCGCGAGCTTCGGGCCCGGTTCGATCAGCCGGCGGAACGGGGCGAGCTCCTGCTCAAGCACGGGATCATAGGCGAACGGCCAGGTTTCGGCCTCCGGTTCGAGAAAGAAGTCGAACGGGTTGACCGTCGCCATGTCGGCGACGAGGTCGACGGTCACCTGGAAATGCGTCGTGCGGTCTGGCACCACGACGCGCGCCAGGAAATTGGCCTGCGGGTCCTGCTGCCAGTTCAGGAAATGCGCTTCGGGCTCGATCCGCAGCGCGTATGAGATGATCGGCGTGCGCGCGTGCGGCGCCGGCCGAAGCCGGACGATTTGCGGGCCGAGCGCCACCGGACGATCGTAACGGTAGCTGGTGCGATGGGTGAGGGCGACGTGCAGGGTCATGGTCGGCGTCTTGTGATCATGGCCGTTGGTTAGCAAGAAGCGTGGCAGTTGTCAGTTCGCGCCCCGGATGGCAGGCCTGCGGCACTCTTGGCCCGCCCGGCGTTCGGGCGGTGACCCGATCGGACGAAGTTATGCGCCTGTTCAAATGCCCCGCCTGCAGCCAGCTGCTGTATTTCGAGAACACCAGGTGCGAACGATGCGGCCGCACGCTCGGGTATGACGCCACGACGTCCTGCATGCGTGCGCTGGAGCAGGACGGCGGTTCCTGGACCGACGCTGCAGGCGACGGCGTCGCTGGGCGGTGGCGGTTTTGCGCCAATGCCGGCCATGCCGTGTGCAACTGGCTGGTCGATGCCGGATCGGACAGCGGCTACTGCGCCGCGTGCCGCCACAACCACATCGTGCCCGACCTGTCCGACGCGCAGAACGTATCACGCTGGCAGGCGCTGGAAGCGGCCAAGCATCGGCTGATCTACACGCTCATGCGCCTGAACCTGCCGCTGGCCACGCGGGCCGAAGATCCGCAGCACGGGCTGGCCTTCGATTTCCTGGCCGAGACACCGCTCCAGCCCAAGGTGCTGACCGGCCACGACGACGGGCTGATCACCATCGCGCTGAAGGAGGGCGACGACGCGGAACGCTCCCGCATGCGTGACCAGATGGGGGAGGTGTACCGCACGCCGCTCGGGCATTTCCGCCACGAGATCGGCCATCACTACTGGGACCTGCTGGTGCGCGGCTCGCATTTCCTGCAGCCGTTCCGCGCGCTGTTCGGCGACGAGCGCGAGGACTACGCCGAAGCGCTGAAGCGGCATTACAGCCGGCCGCATAAGCCGGGCTGGCAGGCAAATTTCGTCAGCGTGTATGCGACCAGCCATCCGTGGGAGGATTTCGCCGAGACCTGGGCGCATTACCTGCACATCGTCGACACGCTGGAGATGGCGTCCTCCTTCGGCGTGTCCGTGCACCCCAAGCTGGCGCGCGACCCGGCGATGGAGGCCGACATCGACTTCGATCCTTACAGCGAGCCGGAGATGCCTGCGATCATGGATGCCTGGCTGCCGCTCGCCTTCGCGGTCAACAGCCTGAACCGCTCGATGGGTCAGCCGGACCTCTACCCTTTCGTCCTGTCGCAGCACGTGGTGGAGAAGCTGGCGTTCGTGCATGAGGTGGTGCGGGCTGGGCGGTGATGATGCGCTGAGACGGTTGACGCGGCTCGCCGACTCCGGAAACGCTACTCCGAGAAAGAGGGCAACGCGTGCAAGCAGCCGGTAATGCGCGAAACGTGGTGGCAGCATGCTACCTGGGTTGGACGTTGGACGCGTTCGACTTCTTCATCATGGTGTTCGTCCTCCATGACGTGGCCCACGAATTCGGCATCAGCGTCACCGCCGTCACCTTCGCGGTCACGCTGACGCTCGCCATGCGCGCGCTCGGCGCCTATCTGTTCGGACGACTGGCCGATCGGTTCGGGCGCCGGCCCGCCTTGATGGGGAGCATTCTCGGCTTCTCCCTGCTCGGCTTCTGCACAGGCCTGGCGCCGAACGCCACCGTGTTCTTCGTCGTGCGCGGCCTGTTCGGGCTGGCGATGGGCGGCGAATGGGGGGTAGGCGCCTCGCTGACGATGGAGAGCATTCCGTCAAACTGGCGTGGACCGGTGAGCGGGCTGCTGCAGGCGGGCTACCCGAGCGGCTACCTGCTCGCTTCCCTGCTCTACCTCGCCTACCCCTGGCTGCACTGGCGCGGCATGTTCATGGCGGGTGCGATCCCTGCCCTGCTGGTGCTCTACATACGCAGTGCAGTGCCCGAAAGCCCCGACTGGTCGGCGCGCGCGACGGCCGCGCCGAAGGAACGACTGGTCGAGGTGGTCCGTCGCAACGTCAAGCTGACGCTGTATGCGGCCGTGATGATGGCCGGTTTCAATTTCTTCAGCCACGGCACGCAGGACATCTACCCGCATTACCTGCAGACCCAGCGCAACATCACTGGTCCGCATCTGACGACCATCGTGGTGACGCTCAACATCGGCGCCATGCTCGGTGGGTTCGCGTTCGGCAGCCTGTCGCAACGCATCGGCCGGCGCCGTGCGATTGCTCTGGCGGCGGCGCTGTCGCTGCCTGTGCTGCCGCTCTGGGCATTCTCCTCGCAGCCGCTATGGATCGGGGTCGGCGCGTTCCTGATGCAGGTCTGTGTGCAGGGCGCCTGGGGCGTGGTGCCTGTGCACCTGAACGAGCTGTCGCCCGCCTCGATTCGCGGCACCTTCCCCGGCATGACCTACCAGCTCGGCAACTTCTTGGCCGCGCTGAACCTGCCGCTGCAGAATGCTTGGGCGGATGCGGTGGGCCATGATTACCGCTGGCCGCTGGTGGGCGTGGCTGGAACCGCCGCAGTGCTGATCATCGTGCTGATGATCTTCGGCCAAGAGGCAAAGGACGTGAGGATGGGGCGTTTCGGATCGGCCGATCCGGCTGCAGGTTAGAGCAATGTCACGCAGGCTGGAATAGTCTGAGTGACGAAATTGCTCGTCAAAACAAGGCCTAGACCGGTTTGGGGTCCGCCTACTCGCGGACACTCTGCGTGAACCGGTCTAGCCGGAGTGGCACGCCTTCACGGCAGGAGCCTTACCAGCAACGGCACGATCACCGCGGTTGCGATCCCGTTCAGACCGACGGCCACCCCGGCGAACGTGCCTGCCAGCTCGTCCACCTGAAACGCACGCGCCGTTCCGAGCCCATGGGCCGCGAGTCCAACGGCGAACCCGCGCGCGCGCCAGTCGCGAGCTCCGATCGCGTTCAGCAACGGCGTCGCCACGATCGCGCCGACGATGCCGGTGCAGATCACCAGCACGGCGGTCAGCGAGGGCGAGCCGCCGATGCGTTCGGACACCCCCATGGCGATCGGCGTCGTCACCGATTTCGGCGCCAGAGACAGCACGCTCTGCCGCGACGCGCCCAGCGCCCAGGCGATCGCCATCGCGGACCCTGCCGCGGTGATCGAACCGGCGACCAGGGCCGCGCCGATCGGCAGCCAGGCGCGGCCGACCAGCTGGCGGTTACGGAACAGCGGCACCGCAAGCGCCACGGTCGCCGGACCCAGCAGGAAATGCACGAACTGCGCGCCGCTGAAATAGGTGGCGTAGCTCGTTCCGGTCGCAAGCAGCACTGCAACCAGCAGGGCGACCGCGATCGCGACCGCGTTGACAGCGGGCACGCGCCCCGCGCGTTCGTGCAGCACCACACCAGCCGCGTACGCCGCCAACGTCGCCGTCAGCCACAGCAAAGGTTGCGTGTGCAGGTAAACCCACAGCGCTGCGAGGGTGGAGTGCCCGTTACGACTCATGGTCGCCTGACAAGCCGGTCGACAGCCAGGAACACTATCGCCGTGACAACGATCGTCAGCATTGTGGAGCCGACCAGCGACGCGCCGAGGGGCAGCCATTCGCGGGCGATCCTGGCCCCGTTGGCCATCACGCCGACGGCTGCCGGCACGAAAAACAGGCTGAGATGGCGCAGCAGCACGTCGGCAGCCTGCTCCAACTCCCCGGAGATGGCACCTCGCCAGATCAGGAAGGCCGCCAGCATGACCATGCCGAGGACCGGGCCGGGCACGGGCAGCCCGATCGCCTGCGACGCAACCTCGCCCAACAACTGGAACAGCAGCAGGCCGAGCAGCGCGTTGATCATCGGAACGCGCCGCTATTGCGCGGCGATCGCCGGCGATGCGGCGGCCAGCCGCCGCGTCTTCAACTCCGCGGCCACGAGGAACGCCAACTCCAGCGACTGCTCGGCGTTCAGGCGCGGGTCGCAGAACGTTTCGTAGCGCTGTCCGAGGTCGGCCTCGGTCAGGCGATGCGCGCCGCCCACGCATTCGGTCACTGGCTGGCCGGTCATCTCCACGTGCACGCCGCCGGCTCGCGCGCCTTCCTCTGCGAACACGTCGAAGAAGCCGCGCATCTCGGAAAGGATGGAGTCGAAGTTGCGCGTTTTCACGTTCTGCGCCGTGTTGACCGTGTTGCCGTGCATAGGGTCGCACAGCCAGACCACCCGGCGCCCTTGCCGCTGCACCGCCCGCAGCAGCGGCGTCAGGTGCGTGCGCACGCGGTCCGCCCCCATTCGGCTGATCAGCGTCAGCCGCCCGGGCTCGTCATGCGGGTGCAGGATGTCGATCAGGCGCAGCACATCGTCGGCCGGCGTGGTCGGGCCAAGCTTGATGCCGATTGGGTTGCGGATGCCGCGCAGGAACTCGACATGGGCGCCATCGACCTGGCGCGTGCGGTCGCCGACCCAGAGGAAATTGGCGCTGCACCCGTACCAGTCGCCGCTGGTGCTGTCGATGCGGGTCAGCGCCTGCTCGTAGGGCAGTAGCAGCGCCTCGTGGCTGGTGTGGAACTCGGTTTCGCGTATCTGCGTGGTGTTCTGGCTGCCGATCCCGCACGCGGCCATGAAGCCGAGCGTCTCGTCGATGCGGGTGGCCAGATCCTGGTAGCGGGCGGCCAAAGGCGAGCGCGCCACGAAATCGAGGTTCCAGCGATGCACCTGGTGCAGGTCCGCGTAGCCGCCGCTCGCAAATGCGCGCAGCAGGTTCATCCGCCCGGCCGATTGGAAATACGCGGTTTCCATGCGGGCCGGGTCGGGCGTGCGAGCCGCCTCGGTGGCTTCGGGTCCGTTGATGATGTCGCCGCGATAGCTGGGCAGCACCACGCCATCGATGGTTTCCGTGTCGGACGAGCGCGGCTTGGCGAACTGGCCCGCCATCCGGCCGATCTTCACCACCGGCACGGTGGCGCCGAAGGTGAGAACGACGGCCATCTGCAGCAGAACGCGGAACGTGTCGCGCACGGAATTTGCGTTGAAATCCGAAAAGCTTTCGGCGCAGTCGCCGCCCTGCAGCACGAAGGCGCGGCCCTCGGCGGCAAGCGCCAGCGCCTCCTTCAGCCGCCGCGCTTCGCCCGCGAACACCAGCGGCGGGTAGCACTGCAGTCGCGCCTCGGCGGCGGCCAAAGCCGCGGCGTGCGGGTAGCTTGGCGCCTGCTGAATAGGGCGGGTGCGCCAGCTGTGCGGCGTCCAATTCTGCGCGTGCATCAAGGGTCGGTCCTGGGCTCCGTCCGGTTTCGTACGGTTTGGCCGGCCAGGACGCAAGCGCTATGGCGTCAGCCCAGCACCGCGCGAAATGGTTGGGGTGGTTGACGGCGCGGCGCTCCGCACTGCAGCGTGCGGCCAGTCACCGCCCAGGAACCGCCATGCTCCGCTTCCACCTGCCGCTCGGCGCCGCCCTCTGGTTTGCTGTCCTGCCCGCCTGGGCCGCGCCGCTGAAAGTGGGATCGGGCAACGAGGCGGTCATCGAGCCGATGGTGGCGCATCCCGATGAAACGCCCTGCACGGTCCCGCTGGTGACCAAGGGAGAGTTCGGCGCCAACGGCATCAGCTACACTTACGCGCCGCCCGCCGCCTGCCCTGGCCCTTGGGCGAAAGTGGTGCTCAGCATGGATTTCTCGCTCAACCAGGGGCGCCAGTTCGACCGCAGCGGCCAGCTGTTCCTGGCTGGCGTGCCGCTGTGGTTCGGCACCACGGCAGAGCCGCGCGCGACGCTTTCGCCGAGCTGGAGTTTTCAGAAGGACGTGACCGACTACACGGCGCTGTTCACCACTGTACAGACAGGCGTGCTGCAGGTGCCGAACTATCAGAGCTCGGTCTACACCAGTACCATCACCGCGAGCGCCATGCTGCTGTTCTACCCGGCGACGCCAACGGCGCCGGCGCCGGTGACCGCCGATATGGTGCTGCCGCTGCCGGCCGGCGGCGGGTTGGCGACGCTGAACACCGGGACCGACCAGCTCTCCACCACGGCCAGCCTGCCAACCAACATCCTGCGCGCGACGCTCGATTTGTACCTGCAGGGCCAGATCGGCGACGAGTTCTGGTACCTCTGCGTGCCGTCCGCCGTGGCGGCAGAGCTGGAAAGCTGCGGCAACACGGCCTTTCGCGAAGGCGAGATTTCGGTCGATGGCACGCCGGCCGGGGTGGCGCCAATCTATCCGTGGATCTTCACCGGCGGCATCGATCCCTATCTGTGGCAGCCCATACCGGCCGTGCAGACCTTCGACTTCACGGCGTTTCACGCGGACCTTTCGCCGTTCGCCGGCGTGCTGAGCAACGGAGCGCCGCATACGATTGCGACCTCGGTCTTCAACGCCAACGGCTACTTCTCAGCCACCGGCGCGTTGCGTCTCTTCCTGGACCACAACGCCGCCCAGGTTACGGGCGGCATCACGCGCAACACCCTGGCGCTGCCCAAGCCCGTGGTGGATCAGAAAATTTCCACGTCTGCGGGGGTCAGTGCCGGTACGATCAAGGTCACGAGCGAGCATGATTTCACGATCTCCGGCACCGTGACGGGCTCGGCCGGCACGACCGTGAACACCCTGACGCAGACGACCAGTTTCACCAACGACCAGCGCTTTTCCGTGTCTGCCATCAAAGAGCTGCAGGTGGCAGCGCAAACCACGGACACCACGATGACCACGACGGCCCACGGCGCTTCGAACACGCAGCAGACGCAAACGCTGCACTATCCGCTGAGCGTGTTCTACGATTTCGTCACCGGGAAAAGCGGCAACTCGACACAGTTGACCAAGGTGAACCTGCAATACCTGAGCGACCTGGTCCAGGAATCAGGCGGCTCTCCCGTAGGTCAGGACAGCGTGACCAATGCTATTGAGTCCGCGGACACGCTTTTCTTCAACAGCGCTTTCCAGGTGACCGGGCACAAGAGCCAGTCTGAGACGGCAGCGTTCGCACGCACCGGCACGGTTGTGCCCTGCTTCAAGCGCACGCTTGTTTCGACTTTCAGCGTTTTGTCGTCCGTGCAGACGGGGTGCTGACGCAGGACGGCTAAAGGACCTGGCACGTGGCACACCAGTAGAGCGTGCGGCCACCGAGTTTTTCCGCCGACACGGGGGTTGCGCAGACGTGGCAGGGTTTTCCGGCGCGGTGCGCGACATAGACGGCGTCGTCGCGCTTCACCGCGCGCCCCTTGCTGGCCCGGTCGGCTGGTTCGGTGGTGATGATGCGGCCGGTCTTGACGCCGTCACGGAGCAGTGCGGCCAAGTCGGCCCACAGCCCGGTCCACGCATCCGGCGGCAGAGACAGGCCTGGGCGATGCGGCTCCAGACGGGCGCGAAACAGGAGTTCGGCACGGTAGATGTTGCCGATGCCTGCGACAATGTCCTGCCGCATCAGCAGCAACGCAAGCGACGTGCGCGATGCGTGCAGCTTCGCATAGGCGCGCGCCGGTTGCGCGTCTGATCGCAGGGGATCGTCGCCGAGGCGCTCCATCGCGGCAATCCTTTCCTCTGTCGACATCAGCTGACAAGCGGTGGGACCGCTCAAATCCGCCACGTGGCGCCGCGAGACCAAGCGGAGCCGAACGGCCTCGGCCGGCGGCGGCGGAAACGGCGCGTCGTCGAGCACCTTGCGCGACCGTCGGCCTATGCCCTGCAGCCCCGGGCCGGCAAAACGCCACATGCCGTACAGGCCCAGGTGCACGCGCAGCCAGATATCGCCCGAGAACGCGAGGAACATCTGCTTGCCGAGCGCTTCGGCAGATAGGAGCGTGCGCCCATCCAGCACCGCCGCACCCTCGGCGAAACGCCGCTGCGGGCTGCTGGCATCCACTATCGCGCCGGCGAACTGCGCATTGAACGCGTTGGCCAGCCGGTGGACAGTATGCCCCTCCGGCACGCTAGACCGGTCTCACGCGAAGTGTCTGCAGAGTTGCGGGCGTGAAACCGGTCCAGCCTTTGTTTTGACGAGCGATTTCGTCACTCTCTACTGTTCCAGCCTGCGTGACATCGCTCTGCTTTATTTTGACGAGCGATTTCGTCACTCCGACTGCTCCAGCCTGCGTGACATCGCTCTGCTTTGTTTGACGAGCGATTTCGTCACTCCGACTGCTCCAGCCTGCATGACATCGCTCTGCTTTGTTTTGACGAGCGATTTCGTCACTCCGACTGTTTCAGCCTGCGTGACATCGCTCTACTCGGCCGCTGCAGCCACTCCAGCGACGCGCGTGCGCGTGCGCAACGTCACCCACTCCTCTGCCGACGTCGGGTGGATGCCGATCGTTCGATCGAAATCCGCCTTCGTCGCACCGGCGGTCATCGCGATGCCGATTGACTGCATCATCTCTGCCGCGTCGTCGCCCAGCATGTGCGCGCCGACCACACGCTGGCTGGCCTGATCGACGATCAGCTTGATGAGCGTGCGCTGCTTGCGGCCGGTCATGACGTGGCGCATGGGAAGAAAGTTCGCAACGTACACGTCCACCGGTCCGCGCTCGGCCGCCTGCTCCTCCGACAAGCCGCAGGTGCCGATAGGCGGCATGGAAAAGACCGCCGTCGGTATCGCCTCGAAAGACCAGCTGCGCACGGTTTTACCGAACAGCCGGTCCGCCAGATGATGGCCTTCGGCAATGGCCACCGGCGTCAGGTTCATCTTGTTCGACACGTCGCCGATGGCGAAAATGTTAGGCTGGCTAGACATGTTCTGGGCGTTGACCACGACCGCGCCGTTGCTCGCACGCGTCACGCCGGCGTCCTGCAACCCCAGCGCGCTGGTGTTCGGCACTCGCCCGACAGCGAAGAACACCAGGTCGCTGTCGAACTGCCGTCCATCTGCGAGGTGAAGCCGCTTGCTGCCGTCAGGCATCAGTTCCAAGCGGTGCAGCATCACGCTGGGATGTAGCTTGATGCCGTGCGCGGTCAACGCATCGGCCAGTCCTTCGCGCAACTCGTGATCGAAGCCGCGCAGCGGCAGTCGCTGGCGGTAAAGCAGGTTCACCTCCGAACCCAGGCCGGAGAAGATGCAGGCGAACTCGACGCCGATGTAGCCGCCGCCCACCAGCGTCACGCGCGCTGGCCGCTCGGCAAGCGAAAACGCCTGGTCCGAAACGATTGCGTGCTCGGCGCCCTCTATCTCCGGACGCAGCGGATGACCGCCCACCGCGATCACGATGCGCTCGGCGGTGATCCTGCGCTCTCCCACCTGAAGCGTGTGGGCATCGAGGAAGACCGCGCGCTCGAAGAACCAGGTGACGCCGGCGTTCTCCAGCAGAGTGACGTAGATGCCGTTCAGCCGGCGGATTTCGGCGTCTTTCGACGCCATCAGCGCCGCCCAGTCGTGATGGCCAGGCGGCGTGTCCCAGCCGAAGCCGTGGCTGTCCTGCTGCCAGCCGGCATATTCGGCGGCCTGCACCATCAGCTTCTTCGGCACGCAACCTACGTTGACGCAGGTGCCGCCCCAATGTTTTTCTTCGGCGATGCCGACACGGGCGCCGTGCATGGCCGCGATCCTCGCGCATCTTACGCCGCCCGAACCGCCGCCGATTACAAAAAGATCGAAGTCCATTGCGCAATCCTAGTGGCGGTTGGTGTCCCAACCGGAACTCTTGCTAGTTCGGAAGTGAGTACTGCAAGACGTAGTGGTGACCGCCGTCGGCCTGAGTGATACGCATGCTTCCGGTCAGGCCTTGCAATCCTTCGGTTCCGGAATCGGGCACAACGTTGATCGTGGCTGACTGGGAGCCGCCTTGCATCGTTCCGCTATGCTGCAGCACGAACGATCCATGCTGGCCGCCGAGCGTTCCGATCACCCGCTCCATCGCCACGTATCCGGCTGAACCGGGTGTTGCAGTGCGCAGCGCCAGCATCTGCCCGGTGCTTGTCGCCTGCATCTCGCCCGTAAACGTCTTCTGCAACGACGAAGCCCCGAAGGCGCCGTCTACGCCCTCCAGCTTCTTGACGGATATCTTGAAGGTGCCGGTCGCCGTGTGTTGCGCCATGGTGCCCTCCCTGTGTCGATACATGAGAAAAGGTGGCGGCGTCGCGACAGCCGACACATCCGGTGCCGCCAGAAGACATAACACGAGAAGCCTGCCTAGGACCCTATGCCTCATCCTACTCCGCCCAGGCAAAGATACTTGATCTCCAGGTAATCCTCGATGCCGTATTTTGATCCCTCACGCCCCAGTCCCGACGATTTCACGCCGCCGAACGGCGCCACCTCGGTCGAGATGATACCCTCGTTGATGCCGATGATGCCTGCCTCGATCGCTTCGGCAACACGGAACACGCGGCCGACATCGCGGGTGTAAAAGTAGGCGGCCAGGCCGAACTCCGTGTCGTTGGCCATCTCCACGCCCTCCGCCTCGGTTTGGAAGCGGAACAACGGCGCCACCGGACCGAACGTCTCGTCGCGGAAGATGTCCGCCTCGCGCGGCACGTCGGCCAGGATGGTGGGCTCGTAAAAATTTCCGCCGAGCGCGTGGCGCCTGCCGCCGGTGACAACCCGCGCACCCCGCTGCAGCGCGTCGGCCACATGCGCCTCCACCTTGGTCAGAGCGTCGCTGTTGATCAACGGGCCCTGCGTCACGCCCTCCTCCATGCCGTTGCCAACCCGCAACGCCTCCACCGCGATCTTGAGCTTTGCGGCAAACGCGTCGAACACCCCGTCCTGCACCAGCAGCCGGTTGGCGCACACGCAGGTCTGCCCGGTGTTGCGATACTTGCTCGCCAGCGCGCCGCGGACCGCCTCGTCGAGGTCGGCGTCGTCGAACACGATGAACGGCGCGTTGCCGCCGAGCTCCATGCTCGTCTTCTTGATCGTGGGCGCGCACTGTGCCAGCAGCTTGGCGCCGACCGCGGTGCTTCCGGTGAACGTCAGTTTGCGAACCATCGGGTTGGATGTCATCTCCTCGCCGATCGCCGTGGCGGGCCCGGTCAGCACGTTGCAGATGCCGTGCGGCAGCCCCGCCCGCTCTGCCAGCACGCCGAGGGCAAGGGCGGAGAACGGCGTCTGGGTCGCTGGCCGGATCACGCCGGCGCATCCCGCCGCCCAGCCAGGCCCAGCCTTGCGCGTGATCATCGCCGCGGGAAAGTTCCACGGCGTGATGGCCGCGAAGACGCCGATCGGCTCCTTCTGCACGATGATCCGCCGGCCGGGCAGGTGCTGCGGGATGGTGTCGCCATAGACCCGCTTGGCCTCCTCGGCGAAGAACTCGATGAAGCTGGCCGCATAGGCGATCTCGCTACGGCTTTCCGCCAGCGGTTTGCCCTGCTCGGCCGTCATGATGATCGCCAGATCCTCCTGGGCCCGCATCATCAGGTCGAACATCCTGCGCAACGGGCGCTGGCGTTCCTTGGCGGTCAGCGCGCGCCAGGGTTTCTGCGCCGCATAAGCCGCCTTGATCGCACGGCGGGTTTCCGCCTGGCCCATGCTTGGCACCTCGCCCACCACCTCGCCATTAGCAGGGTTGCGCACCGGGATGCTGCGTCCGCTTTCTGCCTGCACCCACTCGCCGTCGATCAGGTTGGCCTGACGGAGCAGGTCGGGATCGGACAGTTTGAGCGGGGAGGTCGGATTCAGCATTCTACGTCTCCGGCTATTCAGAGCCTTAGATAAGGTTACGGTGCGGTTAAGGAATGCCCGGCCTATTTTGCTGGAGTGACTGCGGTCAGGTAGAGGGTGACCTGGCCGAGCAGCTTGTTTTCGAACACGAGGCGAACGGGCACGGGCGGCGCGTTCGGCAGCATGTCTGCAAGCCAGACGGTGCCGCGTCGCGGCCGTTTCAGGTCCTCCTGGTTCTCGTTGCGTACGAAGCCGGCCAGCTGCTGTCCCTCCACGTCGCAGCGGAGCGCCTGCCCGGCGAAGATGGATCGTCTGGTCCGGTCGAGCAGGTCCGGCCCGGCTGTGTGGGCGGTTTGGGTCGATAGTCTCCGCCCGTCGAAAACACGCACCGCGCCGTCGCAGCGAAGGTCTTGCCCAACCTGGCGTATCAGCAGGGCCGCCGCACTCAGCGTGTCGATCGTGTGCCGCGTATCGGCGACAGGCACAATGCTGCGCTCCCGCTCGACAGGCGGCTTCAGCGCCTCGATGACGGGGTTTTCGTCGCTATAGGTGACGCGGGTGACGCGGGCGGCACCTCGGAGATGGCCGGATGTCTCGAACAGAGAGGGCTGCGCCTGGCCGCCGGCAAAATGGCCTTCCGCTCTGCTGTCGTTATCGGCGTGCACGACCATGCCCACCAGCCCGGCGGTCCGGAAGTTGAGCCGGACAACGTATGCGGTGGGTGAGAGGGTGAGCGAACCTGCCACCCTCAACACCAGAAATCCGTGAGTGTAGCCAGCGTATTCCACGCTGTAGCCGCCTGTTGATGCGGCGAGAACGGCGCAAGGAAGACATGCGGCGCCGAGTGCGATGCTGAGACATCCGGGCCTTAGACGTCGCGGTACGAGTGTCCTTGTCATGCGCGTGCCTCGGTTCATGTCGTCCTGCCAATGCCCTTCACTCCTCGTGAACGCTTTGGTGCCACTTTTGGCTCACTGGTCAGAGAGGAAGCGCCTATGCGTCGACCCGTTCCCAACGTGTTTCAGGGGTCGATGTCGACGCATGTTGGTGGGTGCGTGAGGCTTCAGAGTGACATCGAGTGGGCGTTGGGCAGTTCTGCTCTCCTGCTCGCCTTTGGCGCCTGGGGTCTGACATCTAGCCTGCTGAGCCCATCCTGTCCCTGGCTTGCGGTAAAGATCGGCTGTGGCGTTCTGCTGGCTGTGTCGCTCCTTGGTCTTTGGCTGAAGCGTAAGGCGCTCCAAGCGCCACAGCTCGAAACGACTGGCATCTACCAGGCGGTGCTGCGCCGGATGGCGGACAGCGGCGGTGCCATCCGCAACGCTCCTGCAGAAGGCGGATACGCTGGGTTGACCGGTCTGATCGGAGACCTCGCTTCTCTGTTGCACCGAATGCAGGCTGGCCGGGCGAAGCTGGAGGCGGATCTGGCTGCAGGTCACTCGGCGTCTCGGAAGGGGCGTCAGCAGGCGCAGCGCATTGCGCGCGCGATGAGCAAGGATGCCGAAACCCTCTCCGATGCTGCGGCGCGGGTCGATTTCACAGGGTTGCACCTCGTGCGCGAAGCTGCGGGCGCCGCCCGCTCGCTTGAGATGGCCGACACTGCGGTAGCCCGCGCCATCGACGGTATTTCGGCAGTCGCAGCCTCGGTTCGGGCAACGACCTCGGGTGCCCAGCAGATGACGGCAGCGGCCGTGCAGATGGCTGAAATCGCCCACACCACTCATCGATGCGTTGCTGACCTGGACGACAAGACAGCCAAGCTGGTGCTGGCGTTGGACAGTATCGAGCAGGTTCTGCAGGTGGCGACAGCTCGGCAGGCGAGTTCTATCGGGGTGGCCGAAAATGAGGTCTTAAACCCCAGTTTGGCCTCCATCGCGCTTGAGTGGCAGGAGGTTGCAGGCGGCTGCCAGCCGGTGCTCGGCGAGGCGGGTGCCGCAATGCGCGACCTGATAGCGCATACGGTGGATGCCCACCGCCGCACGATGGAGATTGCCGATCTTGTTGCCGCGAACCACGAGATCGGACGTGCCGTAAGCCATGCTGTCGAACGGCAGGGGCAGGAAATCGCCAGGATCTTGACCGAGTTGTATGAGTCTCGGCCGGGCTTTGCCACGCTCCGAGCCGGCGTGGAGGCTGTGACGCTTGCCTGCGCGACCAGCACGGAGGCGGCTGACACGCTCCGGCAATCGGCTAAGGTGCTGCCTGCTCAGGCCGAGGCGCTGGCCAACATTCTTCGCAGCCTGCCCGACCTACCGGCCTCGACGGACTACTGACCCGGCTCGAAGCGAGCCGAAGCACGGCGACGACGCAGTAGAAGGAACGAAACGAGAACGATGCCGACCGCGATCAGGCTGGAGGTAAACTGGCTGCGCAGCGCAGGCGTCAGAGCCATGGCAGCGAGCACTGAGACGATCACAGCCACCACCAGCCAGCTTGCGTAGGGAAACCACCACATACGGATCACCAGACGTTCCGGCGCGCTCGCCTCCAGCGCGCGCCGCAGCCGCAGCTGGGCTAAAGCCACGAGCAGGTAGTTGAACAGCGCGATGGCGCCTGACGCGCTCACTAGGAAGCTGAAGACCACGGTGGGGGAGAGAACCGAGAGCGCAATTGCGACGTAGCCGAACGCTGCCCCGGCAAGGATAGCGCGTGCAGGCACGCGACTGGCGTTCAGCTGCACAAGCCAGGCTGGCGCGTCACCCTTCGAGGCAAGGCCGAACAACACCCTCGACGTCACGTATAGGCCGGAGTTGAGGCAAGACAGAACAGCGGTCAGAACCACCGCGTTCATGATGGTTTCCGCACCGCGGATGCCGATGACACCCAGGGCGCGCGCAAACGGCGAGATGCCTGGACGTATGCTGTCCCATGGCACCACGGCGACGATTAGGGTTATCGACACGATATAGAACAGCAGGATGCGAACCGCGACCGAACTGGTCAGCCGCGCGATGCTCCGCGCCGGTTCCGCCGACTCCGTCGCAGCGATCGTGACGATCTCCGCGCCCACAAAGGCGAAGATGACGCTGGTTACGCCGGCCACGACCGATAGCGGACCGAAGGGTGCGAAACCACCGCGCGAGACGATGTTGCCGACGGCGTGTGGAACCGAGCCACCCAGCCCGAGGACGAACGAGCCGGCGATGGCGATGAAGGCCACGATCGCAGCGACCTTGATCGACGAAAACCAGAACTCGAACTCGCCGAACGACCGTGTGGACAGCAGGTTCACCCCAGTCATCACGGCCAGCAGCCCCAGCGCGAGTTCCCACACCGGAAAACCTGTCCATTGCTGCAGGATGCTTCCGCCGGCGAGCGCCTCTATCGGCACCACCATCACCCAGAAATACCAGTAGAGCCATCCGGTGGTGAATCCTGCCCAGTCCCCCAGGCCAAGCCGGGTGAACTCGGTAAACGAGCCGACTCCTGGGTTCGCCGCGGCAAGTTCGCTCAGCATGCGCATCACCAGCAGGATGACGAAGCCCGCCAGCCCGTAGCTGAGGATGCAGGCGGGCCCGATCGTCGCGATCGACGTGCTGCTTCCCACGAACAGCCCCGCCCCGATGATCCCGCCTATGGTGATCATGGTCACATGGCGTGTTCGAAGTGTGCGGCCCAACGCAGAGCGGTCGACAGCCAAACCGGCGCCAGTGGTCGTGCTCACCTGCATGGACGGGCTCCCGTGACGGACGCTGTCTGAAACGATCAGGGTGCGGCCGTCAATCGGCCGCCTCCTGCGCGTCGGTGCGGGCGCCCGTGGCCTGCTTGCCGGAACCCTAAGGTTTGCAACCTGTTTGATCGAACATGCTCTGACTTATCGGACTGACATAGCATGCCAGCGCTCGCCCTTCTCCTCGTTTTCGTCCTGACGGCCTGTTCGGGGGCGCCGCCCACCGCCCAACAACGCGCGGCTGCTGCCGACGACCTCAACCCATCTGGAAAACCCTATAAGGGCCCGCGCCCACTCAGGTCTTCCTTTCCGCCGGCCGACAGCAGCTTTTCGCCGCTGAACTGCCGTATTGAAGGCCCAGGCGAGGTCTGCAACCGCTCCGACAATTAGACGTGCCGGATGATCGCTACGAAGTCGGGCTCAAGGCCGAGGCTCAATCCGCCGGTTTGCCTTTCAGGCCGAAATAGACGTTCCCGCTGGGTGACGGCGTTGCACCGACAACGTCACCCTCGTCATTTATGCCGATGAGCAGGGTGGCTGAGCTGCCTGGCGCGTCGATGGCGCCGGAATAGCTCGAACTCGCGCTGTCATAAATGAAGCCGTGCACGGCGCCGGACGAGTCGGTGAAATGGCCAACGACCATGCCGTTTTTGTTGACGTCGTGCATGATCGTCCGCGACGCGCCGGGGTAGCTCAGGGTCGTGACGGCTGACCCTTTGACAAGGTAATTTGCCAAGATGTTGTTGTTGGCGTCGAAGCTTTGCAAAACGACTTGGCCGACGTCGTTCACCCCGGTGGCGATCACGTAGTTGGCGCCGCTGACCGGGATGTTTCGAAAGGTCGTTCCCCTCAACGTGAACGCACGGGAGTAGCCGGCGGCGTCAGAATACGTTCCGGCGATCAGGCCTTTGTCGCTGATGGCGTTGAGTTGAGTGCCGCCCATCGCGGCATTGCTTTCCGGCGCAAGGTAATCCTTGTAGACGCCGTTCGTGTAGGTGAAACCCACGGCGCTCTGAGCCGAGATGAGGTAGTAGCCGACCACAACGCCGGTGTCGCTGACGCCATAGCACTGCGTGGCGGTGCCGGAGGGATCGTTGATGACCGTCTTGGTGCTTCCCTGAATCAGGGTGCAAACAGAGGTGCCAGAGGGCGAAGTGACTTCGGACAGGATGGCGGTCTTGCTGTTCGCCCAGAAAATGGTTGACCCGCCCATCGGCGCCTTGGACTTGGTGAAGGTGTAGCTCTGAGCGTGCGCGAAACTCATGGCAGAGCCAAAAAGCAGCAATGTTGCGGCGAAAACTGGATGCATCGACGTCGTCTCTCCCATGAAGATCAGGACATTGGCGCAGCCCTGTCTGAGCAGCACTGCCCCTTCTGACCGGCCTGCGCTGACCCGACTGAGCACGGGCAGCCTTTTGAGTCTTGACGAAATCCCGACTGCTTCATGACGGAAGTCTGAAAATTAACGGTCGAGCACAGTTCGGGCCTGGCGTGTCCCGGATGGCGCGCCATTCCATGTTGAACGGTCAACTGTGTGACATGGCTACGGCGCCGCAGGCGCTGGCTCACCATCCTGCAGAGCTTTTGCGTTTTGTGCTGCGAAGCGGATCCCACATGGTCGGACCGAATCGACAGCCATCTTCATTCAGGACACCCGGTGGCGTTCTGGCCGCCAGGATGACTGCAGGGTGGTGTGGCGCTCGGGTGGCGCTACTTCGCTCCGCCGGCGCTGTCCGTTGTGCCGGTTGCAGCCGGCCCGCCCCCAACCGATGAGCCTGCGCTGGCGCCGGCCTGCGGCCCAGCACCACTCGGAGCGCCTGTTGCTTGACCCGTCGGCGCGGTGTTGGTGGGTGTCGCCCCGTTCTGAGCGCAGGCCGAAGCGGCCAATGCAAATGCCAGGATCGTCCAACGCATCTGGTTTACTCCCGTGGTCCGGACTTGTTCGGCCGAAATCTAACGTCCGGCTTGGTTACAAACGTAAGCGAGGCACACGACCATCGTTGTGGTGGGCGCTGTAGGGTTCGAACCTACGACCCGCTGATTAAGAGTCAGCTGCTCTACCAACTGAGCTAAGCGCCCCTGGACGGGTGCCGCCTGATAGCAGGGGTCGGCAGCAAGGGAAAGACCCTGCCGAGCGGGCGCACGGCTCACAATTCGTCGACCCGTTCTACGCCAGGGACCAGTTTGAGTGCTTGCCGGAGCCGGGCGGTGACCGCGAAACCGCCGGGCAGAGCAACCTCCACCTCTCGGCCGTCTAGCCCGGAGGACTCCAAGATTGGCATAAGGCTCACCCGTCCGCGCCCCCTACCCTCCCGGTCCAGCAGGCTTCTTATGTGCGGCAGGGCTTCGGTGCGCTTGAGCCAGATGCGCATGCCCGCACCGGCGTCCAGCGCCGCCCGTTCCAGGCTGAGGACGTCCTGCGCCGTTATCCGCAGCGCTTCCCCCTCCATGCGAAGGTCGGCCGTGACCAGCAGCGGCGCGCCTTGCGCGATGAGGTCGCGCGCACGGCCGAGCACCTCGCTGAACAAAGTCACTTCGCAACTGCCGACCGCGTCGGACAAGGCGACCCAGGCCATCCTGCTGCCGCTCTTCGTCGTGCGTTCCTTGGACCCCGCGACGCAGCCGGCGATCTTGACCCGCGCGCTGCCGGCTTCCGCCCGCTCCTGGATCGCGTTCGTGGGGATCACGCCGAGCCGGCGGAGCAGGGCTGCAAAACCGTCCAGCGGGTGAGCTGTGAGGTGGAAGCCGACCGCCTCAGCTTCGTAGCCCAGCCTTTCCATGTCCGGCCAGTCGGCCACGTCCGGCAAACGGAGGGTTTCGCTTGCGACGGCCTCGCCGAACAGGCCGATCTGGCCGCTCGCAACTTCTTCCGCCCGCGACTGTGCGCGACGGAGCATCGTTTCCGCCCCTGCGAACAGACGCGCGCGGTTCGGGTCGATCGCGTCGAAAGCGCCGGCGCGCGCAAGGTTTTCGAGCTGCATCTTGTTGATCTGTTTGGGATCAACCCTGGCCGCAAACTCCGAGACGTTCGCGAAGGGTTTGGCGCCCCGTGCCGCCTCCAGCGACTGCATGGCGACGTAGCCGATCTTCTTGATCGCAGCCAGAGCGTAGCGAATAGCCAGCGAGCCGTCCGCCTGCCGCTCGACACGAAAATCGGCGCCGCTTGCGTTGATCGCTGGTGGCAGGACACGGATGCCCATTCGCTCGGCTTCCGCACGCAACGCCGACAGTTTGTCGGTGTTGCCCATCGCCAGCGACATGCAGGCGGCCAGGAACGGCACCGGATGGTTCGCCTTCATCCAAGCCGTCTGATACGAGACGAGAGCATAGGCGGCGGCGTGGCTCTTGTTGAACCCGTAATCGGCAAACCGCGCCATCAGGTCGAACACCTCCACGGCTTTGGCCTCGGGGATGCCGCGACTGACCGCACCGTCGGTGAAGATCTGCTTTTGGCTGTCCATCTCCGAACGGATCTTCTTGCCCATCGCACGCCGCAGCAGGTCGGCGGCACCCAGGCTGTAGCCGCCCATGCGCTGGGCGATCTGCATCACCTGCTCCTGATAGACCATGATGCCGTAGGTCTCGCTCAGTATGTCGCGCAGTTCCTCGTGCGGCGGCGCCCAGGGTTCGCCGTGTTTCCGCTTGCAGTAATCCGGGATGTTGGCCATGGGGCCGGGCCGATACAGCGCCACCGCGGCGATCAGGTCTTCCAGGCGGTCGGGGCGCATCTGGCGCAGCACGTCTCGCATGCCGGCCGACTCGAATTGGAACACGCCGCCTGCGTCGCCGCGGGCAAGCATCGCGTAGGTCGGCGCATCGTCGAGGGGAAGGCGCGCGAGGTCCACTTCGACCTGCAGCTCGCCGAGGTACTCGATGGCACGCTGCAGGATCGTGAGCGTGGTCAAGCCAAGAAAATCGAACTTGACCAAGCCAGCCTGTTCCACCCATTTCAGGTTGTATTGGGTGACCAAAGTGCCTTCCCGCGGGTCGCGATACATGGGTATCAGGTCGGTCAGCGTGCGGTCGCCGATCACCAGCCCTGCTGCGTGCGTGCTGGCGTGGCGATACAGGCCTTCCACCTGCATGGCGATTTCGAGCAGGCGGCGGATCGCTTCCTCGCCGTCGCGCATCTCCTGCAGCTTACGCTCGCCGTCAACGGCTTGCTTCAGCGTCACCGGCTTTGCCGGATTGTTCGGGATCAGCTCGGCCACGCGGTTGACCTGGCCGTACGGCATGCCGAGAACACGCCCGACGTCGCGCACCGCGGCACGCGCCTGCAGCTTACCAAAGGTGATGATCTGCGCCACGCGGTCAGCGCCATATTCCTGGCGCACGTAGCTGATCACCTCGTCGCGCCGGTTCTGGCAGAAATCGATATCGAAATCCGGCATGGAGACGCGCTCGGGGTTGAGGAAGCGCTCGAACAGCAAATCATATTGCAAGGGATCGAGATCGGTAATCGTCAACGCCCAGGCTGCGACGGAACCGGCACCGGAGCCGCGCCCGGGGCCGACCGGTATGCCTTGCGTCTTGGCCCACTGGATGAAGTCGGCCACGATCAGGAAGTAGCCGGCAAAACCCATGTTTGCTATGACGCCGAGCTCATAGTCGAGCCGTTCGGCATAGCGCGCGCGTTGGTGCGCATCCGCGGCGGCCGCCCCCATCCGACGCTCCAGCCCCTCGCGCGCCATCGCCCGAAGGGTTTCCTCCTCGGTCGTACCCGGCCGTAATTTTGGACAGATCGGCAGGAGCGGCTTGCGCGTCTCTGCCATCACGATACAGCTGCGGGCGATGGCCAACGTGTTGTCGCAAGCCTCTGGCAGGTCGGCAAACAGCGCCCGCATCTCGGCAGACGACTTGAAATAATGCTGCGGCGTTACGCGCCGGCGATCGGACTCCGACAGCAGCCGGCCATGCGCTATGCATAGCAGCGCGTCATGTGCCTCGTGCATGGACGGCGTTGCGAAGAAGCACTCGTTGGTTGCGACGATCGGCAACCCAAACTGGTCGGCGAGCGCGATCAACCCCGGCTCGACCGCACGCTCGAAATCCGTGCCGTGCCGGTGCAGCTCCACGGCCACGCGGCCTGCGAACCCGTCTTGCATCTGCGTGAGCAAGGATGCCGCGTCCGCCTCCCTGCCCTCGCCCAGCATGCGCGCGATCGGGCCGCGCGCGCCGCCGGTCAGCAAGAACAACCCTGGAGATTTCTCCAAGACCGTTGCGAGCGGCAGTTCGGGCGCCGCGGGATCCGACGTCAAGAAACCCGCAGACGACAGGCGCTGCAGGTTGGCCAGGCCTTCCTCATCCTGCGCCAGCAGAACGACAGGATCGCCCGCTCCGCCAGCCCTGCTGAGCGTGATCTGGCAACCGACGATCGGCTGCACGCCGCGGGTGCAGCAATATTGCGAGAACTCCAGCGCGCCGAACAAATTGCCCGTGTCCGTGATCGCGACTGCTGGCATGCCTGCCTCACGAGCAAGAGTCGCAATCCTATCCGGCTTGATCGCGCCCTCGCTCAGCGAATAGGCGGAGTGGACTCGAAGATGAACGAACGCATCAGACATGGGAGCATATTACTATGGACGGCTGGACCTGCCATCCCTGGCGGTGCGCAAGCCGACTCGACTAGGCTAGCGGGGCACGACCTGCCCGTCGCGCAACGTAACGACACGGTCCATTCGGGCCGCTAGTTCGGTGTTGTGGGTGGCGATCAGGCAGGCGACCTGCTGCTCCCGCACGATGGCGAGCAGCTCACCGAAGACCACGTCGGAGGTTCCGGCATCGAGGTTGCCGGTGGGCTCGTCCGCCAGGATGACCGTCGGACGATTTGCCAGCGCGCGCGCGATAGCGACCCGTTGCTGCTCGCCGCCCGACAGCTTGCCCGGAAGCTGCGACAGGCGCGCACCAAGGCCGAACGTCTCCAGCAGTCCGGTCGCGCGCTTGCGTGCCGCCTTACCGGCGGTGCCGGCGATCAGTTGCGGCAGCACCACGTTCTCCAGCGCGGAAAACTCGGCCAGCAAATGATGAAACTGATAGACGAACCCGATCTTGTCACGCCGGATATGCGTGCGTTCAGCATCAGACAGGCTGCCAGCATCCCGTCCGTCCACGACGACCTCGCCCGCATCGGGGCGCTCCAGCAGGCCGGCCAGATGCAGCAACGTTGACTTGCCTGTTCCTGACGGCGCCACCAGCGCCACGATCTCTCCACGGCGCAACATCAGGTTGGCGCCGCGCAGCACCGGAAGATCGCCCGCCGCACTTTTATAGGTTCGGCCAGCTTCGCGCAGCTCCAGCGGCTCACTCATGTCGCAATGCTTCGACCGGGTCAGTCTTGGCGGCGCGCCAGCTCGGATACAGGGTTGCCAGCAGAGACAGGATGAGCGCCATAACGACGACCTGCGATACTGTGACTGCATCGAGTTTCGCCGGCAGGTGCTCGAGGTAGTAAACGGTCGGGTCAAACAGCGTCGTACCGGTAATGCTCTGCAACGCCAGCCGCAGGCGTTCGATGTTGAGACAGAACACCACGCCCAGGATCGTTCCGAGCACGGTGCCGGTGACGCCCACGGATGCTCCGCACATCAGGAAGATGCGCATGACGGCACCCCGCCCCGCGCCCAAGGTGCGCAGCACGGCGATGTCCCGCGTCTTGTCCTTCACCATCATGATCAAGGACGACACGACGTTGAACGCGGCAACGATGATGATCAGGGTCAAGATGAGAAACATGACGTTCTGCTCCACCTGAACGGCGGCGAAGAAGCTGTCGTTGCTTTGAGTCCAGTCGATCACCCGCACAGCCTGGTCGCGCAATGCATCCCGTATCGCGCGGTTGACCACAGAAACGCGCTGTGGATCGCGCACCATCACCTCGATCTGAGTAACGGTTCCAGGCTTCTGGAAGTAGATTTGTGCAGCCTCCAACGGCAGGAACGTGAAAGTGCTGTCGTACTCGTTCATGCCGGCCTGGAATATTGCAACGACGCGGTAGGCGCGCACGCGGGGCACGGTTCCGAACGCCGTGATAGCGCCATCGGGCGAGACAAGCGTGATCTTGCTGCCGATGTCCAGGCCGAATCGTTCCGCAAGCGTCAGTCCGACCGCGATTGCGTCGTCGCCATGGAAGTCGTCCAGCGACCCCGATCGTATATTTCCGGCAATCGACGGCAGACCGCGCAAATCGGCCTGAGTTATGCCCCTTACGATGCCGCCGGAGTTTTGCGACCGCCCTGTCAGGAGAACCTGGCCTTCGATCACCGGCGTTGCCGAGACGACATCGGGCAGCGCACGTATGCGCCGCGCCAGATCATCATAGTCCGTCAGCCCCGACGAGGTGGCGGAGTACACGCCCAGATGGCCGTTCAACCCGAGTATGCGTGACAGCAGGTCGTCCTTGAACCCGCTCATCACCGACATGACGATGATCAGGGTCGCGACACCGAGTGCAATGCCGACCAGCGAGAACACCGCAATAACGGAGACGAAACGCTCACCGCGGCGCGCGCGCAGGTAACGGCCTGCGACAGCACGCTCGAACGGCCCGAACACGGCTCAGAACACCCGGGCGAGCGCGTCTTGAAGCGATAATTCGGCGCGTTCGCCGGTTGCACGGCGTTTCACCTCGACCTTGCCAACAGCGGCGCCGCGCGGACCGACGATGATCTGCCATGGCAGGCCCATCAGATCGGCGTCAGCGAACTTGCCCCCCGCACGCTCGTCGCGGTCGTCAAACAGCAGGCGTCCTGGATGCTGGTTGTATATGGTCTCGCACAACGCGTCACAGGCGGCGTCGCCAACGCGAAGGTTCAGCAGGCTGGCCTGGAAGGGCGCCACGCTTTTCGGCCAGATGATGCCTGCATCATCGTGGCTCGCCTCGATAATTGCGCCAACCAGCCTGGACACGCCGATGCCGTAGCTGCCCATTTCCGGCACGATAGCCTGGCCGGCTGGGCCTGCAACCGAAAAGCCCATCGGCCTACTGTATTTCTGCCCGAAATAGAAAATCTGCCCGACTTCTATTCCACGCCCTTCCCGCTTGTTCGCCTGCTGCACGCTCGCCCAGCGCGCCGGGTCATGCTTTTCTTCGGTTGCTGCGTAGTAGGTATTGATGAGCTCGTGAAAGCTCGCGAGGTCGGCCGCCAAGTCGTAGGCATAGGGAGATTGCAGATAGTCGAGCTGCTCCAGAGAAGAGTCGTAGAACACCTGGCTTTCGCCGGTTGGTGCCAGAACGATGAACTCGTGGCTGAGATCGCCGCCGATGGGGCCGGTATCTGCAAGCATCGGGATCGCGCGCACGCCGAGGCGCTGAAAGATGCGCATGTAGGCCAGCATCATTCTCCGATAGCTGGTTACCGCACCATCGTAGTCCAGGTCGAAGCTGTAGGCGTCCTTCATCAGAAACTCTCGGCCGCGCATGACGCCGAAACGCGGCCGCATCTCGTCGCGAAACTTCCACTGGATGTGATACAGGGTTTGCGGCAGTTCCCGATAAGACTTGATGGCCTGACGAGCCAGATCGGTCACCATCTCCTCGTTGGTTGGCCCGTAGAGAAGATCACGCTCGTGGCGGTCGCGGATACGGAGCATCTCCGGACCGTAGGCGTCATAGCGTCCGCTCTCGCGCCACAGATCTGCGGTCTGCAAGGTCGGCATCAGTATTTCCTGCGCACCGGCTGCGTTCTGTTCGGCACGCACGATGGCGGAAATGGCGTTCAGCACTTTCAGACCGAGCGGCAGCCAAGCGTAGATTCCGGATGCCGTCTGCCTCACCAGACCAGCTCGCAACATGAGACGGTGTGACGATATCTGCGCTTCCGCAGGTGTTTCCTTCAGCGTCGGCACGAAACTGCGGGAAAGGCGCATGAGTGTCCTGAAACGTCTAGGGTGCCAGGTTACAGCGGAAGGATGTTTGAAGCCAGGGTGGGTGCGGGGGAAAGGCGCCGCCGATGTATACTGACCAAACTAGACGATTTGCTGCATTGCAGCAAGTGTAGCTGCAACAATCTGCAATTTAATTAGCGACTTCCGTCTATTAACTAATGACGGGTGCGTTGGAGCCTGCTACCACAAAGAAAGGCCCTGCACACCGGCGGCGGCAGGGCCAAGTTTAGGGAGGAAACGCCAATCATACGGCAGGAGGAGGAGAACTCCTCATCCTGCCGGTGATCATTTCAGCCATCCGGCTACGTCGTCCACTGAAATATCGCTCATGCAGCCGGTTTATTCGACGGGGCGGTCGACAGTTGCTGCTTTATTGGGCTGTCCGTTAAGGTCAAGTATAATCGTTGGGCATCGCCAGGATGCCATGTCGGAAGCTGAGCCAATCGCTTCTGATAAGACCAAAGAGAACCGCCCAAATCACTGTTGAGACCAGGGTCGTCAGCAGCAGCTTGCGTCCGAGACGAGGCCGGTCCGGCGCGCCCCGCCAGCCCGTTGCCGCGTCCGCATCGGCCATTGGACGGGTGCCGAGCGGCAGGACGGCAAACAATACTGTCCACCAAATTAGAGCGTAGAGAACGACAGCCGTGAAGATGTTCATCAAGGACGCGCCGAGCCTGACGCTTCAGACACGGAGCAAGTGCACGTCCACCATCGGCTTCTTACCGAGTTTTCGGCCGACGATCTTGCGCAAAGCTGCACGGGCGGCGTCCTGCAACGCACCATCATCGCGTCTCAGCGGCGCAGGAAGATCAGCGACGGCCGCACCGAAGTCACGGCTCAGCCGTTCGGTCTCCGGATCCTCCGGCTCGAACAAACCCGGCGCAGTAACCCGTGCGCGTCCCATCACACGCCCTGTCGCGTCCACCGCCAAGCTGCCGACGACGACGCCGTTGAACAGCATTCGCCGGCGTGCAGCCATTACGCCGCCCTGCAGTGGGACGACACGGTTGCCGTCCAACGCCAACCGGCCGACCGGCGCAGAATCGTTGACCTGTGGCCGGCCGGGAAACAGGCTGAGTATGTCACCGTTCTCGAGGGTGAGCGGCGTGGCACCCAGTTCCTGAGCCAGGGCGGCGTGCGCCGTCAGATGCCGCCACTCACCATGCACCGGCACGGCATATTGCGGGCGCACCAGACGATAAAGCTTTCGCAACTCGTCGCGTGCGGGGTGCCCGCTGACATGGACCATGTGGTCGTCATCTGTCATCACGCGCACGCCGCGGCGCACCAGGTTATCTTGCACAGCGCCGATGGCTTTCTCGTTGCCCGGTATCATCCGGCTCGAGAAGATTACCGTGTCTCCCTCGCCCAAAGCGATGTTTGGATGCGTGTCGGCAGCAACGCGAGCCAGCGCACTCCGCTCCTCACCCTGGCTGCCGGTGATCAAGATGAGCAGGTTGTCGTCAGGAACGTCGTTCGCCGCGTCTTCGGACAGGAATTGGGGCACCGTGCTGAGATAGCCGGTTTCGCGGGCGGCCGTTTCCAAATTGCGCAGCGAACGGCCAACCAGGGCCACCGACCGGCCAGCATCGCGTGCCGCGACGGCGATACTTTCCACCCGTGCAACGTTGCTGGCAAAGCAGGTGATTGCGATACGGCCCTCGATCGACTTGATGAGCGTTGCCAGCGAGCGCCGCACGTCGCCTTCCGAGCCTGAATGCCCCTCCACCAACGCGTTCGTGCTGTCGCATACCATCGCCAGCACGCCCTCGTCACCCAGCGCGGAGAACGCCGCCTCGTCGGTGGGCGGTCCGACGAGCGGGCTGGCATCCAGTTTCCAGTCACCCGTATGCACGATCGTGCCGTGAGGCGTTCGGATGGCCAGCCCCTGGGCCTCCGGTGTGGAATGCGCCACGCGCAAGAACTGCAACTTGAAAGGGCCGAGTTCGAAGGATCCGCCAGGCGGCACCACGTGCAGCTTCACCTCGTTGATCAGATGCGCCTCCGTCAGTTTACGGCGCAGAACCGCAGCGGTGAACGGAGTCGCATAGACAGGGCAACGGAGCTGACGCCACAGATGCGCCACCGCGCCGACGTGGTCCTCGTGCGCGTGGGTGATGACCAGCCCAAGCAGCTTATCCCGTCGTTCGGCGATAAAAGCCGGATCGGGCATAATCACGTCAGCCTCCGGCAACTCGTTGCCGCCAAACCCGATGCCGCAATCGATGGCCAGCCACTGGCCATCGCACCGATACAGGTTGAGGTTCATGCCAATCTCGCCCGTCCCGCCTAACGGCAGGAAAGCCAAGTCTCCACTATGTGCGTCCATCAATCGCCTTCGATAGTTCTTGTTCTGTCTCTTGGTAATCTGGGTGCTGGGTTACGCTCCGCCAACAAGCGAAGCCCGTCCAAAGTCAAATCCGGGTCGATCCGGTCGAATATTTCCGTGCCTTCCGAAAATAGAGGCGCCAGCCCGCCAGTCCCGACGATCTTGGCCGGCGCCTCTATCTCTCGACGAATTCTTGCTACCAGGCCTTCTATCAACCCGATATAGCCCCAGTATACGCCCGATTGCATGGCAGAGACAGTGCCGGTGCCAATGACCGCCTGTGGCCGCCCGATGCCGATACGAGGGAGCCGAGCCGCAGCCTGATGCAGCGCTTCGATGGAAAGGTTGATCCCCGGCGCGATGGCGCCACCCAAATAGGCGCCATCCAGCGCCACAACGTCGAACGTGGTCGCTGTTCCGAAATCGATGACGATCAGGGCGGTCTGGAAATGCCGGTAAGCGGCGAGCGCGTTTAGCAACCTGTCGGCGCCGACATCTTCGGGGTTGTCCACCTTGATCTCGAAACCCCAATCGAGAGATGCGCGAGCGACGAGCGGCTCTACCAGGAACCATTCGCGACACAGCCGACGGAGATGGTACAACGCTGCCGGGACCACGGTGCCGATCACCGCAGCGCTGACCAAATCCGGGGTAAGCTTGCCATGTGTTAGAAGGGTGAGAAGCCAAACGGCATACTCGTCCGACGTGCGTTGCGGCTCGGTCGCTATTCTCCAGATCCCTGCCCATCGTCTGCCGTCATGCACGGCAAACACAACGTTTGTATTTCCGGCGTCTACAACCAGGAGCATGACGATGCGGCGGATCGATAGACTGACGAGGGCAGGAACACCTCAGCGCTGCTGATTGGAGTGGAGACACCGTCCAAAATAAGCTCGCCCCGCAGCGACAAACCAACGAATCGGCCGCGAACGCGCCGATGCGGAGTGACCACGTCGATCACGGTTCCAGGTTTATGCGCGCGATCCAGCCAGGCAGAGTGGACATCCATCTCCTCCCAGTGATCAAAATGACGAAGAAAGGCTTCCGCTACCGTATCCGCGCTCGGGCTAGGTGACGGCAGACAAGCTGTCGTCCGGCCGTCCACGACGGGCGCCTCAACGAGGTTGGCACCGATGCCGACCACGACCCACGCCAGGTTGCCCGCTTCATCGAGACTGCTGTCTATCAGAACACCGCCAATCTTGTGGTCATTCAACAACACGTCGTTCGGCCATTTGAGCAGCAAGCCGGTCGTATAGGGAGACAGCGCTTCGTAGAGAGCGACGCCGGCATGGAACGCCCATCGGCCGGCATTCGGCGGGCAGCACGGCCGAAGCAAGACCGACAGGTTCAGGTTGCCTTTCGGCGCCGTCCAGCCGCGCCCGCGGCTGCCGCGTCCTGCTGATTGCGTCTCGGCCAGCACTGCCAGGCGGCTCGGCTCACCGCGCCCGGCTGCGGCAATTGCGACTCTTTGCGTTGAGTCCACCACAGCAAGGCGCTGAAGCCGCCAAGGCAGCCCGTTTTGGGTCACCCGAACAAGGCTTTGGCTGCCTGGTTAGCAGCGCCTAGAAACGGAGCAGGGAATACAAAGAACATCAACGTGAAAACGCCTGTTGACAATGCCACAAAGGAGATCGGACGAGAACGGGTATCGAACGGCGCCTCCGACGGATCGAAGAACATCACCTTGATGATCCGCAGATAGTAGAAGCAGCTTACCACACTAGTAAGCACACCGATAATCGCGAGCGTCCACATCCCAGCATCTACGGCGGACTGGAATACGAGCAACTTCCCAAAGAAGCCCGCCATAGGCGGGATACCGGCCATACTGAACATGAAGATGGCGAACAATGCGGCCAGGGTGAGATCATTCTTGGCGAGTCCAGACAGGTCGGAGATCTTGTCGACCGCCAAGCCGCGTCTGCGCATGGCGACGATGCAGGCGAAGCTTCCTGCCGACATGACGACGTAGGTTAGAAGATAGACCAGAACTCCTCTAACGCCAGTTTGGCTGCCTGCCGCCAGCCCTACCAGGGCATAGCCCATGTGGCCAATCGACGAATATGCCATGAGCCGCTTGATGCTTGTTTGCGCGATCGCCGCGAAACTGCCCAGCAACATCGACGCGATCGACACCAGCATAATGATTGGTTGCCACTGCAAGCCAACATGGCCGAACGGCCCGAACATGACACGCAACAACACGACGAATGGAGCAACCTTCGGTGCAGTGCTCATGAATGCCGTCACTGACGTCGGCGCGCCCTCGTACACATCTGGCGTCCACATGTGAAACGGCACCGCCGAAAGCTTGAACGCCAAGCCGGCAATGACGAAAGCAATACCGACGGTCAGCCCGGCAGATACGCTTGCAGGGTTGGTCACCGCCTGCGCAATGTGGGAAAACTCCATGGATCCCGAGAAACCATAAACCAAGGAGATGCCGTAGAGCAGCAGGCCGGATGCCAGCGCGCTAAGCACAAAATATTTTAGCCCCGCTTCCGATGATCTCACGTCGTCACGCGCAAACGCCGCCAATACGTAGATTGCCAACGATTGCAGTTCCAGGCCGATGTACAACGTCATGAGATTGTTGGCTGAAGCCATCACCATCATTCCGACCGTGCTCAGTAACATGAGTACCGGAAACTCGAATTTGGCGATGTTTTGGCGTTTGTTGTAGTCGAGCGACAAAATCGCGCACAACACTGTCCCGGCCAGTATCAAAAACTTCGAATATCTAGAGAAAGCGTCGGTGACAAACAGACCGCCATACCCGAGCATGTTTGGCGTGTTGGTGATCAGAACGGCCGTTAATGTGCATGCCGCAATCAATCCGACCGTGCACGATAGACTGCTGTCGCTAACCTGGAGCACTCCAAATACAAGGATGCCAAGTGCACAGACCGCCAACGCCATTTCTGGAAGGGCGACAACCCAATTCAATGCTGTGATCCCGCAAACAACGATGATTGATGTGCAATTCTTAAAGCTTCAGTATGTCCTTGCACCATAGCGCCAACACTTGCATCGAAAAAGCTTGTAAAGCTGCTTGGGTGTATGCCGAGCCAGAGGGTGAGCACAACTAGCGGCGTAAAAATCGCCATCTCTCTCGATGAGAGGTCCAGTATCGATCTAAGATCCACCCTAATAAGCTTCCCGAAGACAACGCGGCGATAGAGGTAGAGCATGTAAGCCGCGCCGAGTATCATCCCGAAACTTCCGAAAAGCGCCAGCCACAAGCTGATTTGGACTGCACCGACCAAGACAAGAAATTCGCCGACGAAGCCTGATGTTCCAGGCAGACCAATCGACGCCATCGTGAAAAGCATGAAGACGAGCGCGTAAGCGGGCATACGATCACCCAAACCGCCGTAGCGTGCGATTTCGCGAGTGTGCATACGATCGTAGATCACGCCTACGCACAAAAACAAGGCGGCCGAGACGACTCCGTGCGAGATCATCTGGAACAAAGCACCATCAATACCCTGCACGTTGAACGTAAAAATACCGATGACGACCACACCCATGTGGGCGACAGAGGAGTACGCAATCAGCTTTTTCATGTCCTCCTGAGCAAACGCAACCAGCGAGGTATAGATTACTGCAATAACAGCCAAGGAAAACATCAACGGCGCGAAGTATTGAGACGCAAGCGGTAACATAGGAACAGAAAACCTGAGAAAACCATAAGCGCCCATCTTCAAAAGCACGCCGGCGAGAATAACGGAGCCAGCTGTTGGCGCCTCGACATGAGCATCGGGCAGCCAAGTGTGCACCGGCCACATCGGAACCTTCACGGCAAAGGATGCCAAGAAGGCGAGAAAGAGCCAGAACTGCATTCCCGCGCTAAAGTGCGTCCGCAGGAGCACAACGATGTCTGTCGTACCCGCCTGTTGCCACATCGCAAGCAACGCGAGCAACATCAACACCGAACCTGCAAACGTATACAGAAAGAATTTTAGCGACGCGTAAACGCGTCTTGGGCCGCCCCATACACCGATGATGAGATACATCGGAATCAGTACGCCCTCAAAGAACATGTAGAACAAGAGAAAGTCAGTGGCGGAGAACATTCCTACCATCATCGTCTCGAGAATGAGGAAAGCCGCCATGTACTCCCGAACCCGGACCGTTACAGATTGCCAACTGGCCAGGACACATAACGGCGTCAAAGCCGTGGACAGCAACACAAACAGGACCGAAATACCGTCCACCCCCATTCGATAAGCAATCCCAAACGATGGCAGCCACAGAGCCGTCTCGACGAACTGATAACCTGCCTGCCTAACGTCAAACTTGCCCCACAGTACGAGGGAAATCACGAAGGTGATAAGGCTCGTCCAAAGAGCCGTCCAGCGAGCATTGCGCGCTGATGTTTGGTGATCGTCAGGTAAGGTCACTAACACGACCACACCCAAGAGAGGCAGGAACGTTATCAGCGAGAGCACTGGAAAACCTGCCGCATTCACATCAGTCACGTTCGTCTACCGCGTCAACAGAAACAGGCTGACCATCACCACCAAACCAATTAACATTGTAAAAGCGTAGACAGCAATGGAGCCAGTCTGAAGGCGGACGATCTGAACGGAGCCTCCCTCGGCCATGCTGGCCAAGCCGTTCGGTACACCATCGATGATCTGACCGTCGCCAATCTTCCAAAGTTCACGCGCTAGCCACGTAGCCGGGCGAACGAACAGGAAGTCATATAGCTCGTCAAAATACCACTTGTTGAGGAAAAACCGATAAACTGGCGCGAAGCGCGTCGCCAGCCGCCCTGGCAGAGTCGGGCTAATCGTGTAAAACCAATATGCGAGCGCGATGCCCAAAACTCCGGTAACGGTAGGCAGTATCCCGATCAAGAATGGTGTGCGTTCGACCTGTTGAAGCACATGGTTGCTCTCAGCCGTGAAAATAGCTCCCTGCCAGTATCTCGCATTGTGATCGCCGATGAGACTGGCGTGGAGCAACCAACCAGCGAAGACAGCTCCGAATGCAAGTATTACTAATGGAGCCGTCATCGAGATCGGGCTTTCGTGGACATGTGCCATGGTACGAGATTCGGCTCGCGCACGGCCATGAAACGTCATTAACAACAGGCGCCACGAATAGAACGCTGTTAGGAACGCCGCCAGCGTGCCACACACAAAGCCATAAACACCGACCGGTGTACCCGCTGCAAACGTTGCTTCCAGTATTGCGTCTTTGGACCAGTAACCGGCGAAATATGGGATGCCCGCCAGGGCAAGACTGCCAAACCACATCGTTGCGTACGTCACCGGAAGTGCGCGCCAGATCCCACCCATGCGACGCATGTCTTGCTCATCCGACATCGCATGGATCACCGAACCCGCACACAAGAAGAGAAGCGCCTTAAAGAACGCATGCGTCAGAAGGTGGAACATGCTCGCCTGATACGCGCCGACGCCGGCCGCCATGAACATGTAGCCGAGCTGGGAGCACGTAGAGTAAGCGATCACTCTCTTGATGTCGTTTTGAACACAACCGACCGTGGCCGCAAAAAGACACGTTGTTGCTCCAATGAACGTGACGAATCCTAACGCGTAAGGTGCAAACTCCATCAATGGCGACATACGCGACATTAAGAACACGCCCGCTGTCACCATCGTCGCCGCATGGATCAGCGCGGAGACCGGGGTCGGCCCTTCCATCGCGTCAGGAAGCCAAGTGTGCAGCAGGATCTGCGCCGACTTGCCCATAGCACCTATGAATAGGAGGAAGCCGATCACATTGTAGCTGCGAGGATTGGCACCGAACACATGGTAGGTGTCACCTACATGCTGCGTCACAGAGCTAAAAATCGTCTGAAAGTCTACAGCGCCGAACTTGTAGAATATCAGGCCTATTCCGATGGCAAACGATAGATCACCAACGCGGTTTACGACCATGGCCTTTATAGCTGCACGATTTGCCGCCGGTCGATCGTACCAATAGCCAATGAGGAGATAACTCGCGAGCCCGACACCTTCCCAACCAAAAAACAGCTGAACAAGATTATCCGCAGTCACCAGCATCAACATCGCAAACGTAAAAAGAGAGAGATAAGCAAAGAACCGTGATGTCGTCGATGTCTCATGAGCCATATAGCCCATGCTGTACACATGAATGAGTGTAGCCACACAGGTGACCATGGCCACCATGGAAACGGACAAAGAATCGTATTGTAATGCCCAATTAAGGCGGAGATCACCAGCGGTTATCCATGGAGCTACGGATATCACACTGGTCGAAGCGCCACCCCAGATATGTTCATACCAGGCTACGATGCCACACGCGGAGGCAAGTATCATGCAGAATATCGTGACCAGTTGAGCTGGTCGATCACCGATCGATCGGCCCGTGAAGCCACACACAAGGCATCCGATCAGCGGAGCAAAGACGGCGGTCGAAAAGATCATCTCAACCCTTCATCAAATTTACGTCTTCGACCGCTATGGAGCCGCGATTTCGAAAATACACGACCACGATAGCAAGGCCGATTGCGGCTTCTGCAGCGGCCACGGTCAAGACAAACATAGCGAGTATCTGTCCAGCAAGATCGTTCAAGGCTGACGAAAAAGCGACGAGGTTGATGTTTACGGCAAGTAGAATGAGTTCAACCGACATCAAAATGACTATAACGTTCTTCCGGTTGAGGAATATGCCAAATACGCCTAACACCAACAGAATTGCAGCAACCGTAAGGTAGTGTCCAAGGCTGATGGTCAGCATCCCAGAAGCCACGACTAACCATCCCCAGAGACGGCGATCGGCGTGCCGGTTCTGTCCGCAGCTATGCCATCTACCATCTCGGGCGAAACGGACGCTGGACGGTAGATTCCAAGCTCCTTGACGCCAGCTCGGCTACGAACGCTAATAACTTGCAAAGTCTCGGCTACCCGCCGTTCCTGCTGTATTGTTATGTTTTGACGCTTTGATTTTTGCCGATCACGGTGCGTCAACACGATCGCTCCAACCATGGCCACCAGCAGGATCAGGCCGGACAGCTGAAATAGCAGGATGTAATCTGTATACAGGATTTGTCCGATCGCACGCGTGTTCTGTATGCCGGTAGGAGTGTGACTAAACCGCAGCGTGGGCGCGGTCGCGGAGATTTTCCACCCGAGCAGGACGCTTGCGAGTTCAAAGAACAAAACCACGCCTACTGTCGCTCCAACAGGTGCATACCGCTGAAACCCCTCTCGCAACGCGACAAAGTCTACGTCCAGCATCATCACCACAAATAGGAACAAAACCGCAACCGCACCTACATAGACGATCACCAGTATCATTGCCAAAAACTCTGCCCCCGCTATCAGGAACAAAGCAGCCGCGTTGAAAAATGCCAGTATGAGAAATAGAACAGAGTGAACAGGGTTACGGCTGCTTACCACCATCGCCGCCGAGCCTAGCAGCACGGTTGAAAACACGTAGAAGGCAGCGGCTGTGATCATCGATAGGGCGCATCAAGCTCAAGTCGCTTGGCGATCTCAGCTTCCCAGCGGTCACCGTTGTCAAGCAGCTTATCTTTGTTGTACATCAATTCTTCTCGAGTCTCTGTCGAAAACTCAAAGTTTGGACCTTCGACGATTGCGTCCACAGGACAAGACTCCTCGCACAAGCCACAATAAATGCACTTTGTCATGTCGATATCATACCGTGTTGTCCGCCGTGACCCATCCTCTCGCGGCTCCGCCTCGATGGTAATCGCATAGGCAGGACAAACCGCTTCGCACAACTTGCAGGCTATACAACGCTCCTCCCCGTTGGTGTAACGACGCAAAGCGTGCTCTCCTTTGAACCTGGGGCTAAGCGGCCCATGCTCATAAGGGTAGTTAATCGTAACTGGTGCCTTGAAGAAGTAGCGAAGGGTCAGTGCCATACCTGACAACAACTCCCACATCACGAGCCGCCAGGCTGCCTGTCTGATTAATGGCATCTGAATATTCTCACACCGGTGGCACAGGAAGCGTGCCCGTCAGTTCTAGGTAACCCGCTGTCAGCACAAGCCAGAGCAGCGACAATGGCAAAAACACCTTCCATCCAAGCCGCATCAACTGATCATAACGGAACCTTGGAAAGGTCGCGCGCACCCAAAAAAAGAAAAACATTAGGACGCAGATTTTGCCAAACAGCCAGAAAACACCTGGAATGAAATCCAGGCCAAATGGCGCCTGCCATCCCCCGAGGAACAACACGCTTCCTAGCGCGGACATCATGATCATGTTGGTATATTCGCCGAGGAAAAACAGCGCGAACGACATAGCGCTATACTCGACGAAAAAGCCCGCTACCAGCTCGCTCTCACCCTCGGGAAGGTCGAATGGTGCACGGTTTGTCTCAGCCAACATGGAAATCAGAAAGACCACGAACATCGGAAACAGCAGCGTGAAGGCAAACCAATGGTGACTTTGGGCCCTCACCACGTCATTAAGGTTGAGACTTCCGACACACAGCAACACTGTCACTAGCACAAAGCCGATGGAAACCTCGTAGCTAACCATCTGGGCCGCTGATCTCATGGCTCCTAGAAAAGCGTATTTCGAATTGCTGGCCCATCCGGCGATTATGATGCCGTACACACCTAGTGAGCTGATTGCAAACAAGTATAGGATGCCGACGTTTATATTTGCGACAGCCCAATTGTCGGTTACAGGGATCACAGCCCAGGCAAGGCAAGCCAGAACGAACGTAAGCATAGGCGCAAATAAAAATAGCGAACGACTGGCTCCGGCCGGTATGACCGTCTCCTTGTTGAACACCTTCACCGCATCCGCAAACGGCTGAAACAGGCCGAATGGCCCAACTACGTTAGGTCCACGGCGAAGCTGGAAGGCAGCAAGCGCCTTGCGTTCGAAATACGTCGAGTAGGCCATGCTAATGAGGACAGGAATCAAAACCGCAAGCGTTTCGGCAATCGTCAGCAGTAGAGTGCCAAATGTCGTATCAAGAAAGAAGTGACGCATACGCTACTCCGCGGCCGCAGCCAGAGGCTGCGGTTGAACGAGTGCCGAAGGCGCAATACGAGAACACTCAGCCATGGTCACACTGGCGCGGCTGATCGGGTTGTTGCGATAGTAATCAGCAACGCTTTCCCGGAATGGCGTGTTCAGTATCTCACTCCGGACTATGTCTGCTCCTGGGCCAGACAGGTCGCTGCAGCCAAATCGCTGGAGACCCACCCGGGCGAAAACCGGATTTATAACGGCCATACGCTCGCGAACCTCATCGATATCGTTATAAGGCAAGGGACGTCCAATCACGGCGCTAAACGCCCTCAGAATCCGCCAGTCTTCTCGCGCTTCGCCCGGCGCGAACACAGCACGGTAGCCGCGCTGAACGCGCCCCTCGGTGCTGACGTAAGTTCCATCTTTTTCAGTATAGGCCGCACCTGGTAGGATAACATCAGCGCGCGAGGCACCCTTATCACCATGGTGTCCCTGGTACACGACAAATGTATCAGCACCAATACGTGTGCTGTCGAACTCATCGGCCCCGAGTAGCCAGAGGAAATCTACGCCGCCGTCAAGCATCGCCTCGAAACCCAACGCGTCCGGACCCGGCAGCAGTCCGAGGTCAAGAGCACCCACGCGGGAAGCCGCCGTATGCAACACGTTAAAGCCATGCCAGTCGGGCTTCAACGCGCCGACGTTTTTCGCACATTCCCAAGCATTGGCAAGCACGGCAGCGCCGTCCGTACGGGCAAGAGCAGATTGCCCGACGATCAGCATAGGCCTTTCTGCAGTGCGCAATACATCAAGGAAGTCTGGTGTACGGCTGCTTAGGTCCGCAATCGATCCAGCGTCGTCACCAAGATGTTGGACGCTATATGTCAGGTCAGCCGACGGGCCGATCACACCGATTTGCAAGCGCCCGGACGTTGCTAGCCAGCGCTTGCGGACACGTGCGTTCAGGATAGGAGCTTCCCGGCGCGGGTTACTTCCCACAATCAGAATGGCATCGGCAGCATCTATGCCGGCGATGGTGCTGTTGAATAGGTAAAAGTCTCGACGGCTGGCGTCCAGCTTTGCTCCGTCCTGGCGGCAATCAAGGTTGCCCGACCCAATAGCCGTCATCAGGTCCTTCAGAACCGTCATACTTTCCGCGTCGCATAAATCGCCGGCGATCGCACCAATACGCTTCGCCGATACTCCGGTAAGCTTGGCAGTTATTGCGGAAAAAGCTTCCTGCCAACTCGCAGGCTGCAATTTGCCGTTCTGCCTTACCCATGGCCGATCCAGGCGCCGCCTCTTCAACCCGTCGACAGAAAACCTGGATTTATCAGCAAGCCACTCGTCGTTTATCTCGTCGTTCACGCCAGGAAGGATGCGCAAAACTTCTGAGCCGCGCACGTCTACGCGGATGGGCGTGCCGACCGCATCAAGAGCGTCGACGCTGTCAGTGTGCTTCAGCTCCCACGGCCGGACGACGAAAGCGCCTGGTTTGCTGGTCAGTGCACCCACTGGACAGATATCGATCATGTTGCCGGACAATTCCGACGTCAGAGCATGCTCGACGTAGGTCCCGACCTCCATGTTCTCACCACGCGCGGTCGCTCCAAGCTCAGGAACACCTGCAATCTCGGTCGCAAATCGAATGCAGCGGGTGCATTGAATGCAGCGGGTCATCACGGTCTTGACAAGCGGGCCAAGGTTCTTGTCTTTAACGGCGCGCTTGTTTTCGGCGTAGCGCGAATGGTCCATGCCGTATGCGTACGATTGGTCCTGCAGATCGCACTGCCCACCCTGGTCACAGATAGGGCAGTCAAGCGGATGGTTGATGAGGAGAAATTCCATAACGCCGCGCCGGGCTTGGCGAACGACCGGCGTATCGGTCCGAACAACCATGCCTTCCGCCACCGGATAGGCACAACTCGCTATCGGCTTCGGCGCCTTTTCAATCTCAACCAGACACATGCGGCAGTTACCTGCCACTGAAAGACGTTCGTGATAGCAAAAATGAGGGATCTCTCGTCCTGCCTTTTCACAAGCCTGTAGCACGCTGCTACCAGCCTCTATCTCCACCTCGCTATCGTCGACCGTCAGCCTTACCATCACAACGCTTTCTCAAAATTCACAGAAAATAGTGCCAAACTATCCATGGCGTAGCGTTCGACCTTCACCAAGACCTATTCAGCCGCCATTGGTAAATTGACCGGCGTCACCACTCTTGGACCAGCGCGATACGCGGCGATACGCTCCTCAATCACCGGGCGGAAATGCCTTATCAATCCTTGAATGGGCCAAGCTGCGGCATCGCCTAGAGCGCAGATCGTGTGCCCCTCAACCTGGCGCGTCACCTGCTCTAACATGTCAATCTCGGCCGATTCAGCACGCCCCTCTACCAATCGGTACATGACGCGCATCATCCACCCCGTCCCCTCGCGGCACGGCGTACATTGCCCACAACTCTCATGTTTGTAGAACTGTGCCAGCCGAGCAATGGCACGCACCACATCGGTTGACTTGTCCATGACGATCACTGCTGCAGTTCCAAGGCCGGACTTGACGTCGCGCAGGCTGTCGAAATCCATCAGCACGGTGTTGCAAATGTCCTTTGGCAGAAGCGGCACCGAGGAACCGCCTGGTATCACTGCAAGAAGGTTATCCCAGCCGCCACGCACGCCACCGGCGTAACGCTCCAACAACTCCCGCATTGGAATGCCGAGTTCCTCTTCCACGTTGCACGGCTTGTTGACGTGCCCTGATATACAAAAGATCTTCGTTCCGGCATTCTTCGGCCGTCCCAAGGCAGAAAACCAGGAAGCGCCACGGCGCAAAATTTCAGGGGCCACAGCTATCGTCTCGACGTTGTTTACCGTCGTCGGACACCCGTAAAGCCCAACCGCGGCCGGGAAGGGTGGCTTCAAACGAGGCATGCCCTTCTTGCCTTCGAGCGACTCCAGAAGCGCCGTTTCCTCGCCGCAAATGTAGGCGCCCGCTCCGCGATGCAGGTAGAGCTCAAAATCCCACCCGCTTCCGCACGCGTTATTGCCAATCAACCCTGCTCCGTAAGCCTCATCGATCGCAGCCTGAAGATTGATATGTTCGTTGTAGTACTCACCACGAATGTAGATGTAAGCAGCGTGCGCGCCCATGGCGAAGCTTGCGATCAGGCATCCCTCGATCAGCTTGTGCGGATCGTGACGCATGATGTCGCGATCCTTGCAGGTGCCAGGCTCGCTTTCATCTGCATTTACGACCAAGTAGGCCGGGCGGCCGTCAGATACCTTGGGCATGAACGACCACTTCATGCCAGTTGGAAACCCCGCACCACCTCGGCCGCGCAGACCAGATGCTTTCATCTCGTCAATAATGGCCTCACGGCCACGTGCCAGGATGTCTGCCGTCTTATCCCAATCACCTCGCGCACGAGCACCTGTAAGGTGCCAATCGTGCTGGCCATAAAGATTGGTGAATATGCGATCGTGGTCCTGCAGCACGATACTACTCCGAAGCCATCGTCAACGTTGTTGGTCCACCCTCAGGGGCGGATGTCATGCGGCCGATCA
Source organism: Acetobacteraceae bacterium (assembly GCA_965199235.1). Taxonomy (GTDB): domain Bacteria; phylum Pseudomonadota; class Alphaproteobacteria; order Acetobacterales; family Acetobacteraceae; genus BOG-908. Next base: position 2,569,492 of record CBDAQU010000002.1, on the reverse strand, counting down.
TCGAGCCGGGCTGGGGTGGACGCTCGCTGCGCTTAAGGGATTGCAGAAGCCTCTCGGTCGAGGAAGCATCCATGTCCTCATAGAAATCATTGCCGATCTGCAGGATAGGTGCGTTTACACAGGCGCCGAGGCATTCAACCTCGGACATCGTAAACAACCCGTCAGCACTCGTTTCGTGCCATCCCTTGATGCCCGTCACACGCCGGCAGGCTGCAACCACGTCGTCCGATCCGCGCAGCCAGCACGGCGTCGTTGTGCAAAGCTGAAGATGGTACGTTCCGACCGGGCTAGTGTTGAACATCAGATAGAACGTCGCGACTTCGTAGACCCGGATCGGCGGCATCTGGAGCCTGCTCGCAACCACGTCCATTGCTACACGCGGCACCCAGCCGCTTCCAGTATCGCGGCGCATCTGGTCCTGGACCAAATAAAGCAGCGGCAACACAGCACTGGCCTGTCGAAGCGGAGGATACTTGGCCAGTATCCTGGCAATCTCGGCCTCGTTCTCCGCATCGAAGGTGAAGTGCTGCGGCTCGACCTTGTTGTGTGATGCCGTCGAACCATCGCCGACGTTTTCCGCCGAACCCGACATCAGCGGTCAACTTCGCCAAAGACCAGGTCGATGGAGCCGATTACCGCAACCGCGTCAGCCAGCATGTGCCCCTTGCTCATGACTTCAATGGCTTGCAGGTGCGAAAAACCCGTCGGCCGTATTTTGCAGCGATACGGCTTGTTGGTTCCGTCAGATACGAGATACACGCCGAACTCGCCCTTTGGGCTCTCAATCGCTGTGTAAGTCGCGCCTGCCGGCACGTGAAAACCTTCCGTGTAGAGCTTGAACTGATGGATCATCGCCTCCATCGAACGCTTCATTTCCTCACGCCGCGGTGGCGAAAACTTTCTATCATCAATTTTCACCGGGCCAGGCTTCATCTGTTCGATACATTGGCGAATGATTTTGACGCTTTCCCGCATCTCCGCCATTCGAACCAGGTATCGATCGAAGCAATCGCCGTTGCGGGCAACAGGAATGTCAAACTCTACCCGATCATACATTGCATAGGGTTGCGCGCGGCGAAGGTCCCACGGCACACCGCTCGCGCGCAGGTTAGGTCCAGTGAAACCCCAAGCCAGCGCCTGCTCGGCAGACATCACGCCGATGTCGACCGTGCGTTGCTTCCAGATGCGGTTCTCTGTCAGCAGATTCCACAGATCGTCGATGAAGCTGGGGAAGTTTTCGCTCCAGGCCCAGATCCTGTCAGTCAGCCCAGCAGGCATGTCGCTCTTCACGCCGCCGGGACGATAGTAGTTTGCATGAAGCCGTGCACCCGATACAGCCTCATAAAACTCCATCAATTTCTCGCGCTCCTCGTACCCCCAAAGAGAAGGGCTGAGCGCACCCACGTCCAGCGCGTAGGAGGTAAGGTTCAGCAGATGGTTCAGGATGCGCGTGATCTCGTCGAACATCGTGCGTATCCACAGCGCGCGCTCCGGCGCCGTGATCGACAGAAGCTTTTCTGTCGCCAACACGAAAGCATGCTCCATGCACATCGGCGACACGTAGTCCAACCGATCGAAATACGGGACGTTCTGGAGGTAGGTCCTACTTTCGATAAGTTTCTCGGTACCGCGATGCAACAGGCCCACATGCGGGTCGGCTCGTTCCACTACCTCGCCGTCCATCTCTAGCACGAGGCGCAACACTCCGTGGGCCGCAGGATGCTGCGGACCGAAATTCATCGCGTGGCTATCGATTTGTATCGTCTTGGCCGCGTTCGCCACTGCCTGATCCGCGGACAGGTTGGTTTGGCCCATCAGGCCAGGCTCCAACAGATCGCTCATGGCTTCACCTCTGCCGCAGTGCCGTTCGCCAAAGCCATACGTACCATGTGCGCCTTTTCATCACCTGGCAGAGTCGTCATGCCCTCCCATGGAGACAAGAAATGAAAATCGCGGAAATCCTGAGCCAGGCTTACAGGTTCGTTTACGACCTGCTTGCGATCCTCGTCGTAGCGAACCTCCACATAGCCGGTCAGCGGAAAATCCTTCCGCAGCGGATGACCTTCAAAACCGTAATCCGTAAGGATGCGGCGGTGATCGGCCAAGCCGGCAAACATCACGCCCAGTAAGTCCCAGCATTCACGCTCCCACCACGTGGCACACGGCCATATGTTGGAAACCGAAGGCACAGGGGTTATCTCGTCGGTCGTTACGATGACGCGTATTCTGTGGTTCAACGAAACGCTGAGAAGGTTGTAGACGACATCAAATCGCTCGTCGCGCTTCGGCCAGTCAACGCCGCACAAATCGACCATTTGCTCGCACGCAAATCGCGGGTCGTCACGCAAGGCGGTCATCACCTGCAGCAAATCGTCTCGCGAGACGTGCGCCACCAGTTCGCCCCCTTCCAGCCCGGCACGCGACACGCCGCCAACGCCTGTTGAGATCGCGAGCGCCAAGGCCTGGCCAGATGCAAGCTGAAGCTCAGCCACGAAGTATCGTCCCCGTGCGACGGATCTTCTTCTGCAGCTGCATGATGCCGTAAACCAAAGCCTCAGCCGTTGGCGGGCAGCCCGGAACGTAGATGTCGACCGGCACGATGCGGTCACACCCTCGCACGACCGAATAAGAATAATGGTAGTAGCCGCCGCCATTGGCGCAGCTTCCCATGCTGATAACCCAGCGTGGCTCCGACATCTGGTCGTAAACGCGCCGCAGCGCCGGGGCCATTTTGTTGGTCAACGTGCCGGCAACGATCATCACATCGCTCTGCCGCGGCGAGCCGCGTGGGAAAATGCCAAACCGATCCAGATCGTAACGCGGCATGTAGGCGTGGATCATCTCCACCGCGCAGCATGCCAAACCGAAGGTCATCGGCCAAAGGCTACCTGTTCGGCCCCAATTGACCAGCCTGTCCAACTGCGCGACGACAAAGCCCTTATCGGCAATCTCGCCGGTAATGCCGCGTATCACCGAGTCCTGCGCCACGCCGGGCGCCAGCTTGTCCCGGTTCCAGGCAAGCTGCTCGCCGGTGGCCACGTCGGTGGCGGTAACACTCATTCCCTACTCCCAGTCGAGCGCGCCCTTGCGCCACTCGTAGATAAAACCGACGGTCAGAACAGCAAGGAACCCAATCATCGACCAGAAACCCAGCATGCCGATATGTGAGAGGCTGACGGCCCATGGGAAGAGGAAAGCTACCTCAAGATCGAAAATGATGAATAAAATCGCGACGAGGTAGAAGCGCACGTCGAACCGGCGCCGCGCATCATCGAACGGCTCGAAGCCGCATTCGTAGGCGGACAGTTTCTCGGCATAAGGCTTTTGCCGCGCTGCCAGAAGCGAACCGCCAACCATGGCCATCGCTATGCCGGAAGCAATTCCGAGGAATACCAGAATTGGGAAATAACTGGCCAGAAGCGGCTGCATGCACATCACCGGAGAAAGCAGCGCCACAACGGCACCGCACTGCAACATCGGTGACCATAGACCCGAGTGCCCACTGCGCCAAGAGGGAGACACCTGGCGCGAGTGACGGGGCTCGAACCCGCGACCTCCGGCGTGACAGGCCGGCGCTCTAACCAACTGAGCTACACCCGCTTGGCAGGCAGGCGCCGCTTCTAGGGGGGGCTCAGCCAGGCGTCAACCCTGGGCCTTATCATTCTCTCCAACCTGCAGGGCTATTATAAATCAGAAGTCAATGGTGGGCGGTGACGGGATCGAACCGCCGGCCAACTCGGTGTAAACGAGCCGCTCTACCTCTGAGCTAACCGCCCGCCATGCTGTTTTAGGCCTCAACCTCGTCGTGTCCAGCCGACGTGCCGCCCAAAACCTCGCGCAACGTCTTGCTCGGACGAAAACGGACCGACTTGCTTTGAGGAACGTTAATCTCAGCGCCGGTGCGTGGGTCGCGTCCCTTGCCGGCTTTCCGCTCGCTGATGACGAACGAGCCGAAATTCAACACGCGAACCTCGTTGCCGTCCTTGAGAGAGTGGCTCACGCAGTCGAACACCGCATCCATCGCAGCCATCGCCTTGCTTCTCGGCAGGCCAGTCTTCTCTGTCACTGCAACCAACAACTTCTGACGGTTGACGACGTGGTCCTGCTTGCCTGCCCCAGCACCCTTGCCAGCACGTGGCGTGCGGATCGGCTCTTCAATGTCGTCCATAGCGGTCGTCCTTTCGTTTCGGCTGGGCGCACACTAGGCAGGGCGAAAGCGGCAAGTCAACAAAAAGCCCGGAAAACCGCCATTTTTGACGATCTCCGGGCTTCCTGAACAGGGCTCGTCAGTGTGGCAAGGACGCCCCTGCAGGTTCGGCGGCCGGCTTCGCAAGCGCTTCCGGCGGCTCTTCCCACTCGATGGCTTCCGGCCGGCGGATCAAGGCCTGGCCGATGACGTCGTCCACGTGGCTTACCGGGATCAGCGTCAGGGCCTTTTTCACGTTATCCGGTATTTCGGCAAGGTCCTTCTCGTTGTCCTTGGGGAAGAACACGGTCGCTATGCCGGCCCGTAAAGCCGCCAGCAACTTTTCCTTCAGCCCACCAATCGGCAACACACGGCCCCGCAAAGTTATCTCGCCCGTCATCGCGACGTCGCGGCGAACCGGTATGCCCGTCAGCACGCTGACAATGCTGGTCGCCATAGCGACACCTGCCGAGGGGCCATCCTTCGGTGTGGCGCCCTCCGGCACGTGAACGTGAATGTCGCGCTTCTCGAACAGCGTAGGCTTGATGCCGAACCCGATCGAGCGGCTGCGCACGTAGGACAAAGCTGCCGTCACGCTCTCCTGCATCACGTCGCCCAGCTTGCCGGTGTGCTGGATCTTGCCCTTCCCCGGCACCATCACGCTCTCAATCGTCAGTATCTCGCCGCCGACTTCTGTCCACGCAAGGCCGGTGACGACGCCGACCATGTCCTCGGATTCGGTCTCGCCGTAGCGGAACCGCCTGATACCAGCGTATTTTTCTAGGTTTTTGAAGGTTATCATTACTTTACGAGACTTCTTGGTGACGATCTCCTTAACCGATTTGCGTGCCAGGTTGGCGAGCTCGCGCTCCAGGTTGCGCACGCCCGCCTCGCGCGTGTAGGTGCGGATCAGGTCACGCAGAGCGTCGTCGGAGATCGACCATTCCTCCGGCTTCAGCCCATGCGCCTCACTCTGCTTGGCGATCAGGTGCCGGCGCGCAATCTGCAGCTTCTCGTCTTCTGTGTAGCCGGAAATCCGGATGATTTCCATGCGGTCCAGCAAAGGCTGCGGCATGCGCAGCGAATTTGCAGTCGTCACGAACATCACGTCCGAAAGGTCGTAATCGACCTCCAGATAGTGATCGGCGAAGGTCGCGTTCTGCTCCGGGTCGAGCACTTCGAGCAGGGCAGACGTCGGATCCCCCCGCCAATCCTGGCCCAGCTTGTCGATCTCGTCGAGCAGGAACAGGGGGTTGCTCGTCTTGGCCTTCTTCATGCCCTGGATCACCTTGCCGGGCATGGACCCGATATAGGTCCGGCGATGACCCCTGATCTCGGCCTCGTCACGCACGCCGCCGAGCGACATGCGTACAAAGCTCCGTCCCGTGGCGTTGGCGATCGACTTGCCGAGCGAGGTCTTGCCCACACCAGGCGGACCGACAAGACAGAGGATAGGCCCGCGCACCTTCGGGCTGCGCGCCTGCACGGCCAGGTACTCGGTGATCCTCTCCTTGACCTTTTCCAGCCCAAAATGGTCCGCGTCGAGCACACCCTCGGCCGCAACCACGTCGTTGCGGACCTTGCTGCGCTTCTTCCACGGTATCGAGAGAATCCAGTCGAGGTAGTTGCGTACAACCGTTGCCTCCGCGCTCATCGGGCTCATGGTGCGAAGCTTCTTCAGCTCGCCCATCGCCTTCTCACGGGCTTCCTTGCTCAGCTTGGTGCGCTTGATCTTTTCCTCGAGCTCGGCCGTCTCGTCCTTGCCGTCCTCTCCCTCGCCGAGCTCCTTCTGAATCGCCTTGAGTTGCTCGTTGAGATAATACTCGCGCTGCGTCTTCTCCATCTGGCGCTTCACACGGTTGCGGATGCGCTTTTCAACCTGCAACACGCCGATCTCAGCCTCCATATGGCCGAACACACGCTCCAACCTTTCGCCGATGCGCGTAGTCTCGAGAAGCTCCTGCTTCTCGCTGATCTTGAGGTTGAGATGGCTGGCGATCGTATCGGCCAGCTTGCTTGGCTCCTCGATCTGGTTGAGCGAGACCAGCACCTCAGGAGCGATCTTCTTGTTGAGTTTGATATATTGCTCGAACTGGCCAACTACGGTCCGGCCAAGCGCCTCCAGTTCCTTGGCCTCGGATTCCTGGTCGGGCAAATCCTCGATATGAGCCTCGAAATAGGCTTCGGTTTCCTTGAACGAGGCCAGCCTGGCGCGCCGCCCGCCCTCCACCAGAACCTTGACCGTGCCGTCCGGCAACTTCAGCAGTTGAAGAATGGTCGATACCGTCCCCACCCGATAGATATCGTCGGCCGAAGGATCGTCCTGCGCGGCGTTCTTCTGCGTTACAAGCAGTATCTGCTTGTCGTCCTTCATCACCGCTTCAAGCGCTCGGACGGATTTCTCCCGGCCGACGAACAGCGGAACGATCATGTGCGGAAACACGACGATGTCGCGCAATGGCAGGACGGCCAACGACTCGTTCACCGGCACCGCGGACTTCTTAACAGGCATGGGAGACCTCCTCTAAGGACAGTCGGGAGTACGGCCCGCCCGAGCATGGCGCGAGAAGCTCCAGATCGAAAAACAACAAAGATCAACGCCCACGGCTCGACCAGCTTCTATATTTTGGCTGATCCACTTTTGACCTACCAAAAGGCCCAAAGGGACAGCTTGCATATCGGGCGCGGCAGACGGTTTGCTAGCCCGCCCCCTCCGCGCGTTCCTTGGTGCGCTCCTTGCTGTACGTGTACAACGGAGAGGCTCGGCCTTCTGCAACCTCACGGTTGATCACCACCTCATCGACAGTGTCCAAACCGGGCAGATCGAACATCGTGCTCAATAGGATGGACTCCATGATCGATCGCAACCCGCGCGCGCCGGTCCGCCGCGCAATCGCCCGGGTGGACACCGATTTAAGCGCGTCGTCGGTGAAGCTGAGCTTCACCCCCTCCATCTCGAACAGCCGGCCATACTGCTTGACCAGCGCGTTCTTCGGCTTGGTCAGTATCTCCATCAACGCAGCCTCGTCGAGATCCTCAAGCGTCGCCACCACCGGCAACCGGCCAATGAACTCCGGGATCAGGCCGAACCGCAGCAGGTCCTCAGGCTCCACGTCGCGGAGGATGGCACCCGTTCGACGCTCATCAGGGTCGCGCACCTCCGCCCCGTAGCCGATCCCCGACCCCTTGCCCCGGGCGCCGATGATCTTTTCCAGCCCGGCAAACGCCCCGCCGCAGATGAACAGTATGTTGGTGGTGTCGACCTGCAGGAACTCCTGCTGCGGATGCTTGCGCCCGCCCTGCGGCGGCACGGACGCCACCGTGCCCTCCATGATCTTCAGCAGCGCCTGCTGCACGCCCTCGCCGCTCACGTCGCGGGTGATGCTCGGGTTGTCGGATTTGCGGCTGATCTTGTCGACCTCGTCGATGTAGACGATGCCACGCTGGGCCCGCTCCACGTTGTAGTCGGCGGCCTGCAGCAGCTTGAGGATGATGTTCTCAACATCCTCGCCGACATAGCCCGCTTCGGTCAGCGTCGTCGCGTCGGCCATGGTGAACGGCACGTCCAGGATGCGCGCCAGGGTCTGCGCCAGCAGGGTCTTGCCCGACCCAGTCGGCCCGACCAACAGGATGTTAGACTTGGCGATCTCGATGTCGTTGTTCTTCTGCGCGTGTGCCAGGCGCTTGTAATGGTTGTGAACCGCGACGGAGAGCACCTTCTTGGCGTGACTCTGGCCGATCACGTAGTCGTCCAGCACCCTGCAGATTTCCTTCGGCGTCGGCACTCCATCGCGCGCCTTCACCAGGTGCGTCTTGTGCTCCTCGCGGATGATGTCCATGCACAGCTCGACGCACTCGTCGCAGATGAACACCGTCGGGCCCGCAATCAGCTTGCGAACTTCGTGCTGGGACTTGCCGCAGAACGAGCAGTAGAGGGTGTTCTTGGTGTCGCCGGACTTGCTCATAGCGTCTCCCGCCCCAGGCTCGCCCAGGGCCACAGTCTTAGGATACTACCGCCAGCCTTTTGCGATCGACAAGGCGGCCATGCGTCGCTTCGGGCAAAGTGCGGCGCGCACTCATGCGTCACCGCTCCCGCCCTCATACTCGCGTGGATCTCGATCGGATGCGTTAAGACGCAACGCCCGACCTCAGGCGCGTCACACCTTGATGGCGTCGTCTATCATCGCCTGCGGCCGGTTTTCCACAACCTGGTCCACCAACCCGAACACCCGAGCCTCCTCGGCGGACATGTAACTGTCCCGCTCCAGCTTCGCCTCGATCGCCTCGATCGGCTGTCCTGTGTGCCGGACGTAGATCTCGTTGAGCTGGTGGCGTAGCGTCAGTATCTCGCGCGCCTGGATTTCGATGTCTGCCGCCTGCCCCTGGGCGCCGCCGCTCGGCTGATGCACCATCACGCGGCTATTGGGCAGGGCAAAGCGCTTGTCCTTGGCGCCAGAGCACAACAGCAGCGAACCCATCGAGGCGGCCTGCCCGATGCAAACGGTACTGACCGGGCATCGGATAAACTGCATCGTGTCGTAGATCGCGAGCCCGGCCGAAACCACGCCGCCGGGGCTGTTGATATAGAAGAAAATGTCCTTGGAGGGGTTCTCGCTCTCCAGGAACAGCAGCTGGGCACAGATCAGCGCGCTGAGCTGATCGAAGACCGGCCCCGTCAGGAACACGATCCGCTCCTTGAGAAGCCGAGAATAGATGTCGTAGGACCGTTCCCCACGCGCCGTCTGCTCGACCACCATCGGGACGAGCGCCTGGCTGTAGACTTCTACGGGGTCACGGTCGGCGAGAGAACGGGCCCTCATACGCACTCCTATCGGGTTGTCTCGCGTTGCGAGCCAGTCTGGCGCTATGACATGGGCGTCGCAACGTCCGGTTCCAGTGCGCACCGGGTCAGCACTCCCGCCGCGGCACGCTGCGCGCCCTCTATTCCTGGCTTGAAGCTGGCTCTTCGATCAGGCCAGCTTCGTCCGACGACTCGGGCACCGCCTCCTCAGCCGCAGGCTGGAAGCTCACCTTCGGAGCAGCCGCCTCGTCGGACGGCATGCCGTTCAGCTCCTCGGGAGAGACCAGCCGGTCCTCGACCTTGGCCATCTCCAGGATGTAGTCAACCACCTTGTCCTCGAACAGCGGGCCGCGAAGCTGCTCGATAGCCTGCGGCGTCTTGCGGAAGAACTCCACCACCTGCATCTCCTGCCCAGGGTAGCGAGCCGCCTCCGCACGCAACGCTTGAGTCAGCTCGGCCTGGCTGACCTGTATGCCGGCCGAGCGGCCGATTTCGGACAGCAGCAGCCCAAGACGCACACGCCGGTCCGCGATCGCCCGGTACTCCGCCTTCAGAGTGTCCGTATCCTTGCCCCTATCCTCGTCATCCACCTGGCCCGACGCCGTATCCTGCTCGACACGCTGCCAGATCGCGCCAAACTCCGCCTCGACGAGGTTCTGCGGCGCCGGGAAGTCGGCCTTCTCCGAAAGCACGTCCAGCAGCTCGCGCTTGATACGCAACCGAGACATCTGGTCGAGCTCGCGCTGCATCTGCGTCGCCACCATCTCGCGCAGCTTGTCGAGCGACTCCAGTCCGAGCTTGACAGCAAGCGTGTCGTCCAGCGCCTGCTCGCACGGCCTGCCCAACGCCTTGGCGGTCACCTCGAAGACAGCCGCCTTTCCGGCCAAAGCCTCCGCGTGGTATTCGGCCGGGAAAGTGACGTCGACGTTTCGGACGTCGCCAGGCTTCATGCCTGCCATTCCCTCCGAAAAACCGGGGATGAACCCCGGTCCGCCAATCTCGACCTTGGCGTCCTGCCCCGCCCCGCCCTCGAACGGAACGCCGTCCAGCGTGCCCGCGAAATCGACGGTGAGCATTTCGCCAGTCTCCGCCCCGCGGTCCTCCTCAACAGGCAGGACTTCGCGCTGCTGGCTGGCCAGACGCTCGAGCGTCTTGTCGATCACCTCGGGCGCGACCTCGGACCGCAGACGGGTCAGCGTCAGCGACGCCAAGTCGGGCGTGCCGATCTCCGGCAGCACTTCCATCTCGACGCTGAACGAAAGGTCGGAGGCAGACTTGCCGTCAATCTTCGGCTCGCCGGCCAGCTCCACCTTCGGCTGCCCGGCCGGGCGCAAGCCGCGCTCCTCGACCACCTGGTCTGTCGCCGTCGCCAGCGCGTCCTGCATGACCTCGGCCATCACCGACGCGCCGTAGCGCTGGCGCACGAGGTTCACCGGCACCTTCCCCGGCCGGAAACCGGGCAGCTTGATCGTGCGGCCGATCTCGGCGAGCTTCAGGCTGACCTTGCCCTCGATCTCCGCGGCTGGAACGACCACGGAAAACGCGCGCCTCAGCCCGTCGGAAAGCGTCTCGGTTACCTGCATCGCGGGCCATCCTCAATAAGCGCTCGTAAATCGTAGCCTGGTGCGGGCGGAGGGACTTGAACCCCCACGGCTTACGCCACCAGAACCTAAATCTGGCGTGTCTACCAATTTCACCACGCCCGCCGGCAGCAAGCGGCGGACCTAGCGCAGGCATAGTGGGCAGGCAAGGCCGGCAAGCCATCGGCAGACCATTCACAGGCTGGCCCCCGGTGTTCAGGGCCGGTAAATCTTGTATGGAGCCCGAAAGACGGCTCGGCGCACGCCAATGCCTCGCAGTGGGCCAAGGTCATGCCGGCGCCTTCACATATGGTTCCGGGTCCGCCTCGAACCGGATCAGGACCTTTCGTTCGGCATGGCCAAGATACGAGTCACCAGGCAGCACATCTCCACGGTCGCCGGCGTGGTGCGCGCCATCCTGCCGCGTCTGGTCCAATTCTGCAGCTGTCGCCGGTTCGCCGTCATCGCCGTGGCACTGCTGCTGGCCGTCCTCAGCCTCTATGCAGCCAGCCGCCGCCTGGGCGTCACCACCGACACGGGACGCATGTTCGCAGCCTCGCTCCCTTGGAAGCGAGGCATCGCAGCGCTGAACGTGGCCTTCCCCCAGGATGACGGGCTGCTGGTCGCCGTCATCGACGGGCATATCCCGGAGGAGGCGGAAGCGACCGCGTCTGCCCTGTCCAGCAAGTTGCGCGCGAACCCACGCCTGTTTCAACACGTCACCCAGCCGGACAGCTCGGACTACCTGCAGCGCAACGCGTTCCTGCTGATCGGCTTGCGGGACTTGACCGACCTGCTGGACCGCACCGTGGACGCCCAGCCTTTCCTCGGCCAGTTGGTCGCCGACCCGAGCCTGCGCGGCTTGTTCGCCGCGCTGACCCTGGTCGCCGAGGGCGCCGAGCGTGGCCAGGATCCTGCCGGCCTGGCGCCCGCGATGGCGCAGTTCCACGCAGGGCTTTCCCAGGCGGCGGACGGCCATCCTGCCCCGCTCTCCTGGGAGAGGCTGCTGGCGGGCAAGCTGGCCGAGCAGGCCGGCCGCTACCGCTTCGTCACCGCCAAGCCGACGCTCGATTTCGGCGCCCTGCAGCCAGGCGGGGCGGCGACCGCCGTGCTGCGGGCGGACGCCGCAGGCCTGCCCTATGTGAAATCCGGCCTGGCCAGGGTTCGCGTCACCGGGCAGGTGGCGCTCGACGACGAGGAGTTCTCCTCCGTCGCGCAAGGCGCCGCAATCGGCCTGGGCGGCAGCTTCCTGCTGGTCGTCGTGTGGCTGTTCGCCGCCGTGCGGTCCTGGCGCCTGACTGTGCCGATCGCGATCACCCTTCTGCTCGGGCTGTTGTTCACGACCGGGTTTGCCGCTGTCACGGTCGGCACGCTCAACCTGATCTCCGTCGCCTTCGCCATCCTGTTCGTCGGCATCGCGGTGGATTTCGCAATCCAGTTCACCGTGCGCTTCCGGGAGCGGCGGCACAGCCACCCCGAAGTGATTGACGCGCTGGCAGAGACCGGGCGCGGGTCCGGCGCGCAGATCCTTGTCGCAGCGCTCGCGACCGCCAGCGGCTTCCTGGCCTTCACCCCTACCGCCTTCGTGGGCGTGGCGCAGCTCGGGATCATTGCCGGCGGCGGCATGCTGATCGCGTTCCTATGCACCCTGACCGTGCTTCCCGCGCTGCTGGTGCAGTTTCGCCCGCGGCGCGAGAAGAAGGAGGTGGGGGTGATGATGCTGCGCCGGCTGGAGCCGGTGGTGCGGCCGCTCCACTGGCCCATCCTGGCGGTGTTCGCCGCGCTGGCTCTGGCGGGTGCAGCACTCACCCCATCGATCCCGTTCGACGGCGACCCGCTGCACACCAAGAACCAGCACACCGAGGCGGTGACGACGCTGCACGACCTGATGGCCGACCCGATCACCAACCCCTACACGATCGACGCGCTGCTGCCCTCGCTGCACGACGTCGAGGCCGTCTCGGAGCGGCTGTCGAAACTGCCGAGCGTGCAGGCGGTGTTGTCTCTCGACAGCTTTGTTCCGCAGGACCAGGGACCCAAGCTGGCCGCCATCGCAGACGCCGCCAGCGTGCTCGGCCCCACCCTGACGCCGCCCGCACAGCCGCCTGCGGCGAGCGCCGCCGACCTGCGGCGCGCCACCGTGGCGCTGGACGGCCGCCTGCGCGCCGACCTGCCCAAACTGGCGCCAGGCAGCCCGTTGCGCGCCATCGCAGCCGATCTGGACCGGTTGCGCCACGCGCCCGACGCCACGCTGAGCGCGGCCGGCGACGCCCTGGTGCGGTTCCTGCCGATGCAGCTCGACAGGCTGCGCACCGCCCTGGCCGCCAGGCCGGTGACGTTGGACCAGGTGCCTGCCGACCTGCGGCGCAGCTGGCTGCTGCCGGATGGGCGCGCCCGCATCCAGGTGCTGCCGCACGCCGGCGTGAACGACAGCGCATCGTTGCAGCGTTTCGTGGCCGAAGTCTCTTCCGTTATGCCGCAGGCGAGCGGTTCGGCGGTCGGCATCGTGCAGAGCGCGCGCACCATCGTGGGCGCGTTCCGCATCGCCGCAATCAGCGCCCTACTCGCCATCGCCGTCATCCTGGCCGTCGCCCTGCAGCGCGTGCTGGACGTGATCCTGGTCATGACGCCGCTGCTGGTCTCGGCCCTGCTGACGGTCCTCGTCATTCGCTGTTCGGGCATCAGCCTGAACTTTGCCAACATCATCGCCCTGCCGTTGCTGCTCGGCGTGGGCGTGTCGTTCAACATCTACTTCGTCATGAACTGGCGGGCAGGGATCACGCGGTTCCTCGGCTCGGCAACCGCGCGCGCGGTGATCTTTTCGGCGCTGACGACAGGCACGGCGTTCGGTTCGCTTGCCTTGTCCGCGCATCCAGGGACGGCCAGCATGGGGACGCTGCTGCTGATCAGCCTCGGGTGCACGGTGTCCACGACGCTGCTGTTCGTGCCTGCCCTGCTCGCGGTGCTGCCGCGGCCGCACGTGATCTTTGGCGGTCAGGACAAGGTGCTGACGTAGGCTCGTTCGGGCTGCCACGATCGCGGTGGTGTGGTCCTGCTCCGCTCAACCCCCGTGCAGGTCGAGCACCGCGTCCAGCACGTCAGGCTCGCCGGCGACCGGGCGGATCGCGAAACCAAGGCGCTGGACGAAGCCGAGCATGGCATGGTTGTCGGCCAGGACCTGACCGGTGATGCGTGCCAGATTCTGCGTTCGCGCCCAGCCTATCAGGCCCTCCATCAGATGGCGGGCGAGGCCCAGCCCCTTGCTTGCCGGCTCTACCAGGATGGCGAACTCGCCGCTGCCCTCTGCCGCTTCACCCCCGATCACCAGCCTGGCCACTCCCACTGTCGCCCGATCGCCGGCTCGAACCGCGACAAAGGCCATTTCGCGGTCGTAGTCGATCTGCGTCAGACGGGTCATCTGCTCGGGCGCCACCTGGCGCATCGAGGTGAAGAAGCGGTAGCGCAGATCCTCTTGCGGCACGCGCCCAACCAGGGCCGCATGGGCTTCGGCGTCTTCTGGCCGGATCGGCCGGATGACGAAATCCTGCCCGCGGCCGGACCAGTCATGTACCAGCTGCTCCGGGTAGGGCGCGATCGCCAGATGCGACCGTTCGCCTGGCGGACGCAGCCACAAAACTGCCTCCCCGGCCATCGCGCCGCGCTGGCTGAGAATGAGCTGGCCGATATCGAGGGCAGCAAGCTGGGGCAGATCGACCAGCATCTGGCTGACCCGGACAAGTGCGCCTGCCGCCGAATCAGCAAGCGCCGCGTCCTGCAGCCCGGCCCGCCGCACCAGGCCGCGCGCCAGGATCAGGTTGAGCGGCGGAAGATCATAGGCCCGGCCGGACCCCAGAACCTCCAGCCCGATGGCCGGGCCGAACGTCGCGTCGTCGTGCACGCCCAGGCTCGCCACCGAGCGGCCAGCGTCCTGTGAGGCGGCCGGCGGCGGCGCGGTCGGCAGGCCGTAGGCCGCAAGCACGGCGAGCGTCTCGCGACGCGTCAGCGCCAGCCGGCCTGCCGCGCGGGCTTCGGCCAGGATGCGGCCAACCACCGCTTGGTCGGGTGCCACGTCCAGCACGCGGCTCGGCGGCAGTTCGCGGGCTGCCTGACGCGCGTGGCGGTCTCGACGGAGGTGGACGAACGCCTCCACAGCCTGCTCCGGCGTGGCGAAGGCAGGCAGTCCCGCCTCGGCCAGGCGCCGGCGATGTGCCGCCCCGGTCGTCTCGCCCATCACGCAGGTGAGCACCGGCAGATGCGCCGTATGGGCCGCGGCGATGACCGATTCGACCGCCGCCGCGTCACCAGGCCCGGTCGGCGCCAGCAGCACCAATACGCCGCCCACCTCGGGCACGGCGGATATCATGGCGGCGATGCTGGCGACGTCGGTCGGCGCGGCGCTGCCGGCATAGACGAGACCGTAGACGAGGTCGGCGGGCAGGCTTGCCGTCAGGCTCTGCTGCGCTTCGGGCGGCAGCAGCGCCAAACCTATGCCGGCCCGCAGCGCAGCGTCGGCGGCCAGCCGGCCGGGTCCTATGGCGTTGGTCACGATCGCCATCGTCTCGCCGCGCAAGGGGCGAGAGCGGCTGAGCGTCTCGGCCGCGGCCAGGAACGCCTCCATACGGTGGACGACGAACACGCCGGCGCGGTTCAAGGCGGCCTCGAAAACCGCGTCCGCCCGCCCGGTCTCATCAAGCAGCAGGCCGCCAGGGCGCAGCGCCACCACAGGACGCAGTCGGGAGGCGGCACGGGCGGCGGAGATGAAGGCGCGCCGCTCCCGCACGCGCCTGATGTCGAGCAGGATCAGCCGGGTGTCCGGGTCGCGGGACAGGTAATCGAGAATGGCGCCAAAGCCGAGGTCGGCGTTGCCGCCGATGCCGGCCACGTGGCTGAACCCCACACCGTTCGGCCCCGCCCAGTCCACCACGGCACGCGCGAGTGCCGCCGACTGGGTGACCAGCGCCACGTGGCCGGCCGGCAGGGCGATGTGGGAAAGCGAGGCGTTCAGCCCCGATTTTGGCGACGCCACCCCGAACGAGCTGGGGCCGAGCACACGCAGGCAGGCCGCGCGAGCGAGAGCGCCGAGGTCGGCCACCTGGTTCGTGACGATGGCGAGCCTGCAGCCGGCATCGGCCAGGATTTTGAGGTCGCGCGCCGCGTCTGCCGACGCGCCCGCGATGACGCCCAGATCCGGCGCCCTTTGCAGGCTGGCCCATGCCGGATCCGGCCAGACGTCTCCTGTGAAGCCGCCATCGCGCAGGTTTGCCAGCAGGATCCTTCCCTCGGCCGAATCCGCTCCGATAATGGCAATCGCGCGCGGTTCGAACAGCGCTTCGATGGTGGAGCGCCGGGCTGGGGGGCTGGCCATGCGCGCAGCCTGGACCGAAGCGCCCCCGGGGCGTTCAGCCGGCGTCAAAGCGGTTGGCCGGATACCTTGCGCTGCAAGGCAGCCAGGCGTGCCTCGCCCTGTCGCACCCTCGGATCGATCTCCAGCAGTTTCTGCCAGGCGCCGAGGGCGCGGCCATAATCGTGGCGCGCCTCGGCAAAATGCGACAGGTCGGCCAGCGCCGGAAAGCAGCGTGGTTCGCGGGACAGCGCCTGGGCCAGATCCGCAAAGGCGCCGGTTTCGTCGCCGCCGGAAAAGCGCGCTTCGGCGTGCAAGCGCCAAAGCTCGGCCTGGTCCGGCTGCAGGTCGAGGGCTGCGTCCAGGTCGCCGATCGCGGTGGCTGCATCGTGCTTCTGCAACGACTGCACGGCACGGTCCTCAAGGAGCTGCACCGATGGCGTGATGCGCGCCCGCCAAGCGGAGGCGATCTTCTGTTCCAGCGCTGCCGCCTGCTCGCCCGTGGGCGCAGAACGCAGCTGGTCCAGCAGCGGCGACACGGCATCGGGCGGCGCCGCCGCGCCGATCAGGACGGCCGCAAGAAGGCCGGTCCGCCTCATTCGGCAGCCAGGTTCGCCACCGGCTGCTTCAGGCCTGCAGGCGCCGGGCCGCCAGCCATCCAGTCCAGCAGCTCGATCGTGTGAACGACCGGGGTGGCGCCCTGGCCCAGCTGGGTGATGCAGCCGATGTTGCCGGCCGCGACCAGGTCAGGGCGGGTGCGGGCGATGTTGTCCAGCTTGCGGTCACGCAGGCGGCCGGCGATCTCCGGCTGCACGATGTTGTAGATGCCGGCCGAACCGCAGCAGATGTGCGGCTCCGCCGGCTCGACCACGGTGAAGCCGGCGCGGCGCAGCAGGGTTTTAGGCGCTGCGCTCACACCTTGGCCATGCTGCAGGCTGCAAGCCGAGTGGTAGGCGACGCGCAGGCCAGGCGCCGGCCGGGTCGGCGCGTAATCCAGCGTGGCGACGAACTCTGTCACGTCGCGGGCCAGGGCCGAGACGGCGACGGCCCGGCTGGCCCATGGTTCCGGCTCGTTACGGGCCATAAAACCGTAATCCTTCACGGTGGTGCCGCAGCCGGAGGTGTTGATGACGATCGCGTCCAACCCCTCCCCGTCCATCTCGCGCGTCCATCCCATGATCGCCGCCCGGGCCGCTGCCATCGCATCGGCGTGGCGGCCCATGTGATGGGTCAGCGCGCCGCAACAGCCCACTTCGGGCGCAATCACCACCTCGACTCCCATGCGGGTCAGCAGGCGGATGGTGGCTTCGTTGATCGACGGAGCCAGCGTGCGCTGCGCGCAGCCGGTGAGCAGCGACACCCGTGCCCGACGAGGGCCCGCGGCGCGATGCACCTGCGGCCCCTGCATCGTGCCTGGTGGCGGCAGGCTGGCCGGGGCGAGCTGCAGCATGGCGCGCACCCGTTGCGCAAGCAGGCTCTGCCCAGGGACCAGCCGGAGAAAAGGGCGCGCGAGCCGGGCAGACGTCATGGCGGCGCGGAACAACGAGGGGCTGGGCAGCACACGTGCCAGGACGAGCCGAAGCACGCGCTCGTGCCAGGGCCGCCTGTAGGTTTCCTCGATGTAGCGCCGCGCATGGTCGACCAGGTGCATGTAGTTCACGCCGGACGGGCAGGTGGTCATGCAGGAGAGGCAGGAGAGACAGCGGTCGATGTGGCGCACCGTCTCCTCGGTCGCCGGGCGGCCGCCCTCCAGCATGTCCTTCATCAGGTAGATGCGTCCGCGCGGACTATCCAGCTCGTCTCCCTGCAGCAGGAAGGTGGGACAGGTCGCCGTGCACATGCCGCAATGCACGCAGGTCCGAAGAACCTGGTTGCTGCTGGCAGTGTCCGGATCGGCAAGCTGGGCGTCTGAGAAGTTTGTTTGCATAGGTTGAGATTGTCAGAACTTGCGGTTCAGGGTCGGCGAGCTGGCCGTCGGAAAGTTGGTGTTCATCAAGCGTCTTTGATCTTGAACATGAACATCTCCTTGACGGAGACGCTCGCTTCGACGCCCAAGCCAAAGGAAAAGCCCCCTAAGCCGCCCCAGGCAATCGTGTTCATGAGAATGTCGAACGCGATGTTTGTCGAGGAAACAGCGGACATGATGCTGCTTTTGATGGAGTCCCAAGAGCGGGATAGGAGAAATACCATGCCGACATCTGCCCCTATGGTCGCGGACATGAACCCACCGGACACGTATATCCAGTTGGATTTTTCGAACTGAGCGCTGCCAAGTTCCTTGACACCGAACAGACCATGACGGAGAGCGCCAAACCCGCCGCTCGGCAATGCTACCCCGACCTTCACGTGGCTTGCGACGGAATAAGCCTTAGCCAGCAGCTTGAATGCTTCGCCGAGACCCTCACCCTTCAAACCCCAGCCCAACCCGACCTCGACGGCCCCGCCCGACAAGACAAAACCTGTCTTCGGGTTGGAAATCCGGCGCACCTCAAAACTGTGGACGTAGTCGCCGCCCACCTTGACCAGTTCCCCAAACGAGGCACCGATCTCGTCGTCGCCGGCGATTTTCCAATCTGTTGCTCCGAGCATGTGAGGGCCTGGCTTGTGCCCCGCCATCATCATTCCACCGAGTTGATGCAAGTCGTACATGCTTCGCTCCCCGCCAAGTTGACCCAGTCTTAGCTGACCCAGTCTTAGCTGACCGGTAAGACCAAATCGCGTTGTTCCGGCCTATGATGGCGTCTTGCAACTTTGTTTTGAAGCAAAACCGTTTTCCGGAAGATCGCAGTCATTCTTCCGGCTCGGTCGTGAACAGCAGCGGGTAGCCTTCCTTGCGCGCCAGATCGACCGCGTTGGTGGCCTTGGTTTCGGCCAGTTCGCGAGTGAACACGCCTACCACGCAGGCGCCGCGCTGGTGTGCGGTGGTCATCACCTGGCGCGCCCGCTCCTCGCCCATGCGGAACTCGGCCTTCAGCACGCGGACCACGAAGGCACGGGGCGTGAAATCGTCGTTGACCAGGATCACCTTGTGCAGCTTGGGCCGTTCGACCTTCAGCTCGGTCTGGCCTCGTGAAATCGTATCGATGTCGGGCATCTCGAAAGTCCAGCCTCAGTTGGTCAGCAGATTGCGTCCGCCACGTGCCAGCGCAAGCGCGCCCTGTCACGTTCCCGCCGAGATCCGTCCCGGATTGAGGATACCCTTCGGGTCCATCGCCGCCTTCACACGCGATGCGATGCGATGCAACGGCGCAGCCTCCTGCGGCACCACGTCAACGGCGGCGCGCATCGGCTCGGGCGCGCGCAATACCGTCCACACCCCGCCGGCCTGCGCCACCGCCTGGGTCACCGCGCGGTGCGCCGCCTCGGTCGCCGGGCCAGACAGCATCAGAAGCCCGCCGCCCCAATCGAGGTAGCCGCGCACTCCGGCCGCCTCCGCCGCCTTCAGCACCGCGGGACCGCGCGACGGGCGGACAGAGGCACGCCACACCGCGCAATCCTGTTCCGCAGCAAGCACGCCAGCGTTCCGGACCAGAGTCCAAGCAGCGCGGCTCCGAGCGTCGTCCAGCATCTCGATACTGCCGTGCGACGCCAGTTCGGCGCGCAGCTTGCCCAGTCGATAGGCCACGCTCGGCGCGAACTCTTCGATCCGGATCAGCGTGGCCGAGCCTGGCCCGGCATCGGCTAGCCCGTCCGGCAAGTGGGCGGCGCCGGACACGCCGTAGGGGGAGCCCAGCGAAGCCGACAGCGCCGCAACCGCTGCCTGCGGGTCGAGCCCGCGCAGCAGAAGCGAGCCGGTGGACTCAGGCGCCGGCAGCACCTTGACGGTAACCTCGGTGATCACGCCCAGCGTCCCGTGGCTGCCGGTCAGCAGCTTGCACAGGTCGAGCCCGGTCACGTTCTTCAGCACACGCCCGCCCGAGCGGATCACCTCGCCCGTGCCGTCCACCGCGCGCAAGCCGATCACATGGTCCCGCATGGCGCCCCAGGCGATCCGGCGTGGCCCAGACAGGTTTGTCGCCGCAATCCCGCCGAACGTCTGCTCCCCCGCGCTTCCCAGCACCGCAGAATAGTCGGGCGGCTCGGCCACTAGATGCTGCCCCTTGGCGGCAAGCGTGCTTTCCACTTCGGCCAGAGTGGTGCCGGCGCGGGCGGAAAACACCAGTTCGCTCGGCGAGTAGAGTGTCACGCCGGTCAGGTGCCGTGTCGTAATACTCCTTGCCGCCTGCACCGGGCGCAGCATGCCGAGCTTGGTGCCTGCACCTTGGACGAGCAGCGGCTCGCCGGCCTCGAACGCCTCGCGAACCTGGCCGGCAAGCTCGGCCTCGGTGGCCGGCGTCAGCACGGCCGGTAGTCAGGCGTTCTCTAAGAGTGGAAACACCTTTGCCGGGTTCAGCAGCCATGCGGGGTCGAACGCCGCCTTCAGCCTGCGCTGCTGCTGCAGTTCGACATTGGTAAACTGCACGCTCATCAGGTCGCGTTTTTCCACCCCCACGCCATGCTCGCCGGTCAGACAGCCGCCGACTTCCACGCAAAGCTTCAGGATGTCGGCGCCCAGCACCTCGGCGCGCGCGAAACTGTCGGAGTCGTTGGCGTCGAACATGATCAGCGGATGCAGGTTGCCGTCACCCGCGTGGAAGATGTTGCACACGGCCAGGCCGGCCGCCTGTGTCATCTCGCCGATGCGTCGCAGGGTTTCGGGCAGGCGCGAGGTCGGGATCGTGCCGTCCATGCAGAGGTAGTCGGGGCTGATACGACCGACGGCGCCGAACGCGCCCTTGCGGCCCTTCCAGATTGCCAAGCTCTCCTCGGCCGATTGCGATATGCGCATGCTCAACGGGCTGAACCGTTCGCAAATCGTGCCGATCTCGCCGAGCAGCCGGTCCTGCTCTTCCGCCCCACCCTCGACCTCGATGATCAGCAGCGCCTCGGCGTCCATCGGGTAGCCGGCATGGGCGAACGCCTCGCAGGCGTGGATGGCGGGGCGGTCCATGAACTCGAGCGCCACAGGAATGATGCCGCTGCCGATGATCGCGTCGACACAGGCGCCGGCGACCTCGCTGGAGGCAAAGCCCGCCAGCATCGCTCGCGCCCCCTCCGGCGCGTGCAGGATGCGCACGGTCACTTCGGTGACCATCGCCAGCATGCCTTCGCTGCCGGTGAGAAGGCCGAGCCAGTCATAGCCTGCGGCATCAAGATGAGCGCCGCCGATGTCGATGACCTCGCCCTCTACGGTGACGATCTTCAAGCCGAGCAGGTTGTTGGCGGTGACACCATATTTCAGGCAGTGCGCGCCGCCCGAGTTCATGTTCACGTTGCCGCCGATCATGCAGGCAAGCTGGCTGGACGGGTCGGGCGCGTAGAAGAAGCCCTCGGACTGGACGGCGCCTGTGATGGCGAGGTTGGTGACCCCCGCCTGCACGGTGGCGCAGCGGTCGGCGTAGTCGATGTCCAGGATGCTGTTCATGCGCATCATGCCGATAACGACCGCGTCGGCCAGCGGCAGCGCGCCGCCAGAAAGCGACGTGCCAGCGCCGCGCGGGATCACCCGCAGGCCGACCGAGGAGCAGTACCTGAGAATAGCCGCCACCTGCTCGGTGGTGCGCGGCAGCACGACCGCAAGAGGCGGCTGGCGGTATGACGACAGCCCGTCTGTCTCGTACGGCTTCAACCGCCGTTCCTCCACGATCACGCCGTCGCCCGGGAGGATAGCCTGCAGCGCTGCCACGATCTCGTCGCGTCGGGCCAGGATGTCGGCTTTGGGCTGAGGAAGGTGGATCATGCGCGGTACTTTGGACCACCACGCAGCGAAGACAAGGCGCCTACCAGTTGGGCCATAAGCCGGGCGTCGCCACCTCGATGGAGTGTTCGTCGGGGTCGCGGAAGTACAGGCTGGTGCCGCCGGCGGGCCAGGTGATGCGGCTCTCCAGGGGCACGCCCTCGGCGGACAGGTGGGCGGCCCAGGCATCCAGCTCGTTGCGGGGGACGGAGAACGCCACGTGCAGCGTTCCGCGTCCGTCATGGGCGGGGATGGTTCCCTGCGGCGTCATGCTGGGGCTGGCGGAGGCGCCGTTGCGGAACAGCAGCAGCACGCCGGCGCCCGGCACGCCCATGGCGCACATGCGGTCGTCGCGCAAAAACTGTTCGAAGCCCAGGACACGCCGATAGAATGCGTGGGAGAGGTCCAGGTCGCGGACGTAGAGCGAGGTTTCCAGGATCGCGCCCAGCCTCGGCATCGCCATGTCAGCGGCCGACCAGGGTGTAGGTGACCGAGCCGGTAGGCTCGCTGCCATCGGTGCAGCAGCCGTGATGGAAGCTGACCACCCGCAAGGTCTTTCCCTGCTGAAGCACGCCGATCAGGGCGCCTGAGCCGAACGTCTCGCCGGTGCCGCTGTCGGACGTGCCGTAGGCATACTCCTCGCCGGTCAGGCCGGCCCTGGCGAGCCGGGTCGACCGTGGATTGAGCCGCGGCGGCCCTGAATAGAAGGTGGCGCTGCCGATCGGCCCGTCGCCGTCGATCGTCCACATCGGCACCCCGTGGATCAGGTCCATGCCGCGATCCTGCAGCCTGGCCAACGACCCGTTCGCGGTGGTGTAGGTGCCTGACGTAAAGTGCTGGAACACGGTGGGGGGCGACGGCCGTTGCGGCAGCTCGATCGACTGGGTCGCCACCTGCGCAGGCGGAGACGTGCCGCTCGGCACCGCCTGGAGCGCCACGTGCCGGGCCGGCGCTCCCGGAGCGTTGCCGGCGAGCGCACGGCCGGCGCCGTCGGTCGCCAGCGTCACTCGGCCGTCCGCGTCCACATGCAGCTCGATTGTCACGTCGCGGTAGATGATGCCGGCGGCCGTGCGGATCGGCAGGCGGGTGATGCTGATGGTGCCGTTCTTGGCCACCACGGTCGCATCCTGCAGCCTGGGCACCGCGGTCTGGGCAGCGGCGCAGCCTACGGAGACGGACAGGACGCAGCCTAACGGGACGAATCGCATGGGCCGACGCTGCCATAGGCCGCCAGGCAGCGCTACCGCCACGGCGGCGTGGAAACTTCCCGGCCCGTCCGTGGCTTTGGACGTAATGAGCAACGGAGCACATCCATGACAAAGATCGCCGACGCCGAGACGCTGAAAAAGCTGTCGGCCATGATCAAGGACATCAAGTTCGCCATGCTGACCAGCGAGGACGGCCCGCATCTGCGCGCCCGACCGATGGTGGCGGCGCAGAAGGATTTCGAAGGGACGCTATATTTCTACACCCGCGCTTCTGCCCACAAGGTGGACGAGGTCGGTGCCCACGAGCGCGTCGGCATCAGCTACGCCGACCCCGATCACCAGAACTACGTCTCTCTCTCGGGCACGGCGCAGATCGTGCGCGACAAGACAGAGATCAAAGCTCATTGGGGCGAGGCGATGCGGGTGTGGTTCCCCAAGGGCACCGACGACCCGGACATCGCCATCCTCAAAGTGGACGTGGAGCAGGCGGAGTACTGGGACGCGCCCAACTCGACCATGGTGCACCTCTACGGCTATCTGAAGGCCGTCGCCACAGGCAGTCCGCCGCACCCTGGCGGCAACGAGAAAGTTCAAATCGCTAGCTAGACCGGTTTCACGCAGAGTGTCCGCGGGTAGGCGGACCTCAAAGCGGTCTAGGCCTTGTTTTGGCCAGCAATTTCGTCGCTCCGACTATTTCAGTCCGCGTGACATTGCTCTAATCGGAGGTGTGGGGTCCCTGACCCCAGCAGGGGGTTGGGGGACAGCGTCCCCCAACTTCAATGTCGTCCGAACAGCGCCAGCACGATCTCGACGATGATGAGCACCACGACCGCGCCCTCCATCAGACCGGCGCGGCTGCTAGCTGCCTCGTCGTACAGTGCGGCATAGGTGTCGCGTATGATGGCCAGCTTGCGGTCGACCGCGGCACTGACCGCCTTGACTCGGAACAGGTCCAAGGAAGCGGCATAGACGCGCGCCAAATAGACGTCCTCGGTCACCTGCAGCGCGTTGTCGACCTTCTCGGTCAACTCCGTGACCTCGGCAACCAGGGTGTAGAGGCGGCGTGCCAGCCCCGCGAACCGCCTGGGGCCGCGGTCGAAGCGGCGCTTGGCACGTTCAACCAGGTCGTACATGCGCGGCAGTTCGGCATCGAGCAGCTCGTCGTAGTAGCGCATCTCCAGGAACTGGGCGTTGGCGACCTCGATCACGTCGGCGACGTCGGTATCGCCCTGCGGCTCGTAGATGAAGGCGCGGTCCCAGGTCAGAATCACCAGGTCGTCGGTGTAGTAGCTGAAGCGGCGGCTGAGCAGGTCGGCGCGCGCGCCCTCGGCAAGGCGCCGCGTCTCTCCGCTGAGCAGCGGCACCAGGTCGATCTCGCGGCCGAGCGCGCTGGCCGGCACGGGTGCGGCGAAGCGGTGCACGGTCGCGACGAGGTAGTCCTCCTCCAGGTCGGACAGGTTCGGACGCGTCAAGGCTGGGCCGATCGGCTCCTTGAGCGCGTCCAGCAGCTGGTGCCAGAAATCGATTGAGGTATTCGGCCCGACTGCCGCGTCGACCGCGTTGACGCGCGCGGAAAAATCCTCCCAGGCCAGGCCATCGGCCTGCACCTGGACCGCCAGCGTGACCACGCCGAAGGCGTAGAGCCGGGCGACGACGCTGACCTCCATCTCTCTTCGGCCATGCGGCTCGTGCAAGGTGAGCGGCATTGGCGGCAGGACGAGCCCGAGCGGCGGGTCGCCGAACGAGACCGCCTTGGGCGGCGTGCCGGTGAGGCGGGAGCGGGCGCCCTGGCGCGCCTGGCTGGTCCACAGGCGTTCTGCCTGGCCGAGGTCGATGGCGTAGGCCAGGTCGAACAGGCGCAGCGCGGTGATGTGGCCCGCCAGCACGTGGGGGTGGGCGCTGTCCTGCGCTTGGGTCATGGGTGCGGACGGATCAGGGCAGGAAGTGCCCTTGCGTCCACGCGCACCCGCCGCCGTTCTGCGCCCATGATCCGTCGACCCAGATCACCGGCGCCGGGTGGGGCGGCAGCACCCAGGCCGGGCCGTCCCACACGTAGGTGCCGTCCACCCAGTCCCAGTGGCCAGGCTGCATCACCATGGCCTTGTTGCTGATAGGCGGGAGCGGGTCCGGGTGGGGGCTGGCAAGTTTGCTGGGCAGGGTGGGGCAGGCCATCTGAACGATGCGCGGCGGGCCGGCAGCGCAGCCGGCGAGAAGGCAGGGGAGCAGGATGAGGAGACGCATTGGGCAATGTTACACGATTTGACCGGTTCCCGCAGCCGGTGGCCGGCAGCATCGCCGGCGTCGGTGAGATCGAGCCTGAAATACGAGCACGTCGTGGTCCGATCGGGCGAGGCCTCGACTGCCCGATCGGCTCCGCACGCCTGCAACCCGAGTCTGGCCAAGAGCTTCCTGGACGCGGCGTTTTGCGCGTGGACGCGTGCGGTCAGCCGTTCCAGACGAAGTCGCCGCGCCTGCTCGACGACCGCGCGGGCGGCTCCGGTGGCGTATCCGTGGCCGCAACGACGCGGCACAACCGTGAAAGCCAGATCGGCCGACTTGGGGTGCGAAACGCCAAGATCGAACCCGACGAACACGCCTTCGGGCCCGCGTGCAGCCCGATTGAGCGCATTGCCCGCTTCGGCTTCGGCCACAAGGCGCCTTACAACCTCGCCCGTCTGCTCGACCGTCTCGTCACGAGGGCAGTCCCAGAAACGCATCGCCCGTTCGTCGCCGCGGATCGGAAGCAAGTCTGCAGCATCGACCATGCCAAATGGGCGCAGGACAAGCCGGGCGGTCGCGACCGTCGGTGCAGCTAGACCGGTTTCACGCAGAGCGTCCGCGAGCAGGCGGACCTCAAACCGGTTAAGGCCTTGTTTTGGCGAGCATGTTGTCACTCCGACTATTCCAGTCTGCGTGACACTGCTCTAGCGACAAGCTGTCAGCTCGGGTCGTCCAGGGCAACGGAACCCCCGCCGGACGCAACGGAGTCCAGGGCTTCCCGGAACTGGATGTTGGCGATCGTTATGGCCTCCGCCAGCATCGCCATGTCCTCGGCACGGTGGCGGATGATCTTTGCCACCTCGTCGGAAGACAGGCCTTGCAGGTGCACAGGGGCGATCACGATACCGGCGCCCTCTCGAAAGCCGCCGCCGGCGGGGAACTTCAGGCGAGTGTCGGGTGTGACTCCAGCGTCCTCGTCCGCACGCCCGATATGCCACTGCTCCTCGAACCTGAAGGTCACAACCAATTTCAGGTTATCGTCAACCGCCAGGCCGGGCGCGTCGTCTGCTGAGTCTGATGGCATCGCTCGTCTCCGATTGATCATTCCGGATAGGATGGGCGCTCCACGCAAGCAAGGATTTGGAACCCGATACGGACTTTATTGCCGCTGGTCTTCGTATGAACCGCCGGAGGCTGCCCACGCCTCCTCGCCGCCGCGATACCAGACCACACGCCGGCGTTTGGATGATAGCAGGTACAACGCTGCATTGTAGGCGGCGCTGCCGTAGGTTCCATCTCCCATGACCACGACCGGCGTGCCGGCCCGAGGCCGCGCTCGTTGCAGGGCGGCATCGACGAAGGAATTGTCGTCCTCGGCCTGCTCCGACGGGCTGCGGACGATCGCGCCGGGCATGACAGCCGCCCCGCCGCCCACGTCCAGGATCAACGGAGCGTCAACTTGCCGCGCCATGACGGCAAGACGTGGCGTATCGATTGTCTCGGCGCCGGGAAGGGTCAGCGGCGTTGCCAGGAAAGCCTCGGCTGGCAGTGGCACAACGCTCGGCCGCACATGATTGTCGGCATGTTCGTCGGCAGTGATCGGCATGCCCGCCTGATGGAGCGCATCGAGGAACCTGACAAAGCCGGGCAGCCGTGCAAGCGGCCGATTTGCCAGCGCGCCGATGCGCCAAACCGTGCGGTGCGGCCATAATTCGGCAAAGCGGGCATAGAGAGCCTGGGCGTCCTGCATCTGGCCGGTCAACGCGAGTGCGGCGATCAGCAGCGTGTGCGCCCCCTCCGCCCGCCCCCAGCTGTCGACACCGGGTGAGGGCGGCGGGTCGCCGGCAATGGCGCGCTGCGCCAGGTCGATCGCCTCGGGATAGCGACCCTGCATCAGCCGGATGTTGCCGAGCACCAGAAAACGCGGCTTGTTGGTGGCGCCGTTCGGGTTGAGCCGCAGAATCGTCTCGAAGAGTCTCGCCGACTCGTCCAGATGGCCCTGATCCCAGGAGCAGCGCGCCAGCACGGCCAAAGCGCCGAGGTTGGCCGGCTCCGCATCCAGAGCGTTCCGGGCTGCATAGGCGGCCTCGCCGGTATGCCCATCGGAATAGAGCAGCTGCGCTCTGGCGGCGAGCGCCACCGGATGCCGCGGCGACAGAGAGAGCGCACGAGTCGCAAGAGCGCGCGCATTGGCAGTATCCACCTCCGAGTCTGAATCTTCCACGCTCAAGGTCTTGCGCACCAGGGCGGTGCTCAACTCCGCGATCGCATCGACGAAATTAGGCTGCAGCGTGATCGCCCGCTCAAGCAGGGATTGGGCGGCGCGGAACCCGGCCAGGCTGTCGTCGTGGTCCAGGACGGAGCGGGCCTGGAAGAACAGGTCGAGCGCGGTCGGGTCGTCCGGGCGGTCGCGCCGCGCACGCGCGCTTTCCACGTCAATCAACTTGACGTTCAGCGAGGAGGCGATGCGCCGGACGATGGTGTCGCGCGCCAGGCCCGGATCAGTCCGGGGCACATCGAATTTTTGCGCCGACAGATGCGCGCCGCTGGCGGTGTCGATGAGCTGGGCGTTGACGTGCAGCACCGCATCTTCGCTGCGGATGCTGCCCTCCAGCAAATAGCGCGCGTGCAGGTCGCGCCCGATCTGCGTTACCGGCACGGCGCGGCCCTTGTAGCTGTCCGCGGTCTCGCGCGCGATGACGGTGCTGCCGGGCAGTTGCGCGAGGTCGGTCGTCAGGTCGTCGCTGATCGCATCGGCAAGGTAAGACTGGCCCGGTCTGTCGCTCAGGTCGCGCAACGGCATCACCACCAGAGAGAGTGCCGGCGCCGGCGGCCTGGCCGTCTCGTGCCAGGCGACCGCGCCGGCGACCGCGAGCAAGGTGGCGCCACCGAGTGTCAGCGCGGCAGCACGGCGGACACGCGGCTGCGGCTGCCCGGTGGGTAAGCGCGGCGGCTCCTCTGCTGCCTGCCGAGCAGAGCCCGGCTCGGACCTCTCGGTATCCGGATCGGACGCCGCGCCGCTGATCTGTCCGACGAACCGGTAGCCGCGCCCGGGAACCGTGGTGATGAGCTGGGGCTGCGGGCCGGCATCGTCGAGCGCGCGGCGCAGCGCGGACATCTGCACTGTTATGTTGCTCGGCTCCACCACCAGCCCAGGCCAGACCCTGGCCATGATCTCGTCGCGGCTCACCACGCGGTCGCGTGCCTCGATCAGCAGTTGCAGCATCTCGAACGCGCGCGCGCTTAGCGCAACCGGCGCGCCAGCCCGCTCCAGGATGTGCCGCGACGCGGTCAGCCGGAACGAGCCGAACTCGATGGGATCGGACGGCGGATGCACCGAAAACCTCGCGGACTTCGCCTGGGGCCGGACGGTAATGCGGCGTTCGGGTGCCCGCAACACACTGGGCCGCCTGGGTTCAGGCGGTTTCACGATTTTTCGCTTCGTTTAAGTGGCGGAAAACAAATGAAAAGGGTGGTTTGGGGCCGCGGCCGAACAGTGCCGCCGGCTTCGGCAAGGCGCCCCGCCGTCACGATACAGGAGATTTCCATGAAGATTTTTGCAGCTGCCCTGGCCCTCGCCACCATGATCGCCCAAGCCCCAGGCGCTGAGGCCGCCTCCTCCGGTCCCGCCAGGCTGGCCGGCCCATGGGCCGCCACCATCGTCGGCAGCACGGGGTGTGGCTTCGTCACAATGTACACCGCGTTCACACTGGACTCGTCCGGCAAGGGCAGCGCCACGACCACCACGCACGGGCAGTGCGGCGACGGCACGGCCACCAACCCGATCAACATCACCGCGCTCAACGGCAACGGATCCGGCACCGCGCACCTCTCCTGCGGCTCCGGCTGCGGCTGGGACCTGACCATACAGGTCCTGCCGGGCAGCAAGATGTTCAACCTGGTCGATGTCAGCCCAGGCAACCCGAACAACTACATCGAGGGGACTGCGATCCACCAGTAACTGGGGAAGGCGGATCGGTTATACGGGTCCGCCCAACCTCCTGCCGGGTCAGATGGAACCTCTAACGTCCCGTGGCCGAGCGTTCAGGGCGCAGCGGGCGATCCTGTCGTTCTCAAGGCAGCAATACACTGACCACCGCCTGTGCGGCGATCCCCTCGCCCCGCCCGGCAAAACCCAGCCGTTCCGTCGTCGTCGCCTTGACCGACACGCGGTCGACCGGAACGCCCAGCAGCCCGGCCAGCCTAGCCATCATCGCCGGGGCGTGCGGGGTGATCTTCGGGCGCTCGCAAATGAGGGTGACGTCGGCGTTGGCGAGCACTCCGCCGCGGGCGGCGATGCGGGCGGCGGCGTGACGAAGGAAGCGGGCGCTGTCGGCGTCTTTCCATTCGCCTTCGGTGGGGGGGAAGTGGCGGCCGATATCGCCTTCGGCGAGTGCGCCGTAGATGGCGTCGCAAAGCGCGTGGATGCCGACATCGGCGTCGGAATGACCGTCCAGGCCGAGTTCGCTCGGCACGATCACGCCGCACAGGATCATCGGGCGCCCGGCCTTGAGCACGTGCACGTCGAAGCCGGTGCCGACGCGCGGCAGCATCGCGGGCGCAAGGCTGCGTTCGAGCCGGGCGGCGTCGTCCGGATAGGTCAATTTGATGTTCTCCTCTGCCCCGGCTACCAGTGCGACCGGTATCCCCGCCTGTTCCAGCAACCAGGCGTCGTCGGTCGCCTCGGGATGTGCCACCTGCCTGTGCAGGCCCAGCAAGGTGGCGAAATCGAAGGCCTGGGGCGTCTGTGCCCGATAGAGGTTTCTGCGCGGAACGGTCGTCTCGACCACGCCGTCCACGGCGCGTTTCAGCGTGTCGGCCACCGGCACAGCGGGGATGGCGCCCTGGTGGGTGCGCAAGGCGGCCAGCAAGGCGGGCACCGTGCCCTTCGGCACGCAGGGGCGTGCTGCATCGTGCACCAGCACGATGTCCGGCGCATGGACGGCGAGAGCTTCCAACCCAGCGCGCACGCTGTCCTGCCGTGTGGCCCCACCTGGCACGACGGGCAAGTGGCGCAGGCCGCCCAATGCCCCCCCAACGGCGGCCGGATCGCCCACGGGTTGCAAAAGGGTCACGTGCGGGAGCAAAGCCTCTGCCGCCCAGCGCAGCACAGGGCGACCAGCGAGCAAAAAAAATTGCTTTGGTCGGTCCGTGCCGAACCGGACGCCCGATCCCGCAGCGACCAGGATCGCGGCTACTCGCATACGCCCGATGTGCAAGACAGCGCCCTTAAAGGCAACCCGTCGCAAAAGCTTCGTACTGCATTGCAGCATGCATAGCAGGTGACTACCCTGCCTAAATGATGGGCAGTGGACTAACACCCGTTTCGCTCGGCTCCGGCGTCACGATCGAGATGCCAGTGATACTGGCGCCGATGTCGGGCGTGACCGACCTGCCGTTCCGCAGGCTGGCGCGCCGGCTGGGCACCGGCATGGTTGTCTCCGAGATGATAGCGTCCTGGGCAATGATCCGGGAGAATCGCAACACGCTGCGGATGGCCGCACTCGACGAGGGCACAGGGCCGCGCGCCATACAGTTGGCGGGCTGCGAGCCGGCGGCGATGGCCGAGGCCGCCCGCATGTCTGCCGATTTGGGCGCTGAGGTCATCGACATCAATTTCGGCTGCCCGGTGCGCAAGGTTGCGGTGGGCCAGCAGGCGGGATCCGCCCTGATGCGGGACGAGATTGCGGCCGCCCGCATCCTGGAAGCGACCGTTCAGGCCGTACCCGTGCCGGTCACGCTGAAGATGCGCATGGGCTGGGACCATCAGAGCCTGAACGCGCCGAACATGGCCCGCATCGCAGAGGCGAGCGGCATCCGCATGGTGACGGTGCACGGCCGCACCCGCCAGCAATTCTACACCGGGACGGCCGACTGGGATTTCGTGGCCAGGGTGAAGCAGGCGGTCAGCCTGCCGGTGATCGTGAACGGCGACATCAACACCGTGCATGACGCAGCCCGTGCCCGCGCGCTATCAGGCGCCGACGGCGTGATGGTCGGCCGGGCATGCTACGGCCGGCCGTGGTTTCCCGCCCAGGTTGCATGTTTTCTAGGCACCGGACGCGAGTTGGCTGAACCCTCGCTCGCCGAGCAGCACGCCATCCTGCTCGAACACTACGAGGCCATGCTTTCCCATTTCGGCGTCGACGCCGGCTTGCGGCTCGCCCGCAAGCACGTTGCCTGGTACTCGCGCGGCCTGCCCGGTTCGGCGGAGTTCCGCGCCGCAATCATGCGCCTGGCCGACGCGCCCTCGGTGATGGCGCTGATCGGCCGCTTCTACGATCCCCTGATCGCCGCTGGCGTGACGCGGCTCGAAGCAGCGCCCGAGCAGGAGGCGGTTGCCGCATGAGGCTGCCTTTGGCACGCCGGGCGCGACTGGCCGAGGTCGGACCTGCGCCTGCAATTCTGCCAGACACGGCGGCGATGCTGTCCGCGCTGCCGACCGCCTGCGTGCTGGTGGATGCGGCAAACCGGTTCAAGTTCGCCAACCCGGCCGCCGAGCAGTTCCTCGGATTGTCGGTCGGCCAGCTCGGCCATCTCGGGCTGAACGATCTGGTGCCGTCGGACAGCCCGCTTTTCGCGCTGATCGACCAGGTAAGGGCCGGCGAAGTGGTGGTTTCGGACCACGACCTGCATTTCGACAGCCCTAGGCTGCAGCGCCGTGGCGTGACCGTGCAGGGTACCCCAGTGCCGGAACAGGCCGGCTGCATCCTGCTGACGTTTCAGGATGAATCGGCCGCACGCACGCTGGACCGCCAGCTCAACTTCCGCCACGCCGCACGATCGGTCGCAGGCATGGCGGCGATCATGGCGCATGAGGTGAAGAATCCGCTTTCCGGCATACGCGGCGCGGCCCAGCTGCTGGAGAACACGGTGGGCGAGGCGGACCGTGAGCTGGCCGTGCTGATCCGCGACGAGGCAGACCGCATACGCGCGCTGGTGGAGCGGATGGAAGCGTTCGGCGAGAAGCCGATCGTGCGCGATGCGGTCAACATCCATCGCGTACTGGAGCATGTGCGTCGCCTGGCCCATACCGGGTTTGCCGCCCATCTGCGCATTGTCGAGCGTTACGACCCGTCCTTGCCGCCCGTGCTGGGCAACCGCGACCAGCTGGTGCAGGTTCTGCTGAACCTGGTGAAGAACGCGGCCGAGGCGATCACCAACGAGGGGTATTTCGCCGAGAAAGGCTGGGGCGAGATCACGCTGATGACCGCCTACCAGCACGGAGTGCGGGTGGCCGTGCCTGGCACCAGGCGGCGCGTGCACCTGCCTTTGGTGGTGACGGTGCGGGACAACGGGCCAGGCATTTCGCCCGACATACGCGACCACCTGTTCGACCCGTTCGTGACCACCAAGTCCGCCGGCAGTGGCCTGGGGCTTGCACTCGTGGCCAAGATCATCGGCGAGCACGGGGGATTGATGGAGGTCGACAGCAGACGCGGGCGGACCGAATTCCGTATATTCCTGCCGATATTCCTCGAGGACCGGTACGACACCGACCAAGACCGGGCCTAAGGTGACCTTGCCGACGGTCCTGGTCGCAGACGACGACCGCTCGATCCGTACAGTGCTGACCCAGGCTTTGGGCCGATCCGGCTATCAGGTGCGGGCCACCGGATCGGCCGCCATGCTGTGGCGCTGGGTGGAGGAGGGCGAGGGCGACCTGGTGATCACCGACGTGGTGATGCCGGACGATAACGGCCTAGACCTGCTGCCCCGTATCAAGCGTGTGCGTCCCGAGCTTCGGGTCATCGTGATGAGCGCGCAATCGACGTTGATGACGGCCGTCAAGGCGGCGCAGCGCGGCGCTTTCGAATACCTGCCCAAACCGTTTGACCTGACCGAGTTGCTGGCCGTCGTCGCGCGCGCCTTGGCCGTCTCCAACCCGATCGCGGCGCCGGATGCCGAGCCGCGCGACGGCGAGGAGAAGCTACCGCTGATCGGCCGCAGCCAGGCGATGCAGGAGATCTATCGGACGATCGCGCGGCTAACGACGACCGACCTGACGGTGATGGTCAACGGCGAGAGCGGCACCGGCAAGGAGCTGGTAGCCCGCGCCCTGCACGATTACGGGCGCCGAAGGGGCGGCCCGTTCGTGGCGATCAACATGGCCGCCATTCCGCGCGAGCTGATCGAGAGCGAGTTGTTCGGCCACGAGCGCGGCAGCTTCACCGGCGCGCACAACCGCAGCCAGGGCCGCTTCGAGCAAGCTGCGGCGGGAACGCTGTTCCTCGATGAGATCGGCGACATGCCGCCCGAAGCGCAGACCCGGCTGCTGCGCGTGCTGCAGGAGGGCGAGTTCACCTCCGTGGGTGGCCGGCAGCCGATCCGCGCCAACGTGCGCATCGTGGCCGCCACCCACCGCGACCTGCGGCAGGCGATCCGCGCCGGGCAGTTCCGCGAAGACCTGTTCTACCGCCTCAACGTGGTGCCGATCAGGCTGCCGCCGCTGCGCGAGCGGGCGGAGGACATCGCCGTTCTGGCAAGACATTTTCTGGACCGTGCGCGGGAAGCGGGACTGCCTGCCAAAACGCTGGACCAGGGCGCGGTGGACGCGCTGCGGCGCCAGCGCTGGCCAGGCAACGTGCGGGAACTGGAAAACCTGATGCGCCGGCTGGCAGCGCTGACGCCGCAGGAGGTGATTACCGCAGACGTGATCACCGCCGAGGTGGCCGAACCGGTAACCGCTGAAGGCAGTACCGAGACAGGCGCTCCGCGCGACCTCGGCCAGGCGGTTGAGCGCCACATCCGCCACATGCTGTCCGGCAGCAGCGACGGGATACCGACGCGCGACATCTACGACCAGGTGATCGCGGAGGTCGAACGTCCGTTAATCAGGATGACGCTGTCGGCCACGCGCGGCAACCAGATCAAGGCGGCGGAGATGCTCGGGCTGAACCGCAACACGCTGCGCAAGAAGATCAAGGATCTGGACATTCCGGTCGTGCGCGGGATCGGATGACTAGGTGTGCAGCGGAGTGGATCGACCGTGACGCAAGCCTGCGATAGCATCCCCGCCGATCGGAGTGCACGTATGCGCATTGCTTTGCTGACCGCTGCTGCAGCCTGTGCCGGGATGGCCGCCTGCGATTTGAGCGGCGGGATGGGGCAGGTGAGCCGTCCGCAAGTGTTGCTCGATTCCTACCTGATCGCGCATGGCATGGCGACGAGCTATGCGGAGAACCCGGACGCTAATCTCGCCGTGGTGCAGGAATTGGCTCGGCTCGACCATCGTGCCGCAGAGGCCGTTCGGGCGCTGGCCCACCAGGGTGGCGACCTCTCGGGAACGGCAGAAGCGGTTGCCGCGCTGACCGACTACGCCGCGCGTCAGACGGCAGCCGCCCAGTAACACCGCTCGTCGCACCGCGGGTGGTCGGGAGCCGGGCATGAAGGCGGTGAGCGGACTGTCCGTGCGCGGCCTGACGGTGCAGCGCGGCCGGCGAACGGTGCTGGAGGACGTGTCGTTCAGCGCGCCGGACGGCGCGGTGACAGCTGTGCTCGGCCCGGCGGGGGCGGGCAAGACCACTCTGCTGGCCGCGGTCGCCGGGCTGCTTCCGGTAGCGCGCGGCGCGGTGTTCCTGCGCGGCGAGGATGTCTCCGGCCGGGCAGCCGGCCGGCGGGACGTGGCGCTGTTAAAGCCCGGCACCGCCCTGGACGCCGCAGGCACGATGCACGCGGCACTTCGCCGCCTGGCCGGGCGCGGCAGGGCTGCCTTGGCCGACGACCGGGTTTCTGCCCTTGGCCTGAACGAGCAGGCAAAGCGGCCGATTGGCATGCTGTCCCATGGCGAGGCGGCACTTGCGTTGACGGCAGGACGCCTGCTGCCGCCTGGGCGCACATTGCTGGTGGACGAGGCCGGTATGGGCCTGGACGATGAGGCGCGTGGCGCGTTGTCGGCCCTGCTGCGCATGGAGGCAGCAAGCGGACGGCTTGTTCTGCTGGCGACGCGTGCGTCCGGCCTGGCGCTAGAGGCGGATCACCTGGTGCTACTGGCCGGCGGGCAGATCCTGCAGGCTGGCACGCCAGCCAGCCTGTATGCTGAGCCTGACAGCGTTGGTGCTGCCCGGCTGACAGGGCCCGCGAACATCCTG
Organism: Acetobacteraceae bacterium; assembly: GCA_965199235.1. Classification (GTDB taxonomy): domain Bacteria; phylum Pseudomonadota; class Alphaproteobacteria; order Acetobacterales; family Acetobacteraceae; genus BOG-908. The sequence continues at coordinate 2,534,289 of CBDAQU010000002.1, read as the reverse complement.
CGAGGGACCGTGCGCGAGTTGCGGCCGGGCAGCTTTGTGTGGTCGGCAGGCGCGCGTTATGTCCAATCAAACGGACCGGACACGCTTAGGCCGACGCTCGGCAGCGGCACAACCCTGTGCTTGCGTCCGGAGCGCATTGCGCTGCTCGGTGATGACCTGACCGCCGATAACGTAACGGAGGCCGGTATCGTCGACGCGCGCTCCGCAGGAGCGCTCCTGCATCTGTCCGTGACAGCCAGCCTTGGGCCGTTGCAAGTCTCTGTCCCGAGTTGGGGAATCATTCCCTACCCTGCCGCAGGACAGAGCGTGCGCCTTGGATGGGCGGCCGACGCAGCCCGGGTACTACCCTGATGCGCCGTCTGACAGCCCGCCAAGCGCGACGTCGAACATACTCCGATAGGTCAGCGACGGTCAGTAGGTAAGCCGGCCTGGCGTGTTCAGGGCCGAAGCGAGCATGTTCTGCAGGGCGTTGTTGATGTCCGTGACGCTGCTTGCCTGGTAATACTGGGACACCGACGACGCGCAGGCTTGCAGCCCGGCCGCGACCGACAGGCTGGCACTCGCAATCGGCGCCTCGACGGCCGCCATCGAATTGCTCTGATGGAGGTAGAACGGGTTCGGCAACGGGGTGTAGGGCGTGTAGAGGACGAAGATGTTGAAACCCATGGCCTTGAGCGGCTGGCACGTCGTCTCGTTGAGTGGGCTGGTCATCTGGCCGATGAAACGGTTGCTTGGAGAGTAGTCCTCCAGCCCGTCGGTGATGATGAACAGGTTCTTGCGCGGCCTAGCCGGACTCGAACCGTCTCCCGACGTTGTGAAGTTGGAGGCGAGATAGTTCATCGCGCCAGGGAAATTCGTGTTCGCATCGTCGGGAACGGCCGGCGGAGCGATCGATTGAATGTCTGCAAGTCCCTGCGTGAGGTTGGTGTCGGCCTCCCCGAATGCAGGATGCACCTGAGCCACGCCGGCATTGAAGGTCAGCACACCCAGGCTGAACTGGTTGGGAACCTGCTCCTGCGTCTGCATGGTCTGCACCACCTGCTTGGCAGCTTGCTGAACCACGTCGAACCGAAGCGTGATGCTGGCGCCCTTGCTGCGCGCGCCCAAGAGAATGTTGTAATAGTCCGAAGGCGACGTGTTGGCGTGGCAGGCGAAGCCGCACGGCGCAGAGGGCAGGTTTCTCGTGAGTCCCGTTGTCGGATCAAGGTTCTTTCCGTTGTTCAACGTATCAGGCAGGCCGGTGCCCGCCGGACAGTAACCCGACGCATCCACCGGCTGAGCGATGTTCTTCAACGCCACGCCGCTCGCATTAAGAACCTGGCCCGTCAGTGTCGGCGGATATGGGCATTCGTTGGTCTGCGCGGTTTGCGGGCCGCTAAAGGACGGATCGCACGCACCAGCACCTTTGTTGTTCTTGTTCGGTGCAGTCTGACCCGACGCAAAGCCGATGTTAGATGGAAAGTTCCAGCTGTATTCGCTATAGCCGCCATTATGGCCGGTCGCCTGCGAAACGGCAGTCGGTGGGCAAATAGTGAGGTTTTGCAGCGCGATGATGTCGGCCGGCGTCGCGCCGATCAGCATCGACGACGAATTATCGATCAACATGTCTATCTCGACGTAGGAGTTCGTGGTGATTGCCGCGTTTGCCGTCCCCTTTATCGACCACGTCGTCTTTTGAAACAGTTTTCCAAAATGCGGCTGCATCGTTGCCGTGTAGTTGACGACGGACGTGAAGGTGCTGGTGCTTGGATCATACTGCACGGGAGGAACGGTCGGCGTAGCCGACGCTGTTGTAAGACTGCCGAGCTGTGCCATGAACCACTGTGTTCCCGCTGTCGCACCCGCAACGCCGGCATTCGCCGCGGTCATGCCAGCGGCAAAGCTCGATGAGGCGATGCGGACAGCGTGGATGGCGCCGCTATCGGCCGCGAGGTTCAGTTGCGCCTGCGTCTCGACGTAGAAGCTGTAATCGACGGCCAAGCCGACAGACATCGTCAGCGGGATCGCTGCACTGGCGAAGATGATCGATACGGCAGCTCGTCTCCCGGCGATGAAATTGGCTAGCCTGAAGCACATCGTCAGCATCCCTCGAAAGATCTCATGCTCAAGACCAGCCGGGGCAGCTTCCGACCGACCCCAACGGCGACAGCGTCGTGTATTGCAGGTAGGCAGGTTGCGACGTGCTGATCGTGCGGACAGACCAGTACCCGGACGCCCAAAAATCGAGGTATCCGGTCACAAATCCGTATAGGAAAGGACGGTATTGAATGTGGACGTCGGCAACCAGGATGGGGTCTGGCTGGGTCACGTCGAGCGTGCGCAGCACGGTCAGCGGTAAAGGGATTGTTAATGGGCTGACGGGCGGAGACGCGGTCGGATGGATCTGCGTGGGCGGAACGACGCAGGACCTCGTGACGCTTTGCCATTGTTTTGCGTTCGGGTCGCCCACCCCACCCGGGTAGGCGAGGCTCCAGGTCACGTTCGGTATGTAGCAACTGGTTCCGATCACCGGTGGGCATCCGGGAATCGGAACAAATGTTACCGAAGACAGCGTGACAGACCGGACACCGTCGGCGATGCCGTCGGCAAGCCAGGGCATCTCTGCGTAGATGGCCGACATCTGCTGCTGTGCTTGGACGACAGACAGAGACGTTGTCTTGTTCGCCTGCACGGCAACGATGCTTGCCGAGAGTGGGATGGTGTGAGCCGCGTTATAGATCTGTTGCCGTAAAATAACGGCTTTGGACATGTCCAGCACGCCGACCGTCAGCAAGACCATTGCTGGCACGATCAAGGCGAACTCCAGCGCCGCGACGCCGGAACGTGATTTGCAGAAACAGATCGCCATCAGCAGCTTGGCGCGGGCGTTGTTCCGATCGTTGCGGCGATCGGCGTGTAATCCTCAGTCACCAGCCCGGTCGTCGACAACGTGGCATGTACCAGCGAGCCGCTCGGAGAATGGACGGAGAATAGTCCGGGCAACAATCCCCCCAGAAAGGTGGGGCCGAGATAGATTGCACTGACCAACGTGACCTGGCCCGGCGCGCTGTTGCAGAAATTCATGCTGCCGTAACCGCTCAGGTTGACGGCGTTGCCCGAGAGCGGGATTTGCCCGGTGGCGCCGTTCGGAACGGTGTAGAAATCCTGGTTGTTGGTGAACAGAATCTTCTGCACCTTGACGTAGACATGCGTGCTGCACTCGAGGAGGCCGCCCATGCTGGGACACATGTAACGGTTTACGAAGTCGTTGCCGTTCAGCATGTTCTGCGCACGACCCGTCTGAAGGGCGCGCACCGCCTGATGGAGGCCGGCATCGAGCGCTTCCTGTGTGTATAGGTCGTAGGAGACCTCGAATACCAGCAGGATGAAGGTGAACATCGGCAGCGCAAGAATGGCGAATTCGAGCGCCGCCTCGGCGCCCGTTGCCGCCAACCAGGATGATGCGCCCGCCCTGCGCGGTCGGCGATAACTTATCCCTCGAACTCGGTGAAGCAGGGCCAGTGGGCGCATACGCTCTGATAAGTCAAAACGATTAACGAACCGTGAGCTTGCGCGCGGGTCGGCTACATGTCCTTACCAAGGACGTGGTCCCTCTTTGCTGTCGCAGCGTGCTTGCCGCGGCGTCTCGCCCTCGAGACTGAACCCCTGCGGGATGCCTGCGGCGGGAAAGACGAGAAGCGATCAACGCGCTGCACACCACGGCTTAGCCTCGATGTCAGCACTCCGTGTCGTCTGTCGGGCCGGGTCGAGACCGCCGAAGGCACCCGAAGGTTCAGTCTCGAGGCGGCCAGGCAGATGACAGACACTCAGGCATCGTGGCAGCCCAGAGGGGTAGGACATCCGTGGTGGCGACACCTTGAGCATGATCGTTCCAGGGTGATCTTCGACCACGATGAACATGGCCGCCAAAACAACGGGCTGGAGCCTGATCGCTTCGGCTGCCAGAAGCGATCAGGCTCTAGTCAGGCCCAACCTTCCTGGCTCTCGGCCGCCGTCCCGGCCAATCGGTCACGTAATGCTCCAGGCTTGCAGCTTCACGCTCGTCGATCACTCGCCCACGCACCGAAACGCCGGCCTCGTGCACGCTGTCTGGATTGCCGGACACCAGAGGATGCCAGGATGCCAGCCCCCTACCCTCCTTAACCCGACGATACGCGCACGAGGGGGGGAGCCAGTCTATCTCGGCCAGCGATTGCGGTGTCAGTTGCACGCAGTCGGGCACCCGACGCTGCCTCCTCGCGTAATCGCCGCATTTGCAGCTCTTGCTGTCGAGCAGGCGACAGGCGACGTTGGTCCACGCGATCTCCCCGGTACCCTCGTCGCGCAGCTTGTGCAGGCAGCAACGGCCGCAGCCGTCGCATAGGGACTCCCACTCGGCGGTGCTCATTTCCGCCAGCGTCTTGGTTTTCCAAAATGGCGGCATACTGCCCTATAGCGGCGGGTACCTGCGCTGGCCACAACCGATCATTCTGTGATGGCATAGTGGATCGGCTTGAAGGCGTAGTTGTTGGATTGCAGCGCGGAACAGGCCGTCAGCCCGACGACCAAGTCCTGTTCAGCCAGGAAGCTGACTCGGTCTCCCGCCCGGCTCATCGGCGGGTCGACGCGCAGCGAACCGGTTTGGCCATCGACAGCCACGTTCATGAACACGTTGAACGCGACGGGGATGCGGTCGGGCGTGATGCCATAGGGCGCCAGTGCGGCAGCCAAATTACCGAAGCAGCCGCGATGCGGTGCTGCATCCCCGTAGATGATGCGGAACGTATCGGCCGAGCACGGGGTAAGCAGGAAGTCGTGCCGCCCCACGCTATCGGCGACGATGCGAAGCAGGACCCGGCTACGGTTGGAGTAGAGGGGGTCTCCTGTGGTCAGGTAGATCCTGCTTGCGTAGTCCAGCGTGCGTCCTGAAGAGATCGCCTCGTCTGTGTCGTCGAGGCAGAAGGCGAGCAGGTCAGCCACCTGCTCACCCTGCGGATCGATCACCGTCAGGGTCTGCCCCCTCATCAGCGTAAAGGCGACCCCGCTTCGCGGAGCAATCTCCTGCACGCCGACCGCAAGAGCGTGCACGCTCATGCGGGGGTCAATCGCCGGCCGTATCAGCGTTGTCTGCGGTCAGTCCGGCGCGCTGGAAGGGGCATTGCCATTCGTCCCCCACCAAGCGGCCGCTATACTGTCGCGCTTCTGACACGGTGCCGTAGCGAGCCAGCATAGGATTCGCCGACCCGGCCAAGGCAACGTCGCGCGACAGTATGCTGTTCCGAAGCTTGTCGTAGGCTCCCTGTGCGCGCAGCTGCTCGAACTGGTCGTGCAGGTTGAAGATCATCACCGGGGCAGAAAACCGTCGCGCCGGCCGGCTCGCCTGCGGGTGAAGGCCGACGATGAAAAAAGCCTCGCCTCCGAAACTCAGCGAGAAATGGTCGTCATGCGGGTTGGAGCTTACGCGTGGGTCGTAGGGCTTGCCTTGCCAGGCATCCTTGTCCGAGAGCGATTGCGCGCGTTCCCACAAACAGCGCTCGAAACCCTCTTCGGAGAGGCTGCGAGGCCCCTCGAACACGACGGCAAAACTGCGGAAGATGGTCGGGGACTGCCGATAATTCTCAACGAAATCGAGCAGCAGCGGGTATATCCGGAGGTCGTCCCAGGCCGAGGCGATGTCACGCGCGACCACGATTGCCAGCTGGTCGCGGGCCAGCGCCGATTTGGCGCCGACGCACGGAAACGAAGGCTCCGCGATGAAGCGCCGCAGATCCTGGGCCAGCGCGTGGTCCTGGTCGCAGGTCTCAATCAGCATGAAATCCGTCCTGCCGCACTATGAACTTGTTGCAACGTCTGCGCTGCGATTGGTTCGTCAGAATGGCCCGCATCTTCGCGCGATCAAGGCAGGCGCCGTTCACGCTGGCGGGAGACCGGCTTGCCTGTCATCATAAGGCTATGGTCGGACAAGCCCAGATAACCCTGATGCTGCCACTCGCCGCGCTTGCGTTGGTGACCGGTGGCGCGTCGATGGCTTCGGCGTCGCCGCTGGCCTTGTACGACACGACGCAGGACCCAGCGCCACTGGCACCGCTCGCACCGGCAGCGCCCTGCGGCGGCCTCGCCGTGGCGTGCAGCGCGTCGCCGGTGTCGCCGCACAAGGTGCTGCCGTTCGATTACGGCCTGGCGGTGTCCGGCAGCGTCGTCGGGTCGAGCCGCGGCGCGTTCAGCGGGGTCGGCGTGTCCGGCTGGGTAAAGCCCAAGGACCTGCCGCTGTCGGTGTATTTCGACGTCGAGCATTTCCAGCCAATCGGCCGCATCCGGTAACAGGCCCGGCCGAGCGGCCGGCGCGTTGCTCCCCGTCAGCAACGCTCGTAAAGCTGGCTGAGAAGGACACTTTAGTCAGCATGCCTGCCAAGCCTGTCGATCACCAGCACGTTGCGCTGCTGGCAACGTTTGCCTTGGCCGGTTGCGGTGTTGGACCGGTCTACCATCGCCCGGCGCTGGACGTGCCGGCTGCTTTCGCCACCCAGGCGCCTGCCGCGAAACCGCAGCCGCCCGCGACCGATTGGTGGAGGAGTTTTGGGGCGCCCGAGCTGGACCAGCTGATTGATCAGGCAGCCCTCAGCAGCCCGGACGTGCAGGCGGCTGCCGCGCGCATCGTGCAGGCGGACCAGGCATCGCGCGTGGCAGGCAGCCCCTTGCTGCCGGGCGTCACCGGCAGCCTGTCGCAGAACTACACGCGCAGCGGGATCAGCTCGGGCGGGTTCAGCAGCTTCACCAGCATAGGTGGCGCGGGACTGACCGGCAGCTCGACGAGCGTCGCCTCGCCAGGAGGCGCGACTGGCACGGTGGTGCCGAGCGGCGCCAGCACTGGAACCATCAACACGGGAGGCTTGTCGGGTCTGTCCGGCAGCAGCAGCCACTACATCGATTCGCGAAGCTACTCCGCGCAGCTCTCTGCGTCGTACGAGGTGGATTTCTGGGGCAAGAACCTAGACGCGTTGCGCGCAGCGCAAGCCTCCGGACTGGCCAGCCGGTTCGACGCGCAGACCGTATGGCTGACCACGTCCAGCTCGATCGCGTCTACCTACTTCCAGGCGCTCGGCTACCGCGACAGGCTGGCCATCGCGCAAAACAACCTAAGAACCGCCAGCGACGTGCTGGCGGCGTTCCGCGGCCGATTGACGGTTGGCACCGCCAGCCTGCTTGACGTGAGCCAGCAGGAGGCGCTGGTGGCCGGCTACCGAGCCCAGATTCCGGCGCTGCGCAGCCAGTATCAGCAAGAGGTCCTGGCGCTGGGCATATTGGTGGGCCAGCCGCCAGAGCGCATCCACTTGACGCCGGCGCCGCTCGTTCAGCTCAGCCTGCCGGCGGTCGACCCGGGCCTGCCGTCCGACCTGCTGCGCCGCCGCCCGGACGTCGCCAACGCAGAGGAGCAACTCGTGGCGCAGAACCAGACCGTACGTCAGGACGTGGCCAATTTCTACCCATCATTGCAGCTGACCGCGTCCGGCGGGCTGTCGAGTGCCGCGCTGTCGATGATCACGGGGCCGGGCACGGTCGTTGCCAGCCTGGCCAGCTCGCTCGCCCAGACCATCTTCGACAACGGCCTTAAGGGCGGGACGCTGGGCGAGGCGAAGGGCCGTTACCGCGAGCTTGCGGCCGACTACGTCAAGGCCGTGCTGCAGGCCCTGACCGACACCGAGACGGCCCTGACCCAGGCGAGTTTCACCGCCGAGCAGGAGGAGCTGGAGGCGGAGGCGGTGCGAACGGCGCAACGATCGGCCGATATCGCCAACGCGCAGCTGCAGGTGGGCACGGTCGACATCGTGACGGTGCTCAACACCCAGACCACGCTTTTCGGCGACGAGGACACCCTGGCGCAGGTCAGGGTTTCACGATTCCTGGCCCTGGTTTCTCTCTACAAGGCGCTCGGCGGCGGTTGGAGCCGAGAACAGACGGAGCATTCGCCGGCATGAAGCGTTTCCTGGCGGTCGGCCTTGTGGTTCTTGCCGTCATCGGCGGTCTGGTCTGGTACCGGTCCACTGCGCACAAGGCGGCAGCCCCGCAGGCGGACGCCGCCATCCCAGTCAGCACTGCGCTTGCGACCCTGGCGGACGTTCCACTCACCGTCGACGGCATCGGCACGGTGCAGGCGCTAAACACCGTCAACATCAAACCGATGGTCGACGGGCCGCTGACGGAGATACGATTCCGCGAAGGCCAGGATGTGCATGCCGGCGACGTGCTCGCGCGGATCGACGCACGCACGTTCCAGGCGTCCTACGATCAGGCAGTGGCCAAGAAGGCGCAGGACGAGGCGACGCTGGCCAACGCGCAGCGCGACCTTGCGCGCTACGACAAGCTCGCCCGCAACCAGTTCGGCACCGCCCAGCAGGCCGACACGCAACGCTCCACCGTGGCGCAGGACGAAGCCCTGGTACGGCAGGACCAGGCGCAAGTGGACACCGCGCGCATCAACCTTGGCTATACGGCCATCACCGCCCCGGTCGATGGCCGGACCGGCATACGTCAGGTCGATTTGGGAAACCTGGTCCACAGCACCGACGTGACGCCGATCACGGTCGTAACCACGTTACGGCCGATCTCCGTCGTGTTCACGCTGCCCCAGCAGACGCTGCCGCAAGTCGTGGCCGCTATCGAAGCGAACCGTGCATCAGGGGGCGCCCAGGTCGCAGCCTTGCCGCAGGATAGCGGAGACCAGGGCGGCGGCGATGCCTCCGCCCCAACGGTCCTGGACAGGGGACGCGTCACCGTGCTGGACAATTTGGTCGACCAGAATACCGGCACGATCAAGCTGAAGGCCAATTTCCCAAACCCCGCCCTACGCCTGTGGCCCGGTGCCTTTGTCAACGTCAGGCTGTCGCTCCGGGTGGACAAAGGGGTCGTGACCATACCAACCGCCGCCGTACAGCGTGGCCCGCAGGGGGCGTTCGTGTTCGTCCTCGACACTGACGACGTGGCGCACCGCCACCCGATCGTCGTCGCACGCCAGGACGAGACTGTGGCGATCGTCTCGTCGGGCTTGCAGACGGGTCAGATGGTCGTGACGGACGGAGCGTCCCGGCTCACGGAGGGCAGCCACGTGCGCCGGCTCAACAAGGGATCGACGGTAGCCGGCAACGACTGAACCGGCCAGAGAGGCAGGCATCAACTGCCGCCGGCGGCCAGGCCTGCACCGCGAACGTCGCTGCTGAAGCGGCAGCTATCCTCGCCGCCCGGCAGGTAGCGGGTGCAGCCGATCGCGTTGGCGCGGCCCGGGTCGGGCACAGGGATCTTGGGCGGCAGATCGCCGGTCATCGCCTGTCCGAGCGCGACCGCCCCGGCCAGGGCAGCGCCGTTCTGGCCGGAGGCGCCGACGGCGCTTCTGAACGCGTCGCGTCCGCTGTTCCAGGCGATGGCTGCCGTCAGCAGGGCAGCAGGCTTGATGGCGGGGGAGGCGCCGAGCAGGATCCCAGTGCCGGGCGCGATCCTGCCGGTGCCGAACAGGTTCTCCATGGTCAGGGCGCACGCAACGGCGGCACCGCGCCGGTCGACCACGGCAAAGCTCGTCGAAGCCGGCAAGGCGGGCAGAACGCCGGTCAAGGATGGCTGCTGCAAGATGGCGAACGGGTCGCCCCCGTTGGCGCGCCAGGTTGCGACGGTCGCGATAGACAGATCTGCAAGGCTCTGGTTGACCACGCCGCTCCGTTCCAAAGACAGGAAGGCTGCGGCCGCACCTAGCCCGCCATCGGCAGGAGGCGGCAGGAATGCCACCTGATCCGTACCCGCTTTCACGACGATCGGATTGGCCAGCAACGGCACTGCCTGCCGCAGATCCGCTTGGCTGATGGGGCCGCCTGCCTCGGCACTGGCCTGCACCAGCCGTTGCGACAGCAAACCCTGGTAGAGATCGCCGACGCCCACTCGGCCAAGCTGGTTCAGAGTGTCGGCCAGATCGGTCTGTCTAAGCCGGCCACCCTCGTCGAGGGGAACGCCGTTTGGCGCGAAGATCGCCGCCAGTCCCGGATCGCCGAGCAGCGGCACCCGAACCTGTGCCAGGTCGCGTCCCAGTGCCCGGGAGATGGCGAAACCGGCAAGCGCCGACTGCTCCGCCGGCGCCACCAAATCGGCAAACGGCTTGCTGCCGTATCGTACGCTGAGCAGGTACAGCCCTCTCGCCAGCATAGGGACAGCAGCAGGCCGGTCGCCGGCATTGACGCCAGGCGCCCGTGGCGTGAACAGCACCGCCTCCGGCACGCCGTGCCCAGGCGATCCGGCGCCAGGCTGGTAAGCCACGCACGCGCCGCCGGCTCCGAGCGCCGCGCGCGACGGCAGGGTGACTGACAGCATGAAGCCGAGCGTGACGGCCGCGTCTGCGGCGGTGCCGCCGGTGGCCAACACCTCGCGAGCGGCCAGGGCCGCCATCGGCTCGTCGGCGACCACGCCGCCGATGAAGCCGGTCAGGTGTTCGCCCGGGTCCAACGGCCCGCCAAGCAACGTTTTCTGCACGGCATGGACCGTGCTGTGCACGGTCTGGCAGCCGAGCGTCGTCAGGCACAGGGAAACAAGCGCCGCAAGCCCTCGCACCCGGTAGCCCGCGCACTTGCCACCCGGTACGATCACAACGAATCCTCACGCGCCAAACATCAAGGCCGGGCAATAACCGCCTTCCTGCGGGACAGCAACATGGCGGGCCTGGCCCAGTCCCGCCGACGGCTCGTCATGGACAGGCCAGGGTGCTAGAGGGCGGTCGAACTGTGCTGGATTGATCATGCGTTGGGTTGTTGTATTTCTGCTCGCAGCCGCGCCGGCCCTGGCCGCCGACCCAGTCTTCTCGCACGATCAGCTCTTCTCGCCCGATCAGCGGCGCGAAATCGTGCAGGTGGTCCGCGACGCCCTGAAAGCGGATCCGTCCATACTGCGCGACGCGATCACGTCGCTGCAGGCGGCTGAGCAGGCACGCGCGGAGGCCGATACCAGGCAGCGCATCGTGCAAAAGCAGCAGAGCCTGATTGCCAACGCCGCCGATCCGGTGGCCGGAAACCCGGCGGGCGACGTGACGCTCGTCGAGTTCTACGACCCTCGCTGCCCCTATTGCCGCCGCATGCTGCCGTCCTTGGCCGCGATGCTGCAGAAGGATCACGGCTTGCGGGTGGTCTACAAGGATATCCCGGTTCTCGGCCCGGCCAGTGCCATGGAGAGCAGGGCCATCCTGGCCGCGCTGCGGCAGGGTGCCTATACCCGCATGCAGGAGGCTTTGATGACCAACCCGGCGCAACCCAGCGCCGAAATGATCGCCCAGACCGCACGTGGCCTCGGGCTGAACGCCGCCCGGCTGGCGGCCGACATGGCCAGTCCTGCGGTGGCCCAGCAGATCGAGGCCAACCTGAACCTGGCGCGCGAGCTCAAGGTGGACGGAACACCGGTGTTCGTGGTCGGCGACACGTTCATTCCGGGTGCGGTGGACCAGGCTGCCCTGGAAGCGGCCGTCGCCCAGGCGCGCAAGCACGGCTGACGCGGCCCAACTACCCGCCAGTCCAATTAACCGGTGCAAAGTGTACTAGTGCACGTTGATCCGAACCTCGCGTGTGCTGATCCCCGGCTGGATCCTGACTGCCTGCTCGACCTGACCGGGCGCAGCACCTGCGTCGACGATGGCTTGCGCTACGTCTCTGCCGGAAGCCGAAGCTGCTGCGGCCTGCTCGGCCTCGGCATCCGGGGTGGATTGCGCCGGCACAACCGTGACGACCGTGAAAAGCACGTCTGGCTTGCGCGCGAGTGCGCGTTTGACCGCGGCAGACACCGGGTCCCGGTAGTCAGGATTGGGCGTGGTATATCGGATCGTCACCAAAGCGGGAGCTGGCGCCGCGGCAGGTGCCAGGCGGGGCAAGGCCGGCGGACGTCCCGCTTTGGCGTCGAAATCGCGCTGATCGATCAGATGACAGCCCGCCAGCGTCAGCGCTAGCAGATAGGATCGTGCGGCGACGTGACACTTCATAGGCTCAGGTTACAGAGGGCTCGACCGGCTGCAAATGCCGCAGGCCCCGCAAACTCACAGGCGACGGGGCAGAACCGCCTTGGGTGAGCAGGCATTTCAGGCCCAGTCGTCGCCCCATGCAGAACGTCGGCCGTCGGTTCAGCGCCTGGCGGCGTCGCTTCGGCATCGCGTGCAGCACATCGAAGCGGGCCAGGAAGCATCTGCGCTCTGCACCATCCTGGCCGTCCTGCTGGCAAGACATCTCCGGTTCGACGCCGCCGACCCAGCATGGCCGGATCGTGACCGCGTCGTGCTGGCGGCGGGGGTGGCCGGTCTCGGCCAAGCAGCGACGGATCTGCTGGGCTCAGGCGCCGAGATTTTTCACCGGCCAGATCAATCATTGGGGGTGGCGGCTGGCCTGGCGATGGCCGACCGCATGCTGGCCGGACGATTCGGGCGGTCGCTGGTCGACCACAGAAGTTGGCACCTCGGCGGGCAAGCCGAACTGGCGACGGGCGCGGTGCAGGAGGCGGCTTTCCTGGCCGGTAAATGGCGGCTCGGTCGGCTGACCGCGATCGTTGCGGTTCAGAGCCCGGAAACAGCAGGGCTCGCCGGATTTGCCGCCAGCAACTGGGCCGTACGCCGCATCGACGCCGACGACGTGGCTTGTATCGAGTCCGCCTTGTCGGCAGCGGCGCGATCGTTCAAGCCCACCCTAATCGCCTGCATCGCCCAGATGGAAGCGGCCTGTCCGCAGCAGGACGATCCATCCTGGGATTGGGAGGCTGCCGGACGGAGGGACGCGGGCGTTCGTCGTGCCTGGTTGAAGCGCCTGGCGCGTCACGCCAGCCGCCAGGATTTCGAACGGGTCATGCACGGCCCGCCTGCCCGATCGGGACCTCCGCCCAACAGGTCACTGAACTGCGCGCCCGAGCATGGCCGGGCAGCCTCTACGACCGAGGCAGTCCAACAGGCGTTGCTGGACCTGTCAGCAGGGCGACCCGAACTGGCCGCGCTGCCGGGAGAGTCTGCCTGGTCGGCATCACACGCCCTTTCGGCGTCGGATTGTGCGGGCCAGACGTACGAGGCGCTGATGCAGTCTGGGTCCGCCGCGATCGTCGGGCTTGCCCTGCATGGCGGCCTCGTTCCTTTTGCGGTCTACCGGCTTGCCAGCTTTTCGTTCATACAGCCTGCCCTGACAGACGCCGCCAGAGAGGGCCTGCGGCTTCTGCTGGTGCTGATCGAGCCCGCTACGCCCTGCTCAGTCAACTGTCGGCTCTCTAGCTTGCGGGCTATGCGCAACGTGGCGGTGTATCGTCCGGCAGGCCTGTCCGAGGCGCTTGCGTGCCTGGAGCTGGCGCTGCTGCAGACGGGCGGACCTAGCGTGCTGCTGCTGTCGGACGAGCCTGCACCTGCACCCTCTACACCTGCACCCACGCGCCTTGCGCGAGGCGGTTACGTGGTAGCCGAGGCAGCGGGCATCCGGGATGCGACATTGGTTGCCAGCGGACCCGAAATCCGCTTGGCCCTCGAAGTGCGTGCCCGTCTGGTGACCCTGGGCGTGCAGGTGGCCGTCGTGTCGCTGCCGTCCTGGAGCCTGTTCTCGGCCCAGGGGACCGCCTGGACAGCGGATATCCTGGGTCAAGCGCCGCGCATCGGCATGGAACCCGGCAGCGGGTTCGGATGGGAACGCTGGCTGAGCCAGGACGGTCTGTTCATCGAACTCTTGCCCGGTCACCGCCCAGCCGCGCTGGCGGAGACGATTTGCTGCCATCTGGAAAGACTTCGGACCAGCTAGAGCAAAGTCACTCAGACTGGACAGTCGAAGTGTTAAATTGCTCGCCAAGATAAGAGCTAGACCGGTTTCACGTCCGCCTACTCGCAGACACTCTAAGTGAAACTGGTCTAGACACGTCTGCCTGCTTTCGACAGAACACCATCGCTTGGGGTGGCATCATGCGCCGCGGGCCGGAATGAGGGTTCACGGGCTGATGGCGGTAAAGGTAGCGATCAACGGTTTTGGCCGTATAGGACGGCTGGTCCTGCGTGCCATGGTGCAGAGCGGGCGCACGGACGTTGAACCGGTCGCCATTAACGATCTGGGCAGCGTGGAGGCGAACGCGCATCTGTTTCGCTACGACAGCGTGCACGGCCGCTTCCCCGGCGAGGTGAAGGTCGAAGGCGACAGCATAACCATTTGCCATAACGGCCGAAGCTGGGGCCCCATCCAAGTTTCGGCCGAGCGTGACCCATCGAAAGTCCCCTATCAGGGCGTCGATGTGGCGATGGAGTGCACCGGCCTGTTCACCAGCAGGCAAAGCGCCTCCCAGCTGCTCGCCGCCGGTGCCAAACGCGTGCTGGTCTCCGCCCCCGCCGACGGAGTGGATGCTACCATCGTATTCGGCGTGAACCAGACGATGCTGACGTCGGAGATGACGGTCGTCAGCAACGCGTCCTGCACCACCAACTGCCTGGCGCCGATGGCCAAGGTTCTGCACGAGGCGCGCGGCATCGAGCGCGGCTACATGGTGACGATCCACAGCTACACCGGGGACCAGAAGACGGTGGACACGCTGCATCGCGACCTGCATCGCGCTCGCGCGGCGGCACTATCGATGATCCCGACCAGCACGGGCGCCGCCAAGGCGCTGGGCCTGGTGCTGCCGGAGCTGGCCGGCAAGCTGGACGGTACGTCGATACGGGTGCCGACGCCGAACGTGTCCCTCGTGTCGCTGGACGTGAACCTGGCCCGCCCTGCCACAGTCGCCGACGTGAATGAGCTGTTCCGCGCCGCCGCAGAAGGCTCCATGAGGGGCGTGCTGGAGTACAACACGGAAAAACTGGTTAGCAGCGATTTCAACGGTATCGCCGCTTCCTGCACCTTCGACGCGACCCAGACGGCGAGCGTGGACGGCGGACGCATGGTGCGCGTGGCCGGCTGGTACGACAACGAGTGGGGCTTTTCGAGCCGCATGTCCGATACGGCCGCCCTCTGGGGATCGATGTAGGGGACGTTTTACGGGACCGTCCCATGATGGCGTCCGCTTCGCCGTGGGCTCCATAAATCCGCATGGTTGAGAGCGTATCAGGCGTTCGGACGATTGCCGAGATCAATAGGAAGCAGCTTCGTTCCTTTCCTGGCTGTATAGCGCGGGCCAATGTCCGGCAACCGCGAGCAGGGCTTTCGGCTGATGTACCGTGTTGTTGAATGCCGCATAGAAAGCCAAATCGGGAGCATGTTGTGTTCAAGACGATCGACGGCATAGACGTTCGCGGGAAACGCATTCTTCTCCGCGCCGACCTTAACGTTCCGGTTCGGGGCGGCCGCATTACCGACCTCACCCGCATTGAACGCCTCTCACCCACTATCGCTGAACTCGCGCAATCAGGTGCCAAGGTCATCGTGATCAGCCACTTCGACCGGCCCCGCGGGCAGCGCGTGGAGACAATGTCCCTCCGCCCGGTTTCCGCCGCCTTGCGCGACGTGCTCGGCCTGGACGTGTTCTTCGCCGACGACTGCCTGGGCCCGGTCGCCGAGGACGCGGTGGCTCGGCTGGAACCCGGCCAAGTTCTAGTGCTGGAAAACACGCGTTTCCACCCCGGCGAGGAAGACAACGACCCCGAAATGGCCCGCGCCCTGGCCTCGCTGGCAGACATCTATGTCAACGACGCGTTCTCCGCCGCCCACCGTGCCCATGCGAGCACGGAGGGCGTGGCGCGCCACCTCCCCAGCCACGCGGGACGTCTGATGCAGCGGGAGCTCGAGGCGCTGACGGCCGCCCTCGACCACCCGGACCGGCCGGTCTGCGCCATAGTCGGCGGTGCGAAGGTCTCCACCAAGCTCGCGCTGATCGGCAACCTGCTCGGACGTGTGGACATGCTGGTTATCGGTGGCGCTATGGCCAACACCTTTCTCGCGGCCCAGGGAGTCGGCGTAGGGCGGTCGCTGCAGGAATCTGACATGCACGAGACAGCCCGCGACATACTCGCCCAGGCACGCCAAGACGGATGCGAGATCATCCTCCCCGTCGATGCGGTGACTGCGACCGAGTTCCGCGAGCACCCCCCCACGCGTGTGGTGCCCATCGAGCAGGTGCCGGCAGATGCGATGGTGCTCGACATCGGTCCCGCTTCGGTAGCGGCAATCACTGCTCGGCTGCCGAGCTTGCGCACGCTCGTCTGGAACGGCCCGCTTGGCGCCTTCGAGACGCCGCCTTTCGATGCTGCGACTGTGGCTCTGGCGCAGGCGGTTGGGGCTGCGACGAAGGCGGGCCATCTGCGCTCGGTGGCGGGCGGCGGCGACACGGTGGCGGCGCTGAAGCATGCAGGCGTGATCGACGAAATCAGCTACGTGTCCAGCGCCGGAGGGGCGTTCCTGGAGTGGATGGAAGGTAAAATTCTGCCGGGCCTCCTCGCCCTGCAATCGTTGGATGGCGTTGTGGTGCCGGGCTGAGGCGGTCCGATGTTCCGGCAGGCCGCACGCCGGCGGAATTTCGGTCAGCCCAAGAAAAATCATTGATAACGAGCTGTTAACAGGTCATGGTTTCGGCATGCATGTCATGCTCCGAACGGTTTCCGCCCTGGGATGCCTCATCTTGCTCGCTGCGGCGGGGCCAGACGGCATGTCGATTGAACTGAGCGACGTTGGTCCGCTCGCCAAGCAGGAACCCGTTCCGGAAAAGACGCTGACGTTCCGTAACACCATGTACCAGGCAGCGCCGGTGCCAAACGAAGACGTGGCTGCGCCGCCTGGGGCGGTTCAGACGGAAGCGCAACTGGCGCCGAAAATGCTTAGCGCGACCACGCTGTTCCAGGGCGATGGCTATGCGAACGGGTCCAGTCAACAGGCGACTTTGGACCGGCGCAAGGCGGCAGCTGCCGGCTTGGGGTTAAGCGTTCCGGTCAACTAGGGGTCGGCGTCGTTACGCTCGACGTTGCCGGCGGCAAGCGGGTGTAATCTCCTGGACAGGAAAAACGCTAGGACGGCCGAGACCGTCAGGGCATATGCTAACCCCATTTGCGTAAACGATATCGGCAGCCCTGATACCAGGTAGTCCGGGGTCTCGCACGGTTTTACCGGACGCGCCGGCATGGCTGCCAGGCGCTGCGACATCGTCATGCCGGTAAAATCAGGCGCCCTGCACTCCGGCAGAGGGTCTGGCCACCAATGCTGTTCCACCCCGACATGGGTGAATGAGATTGCGGCTCCGACCGCGAGCACGGCCACTAGAACCCATAGCACTGGTCTGGCAGCCGCCCTCGGCAGGAGCAGCGCCACCGCGGCGAGTGCCGCGCCAAACTCGTAGGGCCGACGCTCGATCAGGCAAAGGGCGCAGGGAACAAGGCCGAGCCAGGTTTCAGATCCGCGCGCCACGAGCAAGGCGAGAGCGCAGGCGAGCAAACCGACCAGCGCGACGCGATCCTCCTGCCTGATCGTCATTGCCGACCAATACGACGAAAAGGCCGAGAGCGTGAAGGTGCTCTTGGTCTGCTTGCATCTAACGGCCCCAATGCGCAGGGATCCAACGACCGCCCACGCCCCAGTGGCCAGGAACGAAGCGAGCGTAGCCGACCCGCATCGGAACCCAGTGACGGTGCATCCAGACATAGCGAAATCCGTTCCATTGCCAGTGGCCCGGCTCGACCACGAAACTGGCCGCCGGACCCGGCGGTGGCCCCATCGGGCCCAACTCGCTCGGCGCCGGAGGAAACGCAGGCTGTGCCGACGCGGAAAGCGTTGACATCGCCGCAACGGACAACACCGCCACGGCGGTAAGAGGCGATCTCATTGGCCATTCTTTCCAAGCGTTGACGCCTTGTGAACGCTATCGAGCGTAAGCGGTTGTTGTGACCGTGTTGCGTCTTCGGGACGATAAACGAGACGAACGGGCCGCGTGCGTTCCTGCGGCTCAGATGTCGGCGTACACGTGCGCTTCGGCTGCCGCTCCAGGATGGGTGACCGCGCCCAGATGGGCGGGCCCTACGAGCTGGGCGAACTTCCAGATTGCGCCGCTGCGATAGGCTGTCTGCCTTGGCTGCCAATCCTTCCTGCGGGCGTCCAACTCCGCCTGGCTCAACACGACGTCGATGGTGCCGGCCTGCGCGTCGAGCACGATGCGGTCGCCGTTGCGAAGCAGGGCGATCGGGCCGCCGAGCGCCGCCTCTGGCCCGATATGGCCCACGCAGAAACCACGCGTGCCGCCGGAGAACCGGCCATCGGTTATCAGGGCCACATGCTCGCCCATGCCCTGGCCGTAGATGGCGGCTGTCGTCGAAAGCATCTCCCGCATGCCGGGACCGCCGCGCGGCCCCTCGTAGCGGATGACGATGACGTCGCCCGCCTTGTAAGCACGGGCCTGCACGGCCTCGAACGCCTCCTCCTCGCTGTCGAAACAGAGCGCTGTTCCCTCAAAACGTTGCTGAGCCAGCCCGGCGACCTTCACGATGGCTCCGTCAGGTGCGAGGTTGCCGCGCAGGCCGACCACGCCGCCGGTGGGCGTGATGGCGCGGCTGACGGGGTAGACGACATCCTGGTCCTGCGGGAACACGACGGTGGCGAGGTTTTCCGCCAAGCTGCGTCCCGTGACGGTCAGACAGTCGCCATGCAGCAGGCCCGCATCCAGCAGCGCGCGCAGGATCACCGGGACGCCGCCGACGCGGTGCACGTCCAGTGCCACGTATTTGCCGCCTGGTTTGAGGTCGGCGATGTAGGGCGTGCGGCGCATGATGGCTGCAACGTCGTCCATGGTGAAGACGATGCCGGCCTCGTGCGCCATCGCCGGCAGATGAAGGGCGGCGTTGGTGGACCCCCCGGTAGCGCCGACGATGACGGCCGCATTTTCCAGCGCACGGCGTGTGACGATGTCGCGCGGGCGGATGTTTCGGGCCAACAGATGCACGACCGTGCGGCCGGATTCCGTCGCCCAGGCATCGCGCTCCTCATAGGGGGCGGGCGAGCCGGCGGAGCCGGGCAGAGCGAGCCCGATCGCCTCACTGACCATGGCCATGGTGTTGGCGGTGAACTGCCCGCCGCACGCGCCTGCCGATGGGCAGGCCACGCATTCCAGAGCGTACAGGTCGGCGTCGCTCATGTTGCCCGCGGCGTGCTGGCCCACCGCCTCGAACACATCGACCACGGTCACGTCGCGGCCCTGGAATTGGCCCGGCAGGATGGATCCGCCGTACATGAACACCGAGGGCACGTTGAGGCGCAGCATGGCCATCATCATGCCGGGCAGCGACTTGTCGCATCCTGCAAGCCCCACGAGCGCGTCGTAGCTGTGGCCGCGCATCGTCAGCTCCACCGAATCGGCGATGACGTCACGCGACACCAGAGAGGATTTCATCCCCTGGTGGCCCATCGCGATGCCGTCGGTCACGGTGATCGTGGTGAACTCGCGCGGCGTGCCGCCCCCCTCAGTCACGCCGCGCTTGACCGACTGCGCTTGACGCGACAGCGCGATGTTGCAGGGTGCCGCCTCGTTCCAGCAGGTGGCGACGCCGACGAAGGGTTTTGCGATGTCTGCCTCGCCCAGACCCATGGCGTAGTAGTAGCTGCGATGCGGCGCCCGGCCCGGCCCTTCCGTCACGTGGCGGGACGGCAGGCGGCTCTTATCCCAAATGCGGTCGTTCATGGCGAAACTCCGTCGACGCGTACGGCTGAAAACTATCTAGGCGCACGACGCGAGCAAGGCGGTCTGCGGTAAAGCAGATGCGCGTGTATCACTGGTTACGCAGCCTCCCTCTCGCGTTCCGTTCCGTTGCCGAACAGGAACTCGATGTCGCCCGCATCAAGCGCGCTCAGCTCGCCGCCCTCGCGGTCCTCCTCGCTTTCGCCGAACGCAATCGCCGCCAGTTCCGCCTTACGCGCCTGCAACTCAAGAATCCGTTCCTCTACGGTGTCGGCCGCAATCAGTTTGTAGACAAACACCGATTTGGTCTGGCCGATCCGATGCGCGCGGTCGCTCGCTTGGTCCTCGACTGCCGGATTCCACCACGGGTCGTAGTGGATCACCGTGTCAGCGCTGGTCAGGTTCAGCCCGCGGCCGCCCGCCTTCAGGCTGATCAGGAATAGCGGCACCTCGCCCGCCTCGAAGCTGCGCACCGGCTCGCCGCGGTCGCTGGTGTCGCCGCGCAACTCAACAAACGCGATGCCCGCCTCGCGCAAGCGCGGCTTGATCAGGTCGAGCATGGAAGTGAATTGGCTGAACAGCAGGATGCGCCGCCCCTCGGGGAGCATTTCGCTTATCATCTCGAGCAGGTCGTCCAGCTTGCTCGAACTCTCGATCTCGCGCGCCGAGCGCAACTTCACCAGACGCGGATCGCAGCACGCCTGACGCAATTTCAGCAGCGCATCGAGCACCACGATGCGGCTCTGCGCCAGGCTGCGCTCGGCGACCTGCTCGCGAACGCGTTCGTACATCGTCGCGCGTATCGTCTCGTAAAGCTCACGCTGGTCGGGCGCCAAGTTGATCCTACGCAGGATGGTGTGCTTGGGAGGCAGCTCGGTAGCAACCTCGCTCTTCTTGCGACGCATGATAAAAGGCTTGATACGGCGAACCAGTTGCACGCGGCGAAGCTCGTCACCGTTCTTCTCAATCGGGGTGCGAAAGCGCTTGGTGAAGCCGCGCCGGTCGCCCAGGAGGCCCGGCATCAGAAAGGCAAATTGCGACCATAGCTCGTCGAGATTGTTCTCGATCGGCGTGCCGCTCAGGCAGATGCGCTGGCGCGTGTCCAACTGGCACACCGCCTTTGTCGCCTTCGCATCGGGCGTCTTGATCGCCTGCGCCTCGTCCAGCACCACAATGTGCCAGTCCCGCGCCTTCATCTCAAGGATGTCGCGGGTCAGGACGGTGTAGGTGGTGATGACAACGTCGAAACGGTCCAACTGCTCACGCTTGCGGTGCCGATCCAACCCGTGCAGCACTATCGACTTCAGGCCGGGCGCAAATTTTCGCAGCTCCGACGTCCAGTTCGCGATCAGGCTCGTCGGCACCACAATAAGCACGGGGTGCACCATGCGGCCGCTCGCGTGCTCGACAGCGATGTGCGCGATGGTCTGCGCCGTCTTGCCAAGGCCCATGTCGTCGGCCAGGAACGCGCCCAACTTGCTGTCCATCAGATGCTGAAGCCAGTCTACGCCCTGCTGCTGATACGGCCGCAGGTCGCCCTTGAACGCTGACGGCACGGCGGCGTGGGGGATTGCCGGATCGCCGCGGAAACGCTCGGTGTAGGCGTGGATCCTGCCAGCGTCCTGCCAACGTGTGAGGAGCAGTTGTTCCAACTCGATCACGGTGGCCGCTTCGGCGTCGGGCAGGACGATCATGTCCTCTCGCGTATCAGCTGCCTCGATCAGGTCGCCCATGATCGACAGCATGCGTGCGATGCGGTCGGCAGGCAGCTTGACGACCCTGCCATCCTCCAAGGTGGTTATCAGGTGCTCGCCCACGACGTGGGCCGCCTCCATCCCGCCGCGTGCGAGCAGGTTCGACAGCACCGGAAGCAGCGGGACGCGTATGCCGTCCACCTCGATGCCGAAATCCATCGAGAAGTTACCTGGGGTCTCCGCGCTGACGGCCACGTCGGTGATGCGTAGGTCCCACTGGCCGACATGCTCCACCATGCGTGGACCGAAATCCCTGTCGATCAGGCTGCGGAAGCCGAGCGACTCCAACTCCGGTACGCGTTCGAACACGAAACGGTGCCAGCGTTCGCCGGCATCCTCGCCGCGGAACACGAACACGCGCCTTCCCCGCGCGGACTTGCCGTCGTTGACGCGCATCTGGATGAAGCCGTCCTGGCGCAGCGTGTCCAGTGCCGCGGCTTCCGCTTCCACGTTGCGACGCACGAAGCCCGGCCCGCCAGGACCGTCCACGCGCACGAACTGCCGCTCGTCGTCGCCGTCGCTCAGCGTGCCGCCATAGTCGAAGTCCAGGATCAGGGCGTCGAGCAGCTGAAGACGGCCGAAATCGTCCGGCGCACGCATGCGCTGCAGCCGCAGCACGGGAGTGACGGGACGCTCGACGATGGCGCGCTCGCTTTCGGTGGCGACCAGCGTGGAGACGCCTTTCTGGCGGCCGAGGCGCGGCGGACGTGGCGTGATCGGCGGCGGCGCCGGGGCACGCGGCTGGCGCAGCTTAATGCGCCCGACCGCGCCGCTGGCGGCATCGACATACCATGGCCCGGTGTCGCCGATCAGAACCGCCGATCGGGCCGGCAACCGTGGCGGCTGGCTCGCGTCGAAAACCCGCTCCGGCCCGGCTACCAGCCGCTTGCCGGTGGCCGACCACCGCGCGTTCTCCACCCGCAGCAAGGCCGTGACCAAGGGTGCCACCAGATTGGCGGGAACGCCGATGCGGCACTCGCCGCCGGCGCCCAACAGGTGGGCCAGCGCGACGGCAGGCTCGCCGCCGATTTTCTCCGAGATCACGCGGGCCGGCGTCGTGGCCTCGATCCGGGCGGTGCGCTCCCCCACCAGCGACAGCGACACAAAGCAGGCATACGGGTCCGACCCCGGTTCCAGGTTGATCAGCAGACGCTGTTTCTCGGGGGCAGGCGCGGTTTGCAGGTTTTCGAGGAACGTCGCCTGCTCCGCCCGACGCAGGTTTGGAAAACGATCGAGCCCGGCAAACGCGGTGGCCGCGAGGTGTGGGCAGTTCACCATGCGGCAGGTGCAGCGGTTCTCGAAAACCACGCGCCTGCCCATGGCGACCGGAGTCATCCTGGCGGTGCGGCGCACGCCCTTGTCGTCGACTCGGCCGATGATGGTCTCCCCGTCCAGGGACACCTCCACGGCACCGATCAGCAACAGACTCCGCCCCCTCGTCAGGGTGCGGGACTCAAAGATACGGCCGAGGTCGTCGGAGGAGAACGGAACGGGCAAGGGCGGCTCGCGTACGGTGGCCGGGTGTTCTGCGGCCTATTGCCGATGGCCGCAACCATGAACCATCCACCGGCCTTGCCTTTTTGCTGCACTGCACTGTACGCGACGCGCATGAGCCTCCTCATCGTGTCAGGCGTCACCCTCCGCATGGGCGGCCGCATCCTGCTTGAAGGGGCTGACCTGACAGTCGATGCAGGGCGCCGAATCGGCTTGGTCGGGCGGAACGGCGCGGGCAAATCGACGCTGCTGAAGGCGATCGCCGGGGAATTGGGTCTGGACGGCGGCGACATCCGCTTGTCGGCCCGGGCGCGCATGGCACAGGTCAAGCAAACCGCACCGTCCGGCCCGCAATCGCTGCTGGATGCTGTGCTGGAGGGCGATCAGGAGCGGCTGAGCCTTCTGGCCGAGGCGGAGCGCGCCGAACACGGTCATGTGCCGCCTGAGCGCGTGTCGGCTGTATGGGAGCGGCTGCAGGCCATCGACGCGCTCTCGGCGCCTGCACGGGCGGCCACCATACTGGCCGGACTCGGCTTCGATGCGGACGCGCAGCAGCGCTCGTTGGACGAGTTTTCCGGCGGCTGGCGCATGCGGGTGGCATTGGCCACCGTGCTGTTCTCCGCACCCGACCTGCTGCTGCTGGACGAGCCGACCAACCACCTCGACCTGGAAGCCACGCTCTGGCTGGAAAGCTGGCTCGCCCGGTTTGCCGGCGCCGCCCTGGTGGTCAGCCACGACCAGGGCCTGCTGAACCGCAGCGTGGAGTTCATCGCCCATCTCGACCAGCGTCGGCTGAGCCTGACGCCTGGCGGCTACGACGAGTTCGTTCGCATCCGCACCGAACAGGCGATGCAGCAGGCCAAGATGGCCGAGAAGATACAGGCCCAGCGGGCCCACATGCAGTCCTTCGTCGACCGCTTCCGTGCCAGCGCCAGCAAGGCGAGGCAGGCGCAGAGCAGGATCCGGGCGCTGGGAAAGCTTCCAGTGATCGAGAGCGTTATCGAGGAGGCGGCAACCCGCTTTGCCTTCCCTGAGCCAAAACCCCTGCCCCCTCCCATCCTGTCGCTGGATCAGGTTTCGGTCGGTTACGGCGCCGCTCCGGTGCTGAGCGCGCTCGGGATGAATTTCGAGATGGGCGACAGGATTGCGCTGCTCGGGGCCAACGGGAACGGCAAGTCCACCTTTGCCAAGCTGCTGGCAGGGCGGCTGGAGCCGGCGGGCGGCCAGTTGCGCCGGCCGGGCAAGCTGCGGGTTGGCTACTTCGCCCAGCACCAGGAGGCCGAGCTCGACCCGCGGGAGACGGCGTTGGACCACATCGCTCGCGCATTGCCGCAGGCGCCGGCCACCGTTCAGCGCAGCCAGCTTGCGCGCTTCGGCCTGGACCGCGACCGCGCGCTGACGCCGACCGGCAGCTTGTCGGGCGGGGAGCGAGCGCGGCTTCTGCTGGCGCTGGCGACGCGGGACGCGCCGCAGCTGCTGATTCTGGACGAGCCGACCAACCATCTGGACATCGACGCTTGCGACGCGCTGGTGCGCGCGCTCAACGAGTTTGCCGGCGCGGTGCTGTTGATCACGCACGACCCGCATCTGGTGGAGCTGGTGGCCGACACGCTGTGGATCGTCGATGGCGGGACGGTGTCGCCCTATGAGGGCGACATGGAGGATTACCGTGCGTTGCTGCTCAAGCGTGGCAAACCGGCCA
Source organism: Acetobacteraceae bacterium (assembly GCA_965199235.1). Taxonomy (GTDB): domain Bacteria; phylum Pseudomonadota; class Alphaproteobacteria; order Acetobacterales; family Acetobacteraceae; genus BOG-908. Next base: position 2,509,752 of record CBDAQU010000002.1, on the reverse strand, counting down.
AGGCAGCGAGCGGAACCAGCAGGAAGGACGAGCGCCGGGCGCGCGCGCTCGCGCGGCAGCAAGCCTGACGGGGAGCAAGCTTCGAGGCATCGTGCCTGGTTAACACAGCCTATTTGCGCGGAGGCGGTGGCCTAGGCGGATGGTGGGGTTTTCGACCCAGGCGTGGATGAGCCAGGCGAGGAGCATGCAGGCGGCGGCGGCCAGGAGTGCTGCTGCCGGATAGGGGATTTGGCGGGCCATGATCAGGAAATTGATGATGGCGAAGCCGATGGCGGCGTGGACCAGGTAGAGCGGGTAGCTGATGGCTGCCATGGCGTCGAGCAATCCCAGGGGGCGGAAGCGGGCGCGCAGCGCGTAGCCGGCGGCGAACACCAGGATGGCGAGGCCGAAGCTGGCGGTGTGGAGCGAGCGGAAATCGACCCGGCTGGGGCCCAGGTCGTAATTGACCAGGAAGACTGCAAAGAGGGCGAGGACGCAGGCGGCGAGCTGGGGGCGCGAGATGGCGGATTGATACCGGTAGTAGAAGGCGGTGCCGATCTGGATGTAGCCAAGATACATGGCCTCGGCGGCGAGCGCGGGCGGCAGGGCGATCCAGCCGGCATGCGCGCCGATGTTGAGCGCCAGGGCGGCGGCGGTGGTGGCGAGGAGCGGCCACACGCGGTGGGCCAGGATCAGCGGGCGGAGAAGTGCTGCCAGTACGTAGAACTTGACCTCGATCGAGAGGGTCCAGCTTACCCAATCGACGCTGGGTAGGGTGAGTGCGCTGTCGATCAGAAGCGCATTGGGCAGGTAGGCGCGGGCGGAGAAGGCGGGCGGGATGTGCCAGTAGGCGCCGCTGGCGGCGATGGCGACCCATTGGGCGAGGAGCGATGCCCAGAAGGTCGGGAAGATCCGCAGGGCGCGGCTGAGGAGGAAGGTGCTTCTGGTGGCGCCGCGGAGGGAGAAGGGGATGACGAAGCCGCTGATGAGGAAGAAGGCGGCGACGCCGAATTTTCCGAGGTCCAGCCAGGACGGATAGACATAGGGGAGGATGTTGGGGATCGGCGTGTTCAGCGTGGGGCTGGCGACGACCCAGGCCACGTCCTTTCGCAGGAACTGCACCACCACCGTGTAGTGGACGACCATGACGGCCAGCACGCAGACGCCGCGCAACTGGTTGGCAAAGACAAGCTTGCCTGACGCGGTGGCGGCCGGTGCGGTTGGGGGGGGCAGGTGAACCTCCGGCTGGCGGTAAGGGCGGCGGAAGCAAGCGACGGCATGGTGGCCTTTACCGGATGCTCGTGTGATCAGGACGTAGCGGCGCAGGATTTCGACGGCGATGAGCAGAAGAACGCTTGCGGTCAGCAGCACGGAGCCGCTCAGCAGGACGGGGATGCCGAGCAGTTGGGAAATGCCGATCAGGGATGCCGAGGATAGCAGATAGAGGATGATCAAAACGCCAAGCGCGGATCGGAGTGAGTCGCGAAAGCCGATCTTTTTTGACAGTGTTTCTAGGTGGAATTTCACCAATGTCAGATTGCGCAAACGTAAGAGACGTGTTTGGCGTCTTTGCTTTCATCGAAGGTCACTGTCATGTGACGGCGAGACCCTCCTTCCGGTAGCGAATAAGCCATAGTGCCGCTCCGGGCTGGCACAGAACGGCAAGGGCGGAGAAGTAGATCGGTGCCGAGGCGTGGCGAAGCGTTGTGGGCAAGTTCCAGGCTAGTGCGAGCCCGAGAATCGAGAGGGCCGCGCCGAGAACGAGAATGATGAATATCAGGACACGAACAAAGCGTCGAAGCGCGGGGGGTGCTGGGGGCCAGAAAATCAGGCGCATGGCAAATCCGATGGCGAAGGCAAGCAAGAACATCACAATTCCGTCCACATCCATCGCACGGATTGGATCGCCACCGGCACGTCCGATAAGAGCTCCGCCAAGGCCGATACCCATGAAGGGCAAGCCTACGCACCCCAGCGCTAGGGTCAAAAGATAACCGGGGCTGGGGCGGGTGGCATCGGCAAGCGTCGGGCTGTTCATCCATGCACCGCTGTGCAATGGACCTGCAAATATCTTAGAAACTGGTGGAGTTGTGACTCATCGGTCTGGATCTCCTCTCGCACGAGCAAGCCCACCGACCCGGCGCCGGCAACTTTTCCGCTCGCTTCGAGCTTCAGAGCGGCCGCGATTTGCTGGCTACGAATCTGTGCGCGAAGATTGGCACGGTCAGCGATTTGATGAAGGCGTTCTGCACGAGACGCATTTGTGGTCCGCGCACTCATGTTGGTCGCAGCCTGAGCCGTGACGCGGTCGAGAGCGCGCAGTTGTTTGATTTCGACCAACTCCTTGACCAGCTTCATGCCGCCGTACGCAACGTCGGGCAGCGTCATAACGGTAGCGATGATCCTGTATCGCTCGGTTTGCTTCTTAAAATCGTCGGCGTCCTCGTCGTTGCCGCCCAGTTCTAAGGCGTAGGCGTAGCCGTCCGTGCCCAGTAGGAAAGCGCCCCCGACAAGACCTATAAATCCCAGCGCGCCGAGTCCGGTGGGCATTAGGGCGACGGACAAGGCAATGCAGAGAACGTCGAGCGCGACGCCCAACCCGTCATCCTTGTGGGCGGTGAACATGCGGTTGAGGACGTTTCCCATTGCCTGGCTCATGGCGAGGCTGGCTTGGCTTTCCTGGAGGGCGGCTTTGCCTTGGGCTTCGAGGGCATCGCGAATAAAGGCGCGGACCTTTGCCAGGAAGCCAGAGGGAGGTTTGGCTGGGGGTGGGGGTTTGTTCCATTCGAAGATGGAGATGGCGCCGATGCCTTCGCCGTCGCGTTTGGGGGCGCGGAAGGGGTAGAGGTTGCCGTTGGCGGTCCAGACGATGCCGGTGTCGGGTCCGCAGGCACGGTCGACGAAGCGGGCAAGGCATGTGCGGGCTTCGTTCTGGTCGGCGTATGGACCCCATTCCGGGGTGAGCATGAGCGACACTTGGGTCTCCGTGGGCGGGCGGCTGATCGTATCGTGGGGCGGGAGGATTATCCATCGATGAACGCGTGACACGACGACGCTTGTGTTGGGGGAAGAGGGTGAGCTGCGAGCAACCCACCCTACGAACTGGGCGGTTTATGGGGATGGGGCGGGCGTGCATGATGGGGCTATGACGCCCGAGTCGTTTATCGAAAAATGGTCCGCCAATACGCGCAACGAGCGGGCGGCGGTGCAGGAGCATTTCATCGATCTGTGCCGTCTGCTGGGCGAGCCGACGCCCAACGAGGCGGACCCGGACGGGGTGGATTACGCCCTCGAGAAGGGCGTGCTGGAATCGGAAAGTGGGCGCGGCTTCGCCGATGTGTGGCGGCGCGGCTGCTTCGCTCTGGAATACAAGAAGAAGGGGTCCGACCTCTCCGCCGCCTTCGTGCAGTTGCAGCGTTACGCGCTGGCGCTGGACAATCCGCCGCTGCTGGTGGTGTCCGATATCGACACGATCGTCATCCGCACCGCCTGGACCAACACGGTTTCCGAAACGATCACAGTAACGCTTGCTGAGATAGCGAACCCGCTGCGCCGAAAGGTGCTCATAAACATGTTTTCGGAGCCGGAGCGGTTGCGCCCGGCCAAAACGCGACAGAGACTGACCGAGGAGGCGGCGGGAAAAATTCGCCGATCTGGCGCAACGCTTGCGCGACCGCGGGCACCCGGCGCAGGCGGTGGCGCATTCGTCAACCGCATCGTGTTCTGCCTATTTGCCGACCACGCGTCGCTTCTGCCGGCCGGGTTGCTGCAAAAGCTGTTCGTGGTCGCGGCAAAAAACCCCTCGCGTTCGGAAGGGTATTTCAGGCGTCTGTTCGACGGGCTGTCGCGGCAGGGCGGCGAGATCGATTTTACGCCTTTGCCGTGGTTCAACGGCGAGCTGTTCGAGGACGATGCAGCGCTGCCGCTGCGTGCCAAGGATGTGCGACTGCTGCAGGCGGTGCGGTCGCTGGACTGGGCCGATATCGACGTGACCATTTTCGGCACGCTGTTCGAACGCGGCCTCGACCCTGGCAAGCGGAGCCAGTTGGGCGCGCATTACACGAACCGCGAAAAGATCGACCTGATTATCGATCCGGTAATCGTGAGGCCGTTGCGCGCCGAGTGGGCGGGCGCGCGAGCCGCCATCGAGGCGGCGCTGGCCGGGCGCGCTGCACGGGCCAAGACGGCGCAGGCGATCTACCAGGTGTTTCTGGACCGGCTCGTGGCATTACGTGTGCTCGATCCTGCGTGCGGCTCTAGTAATTTTCTATATATGCCGATGCAGGCGTTGCAAGACATCGAGCATCTGGCGGGGATCGAAGCGGAGGCGCTGGGATTGCAGCGCGCTTTTGCGCGCGTGGGGCCGGAGGCGGTGCGCGGCATCGAGATAAATCCGTTTGCCGCGGAACTGGCGCGCGTATCCGTGTGGATCGGGCATATCCAGTGGGCGCGGCGGAACGCGGTGCCGCCGCCGAGCGATCCGGTGTTGCGGAATCTTGATACGATAGAATGCCGGGATGCGGTGCTGGCGCCGGACGGCACGCCTGCGTCGTGGTCGTTAAAGATGGCGTCCCGACATGGAGTTGGTAACGATCCTACTTACAACAATCAGACCTGTTTCGAAACCTATCCCTTTCCCGAACACCTAACGCCCAACATCCCAGCCGCCGCCTACGCCGACAACTCGCACGCTCAAGCCATCGCAATGGCCGCACGCGCGCTGGTCGAGGCACGGGACCGCTGGTTAAATCCGGAAAACCTGGTCGATCGTGTGCCCGACATCCTGCTGCATCTTCCGCACCGCATCGTGCCCCGCAATTCCGAAGCTGCGCTGAAACTGAAATCCCGCACGCTGACCAATCTATACAATACCCGCGGAAAACCCGAAGGCGCCTGGCTGGACGTGCTGCATGCCGACCTGGATGCGGCGGTTGCAGCGGCCTATGGATGGCCTGCAGATATCTCCGAGGCCGACGCGCTGGCGGCCTTGCTGGCGCTCAACCTGGCGCGGTCGGCGGGCAACGAACCACGCAAGAGATTCGCGAAACGAACAGGGGCGAAAGCATGAGCGACGAGGACCGGCCGGAAGATTACGAGAAGGCGATCAGGCGCGCTATCGATGCCTGGAAGACAGCGTCGCCGTCCGTCGTGGGTTATGCGGTCTCGGTGGTCCTTGGACCGGTCGGGTGGTTATTCTCCAAAGTCGTTCCCCTAAGTGCGATCGAGGCCGCGTTATCCGGGCTGGACTGGGCTGCGAAAAACACCTTGTCGGCGCCGGCCAGCGCCGATGCCGAGAATTTGCCCGCTTGCGATCGCGGTGCGGACCAAGTGCAGAACTTCCATATCGCCCTGGGGGCGGCTCAGGGTGGTGCGGCTGGTGCTTTGGGGTTGGTTGGTATGATTGCCGATGTGCCCGCGATCGTCACGCTCGCGCTACGGTTAATCCGGCAGATCGGGGTCGAATACGGGTATGCGGAGGATAACGAGGCCGAACGCGATTTTTGCCTAGCCGTTTTGCAAAACGCGGGCTCGAACACGATGGCTGAAAAGGTCGCGTCCCATGCTACCCTACAAAAAATTGCTGTTATGATTTCGAAGGAGACGTTCAAGAGCATGGCGGCCAAAGCCGCGGGGGAAATGGTCAGTTTCGAGGCAGCGATTGTCGGTGTCAGGAGCTTAGCCAAGCAACTCGGTTATAATCTCACTAAGCGGAAGATGCTGGAAGCGATACCGGTCATCGGCGCGGTCATTGGTGCCGCGACGAACGGGTGGTTTTTGCGGGATGTCGGGCTCAGTGCGCAGCGCGCTTTTCAGGAACGTTGGCTGATCGAGCGTGGCCGGTTGATCGTCGATCCGGAGTGAGCCGGCTCGCAGGTGGCGCTGTGGGCTAGGGTTTTTGTGGTTGGCTAGGGTAGGGTAGGGTAGGGTGCCAAAGCGCATGCCACCCTACGAAGAAGCGGACGCGCCTAAACGGTTCGTCGCGGCGCCGGGTGACGGGTGCAGGATCGCTTGGGCTTGAGTGGGCGCCAAAGGTGTTGCGACTCGAGGTTGGGTACTAGCGGTTTGGAATGAATGCTTTTCCGCGCAGCCTGGGTCGTTCGGCGATGGGGAAATGACGCAGTCGGCCGAGCGGGAGGCGGCGCGGGGGCGGATGGTCGAGGTGCTGCGGAAGCGTCGGTGCCGCCTTGGACGGACGAGATGGGGTTTATCTGCGGGACGGGGCGTTTCAGCGGGCGATGCGGCTGGTGCCTGGGAATGAGGCGCAGATGTTGTGTGCTGCGTTCGATAAGGAGATGGAGCGGCTTTACGCGTTGTGGGCGGCCGAGGTGCGTGATTAGGCGGTCAGGTCACCAAGGTTCGCGCGTCCCCGACGCGTGATGGCCGGGTCAAGCCCGGCCAAGACGGATCAAAAGTTCTTTGGTTCTTTCTTTCAAGAAAGAACTGCTTACCTTGTCTTACTCCGCCGCGATCGCCCCATAACCAATCTCGGCCTTGGTTTCGAGGAACTCGCCGAAGGCGAGGTCGCCCCATTCGCGGCCGTTGCCGGATTGTTTGTAGCCGCCGAAGGGGGCCATGATGTCCATTCCGGCGCCGTTTATGTTGACCTGGCCGGCGCGGAGGCGGGAGGCGACGTGGCGGAGCTGGGCTGGGTCGCGGCCCTGGACGTAGGCGGCGAGGCCGTAGGGTGTGTCGTTGGCGATGGCTATGGCTTCGTCCACCGTTTCGTAACCGAGAATGGCCACGACGGGGCCAAAAATTTCTTCGCGCGCTATTGTCATGTCGTTAGTGACATTGGCGAATACTGTGGGTTTTACGTAGTAGCCGGTTTCCAGGCCTTCGGGGCGGCCGGTGCCGCCGGCGACGAGTTGGGCGCCTTCGTCGATGCCGCGCTGGATCAGACCCTGGATTTTGGTCCATTGCAGTTCGCTGACCACGGGGCCGAGTTCGGCGTTGCCTTGTGGGTCGCCGACGGTGGTTTGCTCGGCGGCGGTGCGGGCGATGTCGATGACCTGGGGCATGAGCGTGTGGGGGGCGAGCATGCGGGTGGGGGCGTTGCAGGACTGGCCGGTGTTCTGCATCACGTGTTTGACGCCGCGTGTGACGGCCGATTGCAGGTCGGCGTCTGGCAGGATGATGTTGGGGGATTTGCCGCCGAGTTCCTGGTGGACGCGCTTGACGGTTGGGGCGGCGGCGCGGGCGACTTCGATGCCGGCGCGGGTGGACCCGGTGAAGCTGACGAGGTCGATTTCTGGGTGGGCGCTGATGGCCGCGCCGACGCCGGGGCCGTCGCCGTTGACGAGGTTGAAGACACCTGGGGGAACGCCGGCTTCGTGGAGGATTTCGGCGAGGACGTACGCGCTGAAGGGGGCGATTTCGCTGGGCTTTAGGACCATGGTGCAGCCGACGGCCAGCGCGGGGGCCACTTTGCAGGCGATCTGGTTGATGGGCCAGTTCCACGGGGTGATGAAGCCGCAGACTCCGATGGGCTCGCGGGCGATCAGGGTGGTGCCGCGCATTTCCTCGAACACGTAGCTGGCGAGGATGCCCTGGGCGGCCTGGAAGTGGCCGATGCCGATGGCGGCCTGGGCGTTCTGGCTGAGGCTGACTGGGGCGCCCATTTCCTCGGTGATGGCGGCGGCCATGTCGTTGTAGCGGGATTTGTAGGCGTCGATGATGCGGCCGAGGAGGGCCAGGCGGTCGTCTCGGGTGGTTTGGGAGAAGGCTTCGAAGGCGCGGCGGGCGGCGTGGGCGGCGCGGTCTACGTCGGGTTGCGTGCCCAGCGAGATGCGGCCGCAGGGGCGTTCGGTGGCGGGGTTTATGACGTCGAGGGTCTTTGGCGCGGCGGGGTCGACCCAGGCGCCGTCGATGTAGAATTGTGTGTAGTCGCGCATGATGGGCCTCTGTGTGGTGGCGTCTATGTGGGTAGCGTTTGTGGGGCACACCCTATGGGGTTCCTGGCGGGCGTGCCAGGGTGGGCGTCAACGGGGACGAAGGTTCTATCGCGCGTTGCGGCGTGGGGTGGGATGGCAGTCCGAGGTTGGAGGAGGGACGGTCTATGGATGTGCGCGCCGCTGTTGCGTTCGAGGCGGGCAAGCCGCTGACGATCGAGACCGTGCAGTTGGAGGGCCCGAAGGCGGGCGAGGTGCTGGTGGAGATCAAGGCGACGGGTATCTGCCACACGGACAAGTACACGCTGTCGGGCGCGGATTCGGAGGGGCTGTTTCCGTGCATACTTGGGCATGAAGGCGCGGGCGTGGTGGTGGACGTCGGGCCGGGGGTGAGCACGCTGAAGAAGGGGGACCACGTGATCCCGCTGTACACGCCGGAGTGCCGGCAGTGTAAGAGTTGCTTGAGCCGGAAGACGAATTTGTGCACGGCGATCCGGGCGACGCAGGGCCGCGGCGTGATGCCGGACGGGACAAGCCGGTTCAGTTTCCAGGGCAAGACACTGTATCATTACATGGGGTGTTCGACCTTCGCCAACTTCACCGTGCTGCCGGAGATTGCGCTGGCGCGCGTGCGGGAGGACGCGCCGTTCGAGAAGATTTGCTACATCGGGTGCGGGGTGACCACCGGGGTGGGGGCGGTGATCTACACGGCGAAGGTGGCGCCTGGGGACAAGGTTGTGGTGTTCGGGCTGGGCGGGATCGGGCTGAACGTGCTGCAGGGGGCGCGGATTGCGGGCGCGGACATGATCGTTGGGGTGGACGTCAATCCTGGGCGGAAGGCGTTGGCGGAGAAGTTCGGGATGACGCATTTCGTCAATCCCAAGGACGTCGAGGGCGACATCGTTCCGCATTTGGTGGCGCTGACCGATGGCGGGGCGGATCATAGTTTCGAATGCGTGGGGAACACGACGCTGATGCGCCAGGCGCTGGAATGCGCGCATCGCGGCTGGGGCAAGAGCACGATCATCGGGGTTGCCGCGTCGGGGCAGGAGGTGTCGACGCGGCCGTTCCAGCTGGTAACGGGGCGGGTCTGGCAGGGCAGCGCGTTCGGGGGGGCGCGGGGGCGGACGGACACGCCGAAGATGGTGGACTGGTACATGGAGAAGAAGATCAACATCGACGACCTGATCACGCATGTCCTGCCGCTGGAGAGGATCAATGACGGGTTCGATCTGATGACGCGGGGGGAGAGTATTCGCAGCGTGGTGGTCTACTGAGCATGGCTTTGGAGAAGCGCAGCGAGAGCGCGTGTTTCGGGGGGCGGCTGGGGGTTTATGCGCACGCCTCGCGGGAGACCGGGACGGAGATGAGCCTTTCCGTTTTCCTGCCGCCCGCCGCGAAAAGCGGAACCTGTCCGGTGGTATATTATTTGGCCGGACTGACCTGCACGCAGGACACGTTCGTGCAGAAGGCGGGGGCGCAGCGCGTGGCGGCGGAGTTGGGGTTGGTGCTTGTGGCGCCCGATACCAGTCCGCGTGGCGCGGGTGTGGCTGGAGAAGATGCGGACTGGGATTTCGGGACGGGTGCCGGGTTCTATTTGGATGCGACGCAGGCGCCGTGGTCGAAGAACTACCGGATGGGAAGCTACGTGAACGAGGAGTTGCCGGCGCTGATTGCGGAGAGTTTTCCGGTGCGGGCTGGGGCGGCGGGGATCATGGGGCATTCGATGGGGGGGCATGGGGCGCTGGTTTCGGCGCTGCGGCATCCTCAGAGGTGGCAGTCGGTTTCGGCGTTGTCGCCCATTTGCCACCCGGTGGACGTGCCTTGGGGGCACAAGGCGTTCGGCAATTATCTGGGGCCGGACCGGGCGGCTTGGGACGCGTATGATGCGAGCGTGCTGATGGCGCGGCGGGCGTTTCCTGGGCCGGTGCTCGTGGATCAGGGGATGGCGGACCAGTTTCTGGCGGTGCAGTTGCGGCCGGAAGCTTTGGAGGCGGCGGCGGCGCAGTCGGGGCAGCGGCTCACGTTGCGGCGGCATGAGGGGTATGATCACTCCTACTGGTTCATTCAGACGGTGATCGAGGATCATCTGCGGCATCATGCGGCGGAGCTGGGGCGGGTTTAGCAGTTGAGCTCGGGATGGTGGGCTGCCAAAGCGCAGCCCACCCTTCGGATGGGGCTTGTATCGGGTTTCGCGGCCTCACATGAATGCTCATGCCCGACGACGTTAAGACCCGCGCTCATCCAGCTTCGTTGCGGCTTCTGTTGCCGTATCTGCGGCCTTATCTGGGGCACATGGCGTGGGCGAGCTTGGCGCTGCTGGTGGCGGCGGGGCTGGTGCTGGGCATCGGGCAGGGCTTGCGGCACCTGATCGATACCGGGTTTGGCGACCGCAACGCGGTGTCGCTGAACCGGGCGGCGCTGGGCATGTTCGGCGTGGTGGCGGCGCTGGCGGTGGCGACCTACGCGCGGTTTTCGCTGATCGCTTGGCTGGGGGAGCGGGTCGGGGCCGATTTGCGGCGGGCGCTGTTCGATCATGTGATCACGCTGTCGCCGGGGTATTTCGAGACGGCGCGCACCGGCGACATATTGAGCAGGATGACGGCCGATGTGAGCGTGCTGCAGACGCTGGTGGGGTCGGCGATCTCGATGTGGGTGAGGAGCGCGTTGACGGCGGTGGGCGCGCTGGCGCTGCTGGTTGCGACGAGTGCCAAGCTGGCGGGCATCGTGGTGCTGGTGGTGCCGCTGGTGGTGGTGCCGCTGATCGTCTTCGGGCGGCGGGAAAAGCGGCTATCGCGCATGGCGCAGGACAGGGTGGGGGATCTGGGCGCCTATGCCGAGGAGACGCTGACGGCGCTGCCGACGGTGCAGGCGTTCACCCACGAGCCGGTGGACCGGCGCCTGTATTCTTCGAGGATCGAGCAGTCGGTGTCGGCCGCGGTGCGTCGGATACGGACGCGCGCGCTGCTGATCCTGGTGGTGATCCTGCTCGGGTTCGGGGCGATCACCTTCAGCCTGTGGGTTGGCGGGCGCGACGTGATAGCCGGGCGGATGACGGGCGGGGATTTGGCGGCTTTCGTGTTCTACGCGGTGATGCTGGCCGGCGCCGGCGGCACGCTGAGCGAATTGTGGGGCGAGATGCAGCGGGCGGCGGGGGCTGCGGACCGGCTGGCCGAGGTGCTGGCCGAACGGCCGGCGATCGCAGCGCCGGCGCACCCGGTGCCCCTGCCCGCTTCCGGCTTGGGCGCGGTATGCTTCGAGAACGTGGTGTTCCGGTATCCTTCCCGGCCGGACGCGGCGGCGTTGGACGGGGTGTCGCTCCAGGTGGCGCCCGGGGAGACGGTGGCGCTGGTCGGGCCGTCCGGCGCGGGCAAGACGACGGTGTTCCAGCTATTGCAGCGGTTCTACGACGTGCAGTCCGGGCATGTGTCGATCGACGGCGTGGATGTGCGGGAGGCCGACCCGGCAGCGCTGCGAGGGCGGCTGGCGGTGGTGCCGCAAGACCCGGTGATCTTCTCGGCCAATGCCTGGGAAAACATACGCTACGGGCGGCCGGACGCGACGGACGAGGAGGTGCGCCGGGCGGCCGAGGCGGCGGCGGCCGATTTCCTGTTCGCGCTGCCGGACGGGCTGGACACGTTCCTGGGCGAGCGCGGCGTGCGGCTTTCGGGCGGGCAGAAGCAGCGTGTGGCGATCGCGCGCGCGGTGTTGCGGAACGCGCCGATCCTGCTGCTGGACGAGGCGACCAGCGCGCTGGATGCCGAGAGCGAGCAGGCGGTGCAGCACGCGCTGACGGTGCTTGGGCGCGACCGGACGACGCTGGTTGTGGCGCACCGGCTGGCGACGATCAGGCGGGCGGACCGTATCGTGGTGATCGAGCGCGGGCGGGTGGTGGCGCAGGGCACGCACGACGCGCTGGCGCGTGAGGGCGGGCTGTATGCACGGCTGGCCGCGCTGCAGTTCGATGCGGCTGCTTAGGCAAGACCTTCTTTTTTGCAAAAAAGAAGCAAACCTTTGTTCGGCTGTCGCGGACCAAACAAACAGAAGTTTTAAAGACACCGACGTTCAGGCGCTGATCGGGATGTTCGTCCAAGATACACAATAGCCACCAAGTTTAGTTGGCCGTTGCTGGCCGGCCAGCTTGATTAATCAAAGTGCTTGATCCTGGTCCATAATGTGGCGAGAGGGAGTTTTAGGCCGCGGCAGAGGATGATCTGTCTCTCGTTCTCGTAAGGCATGACATAGGGGGCGGTGAACACGCCGACGAGCTCTGCGGTGGTGCAGATTTTGCGGTCGTCCTCCAGCTTGCCGCCGACATCGATTGCGACTGTTCCGTCGAAATCGCCAAGACCCCACTCCCAATACTGGTTGTGGCCGCTGAGCGTGCCGGGGAGAAGGCCGTGCGGGGCGAGCAGGTCGATTGCGGCTGCCTGACCGTAATCGGCGGCGAAGACGTGAAGTTTTGCGCGATCGGCCTGAGGCAGGGCGCGCGCGATGCCCGCCACTTGGTCGGCGAGGTGCTGCCAGCCGTGCATGTCCGCGTAGAATTGGCCCAACTGCGCCGAGCGGTGGCGTTCATTATCCATCGGCGCCAAGCCTAGCCTGGCGAGCGCGCCGGCATAGGCGATCATTGCGGGCTCGGGCAGGATGGGCATGCTGGTGGGCGCCAGCGCCGCGCCGCACACCAGCACTGCGGCGAGCAGCACGGGGCGCAGGCGCGGGCGGCGGGCGGTCATGCGCTCGATGGCGACGCCGCCAGCGGCGAACAGCGCCGGGTAGATCGCGGCCGGGTAGTATGCCTTGCCGTGCAGGACGATCATGATCGCGAGCAAGGTGCACGCGCCGACGCCCAGCCAGCGCCGGCCTGGGCGTGCGAGGCACCATATCAGGCCCGCTGCCCAGACAGGCGCCAGGACGGGGTTGGTGATCGTCGCCTGCTGCCATAGAAAATTCAAAGGCGAGAGCAGAACATTCTTGCCGTTCTGTCCGGCTTGCAGCACCTGCAGCATGGGCAGGTGGTGACGCCATTGCCACAGCAGGTTGGGCAGCAGGGCGGCCCCTGCGATTACTGCCCCGCCGGCCAGGTGTAGCGAGGCTACCGCGCGGCCGCGGCCGGTGCAGGCTATGCCGGCCAGCAGGGCGCCGGCCAGAATGACCGCGCTGTATTTGGCCTCCGTCGCGGCGGCGAAAACCAGGCACGCGGCGAGCCACCAGGCAGGATCGCGGTCGAGCGCGCCGGCGACGCAGAGTATTCCGAGCGGCCACAGGAGAAGCTGCAACGAGTCGGGGACGAGAACGGTGCCGAACGCCATCAGTACGGGAGCCAGAGCGCTGGACAGGGCGGCCAGGGCGATGGCAAAACCCCCGCCGCCGAACGCCGCCGCCAGCACGCAGACGACGTAGGTGGCGGCACCCGCGAGCAGGGCCGGCACTGCGCGCAACGCGAACAGCGAGACGCCTGCCGCCTGCGAGGCTGCTGCCAGCAGAGGAACCATGGGGGGCTGATCCACGTAGCCCCAGGCAGGATGGCGGCCGCAGGCGACGTAGTAGAGTTCGTCGCGAAAGAAACCGTAATGGGGGTTGGCCGCAAGGTGGATCAGAACTGTGACGAGGGCGAAGGCGGCGCTTTGCCTCTGTAGGCCAGGACCGTCGGGCGAGGGAGAACAAAGGTTGGCGAGACGCATGCCCGATACCTAGGTCGCGTGGCCTGGAGCGGGATGCGTTTAAGTTGGTTCAAGACAGGTTGGGGGACGCTGTCCCGGAAACCCTCTGCTGGGGTCAGGAATCCCAGACCCCCATTCCTTTTGGCAAGAGCAAGCTCCTAGCCTTGCTGACTCCATTTCAATGCCTCTCGCTTTAAGTCACACGGCCCAGTGGCTCGGCATGTCGGCTTGCGGCTTCTGAAACGAGCGCGTCTGCCGCGACCTTCAGCTCCGTCTCGTTGCGGCCGGCGAGCACGGTGGCCGCACCTGACTGGCGAAGGCTTGCGCGGTTGCCAGGCCGATGCCGGAACCGGCGCCCGTGACCAGGGCGACCTGGCCTGTGAAATCGTATGTCGGGTTCATGGCGATCCTCGGGGATGCGGTAACCGCGGAGGTGGCTTGCGTGTCAGGCGGCGGGCGCGGCGTAATCCTGGCCGGCGACCTGCTCCAGCCAGTCGACGACCTTGCCGTCGCGCGCCTCCTGGATCGCGATGTGACTCATGGCCGTGGTTGGGGACGCGCCGTGCCAGTGCTTTTCGCCCGGCGGAAACCACACGATGTCGCCAGGGCGGATCTCCTCGACAGGGCCGCCCTCGCGTTGCGCCCGGCCGCAGCCGGCGGTGACGATCAGGGTCTGCCCGAGCGGGTGGGTGTGCCAGGCGGTGCGCGCGCCGGGTTCGAACGTGACCAGAGCGCCGGACACGCGCGCGGGGTCGGGCGCGATGAACAAGGGGTCTATCCGTACGATGCCGGTGAACCAGTCGGCCGGGCCCTTGTTCGAGGGCTGCGTGCCGCAGCGTTTGATGTCCATGATTGCTCCTCGCCTGCGTCTCTGTTCGACCGGAGATGGCGTTCGCGCGCGTTGTCGTTGAGTCGTTGGAATGGGCATGAACCTGTAAGCGTTGCTAACGAATGGACGACGATCTGAAGGATCTGGCTGCGTTCCTCGCCGTTGGACTCATACCAATCGGCTTTGAAATCGACATACCCAAACCGAAGCCAAGTCCTTCTTTTTTGCAAAACAGAAGCAAAAAACCTGTGTCCGGCTGTCGCGGATTAGATGAACAAGGTTTTTGGCCCTTTTTGCAAAAAGGACTGCTTGCCTTTCACGAGTTCAGACTCAACCGGTAGCCGCTTGGCCGGACGCACATGCCGTCGTTGCAGCCGCGCAGCCCCGGCAGCAGCTCATTCGAAGATGTCACATCCTCTTCCTACCCGTTACCGGTCTTGCCTGGCGAGGTTTGCGATCCAGCTGCGGACGGCGGATGGGGTGCCGAAGCTTTCGGGGACGAAGAGGCCCAGGCCGCCTTGGGCACGGGCTTCTGCTATGCCGTCCTGGTCGGTGACGTCGTCGCCGGCGAAGACGGGGGTGCGGCCTTGGAAGGGGGGGTGCTGCATGAGGGATCGGAGCGCGGTGCCCTTGTCGATTCCGGCCGGGCGGATTTCCCAGGCCATCTTGGCGGGCAGCAGCACGTAGGCGCCTGGGGTTTCGGCTAGAAAGTTCTGCAGCCTGGCTTGGAGGGCTTGGCCGGCTTGGGGGGCGGCGCGGTAGTGCAGGACCAGGCCGTGGGATTTCGGCTCCAGCATGGCGCCCGGGTGCTGGCTTGCTAGGCTGGACGCGGCTGGCAGCCAGTGGGGTGGCAGATTTGGGAGGTTGACGTGCTGCACGTTGCCGCCAGGGCAATGGCGTATGGCGGCGCCGTGTTCACCGGCGACGGCGAACGGGATGTCGGGAAGCAGCAGATCGATCTGGGCGATGGGGCGGCCGGTGACGATGGCGAGCGCGTCGCCGCAGAGCGTGCGGAGCCGGCGCAAATCGTCCGGCAGGCCGGGCGGGACGACGACCTGGTCGGGCGCCGGCGCGATGTCGAGCAGGGTGCCGTCGAGGTCGAGCAGGAAGGCGCAGCGGAATAGCGGCGGCAGTTCGATGGGGACCATGGCCCTCCCGATAGCGGTTCGACTGCCGAACCGCCATCGGAGAGGGTGGCGGATCAGTGCCCGGTGTGAGTGACGGCCAGGCCGATCATCGCGCCGGCGCTGGTCTGGGTGAGGGTGAAGGCGTTGCTGGCATAGGCGCCGGCGAACTGGAGGTGGTCGACGGTCTGGCTGGCCGAAGTGAGCGTCAGCACGTCCGTGGTCGGGTTCCAGGTGAGGTTGTCCACGCCCGCCATCAGGATGTGGTCGTTGCCGGAGAAGCCGGTGAGGGTCGCGGCGTCGGCGATCCCGTGGGAGAGCACCAGGGTGCCGTTGCCGCCCATGAAGTTGATCGTCGGCAGGGCGACGCTGGCGCCGTTGATGACCATCGTGCTGCCATCGGCGATCTGGGCCTGGCCCATCCCGCCCAAGGGCGCGTTGATGGTGAGCGTGCCGCCCACGGACTCGACGGTGCCCGACACCATCAGGCCGCTGACCTGGCCGGGCGTATGGTTGGGGACGTTGATCGTGCCGAAGCCGGACAGCGTGGCGCCGGCGCGCACGTCGACGCCGGGAAAGGCGTTGGTGACCGAGATGGTTCCGCCGGCCATGACGACCGCACTGCCGGCCATGACGTGCACGGCCTGGCCTGCGGTCAGGCTGCTGCCGGCATCGACGGTGAGCGTGCCGGTGCCCATGGCGGCGCCGGCGGGGGCCGGTGTCAGCTGATCGACGTTGTTGCCGCCGAGTGTGACGACGGTGCCGACCGTCATCTGCGCGCCGCTCGACAGCGTCAGCTTGCCTGTCCCGCCCTGGTCGGCGCCGAGCATCATGAACGAGCCGACGGAGACCGTGCCGCTATCGCTGACGGTCAGGTTGCCCTGCCCGCTCATGCCCACATACAGCCAGTTCGCGACTTTGAAGGACGAGTCGTCGATGTTCACGACCCCGTCACTGTTGGCGTGAAAGCCGATCTGGCCATACTGCACGTTGATGGCCGACCGCGTGGCGCCGCTGCCCTGCGCGGTGAAGGAACCGAAGGCGTGCACGCCCACTTCCAGCCCGCCGGCATCGTTAAGGGTGGCGGTGGGCGCGAAGGTGACAAAGGCGCCGTTGCAGATCATGAAGGCTTCGCACTGGTCGACCGAGGTGGTGTTCAGCGTGCCGTTGACCGTTATGGCTTCGGTGCCCAGCATCATCATGCGGCCCACCGTGAAGCTGTTGTTCAGCGTGGCGTTCGAGGTGAAGAGCGCCTGGCTTACCGGATTGGCCCGCGGCGCCACGCCGCCCACCCAGTTTGCCGGGTCAGACCAATTGCCTGCCTGCCCTTGTCCGCTGTAGGTGACCGTTCCGGCCGAAAGTGTCGTGGTTGCCATCGCCTGTAACCTGTCTCGTTGTTGTCGGTGATGGAGACAATGACGCGGCGGAGTTACCGGGCGGTTAAGGTTTGTTCCGCGAAGTGAAACGACTCAGCGCTTAGTTGGATCGGCGCCGGATTGATTGGCCGTCGCGGCGCGTCTCTACCACGCCTGCGCTTTCAGGCGCAGCCGGCGAGCTGGATGTCGTAGACGGGGTCCTCGAACATGTTGATCGACGGCTCGTTCTGCAGGATCCAGTTGTCGAACGAGGCGTCGCCGTTGGAGACGGACAGGTGTGCGGTGGCATCGGCCGGCAGGTCCGGCGGGCGCACGGCGCAGGCCCGCAGCGTGACCGACAGCGTCTGCACATGCGCGGTCTCGCCGACATGCACGGTGAGCGACTGCGTGGTCGAATCGAGCTTGTTGAGCACCCTCAGCGTCGCTGCCTGGCGCGGCACCCAGCTGTCGGGCGGCGAGATGTTGGGCGGTTCGACCGTGTCGGCGAAGGCGGGCCAGGCAAGCAGCAGGGCCAGGGCGGAGGCGGCGCGTGAGGCGGCCAGGAGCCGGCGCGTCATCGGCGCGGCGCCTTCAGGCCGGCGACCAGCGCGTCGATCAGGCCGCGCATCGCCGTTTCGTCGACTCCCATCAGGATGGCGTCCTCGAAGGCGTCCTGCATGACGTGCGCCAGCTCGTCGTAATTGTCGTTGAGGATCTCGATCTTGTCGCGGCAGGAGACCGGCTCGCCGTCCGGCTGCGGCCAGGCCGCCACCGGCGGGCTCATTTCGGGGCGGGGTGGTTCTGGCTGCCGGCCTCGGCAGCTCCGCCGGCCTTGCCGCCGCTGCTGGTTCCGGTGCTGCCGAAGATGTATTTGCCGATCAGTGCCTCGAGGTTCACCGACCCCTGGGTGATGGTGATTGTGCCGCCCGGCTTGAGGGTCGTGTCCTCGCCTCCGGTGGCAAGGTCGACGTATTTGCCTCCGAGCAGGCCGTCGCTGGCGATGGTGGCGCTGCTGTCGGTGGTGAGCGAGACGTCCGGCTGCACGCTGAAGGTGATTTTGGCCTGGTAGGTTTTCGGGTCGAGGCGGATGTCGGTGACGCTGCCGACCTTGACGCCTGCGATTCGGACGTCGCCGCCTGCGGCCAGGCCGTCGACGTGGTCGAAACTGGCGTGCAGGGCGTAGCCGCCGCGGCCGAAGCTTTGGCCGGTATTGGCCAGGGCATAGACCAGGAAGCCGCCGGCCACCAGCAGCACGGCAGCGCCGGTTGCGACCTCGGCCGCACTATGGCGCGCCATCTACGCGTCCGGCGTCCAGGCTTCGTAGTCGCCGGTGGCCGCGGCGCGGTGGCCGCCCTTGTAGTCGTGTCCTGGCGGGCGATAGCTGAGCGCGGTGCCGGTGGTGTTGGGCAGGTGCGGTTTCTGCCAGGCGCGCCTGGGCCTGCCGGTGAGCGGCGCGTCGGTGGTGTAGTGCAGCCAGGCGTGCCACTCCGAGGGAATGGCGCTGGCTTCCTCGACCCCCGCATACATCACCCAGCGGCGGCGGCGCAGGCCGCGGCGGGGGAGCTTGCGGTCCTCGTAGTAGCGGTTGCCGTCGGCGTCGGTGCCGACAGGCGAGCCGCGCAGCATGGTGAACAGACGCGTGCCGATTGTCATCGGGCGCTTATACGGCCGGGTGCCGGGGCCTGCAAACCCGTGCGACGCTGGCGCAATCGGGTGCGGAGTAGCGTCAGGCGTCGATCTATCCACAATATTGTGTGGGGAGTGGGGTGGCCGGACGCCAAATCTAGGTTTTCGAGTCGCGTGTTCCATGCTTGTGTGGCCGCCATGAAAGCAATGCGGCTGTGGCAGGGCGTCAGGATGCGGCAGGTGCTGGCGAAGGCCGACCCGGACCAGCCGCCGCGCGCGGTCAGGCTGCCGGCAAGTTGGGACGATCGTGCGGCGGAGGCGCTGGCCGGGCTGGTGCCTGGCCAGGGGGCGGTCAACGTGGCGTCGGATTCGGCGGGCTGGCTCGGCATGATCGCGACGAGGGCGCGCCAGGCGGGGGCGAGCGACACCCTGGCGTCATCGCTGCTCACATTGTTGCAGCGGCGCCAGGCAGCGCCCAACGCGTGGGTCTGGCGCCTGGTGGCCGGGGCGGCGGAGGCGGGCGGCGTTCCGGGGTTCGGCTTGAACGTGGCGGGGTTCTATGGCGCCGACGGTGGCTACGCGGCGGCGGAACTTGCCCGGGCGGCGGCGCTGGCGGCGCAGGCATGCCGGCTGCTGGCGCCGGACGCCGCGCGCTACGAGATCGGGTTGACGGGGTTGGACGACCTGCTGGCCTGCGCGGGGCTGGCGTATGACAGCCGGGCGGCGCGCGACGTGGCCGGCTGTCTGGCCGCGATGCTGCGCGGCGTGGTGGAGCGCGTGCTGGAAGGCAATCAGCGCGACCTGCTGGCGAGCGGGGCGGGCTGGCCTGCGCCGCCGTCGCGCTGTGTGCTGCATGGCTTGGCCGAGGCTGCCGCCGCCGCGCGAGCGGGCGTCGCTGGGGCGCCCGGTGCGGTGCCGGCGACGGGGGTGTTCGACGCCGGGGCGACCGATGCGCTGCTCGGGGTGGAGACTGGCGGGGTGGCGCCTGCGTTCTCGCCGGTGCGCGACCAGCATCTGACGCGCGCCTCGCTGCACCGGTTGGCCGCGGCTTCGATGTCGCCGGAGGCGGCGCTGGCAGCGGTGCTGGCGGGGGACGTGCCGTTGCCGGTGGCAGGGCTTTCGGCGCAGCAGGCGATGCACCAGACGGTGGCGGCCTATCTGGACCTGATGCCGGAACTGCCCGTCGGGCTTCCCTCACCACCGTCCCTGGCGCCAGGGATTGTGGCGGTAGAGGAACGCGGGCGGCAGGAAAGGCTTCCGGCCCGGCATGGCGGGTTGACGCACAAGGTGTCGGTCGGCGGGCATCGGGTGTTTCTGCGCACGGCGGAGTATGCCGACGGGCGGTTGGGGGAGATCAGCCTGGTGCTGCCGCGCGAGACGGCGAGCGTGCGCTGCCTGGCCGACTGCCTCGCGCAGGCGGTCAGCCTGGGCCTGCAGCACGGGGTGGAGCTCGACGCGTTCGTGGAGGCGTTCACCCTGACGCGTTTCGGGCCGGCCGGGGTGGTCGAGGGGGACCCGGAGGTGGAGCGCGCGACGTCGGTGCTGGACTACGTGTTCAGGACCCTGGCGGCGACGTATCTGGGGCGGGTTCTGCCGGCGCCGGAGGTTGACGAGAGGCCGATGGTGCCGACGAGCCCAACGCCGTTGCTGCCTTTGGACCTGCCGCCGTCACGGGTGAGAGCAAAGGGTCTGCGCCTGGTCGCCTAGCTGTCGTTACCAGACCGGTTCACGCAGAGTGTCCGCGAGTAGGCGGACCTCAAACCGATCAAAGTACTGTTTTGACGAGCAATCTCGTCACTCCGGCCGTTATGGTCAGCGTGACGTGGCTCTAGCCTCGATGCGGGCACTCCGTGTCGCCCTGTCGGGCAGGGTCAAGACCGCTAAAGGCGCCCGAAGGGTTCAGTCTTGCAGCGGCCCGGCAGACGACAGACGCTCACGGGCGTGGCAGCCCAGATGGGTACAGGGTCCTTGGTAGCGACGGCTTGAGCCCGATCGCTTCCGTTAGCCGAAGCGATCGGGTTCTGGCTTTTTATTTGGCGAGCATGTCCATCGTGGTTGAAGATCAACCTGAAGCGATCATGCTCTGGGCCGCCTGCCCTACTTCAGTCGAGTTGGGCGAGCAGTCGGTCAAGGACGGACAGGTCGTCGCTCGGCATCGAACGTTGGGCGGCCAAGGCGAGCAGGCCGGCGGTGAGGTCGCGGCCTGAGGCGGTGAGGTGTTTGGTGCCGTCGCCGGCGCTGCCGACGAGACCCTGGTGTTCGAGAGTGGCGAGGCTCGCTTCGGGCGCGTTGCCGGTCCGGAGCTTGGGCTGGGCGACGATGCCGGCGTAGCATCCCTTATGATAGACCAGAGGGGGGTGCCCGCTCTGCTCGAAATCTTCGACCGCGCCGAGGAAGATGGCGTGGTCGCCGCCCTCGTATTCGAAGGCGGCGCGGCAGACGAAACGGGCGGCCGAGCCGTCCAGCAGAGGGATGCCGCCCGGGCCAGGGGTTGTCTGCACGCCGTGGAACTTGTCGGCGTCGCGGCGGGCGAACTGGTTGGACAGCGTTTCCTGGCCGGCGGCCAGCACGTGCACCGCCCACCAGGCGGCGTGGCGGAAGGCGTTCAGGCTGGTGCTGTCCAGCGCCAGGCTCCAGAGCACCATCGGCGGGTCGAGCGAGACGGAGTTGAAGCTGTTGGCGGTCAGCCCGGCCGGCTGGCCGTCCTGGTCGAGGGTGGTGATGATGGTGACGCCGGTGACGAACGTGCCGAGCGCGTTGCGGAACGCCTTGGTGTCGATCGCCGGCGCGGTGTGGATCGGGGGCACGTGCTGGCCGGCGGTGTCGGGCATCGGGTGGGGTCGTCCAACTGTCTTGGCGGGAAGGCTTACCAGGCAAGGGGGCGGAGACCAATGCGGATTAGTTGGGCGCGAGTTAATTGTTCCGGGTTGACACGGGAGGGTCGGGCCAAGCAGAGCGGGTGCTGTCGAGGAGGTTTGGATGCCGAAGATCACGTTCGTCGCGCATGATGGAGTTTCGACCAGCGTCGATGCGGCTGTCGGGCTGACGGTGATGCGGGCGGCGGTGATGAACGGCGTGCCCGGCATCGACGCCGATTGCGGCGGTTCCTGCGCCTGCGCGACCTGCCACGTGATCGTGGACCCGGCCTGGGCGGACCGCCTGCCGCCGCCAAAGCCCGAGGAGGAGGACACGCTGGACCTGATCTTCGGTCTAAAACCGACCTCCCGCCTCTCCTGCCAAATAGAAATCGTCCCAGACCTGGAAGGCCTGATCCTGGAAACCCCAGCCACCCAGGGCTAAAAGTTTTTCGGTTCTTTTTTCAAAGAACCGCTTCCTTCCTGGCCGCTAAGCCGACCGAGCCTGCATCCGAGGCGCCGGCGGCGCCGGAACCAGCGAAGGCGCCAGCACGAACCCGACCTCGCCGCTGATGCGCTCCGCAGCCTGGCTGATATAGCCGCGGAAATGGGTCCATTCAGGGCTGTCGAAGCTGCGTATGTCGTAGCTGCGCTGCGCCTGGGCGGTGATACGGAACTCGGCGAACTCCGCGTCGTCGACCGGTGCTGGCGGGCCGTCGAGCTTGTCGAGCGCTTCGTCCTTGGACACCCACATTTCACGCACGGCCTGGGCCAGGCGCTGCACACGCTCCATCGCGGCCTCGAAGCTGGCGGCTGGCTCGTAGGTGCTGTCGAGCGGGTTCCACACTTCGAAGACGTAGTCGGATGGCGGCATGCGCGCCTCGAAATGCGTGATTTTGAGGGAGGGTTGAGACACTGAGCGGAAACTCCTGGATCGGGAAGCACCAGGGGACGCCGTAACCCAAACGGGTGGGCGGCTTGCGCGGTTCGGCCTGGGCGGGGTGGGGGCTTATGCCAGCAGGGTGGTGACACTGGCAAGATAGATTTACGACGGTCACGCAAGCCTGACCGCGCTTTTTGGCGCTGCTAGACGGGTTGGCCTGTCCGGCCGTGGGAGGCCAGGCTAAAACCTGCTCCTGAGACAGGTGTGAGGAGACATCGGCAGCATGCGCGAGGCTTTCCCGTTTTCGGCCATCGTCGGGCAGGAGGAGATGAAGCGGGCGCTGATGATCGCGGCTGTCGATCCCTCGGTGGGCGGCGTGCTGGTGTTCGGCGACCGGGGAACCGGCAAATCGACTGCGGTGCGGGGGCTGGCGGCGCTGCTGCCGGCGATGCGGGTGGTCGATGGGTGCCGCTACGCGTGCGATCCGGCGGGGTCGCTGTGCGAGGAGTGCCTGGCGCGGCCGGAGCCGCGCGGCGAGCGCCTGGCGGCGGTTGCCGTGGTGGACATGCCGCTTGGGGCGACCGAGGATCGCGTGGTGGGCGCGCTGGATCTGGAGCGCGCTTTGACGCGGGGGGAGCGTGCGTTCGAGCCTGGGCTGCTGGCGCGGGCCAATCGCGGCTTTCTCTACATCGACGAGGTGAACCTGCTGGAGGACCACCTGGTCGACCTGCTGATCGACGTGGCGGCGTCCGGCGAGAACGTGGTGGAACGCGAGGGGCTGAGCGTGCGCCACCCTGCGCGCTTCGTGCTGGTTGGCAGCGGCAACCCCGAGGAGGGCGAGTTGCGGCCGCAGCTGCTGGACCGGTTCGGGCTGTCGGTGGAGGTGAGCACGCCGAGCGATCTTGCCGAACGCATCGACATCGTGCGCCGGCGCGACGCGTTCGACCGTGACGCCGCCGCGTTCTGCGCGCAATGGCGCGGCGAGGATCTGCGGCTGCGGCAGAGAATCGAGGCGGCGCGCGCGCTGCTGCCCTCCGTGGAGGTGCCCGATGCGGTGCTGGAGCACGCGGCGCGGCTGTGCATGGCGCTCGGCACGGACGGGCTGCGGGCGGAGCTGACGGTGCTGCGGGCGGCGCGCGCGCTGGCCTGCCTGGAGGGGGAGACGGTGGCGTCCTACGGGCATGTGGAGCGTGTGGCGCCTTCGGCTTTGCGGCACCGGTTGCGGCGCGATCCGTTGGATGAGGCCGGGTCTACGGTTCGGGTGGCTCGGGCTGTTGAGGACCTGAGGAAAGGCAAGGTTGGGGGAGACGTGCCGCCCCCCCCAAACCCCCCGTCTTTGCTGGGGGCTGCGGCTTGAACGGACGTGCCGTTTGGGATGACGCTGTGGCGGGGGTGGCTCTTTACGCGGTCGACGCGATGCTGGGGGGTATCGGCGTTCGGGCGCAGGCCGGGCCGGTGCGGGACCGGTTTGTGGCGCTCCTGCCTCGGCCGCTCCGGCGGTTGCCTGGCGGCATCGGCGACGACGCGCTGCTCGGCGGGCTGGACCTCGCAGCGACGTTGCAGGCCGGGCGTCCGGTGCGGTCTTGCGGGCTGCTGGCCGAAGCGGCGGGCGCTACCCTGCTCGCCACGATGGCCGAGCGCATGCCGGGGGCGCTGGCGGCACGGCTGGCGGCGGCACTGGATGGTGGCGCGCGGTTCGGCGTGGTCGCGCTGGATGAAGGGGTGGGGCCGGACGAGCGGGCCAGCCCCGTCCTGCTCGACCGGCTCGCCTTTCATGTCGACCTGTCCGCGCTGAGCCACCGGGAGACGGGTGCCGGGCTTCCGGAGGCTGGTGTGCTGGAAGCGGCGCGTGCGCTGCTTGCGGAGGTGAAGGCGAAGGACGAGGTGATCGAGAGCCTGTGCGCGACGGCGCTGGCGCTCGGCATCGGCTCGCCGCGCGGCGCGCTGCTGGCGCTGCGGGCGGCGCAGGCGAGCGCTGCGCTGGCCGGGCGCAGCGTGGCCACGCTGGAGGACGCGGCGCTGGCGGCCCGGCTGGTGCTGGCGCCGCGGGCGACGCAGGTGCCCGCGGCGCCGCAGGAGGAGGCCGCGCCGTCTCCGCCCGAGGAAACGGCCCAGGACGCTTCGGGCCGTTCGGAGCAGAGGCAGAGCGGGACCGACCGGATGCCGGACGCGGCCGAAATCGTGTTGGAGGCCGCCCGCGCTGCGATCCCGGCAGGGCTGCTGGCACGGCTGCAGGCGCAGGATTTCCGCGGCACCGCGCGGTGCGAGGGACGCGAGGGGGCGCGCCAGAAGGGGGCGGCGCGCGGGCGGCCGGTGGGGGTGCGGGCGGCTTTGCCGGGGCCTGGGCTGCGGCTGAGTTTGATCGAGACGCTGCGGGCGGCGGCACCCTGGCAGCGCCTGCGCGCCGCAGGCGCCGGGCCGGGCGTTTCCGGGCAGCGGGGGCGCTTACACCTGCGGCGGGAGGATTTTCGGGTGACGCGCACCGAGCAGCGGGGACGCAGCACGACGGTGTTCGTGGTGGACGCGTCCGGCTCCTCGGCGCTGAACCGGCTGGCGGAGGCCAAGGGGGCGGTGGAGCTGCTGCTGGCCGAGTGCTACCGGCGGCGCGACGAGGTGGCGGTGCTGGCGTTCCGCGGGCTGGGCGCGCAGCTGCTGCTGCCGCCGACGCGGTCGCTGGTGCGGGCCAAGCGCAGCCTGGCGAGCCTGCCGGGTGGGGGTGGGACGCCGCTGGCGGCGGGGATCGAGGCCGGGTTTGTGTTGGCGGAGACGCTGCGGCGCGGCGGCTGCACGCCGATGGTCGTTTTCCTGACCGACGGCCGGGCGAACGTGACGCGGGACGGCGCGGGTGGGCGGGCGAAAGCCGGGCAGGATGCGATGTCTGCCGCCCGGCGGTTGCGCGCAGGCGGGGTGTCGGCGCTGGTTCTGGATACGTCGCTGCGGCCGGGGGCGGAGGCGGGGCGGCTGGCGCAGGCGATGGGGGCGCTGTACGTGCCCCTCCCCTATGCCGACGCGGCAGGGGTGTCGCGGGCGGTCCAGCAGGCGGCGCGGTCTTGAGCGCAACGTGCGTGGCTGCGCCTGCGCGATGGATGCGGGCGACGGATTGGCCCAACCGCGACGCCAGCCGGTTCGTGCGCGTGGGGCCGGTGACGTGGCACGTTCAGGTGGCCGGCGAGGAGACCGCGCCGGTTCTGCTGCTGGTGCATGGGACGGGGGCGTCCACCCATTCCTGGCGCGGCATGTGGCCGTTCCTGGTCCCGCATTTCCGGGTGGTGGCGCCCGACCTGCCTGGGCATGGGTTTACGGAGGTGCCGGGCGGGCACAGGCTTTCGCTGCCGGCGATGGCGCGGGATCTTCGGGGCTTGGTGGAGGCGCTGGGGGTTCGGCCGGCGCTGGCGGTGGGGCATTCGGCCGGGGCGGCGATCCTGACGCGGATGTGCATCGATGGGATGATCGCGCCGGCTGGCCTGGTCAGTCTGAACGGGGCGTTCATGCCGCTGGGGGGGCCGGCGGGCCAGGTGTTCGCGCCGCTGGCGCGGCTGCTGGTGGGCTTGCCGGTTCTGCCGCAGCTGTTTGCCTGGCGCGCCGGCGACCCTCGGGTGGTGGAGCGTCTGCTGGCCGGCACCGGTTCCCGGCTTGATGCCGCAGGAGTGGGGTTCTATGCGCGACTGGTGCGTGAGCCGGGGCATGCGGCGGGCGCGCTGCGGATGATGGCGAACTGGGACCTGGCGCCTGTGGTGCGGGACCTGCCTCGGTTGGGCGTGCCGCTGCTGCTGCTGGCGGCCGACGGGGACCGGGCGATACCGCCGGGCGATTCGGATCGGGTTGGGGCGCTGGTGCCTGGGAGCCGGGTGGTTCACTGGGCGGGGCTGGGGCACCTGGCGCATGAGGAGGCGCCGGAGCGGGCGGCGGCGCTGGTGCTGGATTTCGCGCGGTCGGTGGCGGCGGTGTGACGGCGCTGCTGGTGCATGGACGGGTGCTGGATTTCATCCTCGCGGGGATGGTTTGCGAGGGGGTGGGGTTTTCGCTGCTCTGGCGGGTTGCCCGGCGTGGGGTGGCGCCTTCAGCGCTGTTATGGAATCTGGGTTCGGGGATGTGTGTGCTGCTGGCGATGCGCCTGGCGCTTTCCGGGGCTTGGTGGGGGTTGGTGTCAGCGGCGCTGCTGGGGGCGTTGGGGCTGCATGTGTGCGATCTGCGGCGGCGGTGGGGGTGACGTGACACCGGGTCTTGAGAGTACTGGTTTAGCGTGCTTGGCAAAGCAGTCCTGCGGGTCCCCCGAGGCTATTGAACGAACCCTCTCGTCGCATCTCGGAACGGAGCGGGATGCGATTGATCCGATCCGAGAAGCGGGATTGCGTGGCAGGCACGTTGTCAGGATTACGTGGCAGCACGTTGCAGGCTGACATTTGGGAGATTGCGGCGGACGAATGGCGAGCGCGATCCAAGCAGTTTCTGCCACGCCGTAACCGAAGATCGCGCTACCTGAGCGCCCGACTTCGGCTATTTGGATTGGCTTGGTTCGGAGTCATCAAATCCGCTAGCGCCATGTGTCAACTTAGGCTTACATTTCTGCCATGACCTACCTGGCCCCTTTTGCACAGACGGATGCCCGCCCGCACGCCGTGGTCATCGGCAGCGGGTTTGGCGGGCTGGCAGCGGCGATACGCTTGGGGGCACGCGGCTATCGGACGAGCGTGCTGGAGCGGTTGGAGGCGCCTGGGGGGCGGGCTGCGGTGTTTCGGCAGGACGGGTTCACCTTCGATGCGGGGCCGACGATCGTGACGGCGCCTTTCCTGCTGGAGGAGCTTTGGGCGCTGTGCCGCCGGCGGTTGGCTGACGATGTCGAGTTGCGGGCGATCAGTCCGTTCTACCGCATCCGCTTCGATGACGGGGCGGTGTTCGATTACACCGGCGATGCTGACGCGATGCGGGCGGAGGTTGCGCGTTTCTGTCCTGGGGACGTGGCCGGCTACGACGCGTTCATGCAGGCGAGCGAGCGGATCTATCGCGTCGGGTTCGAGCAGTTGGGCGACGTGGCGTTTTCGTCCTGGACCGACATGGCGCGGCTGGTGCCGCAGCTGCTGCGGCTGGGCAGCCTGCGCAGCGTGCACGGGATGGTGGCGAAGTACATCTCCGACGAGCGGCTGCGCACGGTGCTCAGCTTTCATCCTTTGCTGGTCGGGGGGAATCCGTTCGCCGCCAGTTCCATCTACAGCCTGATCTGCTTTTTGGAGCGGCGCTGGGGCGTGCATTTCGCCATGGGAGGCACGGGCGCGCTGGTGCGCGGCATGGTTGGGCTGATCGAGGGACAGGGGGGGCGGGTGCGCTGCAACGCGGGCGTTGCCGAAATCCTGGTGAACGAGGGTGCCGCCTGCGGCGTGCGGCTGGAGGACGGCGAGACGGTGAGGGCGGACGTCGTGGTGTCGAACGCGTGCTCGGCCAGCACCTACAAGACCCTGCTGCCCGCCAGGCATCGGCGCCGGTGGACCGACAGGCGGATTGCGCGCGGGCGCTACTCGATGAGCCTGTTCGTCTGGTATTTCGGCACGCGGCGCCGGTACGACGACGTGGCGCACCACACGATCCTGCTGGGGCCACGCTACCGTGCGTTGCTGCGCGACATCTTTGCGCGGCATCATCTGGCCGATGATTTCAGCCTATACCTGCATCGGCCGACAGCGACCGATCCGTCGCTGGCCCCGACGGGGTGCGACGCGTTCTACGTGCTTTCGCCGGTGCCGCATCTGGACAGCGGCACGGATTGGCGCGCTACCGCCGAGCCTTACCGCCAGAAAATCGCGCGCGCGCTTTCGGAGAGCATCCTGCCTGGGCTGCAGGACGAGGTTGTCACGTCGTTGATGATGACGCCGCAGGAGTTCCAGGATCGGCTGCTGTCCTACAAGGGCGCCGCGTTCGGGCTGGAGCCGTTGTTGACGCAGAGCGCGTGGTTCCGGCCGCATAATGAGAGCGAGGAGGTAGAGCACCTCTATTTAGTGGGCGCGGGCACGCATCCCGGCGCTGGCCTTCCTGGCGTGCTGTCGTCCGCGCGTGTTCTGGACAAGGTTGTGCCCGATGCTGCCGTCTTCGCCTGAGTCCGACATGGCTGCCTGCCGCGCGCTGATGCGCAGCGGATCGAGGAGTTTCTTTGCGGCGTCGCTGCTGTTGCCGAGGCGCGTGGTTGAGCCGGCGACCGCGATGTATGCGTTCTGCCGGCTGGCAGACGACGCGATCGATCAAGGCGATGCCAAGCAGGACGCGCTGGAACGCCTAAAGCTCCGGCTTGAGCTTGCCTACGAGGGCAGGCCGCAGGAGCACGCTGCCGACCGCGCCTTTGCCGCGGTGGTGGCGCGCCACGACGTGCCGCGAGCGCTGCCGATGGCGTTGCTGGACGGGTTCGCGTGGGACGCTGCAGGGCGGCGCTACGAAACATTGGACGAGTTGCTGGATTACGCCGCGCGCGTGGCGGGCAGCGTGGGCGCGATGATGGCGGTGCTGATGGGTGCGCGCACGCAGGACGCGCTGGCGCGCGCCTGCGATTTGGGCGTTGCCATGCAGCTGACCAACATCGCGCGCGACGTGGGAGAGGACGCGCGCGCTGGGCGGGTCTATCTGCCGCTTGCCTGGCTGCGCGAAGCGGGCGTGGATTGCGACGCGTTCCTCTCGCGGCCACGGTTCGATGCGGGTGTCGGTGCCGTGGTCGAGAGAGTGCTGGAGGTGGCCGAACGGCTTTACCGGCGGGCGGCGTCTGGCGTGCGTCTGTTGCCGGCCGTGTGCCGGCCGGGGATACGGGCAGCAGGGCTGATCTACGCGGACATCGGTCGGGTGATCGCGCGCGCCGGCCATAATTCGATCGATGCGCGGGCGCGCGTGACGGATGCGCGCAAGGCGTGTCTGCTGAGCCGCAGCCTGCTATCTGCGGTGCCGCGCATGGCGCCTGCGACCGCGCAGGCCTTGCCGGCGTGCGGCTATCTTGTGGAATCCGCCGTGCTGAGCAGCGCTCCCCGTGCGGCCGTGAGCGAGCGTGTCGACTGGGTGTTCGATCTGTTCGAGCGGCTGCATCGCGAGCAGTGGGGAATCTCCTGATGCTTGCGAAATGGGAGTGGGCGATCGTCGAGCTGCTCGTGCTCGGTTTCCCAACCGGGGCTGAGTCTGACTCGTGAAAGCAAGCAGTCCTTTTTGCAAAAAGGACCAAAAAACCTTTATTCATTTGATCCGCGACAGCCGGACAAAGGTTTTTTGTTTCCTTCGGTTTGGGTAGGTCGATCTCAAGGCCAACTGGTTTTAGTTGTTGCCGCCACCCTTCGGCTCCTCGTCGATCGAAAATTCGCCGCCCAACCAAGGTACGCCCTCGCAACAAGCACCGCCTGGTGTCTTACATGTTCAGCGACGACCAGAGCGCGCGCGGCGCCTTGAAGGGGAGCATTGCCTGCACCCAGGGGGCGGTGAAACGTGGGAGGGAGAGGCTTTCGTGCACGGCGGTGACGTCTTCGCCGCAGAGCCGGGTGGCGATGACGGAGCGGGCGTAGAAGGGGGCGTCCTCCAGTTTTTGCACGATGCGCGGCGCGGCGCCGGGGTCGGCGAGGGTACCCATCCGCATGCCCCAGAGATTGCGGCCGAGTTCGGCGGGCGGCGGCGGGTCGAACGCTGTGGCGTTGCCGGCTGCGTCGTAGCGCAGCGCGGTGCAGAACTGCGTGCCGTCGATGCGGTCGCCGTGATAGATCACCGCCACGCCGTCCTGCAGCCTGGCGCGGCACCAGTCCCAGCGGGTGAAGCGGTCTTCCAGCGGCTCGTCGCCGGCGTTGGTGTCGAAATAGGCGTGGCCCTGCCAGCTCAGTTTTGGATCCCGCATCTCGACCTCGACGCGCGCACCTGGGGCGATCGGGGACCAGCGGTGGCGGCCCGCCCCATCCAGCGCCACCTGGTGCGTGGCCAGCCCTTGCGGGTGCAGGCGTATGGTTCCGCGCAGGCGGGTGGGCAGCGGCGCGGTGACCTCGTCGATCTCTGCAGTCAGCACAGTGCCGTTCCAGCGCAGGGAGGACGGACCGATTGCCAAGTCGCTTGCCGTGCGGTGCAAGGCTTTCGCACCGCGTTCGGTCATCGCCCAGCGGCGCGGGCGGCCATACATGCAGAAATTCATCGCGCAGTGCTGCGTGGGGTCGCCGCCGCCGCGCTGGCGTGCGAGCCGGTACCAGGGGGAGAAGACGCTGCCGACAAAGGCGATCAGGGTGATGCCGTGCTGGCCGTCGTCGCTCAGCGCGTCGAGGTACCACCACTCGTAGCCGCGCGGCGCCACGTTCTTGTCGAAGCGCCATCGGCGATCAGGCAGGAGGCCGCCAGGCGCCCCGAGAGCGCTGCCATCGGCACGCCCGCCCCCGGGTGGGTGCTGCCCCCCGCCAGATACAGGCCAGGCAGTCTCGTGCGGCTGCCCGGGCGGCGGAAGGTCGCCATCGGGCCGTGCACCGCCTGGCCGTACAGCGCCCCGCCCGTCGCCGGAAACAGGGTGCTGAACTGTTGCGGGCCCGTCGTCACGCACGGCGCGTCCGTCCGGTGCACGTGCAGGCCGCATCGGGCCAGAAGGGCGAAGGTTGTTTCCGTGCATGCCTGCGTCGCCTTGGTGGACAGTGGGTTGGTATCGCCGTCGGCCGGCGCGTTGACCAGGATCAGCAGGCGTTCCGGCCCGTCCGGCGCCGATGCGCCGTCGGTGCGGTCCTGCGCGCAGACGTAGATGGTGGGCTCGTGCGGCAGCCGGCGGTCGCCGAAGATGGCGCGGAACTCGGCCGGATAGTCGCGCGAGAAGAACACGGTGTGCCGGGTCAAGGGAAAACCCTCGGTGCGCGCGTGGATCGCCCAGGTGAGCGCGGAGAGCGAGCGGCTTGCCGGTGCGACGGCGGGCACCGCGCGTGACGCGTCGGGGCCGAAACATCCCGCGGCGAGCGATCCGGCGTCTGCATTGAGCACCACGCACTCGGCCTGCACGCGCTCGCCGTCCGGCAGCGTGACGCCGGTCGTCCGGCCGTTTGCGACGTCTATGCGGTGCACGTGGCTGTCGTAGCGGAACACCACGCCGTGCTGCGCGGCAAGCTTGGCCAACGCGCTGGCAAGACTGTGCATGCCGCCCTGCAGAAACCACACGCCGTCGCGCTCCACATGCGCCACCAGCATCAGGGTGGCCGGCGCCAGGTAGGGCGAGGAGCCGCAATAGGTGGCGTAGCGGCCGAACAGCTGGCGCAGGCGCGGGTCGGCGAAATGGGAGGCGAGCGCGGTCATCATCGTGTCGAACGGGCTGATGGCGAGCATCTTCGCCACGCCCGCGTCGCGCACCAGCGACAGGGGCGTGGGCAGCGGGCCGCGGAGGAATGGGCGCTCCAGCGTGTCGTAGATCCTTTCCGCACGGGCGGCGAAGGCACGGAAAGCCGTGGCCTCGGCCGGACCTGCAAAGGCGCCGATGGCGTCGGCGCTGCGGTCGAGGTCGGCGTGGAGGTCGAGCGTTTCGCCGGGGCTCCAGGCGTGGCGGGCCAGGATGCTGGCGGGGTGCAACGTGACGTGATCGGACAGGGCAGTGCCGGCGCTCGCAAAAATCTCCTCGAAGACCCAGCGCATGGTGAATACGGTGGGGCCGGCGTCGATCCGGGCGGGGCCGGCCTGCACGCGGCGCATCTTGCCGCCCGGCGCCGGCTGCCGCTCCAGCACCGTGACCTGGTGGCCTGCGACGGCCAGGTCGAGTGCGGCGACCAGGCCGCCGATGCCGGCGCCGACGATTGTCACGCGAGACGTGGGCATTGTCTTCCTTGCTTGACAGCGCTGTAATTAAAGACTGACATCATATGTGACAAGCCAGGTTGACACTTGCAGGGTGGAGAGGCTGA
This sequence comes from Acetobacteraceae bacterium, assembly GCA_965199235.1. Lineage (GTDB taxonomy): Bacteria > Pseudomonadota > Alphaproteobacteria > Acetobacterales > Acetobacteraceae > BOG-908. The sequence goes on along the minus strand of CBDAQU010000002.1, from coordinate 2,477,686 downwards.
TGGACCCGTTGTCGCGGATCGAGCAGGCGCTGAACGGGGCGGTGGCGCTGGCCGAGGCGCCAGGGTGCCCGCCGCTCCTGGCAGAGGCAATGCGGGCCAGCGTGTTTCCGCGCGGCGCGCGCATACGGCCGCGGCTGTGCCTGGCGGTGGCGATGGCGTGCGGCGAGGATGCGCCGGGGCTGACAGATGCTGCGGCCGCCGCGGTGGAGCTGCTGCATTGCGCATCTCTGGTGCATGACGACCTGCCGTGTTTCGACGATGCGGACACGCGGCGGGGGCGGCCGACGGTGCACCGGGTGCATGGCGAGCCGCTGGCGGTGCTGGCGGGCGATGCGCTGATTGTGCTGGCGTTCCAGGTGCTGGCCGATGCCGCCGTTCTGGCGCCGGCGCGGCTGCCGCGCCTGGTGGGCGTGATCGGGCGCGGCGTGGGCGTGCCGAGGGGGATCGTGGCGGGCCAGGCCTGGGAGTGCGAGGACTCGGCCGACCTGGCGCAGTATCAGCGACAGAAAACGGGCGCGCTGTTTGCCGCGGCGACGATGGCGGGGGCAGCGAGTGCGGGGGTGGAGGCGGAGCCTTGGCGGGCGCTGGGGCTGCGTCTGGGCGAGGCATACCAGGTGGCCGACGATCTGCGCGACGCGGTGTGTTCGGCCGACGATCTGGGCAAGCCGGTGGGGCAGGATTTGGCGCATCGGCGGCCGAGCGCGGTGGCGGCGCTGGGGCTGGACGAGGCGGTCGGCTGGCTGTCCGAACTGGCGGAGCGGGCGATGGAGGCGGTGCCGTCCTGCCCTGGGCAGTCGGCTTTGCGCAGCCACATTCTTTCCGAGACTTCGCGGCTGCTGCCTGGGCAGCTCGTGAGGCATGCTGCTTGAAGGCAAGACTTCTTTTTGAAAGAAGAAGCAAAAACGTTCCAGTCGCTGTCGCGGACTCGCATAAGCAAAAGTTTTTTGGTCCTTTTTGCAAAAAGGACTGCTTGCCTTCGCGACCGCCTGGTCGGCAGCGCCCGCTTCCGCGCCTGGGCCGCACGCTTCCCCCTGACCAGGGCAGTGGCAAGGCGCCGCACCAGCGCGCTGTTCGACCTGTGCGCAGGGTTTGTCTATTCGCAGATCCTGTTTGCGTGCCTTCAGTTGCGGGTGTTCGAGGTCCTCGCGGATGGTCCGCTCGGCCTTTCGGCGCTGGCCGATCAGCTGGGCCTGCCGCAGGACGGCGCGAGCCGGCTGCTGGAGGCGGCGGTGGCGCTGCAGCTGGTGGCGCGCCGCGACGGCGGGTTCGGGCTGGGCAGCCTGGGGGCGGCGCTGGTGGACAATCCCGGCGTGGCGGCGATGGTTGCCCACCACGCGATGTTCTACGCCGACATGGCCGATCCGGTGGCGCTGCTGCGCGGTGAAGGGGCGCCGACGCGGTTGCAGTCGTTCTGGGCCTATGCGCGGGCCCACTCCCCCGCAGAAGCGGATGGCGAGGCGGTGGGCGCATATTCGGCGCTGATGGCGGCGTCCCAGCCGCTGGTGGCGGGCGAGATCCTGGACGCCTACCCGGTCCGGCGGCACCGGTGCCTGCTGGACGTAGGCGGCGGCGAGGGTGCGTTCCTGGCAGCCGCCGGCGCGCGGGCGCCGGGGTTGCGGCTGATGCTGTTCGATTTGCCTGCCGTGGCCGACCTGGCGCGGATGCGGCTTGCCGCGTCCGGGCTGGACGCCCGGGTATCCGGCGGCAGTTTCCTGAGTGACGCGCTGCCGACGGGTGCCGACCTGATCAGCCTGGTGCGCGTGGTGCACGACCACGATGACGATTCGGTCCGCGCGCTGCTGCGGGCGGTTCGGGCTGCCCTGCCGGCCGACGGCACGTTGCTGCTGGCCGAGCCCATGGCGGAAACACCGGGCGCCGAGCGGATGGGGGACGCGTATTTCGGGTTCTACCTGCTGGCGATGGGGAGCGGGCGGCCGAGGAGCGCTGCGGCGCTCACGGCTTTTCTGCGGGAGGCTGGTTTCGGGCGGGTGCGTGCGCTGCCGACCAGCACGCCGCTGCTGGCGAGCGTGCTCGTGGCTCAGCCCGGGTAGATGTGTAAATCTTAGTTGACATAGGCTTGTGTAAGGGTAGGCTGACGAGATCGAAGCAAAGGGAGGGTTGAATGCACACGAACGCTGTCGTCTTCACCGGCCCGGAGCGCCTGGCAGTGCAACGGCTTGCGCTGACTCCGCCGGGCAAGGACGAGGTGGTGGTGGACGTTGCGTGGAGCGGCATCAGCACCGGCACCGAGCGCCTGCTCTTCACGGGCCGAATGCCGCCGTTTCCCGGCATGGGATACCCTTTGGTGCCTGGCTACGAATCGACGGGCGTTGTCGTGGATGCCGGACGGGATGCAGGCGTGCAGCCGGGCCAGTTCGTGTTCGTGCCAGGTGCGAGCTGCTACGGCGAGATACGCGGGTTGTTCGGCGGCACCGCGTCGCGCGTGGTTACGCGGGGCGCGCGCGTGGTGCCGGTGGCGGAGGCGCTCGGCGAGTCGGCGATCCTGCTGGCACTGGCGGCGACCGCGCAGCACGCGGTGGCCCTGCCCGGCGCAGGACTGCCAGAGCTGATCGTTGGACACGGCACTGTTGGGCGGCTGCTGGCGCGGTTGAGCGTTGCGGCCGGTGCCGTGCCGACCGTTTGGGAAACCAACGCGGGGCGCAGGGACGGCGCCGTCGGCTACAGCGTTGTGGATCCTGCCCAGGACGAGAGGCGCGACTATCGCTGCATCGTGGATGCGAGCGGCGATGCGGGCGTGCTGGACACGCTGATCGCCCGCCTGGCGCCGGGCGGTGCCGTGGTGCTGGCGGGGTTCTATGATTCGCTGAGTTTCACGTTCCCGCCTGCCTTCATGCGGGAGGCGCGCATCCTGATCGCCGCGCAGTTCACGCCCGCCGACACGGCGCGCGTGCTCGAACTGGTGAACGCGGGCGCGCTCTCCCTGGGCGGGCTGATCACGCATCGTGCGCGTGCCGACCGGGCAGAAGCGGCCTACGCCACCGCGTTTTCCGACACCTCGTGCCTAAAAATGGTTCTCGATTGGAGAGACGCATGAACGCATTCGTCAGCCAGCCACGGCCGGCAACAGCGCAGGCCAGCATGGCCGACGCTTTGCGCGCGGAAGCGGCGATCGAGCCGGATGCCGTGGAGACCGCGCCCGCCAAGAAGGAAACGCAGATCATCGCGATCTACGGCAAGGGCGGCATCGGCAAGAGCTTCACGCTGGCGAACCTCAGCTACATGATGGCGCAGCAGGGCAAGCGCGTGCTGCTGATCGGCTGCGACCCGAAGAGCGACACGACGAGCCTGCTGTTCGGCGGGCGGTCGTGCCCGACGATCATCGAGACGTCATCGAAGAAGAAGCTGGCGGGCGAGGCGGTGGCGATCGGCGACGTGTGCTTCAAGCGCGACGGCGTTTACGCAATGGAACTGGGCGGGCCTGAGGTCGGGCGCGGCTGCGGCGGGCGCGGCATCATCCACGGGTTCGAGCTGCTGGAGAAGCTCGGGTTTCACGAGTGGGGGTTCGATTACGTACTGCTCGACTTCCTGGGCGACGTGGTGTGCGGCGGGTTCGGTCTGCCGATCGCGCGCGACATGTGCCAGAAGGTGATCGTCGTTGCGTCCAACGACTTGCAGTCGCTCTACGTTGCCAACAACGTTTGCTCGGCGGTCGATTACTTCCGCAAGCTCGGTGGCAACGTGGGCGTTGCCGGCATGGTGATCAACAAGGATGACGGGACGGGCGAGGCGCAGGCGTTTGCGGAGTCCGTGGGCATCCCCGTGCTGTCGGCGATCCCTGCCGATGACGACATCCGGCGCAAGAGTGCGAATTACGAGATCATCGGCACGCCTGGCGGGCGCTGGGCGCCGATGTTCGAGACGCTGGCCGAGCAGGTGGCGTCCGCGCCGCCGGTGCGGCCGAACCCCCTGACCCACGAGAACCTGCTGAACCTGTTCAAGGGCGATGCGGTGGGGCGCAACGTGGTTCTGGTGCCGGCGACCGAGGCGGACATGTGCCCGGCGACGGTGAACACGAAAGCGTCGCTCGAAGTGATCTACGATGGCGCTTGAGGAGGGGGTGCCTGAGGCGATGGATGGGTCGATCGCGCCGGTCGCGGAAGGCGGCTGCCATGGCGGACGGGCGCGTCTGGACGAGGCTGCCCGGGCTGCAGGCAAGTCGGTGGTGATGGACAGGCTGATGGCGGACTACCCGCGCGGGCCGCACGACCAGCCGCAATCGATGTGCCCTGCCTTCGGCTCGCTGCGCGTGGGCCTGCGTATGCGGCGGGTGGCGACGATCCTGTCCGGCTCGGCCTGTTGCGTCTACGGGCTGACGTTCACGTCCCATTTCTACGGGGCGCGGCGGACGGTGGGTTACGTGCCGTTCAACTCGGAATCGCTGGTGAAGGGACAGTTGTTCGAGGACATCCGAAACGCGGTTTACGAGACGGCGAAGCCCGAGGAGTACGACGCCGTGGTGGTGATCAACCTGTGCGTGCCGACCGCGTCCGGCGTGCCGCTGGATCTGCTGCCGAAACAGATAGACGGGGTGCGCATCATCGGCATCGACGTGCCGGGGTTCGGCGTGCCGACGCATGCGGAAGCCAAGGACGTGCTGACCGGCGCGATGCTGAAATATGCGCGCACGGAGGCCGAGCGCGGTCCGGTGGCCCGGCCGCGTGTGCTGCAAGATCGGCCGACGGTCGCGATGCTGGGCGAGTTTTTCCCCGCCGACCCGCCTGGCGTGGGCGCGCTGCTGGCGCCGATGGGAATGGCGCTGGCGCCTACCCTGCCCTGCCGGGAATGGCGTGATCTGTATGCCGCGTTGGACTGCCGGGTGGCTGCGGCGGCGCATCCTTTTTATACGGCCTCGGTGCGCGAGCTGCGGGCGGCTGGGCGGCCAGTCGTGGGGTCGGCGCCTGTGGGCGTGGACGGAACATCGGCGTGGCTGGATGCGGTGGGCGCTGCGGCAGGGGTGAACGCATCGCAAGTGGATGCGGCGAAGGATGCGGCGTTGCCGGGGATACGCGCGGCGCTGGCGGCTAACCCGATCAACGCGCGAATCACGGTGTCGGGCTACGAGGGTTCGGAACTGCTGGTGGCGCGTCTGCTGATGGAGGCGGGTGCGGACATCCCCTATGTCGGCACAGCATGTCCACGCACGGAATGGAGCCAGACGGACCGCGAGTGGCTCGAGGCACGTGGGACGCACGTGCAATACCGCGCGTCGCTGGAGCAGGACATGTGCGCGATGCAGGACGTGCGGCCTGACCTGGCGATCGGGACGACGCCGCTTGTGCAGCGCGCCAAGGAGTTGGGCATACCGGCGCTCTACTACACCAACATGGTTTCCGCGCGGCCGTTGATGGGGGCGGCCGGTGCGGGCGCGTTGGCGGCGATCGTGGCGGCGCAGACGCGCGGGGCGCCGCGGTTCGCGCGCATGGTTTCGTTCTTCGAAGGTGTCGGCACGGGTGATGCCTCCGGCTATGGGTGGCGCGGCAAGCCGGTGGAGCCGCAGGGCGCACGTGAGCGCACGCGGAAGTTGCGGCTTGCCAAGGCCCGCGCGCTCGAAGCGGTGGGGACCTGAACCGATGCTGGTCCTCGATCACGACCGTGCGGGCGGCTACTGGGGCGCGGTCTACGCGTTCTGCGCGGTGCGCGGGCTGCGCGTGCTGATCGACGGGCCTGTCGGCTGCGAGAACCTGCCGGTAACGGCGGTGCTGCACTACACCGACGGGCTGCCGCCGCACGAACTGCCTGTGATGGTCACGGGATTGTCCGAGGACAATCTGTCCAGCGAGGGCACCGAGGGCGCGATGCGCCGCGCCGCGGCCGCGGGCGACCAGGACCTGCCGGCCGTGGTGGTGACTGGCAGCATCGCGGAGATGATCGGCGGCGGCGTCACGCCGGAGGGCAGCAACCTGCTGCGCTTCGTCCCGCGCACCATCGACGAGGATCAGTGGCAGGCGGCCGACCGCGCCATTTTCTGGTTGTGGACCGAGTTCGGGTCGAAGAAGGCGATAAAGCCGCGCCCGGAACGCGCACCCGGTGTAAAACCGCGGGTCAACATCATCGGTCCGATCTACGGCACGTTCAACATGCCCTCCGACCTGGCGGAAATCCGCCGGCTGGTGGAGGGCATCGGCTGCGAGATCAACCTGAGCTTCCCGCTCGGCTCGCATCTGGAGGACGTGGCCAGGCTGCCGAACGCGGACGTGAACATCTGCCTGTATCGCGAGTTCGGCCGCAAGCTGTGCGAGGCGCTGGACCGGCCCTATCTGCAGGCGCCGATCGGCATCTTTGCGACCACGAATTTCCTGCGCGCGCTGGGCGAGCTGACTGGGGTTGATCCGGAACCGTTCATCGAGGCGGAGAAGCACTCCACCATAAAGCCGATCTGGGATCTGTGGCGCAGCGTGACGCAAGATTTCTTCGCCACCGCTTCCTTCGCGATCGTTGCGACCGAAACCTACACGAGGGGTGTCAGGCAGTTTCTGGAAGACGAGATGGGAGTGCCCTGCACGTTTGCGTTCTCCCGCACCGCCGGCGCCAAGCCTGACAACGCCGCGGTGAAGCGCGCCTTGAGGGCGACGCCGCCGCTGGTCCTGTACGGGTCGTTCAACGAGCGCATGTATGCGGCCGAGCAGGGCGCGCGCTGCATGTTCGTACCGGCATCGTTCCCGGGGGCGATCATCCGCCGCGCGACCGGCACACCGTTCATGGGATATGCGGGCGCCACCTGGATCATCCAGGAATACTGCAACGCTCTGTTCGACGCGCTGTTCCATATCCTGCCGCTGGCCAGCGAGATGGACCGCATCGATCCCACGCCGGCGCGCGAGCATGGCGCGGCGGTGTGGGACGACGACGCCGTTGAATTGCTGGACGCACATGTGGAACGCGAGCCGTTCATCGTGCGCATCTCGGCTGCCAAACGGCTGCGCGACCGCGTGGAGCAGGACGCACGCGCGGCGCGCGAGGGCCGCGTATCGGCCGAACGTGTGACCCGCTCGCTGGAAAGCGTGCCTGCGTGACGGGCGGGACCAAAGATTTGGACCGGGTCGAGGCGCTGCCTTCCCGTTCCCAGCCAACCGACCGGCGGTGCCGGGCGGAGACCAGCCCTGCCGGCGGTGGGCCACAGGGTTCCCGGCCGCGCGGGACCAGCGCGGCAATGGACGGAGGTACACAGTATGTCGGACGTCACTAGACGGCCCGTTGCAGCGTCAGGGCTGACGGAGACCGAGGCCAAGGAGTTCCACAGCATATTCCTGACCAGCTTCATCGGCTTCGTGGTTGTTGCCATCGTCGCGCACTTCCTGGTGTGGCAGTGGAGGCCTTGGCTGCCTGGGCCGAACGGCTACACGACGGGCATGCTGGACGGCGCGCAGCACGCGCTGTTCGCAGCGAAATCGCTGCTCGGCTAAGGGGGGAAGCAAGAAGATGTTTCGCATCTGGCTGCTGTTCGATCCGCGCCGCGTCCTGGTCGCGCTGTCGATCTTCCTGTTCGTGCTCGCTCTGCTGATCCACTTCATCCTGCTGAGCACGGACCGTTTCAACTGGCTTGAGGGCCCGCATCACGGCATGGTCGCGCAGCAACTCGCGCCTCTGCCTTCGGGAACAAAATAGTCTTACAGCGGCGGCGGCGGTTCACGGACCGTCCGCCGCCACAATCCGAGTGCGGACGCCCAGGAGGGTCATGCGATGGCGATGCTGAGTTTCGAGGGGAAGTACCGCGTGCGCGGCGGCACCCTGGTTGGTGGGGACCTGTTCGACTTCTGGTGGGGTCCGTTCTATGTCGGATTCTTCGGCGTCACCACCGTGTTCTTCTCCCTACTGGGAACGTTGCTGATCCTGTATGGCGCGGTGCTCAGCCACACCTTCAACGTGTGGCGTATCAACATCGCGCCGCCCGACCTCAGCTACGGCCTGGCCTTCGCCCCGATCAAGGAAGGCGGGCTGTGGCAGGCGATCACGATCTGCGCCATCGGCGCGTTCTGTTCATGGGCGCTGCGCCAGGTGGAGATATCGCGCAAGCTCGGCATGGGATACCACGTGCCGTTCGCGTTCAGCGTGGCGATCTTCGCCTACGTCTCCCTGGAGGTGATCCGTCCGTTGCTGATGGGCGCCTGGGGCTACGGGTTTCCCTACGGTATCCTGAGCCACCTCGATTGGGTGTCCAACACCGGCTACCAATACCTGCATTTCCACTACAACCCTGCGCACATGCTGGCGGTGACGTTCTTCTTCACCACCACGCTTGCGCTTTCCCTGCACGGCTCGCTGGTGCTCTCGGCCGCCAACCCGGCCAAGGGCGAGAGCATGAAGACGGCGGAGCACGAGAACACGTTCTTCCGCGACATCATCGGCTACTCGATCGGCACGCTCGGCATCCACCGGCTTGGACTGTTCCTTGCGCTGTCAGCGGGTTTCTGGAGTGCCGTGTGCATCATCATCAGCGGCCCGTTCTGGACGGGGGGATGGCCGTCGTGGTGGGGGTGGTGGCTCAACCTGCCAATCTGGAGGTAGCTCCCGGGCCGCCATCGAGGAAGTCGACGAAACCTAAGTCCATAAAGAGGACACGCGGTCATGGCGCAATACCAAAACATTTTTACCCGCGTGCAGGTGCGTGGGCCGATCTACGCGGGGACGCCTATGGAGGCGCGCAGCGCTTTCTCGCGCAGCACGGCGCCGGGGTTCAACCATCTATTCGGGCGGCTGGGCGATGCGCAGGTCGGCCCGATCTATCTCGGCGTCAGCGGCATCGCCTCGCTGATCTGCGGGTTCATCGCCTTCGAGATCATCGGGCTGAACATGTGGGCGTCGGTGAACTGGGACCCGGTGCAGTTCTTACGGCAACTGCCATGGCTGGCGCTGGAGCCCCCTGCCCCCGCTTACGGCCTGCACATCCCGCCTCTGGCGCAGGGCGGATGGTGGATCATGGCGGGGTTCTTCCTGACCGCGTCCATTCTGCTGTGGTGGACGCGCGTGTATTTGCGGGCGCGCGCGCTTGGCCTCGGGTCACACACCGCCTGGGCATTTGCCGCCGCCATCTGGCTGTACCTGGTGCTGGGTTTCATCAGGCCGCTGCTGATGGGATCATGGGCCGAAGCGGTGCCGTTCGGCATCTTCCCGCATCTGGACTGGACGGCGGCGTTCTCGCTCCGCTACGGCAACCTGTTCTACAACCCGTTCCACATGCTCTCGATCGTGTTCCTCTACGGCTCCACGCTGCTGTTCGCCATGCACGGCGCCACCATACTGGCCACCAGCCGCTACGGTGCGGAGCGCGAGCTGGAGCAGATCGTCGACCGCGGCACGGCGTTCGAGCGTGGCGGGCTGTTCTGGCGCTGGACGATGGGGTTCTGCGCCAGCGCCGAAAGCATTCATCGCTGGGCCTGGTGGTTCGCCGTGCTCTGCCCACTTACGGGCGGCATCGGAATCCTGCTGAGCGGCACGGCCGTGGACAACTGGTTCATCTGGGGCCAGCATCACGGGTTGGTGCCGGTCTATCCCGCCACCTGGGGCACGGTGATCGATCCTTCGACCCTTCCGGGAGCACCACGATGAGCGACCCAATCAAGTCGGGCATCCTCTACGGCACGATCCTCGTCGGCGTCGCGGCCGGCACGCTGTTCGGCGTCACCACGTTGCTGGGTATGGAGCGGCCGCCGGTCGTGGCCGTGCAGCGCGGGTTCCGCGGCACGGCGATGGACCAGATCTACAACCCGGCCACGCTGGCGGCGCTGCAGCTGCAATCGAAGATACCGCGCAGCCTGCCGCCTGCCAGCCCGGCCGGCGTGAAGGCGGCGGTCGCCTACAAGAACGTGCAGGTGCTGCGCAACCTCAGCGTGGGGCAGTTCACCAGGCTGATGGTCAGCATCACCAACTGGGTGGCGCCGAAACAGGGGTGCTCATACTGCCACAACGTCGCCAACATGGCGTGGGACGGGCTCTACACGAAAGTGGTGGCCCGCCGCATGATCCAGATGACGCAGAACATCAACGGCAACTGGCAAAGCCATGTGCAGAATGTGGGCGTCACCTGCTACACCTGCCACGGCGGCAATCCGGTGCCGAAGAACATCTGGTTCCAGAACCCCGGCCCGGAGAGCGCGCAGGGGATTGCGGAAAGCCAGACCGGCATGGCCCACCCGACGGCCCTGCTGAACGACAGCTCCCTGCCCTACGACCCGTTCACGCCGTTCCTGGAGCATGCGGAGAACATCCGTGAGCAGGGGGCGACCGCCCTGCCGAGCGGTAACAGGGCGTCGATCAAGGAGACGGAGTGGACCTACGCGCTGATGATCCACTTCTCGCAGTCGCTCGGCGTGAACTGCACCTACTGCCACAACACGCGCGCTTTCGGCGACTGGTCGCAAAGCTCGCCCGCGCGGGTGAACGCCTGGTACGGCATAAGAATGGTGCGCGACATCAACAACGCCTACCTGGATTCGCTGACCAGCGTGTTCCCGGCCTATCGCAAGGGTCAGCTCGGCGACAGCCCGAAGGTTAACTGCGCCACCTGCCACCAGGGCATCTACAAGCCGCTGTATGGCGTCAGCATGCTCAAGACGTTTCCGGAGTTGGCCAAGCCCTACGTGGAGGAGGCGAAAGTGGAGGCGCCGGTCCAGGCCGTGGCTCCGGTGCCTGGAGTCGCGGCGTCGCCCACCGAGAAGCCCATGCCGGTGGTGCCGGACGACACGACGCCGCACGACAGCACGCCGCATTGAGCCGCTTCTGAGCGGAAGGGGTGGGACGTGCACCGTCCCGCCCCTCCCGCTTGTTTAGGCTACGAGCCCTTCGGTGCGTAGGCGACGCACCAGCCTTCAGGGCTGATGTTGCCTGCGACGACCTTACAGGCGTTCGGAGCGACGAAGTTCACGCAGCCGCTGCACTTCGCGCCGTCCTTGGGCGAGGTCTGGTACTGGACCACGCTCTGCTCAACCTTGCTGTCCCCGCTGTCCTGGGCTCGGGCGGCTGTGGCCAGCACTCCGCCGGCCAGGATGGTAAGGCCGTTACGCAGGAAGCGGCGGCGTGATCCCTGGTTCAGGTCGTGCATGGCTCGATCTCCCTTGGGCGGCGCGTCGGCCCGCCGCGTTGATTGCGGTAGCCTAACACATCACCCGGCCCGCGGTTTTGACAAGGGCGAGGCTTGCGACCGAACGATCCCCGAACTGGTGCTCTACGCGGCGCGGGCGAGGCTGAGTTGGGACCAGATGGTGGAAAGGGCGCCGACGAGGTGGTCCACGTCGGCGTCGGTGTGCATCGGCGAGGGGGTGATGCGCAGGCGTTCGGTGCCGTGGGGGACGGTGGGGTAGTTGATCGGCTGCACGTAGATGCCGTGGTGCTCCAGCAGGGTGTCGCTGATCTGCTTGCATAGGGTGGCGTCGCCGACCATGACGGGCACGATGTGGCTGGGGTTGTGCGCGTGCGGCACGCCGGCGGCGTCCAGCTCTTTGCGCAGCAGGGCGACCAAGCGCTGCTGTTCGCGACGTTCCGTGTCGCTGCCCTTGAGGTGGCGTATGCTGGCGAGCGCGCCTGCGGCGACGGCGGGGGGGAGTGCGGTGGTGAAGATGAAGCCGGACGCAAAGCTGCGCACGTAGTCGATCAGGCTGGCCGATCCGGTGATGTAGCCGCCGATCACGCCGTAGCCCTTGGCGAGCGTGCCCTCGATCACGTCGACGCGGTGCATGATGCCTCGGCTTTCGGCGATGCCGCCGCCACGCGGGCCGTAGAGGCCGACGGCGTGCACCTCGTCGAGATAGGTGAGCGCGTTGTGGCGCTCCGCCACGTCGCAGATCTCGGCGATGGGCGCGATGTCGCCGTCCATCGAGTAGATGCTCTCGAACATGACCAGCTTGGGCAACGCGGGATCGAGGGCCGCGAGCCTGCGGTCGAGGTCGGCGGGGTCGTTATGGCCGAACACCTCGATGCGGGCGCGGCTGTGCCGTGCGCCCTCGATCATGCTGGCGTGGTTCTTCGCGTCAGAGAGCACGACGCAGCCGGCGAGGCGGGCGGCCAGCGTGCCGATCGCCGCCCAGTTGGACATGTAGCCGGAGTTGAACAGCAGTGCCCCATCCTTGCCGTGCAGGTCGGCCAGCTCCTCCTCCAGCAGCACGTGATAGTGGTTGGTGCCGGCGATGTTGCGCGTGCCGCCGGCGCCGGCGCCGCAATTGTCGAGCGCCTCGTGCATGGCTTCCAGCACCACCCGGTTCTGGCCCATGCCCAGGTAGTCGTTGCTGCACCACACCGTCACCTGGTCGCGGGCGCCCTCCAGCGCGCCGGCCCGCTTGTGCATGACGCGCGGGAAACTGCCTGGCTGGCGCTGCAGGTTGGCGAAAACGCGGTAGTTGCCCTGGGTGCGCAGCGTGTCCAGCTCGCGCTTGAAGAAGTCTTCGTAGTTCATGGCAGTCCCCGTTGGTGTTGCAGTGTAATTGGCCCTGCTCAGGGTCCTGCATAGACGAAGGTCGGAGCGGCGTTCTTGACGCCAGAGGGCTTCGGCACGGCCTTGCGGAGAAGCCACCAGGACCACAGGGCGGCAAAGGGGAGCGGCGTCACCAGCATGGCGTGCTCCAGCACGGCGAGCGCCAGCATGGTGGTCAGGAACACCAGGCCCGCCTGCTGGAAGGCGGTGGCGCCGGGGGCGATGGCGCGGTGCGCGAGCAGGCCGGCCAGTAGCGCGCCGGTGGCGAGCGAGACGGGCATCAGCCAGTTCATCCGGCGGCGGAGCATGAAGCTGAGCAGGTAGATCAGATGGGCCGGCAGGAACGTCTCGCCCAGGTTCAGCACGCCCAGGAACACGTTCAGCTTGGCGCTCAGCCGCATGCCCCACAGCGCCAGGAACGTCCACATGCCGATCTGGTTGGGCGCACCCCAATCTGCCCAGACGACGGCGATCCCGGTCGCCAGGATGGCGAGCTCGTGGTCGATGCAGGCCTCCACGCCGTGGCGGAAATGGCGCCAGCCGTGGCAGTCATGCGGGCAGGCGATTTTTCGTGGGCCGGTGAGGAAGCCCATGAAGAACGCCATCTCGTGCCAGCCCCAGACCAGCACGCCGTAGGTAAAGGCGGCATAGGCGCCGGCGACGCTGTGGTCGTGGCCCACGGCGGCCAGGCGGTAGAAGGCGACGGCGGCCAGTGCCGTGCAGGCGGCGAAACTCCAGCGGAAGGTGCGGGACGGCAGGTTGTTGAGGAACACGATGAGGCCGGTGGAAAACCACCAGACGAACAGGCAGTAGAGCGCAGGGGTGGTCCAGGACGGCATGCCGGCTCCGGCGCTACCAGGAGGGTGCCAGGCGCACCTGGCCCGGCAGCGCCGCGCTGCGCGCCGGCAGCAGGAACATGCGCACGAAGGTGACGCCGGCGCGGGCCGTCAGTGCCAGGCCCTTGACCTTGCCGGCCAAGCCGCCCTCTGCGCGCGCGCGGGCCTGGCCCTCGGTGATGCGGCGCATGGCTTCCAGGCCGCGCGCGAAAGCCGGGTTGTCGAGGTCGAGCGTGACGGGAAACACCTGCCGGCAGATCTCGGTGGTGATGCGGAACACCTGCATGTCGTATTCCGTCGGGTCGACGCCGAGCGCTTCGTGGAACACCGGGCGGGCGTGGTCGCGCACATACATGGTGGCGAATACGGCGAGCTGGAAGAAGCGTATCCACAGGCGGTTGAGGCCGGACAGCAGTTTCGGGTCCGAGCGCATCAGCAGCGCGAACGCCTCGCCGTGGCGGAACTCGTCGCCGCACCACTGCTCGAACCAGTTGAAGATCGGGTGGATCACCCGGTCGGGGTTGCGCTGCAGGTGGCGGAAGATGGTGATGTAGCGGGCGTAGCCGATCTTTTCGGAGAGGTAGGTGGCGTAGAACACGAATTTAGGCCGGAAATAGGTGTATTTCTTCGCTTTGGTGAGAAAGCTGAGGTCCACGCCGACGTCGAAATCCTTCAGCGTCTCGTTGATGAAGGCGGCGTGGCGGGCTTCGTCTCGCGCCATGAAGGCGAACAGGTCGTGGATGTCGCCTTCGGGGATGCGCTTCTTGATTTCCGCGTAGAGCACGCAGCCGGAGAACTCCGCGGTGACGGAGCTGACGAGGAATTCGAGGAATTCTTTCCGCAGCGCCGGGGGCATGGCAGAGAAGTCCTGCTTGAACACCTCGGTCTGCACGAAATGGTTTCGGTTGTCGTCGGCGCGGAGCTCGGCGATCAGCGCGTCCCACTCGGCGCGCACGCCGCTGACGTCGACGCGGCTCATCGCCTCGAAATCGGTGGTGTAGAAGCGCGGGCTGAGCACCGTGTCCTGCTGGGCGTAGAGCGTGCTGTCGTTCGGACCGGATGCGCGTTTGCCGGCTGCGCCGGAGGATGCGCGTTTGCCGGCTGCGCCGAAGGGGGCGCGTTTCTCGGCAGCGGTGATTGCGTTCATGGCGTGTTCCTCGGGCGCAGAACCAGTTCCTCGGCCGGCGCGAAGCCGACTTCGTAGAGGGTGGTCAATTCAAACATGCCGCAAAACTCTGTCCAGGCCCTTCTCAGCGGTCCGGCGCGTTTCACCGTCGCCTGCGCCCGGAACCGGCGGTTCTCGCCGAACCGCAGGCGGTCCGGCAGGCCGTGCACCTGCACCACGTCGCCCGGCCGGATGTCGATGCCGTCGGGCACGGCATAGGCGTGAAAACTGTCGCTGGTGCGTTCCAGGTCGACGTCGCATTCGATGGCGACCGCACCGGCCATCAGCCGCGCGCCTGTCCGACACTGGCGGTCCGCGTGCGGGGCGGCATGGTCAGCAGGCGCACGAACACCGCCTCGTTCTCCGAACCGAACGCCTCCAGCTCCACCAGGCGGCCGGTGCTGGGGTCGGTCAGGATGAGCTGGCCGTTGGGGTAGCCGGCCAGGTGCATCGGCGGCTCGGACCCGACACCGTAGGCGCGGCGGGTGCGGGCGAAGCCGCGCAGCGTGCCGCGCAGGAAGCCGTTCTGGCCGGTCATCACGTCCAGCACCTGTCCGGTATCGGCCAGGCTGACGATCACCGCGCCATCGGCACGGTCGGCAAAGCGCAGGTTGCGCTCGACGTTGGCGGTCCCTGGCTTGGCCGGCAGGCCCAGCCCGGCGTATCGCCCATAGGACGCGACGCAGAGGGCGAAGGCGACCAGCATCGCCGCACCCAGCAGGGGCATGCGGGGAAACGGCTTGCTGATCGACATCGTGCGGCCATCGTTCAACGGCATCGTCGTCTCTCCTGTGTCTTGGCTACTCTGCCCTGTGTCTCGGCTACTCTGCGGCCACGGCGTGGCTGCCGAAGCCGGTGGCGCCGGCAGCGCGCATGCGGACCGGCTTCAGCGCGACCACGTTGGCCGGCGCGCACGCCTCGTGCTCGGCCAGTGCCGCGCCCAGGATCGAGGAAGCGGCAGCAGCGTCGGGCACACAGCGCAGCATTGGCTCCGCACGCGCCATCCGCCAAGGGCGTGCATGCGGCCAAAGGACGAAATACGACATTCTCTCGCTGGCGAGCGGCTGCAGGGTGATGTCGCCCGAGCCGCCCGCGTAGGCGCGCAGGCCGGCGCCCTCGATCTTGGCGAACGGGATGTTGAAGGTGACAGGCAGCGCCATGCCGAAGCTGATCACCACGCGGCGGTCGGTGATGCTGTAGATCGTGCTGCGCTGGATGGCCCAGGCATAGACGGCGATCAGCAGGACCGGGACGACAGCCAGCTCGGCCCTATGGGTCAGGGCCGAGCGCAACGCGTGGCCGGAGGCGCCGTGGCCGAGGATCGTGGCGGCGCACCAGGCGAGGATGGCTGCGAAGTAGATCGCAACACCGCGGATGTGGAAGGCATGGCGCATCAGCGCGCGCGTGCTGGGCGAGCCCTGCCACAGCAGGCGTTCGCCGGTGGGCAGGCGGCCGGGCAGGCCGCGGGGCGTCAGGTCGTTGGCAGGCATCGCTCGCATCCCCACAGCACTCATCCTCGCAGCACCCAACCTCAATGTATCCATCCTCACAGAACTGGCGCCATGCGCTTCGGCGTGGCGTAGAGCAGGCCGCCGCCGAAATAGCCGACGATCTTGTCTTCCTCGAGCGAGGTGACCGAGTCGGGGTTTTTCAGGCCCGGCACGTCGGCGAAGTGCGCGGCCAGCAGGGCGTAGACGCCGATCACCCGCTGCTTGGGGCGGAACGTCACGAAATGCGTGGGGACCAGGACGCGCCGTGCGCCGAAATCGGCGGTGGTTTCGACCTCCAGGTAGCGGACGATGTACTCCGACCGGTCGATCCAGGCGTCCACGACGGTGCCGGCCTGCACGCCGTCATTGCCGAGGACGGCGTAGCCGCGCGGGTCGGGATCCTCTGTCGAGATGAAGAAATCCGCCGCCGTGCGCAGCGGCACGATCTTGGGCAGCCCGTCATCATAGGCGAGCTCCGGCGCGTCGTGGCGCTGGGCGTAGGCGGCGGGACCGATGCCGTCGATCATCGGGTTGCCGGTGGGCTCGAACGGCGCGCCTGCCCAGGGCAGCATCTGCTTGGCGGCGAACACCTCCGCCTTTTCGCCGCGCGGCGCAGCGATGGCAGAGCCGTCGCCCATGATGAAGTGCTTGGCCGGCGGCATCTGCGGGAACTCGCGCGCGTCCTGCCCCGGATAATCGGCCACCAGCGGGTAGCCCTCGCGGTGGTCCTCCCGGCGCAGCCACCAGACCAGCGCCCCGAAAAACAGCCAGAACGCGTAGATGGTGAGCTGGGCGACGTCGATGTTGGCGAGGAAGGAGGCGGTTCCGGTGATCATGGCTTGGGGTCTTCCATTGCGTCAGGTGACGGCGAAACTCGGGTGGCGCGGCGCGGCGCGGCCGGGCGACGGGCTGCGGACCAGCGGGCCGGCGGCGATGATGGTGGCGAACAGCAGGGCGATCTCGATGGTGTAGACCACGCCGTAGCCGGTGGCGGCGTCGACGAGGGTGGCGCCGAACGTGCCGCGCCCGGCTGCCAGGGCGACGCCGTCGCGGATCAGACCGCCGCTGGCGACGGCCAGGCCTGCGGCGGAGGCCTGCACGGCGCCCCAGATGCCCAGCGCCAGGCCGATCTGGCCGGCGCCCGCCATGCCCATCGCCGCCGTCAGCGTGCAGTGGGCGAACAGGCCGGCGCCGAAGCCGATCAGGCAGACGCCGACGGCGAACAGCGCGGTCGATTGCAGCGGGGCGGCGAAAATGAGCGCGGCGAAGGCGAACAGGCCGGCAACCGCCCCGCTGCAGGCGAGGCGGTAGGGGTCTGTGCCGCGCCGGGCCGGCGTGGCTGCCAGCAGGCGCGCGGCCAGGCCGAAGCCCACCAGGCCGCCCACCGCGAGCAGAGCGGTGAAGGCCGTGGTCGCACCGACGGGAAGGTGCAGGACCTGGCCGCCATAGGGCTCCAGCAGGATGTCCTGCATGCTGAAGGCGACCGTGCCGAAACCGAGCGCGATCAGGCGGCGGCGTGCGTCGCCGGCGTGGTCGAACTCGGCCCAGGACTGGCGGAAGCTTGGGCGGACACGGTCGTGCGCGGTTTCCGCCGGACGGCGCGGCTCCTGCTTCCACAGCGCGACCGCGTTCAGCACGATGGTCGCGACCGACGATCCCTGGATCACCTGGATCAGCCGAACTTCCGAGAAATGCGCGAGCAGCAGGCCGAACAGGATTGCGCTGAACACCATGCCGAGCAGCAGCATCATGCAGAGTAGCGCCACGACCTTTGGGTGTTTCTCCGGCGGCGACAGGTCGGTGGCCAATGCCAGGCCCACGGTCTGCGTGGTGTGCAGACCCGCTCCCACCAGCAGAAAGGCGAGGGCGGCGGCCGCCTGGCCAACGAAGACCGGCGCGTTGCTGTCGCCCGACAGCAGGATCAGCGCGAAGGGCATGATGGCCAGGCCGCCGAACTGCAGCATGGTACCGCCCCAGAGATAGGGCACGCGCTTCCAGCCGAGCACGGAGCGGTGGTTGTCGGACCGGAAGCCGATGACTGCGCGGAACGGGGCGGCGACCAGCGGCAGCGAGACCATGACGGCGACGAGCCAGGCGGGCACGCCCAGCTCCACGATCATCACGCGGTTCAGCGTGCCGATCAGCAGCACGGCCGCCATGCCGACGGTGACCTGGAACAGCGACAGGCGCAGCAGGCGGGAGAGCGGCATGTCCGCCGTTGCCGCGTCCGCAAAGGGGAGGAAACTGGCGCCGACGCCGCTCCATCTGGACGCGAGTTTCGCGTTGAGCCGGCGCAGTTTCGGTGGGGCGAGGGCGACGCTCATGCGTGCGAGAGCTCGATGGCGTGGCTGATGTAGAAGCCGGTGGCGACGCGGTGCTGCCGGGCGACGTGCCACTCGGACAGCGCGGCGTTGCCGGCCAGACGGCGTGCGATGTCATGCGGGGAGACGGGCTCGATGGCGGGCGCGCGGTCGGCGCGCGGGAACAGCCGGCCGGCGGCGTGCATGACCGTGAGCAGGGGCGTCCGGGGCGCGACGGTGAACAGCACGCCCTTCGTTGCACGGGCGGCGAGCGAGGCCGCGGCGCGCGCCATGTCCGGCGCGCGGTAGTGGATCAGCGAGTCCATCGCGACCGCATAATCGAAGCGGCCGAGCGAGGCGTCGGTCATGTCGCCGACCGCGAACTCGACGCGGCCCTCGCCAAGGTCGCTCGGCAGGCGCTCGCGGGCGAGCGCGACGAGGGTCGCCGACAGGTCGATCGCGGTGACGTGGGCGCCTCGCCGGGCGGCCTCCACTGCGAGCGCGCCGGTGCCGCAGCCGGCGTCCAGGATGCTCACGCCGCGCAAACCGGCGGGGAGCCAGCCCAGCAGCGTGGCGCGCATCCGGTCGCGACCGGCGCGCACGGTGGCGCGAATCCCGCTGACCGGCGCGTCCGAGGTGAGACGCGCCCAGGCATCGGCGGCGGTGCGGTCGAAATAGGTTTCCAGTTCGCCGCGGCGGGCGAGGTAGGTGCTCATCACTCGTAGCCCAGCAGGTCGAAGATCTCCCGGTCCTTCAGCGGCGTGCCTTCGAGCGGCACGGTGCCGGCCCAGAGCTGCGCGGCCAGCCGCAGGTATTCGAGCTTTACCGTCTCCAGTTCCGGAGAAGAGTCCATCTCGAACAAAGTGGATTTCTTCAGGCGCGAGCGGCGGATGACGTCGAGGTCTGGGAAGTGGGCGAGTGTGGAGAGGCCGGTGGCGGCGTTGTAGCGGTCCACCTGGTCGGTGGCGGCCGAGCGGTTGCAGATGACGCCGCCGAGACGGACGTTGTAGTTGCGCGCCTTGGCGCCGATGGCCGCGACGATGCGGTTCATCGCGAAGATGCTGTCGAAATCGTTCGCCGCCACGATCAGCGCGCGGTCGGCATGCTGCAGCGGCGCGGCGAAACCGCCGCAGACCACGTCGCCGAGAACGTCGAAGATCACCACGTCGGTCTCTTCGAGCAGATGATGCTCCTTGAGGAGCTTGACGGTCTGGCCGACGACGTAGCCGCCGCAGCCGGTGCCGGCCGGCGGGCCGCCGGCTTCGACGCACATCACGCCGTTATAGCCCTGGAAGACGAAATCCTCCACGCGAAGTTCTTCGGAGTGGAAATTCACCGTCTCCAGCACGTCGATCACGGTCGGCTGCAGGTGCTTGGTGAGGGTGAAGGTGGAATCGTGCTTGGGGTCGCAGCCGATCTGCAGCACGCGCTTGCCGAGCTTGCTGAAGGCCACGGACAGGTTCGACGACGTGGTGCTCTTGCCGATGCCGCCCTTGCCGTAGACCGCGAACACCTTTGCGGTGCCGATCTTCACGCCGGGGTCGAGCTGGACCTGCACGCTGCCGTCGCCGTCGCCGCGCCCCATCCTCTCGCGAGGGCGGAGCAGGTTGTTCGGACGAACCAGGGTTTCGCTCATGCGGCCATCTCCACGCCAACGCCTTCGAGGCGGTCTTCTAGGTCCTCGCCGGCGCGGCGGAGCGCGTCCAGCGTCGCCTGGTCGGGGGACCAGTATTTGCGTTCGGTCGCCTCGATCAGCCGGTTGGCGATCTTGAGCGAGGCGGTCGGGTTCAGCGCCGCCAGGCGCTCGCGCATGTCGTCGTCGAGCACGTAGGTCTGTGCAAGCTGCTGGTAGACCCAGGGAGAGACCTCTCCCGTAGTGGCCGACCAGCCCAGCGTGTTGGTGACGTGCGCATCGATCTCGCGCACGCCCTCGTAGCCGTGCTTGAGCAGGGCTTCGTACCATTTCGGGTTCAAGGCGCGTGTCCTCGTCTCAAGGATGACCTGTTCGGACAGCGTGCGCACCGCGCCGTCGCCGCGGGTCTGGTCGCCGATATAGACGCTGGCCGCCGCCCCGCCCCGCGCGCGCTTTACCGCACGGGTGATGCCGCCGAGCGTGTCGAAATAATGGTCGACGGTGGTGACGCCGAGCTCGATCGAATCAAGGTTCTGGTAGGTGATGTCGACGTCTTCCAGGATCTGGCCGAGCAGTGCCGCCTGTTTCTGCGGCCGGCCGTTGACGCCGTACGCGAAGCCCTTGCGGTTGACGTAGGCGTCGGCGAGTTCGTCTTCGTCGCTCCAGACCCCGCTGCCCACGATAGTGTTGACGTTCGAGCCATAGGCGCCGTCCGCGTTGCCGAACACGCGCAGGGCGGCCTGCTCCATCGAGCCGCCATGGCTGGCGATGAAGGCCAGCGCGTGGCGGCGGATGTGGTTCTGCGCGGGCGGCTCGTCGGCCGACGCGGCGAGAAACGCCGCTTCGGCCAGCAGCCTGGTCTGCAGCGGCAGCAGGTCGCGGAAGATGCCCGACAGGGTCAGCACCACGTCCAC
Organism: Acetobacteraceae bacterium; assembly: GCA_965199235.1. Lineage (GTDB taxonomy): Bacteria > Pseudomonadota > Alphaproteobacteria > Acetobacterales > Acetobacteraceae > BOG-908. The sequence goes on along the minus strand of CBDAQU010000002.1, from coordinate 2,456,924 downwards.
GCGTGGGCGGCCCAGCTCTTCGAGCGGCAGCAGGCGTGCGCCGGCGAGCCGGCCGTAGCTGTCGAAGCGCGGCGCGGCCCCCATCAGCCACAGCGCCTGGGCGATCGGGCCGCCCTCGGTCTTCAGATTGTCCGTTCCCCACAGCACCATCGCGATGGTCTGGGGATACGGGTTGCCGTCTTCGGCGTGGCGGGCGAGCAGGCGGGCGGCCTGGCGCGCGCCGTCCTGCATGGCGAACAGGCTGGGCAGGCGGAACGGGTCGAACCCGTGCAGGTTGCGCCCGGTCGGCAGGATCTCCGTCGTGCGCATCAGGTCGCCGCCCGGCGCCGGGCGCACGTAGCCCGCGTCCAGCGCGTGGACGATGGCCGGCAGCTCGTGGTCGGTGGCGAGCAGCGCATCGATCCTGGCGCGCTCGGCAGGTTCGGTGATCTGTGCGGCGTCCAGCATGGCGGCGCGCGCCTCGGCGTGCGGCGGCTCGCCGATCACGTGCAGGCCGTCCGGGATCAGCGTGTATTCGAGTTCCAGCAGGGCGGCGCCCAGGCGATGGATGTGGTCCCCGGGATCGGCCCAGGATGGCTGCGCGTCCGCCAGGTCCACGGCGGAGGCCTGGGCCTGGATCAGCTCGGCGAGCATGGCGCGCTGCTGCGGGTCGGCCTCCGGCTCCATCTGGCGCCAGCGGTCGAGCGACGCCTTGAGGTCGAGCAGACCGCGGTACAGGCCGGCGCTGGCGACCGGAGGGGTCAGATAGCTGATCAGGGTGGCCGCGGCCCGGCGCTTGGCGATCAAGCCCTCGGACGGATTGTTCGAGGCGTAGAGGTTGAAGTTCGGCAGGTCGGCAATCAGCCGGTCCGGCCAGCATTCTGCCGATAGGCCCGCCTGCTTGCCGGGCATAAATTCGAGGGCACCGTGGGTGCCGAAATGCAGCACAGCGTCGGCGCCGAAATCGTCGCGTATCCAGCGATAGAAGGCGGCGAAGGCATGGGTGGGCGCGAAGCTGCCTTCGAAGAGCAGGCGCATCGGATCGCCCTCGTAGCCGAAGCCAGGTTGCAGGCCGACGAAGACGTTGCCGAAATGCTTGCCCAGCACGAAGATGTTTCGACCGTTGGCGAGCTGGCGGCCAGGTGCCGGACCCCACTGGCCTTCGATCTGGCCGAGCCAGTCCTGCGAAGCCACGTGGTGATCGACCGTGATCAGCTCTGCCACGTTGGCTTCGGTGCCGTATTGCGCGGCGTTGCCGGTCAGGATCGCGCTGCGCAGCGAATCCACGCTGTCAGGAACGTCCACGGTGTAGCCTGCGGTTTTCAGGGCGGTCAGCGTGTTGAACAGGGAGGCGAAGACGGCGAGGTAGGCGGCGGTGCCGATTGCGCCGGCGTTTGGCGGAAAGTTGAACAGCACGGTGGCGATGCGGCGCTCGGCCCGCGCCTTGCGGCGCAGCGACACCAGGGAGGCCACGCGTGCCGCCAGCATGGAGGCGCGCTCCCCGTGGCTGACCATGTCGCGCGTGCAGCTCACGCCGTCGCAGCCCTTGCATCTCTCGGCACTGTGCGACCGTCCGCAGCGGCCGCCGAACATCATCGGCACGATGCCGCCGTCGAGTTCGGGGATGGCGACCATGATGGTCGTCTCGACCGGCAGCAGGCCGCGCGAATCGGACTGCCAGGATTCGACCGTCTGGAACTCCACGGGGTGCGCGGTGACGTAGGGCACGTCGAGCGCGGCGAGCTGGGCTTCGGCGGCGTCGCGATCGTTGTAGGCCGGGCCGCCGACGAGCGAAAATCCGGTGAGCGATACGATTGCGTCCACCTGTGCCGCGCCGTCGCGGACGAAATAGGCCTGGATGGCAGGGCGCTGGTCCAGGCCGCTGGCGAAGGCGGGGATCACGCGCAGGCCGCGCCGCTCCAGCGCGTCGATGACGCCGTCGTAATGCGCGGCGTTTCCGGCCAGCAGATACGAGCGCAGCATCAGCAGGCCGACACTGCCCTTGCTGCCGGCACCAGGAAGCTGGCCGACCCCGGCGACGATGCGGCCCGGCACGCGCGGGTGGTAGAGCCCGACATCGGGATACTCGACGGGCGCTTCGATTTTCCTCAGGCCGAACAGAGGCGCGCGGCCGTGCAGCGCGTAACGCCCTGCCAGCATGCGGACCAGGTTGGTCAGGTTTTCTTCCGAGCCTGCCAGCCAGTATTGCATCGAGAGGAAATAGGCGCGCACGTCCTGGGCGGTGCCGGGGATGAAGCGCATCAGCTTGGGCAGGCGCCTGAGCATGCGCATCTGCGCCTGGCCGCTGGAGGCTTCGGCGCCCGTCTTGCCGCCGGCGGGCTTGCCGCGCAGCTTCTTCAGAATGGCGAGGGCGCCCGTCGCTTCCTGCGACATGTCGAATTTGCCGAGGCGGGTTAGCCTGGTGATCTCGGCGGCGGCCATGAAGCACAGCATGGCGTCGCAACGCTCGCGCCTGGCGAGCAGCGCGGGCTGCACCGCGCGCACGTGCTCCTCCAGGAACAGCATGGTGGCAACGACGATGTCGCCGCGGGCGATGTCGTCGTGGCAGGCGGCCAGGGCTTCCGCGTCGGACGCCCACTCGGCGGCGGCGTGCACGACGATGGTCAGGTTGGGCATTTCGGCGCGCAGGATCCGCTCGGCGCGCGACATGGCCGTGGAAAGATGGCTGTCCATGGTGACGACGACGACGCGCAACGGCTCGCCGGAAACGGCGGCGGGCTTGTCCACGACGATCGCTTCAACGTGCATAATGCGCCTTTGCGTCGTAAAGCGTTTCGAGCGTGATGGTGGACAGGCCGCGCTCGGTGGCGAACCGTTCGGTGTTGCGCCGGGCCTTGCCGCGCACGAAGAACGGTATCTTGCCGAGTTCCTTTTCGGCGTCCGGCGACCAGCCGGCGGCGTCCGTGTCTGCGGCCTGCAAGATTTCCGCCGGCAGCCTGGCGGCCTTGGCCGAGCCGAGATGGGAGGGCGCTGAGTCGGCGGAAAACTCGAAATCATCGCGGAACATCGTGATCAGGTGTTCCTCCAGGCCCATCATCAGCGGATGCACCCAGGTATCGAAGATGACGTTGGCGCCTTCGAACCCCATCTGCGGCGAGTGGCGCGCCGGGAAATCCTGCACGTGCACCGGCGCGGAGATCACCGCGCAGCCGATGCCGAGTCGCTTGGCGATGTGGCGTTCCATCTGCGTGCCGAGCACCAGTTCGGGGCGCAGTTCGCCGATGCGCGCCTCGACCTCCAAATAATCGTCGGTGACCAGGGCGTCCACGCCGTAGCGCTTTGCGGCGTCGCGCACGTCGCGGGCGAACTCTCGGCTATAGGTGCCCAGGCCCGCGACGGAAAAGCCCATCTCCTCGGTGGCGATGCGGGCGGCGGCGACGACGTGGGTGGCGTCGCCGAAGATGAAGACGCGCTTGCCGGTCAGGTATGTCGAGTCGACCGAGCGCGAGTACCAGGGGAGGTTGCAGGCTTCGTCGGCCAACACTGCGGTCGCGTCGACGCCGGCGAGGCTCGCCACTTCGGCGATGAAGTCGCGCGTGGCGCCGACGCCGATCGGCACGATCCTGGTGCCGGGCTGGGCGAAACTCCGCTGCAGCCATGATGCCGCCTGGCCGGCGATTTCCGGGTAGAGGACGACGTTGAAGTCGGCGCCGCCGAGGCGGGCGAGGTCGGCCGGCGTCGCGTTCATCGGGGCGGCCACGTTCACGCCGATGCCGAGCCGGCCGAGAAGCATCGTGATTTCGCGCAGGTCGTCGCGGTGGCGGAAGCCGAGCGCGCAGGGTCCCAGGATGTTGCAGGTGGGGCGGGCGCCGGGCTCGCGCGCGGGGCGCTGGGTGCCTGGTGCCGGCGCGCTCGGGCCGGCGCAGCTGCGGACGAGCTGGTAGAACGTCTCCGCCGCGCCCCAATTTTCTTTTTTCTGGTAGGCGGGAAGTTCGACGGCGACGACGGGCACCGGCAGGTTCAGCGCGCGGGCCAAGCCGCCCGGATCGTCCTGTATCAGCTCGGCCGTGCAGGACGCGCCGACCAGCAGGGCCTGCGGCTTGAAACGGTCGTAAGCGTCGCGCGCGGCGGTCTTGAACAGCTCGGCGGTGTCGCCGCCGAGGTCGCGCGCCTGGAAAGTGGTGTAGGTGACCGGCGGGCGGGCAGGCCTGCGCTCGATCATGGTGAACAGCAGGTCGGCGTAGGTGTCGCCCTGCGGCGCGTGCAGCACGTAGTGCACGCCTTGCATCGCGGTCACCACGCGCATCGCCCCCACATGGGGCGGGCCTTCGTAGGTCCAGAGGGTGAGCTGCATCTAGACCGCCAGCCTCGTGCGGCGCACGCGCGGGCGGGCGAACAGCTCGGCGAGGTCGGCGGCCTGGTTGAAACCCTGGATCGGGGTGAACAGCAGCTCGATCGACCACTTCGTCGAGATGCCTTCCGCCTCCAGCGGGTTTGCCAGACCGAGGCCGCAGACCACCAGGTCCGGGCGCGCAGCACGGCAGCGGTCCAACTGGCGGTCGACGTCCTGTCCCTCGCTGAGCGGGGTGCCCGCGGGCAGCAACGCCAGTTCGGGCGCCATGTGCTGGCGGTGCAGATAGGGTGTGCCGACTTCGACGAGCTGCATGCCGAGTTCGCGGGAGACGAAACGGGCGAGCGGGATCTCGAGCTGGCTGTCCGGGAAGAAGAAGATCCGTTTGCCTGCGAGCTCGCCACGGACTTTGTCGAGGGCCAGCGCGGCGCGTTCGCGGGAGGGAGCGGCAGCAGCGTTAAAGCGCGATTGGGGAACGCCGAACGCCGTGGCGGCCGCGTGCAGCCAGGCGGTGGTGCCTTCGACGCCCAGGGGAAACGGTGCTCCCAGACGCTGCGCGCCAAGGGCTTCGAGTGCGCGGGCCGTGTCGGCGAGAAAGGGCTGCGCCAGTAGCAGCATCGTTCCAGGACCGACCGCCGGCAGATCGACGGAGCGCCGGGGCGGCAGGAAGCCGACATCCTCGATGCCCATGGCGTCGAACAGGCGGCGCATCTGGTCCTCGACCACTTCGGCCAGCGCGCCGACGACGAGAAGCGACCGCCGGCCCGCCTGCTCCGTGCGCCGCGGCATGATCGGCACGAGGGCGGCCAGGCACGCATCCTCGCCCTGGGTGAACGTGGTCTCTATGCCGCTGCCGGAATAGTTCAGCACGCGCACAAGCGGCATGTGGGTGTGCGACAGGCGCTCTGCGGCGCGGGACAGATCCAGCTTGATCACTTCGGACGGGCAGGAGCCGACCAGGAACAGCAGCTTGATCTCCGGGCGGCGCGCGAGAAGCTGGCCCACGACCCGGTCCAGCTCGTCATTGGCGTCGGCGATGCCGGCGAGATCCCGCTCGTCGATGATCGCGGTGGCGAAACGCGGCTCGGCGAAGATCATGACGCCGGCAGCCGATTGCAGCAGATGGGCGCAGGTGCGGCTGCCGACGACGAGGAAAAACGCGTCCTGTATCTTGCGGTGCAGCCAGATGATTCCGGTCAGGCCGCAAAACACTTCCCTCTGCCCGCGCTCGCGCAGCACCGGCGCATCGCTGCAGCCCGCGGATGGCGGAACGGAGGTTATGGCGTTCATCTACGCCTGCCGAAGCCCGTGTGCCGCCTGGTGCCAGGGGCTGCGGCTGGACAGCCGGGCGGCGCGCAGCTTCAGCACGAACTGCGCCGCGTTCACCAGGTAGGCGGCGTAGGCAGCGAGCGCCAGCAGCATGAGCCGGTGGCTGTCGAGCGAGCCGGTCAGCAGGGCCGCGAGATAGGCGGTGTGCAGGGCGATGACCACCATGCTGACCGCGTCTTCCCAGAAGAACGCAGGTGCGAACAGGTATCGTCCGAAGATCGCGTTCTCCCAGATCGCGCCGGTGACCATGATCGTGTAGAGCACCAGCGTCTTGACCACGACGGAAGCGGTGGCGGCCTGCTCGCCGGCGTCCGTGAGCATGTAGTGCAGGACGAGTGCGAGGCTGACGGCGAACACGGCGAACTGCAGAGGGGCGAGCACGCCCTGGACCACAGTCCACGGCGAGGCGTCGCGGCGGCGCTTCTCCTCCGGCGAGTATAGCGGGCGGGCGGAGGCGCGCTTGCCGGGCTGCCACTCGACCTGCAGGGATTTCGGCGGCTGGACGTGGCGCCCGGTGGCGGCGCCCCAGGGGCTGCCGTCAACCGAGTCCATCATTCGGCCTATGACAGAGTTTGCGATCATCGCTCGACCCTCCTTGGCAGATGCGGTCTGGACCGGCCTGCTCGCGTGCCGGAAGCTAGATCGGCCCGGGAAGAAGTGTCAAGCAAGCCTTACGTAAATCTATCTTGACACTCGGGCGCGAACGCTGCCTTACAATGAGGCAGGCAAGTCGGTGCGCATGGATCATCTACCCACCCTCAACGAAAGCCGGACCGCTGCGGGCCATGTGTCCTGCGGGATGAGAAGCGACCCCAGATCGTCTGAGCATGACGCAGTCAAGCAGGCCGGCCGTCAGGATGTCCTGACATGCAGCTTCGCCTTCGTCGCGCATCCGCAACTGGCGGGGCTGGTCGGGGCGGACGCGACGGCGGCGGATGGGCAGCAGGCGTTGCGGGAGGCGCACCGCGTGGTCGGCGCACAGGCGCGCGGGCGATGACAGGCGCGCGCGCCATCGGCCGCATCGCACGCGCAACTTCGGGCGCCGGGGCGATGCTGCACGGCAGTAAGGATAGATCAAACAGAGTTCGGTCGTAGGCGGGAAGCGGGTCATGCAGTGGAGGATCTCGTCTCTCGTGAAAACTTTCGTCTCTCCCGACAGCTCGCTGGGCGAGCTCGATGCGCAGTCGGTCGCGACGCTGATCGCGACGGCGTCCGACGTGGCGCTGGTGGTCGATGCCGACGGCACGATCCGTGACGTCGCCTTCCAGAGCGAGGAGCTGGCCGCCGACCTCGACACCAGCGGGCAGTGGGTCGGCCGCAAGCTGGTGACCACGGTGGTGGCCGACAGCCAGCCGAAGGTGACGCATCTGCTGGCCGATGCTGCCGCGCACAACGCCAAGCCGAAATGGCGCCATTTGAACCACGCGGCGTCGGATGGCCGGTCCGTGCCGGTGCTTTACTGTGCGGTGCAGGTGGGCGCGAACGGGCGGATGGTGGCGTTCGGGCGCGACCTGCGCGCGATGTCGGCGCTGCAGCAGCGCCTGATGACCGCGCAGGAGACGCTGGAGCGCGACTATTCCCGCATGCGCGAGGTGGAGGCGCGCTACCGGCTGCTGTTCCAGATGTCGTCCGAAGCGGTGATGATCCTCGACACCGCGCGGCACCGCGTGGTGGAGGCGAACCCGGCCGCCCGCGCGCTGTTCGGCGGACGGCCCGGGCAGAGCGCAGGACAGGGTCTGGCAGACATCTTCTCCAGCGACACGGTCGAGAGCGTCGGCGCGCATCTGAGCGCCATCCGCGCGGACGGGCGGGCGGAGGAGTTTCCCGCGCGCCTGTCGCGGGACGGGGCAGAGGTGCTGATCGCCACCTCGCTGTTCCGGCAGGAGAACGCGACGCTGTTCCTGGTGCGCATCGTACCGGCGCCGGCAGAGGCCGCGCGTGTTCCGGACGTGCAGCGCAAGCTGCTCAAGCTGGTGGAGAGCGCGCCGGACGGTTTCGTGGTCACCGACAGTTCGGGCAACATCCTGACGGCCAACACCGCCTTTCTGGAGATGGCAGGCGTGGGCGACGAGGAGCTGGCGCGCGGCGAACCGCTGGACCGCTGGGTCGGCAGCTCCGGCATGGAACTCGACGTGCTGATCACCAGCCTGCGCCAGCGCGGATCGGTGCGCTTCTTCACGACCGTGGTGCGCGGCGAGGATGGCGGCACGGCGCCGGTCGAGATTTCCGCCGTCGCCATCGGCAATGGCGGGCAGCCTTCATTCGGGTTCGCCATCCGCAACATCGGTCCGCGCCTGCAGACCGAGCCGCGTGCGGCGAGCGCGCTGCCACGGTCGATCGAGCAGCTGACCGAGCTGATCGGGCGGGTGCCGCTGAAGGATTTGGTTCGGGAGTCGACCGACGTGATCGAGAGACTTTGCATCGAGGCGGCGCTGGAGCTGACCGGCGACAACCGTGCCTCGGCGGCAGAGATGCTGGGGCTGAGCCGGCAGAGCCTTTACGTGAAACTGCGCCGCTACGGCCTGGGCGACCTGGCGACCAATGAGCAGGATTAAGCCCATCGACGCCATCGCCGCCGAACGGCTGAGTGCCGCGCCCCCTGCCCCGCGCACGGGCTTGGGCGCGTATGCCGAATTGCTCAAGCCGATAACCTGGTTCGCGCCGATGTGGGCGTTCGGCTGCGGCATCGTCTCGGCCGGGCGGCCGGTGGGCGGGCGCTGGGCGCTGGTGGCCGCAGGGGTGGCGCTGTGCGGGCCGCTGGTGACCGGCACGAGCCAGGCGGCCAACGACTGGTACGACCGCCACGTGGACGCGATCAACGAGCCGGGCCGCGCCATCCCGTCGGGGCGGGTGCCCGGGCATGGCGGGTTGTGCCTGGCAGGGCTGTGGACGGTGCTGTCGCTGGCCGTAGCGGCGGCGCTGGGCCGCTGGGCGTTCGGGGCGACCGTGCTGGGCCTGGCGCTCGCCTGGGGGTATTCCGCGCCGCCCTGGCGGTTGAAGCTGAACGGCTGGCTGGGCAACGCCGCCTGCGGCGCCTGCTACGAGGGGCTGCCCTGGTTCACCGGTGCCGCGATCATGGCGGGCGAGCTGCCGCACGGCCGGGTGATCGCGGTGGCCGCGCTGTACAGCGTGGGCGCGCACGGCATCATGACGCTGAATGATTTCAAGTCGATCGAGGGCGACAGGCTGATGGGCGTGCGGTCGCTGCCGGTGATGCTGGGCGCGGTGCGCGCGGCGCGTCTGGCCTGCGTGGTGATGGCGGTGCCGCAGGCGGCGGTGGGCGCGCTGCTGCTGGCGTGGGGGTTCTGGCTGCATGCGGCGTGTGTCGGGCTGCTGCTGGCGGCGCAGGTGATGCTGATGGGCAAGTTCCTGGCCGAGCCGAGGGAGCGGGCGCCCTGGTACAACGCCACCGGCACCAGCCTCTACGTGCTCGGCATGCTGGCGAGCGCCTTCGCCCTGCGCGGGATGCGCCCATGAGCTGGGCGGCGATCCTTCGGCTTGGCGTGGTGAACGCGGCGCTGGGCGCGGTGGTGGCGCTGGTGACGTTCACGCTGAACCGGGTGATGACGGTGGAGCTGGCCTTGCCGGCGACCGTGCCCGGCGCGCTGGTGGCGCTGCACTACGCGGTGCAGCTGCTGCGGCCGCGGCTGGGGTTTGGCTCCGATGTCGGCGGGCGGCGCACGCCCTGGATCGTCGGCGGCCTGGCCGCGCTGTCGGCCGGCGGGCTGCTGGCGGCGCTCGCCGTCTCGATGATGGCGGCCCATGCCTTGCCTGGCGTGGCGCTCGCGGCGGCGGCCTACGCGCTGGTGGGGGCGGGCGTGGGCGCGGTGGGCACGTCGTCTCTGGCGCTGATGGCGGTGCAGGTGGCGCCGGCCCGGCGGCCGGCGGCAGCGACCTCGTTCTGGCTGCTGATGATCTTCGGCGCGGTGCTGTCGGCCGGCGTGTCGTCGCAGGTGCTGCACCCGTTCTCGATGGGCGCGCTGGTTCGCCTGGCTGGGTTGCTCGCCGGCGGCGCGTTGCTGGTCGGCACGCTGGCGATCCTGGGCGTCGAGCAGTCGGGCGTGGAGCAGTTGGGCGTGGAGCAGTCGGGCGTGGTGCCGGTCGTGCAGCGGCCGCGCTTCGCGTCGGCGCTGGCAGGGGTGTGGCGGGAGCCGGCATCGCGCCGGTTCGCCGTGTTCATCTTCGTCTCCATGCTGGCCTACAGCGCGCAGGAGCTGATCCTGGAGCCGTTTGCCGGCGCGGTGCTGTCGCTGACGCCGGCGCAGACGGCCGGGCTGACCGGCCTGCATCAGGCCGGCGTGCTGGGCGGGATGGCGCTGGTCGCACTGGCCGGGTCGCTGGCGGGCGCGGGGCGGGCGCGGGCCATGCGGGCCTGGACGGCGGGCGGTTGCGTCGGCTCCGCCGTGTGCCTGCTCGGGCTGGCGCTGGCCGGGCTGGTGGATTTCTGGCCGGTGCGGGCGAACGCCGTGTTGCTCGGCGTCGCCAACGGCGCCTTCGCCGTCTCCGCCATCGGGGCCATGCTGGGCCTGGCCGGACAGAACCTGGCCGGAGAGGGTGGCGCGCGTGAGGGCGTGCGCGTTGGCGTGTGGGGCGCGGCGCAGGCCGTCGCCATGGGCCTGGGCGGGCTGGCGGGCACCGGCTGCAGCGACGCCGCACGCGCGGTGCTGGGCCACCCTGGGCCGGCCTACGCTCTGGTGTTCACCGGGCAGGCAGCACTGTTCATGGTGGCCGCGCGGCTGGGAGCCAGGATTTTTCGGCCGAGGACGGCGCCCGCGGACGGCGCCCGACTGAGCGTGGCGGTGGCGGCATGAGGGAGCGGGACATGGCTGGAACGACGACGTACGACGCGGTGGTGGTGGGCGGCGGGCCGGCAGGCGCAACGGCTGCGGCCGACCTGGCGCGTGCCGGCCGCAGCGTGGTGCTGCTGGACCGCGACGGGCGGATAAAACCCTGCGGCGGCGCCATCCCGCCGCGGCTGGTGCGCGATTTCGAGATAGCGGACTCGCAGATAGTGGCGCGCATCCGTTCGGCGCGCATGGTGTCGCCGAAGGACGTGCAGGTGGACATGCCGATCGATGGCGGGTTCGTCGGCATGGTCGACCGGGAGCATTTCGACGAATGGCTGCGCGAGCGCGCGGCGCATCTCGGGGCGGAGCGCCGCACGGGTTCCTTCGAGCGCGTGGAGCACGATGCGGACGGCGTGGCCGTGGTCGCCTACAGGGACAAGGACGGCGCCGGCCACCGTCTGCGCGCCCGGGTCGTCGTGGGCGCGGATGGCGCCAAGTCGGCGGTGGCCAGGCAGTGCGTAAAGGGCGCCAGGAAAATGCCCTACGTGTTCGCCTATCACGAGATACTGAAGGCGCCGGAACACGCCAAGGATTCGCTGGGCCGGCTGTTCGAGCCTGGCCGCTGCGACATCTTCTACCAGGGCAAGCTGTCGCCCGACTTCTACGGCTGGGTGTTTCCGCACGGCGATACCGTCAGCGTGGGCTCCGGCTCGGCCAAGAAGGGGTTTTCGATCCGCGGCTCGGTGACCGCGCTGCGGGCGGCCTCCGGCCTGAGCGAGGCGGAGACGCTGCGGCGCGAGGGCGCGCCGATCCCGATGAAGCCGATGCGCCGCTGGGACAACGGCCGCGACGTGGTGTTGGCGGGCGATGCGGCGGGCGTGGTTGCGCCCGCGTCCGGCGAGGGCATCTACTACGCCATGGAAGGCGGTCGGCTGGCCGCGCAGGCGGTGGACAGGTTTTGCGCGACAGGCGACGCGCGCGTTTTGCGGGAGCCTCGCCGCCGCTTCATGAAGGCGCACGGAACGGTGTTCCTGGTGCTGGGCGTGATGCAGTGGTTCTGGTACAGCACCGACAAGCGGCGCGAGAGCTTCGTGGCGCTCTGCCGTGACCCCGACATCCAGAAGATGACCTGGGATTCGTACATGAACAAGAAGATCACGCGGAACAGGCCGGCGGCGCAGGTGAAGATCTTCTTCAAGGACCTTGCCCATCTGTGCGGGCTGGCGACGCCGTAAAAGACTGATTGGGAGCTGACGCCGTGCTGCTGGATACCACACTGCTCGCCGAGGACGATTGTGTTCCCGCGTCGCCGAAACGCCGGACCAAGCGACACTCCCGCACGCTGCCGCTGCGCGTCGGCACGCGGCGTTCGCCTCTGGCTCTGGTGCAGACACGCACCTTCCTCGACCTGTTGCGCGGCGTGTGCCCGGTGCTGCGCGGCATGGACGTGTTCGAGGAGCATGCGATCCAGACGACCGGGGACGCGGTGCAGGATCGCAGGCTCGCCGACATCGGCGGCAAGGGGCTGTTCGCCAAAGAGATCGACGAGGCGCAGATCGCCGGCCGGATCGATTTCGCCGTGCACAGCCTGAAGGACCTGGAGACCAGGCTGCCGGACGGGATCGTGCTGGCCTGCACGCTCAAGCGCGAGGACGCACGCGACACGCTGATCTTCGGGCATCCGGTGGAGGCAAGCGACGACCCGTATGCCGCCCTGCCCCGTGGCGCGCTGGTCGGCACGTCGTCGGTGCGGCGGCAGGCGCAACTGCTGCATGCGCGGCCGGACCTGAAGATGGCGCTGATCCGCGGCAACGTGCAGTCGCGCCTGGGAAAGGTGCGGGCGGGGGATTGCCAGGCAAGCCTGCTGGCGCTGGCCGGGCTCAAACGCCTGAACATGGAGCACGAGGCGTCGGTGATTCTGGACACCGACGTGATGGTGCCGGCGGCGGCGCAGGGCATCATCGGGGTGACGGTGCACGAGGACGATGTCGAGCTGCTGGAGATGCTCTCGGCGATAGAGGACCCCCATGCGCGGGCCGTGGCTACGGCGGAGAGGGCGCTGCTGGGCGTGCTGGACGGCACCTGCCACACGCCGATCGGCGGGCATGCGCGGATCTTGCCGAACGGCCGGCTGAGGATCACCGGGCTGGTGGCGCGGCCGGACGGCACGTTCCTGATCAGGCGCACGCTGGAGGGGCTGCCGAAGGAGGCGGAGCGCATCGGGCGAGAGCTGGGCGCGTCATTGAGGGCGGATACGCCGTCGGACGTGTTCGCGTAACCGTTGCCGGCGCCAGGCCTGCGATGTAGAAACGGTCCTGGAACGACTGAAAATCAGTCCAAGGAGTCAGTGGTGCTAAACTGTGCTGCGGTATATATGATCGCGTGCGGGGCATCCTTTGCGGCGACAGCGGCGCCGGCCCAGACTGCGGCCTATAAGGTGATCCACCGCTTTATCGACAACACTTACGTTTCAAACGGCGGCCTTACGGATGTCGGCGGCTTGTTATATGGCACCCTGAGCGGCGGCCCTATCGGTAACGGCGCGGTGTTTTCTGTAAGCCCGCATACTGGGGCCGCAACTATTCTGTATGCCTTCCAGGCCGGCTCGGACGGGAACGACCCCGTTGGCAAATTGCTCAACGTAAGCGGCACACTTTATGGGGTGACGGAATACGGCGGCTCATACGCCTGTAATGGAGGTTGCGGCACGATATTTTCGGTGAGCCCGAAGACGGCGGCGGAGGCGATTGTCTATTCCTTTCAGGGTGGCATGGACGGCGACAGGCCCGAAGGCGGCCTGATCGACTATGACGGCGTGCTGTATGGGACGACCGAAGGCGGGGCGAAAGACTGCACTTACAGCAGCGGTGAATGCGGAACGGTATTCTCAGTCGATCGCGCCACGGGCACCGAGCACGTGCTGCATCTCTTTCGAGGTTTCGGCGATAGCGGTTATCCGGCGGCAAAGCTCCTTCGTGTCGGGAAAATTCTGTTCGGGACAGACAACTATGGTGGCGCCTTCAACGATGGTTCGCTGTTTTCCTTCGACCTGTTTACTGACGTCGAGGTGCCTTTCCACTCCTTCGGATATCAGACCGACGGCACGCTTCCTGGGTTTGCCGGCCTGATCGACGTGGGTGGAACACTATACGGGACGACCGGCAGCGGCGGTCTGCATGGCTACGGAGTCGTTTTTTCGCTTGATCCCAAAACCCGTGCCGAACGGGTCCTATACTCGTTTCAATCCGGCAGCGATGGTGCCACTCCGCTCGCTGGACTGGTCGACGTTAGAGGAACGCTATACGGCACAACGTTCGGCGGCGGCTCGACCGCTTGCTCCGGATCCGGATGCGGCACCGTCTTCTCGCTGAATCCGGCCACCGGGGTGTATCGTGTCCTGCATGTTTTCAGGGGCGGAAGCGACGGCGGCAATCCTGCGGCTGGTTTGCTCGACCTCCATGGGACATTGTACGGAACGACGACATCCCATGGTGGAACAGTGTTCGCTTTGACGCCGTAAAGACGTACCAACGCGATATTTTGTTGACTGATCGCGGACCATGTCCAGAAAGCGTGACCATGTAGCCTAAGCTGTGGGCGCGTGGATGGCTCGGTTCGTGCCACCGGTGACGAACGGCGCGTTGAGGCGGACGATGGCCCAGTTGAGCCAGAAGGCGAAGCTGACCCAGAGCAGATAGGGCAGGAACAGCCAGCTTGCGGTCGGCGAGTAGGGTCGCAGGCCGATAAACAGGGCCAGCACCGACAGCCACAGCAACGCGTTCTCGGCCAGTGCCCAGTCGGGGCGCTTGAATTTGAAGAACAGCGGGCTCCACAGGAGATGCAGCACCCAGTTGGCGCCGAACAGCACGGCTACCTGGGTGCGACCGGCCGCATCCGGGGCGCCGCGCCAGGCGAGCACGCCGGCCACCGCGGCCGCAGCCAGGATGACCGTCCAAGCAGGGCCGAACAGCCAGTCCGGCGGCTGCAGCCTGGGCTTGCGCAGCGCGCGGTACCAGGGGCCCACTTCCGTCAGCAGGCCGCCGGCACCTGCCAGGACCAGGGTGAGCAGGGTAGCAACGATGATGGTCAGCATCGGACGATCCTTGGCCTTGCGCGGCTGACGACCGGCGCTAGGCAGCGAGGTCGCGGACGAGAGATTCAGATGAGAGATATGCAAATGGGTGGAGACGTGCGGGAGTCCACTCGGACGATGTCGCATCGGCATCCAAGCCGTGACGCCACGCCTCACGCTCCCCGGGAGGATGGGTTTGCACGGGGGCTGTTCGCCGATTGCATTGCAGTCTATAGGATGCTGTTCCAAGAGGAGTGCGTAACTATGGCGATCGGGACGGTAAAGTGGTTCAACCCGGACAAGGGGTTCGGATTCATCTCCCCGCAAGACGGCGGCAAGGACGTCTTCCTGCACATCACTGCGGTTCAGGCGGCTGGCCTTACGACGGTCAAGGACGGACAGAAGGTTACCTACGAAGTGGTCAGCGAGCGCGGCAAGCTGGCGGCGTCGGCCCTCAAACTGGCGTAGCACGAGCTCCGGCAAGGTTACCTGATCGACTGAAAGCCTCACGCGCCGGCATAGATCGGCGGGGGTCACAACAGACATTCAACACTTGAACGATCGGGCTTCGGCTCGGTCGTAATATCAATCGTTAGGGCAGCATCCTCCAGCAGGGCGTCCATCACGTGCTCGACCTGCAACGCCTTCATGCCCGCCCTGGCGCCACCCGGCGGGACGATGGCTCGGATGTTTGCGCTGTGTCGCAACGGCCCGGACGCGCCGAACAGGCCATAGGCCGGCCTGCCCAGGGCGGCCCGCAGGTTCATCAGCCCACTATCATTGCCGACGAATAGCCCGGCCTCTGCCAGGCCGGCGGCGATGTCGGCCAGGCACCAGCCGACCGCGCAGTCGACGGCGCCGCCGGACGCGCGGCGCACATCGTCGGCCAGAGCGGCCTCGGTGGCCGATACGGCGACCAGCACGGTCCAGCCGAGCCGCCTCAGCTCCGCGGCCAGGCAGCCGAAGCGGTCGGCGCCCCATTGCCGCTCGGCGCCATGGCAGCCGGCGCCGAGGATTGCGAGCTTGCCCGGCATGCCTGCCAGCCTGCTGCCCGCCGCCTGCGCCAGGGGTGGCTGCAGCGTGACCGACGGCTCCTGCAACGGCCACAGATGCAGGGCGCGTGCGTAGGCGGCCGCCTGCTCGGCGGCTTCGGTGAACGGCGCCGGCCTGTCGAGGAACGGCGGCCGGGTCAGCCAACGCCGTTGCGCACCGTAGCCGTAGCCGTATCGGTCGGCGATGCCGGCCACGGCCATCGCCGCAGCCAGGTCGAAGCTGTGGTGCAGCAGCACGCAGCTGTCCAGCCGGCAGCGCCGGAGCGTTGCCGCCAGGCGCACCAGCCCGAGCGGTCCGTCGTGACGGCCCTGGCCATCGCGGGGGTTGTGGTCGAACCAGACCACGCGTTCGATGGCGGGGTCGCCGTCCAGCAGGGCGGCCGCCTGCGTACTGGGCTTGGCGACCAGAGTGACCCGTCGGGACGGGCTGGCTGCCGCGATGGCGCGGATCAGCGGCAGGTGCCAGATCAGGTCGCCCAGGCCCGGCCGCGGCTGGAAGACGGCGACCTGTCCGTGGAACTGGGCGGGGAGCAAGGATGCTACTTGCTTCCGTAGCCCTCGGGGTGGGCGTCCCGCCATTTCAGGGCGTGTTCCACGATGACCGGCAGCTCGGCGTATTTCGGCGACCAGCCGGTCTCCCGACGCAGACGGTCCGAGCCCGCCACCAGCACGGCAGGGTCGCCGGCGCGACGGCCGACGATGCGGGCGGGCACGCTCAGGCCGCTCACCTCCTCCACGGTGCGGATCACCTGCTTGACCGAGTGGCCGGCGCCGTTGCCGAGGTTGTAGGTTACGGACCGCTGATCGAGCTGGGCCAGCGCGCGCAGGTGGGCGTCGGCCAGGTCGGCGACGTGGATGTAGTCGCGTACGCAGGTCCCGTCATGCGTCGGGTAGTCCTGGCCGAACACCGCGATCTCCGGGCGGCGTCCCAGCGCCGCGTCGATCACCAGCGGGATCAGGTGGGTTTCGGGGTTGTGGTCCTCGCCAAGGCGGCCCTGCGGGTCGGCGCCTGCCGCGTTGAAGTAGCGCAGGCAGGCGGAACACAGGCCGTGGATCTCGCCGGCCCAGTAGAGCGCGCGCTCAAGCATCAGCTTGCTTTCGCCGTAGGGGGAGCCTGGCTCGACGCGCTCGTCCTCGTCGATCGGGATGCGCTGCGGGTTGCCGAACAGGTTGGCGGTCGAGGACAGCACGAATTTCTTCACGCCATGACGGACGCAGGCATCGATCAGGCCGATGCCCAGGCCTGCGTTCTCGGCGAGGTAGTAGAACGGGCGCTGCATGCTTTCGCCCACCAGGCTGAGCGCCGCGAAATGGAACACCGCATCCCACGGCCCGTCGCCGAGCACGGCGTCGAGTTGGGCGCTGTCGGCGAGTTCGGCGGTGACGAGCCTGGTGCCTGGCGGCACGGCGCCCGCATGGCCCTGGCGGAGGTTGTCGTAGACGACCACCTCGTCGCCACGGTCCAGCAAGGCGAGGACGAGATGGCTGCCGACGTAGCCCGCCCCTCCGGTGACCAAAAACCGCGCCATACCGTCCCCCTTGCCTGCGCCCGAGGGTAGCAGACCGGGCGAGGCTGGACACCCCCGGGGCAAGATGACGTTTCGGCGACGGTGCAATCGCGGCATTGCGCCCCAAAGCGCTCGGCGGGAGGTTGCGAGCTCAACCTGGAGGAGTGCCGCCATGGCGCGTAAGCCGAAGCTCAGCAGCCAGCCGGCGGACGCGGGCGCAGTACAGGGGCAGGGGCCTAGCGAGCAGCAGGCGCCCTCCTTCGCGCAGCCGGTCTACACGCCCGATCCTGCGCAGTTCATCGTGCCGCATCCGTCCGACAACGCGGCCTACAAGGTGATCGACCAGCTCGGCCGCGATCACAGGCTGGTTCCCCTGCCCTTTCCAAAAGCCCGCGGCGGGGCAGAGCCGGTGCTGACGCTGGCGCAGACGCTGGGGTCGGCGGGCGCGTCGACCGAAGCGGCGATCCAGGCCAGCGGGCAGATCGTGTTCCACTCGGTGGGCGACACCGGAAACGTCAAAAGCGTCGATCCGCAGAACCTGGTGACCGACAAGATGCTTGCCGATTTCGACGATCCGCAGGCACGCGCGACGCCGCAGTTCTTTTTCCATCTGGGCGACGTGATCTATAATTTCGGCGAGGCGCACTACTACTACGACCAGTTCTACGACCCCTACCGCAACATCCCGGTGCCGATAGTGGCGCTGGCCGGCAACCATGACGGCATGGTGGCGCCCGATACGGATGCGGCGCCGCTCGACGCATTCCTGCGCAATTTCTGCGCCAACGCCGCTGGCGGGTTCGAGGCCACGCAGGAGGCGGGCGGACTGAACCGCACGGCGCAGGTACAGCCCGGCGTCTACTTCACCTTCGAGGCTCCATTCGTGCGCATCATCGCGCTCTACACCAACACGCTCGAGGATCCCGGCGTAATCTCGTCGCAGGACGGCACGTTTGCCGGCATCAACGACGTGCAACTCGATTTCCTCCGGGCCGCCCTGCAGCGCGTCAAGCAGGAAAACTATGCGGGCGCGATGATTCTGGCGCACCACCATCCGAGCTACACGGCCGGCAACAAGCATGGCTGGAGCATCGAGGTCACCAAGCAGGTAGACGCGATCTGCGACGACGTCGGCGTGTGGCCGCACGCCGTGCTGTCGGCGCACGCGCACAATTACCAGCGTTTCACGCGCCACCGGGACGGGCGGGAGACGCCGTACCTGGTCGCCGGCAATGGCGGGCACGGGGTGACGCGGCTGACCAAGCGCACCACCGGCCCGCTGCGCACGCCGATGGTGGTGCAGGACGGCGACGACCAGGTGGTGCTGGAGAACTACGACGACGTCGATTACGGCTACCTTCGCATCCTGGCCGACGCGAACCAGTTGCGCATCGAGTATCACCCGGCGAGCGACGGAGACGCGCAGAAGACGCCCGACGACACGGTGACCGTGGCGCTTGCGACCCACACGCTGCAAACCTACCGGCTGCCGCCGCAGGGAGACACGGACGCACCGTCCACGGAGGGCGCGCTGAGCCGGCTGGGGCAGGCGGAGGCTCCTCCACCCGCTGGCGGCGAGACGGCGCCGGCGCATGCCAGGCGGCGCCGGCACGCGGCCGGCTAGAGCAATATCACGCGGACTGGACTAGTCGGAGTGACAGAATCGCTCGCCAAACGAGGCCTAGACCGGCTTGAGGTCCGCCTACTCGCGGACACTCTGCGTGAAAGCGGACACTCTGCGTGAAACCGGTCTAGTTCACGTCCCGAGGACACCGTCCGCCCCTTGGCTGGCGCGTCGTGTTGCAGCGGCAATCCGGCGGCGTCGCGAGGCGTTGCTTGGCCGCGTCTGCCGGAAAGGTCTGATCCCGTGTCGATGATGACGATCCTGCTTGGGCGGCGCCTGGCCAACCGGGAGGCGGAAGGACGCAGGATCGGCGCACTCGAGGGGCTGCCGGCTATGGGGCTCGACGGGCTGGGGTCGGCGTCCTACGGGCCGGAAGCGATGCTGGCGGTGCTGGCATCGGGGGGGATGGCGAGCCTTTCGGTGGTGCAGCCGATCACCTGGATCATCCTGCTGCTGCTGGCCATCCTGTTCGCCTCCTACTGGCAGACGATAGAGGCCTATCCGAACAATGGCGGGTCCTACGTCGTGGCGCGGGAGAACCTGGGCGAGCGTGCCGGCCTGCTGGCCGCAGCGGCGCTGATGGTGGACTACATGCTGAACGTGGCGGTCGGCATTTCGGCCGGCGTGGGCGCGCTCACCTCGGCGGTGCCGGCGCTGCACGGCGACACGCTGGCGCTCTGCCTGGCGATCCTGGTGACGCTGACCCTGGTCAATCTGCGCGGCACCAGGGAGTCGGGCCTGGCCCTGGCAGTGCCGACCTACCTGTTCATCGCGACGCTGGCGGGCATTCTGGGTGTGGGCATCTGGCAGGCGGTGGGCGTTGGGCATCCGCACCCGGTCACCCCGTTGCCTGCGGCGGCCGGAGCGGGGGCGCCGGTGACCCTGTGGCTGCTGGTCCGCGCGTTCGCCGCGGGCTGCACGGCGATGACCGGGGTGGAGGCGGTGAGCAACGGCGTGGGCGCGTTCCGCGAGCCAACCGTGCGGCATGCGCACCGCACGCTGGCGGCCATCGTGATCGTGCTCGGCCTGCTGCTGGCCGGGATCGCCTACCTGGCGCACGGCTACGGCATCATGGCGATGGACCAGGCCAAGCCCGGCTACCAGAGCGTGATCTCGCAGCTGGTGGGTGCGGTGGCGGGACGGGGGGCGGTCTACACCGTCACCATCACCAGCGTGCTGTCGGTGCTGTGCCTGTCGGCCAACACGAGTTTCGTGGGCTTCCCCAGGCTGTGCCGGGGGGTGGCGGCCGATTCCTACCTTCCCAAGGCGTTCGCCATCCCTGGGCGGCGGCTGGTCTACACGATCGGGATCCTGTTCCTGGCGGCGGGGGCCGGGGCGCTGCTGACGGTGTTCGGCGGCATCACCGACCGGCTGATACCGCTGTTCGCGGTGGGGGCGTTCCTGAGTTTTTCGTTGAGCCAGGCCGGCATGGCGGTGCACTGGCGCCGTCACGGGCGCGGCGGGGCCGATCGCGGCCGGCTGGCGATCAACGCCTTGGGCGCCGCTGCGACGTCGACGGCGCTGGCGGTGATCCTGGTCGCCAAGTTCAGCGAGGGCGCCTGGCTGACGCTGGTGGTGATCCCGCTGACGCTGGGGCTGCTGCTGGTGATCCGGCGCTACTATGCGGGGCTGGAGCGGCAGGTGCTGGCGGGCAGCCGGCGGCGCATGGACCTGGCCGACCACGCGCCCCCCTGCGTGGTGATCCCGCTGGAGCGATGGGACCGCATGGCGCACCGCGCGGTGCACATGGCGGCACGGCTGTCGCCGGACGTGGTGGCGCTGCACCTGACCGATCTGGACGGTCCGGATGCACAGGAGCACGAGGAGAGGCTGCGCGCGCACTGGGCGGATTTCGTCGAGCGGCCGGCGGCCGAGGCCGGGCTGCGGCCGCCCGTGCTGGTGATCGAAAGCTCGCCCTACCGAAGCGTGCTGGCACCGCTGCTGCGGGAGATGGCATCCCTGCGGGAGCGCTGCCCGCGGCGGCCGGTGATGGTGATCCTGAGCGAGCTGGTGGGCGGCAACTGGTGGGAGGCGGCCTTGCACACGGGGCGCACGCAGCGGCTGCGGGCGGAGATCCTCAGGCATGGCGGGGCGGATGTGAGCGTGCTGGTGGTGCCTTGGCAGCTGGAGGCGCCGCAAACCGACCGCGTGCTGGCCGAGGAGGAGCCGCAGGCGGCGGCGTGAGCGCCGCGCGTCCGAAAACGGCTATGCGCACGGTCCGCCCTGCACGCGGCTGGCGGGCCTAGTGACTCGCCTCGCTCTGCAACAACACCTCGTTGCTGTCGATGACATGGATGATTAGGAGTCCGGGCAGGAGATGTTTGCGCGATGGTGTCCCAAACTCTTGATGCGGCGTCTCAGATGATCGGGCTGTTCCGGCGGCGCGGGGCTCGCAGCTGGGCCAGGGTGACGGGCGTGAAGCCGCGGGCGTCGACGCCGACGTCGAACTGGCGCGGCAGCGGCTTGAGGCGGCCATGGCTGTGGCCGTGCAGGTTGACGGCACCTCGGCCCATGTCGCGCCAGGTGCGCAGGGCGTAGTGGCAGAGCACGAGTGCGGTGCCATCGCAGGTCGTCTCCAGGTAGGGCGCGACGCTGGCCCAGCCCGGCAGTCCGGTCACCGTGGGCGGATCGTTGTTGCCGATCAGCAGGTGTTTGCGCCCGTGCAGGCGGTCCAGCAGTCCGCCGGGGTTTGGGTGGCGCACGGCGAAGTCGCCGAGGTGGAACACCTCGTCTTCGTCGGTCACCACGGCGTTCCAGTTCGCGACCATTGCCTCGTCCATTTCGGCGACGCTGGCGAAGGGGCGGCGGTAGAGCGCGCGGGCGGCGGCGTGGCCGAAATGCGTGTCTGCGGTGAAGAAGGTGGCCACGGCGGGTCGAACGCGCGGCGATCATGCGCGTTGGCGGCACAGGAGGATCGAGAATGAGCCTTTTCCCGATATTCGGCGCGGCGGTCGCCTACGCAGGCGGCGACAAGCTGGCTGGCGCGCGCGGCTATGAGAGGATGTTCCGCCATCTGGGCTGGTCGCAGGGCGACATGCAGGCCGTGGCGGCGGCGGAGGTCGCGGGCGGGCTGCTGATGCTGCCGCGGGCGACGCGCCATCTGGGGGGTGCGCTGGTGGCTGCAGCATCGGCCTCGGTGCTGATGAGCGAGATGAAGCACAACGACGGCAAGCTGGCGGCGTCGCGCGGGCTGGTGCTGCTGCTGGCCGTGGCTGCCTGGCTCCTGCCGCGGCGATAGGGGGCGGCGATGCGTGGTGTCCCAAGCGCCCTGTCCGCTATCTGTCTGGCGTTTCTATGCGGTCCTGCCCTGGCCGAAGACGACCTGCCGCCGGCCAGCCGCGCCGAGATCCGGCGGGTGATCAGCGCGCAGATCGAGGCGTTCCGGCGAAGGGACGGCGCGGCCGCGCTGGCGTTCGCAGCGCCAGGCATCGTGCAGAAGTTCGGCGACGGCCCGCATTTCCTTCAGATGGTCCAAACGGCCTATCCTGCGGTGTTCGCTCCGCGCAGCTTCAGTTTTGGTGACCTATCGTCCGATGACGGCGTGGTGGAGCAGAAGGTCGAGTTCGTCGGGTCGGACGGATCGCCGGCGCTCGGTGTCTACGACATGGAGCACGAGGCGGACGGAAGCTGGCGCATCTCCGGCTGCGTGCTGGAGAAGAGCGAGCGGATCGATCTTTAGAGTGCCTGTCAAAACCCCACTATCCCGGCCGTCTGGCGCCCGTTTCCTACTCTCCGGTGCTCACGGCCGAAAAGCCGCTTCGCTGTCGTGCGAACCGCGCGCCTCGCTGTCGTGCGAACAGCACGCTTCGCTCACGTGCGAACAGAGCGCTTCGCTCACGTGCGAACGGCGCGCATCGGCTGGGTGCTCGACGGGCGCCAGCCGACTCGGGGTGGCGAGTTTTAAAGGCGCTCCGAGCCCGAAATGAAGGTGCTTGCTGCTGCGCTGATCCTGGGCGCGTTGGTCGTTGCCGGGGCCGGAGCCTGGCTCTACGCGCCGGACAAGCCGCTTGCCGCGCTGGAGACGAAATACGCGGTGTCGCCGAGCGATTTCGTCGGGGTGGCCGGCATGCGTCTGCACGTGCGCGACAGCGGGCCGGGAGGCGCGCCGGTGGTGATCATGCTGCACGGGTTCGGCGCCAGCCTCGATACCTGGGACGCGTGGGCGGCCGGGCTGTCGGCGCAGTACCGCGTGGTGCGGTTCGACCTGCCAGGCTTTGCGCTGAGCGGCCCGGACCCCACGGGAGACTACACCGACGCGCGCACGGTGCAGGTTGTGGCGGCACTGATGGACGCGCTCGGGGTGGCACGGGCGAGCCTGGTGGGCAACTCGCTGGGCGGCAAGATCGCCTGGATGTTTGCCGCCGCCCATCCTGAGCGGGTGGAGAGACTGGTGCTGGTCTCGCCGGACGGTTTCGCCAGCCCAGGCTTCGATTACGGCAAGAAGGCGCAGGTGCCGGCGATGCTGCGTCTGCTGCCCTACGTGCTGCCGACGGCGATGGTGAGAATGACGGTGGCGCCGGCCTATGGCGACCGGTCGGTGCTGACGGATGCGCGGGTGGCGCGCTACCGCGACATGATGCTGGCGCCTGGCGTAAGGCGGGCGATGCTGGCGCGGATGGAGCAGGTGGCGTTGCAGCCGCCCGAGCCGTTGCTGCGAAGCATCCGCGCGCCTACCCTGCTGGTCTGGGGCGAGCGCGACGCGATGATCCCGTTTGGCAACGCAGCCGGATACCAGAGGCTGATACCGGATTGCCGGCTGGCCGCGCTGCCGAAACTGGGCCACGTGCCGCAGGAGGAAGCGCCGGAGCGTTCGCTGGCGCCGGTGCTGGCGTTCCTGGCGGGCCCGGCGGCGGGTGCGGGCTGAACGGTGCTGGCGTTTGCCGGGGAGACACCACATGACTTTTAGGGTCAGGAGCCAGACGATGCAGATGCTCGATGTGACGCTGGACGTGAACGGCAGGCGGCACGACCTGCGGCTGGATCCCCGCACCACCCTGCTGGACGCGTTGCGCGACCATCTAGGGCTGACGGGCACCAAGGTGGGCTGCAACCACGGCACCTGCGGCGCCTGCACCGTGCATATCGACGGGCGGCGGCAGCTCGCCTGCCTGGTGCTGGCAGCCTCGGCAGGCGGCAGGGCGGTGCGAACGATCGAGGGGCTGGCCGCGGCCGACGGCACGCCGCATCCGATGCAGGCGGCGTTTGTGGCGCATGACGCGCTGCAATGCGGCTACTGCACGCCCGGCCAGATCATGTCGGCGGTGTCCTGCATCGAGGAAGGTCATGCGCGCACGGACGACGAGATACGCGAGTACATGAGCGGAAATCTGTGCCGGTGCGCGGCCTATCCGAACATCGTCGCTGCCATCGCCGACGTGGCAAAGGCGGCCTGAGCGATGCAGCCATTCACCTACGTGCGCCCGGAAACGCTGGACGAGGCACTGAACGAGGCGGCCCAGCCTGGCGCGTCGGTGCTCGCCGGCGGGACGACCATGGTCGACCTTATGCGCGGCGACCTGGCGGCACCGCATCGCGTGATCGACATCGGCCACCTGCCCGGCCTGTCGGAGATCGACACGTCAGGTCCGGTGCTGCGGTTCGGCGCGCTGGCGCGGATGGCGGACGCGGCCGAGGACGTCACGCTGAAGCGTGACTACCCGGCGTTGGCCGAGAGCCTGCAGCTCGCCGCGTCGCAGCAGCTGCGCAACGCGGCGACGCTGGGCGGCAACCTGCTGCAGCGAACGCGCTGCCCATACTTCCGCAACGGCGTCTCGGCCTGCAACAAGCGCGTGCCGGGTTCCGGCTGCTCGGCGCTGGACGGCGAGGACCGCGAGATGGCGCTGTTCGGCATCTCGGATTCGTGTCTGGCGAACTACCCAGGCGATTGGGGCACCACGCTCGCCGCGTTCGACACCGCGGTGGAGATCCGCTCGGCCGCAGGGTCGCGCACGGTGCCGCTCGCGAAATTCCACCTCGCCTATGGCGACGATCCGGCGCGCGAGACGGTGCTGGAGCAGGGCGACATCGTGACGGCGATCACCGTGCAGGCGACGCCGGCGGGGCGGGGGTCCACCTACGTCAAGGTGCGGGACAGGCAGAGCTACGCCTACGCGCTCGTCTCTGCCGCGGTGGCGCTGGAGATGGACGGGGACACGGTCGCGTCCGCTCGCGTGGCGCTGGGCGGGGTCGCCTCCAAGCCGTGGCGGTCGGCGGACGCCGAAGCGGTGCTGACGGGCGCCAAGCTGACCGAGGCGGTGGGCATGCGGGCCGGCGAGGCTGCCTTCGCGGGCGCCCGGCCGGGGCGGCACAACGCGTTCAAGATCGAGCTGGGCCAGCGCGTCGTCGCGCGCGCGGCCCTGACCGCAAGCAAGAGGGCATAGATCATGGATGGAGGCATCGGCCTGCCGGTCACACGGCGAGACGCACCGGGCAAGGTCAGCGGGGCCGCGCAATACGCGGCGGATTTCCCGCATGCCGGCTGCGCCTATGCCGCGCTGACGACCAGCAGCATCGCGCGCGGGCGCATCGTCAGGATCGACACCGCGCCGGCCGAGGCGGTGCCCGGCGTGCAGATGGTGCTGACGCATCGGAGCCTGAACGAGGGGTTGGGCGACGAGACGTTTGCGATGAAGGGCGGGCACATGCAGAGCTCGTTCCTGCCGCTGACCTCCGACGAGGTGCACTATGCCGGGCAGATCGTCAGCCTGGTGATCGCCGACACGCAGGAGGCGGCCGAAGCGGCATCGCGCCTGGTCGGCATCGAGTATGACGTGCAGCCGGCCTCCGCCGCGATGGACGATGCGGGCCGGGTGGAAAAGCCGCTCGAGGCCAAGTCCATCGACGTCGGCAACGCGGACGCGGCCTTCGCGATCTCGCCGGTGAAGGTCGACGCCACGTATTTCACGCCGGCGCAGCACCACAACCCGATCGAGCTTTACGCCACGTCGGCCGAGTGGCGGGACGGCAAGTTGCTGGTGCACGTGCCGAGCCAGTGGGTGATGGGCACGCGCATGGGATTGGCCTCTATCTTCGGCATCCCGGCGGAGGACGTGCATGTCGAGTGCCCGTATGTCGGCGGCGGGTTCGGCGGCAAGGCCACGATATTGCCGCACACGGTGCTGATCGCGATGGCGGCGCGCCGGCTGGGCCGCGCGGTGAAACTGGTGGTGCCGCGCGAGGCGATGTTCACCGTGGGCTCGTTCCGTCCGGCGACACGCAGCAGGGTGCGGCTGGCGGCCGAGCATGACGGCACGATCACCGCGGTGTCGCACGAGCAGGCCGGGCAGAGCGCCACGATCGACCACGTGTCGTTCGCGGTGACCGAGGTGACGGCGCGGATGTATGCCTCGCCCAACATACGCGTGCGCGAGTCGACGGTCGCCACCGACGTGAACACGCCCGGTTTCCAGCGCGCGCCGGCGGAGGCGCCAGGGTTCTTCGGGTTCGAATGCGCGGTCGACGAACTTGCCGTGGCGCTCGGCATGGACCCGGTTGCGTTGCGGCTGAAGAACGAGCCGGCGCGCGACCCGGTGGGCAACCTGGCGTGGAGCAGCCGCAAGCTGACCGACTGTTTCGCGCGCGGCGCCGAGCTGTTCGGTTGGAGCAGGCGCACGCCCGAGCCAGGCAGCATGGTGGCCGAAGGCGGGGCGCTGATCGGCTATGGCTGCGCGACGGCGTGCTATCCGTCGGCGTCTGGCCCATCGGCGGCCCGGATACGGTTTTCCGCAGACGGCGTCTGCATCGTTTCGCTGTCCGCGCACGATCTTGGGACCGGCGCCTACACCGTCATGGGCCAGATCGCGGCCGACGTGCTGGGCGTGCCCAACCACCTCGTGCGGGTAGAGCTGGGCGACAGCACGCTGCCGTCGGGCATCATCGCAGGCGGATCGGTCACGACGAGTTCGTCCGGCTCGGCGGTGCACGTGACCGCGCTGGCGGTGCGCGACGCGCTGCTGCGCGCGGCTGGCGGCGGCACCCTGGTGGACGGGTTCGTGATCTCCCCGGACGGAACCAGGCGGCGAGCGACCGAGGTGCTGGCCGAATGCACCAGCGGCTTCATCGAAGAGACAGGGGTGTGGAAGCCCGACAGCATCAGCGACGAGCAGATGCGGAACGGCCTGGCGGGCGGCATGGCGTTTTCCAGCGCGCTCGGCAAATACGCGACATACTCGTTCGGCGCGCAGTTCGCCGAGGTGCGTATCGATCCGCTGCTGCGCACCGTGCGCGTGCACCGTATGGTGGGCGTGTTCGATTGCGGGCGGATCATCAACCCGCGCACCGCGCGCAGCAATTTGGCGGGCGGGATGATCTGGGGGGCGAGCTTCGCCCTGCTGGAGGAGACGCAGATCGACCGCAAGCGGGCGCGTTTTGCCAACACCGACCTTGCCGGGTACCATTTCTCGACCAACGCGGACATCGGCGAAGTAGTTGTGGAGATGCTGGAGGGCAACGACACGCTGTCCAACCCGATCGGCACGAAGGGAGTCGGGGAGATCGGCATCGTCGGCATGCCTGCGGCGATCGCCAACGCGGTGTACCACGCGACCGGCGTGCGGGTGAGGAAGACGCCGATAAAAGTGGAAGACCTGCTTTTTTGAGCTTATCCCTGGGGCCCACGCCAGACACCAAGAACCATCCTGAAAGCAAAAGTTTTTTGGTTCTTTTCTTCAAAAAAGAACCGCTTCCCATCTCCACAGTCTTCCTCTTCCACGGCCTGATCATCGGCGCCTGGGCCACCCAGGTCCCCCTCCTGAAAGAACGCCTTTCCCTGAGCCCAGGCGCGCTCGGCCTGGCGCTGTTCTGCCTCTCGATCGGTGCGATCGCGTCGATGCCGGCGACAGGGTGGCTGGCCACCAGGTTCGGTGCGGCTCCGGTGATCCGCGCGGGCGCAATGCTCGCCTGCACGGCGTTCGTGGCCGTCGTGCTGTCGCCGGACCGTGTCGTGCTGAGCGCCTGCCTGTTCGTCTTCGGCATGGGCTTCGGCGCGGTGGACGTGGCGATGAACGCCGAGGCGGTCCGGGTGGAGCAGCGGGCGGAGCGGAACATCCTGGGCTCGGTGCATGCGATGTGGAGCGTGGGGTCGTGCGCGGGTTCGGCGGGCGGCTCGGTCCTGCTGGGCATGGTACCGCCGCCGGTTCAGGCCGCGTCGATGGCGCTGCTGTCGTCCTGCGCGATCGTGGCGGTCTCACGCTGGCTCGGCCACGCGAGCAAGCCAGGTTCCCGGGCAGGAGCCGTCGTTCACAGGCCCTGGCGTGACGGGACGCTGCTGTTTGCCGGGCTTGTGCTGTGCCTCGCCTTTGCCGTGGAGGGGGCGGTGGCCGATTGGGGCGGGGTTTATCTCCGGGTCGTGCGGCAAGTGCCGGTGCCCTTGGCGGCGATGGGCTACAGCGCGTTCTCGCTCTGCATGGTGGGCATGCGGCTGGCCGGCGACCGGGTCAGGGCGCGGCTCGGCAATGCGGGCGTGCTGGCTGGGGCGTTTGCGGCTGCCGCCGGGATCGGGCTGGTGCTGGCCGCACCCTCTCTGCCCTTGGCGGTGCTCGGGTTCGGGCTGACCGGGCTTGGCGTCGCCAACGTTGTGCCCGCCTTGTTCGCGCTGGCCGGCACGCGCGGCGGGCCCGACCCGAACGCCGCGGTGAGCGTGACTGCGACTCTGGGCTATGCCGGCGTGCTGGCAGGGCCGCCGCTGTTCGGGGCGGTGGCGCAGGCGACGTCGCTGCCGGTGGCGGTCGGCATGATCGCCGTCCTGTGCTGCGCGGTCGGCGCCTCGGGCATCGTGCTCCGCCGTGGCGCATCGGCACCGGGCGGAACATTTCGTCACGGCGGGTAACACCGGCGGGTGCTATATCGATCTTCATGGATACACGAGCCATCATCGCGTCCAACCGCTTCGGCTTCGGGCGCCGGCCGGCCGACAGCGTGCCGGGCGACCCGCGCGGCTGGCTGCTGGCGCAGCTGCAGGCGCCAGATCCCACGCCGGTGCAGGGCGCGGCCGACACGGCAGCGGCGCTGGACACGGTACGGGAGCGGATAGAGGCGCAGTTGGCGCGCAAGCAGGCCCTCAAGCAGGCGACCGCCTCGACCATGGAAAGCGGCCAGGCCGGAGGACAGGCGGCGGAGGCAGAGAAGGCGCCGAACCCGGCGAGGGAGCTCGGGCGGCGGGAACTGCGCGACTTCTTCGGCAACGCGCTGGTGACACCGGCGCCGTTCCGCGAGCGGCTGGTGTGGTTCTGGACCAACCACTTCACCATCGCGGCCAAGGAGCTGGTTCCGGCCGCGTGCTGCGGCGCGTATGTGCGCGAGGCGATCAGGCCCCACGTGACCGGCCGGTTTTCCGACATGCTGCTGGCGGTGATGCGCCATCCGGCCATGCTGGGCTACCTGAACCAGGAGCGTTCCGCGGGGCCGGACAGCCCGGCGGGCCAGAGGCGCCACATAGGCCTGAACGAGAACCTGGCACGCGAGTGCCTGGAGCTGCACACTGTCTCGCCGGCGTCGGGATACACGCAGCAGGACGTGACCAGCTTCGCCAAGATCCTCACCGGGTGGTCGATCCAGGTGCGGGAAGAACCGCGCGGCTTCATTTTCCGGCCAAACCTGCACGAGCCGGGCGAGATCGAGGTGATGGGGCGGCGCTGGCCGGAGGGCGAGCAGGGCGGTGTCGCGATCCTCGGCTGGCTTGGCACGCATCCCGCCACCTACCGCCACATCGCCGACAAGCTGGTGCGGCATTTCACTGCCGACGAGCCGCAGGCCGCCGACGTGCACAGGATCGAGACGGTGCTGCGCGACACGCAGGGCGACCTCGGCGCCGCGTCCGCAGCGCTGGTGGAACTGCCGAGCGCGTGGGTGCCGGGGACCAAGCTGCGGACGCCGCAAGACTATGCCATCGCCTGCCTGCGGGCGGTCGGCGGCACGCCCGACACGGTGCCGAACCTGCTGCAGATCGTGGGCGGGCTGGGCCAGGGCGTGCTGCAGGCGCCCGCGCCGATCGGCTGGCCGGACCGCGCGGCGGACTGGGCGGGGCCGGAAGCGATGCTGGAGCGGGTGGACTACGCCTACGGCCTGGCCGGGCGGGTCGCCAGCCAGCAGGACCCCGAGCAGCTTGGCCACGCGGTGCTCGGCCCTTTGCTGACGGCTGACACGCTGGGCCAGATACGGGCGGCGGGGTCGCGCCGCGACGGGCTGACGCTGCTGTTTTCCTCCCCAGAGTTTCAGAGGCGCTGAGATGACCAGACATGTTTGCCCAGACGCCGACATGCCGGCGGGCCGGCCTGGCGGGTTCGCGCTGTCGCGCCGGCAGGCCCTGCTCGGGTTGACTGCTGCGTTCACGCTCGGCCGCAGCTCGATGGCGCTGGCGGCACCGCAGACCGAGCAGCGCTTCGTGGTGGTGCTGATGCGCGGCGCGCTGGACGGGTTGTCGGCGGTGCAGCCCTATGGCGACCCGGCCTTTGCCGGATTGCGGGGGCCGTTGGCCCTGCCCTCCCCAGGCGCGTCCGGCGGGTTGCTGGACCTGGGCGGCATGTATGGGATGCATCCTTCGCTGCAGCAGGTGCACGGGATGTACGCGCAGGGCCAGGCGCTGGTGGTGCATGCGGTGGCCGGGCATTACCGCAGCCGCAGCCATTTCGAGGCGCAGGACTGCCTGGAAAGCGGCGCCGACCAGCGGCTGAATAGCGGCTGGCTCAACCGGGCCGTCGGGCTGATGCCGGCCGCACCCGGGCGTGACCTGGCGCTGTCGGTGGGGCTGTCGGCGCCGCTGCTGCTGCGCGGGCCGACCAACGTGGAGGCCTGGGCGCCGGACCATTTCGCCCAGCCGACGGCCGATCTGTACCAGCGCCTGCAGCACATCTGCGCGCGCGACCCGGTGATCGGGCCGGCGGTGCAGGAAGGGCTCAAGCAGCGCGGCTTCGCGGCGGAGGCGTTGAGCGGCCAGGCGGCGGACCCCGCGCATGATCGCAGCTTCGAGATGCTGGCCGGCTCGGCCGGGCGGCTGATGTCGCAGCCGAACGGCCCGCGGGTTGCGGTGCTGGAGATCAGCGGGTGGGACACGCATGTGGCGCAGCAGAAGCGGCTGGCGCTGGTGCTGGCCCAGCTTGATGCCGGGTTGGGCGCGCTACGCGCAGGGCTGGGCGATGCCTGGGGTCGCACGGTGGTGCTGGCGGTGACCGAATTCGGCCGCACCGCGCGGCCGAACGGCACCGGCGGCACCGACCACGGCACGGCGGGCGCGGCGCTTCTGGTGGGCGGGGCGGTGAGTGGCGGGCAGGTGCGGGCGGACTGGCCGGGGCTCGGCGCCGGACGGCTGTTCGAGGATCGCGACCTGGCGCCGACGACCGACCTGCGCAGCGTGATCAAGGGCGTGCTGGCGGACCACCTGCACATGAGCCCTTCTGCTTTGCCGCGCGTGCTGCCTGGCAGCGAGGAGGCCCAGCCGATGCGCGGGCTAGTTCGCGCCTGAACGCTTCAGTGACAGGTGCGCTCCCTGCTGCCGCGGACGTTGTACCCATCTGGCCGCACCAAGGCCTGGACCGGTTTGAGGTCCGCCCAATCGCGGACACTCCGCGTAAAACCGGTCTAGTAACGACAGCCAGCGCCTGATCGCTTATGGTAGCCGAAGCGATCATGCTCTAGCATCAGGGCCTGTCATGCGCCGTAGACCTTCATTGACGCGTATCGTTCTGCGTTCTACCTGCGCGCTGCTGGCGATGTCGGGGTGCGGCCAATCCGGGCCGAAACCGGCAGAGACCGATGTGGCGGCCTACCTGGCGCAGACCCAGCCGCAGTACCTGCGCATCGGCCAGGTCAAGACCAGCTTCGAGCAGCCTGGAGGATCGAGCAAGCTTCCGGCGGGTTCGTGGCGGGTGCATGTGGATTTCGTCCTGCGCGCGCAACAGGACCTGTTCGCGCCCGTGCCGGATTCACGAAGCCGGCGCGCCCGCTTCGATCTGGCGGTGGCGAAGGTGGAGGAGTTCCGGGTGGCGCGCATCGCCGGGGTGGAGCAGTTGGGCAAGCAGCTCGGCCTGATGGCGCAGGGAGCCAGCGCGCCGGAGCCGGCCGTCTCGGTCCGGCTGGTGACCCGCAAGGAGCAGGAGCGGCCGGACTCGGTGACGCTGATCGCCGAGCCAGACGGCAAGATCTGGAAATTCTTCCAGGCCGACGCGCAGTCTCTGGACGACGAGACGGTGGGCGCGCCCATGGAGGCTTTGCGGGCGACCAGCCCCCATACGGTGCTGGTGACCGAGGGCTCGGCAGAGGAGCGCGACGCGCGCGCGCGGGAGACACGTTTCCTGGACGTGCTGGCTCACGCTCCAAAATTATAAAGCCCGAAATTCTGGAGCGATGTCACACAGACCGGACTAGACCGGTTTCAAGCAGAGTGTCCGCGAGTAGGCCGACGTGAAACCGGTTTAGGCCTTGGTTTGGCGAGCGATTTCGTCACTCCGACTTCCAGTCTGCGTGACATTGCTCTAATCAGCGGCCCCGTCTGACGGTGTAGTCTGCGACGCCTGCGAGGCAGCGTTTGATGGTCCCGTCCGGGAAGATGGACAGGGCCGCCTTGGCGCGTTCGGCGAAGCCGGCGGCGCGCTGCAGGGTGGCCTCGATCGCGCCGCTATGCTCCATCAGGTCGAGCGCGTGGTCCAGATCGGCTTCGGTCTGCTGGCTGGCCTCGATCGTTCGGCGCCAGAAGGCGCGGTCCGCCTCGCCGCCTGCCTTGTAGGCGGCCAGGACCGGGCCGGTGATCTTGCCCTCGCGGAAGTCGTCGCCCACCGTCTTGCCGAGCTTGGCCTGATCGGCGGCGTAGTCCAGCGCGTCGTCAACCAGCTGGAACGCCATGCCGACGTTGAGGCCGAAATCGGACAGCGCCTGCTCCTCCTCCTCGGCGCGGTTGGCCACGACCGCGCCGATCTGGCAGGCGGCGGCGAACAATGCGGCGGTCTTGCCCTGGATCACGTCGAGGTAGCGTTCATCGCGGGTCGAGAGGTCGTTCTGGGTGACGAGCTGCAGCACCTCGCCCTCGGCGATGGTGGCGGCGGCGTTGGACAGGATGCGCAGCACGGGCAGGCTGCCGTCCGCGGTCATCAGCTGGAAGCTGCGGGAAAACAGGAAGTCGCCCACCAGCACGCTGGCCTTGTTGCCGAACACGGCGTTCGCGGTTGCCAGGCCGCGGCGCAGGCGGCTTTCGTCGACCACGTCGTCGTGCAGCAGGGTCGCGGTGTGGATGAACTCGACGCAGGCGGCGAGGTTGACGTGGCGCTGTCCGCCGGCTGCACCCGGGTAGCCGCACAGGCGCGCGCAGGCCATGGTCAGCATCGGGCGCAGACGCTTGCCGCCGGCCGCGACCAGGTGGGCGGCCAACTGGGGGATCAGCTCCACCTGACTCTGCATGTGCGCGACGATGACGCGGTTGCAGGCTGCGAGGTCGGAGCGGACGAGGTCGGCCAGCGCGGTCAGCGCGTCCTCGACGGAGTGCGCGGTCAGCGCGTCCTCGACGGAGTGCGCGGTCAGCGCGCCCTCGACGGAGTGCGCGGTCAGCGCGTCCTCGACGGAGTGCGCGGTCAGCGCGCCCTCGACGGAGTGCGCGGTCAGCGCGTCCTCGACGGAGTGCGCGGCCGGCAAGGTTTCGGCGGGGAGGTCCGCTTTGCCCGGTGACGGCTGCGCACGGGGCGGTCCGGCACCCCACACGCTGACAGCTAGGCCCAAACGGCTCTCCCAAATCCAGACGTGCAGCCAGGCGGCAGCCGGCCGCTATCCCGCAATCGCGGCAGTGCTGGTCAGGTGTGTGCGGTACACGTCAACCTGCGGCATCGGCCCACAATATCGGCCGCGTACAAAGAGGGTCAAGGCGCAAGGCGGTCACGACAAGCTGCGGCTTGACGGCCCTGGCCAGGAGCGGGACCGGCCGTCTAACAGGGCTTTGGTTTCGGCCGCGCTGCATCGGCGGCCGTCGGGGACAGGGCTATGCACGTTCTTCTGGTGACCAACGACCTGGTGCGTCTGAGTTTTCTGACCTGCCTGCTGAGGGATGCCGGCGTGGAGGTGCTGGTCCTCGACTCGCAGGTCAGCGCCGTCGAGGGCAGCATCGGCGCCATCCCGCGCCGGCTGGCTGTGGCCTCCAAGGACCGCGTGCTGGCGACCCGCGTGCTGGCGGAGGCGGGCGAGGTGTGACCCTGCCCAGACTTTCGCACGGCACGCTGTCGCACGGCACGCTGCTCGGCGGCCGGGTGGCCTACGCGCAGCCGGTCTTGGGATACCGCACCGGGATCGAGCCGGTGCTGCTGGCGGCCTGCGTGCCGGCGCGGCCTGGCCAACGGGTGGTTGAGGCAGGGGCGGGCGCGGGAGCGGGGCTGCTGAGCCTGGCGGCAAGGGTGGCCGATGTGCAGGGCACCGGCATAGAGCGCGACCCTGATATCGCGGCGGTTGCGCGCGCCAACATCGAGGCGAACGGGCGGCCGGGGCTGCACGTGCTGACGCAGGACGTCGTGGGCTGGCGAGCGAACGCGGCGTACGACCATGCGATGGCCAACCCGCCCTGGCACAAAGATGCCGGAACGCAGTCGCCCGATCCTGGCAGGCGGTCGGCGAAGCTGGCGGGCGACGGGCTGCTGGCACGGTGGGCGGTGGCCCTCGCGCGGCCGCTGGTGCGCAGGGGCACGCTGACGCTGGTGCTGCCTGCCGGGTTGCTTGCGCACGGTGTCGCGGCCTTGTCGGAAGCCGGATGCGGCGAGGCTGCGGTGCTGCCGCTCTGGCCGCGTGCGGGCTGCCAGGCGCGGCTGCTGATCCTTCGAGGTGTCAGGCATGGCCGCGGGCCTGCCAGGATGCTGCCAGGGCTGATCCTGCACGACGCCGAGGGCGGCTACACCGAGGAGGCAGAGGCGGTGCTGCGTCATGGAAAGGCGTTGGAGTTTTGACCCGAACGAGGCCGAGGACTCCGCCTCTGTTCAGCCGTTCGGGTCCTTGTGGCGCAGGTGCCAGAGACGCTCGTGTGCGGCGACAAGGCTTTCGAGCGACTTGCGCCGGTTCTGTTCGGCTGGAACGCCCCGACGTGTCAGCATGAGTTCGAGCGTCTTGAGCAGCTGCTCGGCGACCGTCAGGTCCTGTGCGTCACATGCGTGGTGAAAAGCAACGAGTATCTTGTCCGATAGGCGCCGCCCTTGCCTTGGGGAGAGGTTGGCAGCGCGACCTTCCACAACCTTCAGATCGCCATCTGTAAAATCGCTCATCCGCGTCAACGGCCCCAGAACATGCCCATCGCACGACCTGACAGAACTGTCGTTTGCCTGGTTGCCTGCCAGCATATAGCACGTTTAACGCCTTGAACCAAATTAGAGCAACGTCACGCGGACCGGAACGTCGGGGTAAAAAAATTGCTCGCCAAAACAACGGCTAACCGGTTTCAACATTCGTCTGCTCGTCGACGCTGCGCGTGGACCGCGTGGTGTTCGGGTCAGAATCGCAGGCTCGCGTTCATCCCGATGGTCAGGGGCCGCAGGGTGAAACCCTGGGTGTTGCGCACGAAGCTTCCCAAATAGTCGAGTCCGTAGGCGGAAGCGGCGGACCCCTGTATGTCCGGCCGCTGGATGATCTTGTTGTTGTTGGTCAGGTTGCGGCCGAACACGGTGATTTCCCATCGCCCGAAATCGAGACCGGCATTGGCGTCGAGCGTGATGTAGGCTGGGCGTTTGTAATCCGGGTTGGTGGGGATGACGTCGCCGTGGCTGTCGCCCACCCAGGTCGGGGTCAGGGAGACGAAGCCGCTGACGGCGTCGCTGAGGGTAAAGGTCTGCTTGCTGTCGAAGACGAAGTTGTATTCGGGAACGCCCGGTATCTTCTGGCCCGCGAAGGTGCCGGCGACCTTGTTGCCGTTCACGCTGACACCGTTGTCCAGCGAGGCGTTCAGCACGCTGCCAGACAGGCCCAGGGTCAGCCCTTCTGTCACCCGGCCGCGTATCTCGAACTCGCCGCCGTAGCTCGACGCGGCGCCTGCGTTGGTCTCGAACTCGTCGCCTGAGGTGACGAGCGGCACCGAGGTCTGGATGTCGTTCCAGCGGATGTAGAAGAAATCGGCGTTGACCAGCATGCGGCCGCCGAAGAAGCGCGCCTTGTCGCCGATCTCGCCGTTCCACAGCTTGTCGGGACCGAAATTGGTGGGCGAGGCGTGCAGCCCAAGCTGGGCCAGGTCGAAGCTGGGCGTGCCGTTGTTGTTGGCTTCGGACGGGATGTACTGGATCAGCCGGTTCTCGCTGCCCAGCCTGAAACCTTTGGAGACGTTGGCGTAGATCGTATTGTCGGGGGTGACGTCCAGGCCGAAGGCGAATTTCGGCAGAAAGGCGTAGAAATGGCCGACCGAGGAGGTGGGCCCGCCATTGCCGTAATCGTAGAAATAGTTCTCAAACGAGTCCTCGCCGTCGCGCGAGAACTGGTAACGGGCGCCGAAGGTCAGACGCATGTTGGGCAGCGGGTAGTAGGTGCCCTCGCCGAAGGCGGCGTATTGCGCGGTGTCGTAGGATTGGATGCCCTGGAACACCTGGTCCCTGACGATGGAGCCGGGGAACGCGCCGCCCACCACGTTGGGGTCGTTCGGATCGACGCCGAAACGCGCGAACGTCGCGTCCAGGCCGTTGATGAACTCGGTGTCGGTCGAGGTGGTGTGCTCGTCGGAGTAGTACAGGCCGGCGATCCAGGTGAACGGCAGCCCCTCGCCAGGCACGTAGGGTTTTGAGACGAGGCGTACCTCCTCGGACCATTGGCGGACGGTGTTGCTGTAGAACGTTTCACTCGGCAGCAGGTTGACGGCGTTGTACAGGCCGGGGGGCGAGCCGTAGATCGGCAGGTTGTTGGCATCGGTGCCGCAGAACGGCGAGCCGTCCGCATCGTTGAGCGGATCGCACAGGTACAGCGCCAGGTTGTCGTAGATCGTGCTGTCGAGCGTGCGCGCGAACTGGCGCTCGTAGTTGCCGGTGACAGCGATCAGGTTGGCGAAGCCGAGATCGGCGTTGATCGTGACGCTCGGCACGATCAGCGTGTCCCGCCCGGGCTCGGCAACCGTCTTGGGCGTCTGGAAATTGGGCAGAGCCAGGTATTGCGCGTCCACGTCGCGCTGGTCGGAGCGCTGGAACAGCGTGCTGCCGGTGACGGTCAGCCAGTCGAGCGGCTTCCACAGCAGCGTGCCGCGCACCACGTTGAAGCCCTGGCTGTTGATGTTGTCCTTGATGACGGCGCCGTTGGCCGGGTTGATGTTGGTGATGTAGCCGCCATCCCCGCCCGTCTCCCCGGCGATGCGCAGCACCAGCTGGTCGTGGACGAGAGGGATGTTGAGCACGCCCTGCTCGTCCCAGTTGAGCGTGCCGTGATAGGTGCCCGACAGCTCGGAAAACACGTTGCCTTCGAACACGTCCATCTTCGGCTGGTTGCTGATGTAGCGCAGCGTGCCGCCGAGCGCGCTGGCACCATACAGCGTGCTCTGCGGGCCGCGCAGCACCTCGACACGTGCAATGTCGAGGAAGCGCGGCTCGACCTGGCCTTCCGTGCCGAGATTGCGCGTGGTCAGCGAGGTGTCGTCGAGGTAGAGGGCGACGGTTGCGGTGCCGGCCTGGCTGGAGATGCCGCGGATCTCCAGCGTCGACAGCCCCTCGCCCGCCTGGCTGGAGAAGGAGAGGTTGGGCACCGCGCGCGTCAGGTCCGCGTAGTTGGTGATGTGCGCGGCACGGATCTGCGCGCCGCTGAGCACGGTGATGCTGAGCGGCACCTTGCGGACGTTTTCCGACCGTTTCTGCGACGTGACGGTGATTTCTTCCACGCGACCGTTGCGCACGCCTGCGGTGCTGCTCTGCCGGTCCTGCCGGTTCTGGCCTTTTGGCGTGACGTTCTGCTGGGCTGCATCCTGCGGTTGCGCCAGTAGCGGAGTGGAAAGGCCGGCCAGGATGAGAACGACGGCGAACCCGCGCAACTGACGACCCAAGATAAGCACCTCCCCCAAAGCCCCGGAACGATTCCGTCTGAAACCGAAGCGTTCCGCAAGCGTTTTGCGCGTCCGACCGCGCAGATATCGCAAGAAACGCCCAAGCAAGCCGCGTGCCCCGTGACCTGGAGGCGCGGATCGGCCACTGTCGGTGGATGAGCGCTGAGGATCCCAAAAACTCGTTCGAGCTGCCGGACGGCAGCCGGTTCGTCGATGCGTTCGTGGCCGATGTGAACGGCATCCTGCGCGGCAAGCGGCTGACGGCGGAGGCCTGGAGCGCGGCGTCGCGCAACGGAGTGGCGTTCTCCGCCTCCGCCCTGGTGCTGGACGCCAGAGGCGCGTCGCAGGGTCCGCTCGGGCTGGGCACGCAAGACGGCAACCCGGACGGCACGGCCATGCCGTCCGGGCGCGCGCAGCCTGTGCCCTGGGCGCTGGAGCCCACGGCGCAATGCCTGCTGTCGATGCTGGGCGCGGACGGGGCGCCGCTCTGGTACGACCCCAGGGAGGTGCTGCGGCGCGTGGTGGAGCGTTGCCGCGCCGACGGGCTGCACCCTGTGCTGTCCTGCGAGCTCGAGTTCTATCTGGTGGGCGCGGAGGCGGGCGGGCGCCCAGCGCCGCTGCCTGATGCGCGGGCCGGGCTGGTGCGGCCCTCGCACGGCCATCTGGGCCTGCAATATCTGGAGGACCATGCGGGGTTCCTGCACGCGCTGCACGCGGCGTTGCGCGCGCAAGACATACCGGCGGACGGGCTGGTGTCGGAGTACGGCCCTGGGCAGTTCGAGCTGAACCTGGTGCACTGCCCCGACCCCGTGCTGGCGGCGGACTGGGCCGTGCTGCAGCGGCGCGCGACGCAGGGCGTAGCAGCCTCGCTCGGCTTGCGGGCGAGTTTCATGGCCAAGCCGTTCGCCGGCCATGCCGGAAGCGGTCTGCACGTCCATGTCAGCCTGGCAGACGACTCGGGCGCGAACCGGTTTGGCGCGCCGGAGGGGGAGGGTTTGCTGCGTCATGCGGTTGCAGGGATGCAGGCGCTGCACGCGCAGAGCATGGCGGTCTTCGCGCCGAGCTTCAGCGCCTATCGCCGCTACCGCGCGGGGGCGTTCGCGTCGCTGAGCAGCGCCTGGGGGCACGACAACCGTTCGGTGGCGTTCCGGGTGCCGCGCAGCGGGGCAGGCTCGCGCCGGATCGAGCACCGTGTGGCAGCAGCCGATGCCAGCCCGCATTTGGTCTTGGCGGCGATCCTGGCGGCGATCCATCACGGGGTGACGCAGCGGCTGACTCCGAGCCCGCCGGCGCAGGGGGACGCGGACGCGCAGGCGGACCGCTCATTGCCGGGGGACATATTCTCCGCCCTGCAGGCTTTTGAGGCCGGTGCGGTCCTGCGGCGCTATCTGCCAGAGGATTTTCCGGCGATGTTGTGTGCGCTCAAGCGGGCGGAAACGGCCGATTTGCTGGCCGAGGTGCAGCCGGTGGAGCACGATTTCTACCTGTGAGCGTCCGGCGCCGAGGTTGACAAAATCGGGCATGGCTGGCGGTTCTGGCTGATGCCTACCGTCGCTCCGGCGTTCAGCCGCAACATGAAAATGATCGGCTGCCTGCTGATCACGCTCTCCTCGGTGACCCCCGCCTCCTCCATCTTCATCGTGGTCCCGGGCGTTGTGGAACAGGCGGGCAGCGGCGCGCTGTGGAGCTTTGCCGCCGCGGCCTTTGTCAGCCTGCTGACCGCCTATGTTTACGCCGAGCTGTCATCTGCCTTCCCGCTGACCGGCGGCGAATACGCCATCGTCGGCCGCACCCTGGGGCCGGCCGCGGGCTTCGTCATCCTCGGCGTCAACCTGGTGGTGCTGCTGCTCAACATCTCGGTCGTGGCACTGGGCTTGGGCAACTACGTCAACGCGGTCGTTCCGGGCACGCCGGTGGTGGGGGACGCGCTGATATGCGTCGTGTTCACCACCTTCTGCGCGATCCTGAACGTGCGCACCAACGCGCTGATCACCGGCGCCTTCCTGGCGCTGGAGCTGCTGGCATTGGTTGTGGTGACGGTGCTCGGGTGCCTGTTTCCGGCGCGCGGCTGGGTGTCGCTGGTGGCCCATCCGGTGTTCCTCGACGCAAGCGGGCATGTGGCGCCGGCGGGCCTGGGGGTGATCGGGCTCGCGACGTCGGTCGCGATCTTTGCGTTCTACGGCTACGGCAACGCGGTCTATCTCGGTGAGGAAATACAGGACGCGCCGCGGCACGTGGCACGCGCGGTGCTGTGGGCGCTGGTGATCAGCGTGATCAGCCAGGCGCTGCCGCTGGCCGCGGCCCTGCACGGGGCGCCCGACCTGGCGGCGATGTTCGGCTCCGACACGATGTTCGGCGATTTCGTGCGCGCGCGCGGCGGACCGGCATTGGGGGCCGCGATAAACATTTCGGTGGCGCTGGCGATCGTGAACGCGGACATAGCGGTTGTGGTGCTGGTGTCGCGCATGCTGTTCAGCAGCGGGCGCGACGAGGTTTGGGCGGCGCCGGTCAACCGCACGCTGACCCTGGTGCACGCGCGCTACCAGTCGCCCTGGGCCGCAACGCTCGTGACCGGCGCACTCGCCTGCCTGCTGTGTTTCGTGGGCCTGCACCAGTTGCTCGTGCTGACAGGGGCCACGATCGTGATCGTTTACGCGTGCCTGTGCGTGGCGGTCATTGCAGGGCGCAGAACGGGAACGACGCGGCACGCGGCCTATCGCATGCCGTTCTTTCCCTGGCCGCCGGCGGTGGCGCTGGTCGTGCTGGCCTACGTGCTCTACACCGATTTTCGCGACCCCGACCTCGGGCGGCCAGGTCTGATCGCGGCGTTGGTGATCTTGGTCGTTTCAGGGCTGTACTACCGGCTGGTCTTGGCGCGGCGCGGGGTCTGGGTGTTGCGGGAACCCACTCCGATCGCCCCCGGCGAACAGTAGGAGTTTGCCGATACCAGCCCGCGAGTAGGCGGACCTCAGACCGGTCTAGGCCTTATCTTGGCGAGCAACTTCGTCACTCCGAAGAAGATAACAAAGATGCG
Source organism: Acetobacteraceae bacterium (assembly GCA_965199235.1). Lineage (GTDB taxonomy): Bacteria > Pseudomonadota > Alphaproteobacteria > Acetobacterales > Acetobacteraceae > BOG-908. The sequence goes on along the minus strand of CBDAQU010000002.1, from coordinate 2,416,269 downwards.
TGTCAGCCAGTCGACGTCAAACTGAAGGCAAGTCCTTCTTTTTTGCAAAAAAGAAGCAAAAAACCTTGGTCCGGCTGTCGCGGAGCAAACGAATAAAGGCTTTTGGTCCTTTTTGCAAAAAGGACTGCTTGCCTCGGCGCGCGCGCCCTCGACGGCAGGGCGCAAACGCCACATCGCAGAGTCGATCAGACGGCGAGCAAATCCTGCACGGCGCGATGCGCCTGGTCGATGGCCGAATCCGTGTAGGCGGCGGCGCCTGAATCCGAGTTGGCGATGGCGATGCGGCCGAAGCGGGCGCGGCCCAGCTCGTGCGGCGCCTGGCCTGGCGCCCAGTCCGGGTCGAAGAGCGGGTTGTACTCGTAGGCGTAGCCGTGCGGCCAGCGGTTCACCGTGATGGCCGTGACGTCGCGGGCGGCATCGAAACCGGCGGGGCCGAACACGCGGCCCAACTGGTCGCGCACGTGGCCCTCGTAGGTGGAGAACGGGGTGGCGAGCAGTTCGGCGTGGCCCAGGCGGTGCTGCGACCGCTCGTCGAGGCCAGGGTGGCACGGCACGCGCGTCAGGCGCAGCAGCACCGGCTCGTCGGGCGAGCGCACCGAGCGGTACTGGCCGATGTCGGTCACCGAGTTCAGCTGCAGCCTGGTCCAGTAGGAACCCGGCGCATACACCTCGTGCACGCCCGACTTCACCATCGGCTGCCAGTTTCTCACGGCAACGGATGTGTACACCAGCGGCACTTTCACCAGGTAGTGCAGCGCGTCGCGCTGGGCGCGGGGCATGTCCGGGCAGATGTAGGGGATCATCATGTTGTAGCCGGCCATCACGCAGTTCCGGGCGCGCACCCGGTAAACCTGGCCGGCGCGTGCGTAGGCGATCTCGACTCCCTGGCTCGCCTCCGGCAAGACTCCCTGGCTCGCCTCCGGCAAGACTCCCTGGCTCGCCTCCGGCATGCCGATGTTGCGCGCGCCGACGACGATGCTGCTCAGCCGGATGCGCACGGCCTGGCCGGCACGGTCGAGCTGGGTGTAGTCGACACGGCTGGTGACCACGTCGGCCGCGCTGCTGCCCGGCACGGCGGCCGGCACCAGGCGGCGCACCAGCAGCCGCGCGATGCTGGCGTTGCCGTCCGGGAAATGGAAGGTGTACGATCCGCCGTCGGCGTAGCCGGACGGCGTGTTGCCCATGTGCGGCGCGGAGCCGGGTTTCAGCTTCAGCCCGGCGAAACCTGCGGTGGTGTAGCCGAAGCCCCAGATATCGAGCGCGGAGATCGCGTCGATGCCGACGCCCCATTCGTCGAGGCTGACGCCCTGGTAGTAGGGTATGACGCCCGGATCGGCGCGGGCGGTGTGGAGCAGGAAATCGCGGTAGCTGATGCGCGACAGCCTGGCTTTTTTCTCGTCGGAAGACAGGCCGGGCATGAAATCCTCGTCGCCCTCCTCCAGGCGCACGATGTCGGCGCGTGCGCGGTCCGACAACGGTGCGGTGGCCAGGATCTGCGCCCAGGGTTTTTCGCCGACGCCGGTGACCAGCGCGTCGCGGCCGAACGTCTCCCGGTCGAAGAAGATGCCTCGGCCGAGGCCCATCGACGGGTAGGTGGTTTTCTTGGCACAGGTTTCCTCGAGCTTGACCGGCTCGATGCCGAGCGTGCGCAGCAGCCCGTCCGCCACGGGGCTGTACGGGCGTGGCGAGTCGATCTCCAGCGTGCCGCCGTTCATCAGCTCCATGCGGCGGCCCAGCGCAAACTCGTTGCGCTTGGCGTGGCCGCCGAAATCGTCGTGGTTGTCCAGGATCAGCACGCGCGCACCGGGTTTTTGCGCGCGATAGAAATGCGCCGCCGCGAGACCGCTGATGCCGGCGCCGACCACGACCAGGTCGTAGGCATCCTCGCCAGGTTGCGGCGCCGGTGCGGTGCGCCAGAAGCTGCCGTCGCGCAGGCTGTGCGCCACTTCGAACGAGCCGGGATGGCTGCCGCGCAGGCCGGTGAGCACGGGCGGGTAGTAGCCAGGCGTGTCCTGGGCTGCGGCGAGCGCCTCGGCTTCGGCGCGCGCCGAGGCCAGGCCGAGCGCGGTGACGGCGACGCCGTTGAGGAAGTCGCGGCGATGAATAGGCCCGTTCACGCTCGGCTCGTCCTTGCTGGTACGATCGCCTTCCATCCGCGGTCACCTCGTCTTGCGCTGCAATACCTAGAGCAATGTCACGCAGACTGGAACAGTCGGGGTGACGAAATTGCTCGCCAAAACAAGGCCACGTCGCCATCATCGTCGGCACCGCCGATGCGCATGGCACGGCATTTCATCGCAAACAGGTATTCGGGCGGTGGCACGAATACTCTCAACCCGGGGGAGTCGGAGGACGGGAATTCGCCGGTCGGCCTCATAGATGCCGTCCACGTCCGTGGTGGCAAGCCGCCGATCCTAGATCGGCATCAGCGACGAACCATCGTGGACGGCGATCTGTATCACTTTGCCCCTAGCCCAGGCAGGCCTGCAGAACTCGCCGAAAACTTCGACAAGAACACTCCGGTGCAGGGTGAATGGTGGCAGGTCATTCGCCCTCGTTGCTGGCGGAGGATACCAGTTCTCAAACAGCATCCAAAGTCGTCTGGTCGGCCGGTGTCATGCGTACGACCGGCCGACTGACGATGTTTAATCCGCAGCCCCTACTGCCTCAGGCCAGACGTCCTCCCACGTGCCCACGGTCGACGCCTTGCTGTACTCCGTCGAGCGGTTTTCGAAAAAGTTCACGTGCTCGGGCGCGTTCAGCATGTCGTCGAGCCAGGGGAGCGGGTTGCGGGCGACGTGGAACAGCGGGTTGAGGCCCAACTGCATCAGGCGACGGTCGGCGATGAAGCGGATGTACTCTTTCACCTCGGCCGCGGTCAGGCCTTCCACCGGGCCCAGCTCGAAGGCGAGGTCGATGAATGCGTCCTCGTGGTCCACGATGGTCGCGCAGATGATATAGAGCTCGCGGCGAAGCTCCTCGGTCCAGATCTCGGGGTTTTCCTGCACGAAGGTGCGGAACAGCTTGATCACCGACAGGCAGTGCAGGGTCTCGTCGCGCACCGACCAGGACACGATCTGGCCCATGCCCTTCAGCTTGTTGAAGCGCGGGAAATTCAGCAGGATCGCGAAGCTGGCAAACAGCTGCAAGCCCTCGGTAAAAGCGCCGAAGGCGGCGAGCGTCTTGGCGATCTCGTGGTTGCTGTCCACCCGGAAGGACTGCATGTAGTCGAACTTGTCCTTCATCTCCTTGATGCGCCGGAACGCCTGGTACTCGATCTCGGGCATGCCGATGGTGTCGAGCAGGTGGCTGTAGGCGGCGATGTGCACCGTTTCGATGTTGGAGAACGCGCTCAGCATCATCAGCACCTCGGTGGGTTTGAACACCTGGCTGTAGTGCTTCATGTAGCAGTTGTTCACCTCGACGTCGGACTGCGTGAAGAAGCGGAAGATCTGCGTGACGAGGTTGCGCTCGCCGTCGGTCAGGTTGCGGTGCCAGTCCTTCACGTCGTCGGCCAGCGGCACCTCTTCGGGCAGCCAGTGCACGCGCTGCTGCGTCAGCCACGCGTCGTAGGCCCAAGGGTAGCGGAACGGCTTGTAGACCGGGTTCTCGGTCAGCAGGTCGAAACGCTGCGGCTGCTCGACGGCGGGGTGGGGGCTGTGCTGGTCCATGATCGTCCTGCTCTGCTGTCCTGATGTGGGCACGCCGCGCCCGTCCTGCGAGCGGCGCGGGCGATTCTGCCGCGGCGCGCATGGTCTATCACCATATGCAGGATGTCCACTGCTACTCACCCACAAATTGTGGTGTGGGCAGCAGAACGGGGATGCCCTAGTATCGGAGCAATGCTCAGTCCTCCCGCTCTGCTGACCTTGCGGCGTTCCCGCCGCATGCGCGTGGCCACGCGGCATTGGCAGCGCAGGGCGTTGTTCGTGCTGGGCGGCGTCGCGGTGGGTGCTGCGGCCATCGGACTGGCCTGGGCCGCCGACCGCACAGGTGCGGGGTTCAGGGCGATGCTGGCCCGCTGGCCGCTCGTTCCGCTGCTGCTGACGCCGGCGGGGTTCGCCGCTTGCAGCTTCCTCTCCCGACGGTTTTTTCCCGGCTCTGGCGGCAGCGGCATCCCGCAGGCGATCGCGGCGCGGCAGTGCGGGCTGGATGCCCGGGCCAGGCTGGTGTCGCTGCGCCTGGCCGCGGGCAAGATCGTGCTTCTGCTGCTGGGCCTGCTGTGCGGCGCCTCGATCGGGCGCGAGGGCCCGACGGTTCAGGTGGGCGCCTCCATCATGTTTGCCGCCGGCCGCCTTTCGCCGCGCCGGCAGACCGGCCTGATCCTGGCAGGCGCGGCGGCAGGCGTCGCAGCCGCGTTCAACACGCCGCTCGCCGGCATCGTGTTCGGCATCGAGGAGATGAGCCGCGCCTTCGAGACGCGCACCAGCGGGGTGGTGATCGGCACGGTGATCGCTGCAGGCGTCACCTCGCTCGCCCTGCAGGGGGACTACACCTATTTCGGCATGACGCACGCGACACTGCGCGGCGCGGAGGGGTGGTTTTGCGTGCCGGTGGTGGGGGTTGCCGGTGGGCTTGCCGGCGGCGGGTTCAGCCGGGCGGTGATCGCCTTCGGGCGCGGGCTGCCCGGGACGTTGGGGCGCGTGCTGGCGGCGCGTCCGGTGGCGTTTTCGGCGTTCTGCGGGTTGTTCGTGGCCGGGTGCGGGCTGCTGTCGGGCGGTGCGGCGTTCGGCACCGGCTACGCGCAGGCACGCGCCCTGGTCCAGGGCGGCGGCGGTGCGCCTGGACTGGATTTCGGGGCGCTGAAGCTGGCGGCGACGCTGGCCTCCTCGGTCAGCTTCATCCCGGGCGGCATCTTCGCGCCGTCGCTCGCTGTGGGCGCGGGGCTCGGCGCGGATTTCGCAGCACTGCTGCCAGGGGTGCCGGCGCAGGCCCTGGTCGTGCTGGGCATGGTCGCGTATTTCTCCGGCGTGGTGCAGGCGCCGATCACCGCCTTCGTCATCGTCGCCGAAATGACCAACGACCATGCTATGGTGGTGCCTCTGATGTTGGCCTCCCTGATCGGCTACGGCGTCTCTAGCATCGTGTGTCCGGAAGGCATCTATCACGCGCTGGCAAAGGGTTTTGTCGCGGGCGACAGCAGGTAAGCGGTTCATAGATAGGGCAGAGCCAGCCGGATTGCTGCGTCGCGCAGCCGGACGGGGAGAGATCGCGCGTCCAGGTCGGCCTGAGTGAAGGGGCGGCCGCGGCAGGTCTGCACGAAGGCGGCCAGGGAGCGCGTCAGGGCCGCGTCGTAGAACTCCACGCAGAGCTCGAAATTGAGCCGGAACGAGCGGATGTCCCAGTTGCAGCTGCCCACCAGGCACCACAGCCCGTCCACCGCCATAACCTTGGAATGCCGGAACGGCGGCGGGCAGCGCCAGATGCGCACGCCGTCGGCCAGCAGCGGGCCGGTATTGGCCCAGACCGCCCAATCGACCAGACGGTGGTCGCTGCGCTCGGGGATGACCACCTCGACGGCGACGCCGCGCATGGCGGCCAGCGAAAGCGCGGTGATCATGCGGTCGTCCGGCAGGAAGTAGGGTGTCATGATGACGATGGTCTCGCGCGCGCAGGCGACGGCCTGCAGCATCGCGAACTCCAGCTTCTCGATGTCCTCGTCGGGTCCCGAGGTGATGACTCGGGCGGGGACCCGGCCGGCCGCCTCGATGCCGGGGAACCAGGCTGGGCCGGACAGGTCCTCGGCGGCGGCGAAAAACCAGTCCTGGACGAAGGCTTCGGCGAGCTGCCGGACGGCCGGGCCGGCAATGCGGAAATGCGTGTCCTGCACCGGGGTTGCGGTGTGTGCGGCCATCACGTTGAAGTCACTGATGTTCATGCCGCCGGTAAAACCGATGGCGCCGTCGACCACCATTATCTTCTTGTGGGAGCGCAGGTTGAGGAACGGCATGCGCCAGGGCAGCGGCGAGTGCAGGAAGCGGGCAGCGGTGACGCCACGCCTGCGGAGGTGGTGGTAGGCGGGCGAGCGCAGCCAGCCGCTGCCGACGCCGTCGAGCAGCACGCGAACGGCCACGCCGCGGCGGTCGGCGGCCGCCAGCGCGCCCACGAACCGGCCGCCCCACTGGTCGTCGAAAAAGATGTAGGAGGACAGGCCGATGCTGTGCTGGGCCGCCGCGATGGCGTCCAGCATGGGCGGGTAAGCCTCGTCGCCGTTCTGGTAGGTAATGACTGAGTTGCCAGGCAGGACCTGCCTGGCTGTGAGGCGGCCGATGCCCTGGGCGAGGGCTTCGAGATGGTGGTCGGTGGTTTTCTGCGTGACGTCCGCGCGCTCTCCGCCGAGCCGGCGCGGGTCCGCACGCAGGCGCCGGGCGAGGCGCTGCACGCGGTTCACGCCAAGGAGGAAGTAGGCAACGGAGCCGGCAATCGGGGCGAACCAGGCAAGCCCGATCCAGCCAACCGCGGAAGCAAGCTCGCGCTTGCGAAGCAACACATGGACGGTGACAAGAACTGCAAGCAAGAAGCCAAGCGGCACGGCAACATCGCCCCGGTTGCGAAGCCCCCAATGCCACACAGCCAGCAATGATTTACCCGGAACCAGAAAGTGAAGGTTTTTTGCTTCTTTCTGTCGAAAAAGAAGCCCTCCCCTCCCCTACTGGCAGCTAAGGCACTCCTCATAATTCGTCGCAGTCGCCACCAGCGGCACAGGCTCGACCGGCCCAACATCGATCAGCGAGGATTTCGGCATGTCGCTGACGGTGTCGGCGCGCTGGATCGACAGCGACCGGCAGTAGTAGAGGGACTTCAGTCCGCGCTTCCAGGCGAGTATGTGGATCTCGTGCAGGTCGCGCTTGTGGACGTTGGCGGGCAGGAACACGTTTACCGACTGGCTCTGGCAGATGAACGGCGTGCGGTCGGCGGCGTGCTCGATGATCCAGCGCTGGTCGAGCTCGAACGCGGTCTTGTAGACCGCGCGTTCCTGTTCGGTGAGGAAGTCTAGATGCTGCACGCTGCCGCCGCGCAGAGTGATCGACGACCAGACCTCGTCGGTGTCGTGGCCGCGCTGTTCGAGCAGGAGCTGCAGGTGTCGGTTGCGGACCGTGAAACTGCCCGACAGGGTTTTCTGCAGGAACACGTTGGCGGCGATCGGCTCGATGCCCGGGCTGGCATTGCCGGCGATGATCGAGATGCTTGCGGTCGGTGCGACCGCCAGCTTGTTTGAGAAGCGTTCCATCACGCCGTAATCTGCGGCGTCAGGGCATGGGCCGCGCTCCTCGGCGAGAAGGCGCGAGGCTGCATCGGCCTGTTCGCGGATGTGGCGGTGCATCCGCTTGTTCCAGACTTTCGCGATCACGCTTTCGAAGGGCACGTTCTGCGACTGCAGGAAACCGTGAAAGCCCATCACGCCGAGGCCCACGGAACGCTCGCGCGAGGCGGCGTATTTCGCGCGGTCCATGTCGCCCGGCGCGCGGTCGATGAAATCCTGCAGCACGTTGTCGAGGAACCGCATGGTGTCCTCGATGAACAGCGGGTGGTCCTTCCACTCGAACCAGGTTTCGAGGTTCACCGAGGACAGGCAGCACACGGCCGTGCGCTGACGGCCATACTGGTCGATGCCGGTGGGCAGGGTGATCTCGCTGCACAAATTGGAGGTCTTGACTTCCAGGCCGGCGAATTTGTGGTGGTCGGGCCGTGCGTTGTTCACGTGGTCGGAGAAGACGAGGTAAGGCTCGCCGGTCTCCACGCGCGCGATCAGGATGCGTATCCACAGAGACCGGGCGGAAACCTGGCGCACGATGCTCTGATCCTTGGGCGAGCGCAGCGACCACAAAGTGTCGCTTTCCACCGCGCGCATGAAATCGTCGGTGATCAGGATGCCGTGGTGCAAGTTGGGCGCCTTGCGGTTCGGGTCGCCGCCGGTGGGGCGGCGTATCTCGATGAACTCCTCGATCTCGGGATGGCAGACGGGCAGGTAGACGGCCGCAGAGCCGCGGCGCAGCGAGCCCTGGCTGATGGCCAGGGTGAGGGAGTCCATCACGCGGATGAAGGGGATGACGCCGCTGGTCTTGCCGTTCTGGCCGACCTTCTCGCCGATGGAGCGAAGGTTGCCCCAGTAGCTGCCGATGCCGCCGCCCTTGCTGGCCAGCCACACGTTTTCGTTCCACAGGCCGACGATGCCGTCCAGGCTGTCGGAGGCCTCGTTGAGGAAGCAGGAGATCGGCAGGCCGCGCTCGGTGCCGCCGTTGGACAGCACGGGGGTGGCCGGCATCAGCCAAAGGCGGCTGATGTAGTCGTAGAGGCGCTGGGCGTGGGCGGCGTCGTCGCCATAGAAGCTGGCGACGCGGGCGAACAGGTCCTGGTAGCTTTCGCCTGGCAGCAAATAGCGGTCGTCGAGCGTGGAACGGCCGAAATCGGTGAGCAGGGCGTCGCGCGAGCGATCCACGCGCACCTGGTGTCGCCCGCGCATCTGCACGCCATCGTCCAGCAAAGCGGCTTCCAGGTCGCGATTGCCCATACCGTCCATGTGTCTGTTCCGTCTGTTGGTCGACTCGCCGCTGCGGCGGCCTTCCCATATGTAGGCGCGTTCGGGCCGGTGAACACAAGATACGCGGATCACATCGTGGTTTTTGCCGGCCGGTGGTCTCATGGTAACACCCTAGGGCCGGGACTGCTCCACCAAAGCTCGAAGGATTTCGCATGACCAGCTTCGAAGGCCGCACTGCCGACTATCCCATCGAGCGCCTCTTCCTGGAACGCTGGTCGCCGCGGGCGCTGGCCGGCGTGCCGATGGACCACGAGACGCTGATGACGATCTTCGAGGCGGCGCGCTGGGCGCCTTCCAGCTACAACTCGCAGCCGTGGCGCTACATCTACGCCCATCGCGACACGCCGGCCTGGGACGGGCTGTTCGGGCTGCTGGTGGAGGGCAACCAGGGCTGGGCGCGCGACGCTAGCGTGCTGATCGTGGCGGTGTCCAAGAAGACGATGTCGCCGCGCGGCGAGGAGGTGCCGAGCTACAGCCATTCCTTCGACGCGGGCTCCGGCTGGCAGAACCTGGCGTTGCAGGCGACCGTCATGGGGTGGTTTGCGCACGGCATGGTGGGGTTCGACATGGCGCGCGCGGCGTCCGAGCTTGGGATACCGGACGGCTACCGCGTCGAGTCGGCGATCGCGCTGGGCAAGCTGGGGGACAAGGCCAAGCTGCCCGAGCATTTCCAGAAGATGGAGCAGCCGAACGCGCGCAACCCGGTGAGCAGCTTCGCCTTCGAGGGTCGGTTCCCGGCGGCCTGAGCGCCTGTCGCGCGGCTCCTTGGCCGGGCGTCCGGGTTCCGGGTGTGGATCAATGGCCGGGGTTGGGAGCGGTCCAGCGGCCGAGCCATGCCAGCACGGTCTGCTGCCATAGCTCGGAGTTTTGCGGTTTGAGCACCCAGTGGTTCTCGTCGGGGAAGGTCAGGAACTCGCTCGGCACGCCTTTTCTCTGCAACGCGGTGAAGGCGGCCAGGCCCTGTTCCAGCGGAATGCGGTAGTCGTGCGCGCTGTGGATGACGAGCATGGGCACGTTCCAGTCGGCGACGCGGGTGGCCGGGTTGAAGCGCTCGTAGTTCTCCGGGCGCTCCCAGGGGGTGGCGTGGCCGTTCTCCCACTCCGAAAACCATAGCTCCTCTGTGGAGTAGCCCATCATGCGGTTGTCGAACACGCCGTCATGGTCGACCAGGCAGCGCCAGGGTTTTCCCCACACCCCCTCGATCCAGAAGATCATGTATCCGCCGTAGGAGGCGCCCAGCGCGCAAGCGCGGCTGGCGTCCAGGTATTTGTATTTTTCGAGCGCGGCATGCCAGCCGGCTTGCAGATCGGTCAGAGGACGGTCGCCCCAGTGGCCGCTGATGGCGTCCGTAAAGACCTGGCCGTAGCCGGTGGAGCCGTGGAAGTCGATGAACACGGCGGCGTAGCCCGCCCCAGCGTAGGTTTGCGGATTCCAGCGATAGCTCCAGCTATCGCCGAAGCTGCCCTGCGGGCCGCCATGGACGAGGAAGGCGACGGGGTAGGTCCTGCCTGGCTGGGCACCGACGGGCGGCATGACGTAGCCGTGCACCGTATCGTTGTTCCAGCCAGGGAAGGTGAACTGCTCGTAGGGGGCGAGTTCCACGCCCGCGAGCCTGTCCTCGTCGGCGTGGGTCAGCTGCCGGGGCTGCTGCCCGTCGGCCAGCGTGTAGAGCTGGGTCGGGCCTGCCAGGCTGTCGCGCGCGTAGACCAGCGTGCCGGCCGACACGTCCAGTTCGGAGACGTGACCGTCGGCGGTCAGCGTGGTGACGTCGCCGGTCCCGGCGTCCAGCGCGAACAGCTTCTGCCGCCCCGTCTCGGCGGCGGTCGTGTAGAGGGTGCGGCCGTCGGCGGACCAGCGGATCGCATCGGCCGAGTGGTCCCAGTGCGGCGCCAGCTCGTGGGTGGCGCCGCTGGCCAGGTCGCGCAGCATGATGCCAAACCGGTCGGCCTCGAAGCCGGGGCGACGCATCGCCTTGTAGGCCAGCGTGCGGCCGTCCGGCGAGAAGATCGGGGCCGCGTCCCAGGCTGGGTTGTCCTTGGTGACGTCGGCGGGCGGGGCCGCGCCGTCCAGCCTCACCGTAAACAGGTCGAAATTGGTGCTCCAGGGCTCCGTGCGGCCGGCCTGGCGCGCGGAGAACACCAGGGTTTTCGAGTCGGGCGAGATCGTGAAATCATCGTCGGAACCAAACGGCTTGCCGGGCACATCGCCGTCGAAGCCGCGCATCAGCGGGCGGGGGTCGCCGGCGGTGGCGCCCTGGGCGTCGAGCGGGATGGCAAAGAGCTGGTTACGCGTGCTGTCGGCCCACTCGTCCCAATGGCGGACGAAGAGGTGGTCGTACAACACACCGCTCGCCTTCTGTGCGGCCCGCGCGTCCAAGCGCTGCTTGGTGCAGACGGGCGTGTCGCAGTCGGGGAACACGGCCAGCGAGACGATAAGGGTGCGGCCGTCCGGTGCGATACGGTAGCTGCCGATGCCGAGCGGCAGGTGGGTGACCTGGACCGGCTTGGCGTCGGCCGCCAGCGTGGTGCGCCAGAGCTGGTCGCTGCCTGAGCGGTGCGACAGGAAGGTGATCTGCCCCGCCGGCGTGAAGCGGGGCGCGGTGGCCCCGCCGTCCGATGCGGCCAGGCGCCGCGGCGCCGGGTGGTCGCAGGTGGCGCACACCGTCCAGATGGCGTGCACGCCCTTGTTGGCGTCGTAATCGGTGCTGCGCACGTCGTAGACCACGAGCTTGCCGTCCGGCGAGACGTGCGGGTCCGACACGCGGTCCAGCATGACGAGATCGTGCGGGGTCAGCGTCCTGGCCGAGGCCAGAGGCGCGCAGGCCAGCGCGAGACAGACGGCGTAGCGGAACATGGACAGGCCCCCCGGCAACTTGACGCGGGCGCACCCTACCGTCTCCCCTGCCCGCTTCAAGCTGGAAGGCGCCCGATGGACGACCGCATACTGACTGAACGGGCGGGCGACGTGATCACCCTGCGCCTGAACACGCCGGCCGCGATGAACGCCATCGACGCCGGGATGGCCGAGGCGCTGCATGCCGGCCTGGTCGAGGCGTCGGGCCAGGCGCGCGCGATCGTGCTGGCGGGACATGCGCGGGCGTTCTGCGCCGGCGCCAACCTGGCCGGCGGCCGGCGGCCGGAGGGGGCCGACATGGGTGAGCGCCTGGAAAGCTCGTTCAACCCGCTGATGCTGGCGATCAAGGAATGCGCCGTGCCGGTGGTCTCGGCGGTGCGCGGGGCGGCGGCAGCGAGCGGCCGCAGGCACCGCGCCGTCCGGATGAGGAGTTCGCGTCGATCATGCCGATGAAGGCCATACGCGGGCGCCTGTTGGAGCTGTTGCTGGCGAGTGCGACCGATTACGCCATCGTGGCGCTCGACCTGCACGGGCAGGTGACCGTCTGGAACGAGGGCGCGTTCCGCATCCTCGGCTGGACGGAGGAGGAGATGCTCGGGCGTTCGGCCAAGACGTTCTTCACCGAGGAGGACTGCCGGACAGGCATTCCGGAAGCCGAGATGCGGACCACCGCGGAGACCGGCCACGGAACGGACGAGCGGTGGCATGTCAGGCGCGACGATTCCCGGTTCTGGGCCGCCGGCGAGATGATGCCCCTCAAGGACGAGGACGGCACCCATGTCGGCTACGTAAAGATCCTGCGCGACCGGACGGCGCAGCGGCTGGACGCCGAGCGGCAGCGGGCGGAATCGGAGTTCCTGCGCAGCGTGCTGGCATCCTCGGGCGACTGCATCAAGGTGCTCGACCTGGACGCCAAGCTGGTCTTCATGAGCGAGGGCGGCCAGCGCGTGATGGAGGTGAGCGACTTCAACGCCATCCAGGGGTGCCTCTGGCCGGATTTCTGGCGCGGCGAGACCAACCTGCTCGCGCGCGAGGCCGTGGAGACGGCCAAGGCGGGCGGCATCGGCCGGTTCCAGGGCGAGGCGGAGACGATGGCGGGCAACATGCGCCATTGGGACGTGCAGGTGACGCCGATCCTGGGCGCCGACGGCAAGCCGGAAAGGCTGCTGTCGATCTCGCGCGACGTGACCGCGGCGATACGGGCCGAACGGGCCCTGCGCGAGGCCAGCGGCATCAACACGCTCGTGCTCGAATCCAGCCACGACTGCATCCTGATCCTGGACCCGGACGGCAACACGTGTTTCGTCAGCCCCGGCGGCATCAGGGCCATGGAGGTGACGGACGTCGGATCCGTGATCGGCCAGTCCTGGCTGTGCCTGTGGAAGCAAGCCGACCACGCAGCGGCGCGCGACGCCGTGGCCGAAGCCAGGGCCGGGCGGATCGGCCGGTTCAAGGGCTTCTGCCTGACCCTGGGTGGCACGCCGAAATGGTGGGACGTGGCGATCTCCCCCTTCACCGCTGCGAGCGGCGCGACCGAAGGGCTGGTCGTGATCGCCCGCGACATCACCGAGCAGCACAGGGCGGAGACGCTGCTGAGGGACGCCGACGAGCGGCGACGGATGGCCGTCGAAGCAGCCGACATCGGCATCTGGTCGTTCGACGTCGGCACTCTCGAGGTGCATTGGGACGGCCGGTGCAAGGCGCTGGTCGGGCTGCCGGAGGATGCGGCCGTTTCCTACGACGTTTTTGCGAACACCATCCATCAGGAGGACCGGGCGGAGGTGCTGCGCGTCACCCACGCGGCGCTGGATCCGACGGGCACGGGCGCCTACCAGGCCGAATACCGGGTCATCGGCGTGTCGGACGGGATCGAGCGCTGGGTCAGCGCCACCGGCAGGGCGCGCTGCCAGGATGGCCGGCCCGTCTCGCTCGTCGGCACGGCGAGGGACATCAGCGTGCGAAAGCGGGCCGAAGAGCAGGCAAAGCTGCTTGCCGACGAGCTGCAGCACCGGGTGAAGAACACGCTGTCGATGGTGCAGGCGATCGTTCGCCAGACCCTGCGCGGGGCGGCGACGCCCGCCGAAGCGCAGGCTGCGATCGACCCTCGGCTCACCTCGCTGGCCCGCGCGCATGAACGGCTGACCTCCGGCGGCTGGGAGGGGTCGGACCTTCTGGATACTGCGCGCGATGCCCTGCAGCCTTATGACGACATCTCGGCGAGCCGATTCGACATCAAGGGACCGCCCGCCTGGCTGCCGTCACAGGCAGCCATGTCGCTGGCGTTGATGCTCAACGAGCTCGCGACGAACGCCGCGAAATACGGGGCGTTGTCGACGCAAGAAGGCCGCGTGGAGCTGTCGTGGACGCTGCAGGCGGCGGGCGCCCAGGATGGGATGGGCAGGCTGGAGCTGCTCTGGCGCGAGCGCGGCGGGCCTGCGGTCCGGAAACCGGAGAGGCGGGGCTTCGGCTCCAGGCTGATCGAGCGGGGCTTGGCCAGCGCGCTGGGCGGCAAGGCGGCGCTCGCCTTCGATCACGATGGACTCACCTGCCGCGTCGAAGGGAACCTGGCAGCGTTCAAACCGCCGAGTGGATGACGGCGGGAGCAAGGGCGATGGTCGAGGCTGTTCAGGAAGACGGGGCGGTTCGGGAAGGCGTGGGAACCGTGCTGGTGGTGGAGGACGAACCGGTCCTGCGGTTGGCGGCCGCGGACATGTTGCAGGACGAGGGTTTTTCGGTGCTGGAGGCGGGAAGCGGGGATGAGGGCCTGGTACTGCTGAGGTCGCACCCCGACATCATGGTCCTGTTCACCGACGTGAACCTGCCGGGATCGCTCGACGGCGTAGCACTGGCCTGGATCGCGGCCGAGGAGCATCGGCACGTCCGCCTGCTGATCGTGTCCGGCAAGGCCGCGCCCGAGCCTGGCACGATACCCGACGGCGCGCGCTTTCTTCCCAAGCCGTACGACGTGTCCACCGTTCTCGCCCACCTCCATGAGGCCATGAGGGCCTGACTGCCCTGGATGGGGCCTGGCAGGTCAACCAGGCTTGGCCGCGCGGGGCTGCCGCAGGCGTGCCGGGCCGGCGTCGGACGCGCGGAACAGCAGCAGGCTGGCGCAGACCACGGCCGCCAGCCCCAGCAGTTCCGCGAGCGTAGCCGACAGCAGCATCGCGCCCATGCCTGCCATCCCGATGCCCGCAGCCAGCGGCACCGCGCGCAGCCCGAGCGGCGGGCCGGCGAGCGCGGTCCCGTTCCGGTGCAGCCGGTAGGCGGCGGCGCAGGCCAGGCTGTAGATACCGACCACCGCCAGCGCCGACAGCACGACGAGCTCCATGAACGAGCCGGTCAGCGCCATCAGGGCGGCGACCGCGACGTAGAGCAGCACCGCGTTGGCGGGCACGTGGGCGCGCCGGCTCAGGCGGCCGAACCACGCGGGCAGCCTTCCGTCCCGCCCGAAGGCGAACAGCAGCCGGGACGTGCCGAGCACGTTGCTCGCCATCCAGGCCGTCGCCGATACGCCGGCGCCGGCCAGCATGACGGCACGCGGCCACGGGCCGATGCGGGACGCGGCGTCTGCCAGGGGTGCGGCGCTGTGCGCCAGCGAGCCGCCCAGCAGATGCTGCGCGGTCAGCTGAACGCCTACATAGAGGGCGACCACACCGATCATTGCGGTGAACAGGGCGCGCGGCAAAGTGCGGTTGGCCCGCTCTATCTCGCCGCTGGCGCTGAGCGGCGTCTCCATCCCGCAGAGCGCGAACAGCGTCAGGATCAGCGAGCGGCCGAGGCCGGGGAGCCCCTCCGCCGCCGCGGCAGGACCTTCCGGCGCCGCATTCCCCAGAGAGGCGAGCCCGAGCGCCAGGAAGAACAGCAGCGGCAGCAGCTTGACCGCCGTCGCCAGGGAGATCAGGCGCGCGGTGGCGCCGACGCGCAGCAGGTTGGCCGCAGCGAGCATGGCGAACAGCCCCAAGATGACGCAGGCTCGGCCCCAGCCGGCAGACAGCGTCGGCAGCACGGTGCCCAGCATGTCAGCCAGCAGGGCGGCGATGCCGCCGCTGGCCAGCACGTCGCTGACCAGCATCAGCATGCCGGCGACGAAGCCGGTGGCAGGGCCGAACGCCGCCTCGACCGTGCCGTAGGCGCCGCCGCTGGTGGGCACGCGGCTCCCCGCCTCGGCAAAGCACACGACCACGCCGGCCATCACCACGCCGCAGACGAGGTAGGCGAGCGGCGCGGCAGCACCGGCCTGCAGCGCCACGGCGGCGGGCAGGGTGAAGATGCCGGCGCCGACAACGCCGTTGACGATGTTGGCCGTCAGCGCCCAGAAGCCGATGCCGCGCACCAGGCCGGCGTCGCGGGTTGCTTCGGGCGGGCTGCTCTGCATCGCGCGGCTCCTGCTTCGGGGTTGCGGGCAGGTGGGAGACGCGGCATCACCGGCTCATGGCACAGAGCTTGGATGATGTGCGGGCCTGGGACAAGGACGATCCCCTGCGCGCGCATCGCAGCGCCTTCGCGCTGCCCGACGGCATCGTCTACCTGGACGGCAACTCGCTCGGTCCGCTGCCGCACGCCGCCCGCGAGAGGCTGGCGCACGTCGTCGGCCAAGAGTGGGGCCAGGGTCTCATCCGCAGCTGGGACGACGCTGGCTGGATGGCCGCCCCGGCCAGGATCGGTGCCCGCATCGCCGGCATCGTGGGCGCGTCGTCCGACGAGGTGATCGCCGCCGACAACACCAGCGTGAACCTGTTCAAGCTGTGCGCCGCCGCGGCCGCCCTGCGGCCAGGCCGCACCAGGCTGCTGACCGAGGCGGGCAACTTCCCGACCGACCGGCACGTGCTCGAAGGGTTGGCGCGGCTGCTGCCCGGGCTGCGCATCGACGCGGTCGCCCAGGAGGAGCTTGCCGGCGCCATCGATGCCGACACGGCCGTGGTGCTGCTGTGCCACGTGCATTACCGCAGCGGGGCGCGGCACGACATGGCGGCGCTGACCCGCGCGGCGCGCGCGGCCGGCGCCATCGCGGTGTGGGACCTCAGCCACAGCGCCGGCGCCGTGCCGGTCGGCCTGAACGCGGACGGCGCGGAGATGGCGGTCGGCTGCGGCTACAAGTTCCTCAACGGCGGTCCCGGCGCGCCGGCCTTCCTCTACGTCGCGCGTCACCTGCAGGCGGCGGCGCGCTCGCCCATACAGGGCTGGATCGGCCACCTCTCGCCGTTCGGCTTCTCGGACCGCTACGAGCCTGCGGCGGGCGTCGGGCGTTTCCTCGCAGGCACGCCGGGGGTGCTCGGGCTGGCCGGGCTGGAGGCAGGCGTCGAGACGTTCCTCTCCGCCGACCGGTCCGCGTTATGGGCGAAGTCGGCGCGCCTGTTCGACCTGTTCGCCGGGCTGGCGGAGCGGCGCTGCCCTGGACTGCACCTGGCGACGCCGCGCGATCCGGCGCTGCGCGGCAGCCAGATATCGTTCCGGTGCGATAACGCCCAAGCGGTCATGCAGGCGCTGATTGCGCGCGGCGTGGTCGGCGATTACCGGCCCCCCGACCTGCTGCGTTTCGGCCTGACACCCCTCTACACGCGGTTCGAGGACGTCTGGCAGGCAGTCGATGCGCTTACCGACGTGCTGGCCCGGGCGCCACCCCCGCACGAGCCGCCACGCCGTCCTGTTTTGCAGCGCGAGACGGCCGGGTAAGGCTGCCGTGAGGCCGGGCGCGATGCCGGGCGCACTTGGCAACATCGGCGCAAGGGACCACCCTTGCCATAACGGTTGAGGAGTGGGCGTGGTCCGGCCGGGTTTCCTTCGCAGCATCGCCTCGCTTCTGGTCGCGGTTGCGCTGCTTGCGGCGATGGCGCGGCCCTGCGCAGCCCGGGCAAGCATGCAGCCGGCTGCGATGGCCATGGCTGGCATGCCGGCCGGCGTGGGCGATTGCCATGACGGGCCATCGAAGGCGATGGGTCGTCATGGCGCGGCCGCCTGCCTGCACTGCGCCGTTTTCGGCTGTGGCGCCGTGTTGCCCGCCGCTGCGGATTTCGGCGTGGCGCGGCACTTCGCATCGGTGGAGTTCTGGCTGCCGCCTGCCCTGCCGCCCGGCCTGCAGGTCTCGCCCGACACAGGGCCGCCAAGACGCTCGCGCAGCTGACGGCGCAGCCCGGTCTCGGCCCGGGCTTGCGGCCGTCTGAGCCGATCCGTCCGGGTACGCGAAGCTGCGTGCCCGACCTGCGCAATCTCCCGCGACCATCGAGGCACGATGCCCTCCTTCCTGCCCGTGTTGCTGGCGGCAGCCGCACTGTGCGCCTGCTCGGCCCGCCCGGTCCCGCTCTCGCTCGGGGCGGACAGCCCGGCGGACCCGTCGGCGCCTGCCGTTCCGTTCGTGCGGCCAGCCAACGTCCTGGCCGCCACGCAGACGCCCGCCACGGTCAGCCCTGCCCCGATGGAGACGTCCGGGAAGATGGCCGGTATGCCGATGCCGGTATCGCCGCGGGCCGCCGGCACCCCTCCGATCAGGGCTGTGAATCCGGCCGGATGCGCGTCCGCGCGCTTCGACCGGGCATTCGCCGGCACCGTGCGGCAGCTTGCCGGGGCGGCACTACTCCCTGACCGCGTCGGCGGCACGGGCTCGGGCCTCGCGCGGCCTCTGGAGGCGTCGGGCGCGGTGCAGGTGGCACTGCTGTGCAACCCTGGGCTGCGGGCGAGCTTGGCCGAGGTTGGACTGGCCCAGGCCGATCTCGTGCAGGCAGGGCTGCTCAGCAACCCGGTGCTCGACCTCGGCGTGCGGTTCCCGGACAGGCTCTATGGCATCACCGACGTCGCCGTGGCACTCAGCCAAAACCTGCTTGGCCTGATCCTGCTTCCCGCCAGGCGCCAGGTGGCGGCGGCGCAGGCCGACGCCGCGCGCTTCAGGGTTGCGGCCGATGTGCTCGACCTCGCAGCCGACGTGCGCGTCGCCTATTGGCGCCTGCGTGCCGACCAGGCTCTGGCGGGGCTGCTGGGCGGCAGGGCGGCCAGCGCGGACGCCTCGGCCGCGCTCGCCGCGCGCCTGCACGACGCGGGCAACATCAGCGACCTCGACCTCGCACGCGAGCAGGCCGATGCGGAGGCGACGCGCACGGAGTACGCCGACGCGCTGGCGGGAGCGGCCGAGGACCGCGAGGAGCTGGACCGGCTCATGGGCCTGTCCGGCGGGCAGGCGGGCTGGACGGTGCTCGACGAGATGCCTGGCCTGCCGCCGGACGACCTGCCCTACGAGCGGTTCGAGAGCATGGCCGTTGAGGGCAACTTGCGCATCGCGGCGCTGCGGCGGCAGGCGGAAGCCTCTGCGAAGGCGCTCGGCATCGCCCGGGATTACGGCTGGCTCACCAACGTTCAGCTCGGCGTCAGCACGGAGCAGAACCCCGAGGGCTACCGGGTGACCGGCCCGACCTTCGCGCTGCCGATACCGCTGTTCGACCGCGGCCAGGCCGCGCGCGCACGGGCCGCGGTCGTGCTGCGGCAGCAGGAGGACCGTCTGGCGCAACTGGCGACCGACATACGCTCCAAGGTGCGCGCGCTGCGCGACCGCCTGGTCCGCGACCGCGACCTGGCGGACCGCTACCGGAATGTGGTGGTGCCGCTGCGCCAGCGCATCCTGGCGCTCGGCGTAAGACAATACGACTTTATGCTGCTCGGCCCGTTCGACCTGCTGCGCGCCAAGCAGGACGAGATATCCGCCTCCAGGCGCCTGATCGAGGCCAGGCGCGACTGGTGGATCGAGGCCGCGGAGCTGCAGCGCGCCCTCGGCGGTCCGCCCGACGCCGCACACGCCCAACCCGACCCTACCCTGTCCGACATCGAGGAGACCCGCCCGTGAACTTCCTTCGCAGGAACGTGCTGACATCCATCGCAGCGCTGGCCGCACGGCCGTCGCTGCAGGCGGCCGCGCAAGGCGCGCCACCGCCCCCTCCGCGCGGTGGCGCGAGGACTCCCGTGACGACCCTGCAGGGGCGATCGCTGCGGTTCGAGATGAAGGACGGGGTCAAGGAATTCCACCTGGTCGCCGGCGAGCACGTCCAGGAGTTCGCGCCGGGTTTCAAGGTGAAGATCTGGGGCTATAACGGCTCCTCACCGGGGCCCACCATAGAGGCGGTCGAGGGCGACCGGGTGCGCATCCTGGTCACCAACCGGCTGCCCGAGCCGACATCGGTGCATTGGCACGGCGTGCTGCTGCCCTCGGGGATGGACGGCGTCAGCGGCCTGTCCTCGCCCCATATCAGGCCGGGCGAGACGTTCGCCTACGAGTTCACGCTGCGGCAGAACGGGACGCAGATGTATCATCCGCACGGCGACGAGACGCTGCAGATGGCGCTGGGGATGATGGGCCTGCTCGTGATCCACCCGAAGGATCCCGAGGACGGGCGGGTGGACAGGGATTTCGCCTGGATGGCGCATGCCTGGAAGATCGACCCCGGCACGTCGCGTCCGAACCCCGCCGAGATGACCGACTTCGACATCTGGTCGCTGAACGGGCGCATCTATCCGGCGACCCGCCCGATGATCGTCAGGACGGGCGAGCGCGTCCGCATCCGTGTGGGCAACCTGAGCATGGTGGAGCATCCGATGCACCTGCACGGCCACCATTTCGAGGTGAGCGGCACCGACGCCGGACGCATCCCGGTCGAACGGAGGTGGCGGGAAGCGACCGTGCAGGTGCCGGTGGGGACCACGCGCGACATCGAGTTCGTCGCCGACAACCCCGGCGACTGGGCCTATCACTGCCACAAGTCGCACCACACGATGAACGCGATGAGCCACACCGTTCCCAACATGGTCGGCGTGGACCAGGGCGCTGCTGCACGCGACATCGCCCGGCTGGTGCCGGGCTACATGCCGATGGGCCGAAACGGCATGTCCGACATGGAGGGTATGGCCGCGATGATGCCCGGGCCGGACAACACGGCGCCGATGACGGGCGGCCGCGGCCCCTACGGGGCGATCGGCATGGGGGGCATGTTCACCGTCCTGAAGGTGCGCGACGAGCTGGTGGGGGGTGACGACCCGGGGTGGTATCGTGCTCCTGCGGGAACGCTGGCGCGAAAAGTCTCTTGAACGAGGAAGGCTAGAGCATGATCGCTGCAGGGTGATCCTCAACCACGATAAACATGCCCGCCAAACAAGGACCTAGAGCCTGATCGCTTCGGCTACCAGAAGGGGTCAGCCTCTAGGGGCTTTGCCCAATAGGCGCGAACTCAAGGAAACAGGTGGCGTTTTGGTTTCAGCAGGAGCTCAAACCACCCTGCAACCTTCCCCGAAACGGATCGAGAAGTGGGTAGGGATGACCGTTCCGGATGCGAGCTGACGGCTCCAGCGACCGGCGTTAGCTTGGTAATGACGAGCGGAAAGGCATGGCTTCGATCCGTACGCGATTCTCCGTCCCCCATTCACACAGCGGTCGCAGCGTCTCGACCAGGGTCATGCCGAACGGAGTCATCGTGTAATCGACCCTGGGCGGCACCTGGTGGTAGTCACGGCGAACCAGCACTTCGGCCGCCGCGAGTTCGCGCAGCTGCTGGACCAGTACTTTTTCACTAATGCCGGTGACCAGTCGCTTGAGATCGCTGAACCGCCTCGGGCCCGAGCGGAGATGATACAGAATCAGCGCCTTCCACTTGCCTCCCATCACCGCGAGCGCGGCATCGAGGCCGCAGTCGGTCTCATCGCTGCTGATCGATTTTGTCATACTTACCTTCAGGTCAGTTCTACCCTTTTCGTCGGTATGCGTCCATCTACTCTCTGACGGACGCTGATGATGCAGATGCGCAGAGCACCATCGATCCACCCGAGCGTGACGCATGATCAACGACCAATCCATCGCAGCCATGGAGACTGACATGACCGAAACGCCTGCCCTGCTGATATACGCCACCTATCGTCTCGTGTCCGATGACGTAGAGGCGTTCCGGTCACTCGCTATGCGCATGGCAACTACAGCGAAATCCCGTGATGGCTGCGCCTTCCTTGATGTCGCTCAGGATATCAATGACCCGGCGACCTTCCGACTGGTCGAGGGCTGGCTGGACCCAGCGGCATTGGATGCACATGGCGCCAGTGGTGAGTTTCAGGCCGTGTTGAAGGATGCTGCGGCACTGGGGGTCGTTGGCCGTTCCATCGACGTTTACTCGATTGCCGACAAGAAGGCGATCGACATGCCTTCATGAATGAACTGCGTTTCGAGCGCAGCCGAGCCACCGCTACGTCACCCCACGTATGCCGATTAGCAGCTTCCCACAAAGGAAGGTGCAGCGGGGCTATTTGCATTTCGGAATGAGTGGAGCGGCGGCAATCGGTGGCCCTGTCTCAGAACCTGTGTTGCAGGTAGGGGTAGCTGGTCAGCGATTGTAGGCGTTCTGCGGTGAGTTTGTTCCATGCGGCGCAACACGCGTTGACGATGTCGTCGTAGCTATCGAGCAGACGATGCGAGAGACGTCGTTCGCGCAGGTGTAGCCAGATACGCTCGATCGGGTTCAGCTCCGGGTTGTAGGCAGGCAGGATCACCAAGCTGACATTGTTGGGCACGTCGAGATCGCCGGATCGTAGCGCCTAAGGGGCTTTGCCCTGGGATGCCACTGGGGTCAGGGACCCCGGACCGCCATTTTACAGTGCCGACATGACCTTCAGGAGTTGATAGGCGTATTCTGTGGCTTCGTCGTAGGCCTGGATGAGTATGCGTTCGTCGCGCGCGTGGGCCCGGCTGTCCTCGATGAAGATCGTCGACGAGAGATAGCTGGGCAGCCCGGCCAGACGCGCATAGACCGAATCCGACGCGCCAGCCGCCATCTCGGGAATGATCACGGAGTCTGGCCACACCCGGTCGGCGGCCTGCCGGTAGCGCGCCAGTATCTCCGCCGTGGGCGGCGTTTCGGGACTGGGGTCGATCGGCAGGTCGGTGACGATCCGGACACCTGGGTCGCCGACGACGCGCGCAAGCGTCGCGAAAATCTGCTCGGGCGTCTGTCCGGGCAGCAGCCTGCATTGAATGACGGCATGCGCCCGGTTGGGCAGCGCGCTTTCGCCTTGGCCGCCGTCGATCATGGTCGCGACGCAGGTGGTCCTCAGCAGCGCGTTCCATTCGGGATCGCGGCTCAGCCTCGCCGCCGCAGCGGGATCGGGCGCCGGTCGCGACACGGCCAGCATGTCGGCGCTGTCCTGTCCCTGCCGCAACCTGGAGAGGGCCGTGAAATAGGCGCGCGTGGTCGCCGTGGTCTGCGGCGGAAACTGGAACGCCGCGATCTTCTGCAGCGCCGCTGTCAGTTGATAGATCGCATTGTCAGGGCGCGGCAGGGAGGAATGCCCGCCCCTGTCGGCCGTCGACAACTCGTAGGTCGCGTAGAGCTTCTCACTGGTTTCGACGCCGATATAGACCCGCTTGCCGTCCCGGATGCGGCCGCCGCTGTCATCCACGTTCAGCACCAGGCTGCAATCGACCAGGTCGCGATGCGACGCAAACAGGTATTGCACGCCGTCCGCGTTGCCGCCCGCCTCCTCGTCGGCCGTCAGCGCAAGGATCACGTCGCGGTCCGGCACGAACCCATCCTGCTTGGCGCGGATCAGCGCGGTCAGCATAACCGCATCCTCGCCCTTCATGTCCTCAGTGCCTCGGCCGTAGAAGTAGCCGTCGCGTTCGACGAGCTTGAACGGATCGCTGCTCCAAGCCTTCGAGTCGACCTCCACCACATCCAAATGGCCGATGAACAGCAGAGGCCTGGCCATGCTTCTGCCGTGCAGGCGGATGACCACGTTGCCCTTGGTCGGATGCCCGGGCGGCGCCAGCACGGTCACGTCCTGCGGCGCAAACCCTGCTGCCAGCGCGCGCTGGGCCACCGCGTTGGCCGCGCCGAGCGACCCGTGCGCGTGGGTCGAATCGATCGCCACGAGCTGTGCGAGGATGTCGCGCGCCATGGCCCTGTACTCGGCCGGCGGCTGGGCACCAGGGCCCAGTGCGAAGGACCGGCCGGCCGACGCCATCAGGCTCGCGAACGTGACCAAGCGAAGCAGTAATTTCATGCGCATCCTACACCCCATCATGTCCGGGTAGGGGCTGCACCTCGGCGTGGAGCGGTTCGAGCCACGGTCTGTAGTGCTGCCACTGGTGCAGGCCGTCGCGCGTGATCGGGCGGCGCACCTGCTCGGAACTGGCCGTCCGCACGGCGCGGGTGTTCTCATGAAAACGCAGGCATGCCGGCTCGAACTCCAGGCCGCAATGCTCCAGCAAGGCGCGTATCTGCGCCTCGGTATCCTCGACCAGGCGCTCGTGATCCACCCGATACACGCGCCCGGGCATCGCCTGATCGTAATGCGCCATCAGGGCCGCGTAATCGGCATAGTAGCGGCCCAGCTCCGTCAGGTCGTAGGAGTAATGCTGGCCGCGGGCGAAATGCTGCTTGAAGGCGGAGAAGCATGCGGCCATCGGGTGGCGACGCGCATCGATGATCGTCGCGTTCGGCAGCATCAGCTGGATCAGCCCGGCATGGACGAAGTTGTTGGGCAGCTTGTCGATGAAGTGGCGCCGCCCGAGCTTGCGGTAGATGCGCGTGCGGTCAAGGTAACGCTGGCCCAGCGCGGCGCAGGCGGTCTCACCCAACGTCGCGAGCACGCCCGGGTAGGTGTCCTCGCCGCTTGTGTCCGAACCGCCGGCGCTTCGGCGGAGGTCGCGCGCGATGTTGGTGATCTCCGGCAGCTCCGCGGTGCCTTCGATGGCGCTGTGGCTGGCCAGTATCTGCTCGATCAGGGTGGAGCCCGAGCGCGGCAGCCCGACGACGAAGATCGGCGCGGCATCCTGGTGTCCCCAGCCGGCGCGCTCGGCAAAGAAACCGCGCGTGAGCAGGGCACGCGCGCGTTGCAATTGGGCGTGGGTTCGTTCGGCGCTGTAATCGATCAGCGCACGTCGCCGGCGGGCGCCTTGAGCGTAATGCGCAAACGAGTGCTCGTACTCGGCGCGGCGTTCCAGCGCGGCGCCGAGCGCGTAATGCAGGTGAAACTCGTCCTCCTGCCGGATGCCGGATGCCGCCAACGCCGTGCGCATCGCCGCGATGTCGGCTTCGCTGAACGGTTCGTTCTTGAGGTTGGCCAGACTCCACCACGCCTCGCCCGTGCCTGGTGCGAGCGACAGGCAGTTACGGTAGGCCTGCACGGCCTCGCCGCGCCGGCCTGCGGTCTTGAGCACGTGGCCGTAGCTGAGCCAGATCTTCGGCTGGTTGGGCGCGAGCTCGAGCACGGCTTGATAGGCGGCGATGGACGTATCGGTCTCGCCCAGCGCGGCCCAGCTTGCGGCCAGCAAATTCAGCGCGGCCGCGTCGCGCGGGTCGGCCTGCACCAGGGTTTGCAGATGCGGGATCGCCGCTTCGGCCTTGCCCTGGCGGTGCAGCACCAGGGCGTAGTTGAACCGCGCCAGGGAGAAGCTCGGCGCCAGGCGAAGGCAGGACTCCAGCAGGCGTTCGGCGTCCTCGTCGCGGCCCAGGCGGGTGCCTGTCTCGGCCAGCATGCGCAGGGCGGCGACATCGGTGGGATGCCGGCGGAGATGCGCGCGCAGCAGGTGCTCGGCACGCGGCAGGTCGTTGTCGCACAGGGCGCTTGCGGCGTGCATCAGCGAAGGATCGTGGATGCCGGCGCGGACGTGCTGGGCGTAGGCGGCACCGGCCGCCTGGGTGTCGCCCGCCAGGGTATGCGCGTCGCCGAGCGCACGCCAGGCTTGCGCCAGATCCGGCTTCAGCCGTACGGCGCGGCTCAGCGAGGCGACGGCGCCCGCGGGGTCGCCCATTTCGGCCTGGGCCAGACCCCATTCGTGGTGTACGCCGGCAGCGTTCGGCTGGGCCTGCGCGAGAGGCCGCAGAACGGCGGCTGCCTCCTGCGTGCGGCCCGCGCGGCGATGCCCTGCGCCCAGGATCAGCAGCGCCTGCGGATGGTCTGCAACGGCGTGCAGGATCGCCTCCGCCTGCAGGACCGCGAGGTCCGGTCGCGCCGCGAGCAGCTGGCCGGCGTAGTCAAGCGCCTGTTGCAGCGGGGCGTCGGTCCGGCTGTCGCGGGTCAAATGAACAAAGTTTTTTTGGTCCTTTTTGCAAAAAGGACTGCTTGCCTTTCACGAGTCAAACTCAACCCCATTTGTATCAGGCCTCCATGGCTGTTTCAAACAGCGTCTCAGAACCTCTGGCTGAGTTTTATTCCCGCAGTCAGAGGCTGGATCGGCAGCACATAGACCGGGTTGCACACGCCGGACGTGCACTCGACGTAGCGGTTCTGCTGACCGCGCTCGTCAAAGGCGTTCTTGATGAACAGCGACAGCGACAGCCTGTCCTTGGTGATCCCGGTGGAGAAGTCGAAGACCGGATAGGCCGGCTCGCTGCCGAGGGCGAGCTTGTCGACCGTGCGCAGGCCCACTTGAGTGCGCGTCTGATACTCGAACGAGCCCTGCACGAAGCCGTGCCAGCCATAGACCGGGAAGGTGTAACGGCCGGTCAGGTTGCCCTTGAAGGCCGGCGTGTAGGGAAGCTGGGTGCCGGACGGCGCCTGGGCAGCGTCGCGCGAGCAGTTCGTCTCCAGCGTGTTGGTGACCGTGCTGGTGCCGCAGAAATTTTCGTTCAGTTCGGCATCGACGAACTGTGCGCCGCCGAAGAAGCTGAGGTTGTTGGTCGCCTGGAACTGGCTTTCGAACTCGAGCCCCTTGATGTTGGCCGACGGCGCGTTCTCGATGATGGTGAGGCTGTTCGGTCCGAGGAACGAGAACTGGAACTGGCTCCAATCCTCATCGTAGAGCGCCACGTCGAAGATGAAGCGCTGCCCGAACCAGCTCGTCTTCAGGCCGAGCTCGTAGTTCGTCAGCGAGTCCGCCTGGTAGGCGCCGAAATCACCGTTGCGGTTGATGCCGCCTGGCCGGTAGCCGGTGGAGTAGGTGAAATAGACCAGCTTGTCCGCGTCGATCTTGTAGGTGATGTTGATCTTGTGCGTCTCGCCGTTGCCGGAGGTCGATTTCTTCAGGTCCACGCACGGCGCTGCGTTGTAGGCCTCGTGGGCGATACAGTTCTGCCCCTGTGCGCCCTCGCCGGCGTTGAAGCCGGTCTGCTGGTCGTATCCTTCGCTGAATCCGAAGAAGCCTTTTAGGGAGTTGTTGTACCAGTAAGGCCTGACACCGCCCGTCACCGTCAGGTTCGGCAGGATGTCGTAGGAGAGCTCGCCGAACAGCGCCTCGTCGCGGTCGGTGCGAAGCTGGTCAGTCAGCCAGATCGTGTCGGGCCACCCCGGGATGGAGATCTGCGGACCGAAACCCTCGATCTGGTAGCGCTGGATGATCTGGTGCTGCTGGATCTCCTGAAAGCCGCCGAAGATCAGGCGCAGCTTCGCGTCGGCCGGCGAGGTCAGGCGAAACTCGTTGTTCTCCTTTGTGAAATGATCCTTGCCGCGGATCTCCTGCAACGGGCGCGGCAATGGGTTGCCCTGTGCGTCGCGCCAGTTCGTGCCGGAGCCGTACACCGTGTCGTAAGCGATCGAGTAGTCGGCGTAGTCGCTCTGCGTCACCAGGTCGCGCACGAAGAAACCGCCTGCGTACGTGAAGTCGAAGATGCCGAACTTGCCGGTCACCGTCGCTCCTGACTGTATCCAGCGGTCGTGGCTGGTGTCCGGCTGGAAACGCTGCGCGTTGAGGTCCCCGTCGCCCGGCACGTAGGCGAAGATGCCGCTGGTGCGCTGGTCCTGCACGATGACGGTGGGGGTTATTGTCCAGTCGTCCGGCAGCTCGATGCGCAGCGCCGCACGACCGCCGAAACTGTCGTAGGGATTGAAGTCCTTCTTGACGAACTGGCTGTTGTTGACGGTGGCCGCAGCCGGTCCGTAGAGGGATTCGGCGGTGGGAAAGACCCGCGTGCCGGGAACGTTGTCGATGAAGCCGGCATCGTGCTCGTCGAAGCCCACCAGGCGGACCGCCACCTTGTCGTTGAGCGGTATGTTGACGAAGCCTTCGGCCACTCCGCCGAAGCCTCCGTGATCGACGATGTTGCCCTGCAGGTCGTAGCCGGCCTCGAACCTGGACGGGTTGGGCGGGTTGCTGATGGTGCGCAGCGTGCCGGCTTCCGAGCTCGCTCCGTACAGCGTGCCCTGCGGGCCCGGCAGCGCCTCGATGCGTGCGATGTCGTAGATGTGGACGTCCAGCGTGCCGCCGATCGTGGTGGTCGGGAACTCGTCGAAATAGGAACCGACGGTGGGCAGCGGGCCGGAATGGTTGGTGTCGTTGCTGCTGGCCACGCCGCGGAAGTAGATTTCCGTCATGTTCGGGCCGACGCTGTTGGCCGTCAGGCTGGGGATGAATTTGAGGTAGTCCTGGAACTCGTTCACCTGAAGCTGGGAAAGCTTCTTGCTGTCCAGCACCTGGATGCTCTGCGGCACGCGCTGCGATTTCTCCGAGCGTTTCTGCGCGGTGACGATCACCTCCTCGATGCCTTTCACGCCGCCCTTGGAGCCGGGGCCTGCATCCTGGGCATTTGCACCGATGGATGACTGCGCGGCCGCCATAGCCAGCACGCTTGCGCCGATGATCCGCCTGCCTGAGCCCGTCATTCCCCGTCCTCCCCCACGCCTCGTATCGCATACGGTCCATCGTCGGCCAGGCTTGCGCAAGGATGCGCAACGAACCCGCTTCATCCGGATCAATGTTTGCAGAGCAATGTTTGTGCCGTGAGCGACATGTCGATCTCGGCGCGTCGCTGCTAGAGCAACGCCACGCAGACCGGAACGGTCGAAGTGACAACATTGCTCGTCGAAATTATAGCCAGACCGGTTTCGCGTCCGCCTACTTGCGGACACTCTGCGCGAACCGGTCTAGCGTCGATGTCGACGGGGGGTTTGGCGCCATGGACGATCCAACGCGCTTCTACATCGGCGGGGCCTGGTCCGATCCGGTCTCCTCCGACCTGGCCGATGTCGTCGATCCCTCCACGGGGCGAGGCTTCGCGCTGGCGGTCAGACGGATTTGGACCGCGCAGCCAACGTCAGTTGCGTGACATTGTTCTAACGCGTGAAAGGCAAGCAGTCCTTTTTGCAAAAAGGACCAAAAAACCTTTATTTCAGACATCCTTGGCCAGGCGGAGCGCGTCGAAGACGGCGGCATGGATGTTGCGGCTGGCCACCGCATCACCGATGCGGAACAGCTGGTAGCTCCCCTCCGCGTTGCGCACCACGTCCTGCGCCCGGCCGCCCAGCAACGCTGCGTGGTCCACCTCGCCGCCGTTGCGCGAGCCGGGCTTGAGCGCCTCGTACACCTCGTCCAGCGGCAGCGTCCCGTGCTCGACCACCACGTGATCGACCTGCCGCTCCTCCTGCTCGCTGCCGTAGTCGCTGCCGAGCACCGCCACCAGGCCGTTGCCCTGGCGACGCACGGAGTGCAGGCGCGTGTTCACCGTCACCTGCACGCCGTGGCGGCGGAAGATGCGGGCATAGGCGGCGTGGTTCAGGCCGCCGATCTCGGGCGCGAGCATGCGCTCCGGCGTGATGAGTTCCACCTCGGCGCCGGCCTCCGCCAGCACTTCGGCCGCCTGCATCCCTGGATGCGCGCCGTTGTCGTCGTACACCAGCACCCGGCCGGAGGGGCTGACGGCGCCGCCCACCACGTCCCAGCTCGAGACGACCAAATCGTTGCCGTCCTGAAGCACGGCGGTGTCCGGCACGCCCCCGGTGGCGACGAACACCGCGTCGGGCGAAAGCGCCAGCACGTCGCCGGCCTCCGCATAGGTGTCGAAGCGCAGTTCGGCGCCCATCCGGGCGAGCTCCGACAGCCGCCAGTCCACGATGCCGATCAGCTCCCGCCGGCGTGGCGTGCGCGCTGCCAGCAGCACCTGCCCGCCGGCGCGCCCGGTCGCTTCCAGCACCGTCACGCGATGGCCGCGCTCGGCCGCCACACGCGCGGCTTCCAGCCCGGCGGGACCGGCGCCCACGACGACCACGTGCCGGGGCGCACCCGAGGCGCGCGGGATGACGTGCGGCATCGTGGCTTCCCGCCCGGTGGCGGCGTTGTGCACGCACAGCGCCTCGTTGCCCTCGTAGATGCGGTCCAGGCAGTAGGTGGCGCCCACGCAGGGGCGTATGCGGCCCTCCTGCCCGGCCATCACCTTGCGCACGATGTGCGGCTCGGCGATGTGCGCGCGGGTCATGCCGACCATGTCGAGCTTGCCCTCGGCGATGGCGTGCCGGGCGGTCGCGATGTCGTTGATGCGTGCGGCGTGAAAGGTCGGGAACTGAGTGGCGGCGCGCACCTCGCCCGCGAAATCGAGGTGCTGCGCGGTGCCCATGCCGTGGATCGGGATCACGTGCGACAGGGCGTTGTCGGTTTCCATGTGGCCGCGGATGATGTTGAGGAAGTCGACCGTGCCGCCGCGCACGAAGCGCCGCGCGATCTCCACCCCGTCCGCGCGGCTGAGGCCCAAATCCCAGTCCTCGTCGGCGACCATGCGCACGCCGATCAGGAAGTCCGGCCCCACCGCGTCGCGCATCGCCTGTAGCACGCGCACCGAGAAGCGCATGCGGTTCTCCAGCGTGCCGTTGTATTCGTCGTCGCGGTTGTTGGTGGCGGGCGACCAGAACTGGTCCGGCAGGTGGCCATAGGCATCGATCTCGAACCCGTCAAGCCCGGCCGCCTGCATGCGCTGCGCGGCCGCCGCGTAGTCGGCAACGATGCGGTCGATGTCCCAACGCTCGGCCGCCTTGGGGAAGCCGCGATGCGCCGCCTCCCGCACGCGCGAGGGGGCCAGCACCGGCAGCCAGTCCGCCTTGTTCCACGCGGTGCGCCGGCCGAGATGGGTCAGCTGGATCATCACCGCCGAGCCGTGCTCGTGGCATTCGTCGGACAGGCGGCGGAGCCAGGGCACAATCTCGTCGCGGTAGGCGAGCAGGTTGCCGAACACCGGCGGGCTGTCGGGCGAGACCACGGCGGAGCCTGCCGTCATCGTCAGGGCGATGCCGCCGCGCGCCTTTTCGACGTGGTAGAGCCGGTAACGGTCTTTCGGCATTCCGTCCTCCGAGTAGGACGGCTCGTGCGACGTGCTCATCACCCGGTTGCGCAGCGTCAGGTGCCGCAGCTGATAGGGCTGCAGCAGCGGGTCACGGCTGATGGGCGTGGGACTCGCGCGCATCGTGCGCTCCTTGGACCGGGCGGGAACGCCGCTCGTGGTTGGGTGGCAGGCCGAAGCGGCCGCGATACGCGGCGCTGAACCGCGACGGGGTGGCATAGCCGCAGGCAGCGCCGATGGCGGTCACCTGCATCGCGGTCTCGCGCAGCAGCGTGCGCGCCCGGTCCAGCCGTATCCCCGACGCGTAGGCGGCAGGGGTCTGGCCGAGGTGGCGGCGGAACAGCCGTTCCAGTTGCCGCGCCGACAGCCCGACGCTGCGGGCGATGGCGGCTGCCTGCAACGGCCACGCCTCGGGATCCCGCATCAGGCGCACGGCGGCTTCGAGCTTCTCGGGCGCGGCCATGCCGGCGCTGCGCTGCCGCTCGCTTCCGGCGCGCACCCGTTCCACCAGGAACTGCGCCGCCACGTCGGCGGCCAGCGCCGCCCCCAGGCGCGCCTCGACCATCGCCAGCATCAGGCTGATCGGTGCGATGCCGCCGGTGCAGGTCACCCGGTCGCGGTCAACCGTGAATAGCTCGCCGGTGAACTCGATCTCGCGGAACTCCTCCTCGATCGCGGTCAGGTTCTCCCAGTGGATCGCGCAGCGGCGGCCGCGCAGCAGCCCCGCCGCGGCAAGCGCGAAGGCGCCCGTGCACAGGCTGCCGAGCGGCACGCCCTGCCTTGCCAGCCGGCGCAGCGCGGCGATGACGCGGCCATCGACCGCCGCGCGCACGTCCACGCCGCCGCAGGCGAGCAGCAGGTCGGGCCGCGTCAGGGCGGAGAGCGCGATTGTGGGCTGCAGCGTCTGCCCGTTGCTGGCAGGCGCGGGCGCACCGTCGGGCGTCACCACGTCCCAGGCATAGGCGTCTCGGCCGCTGAGCCGGTTGGCCATGCGCAGCACCTCGATGCCGTTGACGCAGGCGATCATCGAGTAGTTGGGCAGCGTCAGGAACGCCAGGCTGTGCAGGCTGCCGAGATCCATTCGCGGCTAGGCCGGTTTCTGCGTGGACATTGCTCTAGCAGTCGATGGTCAGGTCGCTGGACGGCCGCGAGCAGCACAGCAGAGCGAGGCCGTCGTCGATCTCGCCTTGCAGGATGCCGCCGTCGTGACGCATCTCGACGCTGCCTGAGAGGATGCGGCTCTTGCACGTGCCGCAGACGCCTTTGCAGCAGGCGAACGCAAGCCGCATCCCGGCCTTCCGGGCGGCGGCGAGCACGGTGGTAGCGCCGCTGCAGACGATCTCCCGGTCCTGGCGCGCGAAGCGGATGGTGAAGCTGGCCGCGGCTGCCTGCTGCCCGGTCGCTGCCGGAACCGCAGCCCTCGGCGGCGGCGCGGCCGCGGGTGTGACCTTGCCTCCGACCTGCAATCCGGCGCGCATGCGTTCGACGTACCACGCGCAGAAATCCTCCACCAACCCCTCGGTGAAAAGCGAGTAGGGGCCTGGCTCGTAGGCCGGACTGCCGATGCCGGCCTGGGTCATCTCGACCAGTGCGGCGTCCTGCCGGTTGGTCGCCTCCCAGACCGCGACAAGGTTGGCAGGATCATAATCCGCGCCCTCGACCGCGTCCTTGTGGACGAGCCATGTGGTGCGCAGCAACGTGCGGTCCGGCCCCAGCGGCAGCACGCAGAACGTGACCGCATGGTCGGCCATCAGATGGTGCCAGGAGTTCGGCTGGGTCCAGAAGGTCAGCCCCCCCGACCGCGCGTCCTTCAGGCCGCCCAGCAGCATGCGGCACGCGGCACGGGTGTCGCGCGTATGGCTCTCGCCCGCCTGGTCCAGCGGCAGCCGCTCGGTCCGGAAGCCGGTGGCGCGCCCGGTCAGCTTCTCGATCCGGCGCGACGGCAGGCCGCCATCCTGCCAGCTCGCGTGCAGCTCCTCCACCAGCGCGTCGTAGCGCGCCGCCTGCGCCAGCCCGTATTCGTCCAGCGACTCCGGCGCGAAGCCGAAACCCTGGGCGAACAGCGGAACGGTCAGCTCGGGGTGGTTGGCCGCGCAATGGTAGCATTCACGGTTGTTCTCCATCGTCAGCTTCCAATTGCCGTGCTCCACCAAGTCCACCTGCCTGGCCACCCTCGCGTCCCGCAAGCCGTGCGGCAGCAGGTAGGGCTCCATCTCGGCCGCCATGTCCGCGATGTCGTGGGGCGGGTCCTCGGCCAGGCAGGCGAACAGCAGGCCGGCCACCGAGCGCAGCGCCACCGGGCGCAGACCGCGGCAGGACGCGTCGAAGCCCTCGCCCATATGGTCGGCAAACAGCAGCGCGCCGTCCAGACCGTAAGTCCAGCTGTGGTAGCGGCACGCCAGGTTGCCTGCCTGCCCCTTGCCGTCCGGCACGAGCTGCGCGCCGCGATGGCGGCAGACGTTGTGGAAGGCGCGCACCTCGCCGGACCTGTCCCGCAGGATGACGACCGGCGCGCGGCCGATGCGGATGGCCATCACGTCGCCCGGCTCGGGCACGTCCGGCTCCTGGCCCACGAAGATCCAGTGGCGGCCGAATACCAGCTCCATGTCGGCCTCGAACACCGACTGGTCGGCGTAGAACGCGGCGTCCAGGCTGTGGCCGGGGCGGCGGGACGCCAGCAGGCTGAGAAGGCTTTCGGACAAGTCTGCACCCTCGGGTTGCAAGCGGCATGATTGCCTGATCGCGGGATCCGCCGCTAACGACAAACCGGCAGGCTTTACCCCAATTGCGACAACCCGCGCCGCGTCGCAAAAACGGCTTTCCACGTCGCTGCGGGCTGGTGTTACGCTCGCGTGATCGTTAGGGGAACTTTCGCTGACCTCCGCACCCATGATCGTGACCGAAGGACTGCGCTGCGTGTTCGGCGCCCGCGAGCGCGAGGCGCTGTGCATGCTGCGCGCCGGCGAGAGCCGCGCCGCCACCATGGAGCGCACCGGCACGGTGGTGGCGCTGGACGATGTGGGCCTGCGGGTGGACGAGGGCGAGCTGCTCGTCGTGATGGGGCTATCGGGCAGCGGCAAGAGCACGTTGCTGCGCTGTCTCAACCGCCTGGTCACCCCATCGTCGGGCAGCATACGGGTGGCGGGCCAAGATGTGATGACGATGGGCAGCCGGGAGCTGCGACGATTTCGCCGGCGAACCTTCGGCATGGTGTTTCAGCACTTCGCGCTGCTGGCGCACCGCACCGTTCTGGAGAACGTGGAGTTCGGTTTGGAGGTGCAGGGCGTCGCCCGCCAGGAGCGCCGCCGTGCCGCCGAGCAGGCGCTGGACCTGGTGGGCCTTGCAGGGTGGGAGGCCAAGCGTCCTGGCCAGCTTTCCGGCGGCATGAAGCAGCGCGCCGGGCTGGCGCGTGCGCTGGCCGCCGATGCGAGCATCCTGCTTATGGACGAGGCGTTCAGCGCGCTCGATCCTCTCATTCGCCACGACATGCAGGCCGAGCTGGTGGCGCTGCAGCGGCGCCTGCGCAAGACCATCGTCTTCGTCAGCCACGACCTGGACGAAGCCGTGGCGCTTGGCGGACGCATCGCCCTGATGATGGACGGCGTCATCGTCCAGGACGGCACGGCGGAAAGCATCCTGGCCGCGCCGGCAACCCCCTATGTCAGGCGCTTCGTCGCGCACATCGACGTCTCCGCCGTGCTCAGGGTCCGCACGCTGGCCGACCGCTCAGCGCCGCCGCCGCCGCCCGGGTCCCGGCCCGTGCTGCAGGGCGAGATGACGCTGCGCGAGGCGCTGCCGCTGCTGGCCGAAGGACCCGACGGCCTGCCGGTGCACGACGGGTCCGGCCGCCACATCGGCGTGCTGTCCCGGCGCGCCGCCCTGGCCGCATTAGCGCGCCAGCCGCCCAAGGAGGAGCCTGCGTGGCCGTCTCGATCCCCCGCTTCCCGCTCGCCGAGCTATGCGACAGCGTCCTCGATTGGCTGACCGCGACTTTTTCCGGCGCCACGCGCGCGCTCAGCCACGTCGTATCTGCCTGGGTGGGCGGGCTGACGGGCGCGTTGCAGGCCGCGCCGCCGCTCCTGCTCATCGCCGTGGCTGCCGGTCTGGCCTGGCGCGCGGCCGGCTGGCGGCTGGGGCTGCTGACAGCGGCCGGGCTGCTGTTCTTGTGGAACCTCGGCCTGTGGACGCCGATGCTGGCGACGCTGGTGCTTGTGGTGGTGTCCACGCTGGCTGCGGTGCTGATCGGCCTGCCGCTCGGCGTTGCCGCGGCACTGAACCGGCGCGTCTGGCGGCTCGTCTCGCCCTGCCTGGACGTGATGCAGACCATGCCGAGCTTCGTCTACCTGATCCCGGCGATCCCGTTCTTCGGCCTGGGCGCGGTATCGGCCTGCTTTGCCACCGTCATCTTCGCGGCCCCGCCCACGGTGCGGCTGACGGCGCTTGGCATCCTGCAGGTACCGCACGAGGTGACGGAGGCCGCCGATGCGTTCGGCTGCACCGCCTGGCAGAAACTAGTGAAGGTGCAGCTGCCCGACGCGCTGCCGACCATCATGGCGGGAGTCAACCAGACGATCATGCTGGCGCTGTCGATGGTGGTGATCGCTGCGATGATCGGTGCCGGCGGCCTGGGCCGCGAGGTGTGGACCGCCATCCAGCGGCTGGAGAGCGGCCGCGGATTTCAGGCCGGCATCGCCATCGCTGTGTTGGCGGTGATCCTCGACCGCGTCACCAACGCCATGGCGCGCCGGTTGCAGGCCGCGTGATGCAGCGCATCGGACGGCGGCCGGGATGAACCGCAGAACCCTGCTGCTGGGTGCGGCCGCCCTTGCCGCCTCGCCCGCCGCGCTGGCCGGCCCTGCCCCTGGCAAAGCACCGGTGCGGATCGCCTATGTGGAGTGGTCGGACGCCGTGGTTTCCAGCAACGTCCTGGCCGCCGTGCTGCAGGACATGGGGCACGAGGTGACGCTGATCCCGGTATCGGGTGCGGCGATGTGGCAGGCGGTGGCGTCCGGCGACGCGGACTGCATGCTGGCGGGCTGGCTGCCGACGACGCACGCGGCCTATTACGCCAGGCTAAAGGACCAGGTGGACCTGATAGGCCCCAATTTCACCGGCGCCCGGATCGGCTGGGCGACGCCCGATTACGCGCCGCTGAACGCGGTCGCCGACCTCGCGACCCGGGGCGATCTGGTGGACAACACGGTGATCGGCATCGATGCCGGCGCCGGGCTGATGCGCGCCTCCGAAAAGGCGATCGAGGCATACGGGCTGAGCGCCATCACGCTGGTCGATGGCAGCGAAGCGACCATGGTCGGTGCGCTGCAGGAGGCGATCGCGCGCAGCAAGCCCATCGTCGTCACCATCTGGACGCCGCATTGGATGTTTGCGGCCCACAAGCTCAGGTTCCTCGCCGATCCGAAGGGGTGCTTCGGCGCTGCGGAGACGGTGAACACCGTCGCCCGGCGAGGTCTGAAGACCGACATGCCCGACGTCTACGCAGTGCTCAGCCGGTTTAAGCTGACCCTGGGTGACGAGCAGGCGCTGATGTTGCAGAACCAGGCGCGCGGGGCCGACCCTGCCAGGACCGCGACGGCCTGGGTGGCGGCGAATGCGGCGCTGGTCAAGGCGTGGCGCGGCTGATCGGGAATACAGGCGGATGATCTTCGACGTGATCGTGGTGGGCGGCGGCGGCATGGGCAGTGCCGCGGCCTGGCAACTGGCCAGGCGCGGCCAGCGCGTGCTGGTGCTGGAGCGCTACGACATCCCGCACGCGCATGGCTCCTCGCACGGGATCAGCCGGATCATTCGCCTGCCCTATTACGAGAACCCCGCCTATGTTCCGTTGCTGCGCCGCGCGTACGAGCTGTGGCGGGACGCCGAGGCGGCGAGCGGCCGCGAGCTGCTTGTCATCACAGGATCAGTCGATTCGAGCTCGGAATGGGACCCGCTTTTTCAGGGCGCGCTCGCCTCGGCCAGGCTGCATGATTTGCCGCACGAGGTGCTGACGGGAGACGAGGTGAACGCCCGCTTTCCCGGCTATCGCCTGCCTGCCTCCCACCGCGCGGTGTTCCAGCCGGAGGGCGGCCTGGTCGCGAGCGAGCGCGCCGTGGTGGCCCATACCGAACTCGCCCAGGCGAGCGGCGCCGTGGTGCACGCACGCGAGCCGGTGCTGGGCTGGCAGGCAGCCGGAAGCGGCGAAGGCGTAACGGTCACCACCGCACGCGGCCGATACCATGCGAGCCGCCTGGTGCTGACGGCAGGCGCCTGGATGGAGGATCTGGTTCCCCTGCTGGCCGGCCGCGCGGTGCCAGAGCGGCAGGTTCTCGCCTGGCTGCAGCCGCACCGGCCGGAGCTGTTCCGCCGCGACCGGTTTCCCGTGTTCAACCTCCAGGTGGAGGAAGG
Source organism: Acetobacteraceae bacterium (assembly GCA_965199235.1). Taxonomy (GTDB): domain Bacteria; phylum Pseudomonadota; class Alphaproteobacteria; order Acetobacterales; family Acetobacteraceae; genus BOG-908. The sequence goes on along the minus strand of CBDAQU010000002.1, from coordinate 2,379,468 downwards.
CCGCTATTACGGGTTTCCGATCTACGACGTGCCGGGCTTCAAGTTCGGCCGCTACCATCATCAGGGAGAGACCGGGCATGCGGACACGCTGCTGCGCGAACCCGATGGCGACGACGAGGAATTGCTGCGCGCGTTCGGCGAGCGGTATTTCCCGGCAGGCTCGGGCCCGACGATGGCCTTGCGCGCCTGCATGTTCACCAACACGCCCGACGAGCACTTCATCCTCGACCACCATCCCGCCTACAGGCAGGTCGTTCTCGCCTCGCCATGCAGCGGTCACGGATACAAGTTCTGCAGCGTGATCGGAGAGATACTGGCGGAGCTCGCGACCAACGACGGCACGACGCGGCACAACATCGAGTTCCTTCGACTGAGCCGCGCCGGCCTGGCGCCGGAGCTGGCCTGCAACGCTGCGTGACGTGAATGCTGCCACGCTTCGACGTGCCGAGCCTGGCGCAGTCGACGCCGATGCAAGCAAGCCCGAGACGGCGGCGTCCCATACTGTCAAAGCGCTTGGCGCGAAGCGTAACAGCCAGGTCGGACGAAAACTGCATGGCTACATGCCGCGCGAAGAACGATGATGTGCGACCTGTCGCATGATACGTGCGACACCTCGGTGATTTTCACAACGACAGGCGACTTTACGGTTGCTCTCCGATCGCTCCACATGCATCGCCGCCAAAACTCAACGATCTAAAGTTACCAGAATCGTTCATGCGCCTTGCACGGTGTCGATGCAGCGTGGGGCGAGATGTTGGGCCCGCGCCGTTTGTTGGGGGACGAACGGCGCGTCGTGTCCAACGAGCACAGCCCGGAGTTCATCAACGCCGCGCAGTTCGTGCAGTCGGTGATCGTTGACAGGCCGCTCACCGCGGGAGTCAAGGTGAGCTACAGCTTCTAAGCGGCAGCACTTCTTCACGAAAGCGCTTGCTCCCTCTGCCGTCTGCACCATAGTTCGGCATGCCCAGCTCACCTGTCGAAGCCGAAGTCGTCCGCATACGCGGCCTGATCCAGGCCGGCGAACATCAGGCCGCTCTGAATGCGGCCTGTGTTCTCCGTCGGCAAGTGCCGGAGAACCGGGATGTGCTCTACATGCTCGCCGTCAGCCAACGCTGCCTTCGGCGTCCCGCAGCTTCGCTCGAAACGTTGGCGGCGCTGGAGGCGCTGCATCCGGCCTACAGCCGGCTTTTCCAGGAGCGCGGCCATTGCCATGCGGCACTCGGCAACCCGATGGCCGCGCTGCAAGCCTTTCTGCACGCCGTCAACATTAATCCGGCGTTGCCTGCGAGCTGGAACGCGCTGTCCATACTGTACCGCGCCGCGGGACACGCCGCAGAAGCCGAGACCGCGTCCAGCCACGTCGCCAAACTGAAGACGCTGACGCCAGCGCTCGTCACCGCCACCAGCATGTTCGCCGACGGCGAGGTACACGAGGCGGAACGGATCATCCGTGCCCACCTCAAGACGAGCCCCACCGATGTCGAAGCGATGCGCCTGCTTGCCCGCATCGGCATCAAGCTCGACGTCCTCGACGATGCCGAGTTCCTGCTCGAAAGCGTCCTTGCGTTCTCGCCGAACTATCAGCTGGCACGCCACGAATACGTGCATGTTCTCCTGCAGCGGCACCGCAACGCCAAGGCGCTCGAAGAGGCCAGGATTCTTTTGCGCGCAGAGCCGGCGAACCGCGACTACCGCGCGATCTACGCCACTGCCTGCCTTGCGCTGGCCGATTTCGACGAGGCGATCTCGGCCTACCGGGATCTCATTGAGGAGGCGCCGCACTCGGCCGACCTGCACCTCTCGATGGGCCACGCGTTGAAAACCCTGGGCCGGCAGCAGGCGGCGATCTCTTCGTATCGCACCGCCGCCGAGGTGGCGCCCAGTTTTGGCGACGCCTATTGGAGCCTCGCCAATCTCAAGACCTATCGCTTCACCGACGAAGAGATCAGCCGCATGCGCGCCCAGGAAGCCGCGCACGGCATCGGTCTCGCCGACCGCTATCACCTCTGCTTCGCCTTGGGCAAAGCGTTGGAGGACCGCGGCGACTACGCCGGCTCGTTCGCGCATTACGAGCGCGGCAACAGACTCAAGCGCCAGGATGTCACCTACCGCGCCGGCATCACCGAGCAGAACGAGCGGTTGCAGAAAGCCGTGTTCACACCGGCGTTCCTCGAGTCCCGCAAAGGCGTCGGCTGCCCACGCCCGGACCCGATCTTCGTCGTGGGCCTGCCGCGCGCCGGCTCCACCCTCATCGAGCAGATACTCGCCTCGCACTCCCTGGTCGAAGGCACGATGGAACTGGCCGACATCCCAAGGCTCGTGCTCCGCCTGCAAGGCCGCGACTACGACGAACAGGCGCCGCGCTACCCGGGCATCCTCAGCACGGTCCCGCCCGCCGAACTGCGGCGCGCCGGCGAGATCTACCTCGCCGACACCAGGATCTATCGCTCAGGCAAGACGTTCTTCATCGACAAGAACCCGAACAACTTCCGCCATCTCGGACTCATTGACCTCATCCTGCCCAACGCGCGCATCATCGATGCACGGCGAGACTCCATGGCCTGCTGCTTCAGCAATTTCAAACAGCTGTTTGCCGCAGGGCAGGAGTTCACCTACGATTTCACCGACATCGCACGGTATTACCGCTCCTACGTCCGCTTGATGGAGCACTGGGACGCTGTCCTGCCTGGACGCATCCTGCGCGTGCAGCATGAGGACCTGGTGGGAGACCTGGAGACGAACGTCAGGCGTATCCTGGATTTTTGCGGCCTGCCGTTCGAGCCGGAATGCCTGGAATTCTACAAGACGGCGCGCAGCGTGCGCACAGCCAGCTCCGAACAGGTACGCCGGCCGATCTACACAGAGGGCCTGGATCAATGGCGGAAGTTCGAGCCGTGGCTGGAACCTTTGAGGCAGGCGCTGGAAGAAGCATAGATGGTTTACAGCGCCGTAGATAATGGGGGTCTGGGGCCTCAGGCCCCGATGGGGTTCTAGGGGCAAAGCCCCAAGCCTTACTCATACCAATCGGCCTTGAGATCGACAATCGTTGCTGTGCACCGCCCACAACTCATCGGCCAGCGCCTGCAGCGGCCGGGGCAGCCGCTCGTACGCCGCCACAGTGTTGGCCCACATGGTGTCGCCGCCAGCCGGCGGGATCGGGCATGTTCGGGCAGGGTTTCATGGCCTGGGTCATGCAGCACTCCGTTCCGCTGGCGTGAAGGATTGCGGTTCCTGGCTCGCCCGGGGACCGAGAGGCCAGGGCTTCGGCGTCTCGACGTTTGCCGAGTACGGCCGAGTAGCTTGGCCTGCAGCACGAGCTGCGCGAGGTCGAAGACGAATTCCTGGCGCCCGGGTGCGAGGCCCAGCCCACGCGCGGCAAACCAATCCACCCAGTCGAACCACCGCCTGCCGCCCGCGCCGCGCAGGTGCAGCAGCCTGAGCTGCGCGACCTGCGCCGGTGCCAGGCTCGATTGCAGCAGACCGTGCGAAGCGAGATGGCCCGGCGTGCAGACGGGCGTGACCGCCTCGCCGAACAGCAAAGTCGTCTCAAAGCCGGACCAGTCGCCGGTGCCGAACATGATCGAGAGATCGGACGCGGCGTCGGTATGCTCCGGGGTCGCGCAATCGGCCTCGGCCCTCTCCGGCAGCCTGCCGCTGCTGTTTGCCGGCAGGGCCGCCTGCGGACTGGGCTTCGGGCTTGCCAACACCGCGCTGAACCTCGCCGCCGGCCGGACCGCGCACCTGGCCCGCGCCATCTCCATAGGCGTCGCGTGCCAGACGATGCTCTAGGAGCGGCCGGGCTTCCCCGGTCGCGTTCTGCGCAGGCCACTCACCTTCGCTGAAGGAAATCCACGAACGCCTTCAGCGTGGGTTCCGAAACATAGTGCTCCATGCCTTCGGCGTCCGATTCCGCCGCGTCCACCGGCACGCCCACCGCGAGCAGCAGCTCCACCATAATACGGTGCCGCTCCCGAACCTTGCCCGCGAGTTCCTGCCCGGTCAGCGTGAGGAACACGCCACGATAGGGCCGAGCGGTCACCAGGCCCTCCCTTTTCAGGCGCTGGATGCTCTTGATTGCGGTCACATGCGAGACGCCGAGACGCCGCGCTATGTCGGTCGGCCGTGCCTCGCCGTCGGTGGCGATGAGGTCGGCGATCAGCTCCGCGTAGTCTTCCAGCAACGCGGTGGACCGGCCGGAGCGGGCCTTGCCGAACCGCTCGGCCTGGGTACGCTCTTCCGGCATGGCGGTCGAATTGATCTCGGCCTCCGGGGCTGTCCGCGTCGTCACTTGACACCCCTCCTGGCTGGACCCGCATGCGTCAGGTGGCCGTCAGTAGCTGGTCTGCACCGCGCCTGGAAGAGCAAACGGCGCCGGCCTTTTGCCGAGAAGCATGCATGACCTTTGCACACCCTATAAAGTCGAGCCTATTGATCCTTCCGTAACCGTGGCTACATGAGCGGGCAGCCTCGGCGGGCACGGCACGATGGCGAGGTGGAACGATGACCGACGCGGCAGAATCGAAGGCCGCGCTGCGAACACTGTCAGGCCAGACGGATGCGGCGATTGCCGAGGTTCTCGCTGGCAAGCGGGGCGGATGGCGGTCTGCGATGCTGTTCGCAGGGCCTGCTGTCACCGTCTCGATCGCCTACATCGATCCCGGCAACTACGCGACGAACATCCAGGCCGGCGCGGGGTTCGGCTACGCGCTGCTCTGGGTCGTGCTGATGGCGAGCCTGATCGCCATGCTGTTCCAGGCGCTTTCGGCCAAGCTCGGCATCGTGACCGGCCGAAACCTCGCCGAGTTGTGCCGCACAGAGTTCCCGGCCCCTGTCGTCTATGGCATGTGGGGCATCAGCGAGGTCGCCGCGATGGCGACCGACCTGGCCGAGTTTCTTGGTGGCGCGATCGGGCTGTCCCTGCTGTTCGGCATGCCGCTGCTCGGTGGAATGCTGGTGACCGCGCTACTGACCTACGGCATCCTGCTTTTTGACAGGCGAGGGTTCCGCCCGATCGAGCTGATCATCGGCGGCCTGGTCCTGATCGTCGGGCTGTGTTTCGTCGCCGAGGTTGTGATCGCGCCTGTGTCCTGGCGGCAGGCGCTGCTCCACTCGGTTGTACCGAGCATGCCGAACGGCACCGCGCTGACGATCTCGGTGGGCATCGTGGGTGCCACGATCATGCCGCACGCGGTCTACCTGCACTCGGCCCTCGCACAATCGCGCGTCGCGGTCAGCGATGCCGCCAAGCGCCACATGCTGCTGCGGTTCTCCAACCGGGAATGCGCCGTTGCGCTGTCGGTCGCGGGCGCGGTCAACATGGCCATGGTGATGATGGCTGCAGCCGCCTTCCACGCCGGCCACAGCGACGTATCCGAGATACAGACCGCCTATCGCACGCTGACCCCGCTGCTGGGGGGAGGTGCAGCGGCGATCTTTCTGATCTCGCTGATGGCGTCGGGCATATCCAGCTCGGCCGTGGGCACGATGGCCGGGCAGGTGATCATGCAGGGTTTCGTGCGGTTTGCCATACCGGTCGCCGTGCGCAGGCTGGTCACCATGATCCCCGCCTTCGTGGTCGCCGGACTCGGGGTGGATGCGACACGGGCGCTGGTCGTCAGCCAGGTCGTTCTGTCCTTCGCATTGCCGCTGCCGATGGTGGCGCTGGTGCTGTTCACGCGGCGGCGCGACCTGATGGGGGAGTTCGTCAACAACCGGCTGACAGATGTCGCTGCAATCGCCGGGACGGTCGTGATCGTTCTTCTCAACGCCATCCTGCTTTTGCACATCTTCAACGTCGATATACCCGGCCTGGCCGCTTGAGCGTGCATCGGCGATCAGGCAGGCAGTAATCGTCCAGCGATGGCGACGAAATCCGCTAGGTCCTTCGCGACGGCCACGGCGCCCGCCTCCATGCCTGGCTGGCCGTATCCCCAGCCGGCGAAGATCGTTCGCACGCCGCAGCCATTTGCGGCCAGGACGTCGTTGGTGTGATCGCCGATCATCAGCGTGCGCTCGGCGGTGCCGCCCGCCGCCTGGATCGTGCCCGCCAAGTGCCTCGGGTCCGGCTTGTGTGCGATGAAGCTGTCGCCGCCGCCAACCGCGGCAAACCGATCGGCAATCCCGAGCGCTTCCAGCAGCAGCCGTGCCGCGCGTTCCGGCTTGTTGGTGCACACGGCGAGCGTCCAGCCATCGGCACGCAACTGGTCGAGAGCCGCTGCCACTCCTGGGTACAGGCGGGTCGCTTCCGACACCCGACTTTCGTAATCCGCAAGATAGTCGGCGCCTGCAGCAGGATCGGGCACGGCGCCGACGGCGGCGAAAGCCCGGTCGATCAGAGGCTGCAAACCGTCGCCGACCATGACAGCGACAGCCTGCTTCTCGAGCGATGGCAAGCCGCGCGCCGCCAGCGTGCGGTTGATTGCGGCTGCAATATCGGGCACGGAATCCGTCAGCGTACCGTCCAGGTCGAAGGCGAGCGTGCGCAAGATCAGGCGGCCACGCGGGACGGGCGCGCATACCGCGCGGCCATGGCTTCCAACGGCACGGGCTTGATCCTGTCCGCCTGGCCGGCCGAGCCGAACGCCTCGAAACGCGCCCGGCAGAGGTCGCGCGCGGCAACGACGGCAGCGGCAAGGAATTTTCGCGGGTCGAGCTCGTCGGGTTTCTGGCCCATCAGCCGGCGCATCGCTCCCGTCATGGACAACCTGATATCGGTGTCGATGTTGACCTTGCGCACGCCGTGACGGATGCCCTCCTGTATTTCTTCGACAGGAACGCCGAACGTCTCCTTTATCGTCCCGCCATGCTCGCGGATGATCGACAGCCATTCCTGCGGAACCGAGGACGAGCCGTGCATGACCAGATGCGTGTCGGGAATGCGCGCATGGATGGCCCTGATACGCTCGATGGCCAGGATGTCGCCGGTCGGCTTGCGGGAGAATTTATATGCTCCGTGACTGGTGCCGATGGCGATCGCCAGCGCGTCCACCCCGGTCTGCGCGACGAAGTCTGCCGCCTGGTCAGGATCGGTCAGCATCTGATCCTGGGTCAGCTTGCCCTCTGCACCCGACCCGTCTTCCTCGCCCGCCTCCCCGCTTTCCAAGGACCCCAAACAGCCGAGTTCGCCCTCGACGGTGACGCCGACGTCATGCGCCATGTCGACGACGTGGCGCGTGACGTCGCAATTATACTCGTAATTGGCTGGGGTCTTCATGTCTTCCTGCAGCGAACCATCCATCATCACGCTGGTGAAACCGGATCGGATGGCGCGCAGGCAAACCGCAGCGCTGGCTCCGTGGTCCTGGTGCATGGCGATCGGGATGTGCGGCCAGGTCTCCACGGCCGCCTGGACGAGATGGCGCAGAAACGCTTCCCCGGCGTATTTGCGGGCGCCGGCAGAGCCCTGCAGGATGACGGGGGAATTGCATGCGTCGGCGGCCTGCATGATCGCCTGTATCTGCTCCATGTTGTTCACGTTGAACGCCGGCAGAGCATAACCAAACTCGGCGGCGTGATCGAGGAGTTGGCGCATAGCGACCAAGGCCATCAGACGTCTCCCATCAGAAAGCACGTTTCTTGCGATCCATGATCTGCCAGATCATGGGGGTGAATATCAGCTGCATCGCCAAAGCCATCTTGCCGCCCGGGCAAACAATTGTATTCGCGCGCGACATGAACCCGTCTTTCAGCATCGAAAGCAGATAGGGAAAATCGATCCCCTTCGGGTCGCGGAACCGGATGATCAGCATGCTCTCATCCGCGCTGGGGATGTCGCGCGCGGTGAACGGGTTCGACGTATCCACCGTCGGCACGCGCTGGAAGTTGACGTGGGTTTGAGAGAACTGCGGGCAGATGTAGTTCACGTAGTCGGGCATTCGACGAAGGATCGTGTCGACCACGGCCTCGTGGCTATGGCCGCGCGTGCGCTTGTCGCGATGCAGCTTCTGTATCCACTCCAGGTTCACCGTCGGCGCAACACCGATCAGAAGGTCGACCTCGCCGGCGATGTTGACCGTGTCGGTCTTAACGCCGCCATGGAGACCTTCGTAGAAGAGCAGGTCCGTTCCAAGCCCAAGGTCCTGCCAGGGCGTGAACGTTCCAGGCGGCTGGTTGTAGGGCGCGGCTTCCTCGGCATCGTGCAGGTATTTTCGAGTCCGCCCCACGCCGGACCGGCCGTAATCCCTAAACAGCGCCTCCAACTCTTCGAACAAATTGCTGTCCGGGCCGAAATGGCTGAAATGCTCGTTGCCGGCAGTTGTTTCCTCGCTCATCCGCTCGCGCATCTGCTGGCGGTCGAACCGGTGAAACGCGTCGCCTTCCACGATGGCCGGCCGGACGCCCTCCCGGCGGAAGATCTGCTGGAACGTCCACATGACAGTCGTCGTGCCCGCCCCGGAAGATCCTGTAATGGCCACTATCGGATGCTTGACCGACATCGTCAGGCGGTCCGGAAGATGCTGCGATGCTTGAAGAGCGGCGCCTCGAAGGCCATCGATTCGCCACGGTCGTACGCTTCGTGGTAGCCCTGCAGGCGTTCCACGTCGGCGCACCCGCCCAGAACCAGCGGTACGTTCTGGTGTATCTGCTCCGGAACCACGTCCAGAACCGGCGTTCGGCCGGTGCTCGCAGCGCCGCCCGCCTGTTCGACGATCATGGCGATGGGGTTCGCCTCGGCAAGCAGATGGACGTGCCCGAGCTTCGTCGTATCGCGCGTATCCCGAGGATGCAGGAATACGCCACCTCTCAGCAGGATGCGATGCACCTCGGCGACGAGCGAGTCGATCCATCTTATGCTGTTCTGCCCTCTACGACCCGACGCGTCGTTGGTGTATTCCTGGACGAAGCGTCTTATCGGGGTTTCCCAGTGCGGCTCCAGCGCCGCATCGATTGCAAGCTCGCTCCCATGGTCTGGAATGCGCATGTTCGGGTGTGTCAGCGTGTAGGCGCCTGCTTCGCGGTCGAGCGTGAAACCATGGACGCCGGCGCCGAGGGTGATCACCATCATAGCGACCGGTCCGAACAGGGCGTATCCGGCAGCCACCTGTTGCCGCCCGGCTTGCATAAAATCGTCGGGGGAAGGATCGGTGACGCCGTCTGGGGCGCGCAGAACGGAGAATATGGTACCGACCGTCAGATCGACGTCCAGGTTGGCGGCGCCGTCGAGCGGCGCGAACAGCAACATGTACCGCCCACGCGGGTATTGCGCAGGAATGGCGTACGGTTCGGCCAGAGCGGACGAGAGCATGCCGCATAACTGGCCGCCCCACTCGCACGCACTGATCATGATCAGGTTAGCCACCTCAGCCAGTTTCTTCGGCGGTTCGCCTGGCACGTTCACGCTGGTTGTGACGATGGCACCAGGAGCATCCAGCGCGCCGCGCGCAACCGCCGCGCCGATCAGCTTGCCCGCCCGTTGCAGGTCGTTGAGAAGGGCCGCCAGTTCCGGATCGTGCCCGCCCTGCCCGCCACGCCGCAGATCTTCGATGATGAACTTGCTGAAGGTCGTGCGGCGATAGGGCATGATAGTCTCCTGCGCCTCTTATCATTCGATCGGCATGTGTGCCGGGCGTTTCAGTTCCGCCTCAGACTGGATCGGCGAACACTCTGCTCGCACTGATGTCGGCACCCGTGATGGTCTGCAAATCGGTCCGATCCATCGGCTTGGAACGTTCGGCAAACAGCCTGTTAGCCTGGCGTAATCTCGACCGGTCGAGTGCATTGCGAATCGACCGCGCGTTGGAAAAGCGAGGCTGTTTCATGCGGCGCTCGATGTATTGGCGCAAGACGGCCTGCGCATCGTCAGCCAAGCGGTAATGCATATGCGTCAGCATGATCTGAGCGATCTGCAGCAGTTCATCTTCCGAGTAGTCGGGGAAATCGATATGGTGCGCGATACGCGACGCCATGCCTGGATTGCTGCGGAAGAATATGTCCATCCTGTCCTTATAGCCGGCCAGCACTACCACCAGATCGTCGCGCCGGTCCTCCATCACCTGCAACAGTATCTCGATGGCTTCCTGGCCGTAGTCGCGTTCGTTCTCAGGCCGATATAGATAGTACGCCTCGTCGATGAACAGAACGCCGCCCATCGCCTTTTTCAGCACCTCCTTGGTCTTCGGCGCGGTATGACCGATATACTGTCCGACGAGATCGTCGCGCGAGACCGTCACCACGTGGTTTCGCCTGATGTAGCCGAGGCGGTTCAAGATCTCCGCCATACGCTGGGCGACGGTGGTTTTGCCGGTGCCTGGATTTCCCGTGAAACACATATGCAACGATGGTGGTTCGGCCTGAAGGCCGATGCTGCGCCGTGCAGATTCGACGAGCAGCAGGGCCGCCACTTCGCGAATACGGGTTTTCACCGGAACGAGCCCCACCAGATCGCGATCCAGGGAGTCGATGACGTCTGCAATGTTGCTTCGCTGATAGAACTCCTCCAGGTCAACCGTGCCTGAAGGGGCTTCTGCCAGATCGGCGCTCACGATGGAATCAGACCTGACACAACCTGTCGAACGCCTCGCTTTGCTTGCACGTCAGATCACCTGCTCGGAAACAGGCGCGCGACCGGTCGAATGGCTTCGCAAAGTGTACCTAACTGTGCGACCGCCGACGTCCTGACGGACCAGTTCGAAGCCTGGCTCGAACTCCGGTCTTTGCACGATAAAGCTCATCCGGACGCTTTCCCAACCTTTCTTGGAGTCGAAGGCCAAAATCTTGATGTATTTGCCGGCAGTTTCGCGCTTGCACGCATCCAGCTCCATCATCACGCCTGCAGGATCGCGCAGGTCGAACATGGGGTTGCCCCACATCGACCAGTAGCAGTTCCGTGGGTGCGGGTCATCGGTATATTCGATCGCAACCGCCCAGCCGTTGTTCAAGGCATACTCGACCTGCTTCTTGATCTCCGCCTCGTTCAAATCCGGCAGGAACGAGAACTGCCCTTGCGTGACTTTCATCTTCCTCTCCCAGGATTTTGGCTAAGATGGCGTCGGCGTCGGCACGTAGTCGACCGAGTCAGTGCTTGCGTAGTTGAACGTCACGTCTTTCCACGTGTCGAGTGCGGCGCGCAGCGGGCGGCACCAGCGGCCGGCTTCGGCGAGGATCTGCGGCCCCTCGTTCCAGATGTCGCGTCCTTCGTTGCGCGCCTTCACGATCGTCTCCAGTGCAACGCGGTTTGCGATCGCGCCAGACTGAATGCCATCTGGATGTCCTATCGTGCCGCCACCGAACTGCAAGACGACGTCTTCGCCGAGATAGGTGAGCAGTTGATGCATCTGCCCGGCATGGATGCCGCCGGAGGCCACCGGCATAAGCTGCTTCAGGCTTGCCCAGGGCTGGTCGAAGAAGACACCGTGCGACAAGTCCTTGGGCACATGGGCAAGCCGGCAGGTATCGTAGATCCCGCTAATGACTGCGGGATCACCCTCGAGCTTGCCGACGACCGTGCCGGCATGGATGTGATCGACGCCCGCCATGCGCATCCATTTCGCAATGACGCGAAACGAAACGCCGTGGTTTTTCTGGCGTGTGTAGGTGGAATGGCCGGCCCGGTGCAGGTGCAGGATCATGTCGTTCCTGCGGCACCATTTTGCCATCGACTGAATGGCCGTGTAGCCGATAACCAGGTCTATCATCACGATGACGCTGCCCAGCTCGCGGGCAAATTCCGCACGCTCGTACATGTCTTCCATCGTAGCAGCAGTGACGTTGAGATATGTACCTTTTATCTCCCCGGTTTCGGCGCAGGCTTTGTTCACACCCTCCATGCAATACAGATAACGGTCTCGCCAATGCATGAACGGCTGCGAGTTGATATTTTCGTCGTCTTTGGTGAAATCCAAGCCCCCCTTCAGCGCCTCGTAGACGACACGCCCGTAATTGCGCCCAGAGAGGCCCAGCTTCGGTTTCATGGTTGCGCCGAGCAGAGGGCGCCCGAAGCAATTCAGCCTTTCGCGCTCCACCACGATGCCTGTGGCCGGTCCCTGGAACGTCTTGAGGTAGTGGCCAGGTATCCGCATGTCCTCCAGACGAAGCGCCTTGAGGGGCTTGAATCCGAACACGTTACCGATGATCGAGGCCGTAAGGTTGGCGATCGACCCCTCCTCGAACAGGTCGATGTCATAGGCGATGTAGGCAAACCACTGCCCCTCCTGACCGGGCACCGGCTCCACTCTATAGGCCTTGGCCCGATAGTACTCGCTGTCTGTCAAACGATCGGTCCAGACCACGGTCCAGGTTGCCGTCGAGGACTCGCCGGCTACTGCGGCGGCGGCCTCGATCGGGTCCACGCCCTCCTGAGGGCTGATGCGAAAGACCGCCAGCACATCGGTATCTTTGGGTTCGTACTCGGGCTCCCAATAACCCATCTGCCGATATTTCAGCACGCCGGAGCGATAGCGCTCCTTCATGTCCGTGATTTTCACGTCGGCTACCTGATCCATCGTCAGCCTCCTTTCATCACTATCGTGCAGTGTCGTCGAGGCAGCTAAGCAGGTGGACACCGATTAGAAAAACAAATTAATCTGTCTTTATCCACAAGGGATGCCTTGTCATTAGCCCATGCGAAACGTCACCATTCGCCAGCTTCAGATGTTTGCCGCCGCGGCCGATACACAGTCTTTCGCACGGGCAGCCGAGCAGATGCACGTCTCGCCCGCGGCAGTGTCTTTCCAGATCAAGCAGATCGAGGACATGAGCGGCTTTTCCATGTTCGAGCGGACCGGCCGGAGCGTGGTTCTGACTGATGCCGGCCGGTCGCTTCTTGGCTATGCCAGGGTCATCCTTCGCGCAGTGCACGACGCGGATCAAACCCTTCTGGCCTTGCAGGGCGCCGGCGGGAAAGTCACTCTCGGTGCGGTGTCGACGGCCAAGTATATCGTGCCTCACGTTCTGGCACGGTTTCAGGCGGATCATCCGGGTGTCACCATCACCCTGCGCTTCGGCAATCGTCAGCAGATCGCCGACGCCTTGCAAGCCGGGGAGGTCGATCTGGCTGTCACGGGACGCCCGCTGGATCACGCGGACGTGTCTGCCACGGCATTTGCGACCCATCCTACCGTGATGATAGGCCCGCGCGGCCATCGTTTTGCATCCAGCCAGACCCTGTCGATGGCCGACCTCGCCGATGACAGGATCATCAGCCGGGAGGAAGGCTCAGGCACTCGGGACTTGATGGAGCAGGCATTTGTTAAGGCCGGCGTAGCGCCGCACATCGCCATGACAACGGACAGCAACGAAACCATCAAGCAGGCCGTGATGGCCGGAATGGGGATTGCGGTCATCTCGAGGCAGACCATTGGCCTCGAACTTGCGCTCAAATTACTCTGCGTTCTGCCCGTGGCGGGGTTCCCCGTTCAGAGAACCTGGTTCGTGGTGCGTCGGCGGTCGATGCCGATGATGCCCGCGCATGTGAACCTGCAGGAGTTCCTGCAGAAGCACGGGCAGGCGGTCATCGATGGCCTGGAGGCCGGACATCACCTCTCGATTTAGAACGCCTGGTAAAACCTTATGACCTGAGTCGCTTGGCGGCCGTCCCAGTGGTCACTCGTGTCCGCGGGCGGTGTTCAGCCAAGCCTGGAGGGTTGCGAGGTTTCCGACGGTGCCCATGATCGGCGGCCCACTCACGACGCGCATGGGATGGTGTTCATCGCCAAGCTGGTCGACCACAGCCAGCGCGCCGGGAAATGGGCCGAGCCCGCCATACACGCTCACCGTCACGACACATGATACGCCTGCCTGACTCGCGCTCAGAAGACCATTGAGCGTGTCTTCCACGGCGATGCAGCGATCTGGCGGCACGCCAAGCCGGTCGAGCGCAAGGGTGTATACGTCTGGCGCCGGCTTTTTCGCGGTCACCTCATCTCCCGCGGCGATCACCTCGAACGGGTCGTACCCCAGCGTTGAACTTAGCAGGGCATCGACATTGCTTCTGCTGGTGGTTGTTGCGACAGCCAGGCGAACCCCGGTTGCTTGACACTCATCGAGGAGGGTTTTTATGCCCGGACGAAGTTGCAAGCGCCCCTCAGCCACCAGTTCGCCATACAATGCGGTTTTGGAGGCGTGCAACCTGCCGATAGCCTGATCGTCGAGTCTGGGGCGGGCACCCTCGGTTTCGATGTAGTGCCGGATGCGCTCCTTTCCGCCAGTCGTTTCCAGAAGCCGGCCGTACAATGCTTGGTCCCATACCCAGGACAGGCCAGCCAAGGCGAAGCTCTCATTGAAGGCGCCCCGGTGCAGTTCCTCCGTTTCAGCCAGAGTGCCGTCCACATCGAAGATGAGGGCCTTCAGCTTCATACTAACAGGCTCAACATTGTCGGGGCTGTCCACAGCTCGCCAACCTGCGATGCATGACTCTCCCCTCAGCCGTCCCGTCCCTGCAACGCGTGTTCGATGTAAGGTGGAAGATGGAAGCTTCCGACGTGAATATGCGGTGTCCAATAGCTGCACGTCCCGAGTATCCCGGCCCGCTCCGCCCGCCGCTGTATTTCAGCCGCATCGTGCTCCACTATCGTGGCGTCTCTCGAGGCAATGCCGATGGTCATCAGCCCACCCACGTAGGTTGGCACGGCCAGAACATAGGCAGACACAAACGGGAAGAACTTACGGCGGCGCGCGCTGGTTTCCGTCAACTCCTCTCCTTGCATGAAAGGTACACCGCATTGGTTAACAATCACGCCGTGCTTTGTCAGTATGCGGGCGCAGTTGCGATAGAACTCGTCGGTGAACAGCACCTCGCCCACGCCGAACGGGTCTGTACTATCCACAATGATAGCGTCGAAGCTGTCGTCGGCTGCTTGGGCTACGTAATCGACCCCGTCTCCCACAAGGATATCGGCCCTGCTATCGGTCCACGCCGAGCCACCGATGGATGGCAGCCATAGCCGCGCCAGACGAATGACCTCGCCATCGATCTCCACCATCACGGCCTGCTCAACGTTTCGGTGAAGCAGCGCTCTCCGAAGCACCCCGCCATCTCCGGCGCCAATGACGAGAACCCGCCTCGCGTCTCCGTGCGCCAGGAGAGGCACGTGGCCCAGCATTTCCTGGTAGACGAACTCGTCCCGTTCGGTGATCTGAACGCAACCGTCCAACACCATCACGCGCCCATGCGACGACGTTTCGAGTATCATGATGTCTTGGAAGGAGCTTTGGACGCGATCGAGAACACGCTTAACCAGGAAGCGCTGACCCCAGGAAGGATACAGCGTCTCATTCAACCATAGGTCACAGGACACAATGCTGGCCTCCGGACGGCGTGCAGCAGACCACGCCTGTTGCGGCGTAACCTGCTGCCTAGTTCAGGATGGTTGAACTCCGCACGATGTCAGAAAACACAACCTCGCCTTTGCTCGTCTACATCCACCCTTTCCGGGTGAAAGGCAGCCTGCAGCACGGGTATTGCCTTGCGTGGATCGCAAGCACCGCACATGAATATATCAATCGCGGCGAAGTTACGCTCAGGCCACGTGTGAATTGAGATGTGGCTTTCGGCAAGAACAACGACGCCAGACACCCCGCCATTCGGCGTGAAATGGTGAAAATGGCTGTGCAGGATTGTAGCACCAGCAACGACGGCACCCTCGCGCAACGCTGTGTCGATCAGGTCCGGCTGATCAAGATTGCGAGCACCCCATAAATCTATGAGAAGATGCGTCCCCGCAAACCTCATGCCGTCCTTCTCAACGAAGTAGTCCGTTCGCTCCTCCCCACTCAAAAGCGGAAAGGAAACAACTTCATTCTGGCAATCGCTCGGGTAATCCGAGACCATCCCCAGCTGAGCAAGTGCGTTCATCACGTACCCCCAAACCAGCAGATGACCTGTTGGGCTTTCGCCCCCTTGGGCCGGGAGGCGTCAGATAGGGTTCTTACCCTATGGTTGCAAGTGAAATCTTGGAGTTGAGCCGTCTATTGGTCCAGGGCTTAGGGCCGAGCCTGCGCGATAAAAGCAGGAACCGAGCGTAAGGCACTCACCTCTGCCGCGGAACGAGGCAGATCGGCCGTGCTGAGAATAGGCTCAGCTGTCAAGACCGCGAACAACCTTTCGTTTGGGCCGGCCTGGAACTGCGCGGCCTCTGCCTGCCGAAGAACGTGCAATCCTGCCTGGTCACCCGCTTCAACCTCATCACGCGCGAGCCTTAGAACGAGGTCGCGTTGAACTGCCTGGGGCATGGCTTTGAATTCAGAGTCAAACACAAGCGGCTTCAACACGCCGGACGCGTGTGTCCACTCGTGCTGGCCCTCCAGGATGGTAGCTTGGAGATCCGAGGCGTCGCGGCTGTGCACGCCATTGAGTGCCTCCAACGCGTCGGCCGGCTTTCCGGATCGCGCAAGGAGGCGGGCGCGGAGAAGCGTGCGGCGTGACGTTATCTCGGCGCCAAGCTCGGCATCATCGGAGGCGGCGAGCACTTCGAGTGCCGCCGATGGATCGTCTCCGTCGAGCATTGTGGCCGCCAGTCTCAAGCCGAGTTCGGCCTTGGTCTTTGGGTCGTTAGCTCTCTCAAAAAGACGGTGCAAAATGGCGTCGGCGCGCCCAGGAAGGTCCAACGCCAATAACTTATCAACCATGGCGGGCGCAAAGCCCACATTGTTGCCGTCCAGAACATCCGACGTGCCATCGGCGATGGCTACCAGATCAAGCGCGTTCAGCTTGGCGAGGTTATCGCCCCTCAACAGCTCAGCAACCAGAGCGGATTTTGCTGCTTTTACGTTGGCATGCGCCTGCGGCGACGTCTCGTCTGTCTCGTTAAGCATCGTCAACGCTGCTCGCCACTGTCCGGCTTGGGCGCGCAGTTGAGCCACGCGCTGTCGGAGCCGAAGCTCACGGGCACCTCCGCGCCAAGCGTAAAGCTGGCCGTTCAGTGCTTCGGCCGCCGACGCAGCCGACATTCGGTTGGACGCGAGTCTCACCAACACAGCCTGCTCGAGCGCGTTTGCCCGGGCCAGCCGGTCGCGGCCAACAGCAACCTGATCATAAAGCTTGAGGCAGTCGTCGATCTTGCCTTGTGATCGCAACAGGTTGGCGCGCGCCATATCGAGAGAAGCATTTGGGAATGCAGCTAAAAAGGCCGACAGCGCCTTGGTCTGCCCGCCTTCGAATAACAGCGCGGCGACAGGCTCCAATGCGAACCGGCGCAGCATAGGCGAGTAGCTCAACAAGAGCGGCCACGTGCTGGCAACGACAGCCGCTCGTTCAGCCACGTCAGCACTGCCTTGTCTAAGTAGGGTCTTCCAGAATGCCGCCTCGTCGCTGTCGCCGAACTTGACCGAGCCGGCCGGTGTGTCCGGCGCCTCGATGCCACCCGCACGGGCAGACATCCAGGACGCGAGCGCATCCAGACATGCTGCGCAGGGCCCGTCGTGGCTAGTCGGATCGTCGGCTTGAGCAGTACGCAGGACCGCGACCGCTTCTACGTCCATGCCTTGTGCGAGCATAGCCTGTGCGACGCGAACCCGAGGGACGAATCTCGCCAGCTTCGGCGTCTCTGCAGCATCTTCGAGCGCCTGTCCGAGCATACGGTCAAGTGACTCGGGTGAGGCGTTCGGAAAATCGAACAAGCGGGTCATGAATCGGCCATCCGGCCACGTCCCTGTCTGCTGATCGGACCAGGTCATTGCGAGCGGCGTCGAGTCGATCGACGAGAGCTCGAAACCTGCCTGAGTCGCGCGCAGAAGCACGCGGTCCGAGCTTGGTTGAACGACCACACCTTGCGAGGTCGGCAGTATAGCCGCCTCGGCCGATAGATGAACGCTTCCAACGTGCTGCCCTTGGGTTCGCTGGGTGCCTATCAGTAAGCGCCCGCCAGTCAGGTCATCATTGACCACCACCACGCGGCCGGCGGCATTCACATCGAATATAGTAGCGCCTTTTCCGTTCCGACCGACAATAGGTGAGAGCTGAAGACTGGGCTGCACGGAGGACTGAAGCGAGATGGCCCACCCGTCATCACGCCTGAGCAAGCGGAGCCCGGATGCTGCTCCCAAGTTAACGCTCAGCTCCATCCCGTCAGGCAGCAGTCGTTCCGTTAGGGTCCCGAATACGGGGTCGTCCTTCAGCCCGCTCAGGTCGAAGTATTGAGGCACGTCGAAGATCACGCGCCCATCATTGCCTCGTGAAAAGGCGGCCGCCCCTACGTTCCGGCCGAACGGAACGAGCAATGTCGGGTCGGCAGCCGTCGCGTCTCGCAGCATCATGATAGAGGCCGGGTTTGAAATTGCCGCCGGCGCTTCGGTGGCGGCCCCATGCTCTGTCCTGCCAGAAAACAGAACGGGCGAAGACAGGGTCTGTGCGACCGGCCTCGGCGGCAACTTGATTTGGACGAGCGTCGGTGCCGTCTCAGCCGCGCGCGCGGCTATGCCGGCCTTCGTCGTATCGATGCCTGCAGGGGACGGTTTTGCTGGTGTTTCGGTCATCTTGGGAGTGCTACCACCGCCCGCATTGGCCGAGAAACCAGGTCGAGTTGCCTCACCTGGGGTCGATGAACCGGTTCCAATGACAGCCCTCGGGCCGAAAACGTCGAAGATAAGCATGTCACCGCTGCGCCAACTGCGAACCCGGGTGTCTGGTGCCAGTCGGAAGACAGCTTCTGACTGGATGCGGGACATCGAGAGGATACGCTGACCGGCGACGTTCCCCGTCAGTCTGCCTGCCCCGGCAAAAGACAGCCGCAACACAACGCCGTCCTGACGAAAGACGGCGTTTGCGGCGACTGGAAGTTTTAGAACGAGGCGGTCGAAATCCTTATGCACGGCGAAGCGGGCATGAACCGGCGGTGCTGCCGGTTGGCTTTGCGAACGTGAAGCCGCGGTGTCGGCTGCACTTGCAGAGATTGGTCCAGCCAGCGCGCAGGCCGCCAGGCAAAGCTTAACGAATGCGGCAAGACGACGACGCATCTCTCGACTAACGGTTAGGCTCTTAACAGCAAGAGAGGCCTTGGTTTGCGAAACATGCCAAAGGTTACTCGTAGCCTGACAAACGGCAGCTCCGCTTTCAGCCATTCCCGAGGACCTTTTCGATCTTCTCCCTTAAAGTTTCGGCATTGAACGGCTTGACGACGTAGCTGGATACGCCGGCTTGTTTGGCAGACACCACGTTCTCCGTCTTGCTTTCTGCAGTAATCATAATGAAGGGGAGCGAGTTCAGCCGGACGTCTTGCCTTACCTCCCGTAGCAGCTCCATCCCGGTCATCGGCTGCATGTTCCAGTCGCTGATGACCAAACCGAAATTGCTGCTCCGCAGCTTATTGAGCGCGTCTGCACCGTCCGATGCTTCCTCGACATTATCGAGGTCGATCTGCTTGAGGAGGTTTCTGATGATGCGCAGCATCGTCTTGTAGTCATCGACGATCAGCACGCTCATCGATTTGTCGATCGCCATAACAATCCTAGGTCTTGGGATTGGTGGACAGCGAAGGGGCAGACAGCCCTACCGAACGGGCTCGCATCTCGGCAAGCATCTGGGTGGCTAGGCGCGCGCGATCTGGTTGCATCGCGGCGAGGACAGGGGCAGCGCGGCGGTCCTGCATCCTATCCAGCACTTGAAGCAGAACCT
This sequence comes from Acetobacteraceae bacterium, assembly GCA_965199235.1. Lineage (GTDB taxonomy): Bacteria > Pseudomonadota > Alphaproteobacteria > Acetobacterales > Acetobacteraceae > BOG-908. The sequence continues at coordinate 2,359,922 of CBDAQU010000002.1, read as the reverse complement.
GCATGTCGAGAGCATCGAAGATTGCTGCGGCGTCACGCGGCTTCATCGCCTCGTATATCCTTACCAGACCCGCCCAGTTTTCAGCGTCGTGGTGCTGTCTTCCCGCTTCGAGACTCTCCAGCTTGGCCTGTAATCCGGATAGCTGGTCGGCGCGTTCGGCAAGGCGCCGAGACGCTGCATCGAGTTCGGCTTCCCTCTGATTGAGGTCGCGCGCGCGCGCGTCCAACGCCTCCCGCCTACGCCGCAGGTCCAGCAACAGCGTACGTTCCGACACGCTGACGGGTGCTTCGGCCGGAGTCTCCCCCTGCCTGGCGGCCGCCTGTCTCCTTTCCTCGGCTATCGGAACCGATCCTGGAGGTACCTGCCCGGGCGCCGCCGCCTGTCCGTCTCGCGAGGGTTTTTGCGTAGTCTGAGGAGGTGATTGACCGGCCTCCTCGGCCGCGGCCTGGACGAGCACGATGGATTTCACGGCAATCAGCGCAGACATCGCGATAATGGTTGCTGGAAGAAGGCGAGGCTTAAGGAGACGCGCGCGGGAGAGACGAGCGGGCAGAAGCGGCATGATCACTGACCCGCCCGCAAGGCGCGCAGCAGGTCGCGCTCCGCCTGGCTGCGCAGGCGCGGCATCAAGGCTGCGTCGTTGTCGCCAGACACTGCTGGAGCTGGATGACTCTGGGTCGGTGCCGGCTGCCTCGGCGGCGGCTCAAACACCGGTGAGGGCGCGGTCGGCACCGCGAGGTTGGCTTGCGCCTGTCCGCTCAGGGCGTTGGGACCACAGGCCGTGCTGTCCACCACCATGCGGGCCGAACGAACCGCCGTCTCCAGCCGCTCGGCCAACCGATCGCTACGGTCGGTCAAGAAAGTGAGGTCGTCCCTAAGAAGCTGCGCGGCTTCGATCTGGCGGGAGATTTGTCGCCCAGCACCGTCCGCTGCGCTGCGCAGCCGCTCAATGCCAGTTTCAGCCTGCCGCGTGCTGTCGTTAAAACCCTGCACCAACTCCTCCAGCACTGCACGATCACGTTTGAGCACACCCAGCGCGCGCTCCAGCCGAAGGGCATGGAACAACGTCGCTGCCAACAAAAGGAGAAGCGCCACCTCCAAGAACCACTGCGCATTGCCCATTCTGCGCTCTCCTGCTTAACGCGAGGCTAAGCGAGCGGACGTGACAGCACGTAAGATCAACACTATGAGGGTCCCTCTCACGATCACGTCTCAGATCCAGCAAGCGGAGGGCGCTCCAGCGGGCCCTCAATGCGAACCGCAACATGGTTCTTGCGACGGCCGATCTGCGCCTGGAACAATCGAACCGTCCCGCACCGCACTTCGACGGTGGCGCCGGCCGACGTGTTCAGAACGATCTGGTCGCCAGGCTTGAGATCGACCACGTCGACGAGCCGCATGATCTGTTCATCGAGCACAACGTCCAGATCGACCCGGGTATTCCACAGTTCTTCGGCCAGATGCGTCTCCCAAATGGAGTCGCGGCCAAACTTCTCGCCCATGAACTGTTGCAGGAGGAGCTCCCGGACCGGCTCCAGAGTCGCGTAGGGAACAAGCAGGTCCAAACGCCCGCCTCGATCCTCCATGTCCACACGCAAACGGCCGAGAACCGCAGCGTTGGACAGGCGGGATATCGCTGCGAAGCGGGGGTTAACCTCCAGGCGTTCGAAGCGGAACGTCACCGGGCAAAGGGGATCGAAACTCGCCGAGAGATCGGCGAGCACAAGATGTATCAACCGCTCCACCAGGGTGCGTTCGATCGTGGTGTAAGGCCGTCCCTCGATGCGCATCGCAGCGGTTCCCCGCCGTCCACCGAGCAGCACGTCCACGATCGAGTAGATCATGGCGCTATCGATAACCATCAGGCCGTAATTGTCCCATTCCTCCGCCTTGAAAACCGCCAGCATCGCCGGCAGCGGGATGGAGTTGAGGTAGTCTCCGAAGCGAAGGGAAACGATGTTGTCGATCGACACCTCGACGTTGTCGCTGGTGAAGTTGCGCAGCGACGTCGACATGATACGAACGAGTCGGTCGAAAACGATCTCCAGCATCGGCAGACGTTCGTAGGAGACCAGACCGGAGCTGATGATGCGCTGCATCCCGCTGACCGCTTCGGCACCCTCAGGACCGTCCTCGAACCCGAGAAGGCTATCGATCTCGGCCTGGTTGAGCACGCGTGCTGGTTCGGCGCTGAGGGAGGCATCGTTGCCGGGTTCGGCGCCCCAAGCCGCCGCGAGTTCGTCATCCCCGCTCATTCTATGATCAATTCGATGAAGAGTACGTCGGTCACGTGCGCTGGGGTGGCGGCGATCGTTGCACGGCCGATAAGTTCTTCCCGCAGCCTGTAGCTTCCTTCCGAACCGCGCAGCTCGTCAGGCCGCATGTCTCGCAGATAGGTCTGAAACAGGTCCTGAATGCGCGGCATGGCTGCGGAGACTGCCGCCTCATCGGATTTGGCCGCCAGCTCCAGCTTGGCGTGCAGCTTCATGAAGCTGGGCCGCTTGCCGGGGACGTTGAGGTTGCTGACGATCTCCGGGACGTCGACATAGACGGGCGGCGCCGCAACGGCCGTCTCGGCTGCGGTCGCCGCAGTGACGCCTGGCTTGTGGCCGAGCAGGGAGGGGATGATGCCGCTGAACCACCCGCCCGCGCCGACGGCAACCAAGAGAACCGGCACCGCAATCATCAGCTGCTTCCCCCTCTTGGGTTTCGCCGCCTCGCTCGATGCTGCATCGTGACCTGCCATGGCAAACATGTTACGCATGCAGAGTTAATTAAGCGATAAGACCGACTCCCCGGGCCCAAGATCCCGCTCCCCGCGCCGAAAGAAAACGCCAGATCACGCCTGGCGACAGAGCGTCCGAATCCAGCTACCATCCACCATGTCGCTCACAGGGCAGCCGGCGACCTGCCCGTCAGAGACCGCGGCGGCGGCTGGAGCAGCAAGCCGGATCACCAAGAGACTAGGACCGACCAGTGCTGACCAGCCGCGCAAAATATGCCGTTCGAGCATGCCTGGTCATGGCGGAGCGCAAGGGCGCCAACGGGTGGAGCAGCGCCGGCGGCCTGGCCGAGGCAGCCGACGTTCCGCGCAAATTCCTCGAGGCGATACTGACCCAGCTGCGTGAAAACCGGCTGGTGGAAAGCCGCCGCGGCCCTGCAGGCGGCCATCGGCTGGTCTCGGACCCGAGCAAGGTCTCGGCGGCCGACGTCATACGCGCCATCGACGGGCCGCTCGCCATGACGCCCTGCGCCAGCGCCACCGCCTTTCGCGCGTGCGACGACTGCACCAACGTGCAGGATTGCCGGTTGAGCCACCTGATGCGGCGGGCACGCGACGCGGTCGCAACCGTGCTGGAAGAGTGCTCGCTGGCCGATCTGTGCCAGTACGGGCCGCCCGCCGAGCCGGCGCTGAGTCAGCTTTCCAGCTCGGAGTCCCAGTAAAGATAGTCGCGCCAGCTGGCATGCAGGTAATTCGGTGGAAAGGCACGCCCGTTATCCTGCAGCTCCCAGGTGGAGGGTTGGCAGGGCCGGAAACGAGGATGCATGTGGCACTCCCGCGGCAGCTTGTTGCCCTTTCGCAGGTTGCAGCAGGCACAGGCGGTAACGACGTTCTCCCACGTGGTCCGGCCGCCCCGGCTGCGAGGGATCACGTGATCGAAGGTGAGGTCGTGTGTCGGGAAGCGCTCCCCGCAATACTGGCAGCTGAAGGCATCGCGCAGGAACACGTTGAACCGCGTGAAGGCTGGCTTGCGGGCGCTGGGGATGTAGTCCTTCAGCGCGATCACGCTGGGCAGGCGCATTGCCTGGCTCGGGGAATGCACCTCGAACTCGTATTCGGAGAGCACGCTGACCCGGTCGAGGAACACGGCCTTGATGGAGTCCTGCCAAGACCACACCGAGAGCGGGAAATACGAGAGCGGGCGAAAATCCGCGTTCAGCACAAGGGCTGGGTAATGCAGGCCGCCGTCCGGCAAAATGGGCTCCTCACCTGGGAGGCGCACCGCAGCCACGAACTCGCCAGCAGACGAGTCGCAGGGTGATGCGCCGCCAAGACCATGGGCGTTATGGCAAAGGGGGCAAGGCGCCGCAAGGCAGGGGGTGGTGTTTCATCGCTTTGTCACGGCCACGCCGGCGGTCCGAGGCGGGGCCGTACGCCTGATGACCACCCCCGGCCAGGGCCCGCACGGCTCGCCGCCCCCTGTCACCAGGTTTGCGCCGTCGCCCACCGGATACCTCCATCTAGGCCATGCGGCGAGCGTGCGCATCGCCTGGGGGCGGGCGCGAGAGGCGGGCGGCCGATTCCTGCTGCGCATCGAGGACATCGACCAGGAGCGTTGCCGGCCGGAGTACAGCGCCGCCATCCTGGACGACCTCGCCTGGCTCGGTATCGACTGGGACGGCCCTGTGCTGCTGCAATCCGGCCGGCTTTCCCTCTACAGGGATTGCCTGGATGGTCTTCGCGCGCGCGGCCTCGTCTATCCCTGCTTCTGCAGCCGCGCCGAAATCCGCGCCTCGGCAGCCGCCCCGCACAAGGCGGACGGCACTCCGCTCTACCCAGGCACCTGCCGGAGGCTGAGCAGCGGCGAACGGAACGCACGGCTGTCGGGCGGTGCGCCGCATGCCTGGCGCCTGGACATGGCACAGGCGCTGGCCGACGCACCGCAGCTGACTCTCCACGAGGAGGGCGAGGGCGACATCCCGGCCCGTCCGGCGCAGTTCGGCGACGCGGTTCTGGCCAGGCGAGACGCGCCGGCAAGCTACCATCTCTGCGCCACGCTGGACGACGCCGCGCAGGGCGTCACGCTGGTCACGCGCGGTGAGGACCTCAAGCCGGCGACCCACCTGCATCGCCTGTTGCAGCACCTGATGGGCTGGCCCACGCCACGCTACGCACACCATGCTTTGGTGACGGATTGTTCGGGCCGACGCCTGTCGAAGAGGGACGGAGCGATGACGATCGCAGCCTGCCGGCAAAACGGATGGAGCCCGGCGCAGGTTCTGTCCGGACGATCGCCCTGATCGCGGCTTACCGCGCGCAACGCCTTGCGCCCAACGAGCGAAGCGATCAGAAGCGTAACGAGCGAAGCGATCAGAGACGCAACGAGCGAAGCGACCAGAAACGCAACGAGCGAAGCGACCAGAAACGCGAGCCAAGCGACCAGAAGTGCAAGGAGCGAAGATCAGAAATGGATCACGCGCCCGTACGCGTCCAGCACCGCCTCGTGCATCGTTTCGCTCACTGTCGGGTGCGGAAACACCGTGTGCATCAGCTCGACTTCCGTGGTCTCCAAGGTGCGGGCGATCGCGTAACCCTGGATCATCTCCGTCACTTCGGCGCCGATCAGATGCGCCCCCAGGAGCGCGCCCGTCTTGGCGTCGAACACCACCTTTGCCATCCCCTCCGGCTCGCCCATGGCAATCGCCTTGCCGTTGCCGATGAACGGAAAGCGGCCGACGCGGAGCTCGTGCCCCTCCGCCCTGGCGCGCGCTTCGGTCAGGCCCACGGACGCCACCTGCGGGCGGCAATAGGTGCAACCTGGAATGTTTGTCCAGTCGATCGGATGAACGTCGTTCACGCCGGCAATCTTTTCCACGCACACCACGCCCTCGTGGCTCGCCTTGTGCGCAAGCCAGGGTGCGCCCGCAACGTCGCCGATCGCGTACACGCCGGGCTCGCCGGTGCGGCAGTACTCGTCGATCACCACATGCGTGCGCTCGACCACAACTTTCGTGCCCTCAAGCCCGATATCCTCGACGTTGCCGATAATGCCGGCGGCCGAAATCACCCGGTCGACGCTTATATCCTGCGTGCGGCCGCCCTGCTCGATCGTCACCGTCACGCTGTCATCGGCTTTGGCGGCCTGTGTCACCTTGGCGCCGAGCATGAAGCGCACGCCCTGCGTTTCGAACGCCTTTTGCGCGAACGCGCCGATTTCGGCGTCTTCGGCGGACAGGATGCGGTCCAGCACTTCGACCACCGTCACCTCGGCGCCCATGTTGCGGTAAAAACTCGCGAACTCGATGCCGATCGCGCCCGAGCCGATCACCAGCAGGCGTTTCGGCATAGCGGGCGGAACCATCGCCTCCTTGTAGGACCAGACGAGTTTGCCGTCGCTCTCCAACCCCGGCAGTTGCCTGGCACGCGCGCCGGTTGCCAGGATGATGTGCGGGGCGCCGAGTGTCGCGACCGTGCTGCCGTCCTTGGTCACCGAAACCGCGTGCGGGCCGGCCAGCCTGCCGCTTCCATTGATCACAGCAACCTTATTCTTCTTCAGCAGATGCCCCACGCCGGATGCGAGTTGCTTGGCAATGGCACGCGACCGCTTGACTACCCGGCCGAGGTCGAACTGGATGTTGTCGGCCGAGAATCCGTAATCGCCGAGGTGATGCAGCAGGTGGTTGATTTCCGAACTTCGCAGCAGCGCCTTGGTCGGAATGCATCCCCAGTTCAGGCAGATGCCGCCCAGATGCTCGCGTTCCACCACCGCGGTCTTCAGGCCGAGCTGGGCCGCGCGGATGGCGGCGACGTAGCCGCCAGGCCCGCCGCCCACCACGACAAGATCAAATTCCTGGTCCCCGGCCATCAACCCTCCTGCGCCAGCGCCGCCAGTTTTCCGGCGTCCAGGCGTTGCACCGTCCAATCATCCAGGCCGACCGCGCCCATGGAACGGTAAAAACCTATCGCGGGCTCGTTCCAGTCGAGCACCGACCAGTCCATCCGGCTGCACCCGGCCTCGATCGCGCGCCCGGCCATGTAGCGGAAGAACGCGCGCCCGATGCCCAGGCCACGATGCTCCGGCTCCACAAACACATCCTCCACGTAGAGGCCGGGCCTGCACGTGAAGGTGCTGAAATTGTGGAACCAGAGTGCGATCCCGACGACGCTGCCAGCGACGTCGGCGACCGCTGCGTGAGCGGCTGGCGCCGGCCCGAACAGCTGGTGCCGAAAATCGTCGGCCGTTGCGACCGCCTCATGCGCCAATTTCTCATACACCGCGAGCGCATGGACCAGGCGTGCGATATCGGCCGAGTCCTGCGGCGCCGCGTCGCGGATGAGAAAATCCGGCATTGCCACGCCCGCTTACAGCAGCAAGCCGAGCGGATCCTGCACCAGGGATTTGAGAGTCGCGACGAACTCGGCGGCCAGCGCGCCGTCGATCACGCGATGATCGACCGACAGCGTGCACGTCATCACGGTTGCCACAGCGAGTTGGCCGTCGCGTACCACCGGCCGCTGCTCGCCGGCCGCCACCGCCAGGATCGCGGCCTGCGGCGGGTTGATGATGGCGGCAAAATCGCGCACGCCGTACATGCCCATGTTGGAGATCGAAAAACCTCCGCCCTGGAACTCGTCCGGCTTCAGCTTGCCCGCCTTCGCGCGCTCGAACAGAGACTTACCCTCGTTGCTGATGGCGGCTAGCCCTTTCTGGTCGGCGCGGCGAATGATGGGCGTGATCAACCCGTCGGGGATGGAGACGGCGACCGAGATGTCCACGTCGTCGTAGAGGAACACGCCGTCGTCGGTGTAGCTCGCGTTCACCCGCGGCACCCGCCGCAAACTCGCGGCGCAGGCCTTGATCAGCAAGTCGTTCACCGACAGCTTGAACGCGCCAGGACCCTCCTTCGGCGACCGCGCGTTCAGCTCGCCGCGCAATTTCAGCAACGCGTCGATCTCGATGTCGATGCTGACGTAGAAATGGGGGATGGTCTGCTTGGCTTCGGTCAGTCGTCGGGCCGTCACGCGCTTGACGTTGCTGAACGCCATCAGCTTGCCGGCAGCCGCGGTCTGCACCGCCGCCGGCGTTGCGCGCGTCACTTGGGAAGGCTGGACCGGTGCCGCGCCCGGTGGCGGGGCGGCTTGCGGCTGCGTCTGGGCGCCTGCAGTCGGCGGCGCAGGCCTGTTCCGTGCCGCGTCGATGTCGGCGCGCACGATCCGGCCGTTCGGCCCGCTTCCCTTCAGCATCGCAAGGTCGATGCCTGCCTGCTGTGCCATGCGCCGCGCCAGGGGCGACGCGAACACCCGCTCCGGCCCTGCATGATCGTGCCCGTTGGCCACACATGCTGGCGCGGTTGGGGCGGGCGGCGGAGCAAGAGGTTGCGTTGGCGCTCCAGTCTCTCCGGCATCCTGCTTCGGTGGCGGCTTCGATGCAGTCGGGGCAGCCGCCGCGGCGCCTTCCCCGTCCAGCACGGCAATCGGGTCGTTCACCTTCACCCCGGAGGTGCCATCGGCAACCAGGATCTTGCCGAGCACGCCTTCATCGACGGCCTCCACCTCCATCGTCGCCTTGTCGGTCTCGATCTCGGCGATCACGTCGCCGGCGCGAATGGTGTCGCCCTCCTTTTTCAGCCAGCGCGCCAGCGTGCCCTCGGTCATTGTGGGCGAGAGCGCAGGCATCAGGATGTTGGTCAAACGATCTTCCTCACCGCATCCACAACCCAACCAGGCTGCGGCAGCGCCAGCTTCTCCAAATTCGCAGCATAGGGCAGCGGAACGTCCAGCCCGGTCACCCGAACCGGCGGCGCGTCCAGCCAATCGAAGGCGTGTTCGATCACCTGCATCGCGAGCTCGGAGCCGATGCCTGCGTAGGGCCAGCCCTCCTCCACCGTCACCAGCCGGCTGGTGCGCTTCACGCTTTCGACCACCGTGCCGATGTCGAGCGGGCGCAGCGTGCGCAGATTGATCACCTCGGCCTCCACCCCCTGCCCGGCCAGCGTGTCGGCCGCGCGCAACGCGACGCCGACCATGATGGAGTAGGCAACGATCGTCACGTGCCGCCCCGCCCGCTCGATCTTCGCCTCCCCGATCGGCAGCATGAAATCCGGATCGGCCGGCGTCTCGAAACTCTGCCCGTACAGAATCTCGTTCTCCAGGAACACCACCGGGTTCGGATCGCGGATCGCCGCGCGCAGCAGCCCCTTCGCGTCCGCAGCGGAATACGGCGCCACCACCTTCAACCCAGGGCAATGCGCGTACCAGCTCGCATAGTCCTGGCTATGCTGTGCGGCCACGCGGGACGCCGCCCCGTTCGGCCCGCGAAACACGATCGGGCACCCCATCTGCCCGCCCGACATGTACAGCGTCTTGGCCGCCGAATTGATGATCTGGTCGATCGCCTGCATGGCGAAATTGAAGGTCATGAACTCCACGATCGGCCGCAGGCCGTTCATCGCCGCCCCCACCGCCATGCCCGTGAAGCCGTGCTCGGTGATCGGCATGTCCACCACGCGCTTGGGGCCGAACTCGTCGAGCAGTCCCTGGCTGATCTTGTAGGCGCCCTGATACTGCCCGACCTCCTCGCCCATCAGGAACACGTTTTCGTCCCCGCGCATCTCCGCCGCCATCGCGTCGCGCAGCGCCTCGCGCACCGTCATCGCCCGCGTCGCACCCCAATCCTTATCGGGCGCCGAGGCGGCCTGAACATCGGGAGCGCGCGCCTGCGCCGCACGGTCGGCAATCTCCCGCTCGCCCTCCCCCTCGGCCGCCACCTTCGGCAGGGCGGGTGCCGCGGCCTGCGGATTTGCCGCGTCCCCCTCGCCCGCCAGCACCGCAATCGGCGTGTTCACGGCAACGTCGTCGGTCCCCTCGCCCACCAGGATTTCCGACAGCCTTCCCTCGTCGACCGCCTCGACCTCCATCGTCGCCTTGTCGGTCTCGATCTCGGCGATCACGTCGCCGGCGCGCACGTCGTCGCCGATCTTCTTCAGCCAGCGCGCCAGCTTGCCCTGCGTCATCGTGGGCGACAGCGCCGGCATCAGCACCTGTGTCATGCGGCCCCCACCAGGATGTCGGTCCACAGCTCTGCCGCGTCCGGCTCGGGGCTGCTCTGGGCGAACTCGGCGGCTTCCTGCATCACGGCGCGCGTCTCGTCCTCGACCTGCTTCAGCTCGGCCTCCGCCAAACCCAGCCGAAGCAGGCGTGCGCGCGCGGAGGCGATCGGGTCGTGGTGCTCGCGCATCTCCTGCACCTCCTCGCGGGTGCGATATTTCGCCGGGTCCGACATCGAATGGCCGCGATAGCGGTACGTCTTCATCTCCAGCAGGTAAGGCCCGTTGCCGGCGCGGCAGTGCTCCACCGCCACGCGCGCGGCATCGCGCACCGCCGTCACGTCCATCCCGTCCACCTGCATGCCGGGGATGCCCCAGGGCGCGCCGTTCTGCGACAGGTCGCGCGACGCGGAAGCCCGTTCCACGCTGGTGCCCATGCCGTAACGGTTGTTCTCGATCACATAGACGCAGGGCAGCTTCTGCAGGGCGGCCAAGTTGAAGCTCTCGAACACCTGCCCCTGGTTGGACGCACCCTCGCCCATATAGGCCACCGCCACCGAGCTGTTGCCGCGATAGAGGTTGCTGAACGCCAGCCCGGTGCCGATGCTGACCTGCGCGCCGACGATGCCGTGCCCGCCGAAGAAATTCTTCTCCCGGCTGAACATGTGCATCGATCCGCCCTTGCCGCGGGAATAGCCGGTCGCCCGCCCGGTCAGCTCGGCCATCACCCCCTTGGGGTCCATGCCGGTCGCCAGCATGTGGCCGTGGTCGCGGTAGGAGGTGATCACCTGGTCACCTGGGGAAAGCGCCATCTGCACGCCGACGACGACCGCCTCCTGGCCGATATAGAGGTGGCAGAACCCGCCGATCAGCCCCATGCCGTAGAGCTGGCCGGCCTTTTCCTCGAACCGGCGGATGCGCAGCATGTCCCGCCAAGCCTGGCGCAGCTCACCCGCATCCAATTCCGCAGCCGGCCCGGCGAAATCCATGACCCACTCCCACCTACGACTAAGGTCGCAAGCTTAGCGCAGCACGGGCTTCCAACAAGCCTGCCCCAACCGTCATACCCCCGCTCCCCTTGCAGAAGGGCCCTTTCAGAAGGGTCCCTTGCAGGAGGGTCGGGCGGAGTCTCAGGCCGGAACGGTCAAGCTCGGCTCAGAACAGCTTGTTGGCTTGCCCATACGGCACGACCACGTCGTTCGGGTCGGCCAGGTTCAGCATGGCGCGCGCGCGTTCGTCGAGCGTGTCAGGGTCGATATGGTTGGCGCGCAGGCCTGCCACGCGTACCTCCCATTCCTGGCGCTCTGCCTCGGCCGCGGCCAGTTCCTGCTTGGCGGTCACCAGCTGGTGCTGGCGCATGGCGTAGGCGCGCAATCCATGGTCGCCGCGCATCGCGTTCCAGCCAAAATACCCTGCGAGCGAGAGGAACAGCACCGGCGGTATCATCGCCTGGGCGACGCGTTGTGCGGTGCGCGCTATGCTCATCGGCTCGGCTTTCCGTCTGATGAACTCAGCGTAATCGCAACGTCAGGCACATGGAAGCAGGAAAGTTGCCTGCGGCACGATTTCTCGCCGTTACGGCCCGGTGCCGAGGCGTTGCTGGATGCGCAGATGCGGGTCGTCCGAACCGCCCCGGGGCAAAGTCTGAAGCTCGTAGGGAACGAAGGCGGCGCGCGGCAGCTGCTGGCGCAGGTCCTCGGTCAGCGACCGCGCGTCGCGCTGGTCGTGCAGCACGTGCGGGGTCAGCAGAACCAGTAGCTCGGTGCGCTGGCGGGTGTTGTTCTGCTGGCTGGTGAGGAAGCTGATGATCGGGATGTCTTTCAGGATGGGAATGCCGTTGTTGGCGCGCTGCACGGTATCGGTGATCAGACCCGCCAGGCCCACGGTCTGACCGTCCTCCGCGACGATCCGGCTCTGCACCGCCCGGTCCGTGAACGTCGGCGAGGCGATCGATGAGCCGGTCGTCTGACTCAGCGTGCCACTCCCCGGTGCAATGCCGCTCACCTCCTGGCTGATGTCCAGAGTCACCAGGCCGCCGCTGTTCACCCTTGGGGTGACGGTGGTTATCACGCCCGTCTTCTGGTAGTTGATCTGCTGCTGCGTGCCCGATCCGGCGATCAGGGAGGTGAACGACCCGGTCTCGTAGGGCACCAAGTTGCCGACCGAGAGCGATGCCGTCTCGTTGTCGAGCACGAGCAGCTCGGGCGATGACAACACCTTCACCGTCGAAATCTGCTGCAGCGCCTGAACCACGAAGTCGCCGCTCGCGCCGGAAACGCCGATCGAGAACGCGCCGTTGGTGCCAGCGCCCGACCCGCCGCCCAGGATCTCGCTGGCGGCCTGGCCGAACGCGCCCGCCAGGCCGTGATGGCGGAAGTAGTATTCCGTGCCGTATTGCAACGCGTCGTTCAGGTCGACCTCGGCGATGATCACGTCGATGCGCACCTGCAAAGGCAGGATGTCCACCTTGTGCAGCATCGCCTCCACCGTCGCTTCCTCCTGGCCGGTGGCATAGACGAGTATCGCGTTGTTCTCAGGGTTGGGGATGATGCGCATCTCGTTAGGGTTGGCCTGCCCGCCGCTGCTGGACAGCCCGCCCAGCAGCGGGTTGGCGCCCGCCGACCCGCCGCCTCGCGAGGGCGCGCCCTGCCCGCCAGAGCCGGTCGATCCGGTCGAGCCGCCCAGGCCCGAACCGAGCCCGCCCGTGCTGCCGCTGCCGGATGCGCTGCTGCCAAGGCCGCTCCCGCCGCCGAGCCCGCCGGTGCTGCCCGACCCGCCGATCCCGCCGGTGCTGCCGCTGCCGGCGCCGCCGCTGATGCTGGATCCCGCGCTGATGCCGCCGGGCTGCTGGGATTGCTGGCCCTGGCCGTGCGCCGTCGGCTGCGCCGTGACGTTGTCCGGCGTAAACGCCTGCTGAAGGATGTAGGCGGTGTCGTTGGCCGTGCTGTTCTGCACGTAGTAGACGTGCCAGGTGCGCATCGTCTGCCGCATGCCGCGCTCCACCACGGCATAGACGCGCCGCGCGTCGTTCAGGTAGCGCGGCGAGCTGGTCACGATCAGCACGGCGTCCACGCGCGCCAGCGGCACCACCTTCACCTGGTTGGCCAGCGTGCCGCCCTGCTGGCTGCGGAACGCCTGGGACAGTGCAAGGGCAAAATCCTCAGCGGCGCCGTTGGGCACCGGGAACAGCGCGTAGGACTGGCCGGCCAGCACGTCGATGTCGAAGGCGCGCACCAGCTCGACCAGCGCGTCGCGCTGCGCCGGCTCGCCGCCGATCACCAGCGCGTTGCTGCTGGGCACGGCGACCAGCCGCGCGCCGCCCTGCACGTAGGGCTGAAGCACCTTTGCCAGGTCGTCGGCCGCGGCGTAGCGCAGCGGCACCATCGTCCCGCCAGCCGTGCCAGGACCGCCGGCGACACCCGCCGCCAGCGCCGTCGGCAGCACGCGGTACACGCCGGCGTTGACCACCAGCGTGGCGCCGTTCTGCGCCAGCAGCGATTGCAGCACGGGTACAAGCTGCCGGTCCGACAGCGGCGTCACGGTGCGCAGGGTCGCCGTGCCGTGCACGGACGGGTCGATGGCGTAGTTCACATGCAGCGTGTTGCCCAGGATCTGGGCCACCACCTCGCGTATGTCGGTGTCCGCAAAATCCAGCGTCACGGTGCCGCCGCCGGCCGAGCCGGCGCTGGCGTTCTGCGAGACGACCACGCCGGGGCCGGCACTCAGCGCCACCTGGGGCAGCGGCAGGCTGCCGGCGATGCTGCCGTTCACCCGCGGCGTCGCGCGCCCCGAATTCTGGGTCAGCGCCGGCAGCGGCGGCAGCAGGCGCGCCTGGTCGGTTCCCGGCTGCGCGCAGCCGGCCAGCGTCGTGCACGCGGCCAGCCAGGCCAGCCAATGCGCGCGCCGGTCACAGCCTGCACGGCCTGAACGGTTGGCAAAACTCATCACTCTCTCCGTTGAGGGATCAGTCCCCCGTGAAAGGCTTGCTGCGGGGTCGGCGGCACGCCGTCCTCCCCGTTCGGCTGCGGCACGGGCACGCCCGCCGGCTGGAAAGCCTGCTGCGGAAAGCCGGGTGGCTGAAAGCCGGGTGGCTGAAAGCCGGGCGGCGGAACGCCCGGGGTCAGGAGGCCAGGGTTGGCAAACTGCCCGCCCGGGTTGGGAAAGGGCGGAAAATTGGGGTTGAACGGCGTGACCGGCGGCTGGAACGCCGTCGTCGCGGCCGGCCTGTTGCGGTCGTAGGCGGGTTGAAGCACGGCGCCGCTGACCAGCACCACACGATCTGGAAGGATGCGTCGGATGGTGCTCTGGTTGATGCTGCCGCCTTCTGCCAGCACCAGCGCGTGCCCGCCGCCCTCCGGCGCGAAGATCGCCCGCCGCCCGGTGCGCGTGATCATGATGCCGGCCAGCCGCGCCTGTCCCGGCCCTGCTGAGGCCGGCCCGCCGGCAGCGATCCTGGGCGGCCGGCGGGATATGCTGAACACCGGGCGGGCCAGGATGGCCTCTGCCCAGTTAGCGGTGCGCCTGGTCGGCAGCACGGCCGCGCGGCCGGCCGACTGGAAGCGGGCCAGCGGCACCGCCTGGGCCGGCGAAGGCTGGCTCGGCAACGCCCATTCCAGCACCAGGACCAGCCCCAGCAGGGCGGCGAGCCCGGCCAGCAGCCGCGCGGGCGGATTCACTGCTGGTCGTCCTTGGCCGTGCCGATACGGAAGGCGTAGACGGTGAACGCGGCGTCCAGCGGCAGCTGCGCGTTCTGCGGGCCGACAGGGGTCGCGGTCAGCCTGATGTCGTCGACCAGCATGCTCGGCTGGGCTTCCTCCACCGCGCGCAGCAGGGCGACGACGACGGAAAGCTGCGCGCTCAGCTCCACGCGCACGCCGATGCGCCGGTAGTTGCCCACCTGCTCGGCCGGCAGCGTCTCGATGCTCGTCAGCGTGGCGGTGGCCGATGCCGCCATGCCCTGCACCTGCTCCTGCAGCGTGGCGCCGGCGATGGAGTCGGTGTCGCCGGCCAGCACCGCCCGGGTCGGCCTGCGCGCGGCGCTGGCCGCCTCGGCCTGCAGCGCCGGCAACGACTCGATCAACGCCGCTTCCTTGCCCGCCCGCAGCTGCAGCGAGCCTAGCCGGTCCGCCCGCGCCCCGTAGAGGTCGGCCAGCGGCGAGACCACCCCGACCCAGACGATCACGGCGGCCAGCACGGCCAGCCCCACGGCCAGCGCCTGCCCCCTCTGCCCGGTCGGCAGCGCAGACGCCATCAGCCCCGCCCACCCGCGACTGACGACCGGCAGCGGACGGCCGTCACTGCGCCAGCTCCGCCCGGATGGAGAACACGTCCAGGTGGTTGGTCTCGCTGCGGGTCACCGGCGCGGTGAAGGCAGGGCCGCGGATGCGCGGGTCGCCCGAGAGCAGGTTGATCAGCCGTGGCGCCGACGCACCGAGGCCGGACAGGGTCATCTTGCGTTCCCGCATGGTGAACTCGGTCAGGTAGCTGTCGTCGGGCAGGATCTCGGTCACTGCCGAGAGCGCCTCCAGCGTGTCGCCCAGCCGGCGTGTCTCTGCCACCACCGCGTCGCCGCCTGCGCCCGCGCCGGAGATGCGCCGCCGCAGCTCGTTCACCTGGGCGATGCGCGGCGCCATCACCTCCAGCCGGTCCTGCGTCTCGCCCATCGCCAGCGACTGCCGGATGAACGGCGTCACGACGACCAGCAGGGCGAGCGCGCCCGCGGCCAGGCCCAGGCTGCGCTGCGACAGGCCGCCGCGCCGCCCCGCCACCGCCTCATGCGCCAGCGACATCGCCCGCACGCCGTCCGGCGCCACGCATTCCAGCAGGCTCGGCCGGCCACCTGCCGCGGTCAGCATGTCCAGCAGGGGTGCGACACTGGCACGCGGCACCATCGTCAGGCGCAGTTTCAGACGCGAACGCGCCCGGTCGCGCTCCAGCATCGCGTAGCCCCAGAACACCTCCGCCGCGCTGAACGGGGTCAGCCGCTCCATCTCGTAGCCCAGCACCCGCTCCAGCTCGCGCTCTGCGGCCAGCGGCAAGGTGACCTGCCGCTCCAGCACCTGGGCTTGCGCCAGGCGCAGCAGCACGGCCTCGCCCCTCGGCCTGCCGTTCAGCGCAGCACGCAGGGTGACCGCCCCCGGCTCGTCGAGCCTGACCTGCACCAACCGCTGCTCGGCCCCGCGCCGGCGACGGCGCATCGTCAGCAGCCCTGCTTCGCTGGCGTCGGCGATCAGCGCGTCGGTGCCGCCTCCGTTGCGGCGAATCCGGTCGGGCACCAGCTCCAGCAGACGCTGGGTCCACCATTGGAAAAATTGGCCGAACACAAGCCCTCCAGTCGCGAAGCCGTTACTCCGGCCCACCTGGGAAGGAAAGCGCCCCACACGCTGGTTGCCTCTCTTTAATCCTGCCCCAACACGCCGCGGCAACTCTACCAGGCGAGGCCTGTTGCAGATTGTGTGACTGGCCGGCTTGCAGGGGGAGGGCCGGATGTTGCCGGCGTAAACAGAGTGCCCGGCACTGGAAACCGAAGAAAGCTAAGCTACCTTACTAATCTCGCCGGCTCTGATCAGGACGCTCCATGGGTCTCGTCAAGTTTGCCCTGAAATACCCCCACACCTTCTACGTGGTGGCGATCTTGATGCTGTTTCTCGGCATCAGCACCGTTCTCGTGACGCCCAAGGACATCTTTCCCGCCATCAACATCCCCGTCGTCAGCATCATCTGGCAGTATACTGGCCTGACGCCAGAGGAGATGGAGCAGCGGGTCAGCACCTACAGCGAGTACTCGATCAGCTCGTCGGTCAACGACATCAAGAAC
This sequence comes from Acetobacteraceae bacterium, assembly GCA_965199235.1. Classification (GTDB taxonomy): domain Bacteria; phylum Pseudomonadota; class Alphaproteobacteria; order Acetobacterales; family Acetobacteraceae; genus BOG-908. Next base: position 2,343,337 of record CBDAQU010000002.1, on the reverse strand, counting down.
ATCGAAAGCCAGACGCTGTCCGGCATTTCGGTGGAGCGCATCTACTTCCAGCCCAACGTCAACGTCGACCTGGCCATCGCCCAGATCGTCTCGGCATCGAACTCCATACGCGCCCTGATGCCGACCGGCATCCAGCCGCCGACCATCGTCCAGTACAACGCATCCTCGGTTCCGGTGCTGCAGATCAGCCTCAGCTCCGACTCGCTGAATGAGCAGCAGCTCTACGATTACGGCATCTACCAGATGCGCCAGCAGCTCGCCCCGATTCAGGGCATCACCCTGCCCACGCCGTATGGCGGCAAGTACCGACAGATCATGGTCGACCTCGACCCGGACGCGCTGCGCTCGCAGGGCCTGACCCCCAACGACGTCGTCAACGCGGTCAACGCGCAGAGCCTGACGCTGCCCTCCGGTGACGCCAAGATGGGCGATCGCCAGTTCATCGTCAGGGTCAACGCGTCGGCCCAGTCGATCGACGCGCTGAACAACGTGCCGGTCAAGCAGGTCGGCGGCACAACCGTCTACCTGCGCGACGTGGCCCATGTGCGCGACGGCTGGGCGGTGCAGCAGAACGTGGTTCGCACCGAGGGCAAGCGGTCCGTGCTGCTGACAATCATCAAGAACGGCGACGCGTCCACGCTGGACGTGGTCAACCGGGTGAAGGCGGCGATGCCGACCATCCAGAAGGCGGCCCCGCCGGGCATGCACATCGACATGCTGTTCGACCAGTCGGTGTTCGTCTCCAACGCCATCAATTCGGTGCTGCGCGAGGGTGCGATCGCCGCAGGACTGACCGCGATGATGATCCTGGTCTTCCTCGGCTCCTGGCGCTCGACGGTCGTCGTCATGGTGTCGATCCCGCTGTCGATCCTGACCTCGGTCGCGGTGCTCTCGGCACTCGGCGAGACCATCAACACGATGACGCTGGGCGGGCTTGCCCTGGCGGTCGGCATCCTGGTCGACGATTCCACCGTCACGATCGAGAACACCCACCGCCTGCTCGACGAAGGGGGCGATTTCGACGACGCGGTGCTGAACGGCGCCGCCGGCATCGCCATCCCCACCCTGATCTCCACGCTCGCGATCTGCGTCGTGTTCGTCAGCGTGTTCTTCCTGCAGGGTGCTGCAAAATACCTGTTCACGCCGCTGGCGATGGCCGTGGTGTTCGCGATGCTCGCCTCCTACGGCATCTCCAGGACGCTGACGCCGATCGTCATCAGGCTGATGTTGAGGAGCGAGCACGCAGGCGGACACGAGGCGAAGGACCAAGGCGCGCCGAAGAGCTGGTTCGGGCGGTTCCACCAGGGCTTCAACCGCCGATTCGACGCGTTCCGCGATTTCTATGGCTGGCTGCTCGCCGGCATCCTGGCCCGACGCATCCTCACGCCCCTGGTGGGGCTGGGCATCGTGGGCTGCGCCGCCGTGCTCAGCATGTTCGTGGGCAGCGACTTCTTCCCTCAGGTCGATGCCGGGCTGATTCAGCTTCACGTCCGCGCGCCGGCCAGGACACGCATCGAGTCCACCGAGCGTGTCTTCCAGGCGGTGGAGGACAACATCCACGCCCAGATCCCCGGCACCAACATCAAGCTGATGCTCGACAACATCGGCCTGCCGCAGCGCCTGTACAACCTGGCCTTCACGGACGGCACCACGATCGGGGTGAACGACGGCACCATCCAGATCCAGCTTTCCGAGAACCGCGACAAGACGACGGCCGCGTATACGAGGCAGCTCCGCGACGAGCTGCCATCGGCCTTCCCCGACGTGCAGTTCTACTTCCAGCCCGCCGACCTGGTCACCCAGATCCTCGATTTCGGCGTGCCGTCGCAGATCGACGTCCAGGTGCAGGGACGGCACCGCATCGACAACCAGGCAATCGCCAAGGACATCGCCAAGCGGATCGGCGGCGTGCCAGGCATCGTCGACGCGCATGTGCAGCAGGAGCTGGACGCGCCCGAAATGTTCTACACCATCGACCGGACCCGTGCGCAGGAGATCGGCCAGACGGTCAACCAGGTCGCCAACAACCTCAATATCAGCCTCAGCTCGTCCGAGCAGATAACGCCCAACTTCTGGACCGACCCGAAGAACGGCATTCCCTACTACCTGGCCGTGCAGACGCCGGAGTACAAGCTTCGCGACAAGAACGACCTGGACAACATCCCGATTGCCGGCACGCAGGTTACCGCGACCACGCGCATCCCCGACCTGCTCGGCAACGTCGCCACCGGCCGGCGTCAGCAGGTGCAGTCGGTTTACAACCAGAGCAACATCCAGCCGGTCTACGACGTGTATGCCAGCGTGCAGAGCACCGACCTCGGCAGCGTCGAGAAAGCGGTCAACAAGGTGGTTGCCGACGAACGGCATCACCTCAAGGTGGGGGACACCATCAACGTCCGCGGCCAGATCAGCTCGATGGACGAGGCGTTCACCAACCTGACCGTCGGCCTGCTGTTCGCCGCCGTGTTCGTCTACCTGCTGATGGTGGTGAACTACCAGAGCTTCGTCGACCCGCTCGCCGTCATCCTGGCCCTGCCCGGCGCAGGATCGGGCATCCTGCTTCTGCTGTTCGTCACCGGCACCACCCTGTCGGTGCCCTCGCTGATGGGCGCCATCATGTCGGTCGGCGTCGCCTCGGCCAACTCCATCCTGCTCGTCACCTTCGCCCGCGAGCAGCGGCAGGAGGGCATGAGCGCGCTCAAAGCCGCCCTGTCGGCCGGCACCACCCGGCTGCGCCCGGTGCTGATGACGGCGGCGGCGATGATCGTCGGCATGGTGCCGATGGCGATCGGCGGCCCCGGCGAGGAGCAGAATGCCGTGCTGGCGCGCGCGGTGATCGGCGGCGTGCTGGTCGGCACGATCACGACGCTGCTGTTCGTGCCCTACCTCTACTCGGTCTTCGGCGCGTTCGAGCGCGTCGAAAAGGCCGAGACCCAAAAGGACGACCGGCGTGCAGAGCCACGCAGCATCGCGCATCAGGGAGCCTGAGCCATGAACCAGATCCACCGGCCAGAGACGTCACCGGACGAGGCGCGGATCAGCCAGCCTGAGCCAGACCACATGGCGGGGCAGCCGCATCCGGCGGGACGGCAGGACCAAGGCGATGCGAAACCCGGCAGGCAGGACGACCCGGCCACCGACAAGCGCCGCCGCCGGATCGCCCGCCTGTTGGCGCTGGCGGCGATCCTCATCGTGGCCGTGATGGTCGCCTGGGGCGTCTGGACCCACGTCTCCACCAAGAACGCGGCGGCCAACGCGCTGCACGCCAGGCAGAGCGCGGTGCCGAGCGTGCGCACCCAGGTGGTCAGGGCGAACAACCGGCCGGAAGTCGTCGACCTGCCAGGCACGATGGAGGCGTTCGACGCGGCAACCCTGTACGCGCGCGCCACCGGCTACATCGCCAAGCGCAACGTCGACATCGGCAGCCACGTGAAGGCAGGCGACGTTCTCGCCATCATCGCGGCCCCCGACCTCGACCAGCAGCTGACGCAGGCGCAGGCGCAGCTGCTGCAGATGCGTGCGTCCCTCACGCAAGCCAACGCAAGCCGCGGCCTGGCGCAGGCCAACAACCGGCGCACATCGGTCCTGGTCGGCGAGGGCTGGGCGAGCCGCCAGCAGGGCGACCAGGACCGCACCACCTTCAGCACCCAGGCTGCCGGCGTGGGCGTGGCCCAGGCCAACCTGGCCGCCCAGGTGGCGCAGGTGAACCGGCTGGTCGAGCTGACCGGCTTCGAAAAGGTGATTGCTCCGTTCGACGGCGTGATCACGGCCCGGCAGATCGACGTCGGCAACCTGGTCACCGCGGATTCTGCGTCCGGCACGTCGCTGTTCTCCATCGCGCGGACCTCCACGCTTCGGGTGCAGGTCTACGTGCCGCAGGAATACTTCTTCAGCCTCAAGGACGGCCAGGACGCGACCATCACCGTGCCCCAGCTTCCTGGCCGGGTGTTCCATGGCCGCGTCGCCCGCAACGCCGCGGCGCTGGCGACCGACACCCGCACCCTGCTCGCAGAGGTGGACGTCGACAACCGCGGCAACGCCCTCTCCGCCGGGCTCTACGGCATCGTCCATCTGCAGGTGCCGAGGACCACGCCGGTGGTGACGTTGCCGACGCAGGCGGTGATCTTCAACCAGGACGGCCTCAGCGCCGCAGTGGTCGAGGACGGCCGCATCGCCATACGCCACCTCGACGTGGCCGAGGACGACGGCGCCCAGGTGCAGGTGAGGGCAGGGTTGAAGGACGGCGACAGGGTGATCCTGAGTCTGCCTGTCGACCTCTCGCCAGGAATGAAGGTCGCGGCGAACTAGCCAGGCCAGTCCCAACACCAGGGCGTGAACCCGCTCAGGGTCCTGTCTGTCGCATCCGAGATCTTTCCGCTGGTCAAGACGGGCGGGCTGGCCGACGTCGCCGGCGCGCTGCCCCTCGCCTTGCAGGCGCAGGGCGTCGAGATGCACAGCCTGGTGCCCGGCTACCCTGCCGTGCTGCAGGCGCTGGCACGCGGCCGCATCGTCTGGACCGAGGACGCGTATTTCGGCGGCCCGGCCAAGCTCGTCGCCGCAGAGGCGTCCGGGCTGCTCCTGTTCGTGCTGGACGCCCCGCATCTCTTTGGCCGGCCCGGCAACCCTTATACAGGACCTGACGGGCAGGACTGGCCTGACAACCCGCAGCGCTTCGCCGCCCTGGCCTTTGCCGGCGCCCTGCTGGGGCGTGGCGCGGCAGAAGGCTTCAGGCCAGACGTGGTGCACGCGCATGACTGGCAGGCGGGGCTGACGCCCGCCTACCTCGCTCTGGCCGAGGGTGCGCGGCCGGCCACCGTGATGACGGTGCACAACCTCGCCTTCCAGGGTCAGGTGCCCGCCTCCCTGCTTGCAGAACTGCGCCTGCCGGCGAGCGCCTACACGCCGGACGGCCTGGAATATTACGGCGCGATCGGCATGCTGAAGGCCGGCCTGCGCTATGCCGACGGGCTGACCACCGTCTCGCCAGGCTACGCCGCGGAGATCCTGACCGAGCAGGGCGGCATGGGCCTGGACGGCCTGCTGCGCGCGCGGGCCGCCCAGAGTCCCGGGATACTGACAGGCATCCTCAACGGCATCGACACCGTGGTGTGGAACCCTCAGGCCGACCCGGCTCTGCCAGCCCCGTTCAGCGCCGCCGATCCAGGCCCGAGGCGCGCCAGCAAGGCAGCGCTGCAGGCACGCTTCGGCCTGCGGCTGGAGGCGGGCACGCTGCTGCTCGGCGTGGTCAGCCGCCTGACCCACCAGAAGGGGCTGGACGTGCTGCTCGGCGCCCTGCCCGCCCTGCGCGCGCGCGGCGCCCAGCTCGCCGTGCTCGGCGCCGGCGACGCCTGGCTGCAGGAGGAGCTCCAGCGCGCGTCGCAGGCGGCGCCAGGCGAAATCGGCTTCGTGCCGGGCTACGACGAAGGCCTGGCGCATCTGCTGCAGGCGGGAACCGACGCCGTGCTGGTCCCTTCGCGCTTCGAGCCCTGCGGCCTGACCCAGCTCTGCGCCCTGCGCTACGGCGCGCTGCCGGTGGTCAGCCGGGTCGGCGGCTTGGCGGACACGGTGATCGACGCGAACCACGCCGCCCTGGCCGCGCACGCGGCGACCGGGCTGCTGTTCGCGCCGGCGAGCGGGCAGGCGCTGGCGGCGGCGGTCGGCCGGCTGGCCGCACTCTGGTCGGACAGGCGGGCCTGGGCGGTGATCCAGGGCAACGGCATGCGCACCGACGTCGGCTGGGCCGGCCCCGCCGCGCGCTACGCCGCGCTGTACCGCGCGCTGGCCGCAGACGCCTGACCGAGCCAGGCGGCGATGCCGCGCGCGGCCGCGGCACCGGTGCTGAAACACCCCTGAAGCAGGTAGCCGCCGGTCGGCGCCTCCCAATCCAGCATCTCCCCCGCCGCGAACACGCCGGGCAGGCGCCGGATCATCAGCCCGCCATCGAGCTCCTGCAGGCCGATCCCGCCGGCCGAGGAAATGGCGCGCGCGATCGGCTGCAGCGCGGTGACGCGCAGGGGAACCGACTTGATCAGGCTGCTCAGGCGAGCCGCCGGAGCTGCGCCATGCAGCGCCTCCCGCACCAGCCCGACGGCGACCGGCGAGAGCCCCGCCGCCTGACGCAGGTGGTTCGACAGCGACCGGCCCCGCCTCTCGCCATCCACCCTGGCCGCCAGCGCCTCGGCCGAGACATCGGGCAGCAGGTCCACGAGCAGCGCCGCGCCGCCCGTCCCCTCCAGGCCGTCCCGGATCGGGGCGGACAGCCCGTAGACGCAGCCGCCCTCCAGCCCGGCGCGTGTCACCACCGCTTCGCCGCGCACCCGCCGTCCGCCTGCGGAGAGCGCCACGCGCTTGAGCGGCTGGCCCTCGAAACGGTCCAGGAAGCTTGGCGACCAGGCCACGTCCACGCCGCAATTGCTCGGCTGCAGCTTCGCCACCCGCACGCCCACGTCCTGCAGGACCGGCACCCAGCCGCCATCGGACCCCATCCTCGGCCAGGACGCGCCGCCGAGCGCCAGCAGCACGGCGTCCGGCCGGGCGGCGACCGTGCCGTCCGCGGTCTCGAAGAGCAGGACGCCCGGCTGTGCCCAGCCCGTCCAACGGTGCCGCCCGGCGAAGCGCACGCCGAGATCGTCCAGGCGCCTCAGCCAGGCGCGCAGCAGCGGCGCCGCCTTGAACGCGGTGGGGAACACCCTGCCGGAACTGCCCACGAAAACGGGCTGGCCGAGCCCTTCGCACCAGCCGCGCAGGGCGGCGGGCGAAAACGCGTCCAGCGCGGCCGTCATGAACGGCGCCGCGGCATCGTAGCGCGCCAGGAAATCGGGGCGTTGCTCGGTATGCGTCAGGTTCAGGCCGCCCCTGCCGGCGAGCAGGAACTTGCGGCCCGGCGAGGGCATGTGGTCGTAGATCGTCACCGCATGCCGCGCGGCGAGCAGCTCGGCCGCGAGCAGCCCTGCAGGACCCGCGCCGATGATGGCGACCGACGGTCTGGCCACGTGCTCAAGCGGGAAAAATTGAGGTTGGGTCAAGACAGGTTGGGGAACGCTGTCTCCCAAGCCCCCTGCCGGGGTCAGGGACCCCAGTGAGGTTCTAGGCGCAACGCTCCTAGCCTTGCTGACTCTGTCCAATCGCATCCTGCTCCAGACTAGACCGGTTTCACGCAGAGTGTCCGCGAGTAGGCGGACCTCAAAGCGGTCTAGGCCTTGTTTTGGCGAGCAACTTCGTCACTCCGACTAGTCCAGTCTGCGTGACATTGCTCTAGCGTCGGCCGAACAGGCGCTCGATCTCTGCGCGGCTGAGGCGCAAGAAGGTCGGCCGGCCGTGGCTGCAGGTGGCTGCACGCGGCGTTGCCTCCATCTGGCGCAGCAGCGCGTCCATCTCCTCCAGGCTCAGCCGCCGGCCGGCGCGTATGCTGCCGTGGCAGGCCAGCCGGGCCACCACCGCGTCCAGACGCTGCTCCAGCGCACCGGTCTCGCCGTGCTCGGCCAGTTCGTCTGCGACGTCGCGCACGAGGCCCTTCGGGTCGGCCGTGCCGAGCGCGGCCGGCAGAGCGCGCACCAGCACGGCGCCAGGGCCGAACGCCTCCACCTCCAGCCCCAGCCTGGCCAGGCCGGGGGCCGCCGCGACCAGGCAGGCGGCGTGCGGCGCCGGCAGATCGACCACCGAGGGCACCAGGAGCGGCTGCCCGGCGACGCCGCCCTCGAGCAGCTGCCGGCGCAGCGCCTCGTGGGTCAGCCGCTCATGCGCCGCGTGCTGGTCCACCAGCACCAGCGACTGGTCGGCCGTCGCGGCGACGATGTAGGTGTCGAGCACCTGCGCCACCGCCGCGCCCAGAGGATGCGAAGGGTCCGGCGCGGCGTGGTCGGCGAAGCCGCGGGACGCGGGCGCATGCCCGAAGCCGAGCTGCGCCTCCGCCATGCCGGGGCCTGGCGCGCGAGCGGGCGAAACCAGCTGCAGCGACGGCCTGACCGGCGCGCGGGGTGCGGCGCCCGCGCCGCCCGACAGCACGCGCTGCAGGCTGGAGATGACGAAGCCGCGAACCTGCTCGGCGGCGCGGAACCGCAGCTCGGTCTTGCCGGGGTGGACGTTCACGTCCAGCTCGTCCGGCGGCAGCTCCAGCCACAGCGCCACCACGGGGTGGCGGCCGGCGGCGATCACGTCGCGATAGGCGATCCTTACCGCCAGCCGAAGCAAGGGGTCGGTCACCGGCCGTCCGTTGACCACGAGCGACTGCCCGGACGTCGTGGCCCTGCTCACCATCGGCGCACAGGCGAAGCCGGTCAGAACCATGCCGTCGCGCTCGGCGCAGACCGGCAGCATCGCTTCGGACGCATCCTGGCCGAGCAGGACGGCGACGCGCGCCGCACGGTCCTGGCCTGGCAGGTCGTAGAGCGTGCGCCCGTCCACTGTCAGGCGGAACGCCGTCGCCGGCGCGGCCAGCGCCAGCCTGGCGAGCGCGGCGCCTGCGTGGTCGGCCTCGCTGCGCGGCGAGCGGAGAAACTTGCGCCGTGCAGGGGTGGCGTAGAAGAGGTCGTCCACCGTCACCCGCGTGCCCGGCGCGCCGGGCGCCGGTGCCACCGGCTCCACCACCCCGCCGGCGACGGCGATGCGGTGGGCGTGCGCGCTGCCGGGCCGGCGGGAGACGATGGTCAGCCGCCCGGCGGCGCCGATGCTGGGCAGCGCCTCGCCGCGGAAGCCGAGCGTCGCGATGCGCACCAGGTCGCCGTCCGGCAGCTTGGACGTGCAGTGGCGCTGCACCGCCAGCGACAGGCAGTCCGGCGCCATGCCGTGCCCGTCATCGGTGACCTCGATGCGCTCGATGCCGCCGCCCGCGAGCGTCACCGCGATGCGGGTGGCGCCGGCATCCAGGGCGTTCTCGACCAGCTCCTTGACGGCTGCCGCAGGCCGCTCGATCACCTCGCCGGCGGCGATCTGGTTCACCAGCGCCTCCGGCAGCTGGCGGACCGCGCTGCCGGACGATGCGACTCGAGGGGCCAGGGTCATGGTTCGGACAGCATAGGGCGTGACGTCGGAGGGAGTCCAACGGCCTGGACTGGCGGCAATGTCACAAAGCGCACCCGGACTGGGAGGCCCGCGCACCCGGATCCAAGCCAAATTCAGCGGTCATCGACAACACTCTTCGTGTTGTTGGTGCTGTCGATGTTTTTGTACCAATTGGGGCTGAGTCTAACTCGTGAAAGCAAGCAGTCCTTTTTGCAAAAAGGACCAAAAAGCCTTTGTTCATTTGATCCGCGACAGCCGGGATCAGGGCCGCAAATCGTCCCTCAACGTCTTGTCGGCGCGGCGGCGGAGGTGGACGGTGAACTCGTCGTCCAGGCTGGTCGCGCCCAGTCGCAGCAGCTCGAAGCCTAGCAGCCCGCAGCGGTCCAGATCGGCGAGCAGGCCGGCGAACGAGGCGGGCGTGAAGGTGTTGCAGTGCATGTCCGCGTAGAGGCCTGTCTTGCGCGAGTGGTTGGCAAGGTGGAAGGCCTTGAACACCTGTTCGGGGAGGTCGGTGCCGTGATGCAGCGCGCTGCCGGTCATCGCGTCGATGATCTGGCGCGGGCTGGGACGCACCAGCCGGCTGAAATAGGCGTCGGCCAGTTCCGCCATCGCGCTCAGCCTGCGCCGGGAGTCAAAAATCCGCTCGGCATGCGGCACGGCGAGCGCCAGCACCGCGCCGTCCTCGAGCACCGACCACAGCTCCCACAGCCAGCCCACCATGTCGGGCACGTGCTCGACGACGTGCGAGGCGACCGCGTAGCCGAAGCGTCGTCCGCCGGTGGCTGCCAGATAGCTGCCCTCGCCGACGACGTAGTCCGGGTCCACCAGCGCGGACTCGACCACGCCGTGGCCGGCGTAGCGCGCCACCAGCTCGGCATGAGGCGCCTGGTCGAGATAGGCGACGGCGAAGCGCGATTTGGGGATCAGGGGCCGGTCCAGCGCGCCGATCTCCAGCCCGCGCGTCCGTGCGGGATCGATGTAGCTGGTCAGCTCGGCGATCCTGCGGGCGACGCCAGGGTCGAGCTGCGCGCGGTGCGTGCTGCCGTCCGGTCCTGCGACGGCGACGGCGTCGTCGAGCCAGAGCGGCCTGGGCAGGTGGCAGGTGAAGCCGTGCCCGCCGGCAATGCCCGCCGCCGGAAGGTCCGGTCGCGGCACGTCGGGCACGATTGTCGCGACCGGGCCGTCGTTGACCAGGATGGTCAGTCGGGGAGCGGTCGACCAGCCCCTGACCTCATGCTGCGTGCAGAGGTCGACGCAGTGCAGGAACGGAGGTCCGCCGTGCGCTGCCTGACGCTGCATGGAGCCTGATCAGAACAGGCCCAGGAACGAGGATTTCGGCTTGTCCTGGATGACCGGCGTGTCGCCGGCGGTGGCCGGCTGGCCGAGCGCCGCGTTCTGGCGCAGGCGGCGGCTTTCGGCCGTCGCGTCGAGCACGGTGCCTGGCGGCGAACCGCCCTGCCAGAACATCAGCCTGTCGGTCAGGCTGCCGGAGGGGCGGTCCAGCGCCACCTCGCCGTCCACCCGCTTGCGAATGTCGGCCGGCGCGGCAGGCCCTGCCTCCGCCACAAGCGCCTGCTGCCCCGCCGTTTTCGGGCCGGCGGCCTGGCTGCCGGCGCCGACCAGGGCCGCATCGGGCGACAGGGCGGCTTCGGCGGCGGCCTGGCTGCTGACCTCCTGCGGGCGGGCTGCGCCCGGCTGCGGCGCGCGCAGGCTGTAATCGGGCGGCATGGACAGCGGCGCGCGGGTTTCCACGGTGAACTCGTCGGGGATGTCGCGGGTCAGTCCGAAGGTGCGCTCCACGTCGCTGCAGCCGCAAAGGCAGGCGGTGGCGAGCAGCAGCAGGCAAGTTCTCATGACGATCCTCGGGGGCGTTGATCCGGTCGGCAGCGGGGCGGGTTTACGCGTTCGGCGGAGGGGGCTGCAAGCGGGCCGCGCGCGCGCCCGGCAACAGGCTTTCCAGCAGCAGTGTGGCGACGCCGAGCACGATGGCGCTGTCGCCCAGGTTGAACACGAAGGGGAACGGATCGAAACCGGCCCAGTGCACGTGAACGAAATCGACCACCATGCCGAAGCGCGCCCGGTCGGCCACGTTGCCCAGCGCCCCTCCGGCCACCGCGCCGAGCGCCAGCGCGGTGGCCAGGGTTTCGGCGCGGCGCAGCCAGACGAACAGGCCGGCCACCACGGCGATTGCGACGCAGCCGAGCACGATCTGACCCGCGCCGCGGCCCGCCTGCAGCAGGCCGAAGGTGACGCCGTGGTTCCACACCATGGCGAAATCGAGCAGGGGAGGAATGATCGGCACGTCGCCGCGCATCGGCAGGTCGAGCCCGTGCAGGATCCACTGTTTTGAGAGCTGGTCGGCGATGAGCACGGCGGCGGCGAGGACGAGGCCGGCCATCAGGCGGGCGCGCTGGGTCACGCGGCCGCCTTCCGGACGAGACCGCTCTCGACGGCATCGGTGCAGCGGTCGCACAGCGTCGGGTGGGCGGGATGGGTGCCGACTTCGGGGAGAACGCGCCAGCAGCGGGCGCATTTGCAGCCTGCAGCCTGTCGGGCTTCTACAGGCGATGCGCCATCCACGAATTCCACAGTCGAGACGATCGCCAACTCCGCCCAAAAGTCCGGATCGTTCGGCTTGAACACGGAGGTTGGCAAACGGACCGCCGCGCCAAGCGACGATCCGACGACACCCTGCTGACGCAATCCTTCAACGGCGACCGTTATGTCGGCCCGTCTCTCGCGCAATACATTCATTTGCGAAAGCACGCCGTTGTCGCCCTCCACCGTCGGCAAGTCCACAAAAGTCTGTAGGTGAATGCTGGATGCTTCGCCAAAGCGAGCAATCCATGCTTCTTCGGCGGTGAAGCAGAGAACCGGAGCAAGCCAGGTGCAGAGGCAGCGATGCAGCAAGTCGAGCACGGTTCGGCAGGCCCTGCGCCGCTTCTGGTCCGGCCGGTCGCAATACAGCGCGTCCTTGCGGATGTCGAAGTAGAACGCGCTGAGGTCGGCGCTGCAGAACGCGTGCAGTTCTGGATAGACGCCGGTCCAGTTGTGGTCCTGCACAGCTTGACGGACGCGCCGGTCGATATCGGCAAGCCGTTGCAGGATGTAGCGTTCCAGCAGCGGCATGTCTGCTGATGCCACGCGCTCGTCCTCGCTCCAGCCGTCGAGCGCGCCCAGCAGCCAGCGCAGCGTGTTGCGCAGCCGGCGGTAGAGCTCCGCCTGCTGCTTGAGGATTTCGCGGCCGATGCGTTGATCCTCGGTGACGTCGCTGTTCATCACCCACAGGCGCAGGATGTCGGCGCCGTACTCGTCGGTCACCTTCTGCGGGGCGATCACGTTGCCGACCGACTTGCTCATCTTGCGGCCCTGCTCGTCCAGCGTGAAGCCGTGCGTCAGCACCGCGCGGAACGGCGCTCTGCCGCGCGCGCCGATTCCTTCGAGCAGGGAGGACTGGAACCAGCCGCGATGCTGGTCGGACCCTTCCAGGTACAGGTCGGCGGGCCAGGGCAGCCCGCGGTCGATCAGGGTGAACACGTTGGTGCAGCCTGACTCGAACCACACGTCGACGATGTCGCGCACCTGCTCGTACTCGTCGGCATCGTAGCCGTTGCCGAGAAAGCGCGAGGGTGGGGACGCCCACCACGCATCGGCGCCCTCGGTTTCGAAAACCTCTCGTATGCGCGCCATCACGTCCGGGTCACGGAGCAACTCCCCCGTGCGCTTTTCGACGAACACCGCGATCGGCACGCCCCAGGCGCGCTGCCGGCTGATGCACCAGTCGGGCCTGTTGGCGACCATGCTGGACAGTCGGTTGCGTCCCGCCTCGGGCACGAAGGGCGTTTGCGCGATCGCGTCCAGCGCACGCGCGCGGATCGCCTCGCCGCCATCCATGCGGATGAACCATTGCGGGGTGGCGCGGAAGATCAGCGGCGCCTTGGACCGCCAGCTATGCGGGTAGGAGTGGACCAGTGTGCCCTGCTTGACGAGCGCGCCCGCCTCGGCGAGCGCCGCGCAGACGGGCTTTGCGGCGCGGAACACGTGCACGCCGGCCAGCAGCGGCACCCACGGGAAATACGCGCCGTCATCGGCCACCGTCTCCGGCACGCCGATCCCGTGCGCGCGGCACAGCGCGAAATCGTCCTCCCCATGCGCCGGCGCCATGTGCACGAAGCCGGTGCCCTGCTCGGTGGTGACGAAATCGCCGGCCAGCAGCGGCATGTCGAAGTCGTAGCCCTGACCGCGCCAGGGATGGGCTACCACCGTGCCAGCAAGCTCGCTGCCGTGAAACACGTGCACCGCATGGTGCGCCATGATGCCGGCGTCCTTGACGAACGCGTCCAGCAACGCGAACGCGACAAGCAGCTGGTCGCCGACGTCGACCAGCGCGTCGCCGGCAACCGCATCCACCCTGACCAGCGCGTAATCGATCGCGTCGCCATAGGCGATGGCGCGGCTGCCCGGCATGGTCCAGGGCGTCGTCGTCCAGATCACCACGCCGGCGTTCCGCAACGCCTCGACCGGCGAGCGCACGACCGGATACCGCACCCAGATCGTTGTGCTGGTATGGTCGGCGTACTCCACCTCGGCTTCGGCCAGTGCGGTCTTTTCCACCACGCTCCATAGCACCGGACGCAGGCCGCGATACATCGCCCCGCTCATCGCGAAGCTGTGGATCTCCGACACGATCGTCGCCTCGGCGGAGAAATCCATGGTGGCGTATCGGTTTGCCCAGTCGCCGAACACGCCGAGCCGCTTGAACTCGCCGGCCTGCACGTCCAGCCAGTGCTGCGCATGCGCGCGGCACTCCGCGCGGAAATCCAGCAGCGGAACCGCATCCTTGTCGCGGCCTGCCTTGCGGTATTTTTCCTCGATCTGCCACTCGATCGGCAGGCCGTGGCAATCCCAGCCGGGCACGAAATAGGCGTCGTAGCCGGCCATCTGATGGGCGCGGTTGACCACGTCCTTCAGCGTCTTCTGCATCGCATGGCCGATATGGATGTTGCCGTTGGCGTAGGGCGGCCCGTCATGCAGGATGAATTTTTGCCGGCCCTCGGACTGCGCCCTGATCCGGCCGTAGAGGTCCATCGCCGCCCAGCGCGCCAGCATCGCCGGCTCGCGCCTGGGCAGGTCGCCACGCATCGGAAACGAGGTGGCCGGCAGGAACACCGTATCACGGTAGTCTTGGGTCATCGAGCTCTCAACATATCCCGGGCCGCCTGGGCATCCGCAACGATCTGGCTACGAAGCGCCTCGAAACTGGGAAACTTCTGCTCGGCGCGCAGGTAGCCGTGCAGCGCCACCGAGATGTGCTGACCGTAGAGGTCGCCGTCGAACTCGAACAGGTGGACCTCCAGCCGGCTTTCCACGCCGTCGCTGACCGTCGGCCGCCTGCCTATGTTGGCCACCCCCGGATGCTCGCTGCCGTCCGCCAGCCGCACCACCACCGCATACACGCCGCGCGCAGGCTCCAAATGCCGGCCGAGCGGCACGTTGGCGGTGGGGTACCCGATGGTGCGGCCGCGCTTGTCGCCATGCGCCACCACCCCGCTGATCGCCCAGGGCCGCCCGAGATCGGCGGTGGCGCGCTCTGGGTAGCCGTCCTGCAGCACCCGGCGTATGCGGGTGGACGAAATCGGGCCGCGCGAATCGGCCAGCGGCGGCACGATGGTCAGCCCCATGCCGGATTGCTCTGCGCGTTCGGCCAGCAGCGGCACGCCGCCGCTGCGCCGGTGCCCGAACGCGAAGTCCGGCCCGCAGGCCAGGTGGGCCGCACCCAGCCCGCGGCACAGCACGTCGGCGATGAACTGCTCGCCCGTCAGCCAGGAAAACGCCTCATCGAACGCCACCTCGTAGATGCGCTTGACGCCGAGTGCCCCGAGTGCCGACGCGCGCTCGGCAGACAGTGTCAGCCGCAACGGCGGGTCGTCCGGCCGGAACAGCTCGCGCGGGTGCGGCTCGAACGTCAGCACCGCCAAGGGCAGGTCCGGCCGCGCGGCATGGGCCGCGCGCACCAGGTGGGCGTGGCCCAGATGCACGCCGTCGAAATTGCCGAGCGCGACGGTGGCGCCGCGCGCGTCGTCGGGCAGCCGGGCCCAGTCGGTGTAGAGCTGCATGGGGCCGCCTTGTCGGTCATGGCGGGCGCCAACGCAAACAGCACGAGAAGCCGGTTGCAATCCAGAACGTGTTCCCTGGTGCTCCTATCTCGGCGATGGTGTCTTGGGGCTGAATGGCCTTCGGTGGTCTGCCGACGGTTCGCCTGTCGGTTCAAGACCGACGGCAAAGCGGCAAGCATCCTGACGAGGAGGGAACATGGACGACGACATACTGGCCAGGATGCTGCTGGATGCGCGGCACGGCGACCAGGCGCCGGCCGACGTGCTGCCGGTGGATGCGGCGCAGGCCTACCGCGTGCAGCGTCTGGTGATGGCGCATCTGGGCCAGATCGGCGGCTGGAAGGTTGGCGCCGCCGGTCCGGACGCACCCATCGCCTGCGCGCCGATGCCCGCCAGCGGCCTGATGGAGGCGCCGCAGACGCTGAACACGCGCCTGTTCACCCAGCGCGAGGTCGAGTCCGAGATCTGCTTCCGCCTGCACGCCAACCTGCCGTCCCGCAGCAAGCCCTATGGCGACGACGAGGTGCTGGACGCCATCGCGAGCTGCCATCCCGGAATCGAGGTCCTGCAATCGCGCTACGCGGCGCCGGACGCGGTAGGCCCGATCGCCCTGCTGGCCGACTTCATCCAGACCGGCGCCTACCTCGTCGGCGAGCCGATCGGGGAATGGCGACAGATCGATTTCAGCCGGATGTCCGTCCGCCAGACCGTCACCGGCCAGCCCGACAGGGTGGCGACGGGCAACCCTGCCGGCGGCATGCTCCGGCTGATCGTCTGGCTCGCCAACGAGGGGGCCGCCTGGGCAGGGGGCTTGCGCGCCGGGCAGGTGGTGACCTGCGGGTCCTGGACCGGCAAGACCACCTGCAAGCCGGGCGGCAGGTCGGTGGCACTGTTCGACGGCGCGGCGCCCGTGGAGGTCAGGTTCACCAACTGAGACTGCGCGCGGTCCTGGAGGCCGGCACACGCGGCGTCACGAATGGATCAACCTGATCCGCTTGCCTGCGACCCCGAGCGCGATGCGCCCCTGCTTGAGCGCCAGCGCGTCCTCGCCGAACACGCCCAGGCGCCACCCGTGCAGGGCCGGCACGTCCGGCGCCTCCTCGCTCGCCAGGCGGTCGATGTCGTCCGACGAGGCGAGCAGCTTGGGCGCCACGTCGTGGCTCTCCGCCTTTTCGGCCAGCAGCACCTTCAGCAGCGCCACCAGCGCGGGCGACGGGCGGGCGCCCTCACGCGCCGCCTTGGCCTCCGGCAGGGCGTCCTCCGGCAAGGCGGCCGATCCTGCGAGCGCCGCGATGAGGGACTGGCCGGTCGCGCCTTCGGCGAAGCCGCGCGACACGCCGCGTATCCGCCCGAGCGCCTCTGCGCTGTCCGGCATGGTCGCTGCGATCTCCAGCAGGCTCTCGTCGCGCACCAGGCGCTGGCGCGGGATGTTGATGCGCTGCACCTCCCGCTCGCGCCAGGCAGCAGCGGCGCGCAGGGCGGCCAGCATGCGCCGGTTGGTGGTGCGCGGACGCAGGCGCTCCCACATCGTGTCCGGGTCCGGACGGTAGGTGGCAGGCTCTGCCAGCACGGCCATCTCCTCGCCCACCCAGGCGAGCCGCCCCTCGCGCTCCAGCCTATCCGTCAGCCGCTCGTAGACCGTGCGCAGATGGGTCACGTCGGCCGCGGCATAGGTGAGCTGGGCCTGGCTGAGCGGCCTGGCCGACCAATCGGAAAACCGGTGCGCCTTGTCGATCTGCCCGCCCGCCAGCCCGGCCACCAGGCTGTCATAGCCCACCTGGTCGCCGAAACCTGCGACCATCGCGGCAACCTGGGTGTCGAACAGCGGCACCGGCACCGCGCCGAACAGCTGCAAGAAAATCTCCACGTCCTGGCGGGCCGCGTGGAACACTTTCACGACGTTGGTGTCGGCCAGCAACCGGCCGAGCGATGCGAGGTCCAGGCCGGGCGCCAGCGCATCGACCACCGCCACGTCGTTCGCCCCGCCCAGCTGCACCACGCACAGCTCCGGCCAGTAGGTGCGCTCCCGCATGAACTCGGTGTCGACCGTGACGTACGTTTCGGCGGCCAGGCGCTCGCAGAGCGACGCCAGGGCAGATGTCTGGGTGATCAGGACGGGGGGCGCGAAGGTCTCGCGCGTCGGGCGGGGCATCCGGTTTCTTACTCCCGGCAAAGGCCTTATGGAAACATCCCGGGGGCCAGCCCCGGGACCCCGTCGATCTTGAGGACGCGCATGCATCAATACCGGACCCACACTTGCGGCGCGCTGCGCGCGGCCGATGCGGGCGCGACCGCCCGGCTCTCCGGCTGGGTCCACTCCAAGCGCGACCACGGCGGGCTACTGTTCGTCGACTTGCGCGACCATTACGGACTGACCCAGATCGTCTTTCCGCACGGCTCGCCGGCGCTGGCCACGGCCGACGCTCTGCGCGTCGAAAGCTGCGTCACGGTCACCGGCGAGGTGGTCGCCCGCGTGCCGGAGACGATCAACCCGCGTCTGCCCACCGGCGAAGTGGAGCTGCGCGCGCAGGACATCATCGTGCAGTCGGCCGCCGAAATGCTGCCCATGCAGGTCGCCGGCACCGAAAGCTACTCGGACGAAACCCGCCTGACCCACCGCTACATCGACCTGCGGCGCGAGCGGGTGCACGCCAACATGATGCTGCGCGCCCAGGTGATCGCCTCGCTCCGCCGCCGCATGATGGAGCAGGGGTTCACCGAGTTCCAGACGCCGATCCTGACGGCCAGCTCGCCGGAAGGCGCGCGCGATTTCCTGGTCCCGGCGCGCAACCACCCCGGCAAATTCTACGCGCTGCCGCAGGCGCCGCAGCAGTTCAAGCAGCTGCTGATGGTGGCCGGCTTCGACCGATACTTCCAGATCGCCCCCTGCTTTCGCGACGAGGCCAGCCGGGCCGACCGTTCGCCGGGCGAGTTCTACCAGCTCGACCTGGAAATGAGCTACGTGACGCAGGAAGACGTGTTCGCGGCCGTCGAACCGGTGATCGGCGGGCTGTTCGAGGAGTTCGCCCGCGGCCGCGCGGTGGATCCCTCGCCGTTCCGCCGCATCCCCTACGACCAGGCGCTGCTCGATTACGGGTCCGACAAGCCCGACCTGCGCAACCCGCTGATCATCAGCGACGTGACCGCGCATTTCGCCGGCAGCAGTTTTGGGCTGTTCGCGAAGATTGCGGCAAGCGGCGGCATCGTGCGCGCCATCCCGGCGCCAGGCGCCTCCGCCAGGCCGCGCGGCTTCTTCGACAAGCTCAACGAGTGGGCACGGGCCGAGGGCGCCGGCGGCCTCGGCTACATCGCCTTCGAGGCGGAGGGCGCGCGCGGCCCGATTGCGAAGAACCTCGAGCCGGAAAGGCTGGACGCCATCCGCGTGGCGTGCGGGTTGCAGGCGGGCGACGCGGTGTTGTTCGCTGCAGGCGCGCGCGAGACCGCTCAGAAATTCGGCGGCGTCGTGCGAACCCGCATCGGCCAGGAACTCGACCTGGTCGAACGCGACGCCTTCCGCTTCTGCTGGGTGGTCGACTTTCCGATGTACGAGCTGAACGAGGAGGAACAAATCGACTTCTCGCACAATCCGTTCAGCATGCCGCAGGGCGGGATGGAGGCGCTGCAGACGCAGGACCCGCTGATGATCAAGGCCTACCAGTACGACATCGTCTGCAACGGCATCGAATTGTCGTCGGGCGCCATACGAAACCACCGGCCAGACATCATGATCCGCGCCTTCGAGATCGCGGGCTACGCCCAGGCCGACGTGGAGGCCCGTTTCGGCGGCATGCTGAACGCGTTCCGCTACGGCGCGCCGCCGCATGGCGGCTCGGCGCCGGGCATCGACCGCATGGTCATGCTGCTGGCCGACGAGCCGAACATACGCGAAGTTATCCTGTTTCCGCTCAACCAGCAGGGCGAGGATCTGCTGATGGGTGCCCCGGCCGAAGTATCGGCCCAGCGGCTGAAAGAGTTGTCCATCAAGCTTGATCTGCTACCAAAGGTAGTAAAGTCTTAGACAGGCACAACCCATCACTTTGAGGTGTGTGCACCGATTCTATTTGCAAACACAGAATGGTTCAGCAGGAATAGGCCTATTCGATCTCTCGATGAACGATTTGCCACATTGGCTTACCACGGTTAGCGTAGCGTCATAACAACGGAAACGCCCTGCCAGCCGATTGACCCATCCGATGATTGAATAAAACGCTTGAGTGCGCCCGATTGATTTATTCGAGGCGCTCCGGTTTCAGCCATGTCAGAACACAACGGTCGAAAAGCTGCGTCTGGCTTTTCGAATGCTACGATCTTTTCTTTGGAGGCTTGTTGATGTCTTGTAAGTTTAAGACCGCGTTGCTGTGTGCCAGCGTGCTTGCGGGCGCTGCGCCGGCAGCCTGGGCCGCCCCGCTGGTCACCGCTGCCGTCGATGATTCCGTCACCGCCACCATCGCCGGCGAACGGTCGCCCAACCTCGCCATCGCGCGCGACATGGGTGCGCTGGCCAACTGGACGGCGCTGTCCCACGTCACCATGGTGCTCAAACGCCCTGCGGCGCTGCAGGCGGCGTTCGACAAGCTGGTGCACGACCAGACGGATGCGGCCTCGCCCTCCTACCACAAATGGTTAACGCCCGCAGACCTGCGCGCCTACGGACCCGACCAGGCAGACATCGCCCGCACGGTGGCCTGGCTGCAGAGCCACGGGCTGACGGTGAACCGGGTGGCGCCCAGCGGCATGTCCATCGATTTCGCCGGCTCGGCCGCCGCCATCGCCGGCGCGTTCCACACCTCGCTGCACACCGTATCGTTCGCTGGCGAGACGCACATCGCCAACATGAGCGACCTGACCATTCCCGCGGCCCTCTCGCCGGTCGTGCGCGGCGCGACCCTGTCGAACTTCTTTCCCAAGCCGAACATGGTCAAGCCCAGCCCCGGCTTCACGCTGCCGACCAGCCCCACCTTCTACGCCGTGGGCGCCCAGGATTTTGCGACCATCTACCACGTGATGCCGCTGCGGTCTGCGGCCACCAACCTCTTCGGCGAGCCGATCACCGGCACAGGCGCGACCGTCGCCGTCGTCGAGCAGACCGACATCAGCGCCACGGACTGGACGTCGTTCCGCACCAAGTTCGGCCTCGGCGGCTATGCTGGCACCCTGTCGATCAGCCATCCTGGCGGCTGTGCGGACCCGGGCTTCACCGGCGATGAGGGCGAGGCGGCACTCGACGCCGAATGGTCCAGCGCGGTCGCACCGGACGCCAGCATCATCGAGGCGGCCTGCGCCGGTTCGGAAACCACCTTCGGCGTGGAGACCACGCTGCAGAACCTGGTCGAGTTCGGCACCACGGCCGGCGTCCTCAGCATCAGCTATGGCGGCTCCGAGGTGGGCAACGGCCTGACCTTCCTGCAGGGGTGGAACGACCTCGTCGAGATGGGCGCGTCAGAAGGCCTGTCGATCATGATCTCCACCGGGGACGGCGGCGTGTCGGCAACGACTGGCGGCATCACCGGCAACGGCATCGCGGTCAACGGCCTGTCGACCAACGCCTACAACACCTCGCTCGGCGGCACCGATTTCTACGACACGGCACTCGGCCAGAACACGAAATACTGGTCGTCGAGGAACAGTTTCGGCAAGTCTTCGGCGCTGTCCTACGTGCCCGAGATACCGTGGGACAATTCCTGCTCCAGCTCGGTCATCGTGAAGTATCTCGGCTATCCGAACTCCCTGGCGAGTTGCAACACCTCCATCCCCAACGCCGGCTTGCCGTTCGTGCAGGACGACGTGGGCGGCACCGGCGGGCAGAGCATCTACTTCGCCAAGCCGGACTGGCAGGCCATCGGCGTGCCGGGCGTGCCCAAGGACGGCGTGCGCGACCAGCCGGACGTGTCGCTGTTCGCTGCCAACGGGACCTGGGGGCATTTCTACGAGTTCTGCATGTCGAACCCCAACACCGGCGGCTCGCCCTGCAACTACGGCAACGTCAGCGACGCGTTCGGCAACGCGGCCGGCGGCACGTCGTTCGCAGCGCCCGCCTTCGCCGGCATCATGGCGCTGGTCGATCAGGTCAAGGGGCTGGAAGCTGGCGGCTCCGTCGGCATGAAGGTCGGCAACGCGTCGCCGCGCCTGTATCAGCTGGCCCAGCTGCAGTTCAACAACTCCGTGCTCAGCCAGACCTGCAATGCGACCCTGGGGAACAAGATCTCCACCGGCTGCGTGTTCAACAACGTGACGGTGGGCAACAACTCCGAGCCCTGCATCGCAGGCACGGTGGACTGCCATGGCAGCGGGGCGCAGGGCATCGGCGTGCTGCGTTCGCCGAACTTCCCGACAGTCGATGCATACCCTGCCAAGCCAGGCTACAGCCTGGCGACCGGCCTCGGTTCGGTAAACGTGCTCAACCTTCTCTACAGCTACTGACCAACCCGCCGGGGGGGCTTCAGCCTCCCCGGTTCTCTATCCGGCTTTGATCATTGCTCCGGCGGCGACGCGCGATGATGCAGCAGGACCAGCGCGTGGCGCAGCCGGCGGATGCCGCCACGCACCTTGCCCCGGTCGCAGAGTTCCCGCCCCTCGGCCAGCAGACGCTGCACATCCGGCAGCGCGCTGTGGCGGTCTGTCACCTGCCTTACCAGCTGCGCGCAATAAGCGGGCGTATCGGTGGTCAGGGCGAAGCTGGGCGGCTCATCGGCCAGGCCGAGCGACGCAGGGGACAGCAGCAGGAACAAGACTGCCGGCAGCAGCGAAAGAACTCTGCGCTTCATGTAGGCGCCGAGGATGCCATCGCCGCGCTCTCGACGGCATGGGTCGCGGATGAAGCCGTGTTCATGTTGGGCAGCGACATCGCCGGCATCGTGACGCTGGCGCGCAGGCCTGGACGGGCATCCTCAAGCTGCAGCACCCCGTCATGCAGCACGGCCACCGCCTGCACCAGCGCCAGCCCCAAGCCCGACCCCGGCGTGTGGCGCGCGGTCTCGCCCCGGAAGAATCGCTCCGCGGCCCTCGGCCTGTCGGCTTCCGGTATGCCAGGACCCTGATCGGCGACGGTGACGCGCACCGATCGATCAACGCGCGCCGCCGACAGCGTGATTTGGCCGCCCAGCGGAGAAAACTTGATCGCATTGTCCAGCAGGTTGGCCACCGCCTGCTGCAGCAGGTCGCGGTCGCCCAGTATGGCCAGCGTGTCGGGCACCTGCAGGCGCAGCGTCAGCCCGTGCTCCTCGGCAACCGCGCCGTAGAGGTCGGCCAGGTCGGCCAGCAACGGCCCCAGATCGACCTCGGCGAAGGCCGAGCGACGGGCGCCCACCTCGATCTCGGCGATGCGCATCAGCGCCTGGAACACCGCCGTGACACCATCGAGGTCGCTGACCGCGCGCTCGACGCCGGCGCGCAGCTCGCCCTCCGAGCGCGCGTGCAGGGCCGCGTCCTCCAGCCGGGCGCGGGCGCGGGTGATCGGCGTGCGCAGATCGTGGGCGATGGCGTTGCTGACCTGGCGCACGCCGTCCATCAGCTTGGCGATGCGCTCCAGCATGGTGTTGATCGACTCGGCCATGCGGTCGAACTCGTCGCCGCGCCCGGTGCGGCGCACGCGCGGCGTCAGGTCGCCGCCGGCGATGGCTTCCGCGGTCGCCGACACTTCGGCCACCATGCGGCGGAACAGGTTGCGGATCAGCAGGGCGCCCGCGGTGCCCAGCAGGGCCACGACCAGCATCGAGGACAGCAGCGTGCTGGTCAGCAAATTGCGAAGTTCCATCCGCCCGCGCACATCGCGCCCGACCAGCAGCCGGAACCCGCCCGGCAGATCGTAGCGCCGCACATCAGCCACCGAATGGGTGCCCGCCCGGCTCACCTGCAGCTCGTAGATCACCCCCGGCGCCACCACCCGCTGCGGCCATCGCCCGAGATTGCCCGCGACCGTCGCGCCCAGCGGGTCCGACACCTCGTAGATCGCGTCGTCGTCCACGTTCTCGGCGAGGCGGTCCTGGATGGTGAGCAGCAGCGAGGGGATGCCGCCTTCCGACCAGCGTTCGACCAGGCCCTGCGCATCGGCGTTGATTGCGGCTTCTACCTGCCGGTCCAGCAGGCCTGCGGTGGAGAGCCAGAGGAAGAGAACGAGGGCCAGGGCGGAGGCGGCAAAGACGACGCCGAAGAGGAGGGCGAAGCGGAGGCTGGCGGAGCGGATCATCGTTCAGGCAGCCTGATCGCGCTGCCTGACGTCAGCCGTGCTCGCAGACTTGCTCGGTCCTGAAGTAGCCAGTGGCGTGGGTGAAACTCACGCCTCGCGTTGCGTGCGTCGGTGGGTTTCACTCCACGCTGCTTTCTATTCCGGTCGCAGCATATACCCCGCATTGCGTATCGTATGGATCAGCGCCGTCGGAAACGGCTTGTCGATTTTCTGCCGCAAGCGCGACACGTGCACGTCGATGACGTTGGTCTGCGGATCGAAATGGTAGTCCCATACGCCTTCCAGGAGCATGGTGCGGGTGACGACCTGGGCGGCGTGGCGCATGAGATATTCCAGCAGGCGGAATTCGCGCGGCTGCAGGTCGATCTTCTGGCCGGCGCGGCGGACGGTGCGGGACAGCAGATCCATCTCCAGGTCGCCCACCAAAAGTTTGGTTTGCGGGCCTTCGGACTTGCCGCGGCGGGTGAGGGCTTCGACGCGGGCGAGAAGCTCGGAGAAGGCGAAGGGTTTGGTCAGGTAATCGTCGCCGCCCGCCTTCAGGCCGGCCACCCGTTCGTCCACCTGGGCGAGGGCGGAGAGCAGCAGGACCGGCGTCGCATTGTTTTGTGAACGCAGCGTTTCCAGCAGGCGGATGCCGTCGATGCCGCCGGGCAGCATGCGGTCCAGGATGATGGTGTCGAACGCTTCGCTCGCCGCCATGAACAGGCCGTCGCGGCCGTTATCGGCGTGCTCGACCACGTGCCCGGCCTCGCGCAGGCCCTTGGTCACGAACTGCGCGACGGTCGGGTCGTCTTCCACAAGCAAGATGCGCATCAGCTATCAGCCCTCAGTTGCCGGTCTTCAGGGAACGCGGCGAGCGTATCCGGATGTCCGACGACTGACGACCGGCAACTGACGACTGCCTCACTGGTCGGGCTCTTCCTGCGGTGGTTCGGGTGGGCGGCGCCCGACGACGACCGGCACGTCCACGGTCTGGGCGCCGCGGCGCACCCGCAGCGTCGCCGTAGCACCAGGGTTGACGGAGGACACGTCGCGGATCAGCTCGCGCGTGCTCTCCACCCGTTCGCCGTTGATCGCCGTAACCAGGTCGCCCGCCCGCAGGCCGCCGCGCGCCGCGGGGCCGCCCCGGTTGACCGAGGCGATCGACGCACCCGAACGCTTGTGGCCCGTCGTGTCGAGCTCCACGCCCAGCCAGCCCCGCTCCACATGCCCGTGCGAGAGCAGCTCGCCCACGACCTTGGACGCGATCTCCGAGGGGATGGCGAAACCGATGCCGACCGACCCGCCGGTGGGCGAGACGATGGCGGTGTTCAGCGCGATCACCTGGCCCGACATGTTGAAGCTGGGGCCGCCCGAGTTGCCGGGGTTGATCGGCGCGTCGAGCTGGAAGAAGTCGTCGAACGGTCCCGCCCCGATGTCGCGCCCGCGTGCGCTGACGATGCCTGCGGTCACCGAGCCGCCAAGCCCGAACGGGTTGCCGGCCGCCATGATCCAGTCGCCCACCTGTACCACCCGGCTGTCGCCCCAGGACACGGCAGCGAGCGTGTGGCCGGCATCCACCTTGATCACCGCGATGTCGGTCAGCTCGTCGGTGCCCACGATCCGGGCCGGCAGCTCCGTGCCGTCAGTGAAGCTCACCAGTATCTTGTCGGCGCTGCCCACCACGTGGTTGTTGGTGACGATGATGCCCGACCCGTCCAGCACGAAGCCGGAGCCGGCGCCGATCATCTGTTCGCGCCGGTTGCGCAGCCTGTCGCGGAACGTCTTCTCGAACGGGGTGCCGCGCAGTTCCGGCGGCATGGCCGAGGCTGCGGCCGGATCGGCCACGTTCATGCGGACGGCGATGTTGACCACCGCCGGGACCACCCGGCGGACCAGGGGAGCAAACGTCAGCGGGCCGGTCTGAACCAGCGCCTGTGCGATTGCCTGCGCGGGCCCGGCCTGTGCCCAAACCAGCAGAATCGCGCAGACAATGAACACACGCCGCATGGCTCGATGATTGGCATGCGGCGTGGCCGGTAACAAGAACGGCCCGCCCCCGCCATACCCAGACCCGTTGCACTCGGTCGCATACGCGGCATTGCCAACGCTGCGCTTTTGCCGAAATGGTGGGCTGCTTGGAAGGGCTCGTTCCGATGCGTCTTGGCCACCTGATCCTGTTCGCCTGCCTGGCAGCCCCGACCGCCGCGCGATGCGCCGAGCCGGACGGTCCGCCCCTGCGGGCGGGCGTGCTGCCGAGCGTCGCCCCGTTTGTCATGCAGGACGGCCATGGCAAGCTCACCGGGTTCACCATAGAGCTGTTCCGGCTGATCGGGGACCGGATGGGGCGTTCGATCGTGTTCACCGCGGCCAGCCAGCCTGCGCTGTTCGCCGGCCTGGCCGACGGCACCTACGACGTGCTGCCTGGACCGATCCCAGCGACACCGGACCGGGCGTCGGAGGTGCTGCTGACAGAGGGCTACCTGTGGTCGGAGTTCATGTTCGGGGCGCGCGCCAGCGAACCCGTGCGCAGCCTGGCCGACCTGCGCGGCCGCAGGCTCGCCGTCAGGGCGGACGGTCCCTACGAGGATTGGGTTGAGCACAATGCCGGCCGTTACGGCTTTTCCGTGGTGCACGCCGAAAGCGGGGTGGAGGCAGCGACCCTGGTCATCAACCGCCAGGCCGATGCCAGCCTGAGCGGCAGCCCCGTGCAGGAATATGCGGCGAGCCGGAACGCGAACTTCGCGGCCGGATTGTCGTTGCCGGAGACGCGTACGCATGAGAGCGCGGCGGTCCGGCGCTCGGACACCGAGCTGCGCGACGAGATGGAGGATGCGCTTCGGTGCTTGAAGTCGAACGGCACGGTGGCGCGGCTGTCCAAACAATGGTTCGGACGTGAACCCGATGCTGAAGACCTCGAAAACCTGGTCGTCCCGGGCTACGGCGTGCCTGGCCTGGCGGGCTACGACCCCAAGCCGCGCAAGACGCATTGCTGAGCGCTGGGCCGTACCCGCCGCACTTGGCCTGATGCTGGCCGGGTGCGCCAGCCGAGTGGCACCGCCGCCGAAGCCGGCCGGCGTGACGCCGGTGACGCAGGGGCCGGTCAGTCACGGTCCGAGCGTGGTGGACGATCACGTCCCACCCTTCGCCTCTGCGCCCTGGGAGCCCTTCAGCCGCGCCGACGTGGTCGCGATCGCCCTGCGCGAATGGCGGGTGTTCGGGTCGCCGGTCGACGACGACCCGCCCGAAACGCGGCCGGTTCCGCCGCCCGACCAGAAGCCGGAGCGCGAGCCGGGGCTGTGGCAGCGCGTGGGCGAGTACTGGTGGATCGGCGAGGACCCAGGCGAACGCGAGGTCGCCTGGACCGGCATGCACGACGAGAACGGCACGCTGTTCGACGCAGGCAGGGATAGCGGGTTCGCCTGGTCTGCGGCGTTCATCTCCTATGTCATGCGCATCGCCGGCGCCGGGCCGGATTTTCCCTACTCGCCCAACCATTCCACCTACATCAACGCAGCCGCGTCAGGAACCACGAAAGTGCTGCGCGCCTATGCTCCCCAGGATCTGGCGCCGATGCCGGGCGACCTGATCTGCATGGGGCGCGGACGCTCTGCCGCGTTGACGTTCCGCGACCTTCCGACGGCCGCGCTGTTTCCCGGCCACTGCGACATCGTCGTGCAGACCGCACCCGGCTCGATCAGCGTGGTGGGCGGCAACGTGGACGACGCGGTCACGATGAAGCACGTCCCGGTCGGCGCCGACGGCCGGCTGGCGGGCAGCGACGGCCGCGTTCTCGACGCGCGTTATCCGTGGATGGTGGTGCTGAAGGTCGACTACGTGCGGTGATCGATAACCGGTCTGGTTTGGGTCGACCAGTCAGTTCTATCGAGGACGGATGGCATGCAGGCGATGAGAACCGCCCGTGATCAGTGTTGCCTACCGCCCCCAAGGCAAGCCGTCGGCCTGCCACCCGGCAATCGTGCCGCGCTGGCCGCGGGCGTCCGGCGGCCCTTCGAACCCGGTGGCGACGTTGAGGCTGGCGTTGAAACCAGAGGCCTGCGCGGCCTGCGCGGCGGCCAGGCTGCGCACCCCGCTTCGGCATAGGAACAGCAGCGTCTGATCCGGCTGCAGCCCGAGTTCGCGCAGTTGGTCGACGAAGCCGCCGTTCACCGCTCCTGTTGCGTACTGCCACGAGAGCCGGTGGACCTGCTTGCCTGTCCCGCCCAGATCGGGCAGCCCGACATGCTGCCACTCGGCCTCTGTCCGCACGTCCACCAGCTGCGTCCGAGGGTCGGCACGCAGCATGTCCCAGGCTTGTTTCGGCAACACGTCCTCGACCATCAGACCTCCGGGATGCGCCGCCATCCTGCGCCGCCGCGCGCCGCGGCACAAACGTCCGCTCTTGCTGCTTGACCCGCAGCAAGGCTGCCGATTTCATGCGCTCGCCTCAACCCGGATCGCCGTCATGGATCGCCCTCGCATTCCGTTCCGCTGCCGATGAACGGTTTGGATGGGGTGGACCCTGCGACGCACGGTTGCTGCCTCGCCTGGCATCCCGGCCTGGCCTGGCTGCAGGCGGGCTCTGACCTGCTCATCGCCGGCGCGTGTCTCTCGGTGTCGGCCGCCTTGCTGACGTTCATGCGCCGCCGCCGCGACCTGGCGTTCACGCCGGATTTCGGCCTGTTCGCGGCGTTCATCCTGGCCTGCGGCATGACCCACCTGCTCGGCGCGTTTCGACAATGGGTACCCGCCCCCTGGCTGGACGGCGCGATCAGGGCCCTGACCGCGGTGCTGTCGGTCGCGACCGCGGTCCTGCTGTGGCGCTTCGTTCCGAAGGCGATGGCGCTGCCGTCGTCGCTGCAGATGCGCCGGATCACCGACGCGCTGGCGCGCGAGGCGGCCCAAAGCTCTGCTGCGGCCGTCAGGCTGCGGAAGAGCGAGGAGCGGCAGCGCCTGCTCTACGCCCGCACGCCGGCCGCCCTGCACGCTGTGGATGCGAACGGAACGCTGCTCGACGTGAGCGACCGCTGGCTCGATCTTGCCGGCTACGAGCGCGACGAGGTGATCGGCCGCAAAATCGAGGAGTTCTACACGCCAGAGAGCGCGCAAGAGGCGGCCGACCACCTCGCGGCACTTCAGGCAGGCAGCTTCCTGCTGGCCGCCCGCCGGCGCCTGCGCTGCCGCGACGGGCACGTTCGCGACCTGGACGTGACGCTCGACGTCGAACGCGACGCGGGCGGGCGGCTCGAGCGTGTGCTGGCCGCGGTCGTCGACATGACCGCCGCGCGCGAGACGGAAACCGCGTTGCGGGCCGCCGAGGAGCACATCCGCCACACCCAGAAGATGGAGGCGGTGGGCCAGCTTACGGGCGGAATCGCCCACGATTTCAACAATCTCCTGACAACCATCATGGGTTCTCTGGAGCTTCTGCAGCAGCACGTGGCACTGGACGAACGCGGCCGGCGGCTGGCCGCCAACGCGGCGTCCGGGGCGGCCAGGGCGGCGCGGCTGACACGGCAGCTCCTGTCCTTCTCGCGCCGGCAGCGCCTGTCGCCCGAGCCGTTGATGCCTGACGAAGTCGTGGCAGGCATACAGGGCCTGCTCGAAAGCACGCTCGGCAAGCGCACCGCGCTCGGCGTGCAGACCGACCTGGCAGACGACCCCTGGGCGCTGCTGGCCGACCGGCAGGAGGTGGAGGCGGCGCTGCTGAACCTGGTGATCAACGCCCGGGACGCGATCGCTGGCGACGGGCGCGTGACCATCACCATCGGCAGGCGCGTGCTGGCAGGCGGCCGCAGGGAAGCGAGCGGCTTCGACGCCAACTCGGGCGACTACGTCAGCATCGCGGTGAGCGACACCGGCTGCGGGATGAGCGATGAGGTGCGCGCCCGCGCCTTCGAGCCCTTCTTCACGACCAAGCCGCAGGGTGCCGGAACCGGCCTCGGCCTGTCGCAGATATACGGCTTCGTCAGCCAGTCAGGCGGCGCGGTCCGCATCTTCAGCAGCCCCGGCAACGGCACGACCGTCGAGATGCTGCTTCCGAGGGCAGCACAAATGACGCTGCATGCATTGCCGTCAGACAGGCAGGCCCGCCAGGAGACGATCCCCGCCAAGTAGGCGTCAGTTGCTGTCGGGATCGACCGGAACGGGTTTGGGCCGGGGGCGCACGCTGGGCGGCAGATGGCCGGTCTTGAGCATGTCCGGGTCGAGCGGCAGCTCGCGGAACACCGTTCCGGACGGGCCGAGCTGCACGACCGGCATGCTGTCCACCGTCAAAACTGTTCCACCGGCGTTTCCGGTGGTCAGCAACAGCCCCGGCACGTTCGGCGGCACGCTCCACGTATCGCCGGCATGCATCAGGCGGTTGAGCACCGCCGGCCCTGTCTTCGGCTTGATCGTCACCCAGGCGTTCGCAGTCGCCTTGACCACGATGCGCGGGCCGGCAGGCACGGCGGCAGGTGCTGACGGCGGCGCCGTTTGGGTGCCGGCAGACGGGCTGGCCGCCACCGGCTGCCCTGGCGCAGGCTGCGCAGGCCGCGTCGTCGGGACGGGCTGCGGCAACGCCGTGGCGGAGGCTGGGGGCGGCGCTGACGGCTGGATCGCCTGCGGCGCCGGCAGTGGTGCGGCCGGCGTGGCGGCGGGCGGCGGCGCCAGCGCCGGCGCCGTGGGCGGCGCAGGCGCAGGCTGGGTCGGCGCGGACGCGGTGGGCAGGATGGAAGCGACCTGCGGCGACGGAGTGGGCTTCACGGCAGCAGGCGGCAGGAAATGGTCGGGGATAGGCGGCACCGTCTCGGCAGGCGTCCGCTGGTGTTCGGAGACGTAGTACCAGCCGCCATAGGCGCCCGCCAGGATCATCAGGCCGAGCAGCATCAGCGCCCCTGCCGGCACGCCGCGTTGCGGCACCGGGGCAGGGAAGCTCAGCGGCGGCCTGGTCGTCGCGTCGGCCGACTCCGCGCGGAACCGGCTGGCCATCTGCTCGCCCGACAGCCCGAGCGCTGACGCATAGGCGCGCACGAACCCGAGCGCGTAGGTGATGCCGGGCAGGTCGCCGATCCGCCCCGCCTCTATCGCCTCCAGGTAGGATTGCCGGATCCGCAGGCTGCCGGCGAGGTCGGCCAGCTCCCAGCCAAGGCTCTGCCGGCGGGCGCGCAGCTCCGCGCCGAGCTGGGTGGCGGACGCCGATGGATCCCCCGCGCGCGGGTTGCGCTCTGCTGCGTCAGACATGGTTGACAGACATAGGGCCGCCGTTCGGGATCGTGAAGCCGTTCAAGCATGGTCAGTGCCGCATCACCGGCCCGACAACCCTCAACCCTTGGTGTACAGCTCCGGGCCCTGTCTGCCCAGCCAGGGATTGCGGCGGGCGGGCCAGGCTGGCGCGTGGTGGCCTATATCGCCATCCCATGGTCTCTGGCCCAGCCCGCGATCGGCTCGCGCAGGCTCGAATAGGCGGCGGCCGTCTTCCTCAACGTCTCGAGGAAGGACCGCAGCGCGGCCACGTCCAGGTTGATCAGCGCCTCCTTCACGGCGAGCAGGCCGGAGGCCGACATCGACAGCTGCGTCACCCCCATGGCCAGCATCACCGCCGCGTCGAGCGGCCGGCCGGCCGCTTCGCCGCACAGCGAGAGGGACACGCCGGACAGGGCCGCCTGCTGGCTGACCGACTTGATCAGCCTTATCATCGGCACCGACAGGAAATCGTAGCGTTCGGCCAAGGCAGGCGTGCCGCGGTCGGCGGCAAAGACGAACTGCATCAGGTCGTTCGAGCCGACGGACACGAAGTCGGCTTCCGCCATCAGCTCCGGAAGCTGCCACAGCAGGGCCGGCACTTCCAGCATGGTGCCGATGCTGAGTTTGGAGGGCGCAGGCCGCACCCGCGCGGCCTCGGTGAACAGCAGCCCGCGCGCCTGCCTGAACTCGGCGAGCGTGGCCACCATCGGGAACATGACGCTGAGGGGACGCCCGCCTGCCGCCAGCAGCAGCGCCCGCAGCTGGCGGCGCAGCAGCGCGGGGCGGTCCAGCCCGACGCGCAGGCTGCGCCACCCCATGGCGGGATTCTCCTCTTCGGCCTGCGGGCTGTCGGGCAGCAGCTTGTCGCTGCCCAGGTCCAGCGTGCGGAACAGCACCGGCCGCTCCCCCGCCGCGTCGAGCACGCGCGCGTAGATGCCGGCCTGCTCGGCGATGTCGGGGATGCTGCCGCGCGCCATCATGGCAATCTCGGTGCGGAACAGGCCGATGCCGGCCGCACCGGTCGCGGCAAGCTGGTCCAGCTCCAGCCCCAGGCCGGCGTTGATCATCAGGCTGAACGGCACGCCGTCCCGCGTGACCGACGGCGCGGTGCGAAGCTCGGCCCAGGTCGCGTTGCGCATCGCGCGCGCAGCCAGCGCGCGCTCGTAGGCGTCGCGCACGCTCGGGTCGGGCCGCAGGATCAGCGTGCCTTCGTCGGCGTCCAGCACCGCCTCGTCGCCCGCCTCCGCCGCATCGATGGCGCCGCGCGCGCCGCCGGCGGCAGGTAGCCCCAGCGCGCGCGCCACGATGGCCGCGTGTCCGCCGGCCGATCCCTCCTCGATCACCACGCCGGCGATGCCGCGGGCGTGCCACTCCAGCAGCTGGGCCGGCCCGAGCCGGCGCACGAACAGGATGAAGCCCGCGACGTCGGCCGGGATGTCGCCTTCCCCCGTCAGCGCGGCCAGCAGACGGCCGGCAAGGTCTTCAAGGTCGGCCAGACGCTCGCGCAGGTAAGGATCGGTGATGTTGCGCATGCGGGCTCTGAACTCGTTGGCCACCCGATGCACGGCGGCCTCCGCCGTCAGCCCGCCATCGACCGCCTCGGTCACCCGCTTCAGCCAGCCGTCACCGGCGGCAACCTGGCGGGTGGCGGCCAGGATGTCGAGCGGCGCCTCGCTACCGCGCCGCTCGAGCTCCGGCAGTTGGGTGGCGATCAGGCTGTCCAGCCCCGCCCGCATCGCATTCAGCGCGGTGTTCAGGCGGTCCAGCTCCGCCGCGGCGTCGTCTGCGAGCAGCCGGCCGGGTGCGACCGCCGCGCCGTGCAGCAGCACCCGGCCGAACACGATGCCCGGCGAGAGCAGGGCCGCGTCGAACTGACGCGGCAGGCTGCCCGCAAACCCCTCCCGCGTGTCGCTCCCGCCGCTGGCGAGCAGGTCGGTCAGCAGCATCGCCACCGTCTCGAGAAGCTCGGTCTCGATCTCAGTATAGTGCCGCGGCAACCGGTCCTGCACCGTCAGCACGCCGAGCATCCTGCCGCCGCGGCGCACCGGCACCGCCAGCATCGATGCGTAATCGTCCTCCCCGGTCTCGGGACGGTAGGCGAAGGCCGGGTGGTTGGGCGCATCGGCCAGGTTCAACGGCTCGCCGGTCGCCGCCACGAGACCCACGATGCCCTCGCCCACCCGCAGCCGGGTCCGTCCGACCGCTTCCTGGTTCAGCCCGTGCGTCGCCCGCAGCTCCAATATTTCGCCCGGGCGCAGGCCGTAGGCAGAGCAGACGTCGGCCTCCATCTGGCTCGCGACCAGGGCGACGATCTGCGGAAGCTGCGCGTTGCCGCCCGCCATCAGCGCGCGCAGGTTGCGCAACATGCGCCGTCCGGGCGTGACCGGCACTGCCGGAGCGAGCTCGATCAACGGCCGGATCGGGCCAGCCGCGAAATCGACCTCAGTCACGCGCCGCGATGGCAGCGTCCGCTTGGGCTGCCAACTCCTCGATCACCTCTGCGGCGCTCTGCTCGCTGGTCACCATGCCGACGGACTGGCCGGCCATCACCGAGCCGTTCTCCACGTCGCCGTCGACCACCGCGCGGCGCAGGGCGCCGGCCCAGAAATGTTCGATCTCGAGCTGGGCCGCCTCGCGCGTCAGCTCGCCAGACTGGTAGCGGCGGAGCGCCTCGGCCTGCGCGTCGAGGAAGCGGCGCGTGCCCTCGTTGACCAGGCCGCGCACCGGGATGACCGGGAAGCGGGGGTCGAGCTGGACCGACGGCAGCGCGTCGCGCGCGTTGGCGCGGAAAAAGGCGCGCTTGAAGTTCGGGTGGGCGACGCTGTCGCGCGAGGCCGCGAACCGCGTGCCGAGCTGGACGCCCGAGGCGCCCATCTCGAGGAAGGAGAGGATGGCCTCGCCCCGGCCGATGCCGCCGGCGACGAACACCGGCACATCGCGCACGTGCGGCAGTATCTCCTGCGCCAGCACGGTCAGCGAAACCGGGCCGATATGGCCGCCCGCCTCGGAACCCTCGATCACCAGGGCGTCCGTACCCGTCTTGACGAAGCGCCGCGCGAGCACGAGGGCAGGCGCGAAGCAGACGAGCTTGGCCCCTCCATCCTTGACCGCGCGCACCGCCGGCCCTGGCGGGATGCCGCCGGCGAGCACGATGTGGCTCACACCTGCGCGCAGGCAGACCTGCACCAGGTCGTCGAGCTGGGGATGCATGGTGATCAGGTTGACGCCGAACGGCTTACCGGTCAGCGCCTGGGTGGCGAGGATCTCCGCCTCCAGCAGCGCCGGCCCCATAGAGCCGCAGGCGATCACGCCGAAGCCGCCGGCGTTGGAGATCGCGGCGACCAGGGTGCGCTCGCTGACCCAGCTCATCGCTCCGCCCATGATGGCGAACCGGGTGCCCAAGAACGCGGTGCCGCGCGCCCAGAGCCGGTCCAGCCGCGCCCTCGCCCGGCTCGGCTCGCAGGCCGCCCGCCACCGGACGGGATCGAGGATCGCGGTGTCAGGCGGCATCGAGACCGTAGGCGGTATGCAGGGCGCGGACGGCAAGCTCGGTGTAATCCTGGGCGATCAGCACGCTGACCTTGATCTCGCTCGTCGAGATCACCTCGATGTTGATTCCCCGCTCGGCCAGGGTGCGGAACATGGTGTTGGCGACGCCCGCATGGCTACGCATGCCGACGCCCACCACCGAGATCTTGGCGACCTCGCTGTCGGTCAGCAAGGTGGTGAAACCGATTGCGTCACGCTCGCGCTCCAGGCAGTCGATCACCCGTGGCAGGTCCGCCCGCCCGATGGTGAATGTCATGTCGGTGGCTCCTTCCGCCGACACGTTCTGCACGATCATGTCCACGTTGACCCGCGCATCGGTCAGCGGGCCGAAAACGGCGGTGGCGACGCCTGGACGGTCGGGAACATGGCGCAGCGTAACCTTGGCCTCGTCGCGCGAATAGGCGATCCCGGTAACAAATTCCTTCTCCACGATCTCGTCCTCGTCGACCAGGAGCGTGCCCTGGCTGGTTGTGTCAGGGTTTGCGAAGCTGGACAGGACCTGGACCCTGACCCGTTCCTTCATCGCCAGCTCGACGCTGCGCGCCTGCAGCACCTTGGCGCCGACGGATGCCAGCTCCAGCATCTCCTCATAGGCGATCCTGTCCAGCCTGCGGGCGCGCGGCACGATGCGCGGGTCGGTCGTATAGACGCCGTCGACGTCGGTGTAGATTTCGCAGCGGTCCGCTCTCACGGCTGCGGCCAGCGCCACCGCCGACGTGTCCGAGCCGCCGCGCCCGAGCGTCGCGATCCTGTTGTCGGGCGCCAACCCCTGAAAGCCCGCGACGACGGCGACCTGCCCGCGCTCCATGCGCGCGACCAGGTCGCGCGCGTCGATGCTCTGGATGCGGGCGGCGCCGTGCGCGTCGTCGGTCAGCAGCGGGACCTGCCAGCCGGCCCAGGACCGCGCCTCCACGCCCACCGCCTGCAGCGCGATGGCCAGCAAACCGGTGGTGACCTGCTCGCCGGTCGACACCACGGCGTCGTACTCGCGCGCGTCGTGCAAGGGCGACAGCGCCTGGCACCACCCGACCAGCTGGTTGGTGGCGCCGGCCATGGCGGAGACGACGACGGCGACCTGGTCGCCGGCCTCCACCTGGCGGCGTACGCGGTCGGCCACGATGCGTATCCGGTCGAGATCGGCGACGGAGGTGCCGCCAAACTTCATCACGATGCGGGCCATGCTATCCTTGGTTATTCGGCACATCCGCGCCGTGGCTGTCCGGCACATCCGCGCCGTGGCTATTGGGCACATCCGCGCCGTGGCTGTACGGCACGTCCGCGCCTGCGTTATGCCGTGCCGGCGGAGTTGGTCTAAAGACAGGGGGCTGGTAAGACAATCGCGATGCGGACAGGTCAGACTCCAGACGTGGTCGTGGCGCAGGACGGTGCGGCCTCGCCCGAGGAGGTGGCGCGGTTCGGCGCGCTCGCGCCACGTTGGTGGGACGCGCGCGGGCCGATGCGCGCCCTGCACGCGATGAACCCGCTGCGCATCGGCTGGGTGACGGAGAGGGTGCGCGCGAGGCTGGGGCAGGACAGCATCGCGGTTCTGGACCTGGGCTGCGGCGCAGGGATCGCCGCCGAGGCGCTTGCCCGCGCAGGTTTCGCGGTCACCGGCGTCGATGCCTCGCGGGAGGCGATCGGGGTGGCGCGCGCGCACGCCGCCGAGGCCGGGCTGAACATCGACTACCGGGCGGGCGTGTCGGACGAGCTGCTGGCGGCGGGCGCCCGGTTTTCTGCCATAACGGCTCTGGAGGTTATCGAACACGTCCCCGACCAGGCGGCTTTCCTGGCGTCGCTGGCGGGGCTGCTCGCCCCTGGCGGCATGCTGTTCGTCTCCACCCTCAACCGCACCATCCGGTCGTTTGCAGTGGCCAAGCTGGGCGCGGAATATGTGGCAGGCGTGCTGCCCAGGGGCACACATGACTGGCGCCGTTTCGTCAAGCCGGAGGAGCTGGCATCGATGGGCCGCAGGACTGGCCTGCGCCTTGCCGACGTGTCGGGCATGGTGTTTAGCCCGGGCGGCCGCTGGGTGGCCAGCCGCGATACCGCCATCAACTACATCGCGATGCTGGTGCGGGACTAGATCCTGATCGCTCCTGGCAGCCGAAGCGATCAGGCTTCAATACCAACTGGGTTGAGGCTGGCTCGTGAAAGGCAAGCAGTCCTTTTTGCAAAAAGGACCAAAAAACCTTTGTTCATTTGATCCGCGACAGCCGAACAAAGGTTTTTGCTTCTTTTTTGCAAAAAAGAAGGACTTGCCTTCGGTTTAAGTATGTCGAAGCGATCATGCTCTGGGCCGCCTGCCATGTCCCGGACCGCAACGCGACGCCGTCAGTGCACGGTTAGGCCGGAGGTGGGCCAAAGCTCAACGGGCATCCGTGCCAAGGCGCGACAGGCGCGCATCGCCAGCATCGCAAGATACCCTGCCACAGGAACGAGATAGGATACTGCGATGAACGCCGCCGAAAGCTGACTCGCTCCGATCACGACCAATGTCAGCACCGTGTAAAATACGAACACGGCGACAAAGGACGTCCAAGGTATCGACAGAGCGTAGATAACGGCGCGTACGGTCGGCATAGATGTGCCCCAACAGGTTTACTGCAGTGCAACATGGGCCGAACGTGGCTGATGATAAGCGAGCTTATTGATTTGCTGCCATGCGACGGGTGCATGCAGGTCGCCGAAGAACATCAGGGCGGCGAACCGTCAGCGGCAAAGTGACAGTCGGGTCGAACGGTCCCGTGGAAGGGCGGCCAACGCTGAGTGCTGCCGAATAGCGGCAGGCCCACATAGCCCCGCAGCCGAAGCGTGCCGTCCGGCACCCAAACTTCCGCGTTGTAGACCCGGCCATTCTCGGGATTGGTGACCGTGCCGTGCCATCGTCCGTCGTCCCGCAGGGTCAAACCTGCCAGCAGGATGGAATGGCATTGCGGCCGGCCACGCCAGTCGCGCTTGACGTCGCCGCTGGCCGGCCAGTCGGTCAGGCCGACGATGACGCCGCACAGACCGGCGCCGCAGGATTGGAGCTGGATGACGCCGCCGCGATCCTCGGTCAGCCAGCGGCCGAGCAGGCTCGGCTGCGTGCCGGCCGACGCGGGACAGGCAAGGCAGAGCGTCAGCAGCGCGGCGGCAAGCCGCTCAGCCATCGGCGCGCGGCACCCACGGGATATGCGACACCTCGATCCCGTCCTCGGCCAGTTCCTGGGCCTGGTCGGGCGTAGCCTCCCCGTAGATCGGTCGAGGCGGCGCCTGGCCCGCATGCATCGCCCTGGCGGCGTCGGCGAACTTGGGACCGACATAGTCGCATCTCTGCTCGACCTCGGCGCGGATGCGTTGCAGCACCGCCCGAAGCTGGTCGGGCATCGCCGGCGGCCCGCCGACGGCCACCTCGGCAGCAGCGTCCGGCTTTGCCGGTGGTGCCGCCTCCTGAACAGGAGGCGGGGTCGGCGCCGGCGTTCCGCGGCTGAGCCTGGGCGCCATGATCGCGCGGGACACGTCGGAGCTGGCGCATACCGGACAATCGAGCAGCCCTGACGCTGCCTGCCTGTCGAACGCCGCGCTGCTGGGGAACCAGCCGTCAAAGCCGTGGCCGGCCGCGCAGCGCAGGTCGTAATGGATCATTCTGCCTGGCCGGACCTCAGGCTGCGAGCAGCGTGTCGAGCTTGCCGGCCCGGTCAAGCGCCGCCAGGTCGTCGCTGCCGCCGACATGGGCGCCGTCGATGAAGATCTGCGGAACCGAGCTGCGGCCGCCCGACCGCGCATGCGATTCCTCGCGCTCCGGCGTGCCGGACGGCGCGTCGATTTCGCGGAACGCGACGCCCTTCCCTGTCAGCAGGGTCTTTGCGCGCGCGCAGTACGGACAGAACGGCTGTGTGTAGATCTCAATCGTCGGCATGCTCTTCCTCTTCGCGCGGCGCCCGGCCCGACCTCGGGTCGGCCACCCGGCTGGCCACCAGCACGTCGATACTGGATGCCCCCGCGTCAAGCAGCGCGCGCGCACAGGCGCGGGCCGTGGCGCCGGAGGTCATCACGTCGTCGATCAGCACAACGCGTGCGCCGCGTATGCGGATGCGGCGCGACGGCCGAACCTCTATCGCCCCCTGCAGCAGGCGCGCCCGTTCGGCCGCCGAGCGCTCGCCCAGGCGGGCGGTGTCGCGCGTCCGGGCCAGCGCATCCGGCACACAGGCGACGCGCACGCGCCTGGACAGCGCGGCAGCCAGCAGGGCGGCCTGGTTGTAGCGCCGCTGCAGCAGCCGTCGCCGGTGCAGCGGTACAGGCACCAGCAGCTCGGCCCGAGCGAGCAAGGCAGCGCCGGCGCGATGCATGTGGAGCGCCAGCGCGGCCGCGTTCTCCTGACGGTCGGCGTGCTTGAACGGCAGGATCAGGCTTTTCGCCGCCCCGTCATAGAGCAGCGCCGCCCTTGCCTGGCCCCAGGGAGGCGGCGCCTCGGCGCAGGACGCACAGATCCGCAGGCGCCCCGCCTCCGCCTGGCTTGCGAAGGGCAGGCCGCAAAGCTGGCAGAGCGGCTCGGCGATGAAGCGCATCGCCTGGAAGCACGGACCGCAGAGCTGGCCGGGCGAGGCGACCGGGCTGTCGCAGCACGCGCAGCACGGCGGCAGCAGCAGGTCCAGGGTGGCGCGCGCCATAACACCGAGCATATGCAGGCCGATGATATTCACACATCACTCGCCGATCCACCGTGGAATGCGAGGTTGAAGGCCGAGCCGATGTCCGACATGCATGTTTTCGATCGCCATGCGGTACGATTGCACCGTGATCGGGCCGCCCCTCTGGTGGCCGGCGTGGAACCGATCCTGCGCGACGCCGCCCTGCGGCTGCTCGACCGGCTGGACGACACCACGCACCGCTTCTCGCAGGCGCTCGACGTGGGCGGACGCGGCGTGGTCGCGCCGATGCTGCGCGCGCGCGGCATCGACACCGTCAGCCTGGACCTTTCCGCCCGCATGGCCGCGGTCAATGGCGGGCCTGCGGTCGCCGGCGACGAGGAGGCGCTGCCGTTCGCGCCAGGCAGCTTCGACCTGGTGGTGGCGAACCTGTCGCTGCACTGGGTCAACGACCTGCCAGGGGCGCTGATCCAGTTGCGGCTCGCCTTGCGTCCGGATGGGCTGCTGCTGGCCAGCGTGCCCGCGCTCGGCACTCTGGGCGGGCTGCGGCAGGCTCTCACCGAGGCGGAGGCCGCCTTGTCCGGCGGTGCGGCGCCCCGCGTATCCCCGTTTCCAGACCTGCGCGACTGCGCGGCGCTGCTGCAGCGAGCCGGTTTTGCTCTGCCGGTCGCCGACCTGGATGAAATCACCCTGCTGTATGCGGACCCGTTCGCCCTGCTGGGCGACCTCAGAGCAGCGGGTGAGACCAACGCGGTTTCCGCACGGCACCACGCAACGCCGTCCCGCTCGCTGTTTCCGGCCGCCTTGGCGCAGCTGCCGACGCAGGACGGCCGGGTTCAGGCCGTGCTGCGCATGGCGATGCTGACGGGCTGGGCGCCCGCCCCGAGCCAGCCCAAGCCGCTGCCGCGCGGCAGCGGCCAGGTGAGCCTGGCCGCGGCGCTTGGGTCGGACGATACGGACCAGCAGTCCTAGCCGAGTAGCTGCCCACGTCGGGGGCACCCCGCAAAGCAATGCCCCGGCGTGTCGACACGCTGAACCGCGAGGCGTCAATAGACCCGACGCGGCGGCACCCAGACGCCGTACCGGGTGTAGTAGCCTGGTGCCCAGCGATACGGGGCGTAAGCCACCGGCGGCCCGACGACGACAGCCGGGGCGCCGACGAACACGCCGCCGCGCCAGCCCCAGCCGGCGTGCCAGCCCCAACCGTAATGCAGGCCATAGCCGGCGTGCCAGCCATAGCCGGGCCTGGCCCACCAGGCCTGCGCCGGTGACGGCGCCAGCAGCGGCGTGGCCAGGGTTGCGGCCAAGGCGCTGCCAAGAGCCAAACGCTTCAAGAACCTCATCAATGCCTCCCTGTCGGACGGTTCGATGCGCAAGATAGGTGGCAGATGTTTCAGTGTGTGATTCGGTCAGTTTCCGAAGGTAACGGCAGCGCCGGCCAGAAGGCGCCTGCTGCCGGATCGTCCAGCCGGTTGACGCCCGCGACCTCTGCGGCTACTAGCGCGCCTCCGTTGTTGCACCGGCCCCGGTGGCGGAATTGGTAGACGCGCAGGTTTCAGGTATCTGTGATCGCAAGGTTGTGGAAGTTCGAGTCTTCTCCGGGGCACCAGCAACAGGTTTCTAGCGCGTCATGACCGTCCAGTTCAGCGCGTCCGGCCCCCTGCATCTGCATCGCGACGACCTGCCCTCCGGGGTCGATTTCGGGGCTGTGGTGGCCGTCGATACCGAGACCATGGGTCTCAACCCGCGTCGCGACAGGCTCTGCCTGGTGCAGCTTTCATCGGGCGACGGCAGCGCGCACCTGGTGCAGATCATCCCGGAGCGGCTGGGCGGGCGCGGCGCGGACTGCCCAAACCTCAAGCGCCTGCTGGCCGACACGGCCGTGATCAAGCTGATGCACTTCGCGCGCTTCGACGTGGGCGTGCTGCAGCACACGCTGGGCATCACGGTGGCGCCGGTTAAATGCACCAAGATCGCCGCCAAGCTGGTGCGCACCTTCACCGATCGCCACGGGCTGCGAGATCTCTGCCGCGAACTGCTCGGCGTGGAGATCTCCAAGCAGCAGCAGACCTCCGATTGGGGTGCGGCCGAACTGACCTCGGAGCAGCTCAGCTACGCCGCGTCCGACGTGCTTCACCTTCACGCGCTCTGGGCGCGGCTGGAGGCGTTGCTGGTCCGCGAAGGACGGCTGGAGTTGGCCGAGGCCTGCTTCGCCTTCCTGCCCGCCCGCACCCGCCTCGACATGCTCGGCTACGAGGAACCAGACATTTTTGCGCACCGCGGATAAACCGTAGCACGGACGACGTCCGGGATTGCACCGGTCCATGCCCGGTGCCGGACTTCGTCCGGGCTACAACGAGAAACGTTCGCCCAGATAGACGCGTCGCACGTCGGCATGGGCGACCACCTCCTTGGGTTCGCCCTCCATCAGCACCTGGCCGTCATGCATGATGTAGGCGCGGTCGATGATCTCCAGCGTTTCGCGCACGTTGTGGTCGGTGATCAGCACCCCCAGACCGCGATGCTTGAGGTGGCGCACCAGGTCGCGGATCTCGCCCACGGCAATCGGGTCGATGCCGGCCAGCGGCTCGTCGAGCAGGATGTAGCTGGGCCGGGTGGCGAGCGCGCGGGCGATCTCGACCCGGCGTCGCTCGCCGCCCGACAGCGCCAGAGCCGGGGTGCGGCGCAGGTGGCCGATGCCGAACTCGGCGAGCAGCTCGTCACAGGATTTCTCCCGCGCGTCGGCGTCCGGTTCGACCACTTCGAGCGCGGCCATCACGTTCTGCTCGACGTTGAGGCCGCGGAACACGCTTGCCTCCTGCGGCAGGTAGCCGATGCCCAGGCGGGCGCGGCGATACATCGGCAGCATGGTGATGTCGTTGCCGTCCAGCGCGATGGAGCCGGTATCGGGCCGGACCAGGCCCACGATCATGTAGAAGGTCGTGGTCTTGCCCGCACCGTTCGGGCCGAGCAGGCCCACCGCCTCGCCGCGACGCAGCTGGACGGAGACGTTGCGCACCACAGGACGCTTTCGATAGGTTTTCCCGACTCCGGTCGCGATCAGGCCGCCCTGGCCTGGCACCATGCGGAGCGCGTCCCGCGCCTCTGCGCGGGCTGCCGGCCGGGCGGCGAGCGGCGTGGTGTCGACCGTCATTGCTTCGTCCCTTTGGTGGTCGCGCTCTTCCTGGCGTTCTGGGCCGTGCCGGGCGCTGCCGCGCCGCCGCCGTTCGGCACCATCAGCCCCTGCACACGGCCGCCCGGGGCCTGAGTCAGGGTCGCCAGCCCGGTCTTCATGTTCACGATCGCGGCGGCGCCGTTCAGCTGGTTTTCCCCGCGGGTGATGTGGACGTGGCCCACCACGCGGGCCAGGCCGGTATCGGGCAGGTAGACGCCGCGGTCGCCGGTGACGATGTCGGTCTGCGTGCGCACCTGCACGTGGCCGTAAGCCTCCACCCGCTGCAGCTTGCCCCCGGCGACCGGGTCAGCCGCCTTTGCGGGGTCGGCGGGCTTGGCCGCCGGCTGGCCTGGCACTGCCGCGGGGGCGGGCACAGTGTAGCCCACCAGCGTGTCGCCGGTGATGCGACGGCCATCCGCGCTGGTCGCTGTCGCGTCGCCGCGTGCGACCGCCATGTGCCGGGCGGACCAGTATTCCATGGCGTCGCGCGCGGTGAGCAAATCCTGCGGCGTGGTCAGGCGCAGGCCGTGGCCGGTCAGCACCAGAACCGACTGGTCGATGTCGTAGACCGCGTGGTCGCCCCAGGCCTGGTCGGTCGGGGTGAAGATGTGGACGCGGCCTTCCGCATTCAGCCGGTATATCTCGTTGTTGCCGGTATCGCCCGTGGCGGCGGGAGAGGCGCCGGTGGCGGTATCGGCCGGCCTGGCCGCCGGGGCGGCGGCAGGGGAGCCCGCCTTCTTTCGATAGTGCGCGATCAGCCGGTCGGCGGTGACGGTCGCGTTGCCGCGCGTGGCGCGCGCATCCTCATGCGCGGTCACCGTCTGATTGTCCTGGTCCCAGTCGATGCCGCCAGCGGCCGTGACGCCGACAGGCCCGCCATGCGAGAGGTCGATCGGCTGCGCCCAGGCGTTTGCGGGTGCAAGGGCCAGCATCGCCGCCAACACGGCGAGGCGATCAATGGGCGGCATTCAGCACCAGCCTGGCTGGCCCGTGAAACTGGATGACCGACCCCTTGTCCACCAGGGTGAAGCCTTGCGCGTCCAGCGTGCCGAAAGGACCCTCAGCATGGGTGAAGTCGTTGCTTGTGCCCGCACCCTGCTTGATGTCCATCGTGGCGGTCTGCGACGTCATCACCGTGCCGTCCTGCCTGAACAATGTGACGTCGTCGGCTAGGTCGAGCTGGTTGGCGTGCTGCAGGAACACGCCCTTCTTGGCTCTCAGCAGCAGCCAGGTGCCGTTCTGCAGCGTGACGTCGCCCACCGGCTTGGTCATGTCAATGCGGTTGGGACCGTCGCGCTCGGCGGTATCGGCCGACACGGTATACGGCCTGCTCCGCCCGTCCATGCCGTGATAGCGTGGGTGCAGCATCTGCCCCGACCCGTTGATCGCTGTCAGTTGCCGCCACGTCACCCGTCCGTTCTCGACGGTCCTGGTCAGTTCCGGCCATATCGCGATGCTGGACAACAGCGCCAGGGCAACCAGCGGCAGGAGGTATTTGACGATCCGCACGCCGTGCCGCCGCCTCACGC
Organism: Acetobacteraceae bacterium; assembly: GCA_965199235.1. Lineage (GTDB taxonomy): Bacteria > Pseudomonadota > Alphaproteobacteria > Acetobacterales > Acetobacteraceae > BOG-908. Next base: position 2,299,949 of record CBDAQU010000002.1, on the reverse strand, counting down.
GACGTGGAACAGCCGCATTCCATCCGACCTGGCCGGTCTGACCGGGCAGCGCCAGGGCATCCTGTGCGACTGCGGCAGGAAGCGTCGTGTTCAGGATGGTGGTCCTCGGCATCGGCGAGCATTGTATGTGGTCGGGCCGAAAGCCGGTCAATCAACTGCGTGTCACCGAATGTAGCTTACTACGCTAGACTAACGACGGCAGGCCTGAAGCTTTCGACTCGGCCCAAGCTCCTCAAGCAGGTATCTGAAGCTTCTGCAGCGCCTCCTCCAACTCCTGAAAACTCGGCATGAACTCGTTGGGAACCATCTTGCGCCCTGTCTCGACGCTGACCTGCGGCGCGTTGCCGTGCAGGTGGGCCACCAGCACCGCCCTGGTCACGTCGCTGTAGCGTGCGTCGCCCTCCACGATGCCCTTGATTCGGGCCGCGCACGGGGCAGCGATCCCGTAGGCCAGCAGCACGCCCAGGAACGTGCCGACCAGCGCGCCGCCGATCATCTCGCCCAACACGGCCGGCGGCTCGTTGATATGGGCCATCGTCTTGATCACGCCGAGCACCGCAGCGACGATGCCGAGCGCTGGCAGCGCATCGGCCATGGTCTGTATTGCATGGCTGCCATGCAGTTCCTCGTTCAACGTCTTCTTCAGCTCGCGGCACATCAGATCTTCGATCTGGTGCGGATCGTCGGCGTTCATGCCGACCATGCGCAGGTAGTCGCAGATCAACGCCGCGGTGTGATGGTCCGCCATGATCTTCGGGAAATGCTTGAAGGCGTTGCTCTCTGCCGGCTTCTCGATGTGCGGCTCCAGCGCCATCGCGCCGCGCTGGCTGGCGAGCCTGGTGAAAAAGAACAGCAGGCTCAGCAACTCGACATAGTCGGCCTTCTTGTAGCGTTCCCCTTTGAGGATCATGCCGAAGCCGGCCAGCGTATGCTTCACCCCCGTCATCGAGTTGGCCATCAGGAAGGTGCCGATAGCCGCGCCCAAGATGGTCAGCAGTTCGAACGGCATGGACGCGATCAACGGGCCGATCGCGCCGCCGCTGGCGATAAAGCTGCCGAACACGCAGGCCAGCAGGAAACCCAGTCCGCCGATGGTCAGCATCGGCGCATCAAGGCTTGGCTGAGGGCGCTGCCGGCACCGCCGCGGGGGCCGAACGCAGCAGCAGGATAGCGATCCTGCGGTTGGCCGCCGCCAGAGGGGCCGAGACGATCAGCGGATCGCGGTCGCCATGGCCGGTCACGTCGCGAATGCGGCTGTCGGGCAGTCCGGCTTCGGTCAGGATGCGGCGCGTGGCGTTCGCGCGATCAGCAGAAAGGTCCCAGTTGCTGCGGCCCGGCCCGGCGTACGGCGTCGCGTCCGTGTAGCCGGCGATGGCGACAGCTTCGTGCAGTCCTTTCAGCATCGGGGTCAGGCGCTGAAGCACGATGCGCGCACGCTCATTGGGCTCGGGCGATCCGTTGGCGAACATCGGCAGCCCCTCCGAATCGCGTATCTGCACCCGCAGCCCCTCCGGCGTCAGATCCACGGAGAGCTGGCGCGCGATCGGCGCAAGATCGGGATCGGTCGCGATAACCTTCTGCATCTCGGCCGCAGCCTTGGCGAAGCTCGCCTGCTCCTCGCGACGCATCTGCTCGGCCGCGCGGCGCATCGTTGCCTGAGAGGTCCCGGGGCCAGCGGCGCCGTCCTCTCCCATCGGCTGGCCCTGAGCCTGTCCCTGGCTCTCACCGCCGGTCTGGCCATGAACCAGGTGCGACGCCAACGTGTCGCTGCCGTCGTCGTCCTGGTCGACCACGGGGGCGTTGCTGTTCATCACCGCGATGGTGCCGCGGTCGGAAATCGCATTCCCATCCTCGAACGGCGACTGACCGCCCAATGGCCGCCCGGTGCCGGAGCGCTGCACGCTGACCGACGCGCTGGGGCTGAAGTAGTCGGCCAGCCCGCGCCGCTGCGCCTCCGTCGTCGCGTTCAGCAGCCACATCAGCAGGAAGAACGCCATCATCGCCGTGACGAAATCGGCATAGGCAACCTTCCAAGCCCCACCGTGGTGGCCGCCCTGCACCACTTCCTCCCGCCGGATGATCGTCACCGATTTCGAGTCGCGCTTGCTCATCCTCACCACCAGCGGCCACGGGCCGAGCGCAAGATGACAGGGCAAGGTTAAGACGGCTTTAGGAACGAGGCGCCGCGGCCAGGCGCGCCGGCCAGGCCGATGGCAGCAGCGCGGCGGGGACGCCCTGGGCCGGAAGCCATCGCGCCAGGTAGAAGCGGTATGCCTCGGCGAGCTTGCCATGCCTGGCACGAACCGCGCCGCCGACCGGCCGGATGTCGGCCCACAGACGCGGGTCGGGCCCGCCTCCCTCGCGCATGCTGCGCACCAGCAGGGCAATCTGTCCCGGTGGAGGGGGCGGAAAACCGAACAACGCCCAGCGCGGCTCCACGCCCACCACCCGCGTGTGCAGGCGCCAGGCGAGCGCGCAGGCCAGCCCATACTCGTCGGCGGCGACGTAGGCGGCATGGTTGGCCAGCTGCGCCGCGTAGGCGCGCCCCGCCAGGTCTGACCAGCCGGCAAGCCGGATCAGGGTGAAATCCAGCGCGCGCGGCAGCGCCCAGGGTGACGCGACCGCCTGCACGTAGATCACCGCCGCGCAGATGCCGCCGAGCCAGACGGACGGGCGCCAGAGGCGTGCGGCGCCGCACGCCGCCGCGAGTGCCGCGCCGGGGTAGATCACCACGGGCCAGTTCGCCTGCACGCGATCGCCCAGCGCGTGCTCGATGAACACGCAGGCTGGCAGCAGCGTCACACAGGCAAGCAGGCCAGGCACCATCTGCCGCCGCCACAACCCGGCAGCAGCAGCGGCCAGGCCGGCACCGAACGCCCAGGCGACACCGGGCGTCGCCAAGCCGACCTGCCCGGCCGCCAGCTCGGCCAGGTATCTGAGCGCCAGCGCCGGCTGCCAATCGCCGGTCCGGCCGGCCTGCTTGAAGAAACTCGCCCAGCCATGGACGGCGTTCCACCAGACCACCGGGGCGAACACTGCCAGGGCCATAACGCCGCCCGCCCAAAGCTGCCAGCATGCCAACCACCGGCGCGCCTCCGGCACCGCCAGCAGCCAGGCCAGGATGGCCGCGCCCAGCAGCCCGGCCGTGTATTTGCTGTCCAGCGCCAGCCCGGCGCAGAGGCCCGCCCCGAGCCACCAGCCAGGCCGGCCGGTGCGGACCAGCCGCGTCAGGCAGGCCAGCGCCGCGGTCCAGAAGAACAGCAGCGGCGTGTCCGGCGTCATCACCACCGAGCCGACGTTGAGCGCCAGCGTCGCGTTCAGCAGCAGCACCGCCACCGGCCCGGCGCCGCGCCCCGGCGAGACGTCCTCGGCCGCCCGCAGCAGCAGCAGCGAGCCCAGCAACGCGGACACAGGCCCCAGCAGCCGCACGCCGAACGCCGTATCCCCCGCCACCGCCGTGCCCGCGCGTATCCACAACGCCACCATCGGCGGATGGTCCAGGTAGCCCGCGGCCAAGGCACGCGACCACACCCAGTAATACGCCTCATCGGCCGATAGCGGCGCCCTGGCGGCCACGAACAGCCGGATGCCCGCCAGGACGAGGAGGCCCAGCCGAAGCGCGTAGGGGATCGTCACGCCGAGCGGCAGGCGTTCAACCGACCGCTACTCCCACTCGATCGTTCCGGGAGGCTTGCTGGTGACGTCGTAGACGACGCGGTTGACGCCGCGCACCTCGTTGACGATGCGCGAGGCGACCTGGCCCAGGAACGCCATGTCGAACGGAACCATGTCTGCCGTCATGCCGTCCGTGCTGGTCACCGCGCGCAGGGCGACCACCTGGTCGTAGGTGCGGTAGTCGCCCATCACGCCCACGCTGCGCACCGGCAGCAGGACGGCGAAGGCCTGCCAGATCGCGTCGTACAGCCCGGCCGAGCGTATTTCCTCCAGGAATATCGCATCGGCCCGGCGCAACAGGTCCAGCGCCTCGCGCGTCACCTCGCCGGGGATGCGGATCGCCAGGCCAGGCCCCGGAAACGGGTGGCGGCCGACGATCGCGGCCGACAGGCCGAGCTCGCGGCCCAGCGCGCGCACCTCGTCCTTGAACAGCTCGCGCAGCGGTTCGACCAGCCTCATGCGCATCCGCTCCGGCAGGCCGCCGACGTTGTGGTGCGACTTGATCGTGACCGAGGGGCCGCCCGTCACCGAGACGCTTTCGATCACGTCGGGATACAGCGTTCCCTGCGCGAGAAACCCGGCGCCGCCGATACGGGCCGCCTCCTCCTCGAACACGTCGACAAACAGGCGGCCGATGGTCTTCCGCTTGGTCTCCGGGTCGGTCACGCCGGCCAGCGCGCCCACGAACAGGTCCGAGGCGTCGCGGTGCACCAGCGGCACGTTGAAGCGGCCGCGGAACGTGTCCACCACCTGCTCGGCCTCTCCGGCGCGCAGAAGGCCGTGGTCGACGAAGATGCAGGTGAGCTGGTCGCCGACCGCCTCGTGGATCAGCACCGCGGCCACCGAGCTGTCCACGCCGCCGGACAGGCCGCAGATCACCCGTCCCTGCCCCACCTGCGCGCGGATGCGCCCGATGGCTGCCGCGCGGAACGCCGCCATCGTCCAGTCCCCGGCACAGCCGCACACGCCGAGCGCGAAGTTGGCGAGCAGTTTTGCTCCATGCGGGGTGTGCATGACCTCCACGTGGAACTGCGTGCCGTAGATTTTTCGCCCCTCGTCGGCGATCGCCGCGAACGGCGCGCCGTCGCTGCTGGCCACGGCGGAGAAGCCTGCGGGCAGTGCCGCCACCCGGTCGCCGTGGCTCATCCACACCTGTTCGCGCGCGCCCACCTGCCACACGCCGTGGAACAGCGCGCAGTCGGCGGTGACGTCGACATAGGCGCGGCCGAACTCCCGGTGTTCATGCCCCTCCACCCGGCCGCCGAGCTGGGCCACCAGAAGCTGCTGGCCGTAGCAGATGCCCAGGATCGGCAGGCCCAGCCGGTAGATCGCCGGATCGGCCAGCGGCGCCCCCTCGTCGGCCACGCTGGCCGGCCCGCCCGACAGGATCAGCCCGCGCGGCGCGAACGCCGCTATCCTGTCCGGCGAGGCGGAATACGGACAGATCTCGCAATACACGCCCGCCTCGCGCAGCCTGCGCGCGATCAGCTGGGTCACCTGGCTGCCGAAATCCAGGATCAGCAGGCGGCTCTGGGGGGTGTCCATGGCGGCTTCCAGCACGGCGGGACGCACGCCGCAAGCCGACCGGCCGCTTCACGCAACGGTGTTGAAGGTAAACAGATCCGTAACGGAAACCGGTGGCGAAACTGTCTCAAAAATGGCAAGGTTCATTGATCGTTAGATAAAGGACCGTCCATGACCGCCACCAGCTGGAAGACCGGCCAGAGCGACGCCTGGACGGACCCCTCCGCATGGTCCACCGGAACGGTGCCAGGCAGCACCGACGACGTGACGATCGGGGTGGCGCCGGTCATCGCGGGCGTGCCCTACACCGTGGCGCTGCTGGGCAACGCGTCGGTCCACTCGATCACGCAGAGCCAGGCTGCTTGCGAGCTTGCGATCAGCAACGGAACGCTCAGCGTTGCAGGACTGTTTTCCCTGGCGGGAACGCTGGCGCTGGACGGGGCCACGCTGCAGGGCGGCACCTATGCCAGCACGGCCGGCACGGTCCTGCTCGACGGCTACTCCACAATCGCCAACGTCGCCTGGGACGGCGTACTCGACTTGGTCGGCGTCAACCCTGGCTACTCCTACAACGCCGTTCAGCTACAGAACGACAGCTTCTCGGGCACGGGCGGGTCCGGGCCTGGCACGATCGTGCTTGGCGAACGCGTGCAGGCGACACTGGGCGCAAACGCGAGCCTGCAGGCCGTGGCTGTGACGCTGGACAACGCAGCATCCCTCGCCCAGGCGAGCGGAACGCTGACGCTGGGCGCGCAGACGACCGTTTCAGCAAGCAGCTCCGGCACGCTGGGCAGCATCGGCGGCGCAATCGTGGACCAGGGCAGCATCGGCGCGTCAGGCGCCGGCGCCACCCTGACAGTGACGGCAGCCGGGTTTTCCGGGTCGGGCACGGTCTCTGCCAGCAACGGCGCAAGCGTGTTGCTGGCAGCGGATACGGCGTTCGCTGCCGGCCTGCTGTCGGTCGGCGTCGGCAGCTACCTGCGCGTGGAGACCGGCGACACGGCCGGACTGCTCGGCAGCGGATACCAGGTCCAGGGCGGCACGCTGTCGGTGGATGCCAGCCTTGCCACGTCGCAACTCGGCGCGTTCCACGTGTCGTCCGGCACGCTCGCAATCAGCGGCGCGCTGCAGAACACGGGCGCCGTGCTGCAGCCCGGTGCGGCCGGCAACCCGGCCAACCTGGAGCTGCAAGGTGGCACCATCACCGGCGGCACCATCGTCAACACCGGCGCGTTCTCGGTGGGTGCTCCACCGTCCAGCTATCCTGCCTACGCCACGCAAGGTCTGCTGAGCGGAGTAACCGTCCGAGGGCCGCTCGGCGTGAGCAACGCGGACCTGGCCCTCTCCAACGGTCTCGTCCTGACGGGCACGACCGGCAGCGGGACGGGCACGATCACCATCGGCAACCTCGGCACGCTCTCGGTCCTGGACAACGAGACGCTGAACACGACCATCGACATCGGCACCACGGGCCAATACTCCAACACCGGATTTCTGTACGGCCTCGGAACCCTCACGCTCGGCGCGAACAACGTGGTCAGCGCCTACGGCCTTGGCGGGCAGCTGTCGAGCGGCAGCCCGACAGGGTTGATCGTCAACCTCGGCACCATCGACTCCGGCGTTTCAGGCGGCTCGATCGAGCTTTACGGGTTGGCGAACGCCGGACTGATCGCTGCCTCGAACGGCGGCCGCTTGCTGATCCAGAACGTCAGCAACAGCGGCACGATCAGCGATGCTTCCGGCATAATGTCGATCGGTGGAGAGCTGCTGAACACTGGGGTGATCTCCGTCTCGGGCGCATCGGGCACCTGCGACGCCTCGACCTACGAGACGGGACTGGTCAATGAGGGCCTGTTCAGCGTCAGCAGCGGCGCCACGGCCAACCTCGGCGATTACGGGTCGGAGTGGACCAACGCGGGGACTTTCTCGGTCGACCATGCCGAGCTGTCGCTGGGCGGCAGCTTCACCACCGCGCAGATCGGATCGCTGCGGGCGAGCCAGAGCGGAACGCTCGCACTCACCGGCACTCTGGTGCAGTCCGGCGCGCTGTCCCTCGGTGCGGGCGGGGCGGTGTCGACATTGCTGGTGCAGAACGCGGGTGTGGTGCAGGGCGGCACACTGACCGATGCGGGCGGCGGTCTGCGGCTGCAGGGAGGCGCGCTGTCGGACGTCACGATCGACGGCGTGCTGTCCCTCGCTGCGGACGACACCTACGGTGTCATCGAGAACGGCGTGACGCTGACAGACCAGTCAGGCACCGGGACGGGAAGCATCGCCGTCACCGGCGCCGGCAGCAGCCTGCTGTTCGATGACGGGACGCTGGACCAGGTTGAGGTCGCCCTCGGCAGCAGCACCGGCGCCACGCTCGCCTCCAACAACGGTGAAACGCTGACCCTGGGCCTGGGCACGACCGTCGACCAGTCCGGATTGCGGGCGGTCCTGGGCGTCGCCGGCGGCACGCTGTTCAACGACGGCTCCGTCGTCGCCTCGCAGGCGGGCGGCACGCTGTCGCTGGCCGGTTCGATCCACAACAGCGGAACCATCGCCGTCAGCAACGGCGAAACCCTAGCCCTGGCACTCGACGGCCTGACGAATGCCGGCGTGATCGGCGTCACCGACGGCGCCGTCCTGGTCGAACAGGCCACGCTGGCGCAGCTGACCAAATTGCAACTGGTCGCTAGCACGGTCGCCGTCTCCGGCACGCTGGTCGCCGCGGGCGGCACTCTGGCGGTCGGCGCCGGCGGCCTCACCCAGTTGCTCAGGGTCGGCGGCGACGTGCAGGGCGGGGCGATCCACGATGCCGCCGGCGGCGTCCAGTTCGTCGGAAACGCGATCCTGGACGGCGTCACCTACCAGGGGACGATGGACGTCAACCAGCCTCTCGGGAGGCTGACCATCCTAGACGGCCTGACCCTGGAGGGTCTGGCGGGCTCCACGCCTGGAAGCCTGGCGCTGACCGGTGCAGGAAGCACGCTGGTGTGGGACAGCGCGCAGGCGCTCGACCATGCCACGCTCAGCATCGGCAGCAACGGCACGTCCTATGGCGGGCACGTGATACCTCCGCCGAGCCTGGTGGCGGCACAATCGGTGCAGACCGGCACGGCGGTTCTGCTCGGCAGTCGTCTGCACGTCGTGCAGGCGGGCCTTTATGCCGATATCGGGTCTTCGTACGGCACGTTCTCGAGCGCCGCCACGCTGACGGCCAACGTGGCGCACGGGCAGTTCCTGCTGCAGGGCGAAAGCTTTGCCAACACCGGCACCATCGGCGTCAGCGCGGGCGACACCGTGCTGATCGACTCGGTGGGGTTCGCCAATGCCGGGCTGATGGTGGTCGGCGTGGGCAGCGCGGTCGACCTCGACCTCTACAACTACTTCGCGCAGGGCAGCCTGGCCGCGCAAAGTTTTATCAACACCGGCACGCTGACGATGGCGGGCGGCATGCTGATGGAGCTGACCGACAACGGCGCGTTTCCCAACGTGCCCGTGCTGAACGCGCATGGCGGGCACATCGCAGGGGCGGGCGTGGTCGCCAGCCAGGTCGACAACTCCGGAATCATCGAGGCGCGCGGCGGCGTGCTGAACCTGGTGCAGGCGATATCCGGCACCGGCGCGCTGCAGGTCGATAGCGGCGCGATGCTGGTGCTGGGCGGGGTCGGCACCGGGCAGACGGTCAGCTTTTCCGGCACTGGCGGGCTGCTGGGGCTGCAGCCGGCCTATTTCCTCGGCACGATCGGCGGTTTCGCCTCCGGTGACACGATCGACCTGTTCAACACCAGCGCGCATTCAGCCGCCTTCTCCGGGGACAGCATCGCGGTGGCGCTCAGCAACGGCGGAACTCTCCGCCTGGCAACCACATCGGCGCTGACCGGCTCGCTCACGGTGGCGGCGGGCGCGCATGGCGACGAGCTGATCCGGTTCGCGGCTGGGGCGGGCGCGCCGGCGCTGGCACATGCGGCGGTGTCGAGCGGGTCAGCGTCGTTCGCCCGGCAGGCGGACTTGTCAGTGCCCATCGGTCAAGGTGTGAGCCTGTCGCATCCCAGCCACGCCGCCTGACATGCGGCGTGAAGGCAAGCAGTCCTTTTTGCAAAAAGGACCAAAAAACCTTTATTCATTTGATCCGCGACAGCCGGACAAAGGTTTTTGCTTCTTTTTTGCAAAAAAGAAGGACTTGCCTTCAGTTGTGTATGTCGATCCCAAGGCCGATTGATATACGTCGTCGCGAACCGCCCCTTGGCGGCGTTTCGATCCTCAGGCGCTGCGGGCTGCCGTCAGGCGCCATGTCAGGTCGGTGCCTGCCAGGTCGCGCTCGAAGGTCCACAGGTCGGAAATCTCTGTCACCGCGTCCGTGCCGCTCACCGGTTGGCCCGCCTTGTCCGACGTCAGGTTCACCTGCCGCGACACGAAGCGCACGGTGACGGTTGCCTCGGTGCCGGACAGGGCGGCATCGGTGACGGTCACCTCGTCGATGCCGCGGATCTCGGTACGCTGGGTTTCCCCGGCCGCCTCGCGGGCAGCGATCACCCCTTCGAACGCCTGGTAGGTCGCATTCGCCAGCAGCGGGCGCAGGCGCGCGCGGTCGCCGGCGGCAAACGCGTCGACGATCATGCGGAAGGCGTGCTCGGCGCCGGCGATGAACTGCGCGGCGTCGAACCGGCGGTCCACGCCGCGCATCGCCGCCATCGTCCGCCCGACCGGGCCGGAGGGGTCGGGCAACGGACGCCCAGCCCCTGACGGGTCCGCCTTGGCGTCTGCCAGGCCTGCGGCCGCGGGCGGCACCCGGAGGGGCGCTGCCGGCGCGCCCTCGAAGCCCGTGCGCTTTCCCAGGATGCTGCGCAACCGCAGCACAAGGAACGCTGCGATCATCGCAAACAGGACCAGATCGATCGGAAAGCCACCTGCCGCTTGCACTCGCCTCTCCCCACACGCTGACGTGCACATAGGCACTCATCGGGCCGCGGCAAACAGCGGCGTCGGGTTCAGGCCGCGGACGGGCGTCCGCCTCCGTCGTTTGCTCTTCGCCACTGCTGAAGCTAGCTCTCCGGCATGATCCTGATGCGCCACGGCCAAAGCGAGTTCAACCTGCATTTTTCCGCAACCAAGCGCGACCCGGGCATCGAGGACCCGCGCCTGACGCCGCTGGGCCAGGTGCAGGCGGAGGCGGCTGCCGCGACGCTGCACGATGCGGGCATCACCCGCATCCTCGCCTCGCCCTACACGCGCGCGTTGCAGACCGCAGCGCCGACGGCGCGTGCGCTCGGGCTGCCGGTGCGCATCCATGCCGGCGTGCGCGAGCGGGCGCACTTCAAATGCGACATCGGCAGCGCGCGCAGCGTGCTGGCCGAAGCCTGGCCGGAGCACGATTTTGGCCATATCGACGAGGTGTGGTGGCCCACCGGCACGGAAACCGAGGAGAGCGTCGGCGCCAGGGCCGCAGCCTTCCGTGCCGAGATGCTGCAGACGCCGCAATGGGCGACCACGCTGGTAATCAGCCACTGGGCGTTCCTGCTGGCGCTGACAGGCCGCAGCCTGGAGAACGGAGAGTGGGTGCGCTTCGACCCGAACTGACCGCCGCCCGGGCGGCGCGTCTCTTTGCGCCGCCCCCACCCGCGTGCTACCGCGCGGGCAAGGTTCAGGAGCACCCAATGTCCCAGACAGCAGACCCAGCCGCCGCAGCACCTGGCCAGCAGATGCCGCCGCTGATGGTCAACGTGCAGTATATCAAGGACCTGTCGTTCGAGGTGCCGAACGCCCCGGAAATCTACGCCACGCTGCGCAGCCAGCCGGCGGTGCAGATCAACCTCGACGTGCAGGCCCGCGCGCTGCAGGAAGGCCAGAACGTCTACGAGGTGGTGCTGGCCGTAAAAGCCGACGCCAGGGAAGCGCCGCAGGGCGCGCCCGCGGGCCAGAACGGCGCGGCGCAGAACGGCGTGGTGCAGCCAGGCACGGCGGCGCCGGAAGGCCGTCCGGTGTTCATCGTCGAGCTGCAGTACGCAGGCGTGTTCACCCTTAACGGCGTGCCTCCTGAGGCGGTGGAGCCGCTTCTTCTGATCGAGTGCCCTAGGCTGCTGTTTCCGTTTGCCCGCTCCGTGCTGTCGGACGTGACGCGCGAGGGCGGCTTCCCGCCCGTGCTGCTGCAGCCGATCGATTTCGTCGGCCTGTTCCAGAGCCGCCGCCAGGCCGCCGGTGCAGCGCCGCAGGTGACCGCCCCGAACTAGAGAAGGATCGCTTCGGGTTCCTCAACCACGATAAACATGCTCGCCGTAACAAGGAGCTGGAGCCTGATCGCTTCGGCCACCAAAAGCGATCAGGCTCCAGCCGTCGATCGTCAGTCAGCTGCCAGTCGTCGGACATTTTCTCTGGCGACCGGCAACTGAGGACTGTTTCAGCAATCGTTGCCGCGCAGGCTCCAGGACTGCACGAGGCCGCCTTTCAGCTCGAACGTGGTGCTGCAGTCGCGCTGGACGATCTCCGGACCGAAGCCGCCAAAGCCGCCATAGCCGAAACCGCCGTAGCCGAAACCGCCGCCATAGCCGAAGCCGCCATAGCCGAAGCCGGGGTAGAAACCGCCATCGCCCGGCAAGGAATCGATGCGGTGCATGTCGTAGGCGTCGAACTTCAGTCCGCCGGTCTCGTACGTCTTGCTCGGCACGCCGCGCGCGCGAACCAGGTCGGTCTCCGACCGGCCGACCAGGGCGTTCAGCGCCTGAACATGCTGTGGGCTGGGGTAGGCGCAACCTGCCAGCAGCGCCGCGCCGGCGATGGCGGCGAGGGAAATGTGACGCATAGTGTGAGAAGCTCCGTTTACGTGCACAGATGATCTGGCCTGTCAGATGGATGTCGATCCACGGTTAACGCCCGGCTGACACGTTCGGTTACGATACTGCGGTCAGGACGGCGATCACTGCGGTGGGAGCCAAAGCACCTGGTCGATCCGGTCCGCGCCGGAGGCGAGCATGGCGAGGCGGTCGAAGCCCATGGCGATGCCGGCGCAGGCGGGCATGCCGTGGGCGAGAGCTGCGAGGAAATCCTCGTCCATCGGCCAATCCTGGCCGCCCAGCGCCGCGCGTCGGGCGCGGTCCGCCTCGAAGCGGGCGCGCTGCTCGGCGGCGTCGGTCAGTTCCTCGAATGCGTTGGCCAGTTCCAGCCCGCAGGCGAACAGCTCGAAGCGCAGCGCCACGCGTGGGTCGGCCGGATCGCGCACGGCGAGTGCCGCCTGGGCGGCGGGCCAGTGGGTGAGGAAGGTCGGGTGGGCGTGGCCGATGGCGGGTTCGACGCGCTCCAGCAGCAGGCGGAAGAACAGATCCTCCCAGTTCTCGCCGGGGCGCAGGCGCGCGCCGGCCGAGGCGGCCAGGGCCGGCGCGTCGTCCAGCGTGCCGAGCAGGTCGGCGCCGGCATGTTCGGCAAATGCGTCCGCCATCGTCAGGCGCTCGAATTCTTCCAGGCCTGTGGCGACGCCGCGGCAGGTGACGGCGGGGGGGAGTGTGGCGCGGAGGAACGCCTCGGTCTCGTCCATCAGCGAGCCGAGGGTGGCGCCCGGGCGATACCACTCCAACATGGTGAACTCGGGCGCGTGGGTGTCGCTCCCCTCCCCGTTCCGCCAGACGCGGGCGAGCTGGAAAATCGGCAAGCTGCCTGCCGCGAGCAGGCGCTTCATGGCGAATTCGGGGCTGGTGTGGAGGTGGAGAGGTTTGCGCTTTCCGGTGGGGGAGACGCGCTCCGTGGCGAAGGCTTGCAGATGCACCTCTTCGCCGGGGGTGGGGACGGCGTAGGGGGTCTCGACCTCGGTGTAGCCCCGGGCGGCAAAAAACGCGCGGGTGGCCTGGGTGAGCAGCGCGCGGCGCCGCAGGAAGGGGAGGCGGTCGGCGAGAGAGTTCGGGTGCCAGGGCGCTCTCATGGCGAGGATGGTTCCGTAAGGTGCGATGCGCGCCCTCGCATCGCACCTTCGTGCCCAGGCGGCCAGCCCGCCGGGGATCGTTACAATGTTGTGCCACGAGGTGATGCAAGGCGAGTGCGACGGGGTGCGCGAACCAGGCTGGCCGTGTAGCATGGCGAAGTGCGCACCCTGCCTCTCCTGCTCTGCCTGGCGGCGCCCGTAACGGCGCGGGCCCAGGCGCCGCCCATCCTGCAGGCGCTGCGTGCGCATGACTGGACGCAGGCCGATGCGCTCGCCGCCGCCGACCCGGACCCGCTCGCGGCCAAGCTGGTTACCCTCATCCGCCTGGTGAACGCCGGACAGACGGGTGCCGCCGAAATCGACGCGTTCATGCGCGACAACCCGACCTGGCCCGACCAGGACCGGCTCGCCCGCCGCTACGACGAGGCTCTGACCGACGAACCCGACGAGAGCCGCCTGGCAAGCCAGTGCACAACCAGGCTGCCCTCTGCCGGCGCTGCCCTGCTGCGCTGCGCCGAAGCGTGGGCGTTGGCCGGCGACACCGCAGGCGCCACCGGCGCCGCACGCCGCGGCTGGGTCGCCCTGCAAACGACAGTTGAACGCGAGGCGGACGCGCTGGCCCGGTGGGGCGGCGTGCTGACCCAAGCCGACCAGGAACAGCGTTTCCAAACCATCGAACCCGCCGATCAGGACGCCGCGCAACGGCAGCTCGCCCGCCTGCCGCCGGCCGACCGCGCCGTGGGGCAGGCACGGCTGGCGTTCCGCAGGCGCGACCAGACCGCGCTTTCCATCCTGGAAGCGGTTCCGGAAGGCTCGCGGCACGACCCCGCGCTGCTGCTGGACGAGGCACGCTACCTCCGCCGCAGCAACGCCGATCAACCCGCCCTGGCACTGTGGCGCGGCACCCTCTCCGCCGTCGAAACAGCCGCCCCGGCAGACCGCCGCGCGGCGTTCTGGGCGGAGCGGGACGCCCTGGCACGCCACCTGCTGGCCAGCGGCGACGATGCAGGCGCCTACAGTCTGGCGAACGACGAAGACCTTCCGGCCGACCAGGCACTGGATGCGCAGTTCCTGGCCGGCTGGATCGCGCTGCGGCGGCTGCATGAGCCGGCCCGCGCACGCCAGCACTTCACCGCGCTCGCCGAAGCGGCGCACGCAGCCATCACGAAGGCGCGCGCCTATTACTGGCTGGCCCGCGCGCAGACCGACGCCAATGCCGCGCTCGCCACCAGGGCACTGGCGGCGTCCCTGCCCACCACCTATTACGGCCAGCTCGCCGCGCGAGAGGCAGGACAGCCGGACGATGTGATCCTGACCCGCATCGCCGCTCTGCGCGACCCACCGGGCATGCAGGCGGCGCTGGAGGAGCTGGAGGGCACGGAGCTGGCGCATGCGGCCGTCGTGCTGGTATCGTGGCAGGATCCCCGCCGGGCCGCCGATTTCCTGCACCAGTTGTCGATGCTCTACACCACGGCGGCCGACCGTGCGGCGGTGGCGCGGATCGCGCTGCGCCTCGGCGTGCCAGACATGGCCGTGCAGGCGGCCCGATTGGCAGGCCGCGACGGCGCGGCCCTCGCGCAGTCCGGCTGGCCGATGCCCGTCCACCCACAGCCAGGTCCGGTCAGCTCCAGCCTGGTGCTGGCGATCATGCGCCAGGAAAGCAGTTTCGACCCGGGCGCTGTCAGCCCAGCAGGCGCCCATGGCCTGATGCAGCTGATGCCGGGCACCGCATCGCAGGTCGCCCGCGCCCAGCACGTGCAACCTGGGCCGCTGTCGGACCCGGCAATCAACATGCGCCTCGGCACCGCCTATCTCGGCACGCTGCTGGCGCAGTTCGGCGGCAGCCAGCCCTACGCCATCGCCGCCTACAACGCGGGCCCGCGCCGGGTGCACGAGTGGGTCGCGGCCAACGGCGACGCTGCAGCCGGCGACGCGGACGCGATGGTGGACTGGATCGAGCTGATCCCGTTCGCCGAGACGCGCAACTACGTCCAGCGCGTGCTGGAAAACATGCTCGTCTACCGCGCCAAGGCACAGGGCGCCGGATGACCGCAAGCTCCCTCTCTTGCAAGGAGAGGGTGGGCGCGGGAGCCGCCCGCATCCTCGCTCTGGGCTTTGGCGCCGGCCTGTCCCCCAGGGCACCGGGCACCGCAGGCTCGCTGGCCGGCCTGGCGCTGGGCCTGAAGCTGCTCGCCCACTCGCGCCTGCTGCTCGGCTTGGGCACGGCCGCCGTGATCGTGATCGGGCTTTGGGCCACCCGCGTTGCAACCGGCCAGCCTTGGCTCAGCGCCTCGAAAGGCCACCATGACGACCCAGGCTGGGTGGTGATCGACGAGGTCGCCGGCCAGATGCTGGCCTTGCTCGCCTTGCCACGGCCAGGCTGGGCAGGCGCGCTGGCCGCCCTCGCCCTGTTCCGCGTTTTCGACATCGCCAAGCCCGGCCCGATCGGCTGGGCGGACCGCCAGGGCGGCGCGGCCGGCATCATGGCCGACGACGTACTGGCGGGGATGGCCGCAGCGCTCGTTCTGGGTCTCGCCCAAGCATTACCGGCTTTCGGACGGTGAGGACGCGCAGAGCCCTAGTCAGCGCGCCGACCACGCCGCAGGAGGCACGCTGATGCTGCCGCAATCCACTCTCGATGCGGCCGCCTCCGCCCTGCAAACCCTGCGCGCGCGCGGCTGGATGCTGGCGACGGCCGAGAGCTGCACCGGCGGGCTGATCGCCGGCGCCCTCACCCACGTCGCAGGGTCGTCGGACGTCGTCGACCGCGGCTTCGTCACCTACTCGAACCAGGCCAAGGTCGAACTGCTCGGCGTGCCACAGTCGCTGATCGACGCGCGAGGCGCAGTGAGCGAGGCGGTGGCGCGCGCCATGGCGGACGGTGCGCTGGCGCGCTCGCACGCACACGTCGCGATCTCGGTCACCGGCATCGCGGGCCCAGGCGGCGGCAGCGCGGACAAGCCCGTGGGCCTCGTCTGGTTCGGCTGCGCGCTGCGGGGCACACCGGCAAGGGCGGAGACAAAGATTTTCCAGGGCGATCGTGCGTCGATTCGTGCCCAGGCTGTAGCGTTCGCTTTGGCGATCGTGCAACGAGACGTAGAAATCCTAGGCTTCTGATGAACAAGCTCGTTTCGATCCTGACTGCGTGCGCATTGCTCTCCGGCTGCGTGCAAGCGCCGCCGCCGCCGGTGGTTGCCTACCACCCCTATCCCCGGCCCCACACGCCGCCCAGAGTTCACCACGCGCGCAGGAAAACGCCGGGAAGCACGTCCGCGCAAGTCGCCACCGACTGTCCATGGCCGGCCCACGTCAAGCTGTCCGCCGAACCCCGGCTCGAGACTGCCAGCACGCAGGTCGCTGTCGCCGCCGACGCCGCGGAGGACACCGTCGAGGGCTGCGCGGTGCTGCGGTTCGGCGTCTCGAAGGAGGGGACGGTCAGCTACATCGACGTGGTCGCCGCCAAGCCGGAGGCGGTGGCGCCGGTGGCGCTCAAATGCCTGCTCGCCGCCAGGTTCAGGCCATCCTCGCATCCGGACGAGGATGCGCTGGTCCGAGTCGAGATGCGCTCCCAGCAGCCGGACCTTGTGGTCGCTTCGCTACGGGTGCGGTAAGGCATGGCGTGACGCCTGCTACGATGAGCGCGCATGCCGAATGATACAGCCCTGGATCGCCCGGCCGACGACCTTATAGCGCTGCTCGAGCGCGCGCGGGGTCGCGCCGCAGAGGACCCGTTCGGCAACCCGGTGCTCGCCACGGCCCTGGCCATCACCCGGCTGACCGACGAAGGCAAGCTGCCGCTGTCGCACATCGCAGCACTGATCCGGCGTCTGCGCGACGACGCGTTCCACGCCAGGGCGCGCAGGATTCCGGCCTATCTCGGCGGCGTCGATCCGGGCGTCATCCGCACCGAGCTGGCAGCCCTCGCCGCCCGCCTGGTCCGCCCCGATCCCGACGACAGCCCGGTGCCCTGGCGCGCCTTCCGCGACAGCGTCGAACGCCCGCGCTTCTCGGCCGTGTTCACCGCCCACCCGACCTTCGCGCTGCCCGCGCCCGTCTTCGCCGCGCTGGCCGAAGCCGCCTGCGGGCGCGCCAGCGATCTCTGCTTCGTCAGCCACCGCCCAGGCCGCCCGACCCTGGCTGAGGAGTTCGACGCCGCCGTGCGTGCCATCGTCCGTGGCCGCGACGCGATCGACGAACTGGCACGCACGCTGCTGGGTGCCGCGCGCGCCACCTGGCCGGACCGCTGGTCCACCGCGCGTCCCCGTCCGATCATCCTGGCGAGCTGGGTCGGCTACGACACCGACGGCAGGACCGATATCGGCTGGTGGGACACGCTGCGCCTGCGATTGACGATGAAGCGGCTGCAGCTTTCGCGCGTGCACGACCAGGTGGCGGGCCTGCCGGGCGCGACCGGACTGGCGGCAAGGCTGGCCGCCGCCAGGGATGCGACGGACGCCCAGATAGGCGCCTGCCCGGCAGGCGCCGATGCCGGGCAGACGCAGCGTCTCGCGTCGCTGCTGGTGGAGGGCCGCGACACGGCGCTGACCACGCCCGAACCGCTTTACCCGCTGTTCGAGGCTGCGATGGCGGGTGCGGACGACGATTCTAGGATGGCCTACGCGGTCGCCCGCGCTGGCCTCGCGGCGCACGGCCTGGGCCTGGCGCACACCCATGTGCGGCTGAACGCCAGCCAGCTGCACAACGCCGCCCGCCTGCGGCTGGGGCTGGACAGCGCACCGGAGGACCCTGCCCGCCGCCGCACTGTCCTGGCCGCCATCAATGCGGCTCTCGACGACGTGTCTCCGGTGGCCGTCGATTTCGGCGCCCTGCTGGCCGAACAGGCGTCAGCCGCGCGGCTGCTGATGACGGTCGCCCAGATCGTCAAGCACGTCGACGGCAGCGCGCCCGTCCGCTTCCTGATCGCCGAGACAGAGAGCGGCTACACGCTGCTCTGCGCACTGTGGCTCGCGCGCCTGTTCGGCGTGGACGAACACGTGGAGATCAGCCCGTTGTTCGAGACGGCACAGGCATTGGAGCACGGCGCGCGCATCTTGGAGGAGGCGCTGCGCAGCCCGCACTACCGGGCCTACCTGGTGCGGACCGGGCGGATGGCGCTGCAGTTCGGCTACTCCGATTCCGGCCGCTACGTGGGCCAGCTCGCCGCCAGCTACCTCATCGAGCGGCTGCGGCTGAAGGTCGCCGACGCGATGGCCCGCCACGGGCTGACCGGCGTGGAGCTGGTGCTGTTCGATACGCACGGCGAGAGCATCGGCCGCGGCGCGCATCCCGGCTCGCTGCTGGATCGGCTGCGCTACCTCTCGCCCAGCGTCGCGCGCCAGGCCTTTGCCGGCGCCGGCATCACCACGCGCGACGAGGCGGCGTTCCAGGGCGGCGATGGCTACCTGCTGTTCGGCACGCCGGAACTGGCGCTGGCGACCGTCGGGCGGATCGCCAAGCACGCCTTCGCCGCCGTGCCGAAATCGACCGACCCGATCTACCGGGAGCCCGATTTCGCCGCCGACTTCTTCACCCAGATCGGCCTGTCCATGCAGGGGCTGGTGGAGGACGCAGGATACGCCAGCCTGCTCGGCGCGTTCGGGCCGGCGCTGCTCGACCCGTCCGGCTCGCGCCCGAGCAACCGGCAATCCGATTCGGGCGGGCCCGTGGTGATCCGCCACCCGCGCGAGTTGCGGGCGATCCCCAACAACGCCATCCTGCAGCAGCTCGGCTGGTGCGCCAACACGTTGCAGGGGGTTGGTGCGGCCGCCGCCCGCGCGCCGGAACAGTTCGCCGACATGGTGGAGCAGAGCCCGCGCTTCCGCCGCGCCATGCAGTTCGCCGAGCACGCGCTGCGCCACTCCGACATCGACGTGCTGCGTGCCTTCGTGGCAATGATCGACCCCGGATCGTGGCTGGACCGCGCAGGCCACGCGCGCCGCCCGGGCCGCGCCCGTGCGCTGTCGGAGATCGCGCGGTCCCTGGAGCAGTTGGAGCTGTGGGCGCCCGCACAGGCGATGTTCCGCCGCGTCCACGCCGACCACTTGCGCCTGCGCGAAGCCTGGCCCTCCGCACCGCGCATGGAAACCGCCGAATTGCTGCTGCACGCGCTGCGCGTGGCCCTGATCGGGCGGGTGTGGCTGCTGGCCATGGCGATCCCCGAGTTCTCACCGCGCCACGGGGTGACGCGGGAGGCGCTGGTCGCCCGGCTGCTGCGGCTTGACGTGCCTGCCGCACTCGTCATTCTCGCCGAGGTGTTTCCGGCATCGGCCGACCCGGCGGTGGATCGTGATTTCGCCGAGCCCAGGGGGGAGCGGGCCTCGGTGAGCTACCGGCGCGAGCACGAGACGATATTCCGGCCGTTGGGGGAGGTGTTTTCGTTGCTCAGGGAAATAGGCACGGCGGTGACGCATAGCGTAGGAGCGTTCGGCTAGTGGCCGAAGCCGACAGGGTCGTTGCCCAGCTTCTCAAGCAGGGTGCAGGGGGCGGGCGCCCCGCCCTGCCCCAGGCAGCGCTGCCACAGACGGCGCTGACCGGCAAGCAGCCTGGGGTGTTCGCGCTGAAACCGGTCGCGGCCATGCTTGCCGACGCGGATGCCGATGACGATCCGCATGCCGGCGGCCACCTGCAGCGCACGCTCGGCCTGCGGAACCTGGTCGGCTTCGGCGTGGGTTCCGCGGTCGGCGTCTCCCTGTTCGTGCAGACAGGGCCGGAGGCGGCCCTTCACGCGGGCCCCGCCGTCGCCCTCTCCTTCGTGCTCGCCAGCCTCGCCTGCCTGCTCGCGGCACTCTGCTACGCGGAGTTCGCGAGCCTGGTCCCGGTCGCAGGCAGCGCGTATTCCTACGCCTACGCCACCATGGGCGAGGGCGTGGCGTGGCTGATCGGCTGGTGCCTGCTGCTCGAGTACCTGATGAGCGGCTCGCTCGTCGCCATCGGCTGGTCGGGTTACGCCACCGCCACCCTGCACTCATTCGGCGTCAACCTGCCGGACGCCATCACCGGCGCGCCGCTGGCCGTGGTGGACGGCCACGTGATCCGCAGCGGCAAGGTGCTGGACCTGCCCGCCGTGCTGATCACGCTCTTCACCGCCTACCTGATCATGCGCGGCACCCGCCTGTCCGCCCGGGTGAACGACGTGGTGGTCGGGCTGAAGGTGCTGGCCATCCTCGCCGTCATCATCGGCGCCATTCCGTTCATCCAACCGCACCTCTGGGTGCCGTTTGTGCCGCCGAACACAGGCGTCACCGGCAGCTTTGGCATCTCCGGCGTCATGCGTGCGGCCGGCATCCTGTTCTTCGCCTATGTCGGGTTCGACTCGATCTCCACGCTCGGCCAGGAAACCCGCAACCCGCAGCGCACCATCCCGCTCGCGCTGATGATCTCGCTGGCGGTCTGCGTGCTGCTCTATGTGGGCGTAGCCTTGGTGATGACGGGGATAGCAGACTACCGCACGCTCAACGTCGCCGACCCGATCGCCGAAGCGATGCGCGCGCAGGGACCGCGCCTGGCCTGGGCGCGCTGGTGCGTCAGCGTGGTCGCGATCTTCGGCCTGGTGTCGGTGCTGCTGGTCACCCTGCTGGGCCAGGTGCGCATCTTCTACGCGATGGGGCGGGACGGGCTGCTGCCGCCCGCCTTCGCCCGCATCCATCCGAAATACTGCACGCCGCATATTGGCACCATCGTCACCGGGGTGGGCGCCGCGCTGTTCGCCGGCCTGTTCCCGCTCGACCTGCTGGGCGACCTGATCTCCATCGGCACCCTGCTCGCGTTTGCCGTGGTCTCGGCCGGCGTGCTGATCCTGCGTCGCACCATGCCGGACGCGCCGCGCGCCTTCCGCACGCCGTTCATGCCGTTCACGCCCATTCTGGCCGTGCTGGCCTGCTTCGCGCTGATGACCTCCCTGGCCGCCGACACGTGGATACGGCTTGCTCTATGGATCGCTCTCGGCGGCGTGGTCTATGCCGCCTACGGCTACCGCCACTCCAAGCTCCGCGCCGCCTGAACCACTTATCGCATAGGTGATGGCTGCGCCGGTGATGACCCCTGCTGCTGCGCCTGACGGCGGGCGCGATGCCAGGCGTGCACGTCCTGGATCGTCACGTAGCCCTTATGGTCGGCGTCGATCTGATCGAAGTTGCGCACCACCATGGCGATGTGGCCCTGGCGCGCCTGATCGAGCGTCAGGCGGCCGTCATGGGTCAGGTTAGCCGCCTCGAAACGCTGCTTGAAAGCGCCATGCGGACGCCTGGCCGCGTTCTGCTGCGGCATGCCACCGCCCGGTCCCGCCTCCTGACCGCCTGGGCCTTGAGGGCCGGGGCCATAGCCGGGATCGCCCTGCGGCTGCCCTGCATCATCCGGCCCAGGCATCGGCTGGGCGCTGGGGTCGTAGCCCGGGCCGGGACCGGCGTTGTAGTTCGCGGGCTGTGCTGCAGCCGCCGCGGTGATCAGAAGCAAGCCAGGCAGGCAGGGAAGCAGCCGCATGATGTCCTCCGCAGGCCGGCAGGCTCGCCGGCGACGATGTGCATATGACGCGCGCGGCCGGTGGAACGAGGCAAGCTTACCCTTCGTTGCACTCCGCAACCAGATCTTCTCCGCCCAGATTGTCTCAGCCCAGATCGTCTCAGTCCAGATTGTCTCAGCCCGGATTGTCTCAGCCCAGATTGTCTCAGCGTGGTACCGGCACCGCAGCGTTCGGCACGCCGTAGACGTCGCGCGCCCGCTTGAGAAAGGCGCCGACCATGCGCCTGACCGCCTCGTTGAACACCACGCCGATCGCCTTTTGCAGCAGCCTGCTGCGGAACTCGAAATCCACCCAGAAATCGACCAGCACCCCGTTCGGGTCGGCGATGAACACCCACTGGTTGTTCAGGTAGCGGAACGGCCCGTTTTCGTAGCGGACCTGTATCTTGTGCGGCCGCTCCAGCGTCACGCGGGAGGTGAAGCTTTCTCGGAACGGACCAAAGCCGATGCGCAGATCGGCGACCAGCTCGGTATCGGTATGGCTGCGGACCACCGCACCCACGCACCACGGCAGGAACTCCGGATACTTGCCGACGTCGGCCACGAGATCGAAAAGCTGTTCCGGGGAGTAGCCGACCAGCTTGCGGTCCGCATAGGTTGGCACGGTCTATGCCGGCCGTGCGGCGCGAGCGTCCCGCATGGCGGCGAAATCCGCGTCCGCGTGGTAGGAACTGCGCGTCAGCGGTGTAGCCGCAACCATTAAAAATCCCTTCGCCCTGGCCGTTGCCGCGTACTCTGCAAAGGCTTCGGGTGTTACAAAGCTTTCCACCGCAGCGTGTTTCACTGTGGGCTGCAGATACTGACCGAGCGTTAAGAAATCCACCTCGGCGATGCGCAGGTCGTCCATTACCTGGCCAACCTCCGGCCGTTGCTCGCCCAGGCCCAGCATCATGCCGGATTTGGTGAAGATGGACGGATCGAGCGCCTTGACCCGGTCGAGCAGCCGGAGCGACTGGAAGTAGCGGGCGCCTGGCCGGATGGTCGGATACAGCCGGGGCACGGTCTCCAGATTATGGTTGAACACATCCGGCCGGGCGCGCACGACCACCTCCATCGCGCCTGGCTTGCGCAGGAAGTCGGGCGTCAGCACCTCGATCGTGGTCGCGGGCGCTGCAGCCCTGACGGCACCGATGACCGCTGCGAAATGCGCAGCCCCCCCGTCCGGCAGGTCGTCGCGGTCGACCGAGGTGATCACCACGTGACGCAGGCCGAGCTTGGCCACGGCATCGGCCACGCGCGCGGGTTCGCCGGCGTCCAGCGCGTCGGGCAGCCCGGTGCGGACGTTGCAGAAGCTGCAGGCCCGGGTGCAGACCTCGCCCATGATCATCATCGTCGCGTGGCGCTGGCTCCAGCACTCGCCGATGTTCGGGCAGGCGGCCTCCTCGCACACCGTGACCAGGCGGTGGTCGCGCATCAGCGCGCGCGTCTCGTGATAGACCGGATGGCTGGGCGCGCGCACCCGTATCCAGTCGGGCTTGCGCTGGATCGGGTTGTCCGGACGATGCGCCTTTTCCGGGTGGCGCAAGGTGCGGACGCCGCTGCCCGCGTGGTTGATCTCGATGCGGGTGGACATCCCCGACAAGTGGCGAACTCCCCAACCGGTGTCCAGAGGCGGGCGAAGTTTGGCCGTGCGGCGCGCGGCCCGGACCGGCGGCGCTACCTGCCGACGCGGCCGTGATGGGTGAACACCTCGAACCCGTCCTGCCTGGCGACGCCCGCCAAGGTCATGCCGGCATCATGCGCCGCACGCACGGCCAGCGCGGTCGGCGCCGACACTGCGACCAGCATCGGCGCACCCATGCGAGCCGCCTTCTGCACCAGCTCGATCGAGATGCGGCTGGTGAGCAGCACAATCCCGCTGTCCGCCCGCAAGCCCTGCCGCGCCAGGGCGCCGCCCAGCTTGTCCAGCGCGTTGTGGCGGCCGACATCCTCTCGCACGGCGACCAGCCCGCCGCTTTCGGTCCAGAAGCCGGCGCCGTGCACGGCGCGCGTCGCCGCGTTCAGGGCCTGCGCGCCGGCCAAGCTGGCCGCCGCACGGTCCACCGCCTCGGCCGCGAAACGGCGGCCCTCCGGCACCGGAGGCACCGGACGAAGCGCCTCGCTGAGGCTTGAGCACCGAACCCCAAACCCTCCAGCCCGCACATGCCGCAGCCGGTCGCACCGGCCAGCCGGCGGCGCCGCGTCTCCAGCGCCGCCAGATGGGTGGGCGCTATCCACATGCGCAGCTCGACGCCGCCCTCCGCCTCGACCACCGCGTATTCCTCGATCGCCTCGGGCGAAGGCACGATCCCTTCCGAAAGGCTGAAGCCGACGGCGAAATCGCGCAGATCGTCAGGCGTGGCCATCATCACGGCGTGGGTCAGGCGGTTGAACGTTATCGCAACCGCGGTTTCCTCTGCCAGGCAACGGGCGCCAGCTGACGCCTCGCCACGACGCCAGGATACGCGCTCAATGGACGTTGATGGGTGGATCATTCAATCAGTCTGCCGTCCAACCAGGCTGGGAACGACTTACCCAAACCGAAGGCAAGTCGTTCTTTTTTGCAAGAAAGAAGCAAAAAACCTTTGTCCGGCTGTCGCGGATCAGATGAACAAAGTTTTTAGTCCTTTTTGCTTTTTCACGAGTCAGACGCACCCCCAGTTGGTACAACGTCCGTGGTAGCGACACCTAGATGGCGGCGGCGGGATCTGGCTGCAGGTGGATGCCGCACTCGGTCTTGCCCGTGCCCGCCCAGCGGCCGCTGCGCGGGTCCTCGCCGGCGGCGACCGCGCGCGTGCAGGTGGCGCAGCCGATCGACGGGTAGCCCGCCAGGCTGAGCGCGTGACGCGGCAACCCGCGGCGCAGCATCTCGTCCTCGACCTGTCCGGCGCTCCAGCCGGCAAGCGGGTTGATCTTGACCTGGCCGCGCGCGCGCTCGATCAGCGGAAGGGTTGCCCGTGTGGCCGACTGGTGGCGCTTGCGGCCGCTGATCCACGCGTCGAACGGCGCCAAGGCGCGGTCCAGCGGGGTCACCTTGCGCAGGCTGCAGCAGGCATCCGGGTCAAATTGCCAAAGCTCGGCCGTCGGATCGGCAGCGCCCAGCTCGGCGTCGGTCGGGCCGATGCTCCTCACGTCCGTCAGCCCGAGCGTGCGGGAAAGCCGGTCGCGATAGGCCAGCGTCTCGGCGAAATGCTGCCGCGTGTCGACGAACAGCACCGGCGTTGCGGGGTCGATTTCCGCAACCAGGGCCAGCAGCACCGAGGAGTCCGCGCCGAACGAGGAAACGACGGCTATCCTGCCCACGTGGTCCCGACGGATGGCACGACGCAGGACGCACCGGCTCTCGGCCAGGTGGGCGCCGAGCGACGGGGCATGGCGCCATGCCGGCGCTTCAGGCAGGTCGATGCAGCAATCAGGCAACGTGCAGTCGAACATCCGGATTCCATCTGCGAGACGGGCGCGATACCTCACGCAGCGAAGTGGATAACCTTGATCCACGATTTAAGACAGTGCCTATCAGCCATGCACATCACGCAAGGCGGACAGCGATCGCAGGACTTCAGGGTGGGCTGCCGCGTGCGGGCAATCCGGTTGACCGGGCGGGCCTGTCGGACCAAAGCCCACCCATGTCTCATCCGCCCGCCCAATGGCGCGTCATCAAGGCCTATGGGCACGAGGAAGGGCTGTCCTGCGCCTTCCGCCAGTGGCAGGCGCAGCATTCCCATTGCCGGTTCCTGCACGGCTACGCGCTGGCATTCCGCTTCACCTTCGCCTGCGCCACGCTGGACGACCGATCCTGGTGCATCGATTTCGGCGGCCTGAAGCCGCTGCGTGCCTGGCTGCGAGAGATGTTCGACCACACGATGCTGGCCGCCCTCGATGACCCGGAGCTGGCGGTCTGGCGGCAGCTCGATGCCTCCGGCCTGGTTCGGCTGAAGCTGCTGGACGCAGTCGGCTGCGAGGCGTTCGCCGCCGAGGCACATCGCTGGGCGGCCGGCTTCGTCGCGCGGGAAACCGCCGGTCGGGTTTGGCTGGAGCAGGTGGAGGTCAGCGAACACCCTGGCAATACAGCGTCTTTCAGGCCTGACGCACGTAGGCCGTAACGAAGGCGCGCAAACTGCCGGCGGGCTGCGGCGTTCCGCGATGCATGGATCAGACATCGGTTACGGAGCAGTCAGCAGCCAAACCCCGCTCGCGCCGCCGCGGAAGGCTGGCCGCAATCCTCCTTGCGGTTTTCACGCTGGCCGTCGTCGCCCTCATCCTGCTGTGGAACTGGGACTGGTTCGTCCCGATCGTGCAGTCCCAGGCCTCGGCCGCGATCGGCAGGCGGGTCACGATCAAGCACCTGCACGTGCGGCTCGGGCGGCAGACCACGGTCGCGGCCGACGACGTGGTGGTGGCAAATCCCGACGGTTTTCCTGCGTCCGACCCGCTGGCCACCGTCAACCGGCTGACGGTGGTGGCCAACGTCATGGATTATATCCACGGCCGGGGCATCGTGCTGCCCAACATCACGTTGGACCGGCCCGACATCCATGCCGTCGGCCTGAAGGACGGGCGCACCAACTGGGCGTTGCATTCTCCGGCGCCCAAGCCGGGCGCCAAGCCCTCGGCGCCGCCGCAGATCGGCGACCTGCAGATCAACGGCGGCACCGCGCGGGTGATCGACCCGAAATTCCGCTCCGACTTCACCGCGTCCATCGCCACACGTGCGGCCACCGGAGCCAAGCCGTCGGCGATCATCGTGGACGCGCACGGCACCTACGCCGCGCAACCGATCGTCGCCACCTTCGTGGGCGGCGCGCTGCTCTCCGTGCGTGACGCGGCCCACCCCTACCCGATCGACCTGCATGTGGCCAACGGGCCGACCAAGGCGTCGCTGGTGGGCACCGTGCAGAACCCGCTCAACTTCGCCGGCGCCAGGCTGAAGCTGAGCTTCTCCGGCCCTGACATGTCGCAGCTCTATCCGCTGACCGGCGTGCCGATCCCGCAGACCCCGCCCTTTTCCATCAGCGGCAACCTGGACTACGCGCCGCCGCAGATACGCTTCACCGACTTTGCAGGTCGGGTTGGCTCGTCCGACCTCGGCGGCGACATCGCGGTCGATCCACGCGCGGGCGCACGGCCCGAGGTGACGATGAACCTCGTCTCCCAAAAGGTGGACCTGGCCGACCTCGGCGGCTTCATCGGCGCGCCGGCGGGCGGCGTGAACAAGACCGCAGGAGAAACCCCGGCGCAGAAGCAGGAAAAGGCGCAGGCCAAGGCGAGCAAATCGCTGTTTCCGAGCACGCCGATCAACATGCCGAAGATCCGCGCGGCCGACATCCACCTGAAATACCGGGCCGAGCACATCGAGAACAAGTACACCCCGTTCGACAAGCTCGTCGTCGCGCTCGACATCGTGGACGGCAAGATAGAGCTTCACCCTCTCGACTTCGTTGTCGGATCAGGCGACATCGCCAGCACGATCTCGCTTGCGCCGGGATCAAACGACCTGATCCACGCCAAGGCGGACGTAGGATTCCGGCACATCGAGCTGAGCCGGCTCATGCAGGCCACCCACGCCTTCAAGGGAGCCGGGGTGGTGGGCGGACAGGCACGCCTCGACACCGTCGGCAATTCGCTGGCCAGCATGATGGGCCAGGGCAATGGCGAGCTGAAGCTGGCGGTGGCAAGCGCTGGCGACGTTTCGGCCCTGCTGGTCGACATAGCGGGCCTCGAGTTCGGCAACGCGCTCCTCTCCGCGCTGGGCATCCCGCAGCGCGCCAAGCTCGACTGCTTCGTGCTGGACATGCCGCTCGACAACGGCATCGTCAGCACGAAGGCGTTCCTGCTGGACACCGAGGAGGCACGCGTGGTCGGCCGCGGCACAATCGACCTGCGCCAGCAGACGCTGGACTACAGCCTGACCACGCGGTCCAAGCACTTTTCCATCGGCTCGCTGCCAGGGGCGATCGACCTGACCGGCCCGATCACCAGCCCCTCCATACGGCCGGGCGCCGAAGTGCTGGCGCGCGCCGGTGCCGCAGCAGGCCTCGGCATACTGACCGCCGGCTTCGGGGCGATCCTGCCGACGGTGCAGTTCGGCGTGGGCAACGACAACGCCTGCTTCAAGGCGCAGACGGCAGAGCGCCAGCCGCTGAAGGCGCCGCCGCCGAAACTCAGGCACGCGCACAAGTAAACTGCCGGCCCGCCTTCATTGCGCCGCTTTCGTTGCCCCGCTTTCATTGACAGGCATTTCCGGCCAGAACCCGGCGATGCCTGCCAGTGACATACACCTTCAGAACGCTTCCAACCTGCGCGACCTCGGCGGCTGGCCGACGGGAGACGGCCGGCGGGTGCGCACCGGGCTGGTGTTCCGCGCGCCCGCGCTGATCAACCTGACCGCCTCAGACGAGGCGGAGGTGGCAAAGCTCGGCCTGCGCACGGTGTGCGACCTTCGCGGCTTGCGGGAACGGTCCAACGCGCCGGTCAGCATTGCCGGCGTGGACAACCTCTCCATGCCGATCGAGCCTTCGGTCGGCGCCTCCCTGCGGGACATCCTCCGCACCGGCCAGGCGACCGGGCACGTGGCGCCGGAAGAGATGTTCGACCTGCTGCGCGACGCCTACCGCGCCTACGCGCTGCAGAGCCACGCCCAGTACCGGGCCCTGTTCGCCCGGCTGCTTTCGCCTGGCGGACTGCCGCTGCTGCTGCACTGTTCGGCAGGCAAGGACCGCACCGGCTTCGGCTCCGCCCTGCTGCTGACGACGCTGGGCGTGTCGTGGGACCACGTGCTGGAAGACTATCTCGCCACCAACCGCTTCTGGCGGCGCGAGACGGCGAGCATGTTCGACCTGCCGCAGCCCATCAAGGACGTGCTGCTGGGCGCACACGAGACCCTGCTCGTCGCCGCCTTCGACGCCGCCCGTGGCGAGTACGGGTCGATCGACGCCTACCTGGAGCGTGCGATCGGTCTCGACCGGGCGGCGCGCGACGCCCTTGTTGCCCGTCTGGTCGGCTAGCGCAGACCCATGGACCTGTCGGTTTCCAACCTGCTCAACATCGCCGGGCACTCGCCGGTCCTGCAGGGCCTGGCCATCGTTCTTGGCACCTTCATCCTGGAGGATGCGGCGACGGCGGCAGCGGCGTTGGCCGTGCAGAGCGGCGCGGTCTCCCTGCCGGTAGGGCTGGTCTCGCTCTATCTCGGGATCGTGCTGGGCGATATCGGGCTTTACGGCCTGGGGCGGCTGGCGGCCCACGTGCCCTGGGCAAGGCGGCTGATCCCGCCGCAGCGGCAGGATCGCGGGCGGGCGTGGCTGGAAAAACATGTTTTCAAGGTGGTGTTCATCAGCCGCTTCCTGCCCGGCGTGCGCCTGCCGACCTACACGGCCTGTGGCTTTTTGGGCGCAAACTTTTCCAAATTCGTCACCGCCGCGATCGGCGCGACGCTGATCTGGACTTCGGCGTTGTTTGCCGTGTCGCTGCGGGTGGGCAAGCTGGTGCTGGACAACCTGGGGCAGTGGCGTTGGGTGGGGTTTGCCGCCTTTGTGGTGGCAATCGTGCTTGCTGGCCGTCTGGCCGCGAGCGCGCAGGAGACGGATTGATGGATGGCCTGAACGGCCCGGTCGGCCAGGACATGATGGAGGCGGCGCTTGCCGCACCCTCTCGCCATGGGCGGGACGTCTCCCCGTTCGAGTTCCTGCCCGGTTGGCTGGCCTACGGCCCCATCGTGGTGCAGTGGATCGCGCTCGGCCTGCGCCACGGCGATCTGAGCCTGCCCACGGCAGCCAACCCAGGGATCACCACGGGCGGGCTGTGCGGGGAGAGCAAGACCGCGATCCTGGACCAGGTGGCGGGCCAGGCGCGCGCCTGGATCGCCCCCTACACCACCCTGACCACCGGCGAGGACGATCTGGCGCGGGCACAGGCGGCGCTGGCGGCAGCCGGGCTGGGCCTTCCTTTGGTGGTCAAGCCTGACATCGGCTGCAACGGCGCGGGCGTGCGGCTGGTCCAGACGGAGGCGTCGCTGGCGGCAGCGCTGGCGGCGTTCCCGCGCGGCGTTCTGCTGATGCTGCAGCGGTTGATCCCCTTCGAGGGCGAAGCGGGGGTGTTCTACGTCAGGCGCCCGCAGGACCGGGCCGGTCACCTGTCGTCGCTCACGTTGAAGCACGCGCCGACGGTGACCGGGGACGGCGCGTCCACCCTGCGGGCGCTGATCCTGGCCGACCCGCGCCATGGCCGGCTGCAGCACCTCTATCTGGACCGGCTGGCGGACCGTCTGGACACGGTGCCGGACCGCGGCGAGAGGGTGCGGCTGGTGTTCGCCGGCAACCACTGCCGCGGATCGGTGTTCCGCAACGGCGCGGCCGAGATCACGCCGGCGCTGACCGCGCGCATCGACTTGGTCGCCCGCGCGCTGCCGGATTTCCATTTCGGGCGCATCGACCTGCGCTATCGCAGCCTGCACGCGCTGCGGAGCGGCGAGGATTTTTCCATCATCGAGATCAACGGCGTGGGGTCGGAGGCAACGCATATCTGGGACCCCGACACCTCGCTGCGGGAGGTGTATGCCGCACAGTTCAGGCACTATGCGGCGGCGTTTGCGATCGGGCGGGAGATGCGCCGGCGCGGCGCGCGCAGCTGCGGCGTCCGCCGCATGTGGCGAGACTGGCGCGAGGAACAGCGGCTCATGGCATCCTACCCGCTCAACGATTGAAGGAGCATGGGTTGGGGGACAGCGCCCCCAACCTGCCCAGAGCAATGTCACGCAGACCGGAATAGTCGGAGTGACGATATCGCTCGCCAAAACAAGGCCTAGACCGGTTTGAGGTCCGCCTACTCGCGGACACTCTGCGTGAAGCCGGTCTAGAGTTCGCCGGTCAGGAACTGGGCACGTCCGTGACCGAACGACCAATCCTCGTCCGTGTTGCTGACCATGGAGACGATCACGTCGGTGGGCGCGATCCCGCATCGTTCCTGAAGGCTTTCGCAAAGCAGCCGATAGAAGTCCTGCTTCATCTCGCGGCTGCGCGCACGGGTCGTCACCTGCAGGATCACTCGTTGTTCGGTCCGTGAAATGCCGAGTCCGGTATCCTCCGCGATCATGTGTGCGGCGGGATGCTCGTGAACGATCTGGTAGCGGTCGCCGGGCGGAACCCGGAACGCCTGCAGCATGGCCGCGTGGGCGGCGTCGAGCAGCGCCTGCAGTTCGCTCGGGCTGCGGCCCTCGACCAGATCGAAACGAAGAAGCGGCATGAGGTAGCTCCTGTTATCAGGTTCAGATGATCACGACGGCCGCCTTGGCGCCGGCAACCCATGCCTGGGCAACCCCCGCGAGCGTCCCCTCCCCTTAGCGGAGTCCGGGCTCGACGGACTATCCGCGGCTCGGCGGGTCGATGTAAGCCCGGCAGGCGGGCAGCCTGCCCGCCCAACAGCCCGGATCGCCGAATGACCTATCTCCACGCGCTGCTGATCGCCGTCCTGCAGGGGGCGACCGAGCTGTTCCCGGTCAGCTCGCTCGGCCATGCGGTGGTCGTGCCGGCCGTGCTCGGCTGGCACCTCGACCAGCACGCGCCGGCGTTCCTGCCCTTCCTGGTGCTGTTGCATCTCGGCACGGCCGCCGCCCTGCTCGGCTATTTCTGGCGGGACTGGTGGGAGCTGGGCGTGGGCGTGCTGGGGCTGTCCACCCGGCAGCGTGTGCAGGAGAGCCGCTACGTGCTGCTGCTGATCGTCGTTGCGACGATACCGGCGGTCATCCTGGGCGCCCTACTGGAGCACAGGCTGAGGGAGCTGTTCAGCGCGCCGCTGATCGTATGCGGGTTCCTGGTGGCAAACGGCGTGCTGCTGCTGGTGGGCGAGCGGCTGCGTCGGCGCGACACTGCGGCGGGCGGCGTCGCGCGTCCGCTGGCGACGCTGAGCGTGCTCGACGCGCTGGTCATCGGCGTCTGGCAGTGCCTCGCCTTGCTGCCTGGCCTGTCGCGGTCTGGCGCGACCATCACGGGCGGCCTGCTCCGCCGCCTGGACCACGCGGCGTCGGCGCATTTCTCGTTCCTGATCGCCACCCCGATCATCCTGGCCGCGACCGTCAAGGAAGTGCCCAAGCTGCTCCATGCCGACGTTCCGGCAGGCACGTTCACGGTCGCGTCCGCAGCGGCCGTGGTGGCTGGGCTGACGGCGCTGGCCAGCACGGCCGTGCTGATGCGCTACTTCCGCAACAACGACAGCTGGGCGCTGGACCCGTTCGCCTATTACTGCGTGCTGGCAGGCCTGGCGGGCGGTGCGGCCCTCTATCTTGGCTACGCTGCGTGAAGCGGCGTTTCGCGGCACCGCTGCTGGGCGCGTTGCTGGGCGCGTTAGTGGGCGCGGCACCGCTGCCCCCGGCGGCGCTGCCCTACAGCCGCATGGACCTGGCGTGGTGGCGGCAGCGTTTCGACGCCAAGCAGGCCGAGCTGCGAGCCGGCCCGGTGGACCTCGTCTGGTACGGCGACAGCATAACCCAGCAGTTCGAGCGGGACGGCCCGCAGCCCTGGGCGCGGTTCAAGCCGGTGTGGGACCGGTTCTACGCGCCGCGCCACGCGGTCAACCTCGGCTTCAAGGGCGACGCCACCGCGCACCTGCTCTGGCGGATCGAGCACGGGGAGGCTGACGGCATCCATCCTCGGTTGGCGATCATCCTGATCGGCGCCAACAATTTCGGCCATCTGCACTGGCCGGCAGGGCCCACGCTGCTGGGGATCGAGCAGGTTGTCGGCACGCTGCGGGCGCGCCTGCCGGGCACCAGGCTGCTGCTGCTCAGCGTGCTGCCGAGCATACGCAGCCCTTGGGTGGACGCCAACACGGCCGAGCTGAACCGCGCGCTGGCCCTGCGATACAAAGGCGGCGGCGAGGCTGCGTTCTTCGACGTGACCGCGCTGTTCGAAAAACCTTCAGGCGGCGTCGACCCCGCCGCGTTCATCGACCCGCACCTCGTTCCGCCCGACCCGCCGCTGCATCCGACCGCACAGATGCAGGCGCGCATGGCAGAGGCCATCGAGCCCGTGGTGAGCAGGCTGATGGGCGATGCGGTCCGTTGAGGCGTCGCCGCTCCGCCCCAGTTTCGCCTTGCTGCCGTCCAGAAACCGTCACAGCCGCGCGCCAACTGCTCGGCCATGCAGCCGGTCCTCCATACGCTCTTCGCATGCACCCTCGCCTGTTTGCAGGCGGCGGCCGTGCTCTGGCTTCTCGTGCTGGCTGCCGCAGGGCTGGCCTGGCTGGCGCGGGCCGGGTCCACCCTGCGCAGGAAAGTCATCAGAGCCAAGCCATGCAGACTGGAACAGTCTGACTGAAATCGCTTGTCGAAACGAGAGACAGCCGGTCTCGCTTGCCTCCTCGCGACACCGTGCGTGACCCGGTCAACGGCACTGACGCCGACCTTGACCGATTGAAGGCCAGGCGCTGGCTTCTTTCGTTCGAAAAGGAAGACTTGCTTCCTGCTGCTCGCTTCCGGACTGTCGCCGCATGTCCTTGGGGAGTTCGCAATGCCCGGTATCGGTCGAAGGCGGTTGATGGCGAGCGTCAGCGCGCTCTCGGTGCTGGGAACAGCTGGTGCGAGCGCCTCGGTTCCGGCGGCACCGGTTGCCAGGACAGGGGCAGCCAAGGACGTCTATTTCGGCCAGACCGTCAGCGATCCCTATCGCTGGATGGAGGACCCGCACGATCCCGACTGGCTGCCCTACCTCAAGGCGCAAAACGACCACGCCCGCGCCGTGCTCGACGCGATACCCGGACGGGCGGGCCTCGCCCGCCGCGTGCAGGCGCTCTCCGGCGACACGGCGCTGACCTCCAAGGTCCAGCGTGCGGGCGGCAAGCTGTTCTTCCAGCAACGGCCTGCGGGGGCCGACAACTTCAAGCTGTTCGTGCGTGAGGCCGGGCGCGAAGCCGGGCGCGACCGCGTGCTGGTCGATCCCACTGCGATGGGGGGAACGACCGGCCACGTCTCGCTGGACTGGTGGGAGGCGTCGCCGGACGGCGCGCATCTGGCCTACGGCGTCTCGCCCAACGGCAGCGAGGACAGCACGCTGCACGTGCTGGCCACTGCGGACGCGCGCGTCCTGCCAGAGCGCATCGGCAACACCCAGTACTCCCATCCGCAGTGGCTCGATGACGGCACGGGCTTCTTCTACACGCAGCTGACGGGGGCGGTCGGCTCGCCGGAGCGCTTCCTGGACGCGCAAGCGCGCTTCCACCGCCTCGGCACCGACCCCGCGTCAGACCCCGTGCTGATGAAGCGCGGCCTGGACCCGAGCATCGCCTACGACCGCATCCAGACGCCCACGCTTCTAACGTTCCGCGGCGCCGGCCAAATGGCGCTGGTGCTGTCCGACGTGCGGCCGGAGTTCCGCCTGCTGCTGGCGCCGGTCGCAGACGTGCTGGCCGGGCATGCGCATTGGGTGGCGGTGGCCGAGTTCGCCGACGAAGTGACCGACGCCGACCTGCATGGCGGCGCGCTCTATCTCGTCGCCAACAAGGGCTCGCCGCTCGGCCGTATCGTGCGCACGCCGGCGGCAACCCCCTCGCTGGCCAGCGCTGAGACGGTGGTGCCGGAGGGCAGGCTTGTGATCGAGGCGATCGCCCGCGCGCAGGACGGGCTCTACCTGCAGGTGATGGATGGCGGCGTGAGCAGGCTGCGCCGGCTGGCCCCGGCCGGACAAGTCACCAACGTCGCCCTGCCGTTCGACGGCACCATCTCCTCGCTCGCCGCCACGGCTACCGAGCCTGGAGTTTTGATCAACTACACCGGGTGGCTCACGCCGGCCGATGTCTGGTCGGTCAGGGATACCGGAGCCGCCTCGCCTACCGGGCTAACGCCCAAGCCGGCCATCGACGTCGGCGGCTACGAGACTCACCGCGGCTTCGCCACCGCCAAGGACGGCACGCAAATTCCGTTCAGCCTGATCTACCGCAAGGGTCTCAAGCGCGACGGCCGCACGCCGGCCTGGATCTCCGCCTACGGGTCGTACGGCGCGTCCGCCTACACGCCCGTCTTCGCCGGCCGCACGCTGGCGCTGGTCGATGCCGGGTTCGTCGTCGGCTACGCCAACGTGCGCGGCGGCGGCGAATACGGCCGGCCGTGGCACAAGGCCGGCCAGCTCGCCAACAAGCCGAACACCTGGCGCGACCTGATCGCCGTCTGCGAGAGCTTGTGCGACGATGGCTGGACGGCCAAGGAGCGGCTGGCGATCGGCGGCCGTTCGGCCGGCGGCATCACCATGGGCCGGGCGATGACCGAGCGGCCAGACCTGTTTGCCGCCGTGATCGACGGCGTGGGCTGGTCCAACCCGCTGCGCTACGTGGTGGAGCAGGAGGGTTTTACCGAGGAGCCGGAGTGGGGTGCGATCTCCGACGAGAGCGGCTACCGCGCGCTGCGCGAGATCGACAGCTACCAGCACGTAAAGAACGGCGTGGCGTATCCGGCCGTGCTGCTGACGACGGGGGTGACGGATTCGCGCGTGGCCCCGTTCCACGTGGCCAAGATGACGGCGCGGCTGCAAAAGGCGAGCTCGTCTGGCAAGCCGATCCTTCTGCGGGTGGATTACGATGCAGGACATGGCATCGGGTCCACGCGCGGCCAGCAGGATCGCGAAGCGGTGGACACCTACGCGTTTCTGCTTTGGCGCACCGGGGTGGCAGGGTTTCAGCCAAGTGCGCGCTGATCCATCCTGCTGAAGCCGTTGCTCGCGACGCGGACTCACGAGTCGGCTGATCGCCGCTCCCGGGTGCTGGCGTCCAGGACCATCGAAACGAACGAGTCCGGCCGGCCGTAGCAGGCCTCGTGCGCCACTCGGGCGAGCGCGCCGTCATGCTCGACCAGGAAGCTGGGATAGCCGTTCAGGCGGTGGCGCCGCATCAGCCTGCGCGTGTCATCGATGTGCTCGTCCACGGACGCTTCCCTCAGCGCATCGCTGAATCGTGCCGGGTCCAGCCGGATCCCGAGCGCCGCCTCGGCCAGCACGCCGTCTTCGACCACGCGCTGTCCTTCGACGTAGTGGCCACGCTGGATTGCGGCAATCATCGCGAGCCCCAGTCCGGCCTGCACCCCCTCGGCCGCGAGCACGGCGGCTATCGTCGGGCGTGACCACCAGATGCTGTCCGGGTCTGTCAGGAGGCCATGGAGGTAGGCCTCGCCGAACGGCTGGCCGGTCATCTGGCTGATGCGGGCGTCGGTCTCCCGCATGGAGTGCCGCTTGGCCTCGGTAGCATGCACGGCTGGGTCCCACAGGCCGCCGCCGTGCAGGATGATGGGCACACCGGCATCGGCCGCGGCTTGAACGAGAGGCTCGGCGGCGTAGCACCAGCCGCAAAGCGGATCATAGACGTAGTGCAGGGTGGGCAGGGTCATGAGGCGCTCCTGTTCGTTTGAAAACGGGCGCACGGGCGGCCAGACGCCCGTGCGCAGCCGGGCGGCTCAGGCCACCTGAAGCGCCTGGCTGACGCTGGCGGCCAGGGGGGTTGTGGGGCGGCCGATCAGCCGGCTCAGATCGTGGCTGTCGTCGAACAGGGCGCCCTGGGACGCGCCAGCGTCGCTATCGGCGAGCACGGCGGCCAGGCCTGGCGATAGGCCCGCGCCGAGCAGCGCCGCCTTGAACTCAGCCTCCTGCAGGTTCCTGTAGCCGACCTCCCGGCCCGATTGGCGCGACACCTCCGCGGCCAGCTCCTCCAGCGTGTAGGCGTCGTCGCCGGCGAGCTCGTAAATCCGGCTGCCCCGGTGTTCCTGGGAGACCAGCACGGCGGCTGCAGCGGCTGCGTAGTCGGCGCGCGCGGCGGACGCGATCCGCCCGTTGCCGGCCGCACCCAGCAGCGCATCGTGCGCCAGGGCCGAGGGGATGCTCGCCATGTAGTTTTCCGTGTACCAGCTGTTGCGCAGCAGCACGACCATCATGCCGGACCCGGCTAGCATGGCCTCGGTCTGGCGATGATCCTCGGCCAGGCCCAGAGGGGATCGCTCGGCATGCAGTATGCTGGTGTAGGCGATCAGCGAGACGCCGGCCGTTTCGGCAGCCTGGATCACGTTGCGATGCTGCTGCACGCGCCCCTCCATGGTGCTGGAGGATATCAACAGCAGCCGTTCGATGCCCGCCATGGCAGCCTGCAGAGAGGAAGGATCGTGGTAGTCGGCATTCCGCGTCTGCACGCCCTTGGCCCTCAGACGGACGGCTTTGGACTGGGCGCCTTCCTCCGTCTCGCGAACGACGCCGGATATGTGCGCGGCCGGGACGGTCTTGAGCAGTTCGTCGATGACCAGGCTGCCGAGCTGGCCGGTGGCGCCGGTGACCAGGATACGCGGCGTTGAAGATAGAGACATGGTGCACTCCCTGATGTCTCTGCCTGAGACGAGGTATTGAATAGGGACTGCCGTAACGTGATGTAAGGAGGCATGATTTCCGCTCCAGGTAACCTGAAAGTACCCTGTCCGATGGAGGAGCCGACGCCGCTTGGCTCGCTTTTCAGTGATTGGCAGGGGGTGCGCTTCGATCCGGCAGCCTGCCCGGTGCGCAGCGTGCTTGACCGCATCGGCGACAAATGGACCATGCTGGCGCTGGTGTCGCTGGCGCAGCGTCCCCGGCGCTTCAGTGAGCTGCATCGGGCCATCCCAGACATTTCCAAGCGCATGCTGACCCAGACCCTGAGAGAGCTGGAACGCGACGGGCTTGCCGAGCGAGAGGTGTTTCCGACCAAGCCGCCCAAGGTCGAATACAGCCTTTCGCCGTTGGGATTATCCGTCATGAAGCCGCTGGCCGGTCTGGTGGAGTGGGCTGACAGCAACCACGCATCCATCCGCAAGGCCCGCGAGAGGTTTGACGGCGCTATACCCTAGAGCAATGTCACGCAGACTGGAGTAGCCGGAGTGACGAAATTGCTCGCCAAACAAGGCCGATACCGGTTTCCCGTCCACCTACTCGCGGACACTCTGCTAGAAAACGCTCTACGATCGCTTCGCCCCAGGGAAATGGCGGTCTGGGGTCCTTGATCCCGGCAGGGGGTTCTGGGGGACAGCATCCCCCGCCTTCCTTCAGCCGATCTCCCGGGCAAAGTCGAGCAAGATGCCCGCCGTCTCCATCGGCATGTCGATCATCACATCGTGCCCGCAGGCAAGCTCATGAAAACGCCAGCCCGGCTCCGTCCGAAGCGCCTGGTAGATCCGCCGCGTGGCGCGCAGCCCATGGAGAGCGTGAACGTAGGATCTGTGCTTGACGGCGAGATGCGCGCCAGTGAGGGCGATCCGCTCGATGAAGGTTGCGAGCGGCTGCGGCGTGCACTTGCTATCGACCCAGGCGATGTCGGCGGCGTTGACACCGAGGGCCTTGGCGGGGAGCGGCGACAAGGTGTGGCCGCCATTGGCCCTGGCGTTTTCCAGATTGGCCGCGACGCCTTCGGGCAGATCCACGTCGCACAGCGATTCGCCATCCTTTCCGACGAAAGCATCAAGGTAGACGAGCGCCGCGACGCGGGCCGGCAGCCGATCGGCCACCCCGGTGATGACCATGCCCGCATAGGAATGGCCGACCAGGACGACGTCGTTCAGATCCTCGCACTCGAGCAGGCTCACGATGTCCTGGATGTGCGTAGAAGCGTTGATCGCCGGCGTGTAGAGGTGGGCACGCTCCCCAAGACCGCTCAGCGCCGGCGTGGACACGCGGTATCCGCGATCGCGAATGGTGGATGCGACCCTGCCGTAGCACCAGCCCCCGTGCCAGGCTCCGTGCACGAGAACGAAGGACACCATGTCACGCTTCCTCCGGCTGCGATGCACGACGGCCCACAGTCATGCGCCGGGCACCGCTTTATCCTTTGCTATGGATTCCAGCCGAAATCCACATCGCGGCTTTATGCCGCCAGGCACATCTATGCTGGCGATGAGGCCGACGCCCACTCCTCAATCCCGCCTGTCATGACATATCGTGTTCGCCTCAAGGACCTGCAGCTTTCGATGGCTTTCGGACATGTCGTCTGCTGTGTGAAGCCCTGTTTCGCCGCGCGTCCCGTGTGCAGCGACCTGGAACCGGCCGGTCAAGCGCATGGCTGACCAGTCGCCGCGCCGCCGCAAGCTGGTCATCTACGCGGCACTTGCCGGCAACCTGGCCGTATCCGCCGTCAAGTTCGCCGCCGCCGCATTCACCGGCAGCACTGCCATGCTGAGCGAGGCAGTGCACTCGCTGGTCGACACCGGCAATCCGGCCTTGCTGCTGGTCGGCTTGCGTCAGGCGGCCGAGCGCCCCACGGCGGGCCACCCGTTCGGGCACGGGCTGCGGTTGTATTTCTGGAGTTTCGTGGTCGCAATCCTGATCTTCGGCCTGGGCGCTGGCGTCTCGGTCCTCGGCGGGATCCAGAAGATCGTGGCGCCCCGACCGGTCACCGACATCTGGGTCAACTACATCGTGCTGGGCGCCGCCTTCCTGATTGAGGGCTCGACGCTGGTGGTCGGATTGCGCGCCTTCAGCCGCACCAAGGGCCGGCGAGGCTGGTTCGAGGCGCTTCGGCACAGCAAGGACCCCTCCGTCTTCACCGTTGTTTTGGAGGATTCGGCGGCCCTGCTCGGACTCTGCGTGGCAGCGCTCGGCCTGTTTCTCTCCCAGGCGCTGCGCGCGCCGGTTTTCGACGGCATCGCCTCGGTGCTCGTGGGCCTGCTGCTTGCTTCGGCCGCATGGTTCCTCGCCAGCCAATGCCACGGCTTGCTGACCGGTGAGGCTGCGGCGCCAGAGATCTGCGCAAACGTGCGCAGGCTGGCGCACCAGCAGGGTGTCAGGCGGGTGAACGACGTGATGTCGATGCATTTCGGCCCAAACGACGTGTTGCTCGCCCTCAGCATCGAGTTCGAAGACAACCTGTCGTCCGGTGCGGTTCAGGATACCGTCACCGAGATCGAGCAGCGCATTCAGGGTACCCACCCGGAGATGACCCGCATCTTCGTCGAGGCGCAGCGCAGCCGGGCGCACGAATCGGGGCTGCGCGCGGCGCTGAGCGACTCCGTTCGATAACCCTGTCAGACGACACGTCGTTAGGCCGGTTTTGCGCGGAGTGTCCGCGAGTAGGCGGACGGGAGATTTGGTTCCTCACGTCGAGGCGGAGAACCAGCGCCCGGTCTTGCGGGGCCATGTGAAGGCCGATGACGTCGAGGATTGGCGACAAAGTCTGCGCCGACAGGCGGACGGGAAGCTGAGTCAACGCACTCCGCAATGAAACCTTGATCTAAGTATTCACCATCAGACGGTTATTGGATTACCGGCACCCTATGCTCATCCACCATTTCGTATATTGCGATAGACGTTATGCAACTTCGGGTTGTGTCACTATTTCACTAATCCGTGAGGTCGATCGCCGATCGATTTTGATGCTATGCAGCAACCGTCTGAGAATGATAAAGCGACATCGCAGAAAAGTTTTTAGACAGGTCCACGTTATGCGTCTGGTAAGTCTTTTTACCGTAATATCATACGGCGCACGTCTTTATATGTAGAACGTGC
Source organism: Acetobacteraceae bacterium (assembly GCA_965199235.1). Classification (GTDB taxonomy): domain Bacteria; phylum Pseudomonadota; class Alphaproteobacteria; order Acetobacterales; family Acetobacteraceae; genus BOG-908. The sequence goes on along the minus strand of CBDAQU010000002.1, from coordinate 2,259,878 downwards.
GTGGCTGTGTTTCGGGCGGGCTCATAGGCGTGCCGAAAACATTGCTCGTGTAGCCGCTCTCGACGAGTTGGAGAGATGCGATATGGACGACTATGGATAGTGACTCATATTACGCTTCATTTTGCCGCATGTTTGAAACGGCAATGTTTGTAAACTATAGGACCGACGGCTCGCAAGCCGTTCAGTATACCCAGAGACTGATTACTTGTTGCGGCTTCGCTTGCAACGCGTATGTCTAAATATGATCTGTTCCGCCCCGTCTTAGACAGGGGGGCACTGCCCAATCTAGGGCATTCAACTCATGCCGACTTGTTGTGCAGCGCAGGCCGGTTGTTAGCAGGAGGTGCAATTCATGAATAAGTCCGTTCTAGTTTGTGGCGCAGGTGGCTTCATCGGTGGACATCTGGTCACTTTGCTTCGCAGGCAGGGCTGCAAGGTGCGCGGCGTCGACATAAAGCATCACGAGCACGCCGAATCCACCGCCAGCGAGTTTGTTCTCGGCGACTTGCGTGATCAGGCCTTTGTGCGTGATGTCGTAGACCAGCCTTTCGACGAGGTATACCAACTCGCGGCGGACATGGGCGGTGCAGGTTACATCTTCACCGGTGAGCACGACGCGGACGTGATGCACAATTCCGCAACGATCAACCTGAACGTGCTCGACCTTTGCAGAAAAGTCGGCGTGAAACGCATATTCTACTCGTCCTCCGCCTGTATATACCCTGCGTATAATCAGACCGACCCCAACAACCCACGTTGCTCTGAGGACTCCGCCTATCCAGCTGCCCCGGACAGTGAATATGGTTGGGAGAAGCTGTTTAGCGAGCGCCTGTATCTTTCCTATGCCCGCAACTATGGCACCAGCGTTCATGTGGCACGCTACCACAACATCTTCGGCCGAGAAGGCACGTGGCGCGGCGGCAAGGAGAAAGCGCCGGCCGCTATATGCCGCAAGATTGCGGCAGCGTCCTCGGGCGACGAAATAGAGATTTGGGGTGACGGTGAGCAGACCCGTTCTTTCCTCTACGTCGACGAATGCGTGGAGGGTACCGTACGCCTGCTGCGGTCGGACCTTACCGGGCCTTACAACATCGGATCTGAGGAGATGATCAGCATCAATGGTCTTGTGGACCTTGTTGCCGACATTGCTGGCAAACGTATCGCCAAGCATCACGTAGACGGGCCACAGGGTGTCAGGGGCCGTACATCCGACAACCGACTCGTTCAGGCCGAACTGAAGTGGTCCCCGAGCAGACGCCTTCGTGAAGGCCTCGAGAAGACCTACGAGTGGATAGCCAAGCAGGTGTCAGAAGAGATTAACACACCGATCAACTTGGCGCCGAGCAGCAGCGAGCTGGAACTGGTCTAGAAATCCATATCGCTTAACCGTATCTTGGAACGGGGTGGCCGCAAAAGCGACGCTCCGGTCCGTCGATTTAGTTACGCTTGACAATCCTAGGATTAGCTGTCTGTGGTCCTGCGGGCTGACCGTTCGCAGAGGGCATGAGTAGGTGACCATATTGGCTGCACCGGTCGACGTCGCGACGCTCTTGCAGGTGGTACTGCGTCGGAGCACGCGTATACTTCTGGTTGGCGCCGTTTGCGGCGTGTTGGGAGGCATACTCGGCGCCAGCCAGCCAATGCGCTATGAGGCCAATGGTCTCCTCCTCGTCGATTCAGGCGCAACCGAGGATGCGCAAGTCTCCAAACGATCGACAGCCGACGACATCCTGCGATCGCCGGCTTTGCTGGCGTCCACGATTGGCAAGATGAACCCGGCCGAGGCCGCAGCCCTCATGCCTGTCGGGCGCGCTCCGTTTGGTCTAGGCCAGGTTGCCGCAACCTTTCGCGCGGCCGTGAGCTCCATTCTAGAGCAACTCAAGCCAAACCACGAGGCTGAACGGGCAGGTGTCGACAGTCACCTGTTGCCGCTGATGGATTACGCCAGCGGGCATTTGAAACTCGCCGGCGCCGAGGGGAGCAGTGCGCTCTCCATCAGCTTTGATGCGGGAACACCTGACTCCTCGGCGTCTTTCGTTAACCTTCTTATGTCGGGATACCTCGCAGCCGAGACGGCGGCTAGGCACAACGCAACAGCAAGCTTAGACCAGCAGTTGGCACAACGCGTGGAGAACGCACGCAGAGAGGCCGAGGCGGCCGACGCCCGCGTGAGAGACTATCAAGCCTCTCACCGGCTCTTGATGCTTCAGGCAGGGTCGACGATCGCGCTGCAACTCAGCGCCGAGCAAACCGAGTTGTCGGCGGCAAAAGTAGACCTGAGCAATGCTCAAGCGGCGCTGGCGGCGAACAGGTTTGCGCCGTCCCGAACCGGCGCCGAACAGGCGTCGCGGGAGCAACAATCTTCCGTTGTCCTTCAAACGCTCGCGGCGCGGAAAACGGAGGTTTTGCAGCAGCTCGCATTGATGAATGATTTCGGGCCCAACTATCCCAAACGGGTCGCCCTCGAGCAGAACCTCAATGTTGTTCAACAGCAGATTGCTGTGGAAACTGGCAAGGTCACACAGGCGCTTGCGCGCGATGCACAGGTGGCAGCGAAACGGGTAGCGACATTGCAAGCGCTGGCCAGCAACGCCGAGACGCAAGCCCATTTCAGTGCGGATGTACAATTGGAGCTGGCGCAGCTTTCCCACGTGGCTGGTGAAAAGCATGATCAATACGAGGCTCTCGCTGCGCGGGCCGAGCAGGCACAAACACTTGCCGATCAGTCCTCGACCGCTCGCATCGTGTCTCCCGCAACACCTCCTGCAACGCCGAAAAAGGGCGCTGTCGCTGTGGTGGCGATACTGGGGTTTCTTGCCGGCAGTCTTGCTACCGCTTCGATGAGCATGTTGCGGCAGTTGCTGTGGCCGAAAGTGCTGTCGAGCCGTGGGTTGACTTATGCTCTCGGCACGTCCGCCCTCGGCAGCCTGCCAGCGATGAAGCGGATGGCTCGGCTCGGCATGTTCAATTTAGCAATCGACGACTCGCACGCTGCCCTGCCAGAAAACTTGCGTAGGCTTCGGCTATCCGCCCGTGCCGCTGCCTCATCGAAGACCATGGTTTTGCTCGTTACCTCGGCGATTGCTGGCGAAGGCAAGACCACGACTGCTGCCGCAACGGCCAGGCGCGCGGCGGCTGACGGGCTTAACGTGCTCCTCATCGAGGCTGATCTGCGTCGGCCTAGTCTTGCCCAAGTTACCGGCCTGGCACCTGGCGTTGGGTTGGAGACCTTGTTGTTCGATTGCGAAGACCTCGACACAGCGGTTGTGGTTGACCCGGCTTCCGGCTTGCACTGCCTGTTTTCCACCGGCGGATTCTCGAACCCTTACAAACTCCTTGCGTCCGATCGGTTTCTGGCCTTGTTGACGCAAGCTCGTCAAACCTACGACCTTGTCGTTTTGGACGCGCCACCGACGCTTGAAGCGGCGGAGGCTGCTTTGCTATCGCGTTGGTCTGACATCGTCATGTTCGTCGTTCAGGCCAACAGAACTCCTTTGTCTGTCGTCGCTGAGGCTCTTCGATGCATACCTGAAAAGTCGCGACTTAAGATTGCCACCGTCCTTACTCATTGCAAGGATGATCCCTGGCAGAGTTTTGCACCAAACCGTAGGTCCGCCGCTTGGAACAACACGGTGACGCCGCCTCAATTGTTTGACGATAGGCGATCCCGTGGTCAGCGTGGTCCAGTGCCCGAAATCGAGACAACTAAGGAAGAGCAGCCCTTGAGAGTAAGTTGATGCGTATCGCTGTCCACGATTACGCTGGTCATCCTTTTCAGTTTGAGCTCTCGCGCGAGCTGGCGCGACGCGGCCACACCGTAAGACACTTCTTTTTTGCCGACGATCCAGGGCCAAAGGGAGATAGTCGCGCGGCCGATGACGACCCCCCTGGTTACTCGATTGAGCCGATCAGCCTAGGCCGACCCTACGACAAGAACAGTTTCATAAAGCGGTCGGTTGCAGACCGTCGGTATGGCAGGCACATCATCAAATGCCTTGTCGCGTTTCACCCCGACATAATCATTTCTGGAAACACGCCGCTGGATGCGCAGCGTTCGGTTTGCCATGCGGCGAGGTTGTGCCAAGCACGGTTCCTGTTCTGGATACAGGACTTCTATAGTATTGCGATCGAACGTATCTTAGCTAGGAAATGGTGGGGTCTCGGAAGACTTATCACGCTTTACTATAAGCGCATGGAGACGTCCCTTCTGACGAGAAGCGACGGCGTCATACTTATCAGCCCTGATTTCGTCCGTTTTCTGCCTTCGTCCGTCGCACGGCGCGAGACGAACCATATCATACGCAATTGGGGACCACTAAAATCGGTGTGGCCAGTTGCAAAGGTGAATCCGTGGCTTTCAGCGCACGGCTATACGGGCAAGTTCGTGTTTATGTACACCGGCACATTGGCGCGAAAACATGATCCTGGCATGTTGCTGGCTCTCGCCGACGCGTTCGTTGATGATCCGGAAGTCGCAATCGTCGTGATTGCCAGCGGAGTCAGCGCCGATATCCTTCGCGAAAGCAACAAGGCACAGCCTCGTGCAAACTTGAGCATGTTGCCGCTGCAACCGATGAGCGACATGCCGGACGTCCTTGGCAGTGCTGACGTGCTTCTGACAATCTTGGAGCTGGATGCCGGGGAATTTTCCGTCCCGTCAAAGGTGCTCACCTATCTCTGCGCGGGCAGACCCATTCTACTCTCTGCACCGTCGCGCAACCTTGTCACGGCGGTGTTGGCCGAAAGCGGCGGCGGCCTACACGCGGACGCGTCTGACCAAGACGGTTTCATAGCCGCTGCGCATCGACTGAGGAACGACCCGGAGCTGTGTCTGTCGCTCGGCAAGGCAAGCCGTGACTACGCGCTCAAGAACTTCGACATACACGAGATTGCGTCGCGGTTCGAGCATGCGATGGGGGTGGTTGACGCATCGCCGGCTGGACGCCTGCAGGCCAGGGCCTCATCGTGACTCGGCCATTGAACATCGACGATGAGTGCGTGATCTCACGTCAGGCTTGGAGACCCGTGAGCTTCAGCCAGAGAAGCGGATGAGTTATCTCGTTTGGGGCCGAATAGCATCGATCCTGTCGTATCTGACGGCCGCTATCTACCCCCTGTTCCCAGTAGGTTGCAGCGGCGAGCAGCCCGGCGTGCTCGACCGCACAAAGCTCGTGCGAAGCTTTACAGACGATTTTTCGTCATTCGGAGGGTCTAATCCTGGCGGCCACGTCGGCCGGTGGAAGACCAGCTACGATTTCGGCCTACAAGAGGGCGATCCGTCAAGCCGCACGTTACAAGGTGAGCTCGAGGTTTATTCCGACACGCTCTACAACGGCACAAATCCGTTTAAGCTCGACAAGCAAGGTCTCGCGATCATAGCTGCGGCCAACCCAGACCCGGCGTCTTTCAAAAGCGCAGGCCGCCCCTACACGTCAGGACTGCTCACCACGTCTCGTTCTTTCCAGCAGCGTTACGGTTACTATGAAATTCGCGCCATCCTGCCGCAGGGACCGGGGCTTTGGCCGGCATTCTGGCTCGCAGCCCCCCTCGACCCGGCTGTAAACAGACCGCAGCACCCGGGGGAAATTGACGTGATGGAGATGCTGGGCCGGAAGCCGGACCGGATCTACTGCTCCGCTCACTGGCCCATAGGCCAGAACGACGCCCAACAAGGATCACGAACTGTCGAGATATCAGTCGGACGAACCGACGTTATGAAAACCTACGGCGTGCTTTGGACAGCAGACCGGCTGACCTGGTATGTCGATGACAAACAGATACTTACAATGCCAAATCCCGGGCTTCATCGCCCGATGATGATCCTCGTCAACTTGGCGATTGGCGGAGATTGGGGCGGCCCTCCGAACATGGAAACGCGCTTTCCAACGCGGATGCTCATAGCTTCAATCAATGCCTATCGATTGAAGCAGTGAGTCAGTTTGCACGATCTCTGATGGTGAAGCGGGAGAGGAAAGAGTGTCAGAACCGTCGCGATTAGGCTTGGCGCAGGAGTTTTTTTCCGGAACATTTGGATTAGCCGGCTCGCAGGGAAAAGACTTATGGAAAAACAGGAGGCTGGGCTTCGTCTCTGATCGCCTGTTCGATTGGAAGCTCCGTGGCGGCTCAAACTACCAGAGCTTGGTGGCATCGCTAGACGAAGTACCGCGCCAAAAGATATTGCTCGTGGGAGTCGCATCCGAACGTCGGCAGGCCCTCATGCGAGGAATCCTGGATGAGGTCACTAGAAGCAGGCACGATGTAACGGCAGCGATCGGCAACGTTGGCAGCAAAGGCAAGCTGGAAAACATCAACCAGCTCTGCGCGAGCCACCAGCTATCCGCCCACGACTGGTTGATAATGACTGATGATGATATTGTGCTCCCTCATCGTTTTCTAGACATGTTCATCGCAGCTTGCTGTCTCTTCGATTTCAAGATTGCTATGCCATCACACCGCTTCGACTCATACTCTGGCTACGACGTGACGAGACGGCATTGGAACACACTGGCGCGACAGGTTGGTTTTGTTGAGAGCGGCCCTCTCGTCGCAATTCATCGTGTTGCGCACGAATGGATCTTTCCCCTGCCGCATCTCAGATATGGCTGGGGGGTCGATGTTCACTGGTCGTTGTTGGCGGATCGCGAGGGTTGGTCGATGGGTGCAGTGGACGCGACGCCTATAGCCCATGTCAGCCCGATAGGGGCCGCTTATCCGCGGGCAGTGGCAGCCGAGGAAGCCTGCCAATACCTTGTCGAGCGAGGGCATCTCTCGAGGGAGGCGACCTTCCGGACGATCCAAAGTTACCCCGCCTGAACGACTCACGGTCATCATCGTAAGCTGCCCCGTCAGTGCTGAGCGCAGCCTCCTCTTTCAGCCTCAAAAGCGAACCGAACATGACGAGCAGCATGATGTTCGTATGGGAGGTAAAGCCGCCGCCAAAAAACAAGTGCGGGATGAGGACGATGAGCGTGAGAGTGACGCTGACCGAGCGGAAGAGTACTGCCACAAGAAGGTAGACGTGAAAAGCCACGACGGTGGGCAACCCATATTCAAACAGAAGCTTGTTGATCGGCCACTGGACCTGATTGTCGCCTTTTGGCGAGCTTCCGCCGCCGTTGCCGCTCAGCAGGTAGTCCGAACTGCCGAGCAACGTAATCGTCGACTCGAAGGGGATGACGATCCTAGCATAAGCACTTGACTTGTCGGATCCAAACTCGCTGGAGCGGCTGGTGAAGTGGGACAGCGCGCCACTGGCCCCGGCGACGATCAAAGCCGGCAGGAGCACAAAGATCGTGCCTCGGCGCAAGCGTTTGTCCATGGAAACAAAGAGCAGCGGGGAAAACAGCGCTATGATTGTTGGTCCAGTACCTGCCACGTTTGCCAGCATGCCGAGGCAGAGAAGAACGAGCCGTTTCATGCTGCGGAAGACGACGATCTCCAGGGCAACCGCCATGGCGAGAAAGCCGGATGCAGCAGAGGGTTCGAGGAAGAAAATGCCGTTTGGCGTAAGATAGGGCGAGTTCCAGCTGTACGGGCGGAGGTAAGCGTAGCCCGAGATCAGCAAAGCCTTCGGGACGACTCTGTCAAGGTTGGGCCAGTAAGCGTGGCCAACGGTGTACTGCAGTATCTGTTGGGCAATGACGATGGCCGCAATGCCGGTCATACCTGTGCGGAAAGCGGCAAAACATCGTCTCACCTGGGCGCGGGAGAGATCAACACGGATTGCCAGCGTTCCGTAAGCGAACAGGAACAGGCACACTGCCGGCACGCCGATGCTGTTCTGATCGGACCAGACCTCGCCGATCGTGAGTCCGAGCGCCACCGTCGCGCATAAGATGACGAACAGTACGGCGCGTACCGAGTCGATTACTGCTTGACGGCAAGCAACGAGCCAGAGAAGCACGCCCCAGAGAATGAAAGCGTCCAGGCCGATCGAGCCGCCAGCAATCGTGAACCCGAGCTTCTGAAGGTAGATCGACGAGAACGCGATAACCGCAAAGCCCCGCTCGGTCCGACGCTCCTGCCGGTTGCTGCGAGAATCGTTCAACACCCTTCATTACCTTAGACTGCCTGGCTCGCCCACGCTGAACGCTATGACGACCATTGCGGTTTAGCTTGGCTGGACGGGACTGAAAAGTATCGCTGTCATGATGTCGTCAATTTGGACGACGGTAACGCCGGCAAAAAGACGTCTCTTGAAGACCCTTGCCGTAGGCAGGGGCCCAATCCAAAAGACTGGCGCGACGACCTCGCTTTCTTGTCGCTGGCACCGGCGCGTGCTAATGTGGTTTTGTCGTCACTTTCGATCTGCTAATCATTAGAGGCAATATTGGTTACAATCGGGTGAGAATGTTCTTGCGTTTTCTGTCGCTGACAACGGCAAGTCAAGTATGTCTTATGATAAACCAGCTGGTGTTGCTTCCCCTGGAGGTGCGCAACTGGGGCACTGAGCAGACCGCACAATGGTTCGTGGTGCAGGCTTTCGGAAACCTCGCTTCTATTGCAGATCTCGGGCTTCGAAATGCCGGACACGCACAGCTGCTGAGTAGCGTGGGGGGCGATCGGGCCGCCGAACGGGATTTTCGGCAGGTATGGGCGATGACGCGGCTCGTGATGCTGCTCCTCACCGGCGCTCTCTTGGTCGCGCAAATTGTCTTCAGTGTCGAAGGAGATCGCCCGATCCGATTATGGGTGGGCGCGGTAACGATTGCCTTGGCGCTCGACACCCTGGTGATCGTTCGTGGCGTTTGGTTTGACACGCTCGGGCATTTCAATAGGGTTGAGGCGCTCTTCCTCGGCATGGCAGCCAGTCGAATACTCTTTTCGATTGTGGCTCTCCTCGCGTTTAATGCGTCACCTGCCGTGCTTGGCTGGATCATGCTGACAACTGCGTCGACTGGCCTATGCGCGCAGGCGCTCCTGCTGCACAGTCCATCATCGCTTGCGCTGTCGGCGCGCATCTGGCTTCCAGGCTTGTGGCGTTCTTTAGCGATCGTCCGGTATGTGGTTGCTGAACCAGCGTCTAACTGGGTGCGGCTGAGCCTGCCTGTCATTGTGTTGGCGACTATGGAACCGCCTCGGTTTGTGACGATCTACGTGGCGCTTCGAGCAATTTTCGGCTTGGCACGGCAGGTCGGCAACCAGGTCGGTCGTTACGCTTCAGTCCGATACGTGCAACTGCTACCCGGCACCGCTGTGGCAGCCGAGCAAGTTGCCGTTCGGGCAATGCTCATGGTTACTCTGAGCAGCTTGGCGATGGGCTGCGCAACCCTAGCCGATCACGGACGATTGCTGTCTTTATGGTTGCACGTCACGGCGACGCGAACGGAGACGGCGATTGCGCTTTCCTTTGCGGTTGGGGCTGCGGCGTATGGTTACCAGATATTTGCCGGAATCATGATCCGAAGCGGCCTCGTGGTGCAGGTTGCCCGACGTCAATACATCTACCTCATCGCCAGCTTTACCATGGCGGCCGTCGGTTACATGACTGGAGACACGTATTTCTATCTGTCGATGTTGGCGTTACAAGAGTTGCTCATCGCGAGTCTGTTTGTTGCTTTACTTGGACATCGCTCGATCTTAGCGGCGACGGCGGCGATCCTGCTTTCGGCGGGTCTGATCGGCCTGTTGTGGATTTTCATAACGGTGTTCAACCCGTTTGGCTGGTTCGATACGATGGATCTGGCTTCTGTTTCGGGCAGCATGGCGGCGGCAGGTCTTCCGGTAATCGCAGCGCTTGTCGCTTTCGCTGGCCTCGACACTGTTTTATTTCCGCAAGCGGTCGGCTGGCGAGGATTGTGGAAGCCCCGTCGACGCTTACTGACCTAGCATAGGCTCGTCCGGGAGTATGGCGCTGAAGCCTTGGTTCATATCAGAATGTTCTCGTAGCGCTACTTCTGGTAGGGCAGCTATACAGAACCGGTGAATATAGACGGAGCGCAATGTGCAATTGGCTTGGCACGCCGAAGGGCTATGGGAGACGGACTGGATCCGAGACGTTTTTTGCGATCTCGTTGAGTCCGAAAAGCTTGACCTCGGTCTGACATGCTTCGACGATGATACCATTCATGTTGTCAGCAGCAATTGGAAACCACTTTCCTACTACAGCAGCTACTTCGAGGCGCTTCGTACCAGGTGCAAGAACATCGTTCTCGTCCATCTGAGTGACGAATGGTTTTCCAGCGGCTTCGGTCTTTACAGACATTTCGACGCCGTTGTGCGTAACTTCTACACGTACCTGGCCGACAGCGACGGTATATTTACGATACCGGAGGGATACTCGGTCGGCACCCCTGTAGGCCAAGCCGTTGTTCCGGCGGACCGACGCCGCTATGCTTGGTCGTTCGTCGGTGAAGTCAAGGCATCCCGCTTCGAAATGGTGGCTGCTTTGGACGGCTTTGAGCCACAGCGTTTCAGCAAGACGAGTTCCATCAGCGACGTGTCGGGCACGAAGCTGACCAAGGCTGAGTACAACGCAATCCTTGCAGAGTCTGTCTTCTCTCCCTGCCCCATGGGGAACGCCATATTGGAGACCTGGAGGCTGTACGAAAGTCTTGAGATCGGCTGCATACCGATTACCGAGAAACGCCGGGGCATGGACTATTTCCACAACCTCTTTGGACCGCACCCAATACCCAGTTTCATCGACTGGTCAGAAGCCAGGCAATATGCCGAAGCACTTCATGCTGATATACCCTCACTGCTGCGTAAGCAGTCCGAAATCGGTGAGTGGTGGGCTGCGTACAAGGTGAAACTGCGTTTGCAGATGCGTCAGGCTGTGGCGACATCCTATGCTCCCCAACTAAATACGTATGCGGCTCTCGCACGTAACCGCGTCAGGGCCATACACGAGCCGCTCCGGCTTGCCGAACTGCTCCGACATCAGACTGCCCGCAGCCTGGCTCGGCGCTTGAGTCGGCCGATCGCGCCTATAAAGCGCATCATCAGCGAAGAGTTCGCACCTCATAAATCATGATGGCGCCCACAGGAGAACGCGGCTGGACTGAATGTGTGGTGCGCGGTTGAGCAGTTCCTTGCCTAGCGACCCCGTCGCACTGCGGCTCGCTAGGCTGCCCGAATCTGTTGTTCGGCAAGGCGCATTTCCGACAGGCCGCCCAGCACGGGTTATCACTCCGGTCTACGGGGCGTTACGCCGCTCCTTTAGCGGTTCGACCTGGTATCTTGCACAGGCCGGCCTAGCGAACAACACCCTTGAAGGCGCCTTCACGCTGAACAGCGACAGCAAACTCAACGGTCGATTGAGGGTCTCCGGTGCCGCCTGGAAAGCGCTACGTCTCCTCAAAAGGCAAAAGGCCGGCGGCTACAAGTTCGCCCGATCTTTCAGCGATGTTCTTTGGGCACAACACATCGATCAACTCGCAGGGTGCCTGATCATCAACAACACACAGATCTATGGCCCCTACTTCCTCAAACGGTTTGGCTCCCTTGGCATCAAGCCCTGCTTCTACATTGACGGCACGCTGACGGAATACTTCTACGGTTACGGCGCGGTGGAGGACCAGACAATCGGCCAAGACATCGTCAAGCGCGCCATAGAGATTGAGGCGCATGGCTATTCGGTCGCATCACGTATCTTCACCATGAGCAGCGCTACGGCACGCAACCTCATGGAAGTCTATCGCATTCCCGCTTCCCACATCTCCATGGTCCTGCCAGGCGCCAATATCGACGAAGCAGAGCTTCCACCCCCTTCGCGGCATATCGGCTGGTATGGACACGAGTTCACACTCGGTTTCGTGGGGCTGTTCCCACTCCGGAAAGGGCTGGATAAATTGGCTGAGGCCGTCGGCATCCTCCGTGCGCGAGGCGTCCCCATTCGCCTTCTGGTCATCGGACGCTGCCCCGATGCGATTGCCGCCCAGGATGGCGTGGACTTCCTCGGCGAGATAAACAAGGAAAACGAGACATCGCGCTTCGTAGCGGCGTTGCGCACGGTCGATCTTGGCTGCCAGCTTTCGCGCGTCGAACTGCTCGGCATCGCCATATTGGAGTTCCTGCGGCTGGGCATCCCTGTGCTGGCGACGAGCACCGGCGGCATGCCAGACGTGCTTGCGAGCGGAGGCGGCCTTCTCGTCGCCGCCGATGTCACCAGTGAGCAACTGGCCAGCATTCTGCATGATCTCGTGACAGATCGCGATGCGTACGATGCGTTGCGCTTGGTGGCAACCAGGCGCGCTGCCTGGGCGAGCTGGTCTCGTGCTGCGCATGACATAGATCACGCCCTTCAGACTACGGGCTAAGGGCCCTTGACGTCGTCAGGCGCCGTGAGACTGCCATCGTACCAGGCGCTGATCGTCTCTGCGACCCCGGTCCAGGTAAAGGCCTCGGCGCAACGCCCCTGAAAGCGACGGAACCGCGCAGCAAGCTGCACCTGATCGCCGGCAGCCAATTCGTCGGCCACTGTCTCGATCTCTTCAGTCGAGTGCAGTTGGCGTACGAAGAAGTCGTGTTCCGGTATGTCCAGAAAATCTTGCGCGACGTCGGCGTAGGACAGCACCACGTGGTTGGCCGCGATATGAGCAAGCGTCTTCAACTTGTGCCCGGCGACGAACCGGTCGGTGATGATCCCAAGTCGTATGGCACCTCCATCACTTTGAACGTCCGACGCGGGCCTTGCATCCAGGGCCTTTGCAAAGCTCGGTGGCAGACCATCAGCGAATACCGCAAGTCGTTCGCTGTTGCGAAGGAACTCATCTGTAAAGCGTTCGAGGTCGCGCCGTTTGGGAACCCAGTCGAACGTTCCCAGAATGACGATTTCTCGCTTGAACCTAGCATCCTCCCTCAACTCAACAGCCGGGGGCATTCCCGGTATGGTAAGGAGAACTGTGGGGGCGTTCGGCAAGGCGCTGACGTAATCATGATCCGGGCGCGATAACGTAGCGATAGCGGCAAACCGGTCGCGGCGGTATCGGCGTTCCCATAATCGGGCCCGTTTGCCAGCCGCGTTCGCAATCCGGCTGTCTGGGAACAGCGCAGGCAGGGAAAGGCTCGTGATGTTATGTGCAATCAACAGGACCGGCTGCTTCAGGTCCGTTTGCAGCAAATCGAATGGCTCCCAGGAAATGATCCGCAGGTCATACTCGCGGTCGGCGGTCTGTAATCGCCGCCGATTATTTCCTGAGGCAAAGCGCGCACGGTAGTGTGGAACGCCCACAAGCAGGTTGGCCAACTCGCGCCACAGCGGAACCCGCATCGGGTGGAAGAGCTGCACGGTGTGCCCCAGGTCACGCAACGCGCCGATAACTTTCCGGTCGAAGATCTCGTCCCCTGCAGCGCCCGATGTCGGTGCTTTTCCAACCCAGAGAATGCGCATCCATCGCCCTCTTCGCTGTGTGCTGCCCGGCCCTGCTAGGTCTTTCCGCAAGCCCGTCGTATGCTCTCGTCGCTTGCCGGCTTCGCAAGACGACAATCAGCTAACCACAACGGCGACAGGACAGGTACGCGCCGTTCAACTGGGGCAATAACGTGAGCGAGACGAAACGCCAAGAGCGGCCCGTCATCCAGGATCTGGCCAGAAGCCGGGTTCCGAAAGGTTTTCGGGGCCGGTCGGCAATCTTCGTGCAGCTGTGGTGGATTGTCCAAGCTGTGCTGGTTCACCCCTCGCCTCAAGTCGTCTACGGCTGGCGCCGCATGATCCTTCGCCTTTTTGGGGCCAAGATCGGCAAGGATGTGCGAATACGCCCCTCTGTCAGGATCACCTATCCGTGGAAGGTCGAAATCGGCGATCATAGCTGGGTGGGTGACAACGTAGAACTCTACTCGCTAGGCCCCATCAGGATCGGCAGCAATGCTGTGGTTTCGCAGGGCAGCTATCTATGCGGTGGCACGCACGATTACCGCGACCCGTTATTCAGCATAAGCGCGTCGCCGGTGATCGTTGAGGATGAAGCCTGGGTTGCGGCCCAGGCTTTTATCGCGCCTGGAATAACGATCGGGCGTGGCGCTGTGGTAGGCGCGCGATCCCTTGTGTTGTCGGACGTTCCCCCCGGCATGATAGCGTCCGGCCATCCGGCGCGGGTGAAGGGCCCGAGGCTAAGCGTGGTTTCGTGATGACCGAGTAAGTCGACTATGGCTTGTCGGAGCTGCGCCGGCCTTCACTGTTGCCGTCGCCGTCGGGCAAGCGCGCCTTGAACTATCGCAAACAGGCGGGCGGTTCGTATGACCCGCTTAGGCTGCCTCGCGCCGGAGAATGCTGAGCCGCCGCATTGCACAGGCGGCCGGAAGCGGTTGAAGCGCGCGCGCAGTCTGGCATCCCGAGTGCGATCCCCTTAGAGCAATGTCACGCAGACCGGATAGTCGGAGTGACGAAATTGCTCGCCAAAACGAAGCCGAGACCGGTTTCACGTCCGCCTACTCGCGGACACTCTGCGTGAAACCGGTCTAGCCTCCCGCCGGATGGACCCCACTCCCGACCCAGACGCGCCAGCACGCCGGACGCTGGCACGCTACAGGACCGTGGCAACCTCCCTGCTGCTGCTCATGGCCGCACTCACGATAGGCAGTTTCTACCTCCCCCGTTCCTACTGGACCGAGCTGCTTCAGGCGGCGGCAAAGGCAGGGTTCGTGGGCGGCATCGCTGACTGGTTCGCCGTCACCGCGCTGTTCCGCCACCCGCTCGGGCTGCCGATCCCGCACACCGCCATCATCCCCAACGAGAAGGTCAGGCTGGCCCAGTCGCTCGGGCGGTTTTTCGCGCGCCACGTCGTCACCGGGGAGGAGGTCAGCCGCCTGCTCGGCCGGCTGGACACCGCCGCCCTGCTCCGCTCGGTCCTGACCAACGACGAGGTGGTCCGGCCGCTGGCCCGCACCCTAGCCGCCTCCCTGCCCCGCATCCTGGCGACCGTTGAGGACGGCCGAGCCCGCCGCGTGCTGGGCCGCCTGCTACCGCGGGTGATCAGCGGGCCCGCCGCCGGCCGGGTACTCGCGCGCGCCCTGCGCGGCCTGGTGGAGGGCGGCCGACACCAGGAAGTCTTCGGCTTCCTGCTGGTAAAGATCCGCGCCGGCATGCTGGAGAAGGAGGAGCAGCTTCGCCGCCTGATCGAGGAGCGCGTGCGGGAGCAGGGCGGCCGCCTGGTCGGCTGGGCGCTGGGGGCCTCGGTCGCGACCCGCCTGCTCTCCACCGTCAACGCCGAGCTGGACAAGATGGACCCTGACGGATCGGAGGTCCGCGATGCCTTCGACCAGTGGGTGCGACGCGAAATCCAGCTGATGGAGGACGATCCCGAGCGCGCGGCCGAGTTGGGCCGGGCGATCGGCCGGGTGGTCGGCCACCACACCGTGCAGACCTGGACGCTGGACGTCTGGGCCAGGCTGCGCCGCGGGCTGGAGGCCGATGCCGCCAAGCCAGGCGGGCACACAGCGGCGGTGCTGGAGAACGCCGTTCGCCAGTTGGGTACGATGCTGGCCGACGATCCTGCGGCTGCGGCCCGCGTGCAGCGCACCACCGAACGTCTGGCGGGGCGCCTGCTACCTGCCGCGCAGACCCAGGTAGCCGCCTTCATCGGCGACGTGATCGGCTCCTGGGACACGCCCACTCTGACCGACCGGATAGAACTGCGCGTCGGGCGTGATCTGCAATACGTGCGCATGAACGGCACGCTGGTCGGCTTTCTGGTCGGAGGCGCGGCCTACGCTCTACTGGTCGCCATCTTCGGGCATGTCGCGTTCTGACGACCGCAAGAGGACTTAGCGCTTGGCGCCGCAGGTCGCGCCGCCTATGTCTGGCCGATGCGGCTCTCCGTCCTTGACCAATCGATGATCGTCTCCGGCCGCTCGCCTGGCGAGTCCATTCGCGAAACGCTGGAACTGGCCAAGCTCTGCGACCGGCTGGGCTACCACCGCTTCTGGCTGTCCGAACACCATAGCAGCGACAGCATCGCAGGCTCCGCGCCGGAGGTGCTGCTGGCCGCACTGGCGGTGACCACGCAACGCATCCGCCTCGGCAGCGCGGGCGTGATGCTGCCGCATTACAGCGCGCTGAAGGTGGCAGAGCAGTTCCGCGTGCTCGAAGCCCTGTCGCCGGGCAGGATCGACCTGGGCCTCGGACGGGCGCCTGGCTCGGACGGGCGAACGGCCTTGGCGCTGAACCCGAACGCTGCAGAGGCGGCCAACATCTTTCCCGCCCAGCTGCGTGACCTGATGGCCTGGGTGGCGGGCGACGCCTTGCCGGACACGCACCCGTTCCGCAGCGTTCACGCCCAGCCTGAGGGGCCGACCGCGCCGCAGGTCTGGATGCTGGGCAGCTCCAATTACGGCGCACAGGTAGCGGCCTATTTCGGGCTGCCCTATTGCTACGCGTATTTTTTCACCGAAGGCCAGGGTGCGATGGAGGCGCTCTCGCTCTATCGCGAAACCTACCGCCCGAGTGCCCGGCACTCGCGCCCCTACAGCGCGATCGCCGTGTTCGCCATGGCCGCAGAAACGCAGCAGCAGGCGGACCGGCAGTTTGGCCCCCGTGAGGTGTGGCGGGCGGAGCGGGAGCGTGGGCGTTTCGTGCCCCTGCCGTCGCCCGATGAGGCGGCGGCCTACCCCTTCAACGACGTTGACCGCGCGCGCAACGCCGTCATTCGCGCCCAGGCGGCCTACGGCACGCCGGACGTGGTACGCCAGCGACTGACCGAGATTGCCGAGGCGCATGGGGCCGATGAGGTGGCGATCGTGACCGCTATGCACGACGCGGAAGCGCGCCGGCGCTCGTTCGAGTTGCTGGCCGATGAGTTTCGGCTTGACGAGTGGCGGATGGCCGAAGCGGCGTAAGACAGGCCTAGACCGGTGTGGACGCAGAGCGTCCGCGAGTGGGCGGACCTCAAACAAGGCCTAGGCCCTGTTTTGGCGAGCAAATTTGGTCACTCCAACTTTCCAGTCTGCGTGACCTTGCTCTAGCGCCGCTGCATGCGCCATTTCTGGTAGCGGAACGCCACGTAGGCGATGCCGCCGGCTACCAGTGCGACCGGTATCAAAACGGACGCCACCCATAGAAAAAACGCGGCGATCGCCAGGCCGCCCGCCACGGCAGCAACGATTGCCGCACCGAGGCCGATGCGCAACGGCCAAGCCGCCAGCCCGGCCTGGGACGCGGTCCGGCCGACAAAATCGCCCTGCGGCGTCATGTCCAGGGTTCGTGGTGTCTGGCGCATGACACAGATTTGGCATTCGATCCGGTCACAGACAAGAGCCGCAGCGCTGCGTTAAACAGCGCCGGACCGCCCGCCCTGCGCGGGTGCTGCACGAGGAGCACAGATGCGCATACCGCCATTCATCACTGCCATGTTGGGGCTGGCCGCAGCGCTCGCCTGTCCAGCCAGGGGATCGGCCGAACCACCAACCGTGCAGCAGCAGGACACAGTGGAGGATTATCTGGTCCCCAACTTCGTGCTGCCGCAAACCTCCATCTGGCGGTTTGCCGACGTGAAACCGTATGTCGGCGGCCAGACGCTCATCTGCGGAAAGGTCAACTTCCAATCCGCAATGCGCCGCTACCAGGGCTTTCACCGCTTCTACGCTGTGCTCACTAACGGCCGGGTGACGCTGGCCCAAATTGACAACCCCGACGAGGACGTATCGGGCAGGCTTGGCGAAAAACTGGACCTGCTGTGCGGCAAGGCCTGAGCCCCACGCAGCGCACCGGCCTGTTGCCCCCCACCCAGGCCTCCGGTATGGGAGCGACCATGGCCGGCGTAGCTCAGTGGTAGAGCAACTGATTCGTAATCAGTAGGTCGGGAGTTCGACTCTCCCTGCCGGCACCAGCCTCCCCGGTCTGACGCCCCCTCATCTGGCTCCCGGGTATTCGGTGCTGGCCGGCCACGCGAACGTACTCACCAACCTGGGTAATGCTGGTCTTTTCGGGGGCGACGGCTCGCTTCTCCGACCGCATCATGATGCGCATCTTATCTTAGCCTTGGAGCGCGGCCGTGCAGAAAGTCTTGTCGATGTCGGTTTGTTTGGCGATCGGGTTTTGCCCGGCTCCCGTCCTGGCCTCGGCCGGGGTCGAAGCGAACACGGCGGGTAAGCCCGCGAGCGCGTCGAGTGCGGCTGCGGGCCATTCACCGGAGTATGCGACCGGGTCGGGCGCCGTCGGGAGTGGCGGCTGGATGGCTGCGACGAAGGATTTTCCGCAGTGGCTGGTGGTCGACCTCGGCGCCCTCTACACGATCCGCTCAACCACCCAGACTTTCGGATCGGCCGATACCTGGTCCTACAAGATCGAAGGTTCGAACGACGATTTCGAGGACGATGCGTATTGGACGACGCTGGCCGACGTTACCAGTGGTGCCGTCGGAACGAACTTCACCAACGCCGTCAGCGGAAACTTCCGCTACGTTCGTCTATACGTTACCGGATCGAAGTCGAACGTTGCAAACAGCGTTGCCTTTACCGTCTCGGGAACCCTGACCCAGCAAAGCTCCGCATCCGTCCCGCTCCCGAAACCGGCCGATACCGGGGCAGTCCTGGTCGGTGCTCAAGCCTGTAACTTGTGGGCGAACAGGATGGATTGGCAGACCATCGCCAATTATCCCGATCGCGCGTCCATCATGGGCACCTACGATGAGGCTTATGACGTGTCGACGGATTGGCAGATCAAGATGGCCGTCGAGCATGGCATCTCGTTCATGCAGCCCTGTTGGTTTCGTCTTGCCGAAAACGAAGGTTTCCCTCGTGTGCTGGCCAGCTACGACCATTTTCTGAACTCGCTGGCCAACTCCGCAAAGTATCGCAGTTTGATGAGGTTCGACATCGACTGGATCAACACCGGGCCGGAGATAGGGGGCACGTCAGGCGAAGACGATTTCCTTAAGAAGCTCGTGCCCTACTGGATTAAAACCTATTTTTCCAAGCCGAACTACCTCAAGGTCGACGGCAAACCGGTCATCGCCATCTACGACTACGAATTGTTCATCAGCCAGATGGGCGGCCTGGAGAAGGCACGGAACGCCGTAAAAGCCTTTCGGGAATACGTCTTGGATGCCGGCTATCCAGGCATGGTACTCGAAACCCAGCAATCCGGATCGACAACCCCGGCAAGCCACTGGGTAGTGGGACATGACCCACGCGGCGTCGATGTAAAATTCGGCAACTATTACACCAAGGACTACACGCATACGAACGCAGATGCCGCCGCCGCGGGATTCGACGCCATCTTTGCCTACCACATTCCAACATTCACGGACCTGATGCTGTCCGCTCACCCCGACGAGGCGCAGGTAACGGCCGAACAGGTTCAGGCCTGGAGCAACTGGCAGCAATACTCTGCCATACCGAGCATCGTCACGGCGTCGATGGGCTGGAACTCTGCTCCGTGGGGCGGAACCAGCGACACGTGGAAGCTTACCCCAACCGGGTGGCGCTCGTTGTTGTCGTCGGCGAAGACTGCAATGGCCGCCCGTGGCACAGGCATCGGCTCCCAGATCATCCTGCTCGACAACTGGAACGAATACGGCGAGGGTCATTACATCGCGCCCACCAGGCTGGACGGATACGGCTATCTCGACGCGGTAGGCGCAGTGTTCTCGCCAAACTGGCGCACGAAAGTGCCGGCGCTGATCGACATGACGCCCGACACCGTCAAGATCCCGCACGTGCTCAGCCCAAGCGCCCCGACACACTAGACCGGTTTCACGCAGGGTGTCCGCATGGAGACGGACGGCAAACCGGTATAGCTCCTGTTTTGAAGAGCTATTTCGTCATTCCGACCTTGCCGGTCTGCGTGACATTGCTCTGAAGTGGGAGTGGGTTCCCTGACCCCAGTGGGTTTCAGGGGCAAAGCCCCAGACCTTGCTGACTCACTCAAATGCAAGAGCGAACGTCGCTCCAGCCGAGCGGCCCGTTGCCACCAGTCGAAGCGTACCGCCACCCCGCCGCCCCGCGCGGACGCGGCAAGGCCGACGCACCGGAACGTGGCCGCCCGGTCGCCGGGCGTCGCCTCCGCCTCGCCCTTCCACGGACGCGCCTACGACCGTGAAGTAACGTGGCTGGTGACCCTGACGCAGCCGCTGGTCAGCGGCGGGCTGATCGGATCCCAGGTCCGGCAGGCGCGCAACCGCGCAGAAGACTTCCGGCAGATCGAAGCCCTGGCTGGGCGCCAGGCCGATCAGACGGCCCAAACGGCGTGGAGCCGAACCCAGTCCGGCCTGGCCGCCGCCGCAGCAGGGCAACGGTAGGTGAACGCCGCGGCTTGGCACCGAAGGGCACCCAGCTGGAATACGGCTACGGGCTTCGGACAACGCTGGACGACAGGCATGCTGGAAACGAGACGGCTGCTGCCTGGAGAACCGCACTACGACCCGCAGGCGGCGTTCGAGGCGGCGCGGACACGCGGCTTACGCCGTGGGACGGTGCAGTCGCCGCCATCGACCGCGCGGGCAGCAGCTAAGCGTGGCGCTTTGCCGAACCAGCCTACTCCGAGGCTGGACCAAGTGCGGGGTCGCCTGGCAGGACGCAGCGGAAGGTCGCGTCGAAGGCGGTCGGGCCGTAGGGCGTGAAAGGGTCGCCGTCGGGCCGCAGCGACAAAGGCAGCGCGACGCGGTTCTGCTGACCGCAGAACAGGCTCGCTTCGGCCAGCACCACCCGTTGCGCTTCTCGGCCGCCGCCCACGGCTGGCGCGCGCATTTCCGAAACCGCGTAAACGCCCGGTCCGACCGGGACGATGCCGGAGCTGTACGCGCATCCCGTCAGTGCAGGCAGGCACGCCAGCACCCAGCTTGCATGCCTGCCGGACCGGCACAGGGTGCCGCCGGTCTGGCCCGGGCTCGGCGGTTTAGCAGGGCCCCTTCGACCCGAGAGACGCGTGATCAGAAGAAACCCATCGCGTTGGGGCTGTAGCTGACCAGCATGTTCTTGGTCTGCTGGTAGTGGTCCAGCATCATCTTGTGGTTCTCCCGCCCGATGCCGCTCTGCTTGTAACCGCCGAATGCCGCGTGCGCCGGGTAGTGGTGGTAGCAGTTGGTCCAGACGCGCCCGGCCTGGATGGCACGCCCGAAGCGGTAGGCGCGGTTGGTGTCGCGCGTCCAGATGCCGGCGCCGAGGCCGTACAGGGTGTCGTTGGCGAGTGCGAGCGCGTCGTCGTCGTCCTTGAAGCGCGTGAGCGACAGGACAGGGCCGAAGATTTCCTCCTGGAAGATGCGCATCCTGTTGTGGCCTTCGAACACGGTCGGCGTCATGTAGAAGCCGCCATCGAGGTCGCCGCCGAGTTGCGGGCGCTTGCCGCCGGTCAGGATCTTGGCGCCCTCCTGCGTGCCGATGTCGATGTACGAGAGTATCTTCTCCAGCTGATCGTTGCTGGCCTGGGCGCCGATCATCGTGGTCATCTCGAGAGGGTTGCCCATCTTGATCTTCTCAACCCGCCTGATCGCGGCTTCCACGAAGCGGTCGTAGATGCTTTCGTGCACCAACGCGCGGCTGGGGCAGGTGCAGACCTCGCCCTGGTTCAGCGCAAACATCGCGAAGCCTTCGAGCGCCTTGTCGAAGAACGCGTCGTCCTCGCGGGCAACGTCGGCGAAGAAGATGTTCGGTGATTTTCCGCCGAGTTCCAGCGTGACGGGGATGATGTTTTCGCTGGCGTACTGCATGATCAGGCGGCCGGTGGTGGTCTCGCCGGTGAACGCGATCTTGGCGATGCGCTTGTTCTGCGCAAGCGGCTTGCCGGCTTCCACGCCGAAGCCGTTCACCACGTTGATCACGCCTGGCGGCAGGATGTCGCCCAGCACGTCCATCAGCACCATGATGCCCATCGGTGTCTGCTCGGCAGGCTTCAGCACCACGCAGTTGCCCGCGGCAAGTGCGGGCGCCAGCTTCCAGATCGCCATCAGCAGAGGAAAATTCCACGGAATGATCTGGCCCACCACGCCCAGCGGCTCGTGAAAATGATAGGCGACCGTGTCGTGGTCGATCTCGCTGATGCCGCCTTCCTGGGCGCGGATGCAGCCTGCGAAGTAGCGGAGATGATCGATGCCGAGAGGAAGGTCGGCTGCCGTCGTCTCGCGGATCGGCTTGCCGTTGTCGATCGTCTCGATCATCGCCAGCAGATCGAGCTTTTCCTCCATCCGGTCGGCGATGCGCAGCAGGATGCGCGACCGTTCGGCGGGCGAAGTGCGGCCCCATGCCTCCTTGGCGGCATGCGCGGCATCAAGCGCCAGCTCGACGTCTTCTGCGGACGAGCGCGCGATGCTGCACACCACCTGTCCGTTCACCGGCGAGATGTTGTCGAAGTAGCGGCCCTGGACCGGCTTGACCCACTTGCCGCCGATGAAATTGTCGTATTGCGGACGGATGGCGATGTGCTGGGATACGTCTGCGAGGATCTTGCTGACCATTTTCTGTCTCCCTGTGAGGCCTTATGCCGGGTGTTCAGCTGCCGTGGAAGAGCAGCGGTATCTTGGATGCCGAAGCCTGGTCGAACTGCAGCGCCGTGCCGCCTGCGGGGTAGCCGTTCTGTTGCAGCAGGTAGGCCATGATCTGCTCATAATCGGCATGCTCCAGGCTGCCTGGGCTGGTTGCCGGCATCTGTTGCGAGACGACGGTGAACACTTCGCCCACGGTGTAGCCGGCCTGGGCGCTGGCCCAGTTCGGGCCCTTCAGAGCGGGGCCGGAGCGGCCTTCCAGACGCGTGCCGTGGCATTGCGCGCAGTTGCCCAGAAACTTCGCGTAGCCGATCTTGGCCTGCGCGTCGGTGAACAGCGCGGGCAGCCCACCGACCGCCGCAGGCACGTCGACCGAGATCTTCGTCGCGTTGAAACTGTCCGCCTGACGTGGTGTCGAGCGGGTAGCCCATGACCAGGTCGCACGAGCTGGTCAGCAACGCGTGAAAATCCTTGGCAGAAATGCCCTCGTCGCCGCCGCTGCCGTCGAACGGCGTCGCCGCTAAACAAAGGCCGGTGCCCGCGCGCGCGCAATGCTACCTTCGACGATGACCCTTCGGACCTGTCGCGTGGCGGGTCTGAACACGAAGATTTCAGAGCAATGTCACGCAGACTGGAATTGTCGGAATGACGAGATTGCTCGCCAAAACAAGGCCTAGACGGGTTTGAGGTCCGCCTACTCGCGGACACTCTGCGTGAAACCGGGCTAGAAGCTGCCGAACGCGGCGTGTTGCATCGCGCGCTAAAGCATGATCGTTTCCGGTTAATGTTCAACCACGATAAGCATGCTCGCCAAAACAGAGAGATAGACGGCAAGCAGCCAGCCTACGACCGAGCCGTCACGCAGCGACCTTGTCGGCCGGCACCTGGTGTGCCGCCAAAGCGAGAAATCGCCTGACCTCCTCGGCGCTGGTGCGGAACGACGTGACCAGGCGGACGACCGGCAGCTCTTCGCCAGGCACGTCGATCCAGCGATAGAACACGGCGCCCTCGGCCTGCAGCCCCTCGATCGCCGCCTCCGGCAGGGCGACGAACAGCTCGTTGGCCTGCACCGGCTGCACAAGCCGTACGCCGGGCATCGCGGCCAGGCCCTGGGCAAGCATGTCGGCCATGGCGTTGGCGTGGCGCGCGTTGCGCAGCCACAGGTCGTTCTCCAGGTAGGCGGTCATCTGGGCCGAGAGAAAGCGCATCTTCGACCAGAGCTGGCCCGCCCGCTTGCGACGGCGCTCGAAGCCCGCGACCAGTTCGGGGTTGAAGAACACCACCGCTTCGGCGGCCAGCGCACCGTTCTTGGTGGCCCCGAACGAAAGCACGTCCACCCCCGCCCGCCAGGTGAGCTCGGCCGGGCTGCAACCGAGATGCGCCAAAGCGTTGGCGAAGCGCGCGCCGTCCATGTGCAACGGCAAACCACGCCGGCGGCACGCCTCTGCGAGCGCGCCAACCTGGCCGGGGCTGTAGACGGTGCCCCATTCGGTGGACTGGGTGATGCTGACCGCCTCCGGCAGCACATGGTGCACGCCGCCATCCACGGCGCGCGCCATCGCGGCTTCGACCTGCTGGGGCGTGATCCTGCCGTCCGACGAGGGAAGCGTCACCAGCTTGGCGCCGCCCATGTAGAATTCCGGGGCGCCGCACTCGTCGGTGGCGATATGCGCCTCCTCGTAGCACAGGACGGCGCCGTAGGGCCTTACCAGGGTCGCCAGCGCCAGCGCGTTAGCCGCCGTTCCGGTCGCGACGGGATAGACGGACAAGTCCGTTTCGAACGTCTCGCGCAGCATCGCGGTCAGGCGCGCGGTCGCGGGATCAGCGCCGTAGGAGGCGACAAAACCGGTGTTGGCGTCGCTGATCGCCTGAAGGATCTCCTGGGACACGGGGGCGGTGTTGTCGCTGGCAAAGTTCATCATGCACCTCGCTGTGGGCCCGCCATACCTAGGACGTCCATCATCGAATACAGGCCCGGCTGCCTGCCCCGCCCTGCCCACACCGCAGCACGCACCGCGCCGCGGGCGAAGACGCGCCGGTCGAGCGCCCTGTGTGTCAGCGCGATGTGCTCGCCATCCCCGGCGAACAGCAGGGTGTGCTCGCCCACCACCTGCCCGCCTCGCAAAGCCGCGAACCCTATGCTGCCGGGCACGCGCTGGCCGGTCTGCCCATGACGGCTGGGCTGGATCACGTCCTCCAACGCCACGTCCCGGCCGGCTGCCACAGCCTGGCCGAACGCCAGGGCGGTGCCGGACGGCGCGTCGGCCTTGTACCGATGGTGCATTTCGACGATCTCGGCGTCGTACTCGTCTGCAGGCAGGGCGCGCGCCAGGCGCTCGGCGAGCGCCAGCACCAAATTGACGCCGGGCGAAAAATTCGCCGCTTGAACGACGGCGACCTGCGCTGCCGCCCGGCGGACCGCCTGGGCGTGCTCGGGCAGAAGGCCGGTCGTACCCAGCACCCAGGCGGACCGTCCTGCGACGGCCGCGTCGGCATTCGCGCACACGGCGCTGGCATGGGTGAAGTCGATCAGCACGTCCGATGTCTGAGCCAACAGCCCGGCGGAAGCGAAGAGCGTCGCCGGGGCTGCTGAACCGGATGCTGTGCCGGCCGGTCCAGCGACGCCGCCAGCCAGGTCCGCGCCTGCATCCAAGACCGCTTCGGCAACAAGGCGGCCCATCCGGCCCGTAACCCCCAAAATCCCGATTCGCATTCGGCTCTGATAAGCCAAACGATCGAGCGCCAACAGCAGCGGCCACAAAAATAGGTGCGGCGCAGCCCGGGGGGAGGGCTGCGCCGCTTTGCACCACCGCGGCGCGGGGGGGGGAATGCGCCTCGGTCTAGTGCTTGTGCGAATATCGAAAGGCCGCGCTGGAAGACAACAGCTACGCCCGGTTTATCACGCAGATGTAATTCTACCGAAGATAGTATTTTGTAACAATCTAGTCGCGGCCTGCCAGGAATTCCTTCATCTTGGCGAAGAACCCCTCATGTTCGGGACTGCCCTTGGTGTGGCCGCGTGCCTCACCCTCGAACTCCTCCAACAGCTCGCGTTGACGCCTGGTGAGGTGCTGGGGCGTTTCCACCTTGGCCTGCACCACCATGTCGCCCCGCGCCGTGCTGCGCAGCACCGAGAAGCCTCTGCCGCGCAGGCGAAACTGCGTCCCGGCCTGGGTGCCGGCGGGAATCTTCACCTTCTGGGTGGTGCCGTCTATCGCAGGGACGTCGATCTCGTCGCCGAGCGCTGCCTGACTCATGCGCAACGGCACCTCGCAGAAGACGTGCGCGCCCTCCCGGTGAAACAGCTGGTGTTGGCGGATGGCGATGTGGACGTAGAGGTCGCCATTGGCGGCACCCTGGCCGCCAGCCTCTCCCTCCCCCTGCAGTCGGATCCTGGTACCGTCTTCGACGCCGGGCGGGATGGTGACCTGAAGCGAACGCTCGCGCTGCACGGTGCCGGCGCCCTGGCAGACGCGGCACGGCGAGCGAATCACCCGTCCGGCCCCGCCGCAGGTCGGGCAGGTGCGCTCTATCAGGAAGAAGCCCTGCTGCGCGCGAACCTTGCCGGCGCCGTTGCAGGTCGCGCAGGTGTCCGCGGCCGCCTTGCCGTCGGCCGAGCCAGTACCGCGGCACGCATCGCAGGCAACGCGCGTCGGCACGCGCACCGGGGTCTTTACGCCGGCGAACGCCTCTGCCAGGTCGATCTCCACCTGAACCTGGACGTCCGCGCCGGTCCGTGTACGACTGCGCCCGCCGCGGCCGGTGAAATCGCCGAACATCTGGTCGAAGATGTCGCCCAGACCACCGCCGCCAGAAAAATCGAAGCCAGGATTCTGCCCGCCCTGCTCGAAGGCGGCGTGGCCGAACCTGTCATAGGCGGCGCGCTTCTGATCGTCCTTGAGGATCTCGTAGGCTTCGCTGACGTCCTTGAAGCGTGCCTCCGCAGCCTTATCGCCGGGGTTGCGGTCGGGGTGGCATTTCATCGCCAGCTTGCGATAGGCCTTTTTCAGGTCCTCCGCGCTGACCTCTCGCGTAACCTCCAGGGTTGCGTAATAATCTGCTTTTGCCATTGATCTATCCTGGGCGATGTCACCTCAAAAAAACAGGATGGCAGCATTCTTGCTGCCATCCCCCTGAAGCCAACCCCAGCGCTACGCCGACTTCTTCTTGTTCTCGTCCAACTCCTCGAACTCCGCGTCCACCACGTTGTCGGAAGCGGGCCCGCTCGCCCCGGGCGTGGCACCCGCAGCATTGGCCGCAGCCTCGGCCTTGTAGACGTGCTCGCCGATCTTCATCGCGGCCGCGCTCAGCCTGTCGCTCGCCGTCTTGAGCGCGTCGGGGTCGCTCCCCTCCATCGCCGAGCGGGTCGCGGCGACTGCAGCCTCCGCCTCGCCACGGTCGGCGGCGGGCATCTTGTCGCCATGGTCCTTGAGGTTCTTTTCCACCTGGTGGACCATCGCCTCGGCGTGGTTCTTGGCTTCGACCATCTCGCGCCGCTTCTTGTCGGCGTCGGCGTTCGCCTCCGCATCCTTGACCATGCGCTCGATGTCGGCGTCAGACAGGCCGCCGGAGGCCTGGATCTTGATCTGCTGCTCCTTGCCGGTCGCCTTGTCTCGAGCGCTGACCGAAACGATGCCGTTGGCGTCGATGTCGAACGTCACCTCGATCTGCGGCATGCCTCGCGGCGCCGGCGGGATGCCGACCAGGTCGAAATTGCCGAGCATCTTGTTGTCGGCCGCCATTTCGCGCTCGCCCTGGAACACCTTGATGGTCACCGCACCCTGGTTGTCGTCGGCGGTCGAGAAAATCTGGCTCTTCTTGGTAGGGATCGTGGTGTTGCGGTCGATCAGCCGGGTGAACACGCCGCCCAGCGTCTCGATGCCCAGGCTCAACGGCGTCACGTCGAGCAGCAGCACGTCCTTCACGTCGCCGCGCAGCACGGCGCCCTGGATGGCGGCGCCGATCGCGACCACCTCGTCGGGGTTGACGTTACGCGCAGGATCACGGCCGAAGAAGTTCTTCACCGCCTCGATCACCTTGGGCATGCGGGTCATGCCGCCGACCAGGATCACTTCCTGGATTTCAGAAGCCGTCACGCCGGCGTCCTTCAACGCCGCGCGGCACGGATCCATCGTGCGGGTGATCAGGTCGTCGACCAGGCTCTCCAGCTTCGCACGGGACAGCTTCATCACCAGGTGCTTGGGTCCGGAGGCGTCCGCCGTGATGAACGGCAGGTTGATCTCCGTCTCCTTGCTCGACGACAGCTCGATCTTGGCCTTCTCGGCCGCTTCCTTCAGCCGCTGCAGCGCCAGCTTGTCGTTGCGAAGATCAATCCCCTGCTCGCGCTTGAACTCGCTCGCCAGGTAATCGATCACGCGGGCGTCGAAATCCTCGCCGCCGAGGAAGGTGTCGCCGTTGGTGCTCTTCACCTCAAACACGCCGTCGCCGATCTCGAGCACGGAGACGTCGAACGTGCCGCCGCCGAGGTCATAGACCGCGACCAGGCCGCCGTTCTTCTTGTCCATGCCGTAGGCGAGTGCCGCCGCGGTCGGCTCGTTGATGATGCGCAGCACTTCGAGGCCGGCGATGCGGCCGGCATCCTTGGTCGCCTGGCGCTGGGCGTCGTTGAAATAGGCGGGCACGGTGATCACCGCCTGGCTCACCTTCTCGCCGAGATACGCCTCGGCCGTTTCCTTCATCTTGCCGAGGATGTCGGCGCTGATCTTGCCCGGCGCGTATTTCTCGCCGCGCGCTTCGACCCATGCGTCGCCGTTCTCGCCCTTGACGATGGAATACGGGACCAGGCCGCGATCCTTGGCGACCAGCGGGTCGTCGTAGCGGCGGCCGATCAGGCGCTTTACGGCATAAAGGGTGTTGGCGGGATTGGTGACCGCCTGGCGCTTGGCGGCCTGGCCGACCAGGCGCTCGCCGCTCTCGCTGAACGCCACCATGCTCGGCGTGGTACGCGCGCCCTCGCTGTTCTCGATCACATGGACGTCGCCCGACTCCATGATGGCCACGCACGAGTTGGTCGTGCCGAGGTCGATACCGATCACCTTACTCATACGAACTCCTCCTAAGCGGACGGGTGCGGCCCGAAGCACCGCGCGCGACCCTCTAATCGATGTGCCGGGATGTATTGAGCAGCCGGCGGTTTCACAAGGGGCGCGGCGGCGGCCAGATCACCGGCCGCGTGCGTTCCCCGGCTGATCGGCTAGCATAATTTTAGGAACGTTTCAAGAACAAGTCCTTTGCCTAGCCTGCGCGCAGCCGGGTAGTTTCCCGCGCCTGGCAGCCGGTTGCGCGCTGTCCATTGTCAACCGATCGCATCGAAGGACGCCGAACATGACGCTTGCCCGATCGCTGCCCGCGGCACTGATCTGTCTGGTGCCGGGGGCCGCAGCCGCCCAGAGCAGCTACATCGCGCCAGACGGCCGAAACCGCTATCCGGCCGTAACCATCTTCTGCCCGAACGGCACCGGTGTGACGCCCTGCAGCTTCGGGTCGGGGGGCGGCGGGTCGGCCGGCGGCGCGGTTTCTATCAACCAGGGCGGCTCGCCTGTGTCTGCCGGCAACCGCCTGCCGGTGCAGGATCTTTCGCTGGATGGATTGATCAGCGGCGGCGCGCTCAGCATCGGCGGCACGGTGAGCGTCGCCAGCGGCAGCACGGTTGCTCTGTCCACAGGTAACGCCAACATCGGACAGGTCGGCGTCAGTTCTCTGCCGCCCTTGCCCGCAGGAAGCAATGCGGTCGGCTCGGTGTTGGTCTCCAACCTGCCGGCGACGCAGGCGGTCAGCGGCGCGGTCAGCCAGGCGGGAACCTGGTCGGTGGGCCTGGCCAGCGGCGCGACCGTGGGCCTGGCCTCGGGCACCAACGCGGTCGGCTCTGTCACCGTGTCCAACCTGCCGGCCACCCAGCCAGTCTCGGCGGCCTCGCTTCCCCTGCCGAACGGTGCGGCGACGGCTTCCGGACAGGCTCTAGCACTCGGTCCGGTCGCTCCAGGCACGCCCGCCACCAATTCCACGCTGGTGGGCTGCGTGGCCAACACCACGCTGCCCAGCTTCACCGCGGGGCAGCAGGGCGCCGTGCCTTGCGACACGTCCGGGCGGCCCTACGTCGTGACCGTCCCCAGCGCCAACAACGTGCCCACCTACCTTCAGGCGGTCGCAAGCGGGGGCGCCACGGTGTTCCGCGCCATCAACGCCGCCTCGTCCGCCATGGCCACCAGCGTGAAGGCGAGCAGCGGCCTCGTTTACGGCTACGAAGCCTGCAACACCGGAACGGCCGGCGCATACCTCCGGCTGTTCGCGCTCGGCTCGGCGCCCACGGTCGGCACCAGCACGCCGCTGATCAGCAAGCTTCTGGCGCCTGGCGCGTGCCAGGAAACCGCCGTCGCTGTCGGGATCGCCTTTACCAGCGGCATCGCCTTCGACGTGACGTCAGGAAGTCTGGCCGACAACGACACCACGACAGTGTCGTCGCCCAATCAGATCAGCATCGAAGTCTACTACAAGTAGGTCGGCACACGCCGAACGGCTGTACGGTCAGGCGGTCCTGTCGATAGGGGCCGCCTGGTCGGACTTGGCGACCACAACCATCGCCGGACGCAGCAGCCGTCCGTTCAACGTCCAGCCGCGGCTCCATGACTGCACGACCGTGCCAGGCGGGTGGTCGGCACTGGGCTGCTCGGCCATCGCCTCGTGCAGGTTGGCGTCGAACGGCTTGCCCACCGGGTCCTCCGCCATGATGCCGTTGCGCTCCAGCAGGGCCACGAAGCTGCGCTCGACACCCTCAAACCCGTCGCGCAGCTTGGACACGATCTCCGGCTCGCCATCCGTGGCGGGTGGCAGGCTGCTCAGGCCGCGGCGCAGGTTTTCCGCTGCCTCGACCACGTCCTTGGCAAATTTCTGCACGGCGTATTGGCGCGCATCGTCGACCTCCCGCTTGCCGCGGGCGCGCACGTTCTGCGTTTCGGCCTCCGCCCGCATCCAGCGATCGCGGAAATCGTCGCGTTCGGCTTCCAGCTCGGCGATGCGGCGGGCGGCTTCTGCCATCAGCGCCTCGGGCTGCGCCACGTCCTCGCCCGCCATGTCGGGGTGTTCGAAAGTATCGCTCATCGCTCGCAGGTAGGCGATCGAGCCGTCACGAACAAGAGGCCGCAAGCCCGGCGCGGGCGCCCGCCATGCCGTGTTTGTTGCCATGCCGGACCGGTGCGTGAGAGTAACGGAGAGACACGGGACAGGAGTTGGTCGAGATGGCGGGCGAATGGCATTCGGGGCGGTCAAGCAACGATCTGGCGGTGCCGTTCCTGTTCGTGCCGGACGGCCAGGAGCCCTCGCCCGCCTGGATGGCAGACCACCCGGGGGCAGTCCGGTTTCCAGCCAAGTTCTTGCCGAGTCAAGGCGCGGATGACGACGCCCGGTCGATGCAGTCTAATCGAGCGGACGCGCCTGGCCCCGATCGCGCGAATGCGTCTCGAAATACAGCCGACGGCCATGTCGGCGACGCCAGGCGACCGGCAACCGATCCGCGGGCTTTCGGGGCGCCTCCACCACCGCCCGGCCAGTCCCCGCCACGCCCGACGGCAGGCAACCCGTCTGTTGAGACGTCCAGTGACGGAGCCTCGTTGGCCCCTCACCAAGCCAAGCCGCGACGGCCCCGCCGGCCGAGCGTACCGCCGGCAAACGCCGACTATGCAGAGCGTCTCGCCGCGGCGATGGCGCTGGCAGAGCCGGGCAGGGATGCGCCTCACTATTCAAGCACGATCCGCAACGTTTGACGAAAGCTCACCCGAACGACGCGCATAATTCGCAAATGGAATTCGACACTCGACCCATCGCTCAACTCTCAGCCCAATAGCCGCCCGATCACCCTCGCCGTGTAGTCCACAACCGGAATGATCCGCCCGTAATTGATCCGTGTGGGCCCGATCACGCCGATCGCACCCACGATGCGGTCCGCGTCGTTGCGGGCGGGCGCCACGATCATCGACACGCCTGAACTGCCGAACACCGCACTTTCGGCGCCAATAAAAATGCGCACGCCGTCGGATTGCTCGGCGAGTTCCAGCAGGCGCAGCATCGTCTCCTGCGTCTCCAGACGGTCGAACAGCACCTGGATGGCGGCCAGGTTCTCGATCTGCGTCACGTCGGCCAGCAGCCTCGCCTGCCCGCGAACGATCAGCGATCCGCCGCGCCCGGCTTCGGTCCATGTGGCGAGCCCCGCCTCCACAACGCCGGCCGCCAGCAGGTCGAGCTGGCCGCGATCCTGCGCCATCTCCTCGGCCACCCGCCTGCGCAGCTCGATCAGCGTGCGGCCGGCGGCGCGGGAATTGAGGTAGTTGGCAGCCTCGGTCAGCGCAGAGGGCGGCAGGCCCGCCGGTATCTCGATCACGCGATTTTCCACCTGGCCGTCGGCGGCGACCAGGATGACCAGCGCCCGGCCCGAGCCCAGGGATGCGAACTCGATGTGCTTGATCGCCCCGTCCGATTTGGGCGCCAGCACCATGCCTGCCGCCTGGCTCAGCCCGGACAACATGGCAGACGCATCGGCCAGCGTGTCCTGCATGCTGCGGCCATGCGCGGCCAGTTGCCGGCTGATCGAGTCGCGCTCCTCCAGCGACAGGTCGCCAAATTGCAACAGGCCGTCGACAAACAGCCGCAACCCGCGCTCGGTCGGCAGCCGGCCGGCGCTGGTGTGCGGCGCGAACAGCAGGCCGGCATCGGTCAGGTCGGCCATCACGTTGCGGATCGTGGCAGGCGACAGCGCAATCGGCAGTCTTCTCGCAAGCGTTCGACTGCCGACCGGCTCGCCGGTGCCCACATATTGCTCGACGATCTCCCGCAGCACGGCGGCGGCGCGGGGGTCGAGACCCGGGGGGAGCGGCTTGGGCGGGTAATCCATCGCCTACATATAGCGCGGCGCAAAAAAATGCCGCAGAGGAAGGCAAGAACTGGGTGAGACGTGCCGTCCCCCCGCCCCCGTCATCTATGGGATCTGGTTTATGCGGCTGAATGACCGGGCGAACGATGTCTTGCGGAACGTGAGGATCGAGCCTGGGTTTTCGCATCATGCGGAGGGAAGCTGCCTGATCCGCATGGGCGGGACCGAGGTGCTTTGTGCGGCCAGCGTCGAGCCTCGCGTGCCGCCGTTCATGCGCGGCAAGGGGCTGGGCTGGGTCACCGCCGAATACGGCATGCTGCCGCGCGCCACCCACACCCGCGGCGACCGTGAGGCGGCGCGCGGGAAACAGTCCGGCCGCACGCAGGAGATACAGCGCCTGATCGGCCGCTCGCTCCGCGCCGTCGCCGACCGCGCCGCCATGGGCGAGATGTCGGTGACGCTCGATTGCGACGTTCTGAACGCCGATGGCGGCACACGCTGCGCCAGCATCACCGGCGCCTACGTCGCCCTCACCCTCGCCTTCCGCCGCCTGGTCGCCAACCGGGTCATCGCTGCGGTGCCATTGCTGGGCCAGGTGGCCGCCGTGTCCTGCGGGCTGGTCGGCGGCGTGGCCGTGCTCGACCTCGACTACGCCGAAGACAGCGGCGCCGAGGCAGACGCCAACTTCGTGCTGACGGAAACCGGCATCGTGGAAATCCAGGGTACCGCCGAACAGGCGCCGTTCAGCGAACCGCAGTTCCTCGAGCTGCTCCGCCTGGCCAAGCTCGGCACCGCCCGGCTGTTCGAGGCGCAGCGCGCCGCACTCGCCTGAATGGCTGACCCACTCCGCCTGGCGCCCGACGCGCGGCTCGTCCTGGCAAGCCATAACAGGGGCAAGCTCCGGGAGATCGCGGCACTGGTGGAACCGTTCGGCATCGGGATGGTCTCGGCCGGCGAACTCGGCCTGCCCGAGCCGGACGAGACGGAAGCCGACTTCGTGGGCAACGCCAGGCTGAAGGCGGGCGCCGCAGCCCGGGCTGCCCAGCTACCGGCGCTCGCCGACGATTCAGGGTTCTGCGTCGCGGCACTGGACGGCGCGCCGGGCGTGCTCTCCGCGCGCTGGGCCGGTCCCGGAAAGGATTTCCGCGCGGCGATGCTGCGGGTACACGACCAACGCGCCGCGTCGCCCGACGCCCGGGCCTGGTTCGTGTGCGTGCTGAGCCTGGCGTGGCCGGACGGGTGCTCCGCCAGCTTTATGGGACGCGTCGACGGATCCCTCGTCTGGCCGCCGCGCGGGGCACTCGGTTTCGGCTACGACCCGATGTTTGTCCCGCAGGGGTCGTCGCTGACCTACGGGGAGATGACGCCGCAGGACAAGCACGCAGACAGCCACCGTGCCAGGGCGATGGCCCAGTTGGCGCTCGCCTGCCTGCCGTCCATCAGCGGCGGGAGCGGCGTATCCCCGCGCCAAGCAGGTTGAACACGACCCGTACTAGCCCCGTTTGGGCAACCACCCGCGTTGCCGGCGCGAGCAGGGCCGCCATCGTCAGGCTTTGACGCGCCTGCTCTATGCTGGTGTCGCGAACCGTGCGCGCCTCCTCCAGCACCGGGTCGGCAATCGTGCGCGTCGCGAGGAACCCGAACATCGCGGTGAACAGCAGGTCCACTGCAAACACGATGGCGACCGAGGCCAACGGCGACAGATGGGCCAGCTGCTCCAGAGCCGTCACGGCGAGCACGTGGAGGAGCACGAGCACGGCAATTGCGAACACCGCCGCGACCACACCGAAAATCGTATGCCGGACCGCTGCAGCCAGATAGCGGCGCAGCAGCAGGATTTCTGCCTGTATGGCAACGCGGGTGAGTCGGGCGGTGCGCATTCTACCGGCCTACTTGGTGATGCGGCCGAATAAGAAGCCGACCGCGGCGGCAACGCCGATCGCTATCAGCGGCTGGTCGCGCACCCGGTCGGACACCATCTCGGCAGAGTCTTCGGTGTAGGCGCGCGCGCGCGTGGCGGCGTCTCCCGCGCGCTTGGTTGCGTCGGAGAAGACCGGGTTCACACGGTCCTCCATCAGCTGATTCACCTGGTCTCGCAGGCTGCGGATTTCATCGCGGGCGTTGTCAGACACGGCCATCGTCGGGCACTCCTAAACAAAGGTCATCGGATCGACGCCCCGAAGGGCGCTGTCGGGCGATGCAACGCCACCTTCCAGGGCCAGTTGCCATGCAGCACCACGCAGAATGGACATAGCGCGACGTGGACGGACATGCTTGCGGATTGACGCTGTCCGGCCTGACCCGCCAGCACGGGCGCGTTACCGTGTTGAACAGGCTTGATTTGGCGCCGGCGACAGGGCTGCTCACCGCCATCGTCGGCCCGGCCGGCAGCGGAAAATCCACCCTGCTGCGTGTCCTGGCCGGCTTCGAGCGGGCGCGCGGCGCCATCATGTTCGAGGGGCGCGACGTCTCGCGTCTGGCTCCTCATCGACGCGGTTTCGGCGTGGTCGCCCAGCCCGACGCGCTGTTCGGTCACCTCGACATCGCCGGCAACGTGGCCCTGCCGCTCCGCATCCGCGGCGTGCGACGGTCCGACCGGGCAAGGCTGACCGAGGAGGCGCTGGACCAATGGCAGCTGACCGGGTTCGCCGGTGCGATGCCGGCCGACGCGGGGCCCGCGCTGTGCCAGCGCGCGATGCTGGCCCGCGCCACCGTCTTTGCGCCGCGTCTGCTGCTGCTGGACGAGCCGTTCTTCCATCAGGACGCTGCCTCGCGCGCCGAGCTGATCGGCGATCTTCGCCGTGTGCACGCGCTGATCGGAACCACCACCCTTCTGGCCACGCGCCAGGGCGAGGATGCACTCGGCGTCGCCGACCGCATCGCCGTGCTACGCGCAGGCGCCATCGAGCAGCACGGCACGCCTTGGGAGCTGTCGGACAGGCCACGCAACGCCACCGTGGCCGCCCTGCTCGGCCAGATGAACCAGTTGGCTGGCGTGGTCGAGGCGTTGGAGGAGGACGTGGCCCTGGTTCGGCTGTCATGCGGACCGCGCGTGGAAGCCTCTGCTGACCCGACCCTTCAGCCGGGCGCGCGGTGCACTGTCACGGTGCGACCGGACCGCATCGCAATCTCCTCGGTGCCGGCTGCCGAAATGGGCCAGTCTGCGATTGCAGCCACCCTGGTGGACACGCAGTTCCTCGGCGAGGCCTACCGGCTGCGCCTGCTGATCGGCAGCGGCGCCGAACTGGTTGTGCGCCGCCCGGCGATCGTGGGCCTGCGTGGGTTGGCCGTGGGCCAGCCCGCCTCTGTCGCCTGGCAATCGCATCACGCCCGGGCGTCGCGCGACGATACGGGCGGGATTATCGGCCAGGCCATCGGCGCGTGACGCCTTGATCGCACCCGCTTGCTGGCTGATAGCTGGCCGCCGAAGCTGAGCCGAGGCCAACGGATGCATCATCTCCCCAAATTGGTCCTGCTTTGCCTGTCCCTCACCTCGGTTGCGGGCGCACCGCCGGTCAAGCCTGCATCGGCCACCGCAGCAGCGCCCGCCCAGTCTGCCGACGACGCGCCGCAGCCTGTCGCTGTCGCGTTGGCGCCGGGCGCCATCAAGGACGCGGTTCGGAAAACGTTGCTGCTGCCCTATGCGAAGGCAACCGCGACCGAGCTGGGCGACCCTGCCTGGGACGGCTCGCCAGCCGGGCTCAGCATGCTGCAGGCGGCCCATGCGGCCGATCTCGCTTTGCTGGACGGCCACACGCTCGCCGTCGCCTGCCAGGCGCATACGGTGGAACGCATCGACTGGCCGGTGTTGGGCCGCGAAGGCTTCCTGCCGTCAGCCGCCAGCGACTGCGGCGCAGGTGCCTACGTGTCGGCGACCGTTCTGGCATGGGACACCGAGAAATTTTCCGGCATGCCGAGCTGGGGCGATTTCTGGGACATCGCCAAGCACCCTGGCCGCCGTGGCCTTCGCCGGACGGCACGCGGCAACCTCGAGATCGCGCTGCTGGCCGATGGCGTGAGCGCGGGCGACGTTTATCGCACTCTGCGCTCGTCGGACGGGGTGGATCGGGCGTTCCGCAAGCTGGACCAGCTCAAGCCCTACGTCATCTGGTGGGACCAGGCCGCGCAGCCTGCTCAGCTGCTGGCATCGGCAAAGGTGCTGCTGACCTCTGCGCTGGCAACCGCCCTGCCGTCCGGCTCCAAGGCGCATGTCGGCGTTCAGTGGTCCGGCAGCCTGAACGAGGCGGAAAGCTGGGCACGGCCGGCCAACGCGGCGCATTCGGCTGGCGCGCTGGCGGCCATCATGGTTGCGAGCGACCCTGCGCGACAGGTCGAGTTCAGCCGCGCGACCGGGCTGGGACCGGCCGTGAGCAGCGCGCTGGCCCTGCTGCCGCACGACGCACGGGCGCAGAACCCCAGCCTGCCTGCGAACCTGCAGGCGGGCCTGGCGATCGACGAGGGTTTCTGGCTGGACAGCGACAAGCTCGAGGCACGGTTCGCCGCTTGGCTGGGCAAATAGCGTGCACGCGCTCCTCGCCCTGATGGCAGGCCCAAGCTGGCAAGCTGGCCGCACGCCGCGCACGAAACGCTGGCTGGCGACCCTGCCGCTGGTGGCGCTGGTTCTGTGCGCGTGGGCCGCGGCGGCGACCAGCCTGGGGCCGGTCAGGCTCGAATCGGCGCTTGGCCGTACCTGGCATGGCCTGCCGCTGCTGGTCGCGAGCACGCTCATCTGCATGGTGCTGGCGATTCCCGCGGCGTGCGGGCCGGGGTTGATCTGGCTGGTGCCTGCCTGGCTGGCCGCCAGCCTCGGCGTGGCAGGCTGGTCGCTGGCGGTCTGGCCGCCGACGCCTTTGGCCAGGGCGTTGCAGGCCGCGTGTGTGTTGCTGCCCTTCATGGTGGCCGGCCTTGCAGGAGCCGCCTCAGGAATGCCTGCCGCGCTGTCCCGTGCTGCCGCAGCGTCCGGCGCAGGCCCGGTGGCCAGGGCAGGGCTGCTTGCGAGGAGCATCTGGCCCGGCATGCTTCGGACGTCGTTGGCGGTCTTGGCGTTGGGGTCGGCGTTTCTGGCCGGCGGTCTGTAGCACCGCGCATGCCTTGCCTGGCCCACGGCCAGGCCATAGAACGCGCCCAAGGTCACCGCGGACACACTCATGCGCTTCACCGTCGATCGCCTGGACCATCTGGTTCTGACCTGCAACGAGGTCGAGATTACCGCTACCTGGTATCAGCGCGTGCTGGGCATGGAGCGCGATGATTTCGGACCCGACCGCCGCTGCGCGCTGAAGTTCGGCGGGCAGAAGATCAACGTTCGCCCTGCAGGCGTGCTGGACTGGAACAGCGGCCGGGATGCCTGCCCGGGCAGCCAGGACCTCTGCTTCATCACCGCTGTCGGTCCCGAAGAGGTGGTGGGACATCTGCACTCCTGCGGCGTCGCCATCGAGGCCGGCCCGACGAAGAAGGCGGGCGCGCTTGGCGAGATCAGCTCGGTGTACTGCCGCGACCCCGATGGCAACCTGATTGAGATTTCCTCCTATCTCGACTGAAGGCTCGGGCATCGGCACGGCTGGCCTGCGCGCGTCCGACTTCGATTTTCTGCTTCCGCCCGACCGGATCGCCCAGCATCCCGCTGCGCCGCGCGAGTCCGCCCGGCTGCTCCATGTCGGCGAGGCGCTTGCTGACCGGACCGTGGCCGACCTGCCCAGCCTGCTCCGCGCCGGCGACCTGCTGGTGGCCAACGACACGCGCGTGATCCCGGCCCAGCTTTCGGCGCGGCGGGGTGCGGCCCGCATCGGCATCACGCTCGACCGCCTCCTGCCGGACGGCGCCTGGCACGTTCTGGCCCGCAACGCGCGCCGCCTGCACGCCGGCGACCGCCTGGACTTCTCCGGCAGTGAGCTGTGCGCGGTCGTCGAGAGCCGGGACGCAGACGGCGGCGCCTGCCTGCGCTTCGACCGGTCCGGAGAGGATTTCACGGCCGCCCTGGCCCGCTCCGGCGCGCTCGCTTTGCCGCCCTACATCGAGCGCCCGAACGGCCCCACCGCACAGGACCAGGCGGACTACCAGACCGTCTTCGCGGCCAATGACGGCGCCGTGGCAGCGCCGACCGCTGGGCTGCATTTCACCCCTGACCTGCTCGGCCGCCTGAGCGAGCGGGGGGTCGGCCGTTTGGCGGTGACCCTTCACGTCGGTGCCGGCACCTTTCTGCCGCTGCGCACCGAACTCGTCTCGGACCACCGCATCCACCCGGAGCGCGGCTGCCTGACCGAGCAGGCAGCATCCCGGATCAACGCGACCAGGCAGGCAGGCGGACGGATCGTCGCGGTCGGCACGACCAGTCTGCGCCTGCTGGAGTGGGCGACGGACGCCGGCGGCGTCACCAGGGCCAGGTCGGGCGACACGGACATATTCATCCTGCCCGGCACCTCGGTGCGCTCCGCCGACCTGCTGCTGACCAATTTTCACCTGCCGCGCTCCACGCTGTTCATGCTGGTCTGCGCCTTTGCCGGCACCGCCAGGATGAAGGCCGCCTACGCGCATGCCATCGCCCAGGGCTACCGCTTCTACTCCTACGGCGACGCGACGCTCCTGGAGCGCAGCGTGTGAGTCCTTTCGGCTGGACGCAGCGCGCTGCCGACGGCGCCGCCAGGGCCGGCATGCTGCACACCGCGCATGGCGAGGTGCCGACGCCGGTGTTCATGCCGGTCGGCACGGCAGCCACCGTGAAGGCGATGACGGCGGACGCCGTGCGGTCCACCGGCGCGCGCATCGTGCTCGCCAACACCTACCACCTGATGCTGCGCCCCGGCGCCGAGCGCGTGGCGCGGCTGGGCGGCCTGCACCGGATGATGGACTGGCCCGGACCGATCCTGACCGATTCGGGGGGTTTCCAGGTCATGTCGCTCGACAAGCTGCGCAGTCTGGACGAGGGCGGCGTCACCTTCCGCTCGCACCTCGATGGCACGAAGCACCGGCTGACGCCGGAGCGCGCGGTCGACATCCAGCGCGCGCTGGATTCCACGATCGCCATGGTGCTCGACGAGTGCACCGCCTTCCCGGCCAGCCATGAGACAGCCGAACGATCGATGGCGATGTCCATGCGGTGGGCCGCGCGTTGCCGCACGGCGTTCGAGGAGCGTGCGGGCTACGCGCTGTTCGGCATCGTGCAGGGCGGCATCTACCCGGATCTGCGCCAGGCCTCGGCCGAAGCGCTGCGCGGCATCGGGTTCGCGGGCTACGCAGTGGGCGGGCTTGCGGTGGGGGAGGGCCAGGCGGCGATGTTCGACACGCTGGACGCCACCGTGCCCCATCTGCCCGGCACGCATCCGCGCTACCTGATGGGCGTTGGCACGCCGGACGACTTGGTCGGCGGCGTGCAGCGCGGCATCGACATGTTCGACTGCGTGATGCCCACCCGCGCCGGCCGAACCGGCCGCGCCTTTACCTCCCGCGGCGTGCTCAACATGCGCAACGCGCGTCACGCCGAGGACGAGGCCCCGATCGACCCCGCCTGTGACTGCCCGGCCTGCGCCCGCCACAGCCGCGGCTACCTGCACCACTTGTTCCGCTGCGAGGAAATGCTGGGGCCGATCCTGCTGACCTGGCACAACCTGGCCTACTACCAGCAGTTGATGCGCGGGCTTCGCGACGCGATCGTGTCGGGGTCGCTGGACGGGTTCGCGCGCTCGGCACGGCAGCTCTGGGCCGGCGCGCCGCCCGACGAGGCCGCGACATCTTAACCCTGCAATCAGCAGAGCAGGATGCTATATGAGCGATTGGGCTCCACCCTCTCGGGCGGAATCGGAAGCGGAGCAGATCATGGCCGACATCGCGCTCAGGCGTGCGCAGACATGTGGGAGCCCTG
Organism: Acetobacteraceae bacterium; assembly: GCA_965199235.1. Lineage (GTDB taxonomy): Bacteria > Pseudomonadota > Alphaproteobacteria > Acetobacterales > Acetobacteraceae > BOG-908. The sequence continues at coordinate 2,219,782 of CBDAQU010000002.1, read as the reverse complement.
GAAGGCGATGGCAGCCGCATTCGGCGCGGGCGCGACAGTCGCGTCGGCCATGCTGGCGCCTGCCATCTATGTTGTCTCCAACATCCGTTGATCGCGGCCAGACAAAATCGACGAACTAAGACAGCTCGGACAACCGACTCCATGGCCGCAGTCGCCGGAAGACGCGACGCTTGAGCGCGTGCCGGCTCCTGACGCTGGAAAGCTGTATGTCGTCCGTTTTGCAGCTCCCGAGTTCACCTCGCTCTGCCCGATCACCGCGCAGCCCGACTTCGCACACATCGTGATCGACTACATCCCAAGCACCTGGCTGGTGGAGAGCAAGTCGCTGAAACTGTTCCTGGGCAGCTTCCGCAGCCACGGCGCTTTCCACGAGGCGTGCACCATGGCGATCGCCGGACGGCTGGTGGAGCTGCTCTCGCCCGTGTGGCTGCGCATCGGCGCCTACTGGTATCCGCGCGGCGGCATCCCGATCGACGTGTTCTGGCAGACCGGCGCGCCGCCGGACGGCGCCTGGATCCCGGACCAGGGTGTCGCTCCGTATCGTGGCCGCGGCTGAGTCCGCGGCCGGCCGTATCCGCGATCATGCCCTGAGCCTGGGCTTCGACGCGGTCGGCTTCGCGCCCGCCCATCTCGGCCCACAGATCCGCGCCCAGCTCGGCGCGTTCCTGGCCGCGGGCCGCCAGGGCGACATGGGCTGGCTCGCCGAGCGCACCGAACAGCGCAGCCATCCGCAGGCGCTCTGGCCGGAGGCGAGCACGGTGATCGCGCTCGGCCTGTGCTACGCGCCGGCCACCGATCCGCTTGCCACCCTGGCCCGCCCGGACCGCGGCAACATCTCCATCTATGCGCGCCACCGCGACTACCACGACGTGATCCGCGGCAAGCTGAAACACCTCGCACAGTTCGTCGTCAGCCGCTTCGGCGGCGGGGCGAAGGTCTTCGTCGACACCGCGCCGGTGATGGAGAAACCTCTGGCGCAGGAGGCCGGGCTCGGCTGGCAGGGCAAGCACACCAACCTCGTCTCCCGCGATCACGGCTCCTGGCTGTTCCTGGGCGAGGTTTTCACGACCCTCGACCTGCCGCGCAGCAGGAGCAGCGGCGGCGGTTGCGGGACGTGCGAGCGCTGCCTTCACGCCTGCCCGACAAACGCCTTTCCCGCCCCCTACCAGCTCGACGCCACGCGCTGCATCTCCTATCTCACGATCGAGCATCAGGGCCCGATCCCGCTCGAGTTGCGCCCGCTGATCGGCAACCGCATCTACGGCTGCGACGACTGCCTGGCAGTCTGCCCGTGGAACCGCTTTGCCCAGGCTGGCCGGGAGGAGAAACTGCACGCACGCGCCGACCTGGAAGCCCCTCGGCTGGCGGAGCTCGCCATGCTCGACGACGCGGCGTTCAGGACGCTGTTCTCCGGCTCGCCGGTCAAACGCACCGGCCGCAACCGCTTCGTGCGCAACGTCCTGACCGCCATCGGCAACTCGTCGGAACAGTCCCTGCTTCCGGTGGCGGCGTCGCTGACGTCGGACGCCGATCCGGTGGTGGCCGAGGCGGCAGCCTGGGCTGCCGGCCGCCTTGCCGCAGCGTGCTGATCAAGCGCAGCTTTTCCCTCGCAGGGCATCGCACCAGCGTGGCGCTGGAGCAGGAGTTCTGGTCCGTGCTCGAGGACGCTGCCAGACGACGCAGCTTGTCGCTCGCTTGCCTGGTTGCCGGCATCGATGCAGGGCGCCCGCCGCCGCAATCGCTCGCCTCGGCGCTTCGCCTGGCTGCGTTGGCCGTCTCGCAAACAAACCAGTCAGCTCATTAACTGTTGTTAAACCGCAATGGCCGCATCTTGCTCCCACCCGAAAACGGGTTGACCAAACGGAGAATACCGATGCTGTCCACGTCCGACCTCGCCAACGCCACGATCAGCCCATTGATGCTGGCAGACCATCTGCTCACCTTGGCCGCGGACGCCGACAAGGCCGGGCTGCATCGCCCTGCCAAGCGGCTGCTCCGCCTGGCCTACGCGGTCTATGACGAAAAACCCGCCCAGGCCTGATTGTTCGACTGCCTCCCGTCTCGCACTGGCGTGCTGTGCGGCCCTTATCGCGGCGCCTGGTCCGGCTCGAACGCGCGCCGAAGCTCCACCGGCCGGTCGCGCGATTTTGGGCGACAGCGTGCTGCCCCGGGCGGTGCCGCCTGCCGGGCGGCGAATGTGGATGGCACGGCAGTCCGCCCTGTGTCTCGGCGCGATTGCCGAGGCCAGTCAGCTCCACGGCCTGCCCCCGGGCCTGCTCGCCGCCGTCGCAAGGGTGGAGACTGGGCGCCCCCTGCCCGTCACCGGCGACCGTCAGCCATGGCCCTGGAGCGTAAACGCGGATGGCGAGTCGCTGTTCTTCGATACCAGGGCCAGTGCTGCGGTCGAGACCGCCAGGCGGTTGGCGAGCGGCGCGCGCTACGTCGACATCGGCTGCACGCAGATCGACCTGCGCATGCATCCCAGGGCGTTCGCCAGCCTGGCAGATGCCTTCAACCCGGCGCTGAACGCAGACTACGCCGCACGCCTGCTCGCCAGCCTGCACGCGTCCGGGCACACGTGGTCAATGGCGGCGGGGCTGTATCATTCATCGACGCCGGGATTGTTGGAACCGTACCAGGCAAGTGTCGAAACGATGCGCCGCGTTCAGAAATCTCCGTAATCATCGGTTCAGGGCGAGCCGTCGGCGTTGTCACAGCCCTGCTAGAGCGGTTCCCGCAGGGTGTCCGCATGGAGACGGACGCCAAACCGGTCTAGCTCTTGTTTTGACGTGCAATTTCGTCTCTCCGACCTTTCCGGTCTGCGTGACATTGCTCTAACGACGTCTGTGCTTTGGGCGTAAAGGTTGGGCGGGCATGCCTGCGTCGATGGTTGCCTTGATCGCGTTCCAGGGCCCCACCTCGGTCACGCGTGCACCCGATTGTGCCAGCTCCAGCCGCATCGCCAGACCATCATGGTCAGCCATGCCCTCCGCCGTGATGGCGCCGTCGCCGGATACCAGGGTTGAGGGCGTCAGACGCAGCCGACCATGGTCCAAATCGATCTCGGCCGTGCCGGTCAAGCCGGCGCTCGTCCCATGGGACGCCTGCTCCAGCGCCGAACCCGCGGCTGGCCCGTGCAGCATTGCCGCCTGCCGAGCGGCCGCCAGGTCAAGCCCGGTAAGCTCGGCATCGTGCAGCGCCAGCACCGCCGTTCCCGTTACCCGGTCCAGGCCGAACGCGTCGCCCGTCGCGCTCGCGTCCAGGTCGATGTCAATGTCGCCAGCCGCGAGGTCGATCGGCCAACCGGTGACCGGGCCGGACAGATGCAGCCCTGCTGCCCGGCCACGCAGCGCCACGACCGGCCGAGCCTGCCCGGCGTCGCCAGCCAGCTGACCGGCGAGCAGGCCACCCCCTGCGACCGACGCCCTGGTGACGTCGAGCAGCCAGACGCCGGATGCGAGCCCCAGATCGGCCACGACCGAACGGGCTGCGGGAACGGTGCCGACCGTGACATCGCCGGCGGTGACGTGCAGCTGCGCCGCCCAGCCGCTCAGCCAGGCGACGTTGAACCCTGACAGTCTCGACCAGCCCGGCAGCGCCAGCCGCCCCGCATCGATCACGCCGTGCAGGCTCGGTTCGGTGCCGGAGTAATCCACGTCCAGCCTGCCCCCCAGTTGCAGGTCTGCGGCAACCAAGTCGAAATCCTGCAGTGAGGCGTGGCCGGGCCGAACCGCCACCTGCCCCCGCATGGACACCGACCCGGTGTTCAGCCACCGCTCCGCCCCGCTTGCGCCCAACGCGGCGAGCAGGCGGGGCGCACCGGGATGGCGCAGCGTGACGCTGCCCGATGCCGTTCGGCCAGCAACGTCTGCCCGCAGCTCGGCCTCCACGACGAGGTCGCCGATATCGGTCCGAAGCTGAGCCGCAACCGCTCCAGGCGGACCGGCCAGCGTCGCCTCCATAGAGGCTGGGCCGTGCCATAGCCCAGCCGTCCAGCGCCAGGCCGTCGGCAGCATTGTCTGCAGTGCGGCTGCTTCCTGGGTTGCCGCCCTGAACGCGCAGTCCGACAGCACGCCGTCCACGCCCGCCACGCCCGACGCGGTCAGACGAAGGCCGGACATCTCTGCCGCGGCACGGTCCACCCTCAAGCCGGACGCGCCAACATGCGCGTCCAGGGCCAGGTCGCGCAGCGCCACACCACGAGCGCTGCCCGAGGCCGCCCTCACACGCACGTCGCCATCAAACAGTGACCATGACTTGACGGCGCCTGCATAAGCGCCTGCAGCCGGCCAGCCTGCACCGATCCAGTCGTCCAGCGGAACGTGGTCGAGCGTCAGCGAGGCCCCGAACCTGGGCCGCTTACCCAGTCTGACGCCGAACCCGCCGGTGACCCCGGTTCCGTCGAGCTGCCCTGCCAGCCCTGACACGGAGAGCAAGCCAGGCCCGGCCGTGACGATACCCGTCAGGCTCGCGCTGCGAAGCGTGGCGGGCGGCATGGAGTCCAACAGAGCCGGCGCCAGGCGCCTCAGCCAGCTCAGGGTTGAACGAAGCTCCGGCGCCTCAAGCCGGCCAGGGCCGCTGATCCGCAGCAAGCCGGCACTGCGTGTCACCGCCCCGCTCATCTCGAGCACCGCCTGGCCGGGCAACGTTCCGCCAGCATGATCCAGCAGCAGCGACTCTCCGTCGGAGACGAGCGTTCCGTGCAAGCCGGCAACCGTGCCGCCGAGCAGACGGGCCGCGTCGGCCGTCACCTCGATCCTGCCAGGAAGCCTGGCGATCGCGGAGCTAGCGCCAGCGCCGGTTCCGGGATGGGCCGTGCCTCCTGCGCCGAGCACGCGCAACCAGCTGTCGAGGTCGAGAGAGGCCGCATGCACCCGGCCATCGAGCCGCATCGGGCGGGCGACGTGCAGGGCGAGCGAGGCTTCGGCAGGCGATCCCCCGAGCGAGACGCTGATGGACGCTGCGTCGATCGACGTACCGGACGCGATGAACGGGGCGTCTGCCTGCCAGGCAAGCCGGGCGGCCGGCATCAGCAACGACAGGTCCGGCCCGCCGGCACGCAGCCGGCCCTGAACGACCCCGTCCGCCACCGTGCCCCGCACCATCCCGTTCGTCTGGGCAGCAGCGCCTTGGCCGGCCACGGCGAGGTCGAGCGCGGAGACGCCGTCGGCGTCCGGAATGCCGAGCGCGCCGGTGAACCGCCAGCTTTGGCCGGCAAAGGCGGCAAAACCTTCCGCACCGAACCCAGCGCCGTTGGCATCCGGCAACAGGCCAGGGGCCACCGGAGGCTCCGGCCCGCCATGGATGCCGGCGTTGATGCCTGTCACCTCCGCCTGGCCGATACGGAGCGTGCCGTTCTCGATGTGCGCGGCGAAAGCCTGCGGCACAGGCCCGCGGGCACGGTGGGCCAGGCTGTCCGGCACCGGCCAGGGCAGGTGCACCACTGGCGACCCCAGCACCAGGTCGCGCGGCCGGATGCGGCCGGCCAGCAGCGGCAGCACCGCGACCTGCAGCCGCAGGGTCGACAGCTCGGCCGAAACGCCGTCGCCCTGGTCAGGCAGCGTCACGCCGGCCGCCGTCAACACCGTCTCGGGCAGCAGACGCAGCGTGACCTCGCCGGAGATCGCCACGGGGCGGCCCAGCTGGGCTGCGGCAATTGCGGCGATACCCGTGCGGAACCGCCCCCAGTCCAGCGCCGGCGGCACTGCCCAGGCAGCCAGCATGACCATGGCAAATACGACAGCCAGGCCGATCGCCGCCTTGGTGCCGGCGCTATAACGCCTGGCGGCGGCGCGGGCGGGCCAGGAGGCCGGGCCGGCTGCAGGCGACGCATCGGTATTGCGCAGCGACATTCTCCTTCCGCCCAGATGCGCCACGCGCCGTTGTGTTCCCGCTAACGCGCCCATGCTAGACTGCAAGCATGAACGGCGTCGCCACATGATTGTGCCCAAGCGCAAGCAAGCTTGCGCGAGCCTGCCGTGAGTTACTGGGGCAAGCTGCTGGGCGGCATGGCTGGCTTGTTCATGGGCGGGCCGCCGGGCGCCGTGATGGGTGCCGCTATCGGCCACGCGGCCGATAGCGGCGTCATGCCCAGGTTCGGTCAGGGCCTGCTGCGCAACCTGCCCAACGCAGGCAGCTTCCATCCGGCCCGCATCACCGCGCTGTTCGCGCCCCGCGAACAGGTGTTCGCCATGGCGGTGGTTGCGCTGTCGGCCAAGCTGGCGAAATGCGACGGCGCCGTCAGCCGGGCGGAGATAAACGCGTTCAAGCGCCATTTCCGCGTGCAGCCCGACAACGCGCGCGAAGTGGGACGCCTGTTCGACCAGGCCCGCGACTCTTCGGACGGTTTCCTGCCCTATGCGGCCCAACTGGGCGAAAGCTTCGCCGATAGTCGCGGCGTTCTGGAGGACGTGCTGGCGGGCCTGTTCGGCATCGCGCGCGCAGACGGGCCGGTCAACCAGAAAGAGCTGGATTTTCTGGCCAGCTGCGCCCGCGGCTTCGGTCTGGACGGCCGCGCCTGGGAGCGGGCGCGCGACGGCATCGGGCGTGCGGGCGCCGGACAGGACGCTTCGAGCGAACCCGACCCTTACGCCACGCTGGGCGTGCCCCGCTCGGCGAGCGACGACGCGGTGCGCGCCGCGTGGAAACAGCTGATGCGCGACAACCATCCGGACGGGCTGGCTGCCAAGGGAGTGCCCGCCGAATTCATCGCGCGCGCGACCGACAAGGTGGCCCGGATCAACGCGGCTTGGGACCGCATCAAGCACGAGCGCGGGCTGTGACGATCACCGACCTGCCCAGCCCCAATGCCGACGAGCGTCCCGGCGGCGCGGCCTCGGTCGACATGCTGATCCTTCACTACACCGGCATGCAGACGGCCAAGGCGGCGGTCGAGCGGCTGCGCGACCCGGCAGCCGAAGTCTCTTCGCATTACGTGGTGGACGAGGATGGCAGCGTGCTGCGCCTGGTGCAGGAGCATGCGCGCGCGCGGCACGCCGGCATCTCCTACTGGCGCGGCCGCCGGGCGCTGAACGACACGTCCATCGGCATAGAGATCGTCAATCCTGGTCACGAATGGGGCTACCGTCCATTTCCGCCGGCGCAGATGGCAGCGGTGCGCGACCTCTGCCTGGGCATCCTGTCCCGCCATGCCATCGCCGCCCGCAACGTGGTCGGCCACAGCGACGTGGCGCCGAACCGCAAGCAGGATCCAGGCGAGTTCTTCGACTGGCAGGGATTGGCGACTGACGGCATAGGGGTTTGGCCGAGGGTCGACGAAACCCCCGCAACGGACGTCTCGGCGGCCCTGCAGGCGATCGGCTACGATCCGGACATGGACCAAGCCACGGTCCTGCGCGCGTTCCAGCGTCATTGGTGCGCTCAGGAAGTCAACGGTCAGCCGGATGGTCTGACGCGTATTCGCCTTGCGGCAGTTCGCGCGGAGATGGTGCGACTGGCCTGAGCGCGGCGGATGCTCTTGCTCCGCGTCCGGCAACCCGTCAGAACGCGCTTGCCAGACGGCTGGACGACCGCTGCCACCGCAAGGAAACAGAGGAAAGTCCGGGCTCCACGGGAACACGGTGCCGGCTAACGGCCGGCGGGGGCGACCCCAGGGACAGTGCCACAGAAAACAAACCGCCCGGCGGCGCATGGGAGACCATGGGCTTTGGGGCAAGGGTGAAACGGTGCGGCAAGAGCGCACCGCGCGCCTGGTGACAGGGGCGGCAGGGTAAACCCCACCGGGAGCAAGACCGAATAGGGGCGGCGGGCCACGCGCTGCGTGGCCGGGGGCGTTTCCGCCCTGCCGTCCGGGTTGGTCGCGTCAGGCGCGTGGCGACACGCGCCGCAGAGGAATGGTCGTCCAACGCCACGCGGCGGCAACGCGGCGCGGCGCGGACAGAACCCGGCTTACAGGCCGTCTGGCACCCACCCGCTCGATCGTCTCAGACCGTTGGCGCTTAACTAATTCACAAACTTGTCCACAAGAACGAACCATGAATACTGAATAGGTTGAGTGCCTTGGCCTGGAGTCGGAAGGTAGAAAAGTTAACCTATTGTTTTCATGACGATATTTGACTGCCGACTTAATCTTTGAGCGCGTATTTCCTTTGACCCCCATGTTTTCCCATGCTATCCCAAGCCGTCCCAAGGGAACGCGTTGTTCACAGTGCGCATCCCACAGCCGAGCGGCCGGTTGAGGGACGAGGAGGGGGTGCAACGTCGACGTGAATGAGCCACTTTCTGAACACGCACGCGAACAGGGTGGATTCGAAAGGACGGGTATCCATTCCCGCTTCGTTCCGGACCGCCTTGCGAACGTTGTGTCCGGAAGGAGACGTGCCGCTGGTTTTGCGCACGTCACACAACCATGCTTGCATCGAGGGCTGGCCAACGCGCTATTTTCAACAATTGGGAACGCCGCTACAGCAATTGGACGTGTTCGGCGCAGACCACGACGACATGGCCGTATCGATCTACGCCGATGCGCTGTACTTAGAGTCCGACAAGGAAGGCCGCATCATGCTGCCGGATTCGCTCATGCAGCATGCCGGCTTGACAGACACGGTGCTGTTCATGGGTCTCGGCCGCATCTTCCAAATATGGGAACCGCAGGCGGGGCATCGATTTATCGCCGACGCGCGGGAACGTGCACGCTCCCGTCGCCTGACCCTGCCGGGCGTGCCGCAGGCGGCATCGCAGTGAGCCACATTCCCGTCATGCTTCCGGAGGTTCTCGCTGCACTAAGCCCTGGACATGGCGAACGTTTCTTGGACGCCACGTTTGGCGGCGGCGGCTACTCCAGTGCCATCCTGGCGCAGGCGGATTGCGTCGTCTGGGCGATCGACCGCGACCCGGCGGCGATCGCGCGCGGCGCCGCCCTGGCCGCGCGCCACCCAGGCCGGCTGCACCTGACGCTGGGCAATTTCGGCGACATGCTCGCTTTGCTCGAACAGGCGGGCGTCGTGGCACTGGACGGTATCGTGCTCGACCTCGGAGTTAGCTCGCACCAGATCGACGAGGCGGAGCGCGGGTTCAGCTTTCGCCATGACGGGCCGCTCGACATGCGCATGAGCCAGGCTGGCCCATCGGCCGCCGACCTGATCGCCAATCTGCCGGAAGCCGAGCTTGCCGACACCCTCTACCAGTTCGGCGAGGAGCGGCTGTCCCGCCGCATCGCGCGCGCGATCGTGGCCTCACGGGCCGAGGCTCCGGTCGAGACGACTGGCCAGCTGGCTGCGATCATCCGCGGCGCCATGCCCCCCTCACGCGACGGCATCCACCCCGCCACCCGCAGCTTCCAGGCGCTGCGCATTCGGGTGAACGACGAACTGGGCGAGATCAGCCGTGCCCTGGAAGCGGCGCGCGCCCTGCTCGCGCCGGGCGGCCGCCTGGTGGTCGTCTCCTTCCATTCGTTGGAGGACAGGCTGGTGAAACGTTTCTTTACGAATGCCACCGGCCGTGCACCCTCGCCGTCGCGTCATGATCCGCGCGGCCTGACCACCCCTGAACCGGTGGAATTTTCGTTGACGACGCCGCGTGCCATACGCCCCACCGAGGCCGAGACCTCGCGCAACCCGCGGGCCCGCAGTGCGCGGCTGCGGGCGATGCGCCGCTCAATCGAACCCGCTTCACCGCGCACGCCGGAGACCAGACGATGATCCGCCCCTTCACCGTGCTGTGCCTGTTCGCCGCCTGCGGCTCCGGTCTCTATCTCTACTCGGAAAAGCACCGCACAGGGCTGCTGGACCGCGACATCGCCCACGTGATCTACGCGAGCGAAGCTGCGCGGGCACGCACCGGCCTGCTGCGTGCGGAGTGGGCGTTGCTGAACGAGCCGGGGCGGCTGCAGGACATGTCCGGGCGCTATCTGGCGTTGCGCCCCATGGCGCCGACGCAGTTCGTGCAGATGGCCAGCTTGTCCGCCCATTTGCCCGCACCGATGGCGACCCCGCCCGTCGAGGACGAGGAGGCGCCGGCCGCCGAGTCTCCGACCGCAGTAGCTGGTGCCGCAGAACCGCTGTTGCCGCCCCCTGCTTCCGCCGCCAAGACGGCCGAGGCGCCCGCCTTGCTGCTTGCGGACAGGACGGACGCCAAGCCGTCACCCAAGCAGATGGCCAGTGCGGCCCTGCGCCAGCGTCCGCCGCACCGGCTGGCCTTGGCCGACCATCAGGATTATGGCGTGCGTGACGGCATGATGGCCCACAGCACACCGCTTCCGCTGGCGGCACCGCAGCCGGTAGGCGCCAGCGTCTACAGCGCCATGGCGCGTCCGATGCGGGTGGCGTCTGCCCGTCCGGCGATCGTCTCTGCGGTGCCGAGCTACGCACCGGCGCAGGCCTACACGCCGCAGCAGAGCTATGCGCAGGTCCGCTCGTACGCGCCGTCCGCGCTTGGTGGCGCAGGCTCCCTGCCGCCGCCCACGCCCTACGGCCGATGAGCGGCACCCCACCCGACCCCCCACCGCCGAATGCCCCGCCGCCGGCAAGGCGGCGCGGCACGGAAGCCGCGCGCATGCGCGGAGCGCCCGCCACGGGTGCGGCCATGCCGCGCATGGAAACCGTGCGCATCACCGCGCCCGACCTGGCCAGGCGGGCCGCGCTGGACAAGACCCGCAACCGCCTGGTGTTCACCGCAGGCGGCTTCCTGCTGCTGTTCGGCGCGGTTGCGGCCAAGCTGACAAGCGCCACGGTGCTGTTTCCGATGGCGCCGAGCCGCGCTGAGATGCGCCCGCTGGTGCCGGCCGACCCCGGCCCGACCACGCCGGACAGCGTGCCCATGGCAGCTGGCGCCCCGCACACGCGCGCCACCATCCTGGACCGCAACGGGGAGATCCTGGCGATCTCGCTCCCGACCGCAAACCTGTTCGCCAACCCCAAGGAGATGATCGACACCAGGGAGGCCGCGCACAAGCTGAAGGCCGTGCTGCCGCGGCTGGACGAGCAGGTGGCGGCCGCGCGCCTGGCGTCTGCCAAGCAGTTCGTCTACCTCGAACGCCAGATCACGCCCAACGAGGAGCTCGCTATCAACGAGCTCGGCATTCCCGGCGTGTATTTCCAGCCGGGCGAGAAACGCCGCTACCCGCTTGGCCGCGTGGCGGCGCAGGTGCTGGGCGGCGTGGACGTGGACAGCCGTGGCGTGGCGGGCGCCGAGCGCGCGTTCGACCACCGGCTGGAGACCGAGACCAGCCCGGTGCGTCTGTCGATCGACGTGCGCGTGCAGGGCGTGATGCGCGACGAACTCGAGAAATCCAAGGAGGAGTTCCAGGCGATCGGCGCGTGCGGCATCGTGATGGACGTGCGCACGGGCGAGGTGATCGCCATGGTAAGCCTGCCCGATTACGACGCCAATGCGTTCGGCGAAACGCCGCCAGACGACCGGTTCAACCGCGCGGTGACCGGCATGTTCGAGCCAGGAAGCACGTTCAAGCTGCAAACCGCAGCGATGGCGCTGGATTTCGGCAGCGCGCATATCTGGGACGAGTTCGACGCTGCCCACAACATCCATATCGGCCGCTTCACCATCGTGGACTACAAGGGCAAGCACCGGTTCCTGTACTTGCCGGAAGTTCTTGCCTACTCCTCCAACCTGGGCGCGGCGCATGTGGCGCTGGGCGTGGGCGCGCAACGCCAGCAGACCTGGCTGCAAGCCATGGGCATGTTCCGAAAGGTCGGGGTGGAGTTGCCGGAAGCCGGCTGGCCGATCGTGCCGCCGCGTGCCAACTGGAAGGAGGCCACCACGATGACGGTCGGGTTCGGCCACGGCATCGCGGTCTCTCCCCTGCACGTGGTGCGCGGCACGGCGGCGCTGGCCAATGGCGGCATCGTTCTGCAGCCGACGATCCTGGCGCACGATCCCGGCGACCCTCTGCCGGAGGGCCGGCGGATCATGAACGTGTCCACATCCGACACGATCCGCAAGCTGATGCGGCTGGTGGTGACCGACGGCTACGGCAAGCCCGCCGACATCGAGGGCTATTTCGTCGGCGGCAAGACCGGCACGGCCGAAAAGGTCGGTGCGCACGGCTACAAGAAACACGCCAACGTCAGCGCGTTCATGAGCGTGTTTCCGATGAACGCGCCGCGCTACGCCGTCTATTTCATGCTCGACGAGCCGGTGGGCAACAAGGAAACCGCGGGCTACGCCACCGCCGGCGCGGTCAGCGCGCCTGGTGCAGGGCGGGTGATCGCGCGCATAGCGCCGATGCTTGGCCTGTTTCCGCAGATCCAGGACGAAGCTTCCATCCAGGCCGGATTGGTGATCCCCATGCAGCCCGCACGCGGCAGCGGCGAGCGCACCGGCACTGGCAGCCCGCTCGACCCGCCGGCACCGCCCCCGCCGCCTATCGTCTCGCTGCCTGTGGCACCGGCGCGCCGCGACATGCTGGCGTTGCGGCACGAGGCGGCGTTGAAGGTGCCATTGCCGAGCGAGGCCCGCCCTGCGCTCGCTCGCTGACCTGGCAGGGCGCGCCGGCCTGCGCGTTGACCCGTGGTTTTCGGCGCTCGCCATCACCGGCGTCAGCGCCGACAGCCGCCAGGTGCTGCCCGGCTACCTGTTTGCCGCCATCCCAGGCGCCGCCGCCGATGGCAGGCGGTTCATCGCCCAGGCGGTGGAGCGCGGTGCTGCCGCCGTGCTGGCGCCATCCGGCACGGCCTGGCCCGCCGGCGTGCCGCGCCGCGCGCTCGTCACCTGCGACGAGCCGCGCCGTGCGCTCTCACGCATCGCCGCCCTGACCGCCGGCTTGCAGCCGGCCACCCTGGTTGCTGTGACTGGAACGAACGGCAAGACCAGCACAGTCGATTTCCTGCGTCAGCTATGGTCAATGGCCGGCCTGCGCGCTGCCAGCCTGGGCACTCTGGGGCTTGTGGCGCCCGGCCACGCGGGCGGGACCGGCCTGACCACGCCGGGCCCTGTCGCACTTTCCGCGACACTTGCGAAACTGGCGCAGGACGGCGTGCGGCACGCGGCGCTGGAAGCCTCGTCGCATGGTCTGGACCAGTACCGGCTCGACGGGCTGCGGCTTTCGGCCGCCGGGTTCACCAATCTCACCCGCGACCATCTGGATTACCACGGCGATCTGGACGCCTACAGGGCCGCAAAGCTGCGCCTGTTTGCCGAGCTGCTGCCCACAAGGGCGACCGCAATCATCAACGCGGACATGGATGCTGTCACCGCGGACGCCCTGCGCGGCATCGCATTGAGCCGACGGATCGAGCTTCGCGAGGTCGGCGAGAACGGCAACGCGTTGAAGCTGCTGCAGGCGACGCCGTTGCCGCATGGTCAGGAGCTGGTGATCAACTCCTGTGGCATGCGTCACACGATTCGGCTGGCGCTGCCAGGCCGTTTCCAAGCCGACAACGCGCTGATGGCCGCAGCATTGGCCGAGGCGACCGGTGTAGCGGACGCAATAGAGCTCCTGCCGCGCCTGCACGGCGTGCGCGGCAGGATGGAACTCGCTGCAACCCTGCCGAACAACGCTGCGGCATACGTGGATTACGCGCACACGCCCGACGCGCTCCACCGCGTGCTCACCTCGTTGCGGCCGCATGCGAGGGGGCGCCGGCTGGTCTGCGTGTTCGGCGCCGGAGGAGACCGCGATCCAGGCAAACGTGCCTTGATGGGCCAGGAGGTTTGCAGGCTCGCCGACATTGGCATCATCACCGACGACAATCCGCGGCGAGAGGATCCGGCGAGCATACGCGCTGCCATCAGGCGCGCCTGCCCCGGCGCCATCGAGATCGCCGACCGCGAAGCTGCGATCGCTGCCGGGCTGGACGCGCTCTCTCCAGGGGACGTGCTGGTTGTGGCAGGCAAGGGCCACGAACAGGGCCAGATCATCGGCAATACGACCCTGCCGTTCGACGACGCGTCCACCATCCGGCGACTGGCCGCTGCGTGACGCTGTTTTCCAGCGACGACCTCATGCACGCGCTCGGCGGCACGATGACCGTGCCGTTCCACGCCGGTGGTGTGTCAATCGACACGCGCAGCCTGCAGCCGGGCGACCTGTTCGTCGCGCTGCAGACCGGCACGGGTGACGGGCACGATCATGTTGCTGCCGCCCTGGCGCGAGGGGCAGCCGGCGCCATGGTGCACCACCAGCACAGTCTGCCGGACGATGCGCCCCTGGTTGTGGTGGGAGACACGCTGACCGGCTTGACGGCGCTCGGCGCGTTTTCTCGCGCCCGCTTCACCGGCTCGGTTGCTGCGATCACCGGCAGCGTCGGCAAGACCACGACAAAGGAGATGCTGCGCGCGATCCTGTCTGCCACCGGCCTCACCACCGCCGCGGCCGCAAGCTACAACAATCATTGGGGCGTGCCGCTGACACTGGCACGTATGCCGCCGGACGACGACTACGCGATCGTTGAAATCGGCATGAACAACGCGGGCGAGATCGCGCCGCTCGCCATCCTGGCCGGGCCAGACGTCGCGGTGATAACCAACATCGAGGCCGCGCATATCGGCCATCTTGGAAGTCTGGACGCGATTGCCGACGAGAAAGCGAGCATTGCGAAAGGCGTGCTGCAAGGCGGCACGATCGTGCTTCCGCAGGACTCGCCGTTCCTGAACAGGTTGCGCGATGCAGCACCCGGTCTGGCCTGCGAAGGGTTCGGCAATGCCAACCTTGTTGCTGTAAGAGAGGATGCCGCAGGCTCGGACGTCACGGCGCGGATAGGCGGGACGGACGTGAAGTTTTATGTGGCTGCCCCTGGCCGGCACATGGTGGTAAACGCGTTGTGCGCGCTCACCGCCGCGCACGCATTGGGCGCGGATTTTGAGGCGGGAGCGCGCGCCTTGGCTGAATTCAGGCCGGTCGCCGGGCGTGGCAGAAAATACGCCATCGCTGGCGGCCGTGCCATGTTGCTAGACGAGAGCTACAATGCGTCAGCGGCTTCGGTGCGCGCGGCCTTTGGTGTGTTGGCGCTCACTCCTGCCACGCGCCGCGTCGCGGTACTCGGCGACATGCTGGAGCTTGGCGAGCACAGCCGCTCCGAACACGAATCGCTTGCTTGGATTGCAGACAACTCGGCCGACATCGTGCACACATGCGGCCCGTGGATGAAATTCCTGCATGACGCTTTGCCACCCGGACGGCGCGGCTTGCACGCGGTCGACAGCGCATCGCTGGCCGACGCCTTGCCGGCGATGGTGCATGACGGCGACGCCGTGCTCGTGAAAGGAAGCCTTGGAAGCCGCATGCGGGTGATCGTGGACGCACTGACAGCCATGTCGGGAGACGTCTGATGCTCTACGGGCTGCACGTCTATGCCGAGCGCGTTTCGTTTTTCAACCTGTTTCGGTATCAGACGTTCCGTTCGGGTGCTGCCTGTCTGACCTCGCTCGTCCTCTGCTTCTGGTTCGGGCCGCGTGTGATCCGCTGGCTGAAATCGGTGCAGCGCGGGGGACAACCGATACGCAGCGATGGCCCTGAACGGCACATCTTAGAGAAGAAGGGCACGCCCACGATGGGCGGCGTGCTGATCCTCGCTGCGATGACCAGTTCCACGCTTCTGTGGGCGGATCTGCGCAGCGGCTACGTTTGGGCCGCGTTGTTCTGCACGCTGTGCTACGGCGCGGTCGGGTTCGCCGATGATTACCTCAAGCTGTCGCGCAGGAACACGCGCGGGGTTTCCGCGCGCGGCAAGCTTGTCGTACAGCTTGTCGTGGGCCTGATCACCGCAGCTTGGATCGCTCACCTGACCAGCGGCACCCTGGCGACCGCACTCGCGATACCCGTGTTCAAGGGCGTGCTGCTGCAACTCGGCCTGCTGTTTCCCGTGTTCGGCATGTTGGTGCTGGTCGGCAGCAGCAACGCCGTCAACCTGACTGACGGTCTTGACGGACTGGCGACGGTTCCGACGATCATCGTGGCGAGCGTTTTCGCTCTGATCGCCTACCTCGTCGGCAACCGTGTGTTCGCCGACTACCTGCAACTCAACCACGTGCCCAACGTCGGCGAGCTCGCGGTGTTTTGCGCCGCCATCGTCGGTGCCGGCATGGGATTTTTGTGGTTCAACGCGCCTCCGGCCGCCGTGTTCATGGGCGATACCGGCAGCCTGGCTCTCGGTGGCGCGCTCGGCGCCGTTGCGGTCGCGACCAAGCATGAGATCGTGCTGGTCATCGCGGGTGGATTGTTTGTCGTGGAGACGATCAGCGTCATCGTCCAGGTTTTCTGGTACAAGCGGACCGGCCGGCGGGTTTTCCTGATGGCGCCGCTGCACCACCATTTCGAGAAGAAGGGCTGGGCCGAACCCACCATCGTCATACGCTTCTGGATCATCTCGATGATCCTCGCCCTCGTCAGCCTGGCAACGTTGAAGATCAGATGAGCGCTTTTCCGAGCACCACTTTCGCCGATCGGCGCTACGCGGTGGTTGGACTGGGCCGCGCAGGTCTGGCGGCCATGCGCTCGCTGACGGCGATGGGTGCCACTGTGATCGGCTGGGATGATGCGCCTTTCGCTCGCGATGCCGCGGCACGCGACGGCTTGGTCATCGAAGATCCCGCGGCCGACATGGGCGACTACGACGCGCTGATCCTCTCACCAGGCATCCCGCATCTCTTGCCCGTGCCGCATCGCATCGCCGTGGCAGCGCGCCGCGCCGGGAGGCCGATCCTGACGGACGCGGAGCTTCTCTACCAGGCCGTGCGTGCAACCGGCAGCAACGCCCGTTTCGCGGGTGTCACGGGCACCAACGGAAAATCCACGACCACGGCGCTGCTTGCGCACATCCTGGCCTGCGCAGGCGTGCCTTACGCCGCCGGCGCCAACCTAGGACCCGCCGCGCTCAGCCTGCCCTTGCTCGGCGATTCCGGCGTGTACGTGCTGGAGATGTCGTCCTACATGCTGGAGCGACTCCAACGATTGCGGTTCGATGCAGCCTGTATGCTCAATCTCAGCCCGGATCACCTGGACCGCCATGGCAACATGGCAGGCTATCTGGCAGCCAAGCGGCAGATCTTTGCGCGTCAGCAGCCGGGCGACGCTGTCGTCATCGGCATCGACGACGAGCCGAGCGCTAGGCTGGCGCACATGGTCCCGGACGCGACGCGCATATCGGGCCACGCACAGGCCGATGTATGGTGTCACAACGCGGTGCTGCGGGACAGCGCCGGACCGATCGCCGATCTTGCCGGGGCGCACGCGCTGCCAGGTCGGCACAACGCGCAGAACGCGGCAGCTGCGGCAGCACTGGCGCTGCGATTGGGCGTGACGCGTGAGTGTGTTGCTGCCGGCATCGAGACGTTTCCCGGCCTGCCGCACCGCCAGCAGATCGTGGCCCAGATCGATGGCACACGGTTCGTCAACGACAGCAAGGCGACCAACGCGGACGCAGCCGCCCGCGCTCTGGCGTGTTACAGCCGTGTCGTGTGGATTGCAGGCGGGATCGCCAAGTCGGGCGGCATCGAACCGCTCTCCCCGCTGTTCTCCCGCGTGATAGAGGCGCTGCTCATCGGCCGTGATTCGGCAGGCTTCGCCGAAACTCTGGCCGCACACGGGGTGCCAAACCGTGTCGTTCACACGCTGGAGCGTGCGGTGCCCGAGGCTGCGCGGGTTGCCAAGGCTACAGCTGCGGCAGCCGTGCTTCTCTCGCCTGCCTGCGCCAGCTTCGACCAGTTCTCCGGGTTCGAGGAACGTGGCGACCGCTTCATCGCGCTCGTCGGCGCCCTGCAGAGCGAGGCGGCCTGATGGCAACGCTCTCACGCGCCGACCAATCGGTCCTTGGCCGCTGGTGGTGGACGGTCGATCGCTGGACACTGTTCTCCATCGTCTCGCTGCTCGGCTTCGGCTACGTGCTGGTTCTTGCAGCGAGCCCTGCGGTGGCCGAACGCATCCACCAGTCGCGCGACGTGTTCATCGCCAAGCAGGTGGTGTTTCTCGCCTTGGCGGGCGTCACCATCGTCGGCATTTCCCTGCTCTCGCCACGCAACATCCGCCGCGTGTCGCTCGCCGGCTGCTTCGCCGCCATCCTGCTGACCGGTCTTACGCTGGCGCACGGGATCGAGATAAAGGGCGCGCGTCGCTGGATCGCCATACCCGGCATGTCGATCCAGCCGAGCGAGTTCCTAAAACCCTGCTTCGCGGTCGTCACCGCCTGGCTGCTGACCGAATCGCGCCGCACACGCGGGTTTCCTGGCTTCCTGTTGGCCGCGGCGATCTTCGGCGTCATCCTCATGCTGTTGAAGTCGCAGCCGGACATCGGCATGCTTTCGGTGATCACGGCGGTGTTTTTCGCGCAACTTTTCATCGGCGGCATGAACATGGCTTTCGTGGGCGTCGGCGCACTTGGCATGATTGGTGCTGCGGCGGGAGCCTTCGTCTTCTTTCCGCACGTGCGCAGCAGGGTGATGCGCTTTGTCCACCCCGAATCGGGCGACCATTACCAGGTGGACACTGCCCTGCAGGCGTTCGGCAATGGCGGTCTGCTCGGCCGCGGCCCTGGCGAGGGGCGCGTGAAGGACCTGCTTCCGGACGCGCACGCCGATTTCGTCTTCGCCGTGGCCGGCGAGGAGTTCGGCTTGCTGATCTGCCTGACGATCCTTGGCGTGTTTTCGTTCATCGTCCTGCGCGGCCTGCTGCGTCTGGTGCAGGAGAACGACGAGTTCGTCATCCTTGCGGCGTCCGGCCTGGTCACCGGTTTCGGCTTGCAGGCTTTCGTCAACATGGCCTCCGCGCTGCATCTGATCCCCACCAAGGGCATGACGCTGCCGTTCATCTCCTACGGCGGAAGCTCCGCGCTCTCGGTGGCACTCGGCATGGGCATGCTCCTGGCGCTCACGCGGCGTCGCACACATGGAGACCCGTCGTGAGGGGGCCTGCGGCGCGGCCGATCGTGATCGCCGCGGGCGGCACCGGCGGACATTTCTTTCCCGCCGAAGCGCTTGCAACCGTGCTGATCGAACGCGGCCATCGTGTTGTCCTGATGACCGACGCACGCACTGGCGCGCGGCTCGGGCCAGTGTTCTCCGGCGGCGAACACCACATCATCAGCGGCGCCGGGATCGCAGGGCGCGGTGCTGTGCGCGCCGCGCGCGCCGTGGCTTCCCTGGCGGTGGGCACGCTGCAAGCCAGAAAACTCCTCTCGCGCCTCGATGCGGCCTGCATAGTCGGCTTTGGCGGCTATCCTTCCGTGCCTCCCGTGTTCGGCGCGCGTCTCCTGCGGCGTCGGCCTGCGATCATTCTGCACGAACAGAACGCCGTGCTCGGCCGGGCAACGCGCGTGTGCGTCAGAACAGCCGATGTTCTGGCACTGGGCTTTGCCGCCACCGCGCGCGTGAAAGAGGGAGTGCGCGCAGTGTTCACCGGCAATCCGGTCAGGCCGGCAATTGCCGGCCTGACCGGCCATCCCTACCAGGTCCCTACAGACCGCATACGGCTGCTCGTGCTCGGCGGTTCGCTGGGCGCCAGGATCTTCAGCGAAATCGTGCCGCAAGCCGTGCCTCAGCTTCGTGACGCGCTCCGCGCGCGCTTGCAGATCGTGCAGCAATGCCGCGCGGAAGACCTGCAGCACGTGGCTGCCGCTTACCGGACCGCCGGCGTGGATGCAGAGCTTGCACCGTTTTTCGCGGACGTGGCCGACAGGCTGGCAGCCGCGCACTTGGTGATCTCCCGCGCCGGCGCGTCCAGTTGCGCCGAGCTCGCCGTCGTTGGGCGGCCCGCAATCCTGGTTCCGCTGCCTGGCGCGATCGACGACCATCAGGCGGCAAACGCGCGTGCGCTGCCCGGGGCGACCGTGATCGCACAACAAGATTTCACCGCCACGTCGCTCGCCGCCCTGCTGGCAGAGTTGTTCACCCACCCCGCCGCCTTGCAGCAATCCGCGCAGCAGATCGCCACAGCCGGCCGCCCCGATGCTGCGGCCAACCTGGCCGAGCTGGTCGAAATGCTGGCGCGCGCGGACATGCCACGATGAGGTCGCTCCCTCTCAGCATCGGCAAGATTCACTTCGTGGGGATCGGCGGCATTGGCATGTCCGGCATTGCCGAGGTCCTTCACACGCTGGGCTACGCCGTGCAGGGCAGCGACATCGCCGACAACGCGAACGTCCGCCGCCTGCGCGCGCAGGGCATGCACATCTGCATCGGCCACGACTCAGCCAACCTCGGCGACGCGCAGGTCGTGGTCGTCTCGACCGCCGTGCGCGCGGACAACCCCGAAGTGGTCAGCGCGCGTCAGCACCTGATCCCGGTCGTCCGGCGCGCTGAGATGCTCGCCGAATTGATGCGCCTGCGCTGGGCCATCGCGGTGGGCGGCACGCATGGCAAGACCACCACAACCAGCCTCGTTGCCGCGGTGCTGGAAGCGGCAAAGCTGGACCCGACCGTCATCAACGGCGGCATCATCGAAGCATACGGCAGCAACACCCGCCTCGGCGAAGGCGACTGGATGGTTGTCGAGGCCGACGAGTCCGATGGCAGCTTCCTGCGCCTGCCGGCGACCATCGCCGTCGTCACCAACATGGACGCGGAACACCTGGACCATTGGGGCAGCGCAGAAGCGATGACGGCGGGCTACGACCAGTTCGTCGGCAACATCCCGTTCTACGGTTTTGCCGTGCTGTGCATCGACCACCCCGCAGTGCAGGCGATGATCCCCCGCCTGGACCGGCGCATCGTCACCTACGGCTTTTCGCCGCAAGCCGACATCAGGGGCGAGAATATCCGCGCCGACAAGCTTGGCGCCACCTTCGACGTCGCCGTCACCGACCGGTTTCGTGGACGCGGCCGTCGCATGGGCCCGTTCCGCCTGCGCATGCTCGGCCAACACAATGTGCAAAACGCGCTTGCAGCGGTCGCCATCGGTTTCGAGATGGACATCAGCGACGAGGTCCTGCGCAGCGCCTTCGCCAATTTCAGCGGCGTGAAGCGCCGCTTCACCAAGACGGGGGAGATCGGCGGCATCACCATCATCGACGATTACGGCCATCACCCTGTCGAGATCGCCGCGGTGTTGAAGGCGGCTCGTCAGGCCGGCGCGCGCGACGTGGTTGCCGTCGTCCAGCCGCACCGCTACTCGCGGCTCGCCTCCCTGTTCACCGAGTTCTGCACGTGCATGAACGAGGCAGGCACCGTCATCGTCGCCGAGGTCTACGCAGCCGGCGAACCGCCGCTGCCCGGCATCAGCCGCGATGCGCTGGTGGACGGGCTGCGCGCGAGCGGCCATCGCAGCGTGGTGCCGCTCGCCTCGCCCGATCATCTGGCGGAAATGGTGCACGCTATCGCAAGGCCAGGCGACTTCGTGGTCTGCCTGGGTGCAGGCAGCATCACCAACTGGGCGCACGCGTTGCCGGCGCAGCTTGCCGAGTTGCAGGCGCCGCGCAAGCGGGCAGGCGGTGCGGCATGATGGCCGCGCAACGAACCGATCACCTGGTCGACAGCCTGCCGGGGATCACAGGCCGTATGCAGCTCGACGCCCAACTCGCGCCGCAGACATGGTTTCGCGTGGGCGGTCCGGCAGAGGTGCTGGTGCGCCCGTCCGGCGCCGACGACCTGGCGGCGTTCTTGCGCGAGATGCCGCTGCACGTGCCTGTCACGATCATCGGTGCGGCGTCCAACATGATCGTGCGGGATGGTGGGATTGCCGGCGTGGTCCTGCGCCTGGCGCGCGGCTTCAACGCGATCGTCATCGAACCGGACGGAATCGTTGCCGGCGCTGCGGCGCTGGACGCGACGGTGGCCGAACACGCCGCATCGGCGGGCCTAACCGGGCTGGAATACCTCTCCGGCATCCCCGGCAGCATCGGCGGTGCGGTCGCGATGAACGCGGGCGCCTATGGCGGGGACGTCGCCAGCACGCTTGATTGGGCGGAGATCGTGACGCGGCAAGGAGCGTTGCTGCGCCTCTCTGCGGGCGAGATCGGCTTCGCCTACCGTCATTCCGGCTTGCCGCCCGAAGCGGTCGTCACGCGCGCGCGCTTCCGCGCGCTACCTGGCGATCCTGCCTCCATCGCAGCCCGGATGGCGGAAATACGCGCCAGCCGGGAAGCCACGCAGCCGGTGCGCGCCCGCACCGGCGGCTCCACCTTCCGCAACCCTGAGGGTGCCAAGGCCTGGGAACTGATCGACGCCGCAGGCTGCCGCGGCCTGATCCGCGGCGGTGCGCAGGTTTCGGAAAAACACTGCAACTTCCTGCTCAACACCGGGGCTGCGACCGCAGCCGACCTCGAAGGCCTGGGAGAGGCGGTACGCCGCCGCGTGCACGCGACCAGCGGCGTCACGCTCGCCTGGGAGATCAAGCGCATCGGCGTGCCTGCGGCCAAGCCCGAGATGGTGTCGTGAGGACGGTGGCCGTGCTTTACGGGGGCATCTCCGCCGAGCGCGACGTCAGCCTGTCGAGCGGGCGAAAGGTGATCGCCGGCCTGCACGAAGCCGGATTCACCGTGGTGCCGGTCGAGGTGAACCACAACCTGGCAGCCATGATCGCCGCGTTGGACCCAAAGCCGGACGCAGTGTTCAACGCGCTGCACGGCAGGTTCGGCGAGGACGGCGTCGTACAGGGTGTGCTGGACTGGCTCGGCATCCCCTACACGCATTCCGGCGTGCGGGCCTCCGCGCTGGCGATGGACAAGGCTGCCAGTCGCGCGGTGTTTGCCGCTGCCGGCCTGCCAGTGGCGCGAGGCCGCGTCATCGACGTTGCGGAGATGGATCACGGCGACCCGATGCCGCGCCCCTACGTCATCAAGCCGCTGAACGAAGGGTCCTCGGTCGGCGTGCAGATCATGCGCGAGGGCGGCAACCACGCCCATCTGGTCGCGGCCGAGTGGCCGTTCGGCGCCCAGGCGCTGGTGGAGGAATTCGTCCCAGGCCGCGAGCTTACAGTTAGCGTGCTCGATGACCAGCCGCTTGCAGTGACCGAGATTTCTGCCGCCCACGCCTTCTACGATTACGAAAGCAAATACGCGGCGGGCGGATCGCATCACGTGCTTCCGGCCGTGCTGCACCCGGCGGCCCACCAGCAGGTGTTGAACCTCGCCTTGGCGGCGCATCGCGCGCTGGGCTGCCGAGGCGCAACGCGCGCGGATTTCCGCTACGACGACACGCAGGGCGAACCAGGCCGGCTGGTGCTGTTGGAGGTCAACACACAGCCCGGGCTGACGCCCACCTCGCTGTTGCCCGAACAGGCCGCGCATTGCGGCATAGGTTTTCCCGCACTCTGCGCCTGGATGGTGGAGCACGCAGCATGCCGCGCATGAGACGGGAACTCGTCAGGCCAAACCGGTGGAAGCTCCTGGTGCGGCGTCAACGCCGCAACCTGCGCTTCGTTGGATTTGCGGTCTCCGGCTTCGCCATCGTCCTGGTCGGCGTCGTCGTCAGCCATTCCGCGCAGACTGGCGGTGCGGTTGCCACGCTGCAGAGGCGGTTCGGCCAGGCGATCGACATGCGCGTGCAGGAGATCCGCATCGACGGCCGCAGCAACACGCCGGAGCCGCTGCTGCGAAAGGCTTTGGGCGTGAACACCGGCGATCCGATCCTGGGCTTTTCTGTCGAGGACGCAAGGGATCGCATCGAACATCTGGCTTGGGTCGAACACGTGGCCGTCGAGCGGCGCCTGCCCGGCCTGATCTACGTCGATCTGACCGAAAAACGCCCCTTTGCAATCTGGCAGTACCAGGGGAGGTTCCAGCTCATCGATCGTGCAGGCGATGTCGTCAACGACGAGGACGTGTCGAACTTTACCGACCTGCCTCTGGTGGTGGGGCTCGGCGCACCCGCCCATGCGTCGGACATGCTGAACGCGCTCGGCGCATCACCCGACATACGCAGCCGGGTCGCAGCCATCGTTCGTGTCGGCGAACGCCGCTGGAACCTGCAGCTGAAAAACAACATCACGGTCATGCTGCCGGAAGACCACGAAGCGGCGGCACTCGCGCGGCTGGCCGACCTGCAGGCGCAGCAGCAACTGCTGGATCGGCCGCTGGTGTCCGTCGACATGCGGCTGCCCGACCGCTTGGCGGTTCACGCAAGGCCGGCCGCTCCGCCGTCCGATGCCAAGCCCGACGCCAAGGCGCCCGAGGCTCCGCCCGCGCACGACACGCCGAACAGGAAAGCGACGTGAACGACATGTCCCGCCGCGGCCAGACGTCTTTGCCGCCGTCCTTGCCGCCGGATGCACCGCATCGCCCGCGCGGCCTGCGTGCAGGCCCGTTCGGCGTGCTCGACATCGGCAGCACAAAAATCGCCTGCCTGATCGGCCGCAGCGAATCGGACGGAACGTTGCGCGCGCTGGGCAGCGGCTTCACCCGGTCGCGCGGCGTTCGCGGCGGCGGCATCACCGACCTCGACGAGGCGGAGCGGGCGATCCGCGCGGCGGTCGCACTCGCCGAGGAGATGGCGGATTACCGCCTGCGCACCGTCACGGTGAACCTGTCTTGCGGGCATCCGGAAAGCCGGCTGTTCAACGTGCAGTGGCCGGTCGGCGGGCGCCAGGTGAGCGAAGCCGATGTCAGGCGCGTGATCAGCGAGGGCCGCAGCCGCGCGGTGACCGAGGGTCGCGAGACGATCCACTCCTTGCCGGTCAGCTTCTCCGTCGACGAGACGCAGGGCGTCGCAGACCCGCGCGGGCACCATTGCGACCAGCTTTCCGCCCGCCTGCATGTCGTCGATGCGCTGTCGATGGCGCTGCGCAACCTCGGCGCCGCCGTCGGGCGATGCGACCTCGAAATCAGCGAGGTGGTATCGGCGCCGTTCGCATCCGGCCTGTCCTGCCTAGTCGAGGACGAACGCGATCTTGGCGCCACAGTCGTGGACATGGGCGGCGGCACCACCAGCCTCGCCGTGTTCGGGGAGGGCCAGTTGCTGCACACCGCCCAGGTGCCGATCGGCGGCCAGCATGTGACCCGCGACATCGCCAGCGTGCTGTCTACGCCGATCGACAATGCCGAGCGCTTGAAAACCTTGTACGGCAACGCGCATTCCAGCCCCGACGACGAGCGCGAGATACTGGCCGTGCAGCTCATCGGCGAAGAGGACCACCAGTTCGCGAAGATTCCGCGCAGCATGGTCGTAGGGATCATTAAGCCCCGGCTGGAGGAGACCTTCGAGATGGTCAGGGACCGGCTGGACGGCGCCGGTCTCGGCCGTGCCGCCGGCAACCGTGTCGTGCTGGCAGGCGGCGCTAGCCAGCTTGTCGGCGTGCGTGACCTGGCCGCTCGCGTGCTGAACCGTCAGGTGCGCCTCGGCCGTCCCGCCGGCATGCGCGGCCTGCCGGAAGCCGCGTCCGGCCCTGCCTTCGCCACCGTCATCGGCCTGCTCTCCTGGGCCGCCGGCGAAGGCCGTTCGCTCCACACCATCGATGTCGATTCGGACCGGCCAGGCGGCCTGCTCCGCCGCATCGTCGATTTCTTGCGTGACCGACTCTAATCGTCGTGCAGAAAGAACCGAGCCCGCAACGCCCACAGCAAAAGGCGATACCAAGATGACCCTGAACCTTACCATACCGCAAACCTTGCACACCGATTTTACGCCGCGCATCACGGTGATCGGGGTCGGTGGCGGCGGCACGAACGCCGTCGACAACATGATCCAGCTCAATCTTCAGGGCGTGGACTTCGTCGTCGCCAACACCGATGCGCAGCAGCTGATGCACAGCCGCTCCGACCGGCGAATCCAGCTCGGGCCGCATCTGACCCAGGGGCTCGGCGCCGGCGCCAAGCCGGAGATCGGCCGCGCCGCCGCCGAAGAGGCGGGCGACGAACTCGCCCGCCACCTCGACGGCGCGCATATGGTCTTCATCACCGCCGGCATGGGCGGCGGCACAGGCACGGGCGCTGCACCCGTGATCGCCCGCATGGCGCGCGAGCGCGGCATCCTCACCGTCGGCGTGGTGACCAAACCCTTCACTTTCGAGGGCGTGCGGCGGGCGCGCGCGGCCGACGCCGGCATTGCCGAACTGCAGCAGTTTGTCGACACGCTGATCGTGATCCCGAACCAGAACCTGTTCCGACTGGCAAACGAGAAGACCGGCTGGAAGGAAGCCTTCAAGATGGCGGACCACGTGCTCTACATGGGCGTTCGTGGCGTGACCGACCTGATGGTGGCCCCCGGCCTGGTGAACCTCGATTTCGCCGACATCCGCACGGTGATGGCGGAGATGGGAAAGGCCATGATGGGCACCGGCGAATCCGACGGTGAGAACCGCGCCATCCGTGCCGCGGAGGCGGCCATCAGCAACCCTCTGCTGGAGGACACCAGCATGGCGGGCGCACGCGGCCTGCTGATCAACATCACCGGCGGCGACGACATGACGCTGTTCGAGGTGGACCAGGCAGCCAACCGCATCCGCGAGGAGGTGGCCGAAGACGCCAACATCATCTTCGGCTCCGCGGTGGACGAAAATCTTGCCGGCCGCATACGCGTCTCGGTGGTCGCGACCGGCATCGACACGCCCATCCAGCAGGCTGCCGAACCGGCCGCGACCGGTCCGCGCCTGGTCGCCTCGAACACTGCGGCGCCTGCGCCGCGCGTGCCGGTGCAGGCGGTGCCAAACCTGATCCCGCCGAGAGTGGCCGCGAGCACGCAGGCCACCGCGTTCGCGTTGGCGGAGGAGGATATGATGCCCGCCGTCGCCGAACAGCCGGCGCCGGCTGCGCCGGCACCGGCCCGCCCTGCTGCCCAGCCTCATCCTCTGTTCACGGCGGAGCCGGCTGAACCGGCGCGCAACCGGCCGAGCCTGTTCGACAAGGTCACCGGCGGATGGCGGCGCACCGCCCCTCCGCAGGTGCCCGACGTGCCGGACATGCGCCGTCTGGAGCCTCGCCCCAGCTTGCCAGCAGCCGAACCGCAGGCAAGGACAGTGTCGCAGGATCCGGAGCAGGCCGGTCTGGACATCCCGGCCTTCCTCCGCCGCCAATCTTCCTGAGGCGAGCGCGTCGTAACACACCAGATACAATACTGTATATTCAGGCGCTTAGACGGAAATATTGCGCAATAATGATTGACTGGAAGGCCAGTGGTGGGCGGGTTAAACGCTCGTAGTGCCTTCCAGTCGATCGGTTGGCCCGGACGAGAACTAGGCGAAGCCTAGAAGTCAGGCAGCGCGGCTGAACGCCTCGCTTGCTGATGACGCAAAGGGTTGGATGCGCATGGACGGTATGACCGAGATCAATTTCGTCCATGCCACTCACCAGCACAGCTTGCAGTCGGCGATCTCCTGCGTAGGCATCGGCCTGCATAGCGGCAAGCGCGTCAACCTGGCCCTGCTTCCGGCGCCGCCCGGCACCGGCATCGTGTTTCGCCGGACCGACCTTGGCATCGACATCGCCGCGCGCTTCGATGCGGTGACTGACACGCGGCTATGCACGCAGATCGCGCACCCGGACCACTCGCATGCGACTGTGTGCACAGTCGAGCACGTCATCGCCGCCCTGGCCGCCACCGGTGTCGACAACGCCGTGGTCGCTCTGGACGGCCCTGAAATACCGGTGCTGGACGGGTCCTCCGCGCCGTTCGTCTTTCTTATCGACTGCGCCGGCCGCACCAGGCAGTCGGCCCCGCGCCAGGTGATCGAGATCCTGCGCCCGGTCAGCGTCTCGCTGGGCGAGGCGACGGCGGAACTGCGCCCGGGCGGGGCGATGCTGGATCTTGCGGTGTCGATCGATTTCACCGCCCCTGCCATCGGGCGGCAGGCCCTGTCCCTCTCCTTGACGGAGCACGGTTTCCGCAGCGTGCTCGCCGGCGCCCGCACCTTCACCATGCTGCGCGAGATCGAGGCGATGCAGGCGCAGGGCCTGGCGCTGGGCGGCAGCCTGCAGAACGCGGTCGTGGTGGATGGCGGTCGCGTGCTCAACCCCGAAGGGCTGCGCTCGCCCGACGAGTTCGTCCGCCACAAGATGCTGGATGCGGTGGGCGACCTGGCGCTGGCCGGCGCGTCAATCCACGGCCGCTTCGTCGCCCATCGGACAGGGCACGCGCTGAACAACAAGCTGCTGCGCGCCCTGTTCGCCGACACGGATGCTTGGCGGATGACGTCGTGCGAGCCGGAATCCTGGTCCGCCGTAGCCTATCCAGCCGTCGCCAGGGCTGCCTGATCCTTCGGTGACGTCGGGGTGAGCCTGGCCGGCTTCCCGACATGACCGATTACAACGCGCGCAACTTCCTTGTCAGGGCCACCCTGCTGCGGGACCGTATCGGCGATCCCAACCGTTTTCCGTTCACCATCCCAGCCATCGGCGGCCTGGACACGATCGAGTTTACCAGGCCGGTCACGTTCTTCATCGGCGAAAACGGAGCAGGCAAATCGACGCTGCTGGAAGCCATTGCGGTCGCGCGCGGCCTCAATGCAGAGGGCGGCAGCCGAAACTTCCGCTTTGCCACGCGGGCGTCCCATAGCGAGCTGCATCGCTGCCTTCGCCTCAGCCGAAGCGCACGGCGCGTGCGTGACAGCTACTTTCTCCGCGCAGAATCGTTCTACAACGTAGCGACGGAGATAGAGGCGATGGATGAGGACGGAGGACTGGGCGCCCCCGTCATCGACTCGTATGGGGGCAAGTCGCTGCACGAGCAATCGCACGGTGAATCCTTCTTCGCACTGTTCAAGAACCGGCTGCGGCATGACGGCCTGTATTTCCTCGACGAACCCGAAGCCGCCCTGTCGCCGACACGACAACTCTCCTTTCTGTCGCTGCTGCACGACCTGGTTCGGAACGGGGCGCAGTTCCTGATCGCAACGCATTCGCCCATCCTGATGGCTTATCCGGACGCCACCATCTACCTGCTGGCCGATGGCCCGCCTTGCACGATCGGCTATCATGAGACGGAGCATTTCACCGTCACCCGCAACGTCCTGACCAGAACAGAACAGATGCTCGAAATCCTGCTGGACAGTGGCGCTGAGCGCGCCTGACCGGGGTGGGACGCCGATGCCGCCCAGTCTCGCTTTTCCGACGCCAGTTGGTGTAAGCAACCAGCCATGAAAGCGCCCGTCCGCCGCATGGCCTTGCCTGCCCTGCTCGCCATCGCCCTTGGCGGCTGCAGCACCATCAACTCCATCCTGCCCTGGACGAAATCGGCCGACGACGACACGCCCAAGGTGAACCTGGCCGACGAGCAGCCGGACCTGCTTTACAGCAACGGCGTGGACGCCCTGCAGCGCAACAACTACAGCGTGGCGGTCAAGCATTTCGACGCCATACAGCAGAACTACCCGTATTCGAGCTGGGCCACCAACGCGCAGCTGATGGAGGGCTACACAGAGTACCGGCGCGACAGCTACACCGAAGCAGTCAGCCAGCTCGACCGCTTCATCGCCCTGCATCCTGCCAACAAGGACGTGGGCTACGCCTACTATCTGCGCTCGCTGTGCTACTACGAGCAGATCGCCGACATCTCTCGCGACCAGAAGGGCACCCAGGACGCGCTGGCCGCACTGCAGGAGGTGGTCAACCGCTTCCCCGACAGCGCCTATGCCCGCGATGCGCGGCTGAAAATCGATCTGTGCCGAGACCACCTGGCCGGCAAGGAGATGGACATCGGCCGCTACTACGAGAAGCAGCATCTGTATGCTGCCGCCCTCGGCCGGTTCCAGCGCGTGATCGACGATTTCCAGACCACGAATCACACGCCGGAAGCGCTCTCCAGGCTGACCGAGATCTATCTGAAGCTCGGCATGGTGGGCGAGGCCAAGAAGACCGCCTCGGTGCTGGCTTACAACTATCCGGGCAGCAACTGGTACGAGAACAGCTGGAACGATCTGGTCCAGGTCGGCGCCGTGCACGGCGCCACCGACACCAAGGCCACGCCTGACCGTCCGGGCTTCCTCTCCCGTGCGGTCGGCTGGGTTTTCTGAAGCCTGACCAGGAGGCGGTGGAGGCAGGATGAGGATGCCGCCCTTCACCCGATCCCACCGCACGCCAAGATAGCGTCCATGCTGACCGCTCTCTCGATCCGCGACGTGGTCCTCATCGAGCGGCTGGACCTCTGCTTCGGTCCGAACCTGACCGTGCTGACCGGCGAAACCGGCGCAGGCAAATCCATTCTGCTGGACAGCCTCGGCCTGGCGCTGGGTGCGCGCGCGGAGTCGGGCCTGATCAGGGCCGGCGCAGATCAGGCCAGCGTGTCGGCCAGCTTCGCGCCTTCCGGCACCCACCCGATCCATGCGCTGCTGGAGGAGCTCGGCCTGCCCGCCGAGGCCGACATCGTGCTGCGCCGCGCAGTGGCCAAGGACGGGCGGTCGCGCGCCTGGGTGAACGACGCGCCGGTCGGCGCGGCCACGCTCAAGCGGGTCGGCGCGCTGCTGGTGGAGGTTCAGGGGCAGCACGACCAAATGGGCCTGGCCGACCCCGCCATGCACCTGCGGCTGCTGGACGCCTACGCCATCCCGCCCGAGCTGCGTCGGGAGGTGGCGGCGCGTCACCGTGCGTGGCGGGCGGCGCTGGAGCGGCTGCATGCCGCCGAGGCTGCGATACTGGACGCGCGGCGCGACGAGGATTTCCTGCGCCACGCCAGCGACGAGCTGAACAAGCTGGCACCAAGGGCTGGCGAGGAAGACGAGCTGGCCGCCCTGCGCCACCAGCTGCAGCAGGGCGAGAAACGCGCCGAAGCGATCGCCGCCGCGCTGTCGGAACTGGCGCCGCGCGACCGCAAGAACTCTGGTCCGGCCGCCAGCCTGCGCGCCGCCGTCCGCGCGCTGCAACGCCTGCTGCCGCCTGGATCGGAGGCGGAAAACCCCGCCAACGCCGCACTGGCCGCGCTGGAACGCGCCGAAGAGGCGCTGGCGGAGAGCGAAAGCCTGCTCAGCCGGCTGGCCGCGGACGCCGACAACGACCCTCGCCAGCTGGAGCAGGCGGAAGAACGCCTGTTCGCCCTGCGCGGCGCCGCCCGGAAATTCGCCGTGACGGTCACCGAACTCCCCGCCCTGCTCGTCAGCTACCGCGCGCGCCTTGCCGCCCTCACCCACGGCGATGCGGAGGTCCTCGCCCTGCAGCGCGAGGCGGCTGCTTCCCGCGCCCGTTACGCCGAATCGGCCCAGCGTCTCTCCTCGGCCAGGCAGGAGGCCGCCACCCGGTTGGAACAGGCGGTCAACGCCGAGCTGCCGCCGTTGCGCCTGGAGCGTGCGCGCACCCACGTCTCCGTCACCCAGCTCGAGGAAGAGGCGTGGGGGGCTGCTGGCGCCGACGTGGTGCGGTTCCTGATCTCCACCAACCTAGGCCAGCCGCCTGGTCCGCTCGGCCGCGTCGCCTCCGGGGGCGAGCTTTCCCGCCTGATGCTGGCGCTCAAGGTGGTGCTGGTCGCAGGCTCCGCCGTGCCGACACTGGTGTTCGACGAGGTGGATAGCGGCATCGGCGGCGCCACGGCGGCGGCTGTGGGCGAACGCGTCGCCCGCGTGGCGGACGGGGTGCAGGTGCTGGTTGTCACCCATTCGCCGCAGGTGGCCGCGCGCGGCACGATGCACCTGCGCGTCAGCAAATCGGTGCAGGGCGCCCGCACGGAGACGCAGGTGCACGTGCTGCGCCCGGACGAGCGGCGGGAGGAGATCGCCCGCATGCTGGCCGGCGAAACGATCACGCCCGCCGCACGCGCCGCCGCGGACTCGTTGCTGCATGCCGGCTGATCGCTCGCATGGGGCGTCCAAGCGAAACGGCATACGCCAGCCATCGCCGGAAGCCGACAGCCTTGCGGAACGCGACCGGCTCGCCGCAGAGATCGCCCGGCACGACCACGCCTACCACACGCTCGACTCGCCGCTGATCACCGATGCCGAGTACGACGCGTTGCGCCGCCGCTACGCCGCTCTTTCGCCGGACCAGCCAGACGCCGCGCCGGACAGCCCGGCTGCGCGCGTGGGCGCCGCCCCCTCCGCCGCCTTCGGCAAGATTCGCCACCGCGTGCCGATGCTCTCTCTGGGGAACGCCTTCTCTCCCGGCGAATTTGCCGAGTTCTGCGCCCGCATCCGCCGCTTCCTGGGCCTGGCCGCCGATACCCCCTTGCCGATGGTGGGCGAGCCGAAGATCGACGGCCTGTCCATCTCGCTCACCTACGAGAACGGCCGTTTCGTGCGTGGCGCGACCAGGGGCGACGGGGCGGAGGGCGAGGACGTCAGCGCCAACCTGCGCACGCTGAAAGCCGTGCCGCCCGTCCTGCATGGCTCTGCCCCCGCGCTGATCGAGATACGCGGCGAGGTGTTCATTGAAAAGGCGGATTTCCTGGCCTTGAACGCCGCCCAGGCGGCGGCGGGCCTGCGCAGCTTCGCCAACCCGCGCAACGCCGCTGCCGGCAGCCTGCGGCAGCTCGACGTGTCGATCACCGCGTCACGCCCGCTCGCTCTGTTCGCCTACGCGATGGGCGAGTCGTCCGAGCCGGTGGCGGACACGCACCGGGCCTATCTGCAGCGCCTGCGCGAGTGGGGGTTTGCGGTCAACCCGCTTTCGGCCCGGCTTGCCGACGAGGCGGCTGCGCAAGCGTATTTCGACCGACTGGCCGAAACACGCGCCACGCTCGCCTACGACATCGACGGCGCGGTCTTCAAGATCGACGACCTGGCCTGGCAGCGCCGCCTCGGCTTCGCCGGCCGCGAGCCGCGCTGGGCAATCGCCCAGAAATTCGCCGCCGAACGGGCAGTGACGTTGCTGCAGGACATCCGCGTGCAGGTCGGCCGCACCGGCGCGCTGACGCCGGTCGCATGGCTGGCGCCGGTCAACATAGGCGGCGTGCTGGTCACCCGCGCCACCCTGCACAACGAGGACGAGATTTCTCGATTGGACGCGCGCATCGGCGACACCGTGTGCCTGCAACGCGCCGGCGACGTGATCCCGCAGATCGTATCGGTGCTGACCGACCACCGGCCGCCCGATGCAGCGCCTTACGTGCCACTCACCCACTGCCCCGCCTGCGGCAGCCTGGCCGTGCGCGCGCCCGGTGAGGTGGTACGCCGCTGCACCGGCGGGCTCATCTGCCCCGCCCAGACGGTGGAGCGGCTGATCCATTTCTGCTCGCGACGCGCCTTCGACATCGAGGGCATGGGCGAGAAGACGATCGTCGAATTCTTTCACGACGGCCTGATCACGGGGCCGGCCGACATCTTCCGCCTGCACGAACGCGAGACGGCCATTGCAGGGCGCGACGGCTGGGGTGCGATGTCCGCCCGCAACCTCGTCGCCGCCATCGAACAGCGGCGCACGGTGCCGCTGGCCCGCTTCATCTTCGCGCTCGGCATTCGCCGCATCGGCGAAAACAACGCCAAGCTTCTCGCACGCCACTACACGGGTTTTGCGAACTGGCGCCAGCAGATGGCCGAAGCGACCACGGTCGGATCGGAGGCACGCTCGGCGCTGGGCAGCATCATCGGCGTGGGCGAAGCGGTGGCCGAGGAGCTGACCGAGTTCTTCGCCGAGCCGCGCAACTTGGCGGTGCTGGACGAACTGGCGGGGCTGCTGACGATCGAGGATGCGCCTGCTCTGTCCGATGCGGGTGGGGAGTTGTCCGGAAAGATCGTGGTCTTTACAGGTTCGTTGCAGACGATGAGCCGGCCGGAAGCCAAGGCGCGCGCAGAGGCGATGGGCGCGCGCGTGACGGATACCGTGTCGAAGAAAACCGACCTGGTGATCGTTGGCGCCGACGCCGGGTCGAAAGCGAAACGTGCGGCCGAGTTGGGTGTGCGCACGATGACCGAAGCGGAGTGGAACGACACGGCTCAAAGCTGATTGTCGGGTGGGAGATAGGTCTCCATCCCCGCCCGCACCACCCCCGGTATCAACGCCGCCCGACGCGTCTCCCGGGCGATCATGACCAGCGTCGTCACGGACGTCGCCGCACATCGCGCCCCGTCGAACAACCCGCTTCCAAGCGTGAACGAACTCCGTCCGATGCGCAGCAGCCGGGACCCGATGTCAACCGCCGCCGGCCAGTGCAGCTCGGCGCGGTAGTCGATCTCCAGGCGGCGCATCACCACCAGCACGTCGTGCGGCAGGTTCTCGACCACGCCGCTGCGGGTGAAGTTGACGCGCCCGCTTTCGAACAGGGCGGCGAAGGCCACGTTGTTCACGTGGCCGATCATGTCGGTATCGGAAAACCGCAGCTTTTCCTGGTACCAGTATGCGAACGAAGCGCGATCAGTCAGGTCGATGTCGCTCACGCCGGCGCGTCCAGCGGCGCACAGGCCCGGCCCAACCAGCCACGCACAGGCAGTTCCAGATGCGGGCCGACCTGCTCCAGCACGCGCGCGTGATAGCCGTCCAGCCAGGAACGCTCCTCGGCCGTCAACAGTGCAGGGTCGATCAGCACACGGTCGAACGGGGCCGAGCTCAGAGTCTCGAACCTGAAAAACCGCTTCGCCGTTCCCTCGAACCCCGCATCCTGCACCAGCAGCAGGTTCTCCAACCGTATCCCGTATTCGCCGGGCAGGTAAAAACCAGGCTCGTTGGACAGGATCATGCCCTCGGTCAGCGGCGCCGCCCGCAGGTGAGGGGAGATGGAGGCGGGACCCTCGTGCACCGACAGAAAACTGCCCACGCCGTGCCCGGTGCCGTGATCGAAATCCAGCCCGGCCTGCCACAGCGCCGCGCGCGCGAACGCGTCCAGGCGCACGCCGGCGACACCTTCGGGGAACACCAGCGTCGCGATCGCGATGTGCCCCTTCAGCACGCGGGTGTAGCGCTCGCGCAGCGCGGCGGTGGGCAGGCTCGGCCCCGTCCATACGGTGCGGGTGATGTCGGTGGTGCCGTCCAGGTACTGCCCGCCGCTGTCGATCAGATAGACCTCGTCGGGCAGGATCGCGCGGTCGCTCGCTTCGGACACGCGGTAGTGCATGATCGCGCCATGCTCGCCGGCGGCGGAAATGGCGGGGAAACTCTCGCCGCGAAACTGCTCCCCCGCTTCGCGGAACCGGTGCAGCTGCGCGGCGGCCGACATTTCCGTCTCGTGCCCCGCCGCGTCCTCCACCCAGTGCAGAAAGCGGCACAGCGCCACCGCGTCGCGCGACTGCGCCGCCCGCGCGCCCTGCTGCTCGACCGCGTTCTTCGAAGCCTTGAGCGCCAGACAAGGATCCTGCCCAGGCACCACCACCGCGCCCGCCTTGCGCAGGGTTTCCGCGAACCAGGCAGGCGAACCGACGCCGTCCACCCTGACCCGCTTGCCGGCCAGCGTTGCGAGCGCGCCTGGCAGCGCCTCCCTCGGCGAACACGCGACCGCGTTGCCGAGCCAGGTTCGGCTCTCCTCCGGCAGCTTCGCCGGGTCCATGAACAGCTCGGCGCCGCCATCGGCATGCGCGATGGCAAAGCCGAGCGCCACCGGCACGTAGGCGATGTCCGCGCCACGCAGGTTCAGCAGCCAGGCGATCGATGCCGGGTCGCTCACCACCGCGGCGTCGCATTTTTCGGCGCGCAACAACTCGGCCACCAGCTCGCGCTTGTCCTCGGACGCCGCGCCTGCATGCGCCAGGTCGTAGGGCAGCGCGGGCGCCGACGGCGCGGCGGGTCGACCCGCGCCCCAGGCGGCATCGACAGGGTTGCGGCCCACGGCAACCAGCGTCAGCCCGGCTTCGCGAAACCGCGCCAGGCCGTCCTCGCTCATCAGCCAGGGATCGTAGCCCACAGCCGCGCCGTCCGGCAGGTGCGCCGCAACGATCCTCGGCGGCGGCTGCTCGGCAACGTGCAGCCGTTCCCACAGCGCGCCGTCCGTCTCGTCGGCCAGCTGCAGCACGTAGCGGCCGTCGCTCCACACCATCGCGCGGTCAGCGAACACGGCGGCCAACCCAGCGCTGCCGGTAAACCCGGTCAGCCAGGCAAGCCGCTCGGCCGATGGCGGCACGTACTCGCCCAGATGCTCGTCGGACCGCGGCACCAGAAACGCCGCCAGGCCCTGGCGCGCCATCTCGGCCCTTACCGCGGCAAGCCGCTCGAAAAAACTCATGACCGAAGCACCATGGTTGCCCAATCCCCTTCACGCAGCACCCGCTCCAGGCGCAGCCCTTGCCGCCGATGCGCCGCCAGAACCATCGGCACCTGACCGGCCAACAACCCGGCCAGAACGACCGTCCCGCCGGGCGCCAGGTGCAGCGCCAGCCCACGCGCCATCAGGCAGAGCGGCCGCGCCAGAATGTTCGCCAGCACCAGGTCGAATTTTCGCCCTCGCGCGACACCCTGCCAACCATCGCCCAGCCGCACCACCACACGGCCGCGCAGGCCGTTCAGCGCAGCGTTCTGCGCCGTCACCCGCACCGACCACGGATCGTTGTCCACCGCCAGCACGCGGCGCCGCAGCAGGGACGCCGCAGCCATCGCCAATATGCCGGACCCGCAGCCCATATCCACCACGCGCGCCGGCCGGCGATGCGCCACCCGCTCCAGCGCGCGCAGGCAGCCGCGCGTGCTGCCGTGCTCGCCCGATCCGAACGCCAGCCCGGCATCCACCGTCAGCGTCACCCGCCCGGCGCGCCGCCGCTCCCCCACATGCGTGCCGCGAACGGCGAAACGGGCCCCCACCAGCTGCTCGGGAAACGCCTCATAGACGCGCGCGAGCCAGCCCTCCGCTTCCGTGCGCTCACGTTCCAGGGTCGCCTGCACGCCGGTCACCAGGGCGGCAACCGCAAGCCCCGACGCCAGCGCGTCTTCGCCCTCGCCCACCGGTTTCACGCCTTCTACGCGCCAGGTGCGCGCCGCCTCGTCGGCCTCAAACATCCCGACGGCGGAGCACGCCTGCGACACCGCCTGTTCGTAGGCAGGCACCGCATGCTCAGGCACCACGACAAACACCGTTTCCAGCAGCCCCGCCCGACGGCTCATTGAACAGGCTGCTTCTTCTTTGACGATTGAAACCTGCCGGCTGACGCCTGATAAAAGCTCACACCTTCTCGACGAAGCGGTCCATCACCCGCTTCTGGCCCGCATGCTCGAAGACCACGTCCAGTTTGTCGTCGTCGCTGGCGGTCACTTCGCCGTAGCCGAATTTTTCGTGGAACACGCGCTGCCCCACGCCGATTTTCTCGGCTCGCGCCGGCCGGCTCGTCTGCTCCCAGGGTTCCGCGCCGCGCCTTGCCACCAGCGGGCCGCCGTTGAACACGCTCGGCGCCAGCATTCTCGCATCACGCGCCAGTGCCGCCGACCCCGCGCGCTCAACATGCGCGTCGGGCAGCTCGTCGACGAAGCGGCTGGGGATGGCGCTTTGCCAGTTGGCGTAAATGCGGCGGTTGGCGGCGTAGCTGACCACCGCGCGCTTGCGGGCACGTGTCAGCCCCACATAGGCCAGCCGCCTCTCCTCCTCCAGCCCCTTGGTGCCGCTCTCGTCCATGGTGCGCTGGCTGGGGAACACCCCTTCCTCCCAGCCGGGCAGAAACACGGTGTCGAACTCCAGCCCCTTGGCCGCGTGCAGCGTCATCATGCTGATGCGGTCTGCGTTCTCCTGCTCCTCGTTCTCCATCACCAGCGAGACGTGATCGAGAAACCCGTTGAGGTTCTCGAAATCGGCCATCGCGCGAACCAGCTCCTTGAGGTTCTCCAGCCGTCCAGGCGCCTCGATCGACTTGTCCTGCCGCCACATCTCCGTGTAGCCGCTCTCGTCCAGCATGGTCGCGATCGTCACGATGTGGCCGTCGGTCTCCAGCAGCGCCCGCCAGCGTTCGAAACCGGCGGCGAGTTGCTTGACGCCGTCACGAACCTTGCCCTTCAGCGCGCCGGACGCGGCCAGCCGCTCGGCGGCAACCGATAATGAGATGGTCTGCTCCCGCGCGGCAGCATGCATCGCGCGCAACGCAACGTCGCCCACGCCGCGCCGCGGCACGTTGATGATGCGCTCATAGGCCAGGTCGTCGGAAGGCTGGCGCAGTACGCGCGCATAGGCGATGGCGTCGCGTATCTCCGCCCGCTCGTAGAACCGCAGACCGCCCACCACGCGGTAGGGGATCGCCAGCTTGATCATCCGTTCTTCGAAGGCGCGGGTCTGGAAACCGGCGCGCACCAGGATCGCCATGTCCGAAAGGTTGCTGCCGTCGCGATGCAGGCGTTCCACGCGCTCGCCCACCATGCGCGCCTCCTCGTCGGAATCCCACAGGCTGACGACGCTCACCTTCTCGCCCGCCGCGTCGCGCAGCCCCGATCGCAGCGTCTTGCCGAGCCTGCCTTCGTTGTTTGCGATCAGCCCTGCCGCCGCACCCAGGATCGGCGCCGTGGACCGGTAGTTCTGCTCCAGCCGCACGATGCGCGCGTTTTCGAAATCATGCTCGAAACGCAGGATGTTTTCGACTTCCGCGCCGCGCCAGGAATAGATCGACTGGTCGTCGTCCCCCACGCAGCAGATGTTCCTGTGCGACTGCGCCAGCAGCCGCAGCCACAGGTATTGCACCACGTTGGTGTCCTGGTATTCGTCGACCAGTATGTAGCGGAAGCTGCGATGATACTGCGCCAGCACGTCGGGCTGCGCACGCAGCACCTCGGTGGTGTGCAGCAGCAGGTCGCCGAAATCGGCGGCGTTCAGCGCGCGCAGCCGCTGCTGGTACTGCGCATAGATCTCGCGCAGGCGGCCGCCGGCAAAATCGTTGTCCTCGCCCGGCGCCACCCGCTCGGGCGTCTGCCCGCGGTCCTTCCAGCGCTGCAGGATGCCCATCACGGCAGGCGGCGCCCAGCGCTTGGCGTCGATGCGCAGGGACTCCATGACCTGCTTGAGCAGCCGCAGCTGGTCGTCGGTGTCCAGGATCGAGAAGCTCGACGTCAGCCCGACATGCTCGGCATGCCGGCGCAGCATGCGCGCGCACAGCGCGTGGAACGTGCCGAGCCACAGCCCCTCGGCCGGCTGGCCCAGCAGCGTGCTCACCCGCTCCCGCATCTCGCGCGCGGCCTTGTTTGTAAAAGTGACAGCAAGGACCTGGTTGGGGAACGCGCGGCGGGTCAGCAGGATGTGGGCGAAGCGCGTGGTCAGCACGCGCGTCTTGCCTGTGCCCGCGCCGGCCAGCACCAGCAGCGGGCCGTCCACGGTCTCCACCGCCTGGCGCTGCTCCTCGTTCAGTTTGGCAAGGTAGTCGGTCATGCATCCGGGCGCCGTGTTCCGTGCGACCATAGGCCACCCCAACCGGGCCTGAAACCCTGCCGAGGATGACCCATGCGCCTCCCTGTTCTCGCGGCCCTGCTCCTGTCCAGCTGCGGACACGTGCCGGTCAGCCATTTCGCCGGCACCAGCCCGCCTTTCGACGCGATCGCGTTCTGGACCGGCCACCACCGAAGCTGGGGCGTGCTCGAAAACCGCGGCGGCGCGCCGACCGACACGGTGATCACCGACTGCGTCGGCACGCAGCAGCCGGACGGCTCGCTGCGCATGGCGCAGACACTGACGCTGGGCGACGGCAGCGTGCAGCACCGCGACTGGCGCCTGCGCCGCACCGGCCAAGGCGCATTCGCGGCGACGGCCAACGACATGGTGGGCGAGGCGCACGGGCAGGCCGCCGGCCGCGCCTTTCATTGGAGCTGGGTGCTGGCGCTGTCGCCCGGCAACCCGCTCAAGAACGTCGAGATGGATCAGTGGATGTACCTGATGGAGGGTGGCGCGATGATGAACCACACGACGATACGCAAGCTGGGCGCGACCGTGGCGCAGGTGTCGGAGGTGTTTCAGCCAGCGCCGTGAGAGCCAACGCTGCGCCGCCGACGCTGGACGCGGCTTCCAGGTGCTATAACGTAGCGCCCTCCACCACTCGGAGCCGAGACTTGAAACGTAATCGCCTGACCGCCGCGCTGCTTCTCTCGGCCCTGCCTCTGGCGGCCTACGCACCGCGGGCAGGGGCTGCGCTGCCGCGCTTCCCGCAGCCCTTGGGCGACCGGGTGGTGTTCGTGGCGGACGGCAACGTCTGGTCGGTGCCGCGCGCCGGCGGCACAGCGCTGCGGCTGACCAGCGCGCCCGGCCAGGACATGTTTCCCCGCGCCTCCCCGGACGGCAAGTGGATCGCCTATACCGAGGCGAGCAACGCCGGCACCGACGTCTGGGTCATCCCCGCAGAAGGCGGCGCGGCCCGCCGCCTCACTTACCACCCGACGACGGAGGCAGGCACCGGCGGGCGGCATGGGCCGGACAACATGGTGGTGACATGGACGCCCGATTCCCGCTCGGTCGTCTACCTCTCCAAGCGCGAACAGTGGAACGGCTGGATACAGGATGCCTACCAGGTGCCCGTCGGGGGCGGGGCGCCGAGCAAGCTGCCGCTGGACAGTGCGGTCGGTTTGATGACCTACGGCCCGGACGGCCATTCCATCGCCTACAACCGCATCTTCCGCAATTTCCGTACCTGGAAGCGCTACAATGGCGGGCTGGCGCAGCAGGTCTTCACCTACGACCTGAACGCGCGCAAGCTGACTCAGGTGACGGACTGGTCCGGCACCAACACCTCGCCGATGTGGATCGGCAACAGGATCTACTACCTGTCCGACCAGGACAAGAACCGGCGCGCTAACATCTGGTGCCTCGACCTGGCAACCAAGGCGACGCGCGAGGTCACTCATTTCACCGACTACGACATCGACTTTCCGGCCTTCGGCAGCGGCGCGATCGCCTTTCAGCAGGGCGGCAAGCTCTATCTGCTCGACCTGCCAGGCGAGCGGCTGCACGAAATCCCCCTCTCGGTTCCGGACGACAACCCGCGCACCCGCACGCGTGTGGCCAGCGTGCGCGACATGGTGCGCGACCAGGACATGGCGCAGCAGGTGGACTACGCGCTGGCGCCGAACGGCCGCCGCAGCCTGTTCTCTGCCCGCGGCGACATCTTCTCCCTGCCGACGGAGAACGGCGCGCCGCGCAACCTGACCGCGACCCAGGGCGCCGACGAGGACCACCCCGCCTGGTCGCCAGACGGCCGCACGGTCGCCTACACCACCGACGGCAGCGGCAGCCAGCAAGTAGCCGTCCGCCCCGCCGAAGGCGGACAGGAAAAGCTGCTGACCAGTTTCAAGGAGGGCTATCTCTACGGCCCTGCCTGGTCCCCAGACGGCCGAACGCTCGCCTTCTCGGACAACGCGCACCGGCTTTGGACCGTGAGCACGGCGGGCGGCGCGCCAAAGCAGGTCGCCCAGGATCGCCTGAGCGAGATACACGACCAGGCCTTTTCGCCGGACGGACGCTGGCTCGCCTTCAGCATGACCTTCCGCGACCACCAGCACCACCGCGACCTCTATCTGCACGAGATCGCCACCGGCAAGACGACGCGGCTCGGCGCGGGCGACGCGACCGACAGCAACCCAGCCTGGTCGCCGGACGGCAAATACCTCTATTTCGTGTCCAGCCGGCACGAGAACACGATCATCTCGGACACCGAGTTCGATTTCGCCGTGCTGAAATCGAACGGCCTCTACGCCATCCCGCTGGCCGCCGACGCTGCCTCGCCGCTGGCCCCACGCTCCGACGAGGCCGATGCGGCCGGCGGCGAAGCGGCGCCCGAGTCCAAACCCGGCGCCGCCAAGCCGGACGGCGCGGACAAACATGTGGGCGGCAAGCCGCAGCACGAGAAGGGCCCCATCGCGCCGATGCGCGTCGACCTGGACGGCATGATGGCCCGCGCCGTCGCCCTGCCGGTCGACCCCGCCAACATCGCGCAGCTGGACGCCCGCAGCGACAAGCTGTTCTACCTCACCCAGCCGATCTCTCTGATCGAGGGCAACCTCAAGGGCGAGAAATCCGCTTTGCGCGTCTATGACTTCACCAAGCGCAAGGACGAACTGGTCACCGAGGATGCTGACAGCTACTCGCTATCGGCCGACGGCCAGCACGTGCTGGTCAAGCACGGCAAGGATTTTACCGTGCTGGACGCCAAGCCGGACGCGGCCCACGACCACGACAACACGCACAAGCTCGATTTGGGCGCGCTGCGCATGCTGGTCGATCCGCCCGCAGAATGGGCGGAGATGTTCGAGAACGCCTGGCGGCTGGAGCGCGACTTCTTTTTCTCGCCGGTGATGAACGGCCAGAACTGGCAGGCGGTGCATGACAGCTATGCCAGGCTGCTGCCCCTGGTCGGCTCGCGGGAAGATCTGAACTGGCTGATCGGCCAGGTGAACGGCGAAATCGGCAACTCCCACACCTATGTCGGCGGTGGGGATGACGGCGACACCACCGCGAAGGTGCACGCCGCCCTGCTGGGCGCAGACTGGGCGCTGGATACGGCCTCCGGCCGCTACAGGATCGCCGCGATCTATCCAGGCGACAACACGCGCGACATGTATCGCAGCCCGCTGGCCCAGCCCGGGCTGGGGGTGAAGGTCGGCGACTTCGTGCTCGCCATCGACGGGCAGCCGCTGCGCGCGCCGGCCGACCCGGACAGCCTGCTGCAGCTGACCGACGCCGACCAGCTCGTCGACCTGACTGTGGCCGACAACCCTGCGGCGGCGCCGCGCCACGTCATGGTCAAGCCGATCCAGAAGGAGCTGAGCCTGCGCGAGGCGGCGTGGATCACCCATAACCGCGCTTTGGTCGACCGTCTGTCGGGCGGCCGGGTCGGCTACGTCTACATGTCGGACATGGAACAGCTCGGGCTGCAGCAATTCGTGCGCCAGTTCTACACCCAGCTCGACCGCCAGGCGCTGATCATGGACGACCGCTGGAACGGCGGCGGCTTCGTGGCGCCGCTGGCGCTGGAACGCCTGCGCCGGGCGCTGGTGGTGCTGGGCGTCAACCGGGAAGGGGCGGAGACCACCGAGCCGAACGAGATGATCGCCGGCCCGAAGATCACCCTGCTGAACCACTGGTCGGCGTCCGACGGCGACATCTTTCCCTGGCTGTTCAAGCGCTACGGCCTGGGCCAGCTGCTGGGCACCCGGTCCTGGGGCGGCGTGCGCGGCATCCGCGGCGAGTGGCACATGATGGATGGCGGCTACGTCACCATCCCGGAGGACGCGATGTACACGCCCGACAGCACATGGGGGGTGGAGAACCACGGCGTGGACCCCGACATCCTGCTGGAGAACGAACCGGCGGACCTGCTTGCCGGTCACGACAAGCAGCTGGAGACGGCCGTCGGGCTGATGGTCAAAGCCATCGGCAACACCAAGCCCGGCCTGCCCCCGCCCCCGCCTCTGCTGCCGCCCTACCCCGTATCGGGCGTGGTGGCGCCTCAACCTCAAAAATGAGGATCTTCATCCGCCTGTCGCAGAGCAAATGAACAAAGATTTTTGGTCCTTTTTGCAAAAAGGACTGCTTGCCTCTCGTGAGTTGACCTCATCTCCAGTCGGTATGGTGGCAGCGCCGTCCCACCACTCATGTTTACGTCGGCGCTTGCCTGTTGGTGTGGCCGTTCAGAAAAATTTGCGTATCCCTGCGTAGAACGCGCGCCGCGGCCCGTATTGCGGGGCGAACACGCCGACGCCGGTGCCGGAGCGGATTTCGTAGCTGCGGTCGGTAACGTTGATGATCGCGGCGTTCAACTCGAACGGGCCGCCGAACACATGGTCGAAACGGTGCGTGGCGCCGAGGTTCAGCTGGAAATAGGGCGCCACCGCGCCGCCGTTGGGAACGTCGCCCGCATCCTCGCGCAGGCCCGTGCCGTACAGCATGTCGGCGTTCAGATGCGTGCCGAACAGGTTGTAGGACGCACCGGCGGACGCGGTGTAGAACTGGTTGTGGTCGGTGTAGATGTAGTGCTTGGCGATGTAGGCCAGGTCGTCGGAATCGAACAGGAATTGCTGCGAGACGACCTGGGTCGCACGCTCCCGCCCGATCGACAGGTTGCCGTAGGCGGAGAAATTGCCGCTGTCGTAGCTGCCGGTGAACTCGATCCCCAGCACGTTTGCGTGGGCGTAGTTGAACACCGATTCGATGATGGGCGCGCCGAACTGCCCCTCGTCGATCAGGTCGCGCGCGATCTTCCAGAAGCCGTCCACGCCCAGCCTGAAACCGGGGAAGAACACACGGTCGGCCCCGACATCGAAGTAGTTCGAGCGCTCCGGCAGGATGGGGCTGTCCTGCGGCGGCGAGGCGGGCGTGTAGCCGCCAGGATAGCCGGTGGTGGCGGCGAACTTCGAAATCGACTGCCCGGAGATGTTCTCCAGCGACGGCGGCGTGAAGTAGCGCGAATAGCCGGCGTGAAACGTGGTCGCCGCATCAGGCTTCCACACCAGGTTGACGCGCGGGCTCACCTGCTGGGTGTCG
The DNA here is from genome assembly GCA_965199235.1 of Acetobacteraceae bacterium. Classification (GTDB taxonomy): domain Bacteria; phylum Pseudomonadota; class Alphaproteobacteria; order Acetobacterales; family Acetobacteraceae; genus BOG-908. The sequence goes on along the minus strand of CBDAQU010000002.1, from coordinate 2,175,733 downwards.
GTGTAGGCGTTCAGCACGTCGTAGCGCAGTCCGTAATTGACGGTCAGCGCCGGCACGATGCGCCATTCGTCCTGGGCATAGGCGCTGTAGGTGAAACCGGTCTCGCCGGCTCCGTCGGTCACGTGCACAGGGGTGGTGCCGACGCTCGAGCAATCGGCAGCCAGGCACGGGAACACGTCCGAACTCGTGCTGGACGTCGCACGCTCCCCGTTGAACAGGAGGCCGTAGCGAAGCGTGTGATTCTCGCCGATCCGGTAGCTGCCATCGACCTGCACGCCCTCTGCAACGTCCGAGCGGGTGGCGTTCTGCGCCAGGCCGTAGAACAGCAGGTCGCCGACATGGTCCGGCGTGTAGGCCAGGCGGCTGTAGCGTTCGAACGCGGATATCTGGAAGCTGTAGTCGTCCTCGGCCTTCAGGTACGACAGTATCCCGTAATCGTTGCTCTCGTTCTGGCTCTCGTTGAGCAGGGCCGAGTTGAAATCGGTCTGGTTGCCGAGCGCGAAGGCGGTCGGCTGGCCAGGATTGTCCGGGATCTGGAAGGCTGCCTGATAGACGCCGAAGATCGCTGTGATCTTGCTCGTCGAATCGATGATGTCCTCGACATACCCGAAGCCGTGGCCCTGCTGCGTGTCGTCATGCAGCGGGTTGTTGGACCCGGTCGGGTTTTCGATGCCGATGCCGTTCTGGATGTAGTCGCCGGCGAAGTAGTAGGAAATGTTGCCGATGGCGCCGGCGTATTCGGCGGAAGGCTCCAGCCAGCCATGGCTGCCGCCATAGACGCCGATCGAACCGCCCGGCTGGAACGTGCCCGACTTGGTTTGTATGTCGACGATGCCCGTCGTGTACAATCCGTACTGCGCCGGCAGGGACCCGGTGATCACGTCGATCGAGGACGCGAAGCGTGAGGTCAGGCTCTGGCCGAAGAAGCTGATGCTCTCGGGAAGAATGACTCCGTCGATGCGGTACTGGATGTTGGCATGGTCGTTGCGCAGGTGGATCTGGCCGTAGGAATCCTGCGACGCGCCGGGAACCTGCAGAAGGGTCTGGTTGAGCGGGATGTCCTCGCCGCCAGGCTGGTTCAGGATCGCCTTGCTGCTCAGCGTATAGACGGTGGCCCCGATGCGCGTCTCGATCTCGCTGCGCGCCTTGGCCAGCCGCTCGGCGGTCACGACGATGTCTTCCGTGGCGCCGGACGGCGGGGACCGGCGCGTCGGAAGCGATGCCGACGGGCCGGTCGTCGTGGCCGGCGCCGGCTCGTCGGCCAGGGCGGAGGTCAGGGCGCCGGTCAGGGCAGAGGTGGCGAGTGCCGCCTGGAGCACGGACCAGATGCGGCTCCGGCCGAAACGGCGCGGCGACGGCTCACGATAGACAATCGACAAACGCAATCCCCCGAACGCAAATGCGATGTTATCACATAACGTCGAGGATTCCAGCAGTCAAACCGGCAGCCTCGCCCTTCCGGCCTCGCATCGCCGGCGCAAGTGGCAACCCCGCCAGCACGTAGGCGCCCGCGCTCAGCGCGCTGATGCAGAAGCTGGCCGGCCAATCCGTCCAGTAGCACAGCGCGACCCCCAGCAGGGCTTCCAGCACGGCCAGGCCCAGCGACACCGCAAGCCCCGTCCACACGCGCGTGGTCATGCGCTGGGCCGCCGCAGCAGGCCCCACCATCAGCACGAACACCAGCAGCACGCCCACGATCTGCACGCATTCGGCGGTCGCCAGCGCCACGATCACCAGGAACAGCACGTCCTGCCCGCGCAACGACACGCCGCGCGCTTCGGCCAGCTCCGGCTGCAGGCTGGCGAACAGCAGCGGGCGGGAAATCGCCGCCAGCGCCGCCAGGCTCGGCACGGCCAGCGCCAGCAGCGCCCAGATCGTCGGCACGTCCACGGCCAGCACGTTGCCGAACAGCAGCGCCGTCGCCTGCGTCGCGAACGCTGTGTAGAAATGCAGGAACAGCAGGCCCACGCCCAGCGAGAGCGACAGCACCATGCCGATCGCCACGTCGCGCTCCGCCAGCGCGCCGCCCATCATCCCCATCCCTGCCCCGGCCGCGACAGTGACCGTTACCAGTCCCCAGAGAGGCGCCATGCCGAGCAGCACGGCGCCGGTCGCCCCGGTGAAGCCGACATGCGCCAGGGCATGGCCCGCGAAGGTCTGGCCGCGCAGGACGAGGAAGTAGCCGACCAGGCCCGACAGCGTCGCCACGATCGCCGCCGCGGCAAAGGCGTGCCGCATGAAGTCGTAGTCAAACATCGCTACGGCTGTGATGCGCGTGTTCGTGGTGCGCGTCGGCGTCATGCCGATGGTCGTCGCGTTCCACGTCGTGGTCGCCGGACATCACGAAGATGCGGCCGCGCAGATGCACCACGTCGATCGGCGAACCGTAGAGGCGCGACAGCACAGGGCCGGTAATCACGTCGGCCACCGGGCCGATCGCCGCATGACCGCCGCCGAGGTAGAGCACGCGGTCCAGGTGGCCCAGCAGAGGGTTCAGCTCGTGCGCGCTGAACAGCACCGTGATCCGCAGCTCGCGCTGCACCGCGCGCACCAGTTCCACCACGCCGCGCTGGTGGTGCGGGTCCAGGCTGATCAACGGCTCGTCCAGCAGCAGCAGGCGCGGATGGCCGATCAGCGCCTGCGCCAGCAGCAGGCGCTGCCGTTCGCCGCCCGAGAGCTGCGACAGCGGCCGGTCGGCAAGGAGGCGCGCACCCACCATGTCGAGCGCCCAATCCACCTCGCGCCGGCCGTCCCGGTCCAGCACCGGCAGGCCCCAGCGATGCCCGCGCACCACGCCGGCCACGAAATCCCGGCCGCTGAGGCGGACGGCGCCAGCGGCCGCGCGCGATTGCGGCATGTAGCCGATGGCGGGGTTGCCTCGGACGGGCCTCGCACCCAGCACCCGTATTTCGCCCTGGCTCACCGGGACCAGGCCGAGCATGGCGCGCATCAGCGTGGTCTTGCCCGCCCCGTTGGGCCCGAGCATCCCCACGAACTCGCCCTGCTCCAGCACGAAGCTCACATCGCTCAACACGATCCGCCCGCCGCGTGACAGGGTGGCCCGATCCAGCCGGGCGGCCTTCGCGCCGTCGGCCAATCGTGCCAAGACGTCATCGGGCCGAACGGCCGACGCGTCTGGCTCCTGTGCTCCCGTTGCGGCCATCGTCACCGAGCTTGTCACGATGGTCTGCTATAACATAGCTTTGTATCAGTCCAGTGTTGAGGTTGGCATGCGGTCGATGGTTTCCGATAGTGTCTGGCGGGAGGATGCCATGGGCGGACCGACACGGACGATCGACGAACAGTTGGAGGCCGCGTCGCACGCGTGCAGCCGGTCCAACACGCAGCTGACGGAGCTGCGCCGCACCGTACTCGGGCTGGTGCTGCAGGCCGAGCGTCCGCTCACCGCCTACCAGCTGCTGGACCGCCTCAAGGAGACGCGGAGCGGCGCCGTGCCGCCGACGATCTATCGCGCCCTGGAATTCCTGCTCGACAACAAGCTGATCCACAAGGTGGAGAGCCTGAACGCCTTCATGCCGTGCGAGGCGGGCCATCACGAGAATGCCGTGCAGTTCCTGATCTGCACGGAGTGCGGTCAGGTCGCCGAGCTGGAGGACCGCTCGGTCTCCCAGGCGCTGGACCGCGCCGCGCGCGCCACCGGCTTCCGCCCGTCGGGCACCATCATCGAGGTCGAGGGCTTATGCGCAGCCTGCGCCGAGGCTTGATCCCGATACGCCGCGTCCTCCCCGTGCTTGCCCTGCTGCTGGGCGCTGCCGCCGCGCAGACCGCAGACCCTTACCTGTGGCTGGAGCAGGTGCATGGCGCGCGCGCGCTCGACTGGGTGCGCGCCGAGAACGCACGGTCGCTCAAGCCGCTTCAGTCGGACCCGCACTACCAGCCGTTCTTCGACCAGGCCCTGGCCATCGCCCAGGCGAACGACCGGATCCCCAAACCCGAGCTGATCGGCCGGGACGTCTACAACCTCTGGCAGGACGGCACCCACGTTCAAGGCCTTTGGCGCCACACCACGCCGGACGATTACGCGACCGCATCGCCGCACTGGCGGACGGCGATCGACCTCGACGCGCTTTCCCGCGCCGAACACCACGTCTGGGTCTGGGAAGGTGCAACCTGCGAGCGGCCGCAAAACACGCGCTGCCTGGTCGCGCTGTCCGAGGGCGGCGAGGACGCCGTCACCACGCGCGAGTTCGACCTGCCGACCGCCAGCTTCGTGCAAGGCGGCTTCGTCCTGCCGCATTCAAAGCAGGTGGCCGATTGGCAGGATGCGGACACCCTGCTGGTCGGCACCGACTGGGGCGCGGGCAGCCTGACCGCGTCCGGCTATCCGTTCGTCATCAAGCGACTGCACCGGGGCCAGGCGCTGTCGCAGGCGCGGGAGGTGTTCCGCGGAACGCCGCAGGACGTCAGCGTGCAGATCGCGGCCTTCGTCGACGGGCAGGGCCACCGCGCCGTCATCCTCCAGCGCGCGCTGGATTTCTTCCGCTCCGAGTTCCGGCTCGTCACCCCGAGCGGCACGGTCGGGCTGAACCTGCCGCAGAAGGCGGAGCTCGAGGGGCTGGTGCACGGCCAGCTGATCGTCAAGCTGAACCAGGCGATGGCGGACCTGCCGGCGGGCAGCCTCGTTTCGCTCGACCTCTCGACGCCGCAGGGCATGCCGCGGCTGATCCTGGCGCCCACCGCGCGGCAGGCCGTCGAGGAGGTGGGCGTCACCCCGGACTGCATCGTCCTCACCATGCTCGACGAGGTGCGCGGCCGCGCGTTGGCGCTGACCGCGGCCAAGAATGGCGGCTGGACCGCGCATCCGGTGGCGCTGCCCGACAACGCGGCGATCAAGCTGGTGACCGTCGGCAACGTGGACGACCACGCCTACCTGCAGGTCGCCAGCTTCCTGCTGCCCGACACGCTCTACAGGCTGGACGCCGCCTCGCCCGGCACGCCACCGGCGGTCGTGAGATCGCTGCCTGCGCAGTTCGACGCGTCGCGCGACGTGGCCGAGCAGATGCAAGCCACGTCCACCGACGGAACCAGGATCCCGTATTTCCTGGTGCACCCGAAATCGGCCAAGCCGGACGGCAGCAACCCGACCCTGCTGACCGGCTATGGCGGTTTCGGCGTGAGCGTGACGCCGACCTACAACGCGACCATCGGCAAGCTGTGGCTCGAGCATGGCGGCAGTTACGCGCTGGCCAACATTCGCGGCGGCGGCGAGTTCGGCCCCGCCTGGCACGAGGCCGGGATGAAGACCCATCGCCAGCGCATCTACGATGATTTCGCCGCCGTGGCGCGCGACATGGAGGCGCGCCGTTTCACCAGTCCCGCCCATCTTGGCATTCGCGGACGGTCCAACGGCGGCCTGCTGATGGGCGTGGAGTTCGAGCAGCATCCTGAGCTGTGGGACGCCGTCATCATCGGCGTGCCCCTGCTGGACATGCTGCGCTTCGAACACATCGCCGCCGGCGCAAGCTGGGTCGGCGAATACGGCAGCGTCGCCAACCCCGACGAGCGTGCATTCCTCCAGCGCATATCGCCCTACGCCAACCTCAAGCCGGACGGGCACTATCCTACGCCCTACATCTTCACCACCACCTCGGACGACCGGGTAGGGCCGGTGCACGCGCGCAAATTTGCCGCCCTGATGCAAGCCCTGGGACATCCGTTCCTGTATTACGAGGCGCTGCAGGGAGGGCATGTCGCCAGCGCGAACCTGCGCGAGGCGGCGATGGAGCAGGCTCTGGAGATGACGTATCTTACGTCGAGGTTGATGAAGTGAAGGCAAGCAGTCCTTTTTCAAACAAAAGGACCAAAAGACTTTTGACAACGAAGGCCGTTCTTCTTCTGGCGATCGGCACCGGCCACGCCCAACCTCTCCACGTCGTTGCCGCCGAAAATTTCTACGGCGACATCGCCAGGCAGATCGGCGGCGGCGACGTCTCAGTCACCAGCATCCTCGCCAGCCCGGACCAGGATCCGCACCTGTTCGAGCTGAGCCCTTCGGTCTCGCGCGCGGTGTCGAAGGCAGGGCTCTTGATCGAGAACGGCCTGGATTACGACCCCTGGATGGACCGCCTGGTCGCGTCGGCCGGGCTGCCCGCGAACCGAGTGATCATCGTCGGATCCCTCACTGGGCGCCACAACGGCGACAACCCGCATGTCTGGTACGACCCCGCCACCATGCCTGCCCTCGCCCGTGCCCTGTCCGCCGCATACAGCTCGGCCGACCCTTCTCACGCGGCGGGCTACGCGCAGCGGCTGACCCGCTTCGACGCGAGCATGAAGCCGCTGCAAGCCAAGATCTCGGCCCTGCGGCAGAAGCTCCGGGGTAGCCAGGTGACGGCGACCGAACCGGTGTTCGGCTACATGATCGCAGCACTCGGCATGACGTCGCGAAACCAGCGCTTCCAGCTCGCGGTGATGAACGAAACCGAAGCGAGTGCTGCCGACGTTGCCGCCTTCGAGGGCGACCTGCGGTCGCATCGTGTGGCGCTGCTGGTCGTCAACCGGCAGGCGAGCAACACCGTCGCCGACCGCATGAAAAGCATCGCCTTGGCGGCAGGCGTTCCCGTCGTGGGTGCGTCGGAAACCGAGCCCGCCGGTGCCTCCTACCAGGCGTGGATGCTCGGCGAACTCGACGCGGTGGGCAAAGCGATGGCCGCGCCGATGCGGTGAGGCGAGCGTGCTCGCGCCGGCGATAAGGCTTTCCTCCATGCTGCAATGCGCATAGTTTTCCGCCGGGCGTGACAAAGGCCCGGAGGTCGTCGCGTTGCAACTGGCGGAACTGCGCTCCTACAACACCGCCGCCCGGCGGTCCGCCTCGTTCGGGCTGGCGAGCGCGTTGTTCGCGGGGCTCGCGACACTCGCCGTCTTCGCGATCCACTCGGCCGACGGCGCAGCGGCGATGTCGGTCAGCCTGGGCGCCTCGCTGGCGATCGCCTCCGCCGGCTACGCGGCGTCAGCCGTCATGGCGGCCGGGCGTTCGGCGGCGCTCAGGGCGGAGCAGATCGAAGCGATAGCGACCGGCCAGGGTGTCGACGCCGGGCGCCTGGGCCCAAGGCTGCGACACGCTTTTCAAGCCCGCGTGGGCTGGCAGCAGGTGGCAGGCAGCGGCCTGCTCGCCGCCTGTGCCGCCGCCGCCGCCGCGCTCGCCTGCTCGAAGGCACCGGTGTGGGACTGCACGCCCCAGGCGACCGCGATCGCGGTGTGCGCCCTGCTGGTGGCGGCGTTCGCGCTGCTGGTCTTCGAGCGGCACCTCGCCTCCACCGATGCCGCCGACCTGCCGGAGGCGCCGGCGATAGCGGCGCTGACGCGCGTGCCGATCGCGGTCGCCATGATCTGCGGCCTGGGCTGCCTGCTGCTCTATGTCGGGGTCGGCGCGGGCGTCTATGCCGGCCGGGCGTCGGCCGTACTGTGCCTGGCGGTCGCCGGCGAGATGACGCTGCGCGCGCTCTCGGCGCTGTTCGTGCCGTTTCCGCCGGCCGAGGACGCGCGCATGGTCACTGTGAGCGCCATCGCCGGCGCCCTGGTCCTGCGCCGTCCGCCGCCGATGACGACCGCCGTGCGCGACCTGTTCGGCATCGACCTCTCGCGCAGCTGGGCGCTGGCCTTCGTGCGCGCCGCCGCCCTGCCTGTGGCGGCCGTGCTTGCGGTGTTCGGCTGGGGCCTCTCCGGCGTCGAGGCGCTGAACGTGGACCAGCGCGCGGTCTATGAACGCTTCGGCAGTCCGGTCGCAGTGTTCGGCCCCGGCCTGCACCTCCATCTGCCCTGGCCGGTCGGCCGCCTTCGCCCGGTCGAGCTCGGGGTCATGCACGACATCCCGATCATCTTCGCGGCGGCAGGCGACGGCGCGTCCTCCCCGCCGCAAACCAGGCCGATCGATGCGGAAGCCGAACCGGGCGCCGATGCCGACCGGCTGTGGGACGGAGCGCATCCGTCGGAGGGCGCCTACCTCGTCGCCAGCCAGTCGCGCGGCCAGCAGAGTTTCGAGAGCATCGACATCGACCTGAGGGTGACCTACCGCGTCGGGCTGTCGGACCGGTCGGCCCTGCAGGCGGCGTTCGCGGTCAGCGACCCCCAGCGGCTGGTGCAGGCCAGGGCCAGCCGGCTGCTGGCGCGCTACTTCGCCCACCACACGCTGCCCGGCATTCTCGGCGCCGACCGCGCCAGCTTCTCGCGCGACATAGCGACCGAGCTGCAATCCGAGCTCGACGCCTCGCAGGCCGGGCTGGACGTGATGGCCGTCGTGGTCGAGGCGATTCACCCGCCGCCGGGGGCGGCGGCGGCCTACCATGCCGTGCAGGCAGCCCGCATCAGCGCGCACACGGCGGTGGCCGAACAGCAGGCCCAGGCCGTGCGGTCGGAGAGCGGTGCCAGGAGCGAGGCCACCGACCTGCGCAACCTCGCAGAGGCGAAATCGCGCGACGTGATCGTGGAGGCGGAAAACCGCGCGACGGGGTTTGCCGCCGACCGCACCGCCGACGCGCGCAGCCACGAATCCTTCGTTCTGGAGCGCCGGCTGGACAAGCTCGGCGCCGGCCTAGGACATCGCCAACTGCTGATCGTCGATCACCGCCTGCAAGGGTCCGGCGGCCCGACCCTGGACATGCGTCCCTCCGGCGGCGGCGCAGTCTTCATCCCGCCGGCCCACGAATCGCCATAGGAGCCCGCGTGTTCGGACACCACCACCACCACGGCCACGACGAGGACGACCATGATCACGGGCACGCGCACGGGCACGATCATGGGCACGCCCATCACGACCATGGGGATGGGCAGGGCGAGGACCGGCTTGCGGCACTGCGCCGCGCCGGCCGGTTCGCGGTCGCCGGCCTGATCGCTGCGGTGGCGTTCTCGGCGGCCTGCCTGACCATCGTGGAGCCTGGGCAGGCGATCGTCGTGACGGCGTTCGGCAACCCGGTGCGCGTGCTGACCCATCCCGGCTTGGGCGTGCGCTGGCCGGCGCCGTTCGAGGCTTCGGTCCCGGTGGACGTGCGCCTGCGCACGACCTCGACCGGGCTGCACGACGTCGGCACGCGCGACGGCCTGCGCATCCTGGTGCAGGCCTATGTCGAATGGCGGGTGCCGCAGGATGCCGGCCACATCGAGCAGTACCTGCGCGCGGTGCGCAACGCGCCGGACGAGGCGGCCGGACAGCTGCGCAGCTATGTCGGTTCCTCGCTGGAGATCGCCGCCGCGCGGTTTGACTTGGCACAGCTGGTCAACACCGACCCGTCGCGGGTGCAGCTCGACGCGTTCGAGGCGGCGCTGAAGGAGCGCATCCAGGCCCAGGTGCTGGCCACCTACGGCATCAGCATCCTGCAGGTCGGCATCGAGCGTCTGACGCTGCCTGGCGACACGCTGGAGGCGACGGTCGCCCGCATGACCGCAGAGCGCAACACGGTTGCCGCCCGCATCAGCGCGGAGGGCGACCGCGCGGCGTCCGAGGTGCGCTCCAACGCCGACCGGGACGCGCGAATCGTGATCGCCGATGCGCGCGCGTCGGCGGCCAGGGTGGAGGCGGAGTCCCGACTGAAGGCGGCCGACATCTACGCGGCCGCGTATGCGAGCGCGCCGGCGCTCTACACCCTGCTGCGCTCGCTCGACACGCTGGACACCGTGGTGGGCGACAACACCAGGCTCATCCTGCGCACCGACGCCGCGCCGTTCCGCGCCTTTGTGGAAGGTCCGGCGGGGCCCACTCCGTCGCCGCCCGCGGCGGGCGGCGGCGGCGGCGGCGGCCTGGCGCACGGCGTGGGCGCGGAGCGCTAGCGCGTGCCGGTGGCCGCCGAACCTGCGGGACCCTGGGCGCAGGCGATCGCGCTAGGCTTCCGCGTGCTGTTCGGGCTGGTCCTGCTCGCAGCCCTCGTCTGGCCGTTCACCAATATCCGCCAGGTCCAGCCGGACAGCCGCGCGGTCGTGCTGCGGCTCGGGCGCGTCGTTAGGGTGCAGGGGCCTGGGCTGCTGCTCGCCTGGCCGGCGCCGCTGGAGCGCGTGCTGCTGCTGCCGTCGGCCGAGCGGCAGATCGAGTTCACGTTCCCGCCGCTGCGTCCGCCCGCCGGGCTGGAGGGCGCGGACTGGACCGTGGTGCTCGACCCGCGCGAGAACGCCGCCTTCTTTATGACCGGCGACGGCGTGGTGCACATCACCGCCTCCCTGTTCTACCGGATCACCGATCCCGCCGACTACCTGCTGGAAGCGGCGCACGTGCCCGCCTCGCTCAAGGCGCTGACGATGGCGAGCCTGGTCTCCCTGGTCGCCGCGCGCGACACGGACACGCTCGTTGTCACACGCAGCGGCGGCGACCTGACCGACGCCGACCGCGGACGGCGCGAGCGGCTGCGCACCGACCTGGTCGCAGCGATCGACAGGCGGCTGGCCGACCTGCGCGCCCAGGGCACCGGCCTGGGGATCGAGGTCGGCCGCGTCGACCTCGGCACCGCGCTGCCGAGCGGGGCCAAGGCAGCCTTCGAAGGCGTGCTGATCGCCACCCAGCAAGCCGACTCCATGGTTGCCGAATCGAGGAGCGAGGCGGCCAGGGTCGAGCAGAAGGCGCAGCAGGACAGCACTGCCATGCTGGCCGACGCCAACGCCGCGGCCGAGGAGCGGGCATCGACCGCCACCGGCCGTACCGCCGCGATCCGTGCGCTGTCCCATTCGACCGATGGGGCCACGGGCGCCGCCCTGCTGACCAACATCTACAACGACAGGATGAAGATGCTGCTGCGACAGGCAAAATCCGTCGATGCCTTCGATCCGAGGAGCGGCACCCACCTCGTGCTGCCGGGCCAGTCCGCGCCATGAGCGGTGCGGCGACGATGGATGCCGGGTCGGGCGGCGCAGGCGGCGGGGCGATCACCGGCGGCCTGCTCAGCCTCGGTGAACGGCGCACGCTGGGCATCCAGCTCACGCTCGCCATGTTCACCGGCGGCCTGCTGCTGATGGCGACCGCGCTGCAGTTCCTGGCGCCGACCCAGCCCGAACTGTCCGAGCTGGTTGCGGGGCTGGCGGCGCTGCTGGTCGCGGTGCCTGCGATGGTCGCGGCCTATCACAGCCTGCGCCACCCCGACCTGCACGGCCTGACCGACCAGCTGGTGGCGCTCGCCGTCATCGCCGCCTGGGCGGAGGGCGATCTGTTCACCGCGGCCCTGCTGCCGCTGGTGATGACAGTCGGCCACGTGCTGGAGGAGCGCTCCCTGCTGGGCGGGCAGGAGGCGCTTCGGGCGTTGCGCCGGCTGACCCAGACCAGCACGCGCCGATTGCTGCCGGACGGCACTGTCGAGGAGGTCTCCACCAAGGCGCTGCGCGCGGGCGACCTGATCGAGCTGCGCGCGGGCGACCGTACGCCGGCGGACGGCACCGTGCGCTCCGGACGCTCCAGCGTGGACAACGCCCCGATCACCGGCGAGTCGGTGCCTGAAGAGGTCGAGCCTGGTTCTTCGGTGTTCGACGGGTCGATCAACCTGTCCGGCCTGCTGACGGTGGAGATCACGCGAGTCGGCGCGTCCACCACGCTCGGCAGGGTGATCGGCCTGATGCAGCAGGCCGAACGCGCCAAGCCGCCGGTGACGCGCCTACTGGAACGCTACGCCGGCGCCTACATGGTGCTGGTGCTGCTGCTGGCCGCCGGCGCATGGTTCGCGACCGGACTGGTCTCCACCGCGCTCGCCGTGCTGGTCGCGTCCTGCCCCTGCGCGGTGGTGCTGGCCGCACCGGCGACCTCGATCGCGGCGATCGCGGTTGCCGCCCGGCACGGCATATTGGTGAAGGGCTCTGCCTTCCTGGAGCAGTTGGCAAGCGTGAACTCGGTGGTGCTCGACAAGACGGGCACCGTCACCCTCGGGCAGCTTCGCCTGGTCGAGGCCGAGCCGGCCCAGGGTTTTTCGCGTGAGCGGCTGATCGAGGTGGCGGGCTCGCTCGGCGCAACCAGCACGCATCCCGTCTCCAAGGCGCTGGCGGGTTTGGTGCAGCAGGATGCGCGCCTGCCGCTCGACGACCTGCGGGAACTGCCGGGCTTCGGCGTGACGGCGCGGCACGGGACGACCCGGCTGGCCATGGGCCGGCCGGAGATTTTCGACGAGCTCGGCGTCGCCGCGCCTGCGGCACCCGAGCATGACGGGCCGATCGCCGGCGTGTCGGAGGGCGACCGTTTCGTGGGCTGGCTGAAGCTGGCCGACGAGCCGCGGCCGGAGGCGCAGGCGGCGCTGGCCGATTTGCGCAGCCTGGGCCTCACCAGGCAGCTCCTGCTGACCGGCGACCGCATGGCCGTGGCCAAGCGCATCGCCGGGCTGCTCGGCATTCCCGCCTTCCGCGCCGGTGCACTGCCGCAGGAGAAGCTGGAGACGGTGCTGGCAGAAACGCGCGCGGGGTTCCGGCCGATGGTGGTAGGCGACGGCATCAACGACTCGCTGGCGCTGAAGGCCGGCGCGGTCGGCGTCGCGATGGGCGGCCAGGGAACCGACGTCGCGCTGGCCTCCGCCGACCTCGTTCTGATGACGAGCAACCTGAAGCGCCTGGCGACCTGCGTGCGCCTGAGCCGGCGGTGCCGCAACACCATCCACGTCAATGTCGGGCTCGGCCTGGGCTGGACGGCGCTGATCATCGCGGTCGCAGCGACCGGGTCGCTCGGCGCGAGCGGGGCGCTGCTGGCGGCGGTGGCGCATAATCTCGGCACGTTGGCGGTGATGGCCAATGCTGGCCGGCTGCTCAAGTTTCAGGAGGTCTAGCAAGGCAAGGGGCGTTGCCCCTTGACCCCACCAGAGGCGAGCCTTTGAAATCCTTCCATTAAGGAAGGGTGCCTTGGCTTGCCTGGTTTGGGTACCCCGACTAGCTTCCGGCCGCTTGCTCGGAGGCCGGCTTGATCATCGTACAAAACCTGTTTGCGCTGCTTTTCGTGCTGCTGAACCTGTTCAAATGGGCGCTGATTCTCTCGGCCGTCATCAGCACCCTCATCTCCTTCGGCGTTCTGGACACGCGCAACCGGGCGGTTTGGACGATTGCGGACTTCCTCTATCGGGTGAGCGAGCCAGCGCTCCGGCCGATACGCTCAGTGCTTCCGAGCTTCAGCGGCATCGACCTCAGCCCGCTGATCGCGCTGCTGCTGATCCAATACGTGGTCGAGCCTGTCCTGGCGCAGATCGAGGCGGGTGTCCTGGGGAGCATGCAGGGGGCCTGACGTGACCGCAACCGGGGCGGGCCGCTGACCGCGCTCATCCTCGACGGCAAGGCGTTGGCGGCCGGCTTGCGGCGAGAGGTCGCCGCGCAAGTGGCTGGCCTGCCGTATCGGCCCGGCCTGGTCGTGGTTCTGGTGGGCGACCACCCTGCGAGCGCCGTCTATGTCCGCAACAAAGACAGGGCCGCGCGGGAGGCGGGGCTGGACGCACGCACCATCCGCCTGCCCGCCGATACCGGCGAAGCGGCGTTGCTGGCGCTGGTCGGCGAACTGAACGCCGACCCGGCGGTGGACGGCATCCTGGTCCAGTTGCCGCTGCCGACTCACGTGCCGCCGCGCGCGGTGATCGAGGCGATCGACCCGGCCAAGGACGTGGACGGATTCCACCCGCTCAACGTGGGGCGGCTGTCGGACGGTCTGGCCGTGCTGGCACCGTGCACGCCGAGGGGGGTGATGAAGCTGCTGGCGCATGCCGGCGTGGCGCTGGCCGGGGCGCGCGCGGTCGTGCTGGGTCGGTCGGCCATCGTCGGCCGGCCGGTGGCGTCCCTGCTGCTGGCAGCCGATGCGACGGTGACCATCGCCCATTCGCGCACCAGGGACCTCGCCGAGATGTGCCGCCGGGCGGAGGTGGTGGTGGCAGCGGTCGGCCGGCCGGAAATGGTGCGCGGCGACTGGATCGCGCCGGGGGCGGTGGTGATCGACGTCGGCATCAACCGGCTGGCGGACGGGCGGCTGGTTGGCGACGTCGCCTATGAGGAATGCCTGGGCCATGCAGGCGCGATCACGCCGGTGCCGGGCGGAGTAGGCCCGATGACGATCGCCTGTCTTATAGAGAACACCGTCAAAGCCAGCGTGGCACGCCGAGTGCTTTGACCTTCATAAAACGGGGTCTGGGGCCGACTGGCCCCGGCGGGTCGGGGGCAGAGCCCTCGCCTTCCTAAGGATGGTTACATGCGTAAGGTGATTCTGGTCTGTATGTGCGTCTGCTTCGCGGCCAGTGCCTCCGAGATGGGGGACAGGTTGGATGCAGCCATCCACCCCGACGATTTGAGGGGCTGGATGAAGCAGATGGCGTCGCAGCCCAACCAGGTAGGCTCTCCGCACGACAAGGCGAATGCCGAGTACGAACTCAAACTGTTTCAGGGCTGGGGCTGGGACGCGCATATCGAGACGTTCGAGGTGCTGTATCCCACGCCCCTCTCCGAGGTGTTGGAGACGGTGGGCGACGATCCGTTCCGCGCCACGCTGCAGGAGCGGGCGGTGGCGGGCGACGCGACCTCTGCCCGCACGGCGGGCGCGCTGCCCGCCTACGTCGCCTACCAGGGCGACGGCGACGTGACCGCGTCGCTGGTCTACGTCAATTACGGCATGCAGGAGGACTACCGCGCGCTGGACCGCATGGGCGTGGACGTGCGCGGAAAGATCGCGATCGCGCGCTACGGCCATGGCTGGCGGGGGCTGAAACCCAAGCTGGCGCAGGATCACGGGGCGGTCGGCTGCATCATCTATTCCGACCCCGCCGATGACGGCTACGGGGTGGAGAAGACGTACCCCGACGGTCCCGCCAGGCCGCCGCAGGGCATCCAGCGCGGGTCGGTGGCCGACATGCCGCTCTACCCAGGCGACCCGCTGACGCCAGGCATCGGCGCGACGCAAGACGCCAAGCGCCTGACTCGGGAGATGGCGGCGACGATCCTCAAGATACCGGTGCTGCCGATCTCCTATGGCGACGCCCAGCATTTCCTGGCTGCGATGGGGGGAGAGGTCGCGCCGTCTGGCTGGCGCGGCGCGCTGCCGATCACCTACCACGTGGGCCCCGGCGGCCCGGCGGTGCATTTGGCGGTCAAGTCGGAATGGGGGCTCAAGACCATCTACGACGTGATCGCCACCATGCGCGGCGCAGAGCTGCCGGAGCAATGGGTGGTGCGCGGCAACCACCATGACGGCTGGGTGTTCGGCGCCAGCGACCCGCTCGCCGGCCAGGTGGCGCTGCTGGCCGAGGCGCAGGCGATCGGCGGCATGGTCAGGCAGGGCCTGCGGCCCAGGCGCACGCTGGTCTATGCGAGCTGGGACGCCGAGGAGCCGATGCTGGTGGGTTCCACCGAATGGGCGGAGACGCATGCCGACGAGCTGAAGCGGCACGCGGTGATCTACATCAACTCCGACGAGAACGGGCGCGGCGTGCTGTCGGTCGGCGGCAGCCCCGACTTTCGGCACCTGGCGAGCGAGGTCGCGTCCGACGTGACCGACCCTGAGACCAACGTCTCGGTCGCAGCCCGCCTGCGGGCCGAGGCGCGGGTCGCCGGCGCAGCGCCGAACGCGACACCCCGCGAGGTGGCCGACGCGAAGATCGCGGCGGAGCCTGGGCGCGACGTTCCGGTGGGCCCGCTCGGCTCCGGCTCGGATTTTTCGGCGTTCCTGCAGCACCTTGGCCTGCCCGCCCTCAATTTCAGCTATGGCGGCGAAGGCGACATGGGCGGCGTCTACCACTCGGCCTACGACACGTTCGAGCATCACAGCCGGTTCGTGGACCCCGGTTTCGTCTACGACGCCCTGCTGGCCCGCACGGTCGGCCGCGCCGTGCTGCGGATCGCCGACGAGCCGCTGCCGCAGCAGCGCGCCGGTGCGGCGGCCGACGCGGTGGCCGGCTACCTGGCCGAGGTGAAGAAGCTGACCGACACGGAACGGCAGGCGTCGGAGGCGCAGTCGGCCATGCTGCGCGACCGCGCCTACCAGTTGGCTGCCGATCCCACGAAGGCCAGCAGGCCGCCCGCGCCGCTCGGGCCGGTGCCCGCCCTGGATTTTTCGGCGCTGGACCGCGCGTGCGGTCGTCTGAAGGAGAGCGCGCGCGCCTACGATACGGCGCTGGCGCAACAGGGGCCAGGATTGCCGCCCGACCGGCTGGCCAGGCTGCAGGCGGCGATGCTGACCATCGACCAGACGCTGGCGCCGGAGACCGGGCTGCCCGGCCGTGCCTGGTATAAGAACCTGATCTACGCGCCCGGCCGGTTCACCGGCTACCAGGCCAAGACGCTGCCAGGCGTTCGCGAGGCGATCGAGGAGCATCGATGGGACGATGCGAACCGTTACACGCAGCTGACGGCCGCCGCTTTGAACGCGTATTCGGACCGGCTGGACCAGGCGCGTTCAATTCTGGGTGGCGGGTAGTCCCAACGAGGGTTAGCTCTAACCTATGAAGGGCAGGCAGTCCTTTTTGCAAAAAGGACCAAAAACCCTCTGTTCATTTGATCGGCGAGAGACGGACAGAGGCCAAACGGCCTTGCAACGACGATTGTGCGCGTCGACGCAGGCTCGCTGGAACCGCCTACGCGCCCATGAAATCCATCTTGCCGATCGGCACGCCGTTATGGCGGAGGATGGCGAAGACGGTGGTGAGGTGGAAGTAGAAATTGGGCAGCGCAAAGGTCGTCAGGTATTCCGCGCCGGTGAACTGCATCTCCCGGCCGGGGAATTTCAGCACTATCTGCCGCGTCTCGCTGCCGTCCAGGTGGGTGTCGCCGATGCCGCCTAGAAACGCGACTGTCTGCTCGATGCGGGCGTGCAGCTCGTCGAACGTCGTTTCGGTATCGGGAAAGCTCGGGGCGTCGATGCCGGCCAGGCGGGCGCCGGCGTTCTTGGCGGTGTCGGACGCGATCTGCACCTGGCGCGAGAGCGGGTGCATGTCGGGCGCCAGGCGGGCGTTGACGAGCACGGCCAGGTCGATCTTGCGCTCCTCCGCATTGGCCCGCCCCTTGTCCAGGAAGGCCGAGAGGCTTTTCAGGCCATGGGTGAGAACAGGGATGGAAGCCTGATACATCGACAGCGGCATTGCATGTCCTTCCGGGTTGCCGCGCCCCCATACGACGGAACGCGCCGGCCTGCATAATCGGCCGGCGGGCCGGCGGGCCGGCGGGCCGGCGGCGGCAGTTGACGCGGATGCGGGGCGATCTTCAGGTTACGCGCTTTGAACCGCGTCTCAGCTTAGGGCCCAAGACATCACCGGCGACCTGCCATTGGACCAGATATTACGGGGCGACTGCGTCGAAACGATGCGCATGCTGCCGGCCGGGTCCATCGACTGCGTCTTCGCCGATCCCCCCTACAACCTGCAACTCCAGGGCGAGCTTCGCCGGCCGGACGACAGCCTTGTGGACGGCGTCACGGCCGAATGGGACCAGTTCGCCGACTTCGCCTCCTACGATGCGTTCACCCGCGCGTGGCTGACCGAGGCGCGCCGGGTGCTGCGCAAGGACGGCACGCTGTGGGTGATCGGCACGTATCACAACATCTTCCGCATCGGGTCGATCCTGCAGGATCTGGGGTTCTGGATTCTCAACGACGTGATCTGGCGCAAATCCAACCCGATGCCGAACTTCCGCGGGCGCCGGTTCACCAACGCGCACGAGACGCTGATCTGGGCCGCCCGGGCGCAGGACAGCCGCTACCGCTTCGATTACGCGGCGATGAAGGCGCTGAACGACGACCTGCAGATGCGCAGTGACTGGCTGATCCCGCTCTGCACGGGGGAGGAGCGGCTGCGCAACGAGCACGGGCTGAAACTGCACCCGACGCAGAAGCCGGAAGCGCTGCTGCACCGCATCCTGATCGCCAGCACCCGGTCGGGCGACGTGGTGCTTGACCCGTTCCTGGGCACCGGGACCTCTGCCGCGGTCGCCAAGCGCCTGCACCGGCACTTCGTCGGCATCGAGCGGCACCCTGCCTATGTAGAGGCGGCCTGGGGACGCATCCGGCGGCAGAAGCCGGCACCCGCCGACGCGGTTGCAGCCGCCCTGTCCCGCCGCGACGTGCCGCGAATCTCGTTCGGCAGCCTGGTGGAGCGCAGCCTGGTGATGCCTGGCGCCATACTGACCGACAAGCAGCGCCGGGTTGCGGCGACGGTGATGGCGGACGGGACGCTGGTGTGCGGGCCGCACAGGGGGTCGATCCATCAGGTGGGTGCTGCGGTGCAGCATGCGCCCAGCTGCAACGGGTGGACGTTCTGGCACATCGAGCGGTTGGGGGCGTTCGTGGCTATCGACGTGCTTCGGGATGGGTGAAGGCAAGCCGTTCTTTCTTGGAAAAAGAACCAAAAAACTTTTGTCCTGGAGGGCGCGTTCGCCGATGGGCGATTAAGTGTCCTCCGGAAAGGTCGATCCATGGCTAGCTTGCAAGCCCACATCCTCGACTCCATCGTCCGGTGGCAGGTCAAGCGGCGGATGAACGACGAGACCGACCTGGCCAGCATTCGCCGGTCGTTGTCGCGAGGCAGCTTCCCCGACCCGTCAGGCGTGGTCTTCACGCCGGCGACCGTCGGCGGCATTGCCGGCGAATGGGCGCGGCCCACCAAGGGGGCCGGGGCGACGCTGCTCTACCTGCATGGCGGCGCCTACTTCGCATGCTCCCCCAAGACCCACAGGCCGATCAGCGGGGCCTATGCACGGCGCGGTTTTGCAGTGTTCGTGCCGGATTACCGGCTGGCGCCCGAGCACCCGTTTCCGGCCGCCATCGAGGACTCCGAGGCGGCCTGGCGGGGGTTGCTGGACGAAGGCCACGCGCCGCACGCGTTGGGCGTCGGCGGCGATTCGGCCGGGGGTGGACTGTGCCTGGCGATGATGCTGAGCCTGCGCGACAAGAAGGCGGCCCTGCCTTCGGCAGCCGCCCTGTTCTCGCCCTGGACCGACCTCGCCGGCACCGGACCGTCGGTCACCAGCAACGCCCGGCGGGACGCCATGCTCTGGGCGCCGGGCCTGGTCAAGGCAGGCGCCTTCTACCTGGGCGAGGCGCCTGCGACCAACCCCCTGGCGTCACCGCACTACGCCGATCTGCGCGGGCTGCCGCCGATGCTGGTGCATGTTGGGGAGCGCGAGATACTGCGAGACGACAGCACCAGGCTGGCGGAACATGCGCGGTCGGCCGGCGTGGCTGTCGACCTGCACGTCTGGCCTGTGGTGCCGCATGTCTGGCAGCTCGCCCAGTTCGTGCCGGAGGCGCGGCGTTCGATGGACCTGGCGGCGGCGTTCCTGCTGCGCCACCAGCCGGCAGCACCCCAGCTAGCGTCCCGAACCTGAGGTTCACCTTGCGGCTTGTACGATGACGATGCTGGTTTCCATGATGGTCTTCTGACTAGAGCAATGTCACGCAGACTGGACTGGTCGGAGCGACATCGCTCTAGCTGCTCTAGCAGCTTCTGCCGCCGGGCCCACCGAGGAAGAAGCCGTACCCGCGGTCGGTGATAGGGCCTGGCATGGTTGTGGTGTAACAGCCGGGCGACGGATCGACTGCGGTCATCGTCGGCGTGCGCACGTGCCCCGCCGCGTCGAACAGCAGCATGTCAAACTGATAGCCGGCCAAAGGATACCCGCGCCCGGCGAAGCGTCCGCTGGCTGCCTGCGGCCATACCACATTGCCCACGGTTTCCGTCCCAGCCTCGAAGAGGGTGGCGAACCGAGAGAGCTGACCCCCATTGTAGAGGCTGATCGGATAATAACCGACCCAAGTGTCGCCGAATGACAGGTACCAGGCGCCTTGATAGAGCGTGTAGCCGATCGTCAGGCCGACCTGCTGGCCGCCGGCGACGCTGTAGCTGGTGAACGGCGCACCGAGCGTCACCGTGCTGCCCGGTAACTGCACGAAGGCAGCGCAATCGTAATTGTAGCAGCCCGTCAGGTTGTAGCCATCGGCGGTGTAGTAAGCGAACAGAACCGATTTAGGCGTGTTGTAGAGTGCGGGGTAGCTCTGCCAGCCGGTCTCCGCCGTCTGCCCGTGTGATCCGGCGCCACCGATATACCATTGCTGTTCCAGCGAAAAGATTTCGCCTTTGTTCTGGCGTATCGGCGGGCTGTACAGGCTTTCGTTTGTCTGTCCGCCATACGAGCGGGTGTAGTCATAGGCGAAGGAGTAGGTGTGGCGATAATCCGGCTGGCTCGCGCCCGGCGGCTGGGTTGGTCCGGTGCTGGCGGGTTCCTTACGGAAAAAGTTGCGCAGCGATCCAGCGCGCATGACCCGCGTGAGCGTCACCCGCTGGATCGGAAAGCTGCCGGCTCCGCACACGATTTTTTGCCGAGGCTGTAGCGTGCCGGAACGCGCGCCGGGCGGAGCAAAAGGCGGCGGGGCGGCGATGCTGGTCAAGCCTTGCATATGCAGCGAAGGCTGCTGTTCATAACGTATGCAATCCAATACCCGACCGTCCTGTTCGAGGACAGTACGGTCGACCGTCATGCCCGCATAATATCGGATCAGGTAATTGCGCGCCGTCTCGAACGCTGTGGAGTCGAGCGCTGCGGAGCGGCCGAGCTCCTCTGCTACACCGGCCGGGCTTGCCGCATGCAGCTGCGCCACGAAGGCGGCGAACGGCAAGGGCGCGGCTCCTGCCCAGGCAAGTCCGGGAAGACTGCACAGCGCCCCCATCGCAACAAGTGTAGCGGACTTTCGAGGCGCTTGATGCCGCACGGATCGAACCTTTCGCAATTGCAGCACCGCAGTAGCAGCTTCCAAACGCCGGCGCACGCGGCGTCCTGCGTCCCGCCAGGCACTGCGTTGCTGGCCGGTCCATCCACATCGACGGCCTGCCACGGCCGCAGGTGCGCCCGCGCGGACAGCCGGCTTACCCGGGGCACAGCAGCGCCGCATTGCATATCGTCGGCCTGAACGTTCATCATCGCCTGGGAGGTTCAGCATGAGCGCGCAATACAGGATCGGGATCGAGGAAGAATACTTCCTCGTGGACTCGGCCACACGTGGCACGCCGCGCCGCACGAAACCGTTTCATGAGGCGGTTCGCGCGCGCGTTCCCCAGGCGGAGCGTGAGCTGCTTGCCGCCCAGATCGAGGTTGCAACGGCGCCGACCGACAGCCTTGCTTGCGCGCGCGCGCAGCTGGCGGAGCTGCGCGCGGGTTTGGCCGAGGTGGGGCGGAACCACGGCATCCTGGTCCTCGCCTCCGGCACGCAGCCGCTCGCCCGTTGGACTCATCAGCGTCAGACCAGAAAGGCGCGCTACGATCACTTGATGCAGCAGATGCAGATGCTGGGGCGGCGCGACATCGTGTGCGGCATGCACGTGCACGTCGAGGTGCCCAGGCCTGAGGAGCGTGTCGACCTGATGAACGGCATTCTCCGCTTCATCCCAACGCTGTTGGCGCTGTCTGCATCGTCGCCGTTCTGGCAAGGCCAGGACACGGGACTTGCCGCCTACCGCCTGTCGGTTTGGGGCGAGATGCCGCGCACCGGACTGCCCGACCTGTTCCACGACAGAGCCGATTATGACCGCTACGTCGCCGCCATGATCCGGTCAGGCGCGGTCCCCGATGCGAGTTTCCTATGGTGGGCCATCCGGCCATCGATCCACTTCCCGACCTTGGAGCTGCGTGTCGCCGACAGTTGCACGCGAATAGACGACACTCTGGGTATCGCCGCGCTGTTTCGGTGTCTGGTGCGGCTGGTCGGCCGCACGCCGGCGCTGTACCGCGGACAGAGCGGCGCCGCACGGGCGATCACGGCCGAGAACCTATGGCGTGCCCAACGCGACGGCATACGCGCGGCGTTCGTGGACCTGGATGGGCAGACCGTGCCGTTCGCTTCCGGGCTGGACGCTGTGCTGTCGCAGGTGGAGGAGGACGCGTCCGTGCTTGGCTGCGAGGCCGAACTGGCGTGCCTGCGCGTGACCGCGGCACACGGCACAAGCGCCGACCGGCAGCTCGCCATATTCGCGGCAGCCCGCGGCGACGTGCGACAGGCGCTTGCGGCAACGGTCGACTGGATTGCTGCAGCGACTGCCGGTGTTACTTGCTGACTGGCAGTGTCTGCCGGCGGCGTAAGTTGCTTAATTTATGGGCATGACACCCGCCCCGGCGCTGGCTACGTTCATGTGGTCCAAAAGAAAAGGGGAGTGTCAATGTACAATCTCGCTCAAGGCCGTGAAGCGGTGTTGTTGGCTATCGTCGACCGACTGGCCGTCGCCGAAGGCAAGGCGACCGATGCTGCCGCCGGCTTCAGTTCCTTCACCTACGACCGTGCTTGGTTGATGGAGGCGTTTGCAGTGGCACGAGATTGCTTGAACGAAAGCAAATAAGGCATCGACATCAAGGGCAGCGACCCGGGCTAGCTCCGAAGACCTCGGCTAGCTCTGAAATGGAGTGGCCGGTGTGCCACTCTAGCGTCCCTCGTGAAACGGCCGCATCGACGTAGCGCGCCTCGTCGCGTGCTCAGTCTTGCTGAAAGCGTTCAGCCACGCTCCGCGCGAACCAGTGTGTTTCTTCCACGAGATGGCGCCGAAATGAGGAACAGCGCCCCGCGATGGCGCCCCGCGAGCAGGCGGCGTACTCGGCGCCTGAGAGGTTGAAAAGCTAGTCGGGTGGTCGATGGCCGCCAGCGCCGGGTTGTGAAGGCCCTGTGCAGAAATGCATCGTACGTCCACCGTCCGTCCACGCGTGCAAGAGCGTCTGGCTGGTAGCGACCAGGAAGGTTGATGTGCCGATACCAGCGATGGGTGCCGCCGCCAAGCGGGAGCGTGACACCCTGGCTCGATGCCCGCCGCAACCAGTCAAAGGCACCCGGCTGCGCAAGAGGTGCCAAGCTGGCGGTAGAGCCGGACGGGAAGACTCCGGCCGGGGTTCGCTGGACACCGTGGTCCGCCTCGGCCGATCTGTCAGTCGCGGGCATGTGCGAGGCCGGAAGGGCGCCGCAGGCTCAGGTTCGCGCATGCCGTCCACGCGACCCGTCACGCAAACTTCACTCGCGCGACGCGGGGCGTCATCTATTGCGTCGCCCTGGCGCCGGCTCTGCTATGCTGGGGCGTCCTTGGTGATGGTGAGCACATGAACGCCTACGCTCAGCTTTCCGGCGACGACAGGACATACCGTTCGGTGTTCATCTCCGATGTGCATCTGGGAACGCGCGGCTGCCGGAGCGACTTCTTGGCGCATTTCCTAGGGTCGTTCAGCACGGACAACCTGTTCCTCGTGGGCGACATCGTCGATGGCTGGCGGCTGCGCAAGTCGTGGTACTGGGACGAGATGCATGATGAGGTGGTCAAGCTCATCCTACGCCATGCCAGCAACGGCGCCCGCACGCTCTACGTGCCGGGCAACCATGACGAAATGTTCCGGGACTGGCTTTCGCACGGCCTGGAGATCGGCGGCGTACGCCTGGCTGGGGAGGCGGAGCACGTGACCGCCGACGGCAAGAGGCTGCTGATCATCCATGGCGACCAGTTCGACAGCGTGGTGCGATACGCCAAGACGCTCGCCTTCTTGGGAGACTGGGCCTACACCACCGCGCTCAATATCAACCGCTGGTTTAACGCGCTCCGCCGGCCGCTCGGCTACCCCTACTGGTCACTGAGCCAGTGGGCCAAGCGGCAGGTCAAGGAAGCCGTCAAGGCTGTCGACCGGTTCGAACAGGCGCTGGCCGGGGAGGCGCGGCGACGCCAGTTCGATGGCGTGGTGTGCGGCCACATCCACCATGCCGAGATGCGAACGGTTGACGGCGTGCTATACCTCAACACAGGAGACTGGGTGGAGAGCTGCACCGCGCTGGTGGAGCACCATGACGGCCGTCTGGAGCTGATCGATTGGGTGGCATTGAACAAGCTGTCGTTCTTCGGACCTCGCCGGGTCTCGGTCGCCGAGCCTGCATGAGCCTGGTCTGAACGGCCCGGGACGCACGGCGGACCGCCCCATCCTCCTGCCGGATGCTTGCGTGCCCCCCAACTCGCGTGTGCTGATCGTGTCCGATGCGTGGCAGCCGCAGGTGAACGGCGTCGTGCGCACGCTGGAAACGCTGGTGTCCGAGTTGGCGGCTTTGGGAATCGTGGCGGAGGTGATCGGGCCAAACCGGTTCCGCACGGTGCCCTGTCCCACCTACCCCGACATCCGCCTGTCGGTACTGCCGCGTCGCAGGCTCGAACGGCTGATGCAGGCGTTTCGGCCGGACGCGCTGCATATCGCCACCGAAGGCCCGCTCGGGATTGCCGCGCGCCGCGTCGCGCGTGCCAAGGGCTGGATCTTCACCACTGCCTTCCACACGCGGTTTCCCGAGTATCTGCGCGCCAGGACTCGCGTGCCGACCCGGCTGTCCTACGCCTGGCTGCGACGGTTCCATGCGGCCGGTCACGGCTTGATGGTGGCGACCGAAAGCATGCGGCAGGAACTCGAGTCCCGAGGGTTCCGAGACCTGCGCGACTGGTCCCGAGGGGTGGATCTGTCGCTTTTCCAGATGGAGCCGCGCGCCGCCTGGGAGGGATTAGCACGGCCGGTTTGCCTCTACGTCGGACGCGTGGCGGTGGAAAAAAACATCGCCGCCTTCCTCGATTTGGACCTGCCAGGGTCCAAGGTGGTGGTGGGCGACGGCCCGCAGTTGGCCGCCCTGCAGCGGCAATACCCGGACGCGCATTTCGCTGGCGTGATGCACGGAGCGGCGCTGTCGCGCGCCTATGCTGGCGCAGACGTCATGGTGTTCCCTTCGCTAACGGATACGTTCGGGCTGGTCATGCTGGAGAGCCTGGCCTGCGGCACGCCCGTCGCCGCCTTTCCGGTAACCGGCCCGAAGGACGTGCTGGTGGGCGGCGGCGACGCGATCGGCGCAGTCGATGCCGATCTCCGAGTGGCGGTGCTGCGGGCGCTGGAGGGCGGCGACCGCATCGCCTGCCGCGCCTTTGCCGAAACGTTCTCGTGGCGAAACTGTGCCGAGCGGTTTGTCACCAACCTGGCGCCGATCAGGCAGGGCCTGGCCATCTCAGTCACCGCACCGGCTTAGGGTCAACAGCGCTCTTGACCACCATGAAAGTGGTAAGATTATCTGACTGGTCCGACACGATGAAGGGTGCGTGATGCAGGTGGTCAGCGCGACCGAGTTCAAGGGCCTTTTGCACGCGTGACGGCGACGCTGCCGGTTGCTTGCCCGACTTATACCACACGGGGTTGCGTCTGACTCGCGAAAGGCAAGCAGTCCTTTTTGCAAAAAGGACCAAAAAACCTCTGTTCATTTGATCCGCGACAGCTGGACAGAGGTTTTTTGCTTCTTTTTTACAAAAAAGAAGGACTTGCCTTCGGTTTGGGGATGTCGATCCCAAGGCCGATTGATATTAGATGGCGGCCGGTTTGAGAAAGGACCCGTTGGGGACGCCGGCTGAATGGCGTGGGCCGCTTCGTGCCGCCTACTCTACGGCACGACGGTTGTTGGACCGATTGGAGTCCGGCAGGGCGCTGTCCGGGTCGATGACCACCTCTCGCACCGGCCGATCCACCGCCAGATCCAAGGACGCGGTGCCGGTCTTGAAGAATGCCTCGACAGGCAATGTGACCCGCTGCACCGTCCCGTCGGTGAACGTGATCGCGATCACGGACGGCATGACGAGTGCTCCCTGTGCCGACACGGTCAAGCGCAAACGCTTCCCATTGCCGCCGTTCGAGTAGGCCGCGCTGTCGAGCGACAGGTCGAGCGGCTCGTTACGGAAGTACCAGCCGCGCCACCACCAGGATAGATCCTCACCCGCCTCGCTGCTCATGAAGCGGAAGAAATCCGACGGCGAAGGATGCTTGTACGCCCAGGCTGCGATGTAGGCGCGGAACGCAGGGTCGAAACGGTCGGTCCCAAGGATCTGCTCGCGCAGAAGAACCAGGCCCAGCGCGGGCTTGAAGTAGCTGACAGGGTGGCGGTATTTTTCGCTGATCAGGTCGGCCGGCGTCATGATCGTCGGCGCGCGCGCGTCAATCAGCAACGGCACGATCTCGTCGGCCGGGTTGCCGCCGTGTTCGGCATATTCCGGGTCGCGTTTCGGTGCGTATTCCCCGTGGTTGAACGCATCGGACGCATACACGTCGATGAACGTGTTGAAGCCCTCGTCCATCCAGGCGTCGCGGCGTTCGTTGCTGCCGACGATCATCGGAAACCAGCTATGGCCCACCTCGTGCGTGGTGATCCAGAACAGGTCGCGTCCTGCATCGGCTTTGTCGTCGAACACGATGCCGGGGTACTCCATCCCTGCGCCGTGGCCGCCCAGGTTCACCATCACCGGCCAGGGATAGGGGTACCAGCGCGCCGAGAAATGTTCGATGGCGAATTTCACGTACTCCGTGGAGCGCCCCCAACGCTGCGTGCCGACCGACTCCGGCGGGTACACCGACATGGCGAGCGCGTGGCCGCCCCCAGGCAGGTTGATGCGCGCCGCGTCCCACACGAAGGCGGGCGAGGCGGCGAACGCAACGTCGCGGGTGTTGCCCATGTGAAAGCGCCAGGTCTGCACACCGTCGCGCGTCGGGCGGCTGTCGGCCTGCCCGACCTCGCTTGCGCCCCGCACCGTGACGGTCGCGTCGCTCTCGGTTGCCTGTGCGAGGCGCTCGCGCTGTTCGGTGGTCAGCACCTCGTCGGGGTTTTGCAGCGCGCCCGATCCTGCGACGATGTAATCCCAGGGCACGGTGACGGCGTAGTCGATGTCGCCGTATTCGAGGTAGAACTCGGCGCCGAGATAGGGTGCGGTGTCCCAGCCGCGCAGGTCGTCATAGACCGCCATGCGCGGAAACCACTGTGCGATCTCGTAGATGTCGCCATGCGGGGTGGAGGTGACGGCGGTTCGGCCGCCCCAGGCGCCTGGCACGGTGTAGCGGTAGGCGATGCGGATGCGCAGGCGTGCGCCATGGCCGGCGAGCGGCCTGGCCAGCCGCAGTTGCAGGCGTGTGTCGCTGACCAGCCACGTCGGCGTGTAGCTCGCCGCGCCGGATTGGATGCTGATCTCGCCCAGCCTATAGCCATCGGTGAACGCCGGGGCCGCGTCCGGATCGTATCGGGGCATGGAGGCAGCGCGCGAATCGGGACGGTAGATGTTCTGATCGAGCTGCAGCCACAGCACGTCCAGAGCGTCGGGGCTGTTGTTGGTGTAGGTGATCGTTTCGGTCGCGGTCAGCGAGCGGCTCTCCGGGTCGATCCGCGCGTCGATGCTGTAATCGGCTCGGTTCTGCCAGTAGGCCGCACCCGGCGCGCCGCCCGCCGACCGCGTGGCGCTCGGCGGCATCGGCAGGCTCAGCGGCGCGAAGGCGGTCAGCGGATCCAAGCCTGCCGCCGCCGCCCGGGCCAGGCCGGCCAGGGTCGCGACACTCAGAACAATGGCGGCCGTCTTACGCTGCAGGGTCATCGGTCCGCCTCGGGCTGTGCTCGGCGCCAGGGTAGGCGCGCGCGCGACGCCGAGGCCAGAGGCAGCGGACTTTCTCGGCCGGTGTCCTGCGTGCTACCGCACCCGCGTGCCCAGTCGCCCGCCGCAATGTTCTCCCGCCTGCTGAGACGTGCTGCCGTCCAGCGCGCCGCCTCCGCCTTTCTCGGCACGTACCTGGAATGGACGCTGCGCAGCACGCGCTGGACGGTCGAGGGAGCCGGCCACCTGGAGCCGTTCCTGGCCGAAGGCGCCGTCATCGTCGCCTGCTGGCACGAGCGCCTGCCGCTGGCGCCCGCCCTGTGGCTGTTCGCGCGGCGCCGCTTCCCGCGGCGAGAGATCGCAACCCTGGCCAGCCGGCATCGGGACGGTCGGTTCATCGCTGCGGTCATGGCGCGCTTCGGCGTGCGCGCGGTGCTCGGCTCCTCGGGCCGTGCCAAACCCGGCCAGGGCCCTGCCAGGGACCGCGGCGGCGCTGCCGGGTGGCGCGCCCTGCTCGCGGCCCTGCAGGCGGGGCAGGCAGTGGTGATCACGCCCGACGGGCCGCGCGGACCGTCCCGGGTGGCCGCGCCTGGGCTGGGTCTGCTCGCCGCCATGGCGCAGGCGCCCATGCTGGCCGTGGCGGGGCAGGTGCGGCACCGCATCACGCTGCGCAGCTGGGACTGCATGGTGCTGCCGCTGCCGTTCGGGCGAGGCGCCCTGGTGTGCCTGCCGCCGATCATCGTTCCACCCGGCCAGGCCGACGCCAGCCTGCCGGGGCTCGCAGCGGCGTTGACCCAGGCCGCCGACCGGGCGGACGCGCTGTGCCGCTGACCGGCAGGCTCTGGGCCGCCTCCGCCACGCTCATCTCCCCCGGCTTGCGCATCATGCTGCGCCGGAGGGCGGCACGCGGCAGAGAGTTGGCCGAGCGCCTGCCCGAACGCTTCGGCGTCGAGACGGCAGAGCGGCCGCCTGGGCGGCTGCTCTGGCTGCACGCGGCGAGCGTGGGAGAAGCGGTGTCCGTGCTGCCATTGGTCGCAGCCCTGCCCGGGCGGACCAAGATACTGTTCACCACCGGCACGGTGACCAGCGCCGCCCTGCTGGCCCGCCGGCTGCCGGAACTGGGTCTGGACGGACGGGTGCTGCACCGCTTCGTGCCGCTGGACGTGCCCGCCTGGGCAACGCGTTTCCTTAATCACTGGCGGCCGGACGCCGCGTGTTTCGTGGAAAGCGAGCTTTGGCCCAATCTTCTGGAAGCCTGCCGGCGCCGTTCGGTGCCGGCCGCGCTGGTCAACGCCCGTATGTCGGCCCGCTCGGCCGCGTCCTGGGCGAGGCTGCCGGGCCTGGCCCGGCACGTTCTGGGCGGCTTGCGTTTCGTGGCTGCGCAATCGGAGGCGGATGCTGACCGTCTGCGGATGCTGGGTGCCGACCCCGTGCACGTCTGGGGCGATCTGAAGGCGGCTGCGCCCGCCCTGCCGGCCGACGGCGCCGAAGTCGCTTGCCTGGCAGGCCTGCTCGGCGATCGGCCACGCTGGCTGGCGGCGAGCACGCATGCCGCGGACGACGGCATCGTGCATGCCGCCCACACTGCCTTGGCGGCGCGGCACCCTGGGCTGCTGACGGCGGTGGTGCCGCGCCATCCCGAGCGCGGGGCGGCGCTGGCCCAGACATTCGGGGCGCCAAGACGGTCGCTGGGCGAGGCGCCGCCCGCCGGCGGCCTGTGGGTGGCCGACACGCTGGGCGAGCTGGGCCTGCTCTATCGCTGCTTTCCGATCGTGCTGGTCGGCAAGGGTTTCGCACCGGGCGGCGGCCAGAACCCTTGGGAGCCGGCCAGGCTGGGCTGCGCGGTCGCGACCGGACCGATGACGGCGAACTTTTCCGGCGCGGTTCGGTCGCTGGAGGGTGCCGGCGCCCTGCGCGTGGTGGCAGACCTCACGGCCGTGATCGGCTGGCTGGACACGATGCTGTCCGACCCGGCACGCGCGGCGGCGATGGGCCGGGCGGGCATGGCGGCAGCGCAGGCAGCGAGCGACCTGCCCGACCGCCTGGCGCATCGCCTGTCCGCGCTGATCGGCGCAGGCTGATGCGGCCGCCCGGCTTTTGGGAGAATGGCGGCAACCCTGTCCCGCAGGCGGTGCTGTGGCCCGCATCGCTGCTGGTCCGGCTCGCAACGGCGCGGCGTGTCGCCAGGTCTGGCTGGCGGGCGCCGGTGCCGGTGATCTGCTGCGGCAACGCGTCGGTCGGCGGCGCAGGCAAGACGACGCTCGCCCTGGACCTTGCACGGCGGCTGCTGGAGCGCGGCTGCGCTGTGCACCTGCTGACCCGCGGGCATGGCGGCAGCGCGCGCGGGCCGCAGCGCGTGGATGCCGTACGGCACAGCGCGCCGGAGGTGGGCGACGAGGCGCTGCTGCTGGCCGGTTGCGCGCCCACCTGGCTCGGCGCGGACCGGTCGGCCACCGCCCGCGCCGCCGTGGAGGCGGGCGCGCAGGTGCTGGTGATGGATGACGGGCTGCAAAACCCCAGCCTGGCCAAGACGGCAAGCCTTCTGGTCATCGACGGCGCAGCCGGCTTCGGCAACGGGCGGGTGCTGCCGGCCGGTCCGCTGCGCGAGCCGGCGCGCGTAGCGGCCGCCCGGGCCGATGCAGCGGTCCTGGTGGGCGCGGACGAGGCCCGCGCCCTGGCGCATCTTCCGCCCGGCCTGCCCGTGCTGCGGGCCAGGCTGGCCGCAGGACCAGAGCTGGCGACTCTGCGCCAGGCCCCCGCGGTTGCGTTCGCAGGCATCGCGCGCCCGGAAAAATTCTTCTCCATGCTCGAGGCGGAGGGCGTGCACGTCCTCCGCCGGCTGCCGTTCGCCGACCATCATCGGTTCAGCCGCGCCGAGCTCGCGCGCGTGTCGGCGCTCGCCGCCGAGCTCGACGCGCAGGCGGTGACCACGCCTAAGGATTGGGTGCGCATCGCGCCTGCCGATCGCGCTGGCATCGTGAGCGTGGGCGTGTCGCTCGTCTGGCAGGACGAGGCGGCGCTGGAGGGCCTGCTGGACCGGATCATGGCCGCGTGACCCTGCTGGCCCGCGCGGAGACGGCACTGGTGGCGAGCCTGGCGCGTATGGTCGGGGCATTGCCGCCCGCCGCCGCATCCAATCTTTGCGGTGCGGTCGCCGGGTTGCTCGGGCCGTTGCTGCCGGTGTCACGCGTGGCGCACGGCAACCTGCGCCGGGCTTTGCCCGCACTGGACGACGCAGGCAGGCGCCGGGTGGTGCGCGAGGTGTGGACGCAGCTCGGCCGGACCGTCGGGGAGTTCCCGCACGTTTCGGCCCTCGGGCCCACGGAGGCCGGGCCTGGATGGGAGATCGAGGGCCAGGACGTGCTTGCCGGGTTGCGGGCGGACAGGCCGGTGATCTTCTTCTCGGGCCATATCGGCAACTGGGAGATCCTGCCGCATGCGGCGCGCGCCCACGGCCTGCCGGTCGCGAGCTTCTACAGGGCCGCCCAGAACGCCGGCGTGGATGCGCTGATCCGCAGGATGCGGCGGCCGGCGGAGGGCGAGGGCGCGCAGATGTTCGCCAAGGGAGCCACGGGCGCGCGCCAGGCGATGGTCCATCTGCGGCGGGGCGGTGCGCTGGCGCTGCTGGTGGACCAGAAGCTGAACGATGGCGTGCAGGCGCGCTTCTTCGGCCTGCCTGCGATGACCTCGCCTGCAGTCGCCGCCTTCGCGCTGCATTTCGGCTGCCCTGTGGTGCCGGCCCTGGCGCGCCGCGTCGGGCCGGCGCGCCTGCGGCTGGTGGTGGAGCAACCGCTGGCGCTGCCCCAGACGGGCGACCGAAGCGCCGACCTCCTCGCGCTGACCCAGCAGGTCAACGACGTGCTCGAACGCTGGATACGCGCCGACCCAGGAAGCTGGCTCTGGCTGCACCGCAGATGGCCGCCTCCTAAGTAGGAGGATTTCAAAGGCTCGCCTTTGATGGGGTCAAGCGGCCAAGCCCGTTGCCTTGCCAAGCGGTCCGAACTGTCCAAACTCACGCCTCTGAACGCTCGAGAAAGGCGCCACCGATCATGCAGACTTTCCCGGTAACGCATGCGACGGCGCGTAAGACCCGTCCGGCAGACGCATCGCTCCGTTTCGGCGAAGCGTTCACCGATCACATGTTCCAGATGGTCTACGAGGACGGGCAAGGCTGGCACGACCCCCGCATCGTGCCCTACGCGCCGTTCGCCATCGACCCGGCCTGCTGCGTGCTGCACTACGCCCAGGCGGTGTTCGACGGGCTGAAGGCGTTTCGCGGCGCCAACGGCCAGGTCAGCATCTTTCGCGGCGACAAGCACGCTGCCCGGCTGAACCGGTCCTGCAGCATGCTGTGCATCCCGACGCTGGACCCCGCGCTGGTGCAGGACTCGTTTCAGGCCCTGGTCGAAGCCGATCACGACTGGGTGCCGTCCAAGCGGGGCACGTCGCTCTACATCCGCCCGACGGTGATCGCCACGGAGACCTTCCTCGGCGTCCGGCCGTCGCGCAAGTATCTGTATTACGTGATCGCCTGCCCGGTCGGGGCCTACTACCCTGAGGGCCTGAACCCGGTGAAGATACTGGTCACCGACAGCCACGTGCGGGCGATGCCGGGCGGGTTGGGGGCGGCCAAGACGGCCGGCAACTACGCCGCCAGCCTTTACGCGGCCAGTGAGGCGGAGCAGCAGGGTTTCACCCAGGTGCTCTGGCTCGACGGCGTGCATCGCGAGTTTCTCGACGAGGTTGGCACGATGAACATCATGCTGCGCATCGGCGACACTGTGGTGACCCCGCCGCTGACCAGCGGCACGATCCTGGAGGGCATCACGCGCGACTCCGTCCTGCAGCTGTTGCGGGACTGGGGCGTGCCGACCGAGGAGCGCGCGATCTCGATCCACGAGGTGGAGGCAGCCTATCGGGACGGGCGGCTGCAGGAGATGTGGGGCACCGGCACCGCCGCCGTGGTGTCGCCGGTGGGCGAGCTCGGCTATCGCGGCACGCGCATGACGATCAACGGCGGACACACGGGGCAGCTGACCCAGCGCCTCTACGACGCGATCACGGCGATTCAGTATGGCGCCACCAACGACGCGCATGGCTGGCTGGCCCCGGTTCGCGAGCGCGCCATGGCTTGAGGGCGCTCGAGCTCCCGTAACCATATGCGTCGCCTGAAGTGGGCAGGATGCCCGGCTGTCACGTCCGCCAGTCAACCGCGGTCGCCGGCAGAGGGGCCGCTGGCCTCGCGGGTAGGGAGGACGGCGTTGGCACGTGGAATTCGAACACGAGCCTGACGCCATGTTCGGTGACGCTGATCGATTTGGTTGCCTGTTTCGGCACTGGAACGCGAACCGCTATGAGGTAGGCGACCGCCAGCGCGCCCAAGGACGCTGTGGCCAGCACCACCGGCTGCGCCGTTCCACTCCCGTTCGTCAGCGTGAACTCGACCTCGTTGCTGGGCACGCGCGGCTGCACCGCCGTCACCATCCCGTCGGGCATGCCGAGCGAGGTCGAGACCTTGCGGCACCGGCTGACCGCGTCGCTCAGGCCGGCGCGGTCGATCTCGATCGAACGCACGTCACGGATGGTCACAGCTAGGGTCCTCGGCTCCGGCAACACGGGCCGCCACAGGATACCGCCCACAACTTAACGACCGATGAAGGCCGCATTCGGGTTGCGGCGAACCGCGGCGCCCGCCGCTATGCAGCCTTCGACTTACCCATCTTGGCCAACTGACTAAACGCAAAACCAGGGGCGATACGGCTCATCATCTTGAGCAGGTTGCTCTGGCCTGGGCGGATCTCCAGCTGGCCTGCCTTGATGGCAGCGACGGCGCGGCCGGGGAGCACTGCAGGGTCCATCGCCCTCTGCCCTTTCAGCTCCTTGGCGAACTCAGTGTCGCTGACGTCGCTCTGGTAACCGTGAGCGCCCGGCAGCGCGCGTTTAGTGCGCTCCAGCCTACCCTGGTCACGGCCGGTCACGATCACCGTGTTGCCGCGCGAGAGGAGCGCGCGCGCCAGCTCCAGGCCGATCCCGCTGGTGAACGAGGCCGCTGGCCGGCACCGGCCACCGTGCAGGGCAGGTTTTGTCGATTTGGTCTTCCGGGTGGTTGAGAGTTCCGCCACAAGGCATAGTTTCCTGGTTCGGGGCATGGTTTTTGCTCAAATAGAGTTCCGTCACGATGGGATGGTGGTAGATGGCTCAGACTCGCAGGCAGTTGCTGACACGGATCGGCGCCGCGGCAGGCGGGGTCGCCATGTACCAGGCGATGACGCAGCTGGGGCATGCGACGGCGACCGACTTTGCCGGGCCGCCCTCGCTGAGCGGCGGCCGCGCGGGCACCAGCGTGCTGGTGCTGGGCGCCGGCCTGGCTGGCATGCTGGCCGCCTATGAGCTGCGCCGGGCCGGCTACAACGTGCGCGTGCTGGAGTACCAGACCCGCTCCGGCGGACGCAATTTCACGTTGCGCGGCGGCGACACGCTGGTGGAGCTGGGCGGGGCGACGCAGCACGTGGATTTCGCGCCGGGCAACTACATCAACCCCGGCCCGTGGCGCATTCCGTATCACCACAACGCCATCCTGCATTATTGCCGGGCGTTCGGCGTGGCGTTGGAGCCGTTCATCGAGGTCAACCACAACGCCTACCTGCACAGCAGCAAGAGCTTCGGCGGGCAGCCGCAGCGCTACCGCGAGGTGATGGCCGATTTCAACGGCTACACGGCGGAACTGCTCGCCAAGGCGATCGACCAGAAATCGCTCGACCTTCCGGTCAGCGACGACGAGAGGCGGGACGTGCTGCTGGCCATGAAGGGGTGGGGTCTGCTCGACCGGAACTACGCCTATACCGGCAAGCTGGCCTCCGACCGCCGTGGCTGGAGCAAGCCGCCCGGCGCCGGCCCG
Organism: Acetobacteraceae bacterium; assembly: GCA_965199235.1. Classification (GTDB taxonomy): domain Bacteria; phylum Pseudomonadota; class Alphaproteobacteria; order Acetobacterales; family Acetobacteraceae; genus BOG-908. The sequence goes on along the minus strand of CBDAQU010000002.1, from coordinate 2,141,530 downwards.
GACGGCGCGCCGGTGCCTTCCGACCTGCTGCCGCGCGCGGACGTCATGAAGTCCGGCCTGTGGCAGTACCTGGCATTCAACATGTCCGGCGACGTGCAGACCACCATGTTCCAGCCGGTAGGCGGCATGGACATGATCGGCCGCGCCTTCGCAAGGCAGGTCAACGACCTGGTCACCCATAACGTGCGCGTCTCGTCGATCCAGCAGGATGCGGATGGCGTGACCGTCACCTATTCCGACAACGGTTTCGGGGGCGCCGTCACCCAGGTGCACGCCGATTACTGCGTCTGCACCATTCCGCTATCCGTGCTGAGCCAGCTCGACGTGCAGGTGAGCGAGCCGATGAAGGCGGCGATCTCGGCCGTGCCCTATCACTCCTCGGTCAAGGTCGGCCTGGAGTTCAAGCGTCGGTTCTGGGAGCAGGACGAGCAGATCTATGGCGGCATCAGCTTCACCGACCAGCCGATCAGCGTGATGTCCTACCCCAGCACCGGCTATTTTTCCGGCGGGCCGGCGGTCATGCTGGGCGGCTACATGTTCGGCGCCGCGGCCTACGATTTCGCCGGGATGACGCCGGAGGAGCGGGTACAGGCGGCGCTCGAACAAGGGTCGAAGATCCACAAGCAGTATCGCACCGAGTTCGCCTCGGGCGTGGGCGTCGCGTGGAGCCGGATGCCGTGGACGCTGGGCTGCTGCGGCATGTGGAGCGAGGAGACGCGGCGCACCCATTACAAGACGCTGACGACGATGGACGGGCGGATCGTGCTGGCCGGCGAACACGCCTCGCATGTCGGCTGCTGGCAGGAGGGCGCGCTGCTCTCCTCGCTCAGCGCGATCACCCAGCTTCACCAGCGCGCGGTGGGCTGATGCGCGCGCTGTCGTTCTGGGCGTGCCTGGCTGCCGTTTCCGCCGCCTCGCCGGCGATGGCCGACACGGCGACGACGCTGAGCAAGACAGAACTTCCAGAGCAGAGCGGCGCAGCGCTCTACCAGCACGTCTGCCAGGGCTGCCATCAGCCGGGCGGGCGCGGCGCGGTTGGCGCTGGCGCGTTCCCGGCCTTGGCGGGCAACCCTAAGCTGGCTGCGGCCGGCTATCCGATCAGCATGGTGCTGAACGGCAACGGCGGCATGCCGTGGTTCAACGGGCAGCTGAGCGACACCCAGATCGCCGACGTCGTGAACTACGTTCGCACGCATTTCGGCAACGCCTACACAGACGCCGTCACGCCGGCCGACGTTGCGGCCGCGCGCGGCCCTGTTCCGGTCGTAGAACGCTGATCCGGAAAGGGCGACCAGACTGCTGCACGCGGCAACGCATGCGTTCTTTGCTGCCTGAGTAGGTCTATGAGAGCCGGTATGCACTCCGCTTAGGCAAATCCCGTCGGAGGTCGTTGATTTGGGCGATCGTTTCGACAATTTTCGTTGGACAACCTGCGTCTGAAGTCTCCACGTTAGCAACCAAGCTGCGTTGTGGGACGCGAATCGCTATTTGCCCGGATCGAACCTCGCCCGGATCGCTGCGCGGCTGTGGCGCGGACCGGCACGATCGTGCCTCCGCCGACTTGTTTGTTGACCAGGGAGTTTGCACGAGGATGAACGTTACGAGTCTGTCGGCATTTGAACGGTTGCGGGGCGCACGGGTTGCCGGACGCGGACGTATTTTTGGCGTGCTCGTCGCGTCCGCTGTCGCCTGTGCCGCGCACGCCCAGAACGTGGTTCGGCTTGCTGTGCCGGACAGCGACTTTCCGATTTCGGCCGCGGTGACCGTTACAGCCGGGACTGATCTGTTCTTCCTCAGCGGCGCGCTCGCACCGGTGATCGACGCCAGCGCGCCCAAGGGCAGCCAGGCATCCTACGGCGACACCGCAACCCAGACCGGCGGCGCGCTGGAGAGGATCAAGCAGACGCTGGCACGCCTGAAGCTCGGCATGGGCGACGTGATCAAGATGACGGTCTTCCTGGCCGGCGACGCGAACAAGGGCGGCAAGATGGATTTTGCCGGGATGATGACCGGCTACACCAAGTATTTCGGCACCAAGGACCAGCCCAACAAGCCGGCGCGTAGCGCGGTCCAGGTAGCCGCCCTGGCAGCCCCCGGCGCGCTGGTCGAGATCGAGGTGATCGCCGCAAAGCCGCACTGAACCGCCCTACGGATCGGCAATGAACAGGATGCACATGACAAAGAAACACATGCTGGCCTCGGCAGCCACCGCGGCTGCCCTCGCTCTCTGCCTCCCCGCCGCCCGGGCGCAGACGGCGGGCACCCAGGCGCAGGCAGCTGCCGGTTCGGACCAGTTGGCGCAGGCCGCCGGCGGCGACCAGGTGGCGCAGACACAATCGTCAGGCAGTCCAGACAGCGCGCGCAGCGACGCCAACCAGCTCTCCGGAGAGCATGCCGAGGACGTCATCGTCACCGGCACGCGACAGTCCGGGCGTACCAGGCAATCGAGCCCCGCCCCGATCGACGTGATCAGCGCGGCCGAGCTGACGCGCACCGGCCAGCAGAACGTGTTCGACGCGTTGAACGTGCTGCTGCCGAGCTTCGACCTTCCACCGATCGGCTTCGACACCGCGGGCCTGGTAAGATCGGCCCGCCTGCGCGGCCTCAGCCCCGACGACACGCTGGTGCTGGTCGACGGCAAGCGCCGCCACGTCAGCGCCAACATCAACGCCGACATCGGTCCGGTCGGCGGTTCAGACCCTGTCGACTTCGACATGATCCCGATCAGCCTGATCGACCACATCGAAGTGCTGCGCGACGGTGCGGCGGCCCAATACGGGTCGGACGCGATCGCAGGCGTGATCAACATCATTCTCAAACACAGCGATTTCGGCACCACCGCCTACGCGCAGGAGGGTGCGACCTACGTCCAGGACGGATTCACCAACAACGTCGGCGCCAGCCACGGCTTTTCGCTCGGCGGCAACGGGTTTTTCGACGTTGGCGGCGATTATCGCTACCACGACCACACCAACCGCGACGGCGTCTTCCCGTCGGAGGCGCAGACGGGAACGCAGCTGTCGACGCCGTTGGTGGTGCCGAACAAGGGCAACATCAGCCAGATCGAGGGCGATCCGCGCTACAATCTTGTCAACCTTGGATACAACGCCGGCTACACGTTCTCCCCGGCGGCGACCGTGTACTCGTTCGCCACCTGGGGCTACCGCCATTCCGAAGCATTCGAGAACTACCGCGATCCGAACACCAGCGGCACGTTCACGCCGACTGCCATCTCGCCCACCACGCCGTTCGGCAACCTGACCGCCTTCGGCCAGTACCCGAACGGTTTCGAACCGCTTGAAGCGATCAACGAGAACGACTATTCCGGCACTGTCGGCCTCAAGGGCGACGTGCTCGACGGCTGGCACTACGACGTCAGCGCGACCTATGGCGGCGACGTGGACAACATCTCCACCATCGCATCGACCAACACCGATTTCCTGCACGCCTTCGGCTACTCGCCGACGCACTTCCACGCCGGCGAGTACAATAACAGCGAACTGACCACCAACCTCGACATCAACCGGCCGTTCGACACCGGCATCTTTGCAGCCCCGCTCAGCGTCGCGTTTGGTGGCGAGTTCCGCCACGACACGTACCAGCTCGAACCAGGCGACGGACCGTCCCAGTACGGCGGCGGGTCGCAGGCCTATCCCGGATTCACCAACGTCGACGCGGGCTACTATCACCGCAGCAACGGCGCTGGCTACATCGACCTCGCCACCTCGCCGGTGCAGAACTGGCAGGTCGACATTGCCGGCCGCTTCGAGCACTACACCGATGTCGGCGATACCGAGACCGGCAAGTTCACCAGTCGCTACGACATCACGCCGACCCTGGCCGTGCGCGCCACCATCAGCAACGGCTTCCGCGCGCCGACGCTGGCGCAGGAAGGTTTCGCCGCCGTCAACGTCGGCCCCGTCACAGCGGGCGGCCAGTTCCCGGTCGACTCGCCTGCTGCCCGGGCACTCGGCTCTGTGCCCCTCAAGCCGGAGCGGACCAACAACTACGAGTTCGGCATCGTCGCAACGCCTGTCGAACGTCTGCACGTGGCGCTCGACCTCTATCAGATCGACATACGCGACAGGATCGTCGATTCTGGCCTGATCGGCGGCGCCAACGCTTTCACGGCGTTTGCGCTGAGCGGCGCCTTGCCGCCCACCTGCTCGCCCGGCAGCGGCTGCAACCTCTACGCTCAATACTACACCAACGGCGTCGATACCCAGACCAGGGGCGCGGACCTGACAATCGACTACGTTTCCTTCCTCGGCGATTACGGCAAAATCAACTGGTTCTTCGGTGCCAATTTCAACGACACCGAACTGACCCGTGTGGCGCAGCAGGCGCAGTTCACGCCGGACGTGCTGTCCGAGATCACCACCGACACGCCGAAGAGCAAGCTGATCCTGCAGGGCACCTACACGTACGGCCCGTGGACCGCGCTGCTGCGCGGCACGCGCTACGGCACGTCGGTCGAGGTGCTGGCCGACGGCAACACCGGCGCCGAACCGTTCACGGCGAATCGCAACAGGCCCGCCTATATCGGGGACGTCGAATTCGGCTACAGGATCACGCAGGAGATCACGCTCACGCTCGGCGCCAACAACTTCACCGACAAATACGCCGCGCACACGACGGCGGCCTCGCGCTACCACAACGCGGTGCTCTACATCCCGTCGTCCCCGTACGGCATCGACGGCGGCTTCTACTACGGCCGCGTCAACGTGGCCTTCGGCGCGCCCCCGGAGCCGACGCCCGCCTCGCCGGGCGTCGTGAGCGCGCCTCCCCCGGCCCCGGCCGTCCCGGTGCGCACCTACCTCGTGTTCTTTGACTGGGACCGCGCCGACCTGACCGACCGCGCGCGACAGATCGTCAGCACGGCGGCGCAGGCCTCCACCCACGTGCAGACGACTCGCATCGAGGTGAACGGCTACACCGACTTGTCGGGCACCGCTGGCTACAACCAGCGCCTCTCCGTGCGCCGGGCGCAAAGCGTGGAGAACGAACTGGTGCGCGACGGGGTCGCCCGCACCGAGATCGCCATCCACGGTTTTGGCGAGAGCAACCCCCTGGTGCCGACCGCGCCAGGCGTGCGCGAGCCGCAGAACAGGCGTGTGGAGATCATCCTCAAATAGCCGATCGGTTCACCGTCCGGCTCGCGACGCCGGACGACCTCCCCGCCCTGCGCGTGCTGATGGCAGACGCCATCGGCACGTTGCAGCGTGGCTTCCTGACGGAGAAGCAGATCGAGGCCAGCCGGCTGGTGATGGGACTGGACACGCAGCTCGTGACCGACGGCACCTACTACATCGTCGAGCGAGCAGGCATGCTTGCGGGTTGCGGCGGCTGGAGCCGTCGGGCGACCCTGTTCGGCGGGGACCATACGGCGGGCCGGGACGCCGCAGCACTCGATCCTGCGCACCATGCCGCCCGCATCCGGGCCATGTACACCGCGCCCGCCCTTGCGCGTCAGGGCGTGGGGCGAACCGTCCTGCGCGCGTGCGAAGGCGCGGCCCTGGCCGCCGGGTTCGCCACGGCCGAGCTGGCCGCCACGCGCGCCGGCCTGCCGCTCTACACCGCCAGCGGCTACGTCGTCGTCGAGCATTTTGAAGCGCTGCAGGGCGTCGTCGGCGTGCCGCTGACCAGGATGCGCAAGCAGCTCGGCTGATCGCGCCTGGCTCTGCCAAGCCCTGTCCGGACGCCGACGCCGCATCGCTTGGCAACCCGGCCGGTCCTGGCGGGTTTGCAAAACGACCAGCCCGGATAGCCCCATTGCCCGCACCAGACTCTCCATCGACGAGTGCGGCCGGCCACGCCCCACCTCCGCCCGGGTCGGGCCAGCTGGCGTTGTGGGGCGGGGTGGAGTGCAGCGTCGTACGCGTCGGCGACGTGTGGCGCGATCAGGTGGGCGACACCGGCCATCATGCGAGGGGTGTAGGAGACGTCGAGCGGCTGGCCGAGCTCGGCCTGCGTATGGTTCGTTACCCGCTGGTCTGGGAGCGTCACGATCCGGCGAGTGCGAACGCCCTGCTTTGGCACGGGCGGCAGGTGCGCAGCCTGCAGGACCACGGCATCGATGTCATCGCTGGGCTGGTGCATCACGGCTCGGGTCCCGCGCGGACCAGCCTGCTCGATCCTGCGTTCCCGGAGCTGTTGGCCGAACATGCGTCCGCGATGGCGCGGCGCCACGAGGGCGTCCGGCGCTGGATACCGATCAACGAGCCGCTGACGACCGCGCGGTTTTCCTGCCTGTACGGGCATTGGTATCCGCATTTGCACGACGAGGGCGCGTTCCTGCGCGCGGTGGTCAACCAGTGCAGGGCCACGCTGCTGGCCATGCGCGCCATACGCGCCCACACGCCGGACGCCGAGTTCCTCAGCACTGAGGATATCGGCCGGGTGTTCTCGACGGCCAGGCTGGCAGAGCAGGCCGGCTACGAGAACGACCGCCGCTGGCTGAGCCTGGACCTGCTCTGCGGGCACGTGACGCGCGCGCATCCATGGCGCGGCTACCTGGAGGGCCATGGTGTGGCAGCATCGCATCTGGACGAGCTTGCGACGGGGGAGGCGGCGCCCGACGTGATCGGCGTGAACCACTACGCCACCAGCGACCGCTTCCTCGATCATCGTTTGGGGCTGTATCCTGACGAGCTGCAAGGCGGCAACGGCCGGACGGTCTACGTCGATACCGAGGCAGTCCGCACCAACGTGGCCCAGGGCAAGCGTGGCTGGCTGCCCCGCCTGCGTGAGGTCTGGGCGCGCTACAACCGGCCGATGGCGCTGACCGAGGTGCATCTTGGCTGCGCGGACCTCACCGAATCGGTGCGCTGGTTGATCGAGGCGTGGGACGCCGCGCGCGCCGTGCGGGCGGAGGGGGCGCAATGCCTGGCAGTGACGGCCTGGGCGCTGTTCGGCCTCGTCGACTGGGACAGCCTGTTGCGGGAGCGGCACGGCCGGGTAGAACCCGGCGCGTTCGACACGCGCGTGGACCCGCCGCGTCCGACGCTGATTGCCGAGGCCGTACGCGCGCTGGCGCAGCATGGCCGGTTCGAGCACCCCTCGCTCAAGCAGCCCGGCTGGTGGCGCCGCGCCGACCGCGTGCATCAGGGCCTGCGAACCCGCGAACCGGCGTGACGAATCCGCGCGTTGGAGGTGGCGGTTGATCGGCGGTGAGCCTGCGCCCTCCGCGCTGGCCTTCGTTTTCCGTCACGTGCGCAGCCGGCCGGCGCTGTCGGCCGGCCTGTTCGCGGTTGTGGCGGGAGCCGCCTTGTGCGCGGTCGGCGCGCAATATGCGCTGAAGCTGCTGGTCGACAGCATGACGGCGGCGGGGAGCCGGCACGCTGGCGTGTCCGGCGCGCTGGTCCTGTTCCTGGCCCTGCTGGCGGCCGAATGCCTGTGCTGGCGGCTTGGCGGTTTCGTGGGCTCCCGCCTGGTGATCCAGGCGGGCGAGGATATCAGGGCCGATTTGTTCGACGCGGTCAGCGCGCAGCCTTGGCGGTTCCATGCCGACCAGGCCAGCGGCGCCCTGACCAGCCGGATCATGGCCGCCTGCACCGCCGCAACCGGCGTAATGCGCACCGGAGTGTGGAACCTGCTGCCGCCGTTGGCCGACCTGACCGGCTCGGTCGTGGTGCTGCTGAGCATCGACTGGCGCATCGGCACGGCGCTGATGGTGCTTGCAGGCCTGGCGACACTGGTGCTGCACAGGCTGGGCCTGCGCGGGTTCCCGCTCCACCTCGCCTATCACCGGGAAGCGGCTGAAGTCGCCGGCAGCTTCGCCGATGTACTGGGCAATATGAGCCTGGTCAGCGCCTACGGCGCCAGGCTGCGCGAGAGTCGGACGCTGCGCCAGCGCATGCAGGCGGAGGGGCGCAGCCACGCCGCAAGCTGGCGCTTTCTCGAGCGGTTGCGCTCCTGGCACGACGTCGTCTTCTGGCTGGCCAACGCGGTGGTGCTCAGCGTGGCTGTCCGGCAGTGGCAGCACGGTGCGATCAGCACGGGAAGCGTGCTGGTCGTCTGCACGCTGACCCTGCGCGTGCTGACCGGATCGAGGGAGGCGGCGTTGTCGCTCCTCGGCATCGCCAACCAGCTGGGTGCGGTCTCCGAAGCGTTGTCCGTCCTGCAGGCGGGTCCTGCAGACGGGCCGGCAAAGGGGGCCAGGCAAACCGGGCATGGCACCATCGAGCTGCGCGGGGTGGGCCATGCGCCGGCGGGCGGGCGGCGGCTGTTCGACGGGCTCGACCTGCGCATCGAGGCGGGCCAGCGTGTCGGCATCGTCGGACCGTCCGGCGCAGGCAAGTCCACGCTGCTGCGCCTGATGCAGGGCATCGTCGCACCGGACCATGGCTGCGTGCTGGTCGACGGGCAGGACGCAGCCAGGCTGACCGCAGACAGCCTGGCCCAGGCCTTCTGCGTGGTGACCCAGGAGGTGCTGTTGTTCCAGAGGAGCCTGGCCGAGAACCTGTGCTACGGCCGGCCGGATGCGGCGTGGGACGAGGTGCTTGCTGTCTCCCGCGCGGTCGGCTGCGAGGCGTTCGTCGAGGCGATGCCGGAGGGCTACGACACGCTGGTGGGCGAGCGCGGCATCCGCCTCTCCGGCGGCCAGCGCCAGCGGCTTGCAGTAGCGCGCGCGCTGCTGCGCCAGGCGCCGGTACTGGTGCTGGACGAGGCCACCAGTGCGATGGATAGCGGCGCCGAGCTGCAGGTGCAGCGCGCCATCCTCGCCCTTGCAGGCAACCGCACGGTCGTCGCGGTCGCGCACCGCCTGTCGACGCTGATGGATTTCGACAGGATCGTCGTTCTGCAGGACGGCCGGATCGTCGAGGACGGCGAGCCCTCTGCTTTGTGCAACGGCGGGGGGTATTTTGCCGCAACCTGGCGCCTGCAGCAGCGGGCGGGTCTCGTGCCCGCCGATACTGCTTGATGTGCGCAACGAAGAACCGGAACGGTTCACTCCCGTTAACCTGCGCGAGTGTCCTGACGCGGGCTTCTGATGGAGTGACGCCATGAGCCAGACCAACGACCAGTCGCAGCCCGAGGGCACGCCGGCCAGGGGCGAGACGGGAGCGGGCGCCGGCGCGTCTCCGGCACCCGTCTGCACTCTGGTGATCTTCGGCGCCGGCGGCGACCTGACCAAGCGGCTGCTGATGCCGGCGCTCTATAACCTCTCGGCGAGCAAGCTGCTTGCAGAGAGGTTCCGGGTGATCGGGGTGGATCGCGGACAGCTCGATACCGAGGGCTGGAAGCACGACCTGACGGACACCATGCAGAGCTTCACCACCGACAAGACGTCGGAGTTCTACACGCCAAAGATCGACGACACTGCCTGGGGGTGGGTGACCGAGCGGCTGGCCTACCAGCAGGGCGATTTTAGCAAGGACGAGGTTTTCAAGCAGATCGGCCAGGCCCTGGGCGACGGCAGCGCGGTTTTCTACCTTGCCGTGGGCGCACGGTTTTTCGGCACGGTGGTGGACGGGCTCGGGCGCGCGGGTCTGCTCAAGCAGCACGACGAGGTTTTCCGGCGCGTCATCATCGAAAAGCCGTTCGGTGCCGACCTGCCATCCGCCCAGGCGCTGAATGCGCAGATCCTCAAGCAGGCCGATGAAAGCCAATACTACCGGATCGACCATTTCCTCGGAAAGGAGACGGTGCAGAGCATCATGGCGGTGCGCTTCGCCAACGGCATGTTCGAGCCGACCTGGCGGCGCGAATACATCGACCACGTGCAGATAACGGCGGCCGAGACGGTGGGGGTGGAGGCGCGCGGCAGTTTCTACGAGCCGACCGGTGCGTTGCGCGACATGGTGCCCAACCATCTGTTCACCCTGCTCAGCATGGTCGCCATGGAGCCGCCCAACTCGTTCGACGCCGACGATGTTCGCGAGGAAAAGGCCAAGCTGGTGGAGGCGATCCGGCCGATGTCGCCCGACGACGCGGCGCGCGGCCAGTACGGCGCCGGGCAGGAGTTCGGCCACGATGTGGCTGGCTACCGCCAGGAGCCTGGGGTTGCACCCGACAGCCGCACCGAAACCTACGTGGCGCTGAAGCTGTCGATCGAAAATTGGCGGTGGGCCGGAGTGCCGTTCTACCTGCGCACCGGCAAGCGGCTGACCGGCAGGCAGACCGAAATCTCGATCCACTACAAATCCGCGCCCTACCGCATGTTTCGCGACACGCCGGTCGACAAGACGACACCCAACGTGGTGCGCCTGCTGATCGACCCCAATCAGGGGTTGGAAACGCAGTTCGACGCGAAAGTGCCCGGGCCGCAGATGCTGCTTGGACGGGTCGCGACGTCCATGCGCTACAAGGACTATTTCGACGAAAAGCCCAACGTCGGCTACGAGACGCTGCTCTACGACTGCATGATCGGCGACGCGACGCTGTTCCAGCGGGCCGATGCGATCGAGGCGAGCTGGCGCGTCGTGCAACCGGTGCTCGACAGCTGGGGGCGAGGCGAAGGCGAGGTCGAAACCTACGCCGCCGGCAGCCAGGGGCCGGCCGGTGCTGACGCTCTGCTGGCGCGTGACGGGCGAAGCTGGATCACGCTGCAATCCTAGACGGGTTTCACGCAGGGTGTCCGCGAGTAGGCGGACCTCAAATCGGTCTATGCCTTGTTTTGGCGCGCAATTTCGTCACACCGACTATCCCGGTTTGCGTGACATTGCTCCGGGGGTGGCACGGGTCGGCCTGGTCTCGTTTGCCTAGGTCGCCGCTTCCGACGCATTTTGGCGCGCGGCGCGGCGACAGGCCCGCGCGCGGCGCGGTGACGCTCAATCATCGTGCGTCTATGAGCAAGCTGGTATGTGAAAACCTCAAGTGACGCCTGTATCGGGCATGTTCTGGCAGATTAGTTCACCAATCATGCCTGGATCGACATTTACGACAGGTCTACGCGATGGTGAAGGACTACAATGACAATACTTCGTCTTTCACGCCCGGGTGGCGGTTAACCTGCTGCTAACTGGCGCCCAACCTGCTGCTAACTATATGAGCGCTACAGACAGGACGCGATGCATCGGGGGAGTTGCCCCTGTTTCGTCCGATGCCTGTGCCGTTTACGAAAGAAGTCGACATGTCCTACATCTCTCACATCTCGCCAGAAACCCTGGCGGGCTCAAACACGTCCAGTGGCTACAACACTATCGACCATGCAGCGGTCGCCGACGTGCCGGCATCCTCCTCCGGCAAGCTGGCGGCCGGTCTTGAAGTCACCATAGGGCTGGCGATGCTCTCGGGTCTGAGCCTGGCATTCTGCACGATAGCAGCTGGCGCTTTCTAGACCGGTCTCACGCAGAATGTCCGAGAGCAGGCCGACGCGAAACCGGTCTAGCTCTTGCTCTGGCAAGCAACTTCGTCATTCCGACTGTTCCAGCCTGCATGACATTGCTGCAAGGCTTCGTCGCAGCGTCTGGGCTGCCCAGCGGCAAGCTCGGTCGCTCGACGCGGTCCGCACGGCGTTGCACAGCGTCCCAGGCGGTGCGCCGTGCGGAGCGCCTCCGCCTAGGTTTGCGGAGCGCGGCATGGTCCGGTAAGCAATCCCGTTCTGTGACCTTGGCAGGACGGCCGATGCCTTCTTTGTTTGATCCGATCCGGCTCGGCGCGATCAGGGCGCCGAACCGCATCCTGATGGCGCCGCTCACCCGGGGTCGCAGCACGCGGGATCACGTGCCGACTCCGTTGATGGCGGAGTACTACGCTCAGCGCGCCAGCGCCGGTCTGATCATCTCGGAGGCGACCGGCATAAGCCAGCAGGGCCTGGGCTGGCCCTACGCGCCCGGGCTGTGGAGCAAGGACCAGGTGCACGCCTGGCGGCCGGTCACGGAGCGCGTGCACCAGGCGGGCGGCAGGATCGTGGCACAGCTCTGGCACATGGGCCGCATCGTGCACCCCAGCTTCCTCGGCGGGGCGGAGCCCGTCTCATCCTCCGCCACCACGGCGCCCGGATACGCGCACACCTATCAAGGCAAGCAGGCCTACGTGCAGGCTCGGCCGCTGCCTCTGGGCGAGATAGCCGGCCTGCTGGACGATTACAGGAACGCCGCAAGCAACGCCCTGCAAGCCGGCTTCGACGGCGTGCAGATCCATGCCGCCAATGGCTACCTGATCGACCAGTTCCTGCGCGACAACGCCAACCTGCGCGACGACGCCTATGGCGGTCCGGTCACCAACCGTATCCGCTTCCTGCGCGAGGTGACGCAGGCGGTCGCAGACACGGTGGGCGCGGACCGTACCGGCGTGCGCCTCTCCCCGAACGGCGACACGCAGGGCGTCAACGACAGCGATCCCGAGGCGCTGTTCAGCGCCGCCGCGGCCGCGCTGTCCTCCATCGGCGTGGCATTTCTGGAGCTGCGCGAGCCCGGTCGGGAGGGAACGTTCGGCCGCGCAGACCGCGACCCGGTGGCACCTGCCATCCGACGCGCCTTTTCGGGTCCGCTGGTGCTCAACTCCGACTACGACGGCGGGAGGGGTCAGGCGATGCTAGATTGCGGGGTCGCCGACGCGATCGCGTTCGGCCGCACGTTCATCGCAAACCCCGACCTTCCCAGGCGCATCGCGGACAACATCCCTCTGGCCAAGGACGAGATGGCAACCTGGTACAGCCAGGGCCCGGAGGGCTACGTGGACTATCCTGCCGCGGCATGACGGGCGAGCGAGGAGGCTGTGGCCTCGAATCTCATACCGCAGAGGCTACCTGCCTTGTATGATGGTAACGAAACGTAAACTTGCGGTTCCAAGGCAGCAAATCGTGCGTTTTCTGTGGTGGCGTTTTCGCCAGCACCGGAGAGTTCTCATGTCAGTCCGCCTATTGGCGCCGCTCGGTGCCGCTTTAGCGCTCAGCGGCTGCGTCGTAGCGCCGCCCCAGGTCGTCGCCGTACCGGGCTACAACAAGGATTCCGGCGCGTTTGAAGCCGACCAGGCGTCGTGCCGTCAGGAAGCGTCCCAAGCCGCCTACTCCGGCACGTCACACTCGTCCGAGACGTCCGACCCTGCCCCTATCGGCACCCGCTCGGGCAACGAAGCCGCCTGGCAGCGCTACGACGACCAGTTTGCCCAATGCATGTCCGCCCGCGGCGACAGCCTCGAGCCGTTGCCGTCCCAGGGCTACGGCTATGGCTATCCCTATGCCGCCTACGGCTATCCCTACGCTGGCTACGGCTACCCTTACGCAGTCGGTTTCGGTTATCCGTTCGGCGGCTTCTATGGCGGCGTCTATGACGGTTTCGGCCTCGGTTTCGGCTATGGCGGGTTTGCCCGCTTCGGCTACGGCCGGTTCGGCTACGGCCGGTTCGGCTACGGCTATCGAGGCGGGTTCCACGGCGGCTTCGGCCATGGCGGGTTCGGCCATGGCGGCGGACGCCGGTAGCCACCACGGGGGCGCCGGCACGCGGGCGCTGCGTCGGAGGCAACCTTGCCTGCGGCAGCAACGCTCGGTCTAGGCCCTGTTTTGGTGAGCAATTTCGTCGCTCCGACTATTCCAGTCTGCGTGACATTGCTCTAAGGGCGCCGTAGTCGGCCTGATGCCGGCCCTGCTCCCAGGGGGATTTGGTTGCCAACAGCCTTGATCACGGGCGTGACCGGCCAGGACGGCGCGTATCTTTCGAGGTTCCTGCTGGGTCGCGGTTACCGCGTCGTCGGGCTGGTGCGCCGGTCGGCATCGTCCGACGTGATGGCCGAGCGGCTGCGCTGGCTCGGCATCGTCAACCGGGTGGAATTGGTTGACGCCAACCTGCTGGACCTGTCCAGCCTCATCCGGGTGATCCAGACCGCCGAGCCGGACGAGGTCTACAACCTCGCAGCGCAGAGCTTTGTCGCCGCCTCGTGGCAGCAGCCGATCCTGACCGGCACCATCACCGGCATCGGCGCGGTGAACGTGATGGAGGCGATCCGCCTGGTTCGGCCGAAGGTGCGCTTCTACCAGGCCTCGTCGTCCGAGATGTTCGGCCGCGTGCAGGAGCCCGTGCAATCGGAGCGCACGCCGTTCTACCCGCGCAGCCCGTACGCCTGCGCCAAACTCTATGCGCATTCCATGACGGTGAACTACCGCGAGAGCTTCGGCATGCACGCGTCCAGCGGTATCCTGTTCAACCACGAAAGCCCGCTGCGCGGCATCGAGTTCGTTACCCGAAAGATCACCGACGGCGTCGCACGCATCAAGCTGGGCCTCGCGCGCCATCTGGAACTCGGCAACCTGGACGCGAGCCGCGACTGGGGCCACGCGCAGGATTACGTGGCGGCGATGTGGACGATGCTCCAGCAGGACACGCCCGACGACTACGTGATCGCCACCGGCCGCACGATGACGGTGCGCGACTTCTGCCGCCTGGCTTTCGAGCATGCGGATCTGGACCCCGACGAACACGTCCGCCTCAGCGACGACCTGGTGCGTCCGGCCGAGGTGAACATGCTGCTGGGCGACGCGGGCAAGGCGCAGCGCGTGCTGGGCTGGCATCCCGAGACGTCGCTCGAAGCCATGGTGTCGGAGATGGTGGAGGCCGACCTCGCCAGGCATCGCGCACGGATGGCCGCCTGAGCCTGACGGCCGGCATGCCCCGCCGCATCCTGGTGACGGGCGCATCGGGCTTCGTCGGCACCCATTTGCTGTCCAGTCTGGCCGCCTGCATGCCTGGCGCGCAAATCCTCTCCGCTGCGTTCGACCTGACAGACGGTGATGCCGTTCGCGGCGCCCTGCTGCGCGACCCTCCCGACATCTGCATCCATCTGGCGGCCATCGCAGCGATCGGCGACGCGCAAGCCGATCCTGGGGCGGCGTGGCAGGTGAACCTGCACGGCACGCTCGACCTCGCGCGCAGCCTGCTGGCAGTGTCGCCTGGCTGCGTGCTGGTCTTCGCCTCCACCGCGGACGCTTACGGCGGCAGCTTCAGATCCGGCCTTCCCGCCACCGAGTCCACACCTCTGGCGCCGATGAACGTGTATGCGGCGACCAAGGCTGCGGCCGACCTCGCTCTCGGCGCCATGGTCGGCGAAGGGTTGAGGGTGATCCGCCTGAGACCGTTCAACCATACCGGGCCCGGGCAGTCCGGCTCCTTTGTCGTGCCGGCTTTCGCGCGCCAGGTTGCGCGCATCGAGGCCGGGCTGCAGCCGCCTGTGCTCCGTGTGGGCGCGCTCGATCCACGGCGCGACTTCCTCGACGTGCGCGACGTTTGCCGCGCCTACGGGCTATGCGCCCAGCGGGCGCAGGACCTGCCGGCGGGGACGATTCTGAACCTGGCATCCGGCGTCTCGCTCCGTGTCGGCGACGTGCTCGACACGTTGCTGGCGATGGCGGGCGTGCAGGCGGAGATCACGACCGATCCCGATCGCCTGCGTCCCTCCGACATCCCCGTGGCCGTCGGCGACGCATCGGCCGCACGCGCGATGCTGGGGTGGGCGCCCGAAATCGCCTGGAACGATACGCTGAGGGACGTGCTCGATTACTGGCGGGAAAAGGTGCGGACGGAGGAGGGATGATCTCCAGCGCGTCCGCCTGCGGGCGCGCTGGAGCGACGGTCTACCCGGCGGCCTGCAGGCCCGCGCTCCTGATCCCGGCCACAGCCGCCTCGTCGTCGCGGTCGCCTACATCGCCCGAGATGCCGACAGCGCCCAGTATCGTCCCCGCCTCGTCGCGTATCAGCACGCCGCCCGGGCCGAGCGCCATGCCGCCGCCGATGCTGGCCGCCAGCGACCCGAAGAATTGCGGCTGGTCACGGGCGCGGCGGGCCAGCTCGCGGCTGTCCATCCCCATCGCCAGCGCACCGTTCGCCTTGGCATGCGCCACGTCGAACCGCCCGCGGCTGGTGCCGTCCTCGGCCGCACAGGCCTTTGGCACCGCGCGCGCGTCCAGAACCAGAACGAGCAACGGCATCAGCTTGCTGGCCCTTGCGTGGGCGAGAGCCCCCTGGATGATGGCTTGCGCTTGGGTCAGCGTGAAATCGGTCATGGTCGTGTCTGTCCTGCCGGTATGCGATAACACCATATCGCGGTGCCCGCAGGAAGGTCGGGGCGCTGCCCCGAATCCTGCCAAAGGCCAGTCGGCCTCTGCACACCGTTCGTTTTGCCTCCTGTCCACTCAGGCATTGCTTAAGCTTTGGCAAACTGCGATTTCCGTTTCGTGTTGGGGAACACGAGATGAGATTTTGCGTCGCCGCCGCATTGCTCGCGTCCGTTGCGTTGCCGGCGCAAGCGACGCCGCCTGCCATCAGAGGCAGGGACCAGACCATCGGCATATCGGCGCCGACCCAGTTTCCGGCATTGCGCGCCCCCTGCTTCCGGCCCTCCGGGGTGGGCTCGGCAATACCGTCCGGCGCGGGATCCGGCGCCGACGTCCCGCAATCGTCGATTTCCCTCGGCGGCGTCGCCACGGTTCAGGACGGTTCGGGTCACGATGTCGACTGTGAGGTGGGCGCGCTGCGCAGCGCCATGGCGCGTGAAGTCTCGGGCCTGCTGCAGCCACCTGGGCACGCTGTCGCCGACGCGGCTGCGCGTGCCGCAACTCTGCTCGACGAGACGGGCCATCCGATCGACGTGCCGCAGCTCGTGGTGATCGTGGATCGCAACCCCGGCGTGCAGCGGCTGCTGCTGATGTTGGCCCGCCCTGGAGGGCCGGCCGGCTGGCGCCTGGTGGGCGCCGCGCACGTCTCGACGGGGCAGGCGCGCCGCAAGGATTACTACCTGACACCGGTCGGGGTGTTCCCCCACACCGACGCCATCCTGGATTTCCGCGCCGCCGGAACCCGCAACGAACACCACGTGCGCGGCCTCGGACTGGCGGGGATGCGCGTGTGGGATTTCGGCTGGCAATGGGCGCTGAAGGGCTGGCACACCGACGGGGCAGGCGGCGACATCCGGCTGCAGATGCACGCGACCGATCCCGACCTGCTCGAACGCAGGCTCGGGCGCCCAGCCTCGGAAGGCTGCGTCAGGCTGTCCTCCACGATGAACAGGTTTCTCGACCGCCACGGCGTGCTGGACGCGGACTACGAACGCGTGGCGGCAACCGACATACGCTACAGCTCCCTGCTGTCCCCGCAGCGCACGCCGACCCCGTTGGCAGGACGGCTCCTGATCGTCATCGACACGGGTTTGCCTGCTAGCGATCCGCCGACCGCCGCCAGCCGCCCCGCCAACTGGCCACCGCCCGACGCGCCCCCTCCGCCGCCGGACGCGACCTGACAATCTTATCAAAGTGTGACCGTGATGGAGTGCAGGCGCGTACCGAGGTAGGCAGGCCGGCAAAGCCGCCCCGGAGGAGACGCCCGATCTTGCGACAGCTTCTTTTCACCGCAACGCTGCTTGCAGCAGGCGTTCCAGCCGCAGCGGCCGAGTTGAGCGGCGTGGCCCTGCCAGACACGAGCGAGGCGGCCGGAACGCCTCTCGTGTTGAACGGCATCGCGCTTCGCACCTTCTCGTTTCTGCGGCTGCACGTGTATGTGGCGGGGCTCTATCTGGAGCATCGGTCCGACGACCCCGATACGATATTGGGGTCCAACGAGTTCAAGCTGCTGCGTTTCACGTTCTTGCGCGACATCGGGCAGTCCCAGGCGCGCCGCGCCTGGCGGGACAGCCTGGGCCAGAGTTGCACCATGCCGTGCCAGCTGCCGCCGCACAGCGTGGACGCTTTCCTGGCGAGCGTGCCGGCGATCCATGCGGGCGACACAAGTGTGTTCACCTTCACGCCGCAGGGTTTGGACGTGACGATGAACGGCCAGCCAGTCGGCCGTATCGAGGACCCCCTCTTCGTGCACGTCGTGCTCTCGAGCTTTCTCGGCCCGCACCCCACGGCGCCCGAGGTGAAGCGCGAGTTGCTTGGCAAGTCTGGCTGACTGCCAGGCAGTCAGCCAGTGCTTCGAACGGCCATCGTTACCGCCGCGCGCAACGCCTCTCCCGGCGCCAGCACGCGTAATCCCTGGTCGGCCTCCGTGTCGATCCGGTTCACCGCGTCCGGCATGTTGCTGACCGGCTCCAGACCCAGAAAATCGCGTCCGGCCGGCGTATAGACCTGAAGGTGATCCATCGGCGGACCAGATGTCAGCAAAAGCGTGGTGCGGGTCTCTGGCATCGTCGCCTCCGCGGTGCCGCCCCAGCCGGCGTAGCACGCATCGATCTCCGTCGCGCCGAGCAGCTTGCCGCCGGCGAACTCGGCCTCCCCCTGAACGGCCTCGCGCCTGTCCGGCAGGCTGTCGGCATCCGTGGTCCAGAGTGTGTCCGCTTCGAAACGCAGCGTGGTCCCTTGTGTGCGCGCAATGTAAGGGTGAAGGCCGAGACCGGCGGGCCAGGGGCGCGCGTCCCGGTTCTCCAGTGAGAGCGTGATGCGCAGCATGTCCGGCTGCAGCGCGAACAGCAGCTCGGCGTGGTAGGCGAACGGCCATTGCTCTGGCGGATCGTGCGGCGGCGTGTGGTCCAACACCAGGCGCGCTTGGTCCGGCGTCGCTTCGGCCACACTCCAGGATCGCATCCAGGCGTTGCCGTGGATGGTGTGCGGATGATCGCCAAAATTGCGCGCAAGCTGGTAGGTGTTCCCGCCGAAGGCGAAGCGGCCCCAGGCGATGCGGTTGGCGTATGGGATCAGCGGGTAGCCTGCCACCGCGCGGCCGTTCTGGGCGGCAAGACGGGGGTCGATGACCGGCCGCAGCAGGTCCGTGCCGTGGCGCGTGAAGGCCGCGATGGCGCCGCCCGTCTCCGGGTCCAGGGAAAGCCGCAGGTCGCCGGCGCACAGCTCGATCATGGCGCTTCAGCGCCGGGCGCGGAGCGCGGTTGCCAGGGTTCCGTCGTCGAGCACGTCCAGTGCGCCGCCGATCGGCACGCCCTGGGCGACCCGGGTGATGCGGACGCGGCTGGCGGCCAGCCGGTCGGCCAGCCAATGCGCGGTCGCGGCGCCATCGACGGTGGCGCTGAGGGCCAGGATGACTTCCCCCACATTGCTTTCCTCGATCCGGGTCAGCAGCGGCTTGATGTTAAGGTCCTCCGGGCCGGTGCCCGACAGGGCGGACAGCGCGCCGCCGAGCACGTGATAGAGGCCCTGGTAGATGCGCGCCCGCTCCAGCGCCCACAGGTCGCCGACCGTCTCGACGACGCACACCATGCTGCGGTCGCGTTCGGGATCCGCGCAGATGCTGCACGGGCTCTGGCTGTCCAGATTGCCGCATTGCTCGCAGGTCTTTATTGCCCGGGCGGCGGCCGACAGCGCGTTTGCCAAGGGCAGCATGCGCGTTTCCGGCGATTGCAGCAGCTTGAGCACCAGCCGCCGCGCGCTGCGCTGGCCCAAGCCAGGCAGGCGAGAGAAGAGCTGGATAAGAATGTCCAGTTCCTGCCCGCCCATATCAGCGGCGGCAACGATCAACGCGTGCCTGCGCCTGTGTCAAAACGTGGCATGGCGAGTGGGCTGGCGTTCGTTTGCGGGCACCGGAGCGGAGCTGCCTGAAGGCCGTGAGCACCGGCGCACAGCAAACGGGCGTCAGACGGCCGCCAGGGCGCGTTTTGACACAGGCGCTCAGAACGGAAGTTTCAACCCGGCCGGCAGGTCCAGCCCGCCGGTGACCTTACCCATCTCCTCGGCCATCATCGCGTCTAGCTTCCTCTTGGCGTCGGTATGGGCCGAGACGATCAGGTCCTCCAGCATCTCCAGCTCGTTCGGGTCCGCCAGCTTCGGGTCCAGCTTCACGCGCCGCACGTCGCCCTTGCCGCTCAGCGTGACGCGCACCATGCCGGCGCCGGACTGGCCTTCCACCTCCATGGTTTCGACCTTCGCCTGCATCTCGGCCATCTTGGCCTGCATCTGGGACGCCTGTTTCATCAGGCCGGCAATGTTCTTCATCGGTGTGTCTCCATCGGGCGTTCCATATCGATCGGAGCGTCCATCAGGTCGGCGGGTTCGACCAGCTCCGTGTCGTCCGGCGTGTAGCCGGGCGCCGCCTCGCCGCCCAGGCTGATCTCCGCGGGTAGGCCGTAGGCGTCGGCGCCTGGGTCGCGCACGGCTTCGATGCGGGCGCCGGGAAACGCTTCCATGATGGCGCGCACCAGCGGGTGGTCGGCCACCGCCGCGCGGCGTGCCTGGTCCGCGGCGTTGCCCTGTTCGGCCAGCGTCGGCTCGCCCGCCTCCTTGGTCAGCGCGATGGTCCAGCGCGTGCCAGTGGCCCGCAGCAGCAACGCGCCGAGGCGGGGGGCCAGGTCGCGCGGCGCGTCGGCATGCGGGCGCAGCTCGATCACCGGCGGGGCAAACCGCACCAAATGCACCGAGTGCAGCAGGTGGCCGTGCAGGATCATCTCGTTGCCTGCCGACGCCAGCGCCAGAACGTCGCGGAACGAGGCGAGGCGGGGCAAGGCGGCTGTCTCGGCAGGCGCCGGCACGGGCGCGCCGCCGGCCACCGCCCTCGCCCCTCCCCCCCCGCCGCCGGTCCTGGGCGCCGGCGGGGTGGGCTGCGCCAAGGAGGGCGGCACCAAGGCGGGCTGCTGACCCTGAAGCTGTCGCAC
The DNA here is from genome assembly GCA_965199235.1 of Acetobacteraceae bacterium. Lineage (GTDB taxonomy): Bacteria > Pseudomonadota > Alphaproteobacteria > Acetobacterales > Acetobacteraceae > BOG-908. The sequence continues at coordinate 2,121,061 of CBDAQU010000002.1, read as the reverse complement.
CAGCTCGCCAGGAGGCGGGAGGTCGGAGACGTGGCAGAGGCGGATGAGCACCATCTCCGCCGCCGCACGCCGGTCCGGTGCGGCCTCCACCTCGGCGGTGCCGCGCAGCAGCATCTGCCAGGCGCGCGCCAGCACCGGAACCGGCAGCGCGTCGGCCAGGGCCGCGCCACGGGTGCGCTCGGCTTCGGGCAGTTCCAGGCTGCGGCGCAGATCGGGAATGGATTTCAGCCGCGACAGCGTGTGGGTCAGCTCCAGCAGGTCGCCCAGCAACTGGCCCAGATCGGCGCCGAGGGCATGGGCACGGTCGGTGATCCCCAGCGCGTCGGCCGGCCGGCCGTGCATGGCCGCTTCCATCAGGTCGAAGACCACACCGCGGTCGGCGACGCCAAGCATGTCGGCAACCAGCGCGCTGGTGACGATGCCGTCCGCCCCCGCGTGCCCCGGACCGCCCTGGGCGATCGCCTGGTCGAGCAGCGACAGCCCATCGCGCACCGAACCGTCGGCCGCGCGCGCAATGGCGCCGAGCGCCTCCTCCTCGATGGGCACGCGCTCCAGGGCGGCAATCTTGGCGTAGTGCGCCGCCAGCATGCTGACCGGGATGCGCCGCAGGTCGAAACGCTGGCAGCGCGACAGGACGGTGACCGGCACCTTGCGTATCTCGGTCGTGGCGAAGACGAATTTCACGTGCGGCGGCGGTTCCTCCAGCGTCTTGAGCAGCGCGTTGAACGCGTTGCGCGAGAGCATGTGCACCTCGTCCACGATGAACACCTTGGTGCGCGCCTGCATGGGGCGGAACCGTGTGGCCTCGATGATCTCGCGCACGTCGTCCACGCCGGTGCGGCTGGCGGCATCCATCTCCACCACGTCCGGGTGACGGTCGGCCAGGATGGCGCGGCAATTGTCGCACACGCCGCACGGGTCGGGCGTGGGGCCGCCCTGGCCGTCGGCGCCTACGCAGTTCAGCGCACGCGCGATGATGCGGGCGGTCGTGGTCTTGCCCACGCCGCGCACGCCGGTCAGCATGAAGGCGTGCGCGATGCGGTTCAGCGCGAACGCGTTGCGGAGGATGCGCACCATCACGTCCTGGCCGATCAGGTCGTCGAAGGTGGTGGGCCGATATTTGCGCGCCAGCACGCGGTAGGGCGTGGCGGGAACGGATGCGGCCGGCTTGGCCGGTGGCGAGGATGCATCTCCGAACAGGCCGGGTCCCTCCGGCAGCGGCGCCGGCAACAGGTCCTGATCGACATCCTCAGACATGCGCCACGATACGCCTCTCTTCGCCAACGTGGCTTACTGTCCGTTTTACAATGCGCTAGGGCGAGTCATCCGGCGCGGCTTTCTTGAACCGGAGCGGAGCGGCCGCTGGGCCGTGAGCACCGGAAGCGAAGAAAGGCATGTTGGATGGCCGTCCTAGTAGCGTTCCAAAACGGACAGCGGTGGGAGGCCAACAACGACCCGCGCGTTGACCCACTGCGGCTGCTTCCTTCCGGACCTGACCGGGTTGGCAGGGCGCCCGTCCGCGCTGACCTCCCGACTGCAATATCGGGCCATGGTAAAAGGAAGGCAAGGCCGGGGCTCTGCCCGGACCCCCGCTCAGGACAGTCGTCCTCAGACCCTTTACGTAAGTTTCGCTCTACGGGCGGTGATTGCGGCGGACAGGCGCTTGGACATCGCCGGGTCGCGCCATAGCAGCAGGACCGTGGCCAGCAGGCCGCCATGCAGGAGCAGCGCTCCCAGCTTTACGTGCGCCATGTCCCAGATCAGCCCTGGGCCGGCTGCCATCGACGCGACCGCGGCGGCGTAGAGGGCAAACCTCGGCCAGACGACCGGCGACCCCAGGCGCCAATACGTGACCGCGGCGGCACCAGCGGCAAAGCCCGCCTTCATGCCAGCCATCGCCCGCAGCAGGTGCGTCAGCTCCCGCCCGGCAGCCTCGGTTGCAGTCGAAGCCGCGTCAGCGCCGGTGGCCAGGAACCCGGCCGACGCTGCTGCCAGCACGAGCAGCACCAGCAACGCCCTGGCAACGACCGGAGTCAGGGCCGCCTGCGGTCTTGCGGCGGTGCGCAGAACGGCGTGCGAGGCCGGAACGGATGCGGACACGAACCTGCCCTCCAAAAGACAGCGACGACGAACAACGACATCAGGCGCGGGGATGGCTTTTCAAGGCGATGCCGACGCATGCTCCTGCCCGACCAGGGGCGTCTCACGATGAACAGGCTAGCAGCAGGCATGACGGTATCGGCGTTCATCGGCAGCGCTGCGGCGCAACCGGCGACGGGGCCGGCCCGACACGACTTCATCTTGAAGAATTTCACCACCGAAAGCCACGCCGTGCTGCCAGAGGCGCGCATCGTCTATGGCACCTACGGCACGCTGAACGCCGCGCGAGACAACGCCATCCTGCTGCCCTCGCACTACATGGCCGACATGCACGGCTACGAGTGGCTGATCGGCCCCGGCCATGCGCTGGACCCGGCAAAACTGTTCCTGGTCACCAGCGAGCTGTTCGGCAACGGCCGGTCATCCTCGCCCAGCAACACGCCCGAGCCGTTCCACGGCCCGCGCTTTCCGGTCACCACCATCCGCGACAACGTGGCGGCCGTGCATCGGCTGCTGACCGAGGAGCTCCACATCACCCACCTGCGCGCGGTGATCGGCTTCTCGATGGGCGCGCAGCAGGCGCTGCAATGGGCGGTCAGCTACCCTGACTACATGGACCGCGTGGTCGCCACGTCTGGCACCGCCAAGACCTACGGGCACGGCATCGTCCGGCTGGAGGGGCAGATCGCCGCGCTGACCCTGGACCCTGCGTTCCGCGGCGGCGACTACACGGCCGAGCCGGTGCAGGGGATAGAGGCGACCGCGCTGGTCTGGCTCGGCTGGCTGTACTCCCAGGAATGGTGGCGCAGGGAGCTGTGGCGCACGGAAAGTCCGAAAGGGGCCACGTTCCAACAGGCTGTGGACACGTACAAGAGGGAGTTCTTCGAGGGTGCCGACGCCAACAACCTGATCCTGCAGATGCGGACCTGGGAGCACCACAACGTGGGCGACACCCCGCCGTTCGCCGGCGACGTGGAGGCGGCGCTGCGGTCCATAAAGGTGCCCGTGCTCTACATGCCGTCCGCAACCGACCTGTATTTCCCGGTCGAGGATGCGCGCTACGAGGCGCAGTTCATCAGGCGCTGCACGTTCCTGCCAATCCCCTCGCTCTGGGGCCACCCGGCCGGCGCCGGCGCCAGCCCTGCGGATGCCGCCTTCCTCAACGGACACATCGCCGCCTTCCTCGCAGCACCTCCGCCCTGACCGCTCATGCGTATGCGACCGCCGGGGAGGGGGCGCCGATGCGCGCCAGTTCCAGGCTGTTGAGAACGTCGGCCCCCGACAGCGTGCCGCGCACGATCTGCCCGCCCCCGCTGCTGACGCCGTAGGCTGCAAGCTGCGCCGCCGACCAAGCCTGTGCCGGCATCCCCGCTGCCACGACAGCCGCCCCCTCGTTGGCCGCCGCACTCGCCTGAGCGGAGGAGGCCAACTGCGTCGCTGCGTGCCCGCCGATCCCCAGGCTGGCCAGCATGTGGCTGCCGATCTTCTCCGGATCGATGCCGAGCACATGCTCCAGCGCGGTCGCACCCACGTTCATCGCGATGCCGATCGGTCCGCCCGTCAGCCCGCTGACCACCAGCGACCCCGCCATCCGCGCCGTCTCCGAAATCGTATCGCCCGTGATCGCCCGGTATAATGTGCCTACCACCGGCAAATACTGCAGCGGGTTCAGTTCGGACAGCAGCGTGTGGAACGCGGATTTGTGCGGAGCGACATGTTTTCCCGAATGCGGCGCGGCGGCAGCGTTGGGCGCGGGTTGGGCGGCGGCGAGCTGCATGGGACGATCCGGTTGCTTCCGTCAGCGACATTGCAAGCCAGATGCCACACGAACGCGTCGGCCCTATAGGCCGCCGCAAATAGAGGCCGATACGCCGTCGCAAAGAAAGGAAGCTCGCGTGCGCTACACGATCCGGAGCCTCGAAGAGTGCCTGTCGGATCGATCTCCGCCGGCGGTGCGAAGCCGTCTCCACCACGCGTTTTCCGAGCCGCCAGGGACCGTGGCGCTGCCGGAACTCACGCTGGGCCGGTTCTTCCTCGAACGAATGCGGGTGCGCGAGCTCCCAGGCAACGCCTCGTGGCGCAACGAAAGCTACGAGAGTTTTGCGAGCCCGCTCTTTGTCATCAAGGATGCGGTCCTGCACAGCTCGGCAGGCATACTGGCCATCGGCGACACCGTCCTCGAAGAGACGTTGATCCACACCTCTCCTGACCGGCAAGGATACGACATCAACGGCCGCTCCATCGACCTGCACGAACACGTCAGGGGCGCTTTGCCCGGACGGCACGCATCGCTTCTGACAGGCAGCAGCGGCAATTATTTTCACACGCTGATCGACTGCATCGCGCGCCTGGCGGTCGTAACCGACTCAAACATGTCTCACGTCGGAACGCTGTTGCTTCCCCAGGCAGCGCCGCAAGCCGGACAGCTTCTGCGTCTGACCGCTCCGGTCTGGCAGGGCGCGGCCGAGGTCTGCGACAGCCACACGCTCGAGGTCGACGATCTCGTCCTGCCCTGGACCGTGCACGGACAGTCGTCCTACCACCCGTGCATCAAACCGTTGTTCTCGGTGATGGCCGACAAGGCCGGTCTGCCCGCACCCGAGACGCCGAAGCTGATCTACGTGTCCAGAAGGCTTGCCGCGAACAGGCGGCTCTCCAACGAGGCGGACCTCATCGCAGCCCTGATGAAGATCGGGTTCACCGCAGTGCGCCTCGAAACGCTGAACCTGGAAACACAGATACTGTTGTTCAGAGGCGCCGACATGATCGTGGCCCCGCATGGAGCGGGACTGAGCAACATCGTTTTTGCCGCGCCGACGGTCGTCGTGCTCGAGCTTCTGATGGATTCTTATGTAAACTGGTGTTTCCGCCATCTGGCAGCCGTGCTCGGCCTAAGGTACGACTGCGTGATCGGCCGGGCGCACGGCCCATGGAGCGACTTGTCACCTGCCGTTCACGGCGACCAATGGACAGTCTCGGTGCCGCATGTGATCGCGGCAGCCCAGCGAATGATGCCCTCCGCCGTAACAGTGTAGCCATCGACTTTCGTGTCCGCATCGAGACGACGCCTGGTTTCACTCATACGAATTTCCCGCGCAGAAAGCCCAGCGCCGGCAACGGCCGCCAGGCCTTTGGCAGGTCGCCGCGCCTGATCGGCGCCACGCTGTAGCGCGGCACCGGCTGCGCGCTTCCACGCAGAAACGCCGCATAGGCGCGCACCTGCTGTTCGCGCCAGGTCCGGTCTGCCAGCGCAGCCATGCGGTTTGGGAAAATCTCTGCAATCCGGTCCGTCTTGCCGAGCGACGCGACCACTGCCCAGAGCGTGTCCTCGCGCGCCGTCGGCAGCCTCACCACCTCGCTCATGCGCAGGCCGACACTCAGGCGACCTCCTGGCACGCTGCCTCGACCGGCGGGCTTGCGGCACGCTGCGCCTGCGCGCGTTCGCGCATCTGCACCATCGAGGCCGCAGCGTCAGCCAAGGTGGTGTCGGTGAAATCCTGGCATAGCGTGCGCGCCATGTCGGTCAGTTGCACGTCGATCTCGCCCAGCAGCGGCTGTGCCGCCTCGGTCAGGTGCAGGTGCCAGCAGCGGCGGTCGCCCGGGTCGGCGCGGCGTTCCACCATGCCGCGGGCTTCCAGGCGGTCGATCAGGCGGGCCACCGTGATTGGCTCCACCTCCAATATCTCTGCCAGCTCCTTCTGCCGCAGGCCCGGCTGGACTTCCAACTTGGTCAGGATGGTCCACTGCGCGCGCGTCATGCCGTGCGCACGCGCCCGCCTGTCTGCCTCCGTGCGGATCAGCCGCGCCAGGGTGACGATGTTGGTCAGCAGGTCGCGGTGGCGGTTCATGATACTTCCATACGAAAGCTGGCGCGCAATGCGGGGTTTCGCAAGCGCCCGGATCGGGTAGGAACGCGCCGATGAGGAACACGCACCATGGCTGAGGCGCCGACCCTGGTCACCGGCGCCACCGGCTTCGTGGGCTCGGCGGTCGCGCGCGTGCTGCTAGCCCGCGGCCACGCGCTGCGCCTGCTGGTGCGGCCAGGCGGGAACCGGCGCAACATCGAGGGGCTGGAGGCAGAGCTGGCCGAAGGCGACCTGACCGACCCCGCGTCACTGGCGCGTGCGGCCGATGGCTGCCGATACCTGGTGCACGTGGCGGCCGATTACCGGCTGTGGGTGCCGGACCCGGCGGCGATGATGCGCGCCAACGTCGAGGGCACTCGCGCCCTCCTGCTGGCCGCACAGTCGCGAGGGGTCGAGCGCATGGTCTATTGCAGCAGCGTTGCCGCCCTCGGCCTGGTGGGCGACGGCAGCATCGCCGACGAGACCACGCCGGTGCACCCGGACAAGATCATCGGCGTCTACAAGCGCTCGAAATACCAGGCCGAGCAGGCGGTGCTGGCGCTGGTGGCCGAGCACGAGATGCCGGTGGTGATCGTCAACCCCTCCACGCCGGTCGGCCCGCGCGACGTGAAGCCGACGCCCACGGGCAAGATGATCCGCGACGCGGCGCGTGGGCGCCTGCCGGCCTATGTGGAGACGGGGCTGAACATCGTGCATGTCGACGACGTGGCGGAGGGGCACGCGCTGGCGCTGGAGCGCGGCGTGGTTGGCCAGAAATACGTTCTCGGGGGCGAGGATTTCTCGCTCGGCGACCTGTTCGCCCTGGTTGCGAAGGTCGCAGGCCGCCGGCCGCCGCGCGTAAAACTGCCGATCGGTCCGCTGGTGCCGCTGGCGCTGGCCTGCGAGGCGCTAGCGCGCTTCGGCGTGGAGCCGCTGGTGACGCGGGAGACGCTGGCGATGGCGCGCAAGAAGATGTTCTTCTCCAGCGGCAAGGCGTGCCGGGAGCTGGGCTACGCGCCCCGCCCGGCCGTGTGCGCGGTCGAGGACGCGGTCGCCTGGTTTCGCGCGCAGTGAGCCCCCGTTGACCGTTCTGGCCGCCCTCTCGCTCGCCGTCTGGGTCTACCTTCTGGCGGGGCACGGCCGGTTCTGGCAGGCCGGCCCGTTCCTGCCGGCGGCGCGTCCAGGGCCGATGCCGCCCGTCACCATCGTGGTGCCCGCGCGCAACGAGGCGGAGAGCATCGCGCGCTGCCTGCGCAGCCTGCTGGCCCAGGATTTTGCGGGCGACATCCGGGTGGTGCTGGTGGACGACCAGAGCACCGATGGCACGGGCGCGCTTGCCGACGGCGTGCGCGACCCTCGGCTGACCGTGGTGCGAGGCGCGCCGCACCCGCCAGGCTGGAGCGGCAAGTTATGGGCGCTGCAGCAGGGCATCGACTACGCCGGCAGCACGACGCTGCTGATGTTCACCGATGCCGACATCGAGCACGCGCCGGGCCACGTCGCCAGCCTGGTCGCCAAGCTGCAGCAGGACCGGCTGGATATGGTCTCCGAGATGGTGGCGCTGCACTGCGTCACCGCCGCGGAGCGCGCGCTGGTGCCGCCCTTCGTGTTCTTCTTCGCCCTCCTCTACCCGTTTGACTGGGTGAACGACCCGGGCAACCCCAGTGCAGCCGCCGCCGGCGGCACGGTGCTGATCCGGGCAGAGGCGCTGGCGCGGACGGGCGGCTTGGCAGCCATGCGCGGCGCGCTGATCGACGACGTGACGTTGGCGCGCCGGGTCAAGCAGTTCGGCCGAATCTGGCTTGGCCATAGCCGGCTGGCAGCCAGCATCCGCCCTTGCGAAACGGCGGGCGACGTCTGGCGCATGGTGGCCCGCTGCGCCTACGTGCAGCTCGGCACTTCGCCTTGGCTGCTGGCGGGAACGGTCGCCGGCATGGTCGTGGTATGGCTGGCGCCGGTGGGGCTGGCGCTGTTCGGCAGCGGTTCGGCTCAGCTTATGGGCGTGCTGGCTTGGGGCGCGATGACGGCGTCCTACATACCGACGGTCCGGCGCTTCGGGCTGCCGTTGGGCTGGGCGGCGTGCCTGCCGGGGGCAGCCCTGTTCTATACGGCGGCGACGCTCGGGTCGGCGCTGGATCATCATCGGGGGCGGGGCGTGGTTTGGAAGCAGCGGGCCTATCACGGATGAGCGCGGACCTGGCCAACGTGGAGAGCTGGTCGGGCAAGGGCCGCACCCAGGAGAACTTCCCGGTGGGCTCTGTGCTGATCCGGCCCGACCTGCGGCGCCACGTGCACGCCTTCTACGACTTTGCCCGCAACGCCGACGACATCGGCGACAGCCCCGTGCTGAGCGCCGCAGACAAGCTGGCGCGGCTGGACGTGATGGAGGCGGTCCTGATCGGCGAGCGGGAGGCTGGCTCGCCCTCCGCACTGAAGTTGCGGGCGAGCCTGGCCGAAACCGGCGTGGACGCCGTGCACAGCCGCGACCTGCTGCGCGCCTTCCGCCAGGATGCGGAGAAGCAGCGCTATGGCAGCTGGGCGGAGCTGCTCACCTACTGCCGGTACTCCGCGATGCCGGTCGGCCGGCACGTGCTGGCGCTCCACGGCGAAGGCGAGGACACCGTGCCGCCGTCGGACTCGCTCTGCGCGGCGCTCCAGGTGCTGAACCATCTGCAGGACATGTCGAAGGATTTTTCCGAACTGGACCGGTGCTATCTCCCGGCCGACTGGCTGGCCCAGGCCGGCTCCTACGTGGGCGACGTCAGCAAGCCGTCCGAGACGCCCGGCTTGCGGGACGTGAAACTGCGGCTGCTGGACGAATGCGACACGCTGAACGCGAAGGCGCGCGCGCTGCCGCGCAGGGTGCGTGACCGGCGTCTGCGCCTGGAAACCGCGGTGATCGCAAACCTCTCGGGTCGCCTGGCCCGACGCCTGCGCAAGGGCGACCCCCTGGCCAGGCGGGTGAAACTTCGGCCGGCCGACGTGGTGCTGAGCCTGGCCGCTTCCGGGCGCTACCTGCCGTGAGCACCCCGCTGGGCGCGCAACCCGCCGACCTGGCCGAGATCGAGCGCATCGTGCGCCGCTCCGGCACGTCGTTCTACCGCGGCATGCGCGTCCTGCCGCCTGACCGCCGCGCGGCCATGTACGCGATCTACGCTTTCTGCCGCCTGGTCGACGATATCGCCGACGAGCCGGCGCCTGCCGAGGAGAAGCGGCGCGGCCTGGATGGCTGGCGCGCGCGCGTCGACGCGGTTGCGGCCGGCCGTGCCGAGGGCGAGGAGTCGGAGGGCGCCGTCGCGCGCGTGCTGCTGCTCGCGCGGCGAAACTTCGGCCTGCGCCGGGCGGATTTCCTCGACGTGATCGACGGCATGCAGATGGATGCGGAGACGGTGATCGTCGCGCCGTCCTGGGACACGCTGGACGTCTATTGCGATCGGGCAGCCTCCGCCGTGGGCCGCCTGTCCGTCCGCGCCTTCGGCGACGGCTCGCCGGCGGCCGACGAGGTGGCGCATCACCTGGGCCGGGCGCTGCAGCTGACCAACATCCTGCGCGACCTGGGCGAGGACGCCGCGCGCGGGCGGCTCTATCTGCCGCGCGAGTGGCTGGCCGAGGAGGCGGTGCCGCTCGATCCGGCCGGGGCGCTGGCCGATGCCAGGCTGGCCACGGTCTGCGAACGGGTGGTCCAAGCGGCCCGAAACCATTTCACCGGGGCCTACGACGCGATGGAGCGCTGCGACGCACAGGCGATGAAGCCCGCCCGGCTGATGGCGGCAACCTACGCAGCCGTGCTGGGCCGGCTGGAACGCCGCGGCTGGACCCATCTGGGAGAGCGCGTGTCGGTGCCGGCCTGGGAGAAACTGGTCATCCTGCTGCGCTTCGGCCTTGGCTGGAGGACGGCGGGGGTATGAGCGCTACCGAACCCGGCTCAACCGGCCGGGTGCACGTGGTAGGCGGCGGGCTTGCTGGCCTGGCAGCCGCCTTGGCGTTGGCCGAGGCGGGGCGGCCGGTAACGGTCTATGAATCCGGGCCGGCATGCGGGGGGCGCTGCCGCTCCTATTTCGACCGCGAACTCGGCTGCCGGATCGATAACGGCAACCACCTCCTGCTGTCCGGCAACCGAGCAACAATGGATTTTCTGGCCCGCGTTGGCGCGCGCGACACTCTGGGCGGCCCCGGCAAGCCGGTGTTTCCGTTCGTCGACGTGCGCAGCGGGCGGCGCTGGACCCTGCGGCCCAATGCCGGGCGGCTGCCGTGGTGGGTGTTCGTCCCGAGCCGTGGCGTGCCTGGCGTGCGGCTGCGCGACTACGCGTCGCTTGGCAAGCTGCGTCGTGCCGGGCAGCACGACACCGTCGGCGGCGTGCTGCCGCACAACGCGCTGTACGAACGTCTGATCGAACCGCTCGCCGTATCGGCGTTGAACGCCGCGGCCGATTTGGGCAGCGCCCGGCTCATGTGGGCGGTGATGGCCGAAACGCTGGCGCAGGGCGGCGCCCAGTGCGTGCCGTGTTTCCCCAAGCAGGGCCTGTCGGAGAGTTTCATCGATCCTGCGGTGGCGCGGATCGCCGCCCTGGGCGGCCAGGTGCGGACCGGGCATCGCGTGTCCGCGTTGCAGCTGGAGCATGGCCGCGTTGGCGGCCTGGCCGGGCCGCAGACCGTCAGGGTTGGGACAGGCGAGACGGTGATTCTCGGCCTGCCAGCGCCAGTGGCGGCCGGGCTGATGCCCGGCCTGACCGTGCCGAACGAGCACGAAGCGATCCTGAACCTGCATTTCCGGGTCGAGGCGCCGCCTGGCCAAGCAGGGTTCATGGCGGTGATCGGCGGTTTGGCCGAATGGGTGTTCGTCAAGCCGGGGATAGTGTCCGTCACCGTCTCGGCCGCGAACCGGCTGGCTGACCGCGACAACGGTATGCTGGCACGGGAGGTATGGTCGGACGTCCGCACGGCGCTCGACCTCGATTGCGGAACCGAAATGCCACACTGGCGGCTGATTCGCGAGAAGCGCGCCACCTTCGCTGCAACCCCCGCGCAACACATGCGTCGCCCTTCTGCAACAACGGGGCTGCCGAATCTGGTGCTTGCGGGCGATTGGACCGATACCGGGTTGCCCGCAACCATTGAAGGTGCAATCAGGTCCGGCTTTGCTGCGGCGCGGCAGGTCGGCGCGCCCGCGCCACAGCTTTAGAAGCGAGTATGCAGACCGACATTTTGACAGCTCCCGCGCCGACGCCTGAGCTTTCTGCCCTGCAGGACAGCATCGAGCGTGCGGCGTGCGCGCTGGAGCAGCGGCAGAATGCCGATGGCCATTGGCGCTTTGAATTGGAGGCCGATGCGACGATACCGGCCGAATACATCCTGCTCGAGCATTACCTCGACCGTATCGATCCCGGCCTGGAGGCGCGCATCGGCGTCTACCTGCGGGGCATTCAGGGCCCGCATGGCGGCTGGCCGCTGTTCCATGGCGGTGTGTTCGACCTTTCGGCGAGCGTAAAGGCCTATTTCGCCCTGAAATGCCTGGGAGACAGCCCAGACGCGCCGCACATGGCGCGTGCACGCGCGGCGATCCTCGCGGCCGGCGGCGCCGAGCGGGTCAACGTGTTCAGCCGTATCCAGCTCGCGCTGTTCGGCGAGGTACCGTGGCGATCCATTCCCACCATGCCGGTGGAAATCATGCTGCTGCCGGAGTGGTTCTTCTTCCACCTGTCGAAGATTTCCTACTGGTCGCGCACCGTCATCGTGCCGTTACTGGTGCTGATGGCGACCCGCCCGAGGGCAGTGAACCCGCATGGCATGCACATACGCGAGCTGTTCACCCGGCCGCCCGAGCGCATACGCGACTACATACGCGGCCCTTACCGCAGCTTTTGGGGCCACGCCTTCAAGCTGCTGGACGTGGTGCTGAAGCGGGGCGAGGGACTGTTCCCCGACCCTGTGCGGGCGCGCGCCACGGCCCAGGCGGTCGCTTTCGTGACCGAGCGGCTGAACGGGGAGGACGGCCTGGGCGCCATCTACCCTGCCATGGCCAACAGCGTGATGATGTTCGCAGCCCTCGGCTACGAGCCGTCGCACCCCCATGCGGCGCTGGCCTGGCTGTCGGTTCGCAAGCTGATCGTCGATGACGGCGAACGGGCCTACGTGCAGCCCTGCGTTTCACCGATCTGGGACACCTCCCTGGCGGGCGTGGCGATGGCGGAGGCAGGCTATGGCTGCGACCTCACGCGTGCCAGGAGCCGGACCGAGCCTGTGGAAGCGGCAAGCCACTGGCTGGCCGACCGGCAGATATTGACCGTGAAGGGCGACTGGGCGGTGCGCCGGCCGGATGTGGCGCCAGGCGGCTGGGCGTTCCAATACGCCAACGATCACTACCCAGACGTGGACGACACCGCTGTCGTCGGAATGCTGCTCGCCCGCAACGGCGATCCTGCCCACGACGAGGCGATTGCGCGGGCACGCGACTGGATTGTGGGCATGCAGAGCTCCGACGGCGGCTGGGGCGCCTTCGAGCCTGAGAACACGCATTCCTACCTGAACCACATCCCCTTCGCCGACCACGGCGCTCTGCTCGACCCGCCGACCGCCGACGTGACCGGGCGTTGCGTGGGGTTCCTCGCCCAGATCGGCATGCCGTCCGACCACCCGGTGATGGCACGCGCCATCGCCTATCTGCGCCGGGAGCAGGAGAAGGACGGAAGCTGGTTTGGTCGCTGGGGAACCAACTACATCTACGGCACCTGGTCGGTGATCAACGCGCTGAACGCCGCCGGCATCGGCGCCGATGACCCGGCGATGGTCCGCGCCTGCAACTGGCTGATCGCCGTGCAGCGCGACGATGGCGGCTGGGGCGAGGACGAGGAGAGCTACGCCGACGCTCCTCATGGCCGCTACACCGAAAGCACGCCGTCGCAGACCGCCTGGGCGGTGCTCGCGCTGATGGGCGCCGGATGGGCGGAGCATCCTTCGGTCGCGCGCGGGATCGCCTGGCTGGGCGCCACCCAGAAGCCCGATGGCGAGTGGGACGAGCTGCCCTACACAGCGGTGGGTTTTCCGCGCGTGTTCTACCTGAAATACCACGGCTACCGGCTGTTCTTTCCGCTTCTCGCCCTGTCGCGCTACCGCAACCTGATGCGCGGCAACCAGCGCCGGGTCGATTGGGGCATCTGACACCGACACGGTGCTGGCCTTTGTCGTCGGACTGAAGGCGGAGGCCCGGCTGACCGGAGGAGCCGCCTATATCGGCGGCGGAGATGCAGCCGGTGCGGCACGCGCGGCAGCCAACGCCATCGCCGATGGTGCAGCCGCACTCATAAGCTTCGGTTTGGCGGGCGGCCTGTCGCCCTCGATGCAGCCTGGCGCGATCGTCATCCCCGAAACCGTGATTTGGCGTAACCGGCATCTGCCGGCCGATGCAAGGCTTGGCGCGGCGCTGGGCGGGTTCTCCTGCCGAGCGCTGCTGGCCGCGGACGCCGTCGCCGTGTCCGCGGCCGACAAGGCGGCGGCGTGGCGCGCCAGTGCCGCCGACGCGGTCGATCTCGAGAGCGGCGCCGTAGCCGACGCAGCCTGCGCCGCCGGCCTGCCGTTCGGCGTGCTGAGGGCGGTGTGCGATCCCGCTTGGCGAGACCTTCCCCCGGCCGCTCTCGCAGCCCTGGACCCGTCGGGGCAGGTCGGCGTCGGCGCGGTACTACGGTCTGTCGTAGGCCGCCCGCAGCAGATCGGGCCGCTTCTGAGGCTGGCGTCCGACGCTGCGCGGGCCAGGCGCGCGCTGATCGGGTGGATGGCCGCGTTGCGCCGGGGTGGAGCGCTCGACGCTTGGCTGTAGGATAGGCGCGATGGACACAGTGCTTGCCGCAATCGTCGGATGGTGCGCGCGCAGGCGGGCAGCCGTGCTCGTCTGCGCCGCCCTGGTGGCGACCCTTAGCCTGGGCCTGGCCGTGACCAGGCTCGGCATGTCGACCAACCTGCACGAACTGTTCGACGCGCGGCTCCCCTGGCTGCGCCAGGACGCGGCCCTTCGCGCGGCGTACCCCCAATTCACCGATCTGATCGTCGCCGTGGTGGATGCGCGCATCCCCGAGGAGGCAGACGCCACGGCCGACGGGCTGCTGGCCGCTCTGGCGCACGACCGCACGCACTTCATCCAGGCATGGCGGCCGGACGGCTCGCCCTACCTGCGGCGCGAAGGGCTGCTGTTCCTCGACACCGCGTCGCTGACCGACCTGCTGGACAAGACGGTCGACGCCGCGCCGTTCCTGGGCCAATTGGCGGCCGATCCCTCGGCGCGCGGGCTGTTCGGCGCGCTCGGGCTGATCGGGCAGGGAGTGTCGCGCGAGGCGGCGAATTTGGGACCGTTCCAGCCGGCGCTGCAGAGTTTTCACGCGGTGCTGCAGGCGGCAGCCACCGGGCACGCGCAGCCGCTGTCCTGGCAGGCGCTGCTCGCCGGCAAGCTCGCCGGCCTGGCGGGCCCGAACCGCATCGTGCTCATCCAGCCAAAGCTCGATTACGGCGCGATCCAGCCTGGCGGAGCGGCCACCAGGATCGTCCGGGATGCGGCCGCCAGGCTGGAGTTCGTTGCCGCCGGCGACGCCCATGTGCGTCTGACCGGCGCGGTTCCCCTGGCCGACGAGGAGTTCTCCTCGGCTGCCCAGGGTGCCGCCTCCGGCCTGGCCATCAGCTTTGCCCTTGTGGTGGTCTGGCTGTTCCTCGGCCTGCGAAGCTGGCGTCTGATACTGCCGGTCGTCTGCACCCTTCTGCTCGGCCTGCTGGCAACGACCGGGTTCGCGGCGCTTGCGGTCGGAACGCTAAACCTGATCTCGGTCGGCTTCGCCATCCTGTTCGTGGGCATCGCGGTGGATTTCTCGATCCAGTTCTCGGTGCGGTTTCGCGAGATGCTGCGTGAAGGCGACCCTCGGTCGGCGCTGGTCGCAACCGGCCAGCTTGTCGGCCGGCAGATCCTGGTCGCGGGCTGCGCGGCCGCTTCAGGGTTCCTGGCCTTCGTGCCCACCAGCTTCCGCGGCGTGGCGGAGCTCGGGCTGATCGCCGGCGCAGGCATGCTGATCGCGCTGGTGTGCACGCTCACCTTTCTGCCGGCGATGCTGGCGCTATGCGGGCTGCGCGCCGACTCCGCCGACGTAGGGATCGCCGCCCTGGCTGGGCTCGACCGGGCGATCCATCGCGGCCGCCTGCCGCTGCTGACGCTGTTCGCGACCCTGTTCGTGGCGGGTGCAGCACTGGTGACAGGCCTGCGGTTCGACAGCAACACGCTGCACACCAAGCAGCAGAACACCGAGGCGATGCGCACCCTGCTGCATTTGTTCGACAGCCCCGTCACCAACCCGTTCACCATCGACATCGTCCGGCCGAGCGTGCGAGAGGCTGCCGCCCTTGCGGCCCCGGTATCCAGGCTGAGCCTGGTCGATCATGTGGTGGGACTGCAGAGTTTTGTTCCCGCCGACCAGGCGGCCAAGCTCGCGGTCATAGCAGACGCGAGCGGCATACTGGCGCCGGTGCTGGGCAGCGGCGCCGCGGCCCGCCCGTTGGACGCGGCCGGCATACGCGAGGCAGTGGGCGCCTGCCTGGCGCAGCTGCAGCCGGTGCTGGGCAAGCTGCCCGCCGGCAGTCCGCTCGCAGCCATCGTCGCCGACCTGCGCGCGCTGCAGGGTGCGCCGGACCAGGTCCTGCTCGCGGCCAACCAGGCGCTCGTGCGCTTCCTGCCCGCGCAGCTCGACCGGCTCCGATCGGCACTCGGCGCCAAGGCGGTGACACTGGACGACGTGCCGCAGGAGATCAGGCGCGACTACGTGCAGGCAGACGGCGCCGCCCGCCTGCAGGTGGTGCCGCGCGCCGCCGTCGAGGACAGCGCCGTGCTGCGACGGTTCGTCAACGAGGTGCACGGCGTGGCACCCGACGCTGGCGGGGCCGCAGTGACGATCGTCTCGACGGCCGACACGATCCTGGACGCGTTCCGGCGCGCGGCCATCGGCGCGGTGCTGGCGATCGGGGTGATCCTGCTGGCGGCGCTGCGCCGTCCGCTCGACGCGGCCCTGGTGCTCGCACCCCTCCTGCTGTCTGCAGCGATGACGGTGGTGGCGGTCTGGGTGTGCGGGATGTCGCTGAACTACGCCAACATCATCGCCCTTCCCCTGCTGCTTGGGGTCGGCGTCTCGTTCAACATCTACTTCGTGATGAACTGGCGCGCTGGGTCGCCGCCCAGGCTGAGCTCGGCCACGACGCGGGCCGTCATCTTTTCCGCGCTGACCACCGGCACCGCCTTCGGCTCGCTGGCGGTCTCAGCCCACCCAGGCACTGCGAGCATGGGAACGCTGTTGCTGATCAGCCTGGGCTGCACGCTGGTCGGCAGCCTGGTGTTCGTGCCGGCGCTGCTGGGGCAAGGCTTCGTCACGAAAAAGCAACGTCATCGACGTGACATGGTGGGGTGAGGCGCCCAGGCGTATGGAGCACACGCAACTGCACCCTAGGTCGCCCGATGCCGTCGCTTCGCAAGTTCCTCGCCTCAACGGCATGTTTGTCGATGCTCGCAGGCTCGTCCGCCGCTGCCTCGCCCGCCGTCACGTCCACCTACCAGCACGTGCTGCTGATCAGCGTGGACGGGATGCACGCGGTCGACCTGACGAATTGGGTTCAGTCGCATCCGACCAGCAACTTCGCCCGTCTGGCGAGCAGCGGCATCGTCTACCCCAACGCGTTCACCACGGCGCCGTCCGACAGCTATCCGGGCATGCTGGCGCAGGTGACCGGCGCGTCGCCCAAGACGGCCGGCCTGTTCTACGACGACAGCTACGACAGGCGCGAATATCCTTCGGTGAACTTCTACCTCAGCCAGGGGATGGCCGATCCCGGCTGCGTCGGGGCGCCAGGCACCGAAGTCACGAACTTCGAGGAGCTCGACCGCGGCTATAATTTCGCGACCGGCCTGGTGTCGGACCTCACCGGCGGCGGAACGCTCGGGCGCGTCCTGACGCAGCTCGACCCCAACAACATGCAGCGCCATCTGGTCGGCGGCCAATGCCAGCCGGTCTATCCTCATGACTACGTGCGCACCAACACCGTATTCGAGATCATCAAGGCTGCCGGGCTCTACACCGCCTGGTCGGACAAGCACCCTGCTTACGAGGATCTGAGCGGGCCTTCTGGACGCGGCCTGGACGAGCTGTTCGCGCCTGAAATCAACTCGCAGGACACGCTCGACCGGGGCGCGGCCGCAGGTGACGACTACACCAAGAGCTACCAGGGCGTGCGCACCTACGACACCATCAAGGTGAACGCGGTGCTGAACTGGATCGATGGCTACGACAGCACAGGAGCCGTGAAACTCTCAGGCGCGCCGGCGATCTTCGGGATGAATTTCCAGGCGGTCAGCGTCGGCCAGAAGCTGGCCCATGCGGGAAACGCCGATTTCCGCACGCCTACGCTGACCGGCGGCTACCTCGACAGCAACGCGACTCCGGGAACGGCGCTGACCAGGCAGATGCAGTTCGTCGACGACGCGCTCGGCAAGTTCCGCAGCCGGCTGGCGGCGGAGGGTCTGGACAAGACCACGCTGATCATCCTCAGCGCAAAGCACGGGCAGTCGCCGATCGATCCGAAAGACCGCGTCGCCATCAGCGACGCGCCGTTCCAGGGCGTTCCCGGCTACGGCACGCACGGCTTCGAGATCTGCGACGACGAAGGCCTTATCTGGCTGGAGCCAGATCTGCAGCGCGCCAACTATAAGGCCGCCGAAGCCTATCTGAGGGCGCATGCGGGCGAGCTGCACATCGCTCAGCTGCTGGACCGCACGTCGCTGACGCCGCTCTACGGCGATCCTTTTGCCAATACCCGCGTGCCAGACTTCATCGCAGTGACCGACCACGGCGTGATCTGCACCGGCGGCAGCAAGCTCGCCGAACATGGCGGATTTTCCGACGACGACCGCAACGTGGCGCTGCTGGTTTCTGCCCCTGGCATCAGACCGGAAATCGTGGAGACGTTGACCTATACCACTCAGATCGCACCCACGATCCTGAGCGCCCTGGGACTGGACCCTTCGGCGCTGCAGGGCGTGCAGAAGGAAGGCACGACGGTTCTGGGCCACTGAACCGAGCCGGTTCGGGGCGCTGACGGACCTGTGTCCGGAGCCTGATCGCTTCTGGTAGCCGAAGCGATCAGGCTCTATCTCTTTGTTTTGGCGAGCATGCTCATCGTGGTTGAAGATCAACCTGGAGCGATCATTCTCTGACCGGGCGTGATCAGTATTGCACGTGCAGGCGGGCGCCCAGGATCGATACCGGGCCGCGGTCGCGGTCGTAGGCGGGGCTGTTGACAAACTGGTAGTCCGCGGTGACGTGGGCGTAGCTGGTGACGGCGCAGCTGTAATAGGCTTCCACCACCTGCTCGGGAGCCGAATCGGGCAACGCGCCGTCTCCGACCAGGATGCCCAGGCCGCCTGCCGCCAGGAAATTCTTATGCCGGCGGGAGATGTCGTCGATCACGGTCGCGAGCCCCATCGTGTCGGCCGGCCGGCCCAAGAACGCGCCCTGAAACGCCAGGCCGGCAGCGAACGTCTTGTCGACGTCGGTGAATTCGTAGGCTTCCCGGCCGCCCTCCGCCAAGCCGGTGCGGACGAAGATGCCGAGTTCCCTGGTCAACGCCTGTTCCAGGTTCAGGGCGAAGCCTGTACGGCTGCGGTACTGGCGGGTGGCGGCAATGTCGGCCGGCGTGCCATCCTGTTCGGCCAGCGCCGTCGCCTGATTGTAGTCGCCCATCCTGCCTCGCGTGAGAAAGCCGAGCATCCTCAGCTTGCCCGCCTGGCCCATGATGGTATGGCGCTCCTCGGCCTCCGCGACGAATTGCACCTGGCCGCCGCTGGTATCCAGCGCGCGGCTGTTCGGCACGCGCGACAGGGCGAAGCCGCCGGCCCGCAGCGTCCACCAGTCCCGGTACCACTCCGCCGCCACGCCGTAGCTGTAGCCCCATGCATCGGCCGCGTAGTCGAACGTGCCGGTGTCCACCAGCGCCCAGTTGGAGAAATCCTGCCGTGGATCGTGGGCGTAGCTGTTGGCGTCGAACACGTCGGGGACGCCGAACTTGCCGATTGTGAAAACGACCCTGTCGGCGGTCTGCGGGCTGCCGAGCACGTTCAGGTCGGGGCTCGCCCGTTGCGGCGCACCGCCTAGGTCGATCGTCTGGCGGAAGAACAGCTGCGGCAGCCGCACGTACGGCGCCGTCTGCCCGACCTTGTAGGCTTCCGCGCTCGGAAACGCGGCGATGCCGAGCGTGTCGCTCAGCCCGAACCCCTGGTCGATCTCCGGATTGACCCACAGTTCTCCACCGGCCCACGGCCGTACGCCGGCATACAGCGTGGCGTCGAACGTTTCGTTCCCCCTGCTGCCCGGGTCCAGGCTGTTCGGCCCGCGCAGGGCGGAGGTGAAGGCGGGATGATACTGCTCCTCGAAGGTGGACTGGCCGTGCAGCGCCCACACCTGCGGCGCCGGGTCGTCGGGCGAAGCGGGCTGCGTCGTCACCTCGGGCGAAGGCGCGCTCTGCGCCCTGCCAGGCCTTGCTTCCATCAGGCCGATGCTCAAGACGGCCGCCGCACCGAACAGTCCCTGCCGGCCCGTCATGCTTGGTCGCGCGCCAGCAACGGCTGGATCACGTCCATGAACGCCACGAGACGGTCGTGACGCACCCAGTGCCGGCGCCTTCGATCATCGCCACCGCGGCGTTCCGGAAATGGCCTGCTGTGCCGTCCTCGGCCGGGTTGGAGGCCCAGCTTTCACTGCCGCAGACCCAGCTGGGTCGGGCAGGTGATGCGGCGCCAGAGCGCGCGTATCTCGTTGCGCGCCAGGTCGGTCGGCGGCCAGGACCGGACATACGGGTCGAACTTCCAGCTGAACGTGCCATCCTCGTTCTGCCGAACCCCGTATCGCAGGCGCGGAGGCTGCGAGACGAAGCTGAGCGCAGTCGGACCGTTCATGCAAAGGAATGTAGCATGCCGGCGGACGACCGGCCCACAGCCGGGCGGCGGCCGACGGCTGCGCGATGCCCAAGTACGGCTTCGGCATCGCTCAGCCTGTCAGCCCACAGACGCTCTCGTGCGGCTCACGCCGGTCAGCGAAGACGCGTCGCCCGCCACGCGTCCGATCGGCTGGGGCGACCAATTGCGGCCGCCGCGTTCGACCACCTGGTCCCGCCCCGCCTCCTTGGCTTCGTAGAGAGCCGCGTCGGCGCGCCCGATCAGCTTCTCCCAGTCGTCGCCCTGGGCAACCCAGGCCAGGCCGATCGAACACGTTACCCTGATCGGCCTGCCGGCCACGTAGATGGGGGTGCTGCGGATGGTGTGCAGCAGCTGCGCCACTCGTTCGGCGCCCCGGCCGTCGCTGTCGTCCAGCATCAGCAGCATCTCCTCGCCACCATAGCGACCGGCACATTCGCCCGACCAGATGTCGGCCAGGATGAGACGGCCGATGGCGCGGAGCACCTCGTCGCCGCCCAGATGGCCGCAATGGTCGTTCACCTGCTTGAAGTGATCGACGTCGATCAGCGCCACGACGATTTCAGTCCCGGTAAACCCGCCGGACAGCTTCTCCGCCAGACGCTTTTCTATCTCGCGCCTGTTCAGCAATCCGGTCAGCCCGTCGTAGCGCAGCATCTCCGTCGCCTTGGCGACGTGGCGCTGCAGCTCGGCCTGCCGCGCATGCATTGCACGGAAACGCAACGTCATCGCGCCGTAGACCAATGCGATAAGGCCAGCAGCCTCGATCGCTCTGGCCCACCACTGCTTCCACCAAGGCAAAGCGATGTCCACCGTCAGGCTTGCCGGCGCGGACGTCTCGTGCGTCATCGGATCATAGGCCGTAACGGTCAGAACGTGATGTCCAGGCGGCACAGACGCGTAGTGAACGACACCGTCGTCGGAGTTGGTGATCTTGGCGTCGACGCCCGACAGCCGGTATTGAAACATAACAGATCGTTCCGCGTTGAAACTGGACGTGCCGAACTGTACGGACAGCGCATCCTCGGAGTAAGGCATCGAGCCGATGACAGGCTGTGTGCCCAGAACCGCTCCTGTCACGACCGCCTTAAGGGAGCGTTCGGCGAACAGCCATCTCGGGTCGAGCAGATGCGAAACACCTTCGGACGTCGTGATCCAGACCGACCCGTCAGGATCCTCTCGCAAGCCGCCCTGGTCCACGTCGTTGGCGACCAGTCCACTATCTATGTCGATCGACACCCAGCGCTGTCCATCGAAGACCGAAACACCATGCGACGTGCCGGCCCAGAGCCAACCCCTGTGGTCGATCATGGCGGCCACGACGCTGCTTGAATGGAGGTCATCAGCGGTGACCGACATGACGGAGGTGACACGGTCGGCTGTCAGGGACAGCCGGAACAGGCCGCCGCCTCCGCCAACCCACACCCTGCCGCTATGGTCGGCAACCAAAGACACAGGCTGAAACCCGCTGGTTGGCCAGGTCTCCAAGACCAGAACGTCTGTGTCGTCTCGGCGATGGTGACGCAAGCGACCGCTGGAGAGGTAATATACTCCGTCGGCACCGTCGTCAGCCACGTCGCCCACCTGCGTCCGGACCGACCCGACAAGCCTTGCCTGCCGCTGGCCACCCGGGTGATCATCGACCTTGAACAGCCCCGATCGCGTGCCGACCCAGATGTCGTTCCCTGACCCGGGCAGGATTGTGTTGACCGGTGGCATGCCGATCCTGGCGGTCTTGCCCTTAGCAGGATCGATCACGACGATGCCTGCGTCGGCGTCGCCGGCCCACAGCTCTCCTCGCGGGCCCGCCGCAAGGGCGTAGGATGATCCGGGATATATCCTGGACGTTCGAAGTGCCGCCCCCTCGTGAACCACTTCGTCCACGCCCGTGTCAGTCGAAATCCAGAGTGGCCCGTTAGGGGCGCGTGCGGTTCTCCAGGCGATCCCGTCTGACAAGCCGTCTTGTTTTTGCAACGTCTCCCAACGCCCGTAGCCAATCCATCGTTTCAGCCCCTGCCCGAACACCTGAAACCATAGTTGGCCGGTGGCATCCGTCATCGCGCTAACGATGGTTCCGGATGGTGCGCCGTCGCTGACGGCAAGCGCCCGCCAGCCTTGCGGCCCCAGTATCGCCAGCCCGTGATCAGCCTGGGTTACAAACCCACCATCAGGGGTCCTGAACAGACCGAGACTCCAGGTGTAGCCATGATACCGCTCCCCCTGATCGGGCAGCGGCACGACGGACCATCTGCCGTTGGCAGGGCTGAAGGTGGCCACCGAGCTCGCCGAACGTGCGAGCACCATGCCGCCGTCGCCCGCCACAACATCAAACCAGCGTTCGCCGTTCAGACCGTCTTTGATGCCGTAGCACGTCACCCGCCCGGGATCAGCCTTGCATAGGCGGCCGTCATCAAAGGCCATCCAGATGTCGCCATGGGCGGAAAACACGGACGTGGCGCCGGTCAGCAAGGCGCGCTCGACCGCATTATAGGCAATCACCCTCATTCTGGGCGGTCCGGCGTCCGACAGGGTGACGTTCTCGAGAGTGTCGCCGGCCAGCAGCGCGAAGCCATCCTGCCAAGCGATCAGCCGATGCCGACCATCGTCGAAAAAGGTCATTCCAGGATGCGGGACGGCCTGGAACATCAGCGAGCGTGGAGAATGGATTTCGTCCGTGGCCCGATCGGAGACGAGTATCTCATCGGCAAACCTGACCGCGATACGTCCGGACGTCGCGACGACTATGTCGGACGGATAACCGCCTTGCCGGAGGCCTTGAGCTGGCCCCAAATTATCAAATCGGCGTCCGTCGTAGGAGAAAACACCGTTCTCGGTGCAGACCAGTATGAAGCCGCCCCGGTCTTGAACGATGCAGTTGCCGCCAAGGCTCGTCAAGCCCTGCTCGGCGTTGTAGGTGCGAAACGTGGATCTGCCTGCTTGGGCCGTTCCACAGATAAGCAGAGTAACGAAAAGAGCCGCCGCTAACCGGATAGACATACTCCACGATAAGCAAACTTGACCTAGGCGGAACGTCATCAAAACCGGTTCCATTGCCCGTTCAGGACATCAACGCATGCGAAACCCGACTACGTCAATCTGTATCCCGTTGAGGAGGAATGACAACCGGAACGGGCGAGGCGTCACGCCTCGCCCCATTACCGACGAAGAAACCCAGTTAACACACCATATCAAGCTGCTATCGAGGCAACCGAGCCAAAGCTCGTTGGAGTGTCAAGGCTTGTCGTTGTGCATCACTTTGGCGGAGGAGGTGTCCGACAGTGTGGGCCAGTGATGGAGCACGCCAGGATTTATGGGGTCGATGTCGATGCCAGTTGGACGTGAAGACCTCAATGACCCTACGGTCGCTTGAAAGTTCATCTTCAGCGTTTCGATGTTCGAGGTCGGGATTGCAGCAGGCTGTTTCGAAGCTGCCGCCAGAGCCGAGCCAGACATGGCTACGGTTGTGAGAGCGACGGTGGCGAGCGCAAACCTAAAACCCCGGGTAACGAAACCACTCGAACGGTCTGTCATGGCTGGTCCTCATCTGAATGTTACAGGAACCTCATTCCCGCCAGAAAATATAGAAGCACTCAAACCCAAAACTCAACAGGAACAAATCAAGTCTGAGAAAATTAAATCGAGGTATTATTGAGAAAATCACATAAAATGTGTCTATAGTTTAATAAGAATGTTTTTTTAGTCAATGCTTGAACTGGCGTTCTCAGCGGAGTTGCATTTTGTGCTCGGCTTATACGAGGCATTCCGAACATTACTGCCCCACCACGATCCCGATACATGCGGGCGGGCGAAGTGGATGTAAACCACATCCGTGATGAGGCTTACAGCCTTGCCGCCCGCCAATGAGCCGTTCGGCATAGACCCTAACCCGGGTACGACAGACCAGCTGTCGTTACTAAGGACGTCCCTCTCTGCTGTCGCGGCGTGCGTGCCGCGGCGTCTCGCCCTCAAGACTGAACCCCTGCGGGGCGCCTGCTTCGGTCTTGCCCGCGAGCCACCTCGACAAGCGAGGTCTGCCATCGAACAAGGGCGAGAAGCGGTCAACGCGTTACACACCACGGCTTAAAGCAATGTCACGCAGACTGGAATGGTCGGAGCGACGAAACTGCTTGCCAAAACAAGGCCTGGACCGGTTTGAGGTCCGCCTACTCGCGGACACTCTGCGTGAAACCGGTCTAGAAACGCACCGCGATCAACCATGCAAGCGGTGTGAAAGTGTGCGCGGGCTTCAGGCAGCCCGCTTCCTGTCTCCGTGCTCGGGCGCGCTTTGCCAATCGTGTACTGCAATCGTGTACTGCAATGGTGTGCTGCCAATGGTGTGCTGCCAATGTTTGCACAGGCAGGGCGGTCTGACGGATATACACCGTCACGCGCCCGGCCGTCGCACGCCGCCGCCTACCAGGCGAGGTAATCGATGATCATCGACGGTGACGCTCCTCGGGCAGCGGCCAGCGTCTGGGCGCGCGCGCGGTCGACGAGCACGTCGCTGTGGATGCCGCCCAGGACCCACGCGGAGGCGAGCCCCGCCGAAGCGGCTCCTGCGATGTCGGTGTGCAGCGAATCGCCGATGGCCAGCACACGCTTGGCAGGCACGTCCAGCCTGTGCAACGCCATGGCGTAGATCGGCGGGTGGGGCTTGCCCAGCGAGGCCACGTCCCCGCCCGCCTCCCGGTAGTAGGCGGCGAGCGAGCCGGCGCAGAGCAGCCGCACGCCGTCGCGCATCACCACCAGATCGGGGTTGGCGCAGACCATCGGCAAGCCGGCCCGCAGGCACGCCTGCAGCTCCGGCGCGAACACGTCGAGCGTGCTCGCGTCGGCGACGTCGTCGTCGGGCCCGGTGTTGAGCACGAACTCGGCGCCGTCCGGCGCGTCCACGCGGTGCAGGTCCAGCCCGTCGAGGACGCTGCGGTCCCTCTCCGGCCCGAGATGGTACACCCGGTGGCCGAGCCGGGCGAACCACGGGTCGGTCCGGTCGCGCAAGGAAAGCCAGACCGCCTCTCCGCTGGTCAGGATGTCGGTGTAGAGGCTGTCGCTCACGCCCATGCGCTGCAGCATGCGTCGGGCCGATGCCGCCCGGCGGGGAGCGTTGGAGAGCAGCAGCACGCGCCTGCCCTGCAGCTGTTGCAGGCAATCCAGCGCGGCCGGATACGGTGCGACACCGTTATGGACGACGCCCCACAGGTCGACGATGAAGCCGTCATAATCCTGGGCCACGTCCCGCAGCCCGCCGATATGGCGCATCAGGCCGCGACGCCCACAGCATCGCCCACGCCTGCGAACCCGCGCGCGTCGAGCGCTTCCAGCAGCTCCGCCTTCAGCCGGCTCACGAGCACCGGGCCGGCATAGGCGAATTCGGTGTAAAGCTGCACCAGGCTGGCGCCTGCCTCTATCTTGGTCAGCACGTCCGCGCCGGTCCGGATGCCTCCACAGCCGATCAGCACGAGCCTGCCGCCCGCCATCCTGCGCGCCCGCCGCAGCATCTCCGTCGCCCGCGCGAACAGCGGCGCGCCTGACAGCCCGCCCACCTGCAGGGCGTTCGGCCCGTCCAGCTCCGGCGGGCGGGAGAGTGTGGTGTTGCCGATGATCAGCCCTGCCGCGCCTTCGGCCGCCGCGGTTTCGACCACGGCCGCCAGCCCGTCATCGGAGAGGTCCGGCGCGATCTTGACCACCAGGGGCGGCCGAACCGGCACCTGCCTGACGATGGCGCGCAGGATGCCGCGCAGCCTCGCCTCGCCTTGCAGGTCGCGCAGCCCCGGCGTGTTGGGGGAGGACACGTTGATCGTCACGTAGTCGGCGAACGGCGTGACTGCTGCGACCAGCGCAGGGTAGTCGCGCTCGGGGTCCGCACCGTCCTTGTTGATGCCGATATTGGCGCCGAACCGAGCCGGGCGGGCCTTGATCGACGCGAGCCGGGCCAGGTAGGCGTCGAGCCCATCGTTGTTGAAGCCAAGCCGGTTGATCACCGCCCGGTGCCGCGGCAGGCGGAATAGCCTGGGCGGAGGATTGCCGGGCTGCGGCCGCAGCGTGACGGTGCCGGCCTCCACGCAGCCAAATCCCAGCCGCATCAGGGGCAGCACGGCCAGCGCGTTCTTGTCGAATCCGGCCGCCAGCCCGATCGGGTTGGGAAAGGCCAGCCCCATCGCCTTGACCGCCAGCCTGGCGGGGTCGGGGCGCGTATCCCGCCCGGCCAGCCCAGCCTGCAGCGCGCGCATAGCCAAGGCGTGCGCCGCCTCGGCGTCCAACAGCCGGAACGCAGGTGTGAGCCGTGACGCAAGGAACGCAAGATACATCGCCGCCAGTCCTGTCCATAGTCGAAGGCCCGCATCAAGCCTGCATCGCCTTGCGGCGCGGCCCGGTTCGCGCGAGCTTGCGCATGCGATGTGGGACCAGCCCTACCTAGAAACCTGCTGCCGGGCGGCCCTGCACCGCCTGGTGCTCGCCGGCGGCATCGGCCGTCCGCCGGCCCTCAAGGACGGACCGTGCCTGGAGCGCCTGGCCGGTGACGGCTTCGCACGCCTCCGGCCCGATAACCGCTACGAGCTCACCAAGGCCGGCGCTGCGCGCCACCGTCTTGAGATCGAGCCGGCCGTGCATCCGGGGCCCGCCTGACGCGGGATCAGGCGTGGCCAGCAATGTCGGACAGCAGGATCGGGTCGACTTTCAGGATGGCCATCGCCCGGCGCCACTTGGTTTCGTGATCTGTGTCGAACATCAACTCCAGGCTGGCGGGCGCCGACAGCCAGGCGTTTTCGGTGAGCTCGCGGTCAAGCTGGCCAGGCCCCCAACCAGCATAGCCGAGTGCGAGGAAGCCACGGCTCGGCCCGCCGCCGTCGGCAATCGCTTTCAGCACATCCAAACTCGCCGTCAGCGCTACCTGAGGGTCCACCATCAGGCTGCCATCGCCGGTCCAGTCGGCGGTGTGCAGGACGAAGCCGCGCGCGCTGTCCACGGGGCCGCCGCGGAACAGGTCGATCTGCCGCGCCGGCGGCACCGGTGTCACGTCGAGCTGCTCGAGCAGGTCGCCGAAGCTGGGGCTGGCTAAAGGACGGTTGAGCACGATGCCCATCGCGCCATCCGGTGTGTGCGCACACACATAGATGACCGCCTGGCTGAAATGGGGGGTGTTCATGCTCGGCATGGCGATCAGGAACTGGCCGGTCAGCAACCCGTCGGTTGCAGGTTCTGCGCCCTTGCCGGCGGAGCGGGTCCTTCCCGTCCGTGGCGCACCTGTCTTCAGCTTGGCCATCACCCCTGTCTCTGCTCATCCGGGCAGCCGTCGATCCGGATGCCTGTGCCAGACATAAGCCTGCCGCGCCCCGGCGCCATCCCTGTCGTGCCTGCCGTGACACTCCTGGCCAAACTGGCTACAGCCTCGGCAGACCTGCCTGGAGCCTGAATGAGATGATCAAACAAGGTGACGTGCTCCCTTCGCTGAAGCTTATGGCTGCGACCCCGGACGGCCCGCGGGAAGTCTCGACCGACGACGTGTTCCACGGCAAGCGCGTGGTGATGTTCGGGGTGCCAGGGGCGTTCACGCCCACCTGCTCGGCACAGCATCTGCCGGGCTACAACGCCAACCTCGACGCCATGAAGGCGCGCGGCGTCGACGCGGTCGTCTGCATGGCGGTCAACGACGCCTTCGTCATGGGCGCCTGGGCGAAGGCCGAAAGCGTCAGTCCTGACATCACCATGCTGGCTGACGGTTCGGCGCAGCTGACCCAGGCGCTCGGCCTGCAGCTCGACCTCACGCACAGGGGCCTCGGCATGCGATGCCAGCGTTTCGCGCTGGTGGCAGACGACATGCGGGTCAGTCACTTGGCGGTCGAACAGCCGGGCGACTTCGACGTCAGCAGGGCGGAAGCCGTTCTGGCGATTCTGTAACGCCGTGTATCAGAAACGAGGCATCTCAACTCAAAGTTGAATATCCTGTTATTCGTTCCGCCTGCGTTCCCTTCACAAGTTAATGCAGCCGCATCATCATAACTCAAAGCTGCAACGACTGCCTTCATTGCGCGCAGTGGTTGAGAGCGTGACAGGGACGGAGAGCAGCGTGGAACAAGGCTGGATTTACGTGCTCGTCAACTCATCGATGCCAGGCTTGGCAAAGGTGGGTCGGACAACCAAGCCGCCCCAGGACAGGGCGGCCGAGCTTTCAGGGGCGACCGGCGTCGCGACGCCGTTCGTGCTCGCCTTCGACCAGGCTTTCGCCGATTGTTGCGCGGCCGAAAAGGCAATCCACCACGAGCTCGAACGGCGCGGCCTGCGCATCGCTGCCAATCGGGAGTTTTTCCGCGGTTCGGTCTCCGAGGTCGTCCGCGTGGTGCTCGAGGCGGCCGACGCCACCGGCCACCACGTGCCCGAAGCCGAACCAGCCTCCGCACACTCCCTGCTGGCCGCCGGCGACCGCTACCTGTTCGGGACAGGCGACACGTTGCAAGACACCGGCGAGGCGATACGCTGCTACAAGCTGGCGTCCTCGCGCGGGTCGCTGGTCGCCTTCGACCGCCTCGGCAGGATTTTCTGCGAGCTCTACGCCAGCCGGGCCGACAGAGTGGGGCGCAGGCGGGCCTTGGCGCCGCTCAAGGAGGGCGCACGCAGGGGAAACTACTACTGCTACGCCGAGATGGCGACGCTGTTTGCCGGCGAGGGGCACATGGCGAACTTCCACAAGGCGTGGGAGCTGTTTTTCTCCAGGCGGGAAGCGGGCCTGGTGGCCGAGGTGGAGGACGGCTCGAACCGCTACGCCGCCGCATGCTGCCGCTACATCGGCGCCTGCCTGGCCGTGAGCGCGCCGCCCAGGCACCGCGCCGCCTTGCTGGCCATCGTGCCCGGCATGAAGTCGCTGCTGGTGGACGAGATCGACCGGGTTCGGACCGACGAGGCGGCACGGCTGCGCGTGGCCAGCGTCCTGCGCTGGATCTATCGGGATCTGCTGTCCGACTTGGCCCCGCGTGCGCCGCAACCGCCCAGGCGGCTGATCCGCCCGCTGCGCCCAGCCTGGCTTTCCCCCTCTCACGACGCGCGTGCGGGCGGCGCTCGCGCCTGAACTGCTCGCAGTGGCCCCTGGCCACGCTTGCAAGCACGCCGATGCTGCCCGATCTGCCGTCCAGACCTGTGAGGCAAGCAGGACGAGGCGAGGAGAGGCGACGCGTTGACCGACACCGAAGACGTGCTGAGAACGGCAGCCGACTGGCTCGAACAGGAAGGCTCGGTTGCCCTGGCCACCGTCGTGAAGACCTGGGGAAGCTCGCCGCGCCAGCCTGGCAGCCAGTTGCTCGTCGCCCCTTCCGGGCGGATGGCCGGGTCGGTCAGCGGCGGCTGCATCGAAGTCGCCGTCGCCGAAGCCGCGTCCGACGTGCTGCGCAGCGGCGTGGCCCAAACCCTGTCCTTCGGCGTGACGGACGAACGCGCCTGGGAGCTTGGCCTGGCTTGCGGCGGGCGGTTGCAGGTCTTCGTCGAGCGCATCGCGGCACAGTGACGCCCGGGACGCTGCACGCGCTGGTGGCGGCGAGGCAGGCCGGGCGGCCGCTCGTGCTGGCCACCCGGCTCGCGGACGGAACGCAGTTCGTCCTGCCCGATGGCGCGGCGCCGCCGATCGTTGCCGATGCGGCTGCCCAAGCGCTGGACCGCGACGAAAGCGGGGTCGTCGAAATCGACGGCCAGTCCTGGTTCATCCACGTCCGCGCGCCGGCCTATCGGCTGATCATCGTGGGCGCCGTGCATATCGGCCAGGCGCTGGCCGAAATGGGGCGTGCGCTCGGCTACCGGATCACCGTGGTCGACCCGAGGCGGCCGTTCAACAGTGCCGAGCGCTTCCCCGGCGTCGAGCGCGTGCACGACTGGCCCGACCAGGCGCTCGACAGGCTGGTGCCGGATGCGCGCAGCGCCGTGGTCGCGCTGACGCACGACCCGAAGCTCGACGACCCGGCGCTCGACCGCGCGCTGCGCAGCCGGGCCGGCTACATCGGCGCGCTCGGATCGCGCCGCAGCCACGCGGCAAGGCTTAACCGGCTGGCCGATCTCGGCCACGACACGGCCTCCCTGGCGA
The DNA here is from genome assembly GCA_965199235.1 of Acetobacteraceae bacterium. GTDB lineage: Bacteria > Pseudomonadota > Alphaproteobacteria > Acetobacterales > Acetobacteraceae > BOG-908. The sequence goes on along the minus strand of CBDAQU010000002.1, from coordinate 2,091,066 downwards.
GGGTTCGCGGGCCGGTCGGCCTGCCGCTCGGCTCGGTTTCGGCGCCTGAGATCGCGGTCAGCATCGTGGCCGAGATCGTGGCCGTGCGGCGCAACGCTGCCCTTGGCGCGCGCGGGTGACGGCGCCGATCGCCGCACGGTCACGCATCGCGGCCCTGGTCCTGGCCGCCGGCCGGTCTAGCCGGATGGCGCCGCACAACAAGCTGCTGCTTCGGAATGGGGAAGGGCAGGCGATGGTCGCGCGCGTGGTCGCCGCCTGCACGGCCAGCCGCGTGGCCCGCATCGTCGTGGTCACCGGCCACCAGGCTGCGCAGGTGACGCACGCCGTCGGCGCCGGGGCCGAGCACGGCGTGTTCGTCACCTACGCCGCCGATTTCGCCTTGGGGCTGTCGGCCAGCCTCAAGGCCGGCATCCTAGCGCTGCCGCCCTGGATCGACGGGGCGCTCGTCTGCCTGGGCGACATGCCCCTGGTCGGAGCGGCCATGATCGACCGCCTCATCGCCGGCTTCGACCCCGCTCGCGGCAGGACGATCGTCGTTCCCACCTGGGAAGGCCAGCGCGGCAACCCCGTGCTGTGGGGCCGGACGATGTTCGAGCGTCTCTGCTCTCTGTCTGGCGATGCCGGCGCCAAACGCCTGCTGCCCTTGCACCAGAAACTGGTGGCGGAGGTGGACGCAAACGGCCCCGGCGTGCTGACCGATTATGATAGCCCGGGCGTGCTGGCCGGAGGGTGGCATGCACCGCCGGGGCCGCTATCCTAGAAGGATGGCCTCCATTCACCTCGGCGCTGCCTCCGACGGCACGCTGACCTATCAGATCGACCATGCAGCGTCTGAACTGCCGCCGGTGCGCGGGCGCGACATCCTCGCCGCCTGGGATCTGGCACGCGACGCGGCGCGCAACGCCGCGTGGGACCAGGCCCGCGCGTTCCGCTTCCGCTCGCCCGACAGCGGCTGGACCGATTTGAAGCTCGACGACCGCGACGCGCAATGCTGGGCTGGCGCCGTCGACAGGTCGATGGGGTTGCAGACCGGCTACGGCCTGTCGGTCTGCCTGCGGCTGCTGGCTCTGGTGGACCTGCTTGCCCGGTCGCCCTGGCTCTCGCAGCTTGTGTCGCTCGGCCATCGCGGTGCAGACCCCCACCCAGCCCTGCTGAGGCTGGCGGCCGAGGTTTGCCTGACAGACGACGCCCGCTTCGACGAGCCTCGGTTCTACGCTCGCCTGAAAACCCTGCCGGCTACGGCTGGTCTGAAAGGAGCCTGCGATGATCGCTGAGGGTTCACGGCTGCGCGCAGCGCTGCTGATTGCGGCGGCTTTGGTCCTGTCTGGTTGCGGGTTCTCCCCGCCCCTGTCGCCCGCCGACCGCGCCACCCTGCAGGCCTGTCGCAGCGAGGCAGACCGCGTCTACGACGTGCAGAACCGCGCGCAGATATCGCAACGAGGCGGCGAGGACAGCCCGTTTTCCGGCGAGTCTTCCCGAGCCCTGCCCTCCGATGGATTGGCCGACCGCTACAGCCACGAGCGCAGCGTCGACGATTGTGTGCGCCATGGAGGAAGCGGATTGGCTGGTCCATGACCAAGATTGAGACCAGGGGCATCACGCGCCAGCGTGCTCCCACGACGCCCCTGAACCCGTTCGGGTCTGAACCCGAAAACCTCAATTTCTGCAGGAGGCGACACTATGAGCCGGATCATTCGTACTGAGGCGGGGGCAGATTTTTCTACCGCGGTCGAACACCATGGCTTTGTCTACACGCGGGGCTTGGTCACCAGCGACTCCTCGCTGGACATGGCCGGCCAGGTCAGGGACGTGCTGGCCCAACTGGACGCCGTTCTGGAACAGCACGGCACCGACAACACCCGGCTCTTGCAGGCGCAGGTCTGGGTCAAGCACATCGCCGACAGCCATATCCTCAACGAGGTTTGGAGGGGCTGGCTTTCTGACGGCGCCGCCCCGGCGCGAGCTCTCGTGCAGGCCGAACTGGGCCAACCCGGATGGCTGGTCGAGATCATGGCAATCGCCTGCAAATAGCAAATGCTGCCGCAAAGCCGCACTGTGCCAAATTTACACAATGATTCTGCACACTGATACGCCACCGCGTTGGACTACCCAATTAGGAATATTTCCTTATTTTCGCTGTGTGCGCACAGACGTTCCTGCGCGAATTAACGCGTTTAATCGCCAATCCGTGACTTGGCCCATTGCAACCTTCGTACACAGCTTGTTACCGAGTTTGTCAGTTTAGGCAGCTCGGAGTACGCATGTTTCGTGTCGGGACGATAAACTGGATGTCTGGCGCTGTTTTAGGCGTGCTGACGGCAACGGCGGCGACACAGGCCGGGGCGCATGTCCGCCATCATCATCACGTCTTGCGTCGTATGGTTCATTTTGCCGAAATGCGGGCTTCCGGCGTCGCTCACGTCATCCAATGCGTCGCCTTTGCCAAGCAGGACGCGGGAATTGAGATCAGCGGCAACGCGCGCGACTGGTGGAGCAACGCCGAGGGCGTCTACGAACGGGGCAGCCGGCCGGAAAACGGCAGCGTGCTGAGTTTTCGGGAAAACGGCCGCATGCCGCTCGGCCACGTCGCCGTGGTTTCGGCCGTCGAGGACAGCCGGACGATCGTGATCGACCAGTCGCATTGGAACGGACCAGGCATCACCCGCGACCTGGAGGTGAAAGACGTGTCCGAGGACAATGATTGGAGCGCCGTCCGAGTCCAGCTCGGGCACGGGGGCGGGTTCGGCAGCATCTACCCGACCCACGGCTTCATCTACCCGCGCCCCGACCGGGGCGTGATGGTTGCCAACCTGACGCATGCCGCCATGCCCGATCTGGATCGGGCACCGGCCGACTTACGCCAAAACTGGCACCGCGTGCGGGAGACCGAGGTCGCCGAGGCGCCTGAACCTCGTCGAGGCCTGGACCTGACGCTTCCAGTGTCGTTCGACCCGCCAAGCCGCGGGCGCTAGAGCAATGTCACGCAGACTGGAATAGTCGGAATGACGAAATTGCTCGCCAAGCAAGGCCCAGACCGGTTTGAGGTCCGCCTACTCGCGGACACCCTGCGTGAAACCGGTGTGGTCTAGCTGCTCGTCATGTCGACAAGTAATCCCCGTTAGCCAGGCTTGCTGTCCACCGGCGCTCGAAGCTTCCGGGCTGCCGCGTCCCGAGCTTCGTGCAGCCTTGCCCAGGCAGGAGCATTGATCAGCGCCTCGTCGTATTTGGCGACCGCGTCTCTCCAACGTGCTTCCCGAGCCAGCAGATCACCCCAGGCTTTCATCGGATCGGCGAAGTGCGGCGCCCGGTTGGCGGCGGTGGAGAAATCTGCCTCAGCCGATTTCAGGTCGCCGCGCGCCAGTTCGAACAGACCGCGATGCAGGTAGATCATCGGCAGGTCGGGCAGGATGTTGATGCCAGCGGCCCAGGCACGTTCGGCGCCCTCGACGTCTCCGGCATGGGCCAGAACGTCGCCGCGGAACGCGAAGCAGCGCGACCACGGGCCGATCTGCCTAAAGATGGCGTCAGCCTCCGCGAGACGGCCGACCAAGCCATAGGCAAGACCGAGAAAGCAGGGTTGGTCGTTGTAGGCAAGTCGCAGGTTCGAGTTCGTCAACCACGCTTGCTGGAAAGCTGCTAGCGGCTGGATCGCACCTGCGGCGTCTCCGCGGTCAAGCGCGGCGTAGCCGTTCAGCAGCAAAGTCTGGGCCTTGGTCACCGCACCGCTTGGATCGCTTGCGACGATGTAGCGCTCCGACTGGGCGGGATCGTGGAGGAGGCTGTAGACGTCCGCGATGAACGGACCCATCTCATTGGAGAACGAGCCGGCGATGCCATACAGCGACACATCCTGTAGATCACCCGCAAGAAGCAGCGGAAGATCCCAGGTCGCCTGAGCCGGGTTGTTGAGATCTCTGACTGGCGGCCGTTTCGGGTCAGGCGCCTCCGCGACGGCCTCCAGCATGGCCTTCGCCGGCTTCCAGGCCGCCTCCTCTCCACGGCTCAGTCCTTCGGCAGCGATCAGAAGGTTGGATGCAGACCAGAACTGCTTCGACCAGCGCGGAGTAAGCGACAGGACCAAGCGGAACTTGGTGGCAGCTTCAGCCGGCTGTCCGACATCCAAGTAGGCGTTGCCCCACGTCTCAGCCAAGCTGGCACGCTCGATGTCGGCGACCGCGCGAGCGAAAGCGCCCGGCAGAAAGGCAATCGCATCGGTGTCGCGATTACTGGTTTCCAGATATTGTGCATACCGTTCGGGCTGCGATCGGCCGTAGACGTACTCGGCGGCCTGCGTCGTCAGCTTGTCGATGTCGGTTCCAGTGAAGCTGCTTGCCGGGACGCCGTCGCCACGAACGGTGAGCGCGAGGCCGCCCACCGTCTTGATCAGGTCGCCATCGATATGCAGATCGTGACTGAAGCGATCATGCAGCAAGCGGTCGATCTCACCGACCGAGACGCCGGTTTCGGGCACCTCCAGCTTGATATCCGACGACCAAGCGCCGTGTGTCTCCAAGCCTTTACTCTCGGTACGTGTCTCATCCTGCAGCTTCTGCAGCGTGTCCAGGATGCCGGACGCGACGACATCGCCCGTGAGACCCTGACCGGCGAGTGCGGCGGGCGCCCTGAACGCGTCGACAATCACGGCATGCGAGGTGAGGGCGGCGTAGAGCATCGAAAGAAAACCAAACGCGACGACGCTGGCGACCAATGCCGCGAACACCTGCATGGCAAGCCGGATGCGCTGCCCGGCACGCCGCAGCTGTGCCTCAATGCACTGCGACTGAAGGTGATGCAGGCGCAAAGCAAGCTCTTTCGGCGCCTGCTCGGCTTCGAGTTTCGCGATGGCAGCCTGAGCCTGCATAAACCACGCCGTATGACGCGCCACCTCGGGATCGCCTCGGGCCAGATCGGTTGCGACCGACAAGGCCAGAAAGTCCGAACGAGCTTCCCTGCCAGTCGCCTCTCGCGCGGGCGCCTCCGCGGAGGCGTCATCGTCGCTGCCGAGAAACCCGCCCAGAACGCCTTCCGCCATGAGCCCGCACCTCAGGGAGCTGCCGCAGCATTACTCCAACGGCATAAAGTTTGGAACCTGACATTTGCAGCAGGAGCCGCCAAACGGCTTCTCAGCGCTGTCTTCGGAGGAGCGCCTTGAGCTTGGCAACACCTGTTCAATCGGGCGAGTGGGCTGACAGGAAGTAACCCTCCGCCGAAGACCGCCTTGTGCCGGTGAAGGGCTGCCTTCGTCACCAACGTCTCATGCCCCTCCAAGCTGAGGGCAGGTCGGGCGCCATCCGGAATTCGCGGCACATATAAATGTTGAACCATTCTTCCGGCCGTGAGTTAGCATCCTGCACCCGGCCTGCCGTTTCCACGTGCCCGAAGTGAGAGCGGTCTCCCTCGCCATCGCTCCCCAGCACAATCACCGACTCTCCAGTATAGCCGCGCGGCCCCCACAGCCAGTAGGTGACATCGTTGCTGATAGCCGAAGGCAAGCCCAGGGTCGGGCCGAAGAAGTCGATGGCCGCGGCCTGTCCATAATCGTTCGAGAAAATCGCCGTTCTTATCCTGAGATCCGGCGGCAGACGCAGATACGCGCTGGCGGTTTGGCGCGCCATGTTTTCCCAACCGAATTCATCGGCAAAATATTGCGGCAACATCTCCGGAGCCAGGTTCTCGAACGTGACAGGCGTGAAGCCGCCAAGCGCGCGGGAATAGGTAACAAAATCCCTTACCGGCAGGATCGGCATGACCAGTGGCGCCAGCACAAGCGCGGACAGCGCCACGCAGCCCAAGTAACCTTGTCTTAACCAGCGTAGCCGAGTTGTGGTCAGCCGCTCGAACGCCACTGCACCGGCCGCGAACACCACTGGGTAGGCAGACGCCACGTAATAATTCTTGCCCGCGATCAGAATGAACACGGCGAGTGTGGTCACAAACATTACGCCCAGCACACGATGCGCACTCGCCGCCGCCGGCCGAAGCAGCCAAATGGCGCCAGCCAGCCAAAGAGGTGCCAGCACGGGGTTCATGATCAGCGCCTGGTCGGTAAGGAACGCGATCGGACCACGCACAATACGGCTGCCGCTCATCCGCGATGCGCTCTCGAAACCGATGAACGGAAAGTCGTGGTGCCACAGCCAAAGCAGGTTCGGCAGGAAAATCAGACCCGCGAGCAGCCCTGCCGCCCAGAACCAGAGCCTGCCAAGCCAGCGCCTTTCTGGCGTCATCACGAGGCCGATTAGCAGCCCAAAACCCCACACTGCGACGGAATATTTGTTTTCCAGCCCGACGCCGGCGATGGCACCCAACAGCAGCCAGTATCGCCCATCCTGGCGGTCGATGGCCCGCAAGGCGCACCAGGCCATGCCGGCCCAGATCAGCGGCTCCCACGCATTCATGGTCAACCAATGGTGCAGCAGCAGGTATATGGGCGCGGCGGCTACCGCGAGGGCCGCCAGCGCCTGGGCAAATGGCCGCCCGCCCAGGGCGCGGGCCAGATCCGCCGTCACCAGCACCAGCGCGCCGGCTGCCAGCGCCGGCAGCAGCCGCAGCGCCAGCAGCGACATCCCCAGCGTGTGGGAGACCAGCCAGGTGATCAGCGCTATCAGCGGCGGGTGGTCGACGTATCCCCACGCCAGATGGCGCGCGCAAGCGATGTAATAGAGCTCGTCACGAAAAATCCCGTAACGGCCGGTCGTGGCGAGGTGGGACAGCACCAAGCCAGTCGCCAGCATCGGAACAGCCAGGCTTGCTGATGTGGTGAGCGCTCGCGCCCGCCCACTCGTGTCGTCAAACCCAGTCTCCATCGCACATCCACCAGGCCGGCCATACGGTGCGCCATCGTATCCTGCGGTGATCGGGGGCAGGGGGACAGAAAAATTAAACCGTCGCCACGTGCCGGAGAACTTCTCGCACGGTGCTGGCTGTTCGCTTAGAAGCTTCCTGAAGACGCCAATTCCACGGGAGTAGTTCAGAAAGGCGGCACGTTGAATGATTGGCAATCCGCCCAAGCACGTCTGCAAGCCAGGCACGTGGATCAACATCGTTGAGCTTGGCAGTAACGATCAGAGAATAAATTGCGGCAGCGCGTTCACCGCACCGGTCCGAACCCGCAAACAGCCACGACTTTCTACCAAGTGCCACACCACGCAGCGCGCGCTCGGCTGCGTTGTTCGTCATGCAAATGCGTCCATCTTCGACAAACCGGCTAAATGCGGACCAGCGTTTGAGCATGTAATCCAAGGCCTTTGCCACATCGGCGTGACGCGACAGACGACCGCGCTCGGCCTTCATCCAGCTCTCCAGGTCGGTCACAAGGGGTGCTACGTCCCGCGCACGCGCCACCAAGCGCTCTCCTGTCGGTAAGCCGTTGAGGTCTCGCTCAATGGCGAACACCGCATCATTCGACGGACAGCCTCAATCGCCAGTGGCGCCTTGGCCAGGCCGGCCAGCTTGAACAGATAACGGCGACCGTGTGCCCAACAGGCGGCCTCGGTAATCGGGCCTGGCTTGCGTGCCGGATCGTAGAGAGCAGCATATCCCGAATAAGCATCGGCCTGGAGAATGCCAGCATATCGGGCAAGGTGCCGGCTAGGATGCTCGCCGCCGCGATCTCTTGAGTAGAAGAACATGGCGGCTGGTGGAGCCGGACCCCCGAATGGCCGGTCATCGCGGACGTAGGTCCAGAGGCGGCCAGTGACCGTGCGGCCTTTAGCAAGCACGGGCACGGTCGTGTCATCCCCATGGATGCGGGCGGCGGCCAGCACATGATCCTCAATGAGCGTCACCAGCGGCGACAGCGTCGTAGTGCACGCACCCACCCAATCAGCCATGGTCGAGACGTCCAGCTCGATTCCTTCGCGGGCGTAGGTCTCGCTTTGCCGGTTGAGCGGCAGATGCTGGCCGTATTTGGCCTCCAAGATCATTGCTAGCAGGCTCGGCCCAGCGCGGCCACAGGCGATCACATGGAACGGTGCGGGAGCCTGGCTGATGGCCTCGCAGGCACGGCAGGTGAACTTCTCGCGCACAGTCTGCACCACCTTCCAGGAGCGCGGCACAGCTTCCAGCGTCTCGGTGATGTCCTCGCCCAACTTGGCCAGCTTACCGTGGCAGCAAGGGCAAGCGGCCGGTCCCGGGATCACCACTCGCTCACGTGGCAAATGGGCGGGGAATGGACCGCGAACAGGCTTGCGCCGGTCGGGGGAACGCTGCGCGCCATCCTCACGGCTTGTCTTGGCCTGCGCGGCGGTCTGGTCCTCGGCGACGTTCGCCTCGATCTCCTCCAGTTGCAGTTCCAGCTGATCCAGCTTGCGGCCTCGCTCGGCGGAGGCGCCGAATTTTTCCTGCTTCAGCTTGGCAATCAGCAGCTTCAGATGTGCGATCACAGCCTCCGCGCCAGACACCTGAGCCCGCGCATCACGTGCTTCGATCTCGGCGGCTTGCCGGGCAGCCCGTTCCGCTGCCAATGCCGCGCGCAGTCCGACAATATCTTCAGGAAAGGACTGGGTATCCGGCATCACAGGATGGATTCAAGCACATTGGCTCTGTGCTGTGTACTAGCCGCGTTGGTCTCGGGACGTTTTCTATGCGTCAGCCAGCTACTTGGGGGCGCCAAGTATGCTAAGGATTGCGCCAGTCGATACCCTCCAACATGTAGGATAGCTGCGCCCCGGAGATAGACACCGCGCCATCTGAAGGTGTCGGCCAAATGAACCGACCACGTTCCAGTCTTTTGGCGTAGAGCGACATCCCCAGACCGTCATGCCAAAGAATCTTTACCAGGTCACCACGTTTGCCGCGAAAAACGTAGAGGTCGCCGGCATGAGGATCACGCTGCAAGGATTGCTGAACCTGCAACGCCAATCCGTTCATACCGCGCCGCATATCCGTATGGCCAACCGCAAGCCAGACGCGCGCAGCCGAAGGCGGAGCGATCATCGACGCAGCGCGCTCACCACACGCCGCAGCGCCGTCAACCAGACATCGTCGCCGACGCGGATGCAAGTGCCGTCCGGAAGCGCGATCTCAATGCGGGCCGCCTCGGCAGGGCGAGACGACGAGCGCGTTTTGGGTAGAGGCGGACGATTCTGCTGGTGATCCGCGCTGATCCGCAGCGGCATGAAAATCGGCGCGGCATCCGACGCCAACGCGCCTCGCCGGACCTGCTGCCGCCAGTTCCACAACAAACCACGGCTGATCTTGTGTCGCCGCGCGACGTCGGCAAAACATGCACCCGGCTGCTCGGCTTCGCCGACAATCCTGAGCTTGTCCTCGTCCCGCCAACGGCGGCGACGTTCAATCCCAGTGATGATCTCCATCCGGTCGGCCGCCCCTGATCTTAACGACGCTCTTACAAGCGCCTTTAAGATCGCAGAGCCGAGTTAAACCGGGTAGGCGGTCCTCGGCGGATGCTTACAGCAGGAACAGCAACCGCGCGCCACGTGCCTCGATCGCTTTCCGCACGCCCGGCGGCTTTGTGGCTGCCGACGTTAGGGACCACTCCCAGGTCGCCAGCACGCCAGCAAATTGGGCAGGCGCACCAGATTAGGCGGCTGCGGTCAGGGTGAATGTCCAGCCAACACGCGCCCAGCGGTGACGCGTCTTGCGCCTCACCCCACCGTTTTCATCCAGCCGAATGCTTCCCCGATCCGCTTGCAATGCGCAGGCTGATCTCAAGCCGGCATGCCGTGTCGTGCGCTCGTCAATGGCCGAGCCCAGGCGACGCATCTCGGCGACACAGTCAGCCGTGTCGAACAGCTTGCCGGCTTCCACCGTGATCCGCCCGCCGGGCGGGAGCGGCCTGGCATCACCGCAGCCGTATCCCGCTCCGCCGTTCCCGTCGCGTGCGTCAGACCCGCATCCACGACCAGGCCGTTGCGGTCCTCCATGAGCAGATGCCCCACAGGGCTTGGACTCACGTAGCTAAAAAGACGGTCGCCGTGCCGATCTCGACCAAGCAGGAAGGCGCCGACCTGGCCCAGCCGAGTGCCGGGCTGCTGCTTGGCGACGGACGCGTGCTCGTGACTGAAAGCGGGACCGGCCGGGTGCTGCGCATCGCACTCGCGGGCGGCGAGGTGCACGCTTGAGCCGACGTTTTCGCAGCGTTGCGGACCGACGCGATAGGTGCTAGCGGCTTGATCGTCGCGCTCGACATAGAGAGCGGTCAGGTGCTGGCGCCGGACCCGAGCACGGGCGCAGCACCCTGGTCGAGCAAAACGTTCCAGCCCGTTACCTGCGCGAGCCGCATCCCCCGCGGTGGCGGCTTGGCCGTCGGATCGAACACTTACGGCCGGTAATCCTCCTCGCCCCGTCATGCGCGGCACGCTCTCGCGTGACGGGGTTCAGGGAAGAGCCCTGGTCTTGCCTCAAACGCTGAAATACTTGGCGGCCGGGTTGATGACCACGATGGCGCTGGTGCTTTGCTCTGGGTGGAGCTGGTGTTCGTCGGAGAGGGATACGCCGATGCGGTCGGCTTCGAGCAGGCGTAGTAGCTGGTCCTGGTCTTCGATGCGGGGGCAGGAGGGATATCCGAAGGAGTAGCGGGAGCCTCGGTAGGCTTGGGCCAGCATGCGTTCGATGTCGCGGTCGTCCTCGGCCGAGAAGCCGAGTTCGGCGCGGATGCGTTTGTGGACGTACTCGGCCATGGCCTCGGCCATTTCTACGGACAGACCGTGAAGATATAGGTAATCCTGGTAGCGGTTGTCTTCGAACCAAATGCGGGCGGTATCTGACGCGCGTTGGCCGACGGTGACGACCTGTAGGCCGATCACGTCGCGCTCAGCTTCGTCCACGTCGCGGAAAAAGTCGGCGATGCAGTCGCCATCCTCGCGCGGCTGGCGAGGGAGAGTGAAGCGGGCGCGTTCGGTGGTGCCGTCCTGATCGAACAGGATCAGGTCGTTGCCTTGTCCCGCCGCCTTCCAGTAGCCGTAGACGGCTTGCGGGCGCAGGATGGACTCGCTTTCGCAGAGCGCCAGCATGCGTTTCATGATCGGCCGCAGCTCCTGCTTCGCCCAGCCCAGGAAATCATCGAGGTTCTTGCCCTGTTTTCGGAAGCCCCATTGGAATTGATATAAGCTGCGTTCGTTAAGAAAGGGTACGACGGCTTTGGCGGGCGCTTCTACGACACGCGCGCCGTAGAAGGGCGGGTCTATCACCGGCGTATCCTGCGTGAGGCGGCGGCGGCGGGCCTGCACGGTTGCGACGTCGACCGGGCGCCAGGCGCGTTCGTCGGCGCGGCCGATGCTGCGTTTGGTGTTGCGGGCGCGGCCCGACCGTTTTGCCTGCAGGGCAGAGAGGTAGTCGTCGAAGCCGTTGCCGGTGACCTTGTCCATCAGATGCAGGCCGTCGAACGCGTCACGGGCATAGGCGACACGGCCGGACGCGTAGGCGGCCACGCAATCATCCTCCACGTAGTTACGGGTCAGCGCAGCACCGCCGAGAAGCACGGGAATCTCGAGGCCCTGGCGCGACATTTCCTCGAGGTTTTCGCGCATGATGACGGTGGATTTGACGAGCAGGCCGGACATGCCGATGGCGTGGGCGTGGTGTTCTCGGGCCGCCTCCACCATGTCGGCGAGCTTTACCTTAATGCCGAGGTTTACCACGCGGTAACCATTATTGGTCAGGATGATGTCGACCAGGTTCTTGCCAATGTCGTGCACGTCGCCCTTCACCGTCGCCAGAACGATCGTGCCTTTTTCCTGCCCTGCCACCCGCGTCATCAGGGGTTCGAGGTATGCCACCGCCGCTTTCATCGTTTCGGCGCTCTGCAACACGAAAGGGAGCTGCATTTTGCCTGCGCCGAACAGCTCGCCCACGATCTTCATGCCGCCGAGCAGGATGTCGTTGATGATGGCCAGCGGCTCGTGCGTGGCAAGCGCGTCCTGCAACTCGTTTTCCAGGCCTTTACGGTCGCCATCGACGATGCGGTCGCGCAGTCGGCCCTCTACCGTTTCGCTCTTCGCGCGCTTGGCGGTTTCGGTAAGCTTGCGATCGGCAAAGATCTCCAGCATGCGCTGCAGGGGATCGTATCCCTCCCGCCTCCTGTCGAAAATGAGGTCCTCGGCGACCTCCACCTCCTCCGGCGCGATCAGGTGAAGCGGCCGTATCTTGCTGACGTGCACGATGGCGCCGGTCATGCCTGCGCGCACCGCGTGGCCGAGGAACACGCTGTTCAGCACGGCGCGGGCGGCCGGATTGAGGCCGAAGCTGACGTTGGAGAGGCCCAGGATAATCTGGATGTCCGGGAACCGCTCTCGGATCAGGCGGATGCCGTCCAGCGTCCATTCGGCGAGCTTGCGGTCGTCCTCGTTGCCGGTGGCGACCGTGAAGGTGAGCGGGTCTATCAGCAGGTCGCTTTGTGGCAGGCCGAAGCGACCGCAGGCGAAGGCGACCAGCCGCTCGGCGATGGCGAGCTTTGCCTCCGCCGTCTTGGCCATTCCGGTTTCGTCGATGGTCAGCGCGATCACGGCCGCGCCGAATTTCTTGGCCAGGCGGAGGCGGTCCTCTGCCGCGCCCTCGCCGTCCTCGAAGTTGATCGAGTTGATGACCGGCTTGCCGCCGTGGAGTTTCAGCGCGCTCTCAATGACCGGGGTCTCTGTGCTGTCGATGACCAGCGGCACGTTGACCGAGTTGGTGAAGCGGCGAATCACCTCGTTCATCTCGCTCACCTCGTCGCGGCCGACGAAGGCGGTGCAGATGTCGAGGCTGTTGGAGCCTTCTGCCAGCTGTTCGCGGCCGACGGAGACGCAGCCGTCCCAGTCGCCGGTTTCCTGCAGCTCGCGCCATTTCTTCGACCCGTTGGCGTTGCAGCGCTCGCCGATGCTGAAGAAACTGTTATCCTGGCGCAGCGGTGTGGCGCTGTAGAGGCTGGCGACGCTCGGCATCCATACCGATGTCCGATGCACAGGCGCCGGCCGGCATCCGCCCCCTGCTGCAGCCGACCGGCGGCGGAGCATCGCGTCCAGCGCCTGGATGTGGGGCACGTCGGTGCCACAGCACCCGCCGATCAGGTTGAGCCCGTCCTCCTCGATGAATCGCTCCAGCCAGCCCGCCATCTCAGCGGCGCCCAGCGGGTAGCGGGTATGGCCGTCCACCAGTTCGGGCAGGCCGGCATTGGGCTGCACACTGAGCAGGCCGGGCCAGTTGGCCGCCAGCCAGCCCACGTGCTCGGCCATCTCTTGCGGCCCGGTGGCGCAATTGAGCCCGATCAGCGGCACGTCCAGCGAATGCACGACGGTCGCGGCGGTCGCGATGTCTGGCCCGACCAGCAGCGTGCCGGTGGTTTCCACGGTGACCTGGACGAAGATCGGCGTGTCCCGCCCGGCCTCCGCGCGGGCGATCTTGGCGCCGTTCACCGCGGCCTTAATCTGGAGCGTGTCCTGGCAGGTCTCGATGAGGAAGGCGTCCACCTCGCCGTCCATCAGGCCGCGGCACTGCTCGGTCAGGCCGGCCTCCAGCGTGTCGTAATCGATGTTGCCGAGCGAGGGCAGTTTTGTTCCCGGTCCGACGCCGCCCAGGACCCAGCGATGCCGGCCGTCGCTGAACGTATCGGCTGCTTCCCGCGCCAGGCCTGCGGCCACACGGTTGATGTCTCGCGCGCGGTCGGCGAGGCCGAACTCGCCCAGGGTGATCGGGGAGGCGCCGAAGGTGTTGGTCTCGACCATGTCGGCACCGGCGGCGAAGTAGCCCTGGGCGATAGCCCGCACCAGATCGGGGCGGGACAGGTTCAGCACGTCCGTACAGTTCTCCTGGCCCCAATAATCGCGCTCGACCTGCAGATCCATGGCCTGCACCCGGCTGCCGGTGCCGCCGTCACACAGCAGGACCTGGTCACGCAGGGCATCAAGCAGATGGGGTCGGGTCAACAAAGGCCTCACTATCGGAAAGCACGGGCGGAGCGGGGGCAGACGAGCGCGCGGCAGATGAGCGCGGCGCGGTTCGGTAGGGCGTGTGTCAATATGGTGCTAGGCTCGCGCAAATCATGCTCTTGGATGCACGCATACCGGTTATTCTGGCCAGCGCCGACACGGTCGGGGCGGATGACGCTCTTCTGGTCGAGGGGGACCACCCACGGGCGGCTGCGCGTTTCGAGCCGGCTGCGCCGGCGGAGCATCCCGCAGGATGCTCATGCTGCGCCCCACGTAGCGCTGCTGGCCGGGCCCTTGGGGCTCTGTTGCAGGACCGGGCCAGGGGCAGAACGCCGTATTTCAGGCGCGTGGTCGTATGTACGCTGACCCGGGCTGGCCGGGAGGAAGTCGAAGCCGCGCTGTACGCCGACCCGGTTGCGTCGTCGTGTTTCCGTCTTACGGACGGGGCCGGCTGTTAGGGGCTGGCACGTCGCTATCGCCGGCACCGAGCGGGCGCTGCATGATCACCACGTCGCGCCACTGGCCAAACTTGACGCCGCAGGCGCGCATCACGCCGGCACGGGTGAAGCCCAGGCTGAGATGCATGCCGATGGAGCCGATGTTGTCTGAATCGCCGATCAAGGCCAGCATCTGGCGGTAGCCTTTGGCCTCCGCCAGGTGGAGGATGCGGGCGACGAGCGACTTGCCGACGCCCTGTCCACGGACGTCCTCGCGCACGTAGACGCTGTCTTCCACCGTCCAGTCATAGGCGCTGCGGGCGCGGAAATGGCCGTAATAGCCGTAGCCAAGGACGCCGGTGGGGTCGCGGGCCACTACCCAGTCGAACCCGGCGGCGATGCCGGCGGCGTGCCGGTCGGACATTTGTTCAATGCTGGGTGGCACTTCCTCGAACGTTCCGGCGCCGTGGAGCACGTGATGGGCGTAGATGGACTGGATCTCAGCCAAGTCGGGGGTGGATACGTTCTGAATGTTCACGCCTGGTCTCCTGAGGCTGGTCGAGAACGCGCACCGGCGTGCATCTGAGGCGCTGTCCCCGCGCCTTGATGCTCGCTGAGCCCGCCGGCTGTCTCGCCGGGGCCGCTTTTTCAAGCTGCCCCTAAGGCAACAAGTTAACGACACGCAGGCGGAACGGGCCAGCAAAACCGCCAAAAATTATGCCCTTGGAAGGAAACTCCGTGGTAATAGGGTGCATGCGAAGCGCCTGGCGGGCCAGCTTCGCGGTGACAGATCCGAAGGGACACACGTGTCAGACACTCCCGAGCCGCTGCAGATAGAGTCCGATGTTGCAGCCGAAGCGCTGACGCCAACAGAGTTGCGCCTGCGAGCCGTCATCGCAGCCGCGCGGTTCCACGGCGTGGACCTTGACATGGCCGCCTATCGCGGACCGGCGAGTGAGCCCTACCCATCGCCCGCCTCGCTGGTAACCTGGCTGCGCGATCAGGGACTGAGCGCGCGGTCCATGCGGCTGGTCTGGCGCAACCTGTTCCGCTTCAAGGAAGCGGCGCCCGTCGTGCTGCTGCTGAAGGACGGGACGGCAGGGCTGGTCGTTGGTGCCGACGTCAGCCGCGACATCGTCTGGCTGAAAAGCCCGACTGCTCGGGACGCCGAGCCGCCAGTGGCGGTGGACCGTCTTCGCCTCGAACAGGCATGGGGCGGCGAGGTGGTGCTGGTCAAGCGCCCTTATGGCCAGGCAGAGGGCGAGGCGCCGTTTACCCTCGGATGGATTTTCGGCAGGGTTCTGGAAGAGAAGAAGTTCATCAACCAGATCTCGTACGCATCCGTCGTGCTTTCCGCGTTGACGATCCTGCCTGCGTTGATGGTCATGGCGGTGATCGATCGGGTGCTGGAGTACAATAGCCTCTCCACCTTCTACCTGTTGGTGGCCCTGCTGGGCACCATGATGTTTTTCGAGGCGCTACTTGGCTGGGCCCGGCGGGAGCTGATACTCGTCATGTCGGCGCGGCTGGACGTGCGGCTCAATCTTCACACGTTTGGACGCCTGCTTGCACTGCCTCTGGACTTCTTTGAACGAAGCCAGGCAGGCGAGACGATCAGCCGTCTGCGCGAAGTGTTCCGTGTTCGCGAGTTCCTGACCGGCAAGCTGCTGTACACGCTGCTGGACGGCATCACGTTGGTGATCATGCTTCCGTTTCTGTTCTACATGGAGCCGACGCTCGCTTGGGTGTCTCTGGCGGTTGCGGGGCTGATCTCGCTGATCATCATGATCTTCTTGCACCCTGTGGGCAGGCTGGTCGCCTTGGCGATCCAGGCCGAACACAAGAAAGGCGCCGTCATGAGCGAGACGGTGTACGGCATCCGGACGGTGAAGTCACTGGCGCTGGAGCCGCAGCAGAAGGTTACCTGGGACGAGCGAGTGGCCGATGCAGGACGGTGGCGGATGGCCGCCGGACGGCTCAGCAACTGGCCGCAAACGCTGATCGATCCGTTGCAGACGTTCATGTCGCGCGGCGTGGTCTTGTTTGGCGCATATCTGGCTCTACAGAACGACACTACGGTAGACAGGGGCGGCCTAATCGCCTTCATGATCCTGAGCGGGCGGGTCGCATCGCCTCTGGTCGGGTTTGCCCGCCTGCTCGAAGATTTCCACGAGGTGCGCACGTCGGTCGGCCAGATTGCGACGGTGTTGAACAACCCGACCGAGACACGCGCGCAAACCGACGGCATGAGGCCCCAGTTCGAAGGACAGGTCACGTTTGAAGACCTGACGTTCACATACCCACTCGGTCAGCGTCCGGCCTTGAACAAGGTCAGCTTCACAATCCCGCCGGGCACGATGCTCGGGCTGGTCGGCCGAAGCGGTTCGGGGAAGTCGACGATTACGCGGCTGCTCCAGGGCATCAACCGCGAGTATTCGGGTGCCATTCGCATCGACGGCGCCGAGTTGCGCGAAATCAACCTGTCCCACCTTCGGCGCAGTTTTGGCGTGGTGCTGCAGGATAATTTCCTGTTCCGCGGCACCATACGCGACAACATAACGGCTGGTCGTGCTGGGTTGACCCTGGAGGACGCGGTGCGGGCTGCGCGGCTGGCCGGTGCGGAAGAGTTCATCGAACGCATGCCGCAGGGCTACGACACCTGGATCGAAGAAGGGTCGGCGAACATCTCGGGCGGCCAGCGCCAACGGCTGGCCATCGCTCGGGCGTTGATAACCAACCCGCGTATTATGATCCTCGACGAGGCCACCAGCGCGCTCGACCCGGAAAGCGAGGCGTTGGTGAACGCCAACCTGACGCGGATCGGCAAGGGCCGCACGATGGTTATCGTATCCCATCGCCTCTCAAGCCTGGTGAACTGCGACCTCATCATGGTCCTCGACAGGGGCTCGGTCGTCGACATCGCGCCGCATGATGTTCTGCTCGACCGATGCGCCGTCTACCGGACACTTTGGAACCAGCAGAATCGCCATATCGACCCGGTTCGCGCCGCAGCCGCGCTGGCCCAGGGAGAGTAGCCAATGTCCGTTACCACGACAGCCGCACCGGCCCCGAATTACACCACCCCGCCCGGGAACAAGCCCAGTTTGTTTTCTGGCCGCGTCCGGCGAGCCAAGGACGACACGCCTGCAGAGCTTATGGAGTTCTACTCTCCGTCGGCGGCTTTGTCGGCCACACCGGTCAAGCCTGCGGCTCGAAGCACGGTGATGATCATTGGTTCGCTGGTCTTGGTCATATTCTTTCTTTTCGGGGTCATCTCGATCGATCGGATCGCTGTTGCCTCTGGCAAGGTCATTTCCATGACCAACGAGTCGGTCGTCCAGCCGCTCAACACGTCTATCGTTAAGACGATTGCCGTCTCGGTCGGGGATATCGTCCGCAAGGGACAGCTTCTGGCGCAGCTTGATCCGACGTTCACGACGGCCGACAACACGGCGGCACTTGATCAGGTCGATCGATACCAAACCGAGATTGACCGACTGACGGCCGAGAACCGGCAGGTCCAGTATCGGCCGCGCCAGCTAACGCCGGGAGCGCTCGTTCAGGAAGGGATCTTCGCCCAAAGGGCGTCGGCACGCGAGGCCGAACTTCGCTACTATCAAGGCCAGATTTCCGCCCAACTCGCTTTGCAGGCCCAGTCCGACGCCAGTGTTCGGCAGTACGCCAAGGAGACAGGTGTCGCGGTCGACGTCGAAAAAATGCGCGTCCAGCTGGAGAGAGACCAAGTCGGTAGTCGTATTGATACGCTGTCGGCAGTTACTCAACGCTTGGAGACTGAGCGCGAGGTGCTGACCAGCATCCAGCAAGCCGAAAACGCGCGTCAGAACGCGATCGCGCTGAAAGGTCAGCTCGACAACTACAATCAGCAATGGTTCGCCGACGTATCGCAGTTGATCACGTCCGACGCCGTGCAACTCGCGACGTACAGGGATCAATTGGAGCATGCCGCACTCAACAGCAAACTGATCGACCTTAGGGCAGAGCAGGACTCGACGGTCCTGTCTGTAGCGTCGGTTTCGGTGGGATCGGTGCTGCAAGCGGGGCAAACCTTCTTCACCCTGGTTCCCCTCAACGCGCCCCTGGAGATTGACGCGCAGGTCACTGGAGACGAGGCTGGTTTTGTGGCTAATGGTCAGCCGGTGCAGATCAAGTTTGCAGCGTTCCCCTCGACTACGTTCGGCTCCGGACAGGGGTCGGTTCGGCTGGTCAGCTCCGACAGCTTTCTGACGGGCTCCAGCCCCTCGCCGACAACTGCGCCGAGCGCCGGGACTGCTTCCAACTCCGTGTTTACTGGGCAGCAGCCGAACAGCCCGTACTTCTATGACACCCGTATAACGCTCGACCGACTCGACCTACGACACATTCCGAAAGGAGCCCACATCGTCCCTGGCATGCCGGTGGAGGCCGACATCAAGGTCGGTCAACGGACGGTGTGGGACTACCTGATCGAGCGCATCATGCCGATCGTGCAGGACGGCATGCGCGAACCGACCTGACCTGTGCGCGATTACGACAACTGACCAGGTCTAGCAGTATCCAGGGGTTGGCAGCGGCCAGCCCCTTACACCTTTATTGACTCGTTTGCTGACCGCTGACGTCCAGGATCATCGATGCTGACGCTTGTCGACCGTATCATATCGCTGCGTTCGCCCTCGGCAGCCCTCAAGCGAGCCGTCAAGCTCAGCGACGCTGATCTGCACCGCCGTGCCTTCCCGCTCTTCAGTCGGGCGGCAAGAGCTGGGTTGGCTGAAGGACAGTTCTGGGTTGGACGCTGCTACCTGAAAGGGTCCGGCGTACCGGTCAGCCGTGCGGAAGGTGCAGTCTGGCTTGAGAGGTCTGCGAAAGCCGGCTGGGTCGAAGCTCAGACACTGCTGTCTACCCTGCATCTTTACGGTTTGGCGGGTAGCGTCGGAAAGACGGTGTCGAACGGCGCTTTGTTCTCTCAAACCCCTCAGGCTGCACCCGCACCGGACGAGCCTGATTTTCACCAGGCCCTGAGATGGGCGCGGCAGGCGGCCGATGGCGGATCGGCTGAAGCGCAGGCGCTGGTCGGCTACATCCTGACCTCCGGGCCGGATGAACTGCGCGACCTTGCTGAAGCGGATCATTGGTATGAACGGTCCGCCGAGGCGAACTGCCCTCAGGGCCATCTCGGGCGTGGGCTATCGCTGCTGCGGAATGCGAAAACCTATGAGAGCCACGCAGCTGCCGCGGCGGCGCTGAGGAGCGCCTCGGATGCCGGTCTGCCAACAGCACTTTATCTTCTCGGCGTCATGCACGAGCGAGGAGCAGGTGTGGCGGCGAGTTTGGAAACAGCGGCGACGTACTACAAGCAATCGGCCGAAAAGAATGTTCGAAGCGGGCAGGCTCGTTGGGGCTTGGCGTTGATGGAGGGTCGAGGAGTCGCGCGCAACGTCGTCGACGGCGAATCCTGGCTGCGCCGGGCTGCCAACGGAGGAGATCGAGAGGCCGCGGCCTTGGTGGGCGACATCTATGCGCGCGGCGGGGAAATGCCGCCGAACTATGCCGAGGCCGCAATCTGGTACGAACGCGCCGCGCTGGCAGGCCACGCTGCGGCGGCGCGTGCCCTCGGTTTGCTGTTCTTGACGGGCGCGGGCGTGCATGGCGATTCAGAGGAGGCGGGGCGCTGGTTTCGCCGGGCCGCAGAGGGTGGAGACAAGCAGGCGCAAGCCGATTTGGCCAATTTGCTGCTTTCCGGCAACGGCTCGCCGGAAGACGGGCAGCGCACTCGCGAGCTTTTCGAAACCGCTGCCGGGTCGGGAGATCTTGTGGCAGCCTTCAACCTGGGCGTCTGCCTGGCCGAAGGCGTCGGCGTCGAGCGGGATGATCGTCGGGCGATGTTGTGGTTGCGTCGCGCGGCCGATGGCGTGGTCAACGCCCAGTATTGGTATGGCCGCATGCTGGCCGAAGGACGCGGCGTTCAGGCAGACCCTGCAGAGGGCCGCCGCTGGATCGAGCGCGCGGCATCGGCCGGCATGGCCGATGCCGAGGTCGCCCTGGCGGAGATGAACCTGAACGGTGTCGGCTGCGAACGCGACCATGCGGCCGCTCTTCGCCTGTTCCGCTTGGCTGCCGAGAAGGGGCATTTGGGCGCCATGTTCGCCGTCGGCGCAATGTTGGGCGGCGGACATGAGGTGCCCGAAGATCGTGGGGAAGCCAGGCGGTGGTATAGGCTGGCCGCAGAGAAGGGCCATCTTCACGCCCAGATGATGCTCGGGCGTTTCCTGGCGCGCGGCTTGGGCGGCGACCGGGACGTGCGCGAGGCCCGAACCTGGCTGGAGCGGGCTCGGGCGTCCGGATTGCAGGACGCCGTCGCAGATCTTAGCCAGCTGGATTTTACCGCGGCACAGCCTGCTCTGGCGCAGCCCTCTGTCCGTTGAGGCCACAGATTGGGGAGCGTCGCGCTACGCCCCCAGGCAAGGGGCATCCGGCTGCCTCTTGGCGTGGCACTCCTTTGGGCTGAGCTGAGAGAGTGTGGTTGCGAGGCTCCCAACCCGGAGCCCGGATGGACGTGCACCAGACAACACGAACATTACCGAATGATCGGATGCCGGTGGTCCAGCGCCCGGCAGCAGGCTGGTTGGTCGCCACCGCGGCAGCCGGCGTGAGTGCCAGCGGTGTCGGCAAGTGGCGCGACCGACATGCGGCCGAAGGCGCGTTGGCTTGGTCGACCGGTCTTCCCGCCCGCATCGAAGCCCAGCACGCCTGGATACTGCCGATAGGGACAAAACAGAGGGCGCCTACCAAAGCAGCATTCGCCAATGGGCCTATGCCAACCCATTCAACAGCTCAACCGAACGCCAGGACCCAATGCTTCATGGTTGCGCGACTATCAACATCACCAGATTCCGCTCAGCCCTCGGCGGACCGCCATGACCAGGCTCGACAGGACCTCCTTGGTAGCGACATCCAACGTCCATTGGCGCTCGGGCCGGCGCGCACGGCGACAAATTTCGGTTCCATGGCTCCGATCGGGCAGGATCCGCCTCAAGGCCCGGGCTCTTAAAAACTCCTGTGCCGGCCTTGACCGCAAGCCGCCCGACGAGCAGGAGCAAACATAAAGAGGAGAGCGGGCGAGGCCTCTGGCTGGCACCAGTCAAGTGCTCGCTATGTCGGCCTTCAAGCGAGCGGTAGGCCGGCCGGAAATTGTTGCAGACTGTTGAAGGATCAGCCTTGAAGCAGTCTGTCCTTGCAACGTGTTTTGGACGATGGGCCATCGCGGATCGCAAAGCCGAACGGGAACGTCCTTGGTGACATCGAGCTATCGCGCCGACGAACGTCCGAGGGCGCATCGTGTACAGGATGCCGAGCGGGATTTTGCCGACACTCATGCCGAAGCCAGGAGGGCGTGGAGCAAGGGCGAGGCGCTGGCGGCCTCGGGCGACCATGAGGGCGGCCTGGCTTGGCTGGGCCGTGCGCACCGCATCGCGCCGACGGATCAGAACCTGAGCTTCAGCCTCGCCTGTCTTCGCCTGACCAGCGGCGACGCGGACGGCGCTTCACGCCTGTTCGCGCAGATGGCGCGCTTCGACGTCCGGGAGTGCTGGACCGGGCTGGCCCTGGCCTCTCTGCAACTGGGGCAGGTTGCAAAGGCCGTGGAGGCGGTGCGTCGAGGCCTGTCGGCCCATGCGCTGGACGCAGCACTCGCTTCCGTCGCTGCACGGGCCGTGCGGGAGGCCGGGCTGGCAGGGTGGTGCGGCGTCCAGCAGGACGGGGTGTTGCTGACCGGCTCGGACCGCCCGCCGCTCGTTCTGCTCGACGGCGAACCCATGGCCGTACACCCTGCAAGCGGCGGGCGAACGCGGCTGCCTGCGGCTTGGCGGCTGGCCGGTCGAGTCGATGCGAGCCTGGACGGCGTTGCGCTGCTGGGCAGCCCCGTCGAGTTGAGCGCAATCACGCGCGTCGAGGGTTTCGTCGAGCGCGCCTCGGGGGGCGTTTCGGGCTGGGCCTGGCACCCGGCGTCGCCGGACCTCGATCCGGACCTGCGCGTCGCGACGAGGAGCCACGCGCAGGATTGCTGGGATACGCGCTGCATCACCGCCACCAGCATGCTGTCCGAGGTGGAAGGCACGATGCCGCTGGCCCGGCCGCGCGCGTTTTTCGTGCCCTCAGGTCCCGAGGACGATGTGCAGGTGACAGACGCCAGTGGGCGGCACGTGTTGGGCAGTCCACTCGTTGGCGAGAGGGTTGCAGCCTCGGCCAGCCATGCCGGGATGTGTCAGGCGACCGTCGATCCTGACCTGCCGGTCGACGTGGTGATCCCCGTCCATCGCGGGCTCCGCACCACGCGGGCTTGCCTGGACTCGGTGATTGCGACTGTCGAGCCGCCGCACCGCATCGTCGTGGTCGATGACGCGTCGCCGGACCCTGCCCTGGTGGCCGCCCTGGACGGTTTGGCATCGTCCGGCACGATCGTTCTCATCCGCCCCGAACGGCATCACCCGGTTGGCTTCCCAGCAGCGGCCAATGCGGGCATGCGGATGGCCGCCGGCCGCCACGTGGTGCTGTTGAACAGCGACACGCTGGTGGCGCCTGGCTGGCTGCACACGCTGCGCGCGGCCGCGTGCAGCGCGCCGGACATCGGCACTGCAACCCCGCTGTCCAATGAAGCCAGCATCTTCAGCTACCCCGACGCTGCGGGCGGCAACCCGGCGCCGGACGCAGAGGGCACGCGCGTTCTGGCAAGCCTTGCGGCCGAGGTGAACAGCTACCGTGTGGTGGACGTGCCGACGGCGCACGGTTTCTGCATGTTCATCCGGCGCGACTGCCTCGATGCCACTGGGCTGCTCGACGACATCAGCTTCGCCCAGGGCTACGGCGAGGAAAACGATTTTTGCGAGCGCGCGGCGTCCCTGGGCTTCCGGCACGTGGCGGTGCCCAGCGTGTATGTGGCCCATGTCGGCGGCGTATCGTTCGGTTCGGCCAGAACCCAACTGTTGCGCCGCAACCTGGCCTTGCTGCATCGACGCTACCCCAGCTACGCGGCGCGGGTTGCCGATTTCATGACGGCCGACCTGCTGGCCCCGGCGCGCCGGCGGCTCGATGCCGCTCGCTGGAGCCGCCGGATACAGGGGAATGATGCGCAGAGGAACACGGTGTTGCTCGTCACCCATGGAGGGGGGGGCGGCACGACCAGGGTGGTGGGCGAACGCGCAAGCGCGCTGCAGGCGCAAGGCTTGCGTCCGGTGGTGCTGCGCGCGGTCGAAGGACGGTGCGAAGTCGGCGATGCCGAGGGCGGCTACCCGAATTTGGTGTATGCCCTGCCGGCCGAAATAGGCCCGCTTCGGCGCCTGCTGGCGGCCGACCGTCCCGTCTCGGCAGAGTTGCACCACCTGCTGGGCCATGACCACAGCGTGCTGCGCCTGTTTGCGGCGTTACGAATCCCTTACGATGTCTGGGTGCATGATTACAGCTGGTTTTGTGCCCGCATGTCGTTCGTCACCGGCGAGGGCCGGTTCTGCGGCGAGGCGCCGGCAAGCCTGTGCGATCCCTGCATCGCCCGATGGGGGCGCGGCATCGACGATCCGGTAGCGCCTTCCGCCTTGCGGACGCGCAGCGCCGCCGACATGCGAAGGGCACGCGCCGTCGTGGTGCCGTCGGCCGATGTCGCCCGCCGCATCGCGAGGCACGCGCCGGGCGTGGTGCCGCAGATCGTTCCCTGGGAGCGCGCGCCTCTGCCACGGCCGCCTTCGGTGCTGCGCAGCGAGGGCGTGCGCCGGGTGGCAGTGGTCGGCGCGATCGGGCTGGAAAAGGGGTTCGACACGCTGCTCGGCTGCGCTCGGGACGCTGTTGCCAGGGCTTTACCGCTGGAGTTCGTGGTCATCGGTTACACGGTGGACGACGCATCCCTCCTGCAGACCGGTCGTGTGTTCGTCACCGGCGAGTTCAGCCGCGGCGAAGCGGAGGCCTTGATCAGGGTGCAGAGTGCGCAGCTGGGCTTTCTGCCCTCCGTCTGGCCGGAAACCTGGTGCTACGCGCTGACTGACATCTGGTCGGCTGGCCTGTCGGCCGCTGTTTTCGACATCGGCACGCCGGCCGGCCGTGTGCGGGAGTCTGGCGCCGGCTGGGTGCTGCCGCTCGGCCTGCCTGCATCGCGCATCAACGACGTGCTGCTGTCGTTGCGGTAGGGCACAGGGGCTTCGTCGGGAGTCGTTGCACTGTCATGGAGGGGTGAAGGCTTGCCCGGCGCAAGTGCCCGGCGCACGATGCTTACCTGCCAGCAGATGAACTTGATGGATGATTCGCCTTGAGTGACCAGAAGAACCAGGCCCCTGCCGGCGCACAGGGCCAGAAAATGGTGACCGAACTCAAAGTGTCGGGCAACCTCATGACGTTGGATTCAGGCCTTTTCTGCATCTTCAACGCACCCGGCAGTGCGCTGCCGGATGCGGGCACCGGCCTGCCCGGCGTGCGCGTTTCCCTGCCCACCGGGCCTGCGTTCCGGCCGGACGCGGTCACGATAACCGGGTTCCGCAACGATGGCTGGCTCGGCGGTTGGGACGGCGCTGCCCTGGTCCGCGTCACCGCCGGGCCTGCGCAGATATTGGTCACGATCTACCAGGCGCCGAACAGCCAGGCCGATGCGCCGCGGCTGCAGATCCTTCGTCTGGCGGAGGCGGGCGGGCTGCCGGCTCTGAACGCGCCGCCGGTCGGCGCGCCGCAGGCCGCGGCTCCGGCGAAGATCTCGGCAATACCGGCGCCCCCCGCACCACCCCCGCGTGCGGCCCCGCCGCCCGCACCACCGCAGAACACGCCAGCCGCTGTGGCGGCCGATCCGTCGGCGACCAGCGGGGCGGAGATCGTGGCCCACATCCAGGTGAGCGGCGACGTCACCTCCAAGCTCGGCGACTGGATGGGCGTGCCGGACAGCAAGCGCTGGATCGAGGGGTTTGCGATCGCCCCCAGGGGCCAGATCGGGCCGAACGACGTGGAGTATCAGGCGGTGCTCGGCCGCGGCTGGCTCAGCCCCTGGGCCGAAGGCGGGCAGTATTGCGGCAGCCGGGGCATGAGCCTGCCAATCCTGGGGCTGCGCATGCGCCTGCGCGGGGAGGCGGCCGAACGGTTCGACTGCGTCGTGTCGGCCAGCTTCGTCGATGGCACCAAGGTGGGTCCGCTCGACAACGGCGAGCCGTGCCAGGCCGAAAGCATGGCGCCGCTGGAAGCGTTTCAGGTCAAGGTGTTGCCGCGAGGCGCCAGCGAAGCTGCCAAGCCTGCCAAGACGCGAGCGCGCGCACGCCCGGCGCCGGAGCCGGCCCCAACGCCTGCGCCTGTCCCGGCCAAGAAACGGCCAGCCGCAGCCCCATCAAAACCGGCCAAGGCGCCCTCTCGCGGCAAGCGGTAGCGACACAGCACTGCCCGATGCGTCCCGGTAACCGCGCCGCGCTGCTGGGGAGGGCGCGGGCGCGCGCGGCGAGCGGTTGAAATACCTGTTCATCCACCAGAACTTCCCCGCGCAGTTCCTGCACCTGCTCCGCCACCTGGCGGCGCAGAACCGTCATGAGCTGCTGTTCATCACCGAGGCGCAGCGCAACATGCTGGCCGGCGTGCGCAAGCTGGTGCGCAGCAAGCCGCCCGAGCAGTCGACCGCCTGGCATCCCCATCTGCGCGAGGCCGCCCTCGCCCTGCAGCGGGCCGACCTGGTGGCCAACGCCGCGCAGAGCTTGAAAACCCTGGGCTTCACGCCGGACATCATCATCGGCCACCATGGCTGGGGCGAGCTGTTGCACGTCAACGACGTCTGGCCGGACGTGCCGCTGATCGGCTATCACGAGTTTTTCTACAACTTGGATGGCTTCGACGTGGGGTTCGATCCGGAGTTTCCCCCGGCACCCGACATGGCCGCGCGCATCCGCGTGAAAAACGTCGTCAACCTGATGGCGCTGGCCAACCCGGGCCTGGGCCAGACGCCGACCGCATTCCAGCTCAGCACCTACCCCGACTGGGCCAAGCCCAACATCGCCGTGCTTCCCGAGGGGGTCAACCTCGAGGTCTGCAGGCCAGATCCGGAGGTGCGGCGCAAGGTCGTGACGCTGGGCGGCTACCGGGTGAAACCGGCCGAGAAACTGGTCAGCTACGTGGTGCGCGACCTGGAGCCGTATCGCGGCTTTCACGTGATGATGCGCGCGCTGCCTCGCATCCTGTCGGCGCGGCCGGACGCGCGCGTGATCCTGGTCGGCGGCGATGGCGTCAGCTACGGGGCCCGCCCGAGCAACAGCACGTGGCGCGAGACCATGCAGACCGAACTCGCCGGCAAGCTCGACCTGTCGCGTGTGCATTTCACGGGTCGCGTGCAATACGAGACGTATGTGAAATTGCTGCAGCGATCGGACGCGCATGTCTATCTGACATACCCGTTCGTCGCCTCCTGGTCGCTGCGGGAGGCCATGGCGGCAGGTTGTGCCGTGGTGGCCAGCGACACCGCGCCGGTGCGCGAGTTCGTGACGCATCGGGTGACCGGCTTGCTTGCGCCGTTCCTGCAGCCAAACGCGATTGCGGATGCCGTGCTGGAGATGCTGGAGGATCAGAAGCTGAACACGCGCGTGCGCAGGGCGGCGCGGGCTTGGGCGGAGGCAAATCTGGACATGGGCGCTTACATCAGATCGTACGAGGCACTCATCGAGCAGGCGTTGACCGGCGCCTCGCGTCATTTGACACGCGAGGTGGACGCCAAAGCCGCTTTCGGAAGCCCGATCAGTCGGCTGACGAGAAAGGCTTCCGGCTGACGGTGAAGCTCTTGGCGCGATGATCGGAACGGGTGAGCCGATGCAAGCGGACATGTTCGGCAGGCAGGCGCTCTCGCTGCTGGCCGTGGCGCTGGGACTGACCGCCTGTTCAGGCCATCTGGATCGGGCCGTCCAGGTCGACAACCGCTTCGACGGGGTTTACGCGGGCACGGTGACCCAAGACCCCGCCTGCGGCACGGAGGTTCGGGCCATCTCGTTTCAGGTGACCGGCGGCGCCATCTCCGCGCAAGGCGGGCACCGCAGGAGCCGGCTGTCAGGCACGGTGAGCTTCGACGGGCAAGTGGACCTGCAGAACGCGTCGGGCGGCAACCCGGTCACCGGGTCGATCGTCAACGGCACGCTGGTCGCGTCCGAGACCGCGCTCGTGACGACCCATAAGAGGCATACCAGAAGCGGGCTCGACGACCCGCTGGCACTGCCCTGTGTGTGGCGCTACGAGGCGCCGCGCGTGCCGGACCACCCGCCTGGGAGCTAGACCGGTTCCACACGATGCGTCCGCCGGTTGAATGATCGGGGCGCTCGGGGTAGGAGCGTGCGGCGCCCTCGAACCGAGGGAAGTGGCGGACTGGCGTCCGCCCTGCGGTAGCCCGGAAAACCAAGCACCCCATGCCGGACGGCACCTTGCGCACGGCCGACGCCCTGATCGGCGCGGGTTTTCTCACCGAGGCGGATCGCGATGCCGCAACGCGCGTGGCGGCGCGGTATGCAGTGGCTGTGCCGCCGGCGTTTTCAGGGCTGATCGAGCATGCGGACGACCCGATCGGGCGGCAGGTGTTGCCGCATCCCGACGAGTTGGAGGCGGCGGAGCACGAGCTGGCGGACCCGGTGGGGGATGCGGCGCATTCCCCGGTGCGGGGGGTGGTACACCGGTATCCGGACCGGGTGCTGATCACGCCGCTGCTGGTCTGCCCGCTCTATTGCCGGTTCTGCTTCCGCCGCGAGCGTGTGGGGCCTGGGAGCGGGGCGCTGAGCGGCGCCGAGCTCGAGGCGGCGGTGGCCTATGTGCAAGCGCGGCCGGCGATCCGGGAAGTGATCCTCACCGGCGGCGACCCTCTGATGCTCTCGCCGCGGCGGCTGGGCAGGCTGTTGCGGGCGCTGGCCGAGGTGCCGCATGTGGAACTGCTGCGCGTGCACAGCCGGGTGCCGGTGGCCGATCCCGGGCGGGTGAGCCCGGCGCTGGCCGCCGCGATGGCGCTCGACGAGACGCCGGTGTGGCTGGTGCTGCACGCCAACCACGCGCGCGAGTTTTCGCCGGACGCGGCCGGCAGCCTCAAACGCCTGCACAGGGCGGGCGTGTCGCTGCTCGGGCAGTCGGTGCTGCTGCGCGGCGTCAACGACAGCGCCTGCGCGCTCGAAAACCTGTTCCGCGCCATGCTGCGGGCGCGGGTGAAGCCATACTACCTGCACCAGCTGGACGCGGCACCCGGCACGCAGCGCTTCCACGTCCCGATCGCCGAGGGCCAGGCGCTGCTGGCGGCCCTGCGGGGCCGGCTTACTGGGCTCGCCTGGCCCACCTACGTGCTGGACGTGCCGGGCGGCCATGGAAAGGTGCCGGTCGGGCCCAGCTACCTGGAAGGCGACGCCGTGCGCGACCCGTGGGGCGCACGCCACGTGCTTGCCGGCCCTGAAGCCAGGCCTTAGAGCAATGTCACGCGGACTGGAATAGTCGGAGTGACGAAATTGCACGCCAAAACAAGGCCTAGACCGGTTTGAAGTCCGCCTACTCGCGGATACTCCGCGTGAAACCGGTCTAGAGCATGATCGCTTCAGGTTCATCCTCAACCACGGTAAACATGCTCGCCAAAACAGAGAAATAGCGCCTGATCGCTTCGGCTATCAAAGCGATCAGGCGCTAGACAGCCCGCCACCCTTCACGCCCAGAGAACGCCCCAATGAAACAGCAGGCCAACCTCATCCGCGCCGGCCAGGTGCTCGACCATGACGGGCGGCGCTGGACGGTGCTCAAGCAGCAGATCATCACGCCGGGCAAGGGCGGCGCCTTCATCCAGGTGGAAATGCGCGACCTGAAGACGGGCAACAAAACCAACGAGCGCTGGCGCACCGCCGACACGGTGGAGCGGCTGATGACCGACAACAAGGATTTCACCTACTCCTACACCGAGGGGGACAACATCGTGCTGATGGACCCCGAGACGTTCGAGCAGCTGACCGTGCCGATGGCCCTGCTGGGCGACCAGGCGCCGTTCCTGCAGGACAACATGACCATCGACGTGGACATGGTGGAGGGCGAGCCGGTGGGCGCGCACCTGCCGCCGCAGGTGACGCTGGAGATCGTGGAGGCGGACCCTGTGGTGAAGGGCCAGACGGCGACGTCGAGCTACAAGCCGGCCAAGCTCTCGAACGGGGTGAAGACGCTGGTGCCGCCGTTCGTGGAAACCGGCGAGCGGGTGGTGGTACGGACGGAGGACGGGAGCTACGTGGAGCGTGCGAAAGGGTAGCGACCTGACGGCGCCGCGTGCTGGAGCGGCTTGCCGAGGCGCCGTGTTACTGCAACGGCGGACAGCATCCGGGAACGCGCGAAACCATCGTCGAGAACCATCGCGTCGTCTTCCGGGCAAGGCCCGACACGGGAGACAACGAGACCGCGGGCGACATGTTCGTCGCTCACATCGCCGGACCAGGCCAATCGAAACAAGGACGCTGATCAAATTGGCCCAACGCCTCTCCGCCCACATGACCGTGATGCAGAACGCCGCGCAGAAGGCGAGCAAGCGGCTGCTGCGCGACTTCGCCGAGGTCGAGCAGCTGCAGGTCAGCATCAAGGGGCCGTCGGACTTCGTGAGCCAGGCCGATCTGCGGGCGGAAGCCACGCTGCGCGAGGAGCTGGCCCGCGCGCGCCCCGGCTACGCCTTCCTGATGGAGGAGAGCGGCGCCTCGGGCGGCGACAACTGGACCTGGCGCTGGGTGGTCGACCCGCTGGACGGCACCACCAATTTTCTGCACGGCATCCCGCACTGGGCGATCAGCATGGCCCTGCAGCGCCGACTGCCCGACGGCGCCATCGAGATCGCCGCCGGCATGATCTACAGCCCCGCGGCCGACGAGATGTTCTGGGCCGAGCGCGGCGGCGGCGCCTTCGTCAACGAGCGCCGGCTGCGCGTTTCCGCGCGCCGAGAGCTGTCCGACGCGCTGTTCGCCACCGGCATCCCGTTCGCGGCCGTCACTGCCCGCAACCGCCTGGCCTTCGCCCGCACGCTGGGCCAGCTGATGCCGGCCACCGCCGGCGTGCGGCGGTTCGGGTCGGCGGCGCTCGACCTCGCCTGGGTCGCAGCCGGCCGCTACGACGGCTACTGGGAGCTGGGGCTCAAACCGTGGGACTGCGCCGCCGGGCTGCTGATCGTGCGCGAGGCGGGCGGCACGGTGACCGACCCGGCAGGCGCCGAGTTCACGGTCAGCGACGGGCCGGACAACGACCTGGTGGCCGGCAACACCTATTTGCAGCCAAAATTGCGCGAGCTGGTTCAGGATGGCGTGCTGGCCGCCAATTGACCCTGCGTGGCGCCTGATCGACAGGCGCGCTATAGGCGGACTCTGATGCCGATCCCGATCGAGTTTCCCGACTGGATGCCCTGGTGGCTGCAACTGCTCGTGGTAGTGGCAGCCCTCCTCCTGGGCATCGCGTTCGCCATGATGCCGTTCAGCGTGTTCGGAGTGAAAAGCCGGCTTGAGGCCGTGGAGGCCACGCTGGACGACATCCAGAGCGAGTTGCGCAACCTGACCCATCGCCTGCCCGAGCCAGGCCGCGAACCCTACGACGAGCCCGCCATCCTGCGCGCCGCCGCGCCGCTGCGCGAGCCGCCCAAGCCGCCGCCGATCCCGCCCGCCTCCTGGCAGGTGGAGCTGCCACGCGAGATTGCGCCGCCGCGGGAGGCGCCGCCACGCGAGGTGGCGCCACTGCGGGATGCGGGCCCAGTGCGGGACGCGGGCCCAGTGCGGGACGTACGCCCGGTGCGCGACCTGGAGCCGGCAAGGGGCGCCGAACCGCCTCGAGAGAGCCTCAGCCCGACCCTGCGCGCAGCAGCCCGCGTGGGCGAAGCGGCAAGGGAGCGCGCCGAACCAAGGCTGAGCCGCCCCAAACCTTAGATCAACGTCACGCAGACTGGATTGTCGGAGTGACGAAATTGCTCGCCAAACCAAGGCCTAGACCGGTTCACGTCCGCCTACTCGCGGACACTCTGCGTGAAACCGCTCTAGTACCGACAGCTAGCGCGGCCGTTTGGCCATCGAGTACAGGGTGCGCAACGGTGCGGTGCTGCGCCAGGACGTGCTGCGGAGCAGCGCATCGATGTCGCGGCGCAGGGCGTCGACCTCTCCCTGCATCGATTGGCTTGCAAGCCGCAGTATTTCCGCCTCCCGCTCGGCCGTTGCCGCCTTGAGGGCGGCGGCGTCCAGTTGCAGACTCAGGCGGTCCCGGTCCCGCCGTAGCAGGTCTGTCGCCCGCTCGCCCGCAGCTTCCCTCTCGCAGGCCGCCTCGCGCTGCCGGCGCAGCTCGTCCCGCTCCCGCAGCAGATCCGTGCGCGCCTCCCGGCTGTAATAGGGACTCTCGTCGTAGCTCTCCACAGGAGCGTCGAGGAACTCCAGGCCGGTCTTTGCCACCGCCAGCGGAAAGGCCCCACGCAGCTCCGCGCGCCACAGCGAGGCGGAAGCGGCATCCGTCGCCAGGATCAACTTGTTGGGCACCAGCGCGCACGGCGCCAGCCGGCCGCCCGCCGCCTTGTAGTTGACCAGCCCGGTCAGCACTCCGGTCCAGTTTGCGCTCAATATGTCGTCCAGCGCCGCCAGGCCGCCATCGAGCAGCGTCTTTTCGGCGAGCCACAGGTCGTTCTCGGTCGCCTGCGCGGTGTGCCCGCCGTCGATCGACACGAAGCGGAACCGGCGGCATAGAAAATCCGGCCGGTGCAGGTCCAGGCTTGAATCCTGGATCACCTGCAGTGCCACGCCCGGCGCGTAGGCCGCCACGTTCCGCTCGAACATCGCGCGGTCGCCGCGCCCCGACTGATCGACATTCTTCTCCTGCTGGTCGAACACGTCGACCGCGACCGACGCCTCGCCCGGCACCGTCGCGTTGGCCAGCACGATGAACAGCTTTCCATGGTGCACGCCGATCTCGCACACGTCACCGCGCACGCCCCGCCGCACCTGGCGCAACAGCAGGTGGGCGAGCATCGCCGCGGCGGTGGGCGACAGCCAGCCCTCCACCTCGCAGATGCCGAGTTCGAGGTACGCACCGAGCGCGGCAAAATAGCCGTGCGCCGGATCAAAGCCGATGTCGGGCGCAGCCGATCCTGGCACCATGGTCACTCCCCACAACGATCGCCGCCGCTTGCCTTGAGCGAACGCTCGCGTTCTACAACAACACCAAGTCGTCGCGGTGGATCAGCTCGTCCCGCCCGCGCCAGCCGAGCAGCGACTCGATCTCGTCGGAACGATGGCCCGCCAAACGGGCCGCGTCGGCGGCGTCGTAGGCGGTCACCCCCTGCGCCAGCCGCCTGCCGTCCGGGCCCAGCACCAGCACCGCGTCGCCCTGGCCGAACGCGCCGCCGACCGCGCTCACCCCGGCAGGCAGCAGCGAGCCTCCAGCAGCGAGCGCGCGCACCGCGCCCGCGTCCACGGTGTAGGACCCGGCGGGCGAGAGGCTGCCGGCGATCCAGTTCTTGCGCGCCGACCGCGCCTCCGCCGCCGGGAGGAACCAGGTGCAGCGCGCGCCCTGCGCCAGCGCCGAAAGGGGGTAGTCAACGTGGCCGAGGGCGATCGCCATCGCCGTGCCGGCCTGGGTGGCGATGCGGGCGGCCAGCAGCTTGGTGCGCATGCCGCCCGACGAGTAGCCGGGCGGCGGCTCGCCCCCCATCGCCTCGATAGCCGGCGTCAGATGTTCCACCGTGGCGATGTGCTCGGCAGAACTGTGGCGTTTGGGGTCGTCCGTGTAGAGCCCGTCTATGTCGGAAAACAGTACCAGCTGGTCGGCCTGCATCATCTCGGCCACTCGGGCGGCCAGCCGGTCGTTGTCGCCGAACCGGATTTCCGTGGTCGCCACGCTGTCGTTCTCGTTGATCACCGGCACGCAGCCCAGGCCGAGCAGGGTGCGCAGGGTGGCGCGCGCGTTGAGGTAGCGGCGCCTGTCCTCGGTATCGCCCAGAGTCAGCAGCAGTTGCGCCGCGACCAGGCCCTGGCCGCCCAGCGCCTCGCTCCAGGCCTGCGCCAGCCTGATCTGCCCGACGGCGGCGGCGGCCTGCTTCTCGTCCAGCCGCAGCCGCGCCTGGTTCAGGCCCAGCGCGCGCCGTGCCAGCGCGATGGCGCCCGAGGACACCACGATCACCAGCGTGCCGCGCGCCCTCGCAGCGGCGATGTCGGCCGCAAGCCCAGCCAGCCACGCCGCCCGCGGCGCCGCCTGCCCTGCATCGACCACCAGCGCGCTGCCCAGCTTTATGACGAGCAACCGCGCCAGGGCGACGTCCGGAACCATCGTCAGCCCGCGCGGTGGGCGGTTATCGCGTCCTGCAGCGCCCGCAGCATTTCGGGCACGCCCTGGCCGGTGGCGCCGGATATCAGGTGCACTGCCTGGCCGGACACGCGCGCCAGGGCAGACCGCCGGGCACTGGCCTCGCGCGGCGTCATCGCGTCCGTCTTGTTCAGCGCGATCAGCTCCGGCTTTCCGTCCAGCCCGGCGCCGTAGGCGGAAAGCTCGCCGCGCACCGTGCGCCAGGCCTCCACCACGTTGCCGGCCGCACCGTCCACCAGGTGCAGCAGGACCGCGCAGCGCTCCACATGGCCGAGGAATCGGTCGCCCAAGCCCGCGCCCTCATGCGCGCCCTCGATCAGGCCCGGGATGTCGGCCAGAACGAATTCTTCGGAGTTCGACAGGCGGATCACACCCAGCTGAGGGTGCAGCGTGGTGAACGGGTAGTCGGCAATCTTCGGCCGCGCGGCGCTGGATGCGGCGAGAAAGGTGGATTTTCCGGCGTTCGGCAACCCGATCAGGCCGGCATCCGCAATCAGCTTTAGCCGCAGCCAAACCCAGCGCTCCTCGCCGGGCCAGCCCTTGTCGGCGCGGCGCGGCGCGCGGTTGGTGCTGGTCTTGAAATGCGTGTTGCCGTGCCCCCCGTCGCCGCCGCGGCACAGCGTGACCACCTTGCCCGGCAGATCGAGGTCGGCAAGCAGGGTTTCCTGGTCGTCGGCCAGGATCTGGGTTCCGATGGGCACGCGGATGCGCACCTCCGGCGCGCCAGCGCCGGTGCGGTCCGAGCCCGCGCCGTTGCCGCCTTTTTTCGCGCGGAAATGCTGGGTGTAGCGGAAGTCGATCAGGGTGTTCAGGTTGGGGACCGCTTCGAACACGATATCCCCGCCGCGTCCGCCGGTGCCGCCATCGGGGCCGCCGAACTCGATGAAACGCTCCCGGCGAAAGGCGATCACACCGTCCCCTCCATCGCCTGAGCGGAGGTAGATCTTGGCTTGGTCGAGGAATTTCATTCAAGGCAAGGCCAGGGGCGTCGTGCGCAGCACGCTTTGGTGTGACGCTTCTGGACCCCGCTGCGGCCCGCGGCCCAGCCCCCATTAAAAATTGGTTCTAAGGACTTAACCTTAGCGGGGCTCCAGGGGGCGTCACGCGCGAGCACATTGGCACGAGGCCCCTTGGCCTACTCCACAGAAACGTAAACCCGATCATCCGCCCTTGTCTGAAACTTGACCTTGCCCTCGACCACGGCAAAGATAGTGTGATCCTTGCCCAAACCGACGTTCGTGCCGGGCTTCCACTTCGTCCCGCGCTGCCGGATGATGATGTTGCCGGGAATCACGGCCTCACCGCCAAACTTCTTCACGCCCAGGCGCCGGCCTTCCGTGTCGCGCCCGTTGCGCGACGAACCGCCCGCTTTCTTATGTGCCATCGGATTCTCCTACAGCGTCGGCCGCGTCCGCCACGTCCGGCGCGGTCATGGTTGGCGTCTCAGGCGCTGGCACGTGCGTCGGCGCCTCGGCCGCCTGCGCAGGCCGCGCCTCGTGCCCGGCCGCGATGATGTCGGACACGCGAAGCACGGTCACGTGCTGACGGTGCCCGTTCTTGCGCCGGCTGTTCTGCCGGCGGCGCTTCTTGAAGATGATCACCTTGTCCAGCCGGTCCTGCGCCACGACGGTCGCGGTCACGCTGGCGCCCGCCACGACCGGCGTGCCGAGCGTGACGCCCGCATCGGAGCCAACGGCCAGTATGTCGGTGAACGTGTAGGTGCTGCCCGGCTCGGCCTCGAGCTTTTCGACTTTCAGTACCGCGTTCGACGTGACGCGATACTGCTTCCCGCCCGTGCGGATCACAGCAAACATGGCTAAACCCTATCTGCAGACGCTCATCGGCGCCCGGTTCTTGTTGTCGGAGCGTCTGCGCGCCCCACCCGCTCGACACCATGCGAACAGCCGCGCCCGATAAGCCCGCCAACCCCCGATTGTCAAGCCGAAGCACCGCTTGCCAGGCGCTCGCCCGGCGGCTCCGACCAGGGAGGATCAACCGCCAAGGCACGAAAAAGGCCGGGTCCTGGGCACCGGTCGGCGGAACAACCATCCGCCTCCGACACCCGCGCCATCCTTCTCGCGACCTTCGTGACTTCGCGGGGAGATTTTCTTCAGAGCAATGTCACGCGGACTAGAATAGTCGGAGTGAAGAACTGCTTGCCGAACACGAAGCCTAGACCGGTTTCACGTCCGCCTACGCGCGGACACTCTGCGTGAAACCGGTCTAGCCAGGCATACGCGCTCCCCCAGACGGTCAGGCACGCCTTCAAGCGTCCGACCTGCCCCGTTGCGAAGACCACCCCCCGCCCCTATAAAGCCCCGCCACCGCGCTCGGAGAGGTGCCAGAGTGGTCGATCGGGGCGGTCTCGAAAACCGTTGTGCCTTCGCGGGCACCGTGGGTTCGAATCCCACCCTCTCCGCCAGGCGGCGCCCCTGCGCTGTCACAGGGCTCCGCCGAGGTGGTATTGAGGTGTCAGCTGTCAAAGGTGCTGGCTGGCGGCGTCAGGTATGTCGGCAACACCCTCGCTCCACACGCGTTCGGCGCCGGCGAGATCGCCGGCCCGTTGCAGCACTCGTCCGTGCAGGGCGAAGCAGCGTGAGTAGGCGCCGGCCTCGCGGAACGTCGCCTCGGCCGCGGCGGCCTGGCCGGCCAGGCTCTGCGCCTGCCCCAGCGCGCAGGCGGAGTCCGTGAACGTGAACTTCACGGTGGCATTCACCCGCCAACTGGCGAGAAAAGCCGCAAGCGGCGTGATCGCCGCTCCAGGATCACCGCGGTCGAGCACATCGACCCGCAACTCGCCGGCGATCCAGAATTTCTGTTTGAAGACTCGCGACCAAAAACGAGTTTAAGTTTCCGGTAAGGCCTTCCTGGATTTCGTTTTGCATTTCCTGGTTTGTTTCGCCAAGCTCATGAATTGGTCAACTCTTCCACAAGCGCACGCGAGCCCCGCCAATTTTTCTGACCTGAACACGACGCCTCTGGGCTTAGAGCGATGTCACGCAGACTGGAAAAGTCAAAGCGGCGAAATTGCTCGCCAACAGGGCCTAGACGGGTTTGAGGTCCGCCTACTCGCGGACACTCTGCGTGAAACCGGTCTAGCATGCTTCGTCAGCATCAATGGGTGATCGGACACAGAAACGAGCGGCCCTGTCGAACCAACACCCAAGGCGTCCAGCAGGCGCGCAAACGCACAGCCGAAGCGCCACCCCGCTACTTGGCGCCCGCTCGGTTGTCGTCGGTGCCGGCGCCGAGGGGGCCGCCGCCGACCGATGAGCCGGCGCTTGCGCCGATATAGGGCCCGGCTCCGCTCTTGGCCAAACCTAGCTCTCCGGTGGGCTGGCTGTCCGTGTTGGACGCAGCACAGCCTGCAACGAGGGCGACGAGAAGCGCGGTCCATCGCATCGTGCACAATCCCTACCGGCCGCTCGTCCGCTGGCGGACCAGATATGGCGGACCCGAAAGGATTCGAACCTTCGGCCTCTGCCTTCGGAGGGCAGCGCTCTATCCAGCTGAGCTACGGGTCCGGCAGTGCCGTGGTTAGCAAAGCCCGCTCAGAATGGCCAGACCCGGCGCAGGCCCGCGCCGTCCAGCGTCGCCGCGGGCAGCAGGCCAGAGGCACCGGCGGTCCAGGCGTGGTCGGCGGTCCAGGCGGCGGCGTTGATGTCGGCGCCGGAGGGCAGCCAGCTATCCGGCGCGTCCAGCCACGCCAGGATGTCGGCCTGCACCAGCGCGCGGTCCTGGTCGCGCAGCAGCAGGTGGTAGCCCGACATGTAAAGGCCACGGCGCACGGCATGCGGCAGCTTGGCCCAGGCGGCGGCAGTTGCCTCCGGCGGGATCACCTGGTCACGCCTGCCGTCCAGGATCAGCGTCCGGGCGGGCAGGCGGGCAGCCGCGCCCTGCGCGCCGTCCATCAGGTCGACCAGGCCGCGCAGCATGCTTACGGTCGCGCCGCGCAAGGTGAGCGGGTCGTGCGCCAGCCGAAGCAGCGCCTCTCGGTTGTCGCTGGCCGCGATGTCGAGCGGCACCTCCTGACCGGTCAGGCGCCAGCCGGGCGCCACCAGGGCAGCGGCCCAAAGTGCGCCGCGGAGCCGGACATCCATCTGCGCCCGCCCCCACACCGCCGGCGACAGCAGCACGTAGGCGTCGGCCGAGGCCGGCGCGCGCGCGGCCAGGCACATCGCGACGGCGCCGCCCATGCTCTCGCCCATCACGATCAGGCGGCGGCCGGGATCCTGCTGCCGCAGCCGCGCGGCAAGCTCGGCGGCGTCGTCGATCATCACCTGGTCGCCTGCCCACACCCCCCGGCCGGTGGTGCCGCCGAACCCGCGCTGGTCGGGCGCGACCACTGTGTAGCCCGCGGCGGCAAAGGCGGGCGCCGGATATTCCCAGGCGTCGCGGCTGTCGGTGAAGCCGTGCAGCGCCAGGATCACCCCGCGGGCGGGCTGCGTCCGGGCCGGCCAGATGCGCGCCGGCAGGTCGTATCCGTCGCGCATCCGAAACACCGCGTCCGGCTTGGGCAGCGCCGGCGCAGGCGGGCTGGCCGAGCCGAACCGCAATGCCGCGGGGTCGGCCAGGCAGTGGGGCAACCCGATCGTCAGGACCATCGCCAGCAGTGCCACGGTTGAAACGGCCACTCGCCGGGCTATCATCGAAGGCTTCCAAACCTGTTAGGACACAGTATGGCCTTCGGCGCGCAAACCCCAACCCCGGCGGTAGGCACGATCGAGACGATCCTGGTCGACAGCCGCGTGGTGGCGTGCGACGGCGGCGACGGCCCGCTCGGGCACCCGCGCGTCTGGCTGCGCATCGAGCTGGAGCAGACCTACTGCCCCTACTGCTCCCGCGTATTCGTCCTCAAGCCGGGTGCCTCGGACCATCCCGAACATTGAATCAGTCATCAGCTATCGGCAGTCAGTCGTCAGAAGAGGCTTCGGCCGTGGCCGATGAGCCGGCCAGGCAGCCAAACCTCGTGCTGATCGACGGCTCCGGCTACATCTTTCGCGCGTTTCACGCCCTGCCGCCGATGACGCGTGCTGACGGCACGCCGGTGAACGCGGTGTTCGGCTTCACCAACATGCTCGGGCGCTTCCTGGCCAACCACGTCGGCACCCACCTGGCCGTCGTGTTCGACGCGGGCAGCGCCACGTTCCGCAACCGCATCTACGACCAGTATAAGGCGCACCGCCCGGAACCCCCTTCCGAGCTTATCCCGCAGTTCCGCCTGGTGCGGGAGGCAACCGCGGCCTTTGGCGTTGCCAGCGTGGAGCTCGATGATTGGGAGGCCGACGACCTGATCGCGGCCTACGCCAAGGCGGGCGTGGACGCCGGAGCGAGCGTCACCATCGTCAGCTCCGACAAGGACCTGATGCAGCTCGTCCGCCCGGGCGTCGAGATGCTGGACCCGATCAAGCAGAAGACTATCGGCGCTGACGAGGTGATGGAGAAGTTCGGCGTCACGCCGGACCGCGTCGTCGACGTGCAGGCGCTGATGGGCGACAGCGTGGACAACGTGCCGGGCGTGCCGGGCATCGGGCCGAAGAACGCCGCCGAGTTGATCAACCAGTACGGCTCGCTCGAAGCGGTGCTGGACGCGGCAGAGGGCATGAAACCCGGCAAGCGGCGCGACAACCTGATCGCCCATCGCGAGGCGGCGCTGGTTTCCAAGAAGCTGGTGCGGCTGTGCGACGAGGCGCCGATGCCGCTGCCCATCGAGGCGATGCAGACCGGCCCGCTCGACCGCACCCGGCTCAGCGACTGGCTGCACGGCATGGGGTTCAGGAGCACGGCGCTGCGTCTCGGCCTGGCGGACGGCGCGCCCGCTTCGCCCCGGGCAGAGGAGGTGCGGCGCGCCGCTGCCGGGTACGGGCCTTACGAGACGGTCGCCACCGAGGACGCCCTGGCGGCCTGGCTGGCCGAAGCGCTGCGCGCCAGGCGCTTCGCCCTGCACGTGCAGACCGACCTCGACCCCCGCTCCTGGCGCGCGGCCCTGCTGGGCGTCGCCCTGGCGACAGCCCCCGGGCGGGCCTGCTACATTCCCCTGCCGGTGGCCGAGCTGACCGAGCCGCGCCTTTCGCGCGATGCCGTGCTGGCCGCCCTGGCGCCGTTGCTGGCGGACCGGTCGGTGCTGAAGATCTCCGCCAACGCCAAGCACGTCCGCCTTCTGCTCGGCGCGGCAGGCCTGCCGCCGCCAGAGCCGCAGGACGACCCGGCGCTGATCAGCTTCGCCCTGTCGGCCGGCGCGCACGAACATGGCCTGGCCGACCTGGC
The DNA here is from genome assembly GCA_965199235.1 of Acetobacteraceae bacterium. GTDB lineage: Bacteria > Pseudomonadota > Alphaproteobacteria > Acetobacterales > Acetobacteraceae > BOG-908. Next base: position 2,051,192 of record CBDAQU010000002.1, on the reverse strand, counting down.
GCCGCTGCATCTGAGCCACACGCCCAGATCGCTCGACGAGACGACCGGCACCGGCCGCAACCGGCTGGCCTTCGCCGCCGTCCCGGTCGGCCGCGCCACGGAGTACGCCGCGGAGCAGGCCGACCTGGCACTGCGGCTGTGGTCGGTGCTGCGCCCGCAGTTGCGGCAGCACGCATCCCTGGGCCTCTACGAACAGATGGAGCGGCGGCTGATCCCTGTGCTTGCCGAGGCTGAGCGCGCCGGCGTCAAGGTCGATCATGAGGAGCTGCGCCGGCTGTCGGCCGATTTCGCCGCCCGCATGGACACCATCGAAGCCCGCGCGCACGCGCTGGCAGGACACCCCTTCAGCCTGTCCAGCCCGAAACAGCTCGGCGAGGTCCTGTTCGACGAGCAGGGGCTGCCCGGCGGGCGGCGCACGCCGTCCGGCACCTGGAGCACGGATGCCAGCGTGCTGCAGACGCTGGCCGAGCTTGGGCACGAACTGCCCGGCCGCGTGCTGGAACACCGGCAACTGTCGAAGCTGAAAAGCACCTACGCGGACGCGCTCGTCGAGGAGATCAACCCGGCGACGGGCCGTGTCCACACCAGCTACGCAATGGCCGCGACCAGCACCGGCCGGCTGTCCAGCAACGACCCGAACCTGCAGAACATCCCGATCCGCACCGAGGAGGGCGGCCGCATCAGGCGGGCCTTCGTGGCCGAGCCGGGCCACGTGCTGGTCAGCGCCGATTACAGCCAGATCGAGCTGCGCCTGCTGGCCCACGTCGCCGACATTCCGGCGCTGAAGGAAGCCTTCTCCACCGGCCAGGACATCCACGCACGCACCGCAAGCGAGGTGTTCTCCATCCCCATCGACCAGCTGGACAGGACGACCCGAAGCCGCGCCAAGGCGATCAATTTCGGCATCATCTACGGCATCAGCGCCTTCGGCCTGGCGCGCCAGTTGGGGATCGAGGCGGGGGAGGCCGGAACCTACATCGCGGCCTATTTCGCGCGCTACCCCGGCATCCGCGCCTACATGGAGCGCACCAAGGAGGAGGCGCGCATCCACGGCTACGTGACGACGCCGTTCGGCCGCCGATGCGCCATTCCGGGGATCAGCGACCGAAACATGCAGAAGCGCGCGGGCGCCGAACGGCAGGCCATCAACGCTCCGTTGCAGGGCGGCGCCGCCGACGTGATCAAGCGCGCGATGGTGCGCCTTCCGCAGGCGCTGCGGCAGGCGCGCCTGCGCGCACGCCTGCTGCTTTCCGTGCATGACGAGCTGCTTTTCGAGGCGCCAGAGCCCGAAGCGACCACCCTGGCGGCCGTCGCCAAGCAGGTCATGGAATCGTCGGCCGAACTGAGCGTGCCGCTGACGGTCGAAACCGGCATAGGCCTGAGCTGGGCGGACGCACATTAGAGGACGCAGGTCTGGGGTCCCTGACCCCAGCAGGGGGCTTGGGGGACAGCGTCCCCCGACCTTGTCAGATGGCAGGGCTTGGGGGACAGCGTCCCCCAACCTTGTCAGATGGCAGGAGTTGGGGGACAGCGTCCCCCAATCTTGTCAGACGGTGGAGACGGTCCGTGCTCCGGTATCGTCCATCATGACGCTGAGCACGCGGCTGCCGTCGCGCGAAGAAACCATCACCATGTCGCCCCCGGCAAGGATGTCGCCTGCATCGTCGAAAAAGCAGGGATCGGAGAAAACGGTCCCGCCGTCATTGGCTGCCTTGTACAGCCACAGCGTGAAACCGCTCGAATATGCCAGTACAGACAGGTTCTTCACGCAAAATGCCATTCTAGACCTTTCAGCGTCGTTAAGAGCAGGCAGGACGCACCATCGATCCAACCATGGCGCGAATAAGAACGGAACAAGAACAACCTAGCGCTGCTTTCCGAGCGACGCAATGGCAAAGACGCCGATGTCGGAGCCGCCAGGTTCCAGAGCAACGTCACGCAGGCTGGAATGGTCGGAGTGACGAAATGCCCGCCAAAACAAGGCCTAGACCGGTCTCACCTCCGCCTACTCGCGGACACCCTGCGTGAAACCGCTTCAGAGCAGGGTCGCTTCTGGCAGCCGGAGCGATCAGGCCCTGGCTCCTTGTTTTGGCGAGCATGTCCATCGTGGTTGAAGATCGACCTGAAGCGATCATGCTCCGGGGCTAGGACGTACGGCGCGGCATGGACCACCAAGACATCTGGCGCGCAATCGACACCTTGGCGGCCGAGAACGGGCTCTCGGTGTCGAACCTGGCCCGGCAGGCGGGCCTGGATCCCACCACCTTCAACCCGTCGAAGCGTCAGACCCCCGCGGGCCGCGCACGATGGCCGGGCACGGAGGGCTTGGCGAAAATCCTGCGTGCGACCAACACCAGCCTGGAAACCTTCGCCCGTCTCGTCGCCGGGGAGCGTGCGATACCAAGCCCCCGCTTGGGCCACGCCCGGCGCCAGGCCCAGGCCGCTGACACCGAACAGAACGACCCCTTCAAGGGCGGCCGCCCGTCAGGCTGCTGGCAGGCGGTTCCCAACCCGAGTTTCGCCGATCCCCAGACCTACACCCTGAAGATCGTCGGTGGGTCGCTGCGTCCGGCCTTTCACGATGGCGACCTGATCGTCGTCTCGCCGCAGGCGCCGCTGACCGAAGGCAACCTCGTGATCGTCCGGACGGTGCTCGGCGAAACGACGGCCAGGAGGCTGCTCGGCCGCTCGCATCTGTGGTTCCGTTTCAGCAGCCTCGACTCGGGTCAGGAATGCCGAGCCAAGTCGTGCGACCTCCTCTGGGTCCACCGCGTCGTCTGGGCCAGCCAATGACTGCTGGTAGAGTTCCTATTCCGCCAGGTTGAACTCTATCAGCACGGTGTCCGCGGTGAACTCGGCGCTGTGCCAGGCGCCCGCCTCCAGCCGCACCGCCGTCCCAGGGGTGAGCGGGATCGCACCCGCCTCGCACATCAGCCGTCCGGCGCCGCTGCTGACCAGCAGGAACTGCTCGTGCGCATGGCTGTGGCGGGCCGCCACATGCCCGGCCTTGACGAACACCTGGAGCAGGCAGGCGCCTGCGCCGGCAAGGATCATCGGTTCGGCGCCCCACTCCGCGCAGGCAAGCGCGCTCACGCCGCTCATGACGGCGTCCCGGCCTGCGGTTGCGCTATCCCCGAAAAGAAATTCCTGGGATTGTCCAGCAGCAGCACGTCGAGGTCGGCCTGGGAAACGCCCATGCTCAGCAGCTCCGGAAAGACGCGTTCGAACAGATGCGTCATCGTCCAGTTCGGCACGATGCGCGCGATGTCTTCTGCGGTGCCCACGCCCGGGATGTTGCCGAGCCAGCAATTCACCTTGTCCTGGCTGACGATCATCCGATCGCGATAGCCGGCATCGATCATCTGCTTGAGGTTGCGCATCCGGTTGGCATCGCTGTTGAACACTTCCAGCCCGAAACGATCGAAGCCCACATAGGCGCCCCGTGCTGCGAGCGACGCCTGGTAGGGATGGTCGTTCCGCCCGTCGCAATGACCCACCAGCAGTCGGTGCGCCGGCATCCCGCCCGCGGTGACGATGTCGATCTGATCATGGCCGCAACTGCAATTTTCAGTATGCGAGATCAGCGCCACCCCCGTCGCCTTCGCCGCCGCGGTCGCCGCCGTCAGCATGCGCCGCTCGTACTCCGTCACCACGCCATCCCCCGTGGCGATCTTGATCAGGCCGGCCCGGATGCCGCTCCTGCCGATGCCGTCCTCGATCTCGCGCACGTAGATCTCCTCGATCGCGGCGGTTTCCAGGTGGCGGAACGTATAGGGGATGCCGAACGCCTCGGTATAGACGCCGGTGGTGCAGATCAGCCTGATGCCGCTGCGCTGGCTGACCTCCGCGCAGAACTCGATGTCGCGCCCCAGATCGCTCGGGCAGGGATCGACCACTGTGCGCACGCCGTAGCCGTGCAATCGCTGGAAGGCGTCGACCGTGCGCGACAGCGCCTCCTCGCGGCGGAACGGCGGCAGCCGGGTGTCCATGTACCAGCCGGGGTAGCCTGCCAGAACGTGCTCGTGCATCAGCGTGCGGCCAAGATCGGCTTCCGCGACCGGCCCGGAAACACTGTTGATGGTCATGTCTTGGTCCTCCCAGGCGGCCGCTCGCACGGCATCGCCGCTTGTGGCGCGCGGGCGTGCCGACGACGTGTGGCGGGCGCGCGACTTGTGGCGTGCGCGCGCGCCGGTATAGCCTGCGCCAAGTCCAGTGACGTGATCAACACGTCCGGCGGACCGGGGAGATACGATGCTTAAGCGCACGACGTCCAAACTTGCCAAGATTCGGCTCACGAAAACGCGAGATGCTCGAACGCGAACCGGTTTTGCGCTGTGCGCCGCTGCTGCCGTTGCGGCTCATTCGGCAGCGGCCGCACCGGTGGCGATGACGCAGTACGGTCCGGTGACCGGGATCGTCGCCGAGGGCATGAAGGAGTTTCTCGGCATCCGGTACGCCGCGCCGCCGGTGGGTGCGATGCGCTGGCAGCCGCCGCAGCCGGTGCCCGAAAGCCTCGCCACGCACACGGCCACCAGCTTCGGTCCGCATTGCGCGCAGCTCGCCTCCGACTACGGTGTCGCGAGCAGCACGGAGGATTGCCTCTATCTCAACGTGTTCGTGCCCGACAAGCCGCGTCCCGCCAACGCGCCAAAACTTCCGGTGATGTTCTGGATCCACGGCGGCGCGCTGCTGGTGGGCGAAAGCGACGCCTACGATCCCGCCAAGCTGGTCAACAACGGCGACATCATCTTCGTCTCCATCAACTACCGCCTTGGCTATTCCGGTTTCTTCGCCACCTCCGGCCTGGACGCGGAAGGCCACCTGGCCGCCAATTACGGCCTGCAGGACCAGCAATTCGCGCTGGACTGGGTCCAGCGCAACATCGAGGGGTTTGGCGGCGATCCGACGAAGGTCACGGTCGCGGGCGAGTCGGCGGGCGGCCTGAGCACGCTGTCCAACCTGGTCTCGCCCACCGCCTACGGCCTGTTCTCCCGCGCCATCGTGGAAAGCGGCGCCTACGCTCTGACCCTGCCCACCCTGGCGCAGGCGGAGACCGCGGGCGCGGGCATCGCCAGCAGCCTCGGTTGCCAGCCCACCGACACGGCATGCCTGCGCGCGCTGAGCGTGCCGCAGCTGCTGGCGGCGGGGTCGACGGCCGGCTTGAGCGTGACCACCATCGTGGACGGCACCACCCTGCCGCTGTCGATCAACACCGCGCTGAAAACCGGGCAGTTCAATCGCGTGCCGGTGCTGAACGGCTCCAACCACGACGAGTACCGGCAATTCCTCTCGGCCGAAGCGGGCCTGACAGCGGCGGATTACTCTTACGCCATCGACAGCATCTACGGGCAGGAGCTCGGAACCGCGATCGTCGCGCGCTACCCTGTCGCCAGCTACGCCAAGCCGGTGCTGGCGCTGGCCGCCGTGATCACCGACCAGACCTTCGCCTGCACCGCCAGGCAGGTGGACCGCTGGACGTCGACCTACGTGCCCACCTACGCCTACGAGTTCAACGACCGCAACGCGCCGGAGGATTTCCTTCCCCCCGCCGGCTACAAGTTCGGTGCGTCCCACGCCAGCGAGTTGCAGTTCCTGTTCAACGTCGGCCAGCTTCCCCCGGGCGTCCGGCCGCTGAACGCGCAGGAGGTAACGCTGTCCGGCGACATGGTGAAATACTGGACCAACTTCGTGCGTGCCTCCTCGCCTGACGGGGCGGGCGTGCCATACTGGCCCAACTACTCGAAAGGCGGCGACGTGTTCCAGTCGCTCGTCCCGCCGAAGCCTCTGCAGGAGACCAACTTCTCCAACGCCCATCACTGCGACTTCTGGAACCCGCTGATCAACCCGTCCTGACCGGCCAGGAGCGCCGCAGCCGAGCCCGGCTGCGGCGCAGGGTGGGCGCGCATCTCGGGGCGCGGGCCTGGCCTGCCGGTGCCCGTTCGGCGGCGTCGCAGGCGCGATGCCGTCTTGCTTCCTCCAGAATCCAATGCGAGGTTTGGTTACAGATTGAATCGGCCCGGAGTCGCACCGGTGATCGACGCCATCGACCGGAGGACAAGATGAGCAAAACGCCCACAAAGACGGCTGCGCCCAAGAAGGAACCTCACCCCGCAGAAATGGCGCCCGCCAAGAGCGCGGCCAAGCCTAAGGTCGAGGCCAAGAAGGCGCCGTCAGCGGAGATGGACGCCAAGAAGATCAAGCAGACCGCCGGCGACAAGGTGACGCCCGCCAAGAAGGGCGAGGGCAAGACCGTGACCAAGGGTGCCACCGTGGACAAGCCCAAGGCCGGCGCCAAGCCGAACGCCCTGCAGCAGCCGCTTCAGCCGTCGGCCGAACTGGCCGCCGTGGTCGGCGGCGGCACGATGGCGCGCGGCGAGGTGGTCAGCAAGGTGTGGGAATACATCAAGGCCAACAAGCTGCAGAACCCCGATGACGGGCGGGAGATCCTGGCCGACGACAAGCTGAAAAAAGTGTTCGGCAAACCGCGCGTGACGATGTTCGAGATGAACAAATACCTGGCGCAGCATCTGAAGTAACGGTTGGACGTCTGGCGGAAGGGCGCAGCGGCTTCCGCCCATGACTCACATCGCGCTCGCTCAGTCGCCGCCATGCACCAGGTCCAGGTTGGCGAAGCGGGTGAACTCGCCTTCGAAGAACAGGTCGATCTTGCCCGTCGGCCCGTGGCGCTGCTTCTCCAGCAGAAGCTCCGCCCGGTTATGCACCAGCTCCATGTCGCGCTGCCACTTCTCCAGCGCGTTCTGAAACTTCTCCTCGTTGTCGAACGCCATCTGTTTCGGGGCGCGCTGCTGCAGGTAGTACTCGTCGCGGTAGATGAACATCACCGCGTCGGCGTCCTGCTCGATCGACCCGGATTCGCGCAGATCCGATAGTTGCGGCCTTTTGTCCTCGCGGCTTTCCACCGCGCGCGACAGCTGGCTCAGCGCAAGCACCGGTATCTTCAGCTCCTTGGCCAGCGCCTTGAGACCCTGGGTGATCATGCTGATCTCCAGCACGCGGTTCTCCGCGCGCGTGCCGGCCGACGGCCGCATCAGCTGCAGGTAGTCGATCACCACCAGGCCGAGCCCGCGCGTGCGCTGCAGCCGCCGGCAGCGCGTGCGCAGCGAGGACAGCGTGATCGCCGGCGTGTCGTCGATGTAGAGCGGCAGGTGCTGCAGCTTCTTCGACACGCTGACGAACTTGGCAAAATCCCGCTCGCCGATCTCGCCGCGGCGTATCTTGTCGCTCGACACGCGCGATTCCTCGCTCAGCAGACGGTTGGCGAGCTGCTCGGCGCTCATTTCCAGCGAGAAGATGACGACGGTGTTCTTGGGGATCGCTTCGGGGTCGTTGGCGCGCGCGTTGGCCAGCATGCTTTCCGCGGCACCGAAGGCGATCTTGGTGGCCAGCGCCGTCTTGCCCATGCCAGGGCGCCCCGCCAGGATCAGCAGGTCGGACGGGTGCAGGCCGCCGGTCTTCTTGTCCAGGTCGCGCAGCCCGGTCGACAGGCCCGACACGTGGCCCGCCTGCTTGAACGCGCGCTCGGCGTTGGTGATGGCGTGCGCGAGCGCGGTCGAAAACACCATCATCTTGGTGTCCGCCGTGCCGTGCGTGGCAAGATCGAACAGCGATTGCTCGGCCACCTCGATCTGCTTGGTGCCGTCCAGGTCCGGCTCGGGCGCAAAAGCCTGGTTGACCACCGTCTCGCCGATGTCGATCAGTTGGCGGCGTATCCAGGCGTCGTAGATGGTGCGGCCGTAATCGGCGGCGTTGATGATGCCGACCATGGCGGAGAGCAGCTGGGCCAGGTAGGCGGTGCCGCCCACCTCCTCCAGCACCCCGGTATGCTCGAACTCCGCGCGCAGGGTGACCGGATCGGCGATCTGTCCCGCCTCGATACGGCGGGAGACGGATTGATAGATGCGGGCGTGCACGGGATCGGCGAAATGGTCCGGCAGCAGGAACTCCGAGACGCGGTCATAGGCCTTGTTGTTGGACAGCAGCGCCCCCAAAAGCGCCTGCTCGGCGGACAGGTTGGAGGGCGGCATACGCTGGGACAGCCCCAGCAGCGGCGAGTCGATGTTGGTCATCGCAAGGGTGTAGCGCACCCCAACGGCCCGCGCAGCGTTAGAGCCTGTGGACGGCTGTGGAACACGGGGGTGCTTGTGCGATGAGCGAAACGACTGCGCTGACGACGGCAGGCCTGCCGCCTGCGGCCGAGGCCGAGTTGCGGCAGGCCCTGGCGAGAATGGAGCGCGGGCGCGGCCTGGTCGTGCGCATCGCCGACCTGGCCGGCGGCGCGTTGAGCAAGGCGAGCAGTTTCGGCCTGCGCCAGATCGGGTTCGCCGCCGCCGGCGTGCCCAGCCGCTTCGCCGGGATCGCGCAGGCCGCGCTCACCCGCGCCTACGACGTCGCGATCCTCGGCCTGGCCAGCTCGCCCGCGCGCATGAGCACGCTCTCCCAGGCGGCCGTGATCGGTTCGGGCGCGCTCAGCGGGTTCGCGGGCATCGCCGGCTTCGTGCCGGATGCGGCCTTCACCACGCTCACCATCATGCGCGAGATCGCCCGCATCGCCGCGCTCCAGGGCGAGGACCTGTCGACCGACGAGGCCAGGCGCGCCTGCCTGGAGGTGTTCGCCTTCAAGGGCGACCGGTCCGAAAGCGAGCTCGACTACTTCTCCGCCAGGATGATGCTGGGCAGCGGCACCGTCACCAGGCTGCTGTCGGAAGTGGCGGCGCGCTACGGCGCCGTGCTCGGCGAGAAGTTCGGCCTGCAGGCCGTGCCGCTGGCAGGCGCCATCGCCGGCGCCTCGTTGAACGCCGCCTTTCTCGGCCACTACCGCACCCTGGCGGACGCGCATTTCACCATACGCCGGCTGGAGCGCGAGCACGGGCCGTCCGCAGTGCGCGCTGCGGCCGACGCGTTGAACCAGGGGCGCCATGCGCCGTTCAATGCTGCATGAGACGGTCAGACAGGACGCTCGGATGAGCGAGACGATGGACGACGACGACAAGCTGCCGGCACAGTCGCAGGACAGCCTGCCGGGCAGCGAACAGGCGATGGAGCCGCGCCCGCAATCGGCGATGACGAACCACCGCGGCGCGGGACGGCTGATCGGCCGGGTGGCGCTGATCAGCGGCGGCGATTCGGGCATCGGCCGGGCGGTCGCCATCGGCTTCGCCAAGGAAGGTGCCGACGTCGCCATCACCTGGCTGAACGAGCACGAGGACGCCGCAGAGACGGTTCGCCTGATCGAGGCAGAGGGTCGTATCGCACTCAGCATCCCGGGAGACATCGGCAACCACGATTTCGCGCCGCATCTGGTCTCCCAGGTGGTGGCGCAGTTCGGCCGCATCGACGTGCTGGTCAACAACGCCGCCGAGCAGCATCTGTGCGAACGTTTCGAGGATATCGACGTCCACCTCGTCGAACAGACGTTCCGCACCAACATCCTGGGCCAGTTCTGGCTGACCCGCGCCGCCCTGCCCCACATGGCTGCTGGCAGCTCGATCATCAACTCCACCTCGGTGACCGCCTACAAGGGCAGCCCGGTCCAGGTGGACTACGCGGCCACCAAGGGCGCCATCGTGGCGTTCACCCGCAGCCTGGCCATGCAGCTGGTCGATCGCCAGATACGGGTGAACGCGGTCGCACCAGGACCGGTCTGGACGCCGCTGATCCCCGCCAGCTACCCCGCCGACAAGGTGGCGAGCCACGGCGAAGCGGTGCCGATGAAGCGGCCCGGACAGCCCGACGAGATTGCGCCGTCCTACATCTTCCTGGCATCGGCCGACGCAAGCTACATGACCGGCCAGGTGCTCCACCCCAACGGAGGCTCAGTGGTCAACGGATGACAGATCGTTTCGAAGCGAGCGGCCAGGCGCCAGAACCGGTAACGCCCCCGATGCCGACCCCCGCCCCGCCGCCAGCGCCCCCCGGCACCGACATGCCAGGCCCAGGCGGCGAGGACATCTCCCTCCCGCCGATCTCGGAGCCGGTTCCCGCTCTGTAGCGGTCGGCTCAGGAAGGTTGGGGCGGGGACGCTGTTCCCCAAACCCCTACTGGGGTCAGAAACCCAAGAGCTCCATCTTTTGGCAGGCTTACGTGCCGAACGCGTCTTCGGCGCGGCCCAAACAGGCCTTCGGCACCGGTCCGCTCGCCCATTCCCGCCACAGCAATATCAGCGCCGCCATGATGGCCGGGCCAACGAACAGCCCGATCAGCCCGAACGTCTCCAGCCCGCCCAGTATGCCCAGCAGAACCCACAGGAAGGGCAGCTTGGTGGCCCCGCCGATCAGCACGGGGCGCACGAAATGGTCGGCGATGAACGTCGTCGCCATGCCCAGGCCCAGCACGGCCACGGCCCAGGCGACCGATCCGTTGGCAACCAGCAGCAGGGCTGCGAAAGCGAACACCACCGGGGCCGCGAACGGCACGATCGCCGCCACCGCAGTCAGCGCGCCGAACACGGTCGGGTGCGGCACGCCGGCCACCGCGTACACCACCCCCAGCAACACGCCCTCGCCAAGGCCCACCAGCACCAGGCCGTTCACCGTGCCGTGCACCGAAGCGATGATCTGCAGCCCGACCCGTTCGCCGCCCGGGCCGAACGCGCGCGCCGCCGCACGGCGAAGCTGCTGCGTCAGGTCGTGGCCCTCGCGAAACAGGAAGAACAGGGTCAGCAGCGTGAACACGAACAGGGTGGAGCGCCGGGCCACCTGCTGCGCGACCATCCTGCTGGTGCCCTCCACCCGTCCATGGGTGGTGCGTTCCAGGGTGGACCGGGCAGCGCCAGGGCTGGCCAGGTTGTGCTGCCACCACTGCTCCACCTGCGCCTCCCCCGCGGGCAGCCGGTGGACGATCTCGGGCACCGGGATGCCGCTCTCCTGCGCGTGGCGGGCCCAGTCGGCCGCCTGGTGCGCCTCCTCCGCCAGCTGCACGCCCACCAGCACCAGCGGCACGATGAACACCAGCGCCACGCCGAGCGTAAACAGGGTGGGCCACAGCACGCCGCGCCCCTCGCCGAAGCGCCGCAGCACGCGCCGGTAGAACGGCCACAGCGCGATGGCAAAGATGCTCGCCCAGGCAAGCGCGCTCAGGAAACCCCAGAGCGTGTAGAAGCCGAGCACCACCAGCCCGAACGCGAGCACCCCGAAGGTGGCGTGCTGCGTGCGCGTGCCGCCATCCGAAGACGCCGAGCCGATGCCGCCGCCGAGCGGCGGGCCAGTCTGATCCATGCGGCCCAGCTTTCCGTGCCGCCGGCCGGTTTGGCAAGGCCGCGCGTGCCGACGCCGGTCCGTTGCCCGCAGGCTGACCAGGATGTGAAAACGCCGCCGCGCGGTCTACACCGCTGGCCAGGACTCCGTTGGCCGAGGCACGATGACCGCACCGAGACCGTTCAGCCGCGCTGCCTGGGTGCTGCTCGGCGCTGCCCTGGCCGCCGCCTCCTGCGACCGCCAACCCGCCCGCCCGCCGCTGCCCCTGCAACAGGGGCCAGTCGCGGATCGGTCGGCCCCATCGCAGGCGAGCGCCCAAGCGCCAACATCCTGGTTCACCGCCTCCCCCCAGCTGCAGCCAGGACTCCACCTGGCCTACAGCCACGCCGTCGCCCTGCAGGTCGGCGGCGGCGCACTGCGCGCGCATTTCACCGCCGCCCGAGACCGCTGCCTGAACACGCCGGCGCTGCACTGCATCCTGCTGCACGCCGCCATCGATGCCGCGCCCGCCGCCGAGGACGGCGCGCCTGGCGCCCAGACGGCCAACCTGCAGCTCCGCCTGCCGCACGACCAGGTGGCGGGCTACGCCAACGCGCTGACCGACCCGCTCCCCGGCGAGCCGCCAGGGCTGGTCCGCGTGCTGCGGCAGTCCACCGACGCGGAGGATCTCGGCCAGCCCATCGCCGACGCCACCCAGCGCACCGCCCAGCTCTCGGAATACCTCGCCAGCCTCAAGGCGCTCGGCGGCCGGCTGACGATCAGCGTGAGCGACCTGGTCAAGATCGCCGGTGAAACCGCGCAGGCGCAGTCGCAGATCGAGGCGGCCCAGGCGCAACAGCGCGACCTGAACCTGCAGGTCGACACCGAACGCCTGGACGTGAGCTTCTCCGCGCCCGCGCCGGTGGTGCCCGTGTCCGACCCTGTCGACCAGACCGTCTCGGACGCCGCCGCGATCTTTCGGGCCAGCGCCGCCCAGATGCTGCTGTTCACCATCATGGCCCTGCCCTGGGCGCCCGTCGCCCTCGCCGGGCTGCTCCTGCTCGCGCTGCTCCGGCGCGTGATCTTCGGCCGACGCATCCGCCCGATCTGAGGCCGCATGCCCGCCCGCACGATCATGTCGCGTATCAGCTTGCCCCGGTAACGCCATAATGTGCCATAAGAATTGAGCGAGTTTTGTAGAGGACCATCCCCGATGCGCAACGCCGCCCGGCTGCTTGCCTTCGCCGGCCTGCTGCCGCTTCTCCTGCCGCCCGCCGCCCGCGCCGTGACCCCCGAAGGCCAGCAAGAGCTGGTGGACCGGGCGACCCTCGCCGCCGAGGAGGTGCTGGGCGACCGGGAGGGCCACGACGCCCGGGCGCTGCTGCCGCGCGCGCGCGCGGTGATGATCTGCCCGCGCATCTTCCACGCCGGCTTCATCTTCGGCGGCGAGGGCGGCGGCTGCGTGCTGCTGGCCCGCGGCGGCCAGGGAAGCTGGTCCTCGCCCGCCTTCTACAGCGTCGGCGGCGGCAGCTTCGGCCTGCAGGCGGGCATCCAGGACGCCGAGGTGATGATGATGATCCTCACCGAAAACGGCCTGCGCTCGGTGATGGACAGCCAGTTCCGCCTGGGCGGCACCGCCTCGGTGGCCTTTGTCACCGTAGGCGGCGGCGTGGAGGGTGCCACGACCACCAACCTGAACGCCGACATCGTCGCCTTCGAACGCACCCGCGGCCTGTTCGCCGGCGTCTCCCTGCAGGGCACCGTCATGTCGTCCGACAGCGGCGGCGACCAGGCCTATTACAACCAGCCTGTTGGCCCGGTCGACATCCTGATGGCCATGCGGGTGAACAACCCGGCCGCCGACGCGCTGCGCGCCGTGCTGATGCGCAACGGCGCGGTCGCCCAACCCTCCCTGCCGCCCCCAGTGCCCGGCGGCGGATACTACCAGCCGGCCGAGGCGCCCCCCGTCGGCTACGCCGCGCCCACGGGAGCCATCCAGCAGCAGAACCTGCCCCCGCCGCGCTGAACCCGCCCGCTGCGGCCCGGATCACCGCGCGGCCTGGCGATGAACCCCGAGATCACGATGCCAGCAACTTGCCGGAACCGTCGGGCTGGTAATCGCCAGCGATCGCGCCGCGGTCCTCGATCCCGGTCGTTCGGCTGCCTCGCTCGGCGTCTGGAACATCGAGGGTTTGCTGACTGCCGTCCCGCTCGATGAAGCCCTGCCGGCCGACCACACAGCAGCGCTGCCAGCGTCGCCAGGCCAAGCACGATGGGCCGCATGATCGGGACCCACCGACGACCGCCGACTCGTAGCAAACCCGGAGCGATGTCGACCCCGTATCGTGTTTGCGTCGCCAGGCCCGCTCCAAGCTGCCGGCCGGCGGACAGGCCCGCTCTTACTTCGCCCCGCTTTGCTGCTATAGGCCCCGCTTGCGGAGGACCAGACCGATGGCCAGGCGACGGCAGCTCTACGAGGGAAAGGCAAAGATCCTGTTCGAGGGTCCAGAGCCCGGCACCCTGGTCCAGTATTTCAAGGACGACGCGACCGCCGGCAACGGCACCAAGAAGGGCGTGATCACCGGAAAGGGCGTGCTGAACAATCGCATCAGCGAATACCTGATGCTGCGCCTGGCCGAGGTCGGCATCCCCAACCATTTCGTCCGCCGCCTGAACATGCGCGAACAGCTGATTCGCGAAGTGGAGATCATCCCGCTCGAGGTCGTGGTGCGCAACGTCGCCGCCGGCTCCATCTGCACCCGCCTCGGCATCCCCGAAGGCACCCGCCTGCCCCGCAGCATCATCGAATACTATTACAAGAACGACGCGCTGGGCGACCCGATCGTGGCCGAGGAGCACATCACCGCCTTTGGCTGGGCCAACACCATGGACATGGACGACATCGTCGCCATGACCCTCCGCACCAACGATTTCCTGAGCGGCCTGTTCCTTGGCGTCGGCATCACGCTGGTGGACTTCAAGCTGGAGTTCGGCCGCTTGTGGGAGGGCGAGGACATGCGCGTGGTCCTGGCCGACGAGATCAGCCCCGACAACTGCCGCCTGTGGGACAGCAAGACCAACGAGAAGATGGACAAGGATCGCTTCCGTCGAGACCTCGGCCGAGTCGAGGAAGCCTACCAGGAGGTCGCCAAACGCCTCGGCATCCTCCCAGAAGCCGGCATGCGCGACATGAAAGGCCCGGAGCTGATGCAGTGACCCTTCCACCCCGCCAACCCCGTGATAGCCAGGCTCCTTGGCCACTCCGTCATTCCGACGCCCCTTGGCCGAAGCAATCCACGCCAGAACAGCCAGCCACCGTCGTCAGCCGGCGCCAACCGTGAAAGCCCGCGTCACCGTCATGCTCAAGGACGGCGTGCTCGACCCCCAGGGACGCGCCATCGGCCATGCGCTGGCCAACCTCGGCTTCCCCAACGTCGGCGAAGTCCGCGCCGGCAAGGTCATCGAGCTCGACCTCGCCGAACCCGATGCCGACGCCGCCCGCATTCAGGCCGAAGCCATGGCCCGCCGCCTGCTCGCCAACCAGGTCATCGAACGCTTTTCCGTGGAGATTCTGCCCCCATGACCCGAGACGCCCTCATACCGCGCGCTTTCTGTGCCCCCGCTCTCCCAGGCCCCGCTCTCCGAGCCCGCGCTTCCCAAGCCCGCGCTTTCTGGGCCGGCGCTCTCTGGGCCCCCGCTCTCTGGGCCCGCGTTCTCTGGGCCCCCGCTCTCTGGGCCGCCACCCTCCTCGCCTGCCCCGCCGCCCACGCCCAGCGCGTCTCCAACGTCACCGGCCGCCTGCTGATGTCCGCCTGCGCCGCCAAGCAACCCGCCGCCTGCGACGCCTACGTCGACGGCTTTTCCGACGCCATCGAAGCCGAAGGCCACGACCACGCGCTCGCCTGCATCCCCCGCACCTCCACCGGCACCGAACTGCGCGACGTGCTCATCACCTACCTACACTCCCACCCCGAAGCCCAATCCCTCAAAGCCGGCACCATCGCCACCCGCGCCCTGGCTGCTGCCTATCCTTGCAGGAAGTAGTGAAGAAAGGCCTTCTTTTCTGAAGAAAAGAAGCAAAAGACTTTTGTTTCGTCAGGATGCGGGGGCGTAACGGGTCAGCATTAGGGCCGATTGGATCACACCCGGATCACGTATCATAAGTCGGCCATCCAAGTGACATGCGCGAAGCGCGCAACCCCCGCCGCGATCGCACGCGCATCCGTGGCCTCCGCCGCGGCGCGCGCCCGTCTGCACGCCCGCCATGTCCTCGCCTCCGCTCGGGTTGGCGCAGCCGTCGCCGTTGCAGAACCGGTGCAGCAGGGTGAAGCCGCCCGCAAGCGGGATACGGAACAATGTGCCGCAGCCAAGCGCCGCGTTGCACTCGCCAAACCCCCGCCGTTGCGCGCCAACCGGTCAGAGACGCAGCGTATCCCTTGGCTGCACCAGGATGGCCCGAAAATCGTTCACGTTGGTCCGCGTAGGCCCTGTGACGATCAAGTCGCCAAGCGCTGAGAAGAAACCGTAGCCGTCGTTGTTGGCCAGGCAGGCGCGCGCGTCCAGGCCGAGCGCGCGCGCACGGTCCAGCGTGCCGGGCGCAAGCCAGGCGCCCGCGTTGTCCTCCGTCCCGTCTATGCCGTCGGTGTCGCAGGCAATGGCGTGGACCGCCGGATGGCCGTCCAGCGCCACGGCGAGCGCCAGCAGGAACTCGGCGTTCCGCCCGCCTCTGCCCTGGCCGCGCAGCGCCACCGTGGTTTCCCCGCCGGAAATCAGCACGCAGGGCTGCCCGCTGGCGGCAGCAGCCAAGGCTTGCGCAGCCATCCCGCGCGCCACCACCGATGCCTCGCCCTCCACGGCGTCGCCCAGCACCACCGCCCGCAGACCGGCCTGCCGCGCGAGCAAGGCCGCCGCCTCCAGCGAGGCCTTTGGGGTGGCGACGATCCTCACCTCGGACCGGGCGAAGGCCGGGCTGCCAGGTTTGGGCGTTTCTGCCGAGGGCTCGGCCAGCCGGTCGGCCACCGCGCGCGGCGGCTGGATGCCGTGGCGCGCCAGCACGGCACGCGCCTCCGCAAGCGTGGTGCCGTCCGGCACCGTCGGGCCGGACGCGATGACCGAAGGGTCGTCGCCCGGCACGTCGGAGATCAGCAGCGACACCACGCGCGCAGGTGCCGCCGCCAAAGCCAGCCGCCCGCCCTTGATGGCGGAGAGGTGTTTGCGCACGCAGTTCATATCGTGAATGGACGCGCCGCTGCGCAACAGCGCGCCCGAGACCCACTGCTTGTCGGCCAGCGTCAGCCCGGGCGCCGGCAAGGCGAGCAGGGAGGAGCCGCCGCCGGAGACCAGGCACAGCACCAGGTCGTCGGCGCCCAGACCCCGCACCATGCCCAGCACGGCAGATGCCGCGCCCTCCCCGGCGGCGTCAGGCACAGGATGGCCCGCTTCGACCACCGCGATCCTCCGCAGCAGCCCAACCCCGTGGCCGTAGCGCGTGACCACCAGGCCGGAGAGCGGCCGGTCGGCGGGCCAGCGCGCATCGGCCGCCTGCGCCATCGCAGCGGCAGCCTTGCCCGCGCCAACCACCACCGTGCGGCCTGGCGGGGCCGGCGGCAGGTGCGGCGGCACGCACAGGGCAGGGGAGGCCTGCCGCACCGCCGCATCGAACATGCCGCGCAGCAGCGCCCGCGGATCGGTGATCACGCGCGCTGCACGCCCAAGCCGCGGGTCACCCTACGCGGTCGTAGGTGAGCCCGCGCGCCAGCCAGCAGCCCAGCTCGACCGCGGTGGTCCGGCCGGCTTCGTCGCGGCGGAACGCAAGGGTCCAGTCGCCGGGCGGCGTATGGTCCAGCGCCCGCCAGCAGGGCATGGCCCAGACATCCTGCCCGACCGGCTCGAGCAGCTCCATCCGCCCCTGGCCGAGGAACCCGGAGCATGCGCCGTAGAACACGCCGCCTGCATCCTCCACCGTCAGCTGCGCCCCCAGCTCGTCGCAGCGGTAGCGTCCGGCGATGCCGCCCGGCAAAGCGCCGGCTAACAGGCGAAGCAGCGAGCTCTGGTGCTCGGCGGGGCGATCCATCCAAAGCCCGCCTTGGCCGGGCCGCAGCCTGGTCCCGTCCACCCCCGCCGTGCCGTCCGTGCGCACGTCCAGGCGCTCGGCCGAGTGGCCGTACCGCAGACGCACCCGTCCGTCCGCCGCCGCATCGACCCGCACCGCCAGCCCGGTCTCCGGCTCGACATAGGCGCCGAGCCAGTCGGGCGCCGCGCCGGCCGCAGCGCCTGGCCGGGCATGGTCCAGCACAGCCGCGAGCGCGTCGGACGCCGCTGCACCGGCATCCGACAGGTGGTTGAACAGCACCACGACCGACACGCGCTCGGCGGCCACGTGCAGGCGGTTGCTTCGCCAGCCGCGCAGCGCGCCCCCATGCCCGGTGACCGCGTGGCCGCACTCCGTGCGCCGCCCAAGGCCGAAGCCGTACGACGCGGGCGCCCCATCGGCGAAACCAGCGGGCGCCGACAGGCGGTTGTAGAGCGCGCCAGGGTCGTCGCGCGTGGCGTCGATGCGCCGCTCCCAGGCGATCATGTCGTCCAGGCTGGCGCCGAGCCCGGCATCGCCGGTCCACAGGATGCGGTTCTCGGCCGCGCGGAACCCGCCCGCCTGGCTGCCCTCGTAGCCCTGCGTGCCGTCCGGCATGGCCGAGGTGTCTGCGGCCAGGAAGGCGGTGTGCATGCCGGCCCTCTCGAAGATCCTGGTGCGCAGGCTTTCGGCAAAGCTGCGCCCCGTGCGGGCCTGCAGAACGTCGGACAGGATGCGAAAATTCTGGTTGGCGTAGGAATAGCGCGTGCCCGGTGCGAACTGCAGGCTGCGTGTGCCGCCCGTCACCGCCGCCGCTTCGACGTCGCCGAAGCAAGACTCGGCGGGCGCCCCGTGCAGCATGGCCGTCGCCCAGTAGTCGCGCAGGCCGGACTGGTTGTGGCATAGATGCAGCGTTCGGGGGGCGGCCTGCCGCAGCAGGGGCAGCCTGGCCGCAACGTCGTCGTCCAGCGCCGAGGGATCGGGGAATTCTTCCAGCACCAGCCCGCAGGTGAACTGTTTTGTCACCGAGCACATCCGGAACAGCGTGGCCGGCGTGAATGCTATGCGCCGCTCGGCGTTCGCCCAGCCCCAGGCGTGGCGCACCAGCACCTCGCTTGCACGCAGCACGGCAATGGCGCCGCCCGGTCCAGGATAGGCGTGCGGCAGGTGCCGGACCAGTTGGTCCAGGCGGGCGGAGAGCGTAGGCATGTCACCGATCTTGCGCGCCTGCACCGGCCGCGCAAAGCATGCAGCGGTTCGAAACGAAAGGAATCCCGTTGAGCGATGCAAACGCGTTGACCGGCCTGGAACAGCTCCGTGCACTTGTCGAACGTGGGCGGGGCGTCGGCATCGCCGACACCATGGGCTTCACGCTGACGGAGATCGAGGAGGGGCGCGCGGTGTTCGAGGGAACCCCCGGTCCGCACGTCTACAACCCGCTGGGCTCGGTGCATGGCGGCTACGCGGCGGCGATCCTGGACTCGGCCTGCGGCTGCGCGGTGCACGCCAGGCTCGCCGCAGGACAGGGCTTCACCACGCTGGAGCTGAAAGTGTCCTACCTGAAAGCGATGTCGGCCGAGACGGGCCTGGTCCGGGCCGTCGGGACCGTCATATCGATGGGCCGCCGCACCGCCTTTGCCGAGGCGCGCCTGACCGACGGCAGCGGCCGCCTGCTCGCGACAGCCACCTCGACGTTGCTCGTGCTATCTCAGAATCAGTGAAGCTTCACCCCAGGCGCCGGCCGCCTTGCGATGTTGCCGACCAGCAACTGCCAGAGCGCCGAGCGCCTGCCGTGCAGCTTGGCCTGATGCATTGCGTAGAGCGACCGGTACATCAGGCGGGCGAAATAGCCCTCCACGAACAGGCCGCGGCCGACGGCGAAGCCCATCAGGTTGCCCACCGTGGTGTAGCGGCCGAGCGAGACCAGCGAGCCGAAATCCCTGTAGATGAAGGGTTTCAGCGTCTGGCCGTCCAGCCGCCGGTTGATCTGCTCGGCCATGTGGTCTGCCATCTGGTGCGCCGCCTGGGCCCGCGGCGGCACCCCCTGCGGAAAGCCCTCGCGCGGGCAGGCCGCACAATCGCCGATGGCGAAAATGTTGGGATCGGTCGTGGTCTGCAACGTCTGCTCGACCACAAGCTGGTTCACGCGGTTCACTTCTAGCCCGAGATTGCCGAGGAAGTCGGGGCCTTTCACGCCGGCCGACCACACCACCAGCTCGGAGGGGATGAACTCGCCATCCGAAAGCACCACGCCGTCCGCGCGCACTTCGGCAACCTTGGCGTTGGTGCGCACCTGAACGTTGAGGCGTTCCAGAAGATCGGTGGTCGAGACCGACATGCGCTCCGGCAGTGCAGGCAGGATGCGGGGCGCTGCCTCGATCAGGACGATCTTCACGTCGCGCTCGGGATCGAGCCTGGTCATGCCATACGCCACCACCTCGCGCACCGTGCGGTGCAGCTCGGCGGCCAGTTCGGTCCCCGTCGCACCGGCGCCGATGATGGCGACGTGAAGCTGGCCGGGCCGCACCGGCTCGGGCTGCGCGTTGGCGCGCAGGCAAGCGTTCACCATGCGCTTGTTGAAGCGTGTCGCCTGCTCCGGCGTCTCCAGCGGCACGGCGAACTCGGCCGCACCTGGCGTGCCGAAATCGTTGGTGACCGAGCCGACGGCGATCACCAGCGTGTCGTAGGGGAAAGTGCGCGGCGGCGTGACTTCGCGGCCCTCGTCGTCGACGGTCGCCGCGATCTGGATTTCCCGCCTCTCGCGGTCAAGCCCGGCCAGCGCGCCGAGCCGGCAGGTGAAATGGTGCCAGCGTGCCTGGGCCAGGTAGTTCAGCTCGTGCTGCGAGCGGCGCATGCCGCCAGCCGCGATCGCGTGCAGCAGCGGCTTCCAGATGTGGGTGCGCGACTTCTCGATCAGGGTGATGCGCGCCTGGCCACGCCGGCCCAGCGTGTCCCCCAGCTTGGTGACCAGCTCCAGCCCGGCGGCACCGCCGCCGACGACGACGACTTCGTGCAGGCGTCCCTCGTTGGCGGAGTTCCTGTCCGGGATCGGTCTGGCGAGCTCCACGCTCTGAATTGCTAGGCTGTCCGGCATCTCGGCTCCCTGCTGCAGCGCGCCCATGGGCAAGTGGTGGCTGCAATGCGCCAGTACAGCGTCCCTCGTCGCTGCATCCTAGAGCAAAGGCACGCAGACCGGAAAGGTCGTAGTGACGAAACTGCTCGTCAAAACAACAGCTCGACCGGTTTGGCGTCCGTCTCCATGCGGACACCCCGCGTCAAACCGGTCTGACACAGACGCGACTCGATTGAACGGGCCTGTCCTGACTTGCCGACGCTTTGCGTGTAGGACCGCCGCCCGTGCTCGCGCTCACCCGCCTGGTCCTGACCGACTTCCGCACCTACCCCGCGCTCACCTGGCGGCCGGGCGCCCGCATCACCGTGCTGACCGGCCCAAACGGCTCGGGCAAGACCAACCTGCTGGAGGCGATCTCCCTGCTGGGGCCTGGCCGCGGCTTTGCGCGCGGCCGCACGGCCGACTTCGCCCGCCGCGGCGGCGCCGGGCAGTGGGCGGTGGCTGGCCGGCTGACCAGCAACGGCGTCACTACCGACATCGGCACCGGCACCCTGCCAGGCAGCGCGGACCGGCGTGTGTTCCGCCTGGACGGCGCAGAGCCGCGCAGCCAAGCCGAGGTGGCGGCCCGTGTCGCCGCGATCTGGCTGACCCCGCAGATGGACACGCTGTTTCAGGAAAGCGCGTCGGGCCGGCGCCGCTTCCTCGACCGGCTGGTCTGGGCGCTGGAGCCCGGCCATGCGCGCGAGGCGACCGCGCACGAAACGGCGCTCGCCGAACGCCGCCGCGTGCTGCACGCCGCCCGCGAGCGCGGCCAGGACCCCGATCCGTCATGGCTGGCCGGCCTGGAAGGCGCGGTCGCCAGGCACGCGGTTGCGCTGTCTGCCGCGCGCCGCGTGTTCGTGGCCAGGTTGAACGCCGCGCCCCGCGCCAGCACGGCGTTTCCCCGCGCGCGCATCAGCCTCGAAGACCCGCTCGCCGACCGGCTGGCCTGTGAACCGGCGCTGGCGGTGGAGGCCTGGCTGCGGGACGAACTCGGCCGCAGGCGGCAGGCCGATGCCGCTGCCGGCACCAGCACGCTGGGCGCCCATCGCGCCGACATGCGCCTGATGGACGCGACGACCGGGCTCGCCGCCGCAGAGGCCAGCACAGGCCAGCAGAAGGCTATGCTGCTCGGCGTGATCCTTTCGCATGCCGCCCTGATCGCCGAGGCGCGCGGCGCTGCGCCGCTGCTGCTGCTGGACGAGCCGGCGGTCCACCTGGACGAGGCACGCCGTGCGGCGCTGTGGGACGAACTCATCAACCTGCCCGCCCAGGTCTTTGTGACGGGCACCGACGCCGCCCTGTTCGCCCCCCTGCAAGGCCAAGCCGAGTTCCTCCTCACCGGCGGCGGCACCCTGACGGCTGACGACTGACCCTGTCCCTGGCTTCCAGGACGCAGAAAGCCTATATTGGCGTGTCCCACTTCACCACGGAGCGATCACGCGGCATGTCCGAAAACGCGGCACCTGTGCCTTCACCCGACCTCCAGGACGCACATGGGACAGGCCAGGATTACGACGCTGCCTCCATCTCCGTCCTGCGCGGCCTGGACGCGGTGCGCAAACGCCCAGGCATGTATATCGGCGACACCGATGACGGCTCCGGACTGCACCACATGGCCTTCGAGATCATCGACAACGCGGTCGACGAGGCGCAGGCCGGGTATGCCCACAACGTGAGCCTGGTGTTGAACGGCGACGGGTCTGTCACCGTGCGCGACGACGGCCGCGGCATTCCCACCGACATGCACGCCGAAGAGGGCGTATCGGCAGCCGAAGTGGTGCTGACGCGGCTGCATGCCGGCGGCAAGTTCAACCAGAACTCCTACAAGGTTTCCGGCGGACTGCACGGCGTGGGCGCCGCCGTGGTCAACGCGCTGTCGGAATGGATGGAGGTGCGCATCTGGCGCGGCGGCTTAGAACATTTCATCCGGTTCGAACACGGCGACGCTGTCGGCCCGCTCGTCGTCGTAGGCCCGTCGGACAAGCACCAGGGCACCGAGGTGACGTTCAAGCCCAGCAGCGGCACGTTCACCAGGGTCGAGTACGATTTTGCGATCCTGGAACGGCGCCTGCGGGAGCTGGCGTTTCTCAACTCCGGCCTGCGCATCACCGTGCGCGACGAGCGCCACACGCCGCCCGTCGAGGTGGACCTGTTCTACGAGGGAGGGCTGCGCGCCTTTGTCGAATACCTCGACCGCGCCAAGGTGCCGGTGTTCACCCCCTGCATCGATTCGATCACCGATGATGCGGCCTCCGGCATCCGCGTCGAGTTCGCGCTGTCCTGGAACGACAGTTTCCATGAAACGATGCTGTGCTTCACCAACAACATCCCGCAGCGCGACGGCGGTGCGCATCTGGCCGGTTTCCGCCAGGCGCTGACGCGCATCGTCGGCAAATACGCAGACGGCATGGGCAAGAAGGACACCCTGGCGCTGGTCGGCGACGACATGCGCGAGGGCATGACGTCTGTGCTGTCGGTCAAGGTGCCCGATCCGAAGTTTTCCAGCCAGACCAAGGACAAGCTGGTCAGCAGCGAGGTGCAGCCGGTGGTGCAGGCCGCAGTCGCGGACGCGGTCAGCCACTGGTTCGAAACACATCCGAAAGAGGCGCGCGGGATCATCCAGAAGGTGATGGACGCCGCCTCCGCCCGGGAGGCCGCCCGCAAGGCGCGCGAGCTGACGCGACGCAAGGGCGTGCTCGACGTCTCCACGCTGCCGGGCAAGCTTGCCGACTGCCAGGAACGCGACCCCGCGAAATCAGAAATTTTTCTCGTCGAGGGCGACAGCGCGGGCGGGTCGGCCAAGGGCGGCCGAGATCGCAAGACCCAGGCGATCCTGCCGCTGAAAGGCAAGATACTGAACGTGGAGCGTGCGCGTTTCGACCGCATGCTGGGCAGCGCAGAGATCGGCACGCTGATCACCGCCCTCGGCACCGGCATCGGCCGTGGCGAGCCCGAGCAGGGCGGCTTCGACGTGAACAAGCTGCGCTATCACCGGATCGTCATCATGACCGACGCCGACGTGGACGGATCGCATATCCGCACGCTGCTGCTGACGTTCTTTTACCGCCAGATGCCGCAGCTGATCGAGCGCGGCCATCTCTACATCGCGCAGCCGCCGCTATACCGCGCCAAGCGCGGCAACGACGAGCGCTACCTCAAGAACGATGCTGCGCTGGACGACTACCTTCTCGACAAGGCGCTGGGCAGCGCGTCGCTCACGCTGGCCGACGGCACGCGGCTGGAGGGCCCGGAGCTCGCCGCGGAGGCGCGCTGGCTGCGGGAGGCGACCGCGCAGCTCAGGGGCCTCTCGGAAACCCACATCCCGCTGCCCTTGCTGGAACAGGTGGCCATCGCCGACATGCTAACGTCGGACACCGCACGCGCCCAGGCCAACGCGCAGACGCTCGCGGCACGGCTGGATGCGGTAGGGCTGCAAAACGAACGCGGCTGGAAGGTGTCGGCCGACTCACAGGGCTTGCAAATCGCACGCATGGTGCGCGGGGTGGCCGAGCGCTACGTTTTCGACGCAGCGGCGCTGCGCAGCGCCGAAGCGCGCTGGCTCGCAGACCGCGCCGCCCGCCTGGCCCGCGATTTCGCCACCCCGGCAACACTGAAGCTCGACAGCCAGGAGAGCCTGGTCGCCGGCCCCGCCACCGCCTTCGAACGCATGCTGCAGCAGGGGCGCCGCGGCCTCGGACTGCAGCGCTTCAAGGGACTGGGCGAAATGAACGCCGACCAGCTCTGGAAAACCACCCTGGACCCCACCGCCCGCACGCTGCTGCAGGTCCGCGTGGGAGACGTGGAAGACGCAGGCCAGGTGTTCTCCACCCTCATGGGCGACGTCGTAGAACCCCGACGCGACTTCATCGTCGGCAACGCATTAAAAGTGGCCAACCTGGACGTCTAAAGCAACGTCACGCCGATTGGAATGATCGGAGTGACGAAATCGATCGCCAAAACGACGCCCAGACCGGTTTGAGGTCCGCCTACCAGCGGACACTCGGCGTGGAACCGGTCTAGAGTGCCTTTCAAAACTCGCTGGCCCGAGTCGGCTGGTGTTCGTTTTGGCACCGGAGCGGAGCGGCCTTCGGGCCGTGAGCGCCGGTACGCAGGAAACGCGCGGCGGACGGTCGGAATAGTCGGGTTTGAAAGTCACTCTTAGTCTGGCTTAGCCAAGCGCCGCCGGCGCATGGTCATTGCGGGTTGCCGGTGACGTGCGTTTTGCGGGCTTGAAAGGCTTCGAACTGCTTTTGCACGAACTGATCGAACGTCGTTGGCGGCCGGCCGAGCAACCATCCGAGAACGTTCGGGTTGCCGATGAAATCCTGGCGGCTGTAGCGTGCGCTGATGGCGCGCGCCACACGGACCTCGTAGGAAGCAAGGTCCAGAGTGTCGACTTGCAGAAATCGACGGAGGAAGACGTCGGCATCGATCCGCTCGGCGGTGACGTCGCGACCCAGAACGCCGGATATGACGCGTGCTATGTCGTGCGCCGTGTAGCGTCCAGGCGCCACGAGTTCGTAAGTGGCGCCCGCATGATGCTCGCTATCGGCAAGGACGGCTGCGGCCACCTCCGTGACGTCGCCCAGCTCGACCATCGATTGGTAGCGATCGAGCGCCCAGGAGAGGCGGAACACGCCGGTCTCGAAAGCTGGCTGAAGCCTCATGGGAAGCATGTAGTTGGACGGCTGGAGAATAGTGAACTCCAGTCCGGACGAAATCAGGTGCTCCTCGATGTCGCGCTTGATCTCATGCTGGATGAGATCGGTGAGGATGGCGTGGAGGACTGAGCTGAAGACGAAGTGCTTCACGCCGGCTGCGCGCGCGGCGTCGACAGCGGCGAAGCCCATTTCGCGTTCTTTGGGATTGAGAGCTGGACCGATGTGATAGACCTTTTCCACGCCGTCCATGGCACGGGCCATGGCGTCCGGATCAGAGATGTCGCCGACGATGATGTCGCTCACACCAAGTGCGCGGAGCGCCTGCGCCGAAGCTTCCGAACGGACACAGGCGCGAAGCGCGTGCCCTGCCGCCAAAAGCCGAGGAATCAGCAGCTTGCCTTGGTTGCCCTGTGCCGCCGTGATGATAATCATGGTCGATCCCTTTGCCGTGGTTCCATGATCGAGGAGAGCCGATACAGCGCCGATCAGGCTTGAGGGTTTGATCGCAAGTCAAGCAGCGCCCCGGTGAACGAGCCCAGGGGCAGTCAAACCGTTGAACGCAGTCGCGTCTTGGCTCGACCAGCCGCAGACCTGATCGGTGGGCCATGTTGCATCCGACCTCGCTCGACGTTCGTTGCGTCGAACCGAGGAGATGTCGCGGAGTGCCGGCGGCGCAGCAATGCCGGCAAAAACCGATGAGACCCTCGCCTTTTTCGAGGCCGCCCAGAATGAGGATCTGAGAAGAGGCATCGGTGCTCTCCTGGCCAATAGATCGCCGCGGGTCCGCTGACGCGCGCGACCGATGCTTGGTTTCATGGTCCGAGCCGCATGCATGTGGAGGGCCGGAGTTCAACTTCCGTTGTTTTGACAGCCGCACCTCGGCATGTCACAGGCGAGGTCAGGGCGGCCACGGGTCAAACCACGACATATGCAGTCTCGTCAGCAGCTTAGCGCTCTCCTGGGCAGGCCTGTCTCGGCAAGAGCGCCGTGCGCGGCACCGATCAGGGCTACAGCCGCCTTCATCCTGACCATCGTGGACGCAGGCTGCAGCCCGGCACCGTCGCAGAACATCATGGGGTCCTACTTCCCTTCCTGGATGGTGTGCAGCGTCATCGGCATCGTCGCCTCCGTAGCACTTCGCGAGTTGCTGGTCGCCGCAGGCATCAACGAGTTCGTATTTGTCCCTCTGCTGGCCTATGCCGCGATCGCCGCTTCGGTGACCATGGCCGTCTGGCTATTCTGTTTCGGCTGAGGCATGCCCGCCGCCCGCCGCTCGCTTGGGATTGTCGTCTCGCTGGCGGCCCTGGTTGCCGTCCTCGTCCTGGCCACGCTCACCGCCTCCGACCTGGCGAGCCGCCCGCGCACTGACGACGCTCTGCTGCAAGCAGACCTTGTTCACGTTGCACCCGAGGTCAGCGGGCGCATCGTGACCCTCGACGTCAGCGACAACCAGTCGGTCCGCCGTGGGGACGTGCTGTTCGAGGTCGATGCCGAGCCCTACCGGCTTCGGGTCGAGCAAAGCGCCGCGCAGCTGCACGAGCTTGAGGCCGAGCTGGCTACGACCGTGAGCACGGTCGCCTCGCAGGGCACCAAGGCGAAGGCCGCGTTCACCCAGGTGGATACCGCCCGGGCGCAACTGGCCCTGGCCAGGACCACTCATGCACGGCTGGAGCCGCTCGGCGCGCGTGGTTTCGCGTCCGCCGAGCAGGTCGACCAGGCGCGCACCCAGCAACGCGCCGCGGAACTGGCGCTTCAGGAGGCAGAGCAGGACGCGGTCGCGTCGCGGCAATCGATCAGCAGCACCAAGCCGCTCGAGGCGAGCCTGGCTGCGGCGCGCGCAACCCTCGCTTTGGCCCAGCGCGAGCTGCGCCTCACCACGGTGCGCGCCCCCTGCGACGGGCGCGTCACTGGCCTCGACATCGCTGCGGGCGAATATGCCGTTCAGGGCAAGGCGCTTTTCACGCTGATCGACACCGAGGCCTGGTACGCGGTCGGCGATTTCCGCGAAACCGACCTGGCCGGCATACGCGTCGGCCAGCGCGCCACGGTCTACGCGCTGAGCGATCCGCGAATCCCGTTGCACGGCAGTATCGTCAGCCTCGGCTACGGTGTCGCGCCGGACGCGGCAGAGGCGGCAGGCGGCGGCGCCGGGCTGCCGCGCGTCGCCCGCAGCCTCAACTGGGTGCGCATCGCGCAACGCTTTCCGGTGCGGGTCCGCATCGACGACCCGCCGCCCGCGCTGATGCGCGACTCCGCCTCGGCCGTCGTGATCGTCGAGCGGTGAGCGGCACCGCCGACACGCGCATGGCTGCTGCCGGCGCCCACCCGTATGCCGGCCTGCCCGCCTTCCTGCGACGGGAGCTTGCGCCCACGCCAGGCCGCCTGCCCGCCTCGCTGCGCCTCACTTTGCTGAGCCTGACCGCAATCGTCATCACGGAGACGTTCCAGACACCCTACCCGGCAGTGAGCTGCGCGCTGGTGTTCTTCATTCCGGCCAGGGATGCAGGGGCGTCGGTGCGCACCGCAATCCTTCTCGCAGCAAGCGTTGTCGTCGCGGTGCAACTGACCATGATCGCCTTCATGCTCAGCCTGTCACAGCCGGCGCTGCGCATCGGGCTGATTCTGCTGACCACCTTCTGTGCCGTGTTCTTCTCCAGGGTCAGCCGGCTCGGCCCCGCCTTCTTCGCAGCCTGCACCTTTGTCAGCTTCGCAACGGCCACCCTCGGCGACCAGGTGCTGGGCAATGCGCTGCAGCCGGGCACCCGGTCAGATGCGGTGGCGGACGGCATCCCAGAGATACTCTACATGTCGTCGCAGGAGGCGCTGACGCAGTCTGTCCTCTGGCTAGGCCTGGCCTTCATCCTTCCCGCGATGCTCGCAATCATCGGCAGCCTGTTCGGCAAGCATATAAAGGCGCCGGCGCAGACCGTGGCGGGGAAGCAGGCGCTGTTCGCGCCGGACGCGTTCAGCAACCCAGGGCCCGTACGTTTTGCGCTGAAGGTCACGCTCGCTGTCGCGATCTGCTACGCGATCATCAACATCGGCAACGACGCGCAGATCAGCACCTGTATCGTTACCTGCCTGCTGGTCTCGCTCGGCACTCTCGGTGAAACCCTGCACAAGGCGCGGCTGCGCATCCTGGGTGCGCTGCTGGGTGGCGCGCTCGGCATCGGCGTCATTCTGACCCTGATGCCGTCGTTGCGTGACTTGGGCGACCTCCTCCTCGTGCTCGCCCCGCTGCTGTTCGCCGCCGCCTGGATCGGAAACGGCAGCCCGCGCATCGCCTATGCCGGGCAGCAGATGGCGCTCGCTCTGCTGCTGTCGGTGCTTCAGGGCTACGGCCCGACTCTCGATATGGAGACAGCGCGCAACCGCGTCATCGGCGTCCTGCTCGGCAACCTCGTCGTCCTGGCCGTCTTCACTTCGGTCTGGCCGGGCGACGAGACCGCGGCACAGGCCCATGGGTGATCCCGCACGCTTGGCGTTCGGCCTCTGCCTACTGCTCGCCGGCTGCAACGACACGCGCGACCTGGCCCCGCCCTCGCCCGACACGCCCTGGCGCATACCGCCCGGCGCCGCCACTGCCCCACAACCGCCTGCCGCCCCCATTGCCGGACCGAAGCTCTACACCCTGCCCGTCGACCCCAGCCTGCCCTGGCCGGACGCAACCGTGCCCACAGACGCCGACCACGTCTATGCGCTCGACGAACTGATCGACATCGCCGAACGCAACAACAGGCAGACGCGCGTCGCCTGGGAGCAGGCGCGGCAGGCAGCCATCAAGATCGGCATCGCACAGTCGAAGTTCCTGCCCAGTCTGTCGGTCGACGCTTTCGGCGGCTACAGCCACAGCGCACTTCCCTTCCCGGAAACGTTCGTTCGGAGGGGCTACATCACCTCCAACGCGGACGCGGTATATCCGGCGCTGTCGCTGAAATATCTGCTGTTCGACTTCGGCGGCCGTGCTGCGGCGGTGAACGAGGCGCGGCAACTCTCCTTCGGGGCGAACGTCGCTTTCAACGCCGCGCATCAGAAGATCATCCTCGACGTGTCGCGCGCCTATTTCAGCCTTGATGGCGCGAACGCACAGCTGCACGCGGCGCGCCAGGCAAGGGCGGCTGCAGACCTGCTGGCAAGCGCCGCCCAGTCGACCTACGTGCACGGCATGGGCAACGTCGTCGACGTCGATCTCGCCAGACAGCGTCTGGCACAGGCCGACTACCAGGTGGCAGCGCTGCAATCCGAACAGCACGAAGCCAACTACACGCTTCTGGAAGCGCTCGGCCTGCGGCCGACCACGAAACTGCGCGTGGCCGACAGTTCTTCGCGGCCGTTGCCGCGCGGCACGGGCGCGACCGTGGAGGCGCTGATGAACCAGGCGCTTCGGCAGCGGCCCGACGTGCTCGCGCAACTGGCCGAGTTGCGGGCGAGCGACGCCGACATCGCGCGCGCGCGCGCCGAAACCTCGCCGAAACTGTCGATTTCCGCTGACGTGAAGCAGAACATCGGCCAGATCAGCACGAATGGCGGCCCCTACCTGCCGATCGACAAGCCGGAAGCGGGAATCTACTTCCACTTCGACTGGCCGCTTTACGCAGGCGGCGCGTTACGGAACGAAATTCGTCTGGCGCAGTCACGCCGCGACGAGGCGGACGCGAAATTGCAGCTGACCAACGAGGAGGCGATGCGCGAGGTCGCCATCGCCTATGACCAGCTCGACACAGGACTCACCCGCTACGCTTCGGCGCAAGCCCTGCTTTCGGCATCCAAGACGGCGTTCGATGCTGCGTTCGACGCCTACAGGCACGGGATCGGAGCTTTGACCGACGCAAGCAAGGCTGAATCCACGCTCGCTCAGGCGCAGGCGTCTGTAGAACTGGCGCACGCCCAAGTACTGGCCAGCGCGGCAGGCCTAGCCTTCGCGGCTGGAGACCTCAGCGCCTCGACCGGGCAACAGCTCCTGCCGCCGTGATCGCCCAGGGCCAGCCTCCAGCCGCGCTGCACGCCTGCTCGGTCCGGCCAGGCGCAGAAGATCACGATCGCGCAGCTTATGCCGTGATACACCTACGCGGCCAGCCTAAAAGTGGCATCGACCAGCATTCGCCCTTGATGGACAGGAACTTGCTCCCTCAGTAAACATGGAACTCGAGGAAAACAGTATGGACCGGAACGCAACAGCCAGGATTTGCTTCTCCATGGTTTCGCTGCAGCGCACGGGGGCACGCAAGTGACATCGCCAGCACGGCAGAGAGTTGTGGTCATCGGCGCTGGCTTCGGCGGCTTGAGCGCGGTCCGCTCGTTGGCCCACGCGTCCGTTGACGTCGTTCTGATCGATCGCAACAACCACCATCTCTTTCAGCCGCTGCTCTACCAGGTGGCAACAGCCGCGCTGGACCCGTCCAACATCGGCGCTCCGATCCGTGCTCTGGTGGCCAGTCAAGCCAACGTGGAGGTCATACTTGGCGAGGTCGACGGCATCGACGTGCAACGCCGAAAGGTGACTGTCGGCAACGCCGGCGAAATATCCTACGACCAACTGGTGATCGCTACCGGGGCAGTGACGAGTTGGTTTGGCCATGAGAGTTGGGCGGCCCATTCGGTCGGGCTGAAAAGCCTGCAAGACGCGGAGATTCTGCGCCTGCGGCTGCTCGGTGCTTTCGAATGGGCCGAAACGAAAGCGCAGGATGCCGACGAGGTTCGCCGGCTGCTGACCTTCGTGATCGTCGGCGGAGGCGCCACGGGCGTGGAATTGGCCAGTTCCATACGCATCCTCGCGCGCGACACGCTGCGGCGCGATTTCCGCCGGATCGACACCAACGCCGCGCGGGTGATCCTTTTCGAGGGCGGTCCAGCCATATTGGCAAGCTTTCCAGAACGGCTCGGTCGG
The DNA here is from genome assembly GCA_965199235.1 of Acetobacteraceae bacterium. Lineage (GTDB taxonomy): Bacteria > Pseudomonadota > Alphaproteobacteria > Acetobacterales > Acetobacteraceae > BOG-908. The sequence goes on along the minus strand of CBDAQU010000002.1, from coordinate 2,020,267 downwards.
TATGCACGACGCCGATTGGAGTTGCTGGGCGTGGACGTCCGGACGGGCGTTCAGGTCGCCGACGTGGACGAGGACGGCGTGGTAGCCGCAGGAGAACGAATCCGTTCGGCGAACGTCTTTTGGTGCGCTGGCGTCGCTGCAACTCCTGCGGCGAAATGGACCGGCGCGCCGAGCGGCAAGAACGGTGCGCTGACGGTCGCTCCGGATTTCTCCATACCGGGTCACCCGGAAGTCTTTGCGATCGGCGACGTCGCGAGCCTTGCAGGCGCCAACGGAAAACCGTTGCCAGGGGTGGCCCCGGTCGCCCAGCAGGCCGGGCGATACGTGGCAGGCGTGATCGCAGCGCGAGCGAAAGGCTCGCCGGCCCCCAAACCGTTCCGCTACGTCGATCGAGGCAGCCTCGCCATCATCGGGCGTTCTGCCGCGGTGGCCAACCTGCCCCATGCCAAGCTCACCGGCTTCCTGGCGTGGCTGCTTTGGGCCTGTGTTCACCTCGTCCTGCTGAACGGCCTGGGCAACCGCGCGCTGGTCACGATGCAATGGTCGTTCGCCTGGCTGTTTCACACGCGAGGCTCCCGGTTGATGGATACGGGCGTTGCCGGGTTGCAAAAGGTGGCGGGCGAAGAACGGCGGCGTTCGGCCGCCTGACGTCGCGCAGCGGCGTAGGTGCGGGCGCGTCTTGATTGCTCTGGATCATGCTGGTTCAGCCACAACATTCGACCGATGAACAAGATCATGAACGCGCAGCGCTGAGTTGACCCACCGCGCACGGGTCTTGGTCACCGGATCGTCGGACGGGCTCGGCCGGATGGCCGCGCAGTTGCTGGTTGCCAACGGGCACGGCGTGGTTCTGCACGCCCGCAACCAGGCCCGCGCCCGGGACGCGACGGCCGCGGTGCCTGGTGCGGAGGCTGTGGTCGTCGGCGACCTCTCCAGCATTGCCCAGACACGCGCCGTGGCCGAGCAGGTCAACGCGCTCGGGCGGTTCGATGCGGTGATCCACAACGCGGCTGTGGGGTTCCGCGAGCGTTCCCGCGTTGTGACCGAAGACGGCCTGGCCCACGTGTTCGCGGTGAACACGCTGGCGCCCTACCTGCTGACCGCCCTGATCCGGCGGCCCCGCCGGCTCGTTTATGTCAGCTCCGAGCTGCACCGCCGCGGCGACCAGAGTGTTGACGACCTGAACTGGGAACGCCGGTCATGGCGGGGCACCCAGGCCTACTCCGACACCAAGCTGCACGATGCGTTGCTGGCCTGCGCGGTCGCCCGCCGGTGGCCGGGAACGCGATCAAACGCCTTGGAGCCGGGGTGGGTGGCGACCAGGATGGGCGGTGCGCACGCGACCGGCGACCTGGACCAGGCGCACCGAACGCAGGTGTGGCTGGCGACCAGCGATGATCCGGCCGCCGATGTTTCTGGCGGGTACTTCTTCCACATGCGCCCGCGCAAGCCGAGCGGCGCCGTCAACGACACCGCCCGGCAAGACAAGCTGATGAGCGCCTGCGCCCGGCTCTCCGGCGTGGAGCTGCCTTGAGATCAAATGGACAAAGGTTTTTTGGTCCTTTTTGCAAAAAGGACTGCTTGCCTTTCATGGGTTAAACTCGACCCTGAGTTGGTACGACATCGGCTCAAAGCCGAAGACGGATGCCTCCCGACAAGATTCGACGAACGGCCGCGCAGATGCCGCTCGCTATGCCCCTTGCGGAGTGATGATGATCGCGGGGTCGCCTGGATTGACTCTCGACGGCATAGCCAGGATCGTCTGGGCTGCTCGCGCGCGGGTGAACCTGTAGCTCAACCGGGTCAGTGGACGTTCTGCCCCATAATATACCAGTGCGGCCACGGCGAGTATCATCGATAGCACGCCAGCCATGTAGGCCCAGTCAGACATCGAACCGTTTCCGACTGTCGGCTTCAGCCATACCAACAAGTTGATGACCGTGAAATGTGTCAGATAGAGCGAGAAGGAAACACGTCCGAGCCAAACGACAGGCGACGACGCCATGAAGCGGTTGATCACCCCACGCTCATAGGCGAGCGACATCACCAAGCCCGCCAACGGAAACACCGTCAGGGTTGGACAAACCGGAATGGCGCACAGCACGACGATAGCCACTGTGGAACTGATGGCGAGCGCACCGGCGTACCGTCGTCCGATTTCATGCGCGCTCGACAGGAAGCAGGCTGCCAAGGCTGTTCCCGCGATGAAGGCCGGAAACATGCGGAGGATTGTGAGCCGTCCCGTGATATTTGAGTCGGAGAAGCCGAGCCCGTAGCTTGCTGCGACAAGCGCGCATAGACACAGCATGGCGACGAGCAGGTGCTGACGGGGCGACCGGTTGCGGGTCAGGCCCCAAACCAAGAACGGGAACGCCGCATAGCCGATGATCTCCACGCTGAGAGACCACGACGGCCCGTTGATCGCTCCGAAATCGGGCATCAACCATCGCTGAGCGATCAGAAACGATTGGACAACAGCGGCAGTCGTGAAGCTCGCGGGATTCCGGAACTCCGGCAACGCGCATGCAAGTGCAATGATCATCAATAGAACGACGGCGTTGAGCGGATACACGCGCCAGAACCGGGCAACCGCGTAGGTGCGGGCTCTCGTCCAAGTCAGGGTCCGGAAATCTTCGACGTGGACGTAGAATAGAATGAAACCGGACAGCAGGAAAAACAGGTCAACGCCGCGAAACCCCTCAAACAGGAGTGACGCCCCTCTTAGGGGGCTAAATGCCGGGTCCACCTTCGCAGCGTCCTGCATGTGGTAACAGACGACCCACAAGGCAGCGACGCCTCGCACACCGGTCAGTGCTGGTATCGGTCTGGAGATTATTGCCACTACAGCTCGTTCTGCTTGAGAGTATTGCTGTGATCGACCATCGCTTCGGACGCTCGTTCAGCATCGGCCATGAGGGGGGATGAGACGACCAACAAAGCTGTCTCCATTGATGGGGGGCGAACGATTTCTCTGCAGATCTGGACGCTTTTCGCGCGTGACGTTTTAGAAACCGAACAAGGTCGTTGGATATCTGTCCTCAACAGAAACTGCGACAGTTCTGGCGAAAAGTGTAGCTAAGTTTTCAAGATGTGGCTTTATCGAAGTGTTCAACCACAAGTTGAATTCTGCTATACGTAATTCGCCCGAGTGAAAAATAAGGCGTCAATACATGCTGGTGTAATCTTTACTGAACCACCTACAGCTCAGGGTTGAATTCAGCGGCTGATTCTACCCTATAATCTAGAATTACGTGTGGTTGATGTCTTAAGACCGCCCGTAGTGGCCCGCGAAAACTAATTATCTGCTGAATCAATGGCAAGTCTGATTACTGCAGGATTGAGCAATCGACCACGCAACTCGGACCCGCCGCCGTCCACGCATTCGTAAGGTGAACGGAGCTCTGTCGTGAAGCCGTCAGCAGCGATCCAGCCTGTCCGACGTCCCAAGACTGCCGCTGCTGCCGGCTGGTCTCGTCTATGCGTGGCTCAGGACCGCCACTCGCTCCCTGTAGCGGACAGCTCGCGGTCGAGGTAGAAGGCGGCGGAGATCAGCGCCAGGTGGGTCAATGCCTGGGGCGTGTTGCCCATTTGCTCGCCCGACAGGCCGATCTCCTCCGAGAACAGCCCGAGGTGGTTGGCGTAGCCCAGCATCGCCTCGAACACGAGGCGCGCCTCCCCCAGCCGCCCCGCGCGCGCCAGGCATTCGGCATACCAGAACGAGCACGGGCTGAAGGCGCCCTCCGTCCCGTTCAACCCGTCCTCGGTGCGGTAGCGGAACACGAACGGCCCTTCCACCAGCGCCTCGCCGATCGCGTCGAGGGTCGCCAGCCATTGCGGATCAGTCGCCGACACGAAGCGGACGAGCGGCATCATCAGCATCGACGCGTCCAGCTCGACGCCGCCCAGGGCAGCAACGAAATGGCCGCGTTCGGCATCCCAGAACTCGTCCCAGATGCTGGCATGTATGTCGTCGCGAACCTTGTGCCAGCGGGCGAGCGGCGCGGGCAGCGAACGCTTGAGCGCCAGGCGCGCCGCCCGGTCCACCGCCACCCAGCACATCAGGCGAGAGTGCAGCCAGTGCCGTGGCGGCCCGCGCATTTCCCAGATCCCCTGGTCGGGATCGCGCCAATGCGTGCAGACGTAATCGACGATGCGGACCACGTGGCGCCAGCCCTCGTTCGTGACCGCGTTGCCGTATTTGTTGGCGAGATAGCCGGCGTCGAGCAGCTCCCCATAGATGTCGAGCTGAACCTGCTTGTAGGCGTTGTTGCCGATCCTGACCGGGCCGGCCTCGCCATAGCCGCTCAGGCTCGTCAGCTCCGCCTCGTCAAGGCGCTTTCGCCCGTCAAGGCCGTACATGATCTGGATCGACCCGTCCGGGCCGCTGTCCTGCGCGCGGGCCTGCACCCATCGCATGAAAGCGTTCGCCTCGTCGGCATACCCCAGGCGCACGAACGCATAGACCGTGAAGGAGGCGTCGCGTATCCACGTCGCGCGGTAATCCCAGTTCCTGGCGCCCCCAGGCGACTCCGGCAGCCCAAAAGTGACGGCCGCCGAGATCGAGCCGTGCTCGGCCGAGGTCAGCAGCTTGAGCGTCAGCGCCGACCGGGTGACCGTCTCCCGCCAGCGGCCGCGATAGCTCATCCGGCCCACCCAGCCGTGCCAGTGCGCCATGCACGCGCGCAGCAATTCGGCACAATCGTCAATCTCAGGCGAGACAGCCTCCGCGCTGCTCAGCATGAAATCCGCCCGCGCGCCCGCTGCCAGGGTGAACTCTGCCCTGGCGATGCCAAGGCCATGCTCGCCGCCCGCCCGCAGCGGAACGCTGGCCGAAAGACGCAGCGCCGGCATCTCCCCGTCCGCCGCCCTGAACGTCACGCTGCCGCCCGCCTCCGTCTCCGCCAGCGTCGTCGCGCGCGCATAATCCAGCCGGGGCGCGCAGCTCAGCCGGTAGCCAACCTCCCCTCGGATGGTGCGCACGCGCCGCACCAGCCGCGGCGTGCCGCCAGGTTCGGGGAACGGCATGAAATCCGTGATCTCCGCCACGCCATCAGGCGTGGAGAACAGGGTGCGCAGCACGTTGGTGTCCGGAAGGTAGCTCTGCCGGCCCACCGCACCGCACAGCAAAGGCGTGATCTCCCAGGCGCCGCCACGCACCGGATCGAGCAGGGCGGCAAACACGCTGGGGCCGTCGAGCGTGGGCCAGCACAGAAAATCAACCGCGCCGTCATCGGCCACCAGTGCCGCCGTGCCCTGGTCGCCGATGACGCCGTGCGCCGCAATCGTGCGGAGAGGAGCCTTGGGCTTCTCGACTGGCCCGTCACGGGCTGCGGCGTCCGCGGCCGCTGGCTCGGCTTCAACGTCGCTCAAGCGTCTCTAACCCCAATAGAACCGATACACCCGGAGCAGCCCCCGGCACGACGACGGCCGACGATGCCGGACTGCGCCTACTCGGCAATCGATAGCGCCTGGCGCGCCGACCGACCAGCCCGTCAGCGCCGGGAGAGCAGCGGCCCTAGCCGGCCGAGCAAGGCAAGCCCCGTCGCAGCAATCGCCCCGGGCGCGCTCCGCCGCGCCATGCGCGCCTGCATCGTGGCCGCAGCGCCCAGCGCCGCCTGGAGGCCGATAAGCCCGAGGAACACCACGCCGGCCGCGACCGCATCGGCCTGCCGGCTGGTGTAGATGTCGCGCCGTGCGTTGGCCTGGGCCGCGAACCGGCCGTCGGCCGCCTGCGTGCCGCCAGGCGCCGGCTCGAACAGGTTGCCGTCGCTGACCGGCACCAGGTCGGCGCCGAGCTGCGCCTGGTAGCCCTTGGTCGCCAGCACGCGGTCCATCACCCCGGGGGCCAGCCTGGCCGCCAATATGGTGGGCGGGGTCGCATTGCCGACGAACACGTCGCGGCGCCGGTTCGTCGCGGCGAAGACGATCGCGTCCGCCGCAACCTCCGGCCGGTAGGGGGACGCCGCGTTCGTCCGCTGCCCGGTCTTGTTGCGCGCCCAGTCGAATTGCGGCGTGTTCACCGCCGGCAGATGCACCATCGTCAGGTGAACCTGGCTGCGGTCGTGGATCAGCTCGGACCGCAGCGCCTCGGTGAAGCCGCGCAGCGCGAACTTGGCGCCGCAATAGGCGCCCTGCACCGGCAGTGCGCGCCACGCCAGAACGGAGCTGACCTGGACGATGGTCCCCGTCGTCATGCGCTTCAGGGCCGTCATCGTGCCGTTCACCGCGCCGAGATAGGTGACTTCGGTCACCCGGCGCACCTCATCCTGGTCCAACATCCTGATCGGCGCGTAAACCGTCGCCATCGCGTTGTTGATCCACAGCGTGACCGGGCCGAGCGCCGCAGCGATCTCGTCCGCCGCAGCCTCCAGTGCCGCGGCATCGGCCACGTCCGCCGAGACGGTGTGGACCTTGGCCCCTATCGCCTCCAGCTCGGCCCTTGCCGCCTCCAGCCGTTCGCGGCCGCGCGCGATCAGCCCGACCGCATAGCCCTTCTGCGCCAGCGCACGGGCGGTGGCACGACCGATGCCGGCGCTGCCGCCGGTGATAACCGCGACCTGGTCCATGTGCATGCTCCCTGAACGCCCGCATCAGGTGGTGGCGTGCCCACAGCCCGCCAGGGCCGTCCTGCCGGGCAGCACGCGCCCGTGTTTCACAGCTTCGATGTCATCTGATATTCGGCGCGGCAGGATGAGGTTTTACGTCACGTTCGGCGGCAGCGGCAGGGAGGCCGGATACGGGCCAGGCGGCCCGGACGCGTCGCGTGGCGCGCTGGCCAACCAGTTCGTGCCGGTGCTCAAGCGGATCGGCGAGGTCGAGTTCGCCTCGCCCGCCCGGGGCATCGCGCGGGCCGCGCGGTCCCGCACAGCGTCGGCCCATCTCTGCTTCGCCTTGCCGCACGAGCTGCCGGAGGAGGCTGGCGAGGAAACCTGGCCGGTGTTCGGCCTCGCCTTGGCCGCCTGCCCCACCCGCCCGTTCGCCGGCAGGGCGGGCACGGACTGGTGCACGAGGCTGGCGCGCTGTGGCGGCGCCGTGTGCTTCTCCTCCCACGCGGCGAGCGCCGTCAGGGCGTTGATGGGCGAGGGTTACACGGTGCTGGTCGCACCGCCCCCCGTGGCATCTCCGCCGCACCCGGCGCCGCCCGTGCCGACCGTGCTGCAGGTGAGAGGCGCGGTGCTCGATACGTTGTGCTGGCCGCAGACCGGGCCGCTGGATTTCGCGCCCGCGGAGGCAGAGGACGAGGGCGCGCCATGGCCGGACCCGGCCGCGCTCCAGCCGACGCCATGGAGGAAGACGCCGCGCTACCGCATGGGTATCACGCGCCTGCATCTGGTCCACGTCTATCGCGAGGCGTTCCGCGACCTGCTGCCGAGGCCTCTCGCCCGCGCGGTGTCGATCAGCGGCCAGGCGGGCACCCGTGCCGCGCGCCGCCTGCTGGCCATGCGGCAACGCCCCGCCTCTCCCGCCGGCCTGCCTGGCCGGCAGGAGGCAGAGGCGCAGCCCGAGGACAGCTTCGAGGCCTGGCAGATCGGCCAGATAGCGGTTTCATTGAGCGGCCTGGTGTTCGCCGCCGTGCATGGCGCGTGGGATCGGGCCTGGGGCGACGCGCTGTCGGCCTTCGTGGAAACCTGCCGGGCCGACACGACCGCGACTCTCGTGATACGAACACACGGGCTGGACGACGCGGCGCGCGCCGGCTTCGCCGCCTACCTCCGCCGGCTGGGCCCGTTCGACTGCCGCGTGGTGCTGATCGCCGGCGCGATCGATGGCGGGTTGGTCCCTCTCATCGCCGCCACGCAGTTCTATCTGTGCGCAAGCAACGGCGAAGCCGCGCCGCTGTCGGCGCTGCGCTTCATGGCGGCCGGCCGCCCCGCGGTCTCGCCCGCGCATAGCGCGCTCGCCGATGTCGTGACGCAGCAAACCGGTTTCGTGGTCGATGCGAGCGTCGAATACGAGTCGTTTCCCGGCGACGTGGAGGAGCGGCTGGACGCCTCCGGCTGGCGGCTGGACTGGGCATCGCTGTGCCGCGGCATTGCCGCCGCGCGCGCGATGGCAAACCGGCCGGACGACTACGCCGAGCGGTCCGGCGCCGTGCTGCAGGCCATGCGCGCCTGCGGCCCGGACGCTGTGCTGGCCACGCTTATGGACGGTTTTGCCGGGCAGGCGCGGGCCGGCAAGGGGCTGGCCGCGTGATCATCCTGGTGCATTCGGAGACCGACGCTGGCACGCTGGCCGAAAAGCTCGGGCGCGCCGAATACAGCTACTTCTTCGTGCTGCGTTTCTTCCGCCCGGTGCTGGAACGCATCGGCCTGGTGATCCCGGTGGCAGACCCCGCGCGCGAGGTGGACCGCATCCACGACCAGGCGCGCGCGCGCGGCGAGGCCTGCGTGTATCTGAGCTTCGCGCCGCCGCACCGCACGGTGATGGGCCTGGCCTGCCCCACCATCCCGGTCTTCGCCTGGGAGTTCGACAGCATCCCGCACGAGCATTGGGCCGGCGAGAAGCGGCACGACTGGGTGTGGGTGCTGCGCCGCCTGGGCCGCGCCATCGTGCACAGCCAGGCGACGGTGGAAGTGGTGCGCGCCGCACTAGGCCGGGACTTCCCGGTCGTCTCGATCCCGGCGCCGGTCTGGGACCATTTTGCCTCGGCGCCGCCTGCCCCTCGCCTTCAGCGCACCACGTTGCGCGTGCGCGGCACGGTGGTCGACACCGGCGCGCTCGACCTCGCGACGCTGCGCCACGACGAGAACTGGGTCGAGTGCATCCATATCGAGCGCGCCCGACGCGGCCGCACGACCGAGGTGGCGCTGGACGGCGTGATCTACAGCTCGGTGTTCAACCCGGAAGACGGGCGGAAAAACTGGACAGACATGCTGGCCGCCTTCTGCCGCGTGTTCCGCGACACGGAGGGCGCGACGCTGGTGCTGAAGCTGACGCACCATGACGGCACCTGGGGCATGGCGCTGATGCTCAAGCACCTGTTCCGGCTGATGCCCTTCGCCTGCCGCGTGGTGCTGATCCATGGATATTTGCCGGACGCCGACTACGCGCGGCTCGTGGCTGTGACCACTTACACGGTGAACACCTCGCACGGCGAAGGCCAGTGCCTGCCGCTGATGGAGGCGATGTCGGCCGGCAAGCCTGCGATCGCGCCGGCGCATACGGGGATGGCGGATTATGTGAACGAGGAGTGTGCGTTCGTTGTATCGAGCACGGCCGAGCCGGCCGCGTGGCCGCAGGACCGGCGGCTGGCCATGCGAACGCGATGCAGGCGGATCGACCTGGCTACACTCGAAGCGGGTTACCGCAACAGCTACTCGGTCGCGACGCGGCACCACGGACATTACGAGGCGATGCGCTCTGCTGCTATCGCGACTTTACGGCGCCACTGTTCATTGGACAGCGTGGAAATACGTCTGCGCGACCTGCTGTCATCAAGCGGCCACGGATCTTCGGCAGAAACCCCCGATACACGGTTTGAGGAGCATTACATGCGTGCCTCCTACACGGCATTTGCAAATCTGGACGGCCGCATCGCGTCTCTGCCAAATTTCCGACAGACAACGCCACCCAACCTTGGTGATTACCAGCAGTATGACCCTTCCGACATATCGGACCAGGCAACTCTGTTGAGACGTTACAATTTTCGCGGCGAGGGCCGTCCTGGCAACGCGGTTTTCGTGCACAAGGGAGCGCAGAAGGCGCTGTCGGAAACCCCTATCCGCATGCTTGGTGCAGGAAATGTCATGCTGATCGACTGTCGCTGCACGATGCACGGCAGCATCGACATGGCAGGCGACGCAAACCTGGCCGTTTTCGAGGGAGACCAAAGCTATCTGGCTATCTCTGCCACCCTGTATGGTGGCGATACGCTTGTATGGGGACGCGGCGCTTCCAGCTGGGGCATACGCGTTTGGGTTCAGGGCGGGACAACATGCAGCATAGGCGAAGGCTGTCTGTTCTCGGAAAACATCACCATACGAGGAACCGACCACCACTCAATTTTCGACCTCGACACTGGCGAACAGATTAACCGGCCAGCGAACGTGACGATAGGGCGTCATGTTTGGGTCGGGCAGGACTGCGCCATCGGAAAGGGTGTTTCGATAGACGACGGAGCCATAATCGGCGCACGTTCGCTTGTTGTCAGTGATGTGGGGAAAGCCGAACTATGGGCAGGAGTACCTGCACGTAAACTGCGCGACCGTGTGTCTTGGACACTGTCCCATCCCGTCATCGACTTGAAGGAACGAGACGCGGTCAAGGAACTTCTCGCTTGATGAATGTCTCCTCCGCGACTCCCGCACAGGCGGCCAAACCAGTTACGCCGAGCCGGTGAAAGAGGGTTTCGCACTTTCGAGACCTAGAGGAGAATGGCTGAAGTCCGCTGAAGTGTGGCTGGTGCTTACTCTCACCCCCTGCTTCTTGCAATTGCCGGCCCTCACGGGTTGGCTCAGTTGCAACCCGATATACTCGACATCTGGTCTGGACACGCCGGGTATCGCCACGCTGACCAATGGCAGGTGTTGGGTCGACGGCAATACCGGAGGAACTGTCCAATCGCTTTCTGGCTTGTCAGCCCACCAACTTCTTTCGGGCCGGTTGCCGCTATGGAACCACTTCTCCGGAGCGGGCCTGCCTCTTGCGTCCGAAATGCAATCGGCCTCTTTCTTCCTGCCTTTCATCCTCTTGCTCGACCTACCCGACGGCTTTCTTTATTTGAACATAGTTTTGCGCGTGCTTGCGGGTCTTTGCACGTTTCTATTCCTCCGTCAGTTCGGCTTAAGCCGTTTCGCATCCTTACTTGCCGGCGTATTATTTGAACTGAACGGAACGTTCACGTGGCTTGGCGACGCGCCCATCCATCCAATCCCGTTTTTGCCATTGCTGATGTTCGGCATTGAGCGTTGTCGTGCCTTGTCAATTACGAATCGCCCGGGCGGCCAGTTGCCGGTGGTGTTTGGTATAGCTTTCTCGATTGTCGGAGGCTTCCCAGAAGTTGCATTTTCGGACGGAGTACTGGCACTCGCATGGGCCGTATCACGACTCGACATGGAACGCCGGTTTTGGCCTCTCTACGTCGGGAAAGTGATAGGTGGCGGTGTATGCGGCTTGCTGCTCTCCGCCCCTGCCCTCGTCCCATTTCTGCATGACCTGCCCAGCGCGAGCATCGGCATCCACGTCTTCGCGCAAGTGTCAATCGTAAAGGTGGACCATCTCGCCTCAGTGATGTTTCCTGCCATCTTTGGCGCTCCCTATGCTGATGGGAACCTGGACGGATGGAACAATTTCTGGGGTTACGTGACACCGGCTACGGCTCTGCTCGCGATTCTTGGAATTGTGACCCGCCCGGCGGAACCACGGCGCTTGTTGCTTGTTGCCTGGGTTATTTTCTGCCTGGCCGGGGCATGTAAGATGCCGGTTTTAGGCGAGCTTCGCGAAGTCCTTCCGGCATTCAATCAGATCAACTTTGCTCGCTATGTCGGTCCGTCAGCCGAGTTTGCCGCCGTGACCCTCGCCGCCATAGCGCTTGATCAATGGCGCACGGCAATCTCCCGTATAAGCCTGGCGATAGCCTTAATCGTTTTCGCGACTCTTGGTGCAGCAACGTTGTTTTTAGCTCGCGTCTTACTTGAACGCGATGCAGCCTCCAACCCTCTTGGCGCCTTTATGGCTTCTGGATCGATCGCCGAGGCCGTAGTAGTGGTCTCGGCGCTTTGCGTGCTGCTCTCCCGTGATTCGATCAGGCAAACACGCCTGGTTGTCGGTTTTGTCTCAGCAATCGAAGCCTTGGTCGTGGCTTCACCAACAGTGCTGTCGGGCACGAACGATTTTCAGCTTAATACGGCTCCTGTCGCGTTTCTCCAAACACATCTCGGCCTTTCTCGTTTTTATGCCGTTGGTGGATCACTGCTTCCAAACTATGGCGCCTATTTTGGTATCGGGATGGCCAACGAATTTTATGTGCCGTTACCGAAGATGTGGGCAGACTACGTTTCCACTCTGACCTCACTTGACACCCCAACGTCCTTTCAGGGTGCGGGTGATACGGCTAGCCGCATTTCTGACTTCACTCGACACCGAGCGGCTTTCAGTGCGATGTCGGTTGAGTACCTCGTCTTGCCAGGCTTCGGCGACCCGTTGGCCGGAAGGCACGACCCACAATACGAACCGGTCTTCGACAATGGTAGGACACATATCTACCGGCTCCCCGATGCAGCGCCCTATTTCCAAGTCATTGGAGGGCAGTGCTCCGTGAGGGCCCAGACAAGGGACGACGTGACCGTTGACTGCAAGCAGACAGGCCAGCTCCTTCGGCGGGAAATGGCATCCCGTGGCTGGATTGCCCGCGTAAACGGCAGCATCTCGAAAGTTCACACGGCAGAAGGCGTCTTCCAGTCGGTGGACGTGCCAGTCGGCACGTCAAGGGTGCAGTGGCAGTTCCTACCACGCTATCTTTGGATCCTGACCATAGCGTTCGCAGCAGGCGTGACTGGCTGCGCAATCATTTCTGCCAGATCCCTTCGCTCTCGCGGCAAGTAGGGTAGGCTTCAGCCCACCATCACAATCCTGCACGCAGGCACCCGCCCCCGAGCCGCCTGTGCACCGATACCCTCCCTGCCAATCACCGCTTCGACCTCGGCGACCACCGCGTCGACCGGCGATCCTGCAAGTTCATCGCGAAGATACAGCGTCCGCCCTCGACCCGGTTTCTACGGCAGTCAGGCATGGGACCATAACCTACGTTGCTTACGCGGCAGAAGTGGGTTGACGCCCACGTTGAGCATCGTCGCTTCAGGTTGATCTTCAACCACGATCAACATGCTCGCTGGAACCTAAGCAAACGCATTGAGCATTATCCACATGGTTGATCTTTGGCGGGTCAAGTTCTACTAATCGACATTATTGTTTTATCGGAACTTTGCATTATAGTAATTGTTACTTAAAGGGAGGATCACTTGATGACGTGCAACCGAGTTCTTGCGATGGCACATAACGTCAAACGGGCTGATTTGTGGATGGTGGCCTTGGCAGCCGCCACCGTTCAATTCGGCCTGATCGGTCAGGCCAGGGCGCTTCCACTCACCGGCGCGTTCACGGGCAGCGCCCGGTCGGTCACGGCGTCCGTCTCCCTCGGCGACATCCTCGACCTGCAGATCGCGAACGCCAGCAGCGAGGGCTGCACGTGCAGCGGCACCCGCGGCGTCACACGCAAGAACTCGGTCGCCTCCATCGCCATCGGCGCGGCGCCTCTCCTCAGCTCAGGCGTCGCGACAACCACCGCCTTCGCCGACAAGACGGCAACCACGGCCGCAACGAAGCAGACGTCGACCATCGCGCAGGCAAACATTCTGGGCGGCCTCATCACAGCCGACGCCCTGACGGCCGCTGCGAGCGTTGGTGCAACATCCACCGCATTTTCCAGTTCCGAGGACGGAACGACCATCACGAACTTGGTCGTCGCGGGACAGAAAATCGACGCGAACGTGGCGGACAACACCGTCATACTCCTGGCGGGCATCGGCTCAGTCACGGTCAAGGCAGTCCACGTCACCCAAGGCTCACGAAAAGCCAAGCTTGTCGTCGATGCGCTTGTTATAGACGTGACGCAAACCAATTCGTTCGGTCTTCCCATCGGCGCCGAGATAGAAGTAGCCAAGGCCGTGGCCGGCTATTCCAGGACGCAGCCTGCAGCGGCACTGGCCGGTTCCGCCATGGGGGTGTTCGTCAACGGAAACACAGCGGGGGGGGACGCAGGACTTCCGGGTTGTTCGGGCAGCAACGGTGAAACGATCACCCACACTGTCTCCAGCCTGAACCTGCCCAACATCGTGTCGTCGAAAACGGTGACGGGCACCGCGTTCGGCGGACCGGTGGGCGCCGCGATGGTCGTCAAGACCAGCGCTACGCTGTCCGACATATCGGTGCTGGGCGGGCTGATAACGGCCAGTTCCCTGAAGGCTGTGGCACAGGAAAGCCGGACCGGAACGGTCTCCACGCCGTCCGCGGCAGGATCAGGTTTTGAAGGGCTGACGATCCTGGGCTTGCCATTCAGCGGCGCCACAGCGCCGAACACGAAGGTAAGCCTGCCGCTGCTCGGCTACGTGATCGTCAACGAGCAGACCCAAACGCCGGGCGGCAGGCTGGTCGTCGACGGGCTGCACGTGTCGGTAACCCTCGGCAATGCGCTCGGGCTGCCGGTCGGGACCGACATCATCGTCGGGCGCGCGGTGGCATCTGTTAAGCACTTCTGATCTGGGAAGAGAAAGGTTGGGGGACGCTGTCCCCCAACCCCGCTGCTGGGGTCAGGGATCGCAGACCTCCGCCTTCTGATACAGCCAGGCGCGCGGTGCAGACCAGCAGGGCCACCAGGAAGATCACCGGCGGGAACTGCTGGTAGCTGCCGGTGAACATCAGCAGGACCACGGTGGGAAGCACGAGCACGCTCTGTCGCGGCGTACGGCTGCCCACGACGAAAAGCAGGATGTACAGCACGAGGGCCGGGAGACCGTATTCCATGCCGATCTTGATCGGCGTGTTCGTATCGTAGACGTACGGCATCGTCAGATGCTCGCTCGTGCCCGACCCCAGGCCCAGAAGTGCGGCCATCGGATAGCTGTGGAACACGTCGCTGATGAGCCAGAACGGCGTGATGAAGCGCAGGTGGCCGCTGGTGCCGGGGGTGTTGAACTCGCTCAGCCTGGATTGCGCCAGGCCTGCCACGTCGGGTGCAAGCAGCGTGACAGCACCCGCCAAGGCGAACATCAGCGTCAGCAGCAGCAGTGCCGTCAGCAGGCCTCGCCATCCAAGACGCAGCGCCGAGGCCAGCAGAAAGGCGAACAGCACGAAGCCGCCCGTTCCCGACAGGGAAAGCAGCAGCGTCAGCAGAAACATCCCCAGGTACAACAGCCGCTTGAAAAACAGGATCTCTATGATCACGCCGAGCGACATGAACTGCGAGGTGACCGACGGTTCGACCAGGAAAAACCCGTTGGACTTGTAGAGATCGCCAATGCCGAACGGGATTTCCAGGTTCCAGCCGGCTTCGGCAACGATAGCACCGGGCAGGAAGCGGCCGAACGAAAATATCCTTATCCCAACGAACTGCAGCACGAACTGGATCGCACCGGCGACAGCGATGTAGAGCAGGAAACGGGTAACCGTCCGAAAGAACAGGCTCTCATCCATCGCCTCGGCGAACTCGAAGGTGGTGAAGAAGGTGAGGAGAAGAAACTGAAACAACGATGGCAGGCTGATTGCGGCGCTGAAGGCAACGACGTCGCCTGCATTGTACACGCAGCCAGCGCAGACGAGCACGAGAAGCAGCAGGAACAGCGACAGACGGATGCGGTTGAAAACCAGCCGGCCCTGCAGCAAAGCGACACCGGCCAACCCCAACCCGATAGGGCCGGCGACCTGGATGAACTGGCTGCCGAACGGGATGCCGAAGCGCTGCAGGAACAGACAGGCCACCAGCAAAGGCACGACGAAAAACGCAACGACCGGGTTGCCCGCCCGGCTTGCGCCGGAGACGGGACCGACACGGCTTGTTGCGTTCACGGAGATGGCCACGATACTCCGCATTCTACTTCATCGAGGCGGGCGATGTGTGAATGATTGATCGCGTCCCTGGCCAGCGAGGACGACGGTCACCGACGCGGCCGGTCAGTCCCCAGCCAAAGCATGCCCGTGTCCGATCAGGCCTGGCAGGCCAGGCATACAACGCTGCCGCACGCCTGAATGGCGCCGCTCTTACGGGACGTCGGGCTGGTCCTGCTCGCCGAACACCAAGGCGGGGTCCGGCGCCTCCTCCTCCTCGGCTGCTTGGCCGACCGCCTCGCCGCGCGCCTGGCGTTCGGCTTCCTCTGCGCTACGCGCCACGTTGGCGATCACGTCGATGGTCACCTCAGGGTGCAGCGAGACGTGCACGCGGGACAGGCCAAGCGTCTTGATCGGCTGGCTGAGGATGACCTGGCTGCGGCTGATGTTCAGGCCGGAGGCGGCACAGGCATCGGCGATGTCGCGCCCGCTGACCGAGCCGTAAAGCCCGCCCGATTCGCCCGCCTGGCGGATGATCACCACCTTGAGCCCGCCCACCCGCTCGGCCAGGCGCTCGGCCTCCTCGCGCCGCTTGATGTTCTGCGCCTCGAGCTGCACGCGCTGCTGTTCAAACTGCGCAAGGTTCGCCTTGTTGGCGCGGATGGCACGCTTGCCGGGAAGCAAGAAATTGCGCGCGTAGCCGGGTTTCACGCGCACCAGGTCGCCCATCTGGCCAAGTTTTTCCACACGCTGCAGCAGGATCAATTCTACCTGTGCCATGGTCAAATATCCTTACGCGACGATGTAGGGGAGCAGCGCCAGGAAACGCGCGCGCTTGATGGCCTGGGCCAGCTCGCGCTGCTTCTTGGCGCTCACCGCAGTGATGCGGCTGGGCACGATCTTGCCGCGCTCGGAGAGGAAGCGGCTGAGCAGGCGCACGTCCTTGTAGTCGATCTTTGGCGCGTTCGGGCCGCTGAACGGGCAGCTTTTGCGGCGGCGGAAGAACGGCCGGCGGGCGCCAACGGCCGCGCGGCGGCCGGCGACGTTGACTTCTCCAGAATCGTTCGTGCGATCGGACATGGCCTATTCCTCTCCCGGCTCGTTGAGATCGCGCGCGCGGAACTCTTCTCGGTCGTCGTAGCCGCGCTTGCGTCCGCTCTCAAAGCGCCCGGCGGGCTTGGGGCCCCTGAAGCTGCGCTCGCGGTCGTCGGACTTGCGGGCCAGGATGGCGGACGGGTTCTCGTCGATCTCGTCGACGCGGATGGTCATGAAGCGCAGCACGTCCTCGTTGAGGCCGAGCTGGCGCTCGATCTCCTTCACGCTGGCCGGCGGCGCGTTCAGGCCGAGCAGCATGTAATGGCCCTTGCGGTTCTTCTTGATCCGGTAGGAAAGCGAGCGCAGGCCCCAGTATTCGCGCTTCTGCACCGCGCCGCCATCGGCTTCGAGCTGGGTCGCGATCTGGTCTGCAACGGCTTCGACCTGCTGCTGCGTCACGTCGTTGCGCGCAATCAGCACGGTTTCATAAAGTGGCATGTGTGGTCCCTATGGCTGGTGGCCCGAACATGGGCATAGCCAGGGCGCAGCCGGCGCCCTGGCAGGGAGGCGGGGGTATGGGGTAGTCGGCCGGGGAAAGCAAGGGCAGCGCATACGATCAGGGCTCGCCGCGCCTGCGCGCGCAGGCGCGCGGCGTCAGTTCGGCATCCAGGCATGACAGTCGAACCAAGTCCTGACGCGTTCCGGCTGTGCGGTCTCCCAGGCCTCGCGCATCTGCTCGAAATCGAGCCACTCGCCGTCACCGAACACGTCCAGGCCGAACGGTCCCGAAGCGTGCTGGAACCCAGAAAGCTCCACGTGACGCCCCTCTATCTGCTTGGCGGGGAGCCGAAACCCGCCAGGAGGGTTCTGATCGACCAGCCTGAAGCGGCGATAGCCCAAGCCGTACAACAGCTCGACGGGTTCGAGCACGTGGCACTCCACCGAGATGAACTCGGGCAGCGCATCGCCGCTCGCCATGCCGCGCAGGAAGGCCTCCTCGTTGCCCTCGATGTCGATCTTGACGTAGCGGGGCAGCCCCTGCTGGGCGAGCAGGGTCTTCCAGTCGATCGTCACCGCATCCTCCCGCACGTAGCCGTCTGCCAGGTGGGGCAGGTCGTGCTTGCGGATGGCCGATATGCCCTGATGTATCTGGTGGGAGAAAAAGTCGACAGGCGTGCCGAACGTTCCATCGGCGACAAAATGCAGCAGCTGCAGCGCGCCGGAGGCGATCTCGGCCGTGAACCGACGGCGCAGATGGAGGCAGGTGTTCGCGTCGGCCTCAACAGCGATGACCCTAAAACCCTTCGCCAGGTAGAACGCCGTGTCGTTGCCCTCGGACACTCCTATGTCCATGATCAGCCCGCAAAACCTGCCCTGAACCGGAATCATCTTCGGACAGTCTTCACCATCCAGGGGTGCGGCGTGCCGGCATCTTCGCCGAGTGCCGGCGAACCGGCGAGCGTTCCTGAAACCTCATCTAGGCTGCCGTCCTTCGAGCGAGGTTGGCGTGCACGGCGAAGCTGGCGCTGGTTGCAGCGCGCACGTCCGCGACGCTCACCTCAGGCGCCAGGTCAACCAAAGTGAGGCCAGGCCGGCCCACATCGAACACGCAGAGGTCGGTCACGATCAGGTCCACCACTCCCGCCCCTGTCAGCGGCAATGTGCAGCTTGGCAGGATCTTGTGCTCGCCACGGGCCGTGTGCTCCATCACCACCACCACGCGCTGCACGCCGGCGACAAGGTCCATCGCACCGCCCATGCCTTTCACCATCTTGCCGGGCACCATCCAGTTTGCCAGGTCGCCGTTTTCGGCCACCTGCAACGCGCCCAGCACCGCCAGTTGGATGTGACCGCCGCGTATCATGCCAAAACTCTGCGCACTGTCGAAGAAGCTGGTTTCCGGCAGCTTGCTCACAGTCTGCTTGCCGGCGTTGATCAGGTCGGCGTCCTCCTCGCCCGCATGGGGGAACGGGCCGATGCCCAGCATGCCGTTCTCGCTCTGCAGGACCACGTGCATGCCGGGCGGGATGTGGTTGGCGACCAGCGTCGGGATGCCGATGCCGAGGTTGACGTAGAACCCGTCCTGCAGCTCCCTCGCGGCCCGGGCCGCCATCTCGTCTCTGGTCCAGCCCATGTCAGGCTCCTGTCTGTGGCCGGGGCCGCGTGGTGCGCTGCTCGATCGCCTTTTCGTAGGGCGCGAGCGCGATCAGGCGTTTGACGAAGATGCCTGGTGTCACGACGTGGTCCGGGTCGATCTCGCCGGGCTCAAGCAGCTCCTCCACCTCGGCGACCGTCACCCGGGCCGCCGTCGCCATCGGCGGGTTGAAGTTGCGGGCAGTCATCCGGTAGGCGAGGTTTCCCTCGGTATCGCCGCGCCAGGCATGCACGATGGCAAGGTCCGCCACCAGGCCGGTTTCCATGATGTAACGGCCGCCGGCGAAACTGCGCTCCTCCTTGCCCTCGGCAATCAGGGTACCGACGCCGGTGCGGGTGAAAAAGGCGGGGATGCCGGCGCCGCCCGCACGGATGCGCTCTGCCAGCGTGCCCTGCGGGTTGAACTCGATCTCCAGCTCGCCGGCCAGGTACTGGCTCATGAAAACCTTGTTCTCGCCCACGTAGCTGCTGACCATGCGCTTCACCTGCCGGCTCTCCAGCAGCATGCCCAACCCCTGGCCGTCAGTGCCGGCGTTATTGCTGATGATCGTCAGGCCGGTCACACCGCTGTCGCGTATGGCCAGGATCAGCGCGTTCGGCACGCCGCACAGGCCGAAACCGCCGGACATGATCGTCATCCCGTCACGCAACAGCCCCTGCAGCGCGTGCGCCGCGTCCGGAAACACCTTGCTTGCCGCCATCCGCGCCTCCCAGCGCCGCACTTACGTGCGAATGATACCGCAGCGCCTCAAAAAGCCCAGAAGCGGCGTCAAGGGAAGGCCCAGTATGGCGCTGTGCTCGCCCTCGATGCGATCGAACAGATGCGCGCCCAATCCTTCCAGCCGGTAGGCGCCGACGGAGCCGAGCACGGCCGCACCCTCCAACTCCAGATAGCTGTCGAGGAACGCGTCGCTGAACGGCCGCATCGTCAGGCAGGGGAAGGCGACGTGGCGCCAGAGTTCGCTGCCGTCGCGCCACGCGACCGTCGCTGTATGGAGCGTGTGGCGGCACCCGCGCAGGGCTTGCAGTTGGGCCCGGGCGGCCGGCAAGCCGGCAGGCTTGTCGAACCAGTCCTCCCCGCAGGACAGCATCTGATCGCATCCAAGCACGACTGCGCCGGGGCGGATCATTGCCTGCGCCTTCAGCCTGGCCAGGGTCAAAGCCGCCTCCGCAGGGGTGGTTCGGCTCGCTCGTGCGGCAGCCTTGGTCGGACCCTCATCGACGCCCGGCGCAACCGCCTCGAACACCAGCCCTGCACTGGCCAGCAGGGCTGCCCGAGCGGCCGACCCGCTCGCCAGCACGAGGCGAGGCGAGGCAGCCTGGAGCAGGTTTTTTAGGCTACCAGCTTCCGCCGTCTCCGCCCCCGCCGGAATCATCGAAGCCGCCGCCCGTGTCCCCTCCTCCGCCAGCATCTCCCCCGCCGGACCAGGCATCGCCGCCCGCGTCTGGCGCCCCACCACCGCCCGACCAGGCATCGCCTGCCGAGGCGTCGGGAGCGCCGCCCGCCCCTGCCCACGGGTCGCCCCCCGCGCCGCCGCCGTCCTGCGGGCCGTAATTGTTCACCGTGGTCTCATTGACCACTTCGCCGCCGCCGAAGCCGCCGCCGCCAAAGCCACCGCCCATGCCGCCGCCGAACCCGCCCATGCCGCCATGTCCGCCGCTGAACATGCTGGTCAGCGCGTCGGCAGCCAGCACGCCGCCAGCCACGCCCGCCGCCGTGCTGAGAGCCGACCCCATGAAGCCCGATCCGCCGCCGCCGAACATCCCCGGCTGGTAGCCTGGCGGGTAGGAGGGCTGAGGCGGCGGCGCGTATTGCTGCTGGTAGGCGGGCTGCGGCCTGCTCTGCCCGCCGCCGAACAGCCCGCCGAACAGGCCACCGGACCGCTGCTGCTGCGGAGCCTGGGCCTGTTGCTGCGCGTTCTGCAAATCGTATTCGAGCCGCTTGATCCGGTTCTGCGCTTCCGCCAGGGCGGCTTCCTGGACGAAGGCCATCTGGGTGATGCGGTAGCGCGCCTGCGGGTTGGCGGCGAACTGGTCGTTGATGAAACGGTCTGCCTCCGGGTCGACGGGCGGCAGCGCGACCTGGGTCGAGGGCACGCTGCCCGGTTCCCCCTGTTGCGGGGCGCCGCCGACGCGGGCGATGAAACGGCCGATGATGTCGCGTTCCTGGGGTGTCATGGTGAACCCTCGTTACGAATGGTTGATGGAGACCTGGCAGGTAAGGCCGCGTCGTTCAAGACGGCGAACCTTCCGCCTCAGCAGCGGCAGCGCCGGGATAGCGCGGGTTGCCCATGCCAAGCCGGAAAAACTCGATCTTCGGGCAGCGATCCATCACCACCGTCAGGCCGGCGCGACGCGCCCGGTCGGCGGCCGCGTGATCCACCACGCCCAGCTGCAGCCATACCACGCGGGCCCGGAGGCGGACCGCCTCGTCCACCACCGCTCCGGCGCTCTCCGACCGGCGGAACACGTCCACCATGTCGAGCGGGCAGGCGGCGGTCAGAGACGCCTCCACCTTGCGGCCGAGTATGTACCGGCCATCAAGCTCCGGATTGACCGGGCTCACCTCGTAGCCGCGCGCGACCAGCCAGGCCATCACGCCGAAGGAGGGCCGCTCCGGCCGGTCGGACGCGCCAACGACCGCGACCCGCCTGGTCTGGGTCAGCACCGCGCGAACCTCGTCGTCGCTCAACCTGTCGAGTGCCATTGCCGCCTATCAGCCTTTCCGCCCATCGGCTAACCAGCGGCTGATGCGCACCATGCCGCCGTTCCTGCTCCTGCTCAGTGCTATCGTGACCGCCTGCTGGTGGGTTCCCAACCGCCTGCAATCCCCGGCCGGCGGCGGCGTGCAGAGATTCAACTGTCTGTCCTATGAAGGCTACCGTCCCGGAGAGTCGCCGCTGACCGACCGCTTTCCGACGGCGGCCGAGGTGGACCAGGATCTGGCGCTGCTGGCGCCGATCACGCGCAGCATACGCACCTACGCCGCCATCGAGGGATCGTACGACATCGCCGCCATCGCGCAGAAGCACGGGCTGCACATGTGGCAGGGCATCTGGCTCGGCGGCGACAGGGCGAAGAACGCGCTGGAGATGGCCCATGCGATCGACCTCGCGCATCGCTACCCGGGCACGATCGAGCGCGTGGTGGTCGGCAACGAGGTCCTGCTGCGGCGCGACCTCCCGCCCGCCGAACTGATGGCCGACATCGACCGGGTGCGCGCGGCCGTGCGCCAGCCGGTGGCCTACGCGGACGTCTCCGATTTCTGGGACCAGTTCCCGCTTGTGGCCAAGCACGTGGACCTGGTGCTGATCCACCTGCTTCCCTACTGGGAGGACGTGCCGACCGGCATCGACCATGCGGTGGCGACCGTGGGCGCGGTCTACGATCATTTCGCGGCCCTGTTTGCCGGCAAGCAGGTCGCCATCGGCGAGACGGGCTGGCCCAGCCGCGGCCGTCAGCGCAGGGACGCCTTGCCGAGCCGGGTCAACCAGGCGCGGTTCCTGCGCCAATTCATCGCGTTGGCTGCCGAAAAACACTTCGACTACAATTTCATCGAAGCTTTCGATCAGGACTGGAAATACGAGAACGAGGGCATCATGGGCGCCAACTGGGGCATCATGACCGACGTCCGGACCGAGTGGATACCGCCCAGCGGGGCGTTAAGGGAAGACCCATCCTGGGGCCAGCACGCAGCGTTCTCGATCGTCTGCGGACTGCTGCTGACCGGCATCGCATTGACCAACCGCGCGCCCAACCGGCACCAGGCAGCCCTGCTCGGTATGACGCTGGGCGGCGCGCTCGGTCTGGCGCAGGCAGACGCGGCGCCTGTGCTCTACGACGTCCACGTCCGCATCGCGGCGATCGCCAACCTCGGCGGGCAAGCCATGCTCGCCACGCTGATGATGCTGCGCCTGGCCGGTGCGGTCAGCCCAGCACCGTGGCGCACCGGCGGCCAGGCGACCGCGCGCGTGATCAACCTGCTGCGCGGCCGCCGGATGGCCTGGCCTGGCCTGTTCGAGGATACGCTGTTCCTGTTCATCTGGGCCGCCGCGGTGGACCAGGCGCTGCTGGTGTTCGACCCGCGCTACCGCAGCTTTCCCGTGGCGAGCTACGCCGTGCCCCTGGTGGTGATTGCCGCGCGCGCGGCCCAGGGCGACCTGCCCAGCAACACCGGCCGGCGCGAGGAGGCGTTCCTGGCCGCAGCCCTGACGGCCGGCGCGGTTGCAAGCGGGGTGCAGGAGGGAGCGTTGAACGGACAGTCCCTGGCCTGGAACGCCTGCGCCCTGGTGCTGACAGTGCCGCTCTGGACCAGCCTGGTCGAGGCCGGGCGCACAGCGTTGCGGCCGGGCTGACGGCCGAGCGATGTCACGCAGACTGCCTCATGGAGACAAGGGTTCGGCCGGTGTCACGTCCGCCTCGCCGACGCTGGTCGAACGCGGCTGGGCATGAACCGGCTGACCGCATTCGGCCTGTTCGCCGTCTCGGCCATGCTGCTGTGCTACGCGTGCGAGAGCCGAAGCCGCTGGTTCGTGCTCGGCTTCGCCGCGTCCTGCGCGCTGGGGTCCACCTACGGCTTCCTGCAGGGCGCCTGGCCCTTCGGCCTGGTGGAGGCGATCTGGTCCGTCGTGGCCTGGCACCGCTGGCGCAACACGCCTGTTCCAACGCGGTGAGTTAGGGTCAGCCGGCGTTGCGCAGGAGTTCGGCTTAGCAAGCACCCGTCCGCATCCGCCGGCAGGAAGGCAACCGCCTCGAACTTTAAGCGTAACGTTCAAAATTCCTAAAGGGATTTGCTATGGCCGTTGCACCCAGCCGGCAGCAGCACCTGGCGCGAATGAGCCGCCTATGAACCCGAACGCCAACATGAGTATGAGCGCGGCCGGAATAGCGGCCCTTCGCCAAAGCGAGGGTCAGCGAAACGGCGGCGCGCATTATAACGACTCAGCGAACAACTGCACCCAGGGAACCGGCGTCCTGGTCCATCCAGGTCCGTGCACGGCCGCCGAGCTTGCCCAGGCTGTCGACACAGAAGGCAACGAAGTCTCGTTCCAGAACCGGCTGCACGACGCGGAAGCGGCTGTGCGACGCCAGGTGACGGACCGTGCACTCACGCAGGATCAATTCGACGCGTTGGTTTCGGCATTGTTCAACCTGGGGGCAACCGGCGCGGCACCGATAACGGCGCAGGCAAACCAGAACGACGACGCAGGCGTGCAAGAGGAGATGCGTCGCCGAGTGTACAGACACGATCACGATGCACGCGGACGCCCAATCGGGCCGCCGATATGGGACAGAGGTCTTTTCAACAGACGCGAACGCGAAGCCCGGCCTTTCGCCGGGCAGGAACCTCGGCGATGAGACGCCTGGTTACCGCCGCGTTCATCCTGGCCCTTCTCCATGATGTGGCGAACGCCGCAACGCCCGCCGACTTCGAAGGCAGATGGACCGTCACACGCATGGTTGGCGCCAGCAATGCCGGCACTGGGGACGACTATCACGCGCTTCTAGGCACCACTGTGGAATGGCGCGCCGATCGCGTAAAAGATGCCGACGGGGACTGCCGCGTCGCGCACCCGACCGTGGCTCCGATCCCCAACGACACTCTGCAGCACGATGTATGGGGCGGCCAGACCATCAACGGCCTTACCCTGTCGAAGATGATAATCGCGCACGCGTTCGGGCCGACAAAAACACCTGTTTTCAACGATGGCGGCAAAGGCTGCGCGCGTGCGGTGTTGTTGAACCAGAACCAGTTACTGCTGCCGTTCAGCAACGGTTACGTATATTTGCTCGATCGGGATCTCGGCACCAGGCGAGCAGGCGGCAATTAAGTACTCTGATGATGCCGCGTCAGCTACCACGCATTGCGTCCACATGCTCGTGGATTCGACGTAAGCTTCGCACGGCCGGCCTGTCCTATACCGTTTCGACGGCACACAGGTAGCGCGCGATGTCCGGGACTCCGCCGAGAACGATCACCTCGCGTATGGTATCGCGTCCGCCGCGGGCGCGCCGCCAGTCGGGGTAGCTTTGCGACAGCAGCTTGCTGTAGGTGGCCAGGCCGCGGCGCGCCGGCTTGCGAATGGTGGAGCCAGAGTTGATCGGGCTGATCTCCACCCGGTCCGCGTGAGCGCGGACCAGGCCGAGCGTGTCGAAAACCAGAACGTCGCGCGGGCGGTTGCGGTTGGTCCGTGCGCCGAGCAGCCGGTCCAGACCGCGTTGGTCCGGCCAGAAGAACACGCGCGCGTTCAGCATGGCGACCCAGTCCGCAGGGCTCAGCCCGTCATCGAGGCACAGCGCCAGCGCGCGTTCGGTCAACGGCACGTTGTCGGTGAGGAACGCGGTGCCGTGGACGGCGTGGCGCAAGCGCACTTCGCCCGCCCGGCGCCGCGTGGTGAGCTGCGCGCGCAATGCCGCGTCCAGGCCGAACAACCGCACCAGGTCGGAGGCAGGCAGCAACCCGTGCCGCGCGATCGACGGCCAGCTTCCGGGCGAGGTGACGTGGTAGAGTTTTGGATGCCTGGCAGAAAGGTCTTCGGGGGACATGGGCGGCTGAGGTCATCCATGCTTGATGATCGGTACCGGCTCGCAGTGTGGGCCTATCCGGTCATGCCTCCAGCGCCGCCACAACCGCGTTCTTCGCGGCCTCCGCCAGCGTCGGATGGATGTGCACCGCTTCCAGCATCGTGCGACCGGTAGCGCCCGCGTTCATCAGCTCCACGTAGAGCTGGACGATCTCGGCGCCTTCGACGCAGAGCGCAGCGGCGCCCAAGATCTCGTCGGTATGCGCGTCCAGCACCACCTTTATGAAGCCTGCCGTCTTGCCGACCTCGCGCGCCTTGCCGCTTTCGGCCATGTCGCGTCGTGCCACCTTGATCGTGCGGCCCGACGCACGCGCCTCCGTCTCGCTCAGGCCGACGCGGCCGAGTTCCGGCTCGGTGAACATGGCGTAGGGGATGATGGCCGGGCGATCCAGCGAGCCGTCGCCCAGGAACAGCGACTGCAACACGCGAAAATCGGCATAGGCGGTGTGGGTGAAGGCGGGGCCGCCGCGTATGTCGCCTGCCGCCCAAATGCCCGCCACCCGGGTGGCCAGTCGGCCGTCCACTTCGATGATGCCGTGCTCGCCCGGGCGCAGCCCCACCGTGTCCAATCCGATGTCGTCGGTGTTGGGCGTCCGTCCGGTCGCCAAGAACAGGTGGGTGCCCTGCACGGTCCCGTCGCGCAAATGCAGGGTTACGCCGCCCGCGCCGGCCTCCACCCGCTCGGTCCTGGCGTTGAGCCGCACGTCTATCCCGTCGGACTCCAGCGCGGCCCTCAGCGCGTCGGCCACGTCGGGGTCCTCGCGCTCGGCCAGCTGCGAACCCCGCTGCACCACCACCACCTCCGCGCCCAGCCTGCGGAACGCCTGGGCCATCTCCAGCGCGATGTAGCTGCCGCCCAGGATGACCAGGCGCTCCGGCAGCGTATCCAGGCGCACCCAATTCTCCGCGTCGATGCACGCTACACCGTCCAACCCAGGAATGTCCGGGCGGGACGATCGGGTGCCCGTATCGAGCACCACGCGGGACGCAAAAACGCGGTCTGCGCCGGCCTGGACGCGGAAACGCTGCCCGTCGCTTCCGTCCAGCCTCGCATGTGCGGTGACGATTCGCGGCTGGTCCCGGCCGGCAAAACTGCGGTCGAGCGATCCTTTCGAATCCGCCACGATACGGCGCACCCGGTCCATCACCGCCGCAAAGTCCACCTCCACGGCAGGGATGCGCAGGCCCCAGTCCGCGGCGCGGCGCGCGTCCGCGGCCAGTCGGGCCGAGGCGATCAGCGCCTTGCTTGGCGTGCAGCCGAAATTGACGCAGGAGCCCCCCAGATGCGCGCACTCGATCAGCGCCACGCTGCGCCCCGCATCGGCCAGCGCGCGCGCCAAAGGCACGCCGGCCTGCCCGCCGCCGATGATGGCGGTCTCCACGTCGATGTCGGCCATGGCGAACCTCTCAGCCGCGCGGCGGCGGGCTCAATCAGTGATAATCGACGGGCTGGCTCGGCTTGCACTCGGCCACGCGCGTCGGGCGCCGCTGATCGATATCGCGCACCCAGCATTCGTCGAACACCGAGCAGTAGCAGGCCCGCACGCGCACCGAGAAGCGCTCCTTGTTCAGGGCGTCCCAAACGTCGGCGGACTGTGCGTTCCTTGGCAAAACGAGGAACTCGATGCTGTCGCGCGCGGGCAGCACCTCGTTGGTCACCCACGAGGTGCTCGTGTCGTCGAACGTCCGTCCGCAGCAGGCGTGCAGCAGTGCCGACGCGTCCGGCACCGGCTTGCCCTTGTAGAACACCTCGAAACTGTCGATCCGCGCCGGGCCGACGCCGGTGTTCTTGATGGCAAACGTGATGACCTTCTCGCTGCCGCTCTCGTTACCGGTCGTGTAGCTGATGTTCGGCCAGGAATTGGCGGCGACCAGCCGCTCCATCGTCCTGCCGTGGCTCACGGCGATGAACACCGAAACGCAGGACAGGAACACGGCAAGCACGGCCAGTATCTTGTCGGCCAGGCTGTGTCCGGTCTTGTGATGCAGGGTGGGTTCGACTTCGGGCGACTCAAGCATCCTCACTCCTCCGCCGCCAGCAGCGCCGCGTTGCCGCCGGCCGCCGCCGTGTTGACCGACACGGTTTGCTCGACGCCGAAGCGGCGCAGGTAATCCGGCCCGCCCGCCTTCGGACCCGTGCCGGACAGGCCGGAGCCGCCGAACGGCTGCACGCCCACCACCGCGCCGATCATGTTGCGGTTGACGTAGACGTTGCCGGTGGACAGGCGCGCGGCGATCCGTTCGGCCGCGGCGTCGATGCGGGTGTGGATGCCCAGCGTCAGGCCGTAGCCGGTCGCGTCCAGCGCGTCGAGCAGCGCGTCCTGCTCGGACGCCCTGTAGCGCACCACATGCAGCACCGGCCCGAAGATCTCTTCGGCCAGGTCGCGCGGCCGGTCGAGCTCGAAGATGTGCGGGGCGACGAAGAAGCCGCGCGACGGCGCCTCGCCGGCGTAGTGCGTGCGCGCGGTCGCCTTCATCCGAGCGATGTGCTCCAGCAGACGCGCCTGCGCGTCGGCATCGACCACCGGGCCGACATGCACGCTCGGGTCGCGCGGGTCGCCGAGCTTGAGTTCCCGCGCCGCGCCGACCAGCATCGCGATCACGCGCTCCGAAACATCGTCCTGCACGCAGAGCAGGCGCAGCGCCGAGCAGCGCTGGCCGGCGCTGCGGAACGCGCTCGTCACCGCATCGTCGACCACCTGCTCGGGCAGTGCCGTCGCGTCCACGATCATCGCGTTGATGCCGCCGGTCTCCGCGATCAACGGCACGATCGGCCCGTCCTTGGCCGCCAGAGCGCGGTTGATCGACCTGGCGGCCGGGGTGGAGCCGGTAAAGGCCACCCCCGCCACCGCCGGATGCGCGGCCAGGCGCGCGCCGATGGCGCCGTCGCCGATCACCAGGTGCAGCGCGCCCGCAGGCACGCCGGCCTGGTGCAGCAGGCGTACCGCCTCGGCGGCGATCAGCGGCGTCTGCTCGGCGGGCTTGGCGACCACGCTGTTGCCCGCCGCCAGCGCCGCGCCGACCTGGCCCAGGAAGATCGCGAGCGGGAAGTTCCACGGCGAAATGCACAGCCAGGCGCCTCGCCCGCGATGGCGCAGCACGTTGCGCTCGCCCGTCGGGCCAGGCAGCGTTTCGCCCTCGCCGTAGAGCCGTCTGGCCTGCGACGCGTAATAGCGCAGGAAATCCACTGCCTCGCGTATCTCGGCCAGGCCGTCGTCCAACGTCTTGCCGCCCTCCTCGGCCAGCAGGAACAGCAGCCGGCCGCGCTGCGCCTCCAGCAGGTCGGCCGCGCGCTCCAGCGCCGCCGCGCGCAGGGCGGCGGGCGTGCCCTGCCAGCCGCGGAAACCGGCCTGGGCGGCCTGCATCGCCGCATCGGCGACCTCCCCCGTCGCGTCCGTCACCTGGCCAAGCGGGCGAACGCCGTCCACCGGGGACAGCGCCGGACGGGACGCGCCAGCCTGCTCCACACCATCGATCACCGGCGCCGCAGAGCCGGCACCCTCGTGCCGCGCCACATCGTCCAGCAATGCGTCCAGCGCGGCCGCATCGCCGAACTCCACGCCCGCCGAGTTGCGCCGCCCGTCGCCGAACAGCGCAGACGGCAGCGGCAGCGATGCGTTGCGCGCGCGCTCCGGCGAGCCAACGATCACGGCTGGCCGGCGCAGCAGCGTCTCCACCGGCACGTCCGCGTCCGCCGCCACCGACACGAAGGAGGAGTTCGCCCCGTTCTCCAGCAGGCGGCGCACCAGGTAGGCAAGCAGGTCGCGGTGCACGCCAACCGGCGCGTAGGTGCGCACGCCGATGCCGGGATGCGCCTCCAGCAGCGCGCCGTACAGCGCGTCGCCCATGCCGTGCAGGCGCTGAAACTCGTAGCCTTCGGTGTCGCCGGCGCGCTCGGTCACGCTGGCCACCGTCAGCGCGTTGTGGGTGGCAAATTGCGGATACACTCCCCGAGCCCGCAGCGACAGCAGCTGGTCCGCGCACGCCATGTAGCTGAGGTCGGTCATCGGCTTGCGGGTGAACACCGGGTAGTCGGCCAATCCGCGTTCCTGCGCGCGCTTGATCTCGGTGTCCCAGTAGGCGCCCTTCACCAGCCGCACCATGAACCGCCTGTCGAGGCGTTCGGCCAGCCCCCCCACCCAGTCGATCGTCTCGCGCGCCCGCTTGCCATAGGCCTGCACCGCCAGGCCGAACCCGTCCCATCCCGAAAGCTGGCGGTCGGCGGCAACGGCCGCGATCACGTCCAGCGACAGCTCCAGCCGGTCCGCCTCCTCGGCATCGACGGTGAAGTTCAGGCCGTGCAGGCTGGCGCTGCGGGCCAGCGCGCGCACCTGCGGCACAAGTTCCTCCATGACGCGCGCGCGGGATACCGCCTCGTAGCGCGGGTGCAGCGCGGAGAGCTTGACGCTGATGCCCGGCCGGTCCGGCAAGGGCTTGTTGCCGGCGGCACGCCCGATCGCCTCGATCGCGGCCGAATAACTCGCCTGGTAGTGCGCCGCATCCTCGGCAGTGCGGGCACCCTCGCCCAGCATGTCGAAACTATACCGGAAAATTCTGCCAGCTCGCGAACCCGCCCGGTTGAGCGCTTCGTCGATGGTCTGGCCGAGCACGAAATGGCTGCCCATCACCCGCATCGCCTGGCGCATCGCCGCGCGCACCGTCGGCAAGCCCAGCCGGCGCACCACGCCGCGCATGATCCCCTCGGGCGTGTCCGTGGCGCTTACCAGCCGGGCGCCCAGGCCTAGCGCCCAGGCGGACGCGCCGACCAGCAGCGAGTCGGGCTTCGTGCCGGGGCCTTGCGCAAACCCGCCCTGGCCGAGCTTGTCCTCGATCAGCAGGTCGGCGGTCGCGTCGTCCGGCACACGCAGCAGCCCCTCGGCCAGCACCATCAGCGCCAGCCCCTCGGGTGTCGACAGCGAGTATTCCCGCAGCAGCGCCTCGATCCCGCCGATGCCGGACGCGCTGGCGCGGATGGCGCCGACCAGCCGGCGCGCTTCCTGGTCGATGCGCGCCTCCCGGGCCGGCGGCAGCGTGGCGGTGGCGAAGAAATCCGCCGCCAGCGCGCCATCGTCGGGCGCGTAGGGCGGGCGGAACGCGGCCAGGCCGGGCACCGCGTTCACAGCCGATCCCTCACGCCGCCCAGGAATTCGACCAGCGCCGCATTGGTCTCCTCGGGCCGCTCCTGCTGTATCCAGTGCCCGGCGCCCGCCGGCCGGCACTCCATGCGCAGATCGGCACAGTGGGCGCGCATGTTCTCCAACTGGCCGGGAAGCATGTAGAGCACCGCCTCGTACTCTCCCGCCAGGAAACCGGCGGGCTGGTGGATGATGGTGTCGCCATAGGCGCGCGCATCGGCCGCGTTGCGGTCGAAATTGCGGTACCAGTTCAGCGGGCCGCGCCAGCCGCCCGCTTGGAACGCCGCGGCGTATGCCGCCAGCTCGGCCTCCGACATGAAGGGCAGCGGACCTGGAGGTGCGGGAACAAAACTGTCCAGCAGTTTCGCGTCCCTCGGCACCGAGCGGCCTGCGACGGCCATGATGCCGAGGCCGCTGGCGCTGTAGTAGATGCTGC
This sequence comes from Acetobacteraceae bacterium, assembly GCA_965199235.1. Lineage (GTDB taxonomy): Bacteria > Pseudomonadota > Alphaproteobacteria > Acetobacterales > Acetobacteraceae > BOG-908. The sequence goes on along the minus strand of CBDAQU010000002.1, from coordinate 1,989,383 downwards.
GCAGCGCTTCGGGCAGGTCGCTGCCGGCCAGCTCCGCCTCCGCCGCCCCCTCCTGCTGGAAATAGCGCATGTAGAAGAAGCGGTCCGGGAACCGCTCCTCGATGATGTCGAAGAATGGGGTGCGCGACGGCTTGGCGTGCGGAACGCTCATCCCGAACACGGCGGCGACGTGCTCCGGGAAGCGCAGCGCGCAGCGCCAGGCCACCGGCGCGCCCCAATCATGCCCGATCGCCACCCAACGCTCAGCGCCGAGCGCGCGCGCCAGCGCCTGCATGTCGTCGGCCAGCGTGTCCAGCGTGTAGGCGTCCACCGCGTCTGGCTTGTCGCTGCCGCCATAGCCGCGCATGTCCGGCACGGCCACGCAGTAGCCAGCGGCCGCCAGAGCAGGGACCTGGTGGCGCCAGCTCAGGCCCAGCTCGGGCCAGCCATGCATCAGCACGACCAGCGGCCCGGACCCCTCGACCTGGACGGCCAGGGACACCCCGTTGGCCTGCACATGCTGCTGCGTCATCTCTGGTGCCCTGTACGTTTGCGGTCATGCCATCATCGGGCAGCCGATAAGGCAAGGCCGGGGCCGCGCTGCAACCGGGAGCCTCGAACGCGTTCCAATCACCATCAAACTGGTCGAAAGCAGCGCCGCCATGATGATCCTGTTCACCCGCGCCGCCTGTCTCGGCCTGGCGCTGGCCGCCCTGGCCGCATGCAGCTCCAGCTTCGGCGGTGGCGGCAGCTCGCCAGGCGCAACGGTCGTCGTGCCGCCCGGCGCAGACGCAGTTTGCAGCAACGGCACCCGCCCGCCCTGCTAGGGGATGATCGCTTCAGGTGCGGAGCGCCTGCTTCGGTCTTGACCGCGAGTCGCCCGGCTTAGCCTTGATGTCCTACCAATCGGCCTCAGGATCGACATACCCAAACCGAAGGCAAGTCCTTCTTTTTTGCAAAAAAGAAGCAAAAAACCTTTGTCTGGCTGTCGCGGATTAAATGAACAGGGGTTTTTTGGTCCTTTTTGCAAATCAGCACCGCTGCGCTGCTGCTTCGGCGCGCTGCATGACCTGGCCCGAGAACACCACGCCACTCGCCGCAACCGGCAGCCCGGACGCGTGGAGCGCCTGGGCGACCCAGTTGTTGCAGGTGTGGCCCAACCCGTATTCGCTGCGGGCGGCGTAGAACAGGCTGCCGGCGAACGAGCCAGGCCCGACCAGGCGCGGGTCCCGGCCGTCGCGGTCCAGGTCGGCCCAGAGAAAATCCGACAGCCTCTCTGCGCCGCCGGCAGGCAGGCTCAGCGTCACCAGATCGGCAGGCCCGTAGGCCTGCTCCGGCGTCGTGGACAGGGCGAACACCTCGATCACGGCGGGTCCTGGAAACGGCCCAAGCAGGTACTCGCTCAACCGGTCCGCCCTGGCCGTCATGAAGGTGCGCTTGCCGTAGCCGAACACGATGGTCCGCGCCCCAGGGAACACCCGGCGGAAGGCGGCGAGCCCGCCCGTCAGCCGGCTGGCCGGCAGGGCGATGTCGGTATGCCAGCCCCGGCTGAACACGGTCACACTGTCCGGCGCGGATCCGGCGGCGGGACAGGGCGACCGGCGCGGCCCAGCGCATGACGTTGTCAGCCAGCAAACAGCCAGGCAGCGTAGCAGGCGGGGGCTGCGAATCGCATGCCGGCGCGTGCTACGTGGCCGTATCATGCCGCTGCACCTCATAAAACTCTGTGTCGGCGTCGCCAGCCTCGACGAGTTGCGGCGATGGCAGGCCAGCCGCGCCGCCGAAGCGCCGCCTCTGGTCCATCGCACCCGGAATTTCCCGAGGCGCGCCGACGAGATCACGGGCGGCGGATCGATCTACTGGGTGATCAACCGCCTGGTCACCGCCCGCCAGCCCGTGCTCGACATCGTGCCCGGCACGCGCGAGGACGGCACGCGCTGCACCGACCTCGTGCTCGACCCGCTGCTGGTTCCCGTGCACGCCCGCTTCGTCAAACCGTTCCAGGGATGGCGCTATTTGCGAGCCGAGGAAGCGCCGGCCGACCTTGCCCATGACGACGGCACCGCCCCGATGCTGCCCGAAACGCTGCGGCGAGAGCTCGCATCGCTCGCCCTGCTCTGACCCGGGCAGCGTTCAGCAGCAGCGCATCCCGCCGCCCGCGCCGTAGCGCGCCGCCTGACGTTCGCGGAAAAACGCCTTCCGCGTCATCGGCTGCCGGTCGGGATGGTTCGCGGACATATGCGCCAGGTAGGTTTCGTAATCGGGCACGCCCACCATCAGCTGCGCCGTCTGCCCGACGCCGCGCGCCAACGCGGCGACGTCGAAACTACGTCCGAAGCAGCGGCATATCATGCGCCGACACCTCCACCGCCGTGATACGCAAGTCGGCCAGCGCGCGCATCATCGACACGGCGCCGGCGCCCAGCATCAACACGACAACGCCCATGAACAGCGCCGTCAGGCCGCAATCGACGTAGTCGTTGAACAGCACCTGGTGCATCTCGGCCGCCGACTTCGCCGGCGCCAGCACGTGCCCATCGGCCAGCGCCGCCGCGAATTTCCGGGCGTGCGCCAGAAAGCCGATGGCGGGCTTGGACGAAAAGATCTTTTCCCACCCTGCCGTCAGCGTGCACACAGCAAGCCAGCCGGCCGGCACCAGCGCCACCGCGGCGTAGCGCTGCCGCTTCAGCTTGAACAGCACCACGGCGCACAGAGTGAGCGCGATCGCCGCCAGCATCTGGTTGGATATGCCGAACAGCGGCCATAGCGTGTTGATCCCGCCCAGCGGGTCGATCACGCCCTGGTAGAGGAAGAACCCCCAACCGCAAACAGCCAGCCCGGTGGCTGCAAGGTTGGCGGCCCAGCTTTCGGTGCGCCGCCACGACGGTGCCGCCAGGCCCACCAGATCCTGGATCATGAAGCGCGCCACCCGCGTGCCCGCATCGAGCGTGGTCAGGATGAACAGCGCCTCGAACAGTATCGCGAAATGGTACCAGAACGCCATCAGCGCGCGGCCCCCCAAGGCGCCGGACAGTATCTGCGACATGCCGACGGCCAGCGTCGGCGCACCGCCGGCGCGCGACAGCACGGACGCCTCGCCCATGTCGTGCGCGATCTGCGTCAGCGCGTCGGGCGTGATGGCAAAACCCCAGGCGGAAACGGCCGCCGATGCAGACGCGGCCGTGGTGCCGATCAGCGCGGCCGGCGCGTTCATCGCGAAATACGCGCCCGGCTGCAGCACGCTGGCGGCAATCAGCGCCATGATGGCGACGAGACTTTCGGCCAGCATGGCGCCGTAGCCGATCATGCGCGCCTGCGCCTCGTTCTCCAGCATCTTCGGGGTGGTGCCGCTGGAGACCAGCGCGTGAAAACCGCTGACCGAGCCACAGGCGATCGTGATGAACAGGAACGGGAACACGCTGCCGGCGAACACCGGCCCGGTACCGTCGATGAACCGGCTGACCGCCGGCATGCGCAGTTCCGGCATCACCACGGCGATGCCCAGCGCCAGCGCGCAGATCGTGCCGATCTTGAGAAAGGTCGAGAGATAGTCCCTCGGCGCCAGGATCAGCCACACCGGCAGAACGCTGGCCACGAACCCGTAGGCGATCAGCATCAGCGCCCAGGCCTGCCCGGAAAACGTGAACCAGCGCGCCATCGCCGGATCGGCCGCGATCACGCCGCCGTACCACAGCGCCGCCATCAGGAGAACGAAGCCGATCCCGGACATCTCCAGCACCCGGCCGGGGCGCAGGAACCGCCCATAGACGCCCATCAGCAGCGCGATCGGCACGGTGGCGAACACCGTGAAGCTGCCCCAGGGCGAGCCTGCCAGCGCCTTGACCACGACCAGCCCCAGCACGGCCAGCAGGATCACCATGATGGCCAGGATGCCTATGCTGGAGACGATGCCGGCGAACGCGCCCATCTCGGTGCGGATCATGTCGCCCAGGGATCGCCCGTCTCGCCGCACGGAGAGGAACAGCACCAGAAAATCCTGCACCGCGCCGGCGAACACCACGCCCACCAGGATCCACAGCGTGCCCGGCAGGTAGCCCATCTGTGCCGCCAGCACCGGCCCCACCAGCGGCCCCGCACCGGCGATGGCGGCGAAATGGTGGCCGAACAGCACGTACCGGTTGGTCGGCACGTAATCCAGCCCGTCATTGTGCACAGTGGCCGGCGTTCGCCGTCCAGGATCCAGCACCGTCACCCGCGTCGCCAGGAACAGGCTGTAGAACCGGTAGGCCAGCGCATAGACGCACAGGGAGGCGGCAACGAGCCACAGCGCGTTGACCGTCTCGCCGCGGTGCAACGCCAGCACCGCCAGGCTGCCCGCACCGATCACGGCCACGGCGGCCCAGACAAGTCGTTTCATCTCGCGTTCCCCTCGCTTGCCCCGAACAGCTTTTCGCGCAGAGTACCCCCGGCGTAGGCCGTCTTGTAAACACCCCTGCGCTGCAACTCCGGCACGACCAGCGTCACGAAATCCACGAAACACTCGGGGGCGACGGTGCGGGCCAGCACGAAGCCGTCCAGGTCGGCGGCCTCCATCCAGCCCTGCATCGCGTCGGCCACCTGGGCCGGCGAGCCGACCACCGGCGCCTGCCGGCCGCCCAGGCTGATGCGCTGCTCGAAACCCCGCCTGGTCACGGCCCGTCCCTCGGTCAGCGCCGCCAGGTTGGAGACCACTGCCTGCGTGCCGCCAGAAGCGGGGAGCGGCTCGTCCCCGGCCAGGGCCGCAAGATCCACGCCCATCGAGCCGGCCGACTGCACCAGCGCACCCTCCACGCTGGCGTAACCCTGGTAGTCCTGGAATTTCGCCTGCGCCTCCGCCGCGTCCCTGCCCACCACGGCCGTCATGCCGGCGAAGACGCGCAGCGTGCGGCCGAGCCCCGCCGCCTCGGCGCGCAAGCCGGCGACCAGCCCTGCGACCTGCGGATGCGTGGTCGCGTTGACGAACACGCATTCTGCGTGCTCGGCCGCGAAACGCCTGCCGCGTGCGGACGCGCCCGCCTGGTAGATCACCGGCCTGCGCTGCGGCGACGGCTCGCACAAATGCCTGCCTCGCATGCTCCAGCCGGCACCCTGATGCGCCACCTCGTGCACGCGAAACGGATCGGCGTACACGCCGGTCTGCCGGTCGCGCAGCACCGCGCCGTCCTCCCAGCTCTCCTCCCACAGCAGCCGCGCGGCGCGCACGAAATCGTCCGCCGCGTCGTAACGCGAATCGTGCCCGTCCTGCTGCGGCAGGCCGAGCGCCCGGGCGGCCGAATCGAGGTAGCCGGTCACCACGTTCCAGCCGATGCGCCCGCGCGTCAGGTGATCGAGCGTGCTCATCCGCCGCGCGAACACGAACGGGTGCTCGGCGCCGGTATTGGCCGTGATGGCGAAGCCCAGATGTCTGGTCGCGTGCGCCATCGCCGGCACCAGCATCGCCGGGTCGGCGTTGGGCACCTGCACGGCGTGGCGGAGGGCGGCATCGGCCGAGCCGCCATAAACGTCGTAGACGCCCAGCACGTCGGCCAGGAACAGCCCGTCGAACAGCCCGCGCTCCAGCGTGCGCGCCAGCTCCACCCAGTGATCGAGGCTGGCGTAGTCCACCGCACGATCCCGCGGATGGCGCCACAGCCCCTGCTGGATGTGGCCGACGCAGGCCATCTCGAAGGCGTGCAGCCGGATCTGCCGGCGCGCGCCGCTCACCACCTGGCCGAAGCCTCGGCATCCTCCTCGCGCGCCTCGACCCATCGCCTGGTGCCGTCGGTAAGCTCCTCGGACTTCCAGAACGGGGCGCCCATCTTCAGCCAGTCGATCAGGTAGCCGGTGCCGTCCAGCGCCGCCTGCCGATGACTCGCCGCTGCCAGCACCAGCACGATCTGCGCGCCCGGCAGCAATCGGCCGACACGGTGGATCACCGTGCAGCCCAGCAGCCCGAATCTAGCGACCGCCTCGGCGGCAATCCGCCCGAGTGCCGCCTGCGTCATCGCCGGATAGTGCTCCAGCGTCAGCGCGGCGATCGGACAAGCGGGCTCGCTGCGCACCACGCCCACGAAACTTGCCAGCGCACCCGCCTCGGGTGCCGCCGCGCGCAAGGCTGCGGTTTCCGCGCCGACGTCGAAATCCTGGTCCTGGACCCGCACGGCCGTCACAGGGTCAGCCACCCGTCACCGGCGGAAAGAACGCGACCTCGTCGCCGGGGCCGACGGCCGTGCCGGGGCGCGCAAACACCTGGTTGACCGCGGCGCGCACGAGCCCTGGGTTGGCGAACGCCGCCTCGTAGCCGGGGCCGCGCGCCCGCAGCCAGGCAACCAGCGTGGCGATGCTGGACACGCCGGCAGGCAGGGTCACGTCCTCCTCGCCAGTGCCCGTGCGCTCCCTCACCCAGGCGAAATACAGAATCTTGACTGGTCGCGTCATGCGCCCGCTTATACCAACCTGCGCGCATCCCACCAACGTGGCGGGCTGTCGTTGCAACCTGCGTCCCTGGGCGGCTATGCAGCCCCATGCTCCGTCTGCTGCTCTGCCTGGCCGTGCTCGCCTGGGCGCCGTTCGCGGCGGCACAGACGATCACCGTCGGCAGCGTCACGCTGACCCACTGCATCGACGAGTATGACGGCTATTGCGGCACCCTGACCCGGCCGCTCGATCCGAGCGGTCATGTGCCGGGCAGCATCGACATCGGCTTCGAGCTCTACCAGCACACCAACCCCGCTGCGTCCGCCGGCACCATCGTGGCGCAGGAGGGCGGCCCGGGCTATTCAACCACCGGGTCGCGCGACGGCTACGTGCGCCTGTTCGCGCCGCTGCGCACCCGGCGCGACATACTGCTGATCGACAAGCGCGGCACCGGCCGTTCCGGCGCCATCGACTGCCCCCGCCTGCAGCGCGCGCGCGACCCGCATCTGGCCGCCATCCGCGCCTGCGGCTGGCAGTTGGGCCGCACCGCCTGGCTGTACGGCTCGGACCTCGCCGCAGACGACGTGGCCGCCGTGCTGGGAGCGCTGTCGACCGGTCCGGTCGACTACTACGGCGACAGCTACGCCACGTTCTTCGGCCAGGTGTTCGCCGCCCGCCACCCCGGCCTGCTGCGCACGATGGTGCTGGACAGCGCCTACCCGGTGCTCGGCGGCACGCCCTGGTTCGCCAGCGAGATAGAGAACGGACCGGTGTCGCTGGAGCGCGTCTGCGCCCGCTCGCCCGCCTGCCGCGACGCGGTGACGGCCGGCGGACCGAGCGCCACGATGCGCCTGCAAGCGCTGCTGACGTCGCTGCGGCGCCAGCCCGTCACCGGCGAAGCGCCGGGCGCCAACGGCGAGAGGCGTGCGGTCACCGCCGACGCGCCGGCGCTGTTCCTGGTCTTCGCCGTGGTGGGCGACAACCTGGTCGCCTATCGCGACCTGGACGCCGCCGCCCGCGCCTACCTAGATGCCAACGACGCGCTGCCGCTGCTGCGGCTGGTGGCCGAGGCGGAAGACGGCGACGCAGGCGGCGGCCCGGCGCGCGCCTTCAGCACCGGGCTGGCGACCGCGGTCGAGTGCCAGGACTATCGTCCGCTCTACGACCTGCGTGCCCCCGAGTCCGAACGGCGCCGCCAGTTCGCCGCCGCGATCGCCGCGAAATCGGCCAGCGACCCCGGCCTCTACGCACCCTTCACGCTGGACGAGGTGCTCGCAGCACCCACCGACCCGGAGGCGCTCGACAGCTGCCTGGTTTGGCCCGCGCCGCCCGCCGGCATCGCGCCGGGCCATCCTGTGCCGCGCGATGCGGCGTTTCCCAAAATTCCCGTGCTGGTGCTGGCGGGCGAACTGGACACCGTGACCTCGCCGCGGGAAGCCGCGCGCACCACTGCGCTGTTCCCCGAGGCCTGGTTCGTGGTGGTACGCAACACCGGGCACGAGACCGCGGTGGGCGATGGCGGCGTGTTCGTGCCTCCCTACGGCGGCGACATCGCCCGTTGCGCCGGCCCGATCGTACTGCACTTCGTCGAGACCGGCGGCAATCCCGGCGACACCTCCTGCGTGCTGCGCGTACGGCCGATCCGCACCGTGCCCGCCTTTGCCGTCCGCTGGCGCGAGGTGGCGCCGGCAGCCTCGCGCGACGGCAGCACGGCCACGAACGAGGCGCTGGCTCTGGCTTCGGCCGCGGCCGAGACGGTCGGCGACGCGGTAGCCCGCTACGCGGTCACCACCAGCGGCGCGGTCGCCGGCCTGCGCGGCGGACACTTCACCCTGAACGCCAATGGCCACGGCTACACCCTGCATCTGGCCGGGCTGCAATGGACCGAGGACCTGGCGGTGACCGGGACGGTGGACTGGAACCAGCTCGACGGGCGGATAGAGGCAGACATCGCCCTGTCCGCGTCCGGTCACCTTGGCGCACTCACCATCGCTTGGAACGACCGGGCCACCGACGCAGTGGCCCACATCTCCGGCCAGATCGACGGCCAGAGAGTGGAAGCCGAGCGCACCGCGCCATGATCAAAGCTTGCCATCCCGTACGCGTTCGCGTACATTGGATGGATGAATACGACCTCCTACAGCGAGCTGCGGCGCAGCCTTTCGACGACGCTGGACCATGTGGTCGACGACCATGAACCGGTGATCATCACGCGCGACCGCGGCAAGCCGGCGGCCGTGCTGATATCGCTCGAGGATTTCGCATCCTACGAGGAGACGCGCGCCCTCCTGCAGAACCCGAACAACGCGAGACGCCTGCTCGATGCGGTGGCGGCCCTGGACGCTGACAAGGGGACCGAGCGCGCGCTGATCGAGTGAGGCTCGTCTTCGACGAGCGTGCCTGGGAAGACTACCTCTATCTGCAGGCGCATGACGCCAAGCTGCCTGCCAGGCTCAACGCGCTGATCAAGGAGTGCAGCCGGACGCCGTTCACCGGCACCGGCAAGCCGGAGCCGCTGCGCGGGCAACTCGCCGGCTGGTGGTCGCGACGGATCACCAGGGAGCATCGGCTGGTCTACCGGCCAGACGGCGAACGTCTGCTCATCGCCCAATGCAGGCTTCATTACTGACCGCTGCCGGCCGGATTTCATCCGGGCTGCGACGCGCCTACATGGGGCTCATGCGCTACGCCGAATATGCTTTGATGCTGGTGCCGGTCGGGCTGGCGGTGGCCTGGATCTTCGGCGTGCGCGGCTTGAGCCGGCGCGGGACCGTCGCCGCGTGCCTGCTGCTGGCGGGGATGGGCGGGGCACTCTACTGGATGGGCAACAGCCGCAGCTTCACCGGCCACTATACGCCCGCGCGCCTGCACGGGCAGACCATCGTTCCGGGCCATGCGGGGTAGCGAGGCCGCCAGGTTCGACATCCTGAAGGATGCCGACCTGACGCCGGTCCTGGCGGCCCTGCCGCGCGCCCGGCTGGTGGGCGGCTGCGTGCGCGACAGCCTGATCGGCCGTGCAGTGGCCGACATCGACCTGGCGACCCCAGACCTGCCGGACGCGATCACCGCAGCCCTGCACAAGGCAGGCATCCGGGCGGTCCCCACCGGCGCGTCGCACGGCACCATAACGGCATTGTCGGCGGGCCGGCCGTTCGAGATCACCACGCTGCGGCGCGACCGGGAGACCGACGGACGGCACGCGGTGGTCGACTGGACCGACGATTTCGCCGAGGACGCAGCACGGCGCGACTTCACCATCAACGCGATGTCCGTCGACCAGTCCGGCACGCTGCACGATTATTTCGGCGGCCGCGCGGACCTGGCGGACGGTCGCGTCCGCTTCGTGGGCCAGGCGGCGTTGCGGGTGGCGGAGGACCATCTGCGCATCCTGCGTTTTTTCCGTTTCCAGGCCCGCTACGGGGCCGAGCCGCCGGACGCCGAAGCGGTGTCGGCAATCAACGCCGCCGCGGACAGGGTCGAACAGCTCTCGGCCGAACGGGTGTGGAGCGAGGTCAAGCGCATCCTCGCCGTGCCGAACCCCTGGGCGGCGCTGGCGCTGATGGACGCGCTCGGCGTGCTGCGCGCAGCACTGCCCGAAACGGCGCCGAACGAGATCCTGGCCGCCATGCTCGCCGCCAACGCGCCAGCTGACCCGCTGCTGCGACTGGCCGCCATGCTGGAGGGCGACGCCGGACGTCTGGCCGAACGCCTGAAGATGTCAGGCGCGGAACGCGAACGGCTGACGGCGCTCACCAGCGGCGCCGCTCCCTCCCCACTGGACGACGACGCCGCACTGCGCCGCCACCTCGCCGATGAACGGCTGGACGTGCTGGTCGGCAGGACCTGGCTCGCTTTTCCCGGATCAGCCGAGTTGCGCAAGCGCTTGCAGTCGGTTCCTCGCCCCATGTTCCCGCTCGAAGGTCGGCACGGCCTGGCGCTCGGCCTGGCGCCCGGGCCGCAACTGGGCCAGGCGTTGCGACGAGCGCGCGCATGGTGGCTGGCGGGTGGCTGCACGGCGACCCGCGCCGAATGCGAAGCGCAACTCCTGGTGTTCGCCGGCGCCGCTTGATAATGGGTCGCAACCTGAACACTGTTTAGCCATGGACCAGAGCATCGAAACGACCCGCGTCCGCAAGCCGCGCGGCCAGGGTGCTTCCAGGCGCGGCGAGATATTGGACGCAGCAAAGCACCTCTTTGCCGAAGAAGGTGTCGCGCACGTTACTATGCGCCGCATCGGCGCGGCGGTCGGCGTCTCGCCCACTGCCCTCTACATGCATTTTGCCGACAAGGACGCGCTGCTGGCAGCCATCGCGCAGGACACGTTTTCCGAGCTGCTGAGCCGCCTGGAGCAGAGCGTCGCACACGGGCAGACGCCGCTCGACAAGTTCCGCGCCGGCCTGCGTGCCTACATCGAGTTCGGCCTGGCGCGCCCCGACGAGTACCGCCTGACGTTCATGACGCGCCTGTTCCGCCGGTCGGAGGCAAAGACCTGCGCGCTGGAGGTGGCCGACCGGACATTCTCCATCCTGGAGGACAAGGTGGCAGAACTGATCCGCCAGGGCGTGTTCCGCCGGGGCCAGGCGTCCCAGCTGGCCGAGGCGGTATGGGCAGCGCTGCACGGCACCACGGCCCTGCTGCTGGACCAGGCAGACAACCTGCACACGGCCGGCGACCAGTTGATCGCGGCGAGCATCGACCTGATTGAACACGGCCTGCTGAACCACGGCGAGCGGCCCGACGATAAACCTTGTTAACTTAACAAGGGTAATCTATCTTCCGGTCGTCGTCTGGTTTTCGGGAGGTCGCTCATGTTCACCCTGTCCCTCGGCCACTGCCTTGCAAGTCCGCGCCGGAGCCCGCCCACCGGCCTGGCGGTTGGCGGCGCAGCCTTCGTCCTGCTCGCTTTGGCGACCGCCGTGCCGCTCCGCTCCGCGGTTTCGCCGGCCCGGCAGGCGGTGCAGCCACGTCGGGTCGTGACGGTGCAAGCCGCCTCGCTGCTCTCGCTGCGTGACGCCGCGGAAGGCGTCCGGGCTCGGCTGCTGACCCTGCCGGGGGTAGGCGCGGTCCGGTTGCACGGGCTGCTGACGACAGGGTTGGAGGTCGACTACGCGCGGGCGCGGCTGGCGCGGTTCGGCATCACCCCCGGCGAGCTGCGCGCGGCTCTGCCGTCCCAGGCGCAGGAGACGTCGCCTGGGCATCTGGCCATGCCGCTGGACAGCGTGGAGGACGGCCCGCAGCCGATTGCGGACAGGATCGTGCACGCGGGTGGACGCAGCTTGCGCGTCGGCGACGTAGCGACCGTGGCCCGTCTCGGCATAGAGCCGGTTTCGGTGCTGAGCCGTGACGGACGTCCGGCCGTGGACGTCGAGATCGTGCCCGCACTTGGCGCGGCAGCCGGGTCGCTGGACCGCCTGGCAACCATGGTGGAGCGCATTGCGCCACAGGGCGTCGCCGTAAGGTAGAATCGGTACCCCGCCTTTCCCGCCGCCGCGAATGATGGCGTAGTGGCCGAAAGACACGGGCGGGAATGCATGTTTCATCAGATCCTGACGCCGATCGCGGGAAGCCTGCCGCTGTCGTTCCTGGTTGCGGCGCTGCCGATCGTGACCGTGCTGGTGCTGCTCGGCGTGCTGCGTAGGCCGGCCTGGCAGGCCTCGCTGGCCGGGCTCGTCGTGGGGTTCGCCATCGCCGTGCTCGGCTGGGGCTTTCCGCCCGCGATGGCGCTGGACGCCGCTGCAGCCGGCGCGGTGTTCGCCCTGTGGCCGGTGATGTGGATCGTCGTCAACGCGCTGCTGCTCTACAACATTGCGGTCATCTCCGGCCGGTTCGACGCCTTTCGCGACTGGATACTGGCCCACCTGCCGAACGACCGCAGGGTGGTGCTGGTCGTGATCGGCTTCTGCTTCGGCTGCCTGCTGGAGGGCATCTCAGGATTCGGCACGCCGGTCGCGATCACCAGTGCGCTGCTGATCCTGGTGGGGTTCCCGCCGCTCGAAGCGCTCACCTTCACGCTGATCTTCAACACCGCGCCGGTCGCCTTCGGCGCCCTGGGTGCACCGGTGACGGTGCTGGGCCAGGTCACCGGCCTGTCCCCTGTCACCCTCGGCGCGATGATCGGCCGGCAGTTGCCGTTCATGGCGATGCTGCTGCCGTTCTACGTGATGGGCCTGTATGGCGGGTTGCGCAGCATCCGCACGCTGTGGCCCGTGCTGCTGGTCGCCGGTGTCAGCTTCGCCGCGGGCCAGTTCGCCAGTTCCAACTACCTCGACTACGCGCTCACCGACGTGTTCTCGTCGCTGACCTCGCTGGTGGTCACGCTGCTGTTCTTGCAGGTCTGGCAGCCCGCGCCGGACGCTGCGTTCGCGGTGCAGGCGCGGCCGGCGCAGGTGACGAGCCGGCCGGTGCCCGGCTGGCAGGGCTGGTTGCCCTGGGTGGTGGTGTCTGCCGTCGTGATCGTCTGGACGCATTTCAAGGTGCCCGAAAGCGGCGCCTATCCCGTGCTGTGGCCCGGCCTGCACGATAAAATCGCGATCACGCTTTACCATGACAAGCCGTACGCCGCGAAATACGTGTTCCAGCCGCTCGCCTCCGGCACCGGCATACTGCTCGCGGCGATCATCACCGCGGCGCTGGTCGGCGTCGGGCCTGCGGGCTTCCTCCGTGCGGCGGTCAACACGTGGCGGCAGGCGCGCATCGCGATCCTGACGGTGGCGCTGATCGTGGCGCTGGCCTACCTGATGAACTACTCCGGCCTGAACTACACGCTCGGCCTGGCGGTCTCGCATGCCGGCATCGCGTTCCCCCTGCTCTCGCCGTTCCTGGGCTGGGTGGCCGTGTTCCTCTCCGGCAGCGACACGTCGGGCAACGCGCTGTTCGGCAACCTGCAGGTGGTGGCGGCGAACCAGCTCGGGCTCAACCCTGTGCTGATCGCAGCAACCAACTCGTCGGGCGGCGTGATGGGCAAGATGATTTCGCCGCAGAACATCGCGACCGGCGTGTCTGTCACCGACCTGAAGGGGCAGGAGGGCGTGGTGTTCGCGCGCACGTTCAAGCATTCGATCGTGCTGACGCTGGTGCTGGGCGTGCTGGTGGTGCTGCAGCAATACGCGGCGCCGTGGATGATACCGAGGTGAAGGAAGAGTTCTTTTTTGAAAAAACCAAAAAACTTTTGTTTCCTGGGCGTGCGCTCGCCTTCGAGGGGTCTCGTTGACCAGAAGTCTTTTGCTGCTTTTCTTACGACCCGGCGCGGCGCGCCAGACGCATGGCCCCGAACAGCGCCACCGTGACGAGGATGACGGCGACGAAGCCCAGAACCTGGCTGCGTTCGGCCGTGCAGACCAGCAGCACCATCGCGCCCATGCCCAGGCAGGAAGCGACCGGCAGCAGACGGAAGCTGAACGGCGGCCCCAGCGCGCGTGTGTCGCGCCGATGCAGCACCCAGGCCGCGCCGCATCCCAGGAAGTATAGCCCGGCCGTGTTGAGCGTGGACGCGACGACCAGGGCGGTGAAGCTCCCCGAGACGGCCAGGCCGGCGGCGATCAAGCAATGCACCGCGATGGCGGCGTTGGGCGTGCCAGTACCCGGGCTGGCGCGGCCGAGCACCGCGGGCAGCAGGCCGTCGCGCGCGAACGCGAACAGGATGCGCGGCGCGCCCAGTACGTCGCTGGCGATGTAGCCGAGCATGGACAGTCCGGCGCCGGCGGTGAGGACCACGCCGGCGAGGGCGCTGACCCGGCTCGCGGCCTCCGCCAGCGGTGCGGTCGCCCGCGCGAGGTCCTGCCCCAACAGGCGCTGGGCGACCAACTGGATAGCGACGTAGAGCACCAGGACGAACCCCATCGCGCCGAACAGCGCGCGGGGCAGGTTGCGATTGGCATCGGCCACCTCCCCGCTGGCACCGAGCAGGGTCTCCATGCCGGCGAACGCGAAGACCGCCAGGATGACCGCCTGGCCGAAGCCAGAGGCTGCAGGGGCTGCAGGCGACGGCGCACCAGTGGGCACGGCCCATAGCCCGAGGGAGACGAACAGCAGCAGCGGCATCAACTTGACGACCGTCACCGCCGACACCAGGCCCGCGCCGCCACGCACGCCGCGCGCGTTGATCAGCCCGATGCCGCCGATGACAGCCAGGATGATCACGGCACGGCCGACGCCGGCCGAGGCTGCTGGGATCACGCTGCCGATGGTCGCAGCCAAAGCGGCCGCGATGCCGCCGCAGGCGAGCACGCTGGCGGTCCATGTCATGATGCCGCACAGGAAGCCGGCGAGCGGCCCGAACGCGTCGGCGACGTAGCCGTAAACGCCGCCGCTGGTCGGCATCCTGCTGCCGGCTTCCGCCAGGCAGAGCACGACCATCGCCATCGCGGCGGCGCAGAAAAGGTAGGCGAGCGGGGCCAGCGATCCTGCCGCCTGGGCCATCGAGGCAGGCAGGCTGAAGATGCCCGCGCCGACGACGCCGTTGACGATGGCTGCCCCGAACGCCAGCGGCCCGATATGCCGCCGCAGCCCATCGTCGCGAGAGATCATCGGCGCATGTCAGGGGCGCAATGCGGAGAGGTCAAGGGGCGGCGCGGGCCGGCATGCGGCGCGCTTTGCTGAACCGGCAGCAGGTAGATATGAAAACGAAACGAAAACATGTACGGCGTTCGCAGGCTCGGGCGCAGTCAGCTTTCATGACATTTTGAAAAATTGCTGTGACCACCCGCAAACCGTGTTGATTGCAGTTGCACTCGGAACTTTCATGAAGTTTAGTTTCAGCAGCCGGCGTTCAACTCCATGGGATGCAGGCTGCTCCTCGAACGGATCTGCGGTCACTGTCACATTGAGTAGGAGCTGAGCGATGCGCCATCCTGCAACCAATCTCGACGCTGGTAGAAGCGGCGGCGATCCGGGTGATGCGGGCACGGCGCGTGAAGACTATCTCAACCGTTTGTCGGCTTTGCTCGGGGTCGACCGGACCCGGATGATCACCTCGGCGTGGTCGGGCGACACGGTGCCGTTCTGGCTGCAGGAGGACCGGCCGGAGCCTGCGCCCGTGCGGACGGTGAGCCGTCGCAAGGACGGTCTGTCGCTGATCCGTCAGACCACGATGATGTGCGTGACCGCCGCGCTCGGTTCCTGCCTGTTTCTCTACTGGGGCAAGAGCCAGGCCGCGCTGGCGGACCGCGACATCGGGCGCATCGTACGGGCCACGCAGGATGCGCACGCGCGCGTCTACGCGTTGCGCACGGAATGGGCGCTGCTCAACGAGCCTGATCGGCTCCGCGACATCGCCGACCACCACCTTACGCTGCGGCCCGTATCGCCCGCACAGTTCGCCGAATTGTCCAAGCTGCAGGACCGGCTGCCGGCGCCGGTAGCCACCCCGGCCGAAGGAAGTCCGGAGGCCGACGCCGCACTTGCGTCCGAGGAAGCGATCCAGCCGCCGATCCAGAACGCGGCCAGCGTGATCAACGTCGCGAGCGGCCCAGCGGCGGAGCCACCCGCCGCGATCGCGCAGGAGCCGGCCGAGCGCGTCGCCCCCCTCGCCAAGCCCGCCGCAGCAGCCCCGCCTGCCGTGGTGACTCCGACGGCCGTGCAGGACGTGGTCCGGCCCGAAGCGGTCGCGTCCGACGCGGTCGTGGCGCCCTCCGATCAGGGTGCGGCGCAGACCGAGCCCGCGGCCGAGGCGTTGCCTCGCCATGCCAAGCTGCACAGCCTGGCCAGGCCGGTGCCGGACCCGAAATATCTGACGCCGATGGTCGCCGAGGCGCGTCAGCCTCTCCGTCTCCGCGATAGCGGCGAAGCGATGCTGAACGGCGATACGGAAGTCGCTCACCTGCACGGCCACGTCGTTCGGGCGGCGGCCTACGCCGCGTCGTCCGCGCTGGCGCGGGCCGAGCAGGCGGTTCGAACCCAGCATCACATGCCTGCGCCAAAGATCGACCTGCCGCATTGGCTGATGGAGGCCCACCTGGCGCGCATCAGCCGGTTCGATCCGCCGCACCGGCTCGGCGTGCCGCAGGCTGACGCGATCTCGCCGGCCGCGCCCCGGCCGGAGGCGGCCGCCGTGCAACGGGTGGTCGCCCGGCCTGCCCAGGAGCAGGAGCCTCAAACCCAGCCGCAAACCTACGAGACGCAGCCCCAGTACCATCCGGCCCTCCGCCAGAACTACGCCTATGGCGGTCAGTACCGTTCCTATGACGGCCAGGGCTACGGCGTTTACGGCGGCGGCGGATATGGCAACAGGACCTATTACGGCCCTTACGGCGGCGGCTACAGCAGCCCTTACGACCGCGGCGCTTCGCCGCCCCCGCCGCCGCCCGGATATTACCAGTGAGTGCGAAGTCCAAAGGTATCGGCGTGCGGGGTTCCTGACCCAGCGGGGTTCTGGGCGCTGATCGCTTCTGGCGGCCGACGCGATCAGGCTTCAGCTCTTTGTCTTGGCGAGCATGATCCGCGACAAACAGACAAAGGTTTTTTGCTTCTTTTTTGCAAAAAAAGAAGGACTTGCCTTCGGTTTGGGTATGTCGATCCCAAGGCCGGTTGGTATAACGTTGCCAACTCGACCCGATCGCATCCCTTTCTAGTTACGCATCCTGACGCCGAGGACGAAGCCGAACAGGCCGAGCAGAACCGTGCCAAGCACCGTCTGCACGCTGGACACCAACACGCCCAGTTGGCCCGCCGGCTTCAGCCCCACCTCGGACGTGCCGACGGTCGTCATCGAGTCCAGGCTGAACAGCAGGTAGTCCACCGGCCGGAACGCGTGCGCGGCGCGCATAGGGTCGCGCGGCTCCAGGCAGCCGGTGAACCAATACAGGGCCGCGAAGCCGATCAGCACGATCAGGAACGCCCGCAGCACGCGCCCGACGCTTTCCCCGTAATCGCACAGCCACTCCGACGCGCTATCATTCAGCCAGGCAAAGCCGGACAGCAGCGCGCGCCGGTACTTGCCGTCCGCCAAGGCTGCGGCCGCGCGCTGGCCGTGCAGGCGCTTGCCCATCCTGCGGCGCCGGCGAAAAGCCCAGCTCGCATCCTGCGCACTGCCGAGCGACCGGAAGTTCTGCTCCAGCACGATATAGCTTTCGATGGCCGCCTCCCACTCGCCCGCCGCCTCCTCGCCCGCAGCGCCGCAGAGCTGGCTGGCGCGCATGCGCGTGCGCTCCAGCCAGGCATTGGCGAAGCGGGCGTGGCGCAGGGTGCAGGACGCGAGCGAGACGTGCGGGAGGACGGCGCCGCTGAGGTCGGCGCCGCCGAGGTCGGCGCCGTCCAGCACGGCGTCGCGCAGGTTGGCGCCCCTGAAGCGCGCGTCCGACAGCCTGGCGCGCCGCAGGGTGGCGCCGCCGAAATCCGCTCCGGCCACGTCGGCGCCCTGCATCTGCGCCTCGTCCAGGCGTGCGTTGCCGAAGCAGGCGCGCTCGGCCTCGATCCGGTCCAGCCTCGCGCCCCACAGATCGGCGCTGGACAGGTCCGCGCCGTCCATCACCGCCCCGGTGAACCGGGCGAAACGCAGCCTGGCGCGGGCGAACTTGGCGTCTTCCAGCAGCGCTCCCGAAAAATCGGCTTCGCCTGCGTCCACCTCCGTCAGCTCGCCGCCGATCAGGTCGGCGTCGCGCAAGCTGGCCTCCTCCAGCCTGGCGCCGGTCAGGACGATCTTGCTGCCGCCCGCACCGCCCAAATCGGCCCCCGTCAAATCCGCCCTGCTCAGGTTGGCGCCACGCAGGCTGGCGCCGGCCAGGCAGCGCCCAGCCAAGCGCAGACCGCCCGCCCTGCCGTCCCACCACGGCGCGTCGCGGCAGCGCTCGCCCAGGGCAGCGGCGGACACGTCGGCATGGTCGTAGCAACGGCGGCTCTCGCCCCCTGGCGGCTCCGCGGCGAGCCCGATCAGCGCTTCCGTCGCTTCGGGGTCGGTTCGCGCGCGGCGTGCCTGGTGCTTGGTCGGCGGCAAGGCGGGCTGGTTGCCCGCCCGGTCCTCGGCGGCCGGGTCGCGGTCAGCCAAGTCTGCCACGCGGCAGCCCGCTACGCACCGGCGGGCGCCAAGGCCTCTATCTGGGTCAGCAGGCGGGAGAACTCGATCGGCTTGGCGTGATAGTCGTTGCAGCCGGCGGCCAGCGCCTTTTCCCGGTCGCCCGACATTGCGTGCGCCGTCAGCGCGATGATCGGGATGCGCGCGGTCGCGTCGGCGTCCTTCAACCGGCGGGCCACCGTCCAGCCATCCACCAGCGGCAGGTTCATGTCGAGCAGAACGATGTCGGGCAGCTCGCTGCCGGCACGGTCGAGCCCCGCCTGCCCGTCCGTCGCGACACTCACGTCGTAGCCGCGGCGCGACAGCCGGCGGGAGAGGAAGTCCCAGATCTCCTCGTGATCCTCCACGAGCAGCAACCGCGTCGGCATCTCCCTGACCAAGCTTGAGTCCGATCCTGTCAGGTTGGGGCGGGGGCGGTGGCGTATGCCGGCGGGACCGCCTGCCCGGTATCGACGGCAGGGGTCAGACGCCGCAGCTCGCCTGCGAGTTGCTTGAGGTTCGTCTGGCCCTTGCTGAGCACCCGGTCGGCTCCGTCCAGCCGGCGGCGTTCATCGGCATCGAGGTCGCGCGCGGTCAGCACCACCACCGGAATGTGTTCGCAGCCCGGCCGCCGGCGCAGCTCGTGCAGGAAGGCGAACCCGTCCATCAGCGGCATCGTCAGGTCGAGCAGGATCAGCTGCGGCGGCAGAAAGGTGACGCGTTCGAGCGCCTCCTGCCCGTTAGCCGCCTCGTCCACCTTCCAGCCGTTGCGCTCCAGCACGGTGCGCAGCCGCAGCCTTGCGTCCGGGTCGTCGTCGACCACCAGGATGTCGCCGGCATCGCCGTGGAAGCGGTCCATCACCCGTTTCAGCCGGTCCCACTCCACCGGCTTGAGCACGGTGTCGGCAGCACCCAGGGAGGCGCCGAGACCTGGCTCGTTGACGAACGTCACCAAGACGACGGGGATCGTGGACAGCGCAGGGTCGGCCTTGAGCATGCTCAGCACCGACCAGCCGTCCATGTGTGGCATCATCACGTCGAGCAGGATCGCGTGCGGCCTGGAGCCTCGGGCGATCTCGATGCCGGTGCGGCCGTCCGGCGCGGTGCGCACGCCGAAACCCTCGCGCTCGAGAAAGCGGGTGAGCAGGTCGCGCTGCGAGGCGTCGTCGTCGATCACCAGCACCACGTGACGCTGGCGCGTCTCGCTCTGGGCCGGTTCGTCCGATACGCTGGCGACGTTCTCCGGCAGCACCGCGGGCAGGTGGATGGTGAAGGTCGAGCCCTCGCCGGGGCGGCTGGCGACGACGATGTCGCCGCCGAGCAGCCGGCAGAACGCGCGCGTGATCGCGAGACCGAGGCCGGTGCCGCCGAACTTGCGGGTGGTCGACGCGTCGGCCTGCGAGAAGCGCTCGAACAGGCGGGATACCTGCTCAGGCGTCATGCCGATGCCGCTATCGGTCACCGCGAAGGTCAGCTCGTCGGCCTCGCGCTCGGCCGAGAGCAGGATGCGACCGTTCTCGGTGAACTTGGCCGCGTTGCTGACCAGGTTGAACAGGCACTGGCGCAGCTTCACCTGGTCGCTGTGCATGGTGCCGAGCTCGCCTTGCACGTCGATCACCAGCTGGTTGCCCTTTTGCAGCACCAGGGTTTCCACCGTGGAGCCAACGTCGCGCACCAGCGCCTCGATCGAGAAATCCTCGGCGAACGTGGTCATGCGATCGGCCTCGATCTTGGAGAGATCGAGCACGTCGTTGATCAGGCTAAGCAGGTGGCGCGCGTTGGACTGTATCTTGCGCACGTCGCCCAACAGGTGGGTCTCGCCCGTCTCTTCCATCTCCTCCTCGATCATCTCGCTGTAGCCGATCACCGCAGAGAGCGGGGTGCGCAGCTCGTGGCTCATATTGGCCAGGAACTGGCTTTTTGCGCGGTTGGCCGCCTCGGCCGCCTCCTTGGCGGCGCTCAGCTCCTGCTGCGCCAGGCGCGCCTCGGTGATGTCGGTGTGGGTGCCGACCCACTCGCGTATCTCGTCGTCGTCCAGCAAGGGCACCGCGCGCACCTCCATCACGCGGTACTCGCCATCGGCGCGGCGCAGGCGGTAGTCGACGGTGTACATGCTGCCGGACTGGACCGCTTCGGCCCAGCGCGCCTGCGCCGCGTCGCGGTCGTCCGGATGCACCGCGGCGAGCCATCCGCCGCCTTCGAACGCGGCGGGATCCTGTCCGGTGAACGCGGTCCAGCTGACCTGCGCACCCTTGAGCTCGCCCAGCGGATCGGTCGTCCAGACGATCGAGGCGCTCGTCTGGATCAGCGTGCGGTAGCGCTCCTCGCTCTCGCTGACGCGCCGTTCGAAGCGCCGCTTCACCGTCACGTCGTTGACCACGATGCCGGCGCCAGAGCCGACGCCTTCGTCGGAGGGCAATGGAAAGAAGCCGAACTCGTAATCGTGCATCCTGCCGCGTCCGCCACGCTCCCGCGCGCTGAAATCGATGCCGGTCAGCGTGCGGCCTTGGGCCAGCGCCGCGCTCAGGCGCGGCTGCAGCGTCTCGCGCAAGTCGGGCAACAAGTCCCAGATGCTGTGGCCGACGCCCAGCGCGAGAACCTGCTCGCTCATCGTGGTCAGGGTCTGGTTCATCTGCCGAAGCCGCATGTCCTCGTCGAGGAACCCCATCCCGAGCGGCGCGTGATCGAGCACGCTGCGCAACAACGCGACGCTGGCGCGCTGGGCCTTGCGGCGGGAATAGGCGAGGTGGGCCAGGCAGCCGAACATGGCCAGGATCGACAGGCCTGCCGTGGCGTCCAGCGCAGGCGCTAGCCGTGCTTCGCGGCGTTCGGCCTTCCCGAAATGCCGGCTCGCCTCGTCCTGCAGCTGCGCCACGGCCGCGCGCACGCTGTCCATCGACGCCTTGTCCTGACCTGAGCGCACCAGCGCGATGGCGGCGTCCAGCCCCTGGGCGCGCCGGGCGTCGATCACCCGGCGCGCGAAATCCCGCTTGGCGGCGACCAGTGCGGCAAGCCGTCGCGCCGCCTGGTCGCCCGTCACCACGCTCGACAGCAGCCCAGGCAGCGCGGCCGACGCCCAGTTGTAGGGTTCGAGGTAGTTCTCCGCGCCGGTCAGGACGAAGCCGCGCTCGCCCGTCTCCAGGTCCTTCATCTGCGACAGCAGCCGCTCTGCGGTGACCGTCGCGGTGTTCTGATCGGCAACGACCTGGCGCGTCTGCCTGGAGATGGCCAGCGACCAGGCGGCGGCTGATAAGCCTAGGACCAGCAGTATTCCTGCCAGGGTGCCGCGCCACCCGGGGCCGTTCGTGGGCGTTTCGTTGTCCTCGGTCATTTCTGCCCTCTCGCCGGCGCGGTGAAGCGGTTCTCTTTTGAAGAAGACCCAAAAAACCTTTGGTCGTCAGGGAGAGTTGCTTCCCTCCTCCCGTTTCAGCAAAGCATCATCGATTTGCACCAACAACGCTGGCAGGTCGACCGGCTTGGAGTGGTAGTCGTCGCAGCCGGCCTCCAGCGCCCTGGCCTTGTCGCCGGCCATCGCGTGCGCCGTCAGTGCGATGATGGCCACCTGCGCGCCTGGCGCGGAGCCGGCCCGCAGGGTGCGCGCCACCGTCCAGCCGTCCATCACCGGCAGGTCCATGTCCAGCAGCACGATGTCGGGGTCCTCGGCCGCAACCTGGTCCAGCGCCTGTTGCCCGTCATGCGCCAGCACCACCTCGAAGCCGCGCCGCCTCAGACGGCGGGACAGGAAATCCCACAATTCCTCATGATCCTCGACCAGCAATATCTTCGTCACGCCCTGTCCCCCGCCATCGGTTCCGCCGAACCGTGCGATGTTGAATGCCGCAACAGTCACGGCCATGCACGGAACCCAAGCTCCGCCCTATGCTTGCAGTAACGCAGCGGGAACGCGAACGATGACAGAGTCCAGCCCGATCCGGCTGCCTTCCGAAGACCACGCCTACATCGTCGACCAGCCGGCCGATACCGGACGGCGCGCCGGACTGGCCGCCCTGAACGCCGGTGCGATCGTGGTCGCCGGCCTCTATCTCGGGCGCGAGCTGCTGGTGCCGATCGTGCTCGCCGTGCTGCTCGCCTTCGTGCTGGCGCCGCTGGTGGCGCTGCTGCAGAGAGCCAGGCTCGGCAAGACGTTCTCGGTACTGCTGACAGTGGTGCTCGCCTTCGTGGTCATCGGCGGCATCGGCCTGGTGATGGCGCGCCAGATCAGCGCGCTCTCCGGCAACCTTCCTGGCTACGGCGCCACCATCCAGCACAAGGTCGCCTCCCTGCCGATGGGCGCGCAACTGGCGGGGCAGCTCGACGGCGTGCTGCACCCGCTCGGCGCCGGCACGGTGGACAAGCTCGGAGGCGCCGCGGTCCATACCAGCGTGGCCGTCGTGCACGCTCATCCCGCCGCAGGGTCAGCGCCGGACGATTCCGCGCTCGTCGTCGTCAAGACCGTGGTGCAGCCGCTGCTCGGGCCGCTGGCGACGCTGGGCGTGGTGCTGATCTTCGTCATCTTCGTGCTGATGTTCCGCGAGGACCTGCGCGACCGGCTGGTGAGGCTGGTGGGCCGGCAGGACCTGCATCGCACCATCCTGGCGATGAACGACGCGGCCGGGCGCCTGTCGCGCTTCTTCCTGATCCAGGTGGCGCTCAACACCGGGTTCGGCGTGTTCATCACCGCGGGCCTGGCGGCTGCCGGCCTGCCCAACCCCGTGCTGTGGGGGATACTCGCGGCCCTGATGCGCTTCGTGCCGTTCATCGGCACCTACATCGCGCTAGCGCCACCGCTGCTGCTCGCGATGGCCGTCGCACCTGGCTGGACGATGGCGCTGATCGTGCTGCTGCTGTTCGTGGTGAGCGAGCTGATCATGGGCCAGGTGATCGAACCGCTCCTCTACGGCCACAGCACCGGCATGTCGCCGATCGCGGTCATCCTGTCGGCCACGTTCTGGGCGTTTCTGTGGGGCCCGGTTGGCCTGCTGCTGGCGACTCCGCTGACGGTGTGCCTGGTGGTCATCGGCCGCCACGTGGAGGCGCTGAGCTTCCTCGAGGTGATGCTGGGCGATTCCGCTCCGCTGGCGCCGGCCGAGACGTTCTACCAGCGGGCGCTGGAAGGCAACGCGCGCGAACTGGTCAAGCAGGCCCGGCTGGCGATCGGCCGCAGTTCGCTGGCCGAATATTACGACCGTGTCGCCATGGAAGGGCTCGCGCTGGCCCAGGCCGATCTGTCGCGCGACGCGCTGGCCTTCGAACGCCTGGAGGCGATCCACGCGCATATCGACCGGCTGCTGGCCGACCTGGCCCGGGACGACCGCCAAGCCGCCGAGGCCCAGGACCCCGCGGTCTCGCAGGACTGGCAGGCGGCCGGTTCTATCGTGTGCATCCCCGCCCGCGGCCAGCTCGACGACCTGGCGGCCACGATGGCGATGCAGGTGCTCCAGGGCGCGGGTTTCGGGGCGACGTGCCATTCGAACCTGGTGCTGGGAGCACGCGACACGGAGGCGGCGCAACTCGACCAGGCCCGGCTCTGCTGCCTGTCAGTGCTTGAACAGGGCAGCAGCCCGTCGGCCGTGCGCTATCTGTTGCGCAGGATCGCCAAGCAGATGCCCGACGCCGCCGTGGTGGTGTGCCTGTGGCACGCATCCGGCACCAGCCCGATGCTGGCGGCCCTGCGATCGGAGGGCAACGAGGAAACCATCGTGCTGTCCCTGGGCGAGCTGGTGGCGCTGACCCGGGCGATTTGCGCCCGCCAGCCTCGCACGCCTGCGCTGGCCGTGGGCGCGGTTGCCTGACCTCATCAGCCCACCGATTCGACGCCCCATTCGTCCTTGGCCTGCGCCGTGGTGCGGTTCAGGGTGACTTTGCCGCCGTCGACCGATTCGATGGCGTCCACGTGAAAGAAGTGATGCTCGCCGCCGGCGGCCTCATCCGTCCTGGTCAGCTTTATCCGCTGGCCGTCTAGATGGTCCACTGTGCCGACATGGCCGCCGTCCGAGCCGACCACCTCCATGTGCTCGACGATCTTGGTCAGGTCCGCCATGTCCAAACTCCTCATCAATCGCAGACTGCCCGAACACGCTGGGCCGCGAGGGGTTCCGGTCAGGTCCGGCTGAGCAGCGTGCGCAGCTTGCGGCCCAGCGGCTCGTGTCCGGCCAGCGTCGTCTCGCTGGCCTCTCGCCGGTCGGCAAGCTGTTCCACCAGCCGGCCGGCGATCAGCCCGCGATGGCCGCCCTGCCAAACGTCGGACGCATCGTCATGCGGCATCCAGGCAGGCAGCTCCAGCAGCAGCGCCTCGGACAGGCCGGCCAGCAGCGGCTCGTATGTCGCCCGCAGCGCGATCAGCGTCTCGCGCGCGTCCACGCCGCCATCCCATTGCAGGCCCGCCTGCGCAAACCGCTCCAGCAGCGCTTCGTATTCGGCTTTCGGCAGACGGTCGCCGCCGTCGTAGCGCGACGGCGACACGTGGAAGGTGCGCGCCATCTCCACGATCACCTGGCGCGCCATCGTGAACGTCATGCGGGCCTGCAGCGGCGCCACGTCCACCACGCCCACGAGGATGAGCGCACAGGTGTCCATCACCGCACCCAGCGCCGCCAGCCACGACTGGTTGTCGTGCTGGGAGCGGTAGTAGATCAGCATCGGGTAGGAGAGATGGCTCTCCAGCAGGTCGGCGCCCCAGACCTCCCACTCGCGCAGCAGCACGTCCAGCTTGTCCAGCCCGCCATCGGCATGGCGGCTGAGCAGAACGGCCGCGGTGGGCGGCGTTCCCGCGCGCACGTCGAGCTGGATCACATGCGCCTCGCGCCTGGAAAACACCTGGTAGAGCACCGGCATGTAGCCGATCACCACGGCGAGGAAGCCGAGCCCGACACCAGCCTCCACCACGGACAGGGTGCGCGCCCAGAGCGTGTGGGGCACCACGTCGCCGTAGCCCAGGGTGAAGAAGGTGACCCCGCTCATATAGAGCTGCTCGGTGACCGGCGAGGGATGCGGCACACCGGTCTGCAGCGACCATTCCAGCGTGCCGAACGCGACGATCAGGCAGGCTGCCCAGAACGCGAACAGCACCACCATCGAGAGCGGGCCGAACACGCTGAGAAAACGTTCGCGCCCGGCGCCCGGACGCATGGCGCTGCCCGCCCTGCTCCAGACGAACCAGCTGAAGCGGAAGTAGAAGCGGGTGATGCGTATGCGCCGGTTGATCCGCCGCGGCAGCAGCATGACCTCGAACGCGTCCTGCAGGACGAATGCCAGGACCAGCACGGCCAGCGTGACGGCGGCCAGTCTGAAGATCATCGATGCTATCCGAATGCCGGGCGTTTTTACGCCTTCTTTATGACGCGACCAGAGAACGGGGCGTCCGGCAAGGAGTTGCGTGGCCGCCGAGCGACCAAGCGGCAGGCCCGAGGGCCGGGCCGTACAGCAAAAAGGCCAGGGACGACCCTGGCCTTTCGCCGTGCAAACCGTTCATCACCGTCCTGCAGCAACGGTGCCTGGCGAGGCATGCGACCCCGCCAGGCACCGTGTCGGGTGAGGGCTTTAGAAGTCCATCCCGCCCATGCCGCCCATGCCGCCCATGCCGCCGCCGCCGCCGCCGCCGCCCATAGGGGCCGCAGCCTTCTCGGGACGGTCGGCGACCATCGCCTCTGTCGTGATCATCAGCGAGGCGATCGAGGCCGCGTGCTGCAGCGCCGAACGCACCACCTTGGTGGGGTCGATGATGCCGGCCGAGACCAGCTCCTTGTAGGCGCCGGTCTGCGCGTCGAAGCCGAAATTGTACTCGTCGTTCTCGAGCACCTTGCCGGAGATCACGGCACCGTCTTCGCCGGCGTTCTCGCTGATCTGGCGCATCGGAGCCATCAGCGCGCGGCGGATCACGTCGATGCCGAATTTCTGGTCGCCGTTCTCGCCGGTCATGTCCTTGAGCACCAGCGATGCACGGGCAAGTGCAACACCGCCGCCCGGTACGATACCTTCCTCGACGGCCGCACGGGTGGCGTGCAGGGCGTCGTCAACGCGGTCCTTGCGCTCCTTCACCTCGACCTCGGTCGCCCCGCCGACGCGGATCACGGCAACACCGCCGGCGAGTTTTGCCAGCCGTTCCTGCAGCTTCTCCTTGTCGTAATCCGAAGTCGTCTCCTCGACCTGGGCGCGGATCTGCGCGCAGCGGCCCTTGATGTCCTCGGACTTGCCCACGCCTTCGACGATCGTGGTGTTTTCCTTCTCGATCAGAACCTTCTTCGCGCGGCCGAGCATGTCGAGCGTGACGCTCTCCAGCTTGATGCCGAGATCCTCGCTGATGACCGTGCCGCCCGTCAGGATGGCCAGGTCCTCCAGCATCGCCTTGCGACGATCGCCGAAGCCTGGCGCCTTTACCGCGGCGATCTTCAGGCCGCCGCGCAGCTTGTTGACCACCAGGGTCGCCAGCGCCTCGCCCTCGACGTCTTCGGCGATGATCAGCAGCGGGCGCGCGGACTGCACGACGGCCTCGAGCAGCGGCAGCAGGGTCTGCAGGCTGGAGAGCTTCTTCTCGTGGATCAGGATGTAGGGGTCATCAAGCTGCGCCGTCATCTTCTCGGCGTTGGTGATGAAGTACGGGCTCATGTAGCCGCGGTCGAACTGCATGCCCTCGACGACATCGAGCTCGGTCTGGATGCCCTTGGCCTCCTCGACGGTGATGACACCCTCGTTGCCGACCTTCTGCATCGCCTCGGCGATCATGCGGCCGATCTCGGTCTCGCCGTTGGCCGAGATGGTGCCCACCTGGGCGGTCTCGGACTCCGACGTGATCTTCTTGGTGCGCTTGGCCAGTTCCTCGACGACCGCGGTGACCGCCTTGTCGATGCCGCGCTTGAGGTCCATCGGGTTCATGCCGGCAGAGACGGCCTTGCCGCCCTCGCGGATGATCGCCTGGGCCAGCACGATGGCCGTGGTGGTGCCGTCGCCGGCGACGTCGTTGGTCTTGCTGGCGACTTCACGCACCATCTGGGCGCCCATGTTCTCGAACTTCTCGGAAAGCTCGATCTCCTTGGCGACGGTGACGCCGTCCTTGGTGATGCGCGGCGCGCCGTAGCTCTTGTCGATCACCACGTTGCGGCCCTTGGGGCCTAGCGTGACCTTGACGGCGTCGGCGAGGATGTCCACGCCCTTGAGCATGCGGCTGCGGGCATCCGAGCCAAAACGTACATCTTTACTAGCCATGTGTAACTCCTAGGAAAGGCCAGGGGCTCTGCCCCTGGGCCCCGCCGGGGCCAATCGGCCCCAGACCCCATTTCTGGGGAGCGGGGATAAATTAACGGTGTCTGAGGCCGACTGGCCCCAGTGGGGGTCCAGGGGGCAAAGCCCCCTGGCCTTACGCTGCCTTTTGGGCCGCGATCTGACCCTCAACGACACCCATGATGTCGCTCTCCTTCATGATGAGCAGCTCCTGCCCATCAAGCTTCACCTCGGTGCCGCTCCACTTGCCGAACAGCACCCGGTCGCCGGCCTTCACGTCCAGGGCCACGATCTGGCCCTGCTCGTTGCGGGCGCCCGCGCCGACGGCGATGACCTCGCCCTCCATCGGCTTCTCCTGGGCGGTGTCGGGGATGATGATCCCACCCTTGGTCTTCTCCTCGGCCGTGATGCGCCGAACGACCACGCGATCGTGCAGGGGACGAAACTGCATGTTTTGATTCCTGGACTGTTGGTGAACGGGCCAGCATCGCCTCGGTTTGAAACCAGGCGTGACGGCTAGGCTTCGTTCTGCGCGGAGTGTTAGCACTCCGCGGAAAGGAGTGCCAGCAATTTCTGCAACCGGCGGAAGCACTGCGCCCCAGCTACCTCGATTGACGCAGCGAGAGGCTTGTTCAACAAACATCGGCAAACCGCCAGGGATCGTCCGCCATGCGTTCCGCCATGCTCCTCGCCGCCGCCGCTACCCTGCTGACAGCGCCGGCACTCGCCGCCTCGCCCTACATGGCCTCGATGAACGACACGGCGTGCAGGGGCAAGAAGACGTGCGTGCTGACCTTCCCGGCTTCGGCAACAATGCTGACCATCCAGCACGTCTCCTGCGGGCTGCTGACCGTCGGCGAGACCGGCGAGGTCACGTCGGTCGTGCTTTCGACCATGGGGACTGCGGCCGGCACGCCAGGCGACCAGCTGCCGATCGGCGCCGACGTCTCCGGCAAGAACATCGAGGACACGCTGAGCGTCACGACCCTGTTCTACGTTGCCCCCAACGACCAGCCCATCATCACGATCGCCAGTGCAACCAACATCTCCACAGCCACCGCCGGCGGCTGCCTCATCAGCGGCACGGCTTCCTGACATTCGTCAGATCGCGATCGCGGCGGCCTGCCGAGACCAACGTTTGCAAAAGCCGCTATAGAACCAGAGCAGCCTGCACCGGCGTGTCCGGTGCGGCACCCTGCCGTCGGGCGCGCTCGGTTCGTGCGGTAAACGCGACGTCCACGTTGCCGCCGCTTTCGCCGTCGATGATCCGCGCCAGCGCGTCGTCGTCCAGGTCGCGCCAGGCGCGGCCGCGGCTCGGGCCGAACGGCACGCGCACCAGCAGAGCGGGCTCGGCGGACCAGGCCAGCAGCTGGTCCACGCCCGCCAGCGCCAGCATGTCGCGCAGGTGATGCGCGGTCACGTAGGCGTCCGGTCCTGCACGGTGCGCCGGCAGGCCGGTCGCGCGATCCAGCCCCAGCGGCCGGCGCCAGTAACGCAGACCCTGGTTGGAGTGGGTGGGCGCGTCCGGCCATAGTCGCAGCGCGCATTTGTAGGTGCAGATCCAGCGCGCGCTGCCGCTCAGCGCGGGCAGGCACCAGCGCTGCTCGAAGGCGCTGCGATGGGCAGCCAGCGCAACCCGCCCTGGCGTGTCGGGCTGCAGCACCGGCGGTGCAGCCGCCTGCCACAACGGCGCACCCACCAGGTCCTCGTCGACGAGGTGGTGGATGGCCGAGGTGACCGGCGAGACGGGGTTGCCAGGCTGCACCAGCAGCGCGCCTGGGCTGCCCCGCAGCGCCCACGCACCCGCCGGGTCCTGGGCCACGTCCTGCCAGCCCACCTCCACCACGCCGCCATCGGTGAAGGACTGCCCCGTCGTCTCCAGGTCGACCACACGCACGAACGGCACGGCCGGCAGCTCGCTCATGCCTCGCCGGGCACCGCCACGAGGTCGCGGAAATACGGCTCGACGGTGCCGTGCAGCTTGATGGTCAGCGGGGCGCCCGTGCGGTCGGTGGTCTTGCCAACCGCAACCCGCACCCAGCCCTCGCTGACGCAGTACTCGTCCACGTTGGTCTTCTCCACGCCCTTGAACCGGATGCCGACGCCACGCTCCAGCAGGGCAGCATCGTGGAACGGGCTTTTCGGGTTGGTGGCGAGGCGGTCGGGCGGGGTGTCGCTCATGACGGAGTCATACGCAGGGGGTGGAAGGAAGGCCAGGGCTCTGCCCTGGACCCGCCAGAGGCCAGTCGGCCTCTGGACACCACTCCTGCAGGTCCCAAGGTTCAGGGGCAGAGGCCCTGGCGTTGCCTATTGACGCCCCAGCGCACGCCTGAGCATTGTCCGCCGCCTGCACGGCGGGGCTGTAGCTCAGTTGGTAGAGCGCCTCGTTCGCAATGAGGAGGTCAGGGGTTCGATTCCCCTCAGCTCCACCACCCCCGTCGCAGTCCGCCGTCGAGAGCAGGCCGGGTCCAGCCGGTCCTCAACTGCCTCGTCCTCGGACTACAGCTCGCTCCCTTTCACGACGGTCTTCATGTCCGCCAGCTCGGCCATCCTGGCCGCGAACGGCGCGTAGAACGCGACGTCCTGGTCGACCAGGCCGGCCAGACGCGCCGCTTCGGCCCGATCCAGGTCCTCCCGTGTCAGGACGGACGGGGCCGCGTTGCTGGCAGGCTCAGGCTCCACGTTCCAGGTGTAGGTGACCCACTCGGCGTAACGGCTGAGGTCCACCATCTCGATATCGGCAAGGCGGCACGCCTCCAGCGCCGAGGCGGCCGTGCCGTCTCCGAGCGCGTGGCAGACAGGGTTGCGCAGGTCCAGCGCGGGCAGCACGCGCCGCCCGACGGCCTTCCAACCCGCTTCGTCCGCGGCGCGAGGCAGGGCGCCCAGTCGGGCGCGCCATTCGGCCGTCATCCTGCCGTCGCCTGCACCGGCCGGCGCGGCCAGAGCCGCGAGGATGGCGTTGACCTGGCTCAGCACCAGCCCTTCCGGTTCGCGGATGATGGCGAACAGTCTGTCGCCGGTACGCCTGGGCGGCGGGCTGGAGGGCCAGGGCAGCGTCGCGTCGGGCGGCGACGTCAGCGCGGTCTGGAGGAACGGCGCCAGCCTGGGCAACGACACGTGGATGGTTCGAGTCAGGCTGAAACGGCCGAGATAGGTGCCCAGGGCCGGGATAAAGCCGGCGCGCTCCTGGCGCGTCCATGCGGACAGGCCAGGCGGAAACAGCGGGTGCATGGCGGCCGCCATGCTCACGAAATGCTCGCCGGCGCAGCGCGGGATGCGCACGTGGAACAGGCGCTGGCGTTCCTGGTAGGCGTCACAGAGGCGCCAGAGCAGGTTGGTGCGGAACTCCTCCGTGATCAGCAGCTGGCGCAGGTGCTGCCTTGGATCGTAGGGGGTGGGAACAACCGCCAGCTCCTCCAGGGTGGGCCAGCGGCTGAGGACCACGTAGGTCAGGTGCCGAGGGTCCGCCTGGCGCAGGTCGCAGGATTGAAGCAGCGCCGGCATGCTGGCCTCGCCGCCGAGCGACACGAACAGCTCCAGCAGGTCGCGCGGCCGGGCGGGAAGCGGGCGGCGGGTCGGAACCAGCCGTTTCTCGTCCGGCCGTTGGATGCTGCCGCCGCCGATGAGCGACTCGATGAGCGAGGGCACGGATCACGTCCTCGAATTGACACTGCCTGGGGCGGGGGCGATACGCGGGCCGCTCTTGTATGGGCGGTACGCGGGCCGCCCTTGCCACGGATGTGTGAATGATTGCCACCGCTTTTATCTTTCCCGGCCAGGGCAGCCAGTCGGTGGGCATGGGCCGCGACCTGGCCGCCGCCTTCGCCGCTGCCCGTGAGGTGTTCGGCGAAGTGGACGAGGTGCTGCGCCAAAAACTGTCCAAGCTGATGTTCGAGGGGCCGGCGGAGGTACTGACGCTGACGGAGAACGCCCAGCCGGCGCTGATGGCGCTGTCGATGGCGGTGGTGCGCGTGCTGGACCAGGAGGGCGGCATGCGGGTGGCCGAGCGTGCGGCGCTGGTCGCCGGGCACAGCCTGGGCGAGTACAGCGCGCTGGCCGCCGCAGGCGCGCTGCCGGTGGCCGAGGTGGCGCGGCTGCTGCGGCGCAGGGGCCAGGCGATGCAGGCGGCGGTGCCGGAGGGCGTGGGGGCCATGGCCGCCCTGCTCGGCGTGGAGATGGCGCAGGCCGGCGAGATCTGCACCGAGGCGGCCGTCCTGCGGCAGGAGGGCGAGCCGGACCTGCTGCAGGTGGTGCAGCCAGCCAACGACAACGGCGGCGGCCAGGTGGTGATCTCCGGCCACCGTGCGGCGGTGGAACGCGCCATCGAGGTGGCCCGCGCCCGCGGCGTGAAGCGGGCGATGCTGCTGCCGGTCTCCGCCCCGTTCCACTGCGCGCTGATGGCGCCGGCCGCGGACGCGATGGCCGAGGCGCTGGAGGGTGTCGCGATCACCCGGCCGCAGGTGCCTGTGGTCGCCAACGTGACGGCGGCCAAGGTGAGCGACCCCGACGAGATCAGGCGCCTGCTGGTTGCGCAGGTGACCGGCACCGTGCGCTGGCGGGAGAGCGTGGCCGCCTGCACTGACATGGGGATTGCCCGCTTCGTCGAACTGGGCGCCGGCCGCGTGCTGGCCGGGCTGGTCAAGCGTGTGGCGCCCGACGCGCAGGCGCTCTCGGCCGGCACGCCCGCCGAGATAGAGACCTTGCTGAAGGCGCTGTGATGTTCAGGCTGGACGGCAAGACAGCGCTGGTGACGGGCGCGTCGGGCGGCATCGGTGCGGCGATCGCGCGCGCGCTGCACGCCCAGGGGGCGGCCGTGGTGCTGTCCGGCACGCGGCGCGACGCGCTGGACGCGCTGGTCGCCGGACTGGGCGAGCGGGCGCATGCCTGCCCGGCCGACCTGCGTGAGCCCGGTGCGGCGGACGCGCTGGTCTCGGCCGCGGAGGCGGCAGCGGGGCCGCTCGCCATCCTGGTCAACAATGCCGGCTTCACGCGCGACATGCTGGCGCTGCGGATGAAGGACGAGGATTGGGCGTCGGTGCTGGACGTCGATCTGGGCGCGCCGTTCCGGCTGTGCCGCGCGGTGCTGCGCGGCATGGTCAAGCGCCGGGCCGGGCGGATCGTGCAGATCTCCAGCGTGGTGGGCTTCACCGGCAACCCTGGCCAGGCGAACTACGCGGCGGCCAAGGCGGGGCTGGCCGGCATGAGCCGCGCGCTGGCCCAGGAGGTGGGCAGCCGGGGCATCACGGTGAACCTGGTCGCACCCGGCTTCGTGCAGACCGCGATGACCGACGCGCTGCCGGAGGCGCAGCGCGCCAGGCTGGTGGAGGCGACGCCTCTGGGGCGTATGGGTCGACCGGAGGACGTAGCCGCGGCGGTGGTCTATCTTGCCTCCGACGAGGCGTCGTGGGTGACTGGGGCGAGCCTTCATGTTAACGGCGGAATGGCCATGCTTTGAGAGGCCGATGAACACCACACGCCGCCTCCTCGCTTTCGCCGGGATCCTGCTGGCGACCCATGCCGTGGCGACGCAGGCCGCCGCCCAGCCGAACATGGGCCCGCCGGCCGTGGGCGTGGCCAAAGCCGAGCGCATGCCGATCGTGGAGACCGACCAGTTCATCGGCCGTGTGGAAGCGGTCAGCCGGGTGGCCCTGGTCGCCCGGGTGACCGCGTTCCTCGACAAGCGGCTGTTCACCGAAGGCAGCGAGGTCAGGCAGGGCGACCTGCTCTACAGCCTGGAGCAGGGACCGTTCCAGGCCGATTTCATGGCCAAGCAGGCGGCGCTTGAGCAGGTGAACGCCTTGCTGCTGAACGCCAACCAGACGCTGTCGCGCCAGCAGGCGCTGCTGAACACGCCAGCAGGCCAGCGGTCCAACTACGACCAGGCGGTGGCCCAGCAGCGCAGCCAGGCGGCCCAGGTGCTGGCGGCACAGGCCAATCTGGCCACGTCGAAGATCAATTTGGACTACACGCAGATACACGCCCTGATCACCGGCAAGATCAGCCGGACCACCGTCACCGAGGGCAACGTCGTCGGCCCGACGAGCGGAACGCTGGCGACCATCGTCAGCCAGGACCCGATGTACGTGGTCTTTCCCATCTCCTCGCGTGCCGCGCTCGACCTGCGGCAGCGCTACGCGGGACAGGGTTTCGGCGCGGTGAAAGTGCAGATCGTCCTTCCCAACGGCCGAACCTACGGCCAGGCCGGCAGGCTGGACTACGTCGACCCAAGCATATCGGCCAGCACCGATACGCTGAACGTGCGCGCGGTGATGCCAAACCCGCTGCTGCAGGCGAGCCAGACCGGCGGCAAGCAGGAGGCCAACACGCGCGAGCTGGTCGATGGCGAGTTCGTCCAGGTCCTGTTGCAGGGCGTGACCCCGATCGAGGTGCTGGGCGTGCCGCGGTCGGCCGTGCTGTCGGACCAGCAGGGCGACTATGTCTACACGCTGGACGCCCAGAACCACGCCCAGCAGACCCGCGTGCAGCTCGGCCAGTCCACCTCCGAAGTCGCTGCGGTAACGGCGGGGTTGACGGACGGGCAGACGGTCATCGTCGAGGGTATTCAGCGTGTGCGCCCAGGCGTTGCGGTCGTGCCTGGACCCGCCTCGGCCCATCCGCCCGCGCCGGCGCCGCATGCTGGGTGATGTGCTCACTCCCCTCGCCACTGCGAGCGCAGCGGGGCACTCCACGCTTCAAGCGGGGCGCGGTTGCCGTTTGAACCGTGGACTGCCTTGGCCAAGCGGCCTCGCAAAGGCGATGGAGGGGCTTTGCGATAACCGCTACCCGGTGCTGCCGTGATCTCCGCCGTCTTCGTCGACCGGCCGAGGCTGGCGATCGTGATCGCGATCGTGATCACGATTGCCGGCCTGATCTCGCTCACCCGCATTCCGGTGGCGCAGTTCCCCGACATCGTGCCGCCCCAGGTTCAGGTCTCGGCCAACTATCCGGGTGCGTCGGCCGCCGACGTGGAGGCATCCGTCGCCCAGCCGATCGAGGCGCGCGTCGTGGGCGTGGACAAGATGCTCTACATGAAGAGCACCAACGCCAATGACGGCACCTACGCGCTGACCGTCAGCTTCGCGCTCGGCACCGATCCGGACATCAACACCGTCAACGTCAACAACCGCGTGCAGACCGCGCTCGCCCAGCTTCCCGCCGCCGTGCAGGCGCAGGGCCTGACGGTGCAGAAGGCGAGCAGCGCGGTGCTGGAGTTCCTCAATTTCTACAGCCCGTCCGGCAAACAGGACACGCTGTTCATCACCAATTATCTCACGATCAGCGTGCTGGACGAGATCTCGCGCATCAACGGCGTGGGCCAGGCCGCACTGTTCAGCCAGCAGCTCTATTCGATGCGCATCTGGTTCGACAGCAAGCGCCTGACCGACCTGAACCTGACGCCGACCGACGTCGTCAACGCGATCCAGGCACAGAACGTGGTGGCGCCGGTGGGCCGCATCGGCGCGCGCCCCGCCAGCAACGACGTGCAGTTCCAGCTCAACGTGCAGACGCAGGGCCGTCTGACCACTGCCAAGCAGTTCGGCGACATCGTGCTGCGCGCCAACCCCGACGGCTCGCAGTTGCGAATCCACGACGTGGCGCGGGTGGAACTCGGCGCGCAGAGCCTGGACAGCGAAAGCCGGCTCGACGGCAAGCCGTCTGTCGCGATGCGGGTGAACCTCGCCCCCGGCGCCAACGCGGTGCAGACGGCGCGCCTGGTCAACGCCAAGCTGACCGAGCTGAAGGCGCGCTTCCCGCAGGGCCTGGAGTATCAGGTGACGTGGAACTCCACGCTGTTCGTCACCGACACCATCGCCGAGGTGCTCAAAACGCTTGGCGAGGCGTTCGTCCTGGTCGTCATCGTGGTGTTCCTGTTCCTGGGCAACCTGCGGGCGACGATCATCCCCACCATCGCCGTGCCGGTCAGCCTGATCGGCGCCTTCGCGGTGCTGCTGGCGCTCGGGTTCTCGGCCAACACGGTCACGCTGCTGGCGATGGTCCTGGCCATCGGCATCGTCGTCGACGACGCGATCGTGGTGGTCGAGAACGTGGAGCGGGTGATCGAGGAACATCCCGACTGGGACGTCGCCGACTCGGTCAAGGAGGCGATGCGGCAGATCACCGCGCCGATCGTCGCGATCACCCTGGTGCTGCTGTCGGTCTTCGTGCCGATCGGCTTCATTCCCGGCATCTCAGGCGTGCTGTTCAAGCAGTTCGCGGTGACCATCTCGGCCGCCATGCTGATCTCGGCGCTGAACGCGCTGACGCTGTCGCCCGCTCTGTGCGGCCTGTTCCTGCGGCCCAACACCGGCCCCAAGCGCGGCATCATGGCGCGCGTGATGCGCGGCATCGACCGCACGCGCGACGGCTACACCAGCATCGTGCGCCGGCTGATCAGGTACTCGGCGCTGGCCTTGGTGGTGATCCTGCTGTGCGGCGCAGGCATCGTCGGCCTGGCCAGCATCACCCCGTCCGGCTTCCTGCCCAGCGAGGACCAGGGCGGGTTCTTCGTCTCCATGGCCTTGCCGGACGGCGCCTCGCTCGCCCGCACCAGTGCGGTGGTGGCGCAGGTGGAACGCCGCATCCTCAAGATGGCCGGCGTGCAGGACACGTTCTCGGTCATCGGCTTCTCCATCCTGGACAACGCGCAGGAGCCCAATAACGGGTTCATGTTCGTGCGCCTCAAGCCGTTCGCCAGCCGCACCACCGCGAAGACCCAGGTGACGGCGATGATCGGCCAGGTGTTCGGCATGGGGGCGCAGATACGCTCGGCCAACGTGATCGCGGTCAACCTGCCGCCGATCATCGGGCTCGGCACCGTCGGCGGCTTCGAATACCAGCTCGACGCGCTGGAGGGGCAGGACCCGAGCGCGCTGAACAGCACGCTGAACGGACTGATCGCGGCCGCCCACCGAGACCGCCGCATCGGCCAGATCTTCTCCACCTTCAGCGCCAGCAACCCGTCGCTGTTCCTCGACATCGACCGCGAGAAGGCGCAGGCGCTGGGCCTGAACATGTCGGACGTGTTCGATACGCTCAGCGCCACCCTCGGCGGCAACTACATCAACAACTTCAACCTCTACGGCCGCGTCTGGCAGGTCAACATCGAGGGCGAGGCGTTCGACCGCAACGACATCCCTGCCCTGTGGCAGATCTACGTGCGCAACAGGACCAACCAGATGGTCCCGCTGCGCTCGATTGCGGACGTGCGGATCAAGCTCGGACCGCAGATCATCAACCGCTACAACAACTACCGGTCGGTCACGATCAACGGCTCGCCCTCGCCCGGCAACTCGTCCGGCCAGTCGATTGCCGCCATGGCCGACGTGTCCGCGCACACGCTGCCGCCTGGCTACGCCTATGAATGGACCGGCACGGCGTTCCAGGAGGTGGCTGCGGCAGGGCAGACGGGCACCATCCTGGCGCTGGCGATCCTGTTCGCCTACCTGTTTCTGGTGGCACTCTACGAGAGCTGGGTGATTCCGGTGCCGGTGCTGCTGTCGGTGGCCGTCGGCGTGCTCGGCTCGCTGGTCGGCATCTCCCTGGCCGGCCTCTCTCTGGACGTCTATGCCCAGATCGGGCTGGTGGTGCTGATCGCCCTGGCGGCGAAAAACGGCATCCTGATCGTCGAGTTCGCCAAGGACCAGCGCGAGCGCGGCGTGCCGATCGCCGAAGCCGCCGCACTCGGCGCGCAGACCCGGTTCCGCGCGGTGATGATGACGTCGGTCGCCTTCGTGCTGGGGCTGGTGCCGCTGGTGATCGCGACAGGAGCGGCACAGATCAGCCGGCGCGACGTGGGCACGCCGGTGTTCGCCGGGATGCTGGCCGCGTCCGCCGTCGGCATCTTCCTGATCCCGATGCTGTACGTCACCTTCCAGACGGGTCGGGAGCGGGTGAAGCGGCGTTTCGGGACCGGCGCCGATCGACGGCAGAAAGTGACGACGGGATAGCGGCTCGGCCACGGATCGTTAATCGGTGCCGGATGACCGGCCTGCCCACGAGGCAGACGCCATGTCGCTCACTACGAGTTTAGGCCGATGTGCAACCGGGCGCTTGCGGGCGCGTCTGCTCCCTAGGAAGGTGGGGTGGTCAGGCCAGGGCCACCCGCGCGGCAATGCGCTCAAGAATCATCAAGCCCGGCGGGCGAGGAGAGAGAGCATGTCACCAGACCATAATTCAGCCTCGATGGACGCCTCGCAGAAGTGGGGCGACATCGACCTGCTCTGCATCAACACCATACGCACGCTGTCGATGGACGCGGTGCAGAAGGCCAATTCCGGCCATCCCGGCACGCCGATGGCGATGGCGCCGGTGGCCTACACGCTGTGGCAGAAATTTCTCAACTTCGACCCCGCCGATCCGAACTGGCCGAACAGGGACCGCTTCGTGCTGTCGGTCGGCCACGCGTCGATGCTCCTCTATTCGCTGATCCACCTGACCGGCACACGGGCGGTGAACGAGCACGAGGACACCAGCGGGCCTGCGCTGACGATCGACGACCTGAAGAACTTCAGGCAGATGGACAGCAAGACGCCCGGCCATCCCGAGTACCGGCTCACCTCCGGCATCGAAACCACCACCGGGCCGCTCGGCCAAGGCTGCGGCAACTCGGTGGGGCTGGCGATGGGCGAGCGCTTCCTGGCCAATCGCTTCAACAAGCCGGGCTTCGACCTGTTCGACTACCACGTCTACGTGCTGGCCGGCGACGGCGACATGATGGAGGGCGTCTCTGCCGAGGCCGCCTCCACGGCGGCGCACCTCCGGCTGGGCAACCTGACCTGGATCTACGACAGCAACCACATCACCATCGAGGGCAGCACCGACCTGGCCTTCGACGAGGACGTGGCCGCCCGCTTCCGCGCCTATGGCTGGGACGTGCAGCACGTGGACGACGCCAACGACCTGGCTGCCATGGCGCGTGCGCTGGAGCGCGCCAAGTCGGTCACCGACCGGCCGAGCTTCATCCTGGTGCACAGCGTGATCGGCTACGGCGCGCCGAAAAAGGCCGGCACCCGCGAAGCGCATGGCGAGCCGCTGGGCGCCGACGAGATACGCGGCGCCAAGCGCGCCTATGGCTGGCCGGAGGATTCATCCTTCCTGGTGCCCGACGGCGTCTACGACCACTTCAACCAGGGCATCGGCAAGCGCGGCGCCGACCTGCACGATGCCTGGCACCGGCTGATGGACGGCTACAAAGCGCAGTATCCGGAGCTGGCGGCCGAGCTGGAAATGATGAACCAGCATACGCTGCCGGACGGTTGGGATGCCGAAATCCCGACCTTCCCGGCCGATGCGAAGGGTGCCGCGTCGCGCGACTCTTCGCAAAAGGTGCTCAACGCCATCGCGCCGCACGTGCCGTGGATGCTCGGCGGCGCGGCCGACCTCGCACCCTCGACCAAGAGCAACATGACGTTCCAGGGCGTGGGCAGCTTCGAGGCCGACAATTACGGTGGGCGCAACCTGCATTTCGGCATACGCGAACACGCCATGGGGTCGATCTGCAACGGGCTGGCTCTGTCCGCCCTGCGCGCCTACGGATCGGGCTTCCTGATCTTCTCCGACTACATGAAGGCGCCGATCCGCCTGTCGGCGCTGATGGAGCTGCCCGTCGTCTACATCTTCACCCACGACAGCATTGGCGTGGGCGAGGACGGGCCCACCCACCAGCCGATCGAGCAGATACTCTCGCTACGGGCGATCCCAGGCATGATGGTGCTGCGCCCCGGGGACGCCAACGAGGTGGCGGAGGCGTGGCGGCACGTGATGACGCTGAAGGAGCAGCCTGCCTGCCTGATCCTGTCGCGCCAGGCGATGCCGACGCTGGACCGGTCCAAATACGCGCCGGCGTCCGGACTGAAGCATGGCGCATACATCCTGGCCGACCCGCCGCAGGGCGGCGAGCCGGAGGTGATCCTGATGGCGACAGGCACCGAGGTGAACCTCGCCGTCGGCGCCTACGAAACGCTGACGGCAGAGGGCATACGCGTGCGCGTGGTCAGCTTCCCGAGCTGGGAGCTGTTCGAGGACCAGCCGGCGGAGTATCGCCACAGCGTGCTGCCGCCGCACATCACCGGGCGCGTCTCAGTCGAGCAGGGCTCCACCATCGGCTGGGACCGCTACGTCGGCAGCACCGGCGCTGCGATCGGCATGCACACGTTCGGCGCCTCGGCGCCGCTGGCGGCGTTGCAGAAGAAATTCGGCTTCACGCCGGACGCGGTCGCCGAGGCCGCGCGAAAACAGGCTCGTCACGCCTAGAGCAATCTCACGCAGAGTGGAACAGTCAGAGTAATATCGCCCGTCTAAACAGAGGCCACATCGATTTCACGTCTGCTTGCCTGCGGACACTCTGCGTGAAACCGGCCTAGGCTCAGGAGGCCCGCCCCATGGATACCGTCGGCAACCCGCAAAGCGCCAAACAGGCCAACCCGGTCAAGCAACTGCTCGGCGAAGGGCAGTCGCCCTGGCTGGATTTCGTCCGCCGCGGCTTCATCCTGGACGGCAGCCTGGCCAAGCTGGTGGAGGAGGACGGTTTGGGGGGCGTCACCTCCAACCCGTCAATCTTCGAAAAGGCAATGGGACACGGCACGGATTACGACGAGGAGTTCAAGCAGCTCGCAGCCGTCGGCGAGCACGACGCGCAGGACATCTACGAGACGATGGCGGTTGCCGACATCCAGCACGTCGCCGACGTGCTCAAGCCGGTCTTCGAGCGCACCAAGGGACTGGACGGCTATGTCAGCCTGGAAGTCTCGCCCTATCTTGCCCTGCGCGAGGAGGACACCGTCGCCGAAGCACGGCGTCTGCACAAATGGGTCGATCGTCCGAACCTGATGGTGAAGGTTCCAGGCACGCCCGAATGCGTGCCCGCCATACGCACGCTGATCGGCGAAGGCATCAACATCAACGTGACGCTGCTGTTCTCGCTCGACAGCTACAGGGCGGTGGCCGAGGCGTACATTGCCGGGCTCGAGGACAGGCACGCGCGCGGCGAGGACATCAGCCGCATCTCCAGCGTCGCCAGCTTCTTCGTCAGCCGCATCGACGCGCAGATCGACAAGACGATCGACGAGCGCGTGGCGGCCGGCGACAAGGAGGCCGACGCGCTCCGTGCCGTCCGCGGCAAGGTGGCGATCGCGAACGCGAAGATGGCCTACATCGCCTACCAGGACCTGGTCGAGACCGAGCGCTGGAAAACGCTGAAAGCCGCAGGCGCCAACCCGCAGCGGCTGCTCTGGGCCAGCACCGGCGTGAAGGACAAGGCCTACAGCGACGTGCTCTACGTCGAGGAACTGGTCGGCCGCGACACGGTCGATACCATCCCTCCGCCGACGATGGA
Source organism: Acetobacteraceae bacterium (assembly GCA_965199235.1). GTDB lineage: Bacteria > Pseudomonadota > Alphaproteobacteria > Acetobacterales > Acetobacteraceae > BOG-908. Next base: position 1,948,473 of record CBDAQU010000002.1, on the reverse strand, counting down.
CGCGTTCCGCGATCACGGCCACGTCCGGCCGTCGTTGACCGAGAACCTCGACCAGGCGCGCCGCGTAATGGCCGAGGTGGACCGCCTGGGGCTCGATCTTGCCGGCGTGACCAGGCACCTCGTCGAGGACGGCGTGAAACTGTTTGCCGATGCGGCCGATGCGCTGCTGCTGGCGGTGGCCAAGAAGCGCGCCACCCTGCTCGGCAGCAGCATCTCCAGCCTGCATTACAGCCTGCCCGAGCAACTGGACAAATCCGTGGACGCGACCCTGGAGCAGTGGCGCAGCCAGGGCAGCGTGCGAAAGCTCTGGGCGCATGACGCCTCGCTCTGGACCGGCGGCCCGGAAGCCAAATGGCTCGGTTGGCTGGGCATCGTGAACGAACGCCTCTCCCACGTCGAAGAGCTGGAAGCGTTTCAGCGTGACGTGCAGGCGGAAGGGTTCACCCACGTCCTGCTGCTCGGCATGGGCGGATCGAGCCTCGGCCCCGAAGTGTTCGGCAAAACGTTCGGACAGCGTGCCGGCTGGCCGCAGCTTCACGTGCTGGACAGCACCGACCCGCAGCAGATCAAGACGTTCGAGGACGCGGTCGACCTGCCGAAAACCCTGGTGATCGTGTCGAGCAAGTCCGGCGGAACGCTGGAGCCGAACATCCTCAAAGCGTATTTCTGGGATCGCATGCGCCAGGCGGTCGGCGCCGACCGTGCGGGCCGGCATTTCGTGGCCGTCACCGACCCCGGTTCGCACATGCAGGGCGTGGCAGAGGGCGACGGCTTTCGGGAGATCTTCTACGGCAACCCGGAGATTGGCGGCCGGTATTCCGTGCTGTCGAATTTCGGCTTGGTGCCGGCGGCAGCCATCGGCATCGACATCCGGCCGTTCCTGCAATCAGCGTTGCGCATGGTGCATTCGTGTTCGGCCGGAACGCCGCCTGCAGCCAACCCAGGCGTGGTGCTGGGCGCGATCATGGGAGAGGCGCATCGCGCAGGCCACGACAAGGTCACCATCATCGCCTCCCCAGGCGTTGCCGACCTCGGAGCATGGCTCGAACAGTTGATTGCCGAGAGCACGGGAAAGCTCGGCCGCGGCCTGGTGCCGATCGACGGCGAAACCCCAGCCAAGCCGGAGTCCTACGGCCAGGACAGGCTGTTCGCCTATTTGCATGCCGACGACAAGCCGGACGCCGCACAGGACGCGGCCGTCAAGGCGTTGGAGGCGGCAGGCCAGCCTGTGGTGACGGTGACGCTGAACGGCCACCAGGAACTCGGCCAGCAATTCTTCCTGTGGGAGTTTGCGACCGCTGTGGCCGGCAGCATCATCGGCATCGATGCGTTCGACCAGCCCGATGTCGAGGCCAGCAAGATCAAGACGCGCGAGTTGACCGACGCCGCCGCCAAGACGGGCAAGCTGCCGGACGAAACTCCGTTCGCCAGCTTCGACGGCGTAAGCCTGTTCGCCGACGAGAAGAACGCGGCGGCGTTGCAGGGCGCGAGCCTGGTCGAGTGCCTGCGCGCCCATTTCAAGCGCGCCGGCGCGGGCGACTATGTCGGCCTTCTCGCCTATGTGGAACGCAACGAAAAGCACATCGGACAGCTGCAGAAACTTCGTTTGCTGGTGCGCGACCGAACTCACCTGGCGACCGCGGCCGAGTTCGGGCCGCGCTTCCTGCATTCGACCGGCCAGGCCTACAAGGGCGGTCCTGACAGCGGCGTGTTCCTGCAGATCACCGCCGACGACCTCGCCGACCTTGCGGTTCCAGGCGAGGGCTACACGTTCAGCCTGGTGAAGGCGGCGCAGGCGCGCGGCGATTTCGGCGTGCTGGCAGAGCGCGGCCGCCGCGCTCTGCGCGTTCATCTTGGCGCTGACGTTTCGAAGGGGCTTGACAAGCTGACCGACGCGATCGCGGCAGCTTTGGAACAGTAAGCGCTGGGCCTTGCCCAGACCCACCAAAGGCCAGTCGGCCTTTGGACACCGATTTTGGAGGGTTCATGCAGCTTGGTGTTATCGGACTGGGGCGAATGGGTGGCAACATCAGCCTGCGGCTGATGCGCGCGGGCCATCACTGCGTGGTCTACGATCACAGTCCGGACGCGGTGAAGCGGGTTGCCGGCGAGGGCGCGATCGGGGCCGCCGACCTGGCTGATCTGTTGCGCGGCCTGGAAAAGCCGCGGGCCGTCTGGGTGATGCTGCCTGCGGGAGAGATCACCGAGCAGACGATCGCGTCGCTGGCGGAGCATATGGACGCCGGCGACACGATCATCGACGGTGGCAACACCTTCTACAAGGACGACATCCGCCGCGCCGCGACGTTGCGGGAGCGCGGCCTGAACTACATCGACGTCGGCACCTCCGGCGGCGTCTGGGGCTTGGACCGTGGCTACTGCATGATGATCGGCGGACCGGCCGACGTGGTGGACCGGCTCGACCCGATCTTCTCGACGCTGGCGCCCGGCATGGGCGATGTTGAGCGCACCAAGGAACGGCGCAACCGCGACCCGCGGCCTGAACAGGGCTACATGTACTGCGGACCGGCAGGCTCCGGCCATTTCGTCAAGATGGTCCACAACGGCATCGAATATGGTTTGATGCAGGCCTACGCTGAGGGTTTCGACGTGCTGCAGGGCAAGTCGTCGACCGACCTCGCCGAGGACCAGCGTTTCGACCTCAACGTCGCCGACGTCGCAGAGGTCTGGCGCCGCGGCAGCGTGGTCTCCTCCTGGCTGCTGGACCTGACCGCGTCCGCGCTGGCCGAGAACGAGACGCTGTCGGAATTCACCGGCCACGTCAGCGATTCCGGCGAGGGGCGCTGGACGGTCGAAGCCGCCATCGAGGAATCGGTGCCGGTGCCGGTGCTGTCCACCTCGCTCTACGCGCGCTTCCGCTCGCGGTCCGGCAACACGTTCGGTGAAAAGCTGCTGAGTGCCATGCGCAACAAGTTCGGCGGCCATGTGGAACCGCACGCCTGACCGTGCGCATGCCGTCTTTCGAGCAGCTGCCGAAAGCCAGCGACCCTGCGGTGCTGGGCCGCGCGCCGCAGGCGCCGCCGTGCCGGTTCGTGATATTCGGCGCCGGTGGCGACCTGACACGCCGGCTGTTGATGCCGGCCATCTACAATCTGCAGCTCGCCGGCCTGCTGGATGATGATTTCCGCATCATCGGGGTCGATGCACGCGAGATGGACGATTCGACGTTCCGCGCGCATCTGACCGACGCGATGGCGCATTTCGTCGCCGAACGCCAAGGCGGCGCGGCCGTCGAGTTGGACCAGGCCGCGTGGGGCTGGATGGGCGAGCGCACGTGCTACCTGCACGGAGATTTCGCCGACCCTGCCAGCTTCGACCGGCTGAGAACTGTACTGCCGGACCGTGGCAACGTGGTGTTCTACTGCGCCACCGCCGCACGCTTCTTCCAGGTGATCGCGCAGCAGCTCAAAGCGGCCGGGCTGACCGAGGAAGGGCACGGGTTTCGCCGCATCGTCGTCGAAAAGCCGTTCGGCCATGATCTGGGCAGCGCAAAGGCGCTGAACGCCGCGCTGCTGTCCTGTTTCGACGAGACGCAGATCTATCGGATCGATCACTATCTCGGCAAGGAGACGGTGCAGAACATCATGGCACTGCGGTTTTCCAACGGCATCTTCGAGCCGATCTGGAAGCGCGACAACATCGACCACGTGCAGATCACCGCGGCCGAAACCGTAGGGGTGGAGCAGCGCGGAACCTTCTACGAGGGGACCGGCGCGCTGCGCGACATGGTGCCCAACCACATATTCCAACTGCTCTCGATGGTGGCGATGGAAGCGCCGACCTCGTTCGACGCCGATGCGGTGCGGACCGAAAAGGCCAAGGTGATCCAGGCAATCCACATGCTATCGGGCAAGCAGGCGGTGCACGACGTGGTGCGCGGGCAGTATCGCGCCGGCAAATACGCCGCCCAGGCGGTGCCCGCCTATCGCAACGAGCCGGACGTCAAGGTCAATTCCAGCACGGAAACCTACATCGCTATGAGACTGGGCATCGACAATTGGCGCTGGGCCGGCGTGCCGTTCTACATCCGCACCGGAAAGCGCCTGTCGCACCGGCAGACCGGCATCAGCATCCATTTCAAGCAGGCGCCGTTCGCGCTGTTCCGCGACACGCCGGTGGAGAAGCTGACGCCCAACATCATGTTCCTCCACATCCAGCCCACCGAGGGCGTCACTCTGCAGTTCAGCGCGAAGGTCCCGGGGCCGCGTGTCAAACTCGGCGGCGTGAGCATGAACTTCAACTACGCGGACTATTTCCACGAAGGGCCGAGCACCGGCTACGAAACCCTGCTCTACGACTGCCTGACCGGCGATGCGACGCTGTTCCAGCGCGCCGACAACGTCGAAGCGGGATGGTGCGCGGTGCAACCGGTGCTCGATGCCTGGGATGACGGACACATCCACGTGCATCCCTACGCTGCGGGGACCGAGGGACCCGACGAGGCTGCGGCCTTGCTGGAGCAGGATGGCCGAAGCTGGGAACCGATCGGGCGTTGACCGGCGGAACATTCGTCCCGGCGGGCGCAAGGGGAGGGTGTCGATGCCTGAGATGAAGCTGTTGCTGGCCGATGTGGACGGTACGCTGGTCACCAAGGACAAGGTGCTGACCGAGCGCGCTGTGGCTGCCGTGCGAGCCTTGCGCGGCAGGGGCATAGGATTCGCCATCACCAGCGGACGGCCGCCGCGCGGCATGGCCATGCTGATAGAGCCTCTCGGCATCGACACGCCGGTCGCGGGCTTCAACGGCGGCATGTGGGTCAATCCCGACCTCTCACCCATCGAGGCGCGGACCTTGCCGCGCGCAGTGGCCGACCGCAGCGTGGAGCTGTTGCAGCAGGCAGGGCTGGACGTGTGGGTGTATAGCGGCGAGGACTGGCTGCTGCGCGACGCACGCGCGCCGCATGCCGCGCGCGAGGAGTGGACGGTAAAGTTTCCGCCCAAGGTGGTGGCCGATTTCGGCGCAGCATTGGACCACGCGGTGAAGATCGTCGGCGTCAGCGACGACGTCCCGCGCATGGAGGCGGCCGAAAAGCAGGTGCAGGAGGTGCTCGGCGGCACCGCATCGGCCGCACGCTCGCAGCCCTACTACCTCGACATCACGCACCCTGAGGCCAATAAGGGCTTCGCCATCGGCTACCTGGCCCAGCGCATGGGGCTGAAGCCGGAGGAGATTGCGACCATAGGCGACCAGCCAAACGACGTGCTGATGTTCCGCCGCAGCGGATTGTCGATCGCGATGGGCAACGCCAGCCAGGCCGTGCAGGCGCAGGCGAACGAGGTGACGACATCGTCCGAGGACGAGGGTTTTGCCAGCGCCGTGGAACGCTTCATCCTGGCAGGTCAAAGGAGCTGACGCGCATGGCGGCATCGACGATCGTGACGATGGAGGATGCGGGTGCGCTGGCCGGCCACGTTGCCGAATGGCTGACCAGTCTGGCCGAAGCATCGGATGGGCGGTTCTGCATCGCCCTGTCGGGCGGTTCGACGCCCAGGCGCCTCTACGAGCTGCTGGCGGCCGACCCGTTTCGCGGGCGCCTCCCTTGGGAGCGCACGCATCTGTTCTGGGGCGACGAGCGCTTCGTGCCGGCCGACCATCCCGAAAGCAACCTTCGCATGGCCCGCCTCGCTTTGCTGGATCACGTGCCGGTGCCGCCCGGCAACGTCCACCCGATGCCGACCAGCGGGACTCCGAGCGAGGCCGCGAGCGCCTACCAGACGACCCTGCAAACCTATTACGGCGCCGAGGCGCTCGACATGGAGCGGCCGCTCTTCGACGTGATGCTGCTCGGGCTCGGCGATAACGGGCATACGGCATCGCTGTTTCCCGGCTCGGCCGCGCTGGACGAGGCGCTGGCCTGGGTCGCCCCGGTCACCGAGGGCGTGCCGCAACCGCGCCTGACGCTCACCTACCCTGCCATCGCCTGCTCTCGGCAGGTCGCCTTCATGGTGGCCGGCGCGGACAAGGCGGCGGCGGTGCGGCGGGTGCTGGAGGGCGACCGGTCGCAACCGGCAGCGCGCGTGTCCTCGGCCGGCGAGCTGACCTGGTTTCTGGACCGCGCCGCCGACGGGCGCGCCGGGTGAACGGCGCGGCCACGCCCGACGTCCTGAAACGGGAAGCGGCCAGCCAGGCGGCCGCCATGGTGGAGGACGGCATGGTGGTGGGGTTGGGGACGGGATCGACCGCTGCCTTTTTCATCGAGGCGCTGATTGCCCGCAAGCCGGACGTCGTGTGCATCCCCACCTCCGAGCGAAGCGCCGCGCAGGCGAAGGCCGGCGGGCTTCGGCTTGCAGGGTTCGACACTCAAACCGTCATCGACCTCTGCGTGGACGGGGCCGACGAAATCAAGCGCGACAGCCTGGACCTGGTGAAGGGCCTGGGCGGCGCGCTGCTGCGCGAGAAAATGGTGGCCAGTGCCGCACGCAAGCTGGTCATCATCGCCGATGGCAGCAAGATGGTGGACTGGCTGGGCGCGCGCGCGCCGGTGCCGGTCGAGGTGACTCCGTTCGGGTGGGAACTGACGCAGTCGAGGCTGGCGACGCTGTCGCAAACCGTTCAGCGGCGTGTGCTGGCTGAAGGCGGTCCCTACGTCACCGATGGCGGCAACTTCATCATCGATTGCACGACCGGGCCGATTGCCGACTCGGCCCGGCTGGACAGGCAGATGCGGCAGATCGTGGGCGTGGTCGAAACCGGCCTGTTCGTCGGCATGGCCGCCCTGGCGCTGGTCGCCGACGGCCAGGGTGTCGCGCGATACAGCCCGCAATGACGCAGCAGAATGGGCTGGAGGACGTGTTGCCCCTGGTGCTGATCGTGATGGGGGTGTCAGGATCGGGCAAGTCCACCATCGCCGAGGCGATCAACGAGCACCTGCACTGGCCGTTCCAGGAGGGCGACGCGCTGCACCCGCCATCAAACGTGCAGAAGATGCACGCGAGCATTCCATTGACAGACCAGGACCGCGCACCCTGGCTGCTTGCCGTCAGGCGCTGGATCGACGCGCGGGTGGAAGCCCAAGAACCCGGCCTGGTAACCTGTTCGGCTTTGAAGCGGTTCTATCGTGACGGCCTGATCCAGGGCCGTGAGCAGGTCCGGCTGCTCTATCTGAAGGCGAACCCCGTGGTGCTGGAGGCGCGGCTGGAGAAGCGAACCGGCCATTTCATGCCGGCCAGCCTGCTGGAGAGTCAACTCCGGACGTTGGAGGAGCCGGCACCCGATGAACATCCGATCACGGTCTGCGTCGAGAGCAGCCTGGATCAGACGATCGCCGAAGCGCTGGCGGCCCTACCGCGGCGCTGACCCCGTGCCCGACCCGGAACGGGGTCCTGTGCGGCCTGTCGCCCAGGATCAGCTTGCAAGGCCGACGCGTTGAAGCCAGCCAAACTTGGCGGCGCGGGCGGGGCGAAGCTGGTCGAGCAGGTCCTGCATCGTGTCGAACGACTCGGGAGCGCCAGCAGGAGTCTGGGCGAATATCGCTTCATGGGTGCGCCACAGCGTCAGCGTCCTGCGCCGGCCGGCAGGCGGCGCCACCACCAGCATCTCCTCAAACTCCACGCCGTCGATCACACGGTCCAGTGCCACGGTCAGGCGCAACCGCCGTTGCTCCGCCCAGTTGCGCAACATCACGAGGTCTTCCACGGCGAACGCCAAACCATAGGCTTTGTTGAAGGCGGAAATATCGGACGTTTGCATGATCGCAGCCCCGTACAGGTTTCGAAATGCATCGGCCGGACCGAACGCGCCCGTTCGGGGAGGTCGCTGCAACGCTCAGACTTCTTCGAAGCGCCCGACTAATTTGGCCTTCAATTCCTAACATCTCCCTTACGTTTCGGAGTCGTCAAATAACGTGTTCGTTCAATTCGTTAACGTGACGATTCGGGCGGAGAGCCTTGATCAGGCCGCAGCACCCGGCTCATATGCCTGCAATGGTTAATACAATCGGAGGGAAGTCAGGATGGCTCGGACAGCACTCGTCACCGGGGGAAGCCGCGGCATCGGCGCGCAGATCAGCATCGCGCTCAGATCGGCCGGGCGCACCGTTGTCGCCAGCTACGCCGGCAACGACGCGGCGGCCGAGGCCTTTCACGCCGATACGGGCATACCCGTCATCAAATTCGACGCGGGCGACTTCGCGGCCTGCGAGGCGGCCGTCGGCCGCATCCACGACGAGCACGGTCCCATCGAGATACTGGTCAACAACGCCGGCATCACCCGCGACGGCGTGATGGCCAAGATGAGCCGAGACATGTGGGACGCGGTGATCGACACCAACCTCGGCTCCTGCTTCAACCTGTGCAAGCTGACCTTCGACGCGATGCGCGCGAAGAAGTTTGGCCGCATCGTCAACGTGGGCTCCATCAACGGTCAGGCCGGCCAGTATGGGCAGGTGAACTACGCCGCCGCCAAATCGGGCATACACGGCTTCACCAAGGCGCTGGCGCAGGAGGGCGCGCGGTTCGGCATCACGGTCAACGCGATCGCGCCGGGCTACGTGGACACCGACATGGTTCGCGCGGTGCCCGAGGACGTGCTGCAGAAGATCATCGCGCGCATCCCCATGGGCCGCCTGGGCCGGGCAGACGACATAGCGCGCGGCGTGCTGTTCCTGACCGCCGAGGAAGCCGATTTCATCACCGGCGCCACGCTGTCGATCAACGGCGGCCAGCACATGTACTAGGGAGCCGCTAAAGCAATGTCACGCAGACTGGAATGGTCGGAGTGACGACATTGCTCGCCAAAACAAGGTCGAGACCGGTTTGAGGTCCGCCCACTCCGGACACTCTGCGGCAAACCGGTCTAGCGGCTTTCGGTGAACTCGACCGCAGGCGTTCCGCCCGCCGTGCTGCAGCTTCCCAGGGTCAGGTTGTTCGTCTCCCCCGTGGTGCCGTCATCGGACTGGCAGGCGGGCGCCGCCGAACTGCCGTCCTTGAGCGTGATCTCCACCGTGATCCTCGATCCCTTGTTGAACTTGGCGGCCGACCCGCCGCCATCGCCCACGACGTTGAACTCCACGGCCTTCCACGCGCCCGCCAGGTCGACGACGCTGTCCTTGCCGGTCGTGCTGTAGGCGTCCGTCGCCGTCGTCATGACGAAGGTGTCGGTTCCACCCGCAACGGCGGTTCCGGTCAGCTTGAGGGTGCCAAGCTGGGCGATCACCTGGGTCGGGACGGAAACCGCTCTGCTGTTCCTGTAGCAATCGCCCTCATACGACATCCACCCGCCGGACGGGCATTTCGATCCGTAATCGAGCAGCCAATACTGCATGAAGGCGGAGCCGGAGTTCGTGTAGACGAATTGCTGCCATCCCAGGCACGAGGACGGGGTGGTGGCGCCGTTGCAGACCGGTGTCGCGAAGAACTGGGAGTTGAGCTGGATCGAATAGGTGTTGGCCTGGCTGTCGTAGCCGGTTTCGTGTGTCACCCCACTCACCGCAGAAAACGAGCCGGTGGACGAGGAAACCAGGCTGCTTGCCACGGCCGAGTAATCGTTGCCGTCGCCCACGGTGAAGCCGCGGTGCCCGTTCCTCGGCACGTAGGGACGGTTCGGCGCCGTGTTGCAGGCGACCTGATGCCACTCGGCGCTCGGGTAGGACGCCTTGAAGCAGCCCTCCTGAGGAACCGGCAGCTTCGCGATCGCCGCCGCCCAGTCTGCCCTGGCCTGCGCCTCTCTGGACTGCGCGGCCGATGGCGCATCGGCGGCCCGGGCGGCAGCCGGCAGGCCTGCCAGGATCGCAACGCTGAGAAATCTTACCACACCCGGCAGCACTGCATCGATACGCATCGTCATCGTCCCTCTCCGCCTGGCCGTGTTGCACCCATACGGTGCGCGATCAACTGCGGCCGTAGGTGTCCTCGATCCTGACGATGTCGTCCTCGCCCAGATAGGCGCCCGACTGCACCTCGATCAGCTCCAGAGAAATGCGGCCGGGGTTCTCCAGACGGTGCACGCAGCCGAGGGGGAGATAGATGCTCTCGTTCTCGCGCACCATCACGCGGTCCTCGTCGCGCACCACCATCGCCGTTCCGGCGACCACCACCCAGTGCTCCGCCCGGTGGAAATGTTTCTGCAGCGACAGTTTCTCGCCCGGCTTGACCACGATGCGCTTGACCTGGAACCGCTCGCCGTTGATCAGGCTCTCGTAGAACCCCCAGGGGCGATAGGCCCGGTTATGCGCCGCCGCCTCGTGCCGGCCGGCCTCGCGCAGCCTCTCCACCACGCGCTTGACGTCCTGCGCACGGTCGCGATGCATCACCAGCACGGCGTCCTCGGTGGTCACCACGATCGTGTCCGTCAGGCCGACGACGGCAGTCAGCATGCCGTCGCTGCGAGCGTAGCAGCGATGCGAGCCCTCCAGCAGAACGTCACCCTGGCTGACGTTGCCGTCGGCATCCTTGCCGCCCAGTTCCCACAGGGCGTTCCAGCTCCCCACGTCGCACCAGCCGAGATCGGCCGGCACCACGGCCGCACGATGGGTGCGCTCGGCCACCGCGTAGTCCAGGCTGATGCTGGGGCATGCGGCAAACGCCGTGCGGTCCAGGCGGGTGAAATCGAGGTCGCTGCGGCGGGACAGCATGGCGCGCCGCACGGCCGTCATAACCTGCGGCGCCAACGCCTCCATCTCGCCCAGCAGGGTGGCCGCGGTGAAGACGAACATGCCGCTGTTCCACAGATGGTGGCCGTCGGCCGACAGGGCCGCCGCACCGGCGGCGTCCGGCTTCTCGACGAAGCTCGCCACCGCGTGCACGCCAGGACTGTCGGGCAGAGGCGCGCCTACCTCGATGTAGCCGTAGCCGGTCTCTGCCGAGTTCGGCTTCATGCCGAACGTCACGATTCGGCCGGCGCGGGCTGCGGCCACCGCGTTGGCCAGGGCCTCGCCCAGGGCGTCGAGCCGGGTGATCGAGGAGTCGGCGGCCATCATCCAGATCACCGCGTCCGGCACGGTTTCCGCCACCAGCAGGGCGGCGGCCGCGATGGCGGGGGCGGAGTTGCGGCCGACCGGCTCCAGCAGGATGCGCGCGTCCTCGATGCCGGCCTCCCGCAGCTGCTCGGCGATCAGGAAGCGGTGCTCCTCGTTGCACACCACCACCGGGGCCGCGAAGCCAGAGCCGGCCGCCCGCAGCGCCGTCTCCTGCAGCATCGATCGGTGGGAGATCAGCGGCCAAAGCTGCTTGGGGAAGCTTTCGCGGGAGACCGGCCACAGCCTGGTGCCCGATCCGCCGGACAGGATCACCGGAACGATCAGGCCGCTATCGGCCCTGTCCAGTGGGGTGCCCATCGCTGCGACGTCTGGGATATGCTGATCGTCCATGCCGTCCCCCCTTTAGGCGTGATCGCGCCCTGGCCCGGCGCGTCCAAATGATAGCCGACCTCTGTCCGGCCATCCGCTTGCCAGTGTTGGTCCACGCGCTGCAACCTATATCATCATTGCATCGAAAGTCAGGCCTTTGGGACACATCAACGACGTTCGTTCTGCAATCGCCGGCTTCGCCCAGGACGAGGAGCCGGCGCTGATCGCCATCCGGCGCGACCTGCATGCGCACCCCGAGCTCGCCTTTGAGGAGCACCGCACCGCCGGCGTGGTCGCGCGCGAACTCGAACGGCTCGGCGTGGCCACCCGCACGGGGGTCGGCCGAACCGGGGTCGTCGGCACCATCCAGGGTGGACGGCCTGGACCCACGCTGGTGATCCGCGGCGACATGGACGCGCTGCCGATCGAGGAGCGCACGGGGCTGCCCTTCGCCAGTCAGAAGCCCGGGCAGATGCATGCCTGCGGGCACGACGTGCACAGCTCCACCCTGCTCGGGGTCGCAGCCATCCTCGCCAAGCTGGCGCCGCAGATGGCGGGCACCGTGCGCCTGGTGTTCCAGCCGGCCGAGGAGATCCTGGGCGGGGCGGCCGCGATGATCGCGGACGGGATGCTGGACGGCGTGGACCTCGCACTCGGCTTCCACAACCATCCGGAAATCCCGGTCGGCTCGTTCGGCGCGGTGCGCGGCGCAACCTACGCCGCGTGCGACCGGTTCCGCGTGGCGATCCGCGGCGTCTCCGGCCATGCCGCCTACCCGCACACGACCGTCGACCCCATCATCGCAGCGGCGCACCTGCTGACCGCGCTGCAAACCGTGGTCTCGCGGGAGATCGGGCCGCTGGACCCGTGCGTCGTCACCGTGGGCGCCATCCATGCCGGCACCGTGCACAACATCATTCCGGACAGTTGCGAGCTGCTGGGCACGGTGCGCACCCTGTCACCCGCCATTCGGGCGCAGACGGAGGCGGCGGTCCGGCGTATCTGCGCCGGCAACGACGCGGCCATGCGCACCGTCTCCGACCTGCAATGGTCGCCCGGCGTGCCGCCGACGCTGAACGCGGACGCCGTGCTGGATGCCGGGGTGGCCGGCATCAAGCGCCAGTTGGGCGAGGTGTTCGTGCCCTGCGAGCCGAGCATGGGCGCAGAGGATTTCGCGATGATCGCCGACCGCGTTCCGAGCTTCGTGCTGCGGGTGGGATCGGGTGCGGCAGGGCGGGCGGACAGCCTGCACAACTCCAGCTACCAGCCGGACGAGGCCTGCATCGCGCTCGGCGCCCAGGCCCTGGCCGGAGCAGCCCTAGAACTGCTCGGCTGACGGGTGGGGCGCTCGGCTACGCGCTTGCAGCCGAGCCGCACCGCCGTCCACCTGCCACGCGCGAGAGTGCACGCTCGTGACGAGTCGTCACGGCGCCGATGCTGTGTCGTTACGAACACGCTCTCATCTTCGTGTAGTTACATTTGCAGTTGTATCGAGCACCAGACGTTCGCGCACTTGGGGGATGGCTTGGAAATCTTGCTCGTGGAGGACGACGACCTCGTCCGAGACTGCTTGCTCGAGGCACTTCACGATGCCGGACACGCTATCCAGGGCATAGGGACAGCTGAGGCGGCGCTGAGCTGGCTGGATCCTGCCCGTCCGCCTTCGGTCGTGGTGACCGACATCAATCTGGGCCCTGGCATGGACGGCCTGGCCTTTGCCAGGGCGGCGCGCGAGATCGTTCCCAGCCTGCCCGTCGTGTTCATCAGCGGCCGCTATGCCGAGCTGCGCGGCATGGCGCCCTACGAACGCTTCCTGCCGAAACCGTTCACCACGCCCGCCTTGCTGCAGGCCATCAACGACGTGCGCAAGGCCGTGAACGGCGATGGAGCATCGCCCGCTACCTGAGCATCAGGCTCAGCGTCACCCAGCGGCCGCGGGACGCGTTGAAGCCTGCGACGCTGCCTGCATCGTGGAACGAGAGCCCCTCCGACCTGGCCGCGCCTGCGAACCGGGCGAGCTCGCGGTCGCTGACGACCACGGCGCCTGCGGTGCCGGCTTGCAACGCGCGCGCCGCCTGTGCTCCGTCCGGCAGAAGCACCGTCTGCGTGCCGGCCAGGAACACCAGGCTTGGCTCGGCGTATCCGGCGACGGCCAAGCCCGCCCCGCTCGGCCTGTAGCCCGGCCAGTCCTGTCTTAGAAGAGCGACCAGACGCGGCCCGATCCACAGAGCTGGCAGATGCGGCAGCTCCAGCTGCAGGACGCCTGCGTAAAGCGGCACTGCGGCGCACAAGGCGGCCACGAGACGGCGCTGCCACGCGCACCACGCCACCAGCGCCGTCGCAGCCAGGCCGGGCAGGCCGAGCCACCAGGCGCCGTGGAGCAGGACCGGCAAGGCGGCCGACGCTGCCCCGACCACGAATGCCGCCAGCAGCAACGCGCTGCGGGCGGTCAGCTCGGTCCACCGTGCGGGCAGCCTGTCCAGACCGCGCGATGCGAGCAGGAACAGCGCCGGGTAGAGAGGCAGGGTGTAATGCGGCAGCTTCGTCGGCACCGCCTCGAACACCAGCCAGGACGGCCCCGCCCAGGCGATCAGGAAGCGCGTGGCCGATTCGCGCTGGCCGGCCCAGGCCGCGGGCAGGCCGGCCAGCACCGGGATGGTCGACGGAAACGCCAGCAGCGGCAGCAGCAGCAGGTGCAGGCCCGGCGGCGCGCCGTGCGTTTCCGCGCCGCCCGCCAGCTTGCCGGCCAGGTCGCGGCCAACCGCGTCGGCGAAGAACGCGCCATGCGTGGCCAGCCCGATCGCCACGAACCAGGGCAGGATGGCGGCCAGCATCAGCGGCACGCCCCACCAGGGCCGCAGCGCCAGCAGCCAGCGCGCGCGTCGTTCCCAGGCGCACAGCGTCGCGGCCGTCAGGCCCAGCACCATCGGCGTGATCGGCCCTTTGAGGAGGATGCCTGCGGAGGCTGCAAGCCAGAACAGCGCTGCCAGCCATCCCGGGGTTGCGATCCCCCTCCAGGCGCGCGCCAGGACCGCCATCGCCAGCGTCGTCGCGCCGAGCAGGGCGGCGTCCGTCTTGGCGATGTGGGTCTCCGTCGTCAGCAGCACGCAGGCGGCGAGCATGGCTGCGCCCAGGGCGGCGGAGCGTCGGGTCGGCGTCAGCAGCAGGCCCGCCCGGTAGGTGGCGAGCACTGCCAGCAACCCGCCGAGCAGCGAGGGTATCCTGTACGGCCAGATCGGGTTGGCCAGCCCCGGCCCGGCTGCAAGCCGCGCTGCGCGGGAGGAGGCCGATTGCAGCCAGTAGATGCCGATCGGCTTGCGGTTGCGCGGCTCCGTGCCGTTCATGATTCGCACGTAGTCGCCGGTCTCGTTCATCTGCTTGCTGGCCTGGGCGAACCGGCTCTCGTCCCGGTCGCCAGGCGGCAGGCTGAAGAAGCCCGGCAGCCAGAGGGCAAGACAGAGACAGACGAGCAGGACCGCGATTGGCGGCGAGGGGTCCGTCTGAGGCGCGGATGCAGGCGCAGCAGGTCGCAACACGTATTCCCAGGACCGCAACCCGTCCATGGCGCGCAACCGGCGGCTCACCCTCTATTTGCCTGTTCCCGCAATCGTTGCCGCCTGCCGCACCAGCCGCCCGGCCTTCTGCACGATCTTCCTCACGCGCCGCATGCCAGGGGAGGTGCGGTCGGGTGGCACGAAGCTGGGGCCGGCCGGAAAGGGGCCGGCCTGAATGTCTCCCAGCGGGGCGGGCAGGATGAACTCCAGGCCGAACAGGTGCAGCCACATGCGCTCCAGCACGTAGCCGTAGACCTCGTGCCCGAGCGACGCACGGCGCATGGCGGCCAGACCCTCGGGCGGAACCGCCCTTAGCTGCGACGTCCTGGCTGCGAAGACGGCGCCGTAGGCGAAGCGTCCGAGAAGATGCGAGTCGGCCTGCGCGGCCAGGGCCGGCAGGTCGCACATGGCCAGAAAATGCGCGGCGATGTTGGTCCCATCGGGAAGGCCATGAACCTGCCGATAGGTCTCCTGCAGCCAGAACGTCCCTACGTCGTGGAAGCCGAGCGGCGTCCAGCTTTGCAGGGAAAACAGCTCGGGGCGCACGCGCAGCCCGTCCACGAAGCAGGCGGTCTCGCGGGCCAGCACGCGCGCAGGCGGAATGTCGCGCCTGGTCTTCCATCGCCACGACAATGGCTGGATGGGCTGCCAGTCAGGCCAGGCGCGCAGCAGCGCCAGGAAATCCGGGCTGTGCTCGAACGGGTCGCCTTGGGCGAACACCACGTATGACCCGTCCTCGCTCTGCGGAGCGGCCTGAAGCTTTGCCACATGCGTCAGATACGTCTCCGACTCGCGCCCCTCGTTAGGCCTGTCGAAGATGCGGGCGGCACGCGCGACCGCCGGCTGCGACGTCACCGGTGCGCCCTTGTTGTAGATGTGCACCTCGAAGTCGGGCGGCACCTCGGCAAGCCAGTCGAGGTTCTCGGCATAACGTGCGCTGATCAGCTGGTGCATGGGTCGGTGGAGCTTTCAGTGGTGGGGACGGCCGCGGTTCGCGCCTGCTACACCCTCCGCAGACGGCTCAACCTGCTGTCAAGCGCCACCTTGCCGCCTGCCACGCTTGCTGGGTAGGCGTTCGGCGTGCTGATCCCACGCTGTGGGACCGGCTGCGTGGCCGCAACACAGCAACCGAGACACTGCCAGACAATGGACAACACCCGCCTGTTCGCCATGCAGCTGCTGCGCGCCGTCATCGACCAGCGACGCCCGCTGGACGAGGCGCTCGACCGACTGCCGCCTGGCGAGGCGCGCGACCGTGCCGCGGCGCATCGCCTGGCCGCCACCGTGCTGCGCCGCGCCGGCACGCTGGACGCGGTGCTGGAGCCGCACATGAAGCGCTCGCCGCCGGACGCCGTCCGCCTGATCCTGCGGCTTGGCGCAGCCCAGCTCCTTCTGCTGGACACCCCGGCCCACGCCGCCGTTGCGACGTCGGTCGCACTCGCGCGCGCCCAGAAGCTCGCGCCGTTCTCCGGGATGGTGAACGCCGTCCTGCGCCGCGTGGCCGAAGCGGGCGCGGGCGCGATGGAGGAGCTGGACTCGCCGCGGCTCGACACGCCAGCCTGGCTCTGGGCGTCCTGGGGCAGCCAGGCACGCGCGATCGCGGTCGCCCACCAGACCGAGGCGCCGCTCGACCTGACGCTGATGCCTGGTGGCCAGGCGCCTGACGGCAGCGAAATGCTGCCGACCGGCTCGGCGCGCCTGCCGTCCGGCACCAGGGTCGTCGACCTGCCTGGGCTGGCTGCTGGAACGCTGTGGGTGCAGGACGCCGCCGCCGCGCTGCCGGCGCGGCTGCTGGCGGCGCGTCCCGGCGAGCATGTGGCCGATCTGTGCGCCGCCCCGGGCGGCAAGGCCGCGCAACTGGCCGCCGCCGGCGCGCACGTCGTGGCGGTGGAGGCCAGCGAGCGCCGGCTGCCGCGGCTGCGCGACAATCTTGCCCGCCTGAGGCTCGCGGTCGAGATCGTGCACGCCGACGCGCTGGCCTGGCGGCCGGCTGCCCCGCTGGATGCGGTGCTGCTGGACGCGCCCTGTTCGGCCACCGGCACCATCCGCCGCCACCCCGACCTGCCTCACATCAAGCGGCCGCAGGATCTTGCCGCGCTCACGGCCGGCCAGGACAGGCTGATCGAGGCGGCGTCTGCGATGCTTCGGCCGGGCGGAAGGCTAATCTACGCGGTCTGCTCCCTGCAGGACGAGGAGGGCGCGCAGCGCGTGCAGGGCCTGGACCGGTTCGGGCTCGCCCCTTCGCCGTTCACGGCGGATGAACTTGTCGGCGTCGCAGAGGCGCGCACGGCTGCAGGAGCGTTACGGACCAATCCCGCGATGTGGGCCGAGAAAGGAGGGCTGGACGGGTTCTTCGCCGCCCGGTTCGTCAAAACCTGACGCTGCTGAAGCCGGAATGTCTCCGAGCGCTTCCCGGTCAAGGCGCCGATCGCGCCGACGATGCGGCACTGGGGCCTGAGGGTGGGCTTCATCTTCGATCCGTCCGGCGTGCTCTGGCACGTCGCCGAACCGCCCGCCTGACGGAAGGCGGCCTGCCAACCGGCCGGGCCGGCTTGCTTGGCGACGCGGGCGCACATTAGAACCCCGTCATGCCGCAGCACCCAACCCTCGTTGCACCCAGCCTGCTGGCCGCCGATTTTTCCAGGCTGGCCGAGGAGGTCGCGGCCGTCGAGGCGGCCGGGGCCGACTGGCTTCACCTCGACATCATGGACGGGCATTTCGTCCCGAACATCAGCTTCGGCCCGTTCATCCTCAAGGCGCTGCGTCCGCTGACCCGCATGCCGTTCGACGTGCACCTGATGATCGCGCCCGCCGACCCCTACCTTGCCGCCTTCGCCGAGGCGGGTGCCGACCACATCATGTTCCACCCTGAGGCCGGTCCGCACCCGCATCGAACGCTGCAGGCCATTCGCGGCCTGGGCAAGAAAGCCGGCCTGGTGCTGAACCCAGGAACGCCGGTGGAGCACGCGGCGACCGTGATCGACCTGCTCGACATCGTGCTGGTGATGTCGGTCAACCCTGGCTTCGGCGGCCAGAAGTTCATCGAAAGCCAGCTCGCCAAGATCGCCGAGCTGCGGCGGCTGGTCGACGCGTCGGGCCGCGACATCAGGCTCGAGGTCGACGGCGGCGTCGACGCGAAGACCGCGCCACACTGCATCGCCGCCGGTGCGGACACCTTCGTCGCCGGCACCGCGGTGTTCGGCGCGAAGGATTACGCGGCAGCCATTTCCGCCATTCGCGGCAGTGCCGCGCCCAGACCCTCTACTGCCAGCCCTGCCCCTGACGTAAGCAAAACGTGACGTTCGGCCGCAGCCTGCGCGGCGTCAGGCTGCGCCTGGCTCGCCTGCCAACCCTACGTATCAGCGTGCCCGACGTGCCGGCGGTGCCGGTGCGTGATCCCTGGCCTGGCGACCCGGCGCGCGGCGCGCGGCTGCTGCGCGGCGAACTGGCGCTGTCGGGTGCGATGCGGGTGCTCAAGCCCGGAGGCTGGGCCGATCCGGGCGGCCACCCGGTGATGCGCGCCCACGCGCACGGCTTCACCTGGCTGCGCGACCTGAGGGTGATCGGCACGGACGCCGCCCGCATGCGCGCGCGTGCCCTGGTGGGCGACTGGATCGCAGGGGGGAATGCCGACCCGGTGGCACAGCGGCCCGACGTGGCCGGCAGCCGCATCGCCGCCTGGCTCGGCCACTACGATTTCTTCGCCGCCAGCGCGGACGACGAGTTCCGCCAGACCCTGATGCGCCGGCTGGTGTCCGACGCGCGCATCCTTTCGGCGGCACTGCCCGCCGAGGAGCAGGACGGCCGCGCGCTGACCGCACTGCGCGGCCTGATCGCAGCCTCCATCGCGCTGCCCGACAACACGCCCTACCTGCACCGTGCGCTGCGTTTCCTGCCCCAGGAGATCGGCCGCCAGATCCTGCCCGACGGCGGCCATATCGAGCGCAGCCCGGCCGCCCACCTGGTGGCGCTCAAGGACCTGATCGAGACCCGTGCCCTGCTGCACCTGGCCGGCGCCAGCGCGCCCGCCTCGCTGGGCGCGGCCATCGACCGCCTCTCGCTCGCGCTGCGCACGCTGCGCCACGGCGATGGCGGCCTGGCCCTGTTCAACGGCACCCGCGACGAGCCGGCGACCCTGATCGAGCTTGTGCTGACCCAGGCCGGACGGGCCGGACGCGCGCCCGCCGCCCTGCCCGATGCGGGGTTCCACCGGCTTCAGGCAGGCCGCACCGTGCTGATCGTCGATGCCGGCCCGCCGCCCGGCCCTGGACTGGACCGCATGGCCCATGCCGGCACGCTGAGCTTCGAGCTGTCGTTCGGGCGCGAGCGGCTGATCGTGAACTGCGGCGCAGCCCCCATCGGGGTCGCCGCCTGGACCGACGCGGCGCGCGCCACCGCCGCCCATTCCACCCTGGTGATCGCCGATACCAGCTCGTCCGAGCTTAAGCCCACGGGCTTGGGCAGGCGCCCCGAAAAGGTCGGCGTGGAGAGGCAGGAGGCCAACGGCGCCCACTGGCTGGAAGCGAGCCAGGACGGTTGGCGCCGCCCGTTCGGCGCCAACCACCGCCGCCGGCTCTATCTGGCCGAAAGCGGCGAGGACATACGCGGCGAGGACGTGGTCGAGGCAGGCACGCCGCAGCCCTACGCCATACGGTTCCACCTGCACCCGGCCGTCATCGCCAGCGTGCAGCAGGACGGCGAGGCGGTGCTGCTGCGCCTGCCCAGCGGCGGCTGGCGGCTGCGCGCCGAAGGGGCGAAGGTCAGCCTGGAGGAAAGCATCTACCTCGGCGGCGCCGACCCCCGCCGCAGCGAACAGGTGGTGCTGACCAGTCCCCAGGACGGCCCGCAGCACGTCAAATGGGCGATCACCAAGGTCGGGTGAGCGCCATGAAAATCCTGTTCGCGTTCGAGAACTGCCTGCCCAGCCCGCAGGCCGATGCCGAGGTCTTCGTCACCACGGCGCGGACCCTAGCGCCGCTCGTTTCGCAATCCTGGCTGCACGTGCCGATGACGCGCCGCGCCGACCGGGAGGCGATCGAGACGCTGGCGGGGATGCCTGTGCTGCGCGCCTGGGCGCCCGCCGGCCTGGCGGCCCTGCGCCATCTGTGCTGCGGGCTGACCCTGGTGCTGCGGCCAGAGTTCCGGCAGGCCGACCTGGTCTACACGCGCAATTTGTGGGTTGCCTGGATGGCCGTCCTGTTCGGCCAGCGCGTGGTGTTCGACCATTACCGCCCCTGGCCAGACCAGATACCGCCGCTGCAGTTCTGGATCTTCGTGCTGATGTCGAGCGAGCGCTTCCTGCTCAACATCTGCCATTCGGACTACACGCGGCGCAAATACGCGGCCATCGGCCTGCCCGCCGCCAAGCTGCGCACGATTCGCAACGGGTTCGAGCCCGCCCGCTTTGCGAAACCCATCCCAATCGAGACGGCCAAGCGCGCCATCGGCGTTCCGGACGGTCAGAAGACGGTCGTCTATACCGGGCGGCTCAACCACAAGAAGGGTCTTGGCCTTGCCATCGAGGCGGCGCGGCGCCTGCCGGACGTCCTGTTCGTCCTGGTCGGTTCGGCGGGCGAAGGCCCGATCGAGGCGGCAGCGCGGAGTGTGGCCAACATACGGCTCGTCCCGTGGCAAGCCTCCGATGCGCTCGCCGCCTATGTGTTCGCGGCCGACGTGCTGCTGATCCCGCCATCCGCCGCGCCCCTGGCGGTGTTCGGCTCCACCGTGCTGCCCTTGAAACTGTTTTCCTACATGGCGTCCGGCCGCCCCATCCTCGCCGGCGACACCGCCGACATCCGCGAAGTGCTCCGCCACGACGACAACGCCTTTCTCTGCCAGGCCGACAGCATCGACGCGCTGGCGTCCGGGCTGCTCGCCCTGACGCGGGACATGACGCTTGCCGACCGGCTTGCCGCGACCGCCCTGGCCGACAGTGTCGGCCTGACTTGGAGCGCACGGGCTGCAGCCATCCTGGGGGCGGTGGAAAGCAGGCTGGCGGCCGAGCGGGTGATCCATGAGGGCTGGCGGTGGAGCCATTGCCGAAGCTGGTTGGTCCAGTCCTGGCTTTGGGGGCTGCACCTGGCGCGGCGTGGGTCTTGGGTCCTGCCGCCCGGTGCCGGCTTTTGATGGAAGCAAGCGGTTCTCTCTCGAAAGGAACCGAGAGGCTTCCGATCCGCGGCTTTGATGATCACCTGCTGGCTTTGGGGCGGGGGTTCAACTGGCTTGGCGGGGCGATGGTGCTGGCCCGCGTGGTCGATTTCGCGACCGTGCTGGGCATGCTGTTTCTGCTGACCAAGGAGCAAGTCGGCGTCGCCTCCGTCGTCATCTCCGTCGGCATGGTCGTCGAGGCATTCAACGGGCTCGGCACCAGCGAGGCGCTGCTGCAGGCCGGCGCCGTCAGCCGCGTTCAGCTCGACACGCTGTTCTGGTACGTGCTTGGCGCGGCAGTCCTCATCAGCCTTCTCGTCCTGCTGGCGTCTCCCCTGACGGAGGCGGTCTACGGGGCCGGCATGGCGGGCTACTTCGTCGCCGTCGCCGTCAAGCAGCCGGTGGTCGGCGCGGCTCTGATCCCGCTCGCACTGATGAACCGCGACCTTCAATACCGGCGCATCGCCACGGTGAACGTGTGCGCCACGGTTGCCGCAGCGCTGACCAGGCTCGGTCTCGGCCTGCTCGGCGCCGGCACCTGGGCGCTGGTTGCCGGCTTTGCCGCGAGCGGGCTCTACGGACTTGTCGGCGCGCTGATCGCCCGGCCGTTCCTTCCCCGGCTGCGCTGCCGACCGAGCTCGATCATGCCGTTGATACGGTTCGGCGCCGGCGCGTCGGCAGCCAATGTCGGCGAGCAGACGTTCAAGAACATCGACTTCCTGCTGGTCGGCTGGCTCTTCGGCCCGGCCTCGCTCGCGACGTACCGCGTGGCGTTCGACGTGGCGATGGAGCCGGCGATGGCGGTCGCGACCCTGGTCAACCGGACCGCGCTGCCGGTGTTCGCGCGCGCGGCCGCAAGCGGGGGCGACCTGGCCCGGATACTGACCTGGTCGATACGTCGGACGCTGATGCTGATCGCGCCGCTGCTGGCCGCGCTGTTCCTGGCGGCGGGCGACGTCACGCCGCTGCTGCACGACGAGCGCGGCGCCAGCTACGCGGGCGCCGCGCTGCCGCTGAAACTGCTCTGCGCGGCGGCGCTGCTGCGCGTGCTGTCGCAGTTGTTGCCGACGGTGATGCTGGTGTCCAAGCGCCCTGCCGCGGCGGCGGGTTTGTCGGCCGTTACGTTCCTGCTGTTGACAGCCGGGATCCTCGCCGTGGGATTCGGCGCGCCGCGCTGGGGCATCAGCGGGGTCGCGGCCGTCTGGCTGGCCGGGCCTCCCTTGCTTCTCGTTTGGGGCGCGGGCGTCGTGCGCCGTTCCTGGGGCGTCGAGGCCCGCGACGCATGGTCCGCGATCCGGGCGCCGCTGGCGGCTGCGACGCTGATGGTCGTGGGCGGCGAGACGCTGACCGGCTTGCCGCCCGAAATGCATCTTGCGGCGGTCCTGGCTCTGACAGGCCTGGCCTACTACGCGCTGTTCTCGTTCAAAGCCGCGGGGTAGCGTCTTTTGAGCGACTACTCCGCCGGCACAAGTGCCGTCTGCCGGCCCCTGTAACGGTCGAACGCGCTCATCTGATGCACGCAGCTCAGCGTGCATGTGGGGCTGCAGGACTTCTCGGTATGGAACTCCCGCCGAATGTCCTCGCCGCTGTATTGCAGCAGCGGGATGCCCGGGAAGCCGCGCTGCTGCGAGCACCAGTGCACCTTTCCGTCCTCGGCCACGTAAAGATAGCGTGCCCCGGCACGGCATTTCCAGTCGTTGGGGCGGCCGTGCATCAGGTTGCGCTGGAACAGCCAGTAGTTCAGCGCGTGCACGATCGAGGGCGAGATCTTCGTCACCTGCCGGTAGGCGCTCATCTGCCCGGCGCTGAGCGGCTCCAGCGTGCCGTGGTCGTCGTGCAGCACGCCGACCGAATGCTGCAGGCCGTATTTCGCGGCCGTCTCCGCGACGGTGATCACGTCCTGCGTGCGCTCGCGGCTGACGCCCAGCACCGAGTTGACGTTCACCTTGAAGCGCGCGTGCCTGGACAGCAGCGCGAGCTTGCCCTCCACCGACGACAGGCTCTTCATCGACACCGCATCGGGCCGCAGATTGTCGATGCTGATCTGCATGCCCTGCAGGCCGGCGGCGTTCAGCCGCTCGATCCAGCTTCGCGTCAGGCGGAACCCGTTGGTGATCATCGTCACGATCATGCCGTGGCCGCGCGCCGCACGGATCGCCTGGTCGAGCTCGGGGTGAAGCAGCGGCTCGCCGCCGGTGAAGGTGATCGCGGCGGTTCTGAGGGATGCCAGGTGATCCACCCAGGCGAGCAGGGTGGGCAGCGGAACGGGCGCGGAGTGATCGTCGTATTCCGAGCAGTAGCCGCAGGCGAGGTTGCAGCGACGCGTGACCACGACTTGCGCCAGAAGCGGGTTGTAGCGCGAGCCGACGACGCGGCCGAGAAACCGCAAGCCGGAGGCGAGGCCTCCGGACCGGTTGGATGTGGCAGCAAGGCTCATGAAGGATCGGTCCCGTGCGGCATGACGCTGTCGTATAGCCCCTCCAGTAATGCACCTTGCCGTGCGCTGTCGAACCGGGCTTGCACGAAGGCGCGTCCCGCCTTGCCCATGGCGAGCCGCGCCGCTGGATCGTCCAGCAGCCGGCCGATGGCGGACGCAAGCGCGTGGGCGTCGCGTGGCGGCACCAGCAGACCGGTGTGCCCGCCGATCATCCCCTCGGGGATGCCGCCGATCTGGGATGCGACGACTGGAACGCCCGTCGCCGCTGCTTCCAGCAGCACCATGCCCAACCCTTCGACGCGTCCAGTGGCCGTGAGCACGCTGGGCAGCACCAGCATGGCGGCCCGGCGAACCTGGTCGAGCACGCGTGCGTGGCGCAGGGCGCCAAGGAACGCGATACGCTCACCCGCGCCGGTTGACGCCGCCAGCGCCTGCAGGGACCGCCGCAGCGGGCCGTCGCCGACGATCTCGAGCCTTACGCCAGGATGGCTCTGCGCCAGCCTGGCAAACGCCTCGATCAAGATGCGCGTGCCTTTCATCTCCACCAGCCGGCCGACATGCAGGATGGTGGGCGTTTCCTCCCGCGGCTCCCTGACCTGGACGGCCCGCACATCGATGCCTGTGTAGTGCAGCCTGGTGCGCGCAGGGGGGAACCCCATCGCCAGCACGCGATCGCGGATGAACGAGGAGACGCACAGGAACAGCTCTCCCTGCACGGCCAGCCGGCGCCGGAACAGGACGAAGTTCGCCCAGGCCGGCGAGGTCAGCAGCGCCGCAGTGGACAGGGTCGCGTCAAAACCGTGGAACGTGGTGACCAGGGGGATGCCGAGGCGGCGCGCCAGCGGCAGCGCATAGACGCCGTCGGTGCCGAAATGCGCGTGGATCAGCGACGGGCGCAGGCCGCCCAGCAGGCGGAGATAGGCGGCGGGGCTGCGCGAGGCGACCTGCCAGGCGATGCGCGGCAGGGCGCGCCAGGCAGGGTCGTCGCGCAGGCAGAGCGATCGCGCGCCGTCCGGCGCAGCGCCGAAGCGAAGCCTGCCCATGTAGGTCGGCCGGTAGCGCCGAAGCTGCTGTGCCTGCTGGGTCACGAACGGCTCGGACACCCGGAACAGGTTCTGGCGGAAGACGACGACGTCGCGGGCCGCGCATGGCGCTTGGAAGTCAGGCGCCGGCATGCGCTTGCGGTCCAGACTGGCCGATCGTAGAGGGGGCGCTCGGACAACAGATCGTTACAGCCCGGTTCGTCATGCTGCTCCACCGGGTGACCCACCCAACCCCCACAACCTCGCGCGCCTTGCCGGCCTGCATGCAGACGGTTGGACGAGCAGAGCGTTTCGAAGCTCCGCCTGGCGGGTCCTGAAAGGCACTCCTGGCTTGACCATCCACCGCTACCTGCTCGCCGAGATCAGCCGGCCTCTGGTGATCGTTCTGGCGATCCTGGTGGCGCTGTTCGCCGGCTACACCCTCAACAGCTTCCTCTCGGACGCGGTCAACGGCCTGTTGCCGGCCGGCGCCATCGCCGAGCTGACCGGGCTGAAAGTGCTCATCTCGCTGGAGGTGCTGATACCCGCCTCCCTCTACGTGGCCGTGCTCGTCTCCTTCGCACGCCTATACGGCGATTCCGAGTTCACCGCGATGTTCGCGCTGTCGATGCGGCCGGTGGCGATCATGCGCAGCGTGCTGACGCTGGCCGGCGGCTTGGCCGTCGTGGTGGGCTGCCTTTCCCTGTTCGTGCGGCCCTGGGCGTACCAGCGGCTGCACGCGCTGACCAACCGGGCCGCCGCGCTGCTGGACCTGGATGCGGTGCAGCCAGGCTCCTTCTACGTGGACCAGGACGGGGACAGGGTGATCTATGTCGGCCGCCGGGCCGGCCCGGCGGCGCCGGCCGAGGACGTGTTCGTCCGGCTGATCCACTCGAACCGGACGGAGATCATGTCCGCGCGCTCGGCGGAGACCCTGCCTGGAGCCGCATCGGGCAGCAGCCCGCAGGTCTACCTCAACAACGCCTTCATCTACGAGGTGGACAGGGGTCATGGCGACCCGGACCAAGTGCTTCAGGCCGATGGCATGGTGGTCGATCCCAACAGCCGGGAGGGCGTCCCGCCGGGCTACAGCGCGGTTGCTGCCAGCAACAGGCGCCTGGCCAAATCCGGCGTCAGCGAGGACGTGGCGGAGTTCCAGTGGCGGCTGTCCACCCCGCTTTCGACGCTGCTGCTGGGCATGCTCGGCATCCCGCTGGCACGCAAGAAACCGCGGGAGACCCGGTACTCGATGATAGCGGTCGCGATACTCGCCTATTTCGGCTACTACCTGCTGTTCACCTCCGCCCGCACCTGGGTGCAGCACGGCGCGATCGCCCGGTTTCCAGGCATCTGGTGGGTGCCGGCCATCCTGACCCTGGTCGTGCTGACGGCCCTCTACATCCCGACCCTCGACTTCGGGCTGAGGCGGGAGCGCGCGTGATCAGCATGGGGGTCCGGGTAGGATCGTGTCGCTGCTGAGGCGCCTCGCGCGCAGGGCACTGCTTGCGCGTTACGTCCAGCTGACCACGATCCGGGCCTTTGCCCTGGTCGCGGTGACGCTGGCGGGACTGTTCAGCCTGCTGGAGTTCGTCGAACAGCTCGCCTCCGTCGGCGAGGGGCAGTACCACGTCAGGGACGCGTTCATCTACGTGGTGCTGACCGCGCCGTCCCGGCTGGTGCAGGTGACGCCGATCTCCATGCTGCTGGGCGCGCTGCTGGCTCTTGGGGGGTTCGCCAGGAACGCCGAGCTGACCGCGATGCTGAGCCTGGGCGTGGCCGAGCGGCAGGTCGTCAGCGCCGTGCTGGTCCTGACGCTGCCGATCGCGGCGATGCTGTTCGTGATGGCGGAATACGTGATCCCGCCGGCGCAGCTCCTCGCCCACACGCGGCGCGACACCGCCCTGTCGGGGTCGGCCGGCCACTTGCACGAGCGGATCTGGGCGCATGGCGGACGCGAGTTCCTTCACGTCGACCAGTTCGGTGCGGCGGGGCAACCGGTGGGGATCGACATCTACGCCTTCGCCCCGGACGGCAGCCTGGCACTGCTCACCCATGCGGAGCGGGCCAGCATCGAGCCGGACGGTCACTGGCTGCTGCTCGGCGTGTCGAGGAGGCGGGTCCGGGACGATCAGTTCAAGACCGAGGAGCTGGCCTCCCTGCCCTGGCAGCCTTTCGTCCCGTCGCGGCAGCTGCGTTTCCTGGCCTTGCCGATCGACAGCATTCCGCCGACGGTGCTCTACGGCCAGGTCTCCCGCGAACGCCGCCAGCAGGCCCCGACCCGCTACGACCAGGAGTTCTGGGCCAAGGTGGACGTGCCGATCTCGGTCGTCGCCATGATCATGATTTCCGCCCCGTTCGTGTTCGGACGGGTGCGCACGCAGAGCACCGGGCAACGGCTGGCCTACGGCGTCGGGTTCGGGATCGTGTTCTCGCTGGTGCAGCAGATCATCGACCATCTTGGGCTGCTGCTGCGGATCAGCCCGGCCGCGACGGCGACCGGCCCGTCGCTGGCCGTCATCGCGTTGGCAGTCTATCTGCTGCGCGACGTCTATTGGCCCGACGCGGGTTCGCCAGCGCCTGCCCAGCCGGCAGCAGGCTGAGGAACCGGGAAGCGAGCGCCCGCTGCCGGCCGAGCAGGACCATCAGCACGATGTTCAGCACCGTGACCTCGAAGACGAAATACAGCAGGGGCGCCCGCAGGACGGTGAACACGAAGATCGCGAGCGTGCGGATGTTCGCCGACAATGCCGACCAGCGGCGCACGCTCGGCGCGAACATGGCGCGGTAGGACGAACGGATGTTCGCGTCGTCCGGCCGGGCCCGCAGCGCTTCGGCCAGCCGTCGTCGCGACGCCGCATCCATGCCGGCGCCAAAGAGCTGCGCTCTGGCATACAGCCGGTGCAGGCGCGCCGCAGCACGACCCAGAACGGTGCCGCTGCCCAACGGTATCGAGGAGAGATCCGGCAGCTCCGCCGACGCCTTGTTCCAGCCCCAGAACTCGTAATCCTGTCTTTGCAGCTCGTAGGCGGCGGCCTGCACCGCGTGACACAGCCCGGCTGCGGCCACCAGCAGCCAGACCCAGCCGCCATGCTGCCGGCTGAGCACCAGGGCGAGCCCTGCATAGACCGCCGTGAAGGTGACATAGTCGCAGATGCCGTCGAGCACCTTCCCCGATTGCGACTGCGCGTTGGTCAGGCGGGCGAGCTGGCCGTCGGCGCCGTCCAGCACGTGCCAGACGACCATGAGCAGAAAACCCAGCACGGGATAGAGAAGGCTGCGGGCGTAGTCGTGATAGGCGAGGCCAGCCGTGACGCCGCACGCCATTCCCGCCACCGACACGGCGTTCGGCCGCACACCGAACCGGGCCAGCAACGGTGTGAGCCGGCTCGAGATGGGATGGACGACGTAGACATTGGTCACCTCCTCGATTTCGGAGGTCCGCTTCACAGGTTCAGCTTCGGCCATGTTCGCCATCGAGACGTGCGGGTCTGGGGCCGCTGCCCCAGCGGGTCAAGGGCAGAGCCCCTGCCGTGTCAAAGCCGCCCGGAGTCAAGCAGCGACTCGGCCCGGCGAAGGGCAGCCAGGTCATCGACGTCGATCCACACCTTCCCCGCAATGTCGAGGACGTGCGCCCTGCCCTGCCGTGCAAGGATGGACATGGCGGCGGTGATGCTGTCGTTTCCGCTCGACTGGCCTTCCTCCAGCGCGCCGAAGATGACCGGCGTGCACAGGAACACGCCGGTATCGAAGCAGTCGTACTCGGCAAGGTGCTTGCCTATCCGTTCGATTCGCGAACCGGCGGATTGCACCCGCGTCACGTCGTCCAGGTCGACCAGCGGGTTGCCAAGATCGTAGTCCACGGCCAGCACGACGCCTTCCGGAGAGCGAGGTGCGGCGACCAGCGCGCGCAGTATGTCCGGATCGACCACGTGGTCGCACATCGTCAGCAGGAACTCGTCTTCGAGGTAGGGCCTGGCCTTCCAGAGCGACACGCCGTTCGCCCGCTGCCAATCATCGTTGACGACGTGCTGGACGCGCACGCCCTCGGCTGCCGAGAAAATGTCGAGCCGCGCACGGAGTTCGTCGCCGCGAAAGCCGCTGACGACGATGAAGTCGCCGATGCCGGCGCGCTGGGCACGCGACATGACGTGCTCGATCAAGGGCGTGCCGAGGAGCGGCACGAGCGGCTTGAGTTCCACCTTCTCCTGTAACCGGACACCCTGTCCGGCTGCGACGATGACGCATTTCATGGCGGCTGGAGTTCGATCCGAGAGGGCACGGTTTCGACCTGCGTAGGAAGGTCAGGCCCGTCTTGCAAGCGCGCGCGCCCAAGCAAATCGTCTGGCTGCCCCGTATCGGCCGGCAAGCTGGCGACGCAGGAACAGACGAGCGCGCTGTAGAGCTGCCGGTGCCTTTTGCGGCGAACCTCGTCGGGCGTGATGCGCGCGACCAGCTCGGCCGTTCGCACGGAGGCATACCAATGCACGATGAGCGTGTCGGCCGACAGCACGCCGCCCAGGCTGACGCGGCCGCCGACCCTGAACCAATGGCGTGAGATCTCCGGCGCCAACGGGTAGAACACCGAAGGAGCGTGGATGACCAGGTCGTCGCCGTGATACCCCGCCACCAGAGTTTGGAGAAGGTGTGGGCCGAGCGCATAGCGCGACGCTGTGTCGTGCGGCCCTGCGACCATCGCACGGAGCATGCCGGCGAAGAACGCCGAGTGCTGGACGGCGCCCATGACGGCGTTGTTGACGCTGCACGGGTAGAACCGCTCGACATGCCTGAACAGGGTCCAGCCATGCGGCACGCCGCACAGCTTCCTGACCAGGTCCAGCGCCAGGTGCTTCGCCCACACTGCAGGCGAACGCGAGCGCCGCACCCTGTCCGGCCAGACGATCAGCTCGGACCCCAAGAAAACCTTCGCCTGCAGCAACGGCAGCAGGGAGGCGACCGTGATCGTGTCGAGGTCCAGGTAGACGCCGCCTTCCGCGTAGAGGATCGCTGCGCGGAGCATGTCGGCGCGCATGACCGGGCTCGGCAGCGTCGCATAGAGGCGCGCGAGTCCGTCGCCCAGGCCGAGCAGATGCCCGGTCCGGCCGAGATACGCAGGCGCGTCGATACGGGACAGCCGCACCCCTGGGGCCGAAGCGAGCGCACGCAGCTGATCGCCTTGGGCGAGCGCGTCCGTATGGTGCAGCACGATGTCGGCCATCAAGCTGCGCTCTGCTGCCGACAATATGGCAAAGACGTGCGCCCAAGGCAGCTTCGGCCCGATCCAGCAGAAATGCAGGTGTGCTGGGATGCTCATCGGGCTGGTTCACCGTCGCATACAGGCGCGCTGGCTACACGCGCCCACGCCCGCTGTCACATCGCGGCGATCCCAAGCCCGATCCGGGCCTGGCGAGGGCATGTCCCCGGCGGGATTCGAACCCACGGCCCCAGGATTAGGAATCCTGTGCTCTATCCTGCTGAGCTACGGAGACACCAAGATTGCCTCTGAAAACCCGCTATCCCGGCCGTCTGACGCCCGTTTCCTGCGCTCTGGCGCTCACGGCCAAAAGGCCGCTCCGCTCCGGTGCTCGAAAACGAACGCCAGCCGACTCGGGCTGGCGCGTTTTGAAAGGCACTCACACGGTATCCTAACCCAGCGGCCTTGGCGCGTCATCACCCCGCACGGCCGCCCTCCGCTTTGCCGCTTGGCTTGGCAGGTGCATCCTGGCCTGCCCGGCCCATCTGACGGCCTGGACGCTCTCAAAGGCCTGCAATGATCGATTCCGCGGCGCTGCATCGCGCCACCCTGACCCTGGACAGCCATATCGACATCCCCTGGCCGACCTCACCCGACCCGTTCGGTCCCACCGCGCGGCACGTCGACATGCCGAAGATGAAGGCAGGCGGGCTCGATGCCGGGTGCTTCGCCGCCTTCGTGCCGCAGGGCCCGCGCACGCCGGCCAGCACGGCGGAGGCTCATAAGCGCGCGCTGGCGATGCTGGCCACGATCAGCGCGATGGGCGACACACGCATGGGGATCACCGCCCAGGTGTGCCGGACCGCGGACGCCATCGAGGCGGCCCACGCCGCAGGCGCGCTCGCCGTGGTGCCGGCGATCGAGAACGGCCACGCGATGGGCGAGGATCTCGGCACCCTGGCCACCTTTCGCGACGCCGGCGCGATCTACATCACGCTCTGCCATAACGGCCACAACCTGCTGGCCGACAGCGCCAACCCGCGGCGCGACCTGGGCGATCAGGAGACGCTGCATGGCGGCCTGTCCACGCTCGGGCACGAGGCGGTGGACGAGATGAACCGGCTCGGCATCATGGTCGACGTTTCGCATTGCTCGCGCCAGGCCATGCTGCAGGCGGTGGCCCGATCCACGACGCCCGTGGTGGCGACGCATTCCTGCGTGGCCGCGCTGTGCGATCACCCGCGCAACCTGGACGACATGCAGCTGGACGCGCTGCGCGACACCGAGGCGCTGGTGCAGATCACCGCCATGCCGCCCTTCCTCAAGCCCCGCGCGCGCTCCGAAGACGTAACGGTGGCCGATTTCTGCGACCACATCGACTACGTGGTGCGCCGCATCGGCCTTGCCCATTGCGGCATCAGCTCGGATTTCGACGGAGGGGGTGCCATCAGCGGCTGGCGCGACGCGAGCGAGAGCGGCAACATCACGGCCGAACTGGTGCGCCGAGGCTATGGCCGGTCCGAGGTGGCGGCCCTGTGGGGCGGCAATTTCCTGCGTGTGATGAGGGCAGTCGAGGCCAGGGCGGAGGGTCGCTAGGCGCCGGGAGCAAGCCTGCCGGCACTGCCCAGCAACGGCGCAGGCGGCCGGGCTGCGCACCTTGCGCGCCCCATGCCCGGCGGTTATATGCCCGCTCCCGCCACGGGGCCGTAGCTCAGTTGGTAGAGCGCCTGAATGGCATTCAGGAGGTCAGGGGTTCGATTCCCCTCGGCTCCACCACCGACGTATATCGAAATCGGCCAGCCTCGACGTCGCCCGGCTCGACGTCGCCCGGCTCGACGTCGTCCGGACTCGACGTCGTCCGGAACGGATCGGCACGCACGTATGCAGGACAAAGCGACACGATCCGGCGCGACGAGTGTCGTCATCACGCGCCGAGCCTGGGACGTCTGACGGCGAGCCACGGCTGCGTAAACGACTGACTCGGCTGAACATCGGTTGCCACGTTAGGCGCTGCCGAACAATATTTTTCGCAACGGACCTGACTTACTCAGGTTGTAATTCTTAGTTTTGATCAACTTAAAGTAGTAAGTCGCACGTGTTCTACGTGAGTATTGCTGTTGCACCCCATTATGTGTCAAACTGGTAAGTAACTTCGCTTATCGGAGGGTTACACGATGGCCGGCTCACAGCCTGCTTGGCAAGATCTTATCACGGTGGAAGACAGGCGAGCGCTCATTGCGATACGCGACTACGCCGATACTGCACAAGACACAGTTTCTATTATGAGTTCCAAGAAAGAGGAAAAGGAGGGCGTCCGGGAGCTGGATATCGTCGGCCGCCTGGCGAGCGGCAATGAATTGTTGAAGCAGTTGGACTTGAGGAACCTGTCGACTGCCGGGAACTCGGCTGGTGGCCAATCCGATTTCCTTCTGCTGCCAAGCAAGACCGCGTCCTCGGTCACGTTGGTGATCAGCGGGAACCAGGCCAAATTTTCCCTGCCGCACGAGCTCGCCTTGGGGTTCGACACGCACATCGTTCTACTGCGCGACCGGCGACGGTGCTTCTGCCTGGCGGGCCTCTCCGGCTTGGGAGACGATTACGACACCTGTGTGGGGAATCTCCGGACCGTTTTCGAGAGCCTGGGTGTCACGACCTGTTTCTCACTCGGCATGTCTGCGGGTGGGGCGGGCGCCTTGAAGCTCGGCTGCGACCTTGGCGCCGCGGGCATCCTTGGATTCAGCATTCCAACCACACTCGATCTTGCAGACGACCCGGGCGCAGAGCTTCGACACTATCCGCAGCTCAGAAAGCTGTACAGCCTCGACCGCCGCCTGGGGATAGACCTGGCGGCATATTACCGTGCCAAACAACCGCGTCCCCACCTTATTTTGGCCTACAGCGCTGGCCACGTGCGGGACAGCTGGCTGAGTGAACGCATGCTCGGGATAGACGGCGTCGAGTTGTATGAGACCGCAGGCTACACTGGGCATGCGACGTTCGGCTGGCTGAGAGGCGAGAAGCGTTTGCCGATGCTGTTGGAAAAGCTTTACGCATCGAGCAAGACCGCCGGCAACACGCAAAGCCCGGCGGCCGCTCGGCGCCACATGGCCAACATGCCAGAAGCAGCCTACGCCGACGCAGCTCAATGACGTCAAGACGCGTAGTCAGGCCGGTCCGTGCAACCAGGCCGAGTATTGATTGCAGGTGCAGCAAGTAATGATTGCATATAGACTGTAAAAAGTTTTGCTGCGCTTAAACTTTTGTATTTTTACAGCTAGGATTTGTTTCGCCAGCATGTAACAACGGTCACGCTGGGCATTGTTGCCAGCAGACTTGGAGTAGTCAGCGGTCTGTGCATGCAAGGTATTGTCAAGATACTCTGTTGGTGACCCGCGACAATCGACAACTGGTCGGTCAAACAATCAACGTGAAAGGAGTCTTCCAATGAAAACATTAGCGGCTTGTATGATCATGGGTTCGGTGCTGACGAGCGGGATGGCGTGGGCTGACGGCGCCGATGTCGGCACCCTCGATCACCCCAAAAACTACACATACTTGGTGACGGTCCACACCAGCTTCGGGACGAAGTTCCAGGATTGCTTCGTTTTCTCTAAAACCGTGTTGACGATCGGCGGGTTAGGGACGCTGTCCTACACTGCCTCGCCAATGATGCCCAAGAAATACTACACGGCGGTGACGTCGCTGGCCGAAGCCACGAAGCTGGGGGCTACGTTTGCATTTGCGGGATTTAAGAAAGGCACTGCTGAATCAGGCGAACTTTATGCCGTCGGAGCTGACGAATTTCACGACAGCTATCGCGTCACTGGAACGGCCGTCCCTGCTTGCCCAACCAGCGATGCGTCGTCGAAGCCGGGCGCCAACTATCTTCCGCCTCGGTAGCTGATCGTGCAGGAAAGAAGGTCGGGCGACCTTTCGCTCGCTTGATCTTCTTTCCGAGAGCGGTCCGCGATCGCCGCCTGAGGTCGACCTGGCGGTATGCTGCGTTGCAACAGCCGCGTCCTCGCCTCATTTGACATACAGCGCATGCCACATACGGATAGCTGGCTGCGTGAAAGAACGGTCGGACAGACACGGCGTCGAACTGTATCAGACCGCAGACTGCACTAGGTATGCGACGTTCGACTGGCGAAGCGAGAAACGTCCACCGATGCTGTTGATCGGATTGCTTTGCGCAACCATGGCGGGTATTTCTTGATACCTCGATAGCCAGAGCTCTTGTTCTAAAAAATTCACATTCTGTTAGCTAGCAGTTGCGTGGCCGACATGTAACACAGGTCTGGCTGGCGTTGTTTTAGCAGCGGACCGAGATGTTAACACACCTGTTCGTCAACAGCTGAAATTTCGGACGTGTCCCAGTCAAGGATGCGGTTGCCACAACCAGCATTCAGAGTCGTCGTGAAAAGGAATGTCCCGTGAAGAAATTGGCTGCTTGCATGATCTTGAGTTCGGCGCTGACCAGCGGCATGGCGCGGGCCGACAGTGCCGATGTCGGCACATTGGATCACCCGAAAAACTACACCTACGATGTTACAGTGAATACGAGTTATGGAGCCAAATTCCATCAATGCTGGATTTTCTCCAAGACGATGCTGACGATCGTCGGATTTGCAGACCTTTCCTATACTGCTTCGCCCATGATGCCGAAAAAGTACTATGTTGCTGTGACAACCGTTGCAGAAGCAACTAGGCTCACTCACTCGATCGCGTTTGCAGGGTTCAAGAAAGGCAACGCTGAGGAAGGCGAGCTCTATGCCGTCGGGACCGACGATGTTCACGACAGCTATCGTGTCACAGGCAAGCCCGTGCCTGCCTGCCCAGCCACCGACTCGCCAGCTAAGTCCGGTGCAGGTTACTTTCAGCATCAGTAGCTGATCGGACGGGAAGGAGATCAGGCAAGTTTTCGCTCGCTTGATCTCCGACTCCGACCATATCGCGAAGACCGGGCAGCGTTCAGTCTTGTCGGTTGCGCAAACAGCCGTCGATCAGCAGGCCTGTATGGTACGGTTAGCTCCGGCACCCCGATCATCGCCGGTCGCAAGACACGATCTCCCGCCAACAATCAGGCCAGATCAGATTATCCTTGCCGGGTGAATGGCAAGTGCAAACTATCCTGATGAAGTCCGCTGCATCCTAGCCGAACTGGGCGCGTTTCCTCGCTTCGACGAAGAAGGGTGCAGCCATGAGTGACACGAACACGGTGATGGACGTCTATCTTACAGGACTTCGGAACCAGCACGCGGTCGAGACGCAGGCGATCGGCACGATCCAGAACGAGCTTTCCAGGATGCAGCCCTACGCAGAGCTGCACGCCAAGATGCAGCAGGACAAGGAGCGTTCGATCGCCCAGGCCGCCAGGCTTGACGATCTGCTCGCCAGGCACGGCAGCAGCAAGTCTTCCGCCAAGGAGGCCGTAACCGGCGCGGTCGCCACGGTATCGGGATTCGTCCACGCAGGCGCGTCTGACGAAGTGCTGAAGAACGTGCTCGCGGCCATCGGTTTCAAGGCTTACGAGATCGGTTCCTACAAGGTGCTGATCGCCTTGGCCGATGCAGCGGGCGCCGCGGGTGACCAGGCCCTGCTCGAGCAATCGATGCAGGAGGAACAGGAGATGGGCGACTGGCTGGGCAGCCATCTGCCTGACCTGGTTCAAGCATATCTGCATCAACGGCAGGCATAGGCTTCGGGTTCTGTCGCTCCCCCGTCCTGCGCCGTGTAGCGCATGACGGGTTCGGCGGTTAGGCGCTTGCCGCGGCATGTCAGAGCGGCACGCAGATTGGATCAGTCGGGAGTGACGTTGCTCTAAGTCAGCGCAGCCATGACCAGCGCGGCGGCACCGATCACAACCGCGTTCTCCGTCACGGCGGCAGACGACCTTCGTTTCAGAAGGCTCGACAGCCAGGATCGAAGGTCCCCGCCGCCGAGCGTGCCGCACAGCGCGCCCACGATGCCGCCCAACGCTCCGCCCCACAGTCGCCCTTCGCTGCCGCCGATCGCGGCGCCGCACAGGCCGCCGCTGATCAACCGCAGACCGAACTGGGCAGGCTGCCGGCCGCTGCGTTGATCGGCTGCCCTGTCGCCCAGCATCTCCGCTCCGGCAAGAACCACCAGCATGCAGGCCGTGGCTGAACCTTCGAGGAGAGCCGGCAGCGCTTGCAGCAGCAACCACCCGGCATTGGCTGCCAGGCTGACGACCGCGAGCGCCACCATCGGCCGCAGACCAGCGACGCAGCCGATGATCAAGGCATGAACAAACATCGTCATCAAGCACGCTCGATCATCGGCTATCGGCACCCCCGGCCGCTGCCGCGGGGAGGTTACGGGCGAAAGCTTTCGATGGTATTGACACGGACCGAGCGCGGCAGGCGCATTGTCCGACGGCACTGCTGAAGGTCTTCTGCGCATGGCGCGCCTGATCCTCTCGCTCGACCAGGGAACAACCAGTTCACGCGCCATCCTGTTCGACCGCGAGGGCAGGGTCGCAGCACAGGCGCAGCAGGAGTTCAGGCAGATCTACCCCGACACCGGGTGGGTCGAACACGATCCGGCCGACATCCTGGCCTCGCAGTTCGGCTCTGCGGCACGGGTCCTCGAACAGGCAGGCGTCGGTCCATCCGACATCGCGGCGATCGGCATCACCAACCAGCGGGAAACGGCGCTCGTGTGGGACAGGCAGACCGGGAAACCCGTCTGCAACGCCATCGTGTGGCAGGACCGCAGGACCGCCTCATACTGTCGGGAGTTGCGGAGCGGCGCCGAAGAGGATGTCCGGCGCAAGACCGGTCTGCTGGTCGACCCTTATTTTTCGGCGACAAAGATTCGTTGGATGCTGGACAACGTCAGCGGCGCGCGTGCGCGGGCCGACCAGGGCAAGCTCGCCTTCGGCACCGTCGATAGCTGGCTCGTCTGGCACCTGACCGGCGGCAGGCGCCACGTCACCGACCGCACGAATGCCTCGCGCACGCTGCTCTACGACGTCGTCCAGGACCGTTGGGACACCGAGCTGCTGGCATTGTTCGGCATCCCCGAAAGCCTGCTGCCGGACGTCGTCTGGTCGAGCGAGCATGTGGACGAGGCGAGCATGCCGGGCCTGGCCGGCATCCCGATCGCTGGCATCGCCGGCGACCAGCAAGCCGCGCTGTTCGGCCAGCTCTGCGTGAGCGAGGGGGATGCGAAGAACACCTACGGCACTGGCTGCTTTCTGTTGCAGAATATCGGCGAGGCCTTCAGGCTTTCGCAGGCCAGGATGATCACCACGATCGCCTGCGCGGCCGATCGCAGGCTGTGCTACGCGCTGGAGGGCAGCGTCTTCGTCGGCGGCGCCGTCGTGCAATGGCTGCGCGACAAGATGCGGTTCTTCGCGCGCGCGCCGGACATCGAACAGATCGCCACCGGGGTCGACAGTGCGAACGTGGTTTTCGTTCCCGCCTTCACCGGCCTCGGCGCGCCGCACTGGGACCCTTACGCGAGCGGGATGATCATCGGCCTCCAGCGCAGCACTGAGATCGGCCACATCGCGCGCGCGGCAATCGAAAGCATCGCGTTCCAGGTGACCGACGTGGTCCGCGCAATGGAGACAGACACCCAGCATCCCCTCGCCGCGCTGAAGGCCGATGGCGGTGCCGCATCGAACGACATGCTGATGCAATTCCAGTCCGACCTGCTCGGCGTGCCAGTCGAACGCCCCGAGCTTGTGGAGACGACAGCTTTGGGTGCCGCCTACCTCGCGGGCCTCGCCTGCGGCTTCTGGGCGAGCATCGACGAGATCGCGAAGTTGAAGAAACCCGGCGATGTCTTCACGCCGCAGATGGACCGCGCGCATGCGCAGGCCCGCTACGCCAAGTGGCAGGATGCGGTGCAACGGTCGATGCGGTGGGGCGCCCCGTGAACCGGGACGACATGCTCGCCCGGGTCCGCGCGCATGACGGGCCGTGGGACATCATCGTCATCGGCGGCGGTGCCACCGGGGCGGGCGTCGCTGTCGATGCTGCTTCACGCGGCTACGACGTCCTTCTGCTGGAGCGCGAGGATTTCGGCAAGGGCACGTCGAGCCGCAGCACCAAGCTGGTTCACGGCGGCGTCCGCTACCTGGAGCAGGGCAACATGTCTCTCGTGATGGAGGCGCTGAAGGAACGCGGCCTGCTACGGCAGAACGCACCGCACATCGTGCACGACCTGCCCTTCATCGTCCCGAACTACGCCTGGTGGGAGACGCCGTTCTACGGCATCGGCCTGAAGATCTACGACCTGCTCGCCGGGAAATACGGGTTCGGCAAATCGCGCATCCTGTCGCGAGAGGAAACGTTGCAGTGCCTGCCCGACATACGCCAGGACGGCTTGCGCGGCGGCGTGCGATACCACGACGGCCAGTTCGACGACACACGGCTGCTGATCCACCTGATCGCAACGGCCGCCGATCACGGGGCGGCGGCGCTCAACTACGTGGCGGTCGTCGACCTGATGCGCGGCCCGGATGGCTTCGTCGCCGGAATCGTCGCCAAGGAGCAGGAGTCGGGCGAAACGCTGACGCTGCCGGCCAAGATCGTCATCAACGCCACCGGGATCTTCACCGACGAGGTCAGGCGGCTCGCACAGCCAGAAGTGACGCCGATGATCAGCCCCAGCCAGGGCATCCACCTCGTTTTCGAGGAGTCGTTCCTTCGCGGCGGCAACGCCATCATGGTGCCGCATACCAGCGACGGGCGGGTGCTGTTCGCGATCCCCTGGCACGGCCACACCGTCGTCGGCACGACCGACACGCCGGTCGATTTCCCCAGCTACGAGCCCAAACCGCTCGAGGAGGAGATCGCATTCATCCTCGACACCGCCTCGCGTTTCCTCAGCCGGCCGCCCTCGCGCAGCGACATACTGAGCATCTTCGCGGGCATCCGGCCGCTGGTCAAAGCCTCCGGCTCCACGCCAGGCAAAACCTCGGCGCTGTCGCGCGATCACACCATCCAGATCGACCAGTCAGGCCTGCTGACCATCGTCGGCGGAAAATGGACGACGTACCGGCACATGGCGGAGGATTGCGTGAACCACGCCGTCACGCTCGGCAACCTGCCCGATTCGCCCTGCGTCACCCGCACCCTGCACGTGCACGGCTACCACGCGCACTCCGATGATCTGGGCGCGCTCGCCGTGTATGGCGAGGACGCGGCCAGGATACGCGCGCTTGAGACGAGCAACCGGGACTTGTCGCGACAGCTTCACCCGGCATTGCCGATCAGCGCGGCGCAGGTCGTCTGGGCCGTTCGTGAGGAAATGGCACGCAGTGTGGAGGATGTCCTGTCCCGCCGCACGCGTGCGCTGCTGCTGAACGCTCGCGCAGCGATCGCCATGGCGCCTGCTGTGGCTGGGATCATGGCCGGTGAGCTGGATCGGGATGCGGTTTGGGTAGCCGCTCAGGTTCGCACTTTCGAAGCGCTGGCTGTACAGTATCTGCCCCTATAAGCAAGAAAGACTGCTTTTTTGAAAAAAAGCAGCAAAAAACTTTTGTCATTTGGCCGGTCGCTTTGGCGACCGGCTGTTGTGCTAGGCGGCTTCTTTCTCTGCGGCTTCGCTCAACGCCTCGCCTAGGGCCTTGACCTTCTCGGCGTTCTTGCCGTCCGCCTTTCCGGCCAACGACACCGTTTCCTTGCCGAGCTTCGCCACCAGCTTGCGGATCGCCTCGCCGTCCAACTCCTTGGCGTGCAGGTGCTTCTTCAGGTTCTCCAGGTCTTTCACGATCGTCTTGGCGCCTGGTGCTTCCAGCTTCTCCAGCGTCGCTTCCCAGCCCTCGATGTTCTTGACGGCAGCGCTCACCGTCAGGCTCTTCACGCCATCCTTGATGTGCTTAATCGTCGCGTCGAACTGCGGCATTTCAATCTCCTGAGCGTTCATGGTCGCGCCCGACTGCCGGGCGCATGTGCGTGCAAACCGTCTCGGCATGCAGAGTTGCCCGGTAAAGTTTGCTTGTGCACCGCCTTGCGTGTTGCTGGTTCAACCAGCGTCAGCCATCGGTTTCAAAAGCAACGTCACGCTGCCGCCCCAGCAATGATTCGCCGCCGTCCAGCACGAGGATCTGGCCGTTCAGCGACGGTGTTGCCAGGACGAACCGGCATGCATCCGCGAGCTCGTCCGGCGTGCTGCTTCGCCCGAGCGGCGGGGCGGTCCAGGCGCGCTTGAAACCGGCCTCGCTCTGGCGGCCGCTCAGCAACGTAATGCCCGGGGCAACGCCGTTTACCCGCACGCCTGTCCGGCGCAGCGCCTGCGCCAGCACCGTCGTCGCGCCAGCCAACGCCAGCTTGGCAACCGTGTAGCTGAAAAAATCCGGGTTCGGCGCAGCCACCTTGTGGTCCAGCAGGTTGATGATCGCGCCAGGCCCGTCGCACTGCCGGGCGAACGCCTGGCTCAGAAAAATCGGCGCTTCCAGGTTCGGCCCCAGATGGGCGTCCCAACTGCCGGCATCCAGCGTGTCCAGCCTGTCATAGGCGAAGCTGGACGCGTTGTTCACCAGCGCGCCCAGAAAACCGAACCGCGCCGTGCAGGCGGGGATCAGGCCCGCGACAGCCCCCCGGTCGCTCAGATCGGTGCAAACAAGATCGCAGCGCCCGCCCGAGCCTGCGATCTCGCCGGCCAACGCCCGCGCCTCCGTCTCGGCGCTGCGGTAATGCACGATCACGTGCCATCCATCGGCCGCCAGAGCGCGCGCGACCACCGACCCGATGCGCCGCGCGCCTCCGGTCACCAGCACGCGCTTCATGTCGGCCGTGGGCGATAGACTTCCACGCCGGCCGCGCCGACCTCGTTGAAAACGTCGGGCTTCATGACCGAAACGCGGCAGGCCTCCACCCGCGGGTTGGCAAAGCAGACGCCAACGAGTTCGTCGACCAGCGTCTCGAGCAGCTCGGTATGCGGGCGTCCAGGCCAGCCGCGCAGGGCCGCGCGCACCATATCGTAATCGATGATGGTCGCCGGCGTGTCGTGGCCGGCGCCGTCGATATGGGCAAACATCTCCACGTTCACCACCAGGCGCGTCGGGCGCTCCGGATGGCGTTCCCACGGATGAAGGCCGACATGCGCTTCGGTCTGCACGTCGCGCAAAACCACGCGGACGTAGCCGCGTGCGGCGTCCCAGATATCCTGCATGATGCCGGCCGTCAGATGTTGGCCTGTTCCTCCACCGACAGGTTCTGGCCCGGCTTGTAGTATAGTTCCGCGCATTCCCGCGCCAGCAGCCCGCCCTCTATCACAAGGTCCTTCCGGTAGGCGTCGCGGATGAAGTCCTGCGTGTCCAAATGCCGATCCTCGAAATACATTCGGTGCACGTCGTCGCGCCCCGCGCCGTAGACGATGCGGCCGATCTTGGCCCAGATGCT
This sequence comes from Acetobacteraceae bacterium, assembly GCA_965199235.1. Classification (GTDB taxonomy): domain Bacteria; phylum Pseudomonadota; class Alphaproteobacteria; order Acetobacterales; family Acetobacteraceae; genus BOG-908. The sequence goes on along the minus strand of CBDAQU010000002.1, from coordinate 1,907,439 downwards.
CGCCATCGTGCACATGCCGCAGGGCTGCAACGTGCTGTACAGCGTGGCGCCGCGAAGCTCCCAGTTCTGCAGCGTCTCGCCCGCGCGGCGCATCGCCACGACCTCGCCATGCGCCGTCGGGTCGTGCCGGCCATGCGTCATGTTGTGTCCCTCACCGATGATTCGGCCGTCCAGCACGATCACGCAGCCGATCGGTGATCCGCCAGGGTTGCGCTCGCCCTCCCGGCCGATCGCGATGGCGCGGCGCATGTAATCCTCGTCGGTACTGTCGGCCATGGCGCGGTCCTGGAAGGTGCCGCAGCGAAACGCCGTCGTCAGCCGCCGGTTTTCAGGACTGAAGCGCTCGGGGCGACAGGCAGCTAGAAACCGGTGAACCCGACGGCCGGGTTCGGCGTCCCGCGATCGGCCACCGCAGGTGCCCGAACCGCCGGGCGGCGCGTGGTCGCGTGCACCAGGGTCGCCCTGCCGTGGCTGGCCGGCGCAGGCGCCGTCGCGGCGACCGCTTTTGCGTGGCTCGGAACGCTGCCGCGCATCGAGAGCAACAGGAAGGTGATGTCGTTGCGGCTCAGGTCGATGGCGGCATCGGTCGGGGTCTGGTTCAGCACGTTGTGGCTGTCCAGCTGAGCGCCGCGGTTCAGCGCATCCTTGGCTGCAGCCAAATCTCCTCGGTCGATCGCGTCGAACAGCGCGTCGTTGGGCGACATCTCGGCGGCCACCTTGTCGGACGGCACCACCACCGCATCGGCGTCCGGCTGGGCACCTGGGATCGACGCCGGAGGCGCCTCCGGCTTGTCGGATTTCTTGTCAGATCCCTGGTCGTCGTCAGGGTGGCGCGCAGGCAGGCCGGACCGCGATCCCGACAGGCCGGAGCCGCCATAGCCGCCAGCACCGCCCCCTCCGATCGAGGGACCGACCTGGGCCATCGCAGGAACGCTCAGCAGGCAGAGGAACAGTCCGAGTCTGATCATGGTTAACGCATAGCACAGGAATCGCGTCCGAAAACACGCTTTTCAGCGCGCCTCCCGGCGCCAGGCAGCCAGCATCAGCCCCAGCAGCAACGGCAGCGCCGCCCAGGCCGGCAGCAGGGCAACATCGGCGACACCCGTCACCAGATGCGCGTCCCGCCGCCGCAACCCGATCCATCCGCGGCCCGCAGCCGGATCGTCCTGGCCGACACGGCGCAGCTCCGGGGTGCCGGAGGCGAGCCAGGCGACGCCTCCGCCGGACGCGTCCACCAGGCCGCGCATGACGCCGGCGGTCGCGCGCAAATCGGCGTATTCCAACGGGTTGTCCAGGCCGACGGCGGCAAAAGCCAGGTGCGTGCCGTCCCCGACCTGCCATACTCCCGCCGCCGTGGCGTCCACGCTGGCGGTGGCATGCCCGGGTCCTGTCTGGTCCAGGTGCAATGTCCGCGCAGCACCTTCCGGCGGGGTCAGGGTAACGTCGCCCGCGCTGCTGTCCGCCACCGACCGCCGGTCCACCAGCAGCCGGCCGTCGTCGATGCGGGCAGACAGCCGCTCCTCGTCCAGTTCGGGCTCCTTCATCAGCCAGTGCGCCACCCGGCGCAGGAGCTCCACCTGCGGCCCGCCGCCCTGGTGCCCGCGCGACCACAGCCAGATCTGGTCGCTCATCAGCATCGCCGTCCGGCCGCGCTCCATGTGGTTCAGGATCAGCAGCGGCTGCTCGTCCGGCCCGGTCATCAGCACCTGACCGTCCACGTCCTCGGCAGCGATGGCCCTGTACCACGGCCCCCAAGGGTTGGCCGGGTCCGGCCCGGCCAAACCTTCGGTCACCGGGTGGCGGTTGCCCAGATCGGTCACCTTGGGGATGAATTTCTGCTCCAGCACGCCCCCGCCCTGGCTTGCCGGCCCGTCGGCGGGCGCGTGGGCCGGAAGCACCGCGCCCAGCGGCGTCGCGTCCAGGCTGCGCGCGCCGGTGAACTCGGGCCCTACCGTCAGCAGCAGCGCCCCGCCATGCCGCACGTAGTCGGCGATGTTGCGCAGGTACAGGTGGGGCAGGATGCCGCGGTCGGTGAACCGGTCCAGGATGATCAGATCGAAGCCGGACAGCTTGTCCTGAAACAGCTCGCGCGTTGGAAAGGCGATCAAAGCGAGCTCGTTCAGCGGCGTCGTGTCGTCCTTCTCGGGCGGCCGCAGGATGGTGAAGTGCACCAGGTCCACCGCCGGGTCGGATTTCAGCAGGCGGCGCCAGGTGCGCTCCCCCTGGTTCGGCTCGCCGGAGACCAGCAGCACGCGCAGCCGGTCGCGCACGCCGTTGATTTTTATCACCGTCTGGTTGTTGATCGGCGACGCCTCGCCCGGCACTGCATCGGTCGACAGCTTGACCAGCATCTGCCCGGCGCGTGCGATCTGCACCGGCACGGTCTGCACCTCGCCTACCGCCACATCGGTGGTGGTGGGCGGCGCGCCGTCGACCTGCACGGTCAGGTGGGCGGGGCCGGGCGGTGCGGCACCCGGTGGCCCGAGGTCTTCGACCACGACACGCAAATCGAGCGAGTGGCCGACGATGCCGTAGGTCGGCGCCTCGATCACCCGCACGCGGCGGTCCCATTCCTCGCCGGCGGCCGCGACCAGCGCGTGCAGGGGTGCGGCGGGCGGGCTGGCCGGCAGATCGTGCACCTGCCCGTCGGTCACCGCGATCACGCCGGCCAGCCGGTTGGCCGGGATGTCGGCCAGCGCGCGGGAGGCGGCGGCCCACAGCAGCGTGCCGTCATGGCCCGATTCCGGCACGATGACGGTGCGCAGTTCCAGCCCAGGCATCCGCGCCGCCTGCGCCTGCACCGCCTGCGCCGCACGCTGCGCCAGCGCCGCCCGGTTGCCCACCTGCATGGAGGCGGAATGATCCAGTACCAGCAGCGCGATGTCGACAAGCCCCTGCCGCGTCTCCTGCACCAGGGTCGGGCCGGCCAGGTAGAGAACCAGCACGGCAAAGGCAGCTGCGCGCCATAAGCTTCCGCGCGCCCGCCGCCACAGTCCGAGCGCCACCACAACCACGCACAAGGCGGCCAGAACACCCAGCAGCCAGGCCGGCAGGACAGGACTGAAACGCAGCGCAGCCACGGCCTGGCTCATGCAGCGAACCAACGCTGCGCAACGGTTTCGGTCATGAGGACCGGCTCACAGGCCCGATCCAGACGGCGAGCAGCGGGCGGTCTCACTGTCCCAGCCGCTCCAGAATGGCCGGCACGTGCACCTGGTCGCCCTTATAGTTTCCGGTCAGCGCGTACATCACCAGGTTCACGCCGAACCGGAACGCCAGCGTGCGCTGCCGGGCGCCGCCGGGGATGGTTGCGTATAACGGGCGGCCGTCCTCGTCCTCGGCCCAGGCCGCGGCCCAGTCGTTGCTGCCGACGATAACCGGGCTGACGCTGTCGTTGCTGCGGTCCTGGTCCTGCTGCACCCACACCGTGTCGCCGTCGTAGCGGCCGGGGAAATCCTGCAGCAGGTAGAAGGCGCGGGCCAGCACATGCGCCGAGGTCAGCGGCGCCAGGCGAGGAATGTCGAGGCCCTGGCCGATGCGGCGCAGCGCGGCCCCGGTGCCGGGCGCCATGCCGGCGCCGGAGCCGGCCGTCTGGCTGCCGCCGCCGCGCAGATCGATCACCACGATGCCGCCATCGTGCATGTAGCCGTTCAGCGCCGTCACCATGGCAGGCGTCGCCTGCGCGTCGCCGGTCACCGGATAGTAAAGCAGCGGGTAGTAGCTGAGGTCGTCGCGCCCCGGCACCACGGCGGCGGGTTCGGCCAGCACGGCGGCGGTGCGGCCGTTGACGTAGTCGGACAATCCGGCCAGCCCGGCGCGCGAGGTCGCGTCCACCTGCGCGTCGCCCGTCACCACGTAGGCCAGGTGAGTCGCCAGCGCGGGGCTTTCCGCCCGGGCGGCGCCCGGCAGCCACGCCGCCGCCAGCATCGCGGCGAGCCAGGGCCGCCGCACACCGTCGAACAGCCCGCGCAGCTTTAGCGTCGCCGCCATGTCCACGCAGAGGAGCGCCAGCGCCAGCGCGACCGCCCAGGGGCCGACCGGCCGCTCGCGCGGCGCCGCGTCCAGCTGCAGGATCTCCGCCCCCGCCACAGCGGGCATGGCCGTCAGCGGGATGGCGGCGTTGCCAAGGTCGAGCGCGTGCCGGTCCCGCTCCGGCCCGTAAAGCCCGGGCGGATGGGCGGGCGAGGGCATCATGCCGGCCAGGTCGCTCGCGCGCGCCGGCCGCGCCGCCGGCGGCGGCGTCCCCAGCACGCCGGACCCGTCGAGCGACAGGGCAGGCGTCAGCATACGCGAATCGTCGATCACCGCCACGCCGGCCGAGCGCTGCGCCAGCCGGCCCAGCATGTCGACGAACAGGCCCGACAGCGGCAGGTTCGACCAGTCGGCGTTGGCGGTCACGTGGAACAGCACCACCTCGCCAGAGCCGATGCGCGACGCGGTGACCAGGGGCGTGCCGTCGCTCAGCCGCGCCCAGGTCTGCGGCGCCGCGTCGGACGGGTCGGCCAGCACCTGGCGGTTGACGCTGACCTCCGCGGGGATGCGCAGGCCTGCGAACGGCGAGCCGTCGGGGAACGGCGCCAGATGCGCGGGCTGACTCCAGGACATCGCACCCCCCAGCTGGCGGTCGCCTGACAGCAGCCGGCCAGGCAGCAGCGGGTCTGCATCCTCGCCGGACGACATGCCGGGACCGGCAAAGCGCAGCAGCAGCCCGCCATGCTTCACCCAGTCGCCCAGCTGCGCCGCCTCGCCTGCCGGCAGCGTCCCTGCCGTGACCACGATCATCGAGAGCTGGCGCTTGAGCAGCGTGGCCACGTCGCCGCGGCGCAGTTCCGTCGTCGGCGCCAGCGCGCGGTCGAGATAGAACAGGTCGCCCAGCAGCGGGGTGTCGGCGCCCGTGCCGCTGCCGACCAGGCCCACCGGCCGCCGCCGCGCCGCCTCGTCCAGCAGCGCCACCGAGCCGGCCCCCGGCGCGTCGGCCAGTCGCAGCGCGCCCAGCTGGTTGCGCAGCTCCGGCGGCAGCGGCACCGCCGCCTCGGCGGCCGGCGCGCCCGCCGGAACCAGCATGGGCGTGCGGGACAGCACGCGACCGTCGTTGGTCTCCGCCAGCACGAACTCGGTCCTCGCGATGGGCGAAGGGGTCTGTCGCAACTGGGCGGTCAGCTGTTCCGGCGAGGAAGCGGCACGCAGCAGCCTGGCCGGCACGCCGCCGGCGAACTCCGTCACCCGGCCGCGCCCGGCCAGCGCGCGGGCGAACGGGCGGTCCTGCGCCGTTGCCAGGCCATCGGAGACGTAGAACACCGGCCCGCTCCCCTGCACGGCCGAGGCGGCCCGCCTGCGGTCCACCGGCCAGGGTTTTGGCGCGAGCGCCGCAAGCACCGGCCGCAGCTCCCCGGCCGGCATCGACGCGGTCGCGCGAGGCGGCAGACCGTCGAGGCCAGGCGCCGTGGTCAGCAGGGCGACCCGCCGCCCCGCCCGCTCCAGCCGGCTCAGCACCGCACCGCCCGCCGCCAGACGTGCCGCAAAATCGGGGGCTGACGACCAGCCGTCATCGATCACCAGCAAGGCCGGACCGCCGCCTGCGACCGCCACACGGCCGGAGGTGAGCACCGGCCGGGCCAGGCCGACGATGACGAGGCCCGCTGCGGTGATGCGGAGGGCCAGCAGCCACCAGGGCGTGCGCGCCGGCGTCTGTTCGGCCGGCTTCAGCCCCGCCAGCAGGCGGATCGCCGGAAAATCCTGCGCGCGCGGCGCGGGCGGCGTGGCGCGCAGCAGCCACCACAGCAGCGGCAGGCCAACCAGCGCCACCAGCACGAAGGGTGCGGCGAAGATCACCGTGCGCTCCCGGCGTCCAGCGCCGTCCATAGCGCCGTCAACGCGGTCTCGGGCGGGTGGTCGGTATGGTGCACCGTGAAGCCGAAGCCAGCCGCCGCGCAGATGGCGGCCAACCCGGCCTGCTGCGCCGCCAGCGCCGCGCCGTAGGCGTCCCGCACCCCTTCGACGCGGGGCACCACCGCCTCCGCCTCGCCCTCCAGGCCGCGGAACCGCACCCGACCGTCATAGGGCAGCGCCACCTCCGCCGGGTCGAGCACCATCATGACGTGGCCGCGCACCGGCACGCCCGCCAGGCGCGACACGCAGGCCTGGATGTCGGCAAGCGGCGAGAGGAAGTCGCCGAACAGGGCCACGGCTGCGTGCCGCGGCAGCGCCCCGGCCGCTTCCGGCAGCCCCTCGCCGCGTCCCGGCAGGGCCTGCCACACACCCTCCAGCGCGGTCCTGCCGCAGAACCTGCGCCCATCGACCCCGATCAGCCTCACCTGCTCGCCGGCGCGCGCCAGCAGCGACGTCAGCGCCAGCAGCAGCAGCTCGGCCCGCTCGCGCTTCTCCGGCAGCGACCGGCCAGAGCGCCAGGCCATGCTTGGGGAGGCGTCGCGCCACAGGCAGACGGTCTGCGCCGCCTCCCACTCCATGTCGCGCACGTAGGCGCGGTCGGATTTGGCCGATTGCCGCCAGTCGATGCGTGTCGCGGCATCGCCGGTCACGAACGGCCGGAACTGCCAGAAACTGTCGCCGGTGCCGATCCTGCGCCGGCCGTGCACGCCTTGCGCGACGGTGGAGGCCACCTGGTCGGCGGCGACCATCAACGGCGGCAACCTCGATGCGAGCGCCTCTGCCTGGTGACGCATCAGGAGCCGACGCCAGGCGTCGGACCGCCAGCGGGCGATGTACCACGAACGGCTGCACCTCTGCGTTCGGTTCGCGTCGTCGTGGTCAACCCTTCTTGCTTCGACACAGGTCGAGATTCATCCAAGCCGGGCAACGAGGGTGTCGATCACCGAGGGCAGCGACACGCCCTCCGCCCGCGCGGAAAAACCCAGCGCCATGCGGTGGCGCATCACCGGCTGCGCCAGCGCCGCGACGTCGTCCAGGCTGGGCGACAACCTGCCGTCCAGCAGAGCGCGGGCGCGCGCCGCCAGCATCAGCGACTGCGCGGCCCTCGGACCGGGGCCCCAGGACACGTGCCGTCGCACGCCCGCGTCGTCCGCCGTCTCCGGCCTGGCGCCGCGCACCAGGGCCAGGATGGCGTCGACCACCTGCTCGCCCACCGGGATCAGCCTGACCAGCGCCTGCGCGCGCACCAGGTCGTCCGGCGCCAGGACGGGGCGCGCCACCGCCGCATCGGCGCCTGTGGTGGCCAGCAGCATCGCCCGCTCGTCGCCGGCGTCCGGGTAGCCGATCTGCACCTGCAGCAGGAAACGGTCGAGCTGCGCCTCCGGCAGGGGATAGGTGCCCTCCTGCTCGATCGGGTTTTGCGTGGCCAGCACGTGGAACGGCGCGGGCAGCGCGTGGTCCACCCCGCCCACCGCCACGCGGCGCTCCTGCATCGCCTGCAGCAATGCCGACTGGGTACGAGGGCTGGCGCGGTTGATCTCGTCGGCCATCAGCAGCTGGCAGAAGATCGGTCCCTGCACGAAGCGGAAGCTGCGTCGGCCGCCCTCGCCCTCCTCCAGCACCTCGCTGCCGGTGATGTCGGCCGGCATCAGGTCGGGGGTGAACTGCACCCGGCGGCGGTCCAGCCCCAGCACGGTGCCGAGCGTCTCGACCAGCAGGGTCTTGCCGAGGCCAGGCACGCCCACCAGCAGCGCGTGCCCGCCGGCCAGCAGCGCCACCAGGGTCTGCTCCACCACCTCGGCCTGGCCGAAGATCACACGCCCGATTTCCGTCCGCGCAGCCGAGACGGAGGCCAGCAGCCGGTCCGCATCGGCGATCAGAGTGTCCTGCAAGCGAAGGTCCTGCCGTTACTGTAAGGGAATTGTGGCCCGCACCGGCAATCTGCAACCGCCGCGAAGCCGCCGTCCAGCCACGCGAGCACCACACCCCCCTCGAAATCGGCGCGGCGCTATTACATACCCGGCCGGCCGCTCCCAATATCGGGGGTATGCGATGGACCTCTATCCTGGCGGACCGCCTGCCATGAACCGCGCCCTTCTCCGCCCAAGCGAGCCCATCGTGGTGCCATCCGAGATGAGTATCCGTCCCAAGCGCCCGCGGCAGGAATGCGGCGACATGCCGTTCCTGGTGCAGCGGGACGGCACCTGGCTGTACCGTGGCAGCCCGATCGGCAGGAAGGAGCTGGTCTGCCTGTTCAGCAGCGTGCTGACGCGCGACGCGGCGGGCGACTACTTCCTGGAAACCCCCGTCGAGCGCGGCCGCATCCAGGTGGAGGACACGCCCTGGATCGCCGTCGAGATGGACTGGAAACGCTGCGGCAGCGGGCGCGACCAGTGCCTGTCCTTCCGCACCAACGTCGACCAGGTGGTGACCGCAGGACCCGAGCACGCGTTGCGCGTGGCCCATAACGCGCTGACCTGCGAACCCGTACCCTACATCCACATCCGCGACGGCCAGGGCGGGCATCGTCTGGAAGCCCGCATCTCCCGCCCGGTCTATTACGAGCTGGTCGCCCTGGCCGTTCCGGGCGTCGTGGGCGGCCAGCAGAAGCTGGGCGTGTGGAGCTGCGGCGTGTTCTTCCCACTCGGCGACCTCGTGCCGACAGACGATTGAGCCCTGACGAGCTGCGCGCCCGGCTGTCCGGCCCGGACCCGATCGACCCAGCCACGGTGACGCCGGACAGCGAGCTGCCCGACCATCCTGCCCTGGTGCCGGCAGCCGTTCTGGTCGGCATCGTCGCCGGCCCTGCGCCCGGCATCCTGCTGACCAAGCGCACCGCCCACCTGCGCCAGCATTCCGGCCAAGTGAGCTTTCCGGGCGGCCGCATCGACCCTGGCGATGCAAGCCCGGAAGCCGCGGCCCTGCGCGAGGCGCAGGAGGAGGTGGGGCTCGATCCCTCCCACGCCGAACTGCTCGGCCGGCTGCGCGACTACGTCACCATCACGTCCTACCGCGTCACTCCGGTGCTGGCACTGCTCAGCCAGGGTTTCGTGTCCCGCCCGTCGGCGCAGGAGGTGGAGGCGGTGTTCCAGCTTCCGCTCGCCGTCCTGCTCGATCCCGATGCGCCGCAGCGGCACAGTGCGATGTCTCGCGGCACGCTGCGCCAGTACTGGGTGTGGCCGCATGCCGAGCACCACATCTGGGGTGCGACGGCTGCCATGCTGGTGCACCTGGCGCGCCGGCTGCGGGGCGAGGTTTAGGTCAACTCCGGACGTCCCTCTCGCATCGCCCCCGCTTCGGTCACGATCACCCGGGCAAGATCCTGCACGGTTCAAGCGGCAAGCGTTTCAGCCGTCGACGGTCTGACTGTTGGGATCGGAGCCGTAGCGCACCCTCATTGGCCAGGCGCGGCCTACCGATATGCCAGGATCACCAGCTATCGAACGTGCAGGGGCACTGTGGACCATGTGCACCAGCGTGGCGCCGGCCTGGCGGAGGCTTCCAGAACGACGCCGCGGCCGGTAACGTAACGCTCAGACATTATGGAAGCTCTACGATGCAGCGGCGCGTTCTCATTCTCGGCGCCTGCGCGCTCATCGTCGTGGCGGGCTTCTTCGGCTTTCGCGCGGTGACGCGGCATCAGGCGGCACAGGCTCTCGACCAGGGCATCGACCAGTTCGTCGCCCGCCTGCCGCCGGGTTACGCGGTCCGCCACGGCGCGGTCGACTACAACCCGCTCACCAGTGCTGCCACCGTGCATGCAGTCGTGGTGACCCGCAGCGGCGCCACCATCGTCACCGCGGATGCGGTGACCGTCTCAGGCGCAGACGACCGCGCGGTGCAGGACGTGTTCGATCCCGGCTTCTATCCTGGCGGCAAGCCGGCCTGGACCGACCGGAAGCTGCTGATCGCGGACGCGTCCGCACAGAACGTGCGCTTCATCGTTCAGGGTCCGCAGCAGGGCAACTTGGTCATCCGCAGCGTGACGCTGCACCGGCTCAGCGGCCGGCCGTTCATGCTGCCGCCAACCGAGGAAAACCGCGTCAAGCCGGAGTTCCTGGCCGACGCCGCGCTGGCGCTCGGGGCCGACACGATGGAGGCGCGCGACGCCGACCTGACCGTAGCGGCAGCCCAGAACGACCAAGCCCAGAACGACCAAGCCCAGAGCGACAGGGCCCAGAGCGACCAGGCCCAGAGCGACCAGGCCCAGCCCAGCCAGGTGCAGCCGGCAAAGGGCGCGATGTCGGTCGCCTCCATGGCGATCAGCGATTACGATTCCGGCAAGCTCGGCTCGCTCGCCATCAAGACCGCCATGCTGGACGGGGACGGCAAGCCCAGAGGCGTGCCGGTGCATGTCACGATCGGCGGCTTCGACGTCAAAAGCGCCAACCTGCGCAGCGTGCTGGAAGCGATCCGCCGGACCGGCCACGCCGACCGCGGCCTGCTCGGGCACGTGACCTACGAATCGTTCGGACTGGCCGACGCGACGCTCGACGCCGGTTCCGGCCCGCATCTCGCCTTGCAGGACATGCACGCGACCCAGACGCTGGCCGATGCCGGCCCGTCCGGCGGAAGCGGGTCGATCCACGGTCTGACCTTGAGCATCGGCAAGATGATCGTTCCGCCAGCCGCGGCAGCCTCGCTCGCCGCCTTCGGAATGAACGCCATCACCATGGACGTCGACGCCACGTCGACGATGCAGGCCAATACGACGCAGGGGGGCACCACGCAGGGGGGCGTGCCCAGCACCGTCAGCGAGGAGATCGTGCTGCGCGGCCTCTGCACCCTGCATGTTCAGGGGCGTTTTTCCGGCTACGATGCTGCCCTTGCCACGCCGGCACAGCCGCTGGCTGCCCTGATGGCCACCACGCTGGACCATGCCGGGATCGTCTACGAGGACCACAGCCTGACCAACCGTCTGATCGCGGTGACCGCGGCGCAGACGCACAGCACTCCGGACGTGGTGCGTGCCCAGCTTGCGATGCCGGTGCTGACGCTGGGGCTGATGCTGCCGAACCAGCCGGACGCCGCCGACCAGGTCACCAACTTCCTCAACCACCCCGGCACCCTGACCGTCACCATGGACCCGCCGCAGAAAACCACCTTCGCCCAGGTGGCGCAGGCCTCCGTGCCCGCCCGCGCGCAGATGCTCGGCATCCACATCACCTCGAAGTAGTCCGACGACTGACGGCTGCCGCCTGTCGGCTGGGAAGGTTTGACACTGCAAACACCCGCCCCTTATCTGCGTTTAACGACGCCACACAACCAAGACAGTAGAAAACCGATGAAGCTCCTGGTGCCCGTCAAGCGGGTTGTCGACTACAACGTGAAGGTCCGCGTCAAATCGGACCAGACCGGCGTCGAACTCGCCGGCGTAAAGATGGCGATGAACCCGTTCGACGAGATCGCCATCGAGGAAGCGGTGCGGCTGAAGGAGCGTGGCGTCGCAACCGAGATCGTGGTCGTCTCCATCGGCGTCCCCGCCTGCCAGGAAACCATCCGCACGGCACTCGCCATGGGTGCCGATCGCGGCATACTGGTCGAGACCGACGCGAGCCCCGAGCCGCTGGCGGTGGCCAAGATGCTGCGCGCGCTGGTCGGCAAGGAAAGCCCCGGCATGGTGATCATGGGCAAGCAGGCCATCGACGACGACATGAACGCCACCGGCCAGATGCTGGCCGCATTGCTCGGTTGGCCGCAGGGCACCTTTGCCAGCAAGATCGCCATCGAGGGAGACACCGCGACGGTGACGCGCGAGGTCGATGGCGGGCTGGAGACGGTGGCGCTCACCTTGCCCGCTATCGTGACGGCCGATTTGCGGCTGAACGAACCGCGCTATGCCAGCCTGCCCAACATCATGAAGGCGCGCAAGAAGCCTATCGAGACGGTCAAGCCAGCCGATCTCGGCGTGGATCCGGCACCGCGCCTGACCACGCTGAAGGTGGTCGAGCCGCCCAAGCGCATCGCCGGCAAGAAGGTGGGGTCAGTCGCCGAGCTGGTCAGCAAGCTGCGCAACGAAGCGAAAGTTATATAGACATGACCGCACTCGTCCTCATCGATCACGAGAACGGCCTGATCAAGCAGCCCTCGCGCAGCGCCGTCGCGGCCGCTGGAAAGCTCGGCGAGGTGCACGCCCTGGTCGTCGGCTACAAGGTGGGCGACGCGGCCCAGGCGGCGGCCAAGCTGCCGGGCGTGACCAAGGTGCTGCACGCGGACGCCGCCGGCTACACCCACGCGCTCGCCGAGCCGATGGCGGCGCTGCTGGTGGCGCTGGCGCCCGGCTACACGCATCTGCTGTCGGCTTCGACCGCCACCGGCAAGAACGTGATGCCGCGGGTCGCCGCCCTGCTGGACGTGCAGCCGATCAGCGACATAGCGGGCGTGGAGGACGCCGACACCTTCGTGCGGCCGATCTACGCCGGCAATGCGCTGGCCACCGTGAAATCGTCCGACAGCAAGAAGGTGATCACCGTCCGCGCCGCCAGCTTCGATCCAGTGCCGGCAGAGGGCGGCAGCGCCACCATCGAGGACGTGACGGATGCCGGCAACACCGGCACCTCCCGCTTCGTCTCGGCCGAACTGTCCAAGAGCGAGCGCCCGGAGCTGACGGCCGCCCGCGTGGTGATCTCGGGCGGCCGTGGCATGCAGAACGGCGAAAACTTCCACCTGCTGGACCCGATCGCCGACAGGCTGGGCGCCGCAGTCGGCGCCTCGCGCGCGGCGGTGGACGCCGGCTACGTGCCAAACGACTATCAGGTGGGCCAGACCGGCAAGATCGTCGCCCCCGAGCTCTACATGGCGATCGGCATCTCCGGCGCCATCCAGCATCTGGCCGGCATGAAGGACAGCAAGGTGATCGTCGCCATCAACAAGGACGAGGAGGCGCCGATCTTCCAGGTCGCCGATTACGGCCTGGTGGCGGACCTGTTCACCGCGATCCCCGAGCTGAAGGCCGAACTGGAACGCGCCTGAAATGGATGCGGTGCTTCGAGGACGCTAGAGCAATGTCACGCAGGCTGAAGTAGTCGGAGTGACGACATTGCTCGCCAAAACAGGGCCTGACCGGTTTGACGCCCGCGCGCTCGCGGACACTCTGCGTGAACCGGTCCAAGGCAAGAATGAAACGGAGACCACCAAGATCGCGATGACCACCAGCATCGTCTGATAGGCGCTGGCTTGCTGGTACCTTTGTAAGTCTTCGTGGTGTTCGCGTTGGATTCTTGCGTAGCTCACGCTTCTTGCCTGGCTTACGCCGGAATAAGATCGTTCGATGGGGATAGGGCATAGGATGCAGGTAGTCGGCGTGGTCGGGGCCGGGCAGATGGGCAACGGCATAGCCCACGTCGCAGCACTGGCCGGGCTGGGCGTGCTGCTGCTGGACGCCAGCGCCGATGCGGTCACCAGGGCGGTTGCGACAATCGGCCGCAACCTCGACCGTCAGGTCGCCAAAGGCACGCTTTCTGCCGACCAGCGCGAGGCAGCCATCGGCCGCATCGCCAAGCTCGATGGCTTCGAAGGGTTCGCGGACGCCGACATCGTCATCGAAGCGGCCACCGAGCGGGAGGAGGTCAAGCGCGCCATCTTCCAGAGCGCGATTCCGCACCTCCGGCCGGACTGCATCCTCGCCACCAACACCTCGTCGATATCCATCACCCGGCTCGCGGCCTCCACCGACCGGCCGGGCCGCTTCATCGGCATGCATTTCTTCAACCCTGTGCCGGTGATGCGGCTGGTCGAGGTGATACGCGGCATCGCCACCGACGACGCGACGTACCAGGCCGTCGCGGCCCTGGCAGAGAGGATGGGCAAGGCCACCGCGCTGTCCGAGGATTTCCCCGGCTTCATGGCAAACCGAATCCTGATGCCGATGATCAACGAGGCGGTGACCGCGCTGCACGAGGGCGTGGGCTCCGTCGCCGCCATCGACACGGCGCTGAAACTCGGCTGCAACCACCCGATGGGGCCACTGGAGCTGGCCGATTTCATCGGTCTGGATACCTGCCTGGCCATCATGCAGGTGCTGCATCAGGGCATGGCGGACACGAAATACCGCCCCAGCCCCCTGCTGGTGAAATACGTCGAAGCCGGCTGGCTCGGCCGCAAATCGGGCCGCGGCTTCTACGATTACAGCGCCACGCCGCCGGCCCCCACGCGCTAGCGCGATGTCACGCAGACTGGAACAGTCGGAGTGACGAAATTGCCTGTCAAAACAAAACATAAACCGGTTCCACGTCCGCCTACTCGCCGACATTTTGCGAAACCGGTCTAGGTTCCTGTGCCGCCCGACGCTTCCGGCACTGGATTTCCGCCTCTCACGTCGTTGCGCGAGTGGCTGACCCCGGCATCGTCGCTCGAGGTCGTGGCAGTCATCACGGCGGTGTTGGCCGGCCTGTTCGCCGTCGTCAGCGAAGGCGATTCGGTCGGCGATCATGAACGCGCCTGGTACCAGCGGTCGCGGATCAAGGCGTTTCTCTTCCTGCTCTGGGGCGGCGGCGCGGTGCTGCTGCTCGATCTCAAGGGCCTGGCCAACGACCCGGGCGTGGACAAGGGCAGGATCGCCGGGATCTTCACCCTGTGGGCGGCCCTGGTCGTCATCGCCCTGCTGGGCATCGGCACCGTGCTCGTGTTCCTCGAAACCGCGCTCTACGCCATCCGGCACCAGGCGTTCAGACGCCGTCTGCTCGACCTGCCGACAACCTTCGTGGTGCAGGGCTGGGACGCGTCTCGCCGGGTGCGGGACGCCATCTTCGCCGAGATCGACGCGAGACGGCAGGACGACCTGCGCGCGGCGGAGCGGGCGCGCACCAAGACGCTCGGCATGCTGGCGCAGACCTCGCTGCGCGTGCTGCGCGATGCCGGCCGGTCGGACGCGGCGCTGCGGGCCTCGATGATCGACGAGGTGTTCACCGCGGTCGCCAGCGTCGTTCGCCTGCGGGCCGGTGCCGACCCGCCCCGCATCATGCTGAACTACCTGGCCCTGCGCAGCTATGCCGACCTGCCGGAGGACCGCCGCGCCGACCTGCTGTTCACCTTCGGCGACCCGAGACGCTATGGCTACGTGCTGGCGCTGCGCCGCCGGCACAACGGCATGGAGGAGGAGCCGCTCGGCCGGCCGATCCTGATTCCCGTCGACAGGGCTTCCTGCGGCCCGAACGAGTTGCTCCCAGGGGCGCCCCAGCTTGTGCACGGACTGGAACAGGTGATGATCCAGCCGCGCCGACTGAGTTTCGCGCCAGGAGTACCCGAGGCGATCCGTCTCAAAGTCAGTGTTTTCTTTCGTGCGCTGGGATGCCGAAGCGTGCTATCGCTGCGCCTGGTGGCCGGCAGCGCGGTGGTGGGCGTACTCAACATCGAGTCGTCGCAACCCAATATGATCGACGAGGGCGACGAGGTGATCGAAGAGGTGTTAACCACCGTCAAACCCTTCGCCGCCATCCTAGCCTACATCGTGGAGCAGGACGAGAATGTCAGGTCAGTATAACTCCGCTTCGGATTACCTCCGCAGCCTGAGCGAGATGGCTGATGGCAACTACACGTCGTTCTACCGAAGCCTGAACGGGCAGATCATGTTTCCCGATACCAACGACACGCTGCCAGCTACGGCGGACCAGGCTGCTCCCGGCCATAACGGGCGTCCGGAAACCCGCAAAACGTCCTGAATTTCGCCTGCAAACCTGCGGAACACGACGAGCCGCCGGGTCAGGTCTCCAGGCTGCCCGGCGCCCGGTTCCCGACCATCGCCAGCAACTCCCGCCGCGTGGACGGATCCGTGCGAAAGGCGCCCAGCAGCCGGCTCGTCACCATGCTGACCCCTGGCTTGTGCACGCCGCGCGTGGTCATGCACTCATGCGCCGCCTCGATGATCACCGCCGTGCCGAGCGGCATCAGAACGTCGTTGATCGTGTTGGCGATTTGCGCGGTCAGCTTTTCCTGGATCTGCAGCCGGCTCGCATAGGCGTTCACGACACGCGCCAGCTTGCTGATGCCCACCACCCGGCGATGCGGCAGGTAGGCCACGTGCGCACGGCCGATGATCGGCAGCATGTGGTGCTCGCAATGGCTCTCCACCCGGATGTCGCGCAGCAGCACGATCTCGTCGTAGCCCTCGATCTCCTCGAAGGTGCGCTTGAGCAGGTCGACCGGGTCCTCGTCGTAGCCCCGGTAGAACTCCAGGTAGGATCGCACCACACGCTTGGGCGTATCGTGCAGCCCCTCGCGCTCCGGATCGTCGCCCGCCCAACGGATCAGCGTGCGAACCGCCTCCTCAGCCTCCTCGTTCGACGGCCTGGCCTGCGACGCGGACGGCAGCACGGGCTTGGCGGGCGTTACTTCGTTCAATTCTGGTGCCTCGGATGTTTCAAAACGGGAAAGGCTTGGGGCGTGCGCCAGCGTGCTTCGCACGACGCCCCCAGCGTGCTTCGCACGACGCCCACAGCGTGCTTCGCACGACGCCCCCAGCGTGCTTCGCACGACGCCCCTGGACCCGTCATGCGACCGCGTGCTGCGCATGACGGGGCAAAGCGGCCCCACACCTCTTTTTCTCAGTGTACCTGGCCGGACTGGTGCGGACTGTCCAGGCTGAACGGCGGAATCGCAACGTCGAAGGTTTCGCCATCGGGTTCGGCTAGCGACACGGCGGGGCCTCGGCCATGCGCCACCATGTGGTATTGACCCGTCATGAACCCGGACGGCGTGTCCAGCGGCGTGCCGGAGGTGTATTCGAACGCCTCGCCCGGTTCCAGCACCGGCTGCTCGCCGACCACGCCCTCGCCCTCCACCAGAAAGGTCCGGCCGCGCCCGTCGGTGATGCGCCACGTCCTGCTCAGCAGCTGCACCGTCTGCTCGCCCCTGTTCTCGATCGTGACGCGGTAGGCCCAGACGTAGCGGCCCTCGTCGGGCTCGGACTGGTCCTCCAGGAAGAACGAGGCGACACGCACGTTGATACCGCGTGTCGCCTGGGCAAATTCGCGCTCCGCCATCCGCCCGCTCACTCCGCCGCATACCGCAACGCGGCCGCATCCAGCGCGCCGCCGATGTCGTCGGTCAGGTCCTCCAAGTCCTCCAGCCCCGCAGACAGGCGCACCACCCCGTCGGTGATGCCCAGCCGCGCGCGCTCCTCGGCGCCGATCCGCATGTGAGTCGTGGTCGCCGGATGCGTCACCATGCTGCGGCTGTCGCCCAGATTGTTGCTGATCGCGACCAGGCGCAGCGCGTTGCAGAACCGGAACGCCGCGGCCTTGCCGCCGGCCAGCTCGAAGGTCACCAGCGTGCCGCCCGCATCCATCTGGCGCATCGCCAGCGCATGCTGCGGATGGTCGGCCCGCGCGGGATACCACACGCGCGCCACCTGCCCGTGGCCGGCGAGGAAGTCGGCCAGCGCCGCCGCCCGCGCGCACATCGCCTCCACCCGCAACGTCAGGGTCTCCATGCCCTTGAGCAGCGTCCAGGCGTTGAACGGGGACAGCGACGGGCCGGTGTTGCGGATGAACGGCTGCAGCGTCTCCTCGATCCAGTGCTGCCGCCCGAGCACGGCGCCGCCCAGCACGCGGCCCTGGCCGTCGATGTGCTTGGTCGCCGAATACACCACCACGTCGGCGCCATGCTCCAGCGGGCGCTGCAGCAACGGCGTCGCGAACACGTTGTCCACCACCACCAGCGCGCCTGCCGCATGCGCCAGCTCGGCCACCATCGCCAGGTCCACGATGTCCAGCATCGGGTTCGACGGCGTTTCCAGCAGGACGAGCTGCGCCGGCGTGCTCAACGCGCGCTGCCACCCGGCCGCGTCGCCCGCATCGACGAACTCGTAGGCGATGCCGAGCTTTGGCAGCAGCGTGGACACGATCCAGTGGCACGACCCGAACAGCGCCCGGCTGGCCACCACCCGGTCGCCGGCACGCAAATGGCTCAGCATGGCCGCGTTCACCGCCGCCATGCCGGTGGCGGTCGCACGACATGCCTCGGCGCCCTCCAGAAGCGCCATGCGCTGCTCCAAGGCGGTCACCGTCGGGTTGCCGAACCGGGAATACTGGTAGTGCCTGGCCGTGCCGGCAAACGTCGCCTCGGCCTGCTCGGCGCTGTCATAGACGAAGCCGGACGTGAGGAACATCGCCTCGCTGGTCTCGCCATGCGGCGTCCGGTCGACGCCGCCGTGGATCAGGGTTGTGGCGGGACGGTGTCTCATGCGTGCAGGCCCCCATCGACCAAGGATGCCCAGCCTGTGATGCCGGTGCCGCACGCCGGTCGCGCATGCCCCGGGCCTCTTTAGCGCGCTTGTTTAGCCTCGCCGCAAGCCGGCCGGACAAATCACGAGGACCTGATCATAGCGTAGGTAGCCAATCAAAATACGTCAAGCCGGCCTGCCCGATACGCGAAACTCACAGCGCCGTTCGTTTCGGCATCAACCGTGCGAAGTTACGACGGTTCCGAAGTTACGACGGTTCCGAAGTTACGACGATTCCTGGGCCAGCTTCCTTTTCCCCGTCCCGCCCGCTATGATCCTTCAGCGCGGGTGTAGTTCAATGGTAGAACGGCAGCTTCCCAAGCTGCACACGAGGGTTCGATTCCCTTCACCCGCTCCAGCACGACCGGTTTCATGCAGAGCGTTCTCGAGCAGGCGGACGTGAAACCGGTCTAGACCTTGTTTTGACCAGCAATTTCGTCGCTCCGGCCAGTCCAGTCTGCGTGACATTGCTCTAAAACCGGCACGCGCGGCGCGGCGTTCCGACCTTCATGTCCAAGGTCAGCACGACGGAATCGCTTCTGCTTGGGTCTCATATGAAACGGCCATCGCAGTCGCCCGAACCCTGGGCTGCGAGGACGCCGGCCGGCTGCTGAGGCAGACCCATGCGGAGGAACTGGCGATGGACGCACGGCTGCGCGCGTTGCTCGGCATTTCGCTCGAGACGGCCTGATCGACATCTCTGCACGCCGACGTGAGCGCCGTCAGGGGGCCGCAGTCGGCTTGCGCCTCAGGGGGCCGTAGTCGGCTTGCGCCTCAGGGGGCCGCAGTCGGCTTGCGCCTCAGGGGGCCGCAGTCGGCTTGCGGCGGTGCAGCGCGATCAGCAGCCCGGCAATCGTCACCACCGTCAGGCCAGCGGCCAGGCGCAGCACCTTCTCGATGGCCAGGGTGTAGCGTCCGGTGGTGGAATCGAAGTGGAAACACAGCAGCAGGATCGGCAGCGCGGCCTCGGCGATGCCGCCGCTGCCTGCCCGCAGCACCGCAGCGCGCAGATCGCCGCCATTGTAGCCGACGCCGAGCAGGTACGAACTGATCACGCCCGCCGGTGTCAGCACGACCACGCCGGCCGGATGCAGGAACTGCTTGAAACCGGCATCGTAGCGGGAGCGGAAACCCACGGCAGCCTCGATCGCGGCGAGCGAGTCGGCAGGGCCGGTCAGGTAATGCATGTCGGCGGCCCGCACGAACGGCGCCTGCGCCAGGTCGGCCTGCTTGGCGCGCGCGGCGTCCTGGGGCGTCTCTGCGGGGTCGATCGAGAGCGACACCAGGGCAACGTCCTGCCCCGGCCGCAAGCCGCTTGCCCGCCACGCGGCAAACACGTCCGAGCGGACGACGCCGCACAAGGACGGGCAATGGAAGTAGCCGAGGTCCAGGATGACCGGCGCGCCGCCCAGCGCGGTCGCCAGAGTGGTGGTCCGGCCATCCTCGTCGCGCAACGGCGCCAGCAACGGAACCGAGGCGCCAGGGTGCTGCACCCAGGCGAAGTCGGCCGCCGTCTCGGCCCGAGCCGCACCGGCCAGCAGAAGCAGGCAGGCGGCAACGCGCGCCCGGCTCGCCCTCACTCCGTTCCGCGTCCAAACCAGTGCCACGCGCAGCCCCGCCATCCGCCTGCACCGCTGATCTCGGGCGCCATCCGACGGCCCGCAACCCGTCCCTGCCCAGCCACGTTCGCAGCCTGACCTCAGGAGGGCGATCATGGCCGACAAGAGTGGCGAGACCGAGAAGGGCGAGGCGTACGACAAGGCACGCGACCTGGCCGAAGCGGCGTTGGGCGAATACGCCAAGGGCGACGACAAGACGGGCGACAAGCTCGCCCAGCAGGCGGTGAAGACCGACAAGCACGCGGTCGAAGAACTGGTCGAGGAACTCGACGAGGATGCAGAGGTCACCGGCGCCGCCGGCGTGGACGCGAAAAAGTGACGATGATGGCCGAAAGGGATCGCGACCCGGGCGACGCCGTGCCGCCGGGGGTGGCGGTGCAGACGCCGGAGAAGCTTGGTGAGAACGACAAGAAAGTGAAGGAGAAGCTGGATCATCTGGGCGACGAGCAGAAGACGCCCGGGTAGCGGTCACGGCGCAGGCGCGCGGGTGCTTTCCACGAACTGCTCCAGCCAGTGGATCGTGTAGTCGCCCGCCTGGAACTCCGGCTGTTCGATGATCAACTGGTGCAGCGGCAGCGTCGTCTTGATGCCGAGCACGGCGAATTCGTCCAGCGCCCGCCTCAGCCGGGCGATTGCATCCGCCCTGGTCGGCGCGTGCACGATCAGCTTGGCCACCAGGCTGTCGTAATAGGGCGGCACGACGTAGCCGGCGTAGAGCGCCGAATCTACCCGCACGCCCAAGCCCCCCGGCGCATGGAACGCCTGCACACGCCCCGGCGTGGGCATGAAGGTTTCCGGATCCTCGGCGTTCACCCGGCACTCGATCGCATGGCCGGCGAACACGATGTCGGACTGCGTGTAGCCGAGCGGCTGGCCGGCGGCGATGCGTATCTGCTCGCGCACCAGGTCGACGTCGCAGACCATCTCGGTCACCGGATGCTCCACCTGCAGCCGCGTGTTCATCTCGATGAAGGCGAACGCGCCGTCCTGGTAGAGGAATTCGAGCGTGCCAGCGTTGCGGTAGCCGAGTTTGGCCAGCGCCGCCGTCGCTGTGGCGCCGATACGGTCGCGCGCGTCCGCGGTCAACGCCGGTGAGCCTGCCTCCTCCAGCAGCTTCTGGTGACGGCGCTGCAGGCTGCAGTCCCGCTCGCCGAAATGCACGACGTTGCCGTGCGCGTCGGCCATGATCTGCAATTCGATGTGGCGTGGCCGGTCGAGGTATTTCTCCAAATACACCTCGTCGTTGCCGAACGCCGCGCGCGCCTCCGTGCGCGCCAGCCGCCAGGCCTCCTCCAGTTCGCTCTCGCTATGCGCGACTTTCATGCCGCGCCCGCCGCCGCCCGCCGTGGCCTTTATCAGCACCGGGTAGCCGATCCCGGCTGCCACCGCATGCGCGGTCTCCAGATCCGGCAGGGCGCCGTCCGAGCCAGGCACCAGCGGCACGCCCAGGCCGGCCATCGCGATGCGGGCGGTGATCTTGTCGCCCATCATCCTGATGTGGTCGCTCGAGGGGCCGATGAAGGTCAGTCCGTGCGCCTCGACCATCTCGGCAAACGCCGCGTTTTCCGACAGGAAGCCGTAGCCGGGATGGATGGCGTCCGCGCCGGTGACGGAGGCTGCCGACAGGATCGACGCCATGTTCAGGTAGCTGTCGCGCGCGGCGGGCGGGCCGATGCAGACGCTTTCGTCGGACAGGCGCACGTGCATCGCGTCCGAATCGGCCGTCGAGTGCACCGCGACCGTGGGAATGCCCAGTTCGCGGCAGGCCCGCTGCACGCGCAACGCGATCTCGCCGCGGTTGGCGATCAGCACCTTGTTGAAAAGAGGGGAGCCAGCCATCGCTGCGATCGAGGTCAATCGATGACCATCAGAACTTCCCCGTATTCCACCGGAACGCCTGCGCTGATCAAGATCCGGCTGACCGTGCCCGACCGTGGCGCCTTTATCTGGTTGAACGTCTTCATCGCCTCGATCAGCAGCAAGGTCTGCCCCGCCGACACGATCTGCCCGAGCGAGACGAAGCTCGGCGCGCCCGGCTCGGGCGAGAGATAGGCGATGCCGACCATCGGGCTTTTCACCGCGCCTGCGTGCTTGGCGTAATCGCCATCGTCGGATGCGGCCGAGACGGGCGGCGCAGGCGCGGGCAGGCCGGCAGCCATGGGTGTCACAGCAGCCTGGGTCATCGCCGGGGCACGTTTCACGCGAATGCGGCTGTCGCCCTCGGCGACCTCGATCTCGGTCAGCCCGGTTTCGAGCAGGATGTCGGCCAGCACGCGTATCGCGTCCGCATCGACCGCAAGCCGGCCGAGCTTGTCGCTCGGCGCGCGGCTCATTGGTCCTCGTCCAGCAGCAGCTCGGCCAGGGCAGTCAGCGCCAGCCCGTAGCCGCGTATGCCCAGCCCGCAGATCACCCCCTGCACCACGCGTGAGACGAGCGAGACGCGGCGAAACTCCTCGCGCGCGTGGATGTTGGTCAGGTGGACCTCCACGGTGGGCAGCCCGACCGCGAGCAGCGCGTCCATCAGCGCGATAGAGGTGTGGCTGTAGCCGCCGGGGTTGATCACGATGCCCCTGGCGCGGGTGCGGCATTCCTGCACCCAGGTTATCAGTTCGCCCTCATGGTTCGATTGCCGGAAGTCGATCGACAGGTCCAACGCCTGCGCGGTCTCGGCACACAGGGCCTCCAGATCGTCGATGGTGGCCGCACCGTAGAGCGCAGGCTCGCGCGCGCCGAGAAGGTTTAGGTTCGGACCGTTGAAGACGGCGATGAGCGGGAGAGCCATACTGCTGCCGCGTTAGCATGGTGGGCCGGGGTAAGGCCAGGGCGCGCCTGCCCTGGCCCGCCCCACTCAGGAAACGCCGGCCAACTGGTTCTGGACCAGCTCGGCGAACCGGCCGTTCTCGCGGATGAGCCCATCGAACGTCCCGCGCTCGGCAATCCGCCCGGCGTCGAACACCAGGATTTCGTCGGCATCCCGCACGGTGGAGAGCCGGTGCGCGATCACGAAAGTGGTGCGCCCGCGCATCAGGTTGGCCATCGCCCGAGAGACCCGCGCTTCGGTCGCCGCGTCCAGCGCCGAGGTGGCTTCGTCCAGGATCAGGATCGGCGCGTCCTTCAGCAGGGCGCGTGCGATCGCCAGGCGCTGGCGCTGTCCGCCCGACAGCGTGACCCCGCGCTCGCCCACCTGCGTGTCGTAGCCCTGCGGCTGGCGGGAGATGAAGTCGTGCGCTTCGGCCAGGCGGCAGGCGTGTTCGATCTCGGCCTGTGTCGCGTCCGGCCGGCCCACCAGCAGGTTCTCGCGGATGGTGCGGTTGAACAGCAGGCTTTCCTGGAACACCACGCCGATCGAGTTTCGCAGGCTGTCGAGCGACACGTCGCGCAGATCCTGCCCGTCGATCAGGATGCCGCCGCTCTGCGCATCCCACAGGCGCTGCAGCATGTGCATCGCCGTGGACTTGCCCGCACCCGTGGCGCCCACCAGCGCAGTGACCGTGCCCGGATGGGCCACGAACGACACGTCCGACAGGATGGCGGGGCCGCCTGGATAGGCGAAGCTCACCTGCTCGAACGACACCTCGCCATGCGTCACCTCCAGCTCGTGGGCGTCGCTGCGCTCGGGCACCGAGCTCGCGGTATCGATCAGGGTGAAATAGTCGGCGATGCCGGGTGCGCGCATGAACAGGCTGGAGGAAAAATTCACCGCGCCCTCCAGACGGCCGATCAGCAGGGTGGAGAAGCCCATGAAGGACACGATCTCGGCGACGCTGGCCTTGCCGTGGATGTGCAGCAGCGCGCCGGCGACCACGATGGTGATGACGGCAAGCGTGCTGGACGCGCGCGTCAGCACGGTGACCAGCGCCCACCAGTTCAGCACCGGAAATTGCAGGCGGATGACGTTCTCGATGATCTCTGCAAAGGCACGCGCCTCTGCCTGCAGCCGGCCGAAGGACTGCACGGCAACCACGTTTGACAGCGCGTCCTGCGCGCGGCCGGCCAGCACCGAATGCGCGGCTTCGGCCTCGCGCTGGCTGGACTGGGTGCGGCGGATGACGAAGGTGGTGATGCCGACGAACACGCAGACCAGCGCCACCAGCACCAGCGACAGGCGCCAGTTCAGGAAAGCCGAAAGCGGCAGCAGCACGAGCACCGCCACGTAGGTCGCCAGGTTTTCCTTGAAGAACGACAGGCTGAGCCCGAACAGCGCGTCCGACCCGGACACCATCGTCTTCAGCACGCTGCCCGACTGCACGCCCGAATGGAACGAGCTCGGCAGTGTCAGCACGTGGTTGAAGCAGCGCTGGATGGCGCTGAGCCGCGTGCGGTGCGCCAGCCGCTCGGCCCCCATGGCGACGGCGATGTTCACGCCTATGCCGCACGCGCCGATCATGATCCACAGCATCACCAGGCGCGTGCCCTCGGCGAACAACTGGGCGTGCGGGGTGGTGTCGGTGCGGGCCAGCAGCCCGATCACGCGGCCGAACAGCAGAGGATCGAGGAACTGCAGCGCGGCCACGCCGAGGTTGCCGGCCGCCAGCATGGCGATCATCCGGTGATTTTTCGCGAGCAGCGCCAGAACCCGTCCATACACTTTGACTAACGACATCGCACTGCGTCCTGGCAGATGTCGGACCCGTTTGATCCGACCGCCTTTGTCTAGCGCTGCAACGCGGCGGAATTGGGGCGTTCGGGGAGCCGTAGTGTGGCTCACCCAAGTTTTTTCGTCGGGTGTCTGCCCGGCGGATCAGCAGCGTGTACTTGAAAACATCTGATCAGGACTGACGAGCTGGTCCTGCGCCGCCACCATCGAGAGCTCCCTGCTGCGATCCTGCAGCGTGCGGCGGATCACGCCGTGGATCGAACTGGCGGCCCGCTCCATGGCCAGCGCCACGCTGCGCGTGCGGAGCAGATGGAACAGGAACAGCGCGGCCACCGCGTCGCCGGCGCCGTTGACGGCGAGGTCAAGCAATGGCGTGCGCAGCCTGTGGCACTCATCGGCGCCGGCGGCGAGCAGGTCGGTGGCGTCGGACGGCGTGTCCTCGGTGCGCAGGCTGGTGACGAGCACGGCGCGCGGCCCGCCGCCCCGCATGCGTTTCTGCAGGCGCGCTACCGCCAGCCCGGCGTGCTCCAACGTGTGGCATGGCTGCCCTGTCAGCTGCGCCAGCTCGAACTGGTTGGGCGTCAGCACGTCGGCCTGCGGCACCGCCTGGTCGCGGAAGAACTCCGCGATGCCGGCGCCGACGTAGACGCCAGGCCCGTCATCGCCGATCACCGGGTCGCAGCACCACAGGGAAGCAGGATTGGCCGCGCGCAGGCGGGCGGCCGCGTGCAGCAGGCAGGCGCCGGTGCCAGGGTCGCCCACGTAGCCGGTGAGCAGCGCGTCGCAGCCGGTCAGCACGCCCCTCGCCTCCACCCCGTCGATCAACGCGCGGATGGTCTCCGGCGGGGTTACGGCGCCGGTATGCGTGCCGTAGCCAGGGTGGTTGGAGAACTGCACCGTGGCGATGGGCCAGACCTCGACGCCGAGGCGCTGCAGCGGAAAGACGGCGCTACTGTTGCCGACATGGCCGTAGGCGACCGAGGACTGGATCGAGAGGATGTTCACTGCACGACCTTCGGCTTGCGTTGTGTGACGATCAAGCCGAGATCGCACACAGGAGGAGCGGTCACGATCGGTCGTCAACGATCTCACTCAAGCCGCTGATGATCCAAGCCGCTGGTCATCTCCAACCCGGCGTAAAGCCCGGCCATCGACAACTCTATCCCGATCTCCGGCCTTTGCAGCGTGGCATCCGCGCGTCGAGGCAACCAATGCTGGCCATTACAGGTAGTTTTAAGCTTTTACCGTGGACGCGGCAGGGTTGCCGCGCAGGCGTTGCCGAGCGCTATGACCAGGTTCACCTCTATGGCGTCGTGCGCAAAGACACCGCCGATCGTTGCGACCGGGCGCACCCCGTCGAAATCGTCGCCGGCTCCTGCTGCTCCTCCCACGCGAGGAACTCGTCGGCGATCCAGGAGCGAAGGGCGACGTTCATGCCACCAGACGCAGCATGGACGACCGCTCTGAATCACCATCCCCGTGCACCGTCCCCACAGTGGCCGACGCGGGAAAGCCCGCATCCTGCAGCCGCGCGACCGTAAACCGCGCCGTGTCCTCGGCGACCGCGATCAGCAGCCCGCCGCTGGTCTGCGGATCGCACAGCAGGGCGCGCCGCCAATCCTCCAGCGCATCCGCCCCGCTCACCGAGCCGCCGTAGCTGGCCCAGTTGCGGGCGGCCGCCCCTGTCGCCACCCCCGCGCGGGCCAAAGCCTCGGCGCCCGGAAGCAACGGGACGGCGCCCGCGCGCACGATGCCGGACAGGCCCGAGCCGCGGCACAGTTCCAGCGCGTGGCCCAGCAGGCCAAAACCCGTCACGTCGGTCGCCGCGTGCACGCCGTCCCACTCCGGCAGCAGCCGGCCCACGTCGTTGAGGTGGGTCGCCGATTTGATCATCGTCGCGTAGTCGGCGTCCGACAGTGCTCCGGCCTTCAACGCCGCGCTGAACACGCCCACCCCCAACCCCTTGGTCAGGATCAGCACGTCGCCGTCCCGCGCGCCGCTGTTGCGCAGCACGCGCTCCGGATGCATCAGGCCGAGCGCCACCAGGCCGTAGATCGGCTCTGGACTGTCGATCGAGTGGCCGCCGGCGACGGGAATGCCAGCGCGCTCGCATACCGACGCACCGCCGGCCAGGATGCGCTGCACCGTCCCCACCGAGACCTTGCCCAGCGGCATGCCCAGAAGAGCAAGCGCCATGATCGGCGCACCGCCCATGGCATAGACGTCCGACAGCGCGTTCGCGGCGGCGATGCGGCCGAACTCATAGGGGTCGTCCACGATCGGGGTGAAGAAGTCGGTGGTCGCGATCAACGCCTGGGCGTCATTCAGCCGGTACACGGCCGCGTCGTCGCCCGTCTCCGTGCCCACCAGCAGGCCGGGATGCACGCCCGCCGGCAGCTTGGACAGCAGGTCCTGCAGCACCGCAGGCGAGAGTTTGCAGCCGCATCCGCCGCCATGCGCGAGCGACGTCAGGCGGGGTTCGTCTTGCATCATCTGAAGCGCTCCTTCAGCCCGTTTTAGATGCTATAACAGCGGCCATCCAACACGCGTTTTGCGCTGCCGGTGCTCACGGCCCAAAACGGCCGCTCCTGTTCTCAAAACACGTGCCGGATGACTCGCCGTGGCGCGTTTGAAAACGGGCTGTGATCGGCGTCTCGAATCGAGGAGTTTAGGACAGAGTTGGCGGACACCGAAATCAGGCAAATGCTGCGACAGTTGCCGCCGCTACAGCGCTTGCTGGAATTGACCGAAACACGCGGCACGCACTGGCCCCGCGCCACGCTGACCGATGCGCTTCGGGCGGAGTTGGCGTTCGTCCGCCAAGCTTTGCTGGCGAGCGACCTGCCCGCCGTGCCGAGCGACGCCGCAATCCTGGCAAGGGCGGAAGCAGCGCTTTCGGCCGGGTCCGGCCCGGCGTTGCGGCGCGTGCTGAACGCCACCGGCATCGTCGTGCACACCAACCTCGGCCGCGCGCCGCTGGCCGCCGAGGCGGTGGAGGCAGCCACCCAGGCGATGCAGGCCTGCAACCTGGAATTCGACCTCGATACCGGCCGCCGCGGCGCACGCGCGCCCGGTGTCGAAGCCCTGCTCGTCACCCTGACCGGCGCGCAATCCTCCATTGCGGTCAACAACAACGCCGCCGCCATGTTTCTGGCATTGACCGCACTCGCAGGCGACGGCGAGGTGATCGTCTCCCGCGGCGAACTGGTGGAGATCGGCGGCGGGTTCCGCATCCCGGACATCATCCAGCAGGGCGGCGCACGGCTGGTCGAAGTCGGGTCCACGAACAAGACGCGCCTCTCCGACTACGCCTCCGCAATAACGCCGCGGACCAAGATGCTGTTGAAGGTGCATCAGAGCAATTTCGCGATGGTCGGCTTCACCGAGGCCGCCGGCCTGGCCGAGCTCGCCGCCCTGGCCCGCCAGCATGGCCTGCTGCTGATGGACGACCTCGGCAGCGGCACGCTTTCCCCCCTGCCCAACGCGCTGGCCATGCTGGAGCCCACCGTCGCGCAGAGCATCGCCGCCGGCAGCGACGTGGTGGCGTTCAGCGGCGACAAGCTGCTGGGCGGCCCGCAAGCCGGCCTGCTGGTGGGGCGCGCCGCCGCCATCGACCGGATGCGACGCCACCCGCTGCTGCGGGCCCTGCGCCTGGACAAGATGACGCTGGCCGCCCTGGAAGCCACGCTTCGCCTGCACACCGATCCCGCCGGCGCACGCCGCAGCGTTCCCGTGCTGCGCACGCTCGCCCAGACCGAACCGGTGCTGCAGGCCCGCGCCGAACATCTGTGCGCCCTCCTCTCCGCCTGCTGCGAGGCCGCGGTGGAGCAGACGACGGGCCATGCCGGCGGCGGCGCGCTGCCAGGCCAGAGCATCCCCAGCCGCGCCGTCAGCGTCAGCGTCGAGGGCATGTCGGCCGACGCGCTGGCCCGACGCCTGCGCGCGCACCGCCCGGCGGTGGCCGGCCGGATCCACGCGGGCGCCCTGCTGCTGGACGTGCTGACGCTGTCGGACGGCGACCTGCCCTGGGTCGCCGAGGCCGTGCGGGCCGCCGCGCAATGAGCCGGCGCCTGGTGCTCGGCGTCGCCGGCCACGTGGACCACGGCAAGACCGCGCTGGTGCGCGCGCTGACCGGCATGCAGACCGACCGTCTGCCGGAAGAGCGCGCGCGCGGCATCTCCATCGCCCTCGGCTTCGCGCATATGAGCATCGAGGGCGGCGCGGCCGACCTGATCGACATGCCCGGCCACGAACGCTTCGTTCGCACCGCCGTCTCCGGCGCCACCGGCACCGACGCCCTGCTGCTGGTGGTCGATGCGCGCGAGGGCGTGATGCCGCAAACCCGCGAACACCTCGACATCGCCGCCCTGCTCGGCGTGGACCGCGCCATCGTCGTGATTAGCAGGACCGACCTGGCCGATGCGGGGCAGGTTGCCGCCAGCGCCGAAGCCGCCTCGGCCCTGGTGCAGCGGGCAGGGCTGCGGGCCGGCCCCGCCCTGCCGGTGTCGGCCCGCACCGGCGCCGGCCTGGACGCGCTGCGCGCGGCCATCGCGGGCGAGATGCAGGCCCTTCGGCCGCCAGCCGATGACGGGTTCGCCTACCTGCCCGTCGACCGCGCCTTTTCACGGCCGGGACACGGCACGGTCGTGACCGGCACCCTGCGGCACGGCGGGCTGGCCGTGGGCGACACGGTCGAGATCGCGCCGGCAGCAACGCTGGCGCGCGTCCGCGGCCTGCAGGTGCACGGCGTCCGGGTGGCCAGCGCGCAGCCGGGCCGGCGCGTGGCGGTCAACCTGCGCGGCGTGGAACCGGCCGGCGCGGCCCGCGGCGCGGCACTGGCGGCGCCAGGCGCGCTGCCGCCCTCGGAATGGCTGTCGGTGCAGATCCGAGCCGTCGGCGACGCGCCGGTGCTGGCCACCACGCAGCCCGTGCATCTGCTGTTCGGCACCGAGGAGGTCGAGGCGCGACTGCGGCTGCTGGATTGCGACACGCTGGAGGCGGGACGGACCGCGCTCGCCCAGCTGCGCTGCGCCAGCGCTGTGTCGGTTCCCGCGCGCGAGCATTTCATCGTCCGCACCCTCTCCCCGGTGCGGACGGTGGCGGGCGGCCGGGTGCTGGACCCGCAAACGCGTCGCGAGCGGCGCCACGCGCCAGCCGTGCTCGCCCGACTGCGCGCGCTGGCCGGTGCCGAGCCGAACGGCATCGTGGCGGGCGAAATCACCCGCGCGGGCATCGCAGGCATCACGCTCGAGCGGCTGGCGCGCCTGGCCGGCCTGGCGCCCGCCCGCGCCGCCGCCCTGCTGCCCGCCGACGAGGCGATCCTGACCAGAAGCGGAGAGGTGGTGGGCCGCCCGGCGCTGGAGGCGGTGATGGCCGTGCTGCCGCGCGTGCTGGCCGCGCGCCCGGACGGTGCAGCGCGCGAAACGCTCAAAACCCTGATCCCCAAAGCCGGCAGCGCCGTGCTGGACGAAGCGGTGGCCAGGCTGCTGGCATCCGGCGCCCTGGCGCGTGACGGTGCCGCCATCCGCGTCCGCCACGCCGCCCGCGACCACGCGGCCGCACAGGACGCAGCACGCCTGGCATCACAGATTGCCGCGACGTTGCGCCAGGCGGGCCTGGCCCCGCCCGACCTGGCGGAGATCGCGCCCGACATCGCCCGCCGCCGCCTGGTGGACCGGCTGGTGCGCGAGGGCGTGGTGATCCGTGCGCCGGACCACGTGCAGAAGCGCGAGATGTTGTTCCATCGCGACACGATAGAGGTCGCCCGCCAAAAGCTTGCGACCCTGCTCGGCGGCGAAGGCCTGCTTGTCGGCGAGATCGGCTCCGCTCTCGGCATATCCCGAAAGTTC
This sequence comes from Acetobacteraceae bacterium, assembly GCA_965199235.1. GTDB lineage: Bacteria > Pseudomonadota > Alphaproteobacteria > Acetobacterales > Acetobacteraceae > BOG-908. Next base: position 1,877,265 of record CBDAQU010000002.1, on the reverse strand, counting down.
AGCGTGCCGCTGCTGGAATACCTCGACTCGGTTCAGTTTACCCGGCGGGTTGCCGAACGCCGCGTGTTGGCGCCGCCGCGGCATGGCGTCTGAATGGCCGCATCGCAGGGCGCGCTCGCGCCCGCCCTGCCATGCGCTTTGAACGTGTTTAACGCGAAGCCTTGTAAAGCTTCGTCGCGATGTCGAACATCTCCTGCGGCGCGTAGTCCGGCGCGAACGCTCCGTAATTGCCTAGCATCTCGTCGATCTTGCCGCCGTCCGGATGCCCGTCGACCAATTCGAGCTCGCCCGGCGGGTCGCCCGGCAACGCAACCTCGCCGTTGCCCCAAATGCCGGCGGTTTCCTTGTAGTCTTCGGGGCTGAACGTGTACAGCCGGCGATGGCTGCCCTCGTTCAGGTATTTCTGGCACTCGGGAATCTTGCTCAGGTTTATGTTCGGTGTGGGCAGCATCTTTTCGATTTCCACGCCGGTCAGCTTTTTCAGCGCCAACGCATAGGCGTGCGCGTGCACCGACCCTCGGACGAGCAGGTAGCCGCAAACCTCGCGGCCCGTCGGCTCGGTCATCGTCTCGTAAACGCGCAGTTTATGGATGCGTGCGCCGCATTCCAGGTGGAAATTATGCAGCAGGTCGATGATCAGATTGCCTGTGGAGGTCACGAAATCCATGTTCCACGAGGCGCCGTTGGAGTTCATCGGCATCGCGCCGCCGCCGTTGGACAGGAACGAGCCGGCCAGCCGGATATCCTGCATCGCTTCGAACGGCGTCTTGGAGATGTCGACGTTCTCCTTGGGATCTCCAGGACCGTTGTTGAGCATGGACACGCCGTTGGCGACCAGTTCCACGTGGCCGAGTTCCTCGGCGGTGATGCTGGCGACCAGGCTGTAGAACGGACGCAGGTTGCTCTTGTTGCGAAAGTTGAAGCTCTGGAACATGTAGTTGCCAAGCGTGGACATCTCGCCGTATTTGCCGCCGAGCAGCTCCTGCAACGCCGCCGCAGCGTTCGGGTCGGGCTTCTTCGGCTCGGGCAGGGCAGCCTGTAACTTGTCGATGCGCATGAACATGGAGCGTTGATCCTCGATAAGGCGCCGAAAAAGCGTCTTGCGAGATCAACGCGCGGCCGGCGGGCAGTATGCCTCAGACCGCGAAAGTGTTACCGCTCCTGTGCCGGCACGCGGGCGGCGAACAGGCCCACACCCTCCATGCTCATCACCGGTTCGCCGTGCTGGTTGATGAACACCCAGCGGCGCTTGACCGAACCCATCCCGGGCTTGCTGCGAGAGCGCCGCACCTCCAGCGTCTCCGCCTCCAAAGTCAGCCGGTCGCCAGGATACACGGGCTTCAGCCAGCGTATGGCGTCGATCCCGGGCGAGCCGAGCGACTGCATCGACCGCGCCTGCATGTCGTCGACCATCAGCCGCATCGCATAGGCACAGGTCTGCCAGCCGCTGATCGAGAGCCGCTTGAAGAACGGATGCGCCTCGGCCGCCGCATCGTCGAGGTGAAAGGGCTGCGGATCGTATTTGCGGGCGAAATCCAGCGCATCCTCGCGCAGGACCTCGATCGGCCCCAACGTCACACGATCGCCCACGTGCATGTCGTCCAGGTAGAGCATGAGGAGAGTGTGGCTGTTGGTGGAAAGGAAGGCCAGGGGCGTCACGCGCCAGCGTGCTACGCACGACGCCCCTGGACCCCGCAGAGGACAGTCCTCTTTAGAACCGGTATCAGGTAGCACCCGCCATCACGGAGGCGAGGCAGGCTGCATACGTCCGCACTACATGGTTGAGCACCATGTTTAGGACGGTGGGCGCTGGGTGGGGTGGCTCTATCGACTCCCGTTTTGGGAGTGGGATAGGGTGGTCTAGATGGCCGCACTGAAAGGAAGACAGCCGCCAAGACAACCGCCTTGGACTCCGCCCTCCAAGTATCAGCGCCCCAAATCTATTTGGCAGCGCGGTAGTGGTTTCCTACGAACGGTTGAAGTCGCGTTCATTTTCGGTGCTTGGATTGGCGGTCTCGCCGCCTTCGGCAACCTTATGATTGCCAGCATCATTTTGGCATCTGGGCTTCTAATAGGTATCTATGCCGTTTTGGCCGAACCAACATGGCGAAATGGCACCAGAATATCTTTATGTTTTTTGTCTTTGGTTTGGTTTTCTGCAAGTGCCGGGATTGTCTACTACGAAAACATTCACCAGGGTGATCCGGGGGAAACGATTTCATCGCATCTAAAACTGTCCCTTATAATGGACGATGGTGCGATTTATCATCAAATACCCTTTCATCTTCTAGCTACAAATACAAGCAACTCAACAATTAGCATAATCAGAACCGTTGTGAAACTCAGCCATGAAAACTGGCTAGAACTAGGGAATCAAAAACCTCGTGTTATTGCGCCAGGAGATGATCTCGACATACCCGAAATAGCAAGAAATCCGTTTGATTGGGCTGAAATACAGATTGATTATTTTGGGGACATTTACGGCAAGAAAACTGAATATACATCAATATACCGCTACGCGTTTTTTGACTACCCGAAAGTAGGAGTAGTAAATAGTCCTATGGCAAAACGAGAGACGTTCTTGGACAAGAAATTGCAAGGCCCGTCGGCTTTCTTTTATAAAGATCGAAAAACCGGAGAGCTAAAAATTGAAGGAGGTTACACTCCTGACAATTGGTGGGAATCTACAAATCCCCAAGCTGCAGTCCCTCCAATTCAAGCGCCGCGACAACTCCCAGAAAGAAAGTAGCCGCAAAAGTTCCGCGCGAAATCTTGCTGGCGATTGACGCCTCGGTTTCCTCTAGCCCGTGATCTTTCAGCTTCTCCGCAAGCTGTGCGTAGGTCAGCCCAGCCCGCTTTAGCTCAGCCTTCAGGAATCGAGCCGCCTTGCCCGCCAGTTCTTTCTCAGTTGCCGCGATGCCCATGCTTATCTCCTGTCGTTAACCGACGAAAGATAGAATATACGCTATTTTCCTGTTGCCAATAGCATTCTATCCTGTCATATTTGCTAAACAGTTAGCGATACGAAGATGGCCAGCCACTTCCTCCTCTCAGCTAAAGCCCGGACACTCTCACTGGCCACTGTCCTCCGCATGACGGACTCCTAGGCCGAGACGACGTTCGCGGCCATCCGTTGGGCAGAGACGGCTGGCAAAGCTGTCTGTCCGCACTGCGCTTGCCCGGCTTGCTACGAGGCTCGCCGGCCGAACGGTGCCCTGCGCTTTCGCTGTCAGGCCTGCCGCAAGGATTCAGCCTCACGTCCGGCACGCTGTTCGCGTTCCACAAGATGCCGCTACGCACCTATCTCGCGGCCATCGTAATTTTCTGCAACGAGGTCAAATGCAAGTCTGCCTTGGCTCTCCCGCGTGACCTGGGAATGCAATACAAAACGGCCTTTGTCTTGGCCCATAAGCTGCGGGAAGCCATGTCAACCGAGGTTCGAGGCTACCAGCTCGGCGGGGCTGGCAAGGTGGTGGAGATCGACGGCGGCTACTTCGGCGGCTACCAGAAGCAGGCTAACCACAAAGAGAACCGCCGGGACCGCCGGCTCGCTCGGAACCAAAACGGCAAGCGCCAGTGCGTGGTCGTGATCCGGGAGCGTGACGGCAAGGTGCTGCCAAACGCCTTCCGGTCAGAGCGCGCGGCCCTCTCCTTCATCCGCAACCGGGTGGCACGCGAGACGGAGATCATGGTGGACGAGAGCACGGCCTGGACTGACCTGTCCGCCCACTACGTGGTGAAGACCGTCAACCACCAGCTCGCCTATAGCGATGCCGGGGCCTGCACGAACGGGGCGGAGTCCTTCTTCTCCCGGATGCGCCGCGCTGAGCACGGCCACCACCACCATATCAGCGGCGTGTATCTCGGCCGCTATGCCCAGCAGAGCGCATGGCGCGAGGATCACCGCCGGGCCGATAACGGTGCCCAGGCGCGCGGCGTGGTGGGGCTGGCGATGAAGGCGCGGCCGAGCGTGGATTTCTGCGGGTATTGGCAGCGGGCATGTTGACATTATATCAACCTTTGGCGTAGATAGTCCTTGGAAGAGAGGTTTCATGAGGTCGGCCAAGCCAAAATTGCTTGAAGAGACAGCTACGCTCCGCAGAGTGTGGAGAGACCCTAGACTTCGGTTTAGGATCAGTGACCATGCTCGTCAGGAGATGGCTAACGACAACATTTTGGCTGCCGATGTTCGGCACGTAATCGCTCGCTCTGAGGTGACTTGGGTCGAATGGAAACGCGATCAACTTTGGCACGTAGAGGGACCAGACCTTGATGGAAGGTCAATTCGTGTCGTAATTGCCGTGTATCCGGCAGTAGTCATCGTGAAGTTGGTTACGGCTATGATGCTGTAGCCTTTGAGGCTAGGGGTCTTAAAATGAAAGACAATAGGCGCATCCTGGAGGAACACGACATCAGCGATATGATCGGTCTCCGAGTGATCGTCGCTGACACTGCGCAAGTTATAGACGATGATGAAGGTGATACCTCCATTGAAATTCCGGAATTCGAATCTCTCTCGGCGGCGGCGGCGGTTGCACGTTCTCTGATGCCGGTTAGGTTACTGGGGACAGAGCTCAAAGCTATACGGAAGATTGCCGGCTGGACCGCTGCCGATCTCGCGGCGAAGATGGGGGAGAAGACCTCGCCAGAAACCATCAGTCGTTGGGAAAATGGCAAGCAGCCAATGGGCGGCTATGCAGAGAAAGTGTTCCGGTTATTGGTCTGTGAGTCGTTGAAGGACGCGGCTCCCGGAATACCCTACGATGGGAGTGCCATAGCGCACCTGATTATATTGGACCCGTGGAAATCTGAACCGGCATTCGAAGTGCCTTACCTGCATTTCCACTCTGTGAAGATAAGGAAGGCAAACAAAAACCTTCCTGCGTGGGAGGTGGACGAAGACTTCGAACGTCCAGCTCGCCGAATCGCCTGATCAAGCCAAAGCAGCGAGCGTAAATTGCTCGCTGCTTTTATTCGCCAACTCCCACCACGTATCCGGCCATCCGATCAGCTTTCGCACAATGCCCTTAGCCGCCAGCCCGTGCAGCGTTTGGCGCACCTTCTCTGTGATCTTGGCCCGCACCCTCGGTTCAACGTCCAGACCCTTCGCGGCCATGGCGTATTCGGCCACGTTGCGGGCGGACATAGGCTCCTTGGCATCCCGTAGGGCATCCAGGCATACCCGCCGCTGCTCATCGTGCCGGAAGAACATGCACCGCCACGAGGATGGCCGGCTGGCTGGAATAAGCTCGGGGTCGCTGTCAGGCTTACACCGCCGGATCACGGCATCCAAGGTCGAGAGAGTGTCACGCTGCGTGTTCAGCGCGGTCTCGGCCGCCTGTATCTCGCCGCCTAGATAGGCGCGCTTGCGGTGCAGCGCAGACATGGCGAACAGGTCGCGGTGGCCCCTGATCTCTTACCTTCAGTAACGGTGTCCAGAGGCCGACTGGCCTTTGGCGGGGTCAAGGGGCAGAGCCCCTTGCCTTGCCTTGTCTTGTCTCACCTACCCGGAAGCCAAGCTCTGCCCGGGCGCCACCGAGCGACCAGCCGGGTCGCGGGTGATCGTGTCGCGCATGATGTCGCGGGCCAAAGGGGCGGCCACGTCGGCGCCGGCGTTGCCGTGTTCCACCACCACGGCCACCGCGTAGCGCGGCGTGTCGTAGGGGGCGAAGCACACGAACAGGGCGTGCGGCCGGAACTCCCAGGGGAGCTGGGCACTGTTGAAATGCCCGTGCTCGCGCGCCCAGCGGCTGACGCGCCGCACCTGGCTCGATCCCGTCTTGCCCGCCAGCTGCATGCCGGGCAGCCCCAAACGGGCATGCGGCGCGGTGCCGCCGCCCTCGTTCACCACCGCGAACATGCCGGCGCGCACCAACTGCAGCGCGGTTTCCGGCACGTCCAGCACCGGGTAGTCTTCGGGCTTCACGCCGCTCTGGATGGCGCCGGCGATCGTCCGGGTCACATGCGGCACCACCACGCGGCCGGTGGCGATCCGGCTGACATAGGTGGCCAGCTGCAGCGGCGTCGCCAGCACGAAGCCCTGGCCGATGCCGCAGCCGATCGTGTCGCCCACGGTCCAGACATGGCCGTGCCTGCGCCGCCACGCCGTCGTCGGCATCAGACCCTTGCGGGCGCCGGGCAGATCCACGCCGGTGTCGACGCCGAAGCTGAACTGGTTGGCCGTCTGTGCAACCGCGTCGATGCCGGCGCGCCGGGCCACCTCGTAGAAGAACACGTCGCAGGAATGTTTCAGCGCCCCGTGCAGGTCCTGCGAGCCGTGCCCGTGCTTGCGCCAGCAGTGAAAGCGCGTGTCGCCCAGGTCGATGTAGCCGGGGCAGTTGATCCGGTCGGTTTCGGTGATCGCGCCGCTGCGCAGGCCAGCCAGCCCCACCGCCATCTTGAAGGTGGAGCCGGGCGGATACACGCCTGCGGTCGCCTTGTTGATCAGCGGCGTCTTGCGGTCGGACGTCCACTCGTTCCACTGCGCCTGGCTGACGCCGCTGTCGAACAGTGCCGGATCGAAGCTCGGCGTCGTCGTCATCGCCAGCACTTCGCCGTTGGTGCAGTCCATCACCACGGCGCTGGCGGCGGTGTCGCCGAGCTGGGCCAGGATGCTGCGTTGCAGGCCAACGTCGATGGTGAGGCCCACCTCGTCGCCTGGGCTGCCTTCGGTGCGGTCCAGCTCGCGGATGATGCGGCCGACCGCGTTGACCTCCATCTGCACCTCGCCCGCGTCGCCGCGCAGCTCCTCCTCGCGGAACTGCTCGATTCCGGCGCGGCCGACGCGCACGCCCGGCAGGGCCAGCACGGGGTCGTCGCCGAGGTCGGCGTCGCTGGGCGGCGCCACGTAGCCCACGATGTGGGCCAGGTCCGGGCCGAACGGGTAGTGGCGGGTGGTGCCGACATCGACGAACACGCCTGGCAGATCGGGCGCGTTCACCTCGATGCGCGCCATCTGGTCCCAGTCGAGGAACTGCTTCAGCGTCACCGGGATGAAGCGGCGGTTGTGTTTGAGGTCCCGCTCGATGCGCGCACGGTCGTGGTCGTCGAACGGCACCAGCCGGTCGAAGGCGGCAAGCGTGGCGGCGATGTCGGTGGTTTCCTCCGCCAGGATCAGCGCGCGCCAGTTCAGCGTGTTGCCGGCCAGCACCTCGCCGAACCGGTCCAGGATGCGGCCGCGCGGCGGCGCGATCAGGCGGGCGCTGATCCGGTTGCTGTCGGCCAGAGTCGCGTATTTCGCCCCCTGCTCCACCTGCACCCGGTAGAGTTTCACCCCGAGCGCGCCGAGCGCTGCGATCTGGCCAGCCATCATGAGCAGCGCGCGCCGCGTGAACACGCCGTTGCGGGTGCCCTCCTGCTTCATTGCGCGTTCTGAGGACTGACGACTGATGGCTGACGACTGGACATCAGCTCGCCTGCTCGGGTGCGGCGCGCCCGCGGTGCAGCGTGATCAGGTACAGCGCCAGCAGGGGATAGAGGCCGGCAGCGACCCCCAATTCGAACAGCCCCGGCCAGGGCGGGACGGGGCTCCACGTCAGCACGGCCACCAGAAGCCACTCGGCCAGGGCGGAGGCCGAGGCCAGACCGATGAAGGCCAGCCACACGAGCGTGAAGTCGGTGCGCGCCAGGCTGCGGCGATACCTGAGCACGCAGGCGTGGATCAGCAGCAGGATGATCACGTGGATGCCGACCGGCCCCTGCGCCAGCAGGTCGAGCAGCAGCCCGATGGCGAACACCAGCAACGCCGGCATCGAGCTCGGGCGATAGAGCGACCAGAAGAACACGCTCGTCAGCGCCCAGGCCGGCTGCAGCTGCGCCTGCCCGGGCAAGCCGAGCGGCGCCGAGAGCAGAAGCAGCACCACCACGGTCTGCACGCCTGGCGCCGCGTAGCGCGAGGCCACGTCCAGCCGATGCCACAGCCCCAGACGAGGACGGATGCCAGGCTGCCTATCCATGATCGGCCAGCCGCACGAACCCGCTACCCTTGGCAGAGGGCAGGGTGAGGGTCTTCACACGCACGCCGTCAGCCCGGGTCGCGTGCCGCGACGCGCCCCGGCGCTTCCGGGGCCACCACGCCGCCCAGGCCGTAATCGAAGATGCGCACCACTTCCAGACGCCCCAGATCGGCTGCGGGCGCCACCTCCATCTGGCCGGAGTCGCCGAAATGCACCGTTCCGATCAGCAACCCTGCAGGAAACGCCCCTGCCTCGGCCGACGTCACCACACGTTCGCCCTCCTGGGGATGCAGACCGTCCTGCACGTAGAGCAGCCTGGGGCTGGGCGCGTTGGCGCCGGCCAGGATCGCGCGCGCGCGGCTGTGCTCCAGCAGAACGGGGATGCGGCTGTTCATGTCGGTGATCAGCAGCACGCGCGCGCTGCGCGCGCCCACCTCCGTCACCCGGCCGGCCAGGCCCGCCGCGTCAAGCGCCACCTCGCCGCGGCGTATGTCGCTGTGCGGCCCGACCGACAGCAATACCGACCGCGCATAGACCCCGCCGGCATCGGCCACCACGCGCGCGGTCACGAAACTCAGCTTGGGGTCCGGCACCCAGTGCAGGTTCTCCTTGAGCGTTGCGTTCTCCGCGTCCAGTGCCATCGCCACGTCGTACCAGTGGCGCAACCGGTCGTTCTCCAGCCGCAGTTTCTCGTTCTCGGCCCGCAGGAACACGGTCTCGCGAACCGCCCGTGCGCCTCCGCGGACAGCACGCAAGGGCACGTCGACCACCGCGTAGATCGGCGCCAAGGCATCGGACAAGGTTATACGCGCCCGTTCGGGAACCAGCGGCGTCGCCCGCCCGAGCAGCATCAGGGCCAGCGCCGCCAGAATGAGTACCGGGGTCGTCAGCCTGGCCAGCGCCTGGCGAGCCTGTATCGATAGCCTCATCACCGGGTCTCCCCGTTCGCGCCCATCCTGGAGCAAGCCATACCGTTATGGCACATTACCGGTTGTTTAATACATGGTGGTCAGAACGTTTTGCAGGCGCTTTGGCTGCTCCAGCGCCTGACCGGTGCCGAGGACCACGCAAGACAGCGGTTCCTCGGCGACAAGCACCGGAAGACCGGTCGCCTCCCGAAGCACCTGGTCGAGCCGGTGCAGAAGTGCGCCTCCGCCGGTCAGCACGATCCCTTTGTCGACGATGTCGGCGGCCAGCTCGGGCGGCGTCAGCTCCAGCGCGGTGCGCACTGCTTCGACGATCTGGAACACCGGCTCGGCGAGGCTTTCGGCGATCTGCCGCTGGCTGACCAGCACCTCGCGCGGCACGCCGTTGATCATGTCGCGGCCGCGCACCTCCTGCCACGGTCCGTCCTCGCCGTTCTCGGCCGGGCGGGCAGCCGCGAGCCCGATCTTGATCCGCTCGGCGGAGCTCTCGCCGATCAGCAGGTTGTGGTTGCGGCGTATGTAGCTGGTGATCGCTTCGTCCATTTTGTCGCCGCCGACACGCACGCTGCGGGAGTAGACGATGCCGCCGAGCGAGATCACGGCCACCTCGGTCGTGCCGCCGCCGATGTCGACGATCATGCTGCCCGAGGGCTCGGTGACGGGCAGGCCGGCGCCGATGGCGGCCGCCATCGGTTCCTCGATCAGGCGGACGCGACGGGCGCCCGCGCTTTCGGCGCTTTCCTGGATGGCGCGGCGTTCCACGGCGGTGGAGCCCGACGGCACGCAGATGATGATGATCGGGGCGGCGAAGCTGCGCCGGTTGTGAACCTTGCGGATGAAGTGCTTGATCATCTCCTCGGCGACCTCGAAATCGGCGATCACGCCGTCCCGCATCGGCCGGATGGCGGAGATGTTGCCGGGCGTGCGGCCCAGCATCTGCTTGGCCTCCTCGCCCACCGCCAGCACCTGCTTCTTGCCGCGCACGTCTGCGATGGCCACCACGCTCGGCTCGGCCAGCACGATCCCGCGGCCCTTGACGTAGACGAGCGTGTTGGCAGTGCCGAGGTCGATAGCCATGTCGGCGGACATGGCGCCCAGGAGGCGGGAGAACATGCTGATTACCTCTTGAGGGAGGACCAGCCTCGTCGCCCGACGCCGCCGATCCCCAGCTTGGCGCAGGAACGCCGGACGACATTCCCGCCGCTCCGTGCAGGGGCGCGTCTTACAAGCGCCCCAGGGCAGGGGCAAGGCCACCGGAACCGTCGAGCTACCGGCCGTGTTAAACTGTCGATCGGCGCCGGCGCCTGATGGGCGGGGTCTTAACGACATGGAGAGGTATCGATGCTACGCGTAGTCCTGTCAGCCAGTCTGGTGCTGTGCCTGGCCGCCTGTGGGAACGATCCCGGAACCCGCGCGGTGTCGGGCGGGCTGCTCGGTGCAGGTGCCGGGGCAGGCGTGGGAGCGTTGCTCGGCGGCCCAGGCACCGGCGCCATCATCGGCGGCGCCGCGGGTGCCGTGGGCGGCGCAGCCACGACGCCCGGCCGCTGACAGCGGCTGCAGTCACAGGAGAACACTCGGTATGCGTAACACGATCATCACTCTCGGCATGGTGGGGCTGATGGGCCTTGCGGGTTGCACAAACCCCTACGATCCGACCCAGCGCGCCGTCGGCGGCGGCCTGCTCGGCGCGGGCGGCGGTGCAGCCATCGGCGCGCTGGCGGGCGGCGGACGCGGGGCGGCGATCGGCGCACTGGCAGGCGGCGCGCTCGGCGCCGGCGCAGGCGTGGTCACGACGCCGCAGGCTCCGCCTCCGCCTCCGCCGGGCTATTACCGTCCGCCGCCGCCATCGGGCTACTACCAGCAGCCCGGCTACCAGCAGGGCTATCAGCAGCAGGGCTACCAGCAGCCTGGCTATCAACAGGGGTACCAGCAGCAGCCTCCGCCTCCGCCGCCCGGCTATAACGGTTACTGAGCGGGCGTTCGGTCCAGTCCTGCCAGGCAGGACTGGACCACTCCGCGGTCCGAAACGGCCGCCAACCCTTCAGGCGGACCGCCCATTCGGGTTTGGTCGTAAGATTTCAGGCGTTCGTCCCAAACCTCACAGCCTGTCCCCTGGCTGTCCGCCCTGCGGGAGGGGCAGCACAGCTGCCCGGGCCGGTGTGCCCACGCTCGCGAAGGATGGCTTGGCGCCGCTCGGCCTGGCGCCGCTTGGCCTGGCGAACATGGCGGCCTGGCATCCCGCCACCCATCCGGCGTGAACAGGCAGGCTATTTGAGGCTGGCAAGCCTGGCCTGAACGTCCCTTGTCCTGGCGTTGTCCGGGCCGAGGGCGGCGGACAGCACGGTGAAGCTGTCCGACAGCACCGAGCGCGCGCCGCTCAGCTTGCCCTCGGCCGCGAGAACGCCGCCCAGCAGCATCTCGAAATGGCCGGTGTTCCACTCGCCATGGGTGAACACGCGGTGCGAGCGGGCGACGATGTCGCCCAGGATCGCTTCGGCCCGGGCCAGGTCGCCCGCCCCCTGGTACTCGCCTGCGAGGTAGCTCTGTATCCAGAGCGTGTCCTCGTTGTCCGGCCCATAGGCCGCCCGTTGCAGTTCGAACGCCCGTTCGCCCAGCGGGATCGCCTCGCTGCTATGGCCCGAATCCGAGAGCGCCTTGGCGAGCACGATCATGCCGTGGCGGGTGAATTCGTAGTTGTCGCCATGGGTGCGCTCGGTGAAGGCGAGCGAGGCGCGCAGGAGCGGCAAGGCTTCGTCGTATCGCCTGGCCGCGGCGTACGTCCTGCCGAGTTGGCACGCCACACGGTTCGACAGCTCGGTTTGTGTGCCCGACATCGCCAGCAACCGGCGTCGCACGTCGATCAGCGTCGCGATCGCCTCGTCGCGCTGGCCAGCCTGCTCGAGGACGACAGCCAGGAAGAAGCGGCGTTCCTGGGCGTGCAGGCTGTCCGGCCCATAGGCCGCCTGCGCCTGGGCCACCGTGCGCCTGGCCAGCGGCACGGCCTCGTCGACATGCTGGCCCTCGGCAAGCTGGTAGGCGAGCAGGTCCTGGGTGCGCAGCGTCAGCAGGCTGTCGGCACCGGTACGGCGCTGCACCTCGGCCAGGAAGGGACGCAGCTTTGCCACGCACGCGCTGTCGGTGTCGTCGTCCAGGCAGCCGGCGTAGAACAGCGCGAAGCGCGCGCGCAACTCGGTATCGGCATCGTTCGGATGGGCGGCGAGTATGGCGCGCCCCTGTTCGCGCATGGTCGGCAGGTCGGCCATCCGTTCGGCGAGGTCGGTCACGACCAGGCGCACGGCCAGGGCCTGTGGGGCCGCGTCGCCCAGGTTGCGACGCAGAGCCGAAAGCGCCGCGTGCAGCAGCGGCAAAGCGTGTTCCGGATCGGCCAGCCCCGCATACGCCCCGCCGATTGCGGCTTCCACGGTTGCCCGGTTGAGCGCCCCGGACGCGAAACGGTGGTCGAGGTCGACCGTTGCCGCAGCGAGAACGGTCTTGACCGGCACGTTCGGGTTGGCGCCCAGTACGGGGTTGGCGGCCGAAAACAGGTCGTCGGTGAGAAAGCTTGTCACCGCACGGGCGCTGGACGCTTCGGCCTCCGCCAGACGGTCGGCCCGCTCGGCGCGGAGCGTGAGGCAGGTCGTTGCAGCCATGCCGAGCGTCAAGGCGCATGCCAGCGCGCGCATCGGGCCGCGCCTGGCCCTTGCCCGTTCCAGGCTCTGTCGAAGCTGGGCCGCCTCCAGGGCGCGGGCCGCGGCGTTCGATCGGTCTTGCCGCCGTTCCCCAAGCCTGCGCAGGCGCGTCGCCAGCTCGGCCGCCGACGCCAGGCGCCGCTCAGGGTAGCCGGAGGCAGCCAGAGCGATGTCCTCGCGCAGCAACGGATCGGCGACGTGCTCCTCCCAGCCGGGCGCCAGCGGATGGCGAAGATCGCCTGCCGCCACCTGGAACAGGATGACGCCCAGCGCGTAGATGTCCGCCTGGACGGTGGGCGAACTGCCGGGCCCGAGTTCGGGCGCCTGGTACAACCGCGCCCCCGTGGTCGACGTGGCATCGCGATCCGAAGCGCCAAAAGCGTCTGGGTGAGCGGCATCGGCCGCGCAGCTGTTGCCGAAATCGGCCAGGACGATGGCAGGCCCGAGCGGGCCGGCGCGCATCAGGATGTTGGCAGGCTTCACGTCGGCGTGCAGGACCCCCGCGGCGTGGGCGGCCGCGAGGGCTTCGGCCACTTGCGCCACCAGGTCGATGCGCAACGCAAGGTCCAGGCGGCCGACCCCTCCCTGCGCTGCCGTCCATTGGCCGAAATTGCCGAGCTCGCGCCAGGCGGTTGCGATGAAGTAGGGCTGCTCCTCGAGGTTCCAGTCGAGCACGCTGATCAGATCGTCGCGCTGACCCAGCGCCTCGTGCAGCAGGCGGCCCAGCGTCACCTCGCGCCGCAGGGCGGCGGCGCCGGCTGCGTTGCGGGCGAATTTCACCGCACGCCGCTCCTGCGTCAGCGTGTCCTGACACAGCCAGGTATCGCCGGCGGTGCCAACACCGAGCAGCCTGACCAGAGTCCAGCCAGGCCGCGCGGGAATCACGTCGCCCGCCTGCAGGGCCAGGGGGGCGGGCTGCCGAGGCGCCGTGCATGCTTCGGCGGTGACGGCGGCCACGAACCGGTAGCCGTAGCCGTGCACCGTATGGACGACCGTATGGTCGACATCGTTCAACGCCCGCCTCAGGCGGGCTACGCACTTGGTCAGCGAGGCGTCCGACACCTCCCGGCCGGTCCATACGGCGCTGAAGATCTCGGCCTTGGTGACGACCTCGCCGGCATGGGCCAGCAACAGCGCGAGAAGCTCCAGAGGGCGGCGTTCCAGCTCCACCGGCTGGCCATGCTGGGTGAACTCCAGGCTTGCCTCGTCGAGGCAGGCCGAGCCGAAATGCCATCGCAGGGGTGGCCTACTCGCGGCCTGAACAGGTGTAGTCCGCATCGGACGGCAGAACTAGCAACGTTCTGCCGCCATGCCGAGTCACAAAATCAGTTCCGCCGATCGATATCGTCTATATTGCAGTGCAAACAAGCACCCGGCGATCGCCATCTCAGCAACATTGCCGATCACCGTTTGGAGGTGGGCTTCTTGACTGTCTTCGGCTTGCCCTTCTCGTCTTCCTCGCCAGGCTCCTCGTCTTCGTCAGGCTCGGCGCCCTCCTCGTCGCCGCCCTTCCTGGCGGACGCGGTCTTGTTGACGTCGCCTTCTGCGATCCTGCTCAACTGCTCGTCGTCGGCATGCGCCGCATCGCGCAGCTTCTGCAGGTCCGCAACCGCACTCTCAAGGCCCATCTTGCGCGCGAACGCAAGCAGCGAGCCGTAGCGGGTAACCTCGTAGGTCTTGATGCCCTGCACGCAGGCGATCACGGCCGCATCCAGCACCGGGCCCGGCTCGCCCTCCTCGATGGCTTCCTGGCACTCGGCGAGCAGGCCGTTCATCGCCTCGCAGGTCTTGCCTCGCGGGCGTTTCTCGACGGCTTCGAAGACGCGGTCCAGCGCCTCGATGGGCTCCTGCGCGTTGTCCTTGGCCTTCTTGAGAATCTGGCGGACTTCCTCGTGCTGGACCGCCTTCATGATCTTGGTCGAGGATTTGGCGAACGCCTTTTCGGCGTAGTAAATGTCCTGCAGAAAATGCAGGAACAAGTCGTTCATCGTTTTCACAGCTGAGGCCTCCCAAGCCGGACGTGGTCGTCGGCTGGCCAGGCAACGCCGATGCCTTTCCGCGGTTGTGTCCCCCGTGCCGCCTGCTGCGATCGTGAGCCGCCCGACCGTTCCAGCCTGCGTGACACTGCTTCTAGAGTGCCGTGCAAAACTCGTAGCCCGAGTCCGCTGGCGTTCGTTTCGAGCACCCAAGCGGAGCGCGCTGTTCGCACCCAAGTGGAGCGCGCTGTTTGCACGACAGCGGAGCTGCCTTCTGGCCGTGACACCGGAGGGCAGAAAACGGGCGTCAGACGGCCGGGATAGCAGGGTCCTGGCAGGCGCTCTCAGGCGCTGCGGGACAGCTCGGCGGGTTCGGTGCGCAGACGCTTGACCATCAGCTTGTTCAGCGCGTGCACGTAGGCGCGGGCCGACGCCACGATGGTGTCCGTGTCGGCGCCCTGGCCGTCCACCATCTTGCCGCCCTCGCTCAGCCGGACGGTGGTCTTGGCCTGCGCGTCGGTTCCTTCGGTGACGGCGCCGACCGAGAACAGCACGAGCGTCGCCTGATGCGGGAAGATCGTGCGGATGGCGCGGAACGTCGCGTCCACCGGGCCGTCCCCGGTCTCGGTCGCGGTCAGGCGGGCGCCGTCCACCTCCAGCGTCAGCTCGGCGCGCGCCGGGCCGCGCGAGCCTGCATGCAGGTCGAGCTCGCAGAACCTTATGCGCGTGTGGTCGCGGCCGATCTCGTCATCGACCAGGGCGGCAATATCCTCGTCGTAGACGATCTTCTTGCGGTCGGCGATGTCCTTGAAGCGGCGGAACGCGTCGTTCAGCGCGTTGTCGCCGATGCCGGCGTAGCCCATGGACGCGAGCTTGTCGCGAAAGGCGGCGCGGCCGGAATGCTTGCCCATGACCAGGCTGGTCTTGGTCCAGCCCACGGATTCGGGCGTCATGATCTCGTAGGTCTGCGCGTTCTTCAGCATGCCGTCCTGGTGGATGCCGCTCTCATGCGCAAAGGCGTTGCGGCCGACGATCGCCTTGTTCGGCTGCACGTCGAAGCCGGTGATGGTCGAAAGCAGGCGGGAGGTGCGCAGGATCTTCTCCGACACGATGCCGGTGCGCAGCGGCACCGCGTCCTGGCGCGTGCGCAGCGCCATGGTGATTTCCTCCAGCGCCGCGTTGCCGGCCCGCTCGCCGATGCCGTTGATGGTGCACTCCACCTGGCGCGCGCCGGCGCGCAGGGCGGCCAGCGTGTTGGCCACAGCCAGGCCGAGGTCGTTGTGGTTGTGGGCGGAGAAGATCACCCTGTCGGCGCCGGGCACACGCTCGCGCAGGCTCGTGAAGATGCGGGTCAGGTCGTCCGGCAGCGCGTAGCCGACAGTGTCGGGAACGTTGATCGTGGTGGCACCCGCGGCGATTGCGGCCTCCACGCAGCGCGCCAAAAAGTCGGGGTCGGTGCGGCTGCCGTCCTCGGCCGACCATTCGACGTCGGCCACGTGGTTGCGGGCCAGGGCGACCGATGCGGTGACCGCCTGGAGCACGTCGTCCGGCTCCATCCTCAGCTTGTACTTCATGTGCAGCGGGCTGGTGCTGATGAAAGTGTGGATGCGGGGGCGTTGGGCCGGGCGGACCGCCTCGGCGGCGCGCGCGATGTCTCCGGGGGCCGAGCGGGCCAGGCCGCAGATGACGGGCCCGCGAACCTCGCGCGCGATCGCCTCCACGCTTTCGAAATCGCCCGGCGAGGCGATGGGAAACCCCGCCTCGATCACGTCGGCGCCGAGTTCGGCCAGCGCGTGGGCCAGGCGTATCTTCTCGGCCAGGTTCATCGAGAAGCCAGGCGATTGCTCGCCGTCGCGCAGGGTGGTGTCGAACACGATGACGCGGTCGGGCGTCATCTGGCCGAAGCTGGGGTGGTTCATCGTCATGGCGCATGTCCCGGAAATTCGATCGGACCGGTGCCTGGCACCGGCGATGCCCTGAACGAGCCGGGCGCTAACCCGGCAGCCCGCTCAGGGGGCAGTAAGTCGAATTGCGGGCGTAAGGCGCCAAGCCGCGCAGTCGTTCGCGCGACGAGCCGGCATTGCGGAGAGAGGTTGGACGCACGGCATCACGGCGTACATAGCAAGAAAGCGGAAATCGGACAAGCAAGGTGCTGGGGACAGCCGCCGGACGCTGCGGCAATCCCCAGCTTCGCCTTACTTCGGGGTGGTGGCGTCGGGGGTGGCGGGCGCCGGCGCCGAGGCGTCCGGAGCGGCAGCGTCGGTCGACGCCTTCTTGGTGTGGTGGTGCGAGGAGTGGTGGTGATGGTGCGTCGTCTTCTTCGGCGTCGTGCCGGTGTCGGCCGGCGGGGTGTCGGCCGCGGGCGGGGTGGCCTCTGGCGTGGTGGCGGGCGGAGACGCCGGAGCGGTGGTGCTCTGGGCGAGGACAGGGGCTGTGAACAGGGCGGTCGCCAGGACGGCGGCGCTCATCAGTGGGAGCTTCATGGTGTCTCCAAAACGGATACGAGGGAACGGCGGTTATGCGTCCGCCACACACGGCGCTGTAGCAGCATGTCTGAAACGCCAGACCCTATGGACACAACATCGCTGAGTCGTCAGCTTTTTTTTCGGTAATGATTGTAGAACTCGGGTGCACGCCTCAGTGGCGATGGCGGGGGCCGGTCAGTTCTTCGCGCGGTCCACCAGCGCGTTCTTGGCGATCCACGGCATCATGCCACGCAGCCTTTCGCCCACACGCTCGATCGGATGTTCGGCGTTGCGGCGGCGGGTGGCGCGGAAGCTCGCCTGGTTGACGCGGTTTTCGAGGATCCAGTCGCGGGTAAAGCGGCCGGACTGGATGTCCTCCAGCACGCGCTTCATCTCGGCCTTCGTCTCGGCGGTGATGATGCGCGGGCCGGTGACGTATTCGCCATACTCTGCGGTGTTGCTGATCGAGTAGTTCATGTTGGCGATGCCGCCCTCGTAGATCAGGTCGACGATCAGCTTGACCTCGTGCAGGCACTCGAAATAGGCCATCTCGGGGGCGTAGCCGGCTTCGGTCAGCGTCTCGAACCCCGCCTTTATGAGCTCGACCAGGCCGCCGCACAGCACCGCCTGCTCGCCGAACAAGTCGGTCTCGCACTCCTCCTTGAAGGTAGTCTCGATGATGCCGGCGCGTCCGCCCCCGATCGCGCTGGCGTAGCTGAGCGCGATCTCCAGCGCGAGGCCGCTCGGGTTCTGCTCGACCGCGACCAGGCAGGGCACGCCGCCGCCGCGCTCGTATTCGCTGCGGACGGTGTGCCCGGGGCCTTTCGGCGCAATCATGAACACGTCGATGTCGGGCCGCGGGTCGATCAGGTTGAAGTGGATGTTCAACCCGTGCGCGAAAGCCAGGGCCGTGCCCTCGCGCATGTTGGGGCCGAGATGGTCGCGATACAGCTCGCCCTGGCCCTCGTCGGGCGTGAGCACCATCACCACGTCCGCCCAGGCTGCGGCGGCGGACGGATCCAGCACGCGCAGGCCGGCGCCCTCCGCCTTGGCGATGCCGGCCGAGCCCGGGCGAAGGCCGACAACGACGTCCGTGACCCCGCTATCGTGGAGGTTGCGCGCATGGGCGTGGCCCTGGCTGCCATAGCCGATGACGGCGACGCGGCGCGACTTGATCAGGTTAACGTCGGCGTCGCGATCGTAGTAAACGCGCATGGTTTCGTCCTTGACGGTGCTGGGGATTTTGCGTGCTGTCCGGTAGGTCACGCCAGGCGTCGGAGCCCGAGTAGCCTCGTCGCTGCGGTTCTCAAGGGCTTGAGAGGCGTAAATTGACGGCAATGCAAGGCGAGGTCTTCGAGGCTTTCCGATTGATAGACGTTCCTGAGGACAAGGCGCTCAAGGCGGCTCAGGCACTGAGCGGGCGCGACAACGACGCCATCGACCCTGATCTTCGCGATCTTGCTCAAGGATTTCTATCGCTGATCGGCGCGAACCGCGCGGAGGTGCACGCACTGTCCTCGCCCACTAGCCCGGTCTCACGCAGAGTGTCCGCGAGGATGGCAGACCTCGATTGTCGGGGTGGCTCGCGGTCAAGACCCCCGCCGGCGCCCCGCGGGGGTTCAGTCTTGAGGGCGAGCCGCCGCGGCAAGCACCCTGCGACAGCAAAGAGGGCCAACGTCATTGGTAACGACATCTAGATCGTTCCCGCCCCCCGCGCGATGGCGGCGATCCCGGTGCGCGACACCTCGGCCAAGCCGATCGGCCGCATCAGTTCGACGAAAGCGTCGATCTTGTCGGCCGCCCCCGTCAGCTCGAAGACGAAGCTGCCGGTCGTTGTATCAACCACGCGTGCCCTGAACGCATCGGCGATGCGCAGCGACTCCGAGCGGTTTTCGCCACCCGCCACCACCTTCACCAGCGCCATCTCGCGCGCCACGTGAGGACCCTGCTGGGTCAGGTCGGCCACGCGGTGCACGGGCACCAGACGACCGAGCTGCGCCTTGATCTGGTCGATCACCATCTCGGTGCCGGACGTGACCACGTTGATCCTGCTGCGGCCGCCGTCGTCGTCGACGGGCGCCACGGTCAGGCTGTCGATGTTGTAGCCGCGGCCGGAGAACAGCCCGATCACGCGCGCCAGCACGCCGGACTCGTTATCGACCAGCACGGAGATGGTCGCACTGCGTAGCGCGCTGTCCTGTGCGGTTCTCTCCACGATACCGGCCGGCATCACACCAGCATCAAGCCTTCGTCGGTAATGCTGGCGGCGCGGCCCGCGTGTTCGGGGCCTAGGATCATCTCGTTGTGGGCGGCGCCGGACGGGATCATCGGATAGACGTTTTCCGCCCGGTCGACGGCGATGTCGGCGATCACCGGGCCGGGTGCGGCCAGCATCGCGCGGATCACGCCGTCCAGCTCGCCGTAGTTGCGCGCGCGCAGGCCGGTCGCATGGAAGCTTTCCGCAAGCTTCACGAAATCGGGCAGTGCGGCGCTGTAGCTTTCCGAGTAGCGCGAGCCGTGCAGCAGTTCCTGCCACTGGCGCACCATGCCCATGTACTCGTTGTTCAGGATGAAAACTTTGACCGGCAGCCGGTACTGCGCCAGCGTGCCCATCTCCTGGATGTTCATCAGGATGCTCGCTTCGCCGGCGATGTCGATCACCAGCGCGTCGGGATGGGCCACCTGAACCCCCATGCCGGCGGGCAGGCCGTAGCCCATGGTGCCCAAGCCGCCCGACGTCATCCAGCGGTTCGGCCGCTCGAACGGGAAATGCTGGGCGGCCCACATCTGGTGCTGGCCCACCTCGGTGGTGATGAACGTGTCCCGGCCGGTCTCTGCGCAGAGCTGGGCCAGGCGCTGCACCGCGTATTGCGGTTTTATCACCGCATCGGGTGCTGCGTCCTGGGTGAAGCGCAGGCTGTCGATGCTGCGCCAGCCGGCGATGGTCTTCCACCAGGCGGACAGGGCAGCGCTGTCCTGTCGGGCAACCTCGGCGTGCCAGGCATCGATCAGGGCGCGCAAGACAAGCGCCGCGTCGCCGACGATGGGGATGTCGACGGCGACGTTCTTGTTGATGTTGGACGGATCGATGTCGGCGTGGATCTTCACGCTGCCCGGCGAGAACGCGTCCAGCCTGCCGGTCACCCGGTCGTCGAAGCGGGCGCCGATGTTGAGCAGGACGTCGCAGCCATGCATCGCCAGGTTGGCTTCGTAGGTGCCGTGCATGCCGAGCATGCCGACGAAATGCGGGTCCGAGGACGGAAAGGCGCCCAGGCCCATCAGCGTGTTGGTGCAGGGAAGATCGCCCAGGCGCACCAGTTCGGCCAACAGGCGGCTCGCCTCCGGCCCTGCGTTGATCACGCCGCCGCCGGCGTAGACGACCGGGCGGCGCGCCGCCTTGAGCGCCCGCACAGCGGCGCGGATCGCCGCCGGATCAGGCTGCGTCACCGGCCGGTAGCTGCGATGCGGTCTTGTGCCCGCGGCCTCGTAGGGCGCCGGCGCGATGAGAATGTCCTTGGGCAGGTCGACCACGACAGGACCCGGCCGGCCGCTGCGCGCCACGTAGAACGCGTCGTGCACCGTGCGCGCCAGATCCCCGCTGCGCTTGACCAGGTAATTGTGCTTGGTCACCGGGCGGGTGATGCCGGTGGTGTCGGCCTCCTGGAACGCATCGTTGCCGATCAGGTGGGTGGGCACCTGGCCGGTCAGGCACACGACCGGCACGCTGTCCATCAGCGCGTCGAGCAGGCCGGTCACCGCGTTGGTCGCACCCGGGCCGCTGGTGACCAGGACCACGCCGACCCGGCCGGTGCTGCGCGCGTAGCCCTCGGCGGCGTGAACGGCCGCCTGCTCGTGCCGCACCAGGATGTGCCGGATGGACGATTGCTGGAACAGCGCGTCGTAGATCGGCAGCACGGCGCCGCCAGGGTAGCCGAAGATCACCTCCACGCCCTGCTCCCGCAGGGCACGCAGCAGCACCTCGGCGCCGCTCGGCATCATGGAAAGCGTGGCCAGTCCGGACGCAGGCGTGATGGCGTTCATGCCCGGTGATCTACGTCGACGGGCACACCGCGTCAACCACGATGGAAAACAATATGACGTCCAAGGCCGTCTAGACTTTCCGATAATTGCGTAATGTGGAGGTATCGGGCAAGTAACCTATGCGTGGTGCCGGTGGCTGCAATGTGCCTGTGTCGGAACCAGGTCGACTGGCGCCGGGTGTACTGGCCGGTGGCGACGCAGGCGCGTCGCTTGGCTTCGGCCAGGCCGATCTCCCCTGACCTGTACGCCGCCAGTTCCGGCACGCCATGCGCCCGCATGGCCGGCAGTGCGGGGTCCAGGCCCAGCGCCAGCAGCGCGTCCAGTTCGGCCAGGGCGCCTTGCAGGATCATGGCGTCGAACCGCGCGGCGATCGCATCCCGCAACGCAGGCCTTGGGGGGTCGAGCAGGATGGCGTGCACGGACCAGGGGAAATCCTCTGCCGCGCCCTGTCGGGCCAGCCAGGCGGAGAGCCCTCTGCCGGTGCCGCGCCACACCTCCCAGGCGCGCGCCAGGCGCTGGCCGTCGCTCGGACGCAGGCGTGCGGCGGTCTGGGGGTCGGCGCTGGCCAGCCTCGCATGCAGGCCAGCCGGCCCCAACTCCCGCAGCAGCGTGCGTGCTTCCGCTCGCGCCTGCGCGCCTGGATCGGGGATGTCGGCCAGCCCCTGGGTCAGCGCCGCGAGGTACATGCCGGTTCCGCCGCACAGGATCGGAATGCTTCCGGCATCGTCGCACCGGCGCATCGCGAGCAGCGCCTCCCCACGCCACCATGCGACGCTGGCCGCCTCGGCCGCCGTGCGGACGCCGTAGAGCGCGTGCGGCGCCCTCGCCTCGTCCGCTAAGCTCGGCCGGGCCGTCAGCACGCGCAATTCGCGATAGACCTGCATGGAATCGGCGTTGATGACCGTGCCGCCGAGCTGTTCGGCCAAGTCCAGCGCCAAAGCCGACTTGCCGCTGCAGGTCGGGCCGGCGACGACGATAGCCGGCTTGCCGGCTGCTTCACCCATGGCCAGGGCCGGTCACGCAGAAGGTTCCAGTCCGGGAGGCTTTGCTTTAGAGCAATGTCACGCAGACTGGAAGCCGACGTGATAAAATCATCCGCCAAAACAAGGCTTAGACCGGTTTCGCACCCGCCTACTCGCGGACACTCTGCGTGAAACCGGTCTAGAGCCCGGCCGGCATGCCGTTCAGCAACCGACCATGACGTACGTCGTCACCCTCGCGGCCTCCCGTGCGGCGGGAACGCTGACACAGGGCATGATCGACCGGGTGCGCGATGCGGTGGGCGGCGGCCGTACCCCGATCGTCCTCTCGCCAGGCGAGGCGGCCGACATTCCCGGCATCGTCGGCGACGACCACGGCCCGGCACGGGCGGCGCTGGAAGGTGCCGCCGTCGACGTGCTGGTCACCCGCGAGCATGGGCGGCGGCGCAGGTTGCTGGTCGCCGACATGGACAGCACCATAGTCACCGGCGAGACGCTGGACGAGCTGGCCGCGCATGCAGGGCTTGGGGAGCGGGTAGCTGCCATCACGCGGCAAAGCATGAACGGGGAGATCGATTTCCGCGAGGCCCTGCGCGCGCGGGTGGCGCTGCTGCGCGGGCTGGAGATGTCGGCGCTGGACGCAACCTGGCGGACGGTGGCCCTGACACCCGGCGCGCGGACGCTGGTCGCCACCATGCGCGCGCACGGGGCGGTGGCGGTTCTGGTCTCGGGCGGTTTTACCTTCTTCACCGAGCGGGTGGCGGCACTGTGCGGTTTCGACCAGCACCGCGCCAACGTGCTTTTGGAGCGGGACGGCAGGCTGACCGGGGAGGTTGCCGAACCGGTCCTGGACCGCGACGCCAAGCTGGCGGTTCTGCGCGGCCTGGCCAGCGATGCAGGCCTGCGGCGGGGAGCGACGCTGGCCGTGGGCGACGGTGCGAACGACCTTGCGATGCTGCGCGAGGCCGGGCTGGGTGTCGCCTACCGCGCCAAACCGGTGGTGACGGCGGAGATCGCCAACCGCATCGACCATTCCGACCTGCGCGCGCTTCTCTTCGCGCAAGGCTACCCCGCAGCGTCGTTCCAAAGCGTTTGAGGCAGTGGCCGACGTGAGCCTAGACCGGTTTCACGCAGAGTGTCCGCGAGCAGGCGGATCTCAAACCGGTCTAGGCCTTTTCTTGGCGAGCAATTTCGTCATTCCGACTAGTCCAGTCTGCGTGACATAGCTCTGACAGGGTTCCAAAGGCTCGCCTTTGATGGGGTCAAGGGGCAAGGCCCCTTGCCTTCCTCGTTCAGGACTCAAGCATCTTCCTGAGCAGATCGACGTCTTCCGCAAACCCGCTATCGGCGCCCATCAACTCGGTGATGCGCGAGCAGGCGTGCATGACGGTTGTATGATCACGATTGCCGAACTTCTTGCCAATCTCCGGCAGCGACCGGCTGGTCAGCTGTTTTGCCAGGAACATGGCAACCTGGCGCGGCCGCGCCACGGCGCGCGCACGGCGCGCGCTGACCATGTCGCCGATGCGCATGTTGTAGTGTTCGGCGACGCGGCGCTGGATCTCGTCGATCGTCACCCGCTTATCATGCGCGCGCAACACGTCGTGCAGCACTTCCTGCGTGGTTTCCAGCGTGATCGGCCGGCTGAACAAGTTCGAATGCGCCACCAAGCGGTTCAGCGATCCTTCAAGCTCGCGCACGTTGGTGGTGATCTTGTGCGCGAGGAACTCCATCACGCGCGTCGGCACCGAAGTGCCGGCTCGCGCGGCCTTGGCTTCAAGGATGCTGATGCGCAGCTCGTACGTCGTTGCGTGCAGGTCTGCCACCATGCCGCATCCCAAACGCGTGCGCAGCCGGTCTTCCAGGCCGGACAGATCGGACGGCGACTTGTCCGCGCTGACCACGATCTGGCGGCCGGCATCGACCAGCGCGTTGAAGGTGTGGAAGAATTCTTCCTGGGTGTTGTCCTTGCCGATCAGGAATTGCAGGTCGTCGATCATCAGCACGTCCGCCGAGCGGAGCTGGTCCTTGAACTCGATCGTCTGCTGCGACCGGATGGCCGCGATGAAGCGGTACATGAATTTTTCGGCCGACATGTAGGACACGGTCTTGGGCGCAGCCCCGCGCCTTGCCAGCTCCAGGCCGATCGCATGCATCAGATGCGTCTTGCCCAGGCCCACCCCGCCATAGAGGAATAGCGGGTTGAACTCCTTGCTGCCGGGATGCTCGGCCACCCTGCGGGCGCAGGCATAGGCGAACTCGTTCGGCTTGCCGACGACGAAGCTGTCGAAAGTGAAGCGCGAGTCGAGCGGGGCGGAGACTTCGTCGGACACGCGTGCCTGACCGTTGGCCAGAACCCTGGACGGTACGGCGGGCGGCGGAGCGGGAGGTGCGGCAAGGCTTTCGGCCAACCCCGCCGACGGACGGCCGCCGACGCGTATCTCCACGCGATGCACGGCCGAATTTTCTTCCTGCCACAACGCGCTGATCCGGTCCCCGTAATGGCTGCGCACCCAGTCCCGCAGGAAGCGCGTGGGCAGGTGCACGGTGATCTCGTCCCCATCGAGGCCAGCCAGCGTCATCTGCCTGAGCCAGCTTCGATATTCGACGTCGCCGACCTCAGATTGCAGCCGCCCGCGGATGCGCGCCCACTGGGTCGCCATCTGTGGCCCCGCTACATCCCCGGCTGGTTCCGAAACAAGGTTGTCGATGGCCTGTTCCCGTGATCTGCCGGAGTTCAAGTGGCATGTCTCCAGTTTCTTGAAGTCGGCAGTTTAGTCAGAGCAAGGGTGACCAGCCTGACCATGACGGCCAGAATGAATACCCCATAGACCTTCAGTAACCCCGGCCTAAACCCGAAACGAACTCTAGGTCAGCACAAGGCTGAAGGCAAACTAATTCAGAGCATCGACGTCAAATGCAAAGAATTAACCAATATATACTGTCACGCTACTCAGTCAGTGCTTATGCACTCGAGCCGCGCAATCGTATATGCCATGTTGTGGAAGGCCGTGCACACGTGCGGCACGTTGATGTCCGGCTGCGCCGGATGGCGTATCAGGCGGCGTTAATCTGCTTTATCGCCGCGCTCAAACGCGACAGCTTGCGGGCAACCGTATTGCGATGGATCACACCCTTTCCGGCGGCACGCTGCATCTCCGGTTGCGCCTCACGCAAGGCGAGGTTTGCAGCCTCCCGATCACCGCTGGTGATCGCCGCTTCGACCTTCTTGATGAACGTACGCATGCGCGACTTGCGTGCCGTGTTTCGGGCGGTGCGCACTGTGTTCTGCCGGATGCGCTTTCGCGCTGAATCGGTGTTGGCCATTGGCTCGAATCAATCTCTGTCTGTCGCGAAGCACTCTATCCGGCACACAAAGGGCTATCCCGAGGCATCGGAGAGCACGTTTTCTAGGAGGGGGTCTGGAGGGTGTCAAGCGGAGTCGGACGCCTTGCATTCCCAACGCAGGCGCCGGACGTTTTTCAATGTTGGGTCGCATTGCACAAAAAAGTGCTGCGGCCGGACTGGACGATGCGGTCGATGCCGACGCATTTCGGCCGGCCGGGGCAGCGCTCGCATGGCTGCCCGAACCGGCCGTAAACCTTCCACGCGTGCTGGAAATAGCCGAGTTCCCCGCTCGGCTGGACGTAGTCGCGCAGCGAGGATCCGCCGGCCGCGATCGCTTCGGTCAGGGTCGCCCGGATGGCCGGCACCAGGCGCGCCGCCCGCGCGCCGGCGACGCTGGCCGCCAGGCGCCTGGGGGAGATCCTGGCCCGGAACAGCGCCTCGCAGACGTAAATGTTGCCCAATCCCGCGACGACGCCCTGGTCCAGCAAGGCCGCCTTGATGGGGGTTCGCCGGCCCCGCACGGCCGCCGAAAGATAGGCGTGGTCGAAATCCGCCTCCAGCGGCTCCGGACCAAGGCCGGCCAGCAGCCGGTGGGCGTGCTCGGACGCGGTCGGCACCAGGTCCAGGCTGCCGAACCGTCGTGGGTCGACGAGAGCGACGCGCCAGCCGTCCTCGGTCAGCAGCACCAGGTGTTCGTGCAGGACGGGCAGACTCTCGGCATGCCCCGGGTGGGTGATGTTCATCCGGCCGGACATGCCCAGATGCAGAAGGATGGACACGCCCCCCTCCAGCCGCATCAGGATGTATTTGCCGCGCCGGGCGAAGCCTGCCACCCGCGCGCCCGTCAAGGCCGCGGCAAACCCGTCAGGCACCCTCCAGCGAAGGTCGCCCCGGCGCAGCACCGCGCTGACCACGACCCGGCCGAGCAGCCTGGCGCTCAGGCCGCGCATTACGGTTTCGACTTCTGGGAGTTCCGGCATGGCGCAGTGTCAGGCTATACACCGCACGTGACAAACCAACAGGCCGCTCACGGACCGGGCGAGAACGACAGCCCGCCAAACGTCGGGGCGCAGGACACCGATTTCGGCTACCGGCGCGTGCCGGCCGGGCAGAAGAAACCGCTGGTGCGCGCGGTGTTCGACAGCGTGGCGCCGAAATACGACCTGATGAACGACGTGATGTCGCTCGGCATCCATCGCGTGTGGAAACGCATCTTTGCCACCCGGCTGCGGCCGGCGCCGGCCAAGACCCTGCTCGATCTGGCGTCCGGCACGGGCGACATCGCCGGCGCCTGGGCGTCGATGGGCGGCGGCCCCGTGCTGCTGACCGACATCAATGCGGCGATGCTGCAAGCGGGCCGGGACAGGGCGATCCGGCGCGGCCTGGTTGCGGGACTTGCATACGCGGTCGCCGATGCCGAGCAGCTGCCGTTGCCCGCGGGATGCGCGGACGTCGTCAGCATCGCCTTCGGCCTGCGCAACTGCACCGACAAGCTCGCCGTGCTGCGTGAGGCCAAGCGCGTGCTCAAGCCTGGCGGGCGGTTCTTCTGCCTGGAGTTCTCCCGCCTTCAGGTGGCCGTGCTGGACGGCGCGTATGACCGCTGGTCGTTCGGCGTGCTGCCCACCTTGGGCAGGCTGATCGCCGGCGACAGCGAGAGCTACCGCTACCTGGCCGAGAGCATACGCATGTTCCCCGACCAGGAAACGCTCGCCGCGATGATGGAGCAGGCTGGCCTGGACCAGGTGCGCTTCGAGAACCTCTCAGGAGGTATCGCGGCCATCCACAGTGGCTGGCGACTCTGAACCAGTTGTCAGTCGTCGGTCGTCAGTCGCTGGAGAAGAGGCGGGTCCTGCTGATCGTTTCGGGGGGGATCGCTGCGTACAAGGCGCTGGAGCTGGTGCGTCTGCTGCAGCGCGCGGGCTACGGCGTGACCTCGGTGCTGACCGAGTCGGGTGCACGCTTCGTGACGGCGATGTCGCTGCAGGCGCTGACGGGTGCCAAGGTCTACACCGACCTGTGGTCGCTGACCGACGAGAGCGAGCTGGGCCACATCCAGCTCAGCCGCTCGGCCGACCTCATCGTCGTCGCACCTGCCTCGGCCGACCTGCTGGCGCGCGCGGCGGCGGGCCTGGCCAACGACCTGGCGACCACGGTGCTGCTGGCGACCGACAAGCCGGTGCTGGCGGCGCCCGCGATGAACGTGCGCATGTGGCAGCACGCGGCGACGCAGGCCAATGTCGCGACGCTCGCCGCCCGGGGCGTGCGCTTCGTGGGGCCAGACGAGGGCGAGATGGCATGCCACGAATACGGGCCGGGCCGGCTGGCCGAACCGGCCGCCATCGTGGCGGCGGTCGAGCAGCACTTTGCCGACGGCGCGCTGCTGGCCGGGCGGCACGTGCTGGTCACCGCAGGGCCGACCCACGAGCCGGTGGACGCGGTGCGGGTGATCGCCAACCGCAGCAGCGGGCGCCAGGGTTTCGCCATCGCACATGCGGCGGCCGCCCTTGGCGCGCGCGTCACCCTGGTCAGCGGCCCGGTGGCATTGCCCGATCCGCCCGGGATCACGGTCTGCCGGGTGGATACGGCCGCCGAGATGCTGGCGGCGTGCCGGCGGGCGCTGCCCGCCGACGCCGCGGTGTTCGCCGCCGCGGTCGCCGATTGGCGCATGGCCCGGCCGGCGTCGGCCAAGCTCAAGAAGGACGCGGGGCCGCCGGTGCTGGACCTCGTGTCGACCGAGGACATACTGGCGACCCTCTCCCGGCCCGGCCCGGCCCGGCCGCTGCTGACCGTTGGGTTCGCGGCCGAGACCGACGACCTGCTGGCCAACGCGCGCGCCAAGCTCGCCCGCAAGGGGTGCGACTGGATCGTGGCCAACGACGTGCGACCTGAAACGGGCGCGATGGGCGGGGCACGCAACACCGTCCACCTGATCTCCCCGGCCGGCGAGGAGCACTGGCCGGAACTTCCCAAGGAAGACGTAGCGATACGGCTAGCGAAACGGATTGCCGAAACGCTCGGGAGAGACCACGCTGTTACGTGAGTGATCTGCGAGGTCTGCGGAGCGCCATCGAACACGATCCGCCCTTGACATGAGACGGAATGGAAGCGTCCGCGCCAGGTTGCTGCGGCTGGCCTTGCTGCTCGTCCTGCCTGGCCTGGCGATCTCGACGTTTCTCACGTGGCGCATCTTCGTCACCGCACGGCAGGGTGCCGACACCGCCCTGCTCGTCACCGCGCGTGGGCTGGACCAGTTGGTGGACCGCGAGTTCGTGCAGGCCGAGGTGCTGCTTCGCACGCTGGCCGCCACCGACGAGCTGAAGCTCGGCCAGACCGACGAGTTCGACCGGCTGGCACGCGCCACCGCCATGCCGAGGACCTCGCTCACGCTGATCGATGCCGCAGGCAGGCCGGTGATCGACACGGGCCGTCCTGCGGGTCAGCATCCATCTGCGCTGCAGGCGGCCGGCACGTCCGAGGTTGCGGTCGGTGAGCCGGTGATTTCGGCCATCGGCACGCCGGACACGACCGGCGTGCTGGCGGCACAGATCATGCTGCCGGTCAGCCTAGGCGGTCGGCATGCCTACGATTTGGCGCTGGTGATGCCTGCAGCCACCATGCAGGCGCTGCTGGCACGCGACCCCCTGCCGGCCGGCTGGACCGCCAGCATCACCGACACCGCCGACACGACGGTTGCCAGCACGCGCGAGCTGCAAAGATACGTGGGCGAGGCGGTCCAGGGTTCCGGGGCGGGGCAGGGATGGCTTGGAGAGCTGGCGCGCGGGGCCGAAACGGTGCGCGACGGGATATCGTCGGACGGCACGCCGGTCGTGGTCGCGTTCAGCCGGTCGGCCCTGTCCGGCTGGACGGTGGCTGTCGCCTCGCCTCGCCTGCTGATCACCGCGGCTGGTCGGCGCTCCACCGTGGAGCTGATCTGGCTCGAGACCGTCGCCATCGTGATCGGCCTGCTCGGCGCCCTCTACGTCGCGCGCGGCATTGCCAGGCCGATCGAGGCGATGGCCCGGGCGGCGCAGAGGCTTGGCGAAGGCGGGCGCTGGACGGCCATCCCGCAAGGGCTGGCAGAGGCCGATGCCGTGGCGCGCGCGATGCTGGAGGCGTTCCAGTTCCTGGTCGAACGCCGGGAAGCGCTGGGCGCGTTGAACGTTTCGCTCGCAACGAGGGTGGAGGCGCGCACCGGCGAGCTGGCGCGCGTCAACGCGGCGCTCGAGGAGCAGCGCCGGCAGCTCGACGACATCCTCAACCACATGCTGGTCGGCGTGGTGGTGCATTACGCGGACGGCCGGCTGCGGTTCATCAACCAGGAGGCGCGCCGGCTGTTGCGCCTGCCCATGCAGGGCAGGATCGAACTGGCCGACTGGCCGGTGCTTCACCGCGGCACCTCGGCGCTGACCGCCGAGGAGGAGCCTTCCGCCCGCGCCCGCGCGGGCCTGCCGGTCAGCCGCGAGCTG
Source organism: Acetobacteraceae bacterium (assembly GCA_965199235.1). Classification (GTDB taxonomy): domain Bacteria; phylum Pseudomonadota; class Alphaproteobacteria; order Acetobacterales; family Acetobacteraceae; genus BOG-908. The sequence goes on along the minus strand of CBDAQU010000002.1, from coordinate 1,847,419 downwards.
CTGACCCTGTACGGCCAGGACGGCCAGGATCAGGACGGACAGGAGCTGGAACGGGGGCCCGTGGAGCTGGAAGTCAATGCCAGCCCGTTGCGTGACGGGGAGGGCGCGGTCAAGCTGACGGTGACGACGCTGCAGGACGTGACCGCCCGGCTGGAGGCCGAGGAGGCACGGCGGCGCTCGCAGCGTCTGGAGGCGGTGGGGCAGCTGACCGGCGGCGTGGCGCACGAGTTCAACAACCTGCTGATGGCGGTGTCCGGCTGCCTCGACCTGCTGACGCCCTACGTGGACAACGCCTTCGGCCATGGCAGCCGTGCCAGGGCGCTGCTGGCCAACGCGCTGCGTGCGACCGGCCGAGGGGCCGGGCTGACCGGCCAGTTGCTGGCCTTTGCCAGGCGCCAGAACCTGCAGGTGGCGCCGGTCGACCTCAATGTGCTGGTGGGCGGGATGAGCCAGTTGATGGAGGGGACGCTCGGGCGTCTGATCGAGGTGGAGGTGCTCGCCGACGAGGACGTCTGGCCCGCCTTGGCCGACGCCGCCCAGCTGGAGCTGGCGCTGCTGAACCTCGCGATCAACGCGCGCGATGCGATGCCCGGTGGCGGCCGGCTGATCATACGCACCGCAAACCTCCGCATGGGTGCTGCGGTCCGCGCGGAGGATCCGCCGGCCGGCGAGTACGCCGTGCTGCACGTTTCCGACACCGGGCACGGCATGACGCAGCAGGTGCTGTCGCGGGTCTTCGAGCCTTTCTACACCACCAAGGAGGTAGGCCGCGGCTCCGGCCTCGGCCTGCCTCACGTGCTGGGCGTGGCCCAGCAGCTGGGCGGCGGCGTGCGCATCACCAGCCAGCCAGGCCAGGGAACGACGGTCAGCCTCTATCTGCCGCGCGCGCGCACCAGCGCCCCCGTCGCCCGGCCGATGCTGCCGCAGCAGACTGCGATCCGCGCCCTGTCAGGCGCCAAGCTGCTGCTGGTCGACGACGACACCGACGTGCGCGAGATCGCACGGTCCATGCTGGAGGAGCTCGGCGCGGAGGTGCTGGAAGCCGACAGCGCCGCCGGCGCGCTGCTGCTGCTCAGGACCGGCCAGGTCGACCTGGTGCTGGCCGACCTGACGATGCCGCATATGACGGGCATTGAGCTGGCGGCCGAGGTGGTGGCGATCTTCCCCGCCATGCCGGTGGTGCTGATGACCGGTTACGGGCAGGCGGCGATGGACGATGCTGGGCCGCATGTGAGGGCGACGCTGCGCAAGCCGTTCAGGGCCGACCTGCTGGCGAGCACCTTGGCGGCGGAACTGAGGCTGGCGGCAGCCTAGAACCTGATCGCTTCTGGTAGCCGAAGCTATCAGGCTCTACGCTCTTTGTTTGCAGAGCATGGTATCGTGGTTGAGGATCAACCTGAAGCGATCATGCTCCAGCAGAGGCTCGGTGATTGCTTCGGTTCAAACAAAGACCAGAGCACGCTGCAGTTTACCGTCAGGCTGAAAGCGATTTAGAAGCGGCCGAGCTAGGGCGTGCCGCATAGCTGTCCGGCCAGCCGCAACGCGCCTTGGAGGCTGTCATCGAAATCGTCGTCCTGGACCCTCGCCTGCACGAGTGGGGGCTGCCGTGCTACCAGACCGAGCTGGCGGCGGCCATCGACCTGCACGCCTGCGTCGACGCGCCTCTCCGCTTGCAGGCCCAGGCGCCCGCCATCCTGATCCCTGCCGGTTTCGCCCTGCACATGTCCGACAGCTCGATCACGGCGATCATCGTCCCGCGCTCCGGCAGGGGCCACGGACACGGGCTGGTGCTGGGCAACCTCGTGGGCGTGATCGACGCCGACTATACCGGCCCGATCATGGTCAGCGCCTGGAACCGCAGCGAGGCCGGCAGCCCGCCCGTGCTGATCGAGCCAGGCGACCGTATCGCGCAGATGATGTTCGTGCCGGTCCTGCGGCCGGATCTTACCGTCGTCGAACGCTTTTCCAAAACGTCGGCGCGGGGCGGGAGCGGCTTTGGCTCGACCGGCTGACGCGGGATCGGCAGCCGCCTCGGCGTTGCGGGGCGCGCTGCTGCTGGCCGGCCTGGTGGCGGCCGGCCTGGCTGCGCGTAGCGTCGGAGCCGGCCTCGTATCCGGCGCTCCGACCACCCTGCAAGGGGCAGCGACCCTGGTGGCGGCGGGCGCCCTCCTGACAGGGTTGGGCATGCCTCGGCAGATGGCGGCCTTTGCCGGAGGCTACGCGTTCGGCCCATGGCTGGGCGGCGCGGTGTCGCTCCTCGCGCAGGTGCTGGGCTGCGCCATCGCGTTCTGGTGGGCGCGGATCGTGGCTCGGGATTGGGCGCGGCGGCGGCTGGGGGCGCGGCTGGCGCGCATGGACCGCTGGCTGGCGCGCCGCCCGTTCACGGCGACGCTCACGCTTCGGCTGCTGCCGGTTGGCAACAACCTGGCGCTGAACCTGATGGGTGGCGTGTCCGGCCTGCCTGCGGGCGCGTTCCTGGCCGCAAGCCTGATCGGCTACGTGCCGCAGACGGCGGTGTTCGCGTTGGCCGGCAGCGGCGTGCACGTGGACCGGTCGGTGCAGATCGCGCTCGGCGCTGGGCTGTTCGCGGCGTCCGCGGTGCTGGGCTGGCTGCTTTCCCGCGCGAGACACCGCGTCGGTCGCTTCGACGGGATGATCGACTCGCAGCCTCAGACCGGGAGACCGCACCGGTCTTGACGGACTACCTGCCGCAGGCCGCCGACATCCGCACAGCGTTCAGTATGGCGATTGCAGCGACGGCGATGGTGTGGAGCGGCCGTAGCCTGGCGGGGCGGCGCGTGGCGCCGGAGATCTGCCTGCTGGCGGGCTGGGGCGCGCTCTGCCTGGTGTTGACCGCCTGGGCGGTGGCTTTGCCGTTCACCCTCTACGTGCCGATGGTCGGCTGCTTCCTGTTCGCGCTGGCGGGCTGCCGCTATCAGGGCCAGGTGGAGGGCGGGCTGTGGCGCCTGGCGCTGCTCACCGTGCCGCTCTGGCTGGTGATGCTGCCGGCGCGCCCCAGCCAGGTGGATACCTGGCTCAACCTGCTGCCCAACCAGGCATTCCTGGTCGACCACGCGCTGCTGCCCCGGGACGGCGGGCCGCCATCCCACTCGTTGCTCCCGGCTGCCCCCTACAACACGCAGTTTGCGGCGTTTGGGGCCTCCCTGGTCAGCGGCGGGCTGGCCGCCAACGCCATGGGCCTGTTCAACATCGTGCTGCTCGGCGCGGCCGCTTTGAAGCTGGCCCGCGTCGCAGCCGGCCGGGACGGCGTGGACGATCCGCTGCCGCTGCCCTGGTGGGCCTGTGCCGCCGGCCTGCTGCTGGCCGTGCCGCTCAACCCGGGCTTCGTGCCCAGGATATTCCTGGCCGGTTATGGGGAGGCGCCGCTTGCGGTCGCCCTGATGTTCGCGGTCTCGCTGTCGGCCGACCTGCTCATGGCCGAGCGGCGCGGCAGTTCGGTCCGCACGTTGGCCAAGTCGCTCGCCCTGGTGCTCGTCGCCCTGGTGAACATAAAGCAGTCCTCGCCCGGCCTGCTGCTGCCTCTCGGCGCGTGCCTGCTGGGCCTGGGGCTCGCCTGCCCGGACATCGCCCGGCTGCGCTGGTGCGCGCTGGTTACAGCCAGCTTGGCACCAGCGCTGATCGTCTACCTGGCCTGGCGCTGGTTCGTGCTGCGGCATTTCGAGATGGGCGAGCTCGAGATGCTGCCGGTGGCGGACTGGCACCTGGCGTACCTGCCCCGGATACTCGGCTCGGTGCTGCACGCCATGGCCGGGCACGTGCTCTTCCTCGGGCTCGCGGCCGTGCTGGCCTTGGCCGTGCGGGAGCAACGGCAGCGTCCGTGGCAGCGCGGCACGGTCGTTCTCGCGCTGGCCGGCGGGCTGGTCCTGCTGTTCCCTCTATTTCTGCTGTTCACCTACGTCACGCATTTTCCACTCAGCTGGGCGGTGCACGCGCACTCGTATGTCCGCTACATGTCCCAGCTCTCGCTTGTCGCGATCCTGGCGCTGCTGCCTGTGGTTCGGCAGCCCGCGGTGGGCTGGCTCGCCCAGCGGTCCAGGACGTTCAAACGGCGCCTCGCGACGGCGGCGATCGGGGGCGTGCTGCTGCTGCCATTCGCGGCGGCATCGGCGTTGCGGTTCGACCTGGCGATGCCGCAGCCGCTGATCTGGGCGTTCGCCCATCGCGCCGAGCCCTACCTTGCGTCCGGGCAGACGCTCGCCTTGGTGATGCCCGGCGATCTGGACGACGCGGTCGGCAGCATGCTGCGCGGCGTGCTGCTGTTCACCCCACCACGCCAGCGGCTGAGCTTCCGAACCGAGCTTACCGCCGACGACGCCGCCCTGGACGATGCTGCGTCTGCCGGCGCTACCCGTGCCTTGGTGACGTGCTCCGGCGCGGGACTGGGCGGGTTGCCCCCGGGCACGGCCGGCCTGCTGGCGCGCGACGGCGGGCATTGGCACCCGGTGGCTGTCTGGCCGTACGACAGGCCGCTCACAATCCATTTCTCGGCCATGATGCCGCACGCACCGTTCTGCGGCGCAGACGCACCGCCCACCCTGTAGCCTACGAATCATAGGCGATCAGCGCCTCGGTCGGCACGTCGAGTTTTGCCCGGCCGGCCAGGAAGGTGAGTTCGATCAGCACTGCGGCGGCAGGCACGTCGGCGCCGACGCTGCGGAGCAGGGCGATGCCGGCGGCCATCGTGCCGCCGGTGGCCAGCAGGTCGTCCACGACCACCACGCGCTGGCCAGGGCTGATGGCGCCCTGCTGGATCTCCACGCGGTCGGTGCCGTATTCCAGCGCGTAGTCCAGGCCGATGGTCGCACCTGGCAGCTTGCCGGGCTTGCGTATCATCGCAAAACCGCAGCCGAGCTTGAGCGCGAGCGGTGCGGCCAGCAGGAAGCCGCGCGATTCGATGCCGGCGAGCAGGTCCGCCCGGTACGGCGCAACCCGCTTGGCGAGCCGGCCCATGGCGACCTGCCACGCATCGGGATGCGCCAGCAGGGTGGAGACGTCGTAGAACAGGATGCCCGGCTTGGGGAAATCCGGGATTGAGCGGATGTGATCCTTCAGGTCCATGGTCGGCGTCTACTCGGCTGGGTTGCGGGGCGTGGGCTCTGTATGAGGCACGCGCGCGGCCTTGCCCACCTCCGGTGTTTCGCCTAACGCGGCCGGCATGTCTCGCACGCCTGTCGCAACTCTGGCCATCTGCGTCTTCGTCCTGTGCTGGATCGCTGCCGCCGCGGTGCTGGCCGATGCGGTGCGCCCGCTGCACTGGGCGATCCAGGCGATCTACTATCCGCTGGCCGGGTTCGTGTGGGTGTTTCCGGTGCGCTGGCTGATGCTGTGGGGCGCCCATAAGCGCTAGGCCGGCGAAAGGCGACATACCCGCGCTCACCGGGCTTCGCGGTGTCGCCGCGCTGTGGGTCGTGGCCTACCACCTGCTGCTGCCGGGCAGGCTGATCGGCGGCTGGGCGGTCGCGATCGTCGGCCGCGGCTACCTCGCGGTCGACGTGTTCTTCGTGCTGAGCGGCTTCGTGATGGCGCTGAGCTACGGCCGCCTGTTCTGCTCGTTCTCGCCGCGTGCCTTTGCCGGCTTCCTGCGCCGCCGGATCGCGCGCCTCTATCCGCTCTACGGCGCGATCCTGGTCGCGCGCCTGGCCTACACCGCCTGGCACTACCGCCGCTTCGACCTGCCTCGGCCCTGGATCGCGGCACCCCTGCCCTATCCCTGGACGGACATCCCGGCCAACTTGCTGCTGGTGCAGTCCTGGGGGCTGGCGCCGAGTTCCATCGGGCCAGCCTGGTCGATCAGCACTGAGTGGGCGGCCTACTGGGCATTTCCGCTGCTGGCCAGCTGCATGCTGCACCGTGGGCCGCGCCCGGCGCTGGCCGGCGCGGCCGCGGCGCTGGGGCTGCTGCTGGGCACGGCCGTGCTGCTGCATGCGGATGGGCAACCGAGGCTGCTGGACGCGTGGGACGGCCGCACCGCGGGGCCGCTGATGCGCTGCCTGGCCGGCTTCATCCTCGGCCTCGGCGTGCAGCGCCTGTCCTTGGGGGGCGCAACCGCTCGTCTGGCAGGCCGCCCTGAAATCGCCTGGGGGCTGCTGCTGCTGCTGGCGGGCTTGCTCGCCGTGCAGGCGTCCGACCTGGCGGTGTACGCGCTGTTCCCGCCTCTGGTGCTCTGCCTGGCTTGCGGCACGCGCGGACCGGTTTGGCTGTTCGCGTCGGCGTCGGTGGTTTGGCTGGGCGAGGTGTCCTACTCGACCTATCTGCTGCACATCTTCCTGCTGCACCCGTTGGATCAGGTGCGCGCGTCGGCGCGCCTCTTCCTGCCGTCGGCGTCGGCAGACCTGCTGGCGGCCACGCTGATCCTGATCTTCCTGCTGGCGGCGTCGCACGTCACTTACCAACTCATCGAACGGCCTGGACGACGGGCACTGGCAGGGTCGCCACGTCTAGAGCAACGTCACGCAGACTGGAATGGTCGGAGTGACGAAATTGCTCGCCAAAACAAGGTCTAGACCGGTTTGAGGTCCGCCTACTCGCGGACACTCTGCGTGGAAACCGGTCTAGAAAGCGCATATCGCTCGTTGCATCCACTGCGATCTTGATACGCATTTGCCGGGTATATCAGGGAGGCCGGAGTGCAGGTTGGCCGATGGGGCAACAGCCTGGCAGTTCGACTGCCCATGTCGGTCGTTGACCTGCTCGAGTTAAAGGAGGGTGACGAGATCGAAATCGGCATCGCGGGCGACCGCCGCTTCGACGTGTCGCGCGACAAAAGCCAGGAGGAAGCGCTGGCCCGGCTTCGAGCTCTGCAGCGCCCGCTGCCGCCCGGGTTCAGGTTCCGGCGCGAGGACGTGTATGAGAGATGACGCGTTCATCGACACCAACATTCTGGTCTATGCGACCGACGAACGCGACGCGCGCGGGCGAGAAGCGGTAGCCATACTGGCCGAAGGGGGGGGGTTGTGAGCGTTCAGGTGCTGAGCGAGTTCGCCTCCGTCATGCGCAGGCTTCACCTGTCCTGGCCGGACATAGAAGCGGCCTTGTCCGAGTTCGGACGGTTCTGCAGACCTCCGGCGCCGCTTACTCTCCAGACGCACGGGGCGGCGATGACCATCGCCGCATCGACCGGTTACCACATCTACGACAGCCTGCTTATCGCTGCGGCGCTGCAGGCCGGCTGCACCATCTTCCTGTCCGAAGACATGCAGCACGGCCGTGTCATCGAAGGCCGGCTGACGATCGTCAACCCGTTTGGCTAGCCCGGTTCACGCAGAGGGTCCGCGAGTAGGCGGACCTCAAACCGGTCAAGGCCTTGTTTTGGCGAGCAATTTGGTCACTCCAACCATCCGGTCCGCGTGACAGTGCCCTAAACGAGGATTTGGTCGGAGCGAGAGGATTCGAACCTCCGGCCTCTGGCTCCCGAAGCAAGCGCTCTACCAGGCTGAGCTACGCTCCGACCGAGAGGCGGCGTATAACGGCCCGAGGAAACCTCCGCAAGGCGTGCCGGACCTGCTGGCAAGAACGGGCTTGACGACGCGGCGGCGCGTCCGCACCTTGGGGTCCTCAACAACCGAAAGGAGGTGATCCAGTGTCTCATTGTCTGATGCAGCCTAGCGCCGTCGCGACCTGGATGAACACTGCAGGAGCCCTTCTCGCGGGTTGATCCAGCATTCGCCGGCCCAGCGCTCGGGCCGTCAAACAATGCGAAGGCTCCGGAGCAATCCGGAGCCTTCGTTGTTTCGGGCGATCCTTACAGCAGGCCGGTATCGGCCCTCGGCGAGCCCGGCAGCAGCGACAGGCGCGACATGACCGACGCCACGTCGGGCAGCACCTCGTAGAGACCGCACGTGCTTTCGGCGGCGAACCCGTCGGTCACCGATCGGGCGAAGGCGCCGAGCAGGCCATCGGCCCAGCCGGCGACGTTGCACACCAGCACCGGCTTGGCGTGCAGCCCGAGCTGCCCCCAGGTGACGATCTCGACCGTCTCGTCCAGCGTGCCGAGGCCGCCCGGCAGGGTGATGAAGGCATCGGCCTCGTCGAACATACGGCGTTTGCGGCTGTGCATGCTGTCGGTGACGACCAGCTCGGTCAGGCCGCCATGGGCGACTTCCATCGCGGTCAGGAAGTGTGGGATGACGCCCAGCACGGCGCCGCCATTCGCCAGGGCGGCATCGGCCACCGCGCCCATCAGGCCGACCCGGCCGCCGCCGAACACCAGGCGGATGCCCGCCAGGGCCAGGCTGCGGCCCAATTCGGTGCCGGCCTGCATCCAGGCGGGATTGCGGCCGGGGCGCGAGCCGCAGAAGACGACGACGGAACGGACAGGCACGGCAGACTCCAACCAGCGGCGCTGTCCCATGGTCCGGAACCGGCCGACCGGCAAGCCAAGGTCATACGTTATCCGTTTCGGACTGGCATACGCGGTGCCAGCATGGGTGTGGAGAGGACTACGCATCTGTAATCCTCCGCCGCGCGCGCGAATGCCGCCTCATCAGAATTGCGTACATCGTGTAGGGCGAACGGCGCCTGCCACAGCCAATTGCATTTGCGGGCCGTGGCCCTGAGTGGCGCAAACACGTCATTGATTGTCATGCCGGAGGGCGAGTCGGGGTGATAGCTCGACGCCGGTCCTCCCGTGGTCGTTGCCGCAAGTATTGCCAGGTTCGCCGTGGATGCAGCGATGTCAGGCTCATCATAGAACAGCGGCGTCAGCACCGTATCCATCCAAAGCTTGAGCAACGAGGGAACCGAATACCACTGGAGAGGAAACTGAAGCACCATCCGCTCGGCGCGCAACACTCGCTCGCGCTCGATCGCAAATTCGATCCGTCCATCAGGGTACAGGGTGTAAAGCTCAGCAACCTCCAATCCGGGGATACCGTCCAACCCGGCGAGCAGCGCGCGATTGGCTCGCGAGGCGGCAAAATTGGGATGGGCAAGCACCAGAACGGTCGACATGTCCGCAGCCTCCGAGACGGCGCGATAGCCTCGCAAGACGTATTTCTCAAGATGATGCTTGTTATGGTATCTCATTGACGTGGTGAAGCTTCGTGGTATCGACCTCAACCTGCTCGTGATTGTGGATGCGCTGCTGGACGAGGCCCATGTGGGCCGGGCGGCCAAACGGCTTGGCTTGTCTCAACCTGCGGCCTCCAACGCGCTCGCTCGCGCTCGCTCTCTATTTGGCGATCCCCTGCTGGTCAGGGCATCGCCGGCGAGGCTCCGTCGAACTCCACGCGCCGATACGATCCGCGAACCTCTACACGCCGCTCTTGCCGGGCTGGCCGGCGTCGTCGGGGCAGCTGCACCGGCTCTGGCTGATCTTCGCGGCGCGGTCCGGCTCGTTGCATCCGACGTTCCCGCCGCTGCGCTCGGTGCTGCTTTGACGGCGGAACTCGCCAAGCGCGCACCTGGCATCGACCTGATCTTCCACCCCTGGCACGCCGGCGACGAGATCGCCCGGCTTGAGCGTGGAGAGGTGGACCTTGCTGTCACCGTGACGTCGCCACTGGGGGCGTCGCTGCGGACCGAGCTCCTTGGCACCTACTCCTATGTCGTCGTGATGCGACAAGGTCACCCGGCGGCAGCGGCTGAGACGTTGGACCTCGAGTGTTGGCTTGCTTACCCCCATGTCGTTGTCTCCGGTTGCGGGGACCGGCAGGGATCGGCCGACGCGGCGCTTGCCCGCATCGGGCGCCATCGGCGCGTGGCGGCCGTAGTCCCCACCTTCCTGCATTCGCTGGAGTTGTTGTGTCGTACGGACCTGCTGGCCGCGTTTCCAACAGGCGTCATGGACTGTATCGCCGCTGCGAGGCTGACGTCGCGTCCCGTCCCGATCGTGCTTGAGCCGGTCTCGCTTTACCTCGTCCGGCATCGGCGCACCGACCTGGATTCAGTGGTGGCGCTCGTCGCCGATCTGGTGCGTGCAGTCGCACCAGGGCTGCGCGGTTAGTTCCTTGTGTGGGTTGCTAGCGGTCAAGGTCGACGAAGGCGCCCCGACCAGCACGATGCGACCGCCGGAAGCGGAATATTGCTGGTTCTAGAACCTGATGTTTTGGCGAGCATGTTATCGTGGTTGAAGATCAACCTGACGCGATCATGCTCTAGACGACCCGCCCCTCAAACGGCGGCAGGTAGTCGGGCGCGTCGAACTCGACCACCCACAGGTCGGGGTCGCGCGCCACCTGGCGCTCGACATACGAATCGGCCGCGTCCTGCAGCACCGGGGCGCTGCCGGTGGCGCGCAGCCAGGCGTGCTCGCCATCCTGGCCGCTGACCTGGCTCAGCACGGACAAACCCTCGCGTCCGCGCAGAACGACCAGGATGCCGCCGGCGTCCGCATCCCCACGGCGCAGCACGGCGCCGCCTCGGCCGTCGGCGAAGGCCAGCCGCAACGCCGCCGCGACCCACAGCCCAGCCTTGACACGTGCCTCCACTTGACCGCCCCCCAAGCCGCTGCGACGTGCGCGGCTGCCCATGCAACATGGGCACTGACGCGTACGCGCAAACCTTGGGGACAGACCGTGTTCATATCCCGCATGCTCGCTGCCTCCATCATCGCCTGGGCGCTTGCCGCCCCTGCCAGGGCGGCCGACCACGTGACTTTCGGCATCGACTGGCTGGCCGAAGCGGAGTACGGCGGCTACTACCAGGCGGTGGCGCAGGGCATCTACGCCAGGCACGGGCTTGAGGTGACGATCCGGCAGGGCGGGCCGCAGGTGAACCAGGCCCAGCTTCTGATGGGCGGACGGCTGGATTTCACCATTGCCGGAAACAGCTTCCTGGCGCTCAACTTTGCCCGCGAGAACCTGCCCTTCGTCGCCGTTGCCGCGATGTTCCAGAAGGACCCCTCGGTCATCCTGGCGCATCCCGGCGTGGGCAACGACAGTTTTGCCGCGCTGAAGGGCCAGCCGATCATGATCGGCGCCGACACCCGCATCGGCTGGTGGAACTTCGTCAAGCAGAAGTTCGGCTACACCGACGACCAGATACGCCCCTACGCCTTCAGCCTGGCGCCGTTCCTGGCCGACAGCAAGGCGGTGCAGCAGGGCTATCTCGGCTCCGAACCGTTCCTGATCAGGCAGCAGGCCGGCTTCGACCCGGTGGTGCTGCTGCTGTCGGATGCGGGGTTTTCCGGTTACGCCAGCCTGATCGCCACCAGCCGGGACCTGGTCAGCCGCAACCCCGATTTGGTGCAGCGCTTCCTCGACGCCACCGCTGAAGGCTGGCGCAGCTACCTCGAAAGCGACCCAAGGCCCGGCAACACGCTGATCAAGCAGGCCAACCCGGAGATGACCGACGCGCTACTCGATTACGGGCGGGAAGCGCTGCGCTCCCACGGCATCGTGGAGTCCGGCGACGCGCTGACCCAGGGGATCGGCACGATGACCGACGAGCGCTGGAGGGATTTTTTCAGCTCGATGGTGCAGGCGGGGCTTTACCCCCCCGACCTGGACTACAAGCGCGCCTACACGCTCACGTTCGTGCACAAGGCGGCCCCGGTTCTGCCGTAAAGGCCCGAGTGGTGATCGAGCTGAGCGGCGTCGGCAAGCGCTTCGCCGACGGCACCGAAGCGCTGGAGGAGGTCGACCTGAAGCTGACGGCGCGCGACTTCCTGGTGCTGCTCGGCCCGTCCGGCTGCGGCAAGTCCACCCTGCTTCGCCTGATCGCCGGACTGGACCAGCCATCGTCGGGCAGACTGCGCTGGTCCGGCCTGCCGCCGGCCGCAGGCGAGATCGGCTACGTGTTCCAGGACCCCACCCTGATGCCGTGGGCCAGCGCCTGGCGCAACGTGGCACTCCCGCTGCGGCTGCGCGGCACCTCGGACGCGCGCGCCAGGGCAACCGAGGCGCTGGCCCTGGTCGGGCTGGCCGAGTCCGCCGACGCGCTGCCCAGGACCCTGTCGGGCGGGATGCGCATGCGGGTATCGATCGCGCGCGCGCTGGTCACCCGCCCACGGCTGCTGCTGATGGACGAACCGTTCGCCGCACTGGACGAGTTCACCCGCCATCGCCTGCAGGACGAATGCCTGGCACTGACCGACAGCCTGGGCTGCACCACCGTCCTCGTGACCCATTCGCTCTACGAGGCCGCCTACCTGGCCAGCCGCGTGCTGCTGATGGCGCCGCGTCCTGGCCGCATCGTGGCCGAGCTGCCGGGCACGCTGCCCGACCTGCGCAGCCGCACCGGCCGTGCGTTCAACGCGCGCGTGGCCGCCCTGTCCGCCGCGGTGCAGACCCTGCACGTTCCTGCATGAGCACGGCCAGGACAAGCGGCGCGTTGGCCGGCACCGTCTCGTTCTGCGCGGCCCTGGCGGCCTGGCAGGCAGTGGTCGTCCTGGCCCATGTGCGGCCCTATCTGGTGCCGAGCCCCGTGGCGGTCGCCGGTGCGTTCGCCGCCGACGCCCCTGGCCTGTTGCGCGCGCTGCTGGCCACCCTGTCGGTCACGTTCGCCGCCCTGCTGCTGGCCGTGCTGTGCGGGGTTGTGCTGGCAGCGGGGATGTCGGCCAGCCGCTGGGCGCGCGCGGCCCTGTCGCCCTGGACGGTGATCCTTCAGGTGACGCCGGTCGTGGCGGTCGCGCCGCTGATCATCGTGTGGGTGGGCGACCCGTTCGCGGCCATGGTGGTGTGTGCGACGGTGGTCGCCTTCTTCCCAGTGTTTTCCAGCACCGCGTCGGGCCTGGCTGCGACCCCGCCCGAGCTGCTCGACCTGTTCGCCCTGAACGGCGCCACGCGGCTGCAGGAGGTGACGCTGGTGCGGCTGCCGGCGGCGATCCCGTACTTCCTGGCAGGGCTTCGCGTCTCCGGCGGGCTGGCCCTGGTGGGTGCCGTGGTGTCCGAGTTCGTCACCGGGTCAGGCGGCATGGCGTCGGGCCTCGCGTTCCGCATCCTTGAGGCGGGCTACCGGCTGCAGACGGCGCGGATGTTTGCGGCACTGGCGCTGCTCTCGGCGGCAGGGTTGGCGATCAACCTGGCGCTCGGCTGGCTCAGCGCGCTGCTGCTACGGCGCTACGGGTAGCTTTCGCATTCGGGGAGGAGGCCCTAGATCGTCGCCATGGCCAAGACCACACGCACACTGACCGACGGGCAGCGCACCTACGAGACCAAGCGGGCCGCAAAGGCAGGCATGTCGCTGGAAAAATGGCTGGCGCTGAAGGACCGCGATGCCGCCGAAGCCGCCCGCGCCGAACAGCGCGTGCGCCGGGCGGCCGAGGTCAAACCGGCCAAGCCGCCGGGCTTCCTCAAGCGCCTGCTGGAGCGCGCCCACAAGCCGCTGTAACGCCCTTCGATGGACGTGCTCATCGTCCATGCCGACTGGAGCAAGCACGCCGCCAAATGCTGGATGACGGTGATCGAGCCGTCCCGCTCCGGAGCAGACGGATGGCGGGTGGGCGCACCCGAGCCGGTCGGCGACCCAGCAACCCTGCTTGCGCGCCTGCTCGCCCGAGCCGGCGGCGCGGCCGTGGCGCTCGGCATCGACTGCCCGATCGGCCTGCCGCGCGCCTACGCCGCCCGCCACGCGATCCAGCCGGATTTCTGCAGCTTCCTGCGCGCGCTGCCTGGCCACCCGGGCTTTCTCGACGTGGCGGCTTGCCTGGACGACGTCTCGCCGGCCCGGCCGTTCTATCCCGCGAGGGGCGTGGCCGGGATGACCCGCCTCTCCCACGCGCGGGCGCTCGGCCTGCCGGACGCTGCCGCATTGTGCCGCGCCTGCGACCGTGCCACGGCGGAACGCCCTGCCGGGGCGCCGGTGTTCTGGACGCTCGGCGCCAACCAGTCGGGCAAGGCGGCGATATCAGCCTGGCGAGACCTGCTCGGGCCGGCGCTGCGCGGCCCGAGCCCGCCCAGGGTTTGGCCGTTCGAGGGCCCGTTCCTCGGCCTGCTCGCCCCGGGCCAGGTCGCGGTGGCCGAGACGTATCCTGCCGAAGCCATGCGGCAACTCGGCTTGCGAACCCGCGGCAGCAAGCGGCGGCAATCAGACAGGGCGGCGTACGCGCCGTTTCTGGAGGCGGCACTCGCGTTGCTGGCAGCCACGCACGATGCGCCGGACGCGATGCAAGGCGGCTTCGGCATGGATGCCGCGGCGGAGGACAGGCTGGACTGCCTGCTGGGCGCGCTTTGCGTGCTGGGCGTGGTGCTTGGCAGGCGGCCGGACACCGCACCTGCCGACCCGTGGATCGAGCGCTGGGAAGGCTGGGTTCTGGGCCAGACTGCGATGCCGATGGGCGGCACGCCTGATACCAACTAGAATCGAGTGCAACTCATGAAAGGCAAGCAGTCCTTTTTGCAAAAAGGACCAAAAACCTTTCTGCATTTGATCCGAGACAGCGGGACTACTCTTTGTCCACATAGGGGTTGGTGGTGCCGCGGCCCTGGATGCGGATGGGCGTGCCTGGCAGCTTGAATACCTCGCGCAGGCTGTTGACCAGATAGCGGTGATAGTCTTCCGGCATCTGCTCCGCGCGGGTGCCGAACACCAGGAAGGTGGGCGGCCGCGCTTTTGCCTGGGTGATGTAGCGCAGCTTCAGCCGCCGTCCCTCCACCAGCGGCGGCGGGTGCCGTTCGAGCGCCGTCTCGAACCAGCGGTTGAGCGCGCCGGTCGCAACCCGGGTGTTCCACACGGTTGCCGCGGCGCGCACCGCGGGCAGGAATTTTTGCACCCCCGCGCCGGTGGCGGCCGACAGCGTCACCACCGGGATGCCGCGCATCTGGGTCATGCTGAACTCCAGCCGGTCGCTGATCGCGCGTCGTGTCGCGTCGCGATCCTGCACCGCATCCCATTTGTTCAGCACCACAACGCAGGCGCGCCCTTCCCGCTCGACCAGCCGGGCGATCTGCAAATCCTGTTCGTGCAGGCCGAGCGACGCGTCCACGGTCAGCGCCACGATCTCGGCCATTTTCAGCGCCTCGATGCTCGCACTGACCGACATCTTCTCCAGCGCTTCCTCGACCCTGGCGCGTTTGCGCAGGCCCGCGGTGTCGACCAGCTCGATGTCGCCGTCCGGATGGCGCAGGATGGTGCTGACCGCGTCGCGCGTCAGGCCTGGTTCCGGGCCGGTGATCATCCGTTCCTCGCCCACCAGCCTGTTGAGCAGCGTGGATTTGCCCGCGTTGGGGCGCCCGACGATGGCCAGCTTCAACGGCCGCGTGCCCTCGTCCTGCTCCTCGTCGGACGAGGACGGCAGCGCCTCGGCGATTTCGCGCATCAGGTCGGCGATGCCCTCGTTGTGTTCGGCCGACACGGCGAGCGGGTCGCCCAGGCCAAGGCTGTAGGCTTCGAGCGCGTTGGCGACGCCGAGCCGACCCTCGGCCTTGTTGGCGACGAGGAGCACCGGGCGGTCCTGCCGCCGCAGCCAGTTCGCGAAGTGCTCGTCGGCGGGCGTGATGCCGATCCTCGCATCGATGACGAACACGACCAGGTCGGCCTGTGCGACGGCCGCCTCGCTGCTGGCGCGCATGCGGCCGTAGAGGGCTTCGGGATCGCTCTCCTCCAGGCCGGCAGTGTCCACCAGCCGGACGGCACGGCCGCGGAGCATCGCCTCGGCATCCTTGCGGTCGCGGGTAACACCAGGGGTGTCCGACACGATGGCCGCGCGACGGCCCGAAAGCCGATTGAACAGTGTGGATTTGCCGACGTTCGGCCGGCCAGCAATAACGACGACGGGAAGCACGATAGGGACCTGACAGGGGCGAAGCCCAGGGGATTTGGGGCCGACTGGCCCGGTCACGCGAAAGCGTGCCGACGCACGACAGGGTCCAGGGGCAGAGCCCCTGGCTTTTGCTTAAGTGTAGGCTGTCAGCATCGCATCATCGGTGAGAACCAGCATGGTATCTTGAGCGATCGTAGGCGGCATGGACGCCGTCTCGCCAAGCCCCATGCTGGTCACCAGCGCGCCCGAGATCGGATCGACCACGGCCATCTTGGCATGGTCGCTGACGAGCACAAGCTTGCCGCCGACCATGGCCGGCCCGGACCAGGTAATCAGCCCCTTGCTCCGCTTGGGGTTCTGGAAACGCGGCAGGTCGGTCACCCAGTGCACGCTGCCATCGTCTCGCCCCAGGGCGGCCAGCTTCTGCTCGGAGCTGACGACATACATGTAGTCTCCGGCCATCCAGGGCGTGTTCGCCCCCGCAACGTCGCGCTGCCACACGCGCCGGCCGGACCGGATGTCGAGCGCCGCCATCAACCCGCCCAGCCCGATGGCGTAGGCCAGCCCGTTATCGATGACCGGAGCGGCCCGCACGGATCCGAAATCGGCAAGCGACGCCTGGCCTTTCACGCCGCCCATGTTGTCTGTCCAGACCAGCGTTCCGCTCTCGGCCCGCAGCGCCGCCAGGTCTCCCGACTCGAAGCCCGCCACGATCACGCCGTTGGCATAGGCTGGTCCTGCCTGCCCGATCGTTCCGGTGTTGGACGCGGTCGCCTGGTGCACCCAGACGAACTTGCCGTCGCTGGCCGACAGGGCCTGCAGCTGACCTTCCAGGGTGATCACGAAGATCAGTCCCTCGGCCACCGTCGGCGCACTGCGTGCGGGCGAGCTTATCTCCGCCCGCCAGATCACGTGCCCGTCGGCCACGTCCAGGCACAAGGCCTCCGCACGCCCGGTCACCGCGTAGAGCCGGTCGCCGACGATGGCGATGCCTCCGCCGAGGTTGCTGTTGCGGGCTTTCTTCGGCTTGGTCACGGTGCGCCACAGATGGCTGCCGTTGGACATGTCGAAGGCGGCCACGACGCCATCGGTGTCCATGGTGAACACGCGCCGTCCGGAGACCAGCGGCTGGGCGGTCAGCCGGGCGCGGTATGCGCCGCCCTGGCCGATGCTCGTGCTCCAGGATTTCGTCAGACCGCCGGCCAGGTTGCCGCCGACATGGTCGAGCGAACCGCCATATTGCAGCCAGTCGGCATTGACCACCGTCGGCGGCAGAACGACAGGGTCGACGGAGTCGATCTGCAGGCCGCGGACGCTGGCCAAGACAGGCTCCCGGTTGCCCGGCACCGGCTTCTTGGCCTCGTCGGTCAGCCAATCGAACCAGCTGCATGCGGACAGCGCCGGCAGCAGCAACGGCAGCAGCAGGGCAGAGCGGCGCGACAGGCGGTGGCCTGCCGGTTCGGCGGGAAACATCACTCCGGGGTCATCCATGTGCTGGTGCAGGCGGGCTCGGCTTGGTCCCAGGTGTCGGCGCCGCATCCTCGGGCGGCAACGTGCTCAGCAGGTCGGAGGCCATGCCGCGTATCCCGTCGGGAACGCCCGCCTGACTGGCCAGACGACGCATGATGCCGGCCGCCTCGCGAGCATGGCCGGTGCGCAGGTCGATCAGCGCGATCATCTGCTCGGCCATCGGGGCGAACCGGTTGCGGTCGCCCGTCAGGGACTCCAGGCGTTGCTTCAGCGGAGCGGGAGCGGCAGTGTCGATCTGGTGCTGCGCGCTGGTCAGGGTCGCAACGTCACGGAGCAGCGCGGGGGCGGATGCGTCGTCGGCGACCGATTGCCACGTTGCGACCGCCTGGGCATGCTGCCCGGTCTGCCATTGCAGGGCGGCCAGCCGCAAGCGCGCAAGCACGCTGTAGCCCGCTGGGCCCTGCCTGCCGATCTCTGCCAGAGACTGCGCGACAGCCGCCGTCTCGGCATCCGGCTTGGCCGATCCGAGACTTGCCGCCTCCCGGTCGGCCTGGCGGGCGTCTTTGATGAAGCGGTTTGCGACCTTGTTGGCGGCATCCACGCTCCTCTGCTGCCAATAGACGGTGGCGCCGGTTGCGACCAGAATCAGCACGACCGCTCCGGCCATGGCGCCCCAGTAGCGCCTGCCGAGCGCACGAGCGCGCTCCGCCCGGAGATCTTCCTCCACCTCGTCAAAAATGTCCGGCAACGCCAGGGTGTCCTCAGGCGATTTTCGCGGACCATAGCGATGCGCGGTGCGGGACGAAACCCCTTGCCGGCATGTGGCCGGGAGCGCCTGCGTTCATCGGGTCTTCATCCAGGCAAGCCATAACGTCTCATGCGGACGGTTTGGCTGGGTATGATCACTGCGCTGACCGGGTGTGGACCGCCGCCGCCGCCCATGCTCGTCGTCTCGCGGCCGGTCCCAAATCTGCCGTTCTGCACCCGAACGCTCGGCGTCGCGGAATGCTTCTCCGATCCCTACGCACTACCAGACCGGCCCTCCGGTTTGGGAGACGTGCCGGTGCGCACGCACCGGCTTCCCGCGCCGTCGTGGCGCCTGCTGGACTGACCGAAGTCAATGCAACGCGGATTTCTTGACCGGGACCGACTGGATACCCCCGGCGAGCATCGCAAGAACGGTGTGGTGCTGCTTGACCCCGTTATAGACGACGTCGCTCACATACAGATTGCGATCGGTGTTGGCCGTGCCGCCGTTGGCATCGTTGACGTAGTTGATCGACACGGAATGGGCGCCGCTGCCCCAACTGCCCTGAAACACCATGGTCTGCCACTTGCCCGCGGCATGGCTGGCGGTGGCCGTCAGTGTGTTGCCGACCTGCTGCCCATCGATGGAAACGGTGTATTGCGCGTCGCCCTGCCAGGCATCCTCGTCGACCATCATCGAGAGCTTGTCGGGTCCTGTCCCTGTCGTGACGGATGCGCCCATCAGGCCGGCAAAGCGCGGCCGGGGGCCGAAATACGCGGCCCATGCCGCCGCCTCCTGCGGCTTGCCGTCCGACGGGTCCGAGAAGTGATAGTTTCCGCCGCCGCCGCTGTTCCAGATGGTGACGAACGCGATCTGCAACCCGGCCGCCCGGGCGGTGGTCAGCTCCTGGGCGAGCCACATCGGAAACGCCGCGTCGTCGTTCGTATCGTGGCCGTTCTGCGAGTTGCCGGCGCCACTCTCCGGAATGGCGAACGGCTTGTGGTGCGCAAGCGCAAAGGCGATCAGGCTGTCCAGCGTCTGGCTGTGCCCGCCGCTGCAGTCCAGGCAATCGCCGTTGGCGGCAGGATACGCCCAGTAATGTTCGCGATTAATGTAGTCGGCGGTGAATTGAGGAATGCTGTAGTCTTCCCCGCCGGTGTCCCAGTCGTGATAGGAGTTCGGATTGCCGGTATCGTTATAGTCGTTGAACGGATACATGTCGGCATACATGTCGGCGCCGATGATGTCGACGTATTGATCGCCAGGATACAGACCCGTAGACCAGCTGTTCGGTGTCGCATGGGCGTTGCTGTAATTCGTGGTGTCAGGGTTCCACACGACCTGGATGGTCATGTTCTTGTACACTCCCCTGGCGTGAAGCACGTCGGCCACGTGCTGGAAGGCCTGTACCCACGCGGCCTGGCTGGCAGGATCGTCACCGGCATACCCGAGACTATCAATGTTCATCTCGGTTCCAAGACGAAAGACCAATTTGGTGAACCCGTAATTGTACCAGACGTCGACGATCTCGTTGACAATGGCATCGTTGGTGCCGTTGGCGAAGGCCTGGAACTGCGACATCGGAGTTCCGGCGCTGCTGTCCGTGGACGACATCTGCATTGAGATCACGGGGATCATGTTCCGCGCGATCGGCGACTGTGAATTCGACCACGCCTGCCACTGAGTGTTGCCCACCCAGTCATACGGCACCTGGCTGTTGTCGATGTAATTCGAAACATACATCGGCGCCACGCCGACAGTCTTGACGAAGCTGGCATAGCTGCTCTCGAATGACTGCTCCGCCCCGGGATCGCTGCCGTTCGGGTTGCCGAGATACACGCCGAGCGCGAAGAGCGCGTTCAGTAACGGAGCAGCCATAATGAGATCCTGTCTGAGTGGGCGTCGCGAAATCGTCTGCGTGTCAGCCGATGGCAGCCGATCAGATTGCCGGCCGCTCCACCATGGGCATAACCCAGGGTTGAAGTTAACAAGACGATACCCACGTTTTTGTGAGAAATGCAACTTATTAGTGTAGAGTTACCAGCTTGGCGGCCGCGCCGGGCGGTATCGTTACGGTCGGAAGACCAAGCTGCCGTGAACCTCGTAGCTCATGGCGCCGAGGTGCGGCGGCCGGGGATAGGCAGCCTGCTGGACCGCTAGTCGAGCCGCTTCGTTGATCTCGGGAACCGAACAGGGATCGATCGAAAATCCAGATAGGGTGCCGCCCGCGCCGATATGCACGGTGTAGCCCACGACGCAGGTATTGCGGCGATCCCATGCCAGAGCCGGCTGCCGCTTGCCAGCCAAGACCTGTCGCCGCACGGCGGCCTCGAACTGCGCCAGGCTGCCCCGGTCTCCCGCGCCACCGCCGGCCGTGGTTCCAACGTCCAGGCCCAGGCCCGCATCGGTTGCCGCTCCAAAAGGCGACGATGGTCTGCCCACTGGTGGCGCGTGAGGAGCGGGCTTCAACGGTGCGATACGTGCCGCCGGCGCAGCAACCTCGATGTCAGGTGTCGGCACAAAGTCGGGGGGCGGGGCCAGCCTGGGAACGGCGATCGACGGCGGTTCGGGCGGGGGCGTTCGACGCTCGATGATCAGCCTCGCCGCAGAGGGCACGAACAAGGACCGGCGTATCTCGGCGTTGGACGCCAGAACTGCCAGGATCAGGAGATGCAGCAACGTAACGGTAACCAGGACGACGATCCGACGGCTCGCCCAACCATCGTCCAGGATCACCGGGAACTGCTACCTGCGCTCTCCAGCCAACGGCGATCGTTTCTCAACGTGAAGTCTCTTGAGGCAGCTTACAGCGCGACGGGCTACCAGGCGTCCGGTATGCTGGGCCCGGTCTCCCGCACGCTGTCCGTTATGGCGGGATCTGAATTGCTCTCGCTCTGCCCGCTGAGATCATCCTGATACGCCGACCCGCTATAGGATACAGGATCGGGAGCCTCCACACGGACCGGGACGCCGAGCAGCTGCAGCGGTGCGTTCACCGTCGCCGCCTGTTGGCCGCGTTTTGCGAACGGAGCGGACGCCTGCGGATCGGCGGTCTGGGAGTCCGGTGACGGCACGGGCGCCGCCTGCCTCTGGGCCGACTGCGCGAGTGCGTCTGTCGCCAACCCGGCCGAACAGAACACTGCCAAGAAACCCACCGCTCCTGATAACAGCTTTATTGCCCCAATCATGGTGACTCTCCGACGTTGCTGGCGCGTGCACATTAATCCTGGGTAAGGAACGCTCGCCGCCGGAAAAGGGTTCCAGGTCGCCCGAACGTGATGGGCTTCGCGCTCATGCCTCCCGGTAGAAGAAAAGCAGGAGCCCGATCAGAACGAAGCAGCTCGGCCAGACCCAGCCTGCGACAGCCGCGACCCTTCCCGCCGGCATGCGCAGCTCCAGCCACCGTGCCCAGCCGGCCGCCAGAGAGGCCAGCGCGAGCGGGGTGTGGGTGAACTCGATCAGCAGCGCGTCCTTCACGTTGGCGATCGTGTGGTTGTGGGTCAGCAGCAGCGCGCCACCGGCGGCGCAGATCAGCGGGAACACCTGGGCCGCCGCGCGGGACCGCAGCAATCCGGTGCGCACGCACCATTCGAACAGGCCGAACAGCAGGGGTATCGTCGCGAACACCCGGTGCTGCACCACCTCCGGATCGCGCAACGACTCGATCACCCCGATGCTGCCGAGCGGCCAGACCTCCGGGTCCGACCGCAGGAACAGGAAGCCCGACAACCCCAGCAGCACCAGCGGCCAATGCCTGGCCCAGCGCACGCCTGCCTGGTTGATCAGCGCCAGCCCGCCCATCAGCAGCACGAACAGCCCCGCCCAATGGTGGTTGTATTCCGACCAGGCGATGTCGGCCGCGTTGCGTGGCGGCAACTCGCCAGACCCCTCGACGAACGCAGCCCTGGGCTGGGCCGCGCGCTCGCGCGCCTCCTGGTCGAGCTGCGCCTGGAGCGCCGGTATCGCGAGCCCCGCATGGTCGGGAGAGACCAGGGTCGGCAGACGGGGGCTGAGGTCCCGCTGCACGATCTCGTGCCAGCTCGCGCGGTCCTGCGTCAGGTCGGCGCCGGGCGGCACGGAGGTCAGCGAAGCGGCAGCAAAGAACACGGTGAAGCCGATGCCGATCTCGACCTCGGCGAAGCGCCGCATCCGCAAAACGGGCGTCGTCGGGTCGCGCCGCATCCGCTCGGTCACCAGGAAATTGCCCGCGCCGAGCGCCAGGAGCATCGCGAACATCGAGATCTTGGCGCCTACCATTACGCCGTAGGCGGTGCCGTAGAACGCCGCCCAGGAACCGAGGTAGAACAGGCTCATCGTCACGCCGGACGCCAGAATGCAGCCGACGCCGATCATCGACAGCCTGGAAAACCGGCCGCCCACCAGCCGCAACGCACCGCCATCGGTGATCCTGGCCAGCGCCATCACGAAGCAGGGTATGCCGCCGATCCAGATCGCCGCCCCCAGCTGGTGCAGCGCTTCGACCGCCAGCAGCAGCCCGCTGTCGGACAGCCGCGCCGCGGCGTGTGTCGTCAGCGTCGCGGCCAGCAACTCGACGGCGCCGGTGGCCAGCAGCGCCACCCCACCCGCGCCGCGCCACAACAGCAGCGCCAGCACCGCTGCGGCTGCGGTTTTCACAATGCCGGCCACCGCGAAATTGGCCTGCAGCACGTTGCTGACCGGCAGGTCGACCGTGGTCACCAGAACGGCGGTCTGCAGGCCCACGTTGACGATTTCCACGCCCACCAGCGCCACGGCGCTCCAGGCCGCGATGGCCGCGGTGCGCCAGAGCACCACCGGCCCGACCGCCTCGGCATACGGCCGGGCGAGGCAGACGAGAAACAGCATGCCCCCGAGCGCCATGGACTGGCTGACGATCACCAGCCCATGCAGCAGGATGCCGAGATAGCCGATCAGGTCGACAAGCCGGTCCACCTACTTCGCCGACCCGGCCTGCTGGCCGGCATCCACGGTGAACGGCACGCGTCCGCGGGTGACGTGCCCGTCCGTCGCCAGCACCTGCCAGCGCAGCTCGTATGCGCCGGGGGAAACCTGCACGCCGGCGACGAGCAGGTCGGGCGCCGCGGCCTCGCTCACCGGCACGCGGTCAACGACGTCGCCGTGCGCAAGCAGCAGCTTGGACCGGCCCGCATCGATCCTGCTGTTGTAACGCAGCATGACCGATAACCGGCCCGCTGGCACATGGGAGAGCGGCGCCGGCGCGCTGTCGACGATGATGGCATGCGCGCTCGCCTGGCCGGCGAGAGACAGGCAAAGACACGGTATTGCGCCAAGCACCCTGAACATCGACAATCCTTTCGACCAGCGGGCCTTTCGACCAGCGGGCCTTTCGACCAGCGGCCTTCCGACCAGCGGGGCGCTGTACCCCGGCGCGCTATTTTCGTCCAACCGGGGTGTGGCGACGTTGCAGTCCGATACCGTTCTGACCCAATTCGGCCACACGCCGCCCGTAGATGGCAGGCCACAACAGTCTCTGGAGACCCCTCATGCGTCGAGCAGTAGCCGCTCTCATCCTTCTCGCCCTGGCATCGTCGGTCGGTGCGTGCGCGTGCCGCCCAGGCGTGATCGGCCCCTACGGCGGACGGCCGCCGCGCTGCTTCGTCGGGTAGGCGCGCAAACATCATTGCCGAAAGCGCGCGCTGGCGGACCGAAAATTGCCCATCATCGTCAGCGAGCGCGCGTGAACCGTCGTTTTCAGAACCGCGTTGTGCGACGCCCCTGCGGCCTATAGCTCTGTCTGATCGGCGCGTGCGAACGGCGCGCGCGCCGGGAAGGAGACGGCTATGGATGTCGAACGGGACTCGCGCGAAATCCTGCAGGAGGTCACGTCTCGTCCTGCCCCGCACGCGGTGGCGCTCGACGACAAATACGCCCGATTTGACGGTCGCGTTTTCCTCACCGGCATCCAGGCGCTGGTCCGTCTTCCGCTGCTGCAGCGGCGTCGCGACCGGGCGGCGGGCCACGACACGGCCGGCTTTATCTCGGGCTACCGGGGCTCGCCGCTCGGCGGCTACGACATCGCGCTTTGGGCCGCCCGCAAGCACCTCGACGCCCACGACATCACTTTCCAGCCAGGCATCAACGAGGACCTAGCCGCCACAGCGGTCTGGGGATCGCAGCAGGTCGGCCTGCTGCCCAGACCGAAGCACCAGGGCGTGTTCGGCCTGTGGTACGGCAAGGGCCCTGGCGTCGACCGTTCGGCCGATGTGCTCAAGCACGCCAGCTATTTCGGCGTGCCGGCGCTGGGCGGCGCCATCGCGCTGTGCGGCGACGATCACGGTGCGCGCTCCTCCACGCTGGCCCATCAGAGCGACTTGGCCCTGATCCATTTCGGCATGCCGGTGCTTAACCCGAGCACGGTCGAGGAGCTGGTCGGCTACGGTTTGGCAGCCTGGTCGATGTCGCGCTACAGCGGCTGCTGGGTCGGCCTCAAGGCGCTGACCGACACGGTGGAAGGCGGCGCGTCGATCCCCGCCGACATGGATAGGGTCAGCTACGCCCTGCCTGCGGATTTCGAGATGCCGCCCGGTGGGCTGAACCTCACGGCGCAGAAACTCTCGGCACTCGAGGTCGAAGCGCGTCATTTCGAGCAGCGCCATCCCGCCGCCCAGGCCTGGGTGCGCGCCAACCGGATCGACCGCCTCGCCTGGGGCCGCGCGCGCCGAAACCGGCTCGGCATCGTCAGCACCGGCAAGGCCTATCTCGACGTGATCGAGGCCCTGCGCGGCCTCGGCCTGGACGAGCACCGCTGCACCGCGCTCGGCATCGCCGTCTACAAGGTCGGCATGGTCTGGCCGCTGGAGCCCGAACGCCTCCGCGGCTTTGCCGAAACCTGCGACGAGATTTTCGTGATCGAGGAGAAGCACCCGATCATCGAGGACCAGATTTCGACGATCCTCTACAACCAGCCGGCAAACCTCCGCCCGGTCCTGACCGGAAAGCTCGACGAGCATGCGCGCCCGCTGCTGCGCGAGGTGGGCGAGCTTGACCCCGACCTGCTGCTCCACGTGATCGCCAACCGCCTGCGCGGCCGCATCGAGGACGAACCCCTTCGCGCCCGTTTCGACGGCATCAAGCCGCTGCAGACCGGCATTGCCACGATCAGCTACGGCGTGAAGGACCTGCTGCGCCCGCCCAGCTTCTGCGCCGGCTGCCCGCACAACACGTCCACCGTGGTGCCGGACGGCTCGATCGCCGGCGCCGGCATCGGCTGCCACATCATGGCTGCCGCCATGCCCGACCGGCACACCGTATCGGCCACCCACATGGGCGGCGAAGGGGCGCAATGGATCGGCCAGGCGCCGTTCACCGACATGCCGCACATGTTCCAGAACCTGGGCGACGGCACCTATTTCCACTCCGGCCTGCTCGCGGTCCGCGCCGCCATCGCAGCCCGCGTGAACATAACGTATAAGATCCTGCTGAACGGCGCGATCGCGATGACCGGCGGGCAGACGGTTGAAGGCGAGGATTTCGCCGGCCAGATCACCGGCCCGCACGTCGCCCACCAGCTCGTCTCCGAAGGCTGCGACAGGGTGGCGCTGGTCACCGACGACGTGACACGCCACGACCGCGCGGACTATCCCTCGACCGTCTCGTTCCATGACCGTTCCGAACTGGACGCGGTGCAGCGCGAGTTGCGCGAACATGCAGGTGTCACCGCCATCATCTACGAGCAGGCCTGCGCAACCGAGCGCCGCCGGATGCGCAAGCGTGGCAAGCTGCCCGACCCGCAGGAACGCCTGTTCATCCATCCGGAAATCTGTGAGGGCTGCGGCGATTGCGGCGTGCAGTCCAACTGCATCGCGATCGAGCCGCTTGAGACCCCGCTCGGTCGCAAGCGCCGCATCAACCAGACCGTCTGCAACAAGGATTTTTCCTGCGCCAAGGGCCTGTGCCCCAGCTTCGTCACGGTGCTCGGGGGCAGCGTGCGCACCCGCGCCGAAGCCGACCCGCACGCCGCCGACCCGCTGGCCGGCGAACAGCAGCTGCTTGCCTCCCTGCCAACGCCCGCCCTGCCGCATATCGGCGAGGTTTACAACATCCTGCTCGCCGGCATTGGCGGCCAGGGCGTCGTCACGGTGGCCGCCCTGCTCGGCATGGCGGCCCACATCGAGGGCCTGCTGCTCACCGTGCTGGACAATTCAGGCCTGGCGCAACGCAACGGCTCGGTCACCAGCCATTTGCGCCTTGGCGACGGCGCCGAACGCCACTCGCCGCGCATCCCGAACGGCGACGTGGACCTTGTCATCGGCGCCGACCCGATGGTCGTGGCGATCCCCGAGACGCTGGCAAAACTCGGCCACGGCCGCAGCGCGGTGCTGCTCAACCGCTTCGTCTCGCCCAACGCGATGTTCGCCAACCACGCCGACCTCGACCTCAGCTTCGATCCTCTGCTGGCAAAGGTGATGCCGCGCGCCGACCAGGAGCGGGTGATGGACATCGATGCCACCAGGATCGCCCAGGTCATGCTCGGAAACGCGGTGGGCGCGAACCTCTTCCTGGTGGGCTATGCCTGGCAGAAAGGCCTGATACCTTTGCTGGCTGAGAACATCGACCGTGCGGTCGAGCTGAACGGCACCGAGATCGCGATGAACCGGCGCGCCTTCGGCCTCGGCCGCATCGCCGCGGCCCGTCCCGAGCTGGTGACGCTCTGGCTGCGCGGCCACGAGGAGGCACACATCCCCGACACGCTCGGCGACCTGCTCGCAGACCGCATGCCGCGCCTGCGCGCCTGGGGCGGCGAGGCGCACGCCGCAAGCTACCGCGCGCTCGTGTCCCGGGTCGAACAGGCCGAAGCCGCACTGCCCCGGAATGACGGGCGGCTGTCTCGCGCGGTCGCTCACGTGGCCGCCAAGCTGATGACCTACAAGGACGAGTACGAGGTCGCCCGCCTGATGACCGACCCGGGGTTTTCCCGGCGCCTGAGCGAGAGTTTCGAGGGCGATTTCGAGATACGCTACAACCTCGCCCCGCCGCTGTGGTCCAAGCGCGACCAGCGCACCCACCGCCCCGCCAAGCGCCGTTTCGGCGCCAGCATGACGCACGGCTTCGGCCTGCTGCGCCGCCTGCGGCCGCTGCGCGGCACCCCGCTCGACCCGTTCGGCTACGGTGCCCACCGGCGCATGGAACGCCGTCTGGTCGCCGACTACCTGGCATTGGTGGACACGGTGCTCGCTTCGCTGCGGCCGGAAAACGTCTCCGCCGCCGAAAAACTGCTTCGCGCGCACGATGCCGTGCGCGGTTACGACGTCGTCAAGGAAGCATCGGTGGAAAAGATGAAGAAAGAGTTGCCGGCTCTGATGACGGCATTCCGATCGGCAGGCGAATGACCGGCCCGGACCCCTTCAGCCTTGCAAATGACCGCCTCGTTTGCTCTTAGGGCACACGCGCAGGAGCACCAAGATGCCAGACACCAACGTGACGGCCGACTACAAGGTCCGTGATTTCTCGCTGGCCGATTGGGGCCGCAAGGAAATTTCCATGGCCGAGGACGAGATGCCTGGCCTGATGGCATTGCGTGCGGAATATGGCGCGTCCAGGCCGCTGGCCGGCGCGCGCATCGCCGGCTGCCTGCACATGACGATCCAGACCGCCGTGCTGATCGAGACTCTGACAGCACTCGGCGCCACGGTCCGCTGGTCCTCCTGCAACATCTTCTCCACTCAGGACCACGCCGCAGCAGCCGTCGCTGCGGCCGGCGCTCCCGTTTTCGCCTGGAAGGGTATGACGGAACAAGAATTCAACTGGTGCATCGAGCAGACAGTGCGCGGGCCGGGTGGCTGGACGCCGAACATGATCCTTGATGACGGCGGCGACCTCACGCTGCTGATGCACAACTCCTACCCCGAGTTGCTGGCCGACGTGCGCGGCATCTCCGAGGAGACCACGACGGGCGTGCACCGGCTGTGGGAGATGGCCAAGGCCGGCCGCCTGCTGACGCCGGCGATCAACGTGAACGACAGCGTCACCAAGTCGAAATTCGACAACCTCTACGGCTGCCGCGAAAGCCTGGTCGACGGCATACGCCGCGGCACAGACGTGATGATGGCCGGCAAGATCGCGGTGGTTGCCGGCTTCGGCGACGTGGGCAAGGGCTCGGCCGCTTCCCTGCGCAACGCAGGCTGCCGGGTGATCGTGACAGAGATCGACCCGATCTGCGCGCTGCAGGCGGCGATGGAGGGCTACGAGGTCGACACGATGGACGACGCGGCCCCGCGCGGCGACATCTTCGTGACCGCGACGGGCAACATCGACGTCATCACCGCCGACCACATGCGCGCGATGAAGAACCGCGCCATCGTCTGCAACATCGGCCATTTTGACAGCGAAATCCAGATCGAAGCCTTGCGCAACTATACCTGGGAGAACGTCAAGCCGCAGGTGGACGAGGTGGTCTATCCGGACGGCAAGCGGCTTATCGTGCTCTCAGAAGGGCGCTTGGTGAACCTGGGCAACGGCACCGGCCACCCGAGCTTCGTGATGTCGGCCAGCTTCACCAACCAGGTTCTGGCCCAGCTCGAGCTCTGGCAGGCCAAGCCCGGCCAGTACGAGCGCCGCGTCTACACGCTGCCCAAGCACCTCGACGAGAAGGTCGCGGCCCTTCACCTGGCCAAGGTGGGCGCCAAGCTGACGACGCTGTCCAACAGGCAGGCCGAGTACCTCGACCTCCCAGGGGTGAACGGCCCGTTCAAGCACGAGCTCTACCGCTACTGACAATGCGCGCCGCCGCCGGCCTGACTGCCCTGCCCCTGCTGCTGATCGTGCCGGGGGACCGGGCGAAGGCAGCCGACCGCCTGACCGAGCAAGCCATCGGCGCCTTCGTGTCGGCCAGGAACGACGCCATCGTCCGCCGGGACTGGGGCGCACTACGGGCGGACTACCTGCCGACCGCGCAGATCGTCGGGCTCTACTACGACCGCGGCAGAACGCCGCACGTGCATGACGGGCCGGCCGACACGGATGTCACGGCCACAGCCGCGCTGATGACCAAACGGACCGAGTTCGCGTCCAAGTCGGTGAACGGCCGTCCGTTCGTCAGTCCGGATGGCCAGCGGGCGACGGTCACGGCCGTTCTGACCGTCGACTACCAGGCGGGCGGCGCGCGGGTGCACAGGGTGTTCGACGATACGCTCATCCTTGCGGTGAGCGCTGGTCAACCGAGGATAGCGCAGGACATCAGCGTGGAGCGGCCGCCCGAATGATGGTTCCTGGCGGACACGGATCGGCGGCCTGGCCAAGAGGCTGGCGATGGATCGCGTTCGCCGCTGCGGCAGCTTGGCTGAACGGCGCGGCGCTCGCGCAAGCCGTGCACCAGCCCGACCCTGCCATCGCGCAGGCCGTCTCCCAGGTCTCGCCGGAGCGGCTGCGCGCCACCGACGAGCGACTCGTGGGGTTTGGCACGCGTAGCACCTTCTCCGAAACCTCTCCCGCCGGCCGGGGCGTGTTCGCCGCGCGCGACTGGATCGCCGGCCAGTTCCGCGCCATCGCGGCAGCCACCGACGGCAGGATGACGGTGGCGCTGGACAATCACACGCAGCACGCCGACGGCAAACGGGTGCCGCGTGACGTGGAGATCTCCAGCGTGGTCGCGACACTGCGCGGCGACGAGCCGGTCGGGCGAACCTACGTCATCTCCAGCCACTACGATTCCCGCAACACCGACGATGCGGACGGCACGCGCGACGCCCCGGGCGCCGACGACAATGGCTCGGGCACCGCCGCCGTGCTGGAGGCGGCGCGCGTGCTGGCGGGCACGCACCCGCACGCGACCATCATCTTCGCCACCTACGACGCGGAGGAACAGGGGCTGTTCGGCTCGGCGCACCACGCGGCGGCGCTGCGCGCGGCCGGCGTGGACGTGCAGGGGGACCTCAACAACGACATCATCGGCGCCTCGGTGGGCGACAAGGGTCAGCAGAACACGAGCTTCGTGCGCATCTTTTCCGAGGCGCTGCCGGCCGGCGCCGACCCGCGCCGCGTCAACCTGCTGGGCAGCGAGAACGACTCGCCCTCACGCGAGCTGGCCCGTTTCGCGCACGACACCGCCGCCCTCTACGTGCCTGGCCTCGAGGGCAGGCTCGTCTACCGCGCCGACCGTTTCCTGCGCGGCGGCGACCAGGAATCCTTCACCGCCGCCGGCTACCCCGCCATCCGCTTCGTCGAGCCGGTGGAGAATTTCGCCCATCAACACCAGGACGTGCGGTTGGAGGGCGGCGTGCAGTACGGTGACCTCGAGCGCTTCATGGATTTCGGCTACCTGGCCCAGGTCACGCGCCTCAATGTGGCCGTCCTGGCGGCGTTGGCCCAAGGCCCTGGACGGCCGGCGAAGGCCTGGGTATCGACCAAGGCGCTGACCAACGACACCACCCTCGGCTGGACCGCGGTGCCGGGGGCGGCGCGCTACGAGGTCGCCAAGCGGCGCACGACGGACGCGCTGTGGACCGATTTCATCGATGCCGGGCAGGCGACCGGACTGACCCTGCCCTATTCGAAGGACGACTGGCTGTTCGGAGTGCGTGCGGTCGATGCGCAAGGGCACGCAGGCGTCGTTGCCTACCCGCTGCCGCGAAGCTGATCCTACCAGAACTCGGTTCCAGGACTGCCCTTGAACGGCCCTTCGAAATCCGACGTGATCCAGCCGCCATAGAAGCCGCCCGGTTGCGGCACGACCTGCTCGTCACCGACGAAGCACGCATCCATGCGCCCGGCATAGACGGCAACGTGATCTTTCAGTGCCGCGTAAGCCGGCGAAGGGTCGGGGTAGGTCCACGCCGCATCGGCCTCCGTCCGGCGGCCGGCAGCAACCGTGAGGTAGCGGGCCGCACCCTTCCACTCGCAGAAGCTGGTGCGCGGCCTGGGTGTGAGCACGCCGGGGCGAAAGCAGGAGTGGGGAAGGTAGTAGGTCGGCGGGTGGGTCGTCTCCAGGATGCGCCAGGCAGTGCCGCCCGCTGCCTCGGCGATTGCTTGACCGTCGAGCACGATGCGTATCGGCGCCGCCACCTGCTCGATCGCAGGCGGCCTGGGGAAATCGCCGACACGCCTTGGACCATCCACGACGGGCAAATGAGTCTCGACTCCCAAGCGGCAAGACTATGGCCGGCGACTCGGTGCGATTTTGCAACGCCCCAAGCCGAATTTCGGTCAATCGGATAATTTTAATGAAACGAAAGGCTTTTTGCCTAGACTCGCGTCCATGAGCACATACCGCGCATGCAGCCTGTCCGACCGAGTCGTGCTCATCCACGACATGGACGATCGGACTGTCATCTCCGAACTGGATCTCGACCAGGCCGATCTTCTGCTCGAACAGTTGCAGATGGCAGTCGGCACGCAATTGGCCGCCCTTCGCCGGCAGGCAGCGGTTCCAGCCATGGCCTGACGATCGCGGCGGATCGGCTTCGTCCACCGTGCGTAAGTGCGTGATGGAACGCAGCAGCGATCTGTCGAAAGTCAGCGTGGTGACGGGGGTCAGCGGCGGCATCGGCCGCTGGATCGCCAGGGGACTCGCCGCGGCGGGCCACCATTTGGTGCTAGTCGGCCGCAACGGGCAACGGACGGCCGCAGCAGCGGACTGGATCATAGGCCATGTACCCGCCGCTCGCCTGGAGGTCGAACTGGCCGACCTGACACTGCTGGCCGATGCGGCCCGGCTCGCCGAACGGATTGCAAGCCGGCACGCGGCCGTTCACGTGCTGGTGAACAATGCCGGCATGTTCAGTGCCAGGCGCCGAGAAACGCGAGAGGGCCGCGAGCAGGTCGTCGCGCTGAATCACCTCGCCCCGTTCGTCTTGACGGGCGGCCTGCTGCCTGCGCTGCGGCGCGCCGGGCGCGCCCGCATCGTCAACATCGGCAGCAGCACGTCGGACCGCGCGCGGATCGACGTCGACGACCTCGAAGGCAGGCGACGCTGGCGGTTCGTGCACGCCTACGCGCAATCCAAGCTCGCTTTGCTGATCGCGACCTGCTGCTGGGCCAGGCGCCTGGAGGGCACAGGCATCGTGGCCAACACCGTCCATCCCGGCGCTGTGGCGACCGGGCTGGTGCGCGCGCGCGGGCCGATCGGGCTTGCCTGGCGTGCGATGGGGCCGTTCCTGCTGACCGAGGAGCAGGGGGCCGACACGCCGCTGCACGTCGCCCTCTCAGACGAATTCGGCAGCATCACCGGCGCCTACGTCAAACGCCGCCACCCGGTGACGCCCAACCCGCTCGCCCTCGATCTGGTGCTCGGCGACAAGCTCTGGCGCGCTACCGAGGCGCTGAGCGGCGTGCAGGCCATAGCCGCATCAGCCAGAGCTGAACGCTGACGCGGCGCGCCCTGTGCCCGAAGGGTCCGTGCACGGGCGATGACGAGGTGGAGGGCGAAAACAGGGTCGGCTGCTCCAGCCTGGCCGCAGCGCTGTCGCGGGTGAGCTGCCCCTCGAACCCAAGCCTGGTCATCGTATAGGCGATCAGGCCCGGTGCCAGCCGGTTCATCAGCGAAAACACCACGACCGTGAAGCTGACGAGCACTTCAGGCGAGCCGCGCAAGGCGGCGAGGTATATCGCAGCCGCGATCACCTCCGGCTGGTAGACAGGCGGCGCAGGGCGAGCAGGCCAGCCCATATGCGACACCGCATGGGAGAAGAAGGGCGTGTTCACGGCAGGGGGATAGATCGTGCTGATACGGATTGGGCTGCGCGCGATGCGCAGCTCGGCACGCAGCGCCTGGCCGAAGCAACGCACCGCCGCCTTTGCGCCGGCGTAGGACGTCATCAACGGCAGCCCATGGAAGGCCGACGCCGAACACACGTTGATGATGCTGCCGCGATCAGACTGGCCCATCAGCCGCAGCGCGATCCGGCACCCATTGATGGTGCCGCCATAGGTGACGGCGGTGACCCGGTCGAACTCCTCACAGGGCACGTCGGCAAACCGTCCATACACGCCGTTGCCCGCACAGTTCACCCAGATGTCGGGGACCCCGAGATGGGCCACCAGGGAATGGGCAGCATCGGCAAGCTCGGGTGCGAACGCCACGTCCGCGCTGGCGGTCGAGGCTTCCGCTCCAAGCGCCCTGAGCTCCGCCGCCGCCGATGCGAGGCCTGCCTGGCCCCTGGCGATCAACCCGACACGCCATCCCTTGCTCGCGAACGCCAGGGCGGTGCATCGGCCTATGCCGGAACTGCCGCCGGTGATGAATACCGTTGGTCTTGAAAGGGCTGGAGGGACTAGCCCGTCCCGCTGCAAGCGCTCCAGATCAGATCGGCGCCATGCCGAGCAGGCTGAGCGCCGCCGTGGCGCAAACAATCCAGAACCTCATCGCACGCTCCGCCAACATTGCACCGCATCATTACGTCCGAAGTGCTACGAAGGTTTTGCCGGTAAGTGGCGAAGTGTCACTGCACGTCGGACGGTGACATGGCCGCGTCCGCCTTGAGAGCCTCGCCGGCCAGATAGAGGCTGCCGCAGATCAGCACCCGCGCAGGCGGGCCTTCGCGCAAAGCAATCTGCTTCAGAGCTCCCGAAACGTCCGGCCCCGGGCGCGCCACTGCGCCCGAAGCATCGATGATCGCCTGGACGGGAAGCGCCAGGTGCTGGCCAGGCTCCTGCACGGCCCAGACGGACTCCGCGAAAGGCAGCAACGGGCGCAGGAACTCGGCAGCGTCCTTGGACTGCTTCATGCCGACGACCAGGTGCACCGGGCGGTCGGCCCAGGAGTGCAGTTGCGCCGCCAGCGCCACGCCGGCGCCCGCGTTATGGCCGCCATCGAGGTAGAGCTCGGCGCATGCCGGGAGCAGGCCGGCCAGGCGTCCGTATAGGCGCTGCAACCTGGCGGGCCACTCCGCCTGTGCGATGCCTGCGAACGCCGTCTGCGGCACGGCCAGCCCGCAGGCGCGCAGGGCTGCGACAGCGATGCCCGCGTTTTCGACCTGATGCGCCCCGGCCAGCCCCGGTTGCGGCAGCTCGAGCGTGCCGGCTTCATCCTTGTAGCGCAAACCATCGCCCTCTGCCCCGATGTCCCAATGGTGCCCACGCTCCCACAGCGTCGCGCCGGCTTCGACGGCGCTGGCGCGGAGCACCGCGGCAACGTCACTCGGCTGCTCGCAAGTCACCACGGGGCGGCCTGGCTTGATGATGCCTGCCTTTTCCCAGGCAATCCGGTCCAACCGGTCGCCCAGGAACTCCTGGTGGTCCAGCGAGATCGAGGTGATCGCGCAGGCGGCGGGAGAGGGCACGACGTTGGTCGCGTCGTAACGGCCGCCCAGGCCCACTTCGACCACGCACAGCTCCGCCGGCGTGCGGGCGAATAACAGGTATCCGGCCGCGGCAAGCGCCTCGAAAACGGTGATCGGCTGCCCGGCATTGACCTGCTCGATCTCGGCCAGCGTGTCCGACAGCGCATCGTCGGACACCAGGCTGCCCGCGATGCGGAACCGCTCGCTCAGATGCACCAAATGCGGCGAAATGGTGACGTGCACGCGCCAACCCGCGGCCTCGCCTATGGCGCGCAGGAACGCGCAGGTGCTGCCCTTGCCGTTGGTTCCCGCCACGTGGATCACCGGCGGCAACCGCAGCTGCGGGTTGTCGAGCTGGTGCAGCAGCCGCGTCACCCGGTCCAGGCTGAGGTCGATGAGCTTGGGGTAGAGCGTGTGCAGCCGGGCGATGATGGTGTCTGACCGTCCGGCAGCAGCGTCCGGCGCCGGGCGGGGAAGGTCGGCAAACATGTATTATCCGGCAGCCTCCGCCGTCTCCGGCGCCTGTTCCTCGACCGGCTCGGGCGCTTGCGGGCTGAGCAGCCCGAGAAGGCGGGACAGCGTTTCACGCATGTCCGTTCGCCGCACCACCATGTCGAGAATGCCGTGCTCGTAAAGATACTCCGCCCGCTGGAACCCCTCAGGCAGGGTCTCGTGCACGGTCTGCTCTATCACCCGGGCGCCGGCGAAGCCGATCAACGCGCCCGGCTCGGCAATCTGGACGTCGCCCAGCATGGCGAAGCTCGCCGTCACACCGCCCGTCGTGGGATCGGTGAGCACGACGATGAAGGGCAGCTTCTCCTCCTGCAGCATCATCGCCGCGATGGTGGTGCGCGGCATCTGCATCAGGCTGACCGCGCCCTCCTGCATGCGCGCGCCGCCCGATGCGGTGAACACCACCAGCGGCGCCTGTTGCAGCACGGCAAGCTTTGCGGCAGCGACCAGGCCCTCGCCCACCGCAGCACCCATCGAGCCGCCCATGAAGCCGAACTCCATCGCGGCCACGACGGCACGCCGTCCGCCGATGGTGCCGTGCGCCACGACGAGCGCGTCTTCCAGCCCGGTCTTCGCGCGCGCCTCTCGCAGCCGCTCGGCGTAGCGCTTCTGGTCGCGAAACCCGAGCGGGTCGGCGGGCGCGCGGGGCAGCTCGATCCGGGTGAAGCTGCCCTCGTCGAGCGTCCAGTCGAGCCGTTCCAGCGCGGTGCCACGCATGTGGTGCCCGCAATGCTCGCAGACCCGCTGCGCGCGTTCCAGCTCCTTGGTGAAGATCATCTGCTGGCACGCGGGGCATTGCGACCAAAGATTGTCCGGCACGTCCGGACGCTGGCCCAGCAGGGTGCGTATCCTTGGGCGTACATACTCGGTCAGCCAGCTCATGCCACACGCTCCTTGGTCACCGCCCGCACTGCGTCGGCCAGCCCGCGCACCTGGTCGAGCACACGGCGCACGGTGTCAGGACCCGCGCGTCCCTGCGCGTCGAGGGAGGCGGCGAGCGTGTCGATGAGCGCCGAAGCGACCACGGCTCCGTCGCCCACACGCACGGCGGCGGCTGCCTGGGCGGGGGAGCGAACGCCAAACCCGACGGCGACAGGCAGGTCGGTGACCGCCCGGATGCGAGGGATCGCCTTTTCCAGTTCCTCCGCCGACGCGGTCCTGGTGCCTGTGACGCCGGTGATGCTGACGTAATAGACGAAGCCGCTGCAGCCTTGCAGCACGGCGGGCAGCCTGGCATCGTCCGTGGTGGGGGCGATCAGGCGGACGATGTCGAGCCCGTGGCGGGCTGCGTGGCCGGACAGCAATCCCGCTTCCTCGGTCGGCAGGTCGACCACGATCAGGCCGTCCACGCCCGCACTCGCGGCGTCCAGGCAGAACCGCGCCGGATCATAGGCCAGTATCGGGTTCAGGTAGCCCATCAGCACGACGGGGGTTTCGTCGTCCTCGGCGCGGAACTCCTGCACCATGCCGAGCACGCGGCTGAGCGAGGCGCCGGCCAGCAATCCGCGGCGGCCGGCGGCCTGGATGGTCGGGCCGTCAGCCATCGGGTCGGTGAACGGCATGCCGATCTCGATCAGGTCGGCGCCGGCGCCGGGCATGCCGTGCAGGATAGCCATGCTTGTGGCCGGATCAGGGTCGTAGGCTTCGAGGAATGGGATCAGCGCGCCACGGCCCTCGGCACGAAGCCGGCCAAATTTCTGCGCGATACGGCTCATCCCCTTTGCATAGGCCGGATCGGTGCCAGCGTCACCCGGCAGTCGGCCACAGCCGTCATGGGGCCGGCGATCAGGGCGTGGTGGCGAATGCGTAGAGCGTCTTGCCCGGTGTGCCGTAGGGGTCGCCGGACCCCCAGTAAACCACGCCGTCGACGATGGCAGGGCCGCACGTGACGCCGGCACTGCTTTGGAAGCTCCACAGCACGCGGCCGGTGCCGGCATCCATGGCGACCATGACGCCGCCGGTGGACCCGCCGAACACCACGCCGTTGGCCACGCTCATCGTGCCTTCGGCCCCTGCCGGAACGCTCGACTGCCCTGGCGCCGTGCCCAACGCTGCGGTTTGCCACTGCACCGCCCCGGTCGCGACATTGAGCGCCGCCCAGGAACCGCCCGTGGTCTTCGCCCCCGACGGCTGCAGCGCGTAAGGCGTGTTGTTGGCGTCGTTCTCGGCCACGTAAACCTGGGTGGCGTCCACCGCCGACCCCCACATGATGCCGCCGCGCACGCCGCCGGGGGCTGGCCTGCTGCGCCACACGATCCTGCCGTCGGAGGGACCGAGCGCCCAGTAGGCGCCGCTCTTTTGCCCAGCCCCCACCAGCTCCTTGGCCACACCCTGTGACGTCACCGTCAGCAGGTTCGGCGCCGAGGCGAAGTCGTAATCCGGGCCGGCCGGCACGGGGCATGGCTGGGCGGGCATGCTGCTTCGGCAGTTCAGGTTGAAGGTGTCCAGCCCCTGCAGGCGCCTGTCCCACCTGACCGCACCCGTAGACGCATCCAGGGCCACGACCGAATCGACGAAATCGGTGCGGTCGAGACACGCTGACCGAGCGGCGGCTGTCGTCGCCGCGTCGATGCAGGCGGTGGTCGATTGCGGCAGGGTATAGTTGTTGCCCGTCGCCACGAAGATCAAGTTGCGGCTGGGCGACACGGCGAAGCCGCTGCCCCAGACCGCGCCGCCGGTGTAGCCGGCCGGCACCATGAAACTCTGCCAGTTGATGCGGCCGGTGGCGGTATCGAGAGAGGCGACGCTGCCGCGGAAGCTCGGCACGTATTTCGGCGATACCGAGACGATGTACTCCTCGTTCGACGAGGCGCCGACATAGACCGAGCTGCCGTGGACGGTCGGGCTGCCCGTCAAGGTGACGTATGGGTTGGTCTCTATGGAGGTCTGCCAGACCAGCGCGCCGGTGGTCCGCTCGATGCCGAGCACGCTGCCGCTGCGGCGGTCGGCGACGATGATGAGGCTGCCGGCGATTGCCGGGCTGCTGCGGGACGCCGAAGCATTGTTCCCCGTGTAGTCGGACATCCTGTGCATCCAGACCTGTTTGCCGGTCGCGGCATCCAGGCAGTACAGGCCGCCGGAATCGTCGGTCACATACAGCTTCCCGCCCTGGACGGTGGGCGTTGCGGTGATGTTGCCGTTCAGCACCACGCTCCACTTGACGCTCAACTGCCCTGCCGTGGCCGGGCTGATGATCGTTTCGTTGTCAGCCTGGCGCTGGTTGCCGCTCAGCGGACCGCCCCAGCCTGGCCAGGATGCAGCCCCGGCCGCGTGAGCCACGGACGCACCCGTCAGCATCACGGCACAGACGAATGCGGCGGATTGCGGCTTGCGAACTCTCATGATCACTCCCCTGCACACCAACACAGCCTTGCTCCGCAAAGCCGCCCCCGACTCCTTGCCGAAACCCGGCCAAGTGCCATTCCGCTAAATAATCCGGTTGCGTAACGTACAGAACCGGTCCATCAGCAAAGAGATGGAGACCATGGGCGCAGCGTATGTTCGGACCGGGCGTCGCGGTCCGATTAACACGGAGGATCGTGCAGGCCGCTTCACATTCTCAGGCGTGCGGGAAGCGTCGATGCGGTCGTGGCACCTGACGGTCCTGGTGCTCCTGACGCTCCTGCCAGTCGCGGGCAAGGCGATGCCGGTGACGTACGAGTGGACGGGAACGGTCGAGAGTTCGTCCGGCGATCCCCCGCAAGGAACGACGGTGCCGATCTCCGTTACGCTCGATCGGAGCTACCCCGCCGACGCCCACGGACGTGATCCGAAACGCGAGGCTACCTACACCGGCGGGATAGGGACGCCGTCCGGCAAATCGCCAATCCTGGCAATCACCATCGGCGGCGTGAACGCCCAGGGCTGGTTCGACAGCGTGCATGTCGAGAAGAACCTGCTCGGCGTGTTCCAGATAGCAATCCAGTCGGCCATGCCGCAGTGCTGCAGGTCGCTCAGCTTCGTGTTCTCGACCAGCCTGAAAAGCGTGGTGAAGTCCGTCGCCATACCCAGGACGCTGCTGCCGTCGATATTCCAGTCGAGCGTCTTTGCCGTCGTCAACACGGCGAACGACGCCTACGCAGGGTTCCTGAAGTAGCGGCGCGCGCCGCTACAGCTTGGCGCCCAGGTGTTCGGCAACGGTGAAGATGTCCTTGTCGCCCCGGCCGGACAGGTTCATCAGGATGATCTGCCCGGCATCCAGCGTCGGCGCTAGCTTCTGGATGTGCGCCAGGGCATGCGCGCATTCCAGCGCTGGGATGATCCCTTCCGTGCGGCTGCAGAGCTGGAAGGCGGCCAGCGCCTCGTCGTCGGTGATGCCCACGTATTCGGCACGGCCGATATCGTGCAGCCAGGCGTGCTCCGGGCCGATGCCGGGATAGTCCAGCCCGGCGCTTATGCTATGCGCCTCGGTGATCTGGCCGTCATCGTCCTGCAGCAGGTAAGTGCGATTGCCGTGCAGCACGCCAGGCCGTCCGCGCTCTATGCTGGCCGCCTGGGCGCCGCTGTCGAGGCCGCGGCCTGCCGCCTCCACGCCGATCAGCCGTACGCCAGCCTCGTCGAGAAAGGGATGGAAGATGCCCATCGCGTTGCTGCCGCCGCCCACGGACGCGATCACCACGTCCGGCAGGCGGCCTTCGGCCTGCATCAGCTGGGCGCGCGCCTCGGTGCCGATCACGCTCTGGAAATCGCGCACCATTGCCGGATAGGGGTGGGGTCCGGCAACCGTGCCGATCAGGAAGTAGGTGTCGGTCACGTTGGCGACCCAGTCGCGCATCGCCTCGTTCATCGCGTCCTTCAGCGTGCCGGCACCGGTGGTGACAGGCACCACCTCGGCGCCGAGCAGCTTCATGCGGAACACGTTCGGGCGCTGCCGCTCGACATCGACCGTGCCCATGTAGATCACGCAGGGCATGCCCATCAGCGCGCAGACGGTTGCCGTTGCCACGCCGTGCTGGCCGGCGCCGGTCTCGGCGATGATGCGGGTCTTGCCCATGCGGCGGGCCAGCAGGATCTGGCCCATGCAGGAGTTCACCTTGTGGGCGCCGGTGTGGTTCAGCTCCTCGCGCTTGAAGTAGATCTTGGCGCCGCCCAGCACGCGGGTCAGCCGCTCGGCGAACCATAGCGGGCTCGGACGGCCGACGTAGTCCTTCAGATAGTAGTCGAGTTCGCGCTGGAAGGACGGATCCTGCTTGGTCGCCTCGTAGGCGCTCTCCAGCTCGAGCACGAGAGGCATCAGCGTCTCGGCCACGAAGCGCCCGCCATACTCGCCAAACCGCCCGTGTCCGTCCGGCCCCTGCCGCAAGGTGTTCGGGCGCGGCGTTGTGGGGACGTGGTTCACGTAAAACTCCGCTCTGTCGGGCAGACGCCCTAGATAGACGCGGTCGGCCCGTTTGTCAGGGCGTCGAGCGATTGTCGGTGACGGCCGCGATACCGTAAACGGCGCGAGCCCGCCGCACCGAGTCCGGGCAGACGGGAGATTGCGCGTGCTACGAGCCATGTCGGGCCTTGCCGGGCCGGCTTTCCCCTTGGAGGCGGCGC
Source organism: Acetobacteraceae bacterium (assembly GCA_965199235.1). Taxonomy (GTDB): domain Bacteria; phylum Pseudomonadota; class Alphaproteobacteria; order Acetobacterales; family Acetobacteraceae; genus BOG-908. The sequence goes on along the minus strand of CBDAQU010000002.1, from coordinate 1,807,254 downwards.
CCCTTGCGGCCGCCGGAGCAGCCCCGAGCGCGGTGTGGCTCGATCTGGACAGGCCGACCGAGGCCGAGCGTGCAGAAGTTACCCGCCTGACCGGGCTTCGCGTTCCCGAGCGTGCGGAGATCGCCGAGATCGAGACGTCCAGCCGTCTGGTCAACGAGCACGGCGTTCTGCGGCTCAGCACGCCGATGCTCAGCCGCAACGCGGACGGCACGCTGCTGGTCGCCCCGATCGGATTTGTAGCAACACCCGACCGCCTGGTGACGTTGCGCTACGCGGGCTCGACCGTGTTCGACCGTTTCGCCGAAGACTGGCGCAGCGAGGCAGAGGACGGTACTGTGCCGGGCCTTGAGCCGTTTCTGGGGCTTCTGGAAGCCATCGTCGACCGGCTGGCCGACGTGCTGGAGCGGATCGGTGCGGAAATCGACGCGCTTTCTGCCGAGGTGTTCGCAAGCGGCGCGCAAGTCGGCCGATCGTCACGCAAGCGCGATGCGTTCCTGCAGACGACCCTGGCCGAGATCGGCGTGAAGGGCGCACGCGTTTCGCAGTTGCGCGACGGGCTGCTTGGCGTCGGCCGCATCGTCCGTTTCGTGCCCGAAGCAGCTGCGTCGTGGCTCGACGAGCCGCAGCATCGAAGGCTGACCACGCTGGACCGCGATGTCGTTTCGCTGTCGGAGTACGACGGCCAGCTCACCTCCAAGCTGCAATTCCTGCTCGACGCCACGCTGGGCTTCATCAACATCGAGCAGAACAACACGATAAAGGTGCTGACCGTCGTCAGCATCGTGGGCATTCCGCCCACCTTCGTCGCCAGCCTCTACGGCATGAACTTCCACGACATGCCCGAACTGAGCTGGAAATACGGTTATCCTTACGGGCTGTCGCTGATCGCGCTCAGCATCGTGGTGCCGCTTGTGCTGTTCTGGCGCCGAGGGTGGCTGTAAGCGACGGTCCTGGTCTTCGGGCGGCAGCCACGAAAGCCGCTATCAGTGCCGGATGCTTCACTCCGGGTTCCGTCTCCACCCCAGACGATACGTCGACCGCATCGGCGGCCGTCTGCTCGATCGCCTGGCCAACGTTCAGCGGCGTGAGGCCGCCCGCCAGGAGCCACGGTGTGCTCGACGTCCATCCAGAGACGATCCGCCAATCCAGACGCTGCGCCAAGCCGCCTGGCCGGTCCGCTTGCGCCGGCGGCTTGGGCTCGATCACGAACGCGGCGGCCCGGCCTGGCTCCCGGGGCAGATCGTCGGTCGCGCCGACGCCCACGGCGCGCCATAGAGGCAGCTTGAACCGGCTGGCGATCTCCTCGAACCGACTGTTCGAGACGTAAAGCTGCACGGCATCAAGCGGCAGCGCGTCCAACGCCCGGGACAGGTCGTCATCCGTGGGCTTCACGAACAGGCCGACCCTGCTTGGGCCGTTCGGCCGGTTCAGGCGAGCTGCCTGGGCGGGGGTCACGCAGCGAGGAGAGCGGTCGAAGAACACGAAGCCTACCCAGTCGGCGCCGGCTTCGGCTGCGGCTTCGTAGGCGCTGGGTGAGTTTATGCCGCAGATTTTTATGCGCATAGGAAAGATGTTCTTGTTTGAAGAAAAGAACCAAAAACCTTCCGGTTGCTGGAGCGTGGTGCTTCGCCTGGCGTCGGTGCCATGAGACAGGAAGTTTTTTGTTCCTCCTTCAAAAAGAACCGCTTCCTTCCGTCCGCCGCGCCAGATCGGGCCTCGCCCTCCCACGCACGACAGGCGGCAACGGCACGTGCGTCCTCAACTCGGTCTCCAGCGCGGCCGCACGCCGCTCCGCACGCCGATGCCGGTTGCGCGCCGCGACCGTGCCGAACCACACGAACAGCGCGCCCAGGAAGAAGAACAGCCCGGACGCGGCCAGGATCGCCAGCGACACGGGCACCTCGACACTGACATCCGTGGGCCACAAGCCGAGCGAGACCGGCTGCGGGTTGGACAGCGCGAAGGCGATCAGCAGAACCAGGAACGGCAGCAGGATCACGAAGCGAAGCATGCGCCCGGCTTACAGGACGGCGCAGCCGCTTCCCAGGCCGGCAGCTGGCACATCATCGTGGCGCCTTGCGGCCGGCCGCGTTCACCCGCTCGCGCAGTTCCTTGCCCGCCTTGAAGAACGGCACCACTTTTTCGTCGACCGGCACCGCCTCTCCGGTGCGCGGGTTCCGTCCGGTGCGCGCGTCGCGGCGCTTGATGGTGAACGCGCCGAACCCGCGCAGCTCCACCCGTTCGCCCCGGGTCAGCGCGGCCGAGATCTCGTCGAAGACGGTCCCCACGATCAGCTCGACGTCCGGTGCGCGCAGATGAGGGTTGGCTGCAGCCAGTTCGGCGACAAGCTCCGACCTCGTCATCGGCAAACGCCGGGTTGGCTTCGTACCGGCACCCTTACCCCCCGGCGTCATGCCGCTGTCGTTGGAAAGGTCAATAACGCGGGCGCCCAAACCCCGTCAACGCGAGCCGCCGCGCGCTGCCAACCCGATCCCGGCGGTGAGCGTGGCGAACGGAATGCAGAGGATCAGGCCCGCGGTGAACACCAGACCGACAGCGCCGGCAAACCCGGACGTGAACGCGAAGAGCGCCTCGATTGCCAAGCCAGCAACCGTGTGCGGCCAGAACAGCCGGACAGCTTCCCGCCACTCGACACGATGCTGCTCGCGGACCTGGCCAGACCATCCAGCATCACCGCCGACGGCCAGCATCAGCACTGCCCATGCCTTGTGCAGCGCGATGATCGGGTCGAGCAGCGCGGTGTACGCCAGTTCGGCGGCCACCCAACCCAGAAAGACAGGCAGGCTACGTCTGGGAGGCGCCCGGGCGGGCCGCAGCAGCGCTTCGGCGTAGCCGAGGAGCTTCGGCCCGTGCAGCGTCAGCCATCCGGTCAGCAGCACTGCCGCCAACGTGCCGCGCGGCACGAGCACGGCGCCGCCCAAAACCCCGTTCAAGGCCGAGAGTGGCAGCAGCGCAAACCAGAACGGCGTCAGCACGTAATGCAGGATAGCCTGCAACATCTGAAACCGGCCGAGCGGCCCGAGATCCCGGCGCCCGAGCAGGAAACGATACTGCATGTTGCCCGCCGCCCAGCGCACGTCCCGCCCCAGGTAGTCCGGCACCGTCGGAGGATGCGCCTCCGTCGAACCCTCGTCGTCGGCCAGCACACGCACTTTCCAACGCGCCGCCTGCAGCCTGGCCGCCTCCACGTGGTCGTGCGAGAGGATCAGCCTGCCGTCCGGCAGCGGGTCCAGCCGGCAATGCGCACGGAACGGCGCTACCCGGACCACGGCGTTGTGGCCCCAGTAGGGGCCCTGGTCGGCCTGCCACCAGGCTTGCCCCACCGCCCAGCTGCGCAGACCGTAGCGGTGGCCGAACTGGAACAGCTGGGGGAACAGCGCACGCGCGGGCTGGCCATGGAACGTCGCCTGCAGGATGGCCAGACGCGGGTCCGCCTCCATCACCGCAACCATGCGCAGGATGGTGGGCAGCGCCATTTCGCTATCGGCGTCCAGGCACAGCATCAGCTCGAACCGGCCGGCGTGCTGGTCCAGGAACGACATCACGTTGCCCGCCTTGAAGCCGGTATTGTGCGTTCGACGGCGGTAGAGGACGTCCACGCCGCCGGTCGCCCGCAAGCGGTCGGCGGCCGCGCGCTCGGCCTGCGCCACCGGATCCGATACGGTGTCGGACAGCACGCAAAGCACGAAGCTGTCGGAAACACCCGCCTCCCAAAGGGTGCGCGCCATCATGCCCAGCCTGCCGAACACCGCGGCCACATCCTCGTCGCGCACGCACACGGCGACCGCCGTTCGCAGGCTGGGCCGTCCCGTCCCAGCACGGGCAAGCTGGGGGAGCACGTAAGCGGCTGGGTCGCGCGCCAGCATGCGGGTGGCAAAGCCGATGAGGCCGGTTGCCGCCGAAAGGCCGAGCCAAGGGGCGTTCAGGCACAGACACGCCAGCAAGAGCAGCTTGCACACCGTCCAGCCACCCGGCGACAGCGAGGCCACGCCGAGCGAGACCAGCAGCGCGGTCGTGGCCAAAACCAGGCAGAGCAGGACCGCCCGCCTGGCGCGGACCGGTTCGGCCCGGCCGTTGTCTAGCATTCCGCCTTGGCAGCGGCGGCGAACGATGCCGGCGCGCGCCCGGCCATCGTCTGCAGCCTGCGCTGCGCGGAGAACGGGCCGCACTCGCGGTAAAGCGGATAGAGAGGATCGGTCAGCCGGCGCGCATGGTCGGTATCGAACCAGGCAGGACCGCCGCAGCGCTCCTCGTCTTGGTGCCGCAGCCGCACGCGCAGTGCGCCAGGACGCGGGGCGTTCAGCACCAGGCGGTCCTGACGCTGCCGCAGCCTTGCCACACCCCGCCAGCCGATCCGCCGATAGCTCATCGTCTCGCTTTCAAGCCCAGGCACGATGGCGCGCACCACGCGCACTGGGCTGTCCGGCGGCGAGCAGTCCACCGTCACGATGCCGAGTCCCTCCGCCAGCAGCCGGTCCGCCAGCAGGTCGAGCCGCGCCTTCGACGGCCCGGCCGAATCGTGGGACACGGTGGGCAGGGTCTCAAATCCGACATGCCAGCTCTGCCTGAACGCCGAACCGGCCAGCCGCCGGCGCAGGGCGGCGGGTTCCAGCAGCAGCCAGTCCGCCATCGCGTCCAGCGCGCGCTGTTCCTCGGCCTTGCCTGAGCCGCCGTTGTGGTGCGCGACATAGGCGGCGGGCAGAACCTGGCGGGCGCGCTCGACCGGGCCATGGGTGGCCGCTTTGCGGGATCGCGATCCCACGAACTCCAGCAGCGCCTTGCGCAAGGCACGCGCACGGTCGGGGTGGGCGGCCTCGCCGCACGCGCTGATCTGCAGGGCAAAATCGTGCGGGCCGATATCGTCGCCGACCACGTAGAGGTTCGTCAGACCGAAATCGGTGGCCGCCAGCTTGAACAGCGGCCGTATGCCCAGACGTTCCAGCCGCGCGAGCAGCGCGTCGATTTCGGGCAGCAGGCCGGGCTTGAGGTCGATCACGGTACCCTGGTCCAAGGCGCGGTAGGCGGTCACGTTGCCGTCGCGCTGCAGCAGCTCCATCACGCCGTGGGCCACGGCATGATGGAGATCCAAGCCGGCGCCGAGGCCGTTGGTGATCGGCGTGATCAACCGGGCAGGCTCGGCCAGCTGATAGGCGTGGGCGGCCACCCACTCCGCGGGCACCAGCACCGCTTCGCCGGAGGGCCAGCGACGCCCCTGAACCCAGGACAGGATCGTATCCTGCGTGTAGTCCGAGCCCGCTTCCAGGCAGAGGGTGAGCGGGTCGAGCGCCGCATCGGCGCCCTCGGCGCGGACCAGCTCGGCAAGGCTCGCCGTCCGGCGGGGCGCGCCGGCCAGCCAGGCGCCCGCATGCACTTCCTCGCACAGCTCGCCCAGGGCGCCGACCTGCGCCTCGACCTCCGTCAGCCCGTATCCGTAGCCGGCGACTGCGCCCGTCTTCCTGAGCAGGGCGGCCTGGACGACCGGTATGCCGACGCGGTCGAGCCCGTCGATGCGGGATATCACTACGTCCTCACCGCTCGGCAGGCTCGCCTGAAAAGCACGTGCCACGGCGTGCAACTCGGCGTCTTCCAGGCCCACCCGCATGTCCGGCGCCTCCGTAACGCCGCTGCCGGGCGCCCTTGCTGATCGTCGCGACAAGGCGACAGCCCGGCACGCAGGGCATCTATATGGCGGGCAGGCCGGTTTTGACAGGAGCAGCGGTGACGGCCGAACCTGGCATGGCAAACCTGGTATGAGCCGGCATGCCGTCCGACAGCATCGACCGACTTCGCATGCGCGCGCTCGGAGCACGCTCTGCGGGCGCCTGGGACCAGGCGGTAGCTTCGTGGCGCGCCCTGCTGCGGCAGGACCCCGACGATTGGGAGGCGGCGCTGGCGCTGAGGGCCGACCTCGCCGCGCTTGGACGATATGCCGAGGGCGACCCCGTCTTCCGGCAGGCGCGCCGACGCTTCCCGGACGGGCCCTGGGTGGCGCACGTGTCCTCTCTCTACGCGTTCCCGCAGGGCGAGCTGCCTTCCCTCATCGCCCGCGCCCGCACCTTGGCCAGCGCCAGGCCGGACGAGCCGGCCCTGCACACCCTGCTTGGCGACATGCTGAACCAGGCACGCGACTATGCCGGCGCCGCGTCCGCCTATGCCGGCGACAGGCGCCCAGAAGCCCGCGCGTGGGAGGCGCAGGCGCGCAGCCGCGAAACGCTTCGCCGCTGGCTGGCGCAGGCGCCCCCGTCCGGTCCTGCGACGGACATCGCCGTCATCAACCTGGACCGCAACACCGATCGTCTGACCGAGCTGGATCGGCAGTTCTCCGCCTGCCTGCCGCACCGGTTCCGTGTTCCTGGGGTGGAGGGCAGCCGGCTATCGGCTGCCGCCATCGGCCGGCTTGGCGGCGATGCGGCGATGCGGGGCACGCTCGGCTGCTTCCTCAGCCACGCCGCCGCCTGGGAGGCGATGCTGGCCCGCGGCCTGGCGCAGTGCCTGATCGTCGAGGACGACGTGATACCCCTGTTTGATCTGCCAGCGCAGTGGGGCATGTTCGGAGTGCCCGACGAGGCCGACATCTGCTTCGTCAACGACCGCTTGGCGCCACAATCGGCCGAAGCTGGGTTCCGCGTCCGCACCCTGTCCGAGGCGATGCTGTGCTTCCCGTCCTGGAGGAACGCGCCCGGCGCGGACGGCTACAGGCTGAGCGCGGCCGGCGCCCAAAAACTGCTGGACTGGGTGGCGCGCGACGGTTTTGCCGGCGACGTGGATTGGCGGCTGCTGGGCTACGGGCTGACGCAGGAGCAGATCGAGGCCTTGCCGGCCGACAGCCACGCACGCTGGGCGCTGCCTCGGCTGCCGCAACCGGCTTCGCCAGACCGGCTGTCCGCCGTTGTGCTGTCTCCCCCGCTGATCCGCACCGTGCCGGTTGCCAGCGACCGGGAAGACGAGAACCGGGCCGGCTCGGTTTCCGGAGCGAGGCGATCAGGGGTAGATAAGATCGCACCTCAAAAAGGAGACCCGCGATGCACGCCCTGAATGACAAGGTTGCCGTGATTACCGGAGGATGCTCCGGCATCGGGCTCGCAACTGTGGAGCTGTTCGCGGCAGAGGGCGCGCGCGTGGTCATCGCCGACATCCAGGACGAGCGCGGCACGGCACTGGCCGCAAAATTCGGCGACCGCGCGATCTACCAGCATTGCGACGTGATGGATGAAGGGCAGATCGCCGCCCTGATGCAGGCGGCGGCAGACCATTTCGGCGGGCTGGACATCCTGTTCAACAACGCCGGCGCGGGTGGCGCGCGCGAGACGATCGAGGAGATGACGGGCGATCTGTGGGACCGCACGCACGCGTTGCTGCTGCGCTCGGTGGCGCTCGGAATGCGCTACGCCGTGCCGTTCATGAAGCAGCGCGGCGGCGCGATCGTGAACACGTCCTCGATCTCCGCCCTGGAGGCCGGCGCCGGGCCGATCGCCTATTCGGCGGCCAAGGCGGGCGTGCTGCATCTCAGCCGGGTTGCAGCCGCGGAACTGTCGCGCTACGGCATACGCGTCAACGCGATATGCCCCGGCTTCATCCTGACCGACATCTTCGTCAAGGGCCTGGGATTGATGGACAACGCGGCCGCCCAGGCCAACGCTGCACTGGCGGCGGTGTCGCCACACGCACAGCCGCTGGCCATCCCGGGCACGCCGGACCACGTGGCACAGGCATGCCTCTATCTTGCGTCCGGCGCGTCAGGCTTCGTGACGGGCACGCACATCGTGGTCGATGGCGGTATCACCGTGGGCCCGCGCAGCTCCTGGGATCCCAACATGCCCTCGCCGATCCTGGAGCTGTTGCAGAAGGTGTCCGAGGCCACCGCATCGTCGTAGGATCGGTCTGGCCCGGCGCCCGTTCGGCAACGGGTTGCATCAGGCGCGTTTCCACCTGGCCTGCCGTCCCCAGACCAGGGTAGCGGACATGGCGTAGTTCCAGACAACGCCGATGACCGCGCCCAGCGCGCCGGCCGGCGTGCGTCCCGCGTCGCCGCCTGCGTAAAGCGCGTCGGCAATGCCGATATTGGCTGCTGCGCCCACGCCGCAAACCAGCAGGAACAGCAGCAAGCCGCGCCATAGCCGGCCGCCGCGCAGGCGCTGGTCCCGGTATGTGATCAAATTGTTGAGCTGGAAGTTGGCAACCATCGCTACCAGGGTCGCGGCGGTCTGCGCAGCCACGAAGGACATGCCGGCAGCGCCGGCAGCGGTCAGGACGGCGAGGTGGACCACGAGGCCGAGCGCGCCGACCAGAGCGAACGCGAAAAAGCGCAGCGGAACCATGCCGCCCAGCCCGTGATCGAGCAGCAGGGCGGCGAACTGCATCAGCACCAACGGGCTCAGTTTGCTGACCCCGGACAGGCGCGGTCCGAAGCGGGCGCCCACTTCGACCACATTGAGGCGGGTCGGGGCGGAAAGCAGGATGTCGAGCAGGATCTTGAAGCCCTGTCCCGTGAGCTGGGGCGCCACCGCCTCGAACAACGGACAGGGCAGCATGAAGAAGCCGCTCATCGGGTCGGTCAGGCGCGTGCCGAGCATAATGGTTGCAAGCCGGATGCCGAGGTTGGACAGGGCCATCCGCCGCGCACCTTCAAGCCCTGCCGAATCGCCGCCATCGGCAAACCGGCTGGCCACGACGATGTCCGCCCTGCCCGAACGCAGGGTCGCCAACATGGCAGGCAGCCGGGTCTCGTCGTGCTGCAGGTCGCCGTCGATCACGGCCACGAACGCGGCGGAGGTGGACAAAGCGCCCTCTATGACCGCTGAGGCGAGGCCGCGCCGGCCCACGCGGCGCAAGCAGCGTATCCTTGGGTCGCGGGCTGCGATGCAGCGTACGGCGGCGGCGGTTCCGTCCGGACTGTCGTCGTCGACGAACACAGCTTCCCAGGCGATACCGGCCAGGGACGCTTCCAGCCGCGCCACCAGCGGCTCCACGTTGTCCCTCTCGTTGAAGCACGGCACCACGACAGCCAGCTCGATGGTCAGCGCCGACACCGTGGTGAAATCCATGCCGCTCGCACGCGCTCCGCTTCGCCGCGGACCAGCCCGCAAGGCCGCGTATTGCGCAGCAGCCCGCCTTGCAAGCCCCGCCTTTCGCAATGCATCCCGCTCCAAGCCTCGAACATGCGGGACGTGCCGGCAGGCGGAGGGGCGTGGGAGGCAAATCAGTGTTCCATTTGCCGCACGCTGGCCGGACGCGGGCTTGGGCGTTCGGCACGGTTGCGCCGTGGCCGGCGGTGGGGCACGCCCGTCGCATGCGCATCGTCACATGGAACATCAATTCCCTGCGTTTAAGGCTGCCGTTGCTGGAGCGGCTGATCGATGCCCTGAGGCCGGACGTGATCTGCCTCCAGGAAACCAAGGTTCCCGACGCGCTGTTCCCGGACGGCGCGCCGGCAAGGCTGGGTTTCCCTTACGTCGCCCGGCGAGGCATGAAGGGCTACAACGGAGTGGCAGTGCTCTCCCGCCTCGAGCTGGAGCCGTTAGACGCGCCGGACTGGTGCGACAGAGGCGATTGCCGTCATGTCGCGGCGAGGCTGATGGCGCCGGGCGGCGCGGTCGAGCTGCACGACTTCTACGTGCCGGCCGGCGGCGACCTGCCAGACCGCACGCAGAACCCAAAATTCGGCCATAAGCTCGATTTCGTCAGCGAGGCCACCTCCTGGTTCGCCGCCTCGGGCGTTCGTCCGCGCACGGTGCTGCTGGGCGACCTCAACATCGCCCCGCTCGAGCACGACGTCTGGAGCCACAAGCAGCTGCTCGGCGTGGTCAGCCACACCCCTGTCGAGGTGGCGCACATGACCGCCTGGATGCAGACCGGTTTCTACGACGCGATACGCCATTTCGTGCCGGCCGAGGAAAAGCTCTACACTTGGTGGTCCTACCGCAACCAGGACTGGCGCCGCTCGGACCGCGGCAGGCGTCTGGACCACATCTGGGTCAGTCCCGACCTGGCGGGCAGGCTTGCCGGCTACGAGATCCTGAAGGACGCGCGCGACTGGCCGCAGTCCTCGGACCACGTGCCGGTGATGCTGGAGCTGGATGTCTAGACGTCGTTACTAGACCGGTTTTACGCGGAGTGTGCGCGAGTAGACGGATCTCAAACCGGTCTAGGCCTTGTTTTTGGCGAGCATTTCGTCATTCCGACCGTTCCGGTCTGCATGACATCGCTTTAAGGACGTTGTCCCTCGTTGCTGTCGCAGCGTGCTTGCCGCGGCGTCTCATGGCAGCCCAGATGGGTACAACGTCCGTGGTAGCGACAGCCAGAGCCCGATCGCTTCTGGTAGCCGAAGCGGTCAGGCCCTAGCTCTTTGTCTTGGCGAGCATGTCCATCGTGGTTGAAGATCAACCTGAAGCAATCACGCCCTAGCTGCTCGCGGCTGGGTCCAGCCGGTAGCCGCCCCCTTCCGTCACGAGCAGCCGAGCGTTGGCGGGGTCAGGCTCGATCTTCTGGCGCAGCCGGTAGATGTGCGTTTCCAGAGTGTGCGTGGTCACTGCGGCGTTGTAGCCCCACACCTCGTTGAGCAGCACCTGGCGGGCGACCGGCTTGGTGCCGGCGCGGTACAAAAACTTCAGGATTGCCGCTTCCTTCTCGGTCAGCCGGATGCGGCGGTTGCGTTGCGGCTCCTGCAGCAGCTTTGCCGAGGGCCGGAACGTGTAGGGGCCGATGGAGAACACGGCATCCTCGGAGTTCTCGAAAATGCGAAGCTGGGCGCGTAGCCGGGCCAGCAGCTCGTTCAGGCGAAACGGTTTGGCGATGTAGTCGTTCGCTCCGGCCTCCAGCCCGCGCACCACGTCGGTCTCCTCGTCCGATCCGGTCAGCATGATGATCGGCATGCGCAGCCCCTGCCGCCGCAGTTCGGCGCAGAGGTCGCGCCCATCCCCGTCCGGCAGGCCGACGTCGAGGATCAGCGCGTCGAAACGCTGCTCGTGCTTGCGTAGCTTTGCTTCTGCCTCGTTGACCGACGCAGCCTCATCGGCGGTGAACTCGCCATCCACCTGCAACTGGGCCGCCAGTTCCTCGCGCAGGGACTGGTCATCGTCCACGATAAGGATTGGGCGCTCGCCCGCCATAGTGTTTCTCCGCAGGCAGGGCCGGACTTGGCCGCGCGATTTTGTTACCGCATTAACCTGTCGAGCGCCGAATCGGTTGCAAAACTTTTTACAATGCGCTGCCGATGCCGGGCCAACAGCGGTAAAGTAGGCACGGACTTGTTTACGCTGCACGATGGCCGACCTATTGGGCCGGTAGCAACGCGGATCGCAGCACGTCTCGGCATGACTCACAGCTCGTTTCAGATCATCGCCGGTGAACGCTCGGTCAACCGTGCGATCGGGGAGTTGCGGCGCGGAACCGCTGTGGTCATCGTCGGCAACGATGGCGAGCGTGTGCTTGCCCTGCCAGCCGAGACCGCGACGCGGGCCTCGCTGGAAGAGTTCCTGGCCGAGGATGCGGCCGAGCCGGTTCTGATCCTTGCCCCGTCCAGGGCCGCCAACCTGGATCTTCACCCGGCTGGGGCTCAGCCAGGCCTGGGCAACGACCTCGACGGAGTGGCGTTGCCGCTTCTGAGGGACAGCCTGGACGCGGCTTTCCTGCGCAGGCTAGCCGACCCGACCGCGACACGGGCCGAGACACGGCACCGTGTGGCTGGCCCTGCTTATGCTGCACCGTTCGGCGCCGGGTTGGCGCAAGCGGGGCTGCAGCTCGCCAAGCTGGCGCGTCTGCTGCCGGCGGTGCTGATGGCCGTGCAGACCGCCCGGCAGCCTGGAGCCGTCTCTGGCCTGCTCGATGTCGGGGCGCATGACGTGCTGGCCTACCCAGCCGACACCGCACGGCAGCTCGTGCGGGCGGCGGAGGCCAAGGTGCCGCTGGAAGAGGCGGGTGACGCCAGGATCGTGGCATTCCGCCCGCCAGACGGCGGCATCGAACATCTCGCGATCCTCATCGGGCGCCCCGAGCAGTCCAAGAACCCTCTGGTGCGTGTGCATTCAGAGTGCTTCACCGGCGACCTGCTCGGCAGCCGCCGCTGCGATTGCGGGCCGCAGCTTCACCAGGCCATTCGCCGCATGGCCGCCGAGGGCGCCGGCGTGTTGCTCTACATGGCGCAGGAAGGCCGCGGCATCGGCCTGGTGAACAAGCTGCGGGCCTATCAGCTGCAGGACGGAGCCTTCGCCCAGGAGGAGATGTCGAGCGTCCCCGGGCTGGACACGTTCGATGCCAACCGGGCGCTCGGCTACGGCGCGGATGAAAGGAGCTTTGCCGCCGCTGCCACCATGCTGAAGCGGCTCGGAATCACCTGCGTTCGCCTGCTGACCAACAACCCCGGCAAGATCGCCGGCCTTACGGCCCAGGGCATAGAGGTTACCGGGCGCGTCAGCCACGCCATCGCCGCCAACGGGGTCAATGACGGCTACCTGGAGACCAAGGCCAGGCGTTTCGGCCATCTGCTTGGGTGAGCGGCGCGGTGGCTGAACCGGCGGGCGGAGACTGGGCGAAGCTGGGAGTTGACGGGCGCCTGAGGTTTGGCCGTCATGTGATGCGGGCCGCGATCGGCCGGGGCGGCATCTCCAGGCACAAGGCGGAGGGCGACGGCGCAACCCCGGCTGGAAGGTTGCCGCTGCTGCGCGTGCTGTATCGGGCGGACCGCGTCCACAAGCCGCGAACCCCGCTTCCGACCGAGCCGATCGCCGAGCAGGATGGCTGGTGCGACGATCCGCTCGACGGTGCCTACAACACGCAGGTGCGCCTACCCTATCCGGCGCGCCACGAGGAGCTTTGGCGCCGCGACGCGCTCTACGACGTCGTGGGCGTGCTTGGCTGGAACACGCGGCCGGTGGTGCGAGGGCAAGGCTCGGCGATCTTCCTGCACGTGGCCAAGCCGGACTACGCGCCGACGGAGGGATGCGTGGCCCTGTCGCTGACCGATCTCAGGCAACTGCTGGAGGACGGCCTGAGCGGCATCGCTGTTACACGCTAACACTCTGGATTGTGAAACTTTTATGGCGGTAGTGCACCGGCGGCAAGCCCATGCTTGAAGGGCCGGCGTCACGCTGGAGCGCCGCACATGTTGCACTTCCACCCAGGTTCGGTGGCCGCGATCATCGCGCTCGCGCTCTGCTTCGCACTGGTTCTGGCGTTCGAGTTCGCCAACGGGTTTCACGACACCGCCAACGCGGTCGCGACCGTCATCTACACCAACTCGCTGAAGGCTGAGCAGGCGGTACTGCTGTCGGCCACGATGAATTTCCTGGGCGTGCTGCTGGGCGGCATCGCGGTTGCCTATGCGCTGGTCGAACTGCTGCCGCCCGACGTTCTGTCGCCGCCCAACGGCGACCCGGCTGTGCCGATGCTGGTCGCGCTGTTCTCCACCGCACTGGCCTGGAACCTGTTCACCTGGTGGTTCGGCATTCCGAACTCCAGTTCGCATTGCGTGATCGGTTCGCTGATCGGCGTGGCGGTCGGCGATGCCCTGGTGCACGCACGCGGTATCGGCAACAGCGTCGACTGGGGCCAGATATGGAACGTGCTGCGCGCCCTGCTGATCTCACCGATCCTGGGCTTCGTCGGTGCGGGACTGCTCTACGTCGTCGTCCGCCGGCTGATCCGCGACCCGCATCTGTACGAGGCGCCGCACGAGGGCCGCCCGCCGGCCGGCTGGGTGCGCGGCCTGCTGATCCTGACCTGCTCGGGCGTCAGCTTCTCGCACGGCACCAATGACGGGCAGAAAAGCATCGGCCTGATCATGCTGACCATCATCGGCCTGATGCCGGCCACCTTCGCGCTCAACCCGATGGATGCCGAGGGGATCAAGTCGCTGCCGCAATACGCGACACAGGCGGCGCCGCTGGTCGAGCGTTACGCCAGCGGGGCGAAGGATGCTCTGGACGCGGCCCGGCGGCTGCAGAAAGCCGGCCCGACCCTATCGGCGGACCCCGGTGTCGGTCCAAGGACCGAACCGCGCGCCAGCCCGCCGCAGAGCAGCGATCCAGGCGCAGGCGCCCAGCTCGACCCGATTGCCACCCGCTCCGGCATCCGAGCCGAAGTGTACACCCTGTCAGCGACGCTGAAGGGCATCGGCGGCGACAAGAAGGTCAGCGCGGAGGACCGCGCGCTGGCGAACAAGCTGCGTGGCGGCATGCACTCGGCCGTGGAATACGCCCCGTGGTGGGTCCGTCTGCTGAGCGCCGTCTGCCTCGGCCTCGGCACCATGATCGGCTACAAGCGCATCGTGCACACGCTGGGCGAACGCATCGGCAAGACGCATCTGACGCCGGCGCAGGGTGCCTCGGCCGAACTGGTGGGCGGCCTGCTGATCGGCACGGCCGGCTTCACTGGCCTGCCGGTCAGCACGACGCACATCATAACATCGGGCATCGCCGGCACGATGGTGGGCTCGGGCGCCGGCATCAACCCGAGCATGCTGACGAGAATAGCCCTTGCCTGGCTGTTCACCCTTCCGATCACGATCGCCGTGGCGGCAGGGCTGTTCTACGTCATGGCTCCTGCCGTCAGCACCCCGTGACCTCATGGGCACAGGCGCAGGGCATTCGACGCCTATATGGCGCTCGACACCCACTCCTTGAGCTGGCTCTTCGGCAGCGCGCCGACCTTGGTGGCGGCGGGCTTGCCGTCCTTGAACATGATCAGCGTGGGGATGCCGCGCACGCCGTAGGTGGTGGGCGTCTGGGGGTTCTCGTCGATGTTGACCTTCACCACCGTCACCCGACCGGCATACTCGGCGCCGATCTCCTCCAGCGCAGGGGCAATCATCTTGCACGGGCCGCACCACTCCGCCCAGAAATCGACCAGGACAGGACCGCTGGCGCGAAGCACGTCAGTCTCGAACGTGTCGTCGGTGGCGGCGGTCGTGTTGGCACCCATGAACTCTCTCCTGTCGCGATGGCGATTGACATGGTCCCCTGGCACCGCCGATCAAGCTAGAGCCTGATCGCTTCTGGCAGCCCAAGCGATCAGGCTCTAGCTCTTTAGCCCTCTGTTTTGGCGAGCATGTTTATCGTGGTTGAGGATCAACCCGAAGCGATCATGCTCCACTTGCCCGCCGCGCCGTCTCCCGCGTGGTGTTCCGCGCCTGGCGCATGGCTATCCAGCAGCTCACCCGGCAGCGCCATCGCCGTCGGCCCGTCCGTCCAGACCAGGACGCACAATATCTCGTGGCTTGGGTAAAGCAGCGCCAGCACGGCGCGGTATGCCGCCATCTGACGGAGGTACATGACCGGAACAGCATCGGGGCTGGCCGGCGTCGCGCGGCTCGTCTTGTAGTCCGCGACCATCACCTGGCCAGGTCTGACCACCAGCCTGTCAACCTGTCCGGAGACGACTCGGCCGGCCACCACGCCGGCTATGGGCTGTTCGGCCCTGCTGCCTGGGCCGAACAGGGCAGCCAGCTCCGAGGATTGCATCACCGCCAGGGCCTCGCCGGCGAGCGAGGCAGGATCCAGCCCGGGCGCGACCCGGCGTGCGTAGGCGAGGGCTGCCTCCGGCCAGCTCGCCTGCGGACAATTCGGCACGTGCTGCAGCAGCGCGTGAACGGCCATGCCGCGGGCGAACGTGCTGTGAGAGCCGTCTGCCAAGGGGGAGCGCGCAGGCGGGACCGACCCGAACTCGACCCCCTCCGGACGGCTTGGCGCCAGCGGCCGCGGCAAGGCAGGCTCTGGCGGCAGGGGAACGGGGCGCCAATCCGGCGCCTGACCGGCCCAGGCGGGCGGAGGTGACGCGCTTTGCCTGGCCGGGATTGGTGCGGCTCCGGCCGTTGATGCTGCTGTCTGGGCACTTCGCAGCACCAGGGCCTGCCCCGGCCAGGCGGAAAACGCCTGCGCTTCGGCCTGCAGCGCCAGCATTCCCTGGGTCACCAGGTCATGCCAGCTTCCATCCTGCCTGTGGTGCAGGGCCCAGCCGCAGACCAGCACGCGGTCGCGCGCACGCGTCAGCGCGACGTAGAGCAGCCGGTGGTATTCGCGCAGCCGGGCGGCTTCGGTGTCGGCCCGCCTCTGCTCGACGGCGCGGCAGCGCAGCGCGCGGTGCGGCAGCCAGAGCGGCAGCGTCGCGCCGGTGCCCTCATCGACCGCCCAATCGAGACCGCGTTCGTCCGGCGGCAGGCCGGTCGTGTCGGGCAGGATCACCAGCGGCGCCTCCAGCCCCTTCGCGCCGTGCACCGTCATGATGCGGACCGTGTCACCCGCCGACTCGGCCTCCCGCTTCACCTCTGCCGCGGACAGGCGGAGCCACTGCAGGAAACCCTGAAGCGAGGGTGCGTGGGCCGACGCGTAGAGCAGAGCCGCCGCCAGCAGCTCGTCCACCGGCTCGGCGGCGTCAGGGCCCAGGCGGGCGAACAGCCGCGCGCGGCCGCCGAGCGGACCCAGGGCTTCCGACAGCAGCGCGTAGGGCTGGCTGTAATCGACCCGTGCCAGCAGGGTGGTGAAGAACTCCTGTGCCGCCTGCCAGTCCGGCCGCTCCGCCGCGCGCCGGCCCAGCGCCTCCCACAGCGTGCCGGAGCGCCCGACCGCCAGGTGCATCAGGCTGTCATCGGTCAGGCCGCCGAGCGGGCTGACCAGCAGCTCGGCCAGCGTCAGGTCATCCTGTGGCAGCAGCAGGGCGTCGCACAGGGCCAGCAGGTCCTGCACCGCAGGCTGCTCGGTGAGCACCATGCGATCGAGGCCGGCAACCGGAACGCCCAGCGCCTTCAGCGCACGAACCAGGGCGCGGTCGAAATCGCCGCGCCGGCGCACCAGCACCAGCACGTCGCCGGGGTGCAGAGGGCGCCCCGCACTCTCGAGCTCCGTATCGCCCGACACCGCATCGGCGATCCAGCGGGCGAGGTGGTTCACCAGCGTCTGCGGCGCGGATAGCTGGGCCTGGTTGCGGTCGGGGATGCTCCAGGGCGTGTGCGCAGCAGCCTCCGGGCGCGGCGCAGGCGGCCAAAGCTCGACGCGGCCCGCCTGGTTGATACGATGCGCCACGTGCCGCACGGCATCCGGCCCGTCGTACACGCCCGCCTTCGGGCCGGCTGCGGTGAAGACGGCATCGACCAGCGACAGCACGGGCGGGGTGGAGCGGAACGACACGTCCAGCACGGTCGACTGCCAGGGCAGGCCGGCCTGCGTCACGCGGCGCCGGTACACGCCGTGCCAGTAGTCGAACTCCTGCGGGTCGGCGCCCTGGAAGGAGTAGATGGACTGCTTCTTGTCGCCCACGGCGAACATTGTCCTGGCGAGCGGACCCTCCGTGCGGGCGCTCTCTCCAGCGAAAAAATCGCTGTTCAACCTGTCCGCGATGAGCCATTGCGCGGGTGCTGTATCCTGCACCTCGTCGAGTAGCAGATGGTCCAGGCCGCCATCGAGCTTGTAGAGCACCCAGGCAGTGCCCATCGCAGGATCGTCCAGCAGCGCCCGCGTGCGTGCGATCAGGTCGTCGTAATCCAGCAGCGCGCGCCTTTCCTTGGCGGCTTCGTAGGCGGCCAGGATCGGCGCCGCCACGCGGAGGAGCGCGGCGGACGCGCTGGCCAAAGCGAGCGCGCGGCGCTGGTCCTGCACGTCCTCGATGCGGCCCTGTTCGGCGACGAAGCTGGGCAGGATGTCTGGGTAGCTGTCGGACAGCTTCTTGTTGGCCAGCCTGGTGAGGCCGCGCGGCTCCCCGGTCGGGCGAAAGAACAGGTCGACCCAGTGCGACCAGTGCTCCGCGCGCTGCTCGGCGTCCAGGCCCAGCCAGCCGAGCAGCTCGTGCGCCTTGGCCTTGACGCCCTCGCTGCCGTGCCGCGCGGCAAGCTGCACGGCCAAGCGAAGCGGGCCCTCGTCGGGCCAGGCGACCGCGCCGGCCAGGAGTTCGGCTTCGCTGCGGGCAGTGACGCGGAGGACGCGCCGCATCGCCGCTGCGAGCGCGTCGGGCGGGAGCGCCAGCGCGTCTTTCAGCACGTCGCGCTTGGATTCCAGGGCCGCGACCAGGCCTGCGAACCCCTCCGCGGTGACCAGGCCTGCCAGGTCTGCCAGGGCTGCCGGGTCGGCGGACGGCAGTGCCGCCTCCCTTGCCTGTTCCAGCGCCGCCCGGGCATCGGACGCTTCGACCAGGCGGAAATGCGGGGAAATCTGCGCTTCGAGCGGGAAGCGCTTCAGCAGCGACTGGCAGAACGCGTGGATGGTGCCGATCCGCATGCCGCCCGGCAGGTCCAGCACGCGCGCGAACAGGGCACGCGCGGTCTGGCGATGAGCGGGACCGGCGGGCACGTCCAGGTCGCTGAGTGCGGCGTCCAAGGCTGCGTCGGGAGTGGCGACCCACTCGCCCAGCCGCTGCTGCAGCCGGATGGCCATCTCGGCGGCGGCGGCCTTCGTATAGGTGAGGCAGAGGATGCGTGCCGGGTCGGCACCTGCCAGCATCAAACGCAGCAGGCGGTCGATGAGCAGCTTGGTCTTGCCGGTGCCAGCATGGGCGGAGACGAAGGCGGAGACGGCCGGGTCGGACGCGGCTTGCTGGGCGGTGCTCATGGGACGCAAGGCCAGGGGCATCGTGCGAAGCACGCCGACGCGTGACGCCGCTGGACCCCGCCAAAGGCCAATCGGCCTCTGGCCACCAATAACAAAGGCAAGAAACAGGTTTTAAGGACGACTGTCCTGAGCGGGGCTGGCGCAAGGGCGCCGTTGGTCCGAGCCTGCGGCGCCAGGGGGCCGCGCCCCTGGCCTTCGTTCCTACGGCTCAGGCTCGTCCAGCACCGCCTCGGCATCCGGCTCCTCGTCGACCTCGTCGTCTGTTCCCTCGGCGTCGTCGTCCGCCTCGATCTCGTCCTCCTCGGTGTCCAGCACGGGTGCGGCATCATCGTCCGGGTCACGTGCAACGGGCAGCGACGCCTTCATCATTCGCCCTCGGGACGGCATCCGGCGGATCGGTAGCGCACGCGGCGTTTCAGGAGGCTGCTCGGTGCCGCATTTGGGGCAGACAGGCGGCGTGCGTGTCAGGTCGTAGAACCGAGTGGCGCAGGAGACGCACACGCGCTTGCTTCCCACGCCGGGCAAGCGAAGCGCTATTGGCTGGTAGGTCATGCAGCGGCATCGGTCGGTTGGACAGCCGTAAAATGGGCCAATCCCTTCAGCGCGCGCCGCGGGCGATGCGCCCGGCCAGGTACTGTGCGTTGCTGACGCCCTCGTAGCTCATGGAGAACGGCCGGCCCTTGGTCGACTCCACGGGAGCTTCCGCTTTCGGGGCCGCCTTCGTGCGCTTGCGGGTGGTGGCCGCCTTCGCGGCCTTGGCCGCCAGGGCCAGGGTCGCGTCCGCCGCGCGATCTACCGCGTCGTTTTCGCGCGCGGTCCAGGAACGCGCATCCTGCTGCAACTTGGCTGCAAAACGGTCGGTCTCGGCTGACGCATCCTGAGCTGCTGGTTCTGGTGACACGGCTTCATCGTTCATCTGATACACCTTGACTGAAGGGGCGCCGAGAAGCCCTCGATCCCACCCATATGAGCATAACGGACACAGTTGATAAGTGAAACCCGGGCAGGTCGTTTCACACGATAACTTTAGATATGCTAAAGTTTTGCTTGTATCCCGACTTTAGTTTCGCTAAATGTCACTGATGGCGTCGTTGAGGTCGTTGTTTCGGGCGTCTGGCAAGCGGCAGCGGGACGTTGCGGCTGCGGTTGGCCGGAGCGAAGGTGCGGTCAGCCAGTGGGTCAGCGGCGAGCGCGACATACCGGCCGACCTCGTTTTGCAGGTCGAGAAGGTTACCGGGATACCAAGACATCGCCTTCGGCCCGACCTTTGGGAGAACAGAATGCCTGACACCCTGGTCGCCCAGACAATGCCCGACTTGACGCATCTGCAGCGGCTGGAAGCCGAGAGCATCCACATCATGCGCGAGGTGGCGGCCGAATCCAGGCGGCCGGTGATGCTGTACTCGGTGGGCAAGGACAGTGCGGTGATGCTGCACCTGGCGATGAAGGCGTTCGCGCCGGGCAAGCCTCCCTTCCCGCTGCTGCACGTGAACACGACGTGGAAGTTCAGCGGGATGATCGCGTTCCGCGACCAGCGCGTGGCCGAGCTCGGCCTGACGCTGTACGAATGGATCAACCAGGACGGCATCGCGGCCGGGATCAACCCGTTTGATCACCCGCACTACACCGACGTGATGAAGACCGAGGCGTTGAAGGCGGCGCTGGACCATCACGGTTTCGACGTGGCGTTTGGCGGCGCCAGACGTGACGAGGAGAAGAGCCGCAGCAAGGAGCGCATCTTCTCGTTCCGATCGGCGCAGCACCGCTGGGACCCGAAGAAGCAGCGGCCGGAGCTTTGGCACGTCTACAACGCGCGCCACACCAACAGCGAAAGCATCAGAGTATTTCCGATCTCCAACTGGACGGAGCTGGACATCTGGCAATATATCCACCTGGAGAGCATCCCGATCGTGCCGCTGTACTACTCGGCCGAGCGGCCGGTTGTGGACTACAACGGCATGACGATCATGGTCGATGACGACCGCATGCGCATTCCCGAGGGGCAGGCGCCGGTGATGAGGAACATCCGGTTTCGCACGCTGGGCTGCTATCCGCTGACCGGCGCCGTGGAGAGTGAGGCCGCGACTTTGCCGGAGATCATCCAGGAGATGTTGCTGACCACGACGAGCGAGCGCCAGGGCCGTGCGATCGACCATGATGCGGCGGCGAGCATGGAGAAGAAGAAGCAGGAGGGGTATTTTTAATATGCTTAGCCGCGTGCTTTGGCTGCCGCGGCTCTGATGCCCGTTGGTGCGGCAAGTGCTGATCAGCTGTCGGTCCTCCAGCGAATGTTTGTCGGTTGATTGATGTTCGAGTAAATGGCCACGGAAATACCACGTCGCATCACGTTCATTACATTTCCTATTGACGCAGCTTTTGACGTTCCCAGAAACCAAGGTGCCTTTGACTTCGCGACAGCATTGAAAAGTCTTTTGCTTCTTTTCTTCAGAAAAGAAGGCCTTCCTTTTGGAGCTAAGCATGGCCCACGTCAGCGACCTGATCGCCACCGACATCGACGCCTACCTCAAGCAGCACGAGCACAAATCGCTGCTGCGCTTCATCACCTGCGGCTCGGTCGATGACGGCAAGTCCACCCTGATCGGACGTCTGCTTTACGACAGCAAGATGGTTTTCGACGACCAGCTGGCGGCGTTGCGGTCAGATTCCAGGAAGATGGGCACGCAGGGCCAGAACATCGACTTCGCGCTTCTGGTGGACGGCTTGGCCGCGGAGCGCGAGCAGGGCATAACGATCGACGTCGCCTACCGCTTCTTTTCCACCGACAAGCGCAAGTTCATCGTCGCCGACACGCCAGGACACGAGCAGTATACGCGCAACATGGTGACGGGTGCGTCGACAGCCGACCTTGCCATCATCCTGATCGATGCGCGACGCGGCGTGCTGACGCAGACGCGGCGGCACTCCTACCTGGTGTCGCTGCTGGGTATACGGCAGGTGATCCTGGCCATCAACAAGATGGACCTGGTGAACTACTCCCGTGAGGTGTTCGACCGCATCCTGGGCGACTACACCACGTTCTCCTCCAAACTGGACATCGAGAGGATCATCCCGATCCCGATCTCCGCGCTCGCCGGCGACAACATCACCGAACGCAGCGGCAACACGCCTTGGCATACCGGGCCGACCTTGATGGGCCATCTCGAGGACGTCGAGATCGCCAGCCTATCGCGCACTGCGCCGTTCCGTTTGCCGGTGCAGTGGGTGAACCGCCCCAACCTCGATTTCCGCGGCTTTTCCGGCCTGGTCTCCTCCGGCACGGTACATCCCGGCGATCTCATCAAGGTCATGCCATCAGCGCGGCAGAGCCGGGTTGCGCGCGTGCTGATCGACGGCGACCTCCCTTACGCCACCGCTGGCCAGTCGATCACGGTCACGCTGGAGGACGAGGTCGATTGCTCACGCGGCGACGTGATCTGCGGCGCCGAACACCCGGCCGAAGTTTCGGACCAGTTCGAGACGACCATAATCTGGATGAACGAGACGGCGATGCTGCCGGGCCGCAGCTATCTGCTCAAGCTCGGCACCAAGACGGTGACGGCGTCGGTGACGACGCTGAAGCACAAGGTGAACGTCAACACGCTCGAGCAGGTGGCCGCCCGCCAGTTGGAGTTGAACGAGATTGGGCTGTGCAACATCAGCCTGGATCAGCCCGTCGCATTCGACTCCTATACGGAGAACCGCGATACCGGCGGCTTCATCCTGATCGATCGGGTGAGCAACGAGACGGTGGCGGCGGGGCTGATCCATTTCGCGCTGCGGCGCGCCCAGAACATTCATTGGCAGGCGGTCGACGTCAGCCGGGCGTCTCGTGCGGCGCAGAAAGGGCAGCGCGCCTGCGTGCTGTGGTTCACCGGGCTGTCTGGTGCGGGCAAGTCCACCGTCGCCAACCTGGTGGAGAAGCGCCTGTTTGCTCTCGGCCGGCACAGCACGATGCTCGATGGCGACAACGTGCGGCACGGCCTGAACCGCGACCTGGGATTTACCGACACCGACCGGGTGGAGAACATCAGGCGAGTGGGCGAGGTGGCGCGCCTGATGGCGGACGCCGGGCTGATCGTTCTCGTCTCTTTCATCTCGCCGTTCCGGTCCGAGCGGCAGATGGCGCGCGACCTGATGGCCGAAGGCGAGTTCCTGGAAGTGTTCGTTGACGCCCCGCTCAGCGTTGCTGAAACGCGCGATCCGAAAGGTCTTTACAAAAAAGCGAGGCGTGGAGAGATCAAGCACTTCACCGGCATCTCCAGCCCTTACGAGGCACCACAGCATCCCGAGCTGCACATCGACACGACGAAGCTGAAGCCGGAGGACGCGGCAGAATTGATCGTGGAGCAACTGCAGGCCCGCGGCTTGCTGCAGGGAGCGGCATGAGCGACGCTGACCTGCACGCCCTGCTCCGAGCCGTTCGCCCGGTCGCCGAAGAGGCAGGCCGGGCCGCGATGCGCTTCTACGGCGTGACGGAAGCAACAGCGAAGGCCGATGGCAGCCCAGTGACCGCGGCGGACCAGGCTGCCGAGGACGTCATCCTCCCTGCGCTACGGCATCTGACGCCGGACATACCGGTTGTGTCCGAAGAGGAGGCGTCCCAGGGTTTGTCGCCTGACGTGACTGGCGAGCGTTTTTGGCTCGTCGATCCTTTGGACGGCACGCGCGAGTTTCTGAGCGGCAACGGAGAGTTCACCGTCAACATCGCCCTGATCGAGCAAGGCCGCCCGGTGCTGGGCGTGGTCGTGGTGCCAGCGCTCGACGAGACCTATGCCGGTGCGGAGCCTGGCTCGGCGGTGCTGAAGGATGCGCATGGAGAACGGCCAATTTGCGTGCGCAGCGCGCCAGAGGACGGGCTGACTGTCGTTGGATCGCGCAGCCATGGAGATGCTGCAGCGATGGACGCGTTCCTGGCAGGGCGCAAGATCGCTCGGTTCCGAGCCGCTGGAAGTTCGCTGAAATTATGCTTGCTGGCGCGCGGCGAGGCCGACCTGTATCCTCGCCTGGGCACGACGATGGAATGGGACATTGCGGCCGGGCATGCCGTGTTGCGTTCAGCCGGCGGTTTCGTCCGCACGCTCGACGGCAATGAACTCGTCTATGGAAAGGCCGACTACCGCAATCCGCATTTTGCTGCTTCGTGCATTTAGAGCGATGTCACGCAGAACAAGGCCTGACCGGTTTAAGGTCCGCCTACTCGCGGACACTCTGCGTGAAACCGGTCTAGCGTTCGATGGCGAGTCTTAAAACTCTTTGACGGTGGGGGGTTTGGGAGCTGACTATGCCGCTCTCGAGGTGCTGTGGGCGTTGAGCAGAAGTCGGCCGGTTTCCTCCTCAGTGCCTGTCCTGTAGCGACGTTGAACGCCGCGTCCTGCGGCCTTGGCCTGGTAGAGAGCGGCATCCGCCTTGCGATGCAGGTCGTCCGTGTCCATCCCGTCCTCGGGCGCGCAGGCGAAACCTATGCTGATCCCGATTCTGAGCGGTTCGATGTCGTCGAGCTTGTAGGGTTTGTCTGCGATCGCGCGAATGATGGCGTCGGCATAGGCCGAGCCCTCGTCTGGCAGCATGTCGGGCGCAAATATCACGAATTCGTCTCCGCCGAGCCGCGAAACGATGTCGCCTGGGCGGATACGGGATTTTAGCCGTGCTGCTACGCCCTGCAGGATCTTGTCCCCCGCCTGATGCCCGAACGTGTCGTTGATCGGCTTGAATCCGTCCAGGTCGAGGTAGAACAGCGCGAACGGGCGTGTTCCAGCACTGCGCTGCAAGTCGAATCGCTCCATCAAGCCAAAACGATTGAGTAATCCCGTGAGCGCATCGTGACGGGCACGCTCGTAGCTGTCCTGTTCGGCTTGCAGCGTGGCCACGGCCATGGCTTGGAAACGCCCGACGATCTTGACGATAGCAAACAGGAATATCGGAGTTTGCAGTATCAATATCGTAAGCCATGGATCGCCCGAAAGGGCCGCGCCTGCAACGAATGGCAGTTGACACAGCATGACCAGGGCAAGCGCGTAACGGGGCGCCGCATAGTTGCGCGCGCAGATGGGACCGACCAGGCCCATTGAGGTGGTAGCCGTCAGCAGTTGCAGGGGAAGCAGACTGGTCCGCATGGCAGTAAAGGCCATGGCTCCTTGCAGGGCGCACCAGGACAGGGCGGTCACGAAATAGAGGTCGGTCGGCTTTGCCAAGCCTGCCAGGGATGCACGTACGGTCCGCCTCACCACGACAACCCGGGTCGTGGCCAGCATCAAATCGATCAGGATGAACAGGGCGAATATGTAACCACCATGCATGCACAACGCGAAGACGTTGAGAACCAGGCCGTTGAAAACGCCAGCTATGACCGCGTTTGACGAGGAGAGTATTTCCCCAAGCAACACGGTGCCGATATGCGCAGGAACGTGACGGCCCGGATCGGTCAGCCAGCGTAAGGCCGCGTTCCTTGGCGGTGTGAAAAGATATCTGGCTTCAGCCATGCGCGCCTCTGTCTGGCGCGAAATCTAGAGCGCAAATCTTTAGGCCGGGTGAATCCGACCTGCGGCGATAGAGATTGCGTTCGTCCCAGCTTCACCGGACGGAGCACCCGTGCTACCGCCCGGCAATGATTTGCCGCCCCCTTACCGCCGAACCTGCAGGCCCGCTATCGGGCGATGTCGAGGTTCCGGGCGACAAGTCGATCTCCCACCGCGCACTGATGTTTTCTGCCCTTGCGGTCGGGCAGACCCACATTGCCGGCCTGCTCGAGGGTGAGGACGTGATGCGCATGGCTGCTGCGATGCGCGCGCTCGGCGCGCGAGTGGCCAGGGATGCGCCTGGCCGGTGGCGGGTGAGCGGCGTGGGCGTGGGCGGTCTTGCCGAGCCCGCCAATGTTCTCGACCTGGGCAACTCAGGAACCGCTGCCAGACTGCTGACAGGCTTGCTGGCGACCCACCCGATCTTCACCGTCGTCACTGGCGATGCAAGCCTGCGCCGGCGCCCGATGGCACGAGTGACGGATCCGCTTGCGCAGACGGGCGCACGCTTCGCGATGCGCGAGGGCGGCCGGTTGCCGCTTGCCATAACGGGGACCGGCCGGGCGATGCCGCTCCACCATCGCATGACGGTCGCGTCCGCCCAGGTCAAGTCGGCCATCCTGCTGGCCGGCCTGAACGCCCGGGGAACGACGCGGGTGGAAGAACCGCTGGCCACGCGCGACCACACGGAGAACATGCTCCGCCATTTCGGCGCGGATCTGACGATCCTGCGGACGCATGATGGCCGTGTGATCTCGCTGGCAGGCCAGCCGGAACTGCGCGCGTCAGACATCTTGGTGCCTGGGGATCCGTCTTCGGCCGCCTTCCCGATCGTCGCGGCCCTGCTCACACCGGGCTCGCGCTTGACGGTGCGTGGCGTTGGGCTGAACCCTCTGCGCACCGGCCTGTTCGCCGCGCTGCGCGCAATGGGCGCCAGACTGTCGGTCGACCACGAGCGCGAGCAGGGCGGCGAACCGGTTGGGGACGTTACAGCAGAAGCCGGTCCGCTTGAGGCTGCCGATACGCAGGCGGACATCGCACCCAGCATGATAGACGAGTTCCCCATCCTGGCGGTGGCCTGTGCGGCCGCTGCCGGCACCAGCCGCCTGCGGGGACTGGGCGAACTCCGCGTTAAGGAGAGTGACAGGCTGTCCGCCACGGCGGCCTTGCTGACCGCGAACGGCATCGGCTGCGGCATCGAAGGCGACGACCTGATCGTGCAGGGCGCGGGCGGCCCACCGCCGGGGGGCGGCCGTGTTGCCACCGACATGGATCACCGGCTAGCGATGAGCGCGCTGGTTCTTGGCAGCATCAGCCGGGCGCCGGTTGCGGTCGACGACACGGCGTTCATCGAGACGAGCTTTCCTGGTTTTGTCGAACTGATGACGCTTTTGGGCTGCCGCTTCACGTGACCGAACCGAACCGGATCATCGCCATCGACGGACCCGCCGCTGCGGGAAAGGGGACGTTGGCGCGCCGCATAGCGGCGGAGCTTGGGCTGCCCTACCTCGACACCGGCCTGCTCTACCGGGCAGTGGCGCGCCGCCTTCTGGACCGCAACGCGGACCCTGCCGGTCCCGCTGGCGCAGAGGCCGAGGCGATGGCGCTGCAGCCCGCAGATTTGGCGCGAACCGATTTGCGCACGCCCGAGGTGGACCAGGCGGCGGCATTGGTTGCGTCCGTTCCCGCGGTGCGCGCCGCGTTGCTGGCGTTTCAGAGACGTTTTGGCGAGGCAAACGGCGCGGTGCTCGATGGGCGGGACATCGGCACGATCATCTTTCCCGAGGCGCGCGCCAAGTTGTTTGTGACCGCGAGCTTGGAGGCTCGCGCCAGGCGACGCTGGCTCGAGCTGCGGGCACGCGGCGTGGAGGCGACGCTGGAGACGGTCCGCGCCGACATGCAGGCGCGTGACGCGGCCGATGCCTCGCGCATCGCAGCGCCGTTGCGGGCGGCAGAGGACGCCATCATCCTGGACACGACCGACCTCGATGCCGCACAAGCGTTTGCTGCTGCTGTCGCCATCCTGGCGGAAGCCGGTTTGGACGTCGCTAGGAAAGCGGGTCAGAGGAGGTAATCGCGCGTTCGTGCTTTGATGTTGCACTCCCCTGACTGAATGCGTATCTTGCGTCTTACAGGTCCAGCCATCCGGCTCAGGACCTGTTTTCGTTGAACCCAGGCCCGCCGATGGCGGGCAGGACGTGTGCCCCTGCGGGCAGGCGCATTCACACTGACCGAGCCTGGCAGATCCAGGCCGTTCACAGGATTACCCCGAACACATGGCTTCCAGCACCGCTGTCCTAGAACGCCCCTCTCGCAACGAAGAGAGTTTTGCAGATCTTCTCGATGAGACCCTCGGCCGGGATACCGGCTTCGACGGGTCTGTCGTAACCGGCCGCGTCGTCCGCCTCACCGACGAGTTCGCCATCGTCGATGTCGGCCTGAAATCCGAAGGGCGCGTCGCGCTCAAGGAGTTCACCCAGCCCGGCCAGAGGCCGGAGATCAAGCCCGGCGATATGATCGAGCTGTTCGTCGAGCGCTACGAGGACCGCGACGGCTCCATCGTGCTGTCGCGTGAAAAGGCCCGCCGCGAGGAGGCCTGGACGCTGCTGGAGCGCCAGTTCGAGGCCAACCAGCGCGTCAACGGCACGATCTACGGCCGCGTCAAAGGCGGCTTCACCGTCGATCTGGGCGGCGCCGTCGCCTTCCTGCCTGGCAGCCAAGTCGACATCCGCCCGGTGCGCGATGTCGGTCCTCTGATGGGCATGCTGCAGCCGTTCCAGATTCTCAAGATGGACCGCGCCCGCGGCAACATCGTGGTCAGCCGCCGCGCAGTGCTGGAGGAGACTCGCGCCGAGCAGCGCAGCGAACTGATCCAGGGCCTGAAGGAGGGCATGATCCTGGACGGCGTGGTCAAGAACATCACCGATTACGGCGCATTCGTCGATCTCGGCGGCGTGGACGGCCTGTTGCACGTGACCGACATCGCCTGGCGCCGCATCAACCATCCGGCCGAGGCGCTGACCATCGGCCAGCAGGTGCGCGTGCAGGTGATCCGCTTCAACGCCGATACCCAGCGCATCAGCCTGGGCATGAAGCAGCTCGAAGCCGATCCGTGGGACGGCGTGACAGAAAAATATCCGCCGAACGGCAAGTTCAGCGGCCGGGTGACCAACATCACCGATTACGGCGCCTTTGTGGAACTGGAGGCGGGCGTGGAAGGCCTGGTCCATGTCAGCGAGATGAGCTGGACCAAGAAGAACGTGCATCCTGGAAAGATCGTCGCGACCTCCCAGGAGGTTGACGTGATGGTGCTGGACGTGGACGCGTCCAAGCGGCGCATCAGCCTTGGCCTCAAGCAGGTTCAGCGCAACCCGTGGGAGCAGTTCGCCGAGGAGCATCCGGTGGGCAGCACGGTCGAGGGCGAGGTGCGCAACATCACCGAATTCGGCCTGTTCGTGGGCCTGGCGCCGGAGATCGACGGCATGGTCCACATGTCGGACATCAGCTGGGACGAGCCGGGCGAGACGGCGATCAACGCCTACGAGAAGGGCGCAATGGTCACCGCGCGCGTGCTGGACGTGGACGCAGAGAAGGAGCGTATCAGCCTCGGCATCAAGCAGCTGCAGGAAGACCCGTTCGCCGAGAGCATGAGCCGCGTCAAGAAGGGTGAGGTTGTCACCTGCATCGTGACCGCAGTGCAGGCCAACGGCATCGAGGTTAAGGTGGACGACGTGTTGACCGGCTTCATCCGCCGGGCGGAGCTTTCGCGCGAGAAGAGCGACCAGCGCCCGGATCGGTTCGCGGTTGGCGAAAAGGTGGATGCCAAGATCACGGCCATCGACCGCGCGGCGCGCAAGCTGTCGCTGACGATCAAGGGGCGCGAGCTCGAGGACGACAAGCAGGCAATGGCAGAGTTCGGCACCACCGATAGCGGTGCCTCGCTAGGCGACATCCTGGGCGCCGCCATCCGCCGCAGGAACCAGCAAGGCGAGTAGAGGGATTGCTGCTGGTTCGGTGTGCAGGACACCGAACCAGCAGCAAAAGTCTTTTTGTTCTCTTCTTCAGAAAAGAACTGCTTGCCTTCAGTTATACGGAACCTTCTCCTTTCCCCGCCCAGGGTTCGACGTGTTGACCAACCCGGGCGATTTCTGCGCCGATAGAGTCTCGACCTGAGCCTCGGTATCGATGCGCCGGGTTCGGACAAATGGATCCAGCTTGACCGGCCCGCCACTCTTCAACGCGTGCAAGACCCCTTCGAGCACGCGAACGTCGGCAAACCCCTCCTCGCCATCCGGCTCGGGATCGGTGCCGTTGAGGATGCAGTCGGAGAAGTATTTCATCTCGCCGCCAAAATGGTCGGTGTTCTTGAAACTCTTGCTTGTCTTGCTTTCCCCTATCGTGATTGCCTGCTCCAGAGGTTTGCCATACATATAGCCAGGGTTGGCGTGGACGCTGCCTTTGGTTCCGATCACGACGTAGGAATCCAGCGTGTTTGCGTAGTACGACAGCACGAACTGCGCGATGCGGCCGCCCGGGAAGCGCAAGGTCACTGCCACTGTGTCATCGAAATCGCCGAACCCAGCCTCGGGATGTCGGGTGCCGATCGCGGATACCACCTCTGTCGGCTCGGCGCCAAAGATGTAGCGCGCCGCGTTCACCGGGTAGGGTCCCATGTCCAGCACCGGCCCGGCCAGCTCGCCAGAGGTGGCGCGGTGGTTGTCCGGATCTACCATCTGCGTGAAGGCAGAGGTAAACAGCAGGACGTCGCCGAGATCCCCTGACCGCACGAGTTCGATCAGGGCCAGCGTCGAGGGCTCGAAATGCAGGCGGTAGGCGACCATCAGTTTGGCCGACGAGGATTGCTGCGCCGTCAGTATCTCGCGGCACTTTGCCGTGCTCACTTCCAGGGGCTTCTCGGCAAGCACGTGGATGCCGGCTTTCAACGCAGGAATGATGAACTCGGCATGCCGCCAGTTGGGTGTGCCGAGATAGATCGCGTCGATCTTGCCGGAGCCAAGCAGGGTGTCGAACTGGTCGTAGCTGTAGGTGTCGGACACGCCGTATTGTTTGCCGACCGTACTTGCCTTTTCAGCGTCGTCGGTGACGAGCGCCGTCAGCTCGGAATTGCCGGTATGCGCCACGCCCGGCAGCATGGCCTCCTGCGAGATGTCGCCAAGACCGACGATGGCGTAGCGGATTTTGGTGCCCGTCGTCAGGCCCAGGCTGGAGAGTATGCCCATGTGTCGTGATCCTGCTGTGACTATGCAGGCAACGCGATACCTTGCAGGTCCCGCGTCACACTCGCTGTCACATCGGCTTGAACGCTCTGTGCTCGCGCTGGCCGGGCCTTGAGACCTGGTCGAGTCGGGCGAGTGGTGGCTTCCAGACGGCAATGTCGCCGTGGTTCTGATATGAACGCCAGCTAAGCGGTTTCGGCAGCTTGGGCTAGCGGATGGTGCGCCTCCACAAGACGTTGCAGCCGCTCGGCCAGGACATGAGTGTAGATCTGGGTCGTCGCAATGTCGGCGTGGCCCAGCAGCAGCTGCAGGCTACGCAGGTCCGCCCCGTGCGCCAGCATGTGCGAGGCGAAGGCGTGGCGCAATACGTGCGGGGAGACCCGCGCGGGATCCAGGGCGGCCGCCAGCGACGTATCGTGCAGGATGCGGTCGAAGCCCTGTCGGGTCAGCGCGCGTCGCACGTCGCGGCCGGGAAACAGCCATTGTGCTGCGGGCGAATTTGCGACCAACGCCGCGGCCGAGCTGCGCGCGGCCTCCGACAAGGGGACGATGCGCTCTCGGCCACCCTTGCCGCGCACGAAGAGTATGTCGCCGGTGACGGCCAGGGCGGCGCGCCTGAGCCCCAGCATCTCTGAGACGCGCAGCCCGGTCGAATACAGTATTTCCAGCGCCGCCTGCGCAAGCAGGCCGCGCCGGCCAGGGAGCGTGGGAGCGGCGGCAAGCAACGCGTTGACCTCATGCTCCGACAGCAACTTAGGCAGTGTGCCCGGCAGGCGCGGCGAGTCGAGCAGGTCGGTGGGGTCGTCCGGGCGCACGCCGTTGCGGGCCAGAAAGCGGTGGAACTGTCGCAAGCAGGA
This sequence comes from Acetobacteraceae bacterium, assembly GCA_965199235.1. Taxonomy (GTDB): domain Bacteria; phylum Pseudomonadota; class Alphaproteobacteria; order Acetobacterales; family Acetobacteraceae; genus BOG-908. The sequence goes on along the minus strand of CBDAQU010000002.1, from coordinate 1,776,094 downwards.
GAGGCGGCGCGCGACGCTGCGGGCCGCCAGGCCGCTGGCGGACAGTCCCTGCATGTAGGCGCCCAGGGTTTCCCGGTTTGCGCCTGCAACCGTCTGGCCCCATCCGGCGGCAAAGCCAGTAAAATCGGCGAGGTCGCGTCCGTATGCGAGCAAGGTGTTGCGCGCCGCGCCGCGTTCGGCCGACAGACTCTCGAGGAACGCCTCCACGTGGCGGTCAGGCCTCACTGGCGCGCCCGGCTTGACACGCAGCCTCAGTGGAACTTGTCGTTCGACAAGACATGCTCGACCGGCGCCCGGTGCACACGGGGCGGGAAAGCACCGATCACGATGAAGCCAGCGAGCACCAATGCCAGGAAAAGAGCGAAGATGATGATAAAGAATCGGCTCATCCTGCGCGCTCGTGCTCCGTGCTGATAATCGCCCCGTGTGCTAGCCTTCGGGCCGATGACACGCAACACCACGGCGCCCGATCCTGCAGCCCTGATTGCCGCAAACAGTGTGGCAATCAGCGGATCGGGTCATTTGCCGGTTCATCTCGCTGGGCGCAGCCTGGTTCTGGTGGGGTTGATGGGCGCGGGCAAGACGTCCATCGGCCGCCGATTGGCGCTTCGCCTGGGCCTGCCGTTTCGCGACGCCGATGCCGAGATTGAGCAGGCGGCGGGCTGTAGCGTCGCGGAGCTGTTCGCGCGCTTCGGCGAGCCGGAGTTCCGCGACGGCGAGCGACGGGTGATCAGAAGGCTGCTTGCCGGACCACCGGTGGTGCTTGCCACAGGTGGCGGCGCGTTCATGGACCAGGAGACACGCACAGCAATTCTGCAGGGCGCCACCAGCGTCTGGCTGCGCTGCTCGCTCGCGACCCTGGTGCGCCGCACGGCAGGCCGAACGCACCGGCCGTTGCTGAGCATGGGCGATCCGGAGCGGGTGCTGGCCAACTTGATGACGCAGCGCCACCCCGTCTATGCCGAAGCCGACATCGTGGTGCATTGCGGCGAGGACAGCCCGGAGATGACGACGCAGCGCGTGCTCTCGGCTCTGCACGGCTACGCCCCGCCGCGCCCCGTGCCGGTCGCCTTGGCGCGAAACGGCTACGAGGTGCTGGTAGGATCTGGGCTGATGGCGCGCGCCGGCGTGCTGCTCGGCCCGGTCCTGCCGCAGAGGCGCATCGTGGTCGTGACGGACGAGACGGTTGCGGCACTCCATCTCGGCACCGTCCAGGCAAGCCTGGCAGAGGCTGGCTTCGAGGTGAGGCAGGTGGTGGTGCCGCCCGGCGAAGGTTCCAAGTCGCTGCAGGGCTACAGCCACGTTACCGACGCGCTGCTGGAGGCAGGGGTGGAGCGTCGCACGGCGGTGATGGCGCTTGGCGGCGGCGTTGTGGGCGATCTGGCGGGGTTTGCTGCGGCAACCGTGTTGCGCGGCCTGCCGCTGGTGCAGCTTCCCACCACGCTGCTGGCGCAGGTCGATTCCAGCGTCGGCGGCAAGACGGGGATCAACACGCCTTACGGAAAGAACTTGCTCGGCGCGTTTCATCAGCCGCGCATCGTGCTGGCCGACACGCTTGCGCTGGCCACCCTGCCCGCGCGCGAGCTGCGGGCCGGCTATGCCGAGGTGGTGAAGGCCGGGCTGATCGGCGACGGACCCTTTTTCGATTGGTGCGAGGCGCATGGCGCCGCGGTGCTGGGCGGCGATGCTGCGCTGCAGGCCGAGGCTGTGCAGCGTGCCTGCGCCTTCAAGGCAGGCGTGGTCGCAGGCGACGAGCGTGAGGAGAAGCCGGAGAACGGCCGCGCGCTGCTCAATTTCGGCCATACTTTCGGGCACGCCCTGGAAGCCGAGTACGGCTACACGGGCGAGCTGCTGCATGGCGAGGCGGTCAGCCTGGGCCTGGTGCTGGCCTGCCGTCTGTCGGCCAAGCTGGAGGTTTGCGCGCGCATGCTCGCCGACAGGGTGGAGGCCCATCTGCGTGGCGTCGGCATGCCCTATGCGTTGGGCGCGCTCGGCCGCCGTTTTTCGGCGCGTGGATTGATCGCCCACATGCAGCACGACAAGAAGATGCGCGACGGGAAACTGGCCTTCGTTCTGCTGCGTGACATCGGCCAGGCTTTTACGACGCGTGACGTGCCGCCCGATGCGGTTGCAGCCGTGCTGCGCGACGCGGGCTGCAGCGAGTAGCCCATGCTAGACCGGTTCACGCAAACTGTCCGCAAAAAGGCGGACGTGAACCGGTCTAGGTTCTGAGTAGCAAGCTTGATTCAGGGCTCCTGCACTTCGGCCGCGGCCGATAGCGGGCTGGCATCGCCCTGCGATCCGATGCTGTACACTCGGTAGAAATGCGCCCCGCTTCCAGGGGTGTCGCTGCAGGTTGTTGCCCCTCCAGAGCATTGTGGTAGGCCAGCGCCGTCTCGTTCGACGTGATAGACGAAAGGTCCTGGAACCTGAGCGCCAGTCACCGGGTTCCAGGCGATGGTAACTGTGCTGGAAGAGCAGACCTCTGTCGTGATCGGCGCCTGACAGTCTGCCGTGATCCCGGTCGGAATATGGGTTGGCAGAACGGTGGGAGCCAACGGGGTCTGTGTGAAGTCGAACTCGTCAAACAGGTTGCCGATAGCGACCTGAGTGCCGTTCGGCAGCTTTGCAGACGTAACCGTATCGCGCAGCGTCGGCCGACTGTCCGGGTTCCCCAGGGCAGAAGGCGAGAGCGGGGTGCCGTTCGTGAACAGCGTCTCGATGAACGTAGCGTAGGCGTCGAAGCTGTAATAGGCATGGTCGATCATGCCTGCGCGTGCGTAGGGGCTGATCAGAATGCCGGGCACCCGAAGGCCGTATCCTTGCACGGGCGTAGAGGTGTTGTTGTAATCCACGATCGGGGGTACCTCGTGATCGTAGAAGCCGCCCCAATCGTCCCATGCGAGGAAAATCGCCGTGCTGTTCCAGTATGGGGATTGCATGACTGCATTGACCAGCGAGGTGACGTATTCCATCCCGGTCGTCACGCTTTGGGACGGATGCTCGCTATAGACGCCGCTGGGCACAATCCAGGAAACGGCGGGCAACGTGCCGCCTTTCACGTCGACGATAAAGCGATCGCTGGTCGGGACGTGAGCCGCCAGGTAGGCTTTGCCCTGCGCCTTGACGGACGCGAAAAACGGCGCCGGGTTCCACACGGACGGCACGGCGCTCGTCTGTATCTGCGGGGCGCAGTCCATTTCGCCATCGTCGCAATCCGGCTGCGTGCCCTGGCCAAGATAGTACTTCCAGGAAACACCGTTGACGTCCAACAGTTGAAAGAGGTTCGCCCAAGGATAGATGGTCGTCGGCTTCGGTTGAGGTGGATTGGGGTTGGTAACGCAGGTGCTCGCATCGGTTTGGTTTGAACAGACAGCCGCCCAAAGACTCGTTATGTAAAGATGCGAGGGTTCAGACCATCCTCGAACGCTTTCGAACATATGGTCTTGCAAGACGAACTTTCTTGCGTAGGTCCAGTAGTTCGGGATTTCTGCCTCTGTATGGTAGCTCATCACGTCATGCTGAAGCAAACCGATGTATTTGCCGGAGCAGCTCGGTGTCGTGGATGACGTCCCGCATGTCGTCTCCGGGGCAGGTGCCGCGCTGGCCCCGTGATGAGTGGAGCTAGCCGCGTCGGAGGCCGAGCTTGCTTTCTGCTTCTGTTCCGCGACGAAACCATCCATGGCTGCCTTTGTTACACCGTCGTCCAGGTCGGCCAAGGCAGCCAAAGCGTTGTGAGGGCCGCCGGCATTGGCGTCGAGCTGGCTATGAAACGGCACGACGCACCCTTTCTTAGGCTCGCGGGGCGCGTATGGGATGCACGTTCCGGCCGGGATGCCATCGGCACCTGGAAACGTGCCGAAGTAATGATCAAACGACCGGTTTTCCTGCATGATGATGATGACGTGCTGGATGGGATAGGAGGTCTGGGCCAGTGCCGAGCTGCATAGCAGCGCCTGCGCGACGCTGAGCAACACGAGGGGAAACCTTTGTTTCATGCGGTAGAACTCCTCTCACATGCAGTGGGATCAGATGGTAGAGCCCTTCACAGGCTTGTTCGCTAGGGCAAAAATGCATGCTAGCGAAATATTCTGCTCAGTGACAGCTGCACCATCCGATCACCTGCTTCCCTTCCCCCTCGGTCGCAACACGCCGCGCGAGGTAGCCTTGTTTGGCTGCCTCGCATCCCTGGCTGGGCGAAAAACCGGATATCATGCCAAGCTGCTAAGCCCTGCCCCGGCCGGCATTGCGCGCGTGTGACCGGCGAGGCGGGCTTCGACAAACCAGAACCATTTGCCGGTCCATTCTGAAACCAAGGAGGGTTTGATGGAGGGGATGTAGACGGCCACATGCTTCGCCAAGCACTGGGTGATCTCGGCATCTCGCACGGTGGGTTCGCCAGACTGATGAAAGAGCTTAGAGCAATGTCGCGCAGACTGTAATGACATTGCTCTAGTCCGCTACATGACCCGGTATGGGTCTGGCGGCTTTCAAAACCGCCTGCGCCGGGCGTTCGATCGCTCGTTTCTTGACTTGCTGGAGCCCGTTCTTCGCGACGGCATCGACACCTAAACGACGAAAAATTGTAACCACCCGGAAACGGTGATTGGTGCTCTTGACCATGCCGATCACCGCTTCAATGGCCCACTCGTCTTTGCGATACATCGGCAACACCTGGTCGAGCCATACGACGCGTGCGCCGTCGATCATGCCAGCAGCAAGCGACCTCATGACCACGTTTCGTTTTACCATCGTCGTCTGGTAACGCTCCGCATCCTCGACGCTGTACGGCGGGTCGGCCAGAACGAGGTCGTAACGAGAGAGATCGACGACACGCAGCTCGTGCGCATCGGCCAGCCAGGTCGGGTTCATCTCGGGGTTGATGTCCACGGTGTCACCGGGCATGGCGGCTAAATCAACTTTGCCCGAGAAGACGTGCAGCACGCGCTTGCGATCAGGGAAAAGCGCTGCGATGCGCTTCAAATACCCGGCCGGATAGCCTCCGTAATACCCGGTTTTGACCCTGTAGTCGTTGCCCATGATCCAGGTGCCGACCACCCGACCGTCCTCCCCAATGAACAAGCATTTCGGGAAGCCAGTTTCGCGCGCGTAGTTGTTGATGCGGTCTTCCCAAAACATGTGCGCCTCCATACGAACACATGGAACGCTCTTCACGTCTCGTGTGCCAGACGAATTCGTACATGGCAGCTATGCTGCACGTACATGCCGTCTATGCTGCCTTTGCCTGGTATGTTCGGGGTAGTCCTATCGCCTCAGCTCTGCCAGGTTTACCTATTCTCCTGCGCCAAGCTGCCGAGGTAGGCGACCGCCTCGGCCTCGCTGATCACATCGGCATATTTGGCGTCCATGTCGAACAGGTTTGCCTCGTGCGGCGCCGCGTGCCTGTCGCCGCATGCGTCGCGCACGACGACGGTGATGAACCCGTGCGACATGGAATCAACGCAGGTGGCGCGCACGCAGCCGCTTGTGGTCAGCCCGGCCAGAACGACGCTGTCCACCCGAAGAGCGGTCAGCGTGGACGCCAGCGACGTGCCGAAAAACGCGCTCGGATATTGCTTGGAGATCACCAGTTCACCGTCCTGCGGCGCCAGTCCATCCGGCCAGGCGCCGGTGCCGGCATCGGCCAGGAAATGGCGCAGAGGCCTGGCCTTTTCAAAGAACCGTCCGCCATCCATCCCGCCCGCCTGGTAGGCCACGCGCGTCAGCACCACTGGCGCCCGCGCCTGCCGTGCCGCCTGCCTCACCCGTAGGGCGGAGGCCAGCGCGTCCTCCACGCCGGCGTACAGGTCGCACTCAGGATCGAAATAGGCTTGCACGAAATCGACCAGTACCAAGGCGGGGCGTTGCCCAAAGCCTGCGCGGCCACCATAGGCCCGTCGGTAGTTGTCCTGCAGCGACTCTTCAGGCATCGCTACTCTCCGCCTGGCCAGGCAACGCCAGGTGATGCCGCGTGCGGGCCTGGAACGCCGCGCCGGCTTTTAGACAGAGCGCATCCTGGAACGGCCGGGCTACGAGCTGGATCGCGACCGGCAAGCCCGACCGGCCGAATCCTGCCGGTAGCATCAGCGCGGGCAACCCGGTGACGTCGAAGATCATCGTGTTGCGGGGGGTCACCTCGTACATCGGCGTCCATGTCCCATCCACTTCCACGATCGCGTCTGGCAGAAGGGGCGCTTCCGCCCCGACCCCTGGCATAAGTATCACGTCGATGCCGGCCATCGCGCCCAGCATTGCCTGCTGCACCACCGGACGGCGCCGCAGGGCGCGCAGGTAATCAATGGCAGTCACCTGCCGGCCACGGGCGATGCGAGCGCGCGTTCCCTCGTCGAACAGGTCCATCCTGTCAAAACGAAGCTCGTGGCACGCCGCCAGCTCGGCGTACAGTATGGACCAGCCGTCCTCACTGGCCAGGCCAGGATCGGGGAGCGACACCGGCGACAGCATTGCGCCTGACGCGCTCAGCACATCTTGCGCTTCGCGACATGCGTCCAGCACCGCGGCGTCGCAGCGTTCGACAAACCACCCATTCGCCACGCCAACACGCAGGCCTGAAACCCCGTCCAGCGCCATGCACGGCGCGCCCGGCCCGGCCAGCACGGGCAGCACGCGCGCGATGTCCGCGCAGGACCGCGCCATCGGCCCCACATGGTCCAGCGTCCAGGACAGCGTCGCCACACCCGTGCGCGGCACCAACGCGCGCGTGGGTTTCAGGCCGGTGACGCCGCACAGGGCGGACGGAATGCGTATGGAGCCGCCCGTATCGGTGCCTAGCGCCAGCGGCACGACACGCGCGGCCAGTGCGGCACCCGACCCGGTGGACGATCCCCCTGCCCAGCGCGTGCGGTCCCACGGGTTCGGCACGGTGCCATAGCGCGCGTTGTCCGGAGCGCCGCAGGCGTATTCGCTGCTGGCGAGCATGAGCAGAGGAATCGCGCCGGCTTCCCTAAGCCGCGCCACGCAGGCTGCGTCTTCGGTCGCGTGCCGGTCGCCGGTGTGCAGAGAGCCGCAGGTAACGCGGGCGCCGGCGACGTCGATGATGTCCTTCACCCCGAACGGCACGCCTTCCAGCGTGCGCGCCGTACCTGTCCGGTACCGTCGCACGCTGTCCTCCGCCGACGCTTCGGCGCCGGGGATAGCGCACAGCACCGCTTCCGGCGCCGGGCCGTCGGCGCCGGCGCGGCGCAGCAGCTTATGGATGACGCTGTGCGGGTTGATGACGCCGCGTTCGTAGGCCGCGAGCAGGTCGACCACGCCCATGGCGCACTCGGCGGCCAGAGGCGCCGAACCGTCCATCAGGCTTGCGCGGCGATCGACCGCCTGCATGCCATAAGCGGCTGGATGCGCGTGCCAAACGCATCCATGCCCGCCAGGAAATCGTCGAACACCAGCATGATACCCTTGGTTCCGGCCACGCTCGCAGCCTCGTCCAGCATGGCGGCGACACTGGCGTACGACCCCACAAGGGTGCCCATGTTGAAGTTCAGCGCCCCTTCCGGCAGGTTGATCCGGCGCGCGGTGGAGCTTTCGTCGGCGGTTTTGTCGGCCGCACCCTGGTCGGCCATCCACGCCAGCGCCGTGGTATCGGTGCCGTCCTTGTAATGCTGCCATTTCGCCTGGGCCGCCGCGTCCGTCTCGTCGGCAATGATCATGAACAGCACGTAGCTGCCGACGTCGCGGCCGGAGACCGCAGCCGCCCCAATCAGCTTTGTGTTGCTGGCCGCATACGCTGCGGGCGTGTTGACGCCGACGCCCAGGATGAAATTGTAGTCGGCATGCTCGGCCGCAAAGCGCATGCCGCGCGGGCTTTGTCCGGCCGCGACGATGCTGACGGGGGATGCCGGCCTGGGGCTGAGGCGGCAATCGTCCATGGTGAAATACTCGCCCTTGAAATCGGAAACGCCGGTGTTCCAAAGCTCACGCAAGATGCGCACGTATTCCGAGCTGTAGTCGTAGCGCCTGGCGAAATGCGCCTCACCCGGCCACAGCCCCATCTGCTCGTACTCCGCCTTTTGCCAGCCGGACACGATGTTGACGCCAAAGCGTCCGTGCGAAATGTCGTCGATGGTTGCAGACATCCTGGCGACCAGCGCTGGCGGCATCGTCAGTAGCGCCACCGATGCGTACAGCCTTATCCTCTGCGTGACGGCGGCCAGGCCCGCTACCAACGTGAAGGATTCCAAGTTGTGGTCCCAGAACTCCGATACGCCGCCGAAACCGCGCAGCTTGATCATCGACAGGGCGAACTCGAAGCCGTATTCCTCGGCTTTCTGCACCACCGCCCGGTTCAACGCAAAGCTCGGCATGTATTGGGGCGAGGTTGTGGAGATCAGCCAGCCGTTATTGCCTATGGGAATGAAGACGCCTAGGTCCATGTCTGCTCCGGTTGTAGGAAGGCCAGGAGCTCTGCCCCTGAACCCCGATGGGGCCGGGGCCGTGCGACCCCCGACCCCGTTCTCATAGGTGTACGGTCAGTTCTGCGCCGATCAGGCGGGCTGGACCTTGGGAGGCGAAAGAGCCGCCAAATTCGGGGGCGGGGATCACTTCTGCCAGATAGCGCTTGTTGAACAGGTTCTGGATGAACCCGACCAGCTCGAAATGCGGGCCGGCGATACCCGCGCGGATGTTGGTCTGCGAAAACGCCTGCCGCTCCGCGCCGCCGTTATAGCCGGGCGCCCCGAAAATTGTCGGCTCGGACTGCCGCTGCACCGTGTGGAACCAGGTAGGGCCTACGAGATTGGTGTCCCAACGGCCGATCAACGTGAAACGATCAGTCAGCTTCTGATGCGCGGCAAACCCGATATTGCCGGTGTAGGCCGGCGTGTAAGGCGATTTGTTGCCCACCGTGTCCGGCCTGGACAGGTTTTTCAGGATTTCGCTCCCCGTGAGATCAACGCCGGCGATCAGATCGAGCCAGCCGAGCGCGTGTGCCTGCATCGCAGCTTCCCCGCCCTGCAGGTCCACCCTGTCGATGTTGGAATCAACGCGCAGCAAGCCCTGGCCACTGGAGAAGAACTCGTTGAACTGCATGCCGTGCACCTGCGTGTAGTACGCCGCCAGCTGGTAGGCGACGCGCCGTTGCAGCAGGCTGCCCTTCATGCCGACCTCGAAGGCGTCAGACGTCTCCTTGTCGTAGGTGTTGCCGACGCGGACGTTGCTGCCCGTTTCGGCCGCGATGTTGGACACGGTGGCCTGCGTTCCCGCCGGATTGAAGCCGCCGGACTTGAAGCCGATGCCGAAGGTTGCATACAGGCTCAGCGTCGGCACTGGCGTCCAGGTCAGGCTCACCCTCGGCTCCGGCGCCTGGAACGTTCTCGACGCTGACGGTATGCCGCCCGGGTCGGCGATCAGCCCAGGGTTGAGGGAAAGAACTCGCCCTTCGCCGCGCCGCCGGTCACGACGTTGATGAAATCTTGCCGGTCGCCGGTCGGGACCAGGTTCTGGTCGTCTCTCACTTCGACGTCGTAGCGGAACGCTGCCGAGCCCACCAGGTCTGGCGTGATGCTGTAATCGGAAGAGGCGAAGCCGGCGAACACGTTGGTGGTGAATTCGTCGTCGAACAGCTGCGCAGTCGGGCTGCGGCTCGTGATCGGGTTGTCCAGGTTCTGCGAGATAGGCGCACCGGTGTCGTCGCCCACCGACACGCCGACATGCCGGTTGATGTGCAAATAGTACAACCCGCCCGACCATCGGAGGCGCCGGTCCGCATTCGAAGATACCCGCACTTCCGTGCTGACATCCGACTCATTGCGTACCTGGTATTGATAGCCGTCGCAGGTCGAGGCGGTGTAGGGACCTAAGAAACCGAAAGCCGGGTTCTGCGGCGCGGGATAGCGTAGCCCGCCTGCGAGTGCTGCGGCCTGGCTGGCCTGGCAGACATTTTGCCCGATCACGTTGTTGGCGTTGTCGAAAAAGCCGAAGGTCGCCAGCGTTCCGTCCGACAACAGATTGTTGGTGATATTAGAATACAGCACGTAAGCCGACAGTTTGCCCCAGCCAAGGTCGTGATCTGCCTTCAGCGAGAACTCGGCCGAACCCTGGTGGTTTTCGGGCTGGATATTGCTGACGTATTCGAATTGGTGCGCGTTGACGTTCTCGTTCACCGTCGGACCGAACACGGGGGTGAAGTCTGGCAGCTCAAAAACTGCATTGTAGTCGATCGAGGCTGCGCTGACGCGACCGACGCGCGCCTTGAAGTCGAATTTCCAATCGTCGGTCGGCGTGTAGACGAGGCGGCCGTCGACATCGGCCGCCGTGTCGTTGTCGATTGACTTGTTGTGCAGGAATACGTTGGTGTCGTAGCCGTGGAAGTTGCGATAATCGACAGAGACGCGGCCGAACAGCTGATCCTTCACGATCGGGCCCGCGATCGTCGACAGATTGTAGAAGTAGCCGTATTGTCCAACACCGGTTTTGATTGACGCGTCGTAGTCGTTGGACGGAGGGAGGGTGGTCACCACGATGGCGCCCGCCTCCGCGTTGCGGCCGTACAGCGCGCCTTGCGGGCCTTTCAGCACCTCTATCTGCGATAGGTCGGCGAACTCGCGGTTGAACGCGGCGGGGTTGGGGATCAGCACGCCGTCCAGCACGAAGGCGAAGGCGGACTCCGCGTCTCGCGCGCTGTTGATGCCGCGTATGTTGACCTGGCTGTCGCCTACCTCTGCCGTGTTGGCGACGATGCTGACGCCCGGCGTGAGCGCGACGAAGTCGGTCGCGCGCTTGACGCCGACCTGTTGCAGGGTGGTCTTGCTCAGCACGGTTACCGACACCGGTGCCTTCTGCAACGTCTGCGATCGTCTCAGGCCGGTCACGATGACCTCCTCCGATTTGACAGGCGTCGCGGCCGTTACCTGTGCGCATGCGGGGTTGCACGCCAGCAGTGCCGAAGACGATAGGACCGTGTAGGTGATCGAGCGCATTGCAGTCTCCGTCCAGTGTTGCAGCGGCCTTGTGTCCATCCCTGTCAAGATTTTTCGGCGCAGTGGCAGCGCCGTTCGTTGCGATCATATGATCATTCGGTCAGCCAGCGTGCGGCACTCCTCCTCGTCCAGGCCAAGCAACGTGCCGAACAGTTCGGCATTGTGCGCACCCAGCGCAGGTGCCGCGTGCCTCACACGGCCCGGCGTATCGGACAGGCGCGGCACCACGTTCTGCATGGCGAGTTCGCCATACTCATGGTGCATCACGTGCACGATAGCCTGGCGCGCCAGCACGTGCGGGTCGGTCATGATCTCCGGCGCGCGATAGATGCGCCCTGCCGGCACGCCTGCTCCCTCCAGAATGCTCTCCAGCGCGTGGGCCGGCAGCGTCGCCGTCCAGGCTGCGACGATGGTGTCGAGCTCCGCCTGCCGCTCGCCGCGCGCCACGTGGGTAGCGTAGCGCGCATCCTCCGCCAGCCCTGGCGGCTGCATCACGGCGGATAAGCGCCGAAACACGGCGTCCTGGTTGGCTGCGATCAGAATCATCTGGCCGTCCGCCGTGGGATAGAGGTTTGACGGCGCGATGCCGGGCAGGATCGGCCCGGTGCGCTCTCGCACGTAGCCGGCTTGCTGATACTCGGTGATCAGGCTTTCCATCATCGCCAGCACGGCTTCGTAGATCGCGCTGTCGACCACCTGGCCGCGGCCGGTGCGATGGCGTGCGTGCAGCGCCATCATGGAACCCAGTGCCGCGTAAGTAGCAGCCAGCGTGTCGCCGATGGAGATGCCGACACGGCTTGGCGGCGCGTCCGGGGGTCCCACGACGTGGCGCAAACCGCCCATCGCCTCGCCGATCGCGCCGAACCCGGCCCGGCTGGCATAGGGACCGGTCTGCCCGAAGCCGCTGACCCGCACCATGATCAGTCCTGGGTGCTTTGCGGCCAGCGCGTCGTAGCCTAGGCCCCACCTCTCCATCGTGCCAGGCCGAAAGTTCTCGACCACCATGTCGGCTTGGGCGATCAGCTTGCGTGCCAAGTCCTGCCCCTCCGGCGCGCGCAGGTTGATGGTCACCGATTTCTTGTTGCGTCCGACGATGGGGAACCAGAGCGCGCGCCCACCGGCGCGCTCGCGGCCCCACTCACGCAGCGGATCACCCGATCCTGGCTGCTCCACCTTGATCACTTCGGCGCCGAAATCAGCAAGCAGCTGTCCGCAGAACGGGCCCGCCAGAAGCTGGCCCAGCTCAATGACCCGTATGCCCTCGAGTGGGCCGGAGCTCGATTCGGCTGGCATCTCGTTCCCTACCTATGACAGACTGTATGCAAATTGTTTCAGGCTTTGCAACGAGCAATTGTCTAAATCAGGGGAAAGCCGAGTTTTCTTCCCGAAACGGCTTGCGCACTGCGCCGATTGTATCCAATTTGCTGGGTGATGCAGCAGGTTGATGTTGTCGAAGTGTCGCCGCGGGACGGCTTGCAGAACGAGCCGACCCTGGTCTCTACCGCCGACAAGGTGGCCTTGGTGGACCGTGCGCTTGCGGCCGGCCTGCGGCGGATCGAGGTCGCAAGCTTCGTCAGCCCGTCACGCGTGCCGCAGATGGCGGACGCCGAAGTAGTGCTGTCGGCCCTTTCCGGTCGGCCTGGCCTGCGGCGCATCGGCTTGGTGCTGAACCGACGCGGTCTGGACCGCGCGCTTCGCGCCGGCGTGGACGAAGTCAACGTCGTCGTCGTCGCCTCCGAGACCTTCAGCAGGCGCAACCAGGGCGTCGGCATTGAGAACGCGCTCGCAAACTGGGCCGATATCGCCGCAACCGCCCGGGCATCGCAGGTCCCGGCGAGCGCGGTGATCGCTGCGGCGTTCGGCTGCCCGTTCGAGGGCGAGGTGCAGCCCGCGCACGTTCGTATGCTGGTTGCCCGCATCGCCGAGCACGCGCCGTCGGAGATAGCCTTGGCCGACACAATCGGCGTCGCCTCGCCCGCCGACGTGGTCGAGCGCTTCGCCGCCGCCACTTCCGCCGCGCCCGGCATCGCCTTTCGCGCGCATTTTCACAATACACGCAACACCGGCCTGGCCAACGCCTATGCCGCCGTGCAATGCGGCGTGCGCAGCCTGGATGCCAGCATAGGCGGCATCGGCGGCTGCCCCTTCGCCCCCAACGCGACGGGCAATATCCCCACCGAGGACCTATGCTACATGCTGCGCCGAATGGGAGAGGTGCCGCATGTCGACCTGCAGAAACTCATCGAGACTGCCGCGTGGCTGCAGAGCCGCCTGGGGCGCCCTGTCCCAGCCATGCTGGGCCGCGCCGGACTTTTTCCGCCTCTAGGCTGACATGGACGGGCACCGACGGGGCCGCCTGCACGACGGGGTGGAGACCGCTTACCAGACGATACGGGCCGGCATCATCGACGGTCGTTACGCGGCCGGCCAGAGGCTGACGGGAGACACGCTGGCGCAGGACGCGGGCGTCAGCCGCACGCCGATCCGCGAGGCCCTGCGCCGCCTGCAGGCGGAAGGCCTAGTGCGCATGGTTCCCAACCAGGGCGCCACCGTAATCGGCTGGAACGCGTCCGATATAGCGCAGGTGTTCGGCCTGCGCGCGGTGCTCGAAAGCCACGCCGCGGAACTTGCGACGCCATCGCTGACCGAGGCACAGATCGACCGCATCGCCGAACTTGCGGAACTGACATACAGGCTTGCTCAAGATCGGCCGGCAGGCTTCCGCCTGTCGCTTGCGCACGCCAACAGCGAGCTTCATCTGAGCATCGTCGCCGGCGCCGCCAACGAGCGACTGGCCAACATGATAGCGAGCGTTGTGGACATGCCGCTCGTGCTGCGCACCCTAGACGTCTACACGCAGGACGACCTGCTGCGCAGCGCCGGACACCATCGGGAACTCGTGCTGGCGTTTCGCGCGCGCGATCCGCTATGGGCCGGCGCGGTCATGAGGAGCCACCTGCTTGCAGCCCGCCGCGCCGTCCTGGAAATGCGAGCCAGCCTTTGCCAAGCGTAACACCAAATCACCATGGCCTCGACGGCCTGGGCCCGAGAGCGGGCCGGCAATCGGCCTGAAGGAGCCGATGACGCACACCTCCCGGCCGAGAACTACCGGCAGCCGTTGTGGCTTCCAGGCAGACGACTTGGCCCATAGCGCGTCCTTCACTGACACAAGGCGAAAACACCGTCTAAACCCTGGGATCAAGCGTCTAAAGAACGCCGGACGCCAGGTTCACCGTCAGCGCTATGATGACGGTGTTGAACAGGAACCCGAGCAGACCGTGCAGGGTGGCAAGTCTGCGCAATGTGCGTGACGTGATCTGCACGTCGGAGACTTGGAACGTCATACCCAGCACGATAGAGAAATACAGAAAGTCCCAGTAGTCCGGCCTCTCCTCCTTGGGAAAGTCCAGCCCGCCCGCAACACTGCCCTGGGTGGCGCCTCGGGCGTAGTACTCGTGTGCGTATCGCAAGGCGAACACGGCTTGGGTCAGCAGCCAGGAAAGGGCCAGGGTGCCTCCCACGAGCGCCACCTTCTCGTCCTTTACCGAGGTTGCGGCGTCTTTCATGCTGCCGAACTCGCCCAGGATCGCCACGAAGCTGACCGACACGCCTGCCAGCACCAGAAAGAACAGCACCCATTCGCCATCCTCCTGAGCCTCGGCATGAGCCGGCATTCGAGCCACGGACGAGGACAGAAACAGCCAGCCCAGCATCGCCAGGTACGCCGTCGACCCGATGTCCCAAGCCGTGATGCTTCGCTCCCGGCTGGGCCAATGGTTTGGCAACAGGGCCACACTGGCCAAGCCGAGCAGGGCGCAGGCAAACAGGCGAGCATGGCCGATCAGAAGGTTGCGCAATGTAACGGTCATCGACAGTTCCTCAACATATAACCCAGCCGCGTTCAGCAATACGGTCGTTGCGTACTTGAACGTCGACCGACGGCTCGCGGGCGAAGCCTAGGAGACGCAGCTTCGGTACATTCGCCAGCCAAAGGTATGTTGGCAAGACACTTGTTGCTATCCAGGAAATAAAATGCTGACGTTAATCAAAGTGAAACGACTCCCTTTTTACATTACCAAGGCTACATAAGTGCTGTATACTGTTACACTGGGCATCCTGCCCAGGGCTCTACAATGAGGTGTCGCTATGCGTCGTAAATTTGCGTGGGCTTTCTCCAAGGTTAACAGTGTTGTCGCAGCTTTTGCTCTTGCCGTGCTGGCAACAAGCGCAGGTTCCTCTCAGACGAATCCAACACCGGAGATCTTCCACCATTGGCCACATAATACAGCTTCTGCAATGAATGATCGGCTCAGCCTCAATCATGAGATCTTTCATCACTGGCCGCATCTTGGTGCATCGATCAAAACAGCTGCAGTCAGCCAGAAACCCGACATCTTCCATCATTGGCCGCATCTTGCGTTAGTGAACGACACTGAGAATGACGTGACGTCGAACATCTTTCATCATTGGCCGCATACCATCTAAAAAACAATCGAGCACCGTGCGGCTCGGCATGGCTACTAATAAGAAGTCTCTGTGTCACCCCAGACAGATTGGTAAGGCGTGATCTCGTCGAGTTGGGCTTCACCTTCCCGCCAGAGTGTGGGAAGGTGTTTTGCCTTGGTCAACCAACTGACTGTGGCATGCACGGCGCATCATGCTGCCAAGCTATAAAGAGCAACCGTAGTAGGGCTGGAGTTACCATTGAGTCGCGCCTGGGTTTCGAACCGACCGAAGTCATTACCCACTCTCCGCGTTCTAGTTTCTCTTGTGTTTGCGATCGTCTTTTTCGACATTTCAATGCGTCCGGCTAACGGACAGCGACTGGGATTTCGGACGTATAGCCAAGCTGAAGGTCTAACGAATGCCTGGGCATCATGTCTTCAACAAGATGCATCTGGCTTTATTCTAGTTTGTACCGAGCACGGCCTTTTCGCCTATGATGGGCGCCACTTTCTCAATCTTGGACCCAAACAAGGGTTACCCGATGGTGGCTTCGTTCATGCACTCACATTCGACGCGAGAGGTCGAATCATTCTCCGTTACTCTCACTCCATTTTTGTTGCTGAACACCACATCAATGATCAGACACCCCCTTACAATCTTAGGTTCCACGTAGCGCGTTCTGTAAACAGCATTGATGACGACGAACGGGGTCAAATTGTTCCGTGGCGCGACGGAGCCATTTTTGCCGCGCAAGGCAGGTTGTTTTTTGTCCATACAGGTAGCCTTGTCTCTACACCATCGATCGAACCCGCAGAGGATTTGTCGCTCAGGCCAATTTATCCGTTGCAGAATGCAACGCCCTTGGCGTCCGACGGCACCGCGATCTGGCTTGCTCAGTCAGATGGAGGGATTTGCCGGCTTTCTGCTGGCACCAAGCTGTGTTTTGGACTGCGTGAAGGAGTGCCAAACGACAACTGGGCTGCATTTCTCGTCTTGGGAAACGGACACCTACTTGCGCGGTCAGCCTCCCGTCTCGTAGAGATTGTCCCTGCAACTGGCGAAGTCCGCCTAAGCACGCTCCCTGAACAAGGGGGACGGTACACGAACTACCCTCATCGTCTCTTCCTTGCAGAGACACCGTCTGGGGGTGTCCTAACGCAATCTGCTGAAGGGTTGATGATACAGGTCAAAGGGAGATGGCAAATGCTGACGGCCGCCAACGGGCTCCCAACAGTTCCTATATTGTCGGTATTGTTTGACCACGAAAAAGGCCTCTGGTTGGGAGTGCTTGGCAAAGGAGTGTTGAGAACACTGGGCTACGGTATGTGGGAGAGCCTGGATCATCGTGACGGTTTATCCAACGACGTCGTGTGGCAAATGGCCCGGCAGCCTGACGGCCCGTTATGGGTTGCTAATGACGAGGGCGTTGACGCCATCGGGGAGTTGGACTCTATCATCGCTCGCCGACATTTTGACAAGCCGTCGTTTGCTATCGCCACTGACCAGTTTGGGCATCTCTGGCGGTCTGAGGGATCAGACGGTATCTACTGTGTAACTCTAAGAACCGGAAAGGCAGAGTATTTCAGGCTACCCGAAGTCGACAAGATATTGCACGGAGCTGGATCACGTCTGTGGTTCATCACGGAGCATGGATTATACCTGATCGACGACGCAGCACATCCAAAAGCTCCACAGCTCAATCACGATGTAACCGGCCCATTGGCCACGGCAGTGATAGGTGCAGACGGTAGTCTTTGGATTATCCGAAAGCGTCAGTTAATCCACTTGCACCTGGATGGCACGGCACGCGTTATCGATTTCGCTTGGCCAGCATCTGAGTTTGAGCCGCTCACGTTAGCCATCTCAAAATCAGATATTGTATGGGTCGGCGGAGTAGGCGGCGATTTATACCGTTTGTCTCTGAATGGTGACAGCGTGGCCAACGTCGCGCAGTTTGGGCCGCCTGACATCGTCTCTAACACTATAGTCTCGCTTTTCGTCGATAGCCGAGACTGGGTTTGGGTTGGAACAGACAACGGCCTTTCGGTTTTCGATGGCAAGCGTTGGGTGTCTGCAAACACCGATGACGGTCTTATCTGGAACGACCTGGATCAGGGTAGCGTCTACGAGGACACGGACGGATCAATGTGGTTCGGCACCAGCCAAGGAATTTCTCACATCCTGGAGCCGACACGTCTTTTTCAGCAGAACACCTTACGCCCGGTCATCACCTTAGTGCGGGTGGGCGAACAGACTTACAACGGGCGAGCTGTCTCTTTCTCTCGTGACTCTCTACTGGTTCAGTTTGGTATCATCAACTTTCAAATTGATGGAGAGGCACGTTTTCGATACAAGTTGGACGGCGTAGACAAGGACTGGGCCGAAACCGCCAGCGGCTATGCGCGATATCCGTCGGTACCTCCAGGACATCACCTCTTTGAGGTGGTTGCCTATGACCCTCTCACTAACCAGGTGTCGCGACCCGTCTCAGTTTTACTGCGCATGCGCCAGCCGTGGTGGCTCTGGTGGCCCTTGATCACGCTATATGGGCTGAGCATGTCCGGGGCCGTGTACGGGCTTTTGTGTTTGCGTACGCGTATGCTACTTCAGCAGAGGCGTTATTTGGAACGCGAGGTGAAGTTCCAGACAAAAGAGATTCTTCAAGCTCAGAATGAGCTGAAAAGGCTGGCGACACAGGACAACCTGACCAAACTCCTGACGCGGGGTGAAGCGCAGTCCCGACTAGACCAAATGCTGGCAAACGGCGATCGCAGTTTTTGCTTAACAGTTGGCCTACTCGATGTAGACCATTTCAAGAGCGTCAACGACCGTTTCGGGCATCTTGCCGGCGACGAAATCCTGCGAGAGATAGGACATCGGCTGCGGCAAGCACTGCGGCCGAACGACTACGCTGGACGGTATGGAGGGGAGGAGATACTTATTGTTCTCTGCGGCTCTGAGGCATCCAACGTCGAACAAATACGTGTCATTGATGGCGCGGTCTGTGATCAGTTGTTTTTGATTGATAGTGAAATGATTTCTATCACCTGCAGCATCGGTGTGACGCATGTCATTGCACATGACGACTGGAGATCGGTGGTTGGAAGAGCCGATGACGCACTTTATAAAGCCAAGGCCCAAGGTCGTGACAGAATTGTAGTATCAGAGGCTATGGCGCCAGTCTAAAACTTCAGTCATCTCATTGCTTACAAAGCAATCTTATTAGATTGGCAACTCCTCGTATCACGATCGTCGCCCGGCATTTCGTCGCTCTCACTGGCGAGGTATCAAGTCTGCTCGCAGGTCAAACTGATTTAGCCTTCGTACGGAGCCATCAGGCTGCAAACGCACGTGGTATCTCACCTGCTGTATGCCGCGTTCTGTCCTCAGCACCTGGCATTGTTGATGTAAGAAGAAATACCTTGCTCTAACGATGTAGTCTGACCGGACCAGCCTGCACGACGAAGCTTTTCGATGGGCGCTCTCGTAAAATACTGGTATTGAGCACGTAGGTGCAACGGCATTTCGATGTATTCAATCCTGGTTGGCTGATCAAGACAGCTGCTTGTGACTTGAACAACATCTATCCAGGTTCTCGCTACACCGCTGCCCACATTAAACAACCCTGATACGTGTGGAGATCCACACAACCATTTTATTACCGAGACGACATCATCGATGTAGATAAAGTCTCGTAATTGCGCACCGTCCTCGTATTGAGGATTGTATGATTTGAACAATTTTATGGTAGCACCCTCTCGGACAAGCGGAAGGATTTTAGATATCAGAGACTTCATATTCCCTTTGTGGTTCTCACCGAGCCCGTAAACATTAAAGAGCTTCAACCCAACCCACTGCGGAGGGATCGGTCGATTAGCTTCGACGTCAGAAACTAAACGGCTATCGACAAATTGCTTAGACCATCCATAAGCGTTAAGCGGGCGTAAGCGCCGAAGTGCTGCACTTTCTTCCAGATCAAGGAAGCCCTGCTCGCCATCACCATAAGTAGCAGCGGATGATGCATAAATAAACGACGTTTGGTGTTCGCTACACCACGACCACAAGTCAAGTGACAAACGAATGTTACTTCGAACGAGTCGGTCACCGTTAGTCTCCATAGTATTCGAGACTGCTCCAAGATGGATAACATGGCTGACTTTACCGCGATGTAGACTTAGCCAGTCTTGTAGCGCAGCGGGCATTAGCAAATCACGTAATGATATACCGATCAAGTTACGCCACTTGAGACTATCACGAAGACGGTCACAGCCAACTACATCGTGTCCGGACCTACTTAACGCTCGCGCGACATTCGACCCAATAAATCCAGCAACGCCTGTAATCAATATCAGCGCCATTGTGGCCCTTCATGGAGCGGTTGATCATCTATCAACCACAAACTATGCCACCAACTAAAATATGTCGTCCGTGGTCGACATTGCGCCGACGATCTCACGCCATTGACGACACCGTGGTTGCGGGAGTCGGATTTGAACCGACGACCTTCAGGTTATGAGCCTGACGAGCTACCGGGCTGCTCCATCCCGCGTTGGTGGTATATGAGGTATTGTGGTGATTTGAGGCGTGTATGGTGTGCTGATTGGAGTGCTTTGGAAGACCTGGCGGCGACCGACTTTCCCGCGTCTTGAGACGCAGTATCATAGGCGCTGGGGGTTTTCACGGCCGAGTTCGGGATGGGATCGGGTGCAGGCTCCCCGCAATGGCCACCAGGTCGTCCAAGGCACTCTATCAGGCGTCGGGGTCAACTGTCAGTCCTCAGAGGGGACGAGGGTGACGGCTACTGCCGGCGCAGGTTCTGGTCGATGAGCACGGCGTCGGTTCAGTCTGCATCGCCTTGCTGACGAGTGACGAATGAACGCTGACGCCTGGTAGACGTATCTTGTTTCTATGCATGGTAGGTATCACTGCCGTTGCAGCAGCTGCCAATGACGACAACTCCATCCCGGCATCTGATACTGATCTAGAGCCTATCGGGCGATTAGGACCAGTTAGCTACATGCCTCACGGCACTTCCACACCTGGCCTATCAACGTGGTGGTCTACCACGGCCCTCAGGGAGACCTCGTTTTGAGGTGGGTTTCCCGCTTAGATGCTTTCAGCGGTTATCCCGTCCACACATAGCTACCCGGCGGTGCCACTGGCGTGACAACCGGTGCACCAGAGGTGTGTTCATCCCGGTCCTCTCGTACTAGGGACAAATCCTCTCAAGTCTCCAACACCCACGGCAGATAGGGACCGAACTGTCTCACGACGTTCTAAACCCAGCTCACGTACCACTTTAATCGGCGAACAGCCGAACCCTTGGGACCTGCTCCAGCCCCAGGATGTGATGAGCCGACATCGAGGTGCCAAACCTCCCCGTCGATGTGGACTCTTGGGGGAGATCAGCCTGTTATCCCTAGAGTACCTTTTATCCGTTGAGCGATGGCCCTTCCACGCGGGACCACCGGATCACTATGGCCGACTTTCGTCTCTGCTCGAGCTGTCGCTCTCGCAGTCAGGCGGGCTTATGCCATTGCACTCAACAGCCGATGTCCGACCGGCTTGAGCCCACCATCGCGCGCCTCCGTTACTCTTTAGGAGGCGACCGCCCCAGTCAAACTGCCCACCATGCAGGGTTCCAGCTCCGGATGACGGAGCATGGTTAGACATCAGAAGAGTTCAGGGTGGTATTTCAAGGATGGCTCCACACAAGCTAGCGCCCATGCTTCAATGCCTCCCACCTATCCTACACAGCACTCTCCTAATGCCACTGCAAAGCTGCAGTAAAGGTTCATAGGGTCTTTCCGTCTGACCGCGGGTACCCCGCATCTTCACGGGGAATTCAATTTCGCTGAGCCGATGCTGGAGACAGCGGGGAAGTCGTTACGCCATTCGTGCAGGTCGGAACTTACCCGACAAGGAATTTCGCTACCTTAGGACCGTTATAGTTACGGCCGCCGTTTACCGGGGCTTCAATTCAGTGCTTGCACACCTCCTCTTAACCTTCCGGCACCGGGCAGGCGTCAGACCCTATACGTCGTCTCTCGACTTCGCAGAGCCCTGTGTTTTTACTAAACAGTCGCTACCCCCTGGTTTGTGCCACCCACCCCTGGTTGCCCAGGAATGGGTCTCGCTTATCCCGAAGTTACACGAGCAATTTGCCTAGTTCCTTCAGCATCGTTCTCTCAAGCGCCTTGGTATGCTCTACCAGTCCACCTGTGTCGGTTTAGGGTACGGTCTATACGCTAGAGCTGTTTCCCGGAACGATCCAAAAGCCGAGGCAATCCAGTAAGCCCCGACAACATGTCTCGTTCGTCACTTCTAGCAGGCCCAGGAATGTTAACCTGGTTTCCATCGACTACGGCTTTCGCCCTCGCCTTAGGGGCCGGCTCACCCTGCGCGGATTAACCTTGCGCAGGAACCCTTGGACTTTCGGCGACAGGGTTTCTCACCCTGTTTGTCGCTACTCATGTCAGCATTCGCACTTCCGATACCTCCAGGACCGGTCACCCGATATCCCTTCACAGGCCTACGGAACGCTCCGCTACCGCTCGTTCCTAAAAACGAACCCATATCTTCGGCAACTGGCTTGAGCCCCGTTACATTTTCGGCGCAGAGTTTCTATTAGACCAGTGAGCTATTACGCTTTCTTTAAAGGATGGCTGCTTCTAAGCCAACCTCCTGGTTGTTTTGGAATCTCCACATCCTTTCCCACTTAGCCAGTATTTGGGGGCCTTAGATGATGGTCTGGGCTGTTTCCCTCTCGACGATGGACCTTAGCACCCACCGTCTGTCTGCCGGACTATACTCACGGGTATTCGGAGTTTGGTTAGGTTTGGTAAGACTTTGGGTCCCCCTAGCCCATCCAGTGCTCTACCCCCCGTGGTAAACATCCGACGATCTACCTCAATAGATTTCGCGGAGAACCAGCTATCACCAAGTTTGATTGGCCTTTCACCCCTAGCCACAGCTCATCCCCGACTTTTTCAACAGGCGTGGGTTCGGCCCTCCAGTGCGTGTTACCGCACCTTCAGCCTGGCCATGGCTAGATCACTTGGTTTCGGGTCTTCTGCCTGCAACTCCGCGCCCTATTCAGACTCGCTTTCGCTGCGCCTACACCTAACGGCTTAAGCTTGCTGCAAACAGAAACTCGCTGACCCATTATACAAAAGGTACGCCGTCACCGTATCCCTAAAGAACGGCTCCGACTGCTTGTAAGCATCCGGTTTCAGGTCTCTTTCACTCCCCTTGTCGGGGTGCTTTTCACCTTTCCCTCACGGTACTTGTCCACTATCGGTCATCAGGGAGTATTTAGGCTTGGAGGGTGGTCCCCCCATGTTCAGACAGGATTTCACGTGTCCCGCCTTACTCAAGGATTCTTAGACCCTATCGCATACGGGGCTATCACCCATATTGCCGGACTTTCCAGACCGTTCTGCTACAAATCTAAAAACCACTGGCCTGTTCCGCGTTCGCTCGCCACTACTAGCGGAATCTCTGTTGATGTCTTTTCCTCCGGGTACTGAGATGTTTCAATTCCCCGGGTTTGCCTCGACACACTATGTATTCATGTGCCGATCTCCTTGCGGAGGGGTTGCCCCATTCGGATACCCACGGATCAATGCCTGCTCGCGGCTCCCCATGGATTTTCGCAGCGTGCCACGTCCTTCATCGCCTCCTGATGCCAAGGCATCCACCGAATGCTCTTATCGCGCTCTAGATCCAGGATGCAGACATCACCAGTCAGTCATCAGAGATGACCTCAAGCCGCCCAATCCATTCACCATGCACAGAAACAAAATACGCTTTCAGCTGTAAATCTCAGCGTCCAATCGGCAGAACGTCCAACGATTGTCGCTTACGACTAACTGCTGATGCTCAGCTTTTATCGCCTCTGATCGTCGTCGCCGCGGTCTTGGAGCCACACGTGTCGCCACGCACGGACATCCGGTCAGACTGGCTGACCGCAGCACGCCCAGAGACGCACCAGAACCTGATTCACAATACAAAAGACCAACGTCCACATACCCGCCCGAAAGCACACTGCAGAGGACGAACGAACGCAACCAGCCAACCCACACTCTAGGGGCCAGACCAGATACGTCCGAACACACACACTTTCCCGTAGATCCAGAGCACCCCTATCCAGCACGCCGGCACAGAGTGAACCACGCCAACAACCAACACCCGGTATGGAGACTATCGGACTCGAACCGATGACCCCCTGCTTGCAAAGCAGGTGCTCTACCAGCTGAGCTAAGCCCCCTCCAGTCGCCAGTTACCGCTAATTATGTCCATAGGACACCCGCCAGACTGGACAGCATCCCGGTAACAGATGGTGGGCCAGGGAGGATTTGAACCTCCGACCCCACGCTTATCAAGCGTGTGCTCTAACCAGCTGAGCTACTAGCCCTCGATCGTCAGTTGCCAGCTTTCAGCAAGCAGAGCAACCACCGACAGGGAGTGACCGATATCAAGCGTCACAATCTCCACCATCAATCAGCCTGCCAAACTGCACACCGAGACGATGGACCTTGATCTACGGGGAAGGGATACGTTGACGGCGCCCGATGAGAGCAGCCAATCCAATGATGTGCCTCGAAGGCAGAGTCCGCCTTGGTCATCCGACCAAGGACTTGTTGGACGCAGCCAAAGCAGCCGAATCAAAAGCCAGCTTCCTGACCCTCAATCCTGACCACCGTCAGCCGACAATCCTTGAAAGGAGGTGATCCAGCCGCAGGTTCCCCTACGGCTACCTTGTTACGACTTCACCCCAGTCTCTGACCCGACCGTGGTAGGCTGCCCCCATTGCTGGTTAGCGCACCTACTTAAGGTCAAACCAAATCCCATGGTGTGACGGGCGGTGTGTACAAGGCCCGGGAACGTATTCACCGCGGCGTGCTGATCCGCGATTACTAGCGATTCCACCTTCATGTACTCGAGTTGCAGAGTACAATCTGAACTGAGATGGCTTTTAGAGATCAGCATGCCCTCGCAGACTAGCTTCCCACTGTCACCACCATTGTAGCACGTGTGTAGCCCAGGACATAAGGGCCATGAGGACTTGACGTCATCCCCACCTTCCTCCGGCTTGTCACCGGCAGTTCCTTTAGAGTGCCCAGCCCAACCTGATGGCAACTAAAGGCGAGGGTTGCGCTCGTTGCGGGACTTAACCCAACATCTCACGACACGAGCTGACGACAGCCATGCAGCACCTGTGCATCACGCCCCTTGCGGGGAATACCCATCTCTGAGCACGACGTGACCATGTCAAGTCCTGGTAAGGTTCTGCGCGTTGCTTCGAATTAAACCACATGCTCCACCGCTTGTGCGGGCCCCCGTCAATTCCTTTGAGTTTCAACCTTGCGGCCGTACTCCCCAGGCGGTGTGCTTATCGCGTTAGCTACGACACTGAACAACTAGGTTGCCCAACATCCAGCACACATCGTTTACAGCGTGGACTACCAGGGTATCTAATCCTGTTTGCTCCCCACGCTTTCGCGCCTCAGCGTCAGTTATGGACCAGGTCGCCGCCTTCGCCACCGGTGTTCTTCCCAATATCTACGAATTTCACCTCTACACTGGGAATTCCACGACCCTCTTCCATACTCAAGCCACACAGTATCAAATGCAGTCCCCAGGTTAAGCCCAGGAATTTCACATCTGACTATCGCGACCGCCTACGCGCCCTTTACGCCCAGTCATTCCGAGCAACGCTAGCCCCCTTCGTATTACCGCGGCTGCTGGCACGAAGTTAGCCGGGGCTTCTTCTGCGGGTACCGTCATCATCGTCCCCGCCGAAAGTGCTTTACAATCCGAAGACCTTCTTCACACACGCGGCATTGCTGGATCAGGCTTTCGCCCATTGTCCAATATTCCCCACTGCTGCCTCCCGTAGGAGTCTGGGCCGTGTCTCAGTCCCAGTGTGGCTGATCATCCTCTCAGACCAGCTAACGATCATAGCCTTGGTAGGCCTTTACCCCACCAACTAGCTAATCGTACGCAGGCTCCTCCCCAGGCGACTCACGCCTTTGACCCACAGGTGTCATGCGGTATTAGCTGCAGTTTCCCACAGTTATCCCCCACCCAAGGATAGATACCTACGCGTTACTCACCCGTCCGCCACTGACATCGCTGCCCGTGAGACTTGCATGTGTTAAGCATGCCGCCAGCGTTCGCTCTGAGCCAGGATCAAACTCTCAGGTTCATCAGCCAATTGCCAAACAACCGTCTCCAGCCATCAAACAAAAGACGTCAGAACAGACCCCAAAACCCATCAGCCACCAGTCCCGCACGAGGGGCGCAGAACCAGTAACCACTCCATCATAAAGCGTTTGCGTAAAACGAATACGCCTACAGCCATCCCATGAAGCAGCCTCGCCAATGCAGTCAGGAGAAAACCTCCCAAACAAACATCCAACCAGCCACCCCCAACACGAACATGCTCACACATGAACGCCATAGAGACGCCGCCAACGTATCCCTTCCTCTACAGATTCTCTTCTCAAAGAACACAATCAGACAACCAGAGCCATAGCCCCTCAACAGAGCATAAGCACCGATCCATCCAATCCAGCCACCAAGCCAAGGCCGGGAAAGCTATAGAAACCAACCAAACACTACAAGAAAAATCTGCAGCGCCGCCGGTGAACACCACATATGCCCACACCAAACATATGTCAACCTAACGACAACCAAACCGAAAAGATGGGCGACGTTGACGCACGCGAGAGCCGACTGCACATGAGAGGTATGTCAGACCCTTTTGTAGCTCCGCAGGATAAGACGGCCGCTCTCGCGATAGCTGCCATTCAGGAAGAGCTTGACGTTTTTGACGACTGGTTAGATCGCTACCAGCTCATAATCGAGCTAGGTCGAAAGCTGCCCGTCTTTCCAGACCTTTGGAAGGACGATTCGCACCGGGTACCAGGTTGCCAAAGCCAGGTATGGATGGAGACGCATTTTCAAGACAGTCGTTTGTTTCTCGCCGGCGCGTCAGATGCCGCCATAGTCTCTGGATTAGTGGCTTTGCTTCTTCGCGTATATTCGGGCCGAACTCCGGACGAGATCGCGTTGACTGACCCAAGCTTTCTGACCCGTCTTGGCCTAATAGCCGCGTTGTCTAGCAACCGTGGTAACGGCGTTGCGAGCATGGCAGAGGCGATCAGGCGCGTTGCTCGGAACGCGCCTGAAGTGCAGGTGGAAACACAGGTTCACCGAGGTCTCAAGATAAGTTAAGTCGCGTCGAAGCCGGCACTCCGATGGACGTAAGAGAAGGGAGTAAAACAGCACCGTCGTTAGACGGCATATCGGTCGCCCCCTTGGGTGACGTTTCGCTCGCCCTCTGCAAAGACGCAAGAAAGTTTCTGCCCCAGGCCGCAGGTGTTGCAGACTCGATTGACTGCCACGACAAACGCCACCGTTCCTGACGTTCAGCGAGGGGCATAGTGAGCGCTTGGTCAAGGGCCTCAGCCAGTTCGTCAGGGTCGTGCGGATTGACAAGCAGAGACGAGCTCAACTGATGGGCAGCACCGGCAAACCGGCTCAACACCAGCACTCCAGGATCTTGTGGGTCCTGTGCCGCTACGAACTCCTTGGCGACAAGGTTCATCCCATCACGAAGCGGCGTCACGAGTCCAACACGCGCCTCTCTCATGTAGCCTGCAACCGTGTCACGCGCGCCGGCTCGAGCGATCATCCTGATCGGTGTCCAGTCCGGCTCACCCCACTCGCTGTTCAGGGACCCAGCCTCAGAGTCAACAGCCGCGCGAAGGTCCTGATACGTAGCCACGTCCTGCCGTGACTGCGCAGCAATCTGCAGCATCGTCACGTTCCGTCGCCAGTCTGGCCGGGTCTCTATCAGACGACGATACCCTTGCAGGCGCTGAATCAGCCCCTTGGTCGGATCTAGCCGATCTACGCCGATAATAAGGCGCTGGCCCAACAAGCTTCGGCGTAGCCGCTCGGAAGCACCAGACCGCCACGCCTGCTCTGCTTGCGTTACGAACTCGGCGGCGTCGATCTCAACCGGGAACACACTTAAGCGGACACGGCGCCCATCAAGTTGGAGCTTGCCCGGCGTAAGCCGTGTCGCTCCAGCCAGTCGATTGGCAGCCGCTGCAAAATTTTCCAAATCATTGGCCGTTTGAAACCCGATTAGGTCCGCCGAAAGAAGATCACGCAGAAGGCTGCCGGCTTCCGGCACACTGGCCACCATGTCGGGAGCGGGAAATGGGACATGCAAGAAAAAACCGATGGGAGCCGTGATGCCTCGGGCCCGCAACACTGCGGGCATAGCCATCAAGTGATAGTCGTGCACCCAAATAAGATCAGTGGAGCGGAGCAAAGGAACTAAAGCATCAGCTAAACGTTCGTTCGTCTGATGGTACACATAAGCGCTACGCCGGTCGAAGGACATGTGCTCCGGCATCGAATGCAGGAGAGGCCACAGCGTTGCGTTTGAAAATTCATTGTAATAGCGATCGTGTTCCTCACGCGTCAGGTTGACGGTCGCAAATTGCATCTGACCGACCGTTTTCAGCGAAACGCGACGAGAGTCGTCACTGACCTCGCCAGACCAACCAAACCAAAGCCCGCCACGTTGAGCCATCAGGCCGTCGAGTGCTACAGCCAAACCACCCGCGTTAGGCACACCTGCCTGTGGAACCTGAACTCGGTTCGATACTACAACGATACGATTCATCGAACCTCCAAAAGCGCCACCGGCAACACGGCTAAAAGATCGCCCACATCGACACGACCTGTCGACGAGACCGTCTGTAGCGTTACGCCCGGCCTCAAAGTGTCAAAGATGCCACCTCCCAGCAATGAACGCGGGAGTGAAAGATGTGTTCCCTGCCAAAACGCCACCGGCAACAAAGGCTGTTTCAACGGTCCGAGACGACCCGCCAAGCGGGACACGACGCTCACGATAGTTTGGCCCGCATGCTGGCGACTGAACGCCAGTATGTGATCGGCGGCAGGACCCTCAACTCGGACTGGTGCGTAGCTGCCAAGCGCAAACAAGTCGGGCTTCTGCACCCGTAGCTGCAAAGCTCGCTGAAGGATAGATTGCTTCACGCGGCCGTCTTTCCACGACATTATAAGATGTTCAGGCGACTCATCCGCCTCTAAAGCCCGCCACCGCGCCGGGTAATCGACAGGACGTCGGTTATCAGGGTCCACAAGGGAGAAGTCCCAGAACTCGGTTCCCTGATAAAGGTCTGGAACACCAGGCGCCGTGAGACGCAGCACCATCTGTGTCAAACCATTCAGCGCACCGGCCGCAGCAATGCTTTGTACAAACTCGTGTAGTTCGTATACAATTCGGGCAGGCCGGTCCCCATCAAGGACAGCTGTCAAGAACTCTCCAGCGGCAAGTTCGTAGGCCTCATCAGGAACCGCCCAGCCCGAATGCCGTTTTGCCTCCCGCAAGGCTTTTTGCTGCCATGCTGCCACTCTCTGGCGAAACGCTTCAATGCCTGCGCGATCATCTGGGAGTAGGTCAAGTGGCCAAGCACCGATCAAAGTCTGATAAAGCATCACCTCGTCGGCGGCGTCTGGAGCAGGTCCATCCAAATCGCGCCGCAACGGGGCATTCAAGCGCATCCATCGCGATAGCGCTGATTCCCAATCGGACGGTATCTCGCTTATAACAGCTAGCCGAGCACGTGCGTCCTCCCCACGCTTGTGGTCATGGGTTGCCGTTGCTAGAAGGGCGCGCGGGAAACGTTGTCGGCGCTGACGCGATATTGCGTGCCAACCATTCGGCGACAGGGCAAACTGTGACGGCTCGCTGCCAACCTCGTTCCGACTCAGCAAACGTCCGTATCGATAAAACGTAGTGTCTTCGACCGACTTTGCGGCCGTCGGCGAGGATAGCTGTTGAAATCGTACCATGGCACGCAGACGTTCCTGCCGTCGGCTGCCAAAAGGCACCTGCCGTAGATCGCTACCCGACAACCATTGTGCAAGAAGTTCTAGCAAATGTCGGTCCGTCGCGCGGACGGTACGGCGTGCTCCAGCGAGCGCCCAATCCATCGCCTGAGTGTCGGCCTCATTCATTCCGGCAGGGCCAGCGTAGATCCGATAGACGTGGAAATGTGCAAGTAATTCAGTCAGCGTACGCCCTATGGCTGTCAGAGTATAATCGCGCGTCTCCAGATCACGACGAGCAATGCGATGGAGCGCCACCGACGTCGCATACAACTCACTCGACAGACTCTCGCGCAAGATTTGTCGACGCGCCGGCATGGTCTCCTGCTCAAAAACCCCGGTTCGCCCGGTCGTCTCGGTCCAAATTCGAGTGATCTCACGTTCACCCGCGGCGTCATGCAAGACCGCCGATGCGTCATTCATGAAGTCGTAGCCGGTGGTCCCGTCAGTGGACCAGTCGCTGGCAAGCTTTTCATGGGTTGCGAGGATCTTTTCTATCCATACGACCGGCTTTTCGCTGCCTAACTCGGGCGGCCGCAACTCAGCAAGGGTATCAAGCTTGCGCCGAAGTTTACGGCAATAGGCGCGCGGGTCAGCCAAACCGTCGACGTGATCTATCCGCAGCCCATCGATCAAGCCCTCGCGATAAAGTCTAAAAACGGTTTCGTGGGTTGCGTCAAACACCGTTGGGCTTTCAACACGGATGCCCGCAAGCCCGTTAACGTCGAAGAAGCGGCGCCAGTTGATTTCGTCTGAAGCCGCGCGCCACCATGCCAACCGAAAGTTTTGCCGATCGAGTAGCCGGTGCAGATGATCGCGGCCAAGTTCCGTGCCGGGATCATAGGCAAGCAAAGCCTCTGCAATAGCCTGCGCGTGTTCGGGTCGTCGTAGCTCCGCACGCGCGTTGGCTGCCGCTGCCCGCATCGCCTCACGCTCAGCCGGAAGGTCCGCAAAGGCGCGCGCTGGAGTCTCAAGCGGTCCGCCCTGTGTCAGCAGAACCGACGCATAGTCGCGTGGATTTATTGGAAACCTGTTACCATAATATTCCACAAAGAGCCGGCCATCATCGACGTCGAACTTAAGCCGAAGCTCGTCCTTCTCCAACGCCACGCCGTAGGCGTCGCCGAGAAACGGTGCCAGCAGTCGGCCACGCAACGTGGCATCTGGAGGGTCCCAGTCGATGTCGAAAAACTCTGCGTAAGGGCTGGCCCGCCCCCACTCCAAAACGTCAAGCCACCAGGCATTATCTGATCCACCGACACCCATGTGGTTAGGAACGATATCCAGGATAAGCCCCATACCATGCTCACGTAGGCGAGCGACAAGGCGGCGCAGCGCTTCCTCGCCGCCAAGCTCAGGGTTTATAGTGTTATGGTCTACGATATCGTAGCCATGCGTCGAGCCAGGCCGAGCCTTCAATATGGGAGATGCGTAAAGATGGCTTATACCAAGGCGCGCCAAATAGGGCACAAGCTCAGCGCCCTGATCCAGCGTGAAGTCCTTGTGAAACTGCATTCTAGCTGTAGCAGTCAAGGGCTTCATGTTCATTCTCTCAATGCAGGAACGAAAAACTATTCGCTGGACGAGTGACGTCTGGCCTCATCCAATTTGCCAAGCCGGCCAACGCATGCCGCTTCAAATAGCAACGCTGGAAGACGACGACGCCAGTTTGGGTGTTCATCTAACGTCCCTGGCAGGTTCGGCTGCTCGACAAGGCCAATCGCATCCTCAATGGGTAGCATCACTAACTCGCAGGCTGCGCCTCCTACGTGGACACAAGCAGCATCGACGACGGCTTCTGTAGCGTCTGAAGGCGGAGCTTCTCCACTAGCTGCACCTGAAGCAACGAACGTCTGCCAAAGTCGGCCTCGATCTTGCGATCGCTTCTCGCGTGCAATCGTTGAGTCGGACGTCTGTTTCAAGCGCTCATGCCAGTCTAAGTCACGGCCAGACCACCAGCCGGCAACCGTTGGTAGGTCGTGCGTACTTGTCATCGCTGCCGCCTTCGCCGTCCAATGGCGAGACGCAACAAACCGGTCGGCTTCATCTCGCTCGAACCAGAGCACTCGCATACCGTCAATCCCGGCATCACATAAGCGGTCTTGGAAGCCCTCTGGCACTGTGCCAAGATCTTCGGCAAGCACGATTGCGCAGTTGCGCTGCGACTCCAGCCTTATAAGCCGGAGAAAGTCACGCTCCGGAAAAGACAGGTATGCGCCGTCAGCGCCGGTACCGCCATCGGGAATGACCCAAAGTCGGTTTAGCCCCATCGCATGATCAATCCGCAGCCCACCGGCATGCGCCATTGCAGTCTGCAACATATCCCTGTACGTTGCGAAACCGTTTTCCGCCAAGCCACGTGGAGAGAACGCCGTCAGACCCCAGTTCTGGCCTTCCCGCTGCAACAGGTCGGGCGGAGCGCCAACGGAAAGGCCTAGCAAAGTTTCCTCTTGTCGGCTCCAACATTGACTACCGCCAGAGTCGGTGCCGACTGCCAAGTCGTTCACAAGCCCAATACCCATACCAGCAGCACAACAGGCGGCTTGTGCTGCGGCCAAACCACGGTCAGCGTGAAACTGCAGCCAGGCATGGAAATCCACTTCGCTGGAATGATCTCGAGCAAACTCAGCGACCTCGACGCTGCCTGGATCGGTGAATGCTGCTGGCCAGGATCGCCAATGCCATTTCCCAACATCTTGACCGAAAAGATGGGCGTGCAAGGTTTCAAAGACAGCGTGGGCCTTTAGTCGATCGCCTTGTTGCCGACGGAACGTCGTAAATGCCGTTTGCTCCACATCGTCGGATTGACTTAGCTCATACAGCGCACGTAGGCGTTCCATCCGAAACCGCGTCGCGGCTGGCCAATCGACAAGATCCAGACTTTCCAACAGGGGCTCATAGGTGTCGATTGCCGCGTGAAGCACGTTCAGTGCGGTTCTCGTCGATGGAGCATAGGGACTAAACCGGTCAGGGTCAGCGCTGAATTGCGCATGGACGGGGGAAATCCCGATCGCCTGTGCACCATATCTTGCAAGCGCCGGCGCCAGCTCGGCTAATGCAGTGAAGTCTCCGATCCCGGCATCGCCCTTGCGGCGCAACGCGTAAAGCTGCACCGCGACGCCCCAACTTTTGGCAGCCTTGACAGCTTCCGGCACGGTGAAGCAGCGAGGCGGCGCGACGGCAACAACGATATCCTCGCCGTTGATACTGAGGGTATGATAGCCGGCCTCAAGAATAGCAGGGATACTGCAACCCGACCCAAGGACAGAGGCATGGCCGTCGAACACCCGGCCATCCTCGAGCGAAAGAGAATAGTCGCTCGCCCTCGTCGGTAGCTCAATCACCGTGCCCAGCTCGGCCGTAACGAGTGGTAATAGCCTGTTATGGCGTGCAGCACGCGCTTGGCTATCTTTGATGTCTTCGTCTGTTTCTGCCGGGAGACCGAGCGCCTTGAGGACTGCACGCAGAGTAGGCGGTTCCACCTCGTGTTGCTTACCAAAAACATCTGTCCAGGACGATGCCACGCCCGCCGCGTCGCCGAGGATGCGCAGCGCCTCATCACTCATCGTGCATCGGCCAAATACGCCTGCATGGAACGCCCGGATAACCGCTCGTCGGCCAGCTCGGCACCACAGCTGAATATCAGCCGGCCATGCGGCGCATCGAACGACACCGCCTCTGGACCAAAATTCGCAACAAGCGTCAGCAGCTCGCCATTTCCCAACGTCCAAGCTCCCTGCACGGCTTGCGAGCCGAGGGCACGAGCGCCAGCGCTAGCACACCGTGACAATCCGGGGATTACGTGTTCGCGGCGGAGGGATAGCAGATGTTTATAAAGATCGAGAGCGCCGGATGCGTCAGCCGGCGATGTTGGAACCGAAGCGTCGAAAGTCGACCTTGCGTTCGGGTCAGGTATTCGCTCGCGGCTAACTTCGTCCTGAAAGGCTGAAAAGTGAGCGAACTCACGTCGCCTTCCTTCCCGCACCAATTTTGCCAGGTCGTCACTGTGGTCTGTAAAGAACAGAAAAGGCGTCTCAGTCCCAAACTCCTCGCCCATAAACACCAGCGGTATGGTGGGGGACAGCAGAAGCAGCGCGGTCGCAACGACCAGCGCATCGGGGTCGGCTAGCTGGGTCAGTCGCTCCCCCAAAGCGCGGTTGCCGATCTGGTCGTGGTTTTGCAGACAGACTACAAAAGCTGTGGGCGGCAGTTCTGTGGACGGCTCCCCCCTAGGCTTTCTGTGATGTGGCGATATTTCGCCCTGATAGACGAAGCCCTCAGACATAGCGCGCGCCAGTTGCTCCGCAGGTGCTTGGAAGTCTTCGTAATACCCCTCGCCCTCGCCGGTGAGCAACACATGGAGACAGTGATGCCAATCATCCGCCCATTGCGCGTCGAACGAATTAGCGTCGGGGCCACGCAACAGACTAGACTTGTTTCCCTCATGCTCCAGGATGAGATGCACCGGCCTGTCGGCGCCGGTCCTGATAGATACCGCAAGTTCCGGAAGAAACGATGCCGGAGAGATCGCATGAACCGCGTCAAACCGTAGGCCATCAAACCGATAGTCGTTCAACCACATCAAAGCATTCTGAACGAAAAAACTCTGAACTTCTGCGCACGTGAAGTCAATCGCGGCGCCCCACGGAGTGTTTACGCCGTTGTCGAAGAAGTCTTTCGCATACGCATGGAGATAAGCGCCGTCCGGTCCGAAATGATTGTAGACGACGTCGAGGAAGACCATCAGCCCTTCTCCATGCGCCGCGTCGATCAGCGCAAGCAAATCGTCCGGCGTTCCATAGGAACGGTCGGGCGCATACGGCAGAACGCCATCATAGCCCCAATTGTGCCGGCCAGGAAAGTCGGCTATCGGCATAAGCTCGATCGCTGTGAAGCCGAGATTCGCCAATCCTCGCAACCGCTCCGTAACGCCCTTGAACCCGCCCAATGCGCCAACATGCAATTCGTAAATGACCGCCTCGTTCCAGGGGCGGTTGCCCCAGCCTTCGTTCGTCCAGGAAAAGGCGTGCGTGTCGACCACGATGCTGGGGCCGTGCACATCGGTCTCTTGCAGCCGCGATGCAGGATCAGGCACTGTAAGTCCGTCTGGCAGTACGAAAGAGTAACGGGCGCCCGGCAAAGCTTCCGTTTCCGCCGTAAACCAACCACCCTCAAAAGGCACCATCTGCAGCACGGGCCGGGCGTCAACCTGCAACTCTACGGACGCAACCGATGGAGCCCAAAGATTGAAACGAGCTTTACCGTTTGCAAGCAAGACCGGCCCATGCGTCATTACGTCAACGTCGGCCATGCGTTACGCACTCCGGAAGTAGCGGTTATCAACAATCATCAGGCTGCTCGCAGAACGATGGTGGCCAGGGGTGGTAAAGTAAGTAAGAGGGATGTGGGGCTGTTATGACTCGATATGGTGTCGGCTGTAACGGCGCCGCGATTGCCAACGTTGGATCCGCCGTAGGTGGCCGCGTCGGTGTTTACGACCTCCTCCCAAATGCCAGCGACAGGCACCCCGACGCGATACTCGTATCGCGGTACAGGGGTGAAGTTACACACAACCAGGACTGGTTTGTCTCCAGCCTTGCCTTGGCGAAGGTAAGCAAACACGCTTTGTTCGGCATCATCCATGACAACCCACGAAAACCCGTCCGGGTAGCTGTCTCGTGCGTGCAGAGATGCGGTGGCGCGATATACGGTGTTCAAGTCGCAAAGAAGCGCTTGCACACCTTTGTTCATCGGGTTGTCGAGCGAAAACCAGTCGAGACCCAGATCATGATTCCACTCGCGCCATTGTGCGAACTCACCCCCCATAAACATCAATTTTCGCCCAGGATGTGTCCACATGAACCCATAATAAGCGCGTAGATTAGCAAATCGCTGCCAGTCATCCCCGGGCATCTTCCTGATCATAGAGCCTTTGCCGTAGACCACCTCGTCATGAGACAGAGGAAGGACAAAATGCTCCGAAAAGGCATAAACTAAACCAAAGGTGATCTCGCCGTGATGGTAGCGGCGATTGATTGAGTCCTCTTCCATGTAGTGAAGCGTGTCGTGCATCCACCCCATGTTCCATTTGTAGTCAAAACCCAAGCCGCCTTCGTCGACAGGACGAGATACACGTGGAAAAGCAGTAGACTCCTCGGCGATCAACACTACGCCGGGCGCACGATCCATTATCGCGCGAGAAAGCTCGTGGAAGAATTCAATAACTTCGAGGTTCTCACGACCACCATAGCAATTTGGCACCCACTCTCCGGCAGCTCGGCTGTAATCGCGATAGAGCATGGACGCAACAGCGTCCACACGTATGCCATCGACATGAAAGTGCTCGATCCAGTAAAGCGCACTTCCGATCAGGAAAGCGCGCACTTCGTTGCGTCCATGGTTATATATGAACGTGTTCCAGTCGTTGTGGAATCCCTCCCGCGGGTCGGCGTGCTCGTAAAGCGGGGTGCCGTCAAAGCGAGCAAGGCCATGCGCGTCGGTCGGGAAATGTGCGGGCACCCAATCTAGAATGACGCCTATACCGGCCTCGTGACAACGGTCGACGAAACGCGCGAAGCCGGCCGGCTCACCCAGTCGCGCCGTTGGCGCAAACTGCGCGAGAGGTTGATAGCCCCAAGAGCCGCCGAATGGGTGCTCCATTATCGGCATCAACTCGAGATGAGTGAACCCCATTTGCTGCACATATGGCACAAGTTTATTTGCCAGGTCCTCCCACGTGAAGTCTGCCCGCTCGGAATGAGGCAGCCAAGACATCGCGTGAACTTCGTAAACGGAGATCGGCGCGTCGACGTGCTGACGCGCGGCTCGCGATGATAGCCACGAACTGTCGGACCATGTCGGCTCGGTAGGATCGGCAACCACAGAGCCCGTGGCGGGCGGTCGTTCGGTCGCCTGTGCCACTGGATCAGCCTTCAGCGGCAGTAATATGCCATCGGCATCCAACAACTCGTACTTGTAAACGTCGCCGGCTGCGGCTGCCGGGACAAAAATCTCCCACACGCCTGATCCCTGGCGAAGGCGCATCGGGTGTCGCCGGCCATCCCAATTGTTGAAGCTGCCGACTACGGACACACGGCGTGCGTTGGGCGCCCAAACAGCAAAACGAACTCCATTCACATCGTCGATCTCAACAACGTGAGCCCCAAGCACTTTGGCAAAGTCTCTGTGCCGGCCTTCTCCCAGCAAGTAGATGTCTATTTCGCCAAGCAACGGTGGGAAGCTGTAAGCATCTTCCAAATCGTAGCTCGATCCGTTGGTACTTACGCGAAAGCGGTAGGCTGCAGCATCCGGGATGAGGCCGCTCCAGAAGCCCGCGTCGTCTACGCGCCGCAATGTCCCAAGCTTCAGTCCATTATCTCGTCGAAGCACCTCGACATGGTCCACATCGGGGATGAAGGCCCTGATCGCTGTTCCAGATGCCACTGCATGCGGGCCCAACACAGCGAAGGGGTCGCCATGACGGGCCTGCACCAGCGCATCAATCGCGCCCTGATCGGGAGTGTCATCCGACATGGCTTTCCTTTCGCGCCATCATCCGGGCAGCAACGCGAGCGATGCCGGCAAGTGGAATACCAATCCACGTAGGACGGTTCGTAGCCTCATATCTTACCTCATACGCCGCTTTCTCAATCAGGAAGAGGTCTAGCAGCGCCGCTTCGACAGGCACACGAACCCAGGGTTGGGGCGCCGCATGCAAAACCGAGCGATAGCTGTCGAGAAATGCTGTGCCCGCCGACTGGCGGAACTGCTCCACCAGGGCACTCTGGCGACCCGCGGCCTGATCCGAACCGGGTATACGACCGGCCAGTGCAGTGGCTGCAGCATAGTCCAACGATCTTAGCAGTCCTGCGACGTCTCGCAGTGGCGAGGATTTCGCCCGCCGCTGCTCCATCGTCTTTGCAGGCTCGCCCTCGAAATCGATCAATGTTGCGTCGCCTGGCGTTACCAACACCTGACCGAGGTGAAAGTCTCCATGAACGCGCGTCTGCGTTGCCTGTCCGGCGGCCTCTCGAGCGAGCCGCCGAGCGGCGTCGGTCAGTTCGCCCGCTTGCGCTACGAAATCGGTTGCAAGCCCGTGGACACTCTGATCCGGCCAGTCAGCCACACGTTGAGTCGCCCGTACAGCGAGCTCGATCTGTTCGGCAACCCCGTTCGCCCATGTCTCCACCTCAGGAAGATCGGCCGGCTCTGGCGCAAATTCCGGCTTGTCAGACGGTGAGGCAAGAACTTCATGCATCTCGGCAAGCCGTCGTCCGATAAAACCTGCCAGCGCGAGATACCCGCTCAGCGCGTCTTGGAATGCTTCAGGGTCGTCATCGGCAGCAATGTCTGCAGAGATCCGCTTGAGGTAGTCAAGCGTCCACTCCCAAGCATCGCCCTGATTTCGGACAAATCCTTGCGCCAGCATGACTGTATGCTGCTGCCCTTGCTCGTCAATGCGGATCACTTCACCCAGCAAGGGTGCTATGTTCGCAAACCCACGCTCCGTCAGGTAGCCGGTCATCTCGGCTTCCGGATGCCGTCCAGCCAACACCTTGCGAACGATTTTCAGCACCAGCTTGTCGTCAACAATCAGCGAACTGTTCGACTGTTCAGCGGACAGCCGGTGGATATGCGCATCGTCTACCAGAACCAGATCGTCCAATTTGGGTGATTTGTAGAAGACAAGCTGCCCGCCAGTAAACGGCAACTCTCGTTCGGACCGCATCGCCTCGATAACGTTTCGCGTGAAAGCGTCGAGCGCGAAGGCGTCTGTCAAATAGCCTACCTCTGCTGCACGTCTAACGCGCGCCAGCGCAAGCTGCTGTGCAAGCGGCCCGCTCGTGGTGTCATCGCGACAAATGCCGAGCGGCAGGGCGTAGTTCTCCACACGCCCGCCAACATGCACCTCCACCTCACTGAGCAGAGACGCACGTAGCCCCTCGCCCAACTTCACGGCGTAAGCCAACCGTATTGCGCCGACCTTCTCTCCCTTCGACCCGAACCAGCGCCGTTTTTGCAGATAGGCGGGCAATGCTTCCCGTTCCAGAATTGCCCGGCCGGTTGGCTGCAGGATCTCACTTATGTCGCGTCGAAGTACGATGGTCGCGTATTCGGGCATTTGGGTTGGAGCCTGACTTGCGCTCGACAGTAGAGCGCTGTCAGACGAAAGGACAAACCAGTAAAATGCGTAAGCAGGCAAGGTAAGCAGGTAGTTCAGCTGTCCGATCGCCGGAAATGCCGCACCGCCCACAAGATCCACCGGCGTTCGCCCAGCGAACGCCGACAAATCGAGTTCGACCGCCTGTGCCGTCCGCGACAGATTGCTGACGCAGAGTATCACCTCCTCACCATTGTCATCGGTGTGCTCACGCAGATATGCAAGTATCTTGCGATTGCCCGGATACAGAAAGCGTTGCGTGCCCCGACCGAAGGAGCGATGCTGCCGTCGAACGGCCAACATCGTACGCATCCAGTTCAGCAAGGAGTGCTGGTCGCGCGCCTGGCTCTCCACATTGACCGCCTGAAAGCCGTAGATCGGGTCCATGATGGGCGGCAGCACCAGCGATGCCGGGTCGGCCCTGGAGAAGCCGCCATTGCGGTCGACCGACCACTGCATTGGTGTGCGCACACCATCACGGTCGCCAAGGTGAATGTTGTCGCCCATACCAAGCTCGTCACCGTAGTAGATCACCGGCGTCCCCGGCATAGAAAGCAGCAAACCGTTCATCAGCTCGATGCGCCGACGGTCGCGTTCCAATAATGGCGCCAGCCGTCGCCGTATGCCGAGATTGATGCGGGCGCGCCGGTCGCTGGCATATGTCTCCCACAGATAGTCGCGTTCAGCGCTAGTCACCATCTCCAGCGTGAGCTCATCATGATTGCGCAGGAACACGGCCCACTGACAATTGGCCGGTATTGCCGGTGTCTGGCGCATGATGTCGGTGATAGGGAAGCGATCCTCCCGTGCAATCGCCATGTACATTCGCGGCATCAGCGGGAAATGAAACGACATGTGGCATTCGTCGCCGTCCCCAAAATACTGTTGAGCGTCCTCGGGCCATTGATTGGCCTCTGCGAGCAGCATCCGACCGGGCGCGTGCTCGTCCAACTCCGCCCGAATGCGCTTGAGGACGTCGTGCGTCTCAGACAAGTTCTCGTTGTTGGTGCCCTCACGCTCCACAAGATAAGGCACCGCATCCAGGCGCAACCCGTCGATCCCCATGTCGAGCCAAAAGCGCATGATCGACAGAACTTCCTCCAGCACCGCTGGGTTATCGAAATTGAGGTCCGGCTGGTGAGAGTAGAACCGGTGCCAGAAATAGGCTTTGGCCTCTTCGTCCCAAGTCCAGTTCGACTTCTCGGTGTCCAGGAAGATCACGCGCGTGCCAGAATACTTGTCGTCATCGTCCGACCAGACATAAAATTCGCGCTCTGGCGAACCCGCCGCCGCGTGGCGTGCGCGCTGGAACCATGGGTGTTGGTCACTCGTATGATTGATAACCAGTTCGGCTATCACCCGTATGCCGCGCGCATGCGCCGCTTCGATGAAACGCCGAACATCGGCCAGCGTCCCGTAGTCGGAGTGCACGCCGCGGTAATCTGCTATATCGTATCCGTCATCCCGTCGCGGTGACGGGTAAAACGGCAACATCCAAATCGCCGTGATCCCGAGCTCGGCGATGTAGTCGAGCTTCTCCAGCAGACCGTTGAAGTCGCCGATACCGTCGTTGTTGCCATCAAAGAACGACTTCAGGTGTATCTGATAGATGATGGCGTCCTTGTACCACAGCGGATCCTCGACGGCGGTTTGCGTTGCTGCTGCGGTCACGGAGGTCTGGACGTTCATTACGGTTCCAAATGATGATACGGAGGTTTAGGTGTCATGTCGAAGGGCGCACACGCCAAAGAGCGTAGGGACGTTCCGGCGTCAATCGAAGATGCTGCCTCTTGCCATGCCATGAAAATTGCTCGCCGGTCAGCAGATCCTGGACAGCCAGGCTTGCCTCGTCGGGCAGCCGCCAATGCCACAGCGGCAAGTCAAAATCGGCTTCCTGCGGTTGATAGGGGTCCAGGCTAACGGCCACCAGCACAACGTTGCTCCGGTCGGCCGTAGCTTTTTCATAATAAAGTATCGTATCGTTGCGGGCCGCCAGAAAGCGCACGCCGCGATGTGTCTGCAACGCCGGATTCTGCCGCCGAAGCCTGTTTAGCGCGCTGATTTCGCTGACGATGTTCCCAGGCCGATGCCAATCCCACGCGCGTAGCTGATACTTCTCGCTATCGAGGTACTCTTCCTTGCCCGGCACGGCATCGGCCTCGCACAACTCAAAACCGTTATACACGCCCCACAGGCCAGACAGAGTTGCCGCAAGTGCCGCCCGAATCAGGAAGCCCGGCCGTCCGGACGTCTGCAAGAACGGCGGGTTGATGTCTGGCGTGTTGACGAAAAAATGCGGCCTGAAAAACTCGCGTGGCGGCTCGGTGTCCAACTCAGTCAAGTATTCCTCCAGCTCGCGCTTGGAGTTGCGCCACGTAAAATACGTGTAGGATTGCGAAAACCCAATTTTCGCCAGCCTATACATCACTTTTGGCCGGGTGAACGCTTCGGCCAAGAAGATCGCGTCAGGGTAGCGGGTCCTCACTTCCCCGATCATCCACTGCCAAAACGGCAGCGGCTTGGTATGCGGGTTGTCCACTCGGAACAACCGGATGCCCTGATCCGCCCAGAACAGGACAACATCGCACAGCGCGGCCCACAGTTCAGGCACCGCGTCCCGAGCGTAAAAATCCACGTTGACGATGTCTTCGTAGCGCTTGGGCGGGTTTTCGGCGTAGCGGATCGTCCCATCAGGGCGCCAGTCAAACCAGCCAGAGTGCTGCTTCAGCCATGGGTGGTCTGGCGAGCACTGGATGGCGAAATCGATCGCCAACTCCAGACCGTGTTCCTGCGCGGCCACCCGCAAATGCTGAAAGTCAGCAAGGCTGCCCAGTTGCGGATGTAAGGCGTCGTGTCCGCCATCGGCGGAGCCGATGGCATACGGGCTTCCCGGATCATCCGGCGCGGGCGTCAACGTGTTGTTGCGCCCCTTGCGGTTCGTTCGGCCGATCGGGCTAATCGGCGGGAAATACAGCACGTCAAAGCCCATGCCGGCGATGCGGGGAAGATGACTTTCCACGTCCGCAAACGTGCCATGCCGCGCCTCGTCGTCGCTCATGGAGCGCGGGAAAACTTCATACCAGCTGGCAAACCGTGCCTCGATGCGCTCCGCATCCACGGGAATGGGCGCGGTCCTAACCGTGAACGGCCGGTCATCGGCCCTCGCCATCGATTGTGCCAACTCGGCCGACAGCAAAGCGGCCACGCGCACCGCGTCCGATCCGGTTTTTGACGCGGCTAAATGGTCCTGCAACGCCGCCTCCAAAGCGCCTTCGCTGCGCTCTGCCGCGGCTTTGACGAGCATCTGACCTTCGATCAACTCAAGCGCTATGTTGACGCCCGCGGCCGATTTCTTGGCCAGCTCGTCTCTGAACGTCTCAAACCGGTCTCGCCAGGCACAGACGACGTAGCTATGGCGTCCCAACCTGCCCAAAGGAAACGCGCCCTGCCAGCGGTCGTTGCCCAGCGGCCGCATCGCAACCTCGCGCCAGGTGCCGTCGGGGTCATGCCATCCTAGTGCAGCAGCAATCTTGTCGTGCCCGTCAAATACGATGTCGGCTTCGACGCTGATCAGCTCGCCCGCAACCGCCTTGACCGGAAACTCCCCGCCGTCCACCGCAGGTGTCGGATTTTCGATGGCCAGCCGCGGTTTGGCCGCTGCAACGCGGGCCTCGTCGGCGGACGTATGCCGCGCCGGTCCGGTACCCGCCTGCGCGCGCGCAGTGAACAGCCGCATGCCGCCCGGCTGCAGAGTCACTGTATTATCAGGTCCCAACGTCTCACCGGTGCCGAACGCCCCTAAGAACGCGTCAAATGCGCCGCCTGCCGCGGGCAACACGGCCGCACCCTGCACACCCTGCTCGCGCGATGCGTTCGCATTGATCAACGCCAGCAATGCGCGGCTGGCGCTTCGATGGTCGGCGGCGTCCGACCTGAGCAGTGCCAGCACCGGGCCGCCAATGCCCAGTGGCAGGCTTGGACAGGTGCGGGCCGCCAGCGACGGGTTGCGCCTCAGCACGGCATTGAGCGCGGAAACGTCCAAGGATTGTGGCTTCGGTGGGCCATCCGATGCCACATGCATCCAGCCCTGTCCGATCACGGCTGCCAGCGCCGCGGCCCGACGGTCACCAGGCAAACACGGCTGATTGTGGCCAGGCACCTGACCGTCGACGCCCAGAACCGGCGCTACTCGAACCAAAGCGGGCAACTCGTCCCAAAGCCAGTCGGTTTGCCAGTCCCAGCTGGCCACCGAGGTAAACACCCCGTCCAGCCCAACCCCTTCCAGGCTGCGCAAGGCAGCCCGTGCCAGACCGGGCGTCCAAGCCAGCAGAAGCCCTTCAGAGAGGGCCTGTCGCAGCGCGCTGACCACCACCCCAACCAGGTCGACCGGAACCCTGTTCAAGCCAATCAGCCGAAAGCCGGCGACGCCCGCCTTGTGCCACTCGCGCAGATGGCCCGCCCACCA
This sequence comes from Acetobacteraceae bacterium, assembly GCA_965199235.1. GTDB lineage: Bacteria > Pseudomonadota > Alphaproteobacteria > Acetobacterales > Acetobacteraceae > BOG-908. The sequence goes on along the minus strand of CBDAQU010000002.1, from coordinate 1,733,148 downwards.
TGATGCCAGGGCCAGCGCGTCACCCTTGCCTTCCAGCCGTGCCAGCGCCGCCCCTGCGCCCTCGCTCCTGCGGGGGTCGAGGACGACATCCCTTGAAGCGGCGACGAACGGCACCCCCTGCTCGGTCAAATGCGGCGACTTGACGTCGATGCGGTCCAGAACGACGTCGAGCAGAAGCCCCACCCCGGATCGCGCGGCCATGGCGCATAGCGAAGCCAAGTCCTTCTGTCCCGTGCCTGGGTCCAGGCGGTCGAACGCAACGGTCGAGTAGGGGTCGCTCCTCTCGCCAGCCATCCATGGCGGGCAAGTCATCACGTGGGTGAAGCCTTCTCGGGCAGCCGCTTGAAACGCCGCATCGTTCACGGTCAGCCCAACATGAAGGATCTGCAGCACGCCCGCTTCTACCGTTGCCGGCGAGCAAGGCGCTGGCATGTCGATGCGGCCTGGCCGTTTCTCCGCATCGCCCCCTGTGCCGGCGGCGCTCAACGTTACTGACATAATGGCATCCTCATCGCGCAGCCTGGCCAACACAGTCCGCCAGCTTTTACGGCCCCAGCCTTGGCAGCCGAAGAGACGATGCGCGATAGACTTGCCAGCAGCCGTATAGTTCCGAGCCAGGCTAAACGCTATCCAGCTGAACGCCGCCGGTGACCGCCTGGTAAGTGGCGATCGCCAAGGTCAGCGGCTCGAACGGCTTGGTGATCACAAATGCCGGCTCGATCGCGTCGCCGGTCAGCAGCCGCTCCGGATACGCAGTGACAAAGATGACCGGCGCATAGTGGCTGCGCAGGATCGCCGAGACGGCGTTTGTGCCGTCGCCGCCCAAACCCAGGTTGATGTCGGCCAGGATCAATCCCGGCCGGGTGCGCTTCGCAATCGCTATCGCCTCGGTCTCCGTCGACGCAACGCCGACAACTCGATGCCCGCAGCTCTGCACCAACTCCTCAAGGTCCATGGCAATGATTGGCTCATCCTCAATGATCATGACCTCTGTCGCAGCCGACGCTCGAAGCCGGTCGCGTGCTTCGCCCAGTTGGCGCGACGCCTGGTCGGCCGAGATGCCAAGAATGGGAGCCGCGTGCTCCGCCGAGACGTCCTCCAGCGAGGTCAGCAACAGAAGCTGGCGGTGCTTGGCCGACAGCCCGTCGTCACTATCTGCGCTACGGGCGCTCGCGTCGTATAACCGGGTCACGCATTGATACAGGCTGTGCCTCGCATCGCTGGTGATGCCGGTCCCTGCCTGGTCGCCCGCCAGTGTTTCGCGCAGGCACTCGGCCACCAGCGCATCGCCGGATGGTTGGCTGCCGGTCAAAGCGCGGGCATATCTGCGAGCGTAAGGCAGCGCCCGTATCAGGTCCTCGCGTCGCAAGCTGGTCATGTACTTGGCCTCATCGGAGAAAATGCACGAGTGGAGCAGGGCCTGGAGCTGACGCCACGCCATTGGACGCCTTGGCGCCCAGGCGGCACGTGTCGTGGATAATCTCATCGACGGCAAGCCATCCCTCGCCGGCTCCAACGACCCACGCCGGGAACTGGCAACACTACTGCCGGAGTTGCGCGCCTATGCCCGCTTCCTCATGCGCGACCGTGCTGCGTCCGATGATCTCGTGCAGGAGGCGGTGGTGCGGGCGCTTGCCGCCATCGACCAGTTCCAGCCTGGAACCAGCCTGAAGGCTTGGCTGTTCACGATCTTGCGAAACGCCTTCCTCGAGCAGGAGAGGCGCCGCAAACGCGAAACCGTAGCGATGGCTGCACACGCGCAGGCGGCAAGCGGTGCTCTGCAGCAGCACCACGGCGAGATCTCGGACATGTCACGCATGCTCTGGACGTTGCCGCCGTTGTTGCGAGAGGCGCTCGTCCTCGTCGGCGCACAAGAATTGACCCATGAGGAAGCGGCGACGGTCTGCATGGTGCCGATCGGAACCATGCGCGCCCGCGTCTCCCGCGCCCGCACCAAGCTGGCACAGGCGTTCGGTGACGGCGCCCGTCCATGGGAGGCCTAGACCGGTTTTACGCAGAGTGTCCGCAAGTAGGCGGACGTGAAACTGGTCAAGGTCTTGTTTTCGCAAAGCAATTTTGTCATTCGGACTATTCTGTTCTGCGTGACACTGCTCTAAACGCGACCTCACGCTTTCGTGACAGTAAGGGATGCAGCGTATTGCTTGACCGTGTCATTGATTGGTTAGGAAGACGGAGACACTGATGACCGCAGTCGCGACTACCCAGAGCTTTCACGATCAGATCATCACCATACTGCCAAAATTGCGTATCCAGGCACTCGCCCTGACCCGCAATCGGGCGGCGGCCGAGGATCTGGTCCAGGACGCAGTCTGTAACGCGCTTTCGGCCCAACAGAGTTTCATTCCCGGAACCAATTTTCCTGCCTGGATGCATCGCATCCTGCGCAACCGCTTCATCAGCAACCTTCGCAAGCGCCGCGACACCACCGACATCGATGACGTGCCGAGCTCTGTCTTTGCGACCGAAGCACCGCACGAGGACAGGCTGGCGCTGAAGGAACTCGCTCAGGCGATGACCCGCCTGCCCGCAGACCAACGCGAGGCGCTGGTCATGGTTGTGGTTCACGGCATGAGCTACGAGGCATTGGCGGAGTCGACCGGCTGCGCGGTCGGCACGGCCAAAAGTCGGGTATTCCGCGCCCGCCGCCAGCTCGAATCCTGGCTGCTGGGCGAGACGAAGGAAACCGCAAAGGCCGCACGAGGCGCCGCTGCCCTCCTGGCACGCCGACTGGCCGATTCAGAACGCGTCGAACACGTCTAGGACATCGGGTGATCTGATCGCGTTCTCAGAGCGTTTGCTGAACGGCTGCCCTAACCGGCGGCCGTTTCGTTCTTTGCCGGGACGGCGGAGCTCTACGAGCTCTCCTTGTGTTTGAAGTGTCTCCGATGCCGAAGGCTAAAGACCCGAGTTCAGCGCCGCCGGAACCCATACCGGCGAAAAAGGGTAAGAAGAGCGAGGCTGCTTTCGACGTCTGGCTGCAGAGGGGTCTTCACGAGATTTACGACAAAGTAGCAAGCGAACCAATCCCCGAGGAGCTTCTCAAACTCATCGAGGAGGACCGCAAAAAGTGACACTGGCGCCTTCAAGGGCGCGCGGCGGTGTCTCAACTCAGTTGAGCAGTGGATGGTTGAAAACTCTGCTGGGCCCGACCCGCGTCCGTCTGGCACTGCTGGTCGCGATCGCTGCGGTGCCACTCCTGATGCTGTCGGCGACCATCGCCTGGCAGAATTACAAGCTGGCGCTCGGAGCGACCACGGAAACAGCAGTACGCCTTCGCGAATCCGCGATCGCAAGACATGTCGCTGCCATCTCGGGTGCCGAGCAGATGATGCAGGCCCTCGCCGAGGTGGGCAACCTCATGAACAGCAACCAGGAGGCCTGTCACAGCCGGCTGGCCAACGTGCTCGCCCTGCAATCGGCCCGTTACTCCAACATCGCTGCCGACGATGCGTCCGGCAGGGTGTGGTGCTCGGCGCTTCCAATACCTGCCAACGGATTGGGAGCAGCATCCGCCAAGGCTGTCGAGGCACTTTCTCAGGCTGCTGGCTTGCGGCGCGGCTTCTCGCTCGGCGCCATCCGGTCGAGCGCTCTGACCGGCCGACAGATCATCCCTGCCGTCTACCCGATCCTGCATAACGGCGCCATCGACGGCTTCATCTATGCCGGCTTGAGGATCGACTGGTTCGCGCATAATGCCGGCGAGCCGACCCCAGAGTTGCGCGCCCTGTGGATTTCGGACGCTGCCGGATTTGTCGCTCAAGTGGCCAGTACCGGGCCGTCCGGCCTGCCAGCAGCGCCGCTTCTCCACGCACTGCAGACACAGACGACCACCCTGGACGCCCGCTCGGCCGAGGGCAAACCCTATGCCTACGCATCGGCGCTGCTCGGCGATGGCTATAGCCTGATCGTCGCCTACCCTGCTGCCACCGACCGCGCAGCAGCGGCAGATCTGCTGATCCGGCGGCTCGGCCAGCTTTGCCTGCTGCTGCTGCTCGGCTTGGCGGCCGTCGCAATCGGCACCCATCTTGCCCTGGTCGAACCGTTGAGCCAGCTGAGCCGAGAAGTCGCGCGCTGGCGGAAAAGCAACCATTTCGATGCCGCCTGTCTGCGCAATCCACCAACAGAAATCGGCGAGCTGGCCGTGACCTTCGCCGAAGCCACCTGTGCGGTCGCCGAACACGCAGCACGGCACAAGGTCGCTGTGGCGCAGCAGGAGTTGCTGATGCGCGAAATCCATCATCGTGTGAAGAACAACCTGCAGATCGTGGCCTCCCTGCTCAACCTGCAGGCCTCCCGCATCCGCGTGCCGGAAGCACGCGCGGAGTTCGCCAGCGCCCGCGACCGAGTGCGCGCCTTGGCAACACTTCACCGCCATCTCTATCTGCAGGGCGAAGTGCACACGATCGACATGCCCGGCTTCCTCACCGAGCTCTGCAACCAGCTGTTCCAGGCGATGGGGGAGGTGCCCGGCCGCCGCATCAAGCTCGGCATCGAGGCAAGCCCGCTGCAGATGTCCAGCGACCAAGCCGTACCCCTGTCGCTGATCGTGACCGAAGCAGTGAGCAACGCGGTCAAATACGCGTTTCCGGGCGGGCGGACGGGCCAAGTCAGTGTCAGGCTGACTGCCGATGGCGACCACGCCGACCTAATCGTGGAGGATGACGGGGTAGGCATACCGGCGGGCCGGACCGAAACCGAGTCGGGTCCGCGCGACGGTATAGGCATCACCCTGATACGCGGCTTCGCGCGCCAGCTCGGCGGCGCCCTGACCGTGCACGAAGGGTCAGGCACGCGCTATTCCTTGACGGTTCCCCTGCAACGGGAGGCAGCCGAGCCCGAACTTACCGCCTGACCCTAACTCGAAAGGCCGAACTCAGACGGTGTCGACAGTGTCGCCGGGAAACGCCGGCTTTCGATGTGCATCGACATTCCCAGCCCGGCAAACCGAGCCTACATCTGCTTCATGCAGGATCGACGCAGAGCACGGGCTTGGACCGCACGGCAAACCAGGCTCGCACGCCGGGCAGCGCTACCAGTCGTCGCCTTCGGAGTCTGCGCGATTGCTGCGTCGATAGGCCAGGCGGGATGCATCGCCTGGATACTCGCCGCCGGCCTCTCCGGAACCAGACATCAGACGACGCTTGCGCTCCTGGCGTTCGCGTTACTAACCTTGCTGCGCGTCGGCCTGCAGTTCGGTGGCGAGCGCGCTGCCTTCAGCGCCGGCGCTGAAGGCAGGGTGCGCCTCCGGGCGGACGTCTTGGGCCGCATGCTGTCGGCCGGGCCTGCCATGCTCCGGCAGTTTCATTCGAGTGACCTCGCAGCCTCTGTGGTCGACAGGGTGGAGGCGCTCGACGGCCTTTTCGCCCGCTGGGTCCCCGCCGCGCTGCTGGCTGTGATGGGGCCGGCCCTTGTCTGTCTGTGCGCCCTGGCGGTTGACCGTCTCGCCGCCGCTATCCTCGTTCTCGCCGGGCTGCTGGTGCCGGTCGGACAGGCAGTAGCGGGGATCGGCGCTGCTGCAGCGTCGCGCAACCAGTTTCTCGCCATGGCGCGGCTGCAAGCCCGGTTCCTCGACCGCGTGCGTGGCATAGCAACGATCGTGCTTGCCGGCCGCGCAGACGACGAAGCGTTGGCCTTGGCGCGGGCCGCCACCGAGCTGCGCGTCCGCACGATGCGCGTGCTGCGCGTGGCCTTTCTATCCTCGGCAGCGCTCGATTGCGCCGTGGCCGGCGCATTGATCGCCCTCGTGCTGCACGAGCGTGTCGCCCTGGCCGGTGGTCATCCACCCTGGCAGGCTCTGTTCTGCCTGCTGCTGGTGCCGGAGTTCTTTGCCCCCCTGCGCGCCTTTGCCGCCGCCTATCAGGATCGCACCCACGCAACCGTCGCCGCGGAGGAATTGTCGAACCTGCCGGACCTGCCCGCCCAAGTGCCAGAACTGGTCGCCCGCACCATCGAGGCCCGCGGCGTAGCCCTGTCGTTCGAGAACGTGCGCCTGGTCTGGGATCCCGCGCGCGGAGCGGCACTCGACCATCTCAGCTTCTTCGTGGCACCGGGGGAGATGGTGGTGCTGGCCGGTCCCTCGGGCGCCGGCAAGTCCAGCGTCATCGAGCTGCTGCTCGGCTTCGTCAGACCCGACGAGGGTCGCATCCTGATCAACGGGCACGACATCGCCGACATCGTGCCGCAGGCCCTGTCTCGGCTGACGGCCTGGATCGGCCAGCGCCCAACCCTGTTCGCCGGCACCATCCGCGACAACATTGCGTTTGCCCGCCCGGAGGCCACTGCGGCTGAAATCGCCGACGCCGCCCACCAGGCGCGTATCGACGAGTTCGCCTCCCGGTTGCCGAAAGGCCTGGATACGCCGGTCGGCGAGGGCGGCTACGGCCTCTCCGGCGGACAGGCGCAGCGTGTCGCGATCGCGCGCGCTTTCCTCAAGAACGCGCCGCTTCTGCTGCTCGACGAACCGACCGCACATCTCGATCCGGCCACGGAGAGCGACGTGCTGGCCAGCCTCAAGCGCCTCGCAGTCGGCCGTACGGTGGTGATGGCCAGCCACTCCGCCGCCGCGCACGCCTTTGGCGGCCGTCGTGTCGACCTGCGTGAGGGTCGTCTGGTGACAGCGAGAGGCGCCGCATGATGCCGCTGCTGCGCGTGCTGGCCCTTTGGCGTCCTCGAGCCGGCCTGCTCACGGCCGGCCTGATCCTGTCGCTATTGGCGCTGGCCTGCGGCGTGGCCCTGCTCACCCTATCAGGCTCGGCCGTTGCCGCCATGCTGACCGGGGCGCTCCTTGGCGGCGCAGTCCTGCTGCAAGTGCTTGGACCCGCCCGTGTGCTGTTGCGCTATGCCGAGCGGCTGGTCACGCACGGCGTGACGTTCCGTGCGCTGGCGGACCTGCGCGTCTGGTTCTTTCGCGGGCTCGCGAGCAGGGCCGCGGGCGGTCTCGGCTTTCGTCAGGCGGGCGACATGCTTCAGCGCCTGGTCGGCGACGTCGAGGCGCTGGACGGCCTCTATCTGCGCATCCTCTTGCCGCTTGCCGGCGCCGCCCTGCTTGTACCCGCAGCAGCCATCGTCGCAGGCCGCGTGTCGGCAGTCGCAGGCGCCGCCGTCCTGGTGTTTTTTGCCGTCGCCGCGTTCCTCCTGCCGGCTCTGGCCGGCTCGGCTGCGTCCACCGCAGGCAGGCGGCTGGCCCAGACATCGTCCGGGCTGCGCATCGCCGCACTCGACTCGCTTACCGGCCTGCGGGAGGTCAGCGCGTTCGGGGCAGAACCGCGCATGATGGCGCTTGTCGCCGCCCGAGAGGCGGAGCTGGTCGCTGCCCAGCGCAGCCTGGCGGCCCGCACCGCATGGGCCAACGCCGCGTCTTTGCTATGCGGCCAGGCGGCGCTGCTTGCCGTGCTGATTGCCGCCGATGCCGCCCCCACCCTCTCGGTCGCCGCCTGTTTCCTCCTCGTCGCCGCCTTCGAGTCCATCGGTGCGCTGCCGCGCGCGGGCGTGTCCGCCGGCAGTGCCGCGGCATCCGCCTCGCGGGTGCTGGACGTCGGCGCGCATGCAGCGCCGCAAGCAAACCTTTCGAGGGCAAGGACGCTGCCGGATGCCGCCGGGCTTGCCTTCGCCGGCGTGCGCTTCGGCTGGCAGGCAGGACAGCCGCCTGTTCTCGACAGTCTGACCCTGGACGTGCCGGCAGGCGCCAGGGTGGCCGTGCTCGGCCCCTCCGGTGTGGGAAAATCCACCCTGGCCGCTCTCGCCTTGAAGATCGCAGTCCCGCAAGCAGGCCGTGTGCTGCTCGGCGGCACAGACATGGCAGACCTCCCGGCAGAGGAAGTCCACCGCCGCGTTGCCTGGCTCGGCCAGACCACGCACCTGTTCAGCGACACCATCCGCGACAACCTCCTGCTCGGGCGCCCAGGCGCCACCGACCGCGAGCTGTGGGACGCGCTGGACCGTGCAGCGATCGGCGCCGTGGTGCGCTCGCTTCCGGACCGCCTCGACACCTGGCTCGGCGAAAGCGGCGCCAGGCTCTCCGGCGGACAGGGACGGCGTGTTGCCCTGGCCCGCACGCTGCTGCAACGCGCGCCGGTGCTGATCCTGGACGAACCCTGCGCAGGCCTGGACGCAGAGACGGAGCGCGCCTTTCTGACCACCCTGTTCGCCGAAACCAGCGGTCAAACAGTGCTGCTGATCGCGCACCGCCTGACCGGCGCCGAACGCCTGGACCGCATTTGGCGCCTATCGTCGGGTCACGCCGTCGCGGCAGCTGCCTGATGGATTTTACGCAGTCGGGCGCGGCCGAGGACGTGCTGCATCGCGTGTTCGGCTTCCCCGCCTTTCGCGGCTTGCAGAAACAGGCGGTGGACGCGGTCGTCGCAGGGCAGGACGCGCTGGTTCTGATGCCGACGGGCGGCGGCAAGAGCGTGTGCTACCAGGTGCCCGCCCTGGTGCGCCCGGGCACCGCGCTGGTGATCTCGCCGCTGATCGCGCTTATGGACGACCAGATCGCCGCCTTGCGCCAGCTCGGCGTGTCGGCAGGCGCGCTGCATTCCGAGCTCGAGCCGGGCGAGGCTTCGCGCGTCTCCAACCTGCTCGAGTCGGGAAAGCTGGACCTGCTTTACGTCTCGCCCGAACGGCTGCTTTCCCCCGGCACGCTGGAGCGCCTGCGCCGGCGCGACCTGTCGCTCATCGCCATCGACGAGGCCCATTGCGTCAGCGCCTGGGGTCACGAGTTCCGCCCCGAATACCGCGACCTCAAACGCCTGTCGCAGATTTTTCCGGGCGTGCCGCGCGTGGCACTGACCGCCACTGCCGACCCGCGCACGCGCGACGACATACTGGCCGCCCTCGACATGCGCGACGCGCAGGTGTTCGCCGCCAGTTTCCACCGGTCCAACCTGCACATCACCGCCCAGCCGAAGACCGGCGAGTTGACCCAGCTCGGGGCGTTCCTCAAGGCGCATGCCGGCGAGGCAGGCATCGTCTACTGCAGCAGCCGCGCCAAGACGGAGCGGGTGGCCGAAAAACTCCGGGCGCAGAAGCTGACCGCGCTCGCCTTCCATGCCGGCCTCAGCCCGATCGAAAAACGCGCCGCCCTGGCCCGTTTCCGCAGCGGGGAGGCGGTCGTCATGATTGCCACCATCGCCTTCGGCATGGGCATCGACCGGCCGGACGTGCGGTTCGTGGTGCATCTCGACATGCCAGACAGCCCGGAAGCCTATTACCAGCAGATCGGCCGCGCCGGACGCGACGGCGATCGCGCGGACTTGCTGCTGCTCTACGGCGGCGAGGACATGGCCCGCGCCAGACACTGGCTGTCGCAATCCACCGCTCCCGAGGCGCAGAAGGCGGTGGCGCGCCAGCGGCTGGAGGCGATGATCGGCCTGGCCGAAGCGACGTCCTGCCGCACCCGCACCCTGCTCGCCTGCTTCGGCGAGACGCTCGACGGGCAATGCGGCCATTGCGACGCGTGCCGTTCGCCCTTCGCCCTGTTCGACGGCACGAAGGCGGCCCAGCAGGCCTTGTCGGCGGTCTATCGTACCGGCCAGATTTTCGGCGTGCAATACCTGATCGACGTGCTGCGCGGCGAGAAGAACGAGCGCGTCGAGCGCAACGGCCACACCAAGCTTGCCTTGTTCGGCATCGGCCGCGAGCGCGGCGAGACTTTCTGGCGCGGCGTGCTGCGCCAGCTGGTGGCTCGCGGCGCGCTTCGCTCTGGCACCGGCGAGCATCCGGGTCTGGAACTGACCGAGGATGCGCGCCCGATCCTGCGCGGCGAGGCGCAGGTGATGCTGCGGGAAGACGGCCCTGCGATCACCCGCCCGTCACGCAGCGCCGCCGCTCGCGCCGTATCCTCGGCGTCGGTTGCGGCGCCTGGCAGCTCCGACGTGTTCGAGGCATTGCGGGCCTGGCGGGCCGAGGCGGCCCGTGCGCAGGCCGTGCCGCCCTACGTTATCTTCCACGATACGGTGCTGCGCGACATCGCGGCCGTGCGCCCCGCAAGCCTAGACCAGCTCGGCGCCATAAAAGGCGTCGGCACCTCCAAGCTTGAACGCTATGGCGCCCAACTGCTCAAGCTGCTCGCCTAGAGCCTGATCGCCTCTGGTAGCCGAAGCGATCAGGCTCTAGCTCTTTGTTTTGGCGAGCATGTTGATGTAAATGAGGATCAACCCGAAACGATCATGCTCCAGCGCCCAGCCGCTGCTGAGCTATAGCAGGGCTGCGGAAGAACTCGGAATCCCGTAGCCCTGCTATCAGCGTCGGCTGTTTGCGGTGGCTCAGCATGGCCGGTCTGAGCGTCGCCGACCCTTCGGCCTGAGATTTTCGAGCCCGGGACGCAGTTCGCCAGTCAACAGGCCAGCAGTCGGGCAGGCGCACCAGATGCGCGCGCCGCGCTGACTCGACGCGTGTCACCTGGCGTCCAGCACGCTGCTGTCTGGCTGTGTTGCCAACGCCTTACTTCCCCTCCCTCGCCCGCCTATAATGTGGGCAAGCATGCAGGAGGAACTCATGGACGTCGTCATCGTATCGGCCGCGCGCACGCCAGTTGGCAGTTTCAATGGGGCGTTTGCCACCGTGCCCGCGCACGACCTCGGCACGGTGGCGATCCGCGCGGCGGTGGAGCGCGCAGGCCTTGAGGCGTCCGAGGTGGACGAGGTGATCCTGGGCCACGTGCTGAGCGCCGCCCAGGGGCAGAACCCAGCGCGCCAGGCCGCGCGAAACGCAGGCCTGCCGGACGGCAAGACCGCCTTCGGCATCAACCAGGTTTGCGGCTCCGGCCTGCGCGCCGTGGCACTGGCCGCCCAGCAGATACGCACCGGCGAAAGCCACGTGGTCGCCGCAGGCGGGATGGAGAGCATGAGCCTGGCCAACCACGCCGCCTACCTGCGCGGCGGCACCAAGATGGGTGCGCTGGAGCTGACCGACACCATGCTGAAGGATGGTCTGTGGGACGCCTTCCACGGCTATCACATGGGCAACACCGCCGAGAACGTGGCGGAAAAATACCAGATCACCCGCCAGACGCAGGATGAATTCGCCGTCGCCTCGCAGACCAAGGCCTCAGCCGCGTCCAGATCCGGCCGGTTCCGCGACGAGATCGCGCCGGTCACCGTGCGCGGCCGCAAGGGTGACACGGTCGTCGATACCGACGAGTACATCCGTCACGAAGCCGACATGGCCACGATGGGCAAGCTGAAGCCCGCCTTCAGCAAGGAGGGTACGGTGACCGCAGGCAATGCCAGCGGCATTAACGACGGCGCCGCGGTTCTGGTGCTGATGAGCGGGGAGGAGGCGCAGCGGCGCGGCCTGACGCCGCTGGCCCGTATCGCGAGCTTCGCCACCGCCGGCGTGGACCCTGCGGTGATGGGGACAGGGCCGATTCCTGCTACCCGGCGCGCACTGGAGCGCGCGGGATGGTCGGTCGGCGACCTTGACCTGATCGAGGCGAACGAGGCGTTTGCCGCGCAGGCCTGCGCGGTGAACAAGGACCTGGGCTGGGATACCGGGCGCGTGAACGTCAACGGCGGCGCCATCGCGCTCGGTCACCCGATCGGCGCGTCCGGCGCGCGCGTGCTGGTGACTCTGCTGCACGAGATGGGCAAGCGGGACTCGAAAAAGGGGCTGGCGACGCTGTGCATCGGGGGCGGCATGGGCGTCGCCATGTGCGTCGAACGGTAGCCCTGCGGAACCCGGACGGGATCCGGGTCCGCCCATCAGAAGGGTTTTAGCAGCCGGTCTATGTAGTCCAGCTCACCCTTCGGGCGACCCCGGTCGGCGCCTCTGCGGCGCAGCTCCTCCTGAATGGCGCGGCTTCTCGCCTCCTCCATCTGGTCGGGCACACGCAGGCGGGGATCGTCGGCCATCGTGCCACTGCCGTCCACCGGGCGGCCGAACGGGTCTCGGCGCTGGCCGCCTTTGCCGTCGCCCTGCTCGTCCTGTCCGTCCTCGCCGTCGCCCTGCCCGCCGCCGGGCGTCAGGCTGAGCTGCATGCCCGCCCCCGATCCCTGGCCCTGCTGGCGGGACATCTCCTGGCCGCCCTGCTGCAACGCGGCGATCGCGCGCGCCATCGCGTCGCGCGCCTCTGGATCGTGCGCCTGCGCCAGCGCGCCTGCGGCGTCCTGCATGGCCTGGCTCGCATCGTCCAGACCATGCGGCTGCTGCCGGCCGGACTGGGCCAGGCCATCCTTCAGCGCGTCCAGCGCCCGGTGAAGCGCCTTCTGGGTGCGTGCGTCCTGCGAGCGGGGCGGGGCCCGGTCGGGCGCAGGGGCAGGCGGAACAGCGCTCGGCGGCATCGCCAGCGGACTGGTGTCGGGCGAGGTCTCGTCGGGGTTCAGCGGCGGCTGCCCCAGCTGATCCAGCGGAGACGCGCCTTGCGGCAGGGCGGGCGGGCTGTCCGCCCCGCGCGCCTGCGCGTGGTCCAGCAGGCCGCTCTCCCGCTGAACCATGTCCTGCACGGCGCCCATCTGCTGGCGGCCGGTGCGCGCCTGCTTCTGCTGCTCCCGCATCTCCTCCTGCGTCATGATGTGCGCGTTCTTGAGCTGGTCCATCATCCGTTCCAGCTCGGCCATCTGCTGGCGCGCCTCGTCCATTCTGCCGTCCCGCAGCGAGCGCTCCAGCCGGTCGATCAGCCGATCGATCGCCGGCGCCGACAGATGCTGGCCCCGGGCATCGAATTTTTGCAGCGCGCCTTTTTCCATTGCCCGGTTGGCCAGGTCGGCCAGCCGCTTGTCCAGCGCCTGGCGCAGCGCGCCCAGCTTCTGGTTCAGCTCGCGGTCCGACAGCCGCCCATGCGCGTGGTCCTCCATACCGTGCCGCAGATCCTCGCGCGCCTGGGCCAGCGCCCGTGCCGACGCATCCGGCAGCGCACCGTCGAGCGCCAGGGCCAGAGTCCACAGCCTCGCCTGAACCGCCTCGATCTCGGCAGCGTGCGCACGCTGCGCCCCGAGCAGGGCGGCGCTGGCCGAGAGGTTCAGCGCCACGCCCGCACCGGACAGGCCCGGGGTAGGCTGGGCGAGCGGCGCCTCGGCCAAGGACGACAGCTCGTCGGCCAGGTCCAGGTGCTGGTCCGGGTGCAGCGCCAGCCGCCGGCGCAGGTCCACGATGGCGCGCGCAAGGGGGTGGTGGAACTCACGCGCGGGCAGCACGAAGTCTTCCGGCGCGCTCTGCCCGTGCTGGCCCGACACGTCTTCGGCGTTCAGCCGACCAGTCAGCTTCAGCCCGGCATAGGGATTGGCGGACAGATCGGGCGTGGCACTGCCCTTGGCCTCCCTCGGCGTGCCAGGCAGCGGCAGGGGCACGGTCAGCGCCGGCAGGTCCGGCCGACCGGACGGCCGCAACTCCGCCTGCAGCCGAGCCACACCCCAGCGCTGCCTGACGGACCATGGCAGCCGGGTGGAAAGCGACGTGCCCGCCCTGCCCGGCGGCGCGCTCCAGGAAACCACAGGCGGCTCGTTCGCCAGCGCGGCGAGCGCCCAGTCCGCCAGCGTCGAGAACCGGCGCGCGAGCCTAAGCCGCCCACCTTCCGACACCAGCGCGGTCGCCTGAAAACTGTCGTGCCCCAGCGGCTCCACGCCGATCATGCGCCCGGCCAAGGTGAGGTTCGGCGTGGTCGGCAGGCCGGTGATGCTGAGCGTCAGGCGCGACCCCGCCGGCACGACGATCGGCGCGTCCGCGGCGTTGCCGCCGGGCGGCAGGAACACCGGCGGCAGGCCGGTATAGGCGGGCGGCTGTATCCAGCCCTGTATTACCGGCGGGGTTCCCCCGCCCAGGCCAGGCAGGGTTGGCAGCAGCCCCGCCTGCAGCCGGGCTCCCGCGCGTGGACCGGCAACCACCAGGCCCGCTGCCAACAATACGATGGCAGCCGCGCGCATAGCGTACGGATCGTGCCTGGGCAGGTCGGGGCGCGGCATCGCCAGCGACAGCGAGGACAGGGCGTTGCGCGCACGCGCCTGGTGCAGGCGCCAGAACACTGCGTGCGCGGGGTTTGCCGAGGCGGGCGGCCCGAGGGCCGGCCGGTCGCGCAGGATCGCGAACGGCCGGTGCGCCAGGCCAGAGTCGCGCTCCAGCCTTCGCTCGGCATCGGCGGCGAGCGGCAGCACTGTCCGGAACACCGCCCTGCCGAGCAGCAGCAGCATCGCAAGCGCGGCCGAGAGCAGGAGCGCCGCATACACCGCCGAGGGAAGGATGGCAGGCAGCCCGAACAGGACCAGCGCCAGCATGATGGCGAGAAGGCAGGCGGCCGGCCAGAGACCAGCGGCGACACTTTCAACGAGGAGGACCGCGCGCGCGGCTGCGAGGTAGGCCGAAAGACGGGACGGCGCAGCCATCACGCGTGCTCCGGCACGCTGTCGGCCGCCCACAAATCCTGGACCGATCCGCGAGGGCGTATCAGCGCCTGGCCGCCAGGCAGGCGGCTGTCGATCAGCACCTGGGGCGCCTGCGGCCGAGCGTTGTAGCTGGAGCTCATGACAGCACCATAGGCACCGGTATCGAGGATCGCCACCAGCGCGTCGTCGGGCAACGGCGCCAGCCTTCGGCGCCTGGCCAGAAAATCGCTGCTCTCGCAGACCGGCCCGGCGATGTCTGCAATCTCAGGCGGCGCGGCCAGGCAGGCAGGAGAGACCGGCAGCACGCCGTGCCAGGCATCGTAGAGGGCGGGACGCGCCAGGTCGTTCATCGCCGCGTCCAGGATCACCAGCGGGCGCGCCATCCCGGCACGCCGCGTGCGGATCACCGAGGCGAGCAGCAGCCCGGCGGGACCCGCCAGCCATCGCCCAGGCTCGATGGCCAGGCGAACGTCCAACGTGCCGAAGGCGGCCCTGATCGATGCGGCCCAGGCCTGCGGCACAGGCGTCGGCTCGTCGGCATAGGGAATGCCCAGGCCGCCGCCGCAATCCACCGTCTCGACGACGCAGCCGCGTCCGCGAAGCGCCACCACCAGGTCGGCGACCGCCCGATACGCCGCAGCGAACGGGCCGATGGCCTGGACCTGGCTGCCGATATGCACCGCCAGGCCGACCGGTCGCAGGCCAGGCAGGCTGGCTGCGTGCGCGTAGGCTGCCGCGGCGTCCTGCAGGGGTATGCCGAACTTGTCGCCGGCGCGGCCGGTGCTGATCTTGCCGTGGGTGCCGGCGTCCACGTCCGGGTTGATCCGCAGCGCCACGCGCGCCGTGTGGCCGGCCTGCGTCGCAACCGCGGACAGCAGGCCCAGCTCCTCCACGCTCTCAACGTTGATCTGGCCGATGCGTTGGCCCAGCGCCGACGCCAGCTCCTGCCGCGTCTTGCCGACACCCGAAAAGACGATCTGGCCGGCCGGTATGCCGGCCTTCAGCGCCTTGGCCAGCTCGCCGCCGCTGACCACGTCGGCGCCCATGCCGGCCGAAGCCATCTGGGCCAGAACCGCAAGATGATCGTTCGCCTTCACCGCGTAATGGACAGCCACGTCCGGCAGCGCCTGCTGCAGCAGGCGCTGCCTGCGGCGGAGCGTGTCTGCGCCGGTCACCCAGCACGGCGTTCCGTGGCGTGCGGCAATGCCGGCGAGCGCCACGCCATCGAACAGCAGCCCGTCCAGCGGGTGTGCGCGCAGGCCCGGCCGTGCGGCGATCAGCTCGGCGGCGGAGGGTTCGTCCGGGGTCTCGGCATCCATGCACCCATCATCTGGGTAGCGCGGCTAGAAGACCAGCTTGCCGCCTACCACAAACAGCACCGATGCCAGAACCGGACGCAGGCCGCCCTCCGGCATGCGGGGTGCCAGGAAGCTGCCGATCAGGATGCCTGGGATGGACCCCATCAGGAGCTGGCCCAGCAGGGCCGTGTTCACGTCGCCCATCTGCCAGTGGCCCAGGCCGGCGATGAGCGTGAGAGGCACGGCATGGGCGATGTCGGAGCCCACAATGCTGGCAAGCTTGATGCGCGGGTAGAGCAGCAGAAGGACCGTCACCCCGAGCGCGCCGGCGCCGACGGAGGAGATCGAGACGAGCACGCCCAGGACCACGCCGCTGACCGTCGTGAGGATCGAGGCAATGCGGTCGGACGGCTCGCCCAGGCGGCGAGAGAGCGTATCGATGATCCAGCTGCGGAACAGGATGCACATCGCCGTCAGCAGCAACGCGATCCCCAGGCTGAAGGTGATGGTGTCGGCAACGTGCTTGCTTTCCGGGCCGAAATAGGCGAGCCCGAGCAGCGTCGCAGCCGTGGCCGGGACCGAACCGTAGGCCAGCCGGCGCACGATCCGCCAGTCCACGGTGGAACTGGCGCTGTGGACCGCCGTGCCGACCGATTTGGTGATTGCGGCGTAGAGCAGGTCGGTGCCGACCGCCTTGGTCGGCTGGATGTGAAACATCAGGACCAGGAGGGGAGTCATCAGGGAGCCGCCGCCCACCCCTGTCAGACCGACCACGAGACCCACAAGCAGGCCCAGCATGGGATAGGCCAATTCATTGGACGGCATGGCATACCTCCTTCGTTCAACGGGGTCTCACAGCCAGACTATCCTATTAACGAGTGAGAGTTTACGGCAAATTTATTCTATTCCCTATTCAACGTTTCCGGATGGTGGTTTCAAGCGGGACTGGCAAACAGCACGCTGCAAAGCGCTAGGGCGGCTTCGCGTCCGGGTCGGCTTCGCCTAGACCGGTTCGCGCAGAGCGTCCGCGAGTAAGCGGACCTCACGCCGGTCTAGGCCTTGTTTTGGCTAGCAATTTTGATCACTCCGACTATTCCAGTCTGCGTGACATTGCTAAGAGTGCCTTTCAAAACTCGCCAGCCCGATGAGCCTCGCGTTCGTTTCGAGCACCCCCAAGCGAAGCGCACTGTCGCACGACACCAAGCGCGCTTTCGCACCACAACGGAGCGGCCTGTTGAGGCCGTCGGCATCGAAGCGCCGAAAACGGGCGTCAGACGGCCGGGATAGTAGGGTTTTGGAAGGCACTCTAAATGGGCGCATGTCTTCGGCCCCCATGACCGTCCTGCAGGTGCTGCCCGCGCTCGAAACCGGCGGCGTGGAGCGCGGCACCGTCGAGATGGTGCAGGCGGTCGTCGCTTGCGGCGGACGTGCGCTGGTTGCCAGCGCCGGCGGTCGCATGGTGACGCAGGTGGAGCGGGCGGGCGGGCGTCACCTCGCCCTGTCCCTGATGACCAAGGACCCGGTCAACATCCTGTTCAATGCCGGCCGGCTCGCCCGGATCATCCGCGCGAACGGCATCGACCTGGTTCATGCCCGATCGCGTGCGCCTGGCTGGTCGGCCTGGATGGCGGCTCGGCGCACGGGCGTGCCGTTCGTGACCACCTGGCACGGCGTCTACGGCGAGGAGTTCCCGGGCAAGCACGCCTATAACAGCGTGATGGCGCGCGGCCAGCGGGTGATCGCCATCAGCCACTACATCGCCCGGCGGGTCGCATCCGGCTACGCGGTGCCGCGGGAGCGCTTGCGGATCATCCCGCGCGGGGTGGATTCAGGCCTGTTCCATCCCGGTCAGATCGTGGGCGAGCGTATGCACCGCCTGGCCCAGGCCTGGCGCCTGCCTGCCGGCGCCAGGATCGTCATGCTGCCGGCCCGGCTGACCCGCTGGAAGGGCGCCGAAACCCTGCTGGACGCGCTGGCCACGATCGGCCCGGCGCATCGCGACGTGGTGTGCGTCCTGGTGGGCGCGGACCAGGGGCGCGGGCATTTCGCACGCGCGCTGGAGGCGCGTGCCGGCAGGCTCGGCTTGGCCGGCCGGCTGCGGATGACCGGCCATTGCGACGACATGGCGGCGGCCCTGATGCTGGCCGACATCGTCGTCAACGCCAGCCTCAAGCCCGAGCCGTTCGGCCGCAGCGTCATCGAGGCGCAGGCGATGGGCCGGCCCACGGTGGCGTTCGACCATGGCGGAGCGGCCGAGACGATACGTCATGGCCTGACCGGCTACCTCGTGACGCCAGGCGACGCTACGGCGCTCGGCAGCACCATCGGGCAGCTGCTCGACATGCCGGACGACAAGCGCGCGTCGCTCGGAGAACGCGCGCGCGCATCCGTCATGGAGGGATACACCACCGCCTCCATGCAGGAAGCGACCCTGGAGGTGTATCGCGAGGTGCTGGCAGGCGGTGTCGTCTGATGAGCAGGCGGGTGCTGGTGATCCGGCTGAGCTCGCTCGGCGACGTGGTGCTCTCGTTTCCGGCCTTTGCGGCGATCCGGGCGCATCACCCGGGCGACCACGTGACGGCGCTGACCACGCCGCCCTACGCCGCGCTGCTGCGGGACAGCCCGTGGTTCGACGCGGTCCGGACCGACGCACGGCCGGGCTGGAGCGACCTGTCAGGATTGTGGCGGTTGCGTCGTCAGCTGGCCGGCCACGACATCGTCTACGACCTGCAGACGTCCTCGCGGTCCTCGCGCTACTTCCTGCTCGCCGGCCGGCCTGCCTGGTCCGGCATCGCGCGCGGCTGCTCGCTGCCGGACGCCGATACCGGGCGCAACGGACTGCACACGGTGGCAAGGCAGCGCGGCCAACTCGCAGCAGCGGGCGTCGGCGCGGCAGAGGTCGAGCTCGACTGGCTGCGGCGTCGCGGCCCGGTACTCGCGGAGCGCTACGCGCTGCTGGTGCCTGGCACCTCGTCCGCGCATGGCAATGCCAAGAGATGGCCTCTCCCACGTTTCGCCGCCCTCGCGGTGGAGCTGGCGGCTGTCGGGGTGCGCCCTGTCGTGGTCGGAACGGCGGCCGAGGCCTGCGATGCCGCGTCGATCCTGCAAGCCTGCCCGAGCGCCCTGGACCTCACGGGCAGGACCTCGATCGAGGAGCTTGCCGGGCTGGCGTGCCGCGCGGCGTTCGCGGTCGGTGGCGACACCGGGCCGATCCAGCTTGCCGGCATGATGGGCTGCCGCGTCCTGGCGCTGTTCTCGCGCACCAGCGACCCGCGTCTGGCCTCTCCCGTGGGCGAGGTGCGGCTGCTGCACGTTCCCGGCCTGGAGGCGATCAGCCTGGCTGACGCTATGGCCGAACTGAGGGGAGCCGGCGGCAGGGAGGACTGGTGCGGACCGCTGACATCATGACGGCCTCAATGCTGCGACCTTTTCGATCCGCCGGATCCCGTCTTGGTCTCCATGTTCACCGTCCAGCTATGCGCGCGGGAGTTCTTGCGCATGCGCCTGATGTCCTGACGAAAGAACCAGAGGGTTGCAGACACCCAGAGAACCAGGGTGATCACAGCATAGAAAAGGTATCGGTGAGAAGCTGCCCAGATCATCCACATGGCTGAGACTGCCCTATCAAACCCCTGTGCTCGTAGCCCTACGGCGCTTCATTCGCCAGATCGGGATTTGTGGCGGCACTTCCGGTTGCGCTCACGAACGCTTCCCGATCACCCCTGCGTCAACGCCGATGACAGGATCGTAACGGGGTGTTACATTATGATGCGGCAAGCCGAACCTTGATGGAAAGCTTCCAGACGTGAAGCGCCATCGCCCAGCCTGAACTCGGCACCGCGCGGGAACCGACCAAGGAGCGAAGGATGACCAGCGGAACTGTCAAATGGTTCAATCCCACCAAGGGTTACGGCTTCATCGAGCCGGAGACGGGGGGCAAGGACATTTTCGTCCACATCAGCGCGGTTCAGAAGGCCGGCCTGCGCAACCTCAACGAGGGCCAAAAGGTCGGATTCGAGATCGAGCAGCAGCAGAACGGCCGGGCGGCTGCGGTGAACCTGGCGATGCCCCAGTAAGACACTCCCAGTAAGACGCCCCAGTAAGACGCTCCAGCAACCGGCCTGGGCCAGCCATGCTCAAGCCGGCGGCTTGCTCGCCCGATCTGGCCCCTTTGTCTGGCAGCCGAGTGCTGGTAGCTGACGGTTGACATGACAAAGCTCAACGCAGAAGCGGTGCGCACCGCCTATCGCCGGCAGGCGGCGTTCTACGACGCCGCCTTCGGCAGCATCTCGCGGCCGGCGCGTCTGCGCACGTTGTCGATCATCAACGGCCTTCCTGACCATCGCCGCGTGCTGGAGGTGGGGGTGGGTACGGGGCTGGCGCTGCCGCTCTACGACCGCAGCAAGCGGGTGACCGGCATCGACCTATCTGCCGACATGCTGGACCGTGCAAGGGCGAGGGTGCGGGCCGACAAGCTGACCCAGGTGGAGGCGTTGCTTGAACAGGATGCCGAGGAGACCGATTTCGCAGATGCCAGCTTCGACATCGCCGCGTCGATGTTCGTGGCCTCCGTCGTGCCTCACCCAAGGCGGTTGCTGACCGAGCTGAAGCGCATCGTACGGCCTGGCGGACACATCCTGTTCGTCAACCATTTCGTGGCGGCGGGCGGGCTGCGCCGGAGGGTGGAACTAGCCATGGCGCCGCTCTCGCACAAGCTTGGCTGGCACCCCGATTTTTCCGTGGCCGACCTGTTCGGCACCGATCACCCGGAGGACACCAGCTTCGAACCGATCCCGCCGGGCGGGCTTTTCACCCTGGTCCACCTGCGCCGGTAGCCGGCCGCTGGGTAGTCGGGGGAGTCAACGGGGTCCGGCACAAATATATCCTGCCGCGCCGCACCTTGATCTGCAGGGTACGCTCCGATATCCCGGGTGCACCCGAACAGGACCTTGGCGGAAACCGCGCAATCATGAGATTTTTAGGCAAACCACCCGGCGCGATCCTGGTCGCCCTGGCCGCTTCCTGCTCGGCAGCGCCGGCGTTGGGGCAGACGCCTGCACCCTGGCAGATGGGCATGCAGGCCGCCCACAGCCCGGTCGAACACGGTATCCACCAGCTCAACGACCTGGTCACCTGGATCATCGTGGCGATTACCGTGTTCGTCGCCGGCCTGATCGCCTACGTCTCGTGGCGCTACAGCGAGAAGCGCAACCCTGTCGCCGGCAAGCTGAGCCACCACTCGACTTTGGAGATCGCCTGGACCGCGTTGCCGGTGCTGATCCTGCTGGTCATCGCGATTCCGAGCTTCAGGCTGATCTATTTTGAGGATCGTGTGCCGGCCGAGCGTGCCGACATGACCATCAAGGTAACCGGCCATCAATGGTATTGGCAGTATACCTACCCCGACGCGAAGGGGCTGCATTTCGACAGCTACATGGTGCATGACGAGGATCTTCGGCCGGACCAGAAGTCGCTGCGGCACCTGGCGGTGGACAACCAGCTGGTGCTGCCGGCCGGCAAGAACATCCGCATCCTGACCACGAGCGACGACGTGATTCACAGCTTCTTCATCCCGAGCCTGGGCGTGCAGCGCTATGCCATCCCCGGCCGCACGATCGAGACCTGGGTGCGTCTGGACCAGCCGGGCGACTATTACGGCGAGTGCAACCAGATTTGCGGCACCAACCACAGCGTGATGCCGATCTCGATCCACGCAGTCAGCCCGCAGGATTTTCAGGCCTGGCTCGACCAGGCGCCGACCAAGTTCAAGGACGCCGCCAATGATGTGCAGGTTCGCGTCGCAATGACCGACCAGCCCGCGCGCATCACGGCTACGGAGCACTAATAAGATGTCTGCTACCACCCACGACGTGCTGCACGACCACGGGCACCACCCGACCTTCGCGCAGCGCTGGCTGTTCAGCACCAACCACAAGGACATCGGCTCGCTCTACCTGATCTTCGCGGTCTGTGCGGGGCTGGTGGGCGGCTTGCTGTCCATCATCATGCGTGCCCAGCTTCAGCATCCGGGCAACACGATCGTCACCTCCGGCCAGGAGTGGAACACGATCGTGACCACCCACGGCCTGATCATGATCTTCTTCACAGTGATGCCCGCGCTGATCGGCGGCTTCGGCAACTGGTTCATCCCGCTGATGATCGGCGCGCCGGACATGGCGTTCCCGCGGCTGAACAACATCAGCTTCTGGCTGCTGGTGCCGGCCTTCGCGCTGATCATCACCGGGCTTCTGCTGGGTGAGAGCGGTTCGGGCTGGACGCTGTATCCGCCGCTGTCCAACAGCACTTACGAATCCGGCCCGGGCATGGATTTCACGTTGTTCGCGCTGCATCTGGCCGGCGTGTCGTCCCTGCTCGGCGCGCTGAACTTTATAACCACGATCTTCAACATGCGCACGCCCGGCATGACGCTGCACAAGATGCCGCTGTTCATCTGGGCGATGCTGGTCACCGCTTTTCTGTTGCTGCTCTCGCTGCCCGTGCTCGCCGGTGCGATCACCATGCTGATCTTCGACCGGAACTTCGGCACGTCGTTCTTCGACCCGCAGGGCGGCGGCGACCCTGTGCTGTGGCAGCATCTGTTCTGGTTCTTCGGCCACCCCGAAGTCTACATCATGATCCTGCCGGGCTTCGGCATCATCAGCCACGTGGTCAGCACGTTCAGCCGCAAGCCGGTGTTCGGCTATCTCGGCATGGCCTACGCCATGGTCGCGATCGGCGTGGTGGGCTTCGTGGTCTGGGCGCACCACATGTTCGTCTCAGGCATCTCGGTCGACACCCGCGCCTACTTCATGGCAGCGACGATGATCATCGCCGTTCCGACCGGCATCAAGGTGTTTTCCTGGATCGCCACGATGTGGGGCGGCTCGATCGACATGAAGACGCCGATGCTGTTCGCCATCGGGTTCATCTTCCTTTTCACCGTGGGCGGCGTGACGGGCGTGGTGCTGTCCAACGCCGGCCTGGACCAGATACTGCACAACACCTACTACGTGGTGGCGCATTTCCACTACGTGCTGTCGCTGGGGGCCGTGTTCGCCATATTCGCCGGCTGGTACTACTGGATCGGCAAGATGAGCGGCCATCAGTATCCGGAGTTCTGGGGCAAGGTGCATTTCTGGGTGACGTTCGTCGGCGTGAACATCACTTTCTTCCCCATGCACTTCCTGGGTGCGGCCGGCATGCCTCGACGCTACCCGGACTACCCGGACGCCTTTGCCGGTTGGAATTACGTGGCTTCCATCGGCTCCTACATCGGCGCACTCTCGGTGCTGATCTTCCTCTACGTCGTTTTCCGCACTTTCACCTCGAAGGTGGCCGTGGCCGACAATTACTGGGGCGAGGGTGCGACCACGCTGGAGTGGACCGTCAGTTCGCCGCCGCCGTTCCACACCTTTGAGGAGTTGCCGAGGTTCCGGTAATGAACAGTCCCGGCGTCACGGCAGGGGGGGAGCAATCCCCCCTTCTTCTTTCCACCCCTCTTGTCGCAGCGGGTGCCGAATGGCGCGACTGGCTGCTGCTGCTCAAGCCGCGGGTCGTCAGCCTGGTCGTGTTTACCGGCTGGATCGGGCTGTTTCTCGCACCCGGTCATCTGAACCCCGTGCTCGCCTTTACCGCCATACTCTGCATAGCAGTGGCGGCAGGAGCGGCGGGCGCGCTCAACATGTGGTACGAGCGCGATTTGGACGCGCGCATGAACCGCACCCGCCGCCGCCCCATCCCCGCCGGACGCATCGAGCCCGGGGCGGCACTTGCCTTCGGCGTGACGCTGTCGGTCGCCTCCGTCCTGCTCATGTGGCTGGCGACGAACACCTGCGCCGCCACTATCCTGGCGTTGTCGATCGGCTTCTACGTCTTCGTCTACACCATCTGGCTGAAGCGGCGGACGCCGCAGAACATCGTGATCGGCGGCGCCGCAGGCGCCTTCCCGCCACTGATCGGCTGGGCGGCCGTCACCGGGTCGGTGGACGTGCTGCCGCTGCTGCTGTTTGGTATCGTGTTCTTCTGGACGCCGCCGCATTTCTGGTCTCTGGCGCTGTATGCCTGCCAGGATTACGACCGGGCGGGCGTGCCGATGCTGCCGGTCGTGGCCGGCGCGCGGGAGACGCGGCGGCAGATCTTCGGCTACTCGCTGGTGCTGGCGTTCGTGGCCGTGCTGCCCTGGGCGTTCGGCTACACTGGCGCCATCTACGGCGTTCTGGCCACCCTGCTCAGCCTGGGCTTCGTCGCGCTGTCCTGGCGCGTGCTGCGTGACGCGCAGGATGCGTCTGGCACCAGCCTGACCAGCGACGCGCCAGCCAGGTTGAACTTTCGCTACTCGCTGGCCTACCTGGCCGCGATCTTCGTGGCAATCGCGGCCGACCACGTGGTTCGGCTGCGTTGAGCGACTTCCCGCCCCGCCCCACTGCGGCGCAGGCGGCCGAGTTGGTTAGGCGGCAGCGCGGGCGCAACGTGGCGCTGATCGTGGTGCTGACATGCGTGGCCTTGCTTTTCTTTGCGATCACGCTCGTTAAGCTGGGGCATTTCGGTTAGCCTGCCGGCAACACAGGCCAGAACTACGGATAGGACGATGGACACAGTCACCCACGAGGGCACGCTCGCATCCCACGCTGCCATCAGTTCGGGCATGAAACAGCCCTACCATCTCGTCGACCCCAGCCCCTGGCCCATCGTGGGCGCGATGGGCGGCGGCCTGTTGCTGGCCGGCGTCGTGCTGGCCGCGCACTACAACAACTACCTTATGGTGGCGGCCGGCGGCGTGCTGGTCGCGCTGACGATGACCATGTGGTGGCGTGACGTCCTGCGCGAGAGCAGCACGCCCGGCCTGCATTCCCCCGTGGTGCGACTTGGCCTGCGCTACGGCATGACGCTGTTCATCGCCTCCGAGGTCATGTTCTTCGTCGGCTTCTTCTGGGCGTTCTTCCACTTCTTCCTCTACCCGGAGCACGTTCTCGGAACGGCAACCCCGTCCTGGCCGCCCGCAGGAATCCACACCTTCGATGCGTTCCGCATCCCGTTCCTGAACACAATGATCCTGCTGCTCTCGGGCTGCACGGTCACCTGGGCGCATCACAGCCTGATTGAGGGCGACCGGCGCGGCCTGCTGATGGGCCTGGGCGTTTCCATCCTGCTCGGCATGACGTTCAGCTGCCTGCAGGCGGTCGAGTATTCCTCGGCGCCGTTCCACTTCTCGGGCGGCGGCATCTATCCTTCGGTGTTCTTCCTCGCCACAGGCTTCCATGGCTTCCACGTTATCGTCGGAACCACCTTCCTTGGCATCTGCTGGCTGCGGGCCAAGGCAGGCGGCTTCACGCCGACGCAGCATTTCGGCCTGGAGGCGGCTGCGTGGTACTGGCACTTCGTCGACGTCGTCTGGCTGTTCCTGTTCATGTTCGTATACGTCATCGGGGCGGGCGTCCCAGCCGTCGAGTGAGCATCCTTGTCGGATGACTGGGCCGGCGAGGAGCCCAGCGTCGCCCGTGCGGCGCTGACCTGCCGGTGTCCTCGCTGCGGCCAGGGCCGGCTGTTCGATGGGCTGCTGGCCATCCGCCCGGTCTGCGAGGTGTGCGGCCTCGACCTGTCGGGCGTCGATACGGGAGACGGTTTTGCCGTGCCTATCCTGATCGTGCTCGGCGCAATCGTCGTCGGCGCGGCCTTCTGGGTCGATATGCGCTACCGGCCGCCGCTCTGGGTGCACGCCGTCATCTGGGCGCCTGTCACGGCCGTGCTGGCAGTGCTGATGACCCGCTACATCAAGAGCTTCCTGGCGGTGCAGCAATATCACACCCGGCGCGACGAGATGGGCGCCTGATGCAGGCACGGGCGCGGCCGCCTGTCCTGGGCGCAGCCGTCGCGACCGGGCTGTCCCTGGCGGTCCTGATCGGCCTTGGGGTGTGGCAACTCCAGCGCCTGCACAGCAAGCAGGACCTTCTTGCCAGGATCGATGCCGCCGAGGCGGCGCCGCCAGTGGCGCTGACGGACCGGACGCCGCCTCTGTTCACTCGCGTCCGTGCGACGGGAACTCTGCGCGCCGACCACATGGCGCTTTACGGCGCCGAAGTGCGCGGGATGCACATGGGCGCGCAATCAATCCAGGTTCTCGACCGGCCCGGCGAGAAATCAGTGCTGGTCGTGCTCGGTTGGGTGTCCACAGATGGCGGGCCGCCCAGGCCGCTATCCGGCAAGGCCGACATCACCGGCTATGTCAGGCTGCCTGAGCACTCAGGTTGGCTGTCTGCCTCGGACGACCTGGAGGGGCGGCACTTTTATGCGTTAAACCCGACCACCATCGGTGCGTCCCTGGGCGTGGCAGACGTGGCGCCGTTCACCCTGGTGGCCCTCGGCCGGCCGGATCGGTCCGACAGGCCGCAGCCGGCGGACGCCTTGCCGCGCCCGATCAACAATCATTTCCAATACGCCCTCACCTGGTTCGGCTTGGCGGCTTCGCTCGCCGGCGTGTTCTGCGCCTGGGCGTTCAAGCGCCTGTGACCGTCAGGCCTGCTTTTCAACCGGCTTGTCGACCTCGCACCGGAAGGAGTTGAGCTGGTAGGCGGGGTGGTCGCGCAGGTAGTCCGCCGCCATCGGCTGTGCGCTGATCATGCAGGCCATCGCCGTCATCGGAAATTCGGCCATCGGGCGCTTCTCGACGCAAGACCTCGCGTCCGACATGAGACAGTAGACGAGAACGAGCTGAACCACGAATGGCCTCCTCTGTTTGAGACATCGGCAGCGTGCGAACCATGGTGCAATGCAACATGAAGGCCGGGGCTAGGCAATGAGCAATCGGTACGACCTGCTGATCCGCGGCGGCACGTGCGTGCTTCCCTGGGGCGAGGCGCAGGCCGACATCGGCGTGTCAGGCGGCCGCATCGTTGCGATCGGGGCCGGGCCGGGCGACGACGCGGACCAGGTGGTGCAGGCCGCTGGCCTGCACGTGTTGCCCGGGCTGATCGACCCGCACGTGCACCTGCGCGACCCTGGCGATTCGCGGGTGGAGAGCATCCCCACCGGCACGCGCGCGGCCGTTCTGGGCGGCATCGCGACCGTGTTCGACATGCCCAACACCAGCCCTGCGGTAACGGACGCGGCCACGCTGGCCTGGAAGCAGGGTTACGTCGAAGCAGGCAGCTACTGCGATTTCGGCATCTACGTGGGCGCCACGCGCGCCAACACGGCCGAGCTCGCGGCGCTGGAGCGGGAACGCGGCGTATGCGGCGTGAAACTATTTGCCGGCAGCTCGACCGGCGAGCTGATGATCGAGGACGATGCAGGGATAGAGGCGGTGATGCGCCACGGCACGCGCCGCATCGCCTTTCATTCGGAGGACGAGCACAGGCTGCAGGCGAGGCGGCCGATGTTCCGCACCGGCGACGCCTATGCCCGCCACATGGACTGGCGCGACGAGGAATGCGCCTTCCTCGGCACCAGGCGCATCGTCGCCCTGGCGCACAGGACCGGGCGCCCCGCCCACATCGTGCACGTCTCGACGGCCGAGGAACTCGAGTTCCTGCGCGACCACCGCAGCGTGGCGACTGCGGAGGTGTTGGTGAACCACCTGACCCAGATCGGCCCCGAGTGTTATGAGCAGCTGGGCGGCTACGCGGTGATGAACCCGCCGATCCGGACGCGTCGCCATTACGAGGCGGCCTGGGCGGCGGTGCGCGACGGGCGGGTGGACACGGTGGGGTCGGACCACGCGCCGCACAGCCGGGCGGCCAAGGAACGCCCCTGGCCGCAGACCGCCGCCGGCCTGACTGGCGTGCAGACCTCGGTGCCGATCATGCTGGACCACGTGCATGCCGGACGGCTGAGCCTGGGGCGC
Source organism: Acetobacteraceae bacterium (assembly GCA_965199235.1). Taxonomy (GTDB): domain Bacteria; phylum Pseudomonadota; class Alphaproteobacteria; order Acetobacterales; family Acetobacteraceae; genus BOG-908. The sequence goes on along the minus strand of CBDAQU010000002.1, from coordinate 1,705,678 downwards.
ATGGTAGACCTGATGGCGGCCGGCCCTGCAAGGGTTTACGGCGCCGTGACGAAGGGCCGCATCGCCGCCGGGTTCGACGCCGATTTCTCCCTGGTCGACCTCGAGCACACGCGCACGATCGAGAACGACTGGATCGCGACGCCGGCCGGCTGGACGCCGTTCGCCGGCATGCGCGTCACCGGCTGGCCGGTCGCCACCATCGTGCGGGGGCACGTGGTGATGCGGGACGGGCAGGTGCTCGGGGAGCCGGCAGGCAGGCTGGTGCCGTTTGGCTAGCCGGCGTGCTAACCAGCATCACCCTGTTCTGGAGCGCCCCATGACCGCGTGGACCACAAGCCAGATCCCCGACCTGACTGGCCGTACCGCCATCGTGACGGGTGCGACCAGCGGCATCGGCTACGAGGCGGCGCTGGTGCTGGCCGGCCACGGTGCGGAAACCGTGCTCGCCGTGCGCGACACGGTGCGCGGCGAAGGCTGTGCCACCCGCATCCGCGCGGTGCACCGCAGCGCCAAGGTGTCGGTCAGCGCGCTGGACCTGGCGAGCCTGGCCTCGGTCCGGGCGTTCGCCGAGCGGACCAACGCCAGGCTGCCGCGCATCGACATCCTGCTCAACAATGCGGGGCTGGGCCTGCAACCCAGGCGGGCGGTGACCGAGGACGGGTTCGAGCGGCAGTTCGGCACCAATCATCTGGGGCATTTCGCGCTGACCGGGCTGCTGGTGCCGACGCTGCTGCAGGCGCCGGCGCCGCGCGTGGTGACGATCTCCAGCATCGCGCACCGGCGCGGCCGCATCGATTTCGACGATCTGCAGACCGAGCGCGGCTACAACGGCCGCAAGGCGTACGGCCAGTCCAAGCTCGCCAACCTGATGTTCGCGCTTGAGCTGGACCGCCGCGCCAGGCAGGCGGGCTCCAAGCTGGCAAGCATTGCGGCGCATCCCGGCGTGTCGGCCACCGGCTTCGTGGCTGCCACTGGCATGCCCGGCATGATGGCGACCGTCTCGACGCTGGCAATCGGCGTGCTCGGCCAGAACGCCGCCCGCGGCGCGCTGCCCGGCCTGTACGCCGCAACCATGCAGGACGCAGCCGGCGGCCAGTACTGGGGCCCGGACGGCCTGCTGGAGGTGCGCGGCGACCCGGCTCTGTCCCAGATTTCAGCCCAGGCGCAGGACCACGCGGTGTGGAAGCGGCTCTGGGAGGTGTCGGAGACACTGACGGGGGTGGTGTTTCCGCCGCTGGCCTAGTCCTGCCGCCGCCGAACACCCCGTCTCAATACCGACTGCCACGATCCGCGATGGTCTGCCGTCTGCCGGGGCGCATCAAGGCCCAGCCCTGTGGGCGCCTGCAGCGGCCTCGACCCGCCCCGGCAGCCGGCAGAGGGGCCTGACATCGTGAGCATGGCGGAAACTGCAGCCGGTGGCCACTCGTCGCCCCTTGTTCGACGTCAGCCTCCTGCTGGCCGGGGGGTCGCGTTCGTGGAAGGCTTAGATATCACGCAATCTAGAGCGCTGTGAGTTGCTGCGGATTCATGTAATCGCGAAAGTGCGTGACCTGGCCGAAGCGTCGCGTGATGAACCAGACATAGGCGAGTGTCCTGGGCAGGCCATCCGCGACACGATGGTGGTGGCCAGTCGCTTCGACGATCAACTCGTCGCCTGCCTCGCGAATGCGGATGTCGCTCATCGACCCCAGGCGGACGCGGCCGGGGATCTGCCGCATGTAGGCCGCGATCGCTTCTCGTCCCTCCAGACGCTGGATACTGCCCTCAGGCGCGAACGGGAACTCGTGGATCGCGTCAGGTGCGTACATCTCCACGTAGCCGTCGATATATGCGGCTCCGAGCGCTTCGAGCGCCCGTGACAGCCAGCTCGGAAGGGTGGATGTTGGCGACATATGATCCTCTCGACGAAATTCCGGACTTTCAGTCCGAAAGCTCACGTCTTATCGGACCTGGAGTCCGAAATTGCAACACCTCGTCGGGGTCGGCCAGCGGTGCCGATGGCGCAGCTGCTCGCTGCCGCCGACACGATCTTCGCGACGACTAACGCCCCGCAGGCGATCACGATGGACGCAATCGCACTCGCGGCCGGGGTTGGGAAAGCCACCCTGTTCCGGGCTTTTGGCAGCCGCGACGGTCTTCTCGATGCACTCTGGGCAGCCAAGCTCTCCACATTGCGCGAGGCGATGGAGGCGGATAACCCGCATTTCGGCGTGACCGTGCCACCACGCAAGCGCGCCGTCGCTTTCCTCGATGCGATCCTGACTTTCAAGCTGGAGAACCGCCACCTCCTCCGCGCGCGCGAGATTGCGCCAGGCCTCCTGCAATCGGCTCACTACCGATGGATGCATGTCGTGGTTCAAGGCCTGCTCGCGAGTGCGGCTCCGGGGATGCACGCGGTGTGGGCGAGCTACGGCGCCCATGTTCTTCTCGCCGCACTTCACATCGACCTCGTCGAAGAGATGTTGGCGAGTGGTCTTACGGTCGGCGAGATCCGACGCGCGCAGGCGGCGCATGCGGAGGCAGTGATGGGCGAAGGCGGGCGTCCGAAGGTGCGGAACACACCGGCTGCTGGTCATCTGCCGGAGCGGGGCTCAGGTCCTTAATCCCGGAAGTCGATCTCAAACTCGGCGGTCGGCGTCTGCTTTGGAGAAGGTGACGGCGTGCTTCTGACCGCCGCTTCGAGCGCAAAGCTGCCGTTCTGACCGCAAACCTCATGCGCGCGATTAGGCCCCGAGCTCAGCCTGCCAGCCCTCCAGCTTCACCCTGATCGGCGCCTCGCACCCGGGGTGCGGCGGGCCGGCCAGGATGTCGGCTTGCCAGACCACCACCGCTTCGCCGGGGCCGAGCGCGTAGGGGCGCTCGGCCTCGTCGTGCTCGAGATGCGCGGCGAACCAGCGGTGCAGGCAGGGGCGGGCGTCGGCCAGGTGGCCGTGAACGGGGTTGATGTAGATCAGCAGGATGGGGATGTTGCGGCTTGCGGCGACTTCGATGGTGCCGAGCAGGCGGGAGACGAGGGCGGCGTCGAAGGAGTGGAACAGCATCAGCACGGTCGGCCCGTCGATGTCGGGCTGGCTTGCGTCGGCCAGCCTGACGTCGATGGGCGTGCGTTCGGGGTGGCGGCGCGCGATGGCGCGGGCGTTGGCACGGGCCACGCGCACCAGTTGCGGGCTCAGCTCCAGCCCCGCCAGGGCGCGGAACGGCAGTTCGGATGCCACCGCGAGCGCGCGCCCTTTGCCGCAGCCCAGATCGATGAACCGCCACGCCTCGGGATCCGGCACGTGCGCCAGGATGCGCCGCACGGTGCCAGGGACGCTGCCGAGATAGGGGCTGGCGTGAACCGCCCCGCTTCCAAGCGACAGCAGAAAAGGCGGCAGAAAACCTCTGGTGTCGATGCCCAGGCTTTGGTCGAACGGGCTGCGCTCGTTGATCCGGTCACGCTTGCGCAGCTGCAGGTAAACAACCGTCGCCGCCCGGCCGAGCAGCGGCGCACGAGCGATCAGGCTCAGCCCGGCGATGGCTGCCTTCTTCAACGGCGCCATGCGCATGCCCTTCCCAGCTACTCTACCGGAGTTAGCACCCACGGGCTGCCTGGTTCGCACAGCAGCGGCACGCCGTTTTCGGCGCGCACCAAAGGCGAGAGGCCCATGGAGGCGCGCACGGCCCGGAACATCGCGCCGTGCGCCACGATCAGCACGGGGCCGGGCCGCAGCAGCGCGCGGTTGATCGCAGGCACAACGCGGGATTGCAGGGCTGCAAAGGTCTCTCCTGCCTCCGGCGTGTAGGCGCCGGCGACCCAGTCGTCGTACCAGGGGCCCATGGGCTTGCCCTCCTGCGAGCCGAACGAGGTCTCCTGCAGCCCCTCGTCGCTGGTCTGCTCGAGGCCCAGCACGGCGCCCACGAGTGAGGCGGTCTGCTGCGCCCGGCCCATGGTGGAGGCGACGATGCTGCGTATGCCGTGGCCCGCCAGGCGCTCGGCTGCCGCCTTTCCCTGCGCGATGCCCGCCGCGTTCAGCGCCACGTCGACGCGGCCCTGGCTCAGCCCCTGCGCGTTCCAGTCGGTTTCGCCGTGGCGCAGGAAGTAGAATCCTACCGGGGAAAGCTGTTCCATGCTCAATCAAATAGGGAAGACACCGAACTCTCGTCCGATATCCTGTGGATGGCTTCGGCCAGCAGAGGCGCGATCGTCGCCTCGCGCAAGTTGGGCGATTGGCGGACCGCATCGGTCGCCATGATGCTGTCGGTGATCGTCATCATCTCGATCGGGCTTGCGGCGATGCGCGCGACCGCGTTCCCTGACAGCACGCCGTGGGTGACATAGACGCTTACCGATTCGGCGCCTTCCGCGATCAGCGCGTGTGCGGCGCTGCACAGCGTGCCGCCGGAATCGCAGATGTCGTCCAGAAGAATGCAGCAGCGGCCTGCAACGTCGCCGATCAGGTTCATCACTTCGGAGACGCCGGCCCGTTCGCGGCGCTTGTCGATGATGGCGAGGTCGCAGTTCAGCCGGGTCGCCAGAGCGCGCGCGCGCACCACGCCGCCCACGTCGGGCGAGACGATCATAATGTCCCTCCCCTCGTAGCGCGCGCGTATGTCTGCGCCGAACAGCGGTGCTGCGTACAAATTGTCGAGCGGTATGTCGAAAAAGCCCTGTATCTGCCCCGCGTGCAGGTCGAGAGTCAGCACGCGGTTCGCACCTGCCTCGGTGATCAGGTTGGCCACCAACTTCGCGCTGATCGGCGTGCGCGGTGCTGATTTGCGGTCCTGCCTGGCATAGCCGAAATAGGGCATCACCGCCGTCACCCGCCGCGCCGAGCTGCGGCGCAGCGCGTCCAGCATGATCAGCAGCTCCATCAGGTTGTCGTTGGCCGGGTAGCTGGTGCTCTGGATGACGAACACGTCCTCGCCGCGGACGTTCTCCTGGATCTCGACGAACACCTCCATGTCGGCGAACCGGCGGACGGAGGCGCGGGTCAGCGGCTGGTTGAGGTTTCTCGCGACTGCCTCGGCCAGCGGCCGGTTGCTGTTACAGGCGAAGATCTTCATGCCGTTGCCTCACCCGCCGCGGGCGTTTCGCTCCACCCCACCAACCCGCTACGCGTGCGGGTTGAGGGGGGCGTTTCTCGGGCCCGTTCCGGCGGGCTTGTAGCACGCTTCGCAGAAGTGTCACGGTCACGGAAATGGCGGCTACCACCGGATGCTCGGCAGGCGCGCCACCGGGATCTCGCCGACCGAGATGGTGCGGTCGTGCAACAGGAACGGCAGCCGGACCGCGTCGCCGTCCGGATTGTGGACGTGGGTCATAACCGACAGCACGGCCTCGGCCGTCAGGGCCAGTCCCGGCGCGACCAGGCCCGCTTGGGAGGCGGCGTCGAGCGCCGGCGCGGTTCCCAGCACCTCTGCCGTGCCGCTGCCTGACGGCTGCAAGGTTTCGTCCAGAGCGAGCTTGGCGGACGCACGTGCGGCCAGCGGACCCCAGTGCAGGGTCGCATCCTGCACTGCCACCGTGCCGCCGCCGTCCCGCCAGGCGGCCGCCTGCAGCGCGCCCCCCTGCAGCGCACCCTGTGCGTCGAGCTCCTGGCGGCCCCGCTCGGACAAGGGCGAGTTCAGCAGGATGGTCGCGCCGGCACCGGCGATGGTGGCGCCCAGCGGCCATCGCCCGATGTCCGGCAGGCCGACGTTCCTGGCCTCTATGACGAGCCGCGCAGTCAGATGCGCGTCGTCCTGCCTGGCCTCGAGGGCGACGGAGACCGCGCCCAGCTGAACGTCCTGCGGGTGGCCCGAACCGGCGATGCCGCCGCTGACATCTGCAAGGTGAAGGGCGCCGCGCCCGTGATGAGACCAGCCGAGCGGCAGGCGGGCGGCAGCCGTGCCGGCCACGAACCCCAGATCGGGGGCGTGTGCCACGCGCAGGAACTGCTGGCCGTCCGCCGCGACGCACAGGGTTAAGGGATGGAACAGCGAGACGGAGGCGACGACGCGGTCCGCAGACCAGGCAAGGCCGCCGGGCAGGTAACGCGCGCCGCCGCTGATGGCAGCCCTGTCGAGCATCAGGCTTGCGGCGAACGGCCATCCTCCCCAGGCCTGCTGCTCCCACGATACCGTCCAGCCATGCGCCTGGGCCTGCCTGGCCCATTGCGCGCTCCGGCTGCTCAGCAGCCAGGTTCCGCATAGCCACAGCGTTGTGTCGGCCAGCACGAGGGAGACGGCGATGCCGACGATGACGGTTTTGCGCATGGGTCAGGGGCGGACGGCCAGGGCGTTCGCGGTAATCATCCACACTGGTTGCAAGGCGGTGACATACGGCAGCACGACCGGCGCGTCCACAACAGGGCCCTGCGCCGCCCGCAAAGCCGTGCCAAATATATTCGGCAACGATAACAGTGCACTAAGTAGAGTTACGCACTTTTCGTTACGAGGCATTCGTTAATCGCGAACGCGTCCGGTCCGTTGGAAAGGTAGCGATCCGAGCAGGTTAAGCAAAGATTAACGCACTTCGGCGCGCTGTATCCGGCGTTCGTCCACAGCTTCATCCACAGCCTCCGCGTAGTCGCGCGCGGCCATTGCGGTCCAGTACTCATCGATGGCCGCGAGCACGGCGTCCCTGCCGGCAGGCGCCAGCGGCGGTCCGATGGCGATGTGGATGGCGCCCGGCCGCTTGCCCAGCAGCCGGCGCGGCCAGCAGAAGCCGGAGTCGGTGGCGACCGGCAACACCGGCAGCCCGGTGCGTGCGGCGATGGCAGCCACGCCCGGTTGTAGCGGAACGCGCTGGCCGTATGGCACGCGTGTGCCTTCGGGGAAGATCACGATCTGGCGGTCGTTTCGGGCAGCGCCCGCCGTGTCCTTCAGCATGCCACGCATCGCCGAAGCGCCCCCCGAACGGTCCACCGGAATCATGCCGGCCGGCACCAGCAAAGGGCCGAAGAGCGGGATGCGGGTCAGTTCCTGCTTCATCACGTAGCAGGGCCGGTCCAGAAGGGCCATCCAGACCAGCGTATCGAACTCCGACTGGTGCTGGCCGGCCAGCAGGGCTGGACCCGATTTGGGCAGGTGGTTCCACCCGGTCAGCACGATGCGTATGCCGCAGATCGGCGGCAGGCCGGCGAGCACCGTGCGCGCCCAGTATTTGGCCAGCGGAAGGGCGAGCTGCCGCGCGAACACCCGGATCGGCACGCCGGCCAGGCAAAAGGCAAAGGTCACGCCGTAGAACCATAGGGCGAAGAGCGCCGCCCGCGCTGTCTCGACGAGCCGGCTCACCCGGCGGCCCGGATCGGGTCGGCAGCCAGCCTGGCCAGGCCGAGCTTGGAGGCGAGCCACTTGGTGTATTCCTGGGCGAGCAGGCGCCAGGTGGACAGGTTGTGGGTCCGCAGCGCTGGCGGCACCACAGGCACGGCGAACATCGCGGTGCCCGGCAGGCTGCGCTGCAGCTCGGTCAGCGCACGCGGCATGTGGTATCCTGCGGTCACGACGAACAGCGACCGCACGTTGTGGCTGGCCGCCCAGGACGCGGTCTCGTCGGCGTTGCCGGCCGTGCTGGTTGCGGCGCGCCCAAGCGTGATCCGGCTGGCGAGCGACACCGCATCCAGGCCGGTGCCGCGGAACAGCGCTTGCAGCCCTGCATCATGGCCCACCCCTGAAATCAGCAGCACCCGTCCGCGCCCTTCCTGCAGCATGCGGGCGCCGGTGACGATGCGGTCCGCGCCGCCGGTGAGCACGACGATGCCGTCGGCGCGCGGCGGCAGCACCGCCGGCTGCGACGCAGCGTGCACGAACCAGGCAAAGCCGGCCGCCCAGCAGAGCATCACGGCCGCACCCAGGACGGCGATCGCCTTGCCGGCCCGCAGGCCTACCATCGCGCCATGGGCTGCGGCTCCGCCCGATCCATCCGACCACCTCCCGTTTACGCCCGGACGCCGATCGGGCCTATCTGCTCCGCTTGCACCGCGATTGCCAAGCGCTGGCCCCATCCGCAGGATGGCGTTCTATGCGTATCGTCTGCCCCGCCTGCCGAGCGGCCTACGAGGTCCCCGCCCCCGTGGTGGACGCCGGCCGCACCCTCCGCTGCACGCGCTGCGAGGCGCAGTTCAGCGCAAGCGCGGCGCAGGAGTCGCGCGCGCCGGCCGAGCAAGTCGGGCCACCCGCGACGTCCGCTTCAGCCGCGCCATCGGACAGTGCTGGTTTCCACGCCGAAGAGGCAGCCCGGCCTCCGACCTCCGGCGAACCCCCTTCGGCCAAAGCCCCGAGCCGCCTGCCGGCCGCCGTCTTGGCCTGCTGGGTGCTGAGCCTGGTCGTGCTGGCCGGTGGGGCTGCTGCCGCCCTGGCATGGCGGCAGCAGGTCATGGTCGCCTGGCCGCCCTCCGCCCGGGCCTACGCGGCGCTCGGCTATCTTCGCTAGCCGATTGACACGGCGGCCGTCGCACGCGCCGATGCGGGCTCAAAGACCCGGAGCGGCTGCTTGATCAGGTTCACCCTTTGCGTGCTGCTCGGCCTTGCCGGTGCGGCTCGCGCGGCAGCACCCTCCGGCGGGGCGCTGCACTGCCCGCATCTGCTGGACGTGCGCGCCGGCCGCGTGCTCGACGACCAGATGATCGTGTTCGAGGCCGGCCGGGTGACCGCGGTCGGACCCGCCGCCGTCACGCATCCGCCGGCGGGCATAACGCCGATCGAGCTGCCTGGACTGACATGCCTGCCAGGGCTGATCGACGCGCACGTGCACCTGACGGTCGATCCGAACCACTCCGGTTACGAGGGTTTGAGCATCTCCCTGCCGCGCCAGGTGGTGATCGGCGTGCGCAACGCGCGCACCACCCTGGCGGCGGGCTTCACTACCGTGCGCAACGTGGGCGCGGAAGGCTTTGCCGACGTGGCGTTGCGCGACGGCATCGCTTCCGGCGACGTGGACGGGCCGCGCATGCAGGTGAGCGGCCCGCCGCTGGGCATCACCGGCGGGCACGCCGACCGGAACCTGCTGCCGTTCAGCTACCACGACACCGCGGAGGGGGTGGCGGACGGCCCTTGGGCGGCGCGGGCCAAGGTGCGGGAGAACGCGAAATACGGGGTGGACCTGATAAAGATCATGGCGTCCGGCGGCGTGCTCAGCAAAGGCGACGAGCCGGGGGCCGAGCAGTATTCGCTGGAGGAGATGCAGGCGATCGTCACCGAAGCGCACAAGCTCGGCCGTAAGGTGGCCGCCCACGCGCACGGCACCCAGGCGATCACCGACGCGATCCTGGCCGGCGTCGATTCGGTGGAGCATGCGAGCCTGATCGACGACCGCGGCATAGCGCTGGCCAAGCAGCACGGCACCTACCTGGTGATGGACATCTACGACGACGACTACATCCTGGCGACCGGCTCGGCCGGCGGCGGCATGCTGGAGGAGTCGATCGTCAAGGAGCGGCGCCTCGGCCGGCTGCAGCGGGAGAATTTCCGCCGCGCGCATGCGGCCGGCACGCTGATGGCGTTCGGCACCGATGCGGGCGTCTACCCGCACGGAGACAACGCGCGCCAGTTCGCCAAGATGGTCGAGTGGGGCATGACGCCGATCGAGGCGATCCGCGCCGCAACCCTGAACGCGGCACAGCTGATGGGCTGGAGCGACCGGGTGGGCAGCCTCGAGCCCGGCCACTTCGCCGACGTCGCCGCCGTCGAGGGCGATCCGACCCAGGACGTGCACCGGCTGGAGCACGTGCGCTTCGTGATGCAGGGCGGCACGGTCAAGCACGGGCCTTGATTTGAGCCATCGCCCCGGCGTGGGCAGGCTTGGCGCAGCGAGCAGAAACGGACCCGGAAACGTGCCGAACGGATTGGCCATCTTCACCATCTGCTCGAACAATTACGTCCCGATGGCGGCCATCCTGATCGAGAGCGCACGGCGCCACCATCCGGAAGCCGACCTGCATCTTTGCCTGGGCGACGTGGCGCTTGACGAGCGGGACCTGTATCCGGCCGGTTGCACCATCACGCAGGCGCACGAGCTCGGGGTGCCCGATTTTTCCGCTTTTGCGTTCCGCTACGAGATGATGGAGTTCAACACCGCGTTAAAACCGTTCATGTTCCGGCGCCTGCTGGCGCAGGGCTACCGCTCGGTGCTGTATTTCGATCCCGACATAGAGATTTTCCGGCCGCTGACGGAGGTGACCGGCGCGCTGGCACGCGGCGCGCCGTTCGTGCTCACGCCGCATCTCTGCGCACCGTCTGAACACGGCCCCTATCCCGACGACACCGTCATGATGCGTGCAGGAGCCTACAACCTCGGTTTCCTGGGCGTGAACGCCGGGGAGGCGTCCGATGCCGTGCTGCGCTGGTGGTCGCGCCGTCTGGAGTACCAGTGCGTCGACGATCAGCCAGGCGGCATCTTCGTCGACCAGAAATTCATCGATCTGGTGCCGGGCTTTGTGGACGATGCCGCAATCCTGCGGGACACCACGCTGAACGTCGCATACTGGAACCTGGCACAGAGACGGTTGAGCCGGCTGGGCGGGCGATGGCTGGTGGACACGCGGCCGCTCGGGTTTTTCCACTTCAGCGGCTTCAACCCGGGAGACACGACCAGGCTGTCGAAATACACCGACTGCTTTTCGGGCGGGGACGTCCCGCCCGACCTGCTGGGCCTGCTGCAGCACTACGCCGATCGTCTGCACGCACAGGGTTACGGCAGCATTCCGGGCGGCGCCTACGCGTATGGCCGCTTTAGGTCCGGCACGCCGGTGACGCCGTTCGTGCGTCGGTCGTTCCGCGAGGATCATCCGCGCTGGCAGGGCGATCCGTTCGAGACCTTTGACGAATACCTCGCCTTGCCGACCGCCGAACCCTGGGCTGGGCAGTGCGCGCAGCCGGTGACCAACCTGCTGCAGGCGCTGTGGCAGCGCGAACCCTGGTTGCGGCAGACCTACCAGCCGGCCCGTCCAGGGGATGGACGCGGGCTGGCCGACTGGTTCGTCAAGCACGCCCGGCACGCGGTGGGTGACGAGCGTCTGCTGCAGCCGGTGGCGTCCCTGCTCGCTCCGGCCAGGCCGGTGGCCCGCTTGCCTGCGCGCCGCTCGGCCGAAGAGCCGGAGGTGGACGTGATCGGCTACCTTCGCCTGGCGCTCGGCCTGGGCGAAGCCGGGCGCCTGACCCTGCGCTCGCTGCAGCGGGCAGGGGTGCGCGTCCGCGGGATCGACACCGCGCTGAACTCCGGCTCTCGCCGCAACGACGACAGCTGCGTGCCGTTGCTGGCGGAGGAGGGCCGCGCGCGGGTGCAGCTGTTCGCGGTCAACGCCGACCAGCTCGGCCCGGTGATGGAGCATCTGCGTGCGGCGCTGCGACAGGATTCGTACAGGATCGCCATGCCGTTCTGGGAACTGGCGCTGCTGCCGGTGCCGTGGATGCCGGCCTTCGACCTCGTCGACGAGGTCTGGGCGTCGACGCGCTTCATCCATGCCATGCTGACGCGCGGCACGACCAAGCCGGTGGTCCGCATGCCGTTGATGCTGGAATTCGAGCCGCCGCCGCCCGCGCCGCGCAGCCGCTTCGGCCTGCCGGACGACAGTTTCCTGTTCTTCTTCGCGTTCGACTATTTTTCGTTCCTGGATCGCAAGAACCCGGGCGCGGTGGTCGAGGCGTTCAAGCGTGCCTTCCGCAGGCGGGGCCGCGCCGATAAGGTCTGCCTGGTGCTGAAGACGCTCAACGCCGAGATCGTGCCGGAGCAGGGACGCGCCCTCCGACACAGCCTGGCCGAGGACGAGGACGTGATCATGATCGAGCAGACGCTGCCGCGCGCCGACACCCTGGCGCTGATCGCCGCCTGCGACGCGGTGGTGTCTCTGCACAGGAGCGAGGGGCTCGGCCTGCTGGTGGCCGAGGCCATGGTGCTGGGCAAGCCGGTCATCTCGACGGACTATTCAGGCACCACCGATCTGGTCACGCCACGGACGGGCTACCCCGTCGATTTCACTCTGGTTCCGGTCCAGCTTGGGCAGTATCCCTTCGCAGAGGGCCAGGTCTGGGCCGATGCAGACATCGACCATGCGGCCTGGCAGATGCGGCAGGTATTCCGCGGCGGGGCGGAGGTGGAGCGGCGTCGCGAGGCGGCGCGGGCGCATATCCAGGACAACCACGGACACGAGGCAGTCGCCCGGCATCAGCGCGACCGGCTTCGGCTGATCGGCGCATGAGCCCCGAGCCGCGGGACGAGGCGCCGCCGTTCGTCTCCTACAGCATCAACTACGAGGACGTGGTGCTCCGCCGGCTGTTTGCCGGGCGGGCCGACGGCTTCTTCGTCGATGTCGGCGCGCAGGGTCCCTGCCAGGACAACGATTTTTTCGGGCTGAGCCAGCTCGGCTGGACCGGCATCAACATCGAGCCGAACCCGTCCTATGCCGCGCTGCTGCGTGCGCAGCGGCCGCGCGACCTGACGGTGGACCAGCCGGTCGGCGACGTCGCGGGCCAAACGCTGACCTTCTACGAGGTGGAAAACACCGGGCTGTCCACCTTCGACGAGGAGCAGGCGAGGAGCTACGAGGCTGAGGGTTTCACCGTAAGGCCGTACGAGTTGCGCACGGTGACGCTGAAGGAGGTGCTGGACCGGGCAGCCCCTCCCCACATCGACGTGCTGAAGGTGGACGTCGAGGGGTTCGAGGAACAGGTGCTGCGCGGCAACGACTGGGAGCGCTGGCGTCCGTCGGTCATCCTGCTCGAGGCGACCTACCCCAACACGTCGCGGCGACGGCCGACCGGCATACCGGAAATGCTGCAGGCGCTCGGCTATCGCCACATCCTGTTCGACAACCTGAACGATTTCTACGCCGCGGCCGATTTCGTGGTGCCGGACGGGGCCACCCTGCCGCCGAACGTGTTCGACCGTTTCGTCCGGGCGGATTCGGCGGGCCTGCGGGAGGAGATCGGGCGGCTCCGGTCAACCTTCGCCGCGGCCGACGAATACGCCCACGCCCTCGAGCTGGAATGCCAAAGCCTGAGGGCGCGGATGGAGGAGGTCGGCACGCCCGAGATGCAGCGGGCCGCAGACAGTCCTGCGGCCGAGGACTTGGGGCCTTCGACGACCCCGGACGCGCGCCTGGACCTGATGGCGGCGCGTCTGGAACGGATGGCGGGCGAGAACCGCCGCCTGGCCCACGACAACGATGACCTGAAACAGGAGAACCGCCGCCTTCTTGCCTCCTCGAGCCAGCTGCGCGGCGAGAACCTGGCGCTGTCCCGCGCGCTCGGGCCGGCCCGGGCGACCCTCGACGAGCTGCGCCTGCTGGGCCGGCAGGTTGACGACATCAGCCTGGCGCTGCAAGCCGAGAGGGAGGCGTCGAGGGCGGGCGGGATCGCCACGGCCGAAGTTGCCGCGGAAAAGGCAGCCAGGATGGTCGCCGAAACCTACACGAGCCTGTCGACGGCGACGATCGAGCAGCTTGCCGACGCGCTGACGCGGTACGCGAGAGACCGGCGCTACGACGAGGCAGCGTCCATGCTGCAGGCCGTGCAGAACTCGACGTCCTGGCGCGTGACCAAGCCGATCAGGCTGGCAGGACAGTTGTTCGGACGGCGGTGATGCCGGACCGGGGTCGTCCGTCACAGGCGGGATCAGGCATCCCGCCAGCATGTCCACGGGTCGCGGCCGGGCTAGACACTGATCGCGTCTGTAGCCGAAGCGATCATGCTCTAGCTCTTTGTTTGCCGAGCATGTTCATCGTGGTTGAGGATCAACCTGAAGCGATCATGCTCTAGGGTCGCTTACCCCAACTGAGGACCACGCACGACCATGCCGCCGAACAGCCGTCTCCTCCTCGCCGCCTGCCTCTTCGCCTCGCCTGCCTGGGCGCAGTATCCTGCCCACCCGGCCACCGCGCCGGCGATCACCGCCGAGGACCTGGCCGCACGGGATCGTGCGATCGCCGACGATGCGTTTGAGGGACGCGGGCCAGGCACGGCGGCGGGCGAGCAGGCGGCGGGGTGGATCGCCGAGGAGATGCAGCGCATCGGCCTGGCGCCTGGAAACCACGGCAGCTACTTCCAGGACGTGCCGTCGGTCAGCATCACGCTGGACGCCGCCCGCTCTCACCTGAGCTTTGCCACGCCGCACGGCACGCTGCTGCCGGCCTTTCCGTCCGACGTGGTCTACTGGACGCCGCAGTTCCGCGCAGACACCGTGGCCGTCCGCGACACGCCGATGGTGTTCGTGGGATACGGCGTGGTCGCGCCGGAATACCATTGGGACGACTACGCGGGCGTCGACGTGCGCGGCAAGACCGTGGTGCTGCTGATCAACGACCCCGGCAACGAGGATCCGCATCCCGACCCGGCCTTCTTCAAGGGCCGCGCGATGACCTATTACGGCCGCTGGACCTACAAGTTCGAGGAAGCGGCGCGCCACGGGGCGGCGGGCGTGATGATCGTCCACGAGACGGCACCGGCGGCCTATGGCTGGCAGGTGGTGCGCAATTCCAACTCGGGCGCCAAATCCTGGCTGGACGAGGCGGACGGCAACATGTCGCGCGTGCCGGTGCAGGGCTGGATCACGCTGGCGGCCGCGCGCGAGCTGTTCGCGCGCGCGGGGCTTGATTACGACGCGCAGAAGAGGGCGGCCAACACGCGCGGCTTCAGGCCGGTGCCGATGGCAGGCGAGACGATGACGGCAGAGCTGCGCTCGACCGTCAGGCATGTCAGGACGCGCAACGTGATCGGCATGGTGCGCGGCTCGCAGCGCCCCGACGAATGGGTGCTCTACACCGCGCATTGGGACCATCTGGGCGTGAAGCCGGACGTGCCAGGGCCAGACAAGATCTATAACGGCGCCATCGACAACGGCATGGGCGTTTCCAGCATCCTGGAAATCGGCCAGGCTTTCGTCCACGACGCGCCACCGCCGCAGCGCTCCATCGGCATCATCTGCTGGACGCTGGAGGAGCAGGGGCTGCTCGGCTCGCAGTATTTCGCGCAGCATCCCATCTGGCCGCTTTCCCACATCGTGGGCGGCATCAACCTCGATGCCAATTTGCCGGAGGGGCCTGCGCGCGACCTGGTGGTGATCGGCAACGGCGCCTCCGAGATGGAGGACCTGCTCAAGACCGCGCTGGCGCCGCAGCACCGCACGATTGCACCCGACCCGGAGCCGGAGAAGGGCAGTTTCTACCGGTCCGACCACATCAGCCTGGCGAAAGTCGGCGTGCCGATGCTCTACCCGGAAGGCGGGTTCGACCTGCTGAACGGCGGCAAGGCGGCAGGTCGTGCGACGCGCGATGCCTACACGGCGAACCACTACCACCAGCCATCGGACGAGTATGACCCGAACTGGGACCTGTCCGGGCCGGTGCGGGACCTTCAGGTGCTGTATTGGCTGGGGCACGCGCTGGCCAATAGCGGGCAGTGGCCGGACTGGTACGAAGGCAACGAGTTCCGGGCAGTCCGCGACAAGAGCCGAAGCTGACGTAAAAATCTTCGGAACCGTCCGGCGTTCGGCGGGGTTCACAACCCCGCCATAACTGCCGGATGTGTTCGATGCGCCAAGGCCTGTATCTCGCCGCCTCCCTGCTGGCACTGACCGCCTCTGCGCGGGCGGAGGCGCCGTTCGACTTCGATGCGGCACCCGGCAAGCTGCCCAAAACCGTGGTGCCGGATGCCTACAGGATCGATCTTTCGCCCGACCTGAACAAACTGACCTTCGCCGGCCAGGAAGCGATCGACCTGCACGTCCGCCAGCCGACCGACCATGTCGTGCTCAACCAGGCCGGGCTCGCGCTGCAGAAGGCGGTGCTGGAAGACGGCACCCCGGCCGCCGTGACGCTCGACGAGCAGGCGCAGACGGCGACGCTGCATTTTCCGCACGCGGTTGCCGCAGGGCGCCACACGCTGACCATCGCCTATACCGGCCCGATCCCTGCGACGCCAAACGGCATCTACCACGACGACTACAAGACCGCGGGCGGGGCGCCGAAACGCATGCTGGTGACGCAGTTCGAAGTCGCCGATGCGCGCCGCATGTTTCCCGGCTGGGACGAGCCTGCGTTCAAGGCGACGTTCCAGCTTTCGGTGACCCTGCCCAGCAACCTCGCCGTCGTGTCGAACATGCCGATCGGCAGCGAGACGCCGGCAGGCCCCGGCCTGCACCACGTCGCCTTTGCAACTTCGCCGCGAATGTCGACCTACCTGCTGGCCTTGGTGGCTGGCGACATGCAGGCCATCCATGCCCGTGCGGCCGGCACCGACCTGGCGGCTTGGGCGCCCTCTGGCAGGGTCGAGCAGGCGCGCTACGCGCTGGATGCCGAGACCGCGATCCTGCCGTTCTACGACAGCTATTTCGGCGTGCCCTACCCGCTGCCCAAGCTCGACCTGATCGCCATTCCGGGCAACTACCAGGCAGGCGCGATGGAGAACTGGGGCGCGATCACCTTCATCGACGACGCCATGCTGTTCGACCCGGCAACCTCCTCGCCGGGCACGAAGGAGACCATCTACCTCGTGGTGGCGCATGAGATGGCGCATCACTGGTCCGGCGACCTGGTCACCATGGGCTGGTGGGACAACATCTGGCTGAACGAGGGTTTCGCCACCTGGATGGAGATGAAGGCGACCGACCATTTCAACCCGAGTTGGGAGATCTGGCCGCGCGACCACAGCGAGCACGAAGCGGCGATGGCGCAGGACGCGCAGCCCACCACGCACCCGATCCAGCAGGTGATCCGCGACGAGAGCGAGGCCAACACCGCCTTCGACGCCATCAGCTATCAGAAGGGCGAGCAGATCATCCGGATGATCGAGGACTGGATCGGGCCGGACAGTTTCCGCGACGGCATGCGGCGCTACATGAAGGCGCACCAGTTCGGCAACGCGACCAGTGCCGACCTGTGGGCAGCCCTGAGTGCGGCCTCGCATCGCGACGTGGCGCGTGTGGCCGCAGGGTTCACCGAGCAACCAGGCATTCCGCTGGTGCAGGTGGCCAGGAGCGGGTCGGGCGGCGACTGCCAAGTCACGCTGACCCAGGGCCGCTTCACCATCCACGATCCGCACCCCAAGCCGGAAACCTGGACCATCCCGGTGACCTTGGGAGCACCCGGCACGGCATCGCAGCACCTGCTGCTGACCAGCGCGCCGGCCACTGTGCCGCTGGCCGACTGCTCCGCCGCGCTGAAGGCCAATCTCGGCGAGGAGGGCTACTACCGGACGCAGTACGATACTGCCTCGCTGCAGGCGCTGACCAGGGTGCTTCCCGAACTGTCGCAGACCGACCGGGCGAACCTGCTGGGCGACCAGTTCGCCCTGTTCCTCGCCGACCGCGCGCCACTCGCCGGCTACCTCAACCTGTTGCGCCAGTTCGGCGGCGAGAGGAGCGTGGCGGTGTGGACCGACACGCTGAGCCACCTCATCCGGCTCCATACCGCGCTGGTCGGCTCGCCGTTGCAGCAGCGTTTCGATGCGTTCGCCTCCGGCCTGGTGCGGCAGGAGTTCGGGCGGCTTGGCTGGGACGCCCAGCCGAACGAGCCCTTTCCCGATACGCTCCTTCGGCCGAAGCTCATCGGCGCCCTTGGCCGGTTCGGCGACCCTGCCGTGGTGGCCGAGGCACGGCGCCGCTTCGACGCTTTCGCGCAGAACCCGGCCAGCCTGCCGCCGGCGCTGCGCGAGCCGGTGCTGTCCACCGTCGGACACACCGCCGACCAGGCGACCTATGACAAGTTGCGCACCGCCGGCATGCGCGCGACCAGCACCGAGGAGAAGCTGCGCTACTTCACGGCGATGGGGATGGCGACCGACCCGAAGCTGGTGCAGCAGACTGTCGCCTTCGCCGATGCAGGCGAAGTGCCCAACGGGCGCGTGGTGCGCTACCTGATCAATGCCAGCCGGGAGTCCGAGCACCCGGAGCTGGTCTTCAGCCTCGTCAAGCCGATGCAAGCCAGGCTTGCCGCCCGAATACCAGGCGGCGGGCTCGGGCCAACGCCGATCGTCGCGGCGGCGTCGGGGTCCAGCGATCCTGCCACCGCGCGCGCCGTGCTGGCCGAGCCGAGCAGCAACGCATCCAGCGGCGCGCGCATCTGGGCGGCCCGCACCGCCGACGGGATCGAGACCGCTGCCGATCTGAAACGCCGGACCGAAGCGCAGATGTCGGCCTGGCTGGCCTCGGAGTAGCGTGACTGGCGTGCGTTTCAGATGGCGACGCGCACGCCGAGCTCGACCACGCGGTCGCTGGGGATGCGGAAGAACTCGGTCGCCGGCACGGCGTTGCGCGCCATCACCAGGAACAGCCACAACCGCCATAGCGAGAGCTTGGGCGCCATCGCGCGCACCAGCACCTCTCGGCCGAGGAAGTAGCTGACCTGCATGGGGTCGTAGGCCACGCCGCGAGACCGAAGATCCTCCAGCGCGCGGGGCACGTTGGGGCTTTCCATGAAGCCGTAGCGTAGCAGGACGCGGTGGATGCCTGGCGCCAGCTCGATGACCTCGGTGCGGCGCTCCGGGCCGGCTTCCGGCTCGTCCAGGGTGGAAACGGTGACGAACAGCACACGCTCGTGCAGCACCTTGTTGTGCTTAAGGTTGTGCAGCAGGGCGGCGGGCACGTAATCGGGGTTGCCGGTCAGGAACACTGCCATGCCTGGCACACGTATCGTGCGCGACTGCGGCAGCCGGTTGAGGAAACTCGCCAGCGGCAGGCTGTCCTGCTTCCAGCGGCTGAACATCAGGTCGCGGCCTTGTTTCCAGGTCGTCATCATCGCCATCAGGGCAAGGCCGATGACCAGCGGCACCCATCCGCCCTCGACAATTTTCAGCGCGTTGGCGGAAAAGAACACGCTGTCGACGACGAAGAAGCCGCCCCAGACGGCGATCGCGGCCCAGGCCGGCCAGCCGAACTGGTGGCGGAACACGATGGAGGCGAGAAAACAGGTGCAGAGGAACGTGCCGGTTACTGCGATGCCGTAGGCCGAGGCAAGCGCGTCGCTGCTGCGAAAGGCGAGCACCAGGATCAGCACGCCCACCAGCAGGGCGCTGTTGACCTGGGGCACGAAGATCTGGCCCTCCTCCGTCGTGCTGGTATGCGTCACCGTCAGCCGCGGCAGGAAGCCGAGCTGCATGCATTGCCTGGCGATGGAATAGCCGCCCGAGATCAGCGCCTGGCTGGCGATGATGGATGCCATGGTTGCGAGCGCCACCATAGGCAGCCGCAACCAGATCGGGCCGGACAGGAAGAACGGGTTTTCCGCGGCCAAGCGGTTGGAGATGACGAGCGCGCCCTGTCCGAAATAATTGAGCAGCAAGCATGGAAGAACGAAGAAAAGCCAGGCGAACTGGATCGGGCGGGCCCCGAAATGGCCCATGTCGGCGTAGAGCGCCTCGGCGCCGGTGACCGAGAGCACGACTGCGCCAAGCGCCAGGAACGCGAACCAGCCATGGTGCACGCAGAACGTGACCCCGTGCTGGGGCAGCATGGCGTCGAGCACGGTAGGGTTGGCCGCGATCTGGATGGCGCCGAGCACGCCGATGGCGGCGAACCAGACCACCATGACGGGCCCGAAGATGCGTCCGACCGTGCCGGTGCCCCTCGACTGCACGGCAAACAGGGCCAGGATGATGATGATCGAGAGCGGAAGCACGAGCGGCTGCGCCTGGGGCAGTGTGACTTCCAGACCCTCTATCGCGCCCAGGACCGAGACGGCGGGCGTGATGACCCCGTCGCCGAAGATCAGGCACGCGCCGCCGATGCCGATCAGTGCGACCGCGCTGCGCAGGCGCGGATTGTCGACCGAGCGCTGCGCCAGGGCCATCAGGGCCAGGATGCCGCCCTCGCCGCGGTTATCCGCGCGCATGACCAGCAGCACGTATTTGATCGTCACGATCAGGATCAGAGACCAGAAGATCAACGACAGGCAGCCGATGATCTCCCCGTTGCTGATCGTCTGGCTGCCGAACAGCGCGAGAGTCGCCTTGAACGCGTAAAGCGGGCTGGTACCGATGTCGCCGTAGACGACGCCGAGCACGCCGACCAGCGCGCCGAGTCTTGGCACGCCGCGCTGCAGCTTGGCGGTGTCTGCGTGGGAGAGTTGGGTCATTAAGATGTGTCCGACGGTCGGCTGGCCCTTGGTCGGGCTCCGAGCGGCGTCACGTGACGCCGCCCGGCCTTACCCCGCCCGACTGCGCCCGTCCATCACCGCGCGCCGAAGATGGCCGAGCCGAGCCGGACATGCGTCGCTCCATGCCGTATCGCCACCTCGTAATCCGACGACATGCCCATCGAGAGGATCGGCAGACCATGGCGGGCGCGCATGGCTGCGAGCCGGGCGAAATGCGGTGACGGATCGTCATCGGCTGGGGGGATGCACATCAGCCCTGTCAGGGCTGCCGCGAAACGTAGCTGGCAGGCTTCGATGAAGGCGTCGGCCGAAGCGGTCGGAATACCGGATTTCTGCGGCTCGTCGCCTATGTTCACCTGAACCAGCAGCATGGGCAGCCGGCCCACGCGCTGGGAGGCCGCTTCCAGGGCGTCGGCCAGGCGTGGGCGGTCAAGACTTTCGATCACGTCGGCGATCCGGACGGCCTCGTCGGCCTTGTTGGTCTGCAGCCCGCCGATCAGATGCAGGGCAAGCTGGGGATGGCCGGCGCGCAGAGGCGCAAATTTTCCGCCCGCCTCTTGAACCCGGTTTTCGCCGAAACACGTCTGGCCACACGCAAGGGCAGCCTCCACGGCTGCAACAGGGTGGGTCTTGGAGACGGCCACCAGCGTTACGCCGTCCGCATCGCGGCCGCTGTCGCGGGCGGCCTGCGCGATCCGGCTGCGAACGGCCTGCAGCGCAGTGGCGATCTGTGCGTCTGCGGTGGGGAGAGCGGACGATGCCATTGGTGAAGGCTGGCGGCGTGGGAGTGCACGGTCAAGCCGGCCGCTTGGCGCGATGGATGCCAACGGCTAGAGAGGCCGTGCCGGCGATCGCGCCGGCTTGTGACGCATCAGGATATCATGGCCCTTTCCGAGTCGCGCGCCCGAATGATTTGGCTTGCCGGGCCGCTTCTGCTGGCTGGCTGCGGCGGTGGCGATGGCGGTTCGGTCAAGGCAGTTCCGAATGCGACCTATACGGACCCGGCAACCGGAGTTCCGCTGGTCTCCGGCAAGACCAACAGCCAGCAGGAAGCAGGCACGTCGCTGCAGGTGAACAAGTATTTATGGCGCGGAGCGCTGGAGACGCTGGCATTCATGCCGCTTGCCTCGGCCGACCCGTTCGGCGGGGTGATCGTGACCGAATGGTACTCGCCGGCCGGTTCGTCTGGGGAACGTTTCAAGGCAACCGCCTATGTCCTCGGTCGCGAGTTGCGGACGGACGGGTTGAGGCTGACGATTTTCCGCCAGGTGCGCAACGACGGCCAGTGGGAGGACGCGCCCATCAACCCTGCGACCGCGACGGACATCGAAAGCAAGATCCTGGCCGACGCCCGAAAGCTGCGGGCACAAGGAGCGCAGTAGCCGTCTGGAGCGGGATGCTTTCAGGGGAGAATCGGCAGGCTAAGGGTTTTGCCCCTAGAACCCCACCGAGGCCAGCGACCCCAGACCGCCATTCATTATGACGTATTCCACGCGAGGGCTTATAGAGCTCCGATGCGCCAGCCTTCCTTGCAGGCAAGCCCGCTGGTAGTCTTGGCGACATGAACGACGCTCCCGCGCCTGCGGTTTACGATTTTGCCAGCGCCGAACCAGCCTGGCAACGCGCCTGGGACGAGGCTGGGTGTTTCGAGGCCGACGACGTGCCCGCTGGCAGCCGCCCGAAATACTACGTGCTCGAGATGTTTCCGTATCCGAGCGGGAAGATCCACATGGGCCACGTGCGCAACTACACGCTGGGCGACGTGGTGGCCCGCTACAAGCAGGCGCGCGGCTACCAGGTGCTTCACCCGATGGGCTGGGACGCATTCGGGCTGCCGGCGGAGAACGCGGCGCGCGAGCGTGGCGTGCATCCGGGGCAGTGGACCCGGTCCAACATCGAAGCGATGCGGAACGTGTTAAAGCGCATGGGTCTTTCCATCGACTGGCGGCGTGAGTTCGCCACCTGCGATCCTGAATACTATGGCAAGCAGCAGGCGCTGTTTTTGGCCTTTCTGCGGGCGGGGTTGGCCGAGCGGCGGGAGTCCTTCGTCAATTGGGACCCTGTGGACAACACCGTGCTCGCCAACGAGCAGGTGATCGACGGACGCGGCTGGCGCTCTGGCGCTCTGGTCGAGAAGAAGAAGCTGTCGCAGTGGTTTCTCAAGATTACCAAGTTTGCGCCGGAACTGCTCGCAGCCCTGGACCGGCTGGAGCGATGGCCGGAGCGGGTGAGGACCATGCAGGCCAAATGGATCGGCCGCAGCGAGGGCGCCAGGCTGCACTTCCCCCTGGTCGACGCAGAAGCCGGCATGAACGGGGTGGACGTGTTCACAACCCGGCCGGACACGTTGTTCGGAATGTCCTTCGTAGCGCTGGCGGCCGAGCACCCTCTCGCCCTGGCCGTTGCGTCTCGCGACGCGGACGCGGCGGCGTTTGTGGCGGAGTGCCAGGGGCTTGGTACCAGCGAGGCAGCGCTGGAGACGGCGGAGAAGCGCGGCTACGACACCGGGCTGAGGGTGCGCCACCCGTTTTTGCCGAATACGGTGTTCCCCGTCTGGATCGCCAATTTCGTGCTGATGGAATACGGCACCGGCGCCATCTTCGGCTGCCCTGCGCACGACCAGCGCGACCTGGAGTTTGCTCGGCGCTACGGACTGCCGGTGATGCCCGTGGTTGTGCCGGAGGGCGACGACCCGGGCGCGTTCAGCGTCGACGACCGTGCGTATGACGGGTCGGGCCGTATCGCCAATTCCGGGTTCCTCGACGGGATGACAGTGCCGCAGGCAAAGGCGGCGGCGATGGACGCGTTGACGCAGGCCGGTTTCGGCACGCGCGTGGTCAACTGGCGCCTGCGCGACTGGGGGATAAGCCGGCAACGCTACTGGGGATGCCCGATCCCCCTCGTGCATTGCGAGCGATGCGGCGTGGTTCCCGTCCCGGCCGCGCAATTGCCGGTATGCCTGCCGGAGGACGTGAGCTTCGACCGGCCGGGCAACCCGCTGGATTATCACCCGAGCTGGAAGCATGTCGCCTGCCCGGAATGCGGCGGTGCTGCGATGCGCGAGACGGACACATTCGACACATTCGTCGACAGTTCCTGGTACTTCGCCAGGTTCTGCAGTCCGCATGCCGTCGAGCCCGTACGTCGGGCCTCGGTGGATGCCTGGCTGCCGGTCGACCAATACATAGGAGGGATCGAGCACGCGATCCTGCATCTTCTATACGCGCGCTTTGTGACCCGCGCGATGCGGGAAACCGGCTTTGTCGAACAGGCCGAGCCGTTCGACGGGCTGTTCACCCAGGGAATGGTGACGCATGAAAGCTACAAGAGTGCAGAGGGACGCTGGCTGTATCCTGAAGAGGTCGAAATCCGCGACGGCGCCGCCGTGCAGCGCGCGACGGGCGCACCGGTGTTGGTCGGCCGGATCGAGGCGATGTCGAAATCAAAGCGCAACACGGTCGACCCGAGCGCAATCATAGATCGCTACGGTGCGGATACAGCGCGCTGGTTTATCCTGTCCGACAACCCGCCCGAGCGCGACATCGAATGGACGGAAGCGGGGGTTTTGGGGGCGTACAGGTTTACCCAGCGGTTGTTCCGCTTGGCATTAGCAGCAGATCTGGCCCCAGTGGCGCAACCGGCCTCGTTCGGGGCGCATGCGCTGACACTTCGCAGAACGACGCACCGCACCATCGCAGCCGTGACCCTGGCGCTCGAGACGCTCACCTTCAACGTGGCCGTTGCTCGCATCTACGAACTCGCCGCCGCCATCGGCGACGCCGACCGCGGGGAGGCAGCCGACGGGATGGCGTTTGCCAGGCGGGAAGCTGTGGAGATGCTCGTGCGCCTGGTGGCGCCGATGATGCCCCATCTGGCCGAGGAGATATATTCCAGGCTCGGCGGCGGACTGTTGGCCATGGTTGGCTGGCCCGAACCCGAACCGACGCTGCTGAAAGTCGACTCTGTGACGATTGCGGTGCAGATCATGGGAAAGCTGCGCGGTACGATCGAGGTTGCCGTCGATGCCGAAGCCCAAGCTGTGATAGAGGCCGCGGAAGCAGAAACCAACGTCGCCCGTCTGCTGGCAGGCCAACGTATCGTCAAGCGGATCCACGTCCCAGGGCGCATCGTGAACTTCGTGTTGGCGCCGTGACGCGACGGCGCTTTGGTCTGAGTACAGCGCTGGCGATGCTGGCAACGGGTTGCGGGTTTCAGCCTTTATACTCCAGCCGGCTCGAACGCTCGGCCAGCCTGCCGTCGGTGTACGTCGACATCATCCCAAACCGGCCAGGCCAGATGTTACGAGAAGCGCTGCAGACTAGGCTGGAGGGGGCGTCCACCGGTATCGCCAAGCAATTCACGTTGGTGGTTGGTTACACCGAAGCGTCGCAGGCGGTCGACATCCAGATCGACAATTCGAGCACGCGCAACCGCGATGTCGGCTCGGCAGTCTGGAGTTTGCGTTCCGCCTCAAACAGCGCTGTGCCGGTAGCTAGCGGTACAGTCAGGACGGTGGACGGCTACAACATCATCGACGAACAATTTTTCTACGCCACGCTGTCTGAAGAGGCGGCGCAACGACGCCTGGCAAGCGCGCTGGCCGACCAGATCGTGCAGGGTGTAGCCGTATATTTCAGGTCGCATCCCGGCCAGGGTTGATTATGAAGCTTGATGCCCGGCAGGTGGCGGGTTTCCTGCGTGACCCAGGTGCCGCTCGACTGGCGTTGATCTACGGCGAAGACGAGGGCCTGATACGCGAACGCGGGCAGGCCCTGACCAGACGAGTAGCCGGGTCGCTCGATGACCCATTCCTGGTAACCGAGTTAACGCGCGAGGGTTGGGCACGCATACCGGCGGAAGTGGCCGCATTGTCCATGATTGGCGGCCGTCGCGTGGTGCTGGTGCGGGACGCGACCGACGCGGTCCTGCCTGCCGTGACCGAAGCGATGAGAACGCCCGGCCTTGCCATGCTGATCCTGGAGGCGCCCGGACTACCCAAGGGCAAGCTGAGGAGCTTTGTGGAAGCCTCGGCGGAAGGCGCGGCGTTGGCCTGCCACGTCGAGGAAGGCCGGGCAGTGAACGCCCTGATTCGGAGCATTTGTGCAGAGTTCGACGTCAGCACCGATGACGACACTGTCGAATGGCTCGTTCAGTCTCTCGAGCCAGGCCGGTCTGCTGTTCGAGGCGAGGTAGAGAAACTCGCTCTGTTTGTCGGTCCAAGCGGGCGTTTGACGCTGGAGGCGGCGCAGAGCTGCGTCGGTCAGGCTGCCGGAGCGGGTGGCGACGCCATTATGGCTGCAATCCTTGGGCGATGGGCCGACGCTGACCACGGGATCGAGCTTGCAATCGCCGACGGGCAAAGCGGCGTTGGCGTGATCAGGATGGCGATGTCTTTGTTGCAGAAGTTACACCAGGCCAAATTGCGCGTGGCAGCGGGCGCGTCCGCCACCGAGGTGGTCAGGATGATGCGGCCGCCGGTGTTTTACCGTGCTGTGCCGACGATGGTGTCCGCTATCGGGCTGTGGTCGGAGGACGAGTTGCTGCGATGCATGCAGGAGGCGCGCCGGGTGGAAATAGAATGCAAACGAACGGGCAGCCGGCCCGAACTTCTTGCAAGCCGCTTCATGGCAGACATCGTTCGTCGTGCGAGATCGCAGCACCGCCAGAGGCCGACCGTCAGTTTTGACTGAGGAGTGCCACGATGCTGTCGAGCTGGTCCAGGTTACGGTATTTGATCGTCAATGCACCGCCCTTGCCGTCGAAGGCGACCTCGACCGTCAACCCCAGTCGCTCAGACAGGTCTCGCTCCAAAGCTTCTGTTTCGGGGTCCCGAACCGCGAGCGAAGCTGACTTCGGCGGTTTTGCAGCGGCCAAAGCTTCGGCTTGTCTCACGCTGAGTCCACGGGCTAGGACGATCTTGGCTGCCGTTTCTGGATCGTCGTGGGCCAGCAGTGCGCGGGCGTGACCGGCTGATAATTTCCCCGTCTGCACGTCCAAGCGGACGCTTGCTGGCAAGTTCAGCAGGCGCATCACGTTTGCGACGTGACTTCGGGACTTGCCGACGGCGGCGCCGAGCTGCTCCTGTGTGAGGCCGAACTCCTCGACGAGGCGACGGAAACCCTCAGCTTCTTCGATTGGATTAAGGTCCTGTCGTTGGAGGTTCTCGACGAGCGACGCTGCCATCGCATCGACATCGGTCAAGTCACGAATGAGCACCGGCACTTCATGCAGGCCGGCCTGCTGAGCTGCCCGCCAGCGACGTTCGCCGGCAATGATCTGGTATTGGCCCGATTGCTGCGGATGCGGCCTGGCCAGCAGTGGTTGCAGCACGCCCCTTGCTTTGATCGAGTTGACCAGTTCGGCGAGGCTGTCTGAACTGAAGCTCGTCCGCGGCTGGAACGGGCCTGGTTGCAGTTTGTCGATGGCGAGCGCGCGCGTTTCTACCGTAGATTGTGACTCGTCCGCCCGTATTGCAGAATCGCCCATCAGAGCGGCCAGCCCACGACCGAGCCGCGGCGCAGATGCGGTCATGCTGCTAGCTTCGCCTGACGGTGCAGCATCTCGGCAGCAAGCTGCGTATAGGCAAGCGCGCCAGCCGATGTTTTATCATAGATGAGAACCGACTTGCCGTGACTGGGGGCTTCGGAGATGCGGACGTTGCGTGGGATCATGGTGTCGTAGACCGAATTTCCGAAGAAGCTCCGGGCATCCGCTGCGATCAGGTCTGACAGGTTGTTGCGACGGTCAAACATGGTGAGCACGATTCCTTGCAACGCCAGCCCTGGGTTGAGATTTTGGTTAACCAGCTCGATAGTGTGCACCAGCTGACTTATGCCTTCGAGGGCAAAGAATTCGCATTGCAGTGGTACCAGCACCGAGCCGGCTGCGACCAGGCCGTTTAACGTGAGAAGCGTCAGGCTTGGAGGACAGTCAATCAAGATGTGATCGTAGCCTGACGCCTTTGCCAAGCTGTCACGTAAGCGAAATTCGCGTCGAGGCATCGAAACGAGCTCGACTTCGGCACCTGCGAGGTCGGGCTCTGCTGATATGACGTCCAGGCCTTGAACTTCCGTTGGCTGGAGAAGCTCGGCTGGGTGGACGCCGTCGAGCAGCATCGTGTAGGTGCCCACCCCGCGTCGGCGCCTGTCCAGGCCCAATCCTGTCGAAGCATTGCCTTGCGGATCAAGGTCAACCAGCAAAACACGCAAACCTTGCAGGGCCAATGCGGTCGCAAGGTTGATTGCGGTCGTGGTTTTGCCCACACCGCCTTTTTGGTTGGCGATAGCTACGGTTCTGGACTGAGGTTTGACAGCGTCAGACACGGGCCAGCTTACTTAGGCGCAAAATGACGCTGCTCGGGTTCGAGTCGCTACGAAAGTGTTCGACGGTCATAGTCCAGCTCTTACGTGCAGCGTCCAGCTCCGTCTCTACCTTTTGACCCTTATGGAAGAGACAAACCCCGTCTTGGGTCAGCAGGGGATACGCCATGTCGAGGAGGCGAGGAAGCGGCGCCAGAGCGCGACTGGTCACAAGCTGCGCTGGAGAACACGGATGGCTTTCAATGCGAGTAGCATGGACAGTTACGGGTGCGTTCAGCGTGCGAGCGGCTTCAATGAGGAAGGCAGCCTTTCGCCTGTCTGCTTCTATCAGGCTAAAATGGCATCCAGTGGCGACTGCGAGCACCATGCCGGGAAATCCACCGCCGCTTCCAAGGTCGGTAGCAGACACGGCGCTCGCCGGCATCAAGGGAATTAGTCGAAGAGAGTCCTGAACGTGGCGAGACCAGATGGCGTCCGGTCGTATCGGACCCACTAAGTTAATGCGAGTGTTCCATCGTGCTAATAGCTCGACAAACCTTTGGAGCTGGATGTCTGTTTCACGTGAAACACCCATTCCGGCCGTTTCACGTGAAACATTCAAGCCAGAGATCGGCGTATATGGCCGGCAACTATGGCCATGGTTGCCGGCGTAAGGCCTTCTATGTGACGCAAGTCTCCAAGTCTCTCCGGCCTAACCGAAGTTAGTCGTGAGCGAGCCTCTGTCGTGAGACCAACAAGCGAGTTGTAGTCCGTGGACCCAGGGATTGCGCGATCTCCAAACGCACGAAGCGATTTCACCTCCGCTTCCTGCCTCTTAATGTAGCCACCATAAAACGTCGTCGCTGCTACCTGCTCCAAAACCCTGACATCAGCGACCTGGGCCGCAAATTTCTGGTCAGTGAACGCACGGTTTACACGCTCCTCGAATTTCAGAAACCTGTCACGCCTGATGGTCTGAACACAGCCGGCTGCGATGCCAACCGGGGTTAAACGAAGGTCGGCATTGTCGCAGCGCAGACGTAGCCGGAACTCAGCCCGTGACGTAAACATTCTGTAAGGTTCCGACACACCTTTGCTAACCAAATCGTCAACCATCACGCCGATGTAGCTGGAGGCGCGGTCCAGAGTGACGAGCGTTCTACCGGCAGCCCGCAACGCAGCGTTAATCCCTGCAAACACACCCTGGCTGGCTGCTTCCTCATAGCCGGTGGTTCCGTTGATTTGGCCGGCGAGAAACAGGCCAGGTAGAAGCCGCATCTCCAGGGTGTGCCGCAATGCTGTCGGCTGAACGAAATCATATTCAACCGCATAGCCCGGCTGAGTGATTACGGCATGCTCCAAGCCCGGGATCGTCTCGAGCATCTCCTGTTGCAGATGAAGCGGCAGACTGGTTGAGATGCCATTTGGGTAGATGGTTTCACCGTCCAGCGTGCCTGGCAGGCCTTCAGGTTCGAGGAACACCTGGTGACGTGTTCGATCAGCGAAGCGCACTACTTTGTCCTCAATAGATGGACAATAGCGAGGGCCAGGACCTACGATCCTCCCCCCGTAAACAGCAGTGTCATCGAGATGCGCCCTGATAAATTCGTGCGTGGCGGCCGTGGTCCCAGTAATCCGGCATTCTGTCTGCTGGCCAATGATGGCGTTCGTCAAAAAACTAAGCGGTTTCGGGTCAGCGTCTCCCTGGTCAACCTGAAGTCCCGCCCAGTCGATTGAGGATTTCGCCAAACGGGGCGGCGTGCCGGTCTTCAGCCTGCCCAGGGGCAAGCCAAGCCGTGTAAGATTTTCTGCCAGGCTAACCGAAGCTTCATCGTTCAATCGGCCGGACGGGGTTTGATCCCGGCCGACATGGATGATGCCGCGTAAGAACGTGCCTGAGGCTACGACGACCGCACCGGCTCGAAAGCAGCGACCCGACCTGGTGCAAACACCAATCACATCGCCCTGCTGTGCCAGCACAAGCTCCGCTGCCTCGTCTTCCAACAATTCGAGGTTCGGCGTCTGGCGCAACAGGGTCTGGATCGTCGTTTTATATAGACGTCGGTCTAGCTGGACGCGGACGCCCTGCACTGCCGGACCTTTACTTCTATTGAGAACCTTATTGTGAATACAAGCTGCGTCGGCAGCCACCGCGATGAGACCGTCGAGCGCGTCAACCTCACGGACGAGATGGCTCTTGCCGATCCCACCGATAGAAGGATTGCACGATAGCTCACCAATACGATCCAGCTTCTGCGAGAGAAGAAGCGTTCGTGCACCCATGCGCCCGGCTGCCGCGGCAGCTTCGGTTCCAGCGTGGCCGCCACCGATGACGATTACGTCGAAGCTCGTGTCCATTACACTACTTGCCGATGCAGAAACTGCTGAATACCAGGTTCAGCATGTCCTCGGTATCCACCTGGCCGTTGATACGGCCAAGCGACTGTATGGCCAAACGAAGCTCTTCGGCCCGCATTTCGGCATTGTCGCACGCGAGGGCGGCGCTTACGGCCGTTGCTGCCTCGCCAAGCGAGGCAGCATGGCGCGCCCGATTGAACATCGCCGACGTGCCCGCCCCCGCCAATCGTCGAGCAGCCGAGTTCAACTGACGTGACAGTTCACCCAGTCCGGCTCCTGTTCGCACACTGACCCCTAAGAAGCCAGGAGGGGTCGGCGCCAGGTCGATTTTATTGGCGACGAACAGGCGGCCAATATCGGCCACGGCGGCTTCGCATCCTGCCGCCTCAACCACTTCGATCACCATGTCCGATCGCGCGGCCTGGTCGCGGGCGCGTCTGACGCCCTCTGCTTCAACGTCGTCATCGGCATCGCGAATGCCGGCCGTATCGACCAACGTGACGGGAATGCCGTCGAATATCATGTCGACCGAGACGAGGTCGCGCGTGGTCCCTGGCATGGCTGAAACAATGGACGCTTCTCGGCGCGCAAGACTGTTCAGCAAGGACGACTTTCCAACGTTGGGTGGCCCGGCGATGGTGAACACCAACCCCCGCCGCAATCGCTCGCCAAGCCTGGCCAGTGCAACGTGCTGACGCAACTCGCCCTGAAGGCCCTTCAAGCCGTCGAGCAGGTCTGCCTCGATAGCCGGCAATTCCTCCTCGGAAAAATCGATCAGTGCCTCCTGCAGCGCCAGGCTGTGCAACAGACGGGATGACCAGTCGTGCAACAGACGGCCTTGCTCGCCGCTGAGTTGGCGCAACGCCTGCGCCCTTTGCTGAGGGGTGTCGGCGTCGATCAGGTCCGCCACCGCCTCGGCCTCGAGAAGGTCCAGTTTGCCGGCGAGAAACGCACGGCGCGTAAATTCTCCGGGCTCGGCGGGCCGGGCGCCGGCATCCATAAGAGCGTCGGTGACTGCTTCCAGAATAGCCTGGCCACCATGCACGTGAAGCTCCGCAGAATCTTCGCCGGTATAACTCCCCGGGGCGGGAAACCACAGCACGAGCGCCCGGTCCAAAACCTCTCCGTTGCGGTGCAGCTCTCGGAGGCGCGCGCTTCGTGGAGGTGGCAAGCGGCACATCCCGCCCACTATCTGGCTGCAATGCGGGCCCGAAACCCGGACGATTGCAATGGCGCTGCGGCCGACGCCGCTGGCCAGGGCGAACACCGTGTCGCCGACCACGGGTCTGACGAAGTTCACCGGTCTATCATCAGGTCGCGGGCGCGCTCGCCGCCGATGAAATGGTCGTCCAAGACTCGGTCGATGTCAGCCGGTGACGTGACGCGATACCAGATGCCAGACGGGTAGACGACGACACAGGGCCCCTGCTCGCACCGATCCAGGCATCCGGCGCTGTTCACGCGAACCTTGGCCAAGCCGAGTTCCTTTGCCCGCGCCTTCATGTAATCACGCAATCGCTCTGAACCGCCGGCCGCGCAACTGCCACGATTATGGCCGTCAGGACGGCGATTGGTGCAGACGAACACATGGAAGTCGAAGAACAAAGCAGGGTCGTCGGCTTTGGGCAAATCCAATTGCGACCTCGCCATTGATGCAGGCTTCATGTGCGCGCGGGTGAGCAGAAAGCCAAGCCAGTGCAGGTCTGGTCTTCGTGACGGGCGGCGCGTAGAAGGAGGACGCATGCCGCAGCTCTCGTTCCACTCGCCGCTGGGCGCGTTGACCTTGTCTGAGGAAGGCGGCGCACTCGTCGCTGTGGATTGGGGTTTTGGCCGCGATCAGACGCCGACGACGCTGCTTCAGCGGGCGCGTGAGCAGATGAACGCCTATTTCGACGGAATGCTTCAACGGTTCGACCTGCCTCTTGCGCCAGCAGGGCCGGCATTTCGGCAGCGTGTCTGGCAGGCGTTGATAGACATTCCCTATGGCCGCACTGTCTCCTACGGCGCGTTGGCCAGGCAGGTAGGAGGGTGCGCGCAGGCAATCGGCGGGGCAAATGGCGCCAACCCGCTGCCGATCATCATACCGTGCCATCGCGTCGTCGCTGCAACCGGCCTAGGCGGCTATTCTGGCGGCGACGGACTGTCCACCAAACGATGGCTACTGGCGCTCGAGCAGGATTGCTCGCCAGTCGCGGCTCAGGAGACTCGATGAGCAAAGCAGTCCGAATCCATGGCTATGGAGGCCCGGACATGCTCCGGTGGGAGGACGTTCCGCTACCAGAACCAGGTCCTGGCGAGGCGTTGATAGAGCAGAAGGCGATCGGGCTAAACTACATCGACGTGTATTTCCGCATCGGCCAGTATAAAGTGCCGAGTTTCCCAGCGATCATCGGGCAGGAAGGGGCGGGCATCGTCACCGCTATCGGGCCCGATGTGGCCGATGTGGCCGTTGGTGACCGGGTGGCCTATGCGGGCCCGCTTGGCGCCTACGCCAACAGCCGGGTCATCCAGGCCGATCGTCTCGTCCGGCTGCCGGAGGCCATATCCTTCGACATTGCAGCCTCCATCATGCTGAAGGGCATGACGGCACAGTACCTGCTGCACACAACCTACAAGGTGCGTGCAGGCCAGACGATCGTGGTCCATGCGGCTGCCGGGGGGGTGGGGCTGCTTATGTGCCAGTGGGCGCGCCACCTGGGTGTTACGGTCATCGGCGTGGTCTCGACCGAAGCCAAGGCAGAGCTCGCCCATGACAATGGAGCCACGCACGTCATCGTGGGCACCGAAACCCTCGCAGGAGACGTCAAGCGTCTGACGGGAGGCGCCATGGTGCCGGTCGTCTACGACAGTGTCGGCCGAGACACGTTCAAGGCCAGCCTGGAATGCCTGGCTCCGCTCGGCTTGATGGTCACCTACGGGTCAGCCTCCGGCCCGGTGCCGCCCGTCGATCCCTCGATGTTGAGCGCGAAAGGCAGCCTGTTTCTGACACGACCGTCGCTGGCCACCTACACGGCCAAGCGGAGCGACCTGGAGACTATAACGAGCGACCTGTTCGGCGTGATTGCCAGCGGAGTGGTGCACGCCGGCGTCCACCAGAGTTTTGCGCTTCGAGACGCTGCCGTGGCGCATACGGCGCTCGAGGCCAGGAAGACCACGGGCAGCACCGTCCTCCTACCCTAACCCTGCACGTTTTCGCATCCTAAAACGGCAGGGATCGTCAATAACTCAGCCGTCGGCCCGAACGAACAGGGCTACCGTTAGCACGACGCCGATCAGCACCACGGCGAACCGCAACCTTCGCTCGTCCACCCTCAGCATCAGCCAGGCGCCGGCCTGTCCGCCGATGATGGCCCCCACGGCCACGGCCAGCGCCGCGCTCCACTGCACATCGCGTGAGAAGGCGAAGATCGCGACCGCGGACGCGTTCATCACAGCAGCCAGCACGTTCTTCGTGGCGCCAGCCTGACGCACCGGCAGGCCGGCCAGGGTGAGTGCTGCGAGCATCAGCATGCCGATGCCGCCGCCGAAATAGCCGCCATAGACGGCGATTGCGAATTGCGCCGCGCCCGCGCCCGCCGGCGGGAGATGCGTCTTGGCAGAGGACGGCCGGCGAAAGCTGCCCCAGGCGAACACCGCGGTTGCGAACAGCACCAGGAAGGGCACCAGCCGCTCGAAAAAGCTCTCCGGGGTTGCGAGCAGGAGAAGCGCTCCGCAGACCCCGCCGATGAGGCTGACGATGACGAGCGTACGGAAGCTGAGGCTCTCAGCCCCTGAAACATGCCGGCGGCCGGTCAGCCCGGTGGCGACCTGGCCAGGAAACAGCGCGACCGTAGAGGTGACGTTTGCGGCCCTCGCACCCATGCCGAACAGCAGGAGCGCTGGAAAGGTGATGAAGGAGCCGCCGCCCGCCAGGGCGTTCTGGGCGCCGGCGACCAGCGCGGCGGCAATCAGGAGCAGATACAGGGAGGGGTGGGACATGCGCGCAGGATAGGGATGGCTGGGACAGCCGTGCTACCCTCGATGACGGCACTGTGCCTGCCGCGCCACCATGGCCCGTCCCATCGTTCGGCATGGCTGGCCGTGACTTGTCGGGGCGTCTAGAACGCTGCCGTATTGAAGGTACGGCCAGGACCATGTCGGACAGTTCAAGCCAGAAGGAAACCGTCGAACAGGCGCTGGCCCGCGCGCTGAACGCCGCGAAGCTGCGTCGCGTCAACGAGGCTGTCGGCATTTGCAGGGACCTGCTGGTGGCTACACCGGGCCTGCCTGGCGCGCTCGGGTTGATGGGCGGGATATTCGGCCAGGAAGGTCGGACGGACGAGGCGATCGAGCTGCTGAAGCAGGCCTTGGCGGGCCAGCCCAACGTGGGCAACTGGCACCTGAACCTGTGCTCGCTATATCGCAGCAAGACCATGCTGGACGAGGCGTTGGCATCCGGGTTGGAGGCCGTCCGGCATAGCCCCGATAGCGGCCCGCATCGTGTGGAGCTGGCGTTGGCTCACCTTTCGCGAGGCGAGCGCGACCATGCTTCGCTGCGCTATCGGGAGGCGCTGGCGCGCGATCCTGAAAATCCTGCGGCGCATATGGGGCTGGGGGAGCTTCTGCTGTCCTACGGCGAGTATCCGCCGGGGTGGATGGAGTATGCCTGGCGCAACAAGCTGGACCAGGCACGCGGCACGTTGCCGAGGATGACCGCCGCGCCGTGGAACGGCATGAACCTGCCTTGCGGCACGTTGCTGCTGGTTGCCGACCAGGGCTTTGGCGACATGATGCAGTTTGCCCGCTACCTCCCGTGGGTGAAGCAGCGTGTGCCCAAGCTGGTGGTCGGCTGGGGTCCGGAGGTGACGGCGCTGCTCGGGCGGCATCCCGACATCGACGCGCATTTCCCGAGTTGGGCCGATGCGCCGCCGCACGACGCCTATGTGCTGCTGTCCAGCCTGCCACAGATCTTCAACACCGAGTTGGCGACGATTCCTGCGCCCATACCTTATCTGAGCATGGACCCGAGCCGGGTAGCCCATTGGCAGGAACGGCTGGATGCGTTGCAGCCTGCGCGGCGGATGCGCGTCGGACTGGCCTGGTCTGGGCGCCCGACCCATCCCAACAACGCGCGGCGTTCCGTTCGGATGGAGGTTCTGGCACCGATCCTGGCGGTCCAGGGCGTGGATTTCTTCGGGCTGCAAAAGCCGTTTCCGGAGGAAGACAGGCGGTTCGTGGCGACGCTGGCCAACTTTACCGATCTGTCGCAGGAACTGGCCGATTTCTCTGAGACCGGCGCGGCCATGCATGCCCTGGATCTGGTCATCGCGGTCGATACGGCAGTGGTGCATCTGGCGGGGTCGCTTGGCGTGGCGGCGTGGGTTCTGGTGCCTGAGCCCGCAGATTGGCGTTGGCTGCTGGATCGGCAGGACTCTCCCTGGTATCCGACGCTGCGGCTGTTCCGGCAGGACCGGCCGGCGGAGTGGGGGCCTGTGGTGGAGGCTGTTGCCGGGGAGCTTCGGAAGACCGTCCGTTGATTTGTCTGTCTTCGATCCGCAATGTTCTTCCCGAGCAGCGGTCCGCCTCTAGGCCAAGCCGGATCCTCCTCGAATGTGCGGACTTCGTCCTTGTCGATATCAAGCCGCTCTTCCGGCCGGGCGCCGGTTCAAGGCTCGCGAAGCGACCGGCGCAGCAGGCTCGGCCTTGAGGCGGCAGGCCCGGCCGGAAGACAACGTCCGTTCGACAGGCACATTGTAGCGCTGCAGAACATGCGACACGCTGTTTGCAGCGCCCGGCCAAACCACCATCTATTGCCGCATGAGCCAGACCCTCGCCGCGCCCGCTTCGGCCCGCCCTGCTCCCGTCGCCTTCATCCCGCAGCGCCAGCCGTCCAAGCCGGTCACCAACCGGTTCCGCGTGGTGTCGGACTACGAACCCGCAGGCGACCAGCCGGCAGCAATCGGCGAACTCGTCGCAGGCATCCAGGCCAACGAGGTGGACCAGGTGCTGCTCGGCGTCACCGGCTCTGGCAAAACCTTCACCATGGCCAAGGTGATCGAGGCGGTGCAGCGGCCCGCTCTGGTGCTCGCCCCGAACAAGACGCTTGCCGCCCAGCTCTATGCCGAGATGAAGTCGTTCTTTCCCGACAACGCAGTGGAATACTTCGTCAGCTACTATGATTACTACCAGCCGGAAGCCTACGTTCCGCGCACTGATCTCTACATAGAAAAGGACAGCCAGATCAACGAGCAGATCGACCGAATGCGCCACGCGGCCACCCAGTCGCTTCTTGAACGCAACGACGTCATCATCGTCGCCTCCGTCAGCTGCATCTACGGCATCGGCTCGGTCGAAACCTATTCGCGCATGGTCGTCAAGCTGGAGGTCGGCGGCCGGATCGACCGCGACACGCTGGCGCGCGCGCTGGTGGAACTTCAGTATAAGCGCAACGACGTCGCCTTCGCACGCGGCAGCTTTCGCCTGCGCGGCGAAACCATCGACGTGTTTCCAGCGCAGTTCGAAGATCGCGCCTGGCGCATCGTGCTGTTCGGCGACGAGATCGAATCGCTCGAAGAATTCGACCCTCTGACAGGAGAACGCACCGGGACGATCCGCGAGGTCCACATCTACGCCAACAGCCATTACGTCACGCCACGGCCGACGCTGAACCAGGCGATCATCGGCATCAAGGAAGAGCTACGCCTGCGTCTGGACGAGCTGGTGGCCAACGGGCGCCTGCTGGAGGCCGAACGCTTGCAGCAACGCACGACGTTCGATCTCGAAATGATGGAAACCACCGGCTCCTGCAAGGGGATCGAGAATTACTCACGCTACCTCTCCGGCCGCAAGCAGGGCGACAACCCGCCCACCTTGTTCGAGTACCTGCCGCAGAATGCGCTGCTGATCGTCGACGAAAGCCACGTGACGGTGCCGCAGATCGGCGGCATGGAGCGCGGCGACTACGCGCGCAAATCGATCCTCTCCGAGTTCGGCTTCCGGCTGCCATCCTGCATCGACAACCGGCCGCTGAAATTTGCCGAATGGGAGACGCTGCGGCCGCAAACCGTCTTCGTCAGCGCCACCCCGGGGCCGTGGGAGATGGAGCGCACCGGCGGCACGTTCGCCGAACAGGTGATCCGGCCGACGGGGCTGATCGATCCCGTCACCGAAGTTCGACCTGTGGAGCGGCAGGTGGACGACCTGCTGGCGGAAATCAGGACCACCACGCAGCGCGGCTCTCGCGTGCTTGTGACGACGCTGACAAAGCGCATGTCGGAAGACCTGACCGAATATCTGACCGAAAACGGAGTGAAGGTGCGCTATCTGCACTCCGACGTCGACACGCTCGAGCGTATCGAGATCATTCGCGACCTTCGGCTTGGGGTCTATGACGTCCTGGTCGGCATCAACCTGCTGCGCGAAGGTCTCGACATTCCAGAATGCGCGCTGGTGGCCATACTGGACGCCGACAAGGAAGGGTTTTTGCGTTCCAAGACGTCGCTCATCCAGACGATCGGCCGGGCGGCGCGCAACGTGGACGGACGCGTGGTGCTGTACGCCGACACGATGACGGAAAGCCTGCGTTACGCCATCGAGGAAACCGAGCGGCGCCGCAACAAGCAGCGCGCCTGGAACGAGGCGAACGGCATAACGCCGCAATCGGTGCGCAAACATATCGGCGAGGCGCTGAGTTCGGTGTTCGAGCAGGATTACGTGACGGTGGCGCCGATCAAGGATTCGAGCGTCACCAACATGGTTGGAAAGGATCTCAAATCCTCGATAGCCGAGCTGGAGAAACGCATGCGCGCGGCGGCCGCGGACCTGGAGTTCGAGGAAGCGGGGCGCCTGCGCGACGAGATCAAACGACTGGAAGCCCTGGATCTGGGCCTGCCGCCACCGCCGCCCAGCGCCGCCTCCGCCAAGCCCAGGCGGGACCGCACGCCGGAGCCGCTCGGCCCCGGAGGCGGCGGTTACGATCCGACCAAGACGCGACGAGGACGCGGCAAGGCAGCCCCGATGCGCGCTGGCCGAGCAAAATGACCACCTAGGGATACGACGATGACGACGAAACGGACATGGTCTTGGGTAGTGGTTTTGGCGTGGTCGATCGCGGCGGCGGCGCCCGCTGTGGCCGCGACAGGCAACACGACCTGTATTCGCGATCCCGACATCGCGAGCACGACACGGCCGGACGATTACACGATACTGTTCCACATGCGCGACCACGTGGTCTGGAAGAACACTCTCCCCTCACGCTGCTTCGGCCTGAAGGACGAGCCGGACGGGTTCACCTACCAGCCGACCGATCCGGGAACGGAGGAGCTGTGCTCCAACCAGGTCACCATCAAGCTCAACTCGTTCCACTCGTTCTGTCTGCTGGGCAATTTTGTAAGGATGAAATGACGGCTGGGAGCGCGTCATCACCTCCTCGGTTGATGTTGGGCACCGGCGCCATCCAGCTTAGCATCCTGAAAAGGTCAGCTTGGATCCCAACATGAACGCGTCGTTACCACGCGAAGCAGGCAAGCCGAACAGCCGGGACCAGGCGGCGGCAGGAAGCCTGCTTTTCCTGCGCGAGGAGCAGATCAGGCTGGCGCAGGACATGCTGTTCCTGGCATGGCGCGACTTCACCGCGGTGGTCGACCCGTCGCTGGCCGAGGTGGGGCTGGGGCGGGCGCATCACCGGGCGCTGCACTTCATCGGCCGCACGCCTGGGCTGACAGTGACTGACCTGCTCGCCGTTCTGTGCATCACCAAGCAAAGCCTGGCGCGCGTGCTAGGCGCCCTGATCGAGGGCGGGTATGTCAGCCAGACGGTCGGGCGCCAGGACCGGCGGCAACGCCTGCTGCGGCTGACGGAGGCCGGTAGCGCGCTGGAACGCAGGCTGTTTGAGCGTCAGCGCGAGCGGCTGCTGGCCGCCTACCGCGAGGCAGGCGGGCCTGCGGTAGAAGGCTTCGGGCAGGTTCTGCGTGCGCTGATGAGCCGCGCCGGCCGGTCTACCTTGGAGGAGCTGCGGGCCGTGCCGGCAGTCCAGCGGATATAGACAGGCAGGGATGGTCGAAGACGCGCACGTGCTGGTGGTCGACGACGATGCGCGGCTGCGCATGCTGCTGAGCCGCTACCTCGCCGAGAACGGGTTCCGCGTGAGCACGGCCACCCACGCCGCCGATGCGCGCGACAAGCTGCGGTTCCTGGCGCCTGACGCCCTGGTGCTGGACGTGATGATGCCTGGCGAGACCGGCTTGGCCCTGACCGCCTCGTTACGCGCGGAGAACGCGGCGGTGCCGATCCTGCTGCTGACCGCTCAGGGCGCGCCCGAGGACAGGATTGCCGGCTTCGAGTCGGGCGCCGACGACTACCTCGCCAAACCGTTCGAACCGCGCGAGCTGGTGCTTCGGTTGCGGTCCATGCTGCGACGATCCACGGTGGCTGCCGCTGAGGCGCCTGCAAGCCCGCTGCAGCTGGGGCGGCTGCAGTTCGACTGTGTCAGGGCCGAATTGAGCGGGCCGGAGGGACCGATGCACCTGACGGGAGGCGAAAGCGCCCTGCTCTCTGCCCTTGCCTCCCGCCCCAACGAGGTGCTGGCGCGCGAAGACATCGTGGCCGCGCTGGGCCTGGACGAGGTGGCGGAACGCGCGATCGACGTGCAGGTGACCCGGCTGCGTCGCAAGATCGAGACGGATCCGCGCGAGCCGCGGTTTCTGCACACCGTCAGGGGGCGCGGCTATGTTCTCAAGCCAGGCGTATGACCCGACACCGTATCCCAACCCGCCCGTCTTCGGAAGGGAGAGGGCTCGCACCGTGACCCTTTCGTGAACGACTTCTCCCGCGGCTGGGAACGTCCCGTGCGCAAGGTGCTGCCACGGTCCTTGCTCGGGCGATCGCTCCTGATCATCCTGGTGCCCCTCGTCGTGGTGCAGGCGGTGGCGCTGCTGATCTTCTATGGCAGCCATCTGGACCTGATTTCGCGCAGGCTGTCGGGTGCGGTGGCGGGCGAGGTGGCGCAGACCATCCATCTTCTGCAATCGGGTGCGGACGAGGCCTGGGTGCTCGGTTCCGGGCTGCGCGACTTTGACCTGCGCATGCGCGTGCTGCGGGGTGCGCATCTGGTGCGAACTACGCCGGTCAACATACTGGGGCCGATGGACGACGACCTTGCGGTGGCACTGCGGGAGCGGGTGGGCCTGCCGTTCGACATGGATTGGACGAGCGACCCGGCTTCCGTACTGATCGACGTGCAGCTGCCAGGCGGCTGGAAAGGCGGCGTGCTGCATGTGGAGGCGCCGCGTAAGCGCCTCTACACGAGCATGATCTACGTCTACGTCCTGTGGCTCGGCGGCAGCTCCATCCTGCTGTTCAGCATTGCCGCCCTGTTCATGCGCAACCAGGTACGCGCCATCCGGCGGCTTGCCGCCGCGGCGGAGGATTTCGGCCTGGGCCGGGACACCGCCGCGATCCGGCCGGAGGGGGCGACGGAGGTGCGGCGTGCCGCCACCGCCTTCAACCGCATGCAGGAGCGCATCCGGCGTTTCCTGACGCAGCGCACCGAGATGCTGGCCGGCGTCAGCCACGACCTGCGCACGCCGCTGACCCGCCTGCGCCTGGCGCTTGCCATGTTGCCAGCAGAGGGGGAGCTTGCCGCGGACGCAGCCGACATGACGGCCGACGTGGAGGAGATGGAGCGCATGATCAGCGGCTACCTCGCCTTTGCGCGCGGCGAGCAGGCCGAGCAGGCCCAGCCGGTCGATCTGCCGGCGATGCTGGAGGACGTGGCGGCGGGCGCACGGCGCACGGGTGCCGACGTGTCGGTGAACGTGCCGAGCGCGCTGACGCTGCAGCTGCGGCAGGACGCGGTGCGCCGCGCGCTGACCAACCTGGTGGATAACGCGCGCCGCCATGCCGGCCATGTTGCCCTCTCGGCGCTGGAGGCTGGCCGGTCGGTGCTGGTGATGGTGGACGATGACGGCCCTGGCATTCCATCCACCCGCCGCGAAAGCGTGTTCCGCCCGTTCGAGAGCGGGGCGGGCGGCGGCACGGGCCTGGGGC
Organism: Acetobacteraceae bacterium; assembly: GCA_965199235.1. Lineage (GTDB taxonomy): Bacteria > Pseudomonadota > Alphaproteobacteria > Acetobacterales > Acetobacteraceae > BOG-908. The sequence continues at coordinate 1,664,955 of CBDAQU010000002.1, read as the reverse complement.
TGACCATCGCGCGCGACATCGTGCGCGCGCATGGCGGCGACATCACGCTGGAGGATTCGCCCATGGGTGGCCTGCGCGCGCGGGTCCGTATACCGGTGTGACGGGCGTCGGCGCGCTGTTGACTTGCCCCGCGCACCGGCGATAACACCCGCCGCTCGACGGATGGCGGCGTAGCTCAGCGGTAGAGCAGGGGAATCATAATCCCTTGGTCGGGTGTTCAAGTCACCCCGCCGCTACCGTTGACAATCCAACGATCCGATCGGATCAAAGCGTGACGAACCGCTCGCAGCTAACTTCCGAACGTTTCGACGCTACCTTTCAGACCCGTCAAGGCGCATCGGGATCATCCCAGTCTGTTGGAGCCGAACGCTGGACGGAGGAGGATCCCTCGGCCAGAGTGTAATTTTCAGTCGACGCGTGATATGGTCACGTTGAAAGTCGCAACGATTGGATCGCTCGAAAAGAATGTGCCAAGTGCCGGGTGACACGCAATAGTCGCTTCGTCCGGCTCGTTTCATCGCATCGAGAACTCCGACCGTCTCGATCCATGCCGGACCCCAGGCTTCCTTGGATCGATCCAGCACCAATTCGGTCTTGTCGAAGCCGACCGGAGCGGGTTCAGAGAGGAGCCGGGCAACGGTCGGCTGCCATGCGAGGTTGTTCGCGACGTCGATCATCAGCCCGGGCGACAGGCCGAACACGACGCGGAGCGACACTCCGACCGCCACCACGTACAGCGCGATGTTCCATGGCAGCTCCAGCCTGACCGCTTGTGCGGCATGAAACAGCGCCGCCACTAAAGCTGTTCCAACGAAGGAGGCAAACCACACCAGAAGGTAGCTGTGCGACGTGTCGTCGACGCCCTTCCATGAATACCAGAAAGCCGGCAGTGCTGCCGAAAAGAACACGATCAGGCTGGCTGACCGGAGACCTGTTCGAGAGAGGGCGACGACCGACGTCGCACCACACCCACGGACGATGCCGTTCGGAATCAGCAGCAGCAACCAGGCACCATCAGCGGGTATGAATGCGGCTTCGTAGCGCAAAGCATCACCGATTGGTTGTGGCGGCAGCAAGCCAACGAAGGCTCGATACCGACCAAACTCTCCTGGCCAGTGCAGTATCGTGTGCAGCGCGATCGGCAAGGCGTATAGGGCGGCAATTCCGGCGCTGAACAGCACTGCAAGCCGATGGTGGCGCGACCGGAAGACAGCACGAACGCTGACGAGGTTGAACGGGAGCGTTCCCGTAAGCAGCGCAAGCAACAGCGCGATGCCGAGCATGACAGGCACGATGCCCAGAAAGCTGGCATGGGCATGAATCATCTGCGCGCATCCCAGCACCATGACGGGAAACCAGGTCGGGCCGCGCAACACCACGCCAGCCAGCCCGGTTGCAGCGAGTAATGACGCTGCGACGGCAGCGTATGGCGTCCATCGCATGACAAGAAGATTGACCGGCGACACAGGCGCAAGGATGGTCGCGGCGATGATGAGCGTTGCCAGCAGACCCAGGCTGACCCGTCCTGTCACCAGAAGCCAAAGGCGGCAGCAAATCGCGAGGGCGATACCGTGCGTCAGAGATATCGTGAATATTTGGGCGCCGAGATACGAGCTGAAGCATCCCGTCCAATCGTAGAATACATATTCGCCTGCTGCCGCTACGAGGAGGAACCAGGGACCTGGATGGTAGAACCCGAAGCGGCTGTAATTGCCGTGCAACAGGTTCAGAGTCTTGGCGTCCAGGACAAGCAGATCGTCTGCCGCGTTATCTCCCCAGGGAACCAAGAAGTGACCGAACAGCATTGGTCTTTCTACTATGAGTATATAGACAGCAAAGACAGCGAATAATAGAAACGGCACAAGCCAGGACTGTGAGTTGATCTTATCAGCACTTTGTCGATTTGCACTCATCGGGCGGTGCAGTCGCGTAGTCGCTCATTGCAGGACCAACAAAGAGGCTGCAAGACCTTCTCCATGAATTGTGAGGAAGCGGACGGACAGGCGTGCAGTCCGGTTATGGTCAACTTGGCTTGATGCGGTCCTTGCCCCCGGCCATTCACGAAGTGGGCCGAGATGTCGGTGATGCCGGCAATTTGGTCCAATTGCCATCACTGTCGGCCTGACTGCCGAGTCCACCTGAAACCGCGAGCTTGGCGATCAAGCTCTCTTGACAGCGTTGCTTTGCTGCGGGCCGCCTCGGCCTGATCCGAAATTGACAGGGTAATTGCGCCGTGGCATGGGCCGCGCCCTTTACCGGTCGAGACGCCACAAGGGTTGCACATGCCGAAGCCAGAACTCGGGTTGAAACGCGTCTGCGTGTCGTGTGGCGCGCGGTTCTACGACCTGGCCAAGACGCCGGCGGTCTGCCCGAAATGCGGCACGGAGCAGCCGGCCGAGCAGCCGCGCGTCAAGCGTGGGGGCAACGTCGCCGAGAGGCGTCTGCCCAAGAAGGCGGTGGTGGTCGAGGAAGCCGAAGGCGACGCAGAAGCCGAGCTGCCCGACGAGGAGGCTGAGGAGGGCGTGCTCGAGGGTGCCGACGACCTGGACGACGATGCCGACGCGCTCGGCGAAGACCTCGAAGTAGAACCGGAAAGCGACGATACCGAGCAGTGAGCGGGATCAGGCTTTCAGCAGCAGCCGGTTCATCGCGTTCAGGGCGGTAAACACCTCGTTCCAGGCCTGGTCGAAGGCGCGCGCTGGGAACGGGTCGGCGATCTCGGCCACGCTGCGCAGGCCGTCGATGCGTCGCAGGATGGCGGGCGCCAAAGCGGGCATCGGCACCGGTATGCTGAGTGCATCGAACTGCGCCGTCAGCACGCCGCCCCGTATGCGGGTCGCGAACTCGGCCATCGGCGTTTCACGTGCGACCGGTATGGCGCACGGATCGCGATGGTCGCGAGCCGGCACTTCAGCACCCTGCCGCATGCAGTAGACGATGTGGGTCGGCATATTGCCGGCGAGCGCCTCGGCCAGGGCAGCACGGCCCAGCCAGTCCAGCTCGGCCACCCGACTGCGCAGGCGCGCATCCGGCAGCAGGACGGCCGGATCGTAGCGCATCGGTTCGACCAGGCAGGTGATCTGCAGGCCGGTCTCTGTCAGCAATTTTGCGAAATCGGCGATGGTGTAGGCGCGATCGCGCGGGTTGAGCAGCAGGTCGTACAGACCGGCGTCGCCGCCTTGGGTGATGTCGGTGAAATTCGGGTTGGCGCGTAGCCAGTTGGTGGCCGGCAGATGCCGCAGCACGCGCCTGGCGGTCTCCAGGCGGGCGATGGCGGGTTCAGAAGCTGGCGCCAAGCGTGCCAGCGCGTCCTGCACCATGTAGACGCCCGTCCGTCCGTGCGGGGCATAGACCATCAGGCCCATGCCGCCGCCTGGCGCCAGCACGGAGAGCAGTGCGCGCAATCCTTTGGCCGGGTCAGGCAGGTGGTGCAGCACGCCGCAGCAATCGACGTAGTCGAACGGGCCGAGGCCGGTCTCCAGTTCCAGCAGCGACCCGATCTGAAAATCGATGTTGGTCAGGCCACGCGCGTCCGCCCTGCCCTCGGCGATGCGGCGGGCCGCCTCGCTGCGGTCCAGCCAGGTGACCCGGCCGGGCCGGCCCTGCCACGCCATCTGCTGGGCGAGCATGATTGCCCCGTCGCCGGTGCCGCCGCCGGCGAACAGCGCCCGCAGCGGGCGCGCGTCGCCGAAAAGCCAGTGGTCGATCTCGCGCAAATGGCTTGGGCTGCCAACCACGAGATGCCTGGTTTCCTGTCTCGGGTCGCGCGCGGGATAGGGCAGCGCCTCGTACTGTGCGGCCAGGCGCTCGTCTGTTTGATCGGGCATGCACCCTGTATTAGCGCAGTTATGGAGGCTCCATCATCCCGCGGCTATTTCGGCATCGGCGCAGAAGGCGTGTCGAAATCGGCCAACATGGGCGCCCTGCTGCGCACGGCGCACGCGTTCGGCGCCGCGTTCTGCTTTTCGATCGGCGCGGGGTGGGACGCGCGGGCCGGGCGACGGTCGGATACCGCGGACACGCCGGCCCACGTGCCGTTCTATCGCGCGCCCGACCTGGATGGGTTCACCCTGCCGCGCGGCTGCGCGCTGGTCGGCGTGGAGCTGCTGGAGGATGCGGCCGACCTGCCCAGCTTCAGGCATCCGCTGCGCGCCGCCTACGTGCTGGGGCCGGAGCGCGCAGGGTTGTCGCCCGCCTTGCTGGCGCGCTGTCAGCACGTGGTGCGCATCCCGACACGCTTCGCGCTCAACCTGTCGGTTGCGGGCGCGCTGGTGCTTTACGACCGCCTGATCCAGCACGGCAGGTTCGCCGAGCGGCCAGTGGGCACAGGGAGCGCTGCCTCCCGCACCAAGCCTGCCGCGCACGGCCATCCGGTATTTCGCCAGACCATGCCTGACTGGCTGCCGGACAAGTAAGGCCTTGCCGCTCCTGGGCCGCGCTTGTTTGCACCCCGCCCCCGCCGTATCTCTCCGCCGATGCGAGCCGTCCTTCTCATATTGCTGCTGCTCGCCTTGCCCGCCCGGGCGGAGCCGGCGCATGCGCCGACGCACCACGACGCCTCACGCTCGCTCGGCAAGTTTGGCGAATGGCAGGCGGCCACCCATGGCGATGGCGACGCCGTCACCTGCTTCCTGTTCACGCGCGCGGAGGCCTCACCGCAGCACATCCCCGGCCGAAGCGACGTGGTGCTGAGCGTGACGCGCCGGCCGCGTAGCCACGACGTGGTGGCGATCAGCGCAGGGTTCGTGCTGTCGGGGCACGAGGACGCGCCGTTACAGGCGGGCGCAACCAGGATGCTGTTCTACATCGCCGGCCGGTCCGCCTTTGCGCGCGACAACGCGGCCGCCCTCGCCAGTTTCGGGCACGAGGTCAGCGTGATGGCCAGGCTGGCAGGGCCGCGCGGCGTGCTCGCGACCGACCGGTTCAGCCTGAAAGGGTTTTCGAGCGCCTACGCCGCGATGGTGAAGGCCTGCCCCGCATCATGAACCTCCTGGCTTCCCAAGGCGCTGCCGACCTGACCCAAGCCGAGCGGACGCGCATCCTGGCCAAATCGGCACTGTTCAACCCGCCGCCCTACGTGCTGCCGGACGGGCGGCGCGACCTGGTGGGGCTTACGCGCGAGGAGCTGGCCGCAGAGGTGGCGGCGGTCGGCGAGGCGCCGTTCAGGGTGAAGCAGCTGTGGCACTGGATATACCACCAAGGTGCCACGGAATTTGCCGCGATGAGCTCGATCGCGCGCCCACTCCAGCAGAAGCTGGCCGAACGCTTTGTGATCGGCAGGCCGGTGGCAACGACGGTGCAGACCAGCACCGACGAGACCCGTAAGTTCCTGTTCCGGTTTCGCGACGGGCAGGAGGCCGAAACGGTCTACATCCCCGACAAGCAGCAGGATCGCGGTGCGGTCTGCATCAGCAGCCAGGTCGGCTGCACGCTGTCCTGCCGGTTCTGTCACACCGGCACGCAGAAGCTGGTGCGCAACCTGGGGGCGGCCGAGATCGTGGGCCAGTTCATGGCCGCGCGCGACAGTTACGGCGAGTGGCCGAGCCCGCGCGGCGAAACGCCGCGGCTGCTGAGCACCATCGTGCTGATGGGCATGGGCGAGCCGCTATACAATTACGAAAACGTGGCGCGCGCGATGCGCATCGTGATGGACAACGAAGGCATCGGCCTGTCGCGCCGCCGCATCACGCTGTCCACCTCCGGCGTGGTGCCGATGATGGACCGCGCGGGCGAGGAGCTTGGCGTCAACCTGGCCGTGTCTTTGCACGCGGTGCGCGACGACCTGCGCGACGAACTGGTGCCGCTGAACCGCAAATACCCGATCGCCGAGCTGCTGGCGGCGTGCAGGCGCTACCCTGGCGCCACCAATTCGCGACGCATCACCTTTGAATACGTGATGTTGCGTAGCATGAACGACAGCGAAGCAGACGCACGCGAGCTGGTGCGGCTGATCGCGGGCATTCCTGGCAAGGTGAACCTGATCCCGTTCAATCCCTGGCCCGGCAGCACCTACGAGCCGAGCAGCGGCAATGCCCTGCACCGGTTTGCAAAGATCGTGATGGATGCGGGGTTTGCCTCGCCGATCCGCACCCCGCGCGGGCAGGATATTCTGGCAGCGTGCGGCCAGCTGAAGACGGCGAGCGAGCGTGGACGGTTGAGCTAGAGTCGGGGTATCGGTTCTACTATCGATACTATCCGCGCACTGGGCCCCTGTTACTGTGTCACAGTGACCATGTTGTGCCGAAGATTTATGTCAATGCGTCTCCGGTATATGAATTCACATTGCCCGCGAAATCCCCGACGTCGACTTCTGGCTCTGCGTTAGAGCAATGACACGCAGACTGGAATAGTCGGAGTGACGAAATCGCTCGCCAAGACAAGGCCTAGACCGGTTTGAGGTCCGCCTACTCGCGGACATTCTGCGTGAACAGGTCTAGACGCGCGCTTCCCAAAAGTTTCGAGCGGGACCGATTGCGGCTGAGCCAACAATTGCGGATTTCCGGCAAGGCAGGACATGCAATGCCGAGAAAAAGGTAAATCCCGAGGATCCCCGTTTTCGTCGACACCGGCCTAATCCAAGTTCAGGGCCGCTATTCTGCTCGGTTTGCACTCAGGTGTTCATCGCGTCGAAGAAATCTTGGTTGGACTTGCTGTATTTCAGCTTGTCGAGCAGGAAATCCATGCCGTCGCTGGCACCCATCGGGTTGAGGATGCGGCGCAAGACCCACATTTTCGACAGTGTTCCCTTGTCGACCAGCAGCTCTTCTTTCCGGGTGCCGCTCTTGGTGATGTCGATGGCCGGGAAGGTGCGCTTGTCGGACAGTTTTCTGTCCAGGATGATTTCCGAGTTGCCGGTGCCCTTGAACTCCTCGAAGATCACCTCGTCCATCCGGCTCCCGGTGTCGATCAGCGCGGTCGCGATGATGGTCAGCGAACCACCTTCCTCGATGTTGCGAGCGGCGCCAAAGAAGCGCTTTGGGCGTTGCAGGGCGTTTGCGTCCACGCCGCCGGTCAACACCTTGCCCGAGGACGGCACGACCGTATTGTAGGCGCGCGCCAGCCTGGTGATCGAATCGAGCAGGATCACCACGTCGCGCTTGTGCTCGACCAGGCGCTTGGCTTTTTCCAGCACCATCTCGGTCACCTGCACGTGGCGTGTCGCCATCTCGTCAAAGGTGCTGGCGACCACTTCGCCCTTCACCGTGCGGGCCATGTCGGTCACTTCCTCCGGCCGTTCGTCGATCAGCAGCACTATGAGGAACACCTCGGGGTGGTTTGCCGAGATGGCGGTTGCGATGCTCTGCAGCATCACCGTCTTGCCGGTGCGGGGCGGCGCCACGATCAGGGCGCGCTGACCCATGCCGATGGGCGCCACCAAATCGATCACGCGCGGCGTGTTGTCGCGTTGCGCGCCCTTCACCGTACTGACCGGCAAGTCCATTTCCATCTTCAGACGGCGGTCGGGATAGAGCGGGGTCAGGTTGTCGAAATTGATCCGGTGCTTGACCGCTTCGGGCGACTCGAAATTGACGTTGTCGAGCTTGGACAGGGCGAAGTAACGTTCGCCGTCGCGCGGGGCGCGGATCTGGCCGTCCACCGTGTCGCCGTTGCGCAGGCCGTAGCGGCGCACCTGGTTGGGGCTGACATAGATGTCGTCGGGGCCCGGCAGGTAGTTCGATTCGGGGCTGCGCAGGAAGCCGAACCCGTCCGGCAGGATCTCGAGCGTGCCGTCGCCGTAGATCGCCTGGTCGGTATCGGCCAGGTTCTTCAGGATCGTGAACATCATGTCCTGCTTGCGCAGGCTGGAGGCGTTCTCGATGGAAAGGGATTCGGCGAAGCTCAGCAGGTCGGCCGGTGACTTGGCCTTGAGTTCGGCGAGATGCATGCGGGCAACCTCGGGTGATGCGGTCGGGAGAAATGAACGGAGTGCGATGCGCCGGGCGCTGTCGGTATCCGTGGCAGGGAAAGGCCCATGAACCGGGTGAACACCCAACGGGCATCCGTCAACTGGCACAAACCGTCGGCAGCTTCAAGTCATGCGAAGGTAGAACTGACGCCGCTCAGAACGGCTGGACCACCACCATCACCACCGCGACCAGCATCAGCCCGGTCGGCACCTCGTTGGCGATGCGGAAAAAGCGTTGCGGGCGTCGGTTGCTGTCGGCCAGGAAACCGCGGCGCCACGTGTTCATCGCGCCGTGCACGCCGCCCAGGCCCAGGACCGCCACCAGCTTAACGTAGAACCAGCCCTGATGCCAGTCCACCAGGCCAGGGGTCAGCGCCAACAGGATGCCGAAGGCGAAGGTGGCCAGCATGGCAGGCGTCATGATCAGCTTGTAGAGGCGGCGCTCCATCACCTTGAACAGTTCGCTCGCCTGGCTACCTTCCGCGACCTCGCAGTGATAGACGAACAGCCGAGGCAGATAGAGCATCCCGGCCATCCACGCGATCAGCGAAATGATGTGCAGCGCCTTTGTCCAGGGATAGAGGGCAAGCAGGAACGGAACGGTCACGCGGCCCGCTCCAGCAACAGCCCTTCGAACAAAGCGGGTAGCTGGTCCAGGCGCTGCACCTCGAAATGCGGAGGAGCGGCCAGACCTGACGGCAGGGTGTCGGGCGCGAACGCCACCACACGCATCCCGGCGGCATGCGCCGCGGCAACGCCGGGCGCGCTGTCCTCGACCACAATGCAATCTGCTGGAGCGACCCCTTCGGCATGCGCGGCGGCGAGGAACAGGTCGGGCGCCGGCTTGCCGTGCGCCACATCGCGTGCGCTGTGCACCCGCCCGGCGGTCAGGTCGGCAAGCCCGGTGCTGCCGAATTTCTGAGCCATCTCCCGGTGGGACGAGTTGGACGCGATCCTGTAGGCAAGCCCGAGCACTGCCGTGTCTTCCAGCACTCTCCGCGCGCCCGGCATCGCCGGCACGCCGGCCTGCATCCGCACAATCAACCGGTCCTGCAGCATGACGGGCCAACCGGGCGGAAGGGCGCGTTTGATGGCCGCCTCGAAGATCGGTTGCAGTGCCGACCACGTGAGACCGGTGAAGCGGTGCGCGTCGGCCTCCGTCATCGCCCATCCGAGCGCCTGGGCCTCCTTGGCGATCAAGCTTCGGGAGAGAGGCTCGCTGTCGATCAGCACGCCGTCGCAGTCGAAGATGACGAGCCTGATCGTCACGCGGCCAATCGCATCGGGCAGTCCTTGTGCCGGCTGGGACAGGCCCTGGAGCCTGCGAAGCTGCAGGTGCCCGTGCCGCGGTCGCGGGCCGTGTGCACAGCCTGCGCCAAGGCCGCGATGAAGCCGGGATCGCTGTTCTGCGCCGGAGATCGGTAATAGCCGGGCACGCCCATCTTCTCGGCAAGCTCGCGATACTCGACATCCAGTTCGACCAGGGTCTCGGAATGTTCCGACACGAAGGCGATCGGCACCACGAGCACGGCCACCCGATCGTGCGCGGCAGCCTCGATGGCCGTTTCGGTCGACGGGTCCAGCCATTTCTGCGGCGTCGCACGCGACTGGTAGCAGACCTGCCAGTCGAGCACCTCGCCGGTCCTTTCCATCTCGTCGACCACGGATTGCACGGTCGACTCGATCTGGAACTGGTAGGGATCGCCACGCCGGACTATGGTTTCGGGCAGGCCGTGCGCGGAGAACAGGATGCGCAGCGGCGCGGTCGCGGTCTTGCGGGCCTCTGCCAGGCTGCGCCGGACGATGGAGGCGGTGGCCGATACGTAGGCCGGATCGTTGAACCAGCAGCACAGCGTCGTGACAGGGCGCGCAAGCCCTACCCGTGCCGCGGCGTCCCGCCACGCGGCGAGCGAACTGCCTGTGGTTGTGGTCGAGAAATGCGGGTAGAGCGGAAGTAGGAACACCTCGTCCGCGCCCCAGTCCCGCAGCTCTGCCGCAGTCTGCAGGCTGAACGGGTGCCAGTAGCGCATGGCGATGAAACAGCGCGCCTCTACGTCCGGACCAGACAATGCTTCCTCAAGAGCGGCCGCCTGCTGCCGGGTAAGCTCCAGAAGCGGCGATTTGCCTCCCAGGATGGCGTAGTTCTCGGTAGCGGGCTTTACCCGGGCGCTGGCGATGATTCGCGCCAGCAAAGGCCTGATAAAGAAGGGCACGCGCAGGATCGCAGGATCACTGAACAGGTTGAGCAAGAACGGTCGGATCGCCTCCGGCCGGTCGGGACCGCCCAAGTTGAACAGCACGACGGCCAGACGACGACGGGCGGCCACCACGACGGGAGCGGCGTCCGGCGTGGAAAGCGCCTCCGCCTGCCGTTCGGCGGTTAATGGCTGCGTAAGAATCCGACCAACTCCGCCACGTGTTCCGGGTCCGTCTGTGGCAATATGCCATGGCCCAGGTTGAAGATATGTGGCCTGCCGCGAAGTGCACCCAGTATCGACGAAGTTTCCGCACGCATCGCACCCCCCCCCGCAATCAGCGCGATCGGGTCCAGGTTGCCCTGCACGGCCACCCCGTCAGGCACGCTGGCGGCCGCCCGCGCTGGATCGGTGCCGGTGTCGAGCGCCACACAGTCGACGCCGGTGCGCTCGGCATACAGGCCGGCATACAGACCCGCCAAGCGAGGGAAGCCGATCACCGGCACGCCGGGATGGCGCGCGTTCAGGGCGTCGACGATGCGCGCGGTCGGCCCCACCACGTGACGCAGGAACTGGGCGGGCGACAGCATGCCCGCCCAGGTGTCGAACAGCATCACCACCTCGGCTCCGGCGGTGATCTGGGCGGAGAGGTAATCGGTCGTGCTGCGAACCAGCAGGTCCATCAGATGGCCGAACAGGTCGGGGTCGCGATAGGCCATGGCGCGCGTTTCGGCAAAGTCCCGCGATCCGCCGCCTTCCACCATGTAGCAGGCAACGGTGAACGGGCTGCCGCAGAAGCCGATCAGCGTGCAGGGTTCGGGAAGCGCCAGGCGAAGCCGGCGGATCGTTTCCAGTACCGGCGCAGTGGCTTGCGCGACCCGCGCCGGGTCGAGGGCGTCCAGTGCCGACGCGTTGCGAACAGGCGCCAGAACTGGGCCAACCCCGTCTTTGAAGGCGACGTCCTGACCGAGCGCCCAGGGCAGTATCAGGATGTCACTGAACAGAATGGCCGCATCCATGCCGAAGCGTCGGATCGGCTGCAGCGTGATCTCGGTCGCCAAGTCGGGGTTCATGCAGCGGGCAATGAAGCCGCCCGAGCTTTCCTTGATGGCGCGGTACTCCGGCAGGTAACGGCCGGCCTGCCGCATCAGCCAGATCGGCGGCGGCCATACATCGTCGCCTGCCAGCACGCGCAGGATGGGTTTGTCGGACATCGGTTTTCCTGCGTTCCAGCCTCCTCTTAAACCTTAAGAGACTTCTAAGGGAGGCTGTGGTGATGGATGGGGGTGTGGATCACGGGGTACCCGCCCATGCCCAGCGCGGGGCCGGTCTATCCACATGCGGGGCTTCCCGCAACCGCCTCTGGCTGCGGCAGAATCCCGTGTTGTGAGGTCCGTGTGTAAAACATCGCATGTTTCGCCAAGCGGTGGCGCGGGCAGCCGGTTATCCCCGCTTTTCGAAGTCCTGTCCTGCGGACCCGATGCAAACCTGGCTTATCCCAGCTATCCTCGCACTCATGATCGCACCCGAACGCCAGGACCGCATCAACCTGCACCTCGTCTCAGACGCGACGGGCGAGACGTTGAACTCGATTGCCCGTGCCACGGTTTCGCAGTTCGAGCAGGTCAGCATCACCTATCACCGCTGGAGCCTGATCAGGACGCGCTTCCAGCTCCACCGTGTGCTGGAGGGTATCGAAGCAGAGCCCGGCCCGGTGCTCTCCACCGTCGTGGACCGCGCTCTGCGCAACGACCTGGAAAGCACGTGCGAACGGCTTGGTCTGCCTGTCGTCAACGTGCTGGAACCTGTGCTGGCAATGCTCGCCGACCAGATCGGCGCACAGGCCACCGCGCGCCCAGGTAGGCAATACGTGCTGGACGCCGATTACTTCCGTCGCATCGACGCCATACACTTCGTGCTCGCCCATGATGATGGGCAGGCTCAGGCCGGCATTGCGGAGGCCGACGTGATCCTGGTCGGGGTGTCCCGCAGCTCGAAGACCCCCACCAGCTTCTACCTCGCCAACAGGGGCGTGAAGGCGGCGAACGTGCCGCTGGTGCCAGGGCTGGCTGACCCGCCCGGTCTGGAGACGCCGCATTGTCCGGTTATCGGACTGACGCTGGACGCACAATCCCTGATAGAAATACGGCGTCATAGGCTGAAGCTGATTGCCCATGGGCAAGGCACCGCGCACGTCAAACAAGACAGGGGCGACTACATCGACCTGGAGACCGTCCGCGCCGAACTGCTATGGGCGCGCCGTCTATGCACGCGACGCGGCTGGCCAGTCATCGACGTCACCCGCCGCTCCATCGAAGAGACCGCGGCGACGGTGCTACAGCTGATGGACGCCTGGCACATCAGGCTGGACCGCAAGGGCGTGGAACCGATGTCGCTCGCGGTGGAGCCTGACCAGTAACGAGGCTGGGCCTAGACGCGGGAGCGCGATCCTAACGGACCACGCCATAGGAGGGCGCACCGAGCCCGGGGCAGGAGCAGCCGGTATCGACATGCGACTGCGCAGGCGCCCTGCAGACGTAGACGCCGGCGTAGCACGTGGTGCCGAACGGCACGTTGGCTTCCGACATCTGTGGCGGCGGCGCGTCCGGTGGCGGGGCGTAGCTCGCCTGCGGAGGAACATAGCCTTCCGGCGCGGGGTAGGCAGGCCCGTAATAGCCCGGCGCGTAATAAGCCGGTGGATAGTAATAAGCCGGCGGGTAGGCCACCACGGGCGGCCCAACGACCACCGGCGGAATGCCTATGAACACGCCGCCGCGGAACCATGCCTTTGCAGGTGCCGGCACGAATGCCGCACACGCCATAGCTGCAAGCAAGGCGAACTTTAGGAGGGATCGGGAGACTGCGTTTGTCATGATGCCAACATAAAGGGTAAATGTGACTGCTTCGTTTCCGGCACTTGAGAAATTGTGAACGTTTTATCTTCCCTCGTCCGTGTCGACGAAGGTGAACAGGCTCTGGTCGAAATTCCCCCCGAGCTGCACGGCCGAGATGCGCAGCTGCGTTTCGCGTCCCTGTGCGTCCACCACCGACCAGCCGGTCAGCGCCAGCGGGCTGGCGTTCAATGCCAGGGTCAGGCTTCCATCGCCGGGTGTCTTGGTGCGCACCAGCGTCAGTTGCAGCTGGCCTGGCGGATTCTGAAAATCGGTCAGCGTCACGTCACCGGACAGCGTGATCGTATCGGCCAGCAGCAGGCCCAGCGGCGTGTTGCCGACGGGAATGTTTGTTGTCTGGCCAAGTTGCGAATCGTGGAAGACGACCGTGCCCTGGCCGGCCACCAGCAACAGGGGACTGGGCTTGTCGTACTCGAACCGCATCCGTCCTGGGCGCTGCAGCCACAGCGTGCCCTGCGTGATGGCGCCGTCCGGGCCGACCTGCAGGAACCGGGCCTTCAGGCTTCGCAGCCCGTTGAGGTAGCGGGCAACGCCGGCCACGGTCGCCTGGTCCGCATCCGATAGGACAGCCGCATGAACTTGCGCCAGCAGCCTCGCTGGCGTCGCCAGTGCGAGCATCGTCAATCCCAGCATGCGTCGGTTGATCATGGAAAGTCCCGGTTCGGTTGCCGTCAGACCTTCTCCGGCACGCCCTTGCTGGTGCTGTACTCGAAATGCAGTGCCTCGCCAGGGCGCACGATGGGGTGGATCGCGTGTGCCGCCATCGCCGCTTCCGAAAACCCCTGCAGGATCAGCTTCAGCTTGCCGGGATAGGTCGCTACGTCGCCGATGGCGAAGATGCCGGGTACTGACGTCTCGCAGGTTGCGGCAGTCACCTGCACATGGTGTCTCTCCAGCGCCAGACCCCAGTTTGCGATCGGGCCCAGATCCATCGACAGGCCGAAGAACGGCAGCAAACGGTCGGCTTCGATCTGCCGCCTGGCGCCGTCGAGGTCCGCCACCTCCACGGCGTGCAGAGCGCCGGCCGTGCCGTGCAGCGCATGCAGCTGATAGGGAATCACCAGCTCGATCTCCCCGCGCGCATGGGCCGCGTCCAGCTGTGCGGCGCTTTCCGGCGCGGCGCGGAACTTGCCCCGGCGATGGACGACGTACACCTTCGATGCCGTGTCCTTCAGCTGAAGCGCCCAGTCCACCGCGGAATCTCCGCCGCCGGCGATGACTACCTGGCGTCCCCGGAAATCCTCTCGCCGGCGCACGTAGTATTGCACGCATCCGGTGGCCTCGTAGGCCTCCAGCCCGTCCAGCGGCGGCCGGTTCGGGCCGAAGGCGCCTGCGCCTGCGGCGATCAGTACCGCACGCGCCAAGATGGTCTCGCCGCGGTTGGTCTGCAGGGTGAAGGCGTTTGGTCCTCCGCTCAATGCCTCGATCCGGCGGCCGAGCATCCTCGTCGGCGAGAACGGCGCGATCTGAGCCTCCAACTGGGCGATCAGCGCGCCAGCCTCGATCGCCGGATGGGCCGGAATGTCGAAAATCGGTTTTTCCGGGTAGAGCGCAGCACATTGGCCGCCTACTTCATCCAGCGCATCCACTAGAACGCTGGATAGTTTCAGCATGCCGCATTCGAAGGCGGCGAACAGGCCGACCGGGCCGGCTCCTATGATGGCGACGTCGAATTGGGTCATGTCACATTATCTAACACCGGATCGGGCCGGCGAAACCCTGTCGGCATGGAGGGCTAGTGCGGAGCGGCGTCCCAGCGAGGAGCGGCGTGTACGACCAGACCGGCATCGAAGCGGTGGGCGCCTGGGTCGCCGCGCGGCTCCGGCCAGGTGACTCGGTGCTGCTGTCCGGCCCGCTCGGCGCCGGCAAGTCCACTTTGGCGCGCGCGCTGATCCGGGCCACGTGCCGTGATCCTGCGCTGGACGTGCCCAGCCCGTCCTACACCCTGGTGCAAAGTTTCGAGGCGGACGGCCTGGTGCTGCACCATTTCGACCTCTGGCGTCTCGACGGCCAGGACGGCCTGGAGGAGCTCGGGTGGGACGAAGCGCGGCAGGACGTCGTCATCGTCGAATGGCCGGACCGTCTCGGCCCCTTGCGCCCTGAAGACGCTCTGGACCTGGACCTGTCACTGGTCCGGCCTGACACGAGGCGGCTGACGATGCGTGGCTGGCCTGGCAGGATGGGCGGATGACCAACCCCAACTCACTCAGGCTGCGGCCGTCCTTGGCGACAATCGCGCCCGGCGCCGCCTTCCTGGACACGCTGGCTGCCTGGTGGCTGGCGCGGACAGGCGCCTCGCCCGACCCGTTAGCCTCGGCGGAAGGCATGTTCCTGGTGCCCACAAGGCGGGCGGCGCGAGGGTTGTCGCAGGCCTTCCTCGAGCAGGCAGGCGGCAGGCCGCTGCTGCTGCCGCGCATCGCCCCGCTGGGCGGCCTGGACGAGGCGCCACGGTTGTCGGCGGGCGTGCTTGATCTGGCGCCGCCTGTCCCTGCGCCGCAGCGCCTGGCCGTGCTGAGCCGGCTTGTTCTGGCCATGCGCGGGGCGAACGGGGCGCCGACAGAGGCGGACCGCGCCTGGGTGCTGGCCGAGGAACTCGCCACCTTGCTCGACGAGGCGGCGCGGGCCGAGATTGACCTCCGCCAGGCCCTCCCAGGCGCTGCGGGCGAGGACTTTGCCGCGCATTGGAACGTCACCCTGCGGTTCCTGGACGTTGTAACGATCGCGTGGCCTGCCTGGCTTACCGAACAGGGCTTTTCGGACGTGGCCGCGCACCAGATCGACCTGCTGAACGCTCAGGAAGCGTCCTGGCGCGCCGATCCGCCCGCCATCCCGGTCATCGCGGCCGGCACAACCGGCGCCATCCCCGCGGTCGGCCGGCTGCTCCGGCTGGTCGCTCACCTGCCGCAGGGCATGGTGGTGCTTCCCGGCCTCGACCTCGACCTCGACGAGGAGAGCTGGGACGCGCTGGAGGACAGCCACCCGCAAGCCAGCCTGCGCGCATTGCTCGCGTCGCTGCAGGTGCGGCGTGGGGACGTGCAGGATT
Source organism: Acetobacteraceae bacterium (assembly GCA_965199235.1). Classification (GTDB taxonomy): domain Bacteria; phylum Pseudomonadota; class Alphaproteobacteria; order Acetobacterales; family Acetobacteraceae; genus BOG-908. The sequence continues at coordinate 1,648,899 of CBDAQU010000002.1, read as the reverse complement.
TCGCCGGCATGTCCGGCGTGGCCGCCATCCGCACCGGCCCGCAATCGCGCGAAGACGTCTGGCGGACGGCGCTGCTGCCGGCCGCCTCGCTGGGCCGATGGCAGACGTTGCCAGCGCTGCAGACCGGCAGCCTGCAACGCATCGAACCCGCCGACCAGCAGGAGGAGGCGGTGAGCATCGCCCTGATGCTGAGGGAGGCATTGGAGCAGCCTGGCGCGCGCGCTGCCCTGGTCACGCCGGACCGACAGCTGGCGCGCCGTGTATCGGCAGAGTTGCTGCGCTTCGGCGTGGTGGCCGACGACAGCGCCGGCGAGCAGCTTGCAGAGGTGCCGGCTGCCGTGTTCCTGCGGCTGCTGGCCGATGCTGCGGCCGAGGATCTGCGGCCGGTTCCCCTGCTTGCCTTGCTCAAGCATCCGCTATGCGCTGCCGGCCTGTCCACGGCCGCCTGCCGTGACGCCGCCAGACGGCTGGAGCGAGACTGTCTTCGGGGAGCGCGGCCGGGCCCGGGCATAGAAGGGCTGCGGGCGAGGCAGGGGGCTGCCGGCTTTCTCGATCGGCTGGCCGGCTGCCTGCACCCGCTGCTGACCCTGGCCGAAGCGCCGGACGCAACGCCGGACCGCGCGTTTGCGGTCCTGATCGAGGCGGCAGAGGCGCTGGCCGCCACGGATGCCGAGCCGGGCGCCAAGCGGCTCTGGGCCGGCGAGGACGGGGAAGCGCTTGCCCTGCATCTGGCAGCCTTGCGCGAGGCGCTTGCGATCCTTCCGCCGCTTCGCCTGGTCGGCCTGCCGCGCCTGCTTGAGGCGACGCTGGCTGGGGTGGCCGTGCGCAGCCGGCGCAGCCTGCGCGGCAGGGACGGCGCCGAGCATCCGCGCGTGTTCATCTGGGGCCTGCTGGAGGCCCGCCTGCAGACGGCCGACCTGATGGTGCTCGGCGGTCTCACGGAAGGTGTTTGGCCGCCGGTCGCCGAGTCCGGCCCTTGGATGAACCGGGCGATGCGCAGCGCGGTGGGCCTGCCTTCGCCGGAGGAGCGGGTCGGGCTTGCGGCGCATGATTTCGTGATGGCGAACTGCGCCGCACCTCGCGTGGTGCTGTCCGCGCCGCGCCGGCGGGACGGGGCGCCTGCCGTGCCCTCGCGCTGGCTGGTCCGGCTGCGCGCGCTGCTGAAGGGACAGCAGCAGGAGCTGCCATACCACCCCGCCCCGCTCTGGGCGCGCGCCCTGGACAGGCCGGCGGGGGCTCCCGCGCCTGTGGGCCCGCCGGCCCCCGCCCCCGTCGTGGCGCTCCGCCCCCGCCGGCTTAGCGTGACGGAGATCGAAACCTGGCTGCGCGATCCCTACGCCATCTACGCTCGCCACGTGCTGCGGCTGCGACGGCTGGACGCGCTCGAAGAATCGGCCGACGCCGCCGATTACGGCGTGATCGTGCATGACGGGTTGAACCGTTTCTACAGCCGGCATGGCCTGGCCTGGCCGCCCGACGCCGCGACACGGCTGGCGGCGGATATGGATGCGGCGCTGGATGCGGCGTGCATGCGGCCCGCTTTGGCCGCCTGGTGGCGCCCCCGCCTGCGCCGCATCGCCTGCTGGGCTGCCGAAGCCGACGCGGAGCGCCGGGCAGCCAATCGGCTCAACCTGCTGCGCTCCGAACTGAGGGGCGAGTGGGTGTTCGAGGCACCCGCAGGGCCGTTCACCCTGCATGGCCGGGCGGACCGAGTCGAGCGCCGCACAGACGGATCGATTGCCATACTGGACTACAAGACCGGCAAGCCGCCCAGCGCCAAGGATGTGGAGGAGGGGCGGTCCCCACAGTTGCCGCTCGAGGCGGTGATGATGCAGCAGGGCGCGTTCGGCGCGGACCTGTCGGGCGCCGTGGGCGAACTGGCGTTCTGGCACATCCCGGGCGGCTACGAGCCGGGCACGGCGACCTCGCTGTTCGCAAAGGACCAGGCAGCTAAAACAGAAGAGGTGACCGAGACGGCCCGATCCAGCCTGCACAGCCTCGTCGCCGCCTTCGACGACCCTGGGCGGGCCTATCTCTCGCAGCCGGCGCCAGGGGCGGCACCCCGCTTCTCGAACTACGCGCGGCTGGCGCGCGTGGCGGAGTGGGCGGCCGTGGATGACGGCGAACGCCCGCTTACCGAGGCCTGGCCCATAGGCTAAAAGGCTTGCCTGCACCTGGGACGCACCATGACGCTGCGCACAGACATCACCGACGCGCTGAAAACCTCCATGCGGGCCGGCGACGCGCCGCGCACGTCGGCCATCCGCATGATCATGGCCAAGCTGAAGGACACCGACATCGCCGCCCGTCCGCGCGGCGGCGACCCGGTGCCGGACGCCGAGGTCACGGCCATGCTCCGCTCCATGGTCAAGCAGCGGCGCGAGGCGGCTGAGCTCTACGAGCAGGGCCGCCGGCCGGAGCTTGCGGCCAAGGAGCAGGCGGAGATCGCGGTCATCGAGGCGTTCCTGCCGCAGCAGATGGACGAGGCGGCGATGCAGGCGGCGGTGGATGCTGCGATCGACCAAACCGGCGCCACCAGCGGCAAGGAGATGGGCCGCGTGATGGCGGCGCTGAAGGCGGCGCATGGTGCGGCGTTGGACATGAGCCGGATCGGCGCCCTGGTGAAGGCGCGGCTGAGCTGAAGTTTTCCGAAGCCTTCCTGGAGGAGTTGCGCGCCCGCACGCCGCTGGCCGCCTTGGTCAGCCGCACCGTGAAACTCTCCCGGTCTGGCCGGCAGATGAAGGGGTGCTGCCCGTTCCACGGGGAGAGGACGCCCAGCTTCTACGTCTATGACGACGGCTATCACTGCTTCGGCTGCGGCGCGCATGGCGATGCCATCAGTTTTGTGATGCAGACGAGTGGCGCCGGTTTTGTCGAGGCTGTGCAGTCGCTGGCCGGGGAAGCCGGGCTCGATCTGCCGAAATCCAGCCCGGATGCCGAGGCTGTCGAGCGCCGGCGGCTGGACCTGCACGGCGTGCTGGATGCCGCCCAGCGTTATTACCGTGATTGCCTCATCTCGCCGGCTGGCAAGACAGCCCTGGCATACCTGCGCAGCAGGGGGCTGAGCGACGCCACCATCGCCCGCTTCGGCCTGGGCTGGGCCGGCGAGGGCCGCGGCGCGCTGGGCACCGCACTGGCGTCCCAGAACATCACCCAGGACCAGCTACTGGAGGCCGGCCTGCTGCGCGTGGGCGAAAACGGCGAGGTTCGCGGCGAGCTGTTCTTCAACCGGGTGATGTTTCCAATCAGGGACCGCACCGGCCGGATGATCAGCTTTGGCGGCCGCACCCTGGGCGACGGGCAGCCGAAATACGTCAACGGCCCGGAAACCGCGCTGTTTTCCAAGCGGCGCACGCTCTACGCGCTCGATTTCGCGCGCGAGGCTGCCCGCAAGGGCGCTGCCGTCGTCGTCGTCGAAGGCTATATGGACGTGATCGCGCTGCAGCAGGCAGGGTTCGGGGCCGCCGTCGCACCGCTCGGCACCGCGTTGACGGCCGAGCAGTTCTCCGAGCTGTGGCGCCTGTCGCCCAGCCCGGTGCTCTGCTTCGACGGCGATGCGGCTGGCGGGCGTGCGGCTGCGCGTGCGGCCCAGACGGCACTGCCCGCGCTGGCGCCCGACCGCACGATCGGTCTCGCCGCCCTGCCGAGCGGCGATGATCCCGACACGCTGGTGCGCAAAGGCGGCGCTGCCGCCTTCACCGCAATCCTGGATGCTGCCCGTCCGCTGAACGAGGCGCTGTTCGACCTGCTGCGTGGCACGTTCGACGATCGCACGCCGGAAGCGCGCACCGAGTTCCGTCGGCGGCTGGAACAGGCTGCGGCGCTGATTCAGGATCGTGGCCTCGCCTCTGAATACCGCCGCAGCCTGCTGGACCGTTTGTTTGCGGCGTCGCGGCGGAACGCCGTCAAGCCAATGCTGCGGCCTGCGCGCCCGTCTTTGGACAACGGCAATGCCGCCGCCAGCCGCGCCACTAAGCTGACCGCGATCCTGTTGCGACACCCCGACCTGCTGCGCGACGTGGAGGAGGCTTACGGGTCGCTTCCCCTGCCAAGTGCGCTGGCGACGCTGCGGGCCGCAATCCTGGACCAATCTCACGCAGATGTGCTTGACTCCCGCACCCTGCTTGACCACCTGGACGCTCTTGGATTGTCGCAGGACGTGGCCCGCGTGCTGGAGGAGCTGCCGTCCTGCGGCCGCGCTTCGGCCCAGCCCGCCGAGGCGGAAGCGGGGTGGTGGCATTTTTATGGTCTTATGCACCGCGACGATCTCGAGCAGGCAAAGAAGGCAGCAGAACGCACCGTCATCGAGAACGGCGATGATCCCGCCGCCTGGGCGCGGCTGGATGCGTTGTCGGCCGCAGCCTTCCGGCTGAGCCAGGGCAAGCAGACCGACACCGACCAGGAGGCCGAAGCCGAAGCGTTCGACGTGTGACGACCCTGAAGTATTTGACGACCGAATTCGGAGTTTCATGATGGCAACCAAACAGGCCGCAGGCACCGACACCGCGACGGCGGAAGCCGAGGCCGACACCTCTCTGCTCGATACGCAATCAGGTGCTGTCAAGCGGCTGATCGCGAAGGGCCGCGAGCGCGGCTACATCACTTTCGAGGAGCTGAACGCCGTCCTGCCGCCCGAGCAGATGAGCAGCGAGCAGATCGAGGACATCATGTCGATGCTCAGCGAGATGGGCATCCAGGTTGTCGAGAACGAGGATAACGAGGACGGCGAGGCGGTCGCGAAGCCGGACAAGGCGGAGGGCGAAGGCGAGGAGGGCCAGGCCGAAGCAGGCGGCAACGTCGACGAGGAAAGCCTCGGCCGGACCGACGACCCGGTGCGCATGTACCTGCGCGAGATGGGCAGCGTGGAACTGCTGTCGCGTGAGGGCGAGATCGCCATCGCCAAGCGCATCGAGGCCGGCCGTGACATGATGATCGGCGGCCTGTGCGAAAGCCCGCTGACCTTCCGCGCCATCATCAACTGGCACGACGCGCTGAAGGGCGGCCGTATGCTGCTGCGCGACATCGTTGATTTGGAAGCGACCCAGGGCGCCGGCGCCGCTGTGGAGGCGGAGGCGGCGGAAGCAGCAGCACCTGCCGAGGGCGAGGCGTTCGAGCCGCCGGTGGTCGAGGAGGCCGACGATGGCGAGGACGGCGAGGGCGCCGGCCTGTCGCTGTCGGCGCTGGAGGAGAAGCTGAAGCCGGAGGTTCTGGAGACCTTCGAGGAGATCGAGGGTTTCTACAAGAAGCTCAACAAGATGCAGTCCAAGCGCCTGGAGACGCTGACCCAGGGCGAGGAGATGAGTGCGAAGTCCGAGAAGGGCTACGAGAAGCTGCGCGACGAGCTGGTCAGCAAGGTCCAGCAGGTGCGGTTGCACAACAACCGCATCGAGGAGCTGGTCACCCAGCTCAAGCAGCTGACCCAACGCCTGAACGGGCTGGAAGGCCAGCTGCTGCGCTTTGCCGAAAGCAGCAAGGTGCCGCGTGACGATTTTCTCGCGCGCTATCGCGGCAACGAGCTCGATCCGAACTGGATGGAGACGGTGGCGGCCCTGCCCGGCCGCGGCTGGAAGGCGTTCGCCGGCAAGTATTTCGGCCAGGTCGCCGACGTGCGCAGCCAGATCGGCGCCATCGCCAACGACGCAGGACTGCCGATCGCCGAATTTCGCCGCGTCTATGCCACCGTCAGCCGCGGCGAGCGTGATTCGGCACGTGCGAAGAAGGAGATGATCGAGGCCAACCTTCGCCTGGTGATCTCGATCGCCAAGAAATACACCAATCGCGGCCTGCAGTTCCTGGATTTGATCCAGGAAGGCAACATCGGCCTGATGAAGGCGGTGGACAAGTTCGAGTACCGCCGCGGCTACAAGTTCTCCACCTACGCCACCTGGTGGATACGCCAGGCGATCACCCGCAGCATCGCCGACCAGGCGCGCACCATCCGCATTCCCGTGCACATGATCGAGACCATCAACAAGCTGGTGCGCACCTCGCGCCAGATGCTGCACGAGATCGGCCGCGAGCCGGCCCCGGAGGAATTGGCCGAAAAGCTCGGCATGCCGCTGGAAAAGGTGCGCAAGGTTCTCAAGATCGCGAAAGAGCCGATCAGCCTGGAGACGCCGATCGGCGACGAGGAGGACAGCCATCTCGGCGACTTTATCGAGGACAAGGGCGCGGTGATCCCGCTGGATGCGGCGATTCAGGCAAATCTGCGCGAGGCGACGACCCGTGTGCTGAGCAGCCTGACGCCGCGCGAGGAGCGCGTGCTGCGCATGCGCTTTGGCATCGGCATGAACACGGACCATACGCTGGAAGAGGTCGGCCAGCAGTTCAACGTGACGCGCGAGCGGATACGGCAGATCGAGGCGAAGGCGTTACGGAAGCTCAAGCATCCGAGTAGAAGCCGGAAATTGAGAAGCTTTCTGGACGATTAGAAGGCCAGGGGCTCTGCCCCTGGACCCCGCTGGGGCCAGTCGGCCCCAGACCCCATGACTTGGGTGCTATGATGAAACTTTCGGAAAACGGGGTCTGGGGCCGCCGCCCGTCACGCGATAGCGTGCAGGGCACGACGCAGGGTCCAGGGGCAGAGCTCTTGGCCTCCACCCGACTAGCCATAGAGGTAACCTTCCTCCGCCTGGAAACCCGCCGCTCCTACACGCCGATCTTCCCCCCGGACTGCACGCTCGGCCGCGTCCTGGCCCCCAGCCTCAGCTTCTATCGCTACCTCTACAACACTGTCGGCGCCCGCCACGTCTGGTGGCTGCGCCGCACCATGCCAGACGCCGAACTCACCCACCTGCTCGCCTCCCCCGGCGTGTCCATCCACGTGCTGACCCGCAACCACGAACCCGCCGGCTTCTACGAACTCGACGCCCGCCAAGGCCACACCGTCAACCTCAGCTACTTTGGCCTCATGCCCCACACCATCGGCCAAGGCCTAGGTATCAACCTCCTTTACGCCGCCCTGACCGCCGCCTGGTCCCACAACCCCCGCGCCATCACCGTCAACACCTGCACCGCCGACCACCCCCGCGCCCTGCCCAACTACCTTGCCGCCGGCTTCACCCCCACCCGCACCACACGAGAGATATGGGAGGTGCCCAAGGCGCTCGGCCTGGCCATACCGGACGCGCTGCGCGTCTAGACTCGCGCGCGTTAACCCACTTAGGTTGACTCGAACCTAAGACGGGACGGCCGATGTGAAGTCTCCCGACGCGTTTGCTCCTGCCTTGGCTTCCACCCGGTCGCAAGCTCAGCCGGACAGGCTAGCTTGAGCCGGTCTCCCCTCATCTACCTGCTTCTTTTGGTCATGTTTGGGGTGGCTTGCGTCAGCCTGTTCGCCTTCGAGCCGCACGGAGATGTGGGTCTCAAACTCTATCGCCTTCTCGGCTTGTTTTCTCACGACAGCGCTTGGGTATTCGAAGCGGGCGCCGGGACCAAAAACCTGCCAATTCGCGTTCTGGCCGTATCGGCGCCGATCGTGTCCGTACTGGCCGCTCTCGCATTATTTTACGATTGGTTATTGCCGCTCTGGGTAGCCTGTCGTGCCCGCGGCCGACTGCTCTTTGGACAGAGAAGATGCATTGCTTTGATCGGGCTCAGCGAACAGAGTTTCGCACTTGCCGTTTCGCTCGCCAACGACGCCTCGCATGAAACAATGCCGATCGTTTTGGCCTGCGATCCCGATCCCAAGTTGGCGATTCTATGCGCCCATGCGGGCATAGCAGTATTCAGCCGCCATGCATGGGATTTCTCGCCCCGGTTGCTCTGGAGGCCAATGAAAATTGCGGTGTTTCGGGTTCATCCGCTGCTCAACCGAGCTTGGGGTTTGATATCGTTCCTGCCAACGGCTGACGCCCAGTTGGAGTTTATCGCCGAGCTACAGTCATGGCAGCCGGTCGTGCCAGGCGCGAGGTCGCGCGCTTGGATCCTGCTCGACGATCGCGGACTGGCGCAGCGTCTGGAAGATCACGTCGAGCGGCTGTTCCTAACCGACAAAAAGGGAATCAAGCCGGTTGTCCCACGTCTGTTAACATTAAATATGCTGCGGGCTCGTCATCTACTAGCGTCGCGTCAGTTCGATACGTTGGCAGACGCCTTCGGACAAGGCCAGATTCATATTGCTATTTACGGGCTGGGCGCCACGGGCCGCGCAATCGCCAAGGAAGCCGCCCAGTATTACGTGACCAGGCCATCACTAGCGAGCGTCAAGCTTCGCGTGACATTCTTCGACCGGGATCCGGTAGCGGCGGAGGCAGCTTTTCTCGCCGAAGATCCCGGTATCTCCAGCGTCATCGACCTGACCGGTTGTGAGATTGACTTCTCGACAGCCGGATTGCTGGAAAGCCAGTTTTGCTTTTTACCGGCCAACGTCACGGCCCATGTGATTGCGTTTGGTGATGCGGCGAGTGCATTCAATTTAGCTGTCTCGCTACGCCGATGGCTGCTCGAGCCACCCGTGAAACTTGACAGTGCGCAGTCCCGTCCCGCGACGCCGATATTCGTTCGCACTCCGAGCTGGCGCGGGCTCGGGCAGCTGTTTTGCAAGCGCCCGGATGCTTTTTCAATGGTAGTCGGCGAGCACGACACCTTCGGCGCGGCGATCCCCGACGGAATATTCGGCTACGGCGCGGTTGAGGATCTTTTCGGCGCAGCCGATCGCGGGCTGGCGCCAACGGCGGCGTTTCTCGACGAGGATGGCGAACAGGGTGCCAAGAAGCTGCATCAGTCCTACGAGAACGGCAGGCCCGGTGTCACCGGATCGTCGGACGCGGGTGAGCAGCGCGTCGCGGAGAGAAAATGGGCCGAGTTGCCGTCCAGCCTGCGTGACTCCAATTTCCGTGCTTACGACCACATCGCGGTAAAGGCGCGAGCGATTGGCTGGCGATTTGTTCAAGCCCATTCAGGGCCGCATCATAGGGTCGCCATTAAGGACGACGATGCGAGCGAACTGGCCGAGTTGGAGCATCGCCGCTACATGGCCGAGCGTATCGCAAACGGCTGGCGTTACGCTGCACAGCGCCTGGATGCCGTGCGCGTGCATCCGGACCTGGTCGACTGGTCGATGCTCGACAAGGCAGAGCAGCAACTGGATCGCCTCCAGATCGACTCGCTTGCAGACGTCGCGATTGCAGCAAGGCGGCGCCTGGCACCATCGTTTGTTATCGGTATCGTCGGTCAGCGCGCAAAGGGGTGGGGTGAGGATAAGCCGCTAATTGCGGGGCAGCTCAAACGCTTGCAAAAGCAACATCGAGGATCGGAAATACTGTTGTTGACCAGTTTGGCACCGGGCCCCGAGGCGTGGGCCGCAGAAGCCGCCCTTGAACTGCAGATTCCGTTCGTGGCCGTGCTGCCTTTGCCTTACGAACTATACAAAGAAGATTTCGTAAGCTCGAACGGATCGGGTCATTTCCGTTTTCTGGCGTCCAAGGCCGAACTGCATCTGGAACTGCCGCTGCGCTTCGGCCGGGCAAGCGAACTGACTATGAGTCGTCAGCCAGCGCCGGAGCAGAATCTCGGTCGCCGCAATAAACAGTATGCTCTCGCGAAGGCCTATATCGTGGAGCGTGCCCACGCACTGATCGCCGTGTACGACGGCGGTCCACCAGCCAACGTCGGAGATGCAGCGGATGCAGTGAGTTGGTGGAAAAGCGAGGTTCCGGCCGAGTTTGCCACACCATCCAACTTCTTCGTGCGGCCGCCTCACCCCCGACTGAGCCCGTATGTGATCGGCCGGCTGCCCTCGCAAGACGCACCAAGGAGGCCCGATGCTGGCCACCACTGAAGGCGTTGCGGCCAAACCCCATATTTTTATCAGCTACGCGACGCTCGATCAGGCCAAGGCGTTGCGCATCGTCGATACACTCGAAAGGTTCGGCCATGCCTGCTGGATTGCGCCCAGAGACATCCCGGCCGGGCATGATTTCCAGGCCGAAATCGTCATCGCGATCGAGTCCGCGGCGGCGGTTGTCATGCTGCTGTCGAAGAACGCGGCTCTCTCGACCGAAATCCCCAAGGAGATTCTGGTCGCCCGTACCAGCAATCGCCTCATCATGCCCTTGCGGCTCGACGATGCCGAACTCGGGGCGGCGCAACGGTATCAGCTCATCAACGCCCAATGGATCGATTTTTCGAAAGATTTCGACGCGGGCCTGAAGGAGCTCGGGGATCGCATCACCCGCCAGCTCGACCCCGCGCGGGCCGCGGCGGAAGCGGCTCGGCGGAACCGGCGCCGTTCGCCAAAAGGCGTCGTTCCGGCCTTGGTGTTCGCGGCCCTGGCGCTGGTCACTTTTTTTGCGTGGCCCGTTTTGCGGCCGTCCGTCGAAACTTTGATCGCGGCGCGAACTCCGCAACCGTCGCCGGTCGCGGTGCTCCCGCCCGCGCCTGCTCGGATGGTTCCGCCGCCGGCCGACACGATCGAGATGCGGGTGCAGGCGTTGGTGGAAAGCTACTACCGGGCCTTGTCGGGTCCGCCTGGCCGCGCGCTCGACTTTCTTCAGCAGAAAGTTGCCGATCCCGTCGAGTTCTATGGACGTTCGACACCCCGCCGCGTGATTGTGGCCCAAGAGGGCGCTTATCTGCAGCGCTGGCCGGACCGCCAGTTCAGCATCGAACCCGGATCGTTGCAGGTGAGTTGCGCACCGTCCCGCTGCTCGGCTTCCGGCCTGCTGGACTACACCATGCGCAGCGCCGCACGACATGCTGTCTCTGCGGGAACCGAGCGGTTCGACATGCAGGTCGGAACCGGTCCTCTCGATTTTCTCGGCATAAGCACCATCGCTGTGGAACGACGAAGTAATCAACCACCTTAGGTTGTAGCTCTCGATTGTCTAAACCTTCGGTTGCGCCAGCTTATGCTTGGGTCACGCGGGCCGCAGAATTCCTGTTCGGTAACAAGTTTGTCTGTTGCGCTGGCGAGCGGAGCGACTTCAGTATCCGACCGTGATCGATAGGTCTGTCCATCCTCGCCTGCACTACGCCCCTGTCGGCATACTGGCTGGCCTCGCCTGCTTCTGTGCTGCCGCCTCCATGGCTGCCCAGAAGTCTGCGCCGCCGCCTGCACCGCGACCGGCGCCCGCACCCCGGGCCGCTGCACCTATGGCGGTCATGCGCGCACCCGTGGGCCGTCCGCTCGCGGCCGGACCGTCCTCGATGCCCGGCTACGGCGGCAGACCGTCCACGCCCGGATACGCGTCCGGCGTACATGTCCCGAGCGGCATGGCAGGAAACACCGGTGGTCAGGCCGTCCATATGCCCGGACGGCCATCGTCTGGATATACGCCGAATGTGCCGCCTGGCGTTCATCTGCCATCTGGCATGGCGCCCAGCGTTCGCGTGCCGCCCAACCAGCCGCACGCATCCCAAACCGCCGTTCACGCTGCCTCCGGTGGGCGCCTTGCGGGCGAGGCGCCGCATCGCGATGCCGAATCAGCTGCCGGTCCCTCCGGCCGCCGGCTTGCCGACGAGCATAGGACGGCACTGGTCACGAACCAGTCCGGGGGCGGCTTGCCGAGAGGCCCTGGCGTTGCAGGGCGGGAGATGCACGAGCGGCCTGCGCTAGCTGTGGCAGCGCGGCACCCGGACGTGCGTATCGCCGAAGGCGTTTCTCTGCACACCAAGGGCGTGTCGGGCCCGGCCGTCATCCGCGCGCAACCGCGGCCGTTCCTGCATCGCGAGGAGCATCGCGAGATCGCACGCGACCGCGCATTTGTCGCCGTCCACGGAAGGGATTTCCATACGCGTTTCGTGCGCGACTTCAGCCCCGGCGAGATGCAGCGCTGGCGCCGCGGCACATGGCGCAACGAATGGCATTACGGACGCCGCGGCTGGTGGTGGGAGACCGGCGGCGTCTGGTACGGATACCCCGAACCGGTATGGCCCTATCCGGCCGAGGTGGCTCCGTTGACGGCCTACGAGACGGCCACATTGGATGGCCCCGACCTTTCCGCCTTGGAGGCCGGCTCTGCCCCCATTCAGGAAATGGAGGGACAGTCGCCTGGCATGGCGTCCGATGCCGCATCGGCAGGCCCCGGCGGCGCAGCCGCCCAGGCAGGCGCATCCCCGATCCAGCCGCTGCCGGCGGCACCCGTCGGCTGGTACCGCTGCGAACAGCCGGGCGGCTACTACCCCGTCATCGCCAGTTGCCCGGCATCCTGGGTGCTGGTTCAGAACGCGCCCATGCCGGGTGAACAGTAGACACGAACGGAACTGCACCCATGACCATGCCCAGACTGGCGGTATTGGCGATCTCGGCAGGCCTGCTCACGGGCTGTGCCAACAAATACGACTCATTAACGCCCGATTTGCAGGCCAGCATGATGTCCGACCTTAGGGACGGGAAACTGACGCTGGATTGCGGTCTGAAATGCAAGCTGACCTGGGAGACGCAGGCGCCCGCGATACACGCGCTCGATGTCGCGGAGCGCTGGCCCGATCTCGCCACGCACGTGATGCAGATCGGCTATGGCAGCGATCTCGCCTACTATTATCTCGGCCAGTCCGCCCAGGGCCTCGGCTATCATCAGGCCGCCATCGGCTATTACAACTACTCCGCGGCGATCTCTTCGGGGTCGGACGCGTTGTTGCGATGCGCTGCTGGCCAGACCCCGTCCGGCGATCCGTGCCAGGGTGTCGATCTGGCGCAATCCATCCCGGTGCTCGTGCAAGCCTCGCGCGACGCGCTCGACAAGCAGCGGGCCGATGCCGAGGCACAGGCCGCAGCAGAGACCCCTGCGCCGGTCCGTCGTCACAGGAAGAAGGTGGCGAGCGCTCCGCCGCCTTCCGGCTGGGAGACGCCGCCTCCACCCTCGGCCAGCGTGCAGTCCGCCGCAGACGCGTCCGGCTGGGCCACGCCGCCGGCCGCTAAGTAGGCTCAAGATGCGGGCTGGACTGGTTCTCGGTTGCGCCGCCGTGCTAGCCGCCGGTGGCGTGGCGGCTGCGTTCGTCCTGCGCAGTCCGGTCGTGCTGCAGCCGCCCGCGCCGGCGGCACCGCCCGCGCCCGCGGCCCTGCCCGAGAGTCAGGCCGCGCAGCCCTCGCCGGACGAAGTCGACTTCAAGCCGCTGATTGAGAATTTCAGTCTGGTCCGCGACAGTGCGGCTTACGTGGCGGCCAGTAGCGATTCGCCCCAGCTCTACGCCTTGAAAGCCGGCACCGGCCTTGTATCCGCGTCGCGGTCGGTCGATGGCAAGTGGACGATCGCGCTGACTGCCGACGGCCGGGCCGCTTTCATCCCGTCTGACGATCTCGGCTCCTATGATCCGGGGCTGGAACCTCAGGCTTCCCAGCCGGCCGTCCTCTCCGGCTCTGCCAAGGTGGTCGACACCGGCAAGCTGCTCGTCGCCGGACAGCCCGTGTCGCTGGCAGGCGTGGTGGGCTTGCAGGGCAGCTACGCCGTCCAGTTCCAGTCGCTCATCGACTCGAATGGCGCCATCGTCACCTGTGTTCCCGCATCTGTCGGGACCTACACCTACACCTACACCTGCACGCTGCCGTCCGGCCTGGATGTGGCGCGGTCTGCGCTTTTCAATGGAGCGGCCGAGCCGGCGGAGGACGCCAGTGCCGACTATCGCGAGCAGGCCTCGGCGGCCCAAGCCGCCGGTAAAGGCGTCTGGAGAAAATAGCCCTACCCGTACCGCGAAACCCCCAAATCCGCATGCTCGATATTCGGCCTACGCGCGCTCATCAGGTCGGCCAGCAGCGCGCCTGATCCGCAGGACATCGTCCAGCCCAGCGTGCCGTGGCCGGTATTGAGCCATAGGTTGGGCACCTTCGTGGGCCCGATCACCGGCGGCCCGTCTGGGGTCATCGGGCGCAGGCCGGTCCAGAAATGCGCCTGGGACACGTTACCGCCGTGGGGAAACAGGTCGGTCACAGAATGCACCAGGGTGCGGCGGCGCGGCTCGCGCAGCGTGTTGCTGTAGCCGGCGAGCTCGGCCGTGCCGCCCACCCGGATGCGGTCGCCCAGCCGGGTGATCGCCACCTTGAACGTCTCGTCCATCACCGTGCTGACGGGGGCTGCGGCCGCATCTGCGACCGGCATCGTGATCGAATAGCCTTTCACGGGGTACACCGGCAGCTTGATGCCGGCTGCCTTCAGCAGCGCCGGCGAGTAGCTGCCCAGCGCCATTACGTAGCTGTCGGCGGTGAACACGCCGCGATCGGTCACCACGCCGGCGATCTGCCCGGCGTCCAAGGTCAGCTGCTCGACCGAGGTGCCATAATGGAACACCACGCCTGCTTCGGCGGCCATCTCCGCCAGGCGCTGGGTGAAGATGTGCGCGTCGCCGGTCTCGTCGCCGGGCAGGCGCAGCCCGCCCACGAATTTTGTCGAGACCCCGTCCAGCGCTGGTTCCTGGGCAATGCATCCTGCCCGGTCCAGCACGGTGTAGGGCACACCGAGCTGGTCCAGCACGGCGGTGTCGTCGCCCGCATGGTCGGCCTGCTTCTGCGTGCGGAACAGCTGCAGCAGGCCGCGTTGCCCGTCGTCGTAGGCGATGCCGGTCAGCGTGCGCAGGTCGCGCAGCCTGTCGCGGCTGTATTCGGCCAGGCGCACCATAACCGCCTTGTTGCGCGCGTAGGAGTCCGCGTTGCAGTTGCCCAGGAACCGCCGCACCCAGTCGATCACCTGGGCGTCCGGCACCGGCCAGAACACGAAGGGCCGGTGGCGCATCGCCAGCCACAGGATCGCCTTGCGCGGCGTGTCCGGCCCCGCCCACGGCGCAGACATGCCGGGCGAAACCTGGCCTGCGTTCGCGAAACTGGTTTCCAGCCCCGCCGCCGGCTGCCGGTCGATCACTGTGACCGCGTGTCCAGCCTGGGCCAAATACCAGGCCGAGGTGACGCCGACCACGCCGCTGCCCAAAACGATGACCTTCAACGCGGCGCCCTTCTTATCTCGCCACGGTCAGATAGGGCCTCAGCCGACGATTTCTTCCGGCTTGAAAAAGAATGCGATTTCCGTGGCCGCGTTCTCGGCGCTGTCGGAGCCGTGCACTGAGTTGGCTTCGATGTCCTCGGCGAACTCGGCGCGTATCGTGCCCGCATCTGCCTTTTTCGGGTCGGTCGCCCCCATGATGCGGCGGTTCGCGGCAACCGCGTCCTCGCCTTCCAGTACCTGCAGCACCACCGGCCCGCTGGTCATGAACGTCACCAGCCCGCCGAAGAACGGCCGCTCCCGATGCACGCCGTAGAACTCCTCGGCCTGCGCCTGGCTCATGCGCGCGCGCTTCTGCGCCACGATGCGCAGCCCGGCCTCCTCGAACTTGGCGTTGATCCGCCCCGTCAGGTTGCGGCGCGTGGCGTCCGGCTTGATGATGGAGAAGGTGCGTTCGGTGGCCATTGGTGCAATCCTGACGGGCGGTTCGGGTGCGGGCGCCATAGACGAGGCAGGACTGCCGAGCAACCCGCAGCCGGCGCGGCGTGACAGTATTTTGCACGAAAAAGTTGGATAACAGGTCGTCAGTTAGGAAGACCGATGTGGATGGCGTGCAAATGGGAGCTTGGCGCGAGGTTGGTCTGGAAACCCGGAGAACAGAACTCCTGGCCGAGATGAACGAGAAATTCTCTCGCGTCGACGGCAAATTAGCGCTTCACAGCTGGACGCTGGCTTCGATTCTACGCTTCTTTCGGCGGTTTGCGTTGAAGCATGTCCGGGCCTGATCTGACGATTGAGCAATTCGGATCTGGCTGCACTTATGGGTGGTCGTCCGGCGCGACCCTATAATGGACACTATAGTGGTGCAGTATAGCTTCAGCTAATTCCCAGTCATGTCGCTCCTCACCATCTCCTCCCTCACCCTGCGCATGGCCGGCCGCACCTTGATCGACCGCGCCGACCTCGCCATCGACGCTGGCCGGCGCATCGGGCTGGTCGGGCGCAACGGAGCCGGCAAATCGACGCTGCTGCGCGCGATCTCCGGCGAGCTCGCGCCGGATGGCGGCGAAATCCGGTTTTCGGCCCGCGCGCGCATGGCCCAGGTGCGACAGACGGCGCCCTCGGGCCCGCAATCGCTGCTCGACACCGTGCTGGAGGGCGACCCCGAACGCCTGGCCCTGCTCGGCGCGCTGGAGACCGCTGACCCCGCACGGCTGGCAGAAATCCACGAGCGCCTGCGCACCATCGGCGCCGATGCGGCCCCCGCGCGCGGCGCGTCCATCCTGGCCGGCCTCGGTTTCGACGCGGCCGCGCAAGCCCGCCCGGTCGACAGCTTTTCCGGCGGCTGGCGCATGCGCGTGGCACTGGCCACCGCCCTGTTCGCCGCCCCCGACCTGCTGCTGCTGGACGAGCCCACCAACCACCTCGACCTCGAAGCGACCCTGTGGCTGGAAACCTGGCTCGCCCGCTTTCCCGGCGCCGCCATGGTGGTCAGCCACGACCGAGGCCTGCTGGATCGGGCGGTGGACAGCATCGTCCATCTGGACGCGCAAAAACTCAGCCTAACGCCCGGCGGCTACACCGAATTCTTGCGGATTCGGACCGAGCAGGCGATGCAGTTGGGCCGGGCCGCCGAGCGGGTGGCCGCCCAGCGCGCGCACATGCAGAAATTCGTGGACCGGTTCCGCGCCAGCGCCACCAAGGCGCGCCAGGCGCAGGCGCGCATCAAGGCGCTCGAAAAACTCCCGGTGATCGACACCGTCATCGAGGCGGCACCCACCCGGTTCAGCTTTCCCGAGCCGCAGAAACTGGCACCACCGATCGTGGCGCTGGAGCGCGTCAGCACCGGATACGGCGGCGTGGCGGTCCTGAAGCACATGTCGCTGACGGTCGATATGGACGACCGCATCGCCCTGCTCGGCGCCAACGGCAACGGCAAGTCCACCTTTGCCAAGCTGATTGCCGGCCGGCTCGACCCGATCGCGGGCGAGATGCGGCGATCGAGAAAACTGCGAGTCGGCTATTTTGCCCAGCATCAGGAGGCGGAGTTGGCACCAGACGGCACGCCGGTGGCCCATATGGAGCGCGCCTTGCCCGACGCGCCGGGCGTAAAAATCCGCGCTCAGCTCGCCCGCTTCGGCCTGGATGCCGACCGGGCCGAAACACCCTCGAAAAACCTGTCGGGCGGCGAGCGCGCCCGTCTGCTGCTGGCGCTGGCAACCCGCGAGGCGCCGCACCTGCTGATCCTGGACGAGCCCACCAACCACCTCGACATCGACGCGCGCGACGCGCTGGTGCGCGCACTCGGCGAGTATGAGGGCGCGGTCCTGCTGATCACCCACGACCCCGACCTGGTCGAGCTGGTGGCCGACCGGCTGTGGCTGGTGGGCGACGGCACCGTCCGCCCGTACGACGGCGACATGGACGACTACCGCGCGCTGCTGGCCGAGCGCGCGCGTCCGGCCCGCACCGAAGCGCCGACCAGGCGCGACGACCGGCGCGACCGGGCGGAAGCGCGCCAGCAACAGGCGCCGCTGCGTCGGCAGGCGAAAGCGGCAGAAGCCCTGATCGCCAAGCTCGCGGCTGAGCGGGCCGCCCTGGAAGCGCGCCTCGCCGACCCCGCTCTGTATGCTCCAGGCCGTGCCGCAGAGGTGACGGCAGCCAACACGCGCCTGGCCAACATCGCCCGTGAAACCGACGTGGCGGAGCATGCCTGGCTGCAGGCCGAAGAGGCGCTCGAACAAGCCGGCTGACGCCTTGTTGGCGAGCAATTTCGGCCATCTTGCGAGCCTGGCGTGATGCCGGCAGACTGACAGCGTTGCAGTTCCGAGATCATCCAAGGGGACGTACCATGAGCATCGCTCGCACGCCGAAAACGGCGGCGTTGACGGTGGCAGTAGGCCTGGCAGGCGCCTGTGCGCTCGCCCGGCCGGCTGCCGCGACAAGCTGCACCGACCTTGCCGGCTTTCAACCGGTATTGGGCGGCCAAGCCACCATCACCTTCACCGCGACCGACATCACCAGCGGATCCTTCATCGAACCGAACGGGGCGGTCCTGACCGGCCTGCCTGCGTTCTGCCGGATCGCAGCGATCATCTCGTCGGACGGCGACACCACAAAATCCCAGTCCGCGGCCGAGTTCTGGCTTCCCGAACTGGGCTGGAACGGACGATACGAGGGTTTCGGCAATGGCGGTTTCGCGGGCTCTATCAGCTACAGCTCGCTGCAGCTCGGCCTGCTAGAAGGGTTCGCCTCGGCCAACACCGACATGGGCACGGGCATCCTGTTCCAATGCAACAGCGCCTTCTGCGGCGACCACACCGGGTTCGGCGGCATACCCGGCGGCCTGTATGGCGATCCTGCGGCGATACGCGATTTCGGCTACGCCGCCACGCATCTGATGACGGTCGCCGCCAAGCAGTTCGTGATGGCTTATTACAGCCAGCAGCCGACCTACTCGTATTTCAACGGCTGCTCCACCGGCGGTCAGCAGGCGCTGATGGAAAGCCAGCGTTTCCCGCACGACTACAACGGCATCCTGGCCGGCGCCCCTGCCCATAACCGCACGCATCTGCACATGGCGGGCCCGGCAGTCTACGAGGCCACCCATTTCGCGCCGGACGCCTATTTGACCAACGCGGCGCTAGGCCTGGCCCACGCGCTGGTCCTGAAGACATGCGCGGGCACCGATGGCGGCCTGCCCACCGATGATTTCCTGACCGAACCTGCGCAATGCCACGCTGACGCCACCGCGATCATGTGCCAAGGCGCCGCGGGTGAGGTGCCCTGCACCAGCCAATCGGCCACCAGCTGCACCTGCCTGACGCGCGACCAGGCGCTGGCGATGAACCACGACTGGGACGGCGCGGTCGACGATCACGGCGCGAAACTCTACCCGGGCGGCGAGCGCGGCACCGAGGAGCCTGTCCCGGTGACCGCCGCGAATGGCTTTGCCGGCAACCTCGGCCTGCCTTGGCAGCAGCTGTTCAGCGAGCCGGTGTTCGATGGGCTGATGTTCTGGGCGCTGGGTCCGAACTGGGTCTGGCAGGAGCTGTTCAGCACGCCCAGCAAGATCCAGCCAGAACTCGCCAGCGAGATCGCTGCGGTCGACAACACGAAGGTCGGTGCCGAAACCTTCGCCGGCGTGCTGAACGCCAACAGCACCGACCTGTCCGAATATGCCCGGCATGGCGGCAAAATCCTGATGTACCAGGGATACGCCGACCCGCTGATCCCCACCGCAACCTCGATCGACTATTACAACGCCGTGGCCGGCGCTGACGGCCGCGTGCGGGACTATTTGCGGCTGTTCCTCGCACCGGGCGTCTGGCATTGCGGCGGCGGGCCGGGCCCGAACGCGTTCGGCAACCTGTCCGGCACCCTGCCACCCCAGCCGCTGAACCCGACGGACGACGCGCTGGGCGCCCTGCTGCAATGGGTGGAGCAGGGCAAGCCGCCGACCCGGATCACCGCCACCAAGTTCGTGGGCGACGATCCGAGCCAGGGCATCGCCTTCCAACGGCCGCTCTGCCTCTACCCCGCCCACAGTGTCTATCAGACAGGCGACACCACGAAAGCGTCGAGCTACGCCTGCGTGGCGGGCGACCCCATCACCAACCAGGGCTTTGCGGCGAAATACGGCCCCTGATGTATGGGCTGACGCTCCTCTAGACCGGTTCACGCAGAGTGTCCGCGCGTAGGCGGACGTCAAACCGGTCTAGTTGTTTTGGCGAGCGATTTCGTCTCTCCGACTTCCAGTCTGCGTGACGTTGCTCTAGCCTAAACGGAGCGTCAGCCGACCGGCGAAAGATCCTCCGCCCGCACGGTCCCGAGCTGGCTGGTGAACAGCAGCGACTGGCCGACACCCTGGGCCTGTGAAACGCCCATGATCCGGTGGTCTCCACTGTCGTACAGCGTCACCACGCCGGCCTGCTCGGTCGCGACACGATGACAGTCGGGAAAACAGGCGTAACGCATGCCGTTCTGGCCGCCCGAGGCCGATGGTCGCCCAAGCTCGTCAGGCCACCAATCGCGACTGCCGGCCTGCTTGGGCTTCTCCGGCCCTGAGCTTGGGCGCTCCCCGTCGTGCCTTGGGCGCTCCTCGTCGTGCGGCGTGCCGGCCAGGGCGGCGCAGAGCGCGGCAACACGGTCGCGAAGCGCGCTATTGAACATGTCGCCCACCTGCGTCATGCCGCCGGCGGACCACTGGCCCATCCCACCCAGCTCGGGATGGCTGAACTGCGCCATGCGCCCGCCGCCGTGCTGCACGGCCTGCTGCAGCACCCGCACTGCATCCACGCTCACGCCGTGCCGGCGCGCCAGCACTTCGAGATCGGACAAGGGCACCTCCTCTTCCCGCTGGCCCAAAGGCTGTCACCAATCAAATGAATAAAGGTTTTTTGGTCCTTTTTGCAAAAAGGACTACTTGCCTTTGACGAGTCAGACTCGATGCCAACTGGCACAGGATTCTGATCGCTCCTGGTAGCCAAAGCGATCATGTTCCAGCCTTGAGCCACCCCAACAAAGGTTTCCACAACGCGTCTTCGGCGCGCGACCCGGCAATCATCCCGACGTGGCCCGCCCCTGGCCGGTGCACCACTGCGCCGTCTATCCCCGAAGCCAAGCCCAGCGCGCTCTCCGGCGGCACGATGCGGTCGCGCGCCGGCACCGCCACAAAACTTTCCAACCGCAACGCCTTTGGCTGGACCGCTTCACCTGCCACGCGCCAGGTGCCGGAGGCGGGCGTGTTCGCGCCATACCAGCCTCCCAGCACCTCGCGCGCGACCGGTGCGCCCAGCGGCACCCCGTCGTTCAGCCAGTCCTCCAGCGCCACAAACCGCCTCGCCCGCTCGCTCTGCTGGTCCTGCACGGCGAAATCGCGGTATTTGGCCGCCACGCTCCCCGGTTCGACCAGGCTGAACAGCATCTGAAGAGCATCGACCGGCATGGTGCCGCCGAACGACATCGCGGGTTCCAGCCCGGGCAGGCACTCGGCCAGCCGTCGCGCGCCGGCCGGGTCGGCGGCCCAGAAATCCCAAGGGGTGGCCAGCAGGGCCAGCCGAGACACCAGATCCGGACGGCGCAGGGCTGCCGCGACCGCCATCAGCCCGCCCATGCAGTAGCCGGCGAGAACCGCAGGACCCGCCGCCGCCATCGCCCGCTCGAGCCGACCGGCGATGTAGTCGGTCAACGTGAACTGCCGCTCCATCTCCCCTGGCCAGCCCCAGTCCAGCAGCAGCGGCCGCACGCCGCCTTTCGACAGGAAGCGGAGCATGGAGCCGCCTTCCATCAGGTCCAGCACGGTGGCGCGGTTGACCAGGCTCGGCACGAAAAGAACG
This sequence comes from Acetobacteraceae bacterium, assembly GCA_965199235.1. GTDB lineage: Bacteria > Pseudomonadota > Alphaproteobacteria > Acetobacterales > Acetobacteraceae > BOG-908. Next base: position 1,627,691 of record CBDAQU010000002.1, on the reverse strand, counting down.
GGCAACCCGTCCGGCGGCCCGTAATCCAGCAGCCGCGACCCGCCTTCCGCCCAGATGGCTGGCGGGTCGGCCAGATCGCGCCGCCAGGGGTGACGCCGATACGCTGCGATGCCCGCCACCAGTGCCGGATTCGGCATGCAGGCCGCCGGGTCAGTGCGTAGGGGCCAGTCCGGCCAGGAGCCGCTCCAGTTCGCCGACGCGGCGGACCAGTTCGTCCACGCGGAGGGCCAGGTCGGCGACGGGCCCGTCGCCGGCAGCAGGTGAAGCATCAGCGGACGCGGGCCGAGGCGATGGTTGGCGCGCGGCGTGTCCGGCCGGTCCATCAGCCTGGACCGGCAGCACGGGCGGCGTGGCGCTCCCACGGCTCCAGCCTGTCGCGATTCTCGCCAAGGTTTCCGCGCGCTCCCGGTCCGTCGCCGCGGCGTTGACCTCGCTCTGCCAGATCGTCACCCAGTCGCGGGTTAGGTCCGCATTGTATCCGTCCGGGTCCCCCGCCATGCGCCATGCCCGATCATCCTTGCAGAGGCGGTATAGTCCGAAGGGACGCCCGCGCAAGCAAGCTCTCCGCGGTTGGTGGCCGGGTCGCTCCCATGCTAGGCTTCGCCGCGAGGCAAGGAGAACCCGGCAGGAGCACCCCAATGTCTGAGATCGAGGGACCGCCCGAGGCCGGCGAAGACCAGCCCGTCCAGCCGCCCGTGGTGGTTAAAAAATACGCCAACCGACGGTTGTATAACACCGAAAGTTCGAGTTATATAACGCTGGAGAACCTGGCCGACATGGTTCGTGTCGGCCGCGATTTCGTGGTCTACGACGCCCGCAGCGGCGACGACATAACCCGCGGCGTGCTGACACAGATCATCGTCGAAGAAGAGAGCAAAGGCCGTGCCTTGCTGCCGACGACGTTCTTGCGGCAGCTTATCGGCTTTTACGGCGACAGCATCGGTGGCCTTGTCCCACGCTATCTAGAACACACTATGACAGCCATTGCCCGTCAGCAGGAGCAGATGCGGGCAGCCATGCAGCAGACGATGGGAAGCCTGCTGCCATCGGGACTTGAAGAGATGCGCCGGAACAACATTGCCATGATGGAGCGTGCGATGGGCCTGTTCAGCCCGTTCTATCGCCCCACCGGCACCGAGCAGTCAGACGTTGCGCCTCAGCCTGCGGAGATCCTGGAGTCGCAATTGCGTATGGAGGAGATGCAGCAGGAGATCGATCAGCTGCGCGCCCAACTGGCAAATCGGCACGTCGTGGAAGCGCCGGCTGCCGTTTCACCCGGTCTGGCGCGCGCTAGGCGAAAATCCGAAGGAGTGTGACAGCCCAACCCGCTACCGACGGGCAAAAATAGCGAGGCGGGCGCGGATCAACGGGAGCAATAAAGTGACAGACGTCCAAACCGTCTGCGACGAAGCAGAAGCCGAACTGGCGATCGACTTCACAACGCCGGAGATGCCGATGTCGCGTGCCAGCCTGGCCGACAGGCACGTGGGCATGCGCATACGAGAGCGGCGCGTCATGCTTGGGCTGTCGCAACAGCAACTGGCGGCGATGATCGGGGTGACATACCAGCAGGCCCACAAATACGAACGTGGCCTGAACCGTATCTCAGCCGGCCGGCTGTTCGACATCGCAAGCGTCCTGAGCGTTTCGATCTCGTGGTTTTTCGAAGGGATTCCGATGACCGGCGAGGTTGTCGAACTCAGCCCCAGGCAGCGTATGTGCCTGGAACTGGCCCGGAACTTTGCAATGATCGACAATCAGAAGCACCAGGAGGCCTTGAGCCAGATGGCGCGGGCCTTGGTGCAGGTGGAGGCGGCCGGAGCGGTCTAACCCGGCCGGTCTCCGCCTAGACCGGTTTGAGGTCCGCCTACTCGCGGACACTCCTCGCGAAACCGGTCTAGAACGTAATCGTTTCTGGTAGCCGAAGCGATCAGGCTCTAGGAGCGCGCCCAGCGGTGCTCGTGCACCAGCCCATCGTCGTGATCATGCGACACAGCTGCCGATTTATGGCCCCTATGCTCGTCGCCATGCCGCCCACCCGCAGGCGTGCTCCTCGCCCACTGGTGACTGTGAACCAGGCCGTCGTCATAAAAGTCGCAGGGTGGGACAGAGTAGGTCATCAGGTGAAGCTCCAGGCGCGTTGCGTTATACAACTACGCATGCGCAGCAGCGTGTTTCACGCGTCATCCGCCCGCCCTGTCCGAATACTGTAAATTCGTACACCCAGGCGTCTGTAAATGTCGAAAGCCTGTCAAGCAGCTTATCAGGACACCGTCTCGAACAGCTCCTGCCCGACATACCGCCCGGCCTGCACACCGCCGGGGCACGCGAACAGCCCGCCGCCGACATGGGTCACGAACTGGTTCAGCATGTCGAATTTCGACATTTTTTCGAAGATCCTGATGAACCCTGTCCGGGGGTCGCGCTGGTAGCAGATGAACAGCAGCCCGGCATCGAGCTCCATGCCCTGGTGCCAGGGGGGCCAGCGCTCGGCGACCATGCTGATGCCGTTGTCGTAGGAGTAGGCGCGGCGCAGGATCTGCGCCCCGTCGTTGTTCTGCGGCGCGCCCAGGCGGACATGCGCGTTCTCCGCCATTACCGGGTTGCCGTCGCTGTCGGCGGCGTCGAGGGCCAGCGGGCCGAACTCCTGCATCGTGCCGGCCAGCGCGCCGGTGGCTTTCGTGCGGCCCACCGTCTGCTCCTGGAAGGAGAGCTTCATCCTGTCCCAGTGTTCAAGCGCGATGCGGATCGGCCTGGCGACCAGGTAGCTGCCGCCGCGCATCCACGCGCCGCCCTCATCACCCGCCCAGACGTGACGGTTCATGGCGGCCGGGTCGCTGGCCAGAACGTTGAAGCTGCCGTCCTTGAACCCCATCAGGTTGCGAGGCGTCACCGTGGGCGCGAAGCCGGGGATGAAGCCGGCCTGAACCCAGCGCACGGCCGCGATCCCGTAGGCCAGCCGCATCAACTGACGAACGGCATGCATCGTCGCCATCGGGTCGTCGCCGCAGGCCTGCACGGAGAGGTCGCCGCCGGTGCGCTCTGGCGCCAGCTGGTCGCCCACAAAGCGCGGCAGGTCGACGAACGCCGCGGGCCGGTGCGCACCGAGGCCGAAGCGGTCCCGGCCGTCCTTGCTGAACAGTCCGGGGCCGAAGCCGAAGGTGAGGGTCAGGCGGGTCGGCGGCAGCCCTGCCGTCTCGCCGGAATCGCCTGGCGGTGCGGCAGGGTCGCTGGTCTGGCCGAGCTCGACGCCCCTGGTCAGCCTGTCGGCCGCCTCGGTCCAGCGCTGCATCAGCGCTGCCAGCTGCTCGCGCTTGTCGGCGACCACGTCGAAGGCGGCAAAATAGGTGTGCGCCTGGACAGGGGTGGCGATCCCGTTCTGATGTTCGCCGAAGAAAGGCAGGGTCCGGTCGTCCGGCATGCCGGCGGTCTTGGTCAGCGGCGGCCGGTCAGACGGCAGCGATGCGGCCCTTGCCAGGCCGGTGGCGCCGGCCAAGCCGACTGCGGCGGTCAGCAACCCGCGGCGCGTGGCGGCGGGAGGATGGAACGGGCAGCTCACCGGCTTGCGCGCATCAGCGTGTTGACATCGTCCATCACGTAGTAAAACCCGCGCGAATCAGGCGTCATGGCGATGCCGAACAGATCGCCGTTGCCGGGCGGCGACTGTGCCTGATCGTTGTTTATCCATTGCGCGTAGATTTGGCGTCCCTGCGCAGGATCAACCTCCACCAGACGCCCATCCTTGCCGTTGCAGACCAGCAAATGCCCTTCCGGCGTCCAGGTCATCGCGAGCGGCCAGGAGAGCAGCCCGTCCCTGGTGACCACGCGCCCGGTGCCGGCGCTGCCGGTCCTGGTGGTCGCGTCGGGGATGGCGGTTATCACGTTGTCGAGCCCGTCGGTTACATACAAGGTGTTGTCGCCCCCGAGCGCCAGGCCGGTCGGCCCCAGCAGGAAGTTGTCGCGGTCCGGGCGGGCCGCGAACCCGTTGCCCACCACCGTCTCGCTGACCAGCACCGGCGGGCGGCCGTCCGGCACGGTCAGCTCCAGGCGCAGGACGGTGGCGTTGTTGTGCTTGGCCGGCAGCCCTGTCGCGGGGTCGATCACGTTGGGGCCGGGCAGGCCGAAGCCTGCCATGCTGATGAACAGGGTCGCCGAGCTGCCGCGGTCGACGACGGCCATGTCGCCCCAGGGGTCGTCGACGCTGGGACCCGACCAGACGGCGACCAGCTTGCCGTTGGGGTCTAGCACCAGCACGCAGCCATCGCCCTTGGTGCCGGTCGTGCCGTCCTTGCTGGGCGTGCTGCCGACGATCACCCAGCCGGTCTTGAGCATGGTCAGCGCGGTGGACAGCCCTATGCCGCCAGGGCATTGCGCCAGGTTCTGCGGCAGCTTGGCGAACAGGTAGGTGTCCTTGGTCGACGGCCGATAGCCGACGATCGTTGTGCCGGTCCCCTGCAGGTTGGAGATGTTGTTGAAGTTGTCGACCAGCACGTCGTCCTTCTGGATGCGGCCGGCCGATACCGGCGCCACGATCACCGCGTAGGGGTTCAGGTCGCCGTTGTCGGTGACCGTGGAGGTCAAGGTCGTGTGCCGGTGCACGTGTTCCAGAAAGCCGTGCTGCTGGTCGGCGCGTGCGGCAGGCGTCGCGGCCAGCGCCAGGGCCAATGCCAGGCAGGTTGGCATGCCGCGCCGGTTCGGGGTGCCGGTGCGAAGGGCGGAGGCGAGGCGGTTCACGGTGAGCGTCATGGCGATCTGGCCTTCAAAACAGCACGTTGGTGCGCAAGCCGAGCACGAGTTCGTCGCCCACGCGCTTGCCGGGGTTGTTGGGGTCGGCGATCCCGCCGCCAGGGTTGAACACGTATTGAAGGTCGGGCTGGACCTGCCACCACGGATGCACCTGATAGGTATAGGACGCCTCGACGTAGGTTTCGCTGCTGCGGATGCCGCTGTAGGTGGGCGGCTCGCTGGCAACGATGTACGACACGCTGTCGCGGTCCAAGCCGGATACACGGTTGCTGACATGCGCATAGCCCATGCCGAGCGCCAGCGTGTCGTCTGGCCGGTTGGTCACAGGGTTGTGGTAGACCACGCCGGCGTTCAGGCTGAAATCGGCCAGGTTGCGGTCGGCCTGCGGGGTGCCCATCGCGCGGCCGAACACGCTGACCGACTCGTTCGGGTTGTCGTTGCGGCGCCAGACCATCTGGTCGGCCACCGCGTAGATCGAATAGTCGCCGCGGTGCTGCAGGGGCTCCCCGCTGAGCGGGGAGCCGAGCGACACCCCGTTCACGTCGTAGCGCTGGTCGGCGAAGCGGTCGGAATCGTACCACGCGCCGAGCCGGTAGGTGTGTCCTAGCGGCGCGCCCTCCCCAGGAAAGACCAGGCTGCCAACCGCCGGGTAGGTGTACTGCAGTTCGGCGAAGACCAGCCGCCGCCCGTTGGTCGGAAAGCTGGTGCCGGACGCGTTGACCAGCTGCGGGTCGCCGTCCTCGCTGGGCGAGGGGCTGCCGTTGAAGATGCCGGCCAGGATCGTCACCGCGTTCACCGGCCGGTAGCGCACCCGCACGCCGAGCGCGGAAAGCGGATAGGCGGGGCCGCCGCCCGGCAGGTCCAGCGAGGGCACCAGCGGCCAGCCGAACATGGTGTTGAGGAAATACGCGCCGTTCGGCGTGACGATGAATTCCTGGTCCAGGCTCTGCTGGCCGACCTTGATGTCCAGACGGTCTTCGTCGAGGAATTTCTGGTCGTACCACAGCTCCCAAAGCCGGGTCGCACGGTCGGCTTCGATGCCGCTCGACGTCTGCAGCGTCAGCAGGTTCTCCGCACTCAGGTTGCGGCCGTGGATCTGCAGCGCGCTCACGTTGAACAGCCCGCCGTACCAGCCGAACGCACGCTGCGTGTCGAGCTGCAGGATCATCTGCAGCAGCCCGTCGTACTCCGCCCCCGTCTTGGCGCCGCCCGTCGGGTTGCCGAGCACCTCGCTGGTTTCCTGGAACGCCAGCGATACGCCGTACCTGGCCAGCGCGGTGCGCAGCCCGAACAGGTCGCCGAGCAGGAAGTTGCTCTTCTGCAGGTTACCCAGGAAGCCGCCGAACCCCTGGCCGTTATCCGGGTTGGTCAGGTCGCCGCTGACCGGAACGGAGAGAGGCGGCGGCGCTGCCCACGACGATGAGGCGGCAGCCCAAAACAGGCCCGCCAACCTCAACGACCGGCTGAGTCTCTGTGCGCCGACGCAAGCCCTCGTCTCTGTCAAACCAGTCATCCCGTTCAAGGCGCCGCAGCAGGCGCGCTCGCATTCTAGATGCGAATGCTTCTCAAATGCAATACGCGCCTGCTGCCGGTCCGCCTGTTGCGGGTGCGTATCCCTCCGCCGCTTGTGAACGACGCCTCTGAAGAGGTGATTTGTGCGTGACGGTCGCCTGTGTCGGAACAGGCTATGACCCAGACATCGCCCGCCATTCGGCCTGCCAGGGTCGCTGCTGTCGTGCTCACCCATAACCGGCCGATCATGCTGGCCGGCTGCCTTGCCGCCCTGCACACGCAGACGCGGTCGCCCGACCGGCTGATCGTGGTGGACAACGCGAGCGAGCCGCCAGCCCTGTTGAGGCCGGTGCTGCCGATGCCGGACGGCCTGCACGTGCTTCGGCTGACGATCAACCAGGGTGCGGCTGCCGGCTACGCCGCCGGGATCAGCACGGCGCTCCAGGGCGGCGCCACCCATGTCTGGCTGATGGACGACGACGGCAGCCCTGCCGATCCGGGCTGCCTGGCAGGGCTGCTGGCCGCAGAGGCGTCAGCCGGCAGCGCGCTGACCTGTCCGCTGGTGTGCAACGCCGCCTCGCCCGCCCGGCTGGCCTTCCCCATCAGGCAGGACGGCCGCACCCGTTTCACGGTGGCCGAGCTGCGCCCGCAGGCAGTGATCGCCGGGTTCGCTCACCTGTTCAACGGCGCGCTGATTTCCGCGCGCGCCTTCGCAGTCATCGGCCTGCCCGATGCAAGGCTGTTCATGCGCGGCGACGAGGTGGAGTTTCTGCTGCGCGCCAGCCGGGCAGGGCTGCGCATCGTGACCGACACGCGGGTGACGTTCCTGCACCCCTCCTGCGATGCCGAGATCCATCCGATCCTAGGCGGCGCGTTCTACGCCATGGTGCCGGCCGACCCGGTGAAGCAGTGGTGCCAGTTCCGCAACCGCGGCTGGATCTTCTCGCGCTACGGGATGTGGGGCTGGCTGGCGGCCGACCACGTCCGCTACGCCTGCTATTTCCTGGCCCGCACGCGCGACCCGGCCGGCTACGTCGACTGGCTGCGCGCCACCTGGGCCGGCGTGCTGGGCAGGCTCGGCAACCCGCTTGCGTCGCGGTCGCGTCCACGGCCCGCCGACATGTTGGAACACGCGTCGTGAACGCTGTCGCGCCGACGACCGCCGCACCGCAGCCGCTGGTGCTGCAACGCCTCGTGAGCCCGTCCAGCGTGGAGACTGCGGAGCTCTACTGGCGCCACGAGGGTCCCAGGCAGTCCTCCCGCGTGTCTCCGGCCATACCGCCCGGCGGGGTGCTCGACCTCGACACGTACTTCAACAGTTTCGACGAAAACGTCTGGCGGCGTCACACCAGCCTGGGTCCGCTCGCCATCGACCTGCAGGTGCAGGGTAGCGCAAGGGTGGAGCTGTGGCGGCACAGCCGCAACGCTTGTGGCGCGCTGCTGGCCGAGGCGCACACGGTTGGCGGCACCGTGCTGCTTCCTGTTCCGCCTTTGGCTCACCCCCGGGCCGCCGGGCGGCTGGCCCTGCGCATCGTGGCGCTCAAGGGCGCCCGTGCCGGCGTCACCGTCCTTGGCGGCCATTGGCGGACGCACGCCCAGCCGAAGACGGTTCGCCTGATGCCGGTCATCTGCACCTTCGACCGCGACGCGGCCCTGGCCGCTCTGCTGGTCCGGGTGGCTGCCGACCCTGCCGTGCTAGACGCGATGGCGGGCATCGTCATCGTCAACAATGGCACTCCCGGCCTGTCCGCCCGCCTGGCGCGGCACCCTGTCGGCGCCTCGGTCATCGGCCGCCTGCACGTCGTGGAGCAGGCCAACAGCGGCGGCGCGGGCGGCTTCACCAGGGGAATGCTGGAAGCACGGATGCTCGGGGCGAGCCACGTGGTGCTGCTCGACGACGACGTGGTGATCGAGCCGGAAGCTCTGCTGCGCACGTCAAGGCTCTACGAGCTCGCTTCGGCCGACATGGCAGTCGCCGGACACATGCTCGACCTGTTCCGCCCCACCCACCTCTACGAGGGCGGCGCGCGCCTGGACGACGCCAAGCTGTCGGTCGTGCCGCTGCATCTGGGCGCCGAGCTGTCGCATCCCGGCAGCCTGGGCCGCTTCCTCGACGAGACGCCGATGCACTACAACGGGTGGTGGTTCATGGGGCTGCCCATCAGGCTGCTGGACCGGGTGGGCTATCCGATGCCGTGCTTCATCAGGGGCGACGACGTGGAGTTCGGCCGCCGCCTGCACGATGCCGGCGTGCCGATGGTGTCCATGCCCGGCATCGGCATCTGGCACGAGCCGTTCTATGCCAAGCTGGGCAGCTGGCACATCTACTACGAATTCCGCAACATGTTCGTGCTGGCCGCCTGCCACCTGCCCAACCCGGCCCGCAGGCTCGGCTTCGTGGCGCTGAAATGGATCGTCGCCGAACTGCTGATGTTCCGCTACCAGCGTGCCGCCCTGCTGATCCGGGCGATCGAGGATTTTCTGACCGGTCCGGCCATCTACGCCCGCAACCCGCGCGAGGTGCATGCTTCGCTGGATGCGCTGCGCGCGGCCTACCCGACGGGCACGGTCCAGCGCGACAGGGTGCTGCACCGGCGGCACCCGGCCGTCGGGCCGCGCAGTCGTGCCGCGTTCCTGCTTCAGTTCGGCGCCGCCCTGGCGTCCGAATGGCGTCGGCCGGACGCAGGCGGCACGGTCATCGCGGTCGAGCCGCGCGACCATGTCTGGTTCCGCGTGCGCGGCGCCGACGCTGTTGCGGTGCGGGAGGAATGGGAGGTGGAGCAGCCGCTCTACCGACGCTCCCGTGGCACCTTCCGCAGGCTTCTCCTGCACGCCGTCAGGCTGGCCTGGCGGATGCGGGCGCTGGCCGAGGTCTCGGCTGACTGGCGTCGCGCGCATGCCGAGTTCACCAGCGAGACCGCGTGGCGCCGCTACCTCGATTGTCCGGCGACACGAACCCCCTCCGGCGGCGAAGCGCCCGTCCACACGAACGCCGGACGGTGGCAGGTCAGCCATACGGGCTGACCTGCCACCCGCTCAGGGCGACGACATGACCGCGGGCGCCAGCGCCGGCTGCTTGGCGGAGGGGTGGCTTGGGTTGCGGAACCGCAGCTCGGCGCACGGCGAGCCTTCGTCCTCGGACGGACCCAGAAGCTCCTCCCGCGACGAACAGGTGATCGCCACGACGGCGCGCGCCTCCGGCCGCGTCATGAAATGTCTCGCCTCGCCCTCCAGCCGAAGCTGCTTGCGAAGCTGCTGCCATTCCAACCGGTCGGTATCCTCGATCATCATCGCCAGTATGCCAGGACGCGTGCCGGTCAGCGCCTTGGGCGCGATCTCGGCCATCCGGCGGTGCACGGCCGCAGCGACCTCATCCTCACGGCCCGCCCTTGCCGCCATCACGAAGATTCCCTGGCCGGCCGACGTGACTGCCAGGTGCGCCTCGTGCCCGAACTCGCGGCGCAGCCTGGGCATCAGGCCAAGCTCGTTGGCCTGGGCAGCGGCCAGCATGAGAGGATCCAGGCGAAGCACCGCCGCCTCGTCGTAATCGGCGCGCTTGTGCGCGGTCAGCATCGCGGTGATCCGGCGGTGCAGGTCGGCCAGCAGGCTGCCCTCTGCGCTCGCTTCCGGCCCTTTCAGCCCCTGCGGCAGCGTCATCTTCAGCAAATACCGTCCGGGATGCGCCGCCAGCCAGCTCTGCAGGTCCGGGTCGACACGGTCCATCAGCTGCGACCACGCGCTGCGGTGCAGGTCGCGCCCGGCCTCGGCCGAGATCACGTCGCAGACGATCTCCGCCTCCATGCCGTGACGGTGGAGCAGCAGATCGAACGGGGCGCCTTCCTCCAGCCCCAGAAAACCGATGTCGAAACCGCGCTTTCGCTGCACCGAGGCGGTGCGCATCATATGAAACAGGGCCACGAGGTTGCCCGCACCGGTCACGGCGGAGGCCAGCATGTCGTTCATGCGCGTCCGACCGGCGCATGTCAGGGTGTCGGCCACGCCGACCAGGTCTGAGGCGAGACAGAGCACACGCCGCTCGATCTCGGTCAGCGGTGCGTTGCGGCCCCTGCGGCGAAGCCGTTCCACCGTCAGTTCCAACCCGTGAAGCTGGCTCAGCGCGCGCCCGGCATACGTGGCCGAGCAGCCACGTTTCAGTTCCACCATCCGAGCTTGCCACGCGCGGCGACCGATGCGGTCGACGAGCGCGTTCAGGACATCAGAGCAGTCGGACGATGCCGGTGTATTCATCACCAGCTACAATGTAGAGTTGCGACGGTCCGATCCCAGCACTTTACTGTGATCACAGCGGATTCACGGCATTTTTTTCGGTCCTGCTGCCGCGCCGCATTGCCCGTAATGGCGCAGCAGGTGGTCCGCCAGCACGCAGGCCACCATCGCCTCGCCCACCGGCACGGCGCGGATGCCGACACACGGGTCGTGCCTGCCGCGCGTGCTCACCGCCACGTCCTGTCCTGCCCGGTCCACGCTGCGTCGGGGTGTCAGGATGGAGCTCGTCGGCTTGACGGCGAAGCGCGCCACCAGAGGCTGGCCGGTCGCAATCCCGCCCAGGACGCCGCCTGCATGGTTGGAGCCGAAACGCAGGACGTCGTCCTGCATCCACATCTCGTCGGCGTTCTCCTCCCCGCTCAGCGCGGCGGCTGCAAACCCGTCGCCGAGCTCCACGCCCTTGACCGCGTTAATGCTCATCAGCGCGGCAGCGACGTCGGCGTCCAGCTTGCCATAGATCGGCGCGCCGAGCCCGGCGGGTACGCCGTCTGCCACGATCTCGATGACGGCCCCGGTCGACGAGCCGGCCCGGCGGATGTCTGCCAGGAATGCCTCCCATAGCGGTGCCGCGCCGGGATCCGGGCAGAAGAACGGGTTGCGCTCGACCTCCTCCCAGTCCCACCGGCCGCGGTCGACGGCATGCGGACCTATCTGCACAAGCGCGCCCCGTATGGTGACCCCGTCCCCCAGCACGCGCCGGGCGACCGCGCCCGCCGCCACCCGGCACGCCGTCTCGCGCGCGGAACTCCGCCCGCCGCCACGATGGTCGCGCACGCCGTATTTGAGATCGTAGGTCAGGTCCGCATGGCCAGGGCGGTAACGCTGCGCGATGTCGCCGTAGTCGCGCGAGCGCTGGTCCACGTTGTCGATCTGCAGCGCGATGGGTGTTCCGGTGGTGACACCCTCGAACACGCCAGACAGGATGCGCACGCGGTCGGGTTCCTGCCGCTGGGTGGTGAATTTCGACTGTCCCGGCCGGCGCCTGTCGAGGAAGGGCTGGATGGCCGCCTCGGTCAGCGGGATGCGCGGCGGGCAGCCGTCGACCACACAGCCGATTGCCGGCCCATGGCTCTCACCCCAGGTGGTGACGCGGAACAGGTGGCCGAACGTGTTATGGCTCATCTCTCGGCCGGTTCCGGGCTCCCATTCTCGCCGAAGCGCTAGCTATCCGGACGCCCTTTGTCGGCGTAGCGCCCGAAGCATGGACGCCCGTAACGTGCGGTCGCCAATTTGGCGCCCGTCCTGCTGCTCGACAAGATCTGTGTGGACAACGAACAGGATCACCAGACCTGCGGCGCTGCGGATGGTCTGCCATCGGTCTCCGTCAGGACGAGGACAATAATCACGTGCCCTCTACTCCTCCGACACCGCCGCGATGTCGGGCGCCTTGGGGTTTTTCATGCCGATCACGTGGTAGCCGCAATCGACGTGGTGCACCTCGCCCGTGACCGCAGTCGACAGGTCCGACAGCAGATAGAGTCCTGCCCCGCCGACCTCGTCCACCCGCACGTTGCGTTCCATCGGGCTGTTGAGCTGGTTCCAGCGCAGGATGTAGCGGAAATCGCCGATGCCGTTGGCGGCCAGCGTCTTGACCGGCCCCGCGCTGATCGCGTTCACCCGTATCCCGGCCGACCCCAGATCCATCGCCAGGTAGCGAACCGAGGCCTCCAGCGCCGCCTTAGCCACCCCCATCACGTTGTAGTGCGGCACCACGCGCTCGGCCCCGAGATAGGTGAGTGTCAGCAGCGACCCGCCCTGCGGCATCAGCGCCGCCGCGCGCTGGGACGCGGCGGTGAAGGAGAAGCAGGAGATGTCGAGCGCCTGCAGGAACGCCTCACGCGGCGTGTCCACGTAGCGGCCGCGCAAGAACTGCTTGTCGGCGAAGCCGATGGCGTGGACCAGAAAGTCGATCGTTCCCCATTGCTGGCCGATGGCGCGGAAAGCGGCGTCCATGCTCTGTTCGTCGGCGACGTCGCAGGGCAGCACGATCGAGGCGCCCACGCTGGCGGCCAACGGGCGCACGCGCTTGCCGAGCGCCTCGCCCTGGTAGGTGAAGGCGATGTCGGCCCCCTGCGCCGCGCAGGCGGCAGCGATCCCCCAGGCGAGCGACCGTTCGTTGGCGACCCCCATGATCACGCCCCTCTTGCCCTGCATGAGCGTTCCGCGCACCGGCAGGGGCTGGGGCATGTCTGGCATGGGGGTCCTTGGTGATGCGCCGCTCAACCGGCGTAAGATGGTCTGCGCCGCTCGGCCGTGGTTGCACAAGGGGATACGGGCAGGCAAGCCGCCGCGTCCGCTTGTCAAGCCCGGCCGGCTGCGGCACCACCGCCCCATGTCAGCACCCAACCCGTTTGCCCAGTTCGACGCGTGGCTGGCCGAGGCGTCCGGCACCGAGCCGAACGACCCCAACGCCATGACGCTGGCGACGGCGACGCCGGACGGCCACCCCAGCGCGCGCATGGTGCTGCTGAAGGGCGCCGACCAAGACGGCTTCGTGTTCTACACCAACACGCAGAGCCGCAAGGGGGACGAGCTGCTGGCCAACCCGCTCGTGGCGCTGCTGTTCCACTGGAAGACGCTGGCGCGCCAGGTCCGCATCGAGGGGCGGGCGGAGCCGGTGCGCCCGGAGGAAGCCGACGCCTACTACGCCACCCGTGCCCGCGTCTCGCGTCTCGGCGCCTGGGCGTCGGACCAGTCCCGCGCGCTGTCCGACCGCAGCGTTCTCGAAACCCGCCTGCAGGCGCTGGAGGCGCGTTTTCCGGCCGACGACATTCCCCGCCCGCCGCACTGGTCGGGCTTTCGGGTGAGGCCGACGAAATTCGAGTTCTGGCAGGACATGCCGTTCCGCCTGCACGACCGCACTGTGTTCACCCGCGCCGATCGCGGGTGGGTGACGGAGAAGCTTTTTCCCTGAGGCAGCCTCGTCGTTGAACTTTCCGACAGTGGGAGGTTGCGACACGACCGGCCCGTCGCGCGCACGTTAGCTCGACGGACTTCAACTGAGGATCACGTCATGATGAAGATCGCGACCGTAGCGACGGCGCTGTGTGTGGCTGGCTTGGGCGCCGGCGCCGCTGCTAGCCTGTCTGCAAAGGATCGCAAGTTCCTGCAGCAGGATGCGCAAGGCGGCGCCTACGAGATGCAGCTCGCCCAACTGGCGCTGCAAAAGAGTGCCGACGCCAAGATCAAGCAATTCGCCCAGCAGGACATCGCCGACCACACCGCGCTCAACCAGCAGGCCGAGCAGATTGCGCAGCAGAACCAGGTGCCGATCCAGACGAGCGTGACGCCGGAGAAGCAGTTGAGGCTGGACCACATCCGGACGCTGAACGGTGCGGCGTTCGACAAGCAGTTCGTCAACGAAATGAAAGCGATCAACGAGGACGACAAGTCGGACTACAAGGAGGAGCTCGGCAACACCAAGAACGAGCAGATCAGGCAGTTCGTGCAGCAGGGCCAGGCAACCGACCGGAAGCACGAGAAGATCGTCGATACGTTCTGACGCGCGTCAGGATGGCGCCGCGCCGTCGCCCGCCAGATCAGGACGAAGCCGTGTCGGCGAGCCACCCATGCGCCGTCTTCAGATCCGCGACCATGGCGGCGAACTCGCGTTCCTTGCTCTCCTCGTCCGGCAGGCGCAGCAGATAGGAGGGGTGGGTCGTCACCATCACTTGGCCGCCTTCGAGCGGAATAGGCCTGCCGCGTTCACGCGAAATGGTCACCGCGCGCCCAAGCACCGCGCGCGCGGCCGAGGCGCCCAGCAGGATCGTCACCGCCGGCCTGACCAGCGCGCGCTCCTGGTCCAGCCAAAAGCGGCAGACCTGAATTTCCGCACGGTCAGGCGTCGCGTGGATGCGCCGCTTGCCTCTAGGCTCGAATTTAAAGTGTTTCACCGCGTTGGTCACGTAGACCTCGCTGCGGGTGATGCCCGCCTGCACCAGCGCACGGTCCAGGATCTGACCCGCCGGGCCCACGAAGGGGCGTCCAGCCAGATCCTCCTGGTCCCCGGGCTGTTCGCCCACCAGCATCAGGCGGGCCTCCAGCGGCCCCTCGCCGAACACCGTCTGCGTGGCATGGCGGTACAGGTCGCAGCGCGTGCAGCCGGCCGCCGCGCTGGCGATCTCTGACAGAGCGTTCGCGCTGTTGCTGCCGGCCGTGGCGGGCGTGCGCGGCCGCGCCGCACGCTCGGGCGAGACTACCGGGGTTTCGACCATCGTCTGTGTCCTCTCGCGCGATTGCCGGATCAGTTGGGGAATCGCTGCAGCTTCGGGCAGGTTGCGCCAGTACTTCTTCGGCATTTCCGAAGTCATCGCCGAAACCTTCAGCCGTGCCGGGTTGAAGATGCTGGAGAAATAGGCACGCCAGTAGGCTTCCAGAGCGTCGTCGTCCGGCACGTCTGAGGCCTGGGCGCCGGCACCCAGGCGCAGCGCATCGCCGTCCCAATGCGCGCTGCGGTACGGCGTCAATATGCTCCAGGTCATGGTGGCGAAACGGCGCACGAAAAACGGCGCGTTGGCTTCGACGATGTAGTGCTCAGGCTCGAACCACGAGACGTAGCGCGTCACGCCATCCTCGCTCACCTCGCGGAAGCGCACGAAGGCGCGCATCTTGTGGGTGTCGCGCCGTACCGCCTGGCCCAGCCGCACGACCCGCTGCACGAGCGGGTCGGCTTCGTCCTCCAGGATGTGCTTCTCACCGCGGTGCGCGCGCCAGATCAGCGCATAGAGCAGCGCGAAGCGTTCGGGGTCGCGCGCCTGGATCGCCGTCTCGGCCAGGTCGACGAGCGCGCGGGGGACGGAAAACGCGCCGGCCTGGGCGGGCGGCGGAGCCGCACCGGCAAACAGGTCGCCCGCCTCCTCGACCGACCAGAGAGTCTGATCAGGCGCGACACCGCCGAGCGCCAGCCCGCGCGCGGCGTTCCGCCAACCTTCGAAATCGACGACGTGCCTGAGGACGATGCTGTGCAAGGAAATGTCGCTTCTCGAATCACCGATTGAACACCACGCCGCAGGGCGGGTTGCGCTTGGGCAACGCCCCCGCTGCACAGGAACCGCTCCAGATTGGAGTGCGCGGCCGCGTCCATCGGCATCAAGCGGCACTCGGTTTCACACCGTCGGGGTTGCGTCGCACATCTGGTGGAACCGCGTTCCACCTTACGGAAGCAGCTCCAACTGTTTCGGTTTGGGGGCGAGTTGCTTGGTCAAACGCGCACTGTCCAGCGTGGCGCCTGGATGATGGTCGGCTGCCGCCACGAACGGCATCAGCTTGGCCACCGGCAGGCGCAGACGGGCTAGGTCGTCCATGCGTATGCGCCGGTGGCGCCGCACGGTTAGCAGCCGCTCCACCGTCTTCACGCCGAAGCCGGGCACGCGCAGCAGCATCTCCCGCGGCGCGGTGTTCACGTCGACGGGGAACAGTTCGCGGTGCTGCAATGCCCAGGCGAGCTTGGGGTCGATCTCCAGGCTCATGTTGCCGGCCTGGTCGGTCGCCAACTCGTCCACCGCAAAACCGTAGAACCGAAGCAGCCAATCCGCCTGATAAAGCCTATGCTCACGCAGCAGGGGCGCGGCCTTCGGCGGCAGGACTGCCGAGGAATCAGGGATCGGGCTGAATGCGGAGTAATACACCCGTCGCAGCCCGTAGGAGCTGTAAAGCCCGGTGCTCATCTGCATGATCGAGCGATCGGAGCTGTCGTCGGCGCCCACGATCACCTGAGTGCTTTGCCCCGCCGGCGCGAAACGCGGCGCGCGCTTCTCGGCGCGCGCCTCGTCGATACGCAACCGCATCCTGCCCATCGACCGCTTTATGTCGCCCAAGCTCTTCTCCGGCGCCAGGCGCTCAAGCCCCGCCTCCGTCGGCAGCTCCACGTTGATGCTCAGCCGGTCGGCGTAACGGCCCGCTTCGGCCATCAGCAGCGGGTCGGCATCCGGTATCGTTTTCAGGTGGATGTAGCCGCGAAACCCGTGCACCTCACGCAGCGTGCGCGCCACGCCCACCACCTGCTCCATCGTGTAGTCCGGGTTGCTGATGATGCCCGAGCTGAGGAACAACCCTTCGATGCAATTGCGGCGATAGAAGCCCAGAGTCAGCTTGACCACCTCGTCCACCGTGAACCGCGCCCGCTGCACGTTGGATGACCGGCGGTTGATGCAGTAGACGCAGTCGTAGATGCACGAATTGGTCAGCAGAATTTTCAACAGCGAAATACAGCGCCCGTCCGGCGCATAGGCGTGGCAGATGCCCATGCCCTCGGTGGACCCGACCCCGTCCTTCGCGCCGACCGAGCTGCGTTTCTCGGTGCCCGACGACGCGCAAGATGCGTCGTATTTCGCGGCGTCCGCCAGTATCTCGAGTTTCCGCAGAAGCTCCATGAAGGCAGGTGTCCCGTTCGCGCATTGTTCGGATCGCGCAGACTATGTAACGACGGGCTTCACGGGTTCAACCGTGGCGGCCAGGACCGGTCGGGTCAGATCACGTAATCGATTTCCGGCAAAGTCTGGTCCATCGTGAACGCCGGCATCGACGTGTGCTTGGCGCCTACGACCCTGGCCGGGTTGCCCACCACCGTCGAGTACGGCGCCACGGTCTCCAGCACGATGCTGCCGGCGCCCACCTTCGCCCCCTCGCCCACGGTGATGGCGCCCAGCACCTTGGCGCCTGCGCCGATCAGCACGCCGCGACGGATCTTCGGATGCCGGTCGCCCATCTGCTTGCCCGTGCCGCCCAGCGTCACGCCCTGCAGCATGGACACGTCGTCGTCGATCACAGCGGTCTCGCCCACCACCACGCCGGTGCCGTGGTCGATCAGCAGGCCCTGACCGAGGCGGGCGGCGGGATGGATGTCGACCGCAAAGATCTCGGCCGAACGGCTCTGCAGGTGAAAGGCCAGATGCTGCCGGCCTCGCTTGAACAGCCAGTGGCCGAAACGGTAGGCCTGCAACGCATGGTAGCCCTTGAAGAACAGGAACGGCGTCAGCAGGTCGGGGCAGGCGGGATCGCGGTCTCGCACCGCCGTCAGGTCGGCCAAGGCCGCGACCTCGATCTGCGCGTCGGCCGACATCGCCTCGCACAGCACCCCTTCCAGCGTGCCGATGCTGATCGCATAATCCGACAGCTTGCGCGCCAGCCGGTGTGCCAGGGCATCGGCGAAATTGTCGTGCTGCAGAACGGTGTCGCGTATGCCTTCGGCCATCACCCGGTCGTGCTCGATCGCGGCAACCGCCTCCTCCCGCACCGAGCGCCATACCGCACGCGACGTATCGCTGGTCCGCCGCTCTCCGCACAGTCCAAGCTGGGCCATGGCCGTCCCCCGTTCGTTTTGGATCACATGGGCGTCACGTGGCCGAAGTTTAAGGACCGGCCGAGGCATGGCGACAAGCGGCAAAACCCTAACCGGGCTGGTTCAGGCCCATCGCCTGGCGCATGAACGCCCGCTTCAGCCGCGGCATGCGGTCGACCGCGCCGAGCCCCAGTCCCCGCGCCGCGCGGATCACCGGGTTGTCGGTGCTGAACAGCCGGTCCAGCCCGTCCGTAGCCAGCAGCATCGACACGTTGTCCAGGCGTCTTGCGCGTTCGTAGCGGGCCAGCAGAGCGGGGCTGCCGACATCTTGCCCGGCCGCATGCGCCTGCAGGATGAGGCCGCTCAGCGCGATGGCGTCGCGCAGCCCGAGGTTCAGGCCCTGGCCCGCGATCGGGTGGATGCCGTGCGCAGCGTCGCCCAGCACGGCCAGGCGTTCGGCCGTGACGCGGTGAACGTACATCGCCGATAGCGGGTAGATCCAGCGGCGTCCTACCAGGCGTATGGCGCCCAGGTGGTCGCCCAGCCGACGCGCAACTTCGGCCACAAAATCGTCGTCGTCCAGCGCCATGAAATGCGGCGCCAGGGATGCGCGCTCGGTCCAGACGATGGCCGACAGGTTCTCCCCCGCTTCTCCCGCCGCCATCGGCAGTTGGGCGAACGGACCGGCCGGCAGGAAATGCTCCAGTGCGGTTCGCGCGTGCGGGCGCGCGTGGGCGATGGCGCAGACGATGCCCGACTGCCTGTAGCGCCAGCGCGCCGCCGCAAGGCCCGCCTGCCGGCGCAGGGGAGAGTCCCGCCCCTCGGCTGCCACGACCAGGCGCGCCTGCATCGCTGTCCCGTCGTTCAGCGTGATGGTGGCGGCCTGGGCGGTCCGAGCCACGGTCGCCTCTGCGGGCGCGTGCAGGGCCACGGATGGAGCGGCGTGAAGACAGGCGTTCAGCGCCACCCGCAGGCTGCGTGCCTCCACCATCCATCCCAGCGGCGGCTGGCCTGCTGCGCCGTCGAGCGCCCTGGCATCGAAATGCAGGCACAGCGGCGAGGCTGGCCGGCCTGGCTTGCCGTCCGAAACGCGGATCTGCTCGATCGGGCCGGCCGGCAAGGGCAGCGCAGCCCAAACGCCCGCCGCCTCCAGCAGGGAGCGTGACCCGGCGGCGATGGCGTAGGCGCGGCCGTCGAAGCTCGGATGTTCCATCGGCGGCAGCGCCGCGCGGTCCACCACGGCGACGGACAGCCCTGCGCGCGCCAGGCGGCACGCCAGAACGCCGCCGACCGGGCCAGCCCCCACGACGCACACGTCCACAAGCCTCAAACCAGCCTCCATCGATGTCCCTTGGGCGGCCCACGGGCCCTGCTGCTGCCCAAAGAATGGGCACGAACCGCGGCTTCGTGAGGGTCCTGGACGGCACGGTTCTTGTAAGCGCCGCTTGGGGATCAAGCGCCACCCGGGGACCAAGCGCCACTCGGGATTGAGCGCCACCCGGGACGCGCCCGTTCAGGAGTGCCGAGATGAAGCTGATCATCGCCATCGTCAAACCGTTCAAGCTCGACGACGTGCGTGAGGCGCTGACGCCGCTTGGCGTGCAGGGGCTGACGGTGACCGAAGTGAAGGGTTTCGGCCGGCAGAAAGGCCAGACGGAGATCTATCGCGGCGCGGAATACCACGTCAGCTTCCTGCCCAAGGTCAGGATCGAAGTCGCCGTCGCTGCCGACCAGGCCGACGCCATCGTGGAGGCGATCATGCGGTCCGCGCAAACCGGCAAGATCGGCGACGGCAAGATATTCGTGCTGGACCTGCAACGGGCCGTACGCATCCGCACGGGCGAACAGGACGAAGCTGCTCTCTGACTGCTCGGGTTGCTCTCTCGTCAAGTCGCCTACGGCCACGACACGACTTGGTCGCAAACGCCGGCGTTATCGAGCCGTCCGCCACTTCGGCGTGTATGTTTGAAGCCGGCCGAACTACGAAGCGATCGCGAAACGGGCGAAGTCGACGGACAGTATCTCGTAGATCGGCCGCTTGAACGCCACCGCCAGGCCGGGAAGCTCGGACAGCGCAGCCCACCGCCAGGCCACGAACTCCGGGTGCGAATGGCGGTCCAGCGCGATGTCGGAGTCGGCGCCGTCAAACCGCAGCGCGAACCATTTCTGCCGCTGTCCACGGTAGCGGCCGCGAAAGGCGGCCTGTGCGATGTCGGCCGGCAAATCGTACGTCAGCCAGTCTGGATGCTCGGCCAGGATCGTCGCGGCATCCGTCCCGATCTCCTCGCGCAGTTCGCGGAGCACGGCGGTTGCCGGGTCTTCGTCGCCGTCGATGCCGCCTTGGGGCATCTGCCAGCTCGCCGGGGAGCCGTCGGCCAGGTCGGCCCTGCGGCCGATGAAAACCTGCCCGCGCGAGTTGAACAGGGCCGCGCCGACGTTGGGCCGATAGAGGGGATCAGTCAGGGTGCGGTCTCCTGTATGGCAGGCCTGGGCGGCGGGATCGCGGTCAGCGGCGCCAGCACGATGCCACGTGAAGCCAGGCCATGGGCCCAGACGGCGATGCGGTCCAGCAGGACGGGCCGGGGCGGTCCCGCCAGGCCGATGGCCGTGCCGCGGCGGGCTGCATCCTGCTCCAACTCGGCCAGGTTGCGGTCGATCGCCTGTGCATCGGCCGGTTGTTCCGGCGTGGCTGCGCGGTCGACGATCACATCCACCACCCGCGGCATGCTGCGGCCCGGCGCCGTGGTCAAGGGCGCAGAGGCGTCTGGCCGCGCATCCAGGTAAAGCAGCCCCCGGCGCTCCACGATGGAGAGAACCTCCGCAAACGCTTGCCTGCTCTGGGCGTAGCGGCCTCCGATCAGGCCGTCGGACCCACCGGTCGCACCGACGCATCCCGCAACGCTGGAGAGCGCCCACTCCAGGTTCTGCGCGTTCTGCGCTGGCGGCGCGCCAACCAGCAGCTCCCGTGTTCCCTCCTCCATCATCGGGTACCCGGTCGGCTCCATCGGGATCGACACCAGGCACTCGCGCCCGCCACGCCGCCCCGTCGTTGCCAGTTCGGCCGCCCTGGCCGGGGGCGCATAGGCGGAAAACACCAGGTCGACAGCCGAGGGCAGCGCTCGCATCGCCTGCTCGGTCAATGCTTGGTCCAGCCCTGCGCCGTCCAGCACCAGCGCTACCCTTGGGTGCCGCTCGGCCGGATCAAACGCTGCGGCGTAGAGCTGTGCCGCGTTGTGGCCAGCGCCGGCCGCCTTGGGCAGCCACCTGCCGGGCAGCATCCCGCTCGGCTCGAGCAGCGCGGGATCCGGTTCGGGTATCGAGGCGCTGCTCAGCGGCAGCGACGGCGCAGGGTTGGCCGAGCTCGGCCGAACGCTGGCAGGCCTGGCCGCCGGCAAGGCTGTCGCAACCTGCACCCTCGGACTCGCCCTGGGCTTGGACGCTTCGGTTTTGATCGGCCCCAGGACCTGCAGCCAGGCGGCGCCGGCTGCCAGGAAGACCAGAACCACCGCCCAGAAAATCCCGAGCGGGCGGAAGCTGGTCATGAGCTAGGCTCGGGGCCAGGCGTGTCGTTCGAAGCACGCCGCGTGACGCCCCAGGACCCTATTGGGGCGAGCCGGCCCCAAACCCCACTCCATCCAAACTCCTATTTCGAGGCGTGGCGCTGCGCGGCCATGTCCTTCACCACGATTATGCCCTGCTGAAGTTGATAATCGGTTTCCGGCTTGGCCAAATCGAACTTGGGCCAATTCGCGGGCGGCTTGGCCTCGATCTGCTTGGCCTGAACGGGGATGTCGTCGCGCGGCGCGGGCGGCTTGGTCGGCGCCGACCCGCCCTCGTTCTTCAGCGCATGGTTCAGGTCAGCCTCCCGGTCCGGCAAATAGTGTATCTCGTCCTCCCGGCTCTCGGCCACCGGAACGTCGGGCGCGATCCCCAGGCCCTGGATCGACCGGCCGGACGGCGTGTAGTAGCGCGCCGTCGTCAGCCGGATCGCCCCGTCATTGCCCATCGCCATCA
Source organism: Acetobacteraceae bacterium (assembly GCA_965199235.1). GTDB lineage: Bacteria > Pseudomonadota > Alphaproteobacteria > Acetobacterales > Acetobacteraceae > BOG-908. The sequence continues at coordinate 1,605,853 of CBDAQU010000002.1, read as the reverse complement.
CCGTCTGCACCGAGCCCTTGCCGAAGCTGCGCGTGCCGACGACTACGGCACGCCGATGGTCCTGCAGCGCGCCCGCCACGATCTCGCTTGCTGAAGCCGACCCGCCGTTGATCAGCACCACGAGCGGCAGCCCGTCCGTCAGGTCCGACCCCTTGGCGTCCCAGCGCTGGCTGTCTTCGGGGTGGCGCGCCCGCGTGCTGACGATCTCGCCGTCGGAAATGAAGTCCTCGCAGACGTCCACCGCCTGGTCCAGCAGCCCGCCCGGGTTGTTCCGAAGGTCGAACACCACGCCGCGCAGGCTCCCATGGCTCTGCTCCTTCAGCTTGGCGACCGCTTCGTGCAGCTTGGTGTCGCTCTCCTCGTTGAAGCTCGACATCCTGATGTAGCCGATATCGCCGTACAGCGCGGATTTCACCACCTGAATGTGAATCACCTCGCGCGTCATCGTCACATCCAGCGGCTTGTCGATGTGCTCGCGCTTGACGCTCAGCGTGATGGTGCTGCCGGGTGAGCCGCGCATCATGTCCACCGCCTCGTTCAGCGACAGATTCTCCACCGACTTGCCGTTCAGCGACAGGATCAGATCGCCCGCCTTCATGCCGGCGCGCGCCGCTGGCGTGTCGTCCATCGGCGTGATCACCTTCACCAGCCCGCTATCGGCCGTCACTTCCAGGCCGAGCCCGCCGAACTTGCCGGTGGTTGTCACCTGCATGTCCCTGTACTGCTTGGCATCCATGTAGCTGCTATGCGGATCAAGCCCTGTCAGCATGCCGTTCAGCGCGTTGTCCACCAGCTCGCGATCCTTGACCGGCGCCACGTAGTCCGCCCGTACGCGCTCGAACACCTCCCCGAACAGGTTCAGCAGGTGATAGGTGTCCTGGGGACCGTCGGCCGCCTCCACCGCGTCGTCGGCATAGGCCCGCGCCAGATGCAGGTGCGGCATGGTGCGCAGAACCGGGCCCGCGATGATACCGGCCGAGAACGCCGCGCCGATCAGGAGAGTGTTGCGAAGCTTCATGGGCCCGGGGTCCTTGCATGCGTCTGAGCCAGATGGTGTGCCACGGCCACAGCGGAAGCGTCATCTAAGCGCAGCGGGACAACTCTAGGAAGAGTGCCCGTTCAGGATGGAACAGGCTTCATCCGTCGCCCATGCCCGCTCAGATATTGGCCCGCTCAGATATTGGCCGGCTCAGATCTTGGCCGGCTCAGATCTTGGCCGGCTCAGATCTTGGCGATCATGCCGTCCCAAACCGTTCCGCTGTCCTGCGCCTGCGTTCCGTCGGCCCCGACAACGCCTTTGCGGCTCCATTTGCACCACTGATAGCCGGCCTGGAACATCAGGAACGAATAGCCCAGGAACACGATCACACTTGCCACGGCAGCCTCCGGCGTTGCGGGTCGAGGCTAGTCCAGCAGAGACGCTCCCGTCATCTCCGACGGTTGTGGAATGCCCATCAGCGCCAGCAGGGTGGGCGCCAAATCGGCCAGTCGGCCGTCATGCAGCCCGCCGCCAGGGCCGCCTGCCAGCAGGACCGGCACCTTGTTGGTCGTGTGCGCGGTGTGCGGGCCGCCAGTGGCCGGGTCGCGCATCATCTCGCAATTTCCGTGGTCGGCAGTCACCAGCAGCGCTCCGCCCGCCTGCCCCACCGCTTGCGCGATGCGGCCGAGACCGTGGTCGACCGCCTCCACCGCCCGGATGGCTGCCGACAGCACGCCCGTGTGGCCGACCATGTCCGGGTTGGCATAGTTCATCACCACCAGGTCGTACCCGCCCGAGCCGATCGCCTCGACCGCCCGCTCGGTCAGCTCCGGGGCGCTCATCTCCGGCTGCAGGTCGTACGTCGCGACCTTCGGGCTCTGCACCATGATCCGGTCCTCGCCCGGATAGGGCGCCTCCTCCCCGCCGTTGAGGAAGTAGGTCACGTGCGGGTATTTTTCGGTCTCCGCCATGCGCAGCTGCGTCCTGCCCGCTGCTGAAACCACCTCGCCCAGGATGCGGGTCAGCGGCGCGGGGGCAAACAGCGCGCCCATCCGATGGGCCAGGTGTTCGCTGTAATGCGTCATGCCCGCGACGGCCGCGAAACTGGTGGTCGCCGACCTGGCGAAACCGGAAAAACCAGGGTCGATCAGGGCGGCGAGTATTTCCCTCACCCGGTCCGCGCGGAAGTTGAAGCACAGCAGCACGTCGCCATCCCGCATGCCCTCGTACGGCCCGATCACCGACGGGTCGACGAACTCGTCGGTCACGCCCTGGGCGTAGGCTGCCGCCAGCGCCTCGCTCGCGCTGGCGTAGCGGTCCGCTTCGGCCAGCGCCATCGCGCGCCAGGCCCGCGCCACACGCTCCCACCGGTTGTCGCGATCCATTGCGTAGTAGCGTCCGCAGACCGTCGCGATCGCCGCACCTGCGGGCAACGACGCCTCCAGCCCGCTGATGAAACCCTCGCCTGACCGTGGGGCGGTGTCCCGTCCGTCGGTCAGGGCGTGAACCGCAACCGGCACGCCCGCCGCGGTCAGGATGCGGGCCAGGGCTATGGCGTGGTCCTGATGCGCGTGCACGCCGCCATCGGAGACCAGGCCCATCAGGTGGCAGGTGCCGCCGCTCTGTTGCGCCGCCGCGATCAAGCCCGTCAAGGCGGGTGCGCGTGCCAGGCTGCCGTCGCGTATGGCAGCGCCGATGCGCGCCAGTTCCTGGCGCACCACGCGGCCGGCGCCGATGTTGAGGTGGCCCACTTCGGAGTTGCCCATCTGCCCGTCCGGCAGCCCCACCTCGTCGCCATCGGTGCGCAGGAAGGCGTGCGGGCAGACGGCCCAGAGCCGGTCGAAATTGGGCGTGGCAGCCTGCACCACCGCGTTGTCCTCGGACGCCTCGCGCCAGCCGAAGCCGTCCAGGATCAGGAGCATGACAAGGCGGGGCATGGTCAGTCGACAGTCATCAGTTGTCAGTCGTCGGAGTCGCTAGCGGGTTCGGCGGCTTTTGGAAACCGGCCGTAATGGCGCTGGTGGGACAGGAATCGGTCGTTCAGCGCGCGGTAGCGGTCCGCTACCAGCCGGTGCGGGTGGAGGCTGGCCATCATCTCGTGCGCGGCCGCCAGCATGGGGCGCAGCCGCGCCTGGGCCGCCAGGGCGGGCAAGATGGCGATTACGTAGGGGTCCGTTTGCACCGCCGGTGCCGGCATGTCGGGCGGCAGCACGACGCGGCGCGCAAGGTCGCTCCCCGTGCTGCCGAGCCAGGTGGCCGCCCGCGTGCAGTAGCGCGCCGATAGCGGCGTCGTCACCGTCTCTCCCAGCCCCGCCCGGTACTTCGTCAGCGTCCGGCAGACATCTCCCCCGCCGAGCGCCCAGGCGCGCGCCAGGTAGCGCACCCCGAGCCGGATGTTGGTTTCCGGATCGGCCAGCTCGGCCGTGCTGCCGAAGAAGCCGAGCTGCCGCGCCGTCGCAGGCATGACCTGCATGATGCCGATCTCGCCCGAGCTGCCGACCGCGTCCGGCCGGTAGCCCGTCTCGACCATCGCAACCGCGTCCGCCAGCTCCGGCGGCAGGCCCACCGCGGCCGCCTCCCGCCTGAGGATCGGCAGATAGAGCGCCCGCCCGCCACCCGCCCCAGGCATGGTCACTGCCTGCGCCGCATAGGCATGTGCCAGCAGGGCGACGATGATTCGGGCTCCACGCATGACGCGCCATGGTACGCCGTTGGCGTTAAGACCCGGTTACCGGCAGCCAAGTCTCGCGCCTGGTCTCCATCGGGTCAGACCTCGAACCGATTCCGTGGACAGCACACGCGCTTTCCACCCGCGCCCGCCCGGCCTAATTGGGTGGCAAACCAGGAGCGCCCCATGGGCAACATCGACCTTCTCGCCCGACGCAACGCGGCCATCCCGCGCGCACTGAGCCACGCCACCTCCGTCTACGCCCACCACGCCCGCAACAGCGAGGTGTGGGACGTGGAGGGACGCCGCTACGTCGACTTCGCCGGCGGCATCGCCGTGCTCAACACGGGCCATTGCCATCCACGGGTGATCGCGGCAGCGACCGAACAGATGAGCCGCTTCACCCACACCTGCGTGCAGGTGCTGGCCTACGAACCCTACGTGGCGCTCGCCGAACGGTTGAACGCGCTGGCGCCGTTCGAGGGCCCTGCCCGCACCATCTTCTTCACAACCGGCGCAGAAGCGGTGGAGAACAGCATCAAGATCGCACGCGCCGCCACCGGCCGCAGCGGCGTGATCGCGTTCGCCGGCAGCTTTCACGGCCGCACCATCATGACCAGCGCGCTGACCGGCAAGACGCTCCCCTACAAGCGCGGTTTCGGCCCGTTCCCCGCCGAAATCTACCACCTGCCTTTCCCGATCGAGCACCATGGCGTGACGGTCGCCGAGAGCCTCAAGGCGTTGGAGTTCCTGTTCCGCGCAGACATCGAGCCCAGCCGCGTCGCCGCCATCATCGTCGAGGCGGTGCAGGGCGAGGGCGGGTTCTACGAAGCCCCGCACGAACTGCTGGTGGCACTGCGAGAAATCTGCGACCAGCACGGTATTTTGCTTATAGCCGACGAGGTGCAGTCCGGCTTCGCGCGCACCGGAAAAATGTTCGCCATCGAGCATAGCGGCGTTCAGCCAGATTTGCTGACCGTCGCGAAATCCCTCGCCGGCGGTTTCCCCTTGTCCGGCGTGATCGGACGTGAGGCGGTGATGCAGGCGGCCGAACCTGGCGGGCTCGGCGGCACCTATGCCGGCAACCCGATCGCCTGCGCGGCAGCACTCGCCGTGCTGGACGTGATCGAGGAGGAGCGCCTGCTCGAACGCGCAGTGATGGTGGGAGACCGCATAAAGGCGCGCGTGCGCCAGATCGCAGAACGCAACGACACGCTGCCGGTCGGCGCAATACGCGGTCCTGGCGCCATGGTGGCTTTCGAGATCTTTCGCGAGCGCGGCGGCACCGAACCCGACGCCGAAGCGACCAGGCGCGTGACGGCGCGCGCGCTGGAGCATGGGCTGGTCCTGCTGTCCTGCGGCGTGTTCGGCAACGTCATTCGCGTTCTGGTGCCGCTGACGGTGGAGGATCCGGTGCTGGAGGAGGGCCTGGGCATGCTGGAGCAGGCCTTGCGGGTGTAACGGGTGAACCGGATTTGAAGACGGGCGCGCAACTCCCGGCCGGCAATGGCCGTAGTTAGCCTACGTAGCTCAACGCAGGGAGTTTCGCATGCCGCAAATGTTCGATTGGATATTCTACGCCATCGTCATCCTCCCGCCCGCGTTCCTGATCTGGGACTGGTATAGAAACCGATAGGTCCAGGCTGGCGAACGCTGGTTTCTTTGAACGTGGCGTTTGACCGGCTAGATGCTGCTGAAGCCTGGCGCAACGAACTTCTACGCTGTCCCGAAGGCCGCGCGTGTGCCGGTCGATCGTCGGTCGTCTCCGTATTTGTAGCTGGATTCTCGATTATCCTGCGTCAATAAAGCGCGATTCGGCAAACCTTGGCCGCTCAGCCGTCTTTAGGCAGCAATACGGGAGTGACGTCGATGAGTGGGCATCCGCTGTTTCTACTGGTCTTTGCGACGTTCATCCTTTTCATCGGCTTCCTGATCTGGAGCAAGATTTCCACCAAGAAAAGCATCGAGACGGGCGGCAAGACTTCCGGGATCGGCGGGCCGAACGATCCGTTGAGCGGCCACACGCAAGAAACCGAGAAGCTTCGATAACCCGAGTTTAGCACTTTCAGCGTAGTATGCCGGGGCGGTCGCGTATCCGCCGGAGTGCACGGGATTGATCAGGGTCGCTGCGCTGCTTGCCGTGTTTACGGCTTTTGCAGCCCACGCTGAATGCAGCATACGCCGCGCGGCCGATCTGCCGCTCGTCCTGTGGCATCAGAAACTGTTCGTGAACGTCGTGATCGACGGCAAGCCCTCGTCTTTCTTCGTCGACACGGGCGCAGGCATGACCACTCTGTCCAAAAGCCTGTCCGACCGCCTGACCCTGCCGCGTGATTACGACCATACCGCCGACGTGTTCGGTGTGGGCGGCACGGAAAGCCACCTCTACATCGCCCGGGCCAGCGACTTTGCCATCGGGGCCGTCCACATCGTCGGGCGACGTTTTCCGGTGGCCGAATTCGACCAGCAGATGGCGGACGGCTCCTCGGTCGGAGGTCTGATCGGAGCTGACATACTCTCGAATTTCGACGTCGAGCTCGACATCCCCAACCGGCGTCTCGGCCTGTGGCGCGTCGCCGGCTGTGCCGATGTCACACCGGATTGGCCGGGCGAAGCGACCGGCACGGTGATGGAAGTGGCGCCGTCCCGCCACGCATCCGTTCCTGTCAGGATCGACGGCGCAACGCTGGACCTGCTGATCGATACCGGTGCGCCCGCCCTCGTTCTATCGACCCGCGCGGCGGCACGCGCCGGCGCCACGCCGGACATATTGGAGCAAAACCGGCGCATGGTGGGCCACGGCGTCAATGATCGTCCGTTTTCCGCTTGGATGCACATCTTCCGCCGCCTGGACGTAGCAGGCCAGGCGTTTGGAGACGTCCGCACCGTCGTCGTTGCGCCAGGCAGGATGCAGACTGGCGACGGGCTGCTCGGGCTGGAGTTCCTCAAACGGGCGCGGGTCTGGCTGTCCTACAGCAGCGGCAAACTGTTTATCCAGAAGGCCGCTCTCTGACAGTCGGGCGATGCGGAGAAGAGTGTTCCCATCGCACTGCGCGCGCCTTGGCGGGGCGGAACTCTACCCTGTCGATGTCGTTTGCCTCGCCTGACGCAGCAGACATCGAGGACACAAATGAACAAGCTAATACTGGGAGCAGCCGCCTCTCTTCTCGCGATGAACTTGGCAGTCGCTCAGACGCCGGCTGGCGGCACGTCAGCAACACCCGGCACGTCGACCGGCGCCCCGCCGACGGCGACCCCGATGACCAACTCGACGGTCAACAACAAGGCTGCCGCTTCCGGCGACACCAACCAGGCAGTCGTCTCCACCGGCGCCAACGCCGACCAGCCCGCCAAGGGCGCGAACAGCTTCACCATGAAGCAAGCCCGCAGCCGGATCTCCAAGAAGGGCTACACGCACGTGACCGGCCTCGCCAAGGACGCCAACGGCGTGTGGCGCGGGCAGGGCACCAAGGACGGTCAGCCCGTTCAGGTGTGGCTCGACTACAAGGGCAACGTCGGCCAGCAGTCTTAAATCAACGGACAGGATACTTGGAAATGGCAACACGCACCCTCACTCGGCTGTTCGACAATCACGACGACGCCGTCGCGGTGGTTCAGCAGCTCGAAGCCGCCGGCTTCAGCCATGACGACGTCAGCATCGTCGCCAGCAACCACGACACGCGCTACACCACTGCCGGGTCCGGCACCTCGGGAGCCGGCACTGACACGGTTGCCGCGGCTGAGGCCGGCGGTACCGGCGCGGGCACCGGCGCCACTTTGGGCACCGTGCTGGGCGGCGGCGCTGGCCTGCTTGCCGGCATCGGCGCGCTCGCGATCCCTGGCGTCGGTCCGGTCGTGGCCGCCGGCTGGCTGATTTCCACCCTCACCGGCGCCGGCATCGGTGCGGCCGTGGTAGGCGGCGTCGGTGGTCTGGTCGGCTCGCTGACCCATGCCGGCGTGCCGGAGCAGGACGCCCATGTGTATGCCGAAGGCGTGCGCCGCGGCGGCTCGCTCGTCACCTTGCGCGTTGATGAGGAGCGGGCAGCCTCTGCCGAGCAGATCCTCAACGGTCGAAACTACGTCGACCCGGCCGCCCGCCGTGCCGAGTATGCGTCCACGGGCTGGGAGCGCTTCGACGACAAGGCGCCCGCCTACGTGCCATCCTCCACGACCGGCGCAACAAGCACATCGTCCACCAACACGGTTCTCTGACCGAACCGCGTGCGAGCGGCCTCGACTCAGTGAGGCCGCTCGAACCGTCTACTGGGCGGGGTGCGCCTCGTAGGCGCGCAACGCCTTGAGCGTGTTGTCGACGTGCTGGTCAGGGTTCATCGCGTAATAACTGTAGATGACGTGCCCGGCTGGTGAAATCACGTAGCTCGTGCGGCTGGACCACGGCATCACTCGCATCATCACAGCCTCATAGGCGTGGCTGATCTTCCCGTCCGCGTCCGATGCCAGCGGGAACTTGCTGGCACAGTCGCTGACGGAAAACTTTTTCAACTTGTCCATCTTGTCCATCGAAACACCGACTACCGTCGCATGCAGGGCCGCGAATTGCGGCATGGCGGCGGCAAACGCGTGCGCCTCAGCCGTGCAGCCAGACGTGAACGCGGCTGGGTAGAAATACACCACGACCGGTCCTGACTTCAGCGCGTCGCTCAAATGGAAAGAAAAGGCGTTGCCGCCCAACGTGGCAGGCGCCGAGAAGTCCGGCGCATCGGCGCCAGGCTGCAGCGTGGCAAGCGCGGGCGTCGCCGCCAAAATAGCCGTCAGCAAGCCTAGGGCAGCATTTCGCATCGATGTGTCTCCTCAACCGTTGAACCACGGGCCTCAAACTCGTTTACTTGTCAACACTATCCCAGACCAAGCGGGCGATTGCCGTCAGCGCGACCGCCCCTGCGCTGTCCGGCGCGGCCAGCACGATCGGCTGCCCGGCATCGCCGGCCTGGCGCACGTCCAGCAACAGCGGCACCTCACCCAGGAACGGCACGCCCAGGCGCAGCGCCTCCGTCCTCGCCCCGCCATGCCCGAAGACCGGCGTGGAGTGGCCGCATTGCGGACAGTGGAAGAAGCTCATGTTCTCCACCAGCCCGAGGATGCGCACCCCCACCTTCTCGAACATCGCGACCCCGCGCCGCGCATCGATCAGCGCGATGTCCTGCGGCGTGGAAACGATCACCGCGCCGGCGACCACCACGCGCTGCGCCAGCGTCAGCTGCGCGTCGCCGGTGCCGGGCGGCAGGTCCACCACCATCACGTCCAGCTCGCCCCACTCCGTCTCGCCCAGCATCTGCTGCAGCGCGCCCATCACCATCGGCCCGCGCCAGATCATCGCCTGGTCCTCCGGCACCAGAAAGCCGAGCGACATCGCGCTCAGGCCGAAGGCGCGCACCGGCTGCATCATCTTTCCGACCACATCGGGCTTGCGGTTCACCCCCAGCATCCTGGCCATGCTCGGCCCGTGCACGTCGGCGTCCACCAGCCCGGTGCGCAGCCCCATCTTGGCGAACGACGCCGCCAGGTTGACCGAAACCGTGGATTTGCCCACGCCGCCCTTGCCGGATGCGACCGCGATCACCCGGCGCACGCTGCTGAGGAACTTCGCACCCTGCGGGTCCTCGCCATGGCCGCGCCTGACGCCGGGCGGGGGCTCGGTCATCGGATGCGCCGGCCGTGCAGCTGCTGGCGCTGCCCGGTGGGAGGTCAGCACAACCGCGGCGTTCAGCACGCCAGGCTGGCGCTTCAGAAGGGCGGTCGCATCGGCGGCCACGCGCTCCATGCGCCCCACCATGGCGCGTTCGGCCCGCAGTGCCAGGTGCACAAGACCATCCTTGGCCTGCAAGCCCTCGACCAGGCCGGCAGAGACGATGTCGCCGCCCTCCGGCCCCGCCACGCTGCGCAGCACCTGCATCAGGCGTGCCTCCAGCCCCGCCGCGTCATTCGCCATAGCTTTGCAAACCCCTGGCCGCGGTCCATATGCGCGTTGCCAGCCCGGCATATGTGCCAGCGCGACACCGCTGCCAACGCCCAAGCGCGCCAGCGCCGCAAACGCCCGGGTCCGCAGGAGACGCTTCCGCAATGCCGTCCGATCAAAACCCCTGGAACCTAGGCGGCGGCCCGCGACGCCCGTCCAACCCCATCCAAGGCCCCTGGGGCACGGGCGGCGGGTCGGGCGGCGGCCAGCTTCCGCCGGAGCTGGACCGTCTGATGGCCCAGTTCCGCGCTTTGCTCAGGCGCCTTCTTGGCGGGGCGGGCGGCTCGGCCGGGCGCGGCGCCGTGCTGGCCGCCGTCGCTGTCGCCGCCATCTGGCTGGCCACCGGCTTCTACCGTGTCGAGCCTGACGAGCAGGGTCTGGTGCTGCGCTTCGGCGCCTACGTCCGCAGCACCCCGCCCGGCCTGAACTACCATGCGCCCTGGCCGATCGAGAGCGTGCTCCTGGTCGCCGTCACCCGGATCAACCGGGTGGAGATCGGCTTTCGCAGCACCACCACCGACGAGCCGGATTCTTCGCCGCGCTCGCCCGAAGGAGTGGTCGAGCCGGCCCGCAGCGGCCCCGCGCGCGACCTCGCCGAGGAGAGCCTGATGCTGACCGGCGACGAGAACATCGTCGACATCAACGCCAGCGTGTTCTGGAAAGTGTCCGACGCCGCGGCGTTCAGCTTCAACACGCGCAACCCTGGCTACACAGTAAAGTCGGCGGCCGAATCAATGCTGCGTCAGGTGGTCGGCCGCACCAAGATCCAGGAGGCGCTGACCGGCGGCCGCGCCGCTATCGAACAGGCGGTCGCCGCAGGCACCCAGGAGATACTCGACCAGTATCATGCCGGCGTGGAGATCACCCAGGTGCAGCTCCAGAAGGTCGACCCGCCGGCCGACGTGATCGAGGCGTTCCGCGACGTGCAGCGCGCCAACACCGATGCCGACACCGCGCGCAACGACGCGCAATCCTACTCCAACGACGTGGTGCCCCGTGCCCGCGGCGAGAGTGCCGCCATCCTGGCCCAGGCGAACGGTGCCAAGCAGGCCGCCGTCAGCGCCGCCACGGGTGAGGCGCAGCGTTTCCTCAGCGTCTATGCCGCCTACACCCAGGCCAAGGACGTGACCCTCAAGCGCCTGTACATCGAGACGATGCAGGAAATCGTGAAGGACACCCCGTCCATCGTCGTCGACGACAAGCTGCGCGGCATTCTGCCGATGCTCCAGCTTCAAGGGGCCGCGCCGCAGGGAGACGCCAAGTGAACCGCCTCCTCGTTGCCGGCCTGGCACTGCTCTTTGTCGTGTTCGTGCTGATCAACGTCAGCTTCTTCGAGGTGTCGCAGACCGAGATCGTCCTGATCACCCAGCTGGGACAGCCGGTGCGGGTCATCGAGGACCCCGGCCTGCACTTCAAGCTGCCCTTCGTGCAAACCGCCATCACCTTCGACAAGCGTTTGCTGGACTACGAGGCGCCGCAGGAGGAGGTGATCCTGGGCGACCAGCGACGCCTGATCGTCGACAGCTTCACCCGGTACCTGATCACCAACCCGCTGCAGTATTACCAGTCCGTCGGCCCGACCGAGGACGGCATCCGCGCCCGGCTGAACTCTGTCGTCACCTCCAGCCTGCGCCGCGTGCTCGGCGGGGAAACCCTGCTCGACGTGCTGTCAGCCCAGCGGTCGCGCATCATGGGCGCCATACGCGGTCAGGTGAACCAGGAGATGAAAGGGTTCGGCGTCAACGTGGTGGACGTGCGCATTCGCCGTGCCGACCTGCCGGAGGAGAACACCGAAGCGATCCTGCAGCGCATGCAGTCCGAGCGTAAGCGCGTGGCCAGCCAGGCGCGCGCGGAGGGTGCGGAAGCCTCCGCCCGCATCCGCGCCGATGCGGATCGCCAGAAGACCGTGCTGGTGGCCCAGGCCCGTGCCGATGCGGACCGCCTGCGCGGCGAGGGCGAGGCGCAGGCGATCGCGATTTACGCCAACGCCTTCCAGCGCGACCCGAAGTTCTTCGCCACTTGGCGCACCCTGCAAGCCTATCGCGACGCTTTCGCTGCCGGCAAATCCCGCCTGGTGCTGACGCCGCAGGACGATTTTCTCAAGCTGATGCAGGGCATCCCGACGCAGTAGTTTCCGCTCTCGCGTCGCGGCGGGAGAGGAAGGGAGCGGGTGATACGCGCACGCGCTCAGCCTTTCTTTACCGCCCCAACTGCTTACTTGTGTCCAAGCGCCCGACGGGAACACACTGGGCCGGCACAAGGAACTCAAGCATGCGCCTTCCCGCTCTGCTGGCCCTGACAACCGCGCTTTGCCTGCCGGCCACCGCTATCGCCCGCGGCGCGCCAGACAGCTTTGCCGACCTGGCGCAGACCCTGCTGCCTGCGGTGGTCAACATAAGCTCCACCCAGAACATGCAGGCCGCAAACAGCGACAAGGGGCCGGAGATGCCGGTCTTCCCGCCAGGCTCGCCGTTCGAACAGTTTTTCAAGGATTTCATGAACCGCCACGGCCATGGCGGGGGCGGCGACGATAATGGCGACCCCGGCGAGGACGGGCCTGACAGCGCGCCGGACCAGCAGGGTCAGGCGGACCCGCACGAAGCGCCCAACGGTCACCCTCACCGCATGCAGTCGCTCGGTTCCGGTTTCATCGTCGATCCGTCGGGGATCGTCGTCACCAACAACCACGTTATCGAGGGCGCCGACGAGATCACAGTGACGCTGCAGGACGGGGTGACCCTGAAGGCGACGCTGGTCGGCCACGACGACCGCAACGACATTGCCGTGTTGCAGGTTCATGCCGACCACAAGCTGCCTTCTGTGCATTTCGGCAACAGCGACGCGAGCCGCGTCGGCGACTGGGTGCTGGCCATCGGCAACCCGTTCGGGCTTGGCGGGTCGGTCAGCGCGGGCATCGTGTCTGCGCGCGGGCGGGACATCCAGCAGGGCCCCTACGACGACTTCATCCAGACCGACGCGGCGATCAACAAGGGCAACTCGGGCGGGCCGCTGTTCAACATGGCGGGCGAGGTGATCGGCATCAACACCGCCATCTACTCTCCCTCCGGCGGCTCCATCGGCATCGGCTTTTCTATTCCTTCGGACGAGGCGAAGAACGTCGTCGACCAGCTCGAGAAGTTCGGCCGTCCGCGGCGCGGCTGGCTCGGCGTGCGCATCCAGCAGGTGACGCCCGACCTGGCAGAGAGTCTGGGTCTGCACGAGGCGGACGGCGCGATGGTCGCCGGCGTCAACCATGATGGGCCGGCCGACCACGCCCATATCCAGAACGGCGACGTCATCCTCAGCTTCAACGGACAGCCGCTGAAGGAGATGCGCACGCTGCCGCGCGTGGTGGCCGAAACGCCGATCGATGCGAAGGTGCCCGTCGACATCTGGCGATCCGGTCATCGCCAGACGATCCAGGTGGTGGTCGCCGAGATGCCGGACGACCAGAAGGCCGACACACCGAAGGCGTCCTCGAAGGCTCCGACCAACCCGTCGGTCGATTTCGCTTCGCTCGGCATGAAGCTGTCGCCCCTGACGGATGCGACTCGCCAGAAATTCAAGATCGACGCGCAACAGAAGGGCATCGTCGTCACCGACATCACGCCGGAGGGCTTGGCCGCCGATCACGGCCTCAAGCCTGGTGACGTGGTGGTCGAGGTCGCCCGCAGCCCAGTCGCGACCCCTGCCGACCTGCAAAAAAGGCTGGACGAGGCGCGGACAGACAGCCGCAAATCCGTGCTCCTGCTGGTCCAGGGCCAGGACGGCATGCGCTGGGTGCCGCTGCCGGTGCCCAAGAAGCTGTAGCTGCGGCTGCGGCTGCGGCTGCGGCCGGCGGCGACTGACCGGCCGCCACGCCGGCAGGCGGTGAGACGCCGTGGGTGCGTGCAGGCCGCATTTGCGCGATTCGTACGCGGCGTTAGATTGCCCGTGACGCGACCGCCGGACTCGCCCGGCCTGCCGGGAAACCCATCAGATGAAGCTCAAGGCCGACCGTGCGACGTTGCTGAAAGCGCTGGCGCATATTCAGAGCGTGGCCGAGAAGCGAAACACCATACCGATCCTGGCCAACGTGCTGATCGCGGTGCGCGACGGCCGACTGGCTTTGACGGCCACCGACATGGAGATCGCCATCGTCGAGGACGTTGCTGCGTCCACCACGCGCAACGGTTCGACGACGGCGCCTGCTGCCACACTCTACGACATCGTCCGCAAGCTGCCGGACGGCGCGGAGGTCGAGCTGGACCATCCAGGAGGCGACGCGCAGCTGGCGCTGCGGGCCGGCCGGTTCGCCACCTCCCTGCTGGTGCTGCCGGTGGAGGATTTTCCGAGCATGACGGCGGGTCAGTTGCCGCACCGCTTCCACCTCTCCGCCCTCACCCTGCGCGGCCTGATCGACCGCACCCGCTTTGCCATCAGCACCGAGGAGACGCGGTACTACCTCAACGGCATCTACCTGCACGCCGTCGAAAGCGACGGCCAAAGGCGGCTGAGGGCGGTCGCGACCGACGGGCATCGCCTGGCACGGGTGGAGGAGGAGCTGCCGGAGGGCGCGGGCGCGATGCCAGGCGTGATCATCCCGCGCAAGACGGTGGCGGAGTTGCGCAAGCTGCTGGAGGAAGTGACCGGCAGCGTGGAGGTCGGCCTGTCCGACACGCGCATCCAGTTCACCGTCGGGCCGATCACGCTGACCAGCAAGCTGATCGACGGCACCTTCCCCGAATATGACCGGGTTATCCCGCGCGACAACGACAAGGTGCTGCGAGTCGGCAAGAAGGATTTCGCCGAGGCGGTGGCCCGCGTGGCCGCAATCAGCAGCGAGCGTTCCAGGCCGGTGAAGCTGGCGCTGCAGAAGGACCTGCTGACGCTATCGGCTGCCAGCCCCGACCAGGGCACGGCGGTAGAGGAGCTGGACGGCGACCGGGTGCAGTACGCCGCCGGCCCGCTGGAGATCGGCTTTCAGGCCCGCTACCTCAACGACATCACCGACCAGATCACCGAGCAGGTGGAGTTCCGTTTCGCCGACGGCTCGGCCCCCACCATAGTATGCGACTCCGCCGACGAATCTGCGCTCTACGTGCTGATGCCGATGAGAGTATAAAAAAGGACCTCAAAGGCTTCGCCTTTGGATGGGGTCAAGGGGTAAGCCCCCTGCCTTCTAGCTCCCTCGCATAACCGAGCGTGCCTCAGCCACCGCCCCCTCGCACCGAGGATCATTCTGCGCGTTTAGATCCACCGCCTTCTGCCAGGCCGTCTTGGCGCGAGACATCCTGTCGTCCGCGGCACTGGCGGTGCCTGGATGGCTGCCCGGTGCGGTTTCCACCCCGTTGCTTCGCGATTGCGCCGCCGCTGTCGGGTGGCCGAGCTGTTGTTGCCGCACGTCGGCATCGGAGGTGGCGACGTTGGAGGATACAGCATCCAGCTCCTTGGTGCCGGCCGTGCCGCCGACCCGTTGGTCGGCAGAGGTGCCATGCTGGTCCGCAACCGGGCTTTGCCCGCCGACACGGGCGCCTGGGTTTGACCCGGTCAGCGTCCCCGTCGTCGCCGGGCCAAGCGCGGGGCTCTGGCTGAGCTGACGGCCGATGGCCGCTATGTCGGCCGAGCACGGCCCTGCAAACGCCAGGGCCGGACAGAGGCACGCGCAGCCTGCCAGAACGCTGCGGCGCAGAATGTTGATGATCATGAACGGTCTCCCTGACGTCGTTTCCCGCCCAAACGCCCGCGTCTGCTGGCGGTTCTGGCGCCCAGCCCCCGTCCAAAGGGCCTAGCCGCTCGGGCACCCGTCTGAACGGCACGGGAAAGATCCCTTTCCTTGCGCGCCTGGGCGGCCTAGCCTGCCAATCAGACACAGGTGGCCCGGCGACGGGCTGAAACGGGAATGCGGTGCGACGCCGCAGCTGCCCCCGCAACTGTAAGCGGCCCATGCCGGCCCCTCAAAGCCATTGCCGTGCAAGCGGCGAGAAGGCGGGGCAGGCGGTTCTCTCGCAAGAGGCAGGACCAGGCGGCGAGCCAGGAGACCGGCCGGTGTCGAGACTGTGCGCGCGCGTCGGGCGGGGTGCACCGAAGCAGTGGGGAAGACCCGCATGCGGCAATCGCCGTGTTGCACGCCGCTTGGCACACCGTGCCTGCGGCCATGTGGAGTCGTACGCCCATGCGTGTCCTTTTTCTTGCTGCCCTGGCCGCAACCCTCCCGCGCGCGCTGCACGCGCAGGCCAACCCCGATTCGCAGGAGAACATCGCCGTTACGGCCACGCGCGTGCCGAGCGCGGTGGTGAACCTGCCGGCCGGCGTCACCGTCATCGACCGGCGCACGATAGAGGAGCGCGGCTATGTCAGCCTGGTCGACGCTTTGCAGGCAGTTCCGGGGCTGCGCGTGGTGCAGACGGGCGGGCCCGGCAGCCAGTCGAGCGTGTTCATCCGCGGCACCAACTCGAACCACGTGCTGGTGCTGCGCGACGGCGTGCCCGTCAACGACCCTGGCGATCCCGGCGGCGCGTTCAACTTCGGCGTCGATACGCTGGAGGATGTGGAGCGTATCGAGATCGTTCGCGGCCCGATGTCCAGCCTCTACGGCTCTGGCGCCATCGGCGGGGTGATCAACCTGATCACCCGCCACGGTGCCGGCGCGCCGCACGGCCACGCGACGCTGGCCGGGGGCGCGCCGCGCGCCGGCCTGGCGCAGGCCGACGTCGCCGGCGGTTTCAGCATCTGGGATTATTCGGCCAATGTGGAGGGCCTTTCGGAACGAGGCTTCGACCAGACGCCGAGCCGCGAAAGACCGGTCTACACCGGCGAGGTGGACGGCAACCGCAGCAAGCAGGCGCAGGTGGAGCTGGGCGCAACCCCCTTCGCCGACACACGATTCTCCGTCCTGCTGCGCGCGCGTGATGCCAAATACGGCTACGACGAGATGGACTACGATGCCGGCAACGCCACCGGCTACGACGCCTCTCTGTTCGGCCGGCTGGGCGTGACCAGCAAGCTGTTCGACGGGCTGTGGGACACGCGGGCCTACCTCACCCGCGTGCAGGACGACCGTCGCTACACGATAGGGCTTGCCGCCGACGATCCCAACGCGACGCAGGAAGACAGCCGCTACCATGGCAGGCGCACGGACGCGCAATGGGACAACACCGTGCACGGGCCTGATTATTCGGTGCTGACCGGCAACAGCGTGACGTTCGGCTACGAACACCAGTCCGACCAGGCCGACAGCAAGATCAACGAGGTGTTCGGCGGCTTCCCCTATCTCAGCACGGTGCGCGCGCATGACGACACCGATTCGGGCTATGCCGGCCTGCAATCGACCGTGCTCAAACGCCTCGCACTCACTGGGCAGTTGCGCGAGGACGCGACCACATTGGCCGGCAGCGCGTTCACCTGGCGGTTCGGCGGCGTGCTGGACGTGCCGGAACTTCTCTCGCATCTGAAGGCATCCTACGGCACCGGCTTCCGCGCGCCTGCGCTCTACGACCGTTACGGTATCGACAGCTTCGGCTACGTCGGCAACCCGAACCTGCGGCCCGAGCGTTCGGAGGGCTACGAGGCCGGCTGGGTGACCGAACTGGCCTTGGCGCCGAAACAGAGCGCCAGCATCGGCGTCACCTATTTCAGCAACCGGATCCGCGACCTGATCCAGGTGCAGTACGCGCCGGATTTCCTGTCGTCCTCGCCGGTCAACATCGCCAGCGCGCGCACCCAGGGAATCGAAACGACCCTCACCTACCGGGCGGCTCCCTGGGTGCAGGCCGACCTCACCTACACCTACACCGATGCGCGCGACCTCGGCGCCCACACCCAGCTGCTGCGCCGTCCCTACAACCAGGGCTCGGCCAACCTGCGGCTGGTGCCGATGCAGGGCGTGGTGATCGCGCCGGAGCTGCTCTACGTCGGCAATTTCGAGGATTTCCTCACCGACGACGACGGCATGGCGGCGACCCCCTACGTCGGACGGTCGCGCAGCGGGCTGATCTTCAACCTCAACGCCACCTGGCAGGCGACGCGGGTCGTGGAGCTGTTTGCCTGGGGCAAGAACCTGGGCAACTCGACGTTCGAGCCGGCCAACGGCTACCAGACGCCTGGCGCCTCCGTGCTGGCCGGCGCGCGCCTGCGTTTCTAGAGCGGGATGCGTTTGGCTTGGCTTGGGGCTTGCTCCTCGAACCGCACTGGGCCCGGACCGCTGCCGCTACCAGAGGGATGGGGGTCTGGGGCTCCTGACCCCAGCAGAAGGTTGGGGACAGCGTCCCCAATTTTCCTCGAGCCGCCGTAAACACACCACTCCAGGAGTTTTGCATGAGGCAGTTCTCGGACACGCTGAGCGTTCAGACCCGCACGCGCGGGCTGACCGACATCACGCGCCGCGTCTCGGCCTTCCTGCACGGCCGCACGGCGGTGTCCGGGTTGCTGACGCTGTGGTGCCGTCACACCTCCGCCTCCCTGCTGGTGCAGGAAAACGCCGACCCAGACGTGCGCGCCGACCTGGAGACGTTTTTCGCACGCATCGCGCCGGAGGGGCGCGGGCTTTACGTGCACGGCGCGGAGGGGCCCGACGACATGCCCGCCCATATCAGGGCCGCGCTGACGCAGACGCAGCTGAGCGTGCCCGTCGGCGACGGCGCGATGGTGCTCGGCACCTGGCAGGGTATCTACCTCTACGAACATCGGACCCAGCCGCACCGCCGGGAGGTGGCGCTGCATTTCATCGGCGAGTGACATCAAGACCGCGCAGTTCGCCCCGCCCGGCCGGCTCGGGTGTGGGCGCGATGCGCGCGGGCTGCTAGACCGTCCGGGCACCGCGGAAGGCCCTGCTGCGTGAACACACTGCGTATCGCCGCGGCCAGCATCGGTGTCGGTCTGGTGGTGCTGGCGCTCAAAAGCGCCGCCTGGGCCGTCACCGGGAGTGCTGCGTTCTACTCCGACGCGCTGGAAACCGTGGTGAACGTGGCAGCCTCCAGCGTCGCCTACGCAGCCCTCCGCTTTGCCGCCCGCCCCGCCGACATCAACCACCCATACGGCCACGACAAGGCGGAGTTCCTCGCGGCCGTGGTCGAAGGCGTGCTCATCGTGGTCGCCTCCGTCAGCATCCTGCAGCACGCCTGGAACGCCTGGCGGCACCCGCACGTGCTCAGCGCGCCGGCCCTGGGCGTGGGGCTGAGCGTGGCCGCAACCGCGGTGAACGCGCTGTGGGCTGTCGTGCTGTTCCGGGCGGCGCGCCGCGTCCGATCGCCCGCCTTGGCCGGCGACGCGCGGCACTTGACAGGGGACGTGGTGACCAGCTTCGGCGTGCTCGCAGGGGTGGGGCTGGTTGTGACGACCGGCGTGCTTCGGCTGGACGCGGTGGTCGGTGCGGCGACGGCGGCATACGTGCTCTACACCGGCGTGCAGCTGATCGGCCAGTCCGTGGGCGGGCTGATGGACATGGCGCCGGCCGACGACACCGTGCAGCGGATCGAACGCGTGCTGGTGGCGGAAGGCGGCGGTGCCATCGAGGCACACGACATACGCACACGCCAGGCGGGACGCAGCACCTTCGTGCAGTTCCATCTTGTGGTGCCCGGGAGCATGCGCGTCGATGAGGCGCATGAGATCTGCGACCGGATGGAGGCGGCCCTGCGTGCCGACATGGAGCATCTGCTGGTCAGCATCCATGTGGAGCCGGAGTACAAGGCCAAGCATTTGGGTGCCGTTGCACTTTGACGAAAGGCAAGAAAAGACTTCTTCTTGAAAGAAGAAGCAAGAACCTTTGTTTTTTGGTCGCTCTAGTCACAATCAATCACGCCTGGGGGGCTGGTGTGGTTTCGCTTAACCTTTGTACGGATCAGTTGCTGGTGCTTTTGGCGCCTGAGCAGGTGCTGGCGCTGGAGCCTTTGGCGCGCGATCCTGCTCTGTCGTTCGTGGCCGGGCTGGCCTTGCGTCTGCCTACCGTGCGCGCCGACGCCGAGTCGGTGCTTCGCCTTCACCCCGACCTGGTGCTGGCCGGGCGCTACGGGGCGCAGACCACGGTTGCACTGCTGCGCGCCCGCGGCCTGCGCGTGGTGCAGTTCGACGAGCCGGAGAGTTTCGCCCAGATCGGCGCGCAGGTGATGCAGGCGGCCGGCCTGCTTGGCGTGCCTGAACGCGGCCAGGCGTTGGTCGCCGATATGTGGCGCAGGCTTGCCGCCCTGCGCCCACGCCACGGCTCGGCGGTCATGTGGCAGGCCGGCGGCTGGACCGCCGGGCCGGGAAGCCTGGCGGATGCGGCGCTGCGCGCGGCGGGCCTGTCCGACTCGGGCACCGGCGGGCGCATGGGAATCGAAGCCCTGCTGGCCCGCAAGCCGGACCTGCTGGTGGTCGAGGCGGCGCCGCGCACCCCGTCCATGGCCACCGACCTCGCCCGCCATCCCGCTTTGGCCGGGTTCGCGCGCGTGGAGGTGCCAGCGCCGTTGCTGATCTGCGGCGGCCCGTTCTCCGTCAGCGCGGCCGAGTTGCTCGCCCGGCGATGAGGGTGCTCTGGGCGTCGGTCGCCCTTCTATTGGCCGGGTCGCTGCTGGTCGGTGCGGCCGGCTGGGGCGTGCCCGACTGGCTGGTCCTGTGGCAGATACGGTTTCCGCGCACCGTGCTGGCGGGGCTGGTCGGCGGCGGGCTTGGCCTGTCAGGCGCCGTGCTGCAGGGAGCGTTGCGCAACCCGCTTGCCGACCCAGGGCTGCTCGGCATCGGCGGCTGCGCGGCCTTCGGTGCGGTGCTCGCCTTCTACTGGGGGGTCTCCGCCGCGTTCGCCCCAGCCCTGCCGTTTGGGGCGCTGCTCGGGGCGGGGCTCGGCTGCGCGGTGCTGCTCGGCGGGCTCGGCCGCAGCGTTTCGGGCACCGCGCTGATCCTTGGCGGCGTCGCTCTGTCGGCCGCCGCTTCGGCCCTGCTGGCCCTGGCCCTGTCGCTGGCGCCCAACCCCTTCGCGCTGGCCGAAATCACCTTCTGGCTGATGGGCGGGCTGGAGGATCGCACGCTGCTGCATCTGGCCCTGGCGGCTCCCGTCATCCTCGCCGGCTGCGCGCTGCTGCTGCGGCTCGGCTCCAGGCTCGACGGGCTGGCTCTGGGCGAGGCGACTGCTGCGAGCCTTGGCGTGCCCATCGGCCCCACGCTGCGGCTGGCGGCGTCCGGTGTGGCGCTGGCGGTTGGGGGCGGCGCGGCTGTGGCCGGCGGCATCGGCTTCGTCGGCCTGGTGGTGCCGCATCTCCTGCGTCCCTGGTTCGGCGAGCGGCCGGGCGCCGTGCTCTGGCCGTCTCTGGCGGGCGGCGCCGCCCTGCTGCTGGCGGCCGACCTGCTGGCCAGGCTGGCGCCGCTGATGCTGCCGCTGCAGGCCGAGCCGCGGCTGGGCGTGCTGACCGCCCTGCTCGGCGCGCCGTTCCTGGTCCGTATCGCGCGGCGGCACCCCGGGTGATCGGGGTGCGGGGCCTTTCCGCGGCGCTCGGCGGCCGGACGGTGCTGCACGACGTGACATTCGAGGCAGGCGCGGGCGAGTTCGTCGCCATCTGCGGGCCGAACGGCGCCGGCAAGACCACATTGCTTCGCGCTCTGGCCGGCTTGCTGCCCGGCGGGCGCGTGCAGCCGCGCCGCGTCGCCTATGTGGAGCAGGGCGCCCGGTCGGTGTGGGGGATGACGGTCGCCGAGCTGGTGGCGCTCGGGCGCATCCCGTGGGGCGACGCCGATGCCGAGGCGGTCGGCCTGGCGATGCGGGCCTGCGGCGTGGCCGGGCTGGCAGGCCGGCGCATGGACCAGCTCTCGGGCGGCCAGGCGCGCCGCGCCATGCTGGCCCGCGCGTTGGCGACACGGGCGCCGGTGCTGCTGCTGGACGAGCCGGTGGCCGATCTGGACCCGCGCGCCAGCCACGAGGTGATGCGCCTGCTCGCCGGCCTGGCGCGCGACGGGTCGGCCGTCGTCGCCGTGCTGCACGCCGTGGAGCTTGCATGCGCCTACGCCACCCGCATGTTGGTGCTGGGCGACGGCCGCGTGCTGGCCGACGGCCCGCCCGCCTCGGCGCTGCCGGCGGCGGCTGCGTGTTTCGGCATGCGGCTCGGCCCCGACGGCGCCTTGCGGCTGCTGCCGCCGAGCGATCTGGAGGCGTGATGACGGTGCGTATCGATCGGGTGGTGACGCGGGGCGGCGACGGCGGACAGACCTCGCTCGGCGACGGCGCGCGCGTCTCCAAGGACCATTGCCGGGTCGATGCCTACGGCACGGTTGACGAGGCCAACGCCACGATCGGCATCCTTCGCCTGCACACCGCGCACGATGCGGGCGCCGACGCCATGCTGGCCCGCATGCAGAACGACCTGTTCGACATCGGCGCCGACCTCTGCGTGCCGGGGCAGGCCGGCGACCGGCTGCGCGTGTCCGCAGCCATGGCGGCGCGGCTGGAGGCGGAGGTCGCAGAGGCCAATGCGGGCCTGCCCGCGCTGACCAGCTTCGTGCTGCCGGGCGGCACGCCGGCCGCGTCCTACGCCCACCTCGCGCGCACCATGGTGCGCCGCGCCGAACGCCTGGTGGTTCACCTGGCGCATGAGGAGGAGGTGAACCCGGAGGTGGTGCGTGCCCTGAACCGCATGTCCGACCTGCTCTTCGTGCTCGGCCGCCGTTTCAACGAGGGCGGCGACGTGCTGTGGGTGCCCGGCGGAGGGCCTTGAACGCTACGGCGTCGATTGCCTCCAGGCCAGCATCGCCGTGTCTGCCACGCGCAGCAGCTTCTCGTGCGAGGCGCCGTCCCTGGCCAGGGTGGACATGCCCTGGATCACCGCCATCACGTGTCCGGCCAGGGCCTCCGCATCGGTGCCGGGCGGCATCTCGCCGGCCTCGATCCCGCGCCCGATCCTGGCCGCCAGCTGCCTCTCGACCGTTTGCCGGATGTGTGCGAGCGCGGCCTGCACGTCGGCCGCATCGGCCGAGCAGCTGATCGCTGCGCTGGCGATCAGGCATCCCGGCGGAGTGTCGGCGCCGGTGAACCGCTGCGCGGCGCCGCGCAGCATCAGGCACGCCGCATCCCGCGCGGTCGCTGCGCCGTCGATGGCCTGTTCGGACGTCATCGGGCCGGACAGGTACTGGCCCACCGCTTCGAGGAACAGCCGCTTCTTGTCGCCGAACGCAGCGTAGATGCTGGGCGGCGTGACCCCCATCGCCTGCGTCAGGTCGCTCAGCGAGGTCGCTTCGTAGCCGTGCCGCCAGAACAGCAGCATGGCGCGGCGCAACGCCTCCTCCCGGTCGAACGACCGCGGCCGGCCGGTCTTCCTGCGCCGATCTTCCGTCGCACGTTCCATAGCGCTCACTATGGAACTATGGACTCCTTGCGGCAAGGCTGCTAGCGGTTCCGTAGCAACCGCTATGGAACATGCGACATGCCGCTTACCGATTACCGCACGCTCGGCCGCTCGGGCCTTGTCGTCAGCCCGCTGGCGCTCGGCACCATGACGTTCGGGACCGCGCGCTGGGGCACCGGCGAGGATGCGTCCCGCGCCGTGTTCGACGCCTATGTCGAGGCCGGCGGCAACTTCGTCGACACCGCCGACGTGTATTCCGGCGGACGCAGCGAGGAGATGCTGGGCGGCTTCATCGCCGAGCGGGCAATGCGCGACCGGATCGTGGTCGCGACGAAGGCGGGTTTCGCCTCCGGCCAGGGCTGGCACGCGGGCGGCAACGGCGCCAAGCACATCCGTGCCGCGCTGGCCGGCTCGCTCCGTCGTCTGCGGACCGACTACGTGGACCTGTTCTGGCTGCACGTGTGGGACGGCGTGACGCCGGCCGAGGAGCTGCTGCAGACGATGGCGGCGCTCGTCCGGTCGGGTGCGATACGCTACTGGGGCATGTCGAACGCGCCGGCCTGGTACGTGGCCAAGCTCGCGACCCTGGCCGCCGTCCACGGCGCGCCCGGGCCGATTGCCCTGCAATATTTCTACTCGCTGGTGAGCCGCGACATCGAGGACGAGCACGTGCCGCTCGCCAGGGAGTTCGGCATGGGCATCCTGCCGTGGAGTCCTCTCGCCTATGGCCTGCTGACCGGCAAGTACGACCGTGTAACGGTGGAGGCCGCCTCACCGAGGCAGGGCGGGCTGCCGCGCGACGCGGCGGCGCCCGGCGAGAGGCGGCCGGCGGGCGACAAGCGGCTGGACGGCGCCAACCCGTTCGGCGACACGCTGTTCACCGAGCGCAACTGGCGCATCGTCGACGCGCTCCGCCAGGTGGCCCAGGAGGCTGGAGAGAGCTGCGCGCGCGTGGCGCTGGCCTGGGTCGCCGGCAGGCCGGGCGTAACCTCGACCCTGATGGGCGTGAGCCGCGCCGAGCAGGTGACCGACAATGCCGCAGCGCTGGATGTCGTCCTGTCGCCCGGGCATCGTGCGGCGCTGGATGCGGCAAGCCAGCGCGACGCGCAGACGCTCTACAGTTTGTTTGCGCCTGCGCTGCGCAGCCAGGTGGTGTTCGGCGGCAGCGAAGTGAAAGGCCTGCTTCAGTAGCAAAAGTGTTTTTGGTCCTTTCCCAAAAAAGGACTGCTTGCCTTAAAACTCGATATGCACCCGAGCCCACACCAACCGCCCGACACCATCATAAGTCGACGTATCCGTATTGGTCTCGCCGTCGATCAAAGTCGGCGGCCGCTGGTCGGCCACATTGTCGACGCCGATCATCGCGGTCAGCCGGCCGAACCGCCGCTGCGCCTCGATGTCCTGATAAACGATCGAAGGCGCGCGTGCGTCCTCGTCCAGCACGCGGGCGCCTGAGATGAAGCGGCCCGTCCAACTGAACGACCAGTCGCCACGGTCGAGCGAGGCGACCGCACGGGACCGCACGCGCGCGTAGCTGCCGACCGCGGACAGGCCCGGAAACGTGCCGGCGTATTGCACGAACCCCTCCTCGCCCAGGCTGTGTAGGCGGTAATCAAGCAGCCAGTTGGTCTGCCAGTCCAGCCGCAGCCGGCCGAGCGCGGTGGGCGGCGATGTCAGGGTCAGGCCGAACTCCAGCCCGTCCGTCTTGATGGTGCCGACGTTCTCGTCCAGCCCGAGAATGTTGCCGATCTGGCCCGCATTGCCGCCGCCGGCGATCCGGGTGAGCAGGCCGCAGAGCGGGCTGGAGAGGCGCGCGCTCTCCAGGCACGCATCCGGGATAAGGTCGGGATCGGTGTCGGCGAGCGAGTCGATCGAGTCGGTGATCCTGTAGTGATACCAGTCCACGCTCGCCTGCAGGAGCGGCCAGGCGGGCGGCGCGAAGCTCGCCCCGAGCGTCTCGTTCTCCGACCGTTCGGGACGCAGCGAGGGGTTGCCGCCGCTCTCGACCTGGATCAGCGGCGAGGCCTGGGTGAAGCCGGGGCCAAGGCCCAGGCTGCGGCAGTTTGCGTCCACCACAGGGTTGGAGCGCAGCCCGCTCGCCCGATCGCAGGGGTCGGTCACCGGCTGCGGGTTTGCGGTGATGCCGCCGAAGGCTTCGGAGATGGCGGGCGGGCGGCGCGCCGTACCGCTGACGGCGCGCAGATGCAGGCCCTGCACCGGCGCGTAGTCGAGCGCCGCCCGCACGGCGGCAAAGGCGCCGTAGCGGCTGGTGGAGGTGCCGCGCGCGGCCAGCGAGGCATCGAGCGACCGGGCAAACGAGAGGCCGCGCAGCACTGGCAGGTCGAGCGTGGCGTAGGCCTCCGCCGTGTCGTAGCCGCCATGGGTGGGCGCTGCGTCGCTGCCCGCCTGGTCGCCGCGCGCCGTCACGGCGTCCACCGTGGTGGAGCCCGCCTCGTGCCGCAGTTCGGCGCCGAGTGCCAGGCGCGCCTGGCCGCCCTGCAGCGCGAGGACCGGCCCGCCGAGCCGCCCCTGGCCGACCGTTTCCACGTAGGCCGATCGCGACCGGCCAGTGTAGCTGACAGTGGCGACCGCCTGGCGCGACAGGCTGCCCGGCCCGAACCAGTCGGCCGCCGCGCAGCCCGCCGACTCGGGACAGGGCAGCGCCCCAGCGGTCTGCAGGGCGCGCGTGAGGTCGATGTCGTTGCCGGTGACGTAACGGCTGAGGCTCTGCCCGTGGTCGAAGGAGAGCGACCAGGACCAGGCGCCGAGCGCACCCTGCAGCCCGCCCAGCACGCGCCAGACCGGGCCGCTGGTGGTGGTCGGCTGCGCGCCGGCCTCGCTGACCACGCGTTCCAGCGTTACCGGCGCGGCGAACGGGTTGAACGGATCGCTGCCTGGGATCACGAACCCGTCGGGATGCTTGCTGGTGCCCGTCAGCCCGAGCGTCTGCGGGGGCTGCAGCGTGGTTGCCTGCCGGTCGGTGTAGAGCAGTTCGACGTCGCCGGTGATGCCTGCGCCGAGCGACGTGTCGGCGTCCAGGTAGGCGGTCTCGCGCTGCAGGCCGCCCTGCAGATAGCGGTCAGGCGCGAAATCATAGCCGTCGGTGGCCTGGTTGTAGGGCCGCGACCGGCCGCCGCCCAGCACCAGGGCATCGATGCCTGCGCCGACCGCGTGGCCGCCCGGCGAGGCTGCACTGCCGTAGAGCGTCTGCCCGCCGGCGATCGAGGCGATCGGGTTGGCCGACCAGTCGCGGTCGCTCTGCAGCACAGGGCCGCGATGCAGGTAGGCCAGACCTGCGGTGACGTGGCCGGTGGCAAAGCCGTGGCCGGCCAGCAGGCTGATGTCGGCGGTGCCTGCATCGCCCGCGCCGGACGCAGCGCCGTAGCCGTCCAATTGCACGCCCTCGGTCTGGTCCTTGAGCACGATGTTGACGGCGCCCGCCACAGCGTCGGCCGCGTATTGCGGCTGCGTGCCGTCGCGAAGCACTTCGACGTGGTCGATCAGCGCGGTCGGGAACAGGTTCAGGTCCACCGCCTCGTCGGTCTGTATGCCGCTCGGCACGAAGCGACGCCCGTCCACCAGCACCAGGGTGCGGTCGAAATTGAGGTTGCGCAGGTCGACGAAATACTCGCCGAACCCGCCATCGTTCTGGGCGCCGTTCACGCCCTGCGAGCCGAAGGCGGGCAACTGGTCCAGCAGCGCGCCGATGGTCGACACGCCGCTGCGGGCGATGTCGTCGGTACCGAGGATGGTGGTCGTGGTGGGCGAGCGGCCGGAACCCTGGCCGGTGACGGTGACCTGCTCGGCCTGTTGTGCGACGGCGTGCAGACACACGGTCAAGCCCAGCAAAACGATGCAGGCCGGGGCGGACTGGCTGGCGCGGGCAAGGCGGATCACGCCCGGGAACTGCCCGTGCACGTCCACCGGATCAATGCATGCCGCCTGTTGAAACAAAAACTTCACGTGCGCCAGGCCCACGCGCGCAATGCTGGCGACTTCAAAATGTCAAAGACTGTTCACAACCGACGCGTTCACCCTCGCCTATGTGTTCCCCCGCGTGCGCCGCCCGGTTCACGGAACGTGTCACGCCACACATGAAACGAGGGATTTGTATGAGGAACGCGCTTCTTGCGGCGTCGGCGATAGCCGGCGCTCTCGCCAACACTGCCATGGCGGCATCGCCCGCGTCGTGCCCGTTGCTGAAGGGACCGATCAAGCACGTCATCTACCTGCAGTTCGACAACACGCATTTCATTCGCGACGTGCCGTCCGTGCCGTCCGACGTCGAGCAGATGCCGACGCTGTACAACTTTCTCGTCGATAACGGCGTACTCGGTTCGCTGAACCACACGCAGCTGATCTCGCACACGGCGGACGGCATCCTCAACAGCATCACCGGCCTATACCCGGACCGTGTGGGCAGCGCGATATCGAACAGCTTCGGCTTCTACAATTCTGCAGGCTCCGTCAGCTTCGCATCCGACTTTGTTTACTGGACCACGACGGCCAGTGCGGCGTCCGGTGCGGCCGGCGACAGCACTCCCGTGCTGGTCACCGACACCGGCAAGAACACGCCCGCCCCGTGGGTGGCGTACACGCGCGCAGGGTGCGATTTCGGTGCCGTGGCGCTGGCCGACATGGAGCTGGAAAACAACACGTCCGACATCATCAACGTGTTCGGCGCCAACTCCGCAGAATATGCCGAAGCGAAATCCAACTACGCCGGCGGCATTGCCGATTTCGAGGGCATTGCGGTGCACTGCGCGCAGAACAGCGCGGTCTGCGCGGCCAACGCGGCCCATGCATCCACCGACTTGCTGCCGGACGAACCGGGCGGCTACACAGGGTTCCAGGCGCTTTACGGCAGCAAATACACCGTCCCCGCCATCACGGGCGGCCAGCAGACGTCGCTGAACGACCTGGAAGGCGCGCCAATCCTCTACACCGACGTCTACAAGGGCACCACGACGACGGCGCCGGGCTTCCCCGGTTTCGATGGCATGTTCCCCAAAGTGACGCTGTCCTACGTGGCGCAGATGCTGGAGGCGGGAATACCCGTCGTCTACGGCTACCTGTCGGACGCACATGACGACCACACGCCTGGCGAGATGCACGCCTACGGCCCGGGCGAGGCGGGTTTCGTGGCGCAGCTGAAGGATTACGATCTCGGCTGGCAGCTTTTCTTCGCGCGGCTGAAGAAGGACGGCATCACGCCGGCGAACACGCTGTTCGTCATCACCGTGGAGGAAGGCGACCATTTCGTCGGCGGCCAGGGCAAGCCCTCACGCTGCGACGGCGTCACGACGCCATGCACCTACCAGGCCATCGGCGAGATCGACGCCGACCAGCGCCGCCTGGTCTACACGCAGCACAACAACGCAACCCAGTACGACAGCCATTTCGACATGGCGCCGGCCATCTACATCGAAGGCCAGCCAGCCGCCGAAAGCAGCGTCGTTCGCCAGCTCGAAACCGACCTGGGTGCGACGACGACGCCCAACCCGCTGATGGGCGGCAAGACGATCCCGCTGTTCGAACGGTTTGCCGACCAGAACGAGATGAAGCTGCTGCACATGGTCACCGCCGATCCCCTGCGCACGCCCAGCTTCACGCCATTCGCGCAGGAGGATTTCTACGTCACCTCGTACAACCCGACCGCAACACCGCCGGTCTGCACCGGCGATCTTTCTGATTGCGTGTACGAGGCACCGACCTATGCCTGGAACCACGGCGGTTACCAGAACAAGATCGCGACGACCTGGCTCGGCATGGCAGGCCCTGGCGTGCTGCATCTGGGCGTCGACAAGATGACCTGGACGGACCACGTCGACATCCGCCCGACGATCCTCTCGCTCGCGCACCTGAGGGACGACTACGAACATGACGGGCGCCTGCTTGTCGAGCAGCTGGAAACCTCCGTCCTGCCGACCGGCATCGAAACCAACGTGGCGAGCTTCACCGCGCTGGCCGCAGCCTACAAGCAGCTGACTGCGCCGTTCGGTTCGGTCGGCGTGAACAGCCTGGTATACGCTACACCCAACGTGACCACGTCGGACCCTGTGGCCCACGCGAACTACGTCTCCACGCTGCAATCCTTCACCTCGCAGCGTGACGCGCTGGCCGGCACGATCAGGAGCTACATCGACAACGCCACGTTCAACGGCGCCGTGTTCGATGCGAAAACGGCCGAGGGTTACACCAGGGCCGCCAACCAGCTGATCGCGCAGATGCGCGGCCTGGCCGGGAAGTAGCCAGGTTCATTGCCCGCGCTGCATGAGGCAGCGCGGGCAATGGTTTCTCCATTCTTCGGCTAGACCGCTTTGCGCAGGATGCCCGCGAGTAGGCGGACATCAAACCGGTCTAGCCCTGTCTTGACGAGCAATTTCGTCACTCCGACTGTCCCAATCTGCGTGGCAGTGCTCTGGACGCGGCGTAGTACCGCAAACCCGGTCAGACGCTATCTCGGCGCCGGCGGCTTGGCCAGCTTGTCGATCGCTTCGATCGCACTCTCGCACTCGAACTCGTCGTTCTCGTCGAGCTCGCGGCCTGCACGTTGCAGGTAGCTCGCCGCCTGCTCGCGGGTCTTCTCGTCCTTGATCTGCTCGACCTTCGTCTTCGCGTCGGCAACGTCGCGCGCGCAGTTCGCATGCGCGACGCCTATCGCCAGGGCAAACATCGCCAAGGCAGCTGTGCTGATCGCCATCGTCCTCATGTCTCACTCCATCTTGGCAACACAAAAGGCCCGGGCCGAGCTGGCCGCGGGCCTCGTTGCGTTGAATGATAGGCTAGCTCGGGATCAGCATCACCTGTCCGTTGGGCACGGTGAAGGTCGCCAGCGTGTTCAGCGTGGAGGTCTGTGACTTGATCGTGCTCGGCGTCTTGAACACGCTGACAAGCTGGTCCGGCGTGATCGTCAGCACGCCGTAGCCCCAGGTGCTGCCGTTCCAGAACACCATGTTGGGGTTGTAAGCCAGGATCAGCGGCTCCAGCGAGTCGGCTGGCAGCCCGGCTTCAGCGAGGCGGCGAGCGGCCTTCGGCGAGGAGAGCGGCGCCGGATGGTCCACGCCGGCATCGAGGTAGTTGCCCGAGCTGATGGCGCCGACCATGAGCTCGACTCCCACGGGCAGGGAGTTCGGATCGTTGTAGTCCGTCTTCAGGTAGCCGGCGAGGAACAGATGCGCGTCGCCCGAAAGGGCCACGAAGTTCTTCACGTTCGCCGCCTGGATCGCCGCGAAGATCTCGGCCCGCTCCTCAGGGTAGCCGTCCCACTGGTCCAGGTCGAAGAAGATGACCTCCGGCGAGAGCGGCGGGCCGAACAGATACTGGTTGATCATGACCTCGTTGGCCCACAGCTTCCACGTGGCGGTGGACTGGGTGACCTTGTTGAGGAACCAGGCCTTCTGTTCGGCGCCCAGCATCGTGCGCTTCGGGCTGAACTGTGCCGGGCAGCCTGGCGTCTCGTAGCGTTCGCCGATGTCGACGTCGCCGCAGGGTGGGCCGTCGCGGTACAGGCGCTCGTCTGTGACGATCATCTCGGTCAGCGTGCCGAACTTGAACGTGCGATAGATCTTGATCTCGTCTTCGAAGTTCTTGTTCGGGTTATAGGGCACTGCGGCCAGCCCGTGCTCCTGCCAGGCGCGCGTCGCCGCCTTCCGCAAGGCCGGCTGCGGCGTGGTGGCGCTCAGGCCTGGCGGGTTGGTGTCCTCGTGGTAGTCCTGGTGGCAGTCGTTGAAGAACTCGTGGTCGTCCCACAACTGGATGTAGGCGTATTGTTCGTGAGTGGCCTGGATGTCGGGGTCGGCGCGGTAGGTCCTGTAGAGGTGGCGGTAGTCCTCCAGCCCCTGCGGGTACTGGCCGCCGAGCGGGTAGGGCGGCACCACGCGCACCGGGCCGTTGTTCGGGCCGCCCACGCCGTCATCGAGGTACTCGTAGATGTAGTCGCCGAGGAAGACGACGTAGTCCACGTCCTCCTCCGCCAGGAACTTGTAGGCGTTGTAGAAGCCGTTGCTGTAGTCTTGGCAGACCGTGTAGCCGATCTTCACCTGGCTGATCGCGTCGTCGGGCAGCGGCAGGGTCTTGAAGCGGCCGGTGCGGCTGGACACGCCGCCGACGATGAAGCGGTAATAGTACGCGGTGAACGGGCGAAGCACGGCGTTCTGCAGCGGCAGCTTCACCGTGCTGTCTGCGTCGTGCACCGCCTGCGCGGTGCCGGCCAGCAGGATGCTGCCGTCGCCGAAATCGGGCGCGTCGGCCACCTGCCAGGCCACCGTCTCGCCGCCCGCCACCGCGGACGGGGCGACCCTGGTCCAGATCACCGCGCCATGCGGGTTCGGGTCGCCGGCGGCCACGCTTTGCGGGAAGGTCGCCCGCCCGCTCAACGCGGTCGCTGCCTCGTCCACCACGAACAGCCCGGCAGGCGTCGCCGCCTCGGCCGAGGCGATGAAGGGAACCGGGTCGGCGTAGGCCTGCGTTGCGCTGCTGCCCACAGGCCTGCGCCCGCCCGCCACCCAGCCGACCGTGCCGGCTGCCAAACCCGTTAAAAATCCGCGACGCTTCATGCTAAACCCTGTCCCTCAAGCTGACGGGAAACTGACAGGTCGCGCGGTGTCGCAATGTTAAGAGGTCATGACGTTACCAGAACAGAACGGGCGATGCAGCCTCGTCGGCACGCTGGCTGCGCGTGCATACACGAACAAAGTAGAAGGGGAGGCATAATGGGGGTTCGCTACGTGCTGGTGGTGCTGACGTCCGCGTTGGCCGTGCCTGCCGCAGCGCAGGTCGCGCCGCCCGCACCCCCTGCGGGTCCCAGCGCCGGTGCAGGTCCTGCCGAGGAGATCACCGTCATCGGCAGCAGCCCGCTGCTTGGCAGCGGCGTCGACCGCAGCAGCATCCCCGTCAGCACCCAGGTTCTCGACAGCGCGAGCCTCACCCGGGAGGGGGCGCCGGACGTTCTGCAGGCGTTGAACACGCAGGTGGCGGGCATCAGCCTCGACAGCGCATCCGGCAATTCGTACCAGCCGTCGCTGTTCTACAACGGGTTCGAGGTATCCCCGTTACAGGGCACGTCGCAGGGCATCGCCGTCTATGTGAACGGCATCCGCTTCAACCAGCCGTTTGGCGACACGGTGAACTGGGACCTGATACCCGACATCGCCATCGCGAAGGTCAACATCGAAGGATCAAACCCGCTTTTCGGCCTGAACGCCCTCGGCGGCTCGTTTAACATCGCACTGAAGGACGGCTTCACTTACGCCGGCGGCCAGGCCGACATTTCCGGCGGCTCGTTCAGCACCGTTCAGGGTGACATCCAGTACGGCATCCAGAGGGGGAACCAGGCGCTCTACGTCGCCGGCAGCGTCATCCACCAGGATGGCTGGCGCGACCTGCAATCGACCGACATCCAGAACTTTTTCGGCGATTGGGGGATCAGGCACGCCGGAGTGGAGATCCACCTGAACCTGACCGCCGCGAACTCCGTGATAAACGGCCCTGGAACCGCGCCGGTCGAGCTGCTTGCGGTCGATTCGGCGGCGCAGTTCACCGCGCCGAACGCGATCGACAATCGTTACGTCCAGGGCGGTTTCCGTAGCAACATCGATGTCGGCGAAAACCTGTCCGTGCAGGCGCAGGCCTATTACGACTACTTCCAGCAGCGGGTGGTGAACGGCAATTCGCCCAACGACACGCCGTGCGACGACGGCAGCAACCTGCTGTGCCAGGGACCAGGCGTGCCGAGCACGACGCGCGGCGGGGCGACAATACCGGCCTTTCTCGGCAACGACGCCTCCTACAACGAGCTGGACACCAACACCACGAACACCAACGCCTATGGCGCCGCGGCACAGGTCACCGACACCGGCGAGGTTTTCGGCCTGAAGAACCATCTCGTCGGCGGCGTCTCCTTCGACGGCGCGCGGACGGAGTTTTCCGCCACCTCCTTCACCGGCGGCGTCACCCCGGTGACCAGGGTTTATGTCGGCCCTGGCGTGGTGCTCGACGAGCCTGGCAGCAACGTGCCGGTTCGCACGGCCATCAGCGATGCCTATGCCGGCGGCTTCGCCTCCGACACGCTGAACCTGACTGACGCCTTGGCGGCAACTGTTTCAGGGCGCTTCAACTTCGCCGAAATCAACCTTCACGACCAGGGCGGCGGCGAACTCACCGGCAACCACGCCTATGCGCGGTTCAACCCTGCGGCGGGCGCGACCTACGCGGCGGCCCCGTGGCTCACCGTCTATGCCGGCTATGCAGAGGCCAACCGCGCGCCGACGCCCGCCGAACTCTCCTGCGCCGGCCCTGAAAACTCCTGCAGCCTGGCCAATTTCTTCGTGGGCGACCCCGACCTCAAGCAGGTGGTGGCGCACACGGTGGAGGCGGGGCTGCGAGGACGCTTCGACGTGCTCGGCCGCGCGCGTCTGTCCTACGACATCAGCCTGTTCCGCACCGATTCGGACGACGACATCATCTTCGTCAACAGCGTCACGCTCAACCGCGCGTTCTTCGCCAATGTCGGGCAGACCCGACGGCAGGGCGGGTCCGGGCGTCTCGACCTCAAGTTCGACCGCGTGTCCGCCTACGCCGCCTACACCTACACGGATGCAACCTTCCAGACCGGCTACGTCGAATCCGGCGGCAGCAACCCGGAGGCCGACCAGAACGGCAACATCACCGTGCGGCCCGGCGACACGCTGCCTGGGGTGCCGCGCAGCGTCATCAAGTTCGGTTTGGACGGGGTGATCACCCAGGCCTGGCACGCGGGCATCGACGGCCAGTATCAGAGCGGGCAGTACCTGTTCGGCGACGAAGCGAACCTGACGCCGCGTTTGCCGGAGTACCTCACGATGAACGTGCACTCCACCTACGACGTCACGCCCCGTTTTCAGGTGTTTGCCAACGCGCAGAACGTGCTGGACCGCCGCTACTACACGTTCGGCACGTTCTCTCCGACCACGTCGGTCTTCCTCGCACAGGCGCCCAACGCCACCAACCCGCGCAGTTACTCCCTGGCAGCCCCGATCGGGTTCTTCGGCGGGGTGCGCGTAAAGTTCTGATCCAGGCGACGATAGATCCGCCACCGTCCAGCCTCGGATTCCGCCAACACGTAGTCGCCGCTCGCGGCGAAGGGATCGGCCGACCAGGCGCCGTCGCTGGGCAGCAGCAGAACGACGCGGCACTCCAGGACCCGAGCCAGCTCGGCAACGTCGCCCGGTTGGGCCGCGCCGCCGAACACGCGCCGCATTGTCGCGTCGATCGCCTCGATACGCTTGCGGGGCAGCGCGCCGTAGGCGATGACGGCTTCCCAGCCCGCAAAGCAGGACGGGCGGTCGGATAGCAGGGCCCAGGAGATGTTGTCCGGCCAGGGCGTCGCGTCGGCCAGGAAAAGCGGGTTGTTGGCGACGCGCTCGGACGGTCCGGCGACGCGGCGCAGCGCGTCCCACGCGCGCGGCGACTGCGCCAGGGTCGCAGCGCCCGGAAACGGCCGTCCTGAAGCGTAGGCGCGCATCGTGGAGATGCCGTCCGGCAGGCCGACCGCCACGCAGAGCAGTAAGCAAGCAAGCCTGCCCCAGCTGCCGGAGGCGGCAAGCCGCGCGACCAGGGCCGCAGCAAAGCAGGTCAGCAGAAGCACCGGCGGCAGCACAGCGCGCCAGCCGAGATCGTTGTTGTCGATGGTGCTGCGCAAAAGCATCGCTACAGCCAGGCAGGCAGCGACCATCGCGGCCAGCGCGCGCCGCCCGGCCGCGTCGCCCGCGGGCCTGCAAACCGCATGCGCCAAGCCGATCAGGCCGGGCACGGCGAGGCCGGGCAGCGATACCGGCAGCAGCACGAGCCAGAACGCCGGAATGTCCAGCACCTGGCGCCACCCGTCGCCGGCCAGGCTGCCCAGCACTTCGTACGGCCTGATCGCGACCGGCGCGCCAATGGCGCGGCCGGCCACCGCACCAAGCTGGCCCAGCGCGAACGGCAGGGCGATGGCCGCGGCGACCAGGGCAGCCGCCAGCGCCTTGGCCGCGAACCACGCTCTCTGCCGCGACGGCAGTGGCGCGGCCAGCACCAGGCCCACGATCGGGGCTGCCACGGCGAAGGTGACGCCGCCGATCCAGGTGGAACTCTCGAAGCCGGCAGCCGCCAGGATGCCGAGCAGCGGTACGGCGAGCGTCCTGCCACCCTGCGCCAGGTGCCGCATCACCAGTACGGCCACGACGACGCAGCAGGCCGAAGTGAGGTGCTGGGGCACCCAGGCGGACTGGGTCAGCCAGCCACCCAGATCGGCATGGCGCACCATCAACGCGCCGGACAGCCCTTGGCCCAGCAGCCAGTCGAGCCACGGCCGCAGCGTTCCGGCAGCGCTGAACAGCACCACCGCAGCGCAGGCCAGCGATCGCCCGCCGATCGCCTTGGCAATGGCCATCGCCAACGCCAGCGACGAAAACGCGGTGACGCCGGTCATCGCCGCCTCGGCCGCCCAGCCGCCGATGCCGAGGACTGCCGCCAGCTCCGCCGCGCTGAAATGCCACAGATAGTAGTAGGCCAGAGGCGGCGATCCCGCGCCGCCCAGAAACGGGTTCTGCACCGGCAACCCGCTGCGGACGATGCCGTCCACGACGGCGATCTTCACATGGTCGAACATCGGCGGCGACAGGGTCAAGCCGCCGGCGGACAGCTTCGGCATCACCGCCATCATCGGCATCAACGCGGCCGCGCCGGCGAGCGGCAGCGCCCAGTATGGCAGCCGCTCGCCCCGCCTGGTCCGCGTCAGTAGCACCAGGGCGGCCACCAAGCTTGCTGCGGCAAGCAGGCCCACAGGCAGCCGGCCGAAGCCGACCACGCCGAGGATTGGCAGCGAGGCCGCGCTGAACACTGCCCAGCCGAGCGTGGCCGCCATGCCGATGGGCGCCACCCCGGCGGGCGCCACCAAGCGGGCGAGCGGAAGCCCGAGCGTGGTGAAGAACGCAGCGGCAGACAGCGCGGCGGCAAGCGTCTCGATCCAGCTTGGAATCATGCCGTCATCCGCAACGACCGGTGGTGCACTGCGCCTGTCGTTTGCAAGGACGAAGCAGCACCCAAACCCTTATCTTCTTGGCAGGCCGATACGATGCCGATGTTCCCGGCACTGTGGTGAGCCCGGTGGGAATCGAACCCACGACCCCAAGATTAAAAGTCTCGTGCTCTACCGGCTGAGCTACAGGCTCTCACAGCGGCTTAGAAGGGCATGGACCGCCGCAGGTCAACCCTGCCCAGGGTCGGCCGGGGCCGTCAGACCGAGTCGGCGTCCGCGGCCAGGCTTGCCTTGACGATCTTGTCGGGGTTGCTGACCGAGCCGCCACTGCCGCTGCCGCGCTTGATCTGGTCGATGTGCTCCATGCCGTCCGTCACCTGCCCCCAGACGGTGTATTGCCCGTCCAGATGCGGCGCGGGCGCGAACATGATGTAGAACTGGCTGTTGGCGCTGTTCGGGTCGCCGGTGCGCGCCGCACCCACCGTGCCGCGGACGAACTTCGCCGTGCGGCTGAACTCGGCGGGAAGGTTGCCGTATTTGCTGCCGCTGGTGCCGGTGCCGGTGGGGTCGCCGCCCTGCGCCATGAACCCTTCGATCACGCGGTGGAACGGCGTGCCGTCGTAAAATCCCTCGCGAGCCAGCATCTTAACGCGCTCCACGTGCTTGGGCGCCAGATCGGGCCGAAGCTGTATGGTGACGCGGCCGGATTTGAGGTCGAGGAACAACGTGTTTTCGGGATCGTCTGACATGCTAACTCCGGTTTCTGTCTCGCCGCTCTGGCACTATTTCACGTCCGCCGCGACACGCATGTGAATGATCCTGTCGGGCGCATCAACCTTGCCGTTGTCGTCGGGGTTGCCGCGCTTGATCTTGTCGACGTTCTCCATGCCCGACACCACGTTGCCCCAAATCGTGTAGTTGCCGTCCAGGCTGGACCCTGGCGCGAACATGATGAAGAACTGGCTGTTGGCGCTGTCCGGGTTCTGGCTGCGGGCGGCGCCGACTGTGCCGCGCAGGAAATGCGCGCTGGTGCTGAACTCGGCGGGAAGGTTCGGATACTTGCTGCCGCCCTCTCCGGTGCCGGTGGGGTCGCCGCCTTGGGCCATGAAACCGTCGATCACGCGGTGGAACGGGGTGCCGTCGTAGAAGCCGTCGCGGCAGAGCTGCTTGATCCGTTCGACGTGCTTGGGTGCGAGGTCTGGGCGCAGTCGGATGACGACGCGGCCGGACGGAAGATCCAGGTAGATGGTGTTTTGCGGGTCCAGCACCGGCGCTTTCATGGGTGCTGAGTCCTGCGCGTGGACAGAAGTCACGCTCAGCGCAGCTGCGCAGCCTGCCAACAGGTTACGTCTAAACATCCTTTACTCCCTTATCGGTACGCACGCGCAGGATGGTGCGTTCCAGCGTCAGCTTCGGCACGAAGCTCGAAACATCGCCGCCGAGACGTGCGATTT
Organism: Acetobacteraceae bacterium; assembly: GCA_965199235.1. GTDB lineage: Bacteria > Pseudomonadota > Alphaproteobacteria > Acetobacterales > Acetobacteraceae > BOG-908. The sequence continues at coordinate 1,568,492 of CBDAQU010000002.1, read as the reverse complement.
CCTTGACGAAGCGCGACGAAATGAACTGGTGGTGCTCGCTCGCCATCAGGAACACCGTCTCGATCTCCTGATCGAGACGGTAGTTCATGCCGGCCATCTGGAATTCGTAGTCGAAATCGGAGACGGCGCGAAGGCCGCGTATCAGCATGGTGGCGCCGACCGAACGCGCAAACCCGATCAGCAGCGTGGAGAAGCTCACCACGTCGATCCGCGTGCCGGTGCGGGCCGCGACCGCGTGGCATTCCTCGCGCACCAGCTCGACACGCTCGTCCAGGCCGAACATCGGCGCCTTGCCGATGTTTTCGGCCACCCCCACCACCAGCCGGTCGACCAGGCGCGCGGCCCGCGCGATGATGTCCAGGTGGCCGTTGGTGACGGGATCGAACGTTCCCGGGTATACGCCGCAGCGTTCAGGCATCGCCGGGCTCGGTCTCTGGCGCCCCGTCCGGGTCCTCGCCGGCCGACTCGTCGCCCGAGCCGGCAACCATCTCGAGCACCGGGAAGATGCTCGTCACCCGCTCGCCCTCGCTGAGGCGGAACAGCGTGACGCCCATCGTCTGCCGCGCGGTGATGCGCACCTGGTCCGCCGGTACCCGGATCAGCCGGCCGGCATCGGTCACCAGCATGATGTCGTCGCCGCGCCGCACCGGCAGCGTGGCGACGACGGCGGTGCCGTTGCGCGGGGCGAGCATCATGTTGGTGATCCCCTGCCCGCCGCGCCCGGTCACCCGGTAGTCGTAGGCCGACGAGCGTTTGCCGAACCCGCCATTGGTCACCGTCAGCAATATCTCCTCCGCCGCCTCCAGCTCGGCGACGCGGTCGACCGGCAGCACCAGCTCGGCCGATGGCTCCTCGTCCTCCTGCCCCTCGGCCGGCGCGGGTTCGGCCGCCACCTCGGCCGCCTCCTCCTCGTAGCCCGCGTTGCGGCGGCGGGCCGCTATCGTGCGCAGGAAGGCCGCGCGTTCCCCGTTGGTCGCATCCACGTGGCGCAGCACGGCCAGGCTGTTCACCTCGTCCTGGGCCGACAGCCTGATGCCGCGCACGCCCGAACTGTCGCGCCCGGCGAACACGCGCAGCGTGTCGTCGGTGATCTGGAACCGTATGCAGCGGCCGAGGCGGGTGGCGAGGAACACGTCGTCGCCGTCGCGGCAGGTGGCCACGCCGACCAGGTGGTCGCCCTCGTCAAGCTTCATCGCGATCAGGCCGTTGGTGCGGATGCGCCCGAAATCCGACAGGCGGTTGCGCCGCACCGTGCCGCTGGATGTGGCGAACACCAGGTGCAGGCTGTCCCACAGGCTCTCGTCCTGCGGCAGCGGCAGCACGGTGGTGATCTTGTCGGCACCCAGTTCGGGCAGCAGGTTGACCAGGGCGCGTCCCTTGGCGGTCGGGCTCGCCTCGGGCAGGCGCCACACCTTTTCGCGGAATGCCTTGCCGCCGCTGGAGAAGAACAACACCCATTGGTGCGTGTGCGCGTTGAAGCTGCGCGCCACGATGTCGTCGCCACGCGTGCCGGACGCGATGCGCCCCCGTCCGCCGCGGTTCTGCGCGCGGTACGTCTCGAGCGGCGTGCGCTTGATGAAACCGTCGCGCGTGATGGTGACGACCATCTGCCCAGGCTCGATCAGGCTTTCGTCGTCCTGGTCGGCGGCGTAGTCCACGATGGCGGACAGGCGCGGCGTCGCGATCTCGGCGCGCACCCGCAGCAGCTCGTCGCGCATCACTTCCATGCGGCGCGGCCGGCTGGCGATGATGTCGAGAAGTTCGGTGATGCGTACGGCAACCTCGCCCAGCTCGCCCTGTATCTTCTCCTGCTCCAGCCCGGTCAGGCGCTGCAGGCGCAGCTCCAATATGCCGCGTGCCTGGGTGTCGGTCAGCCGCACCCGGTCGTCCACGATCAGGTTGCCGCTGTCGTCGATCAGCGCCAGCAGCGCCGCGACGTCGCCCGCCGGCCAGTCGACGGCCATCAGCGCCGTGCGCGCGGCTGCGGCATCCGGGCTCGCGCGGATCAGGCGGATGACCTCGTCGATGTTGGCGACCGCGATGGACAGGCCGACCAGCAGGTGCGCGCGCTCCCTTGCCTTTGTCAGGTCGAAGCGGCTGCGGCGAAGGATCACTTCCTCGCGGAAGTCCACAAAGCACATCAGCAGGTCGCGCAGGCCCATGGTGCGCGGCCGGCCGCGGTCGAGTGCGAGCATGTTGCAGGCGAAGCTGATCTGCATGTTGGTGAAACGGAACAGCTGGTTCAGCACCACTTCCGGCGTCGCGTCCCGCCGCAGCTCGATCACCACGCGCATGCCTTGGCGGTCGCTCTCGTCGCGTATGTCGCCGATTCCCTCGATCTGCTTGGCGCGCACCAGCTCGGCGATACGCTCCTGCAGCGTCGCCTTGTTCACCTGGTAGGGCAGCTCGGTGATGATGATCGCCGTGCGGTCTTTCCGGATTTCCTCGAACTCGCAGCGCGCGCGCAGCGTGAGGGACCCGCGCCCGGTCTCGAACGCGCTGCGGATGCCGCTGCGGCCGATGATGAGCCCGCCGGTGGGGAAATCCGGCGCCGGCACGATTGTCATCAGATCGTCGAGCGACGTTGCGGGGTCGGCGATCAGTGCCAGTGCGGCGTCGATGATCTCGCCGGGGTTGTGCGGCGGGATGCGCGTCGCCATGCCGACGGCGATGCCCTCGGCGCCGTTGATCAGCAGGTTCGGGTAGGCGGCCGGGAGCACGACCGGCTCCTGCTCGCTCTCGTCGTAATTGGGGATGAAGTCGACGGTGTCGCGATCGATGTCGGCGAGCAGGTAGGTGGCCGATTTGGCCAGCCGCATCTCGGTGTAGCGCATCGCCGCCGGGCTATCGCCATCGACGGAGCCGAAATTGCCCTGGCCGTCGATCAGCGGCACGCGGATGCTGAAGGGTTGCGCCATGCGCACTGCCGCGTCGTAGATGCTGGCGTCGCCGTGCGGGTGGTATTTGCCCATCACGTCGCCCACGATGCGGGCGGATTTACGGTATGGCTTGTCGGGCGTGTAGCCGCTTTCCTGCATGCCGAACAGGATGCGGCGATGCACCGGCTTCAGCCCGTCGCGCGCGTCCGGCAGCGCGCGGCTGACGATGACGGACATGGCGTAGGCGAGGTAGGAGCGCTGCATCTCCTCCTCCAGCGTCACCGGCTGGGTGTCGCCGCGGTCGTCTGGGCCTTCGGTATGGTCGCTCAAGGTCGTGGTTGCCTAGGGTGTCGGTGGGGCGTTCTACATGGGCGGCGCGCCGGTGCCAAACCGTCAACCGCCCGGCAAAGCCGGGTGTCGCGCTCAGCCTGTATGGTGGCGGTGGCGGACGTGGCGCTTGGGGGCAGGCGGGGCGGCAGCGGCGAAGGAGGCGTCCAGGCGCATGGCGGCGAACTCCTCGGCCTGCCGTGCCTGTACCACGGTGGCGCCCATGCCGAAGAACTCGTGCGTGACTCCTGGATAGGTGCGCTGCTCCACCGGCACGCCCGAGGCCTGCAGCTTCTGGCCCAGCGCCTCGCCCTCCGACCGCAGGGGGTCGATCTGCGCAGAGACGATGGTGGTCGGCGGCAGGCCGTGCAGGTCGGCGTCGGCGATGACGTTCAGCCGCCTGTCCCGCAGGTCGGCGGCGCTGCCGGTGAAGTGGGCGAGGTACCATTGCACGGCGGCCCGGTTCAGCGGCACGGCGTTCGCGGTCTCGGCGTAGGATTGCGTGGTCAGGTCCGTGCCCACCACCGGGTAGATCAGCAGCTGGTGCAGCGGCGCCGGCATCCCGCTGTCGCGCGCCCAGATGGCGGTATCGATGGCCAGGTTGCCGCCGGCGCTGTCCCCGGCCAGCGCGATGCGCTTGGGGTCCGCGCCGATGCCGGCCGCGTTCTCCAGCAGCCAGCGATAGGACGCGTTGGCGTCGTCCTGGGCGGCGGGAAACCTGGCTTCCGGGGCCAGGCGGTAGGCCACGGACACGACGATGGCGCCGGTCTCCTCTGCCAGTGCCCGGTCGGAAGCGTCGTCGGTGTCCAGCGTACCGGTCACCCAGCCGCCGCCGTGGAAATACAGGATGACGGGGGCAGGGCTATGCGCCGTCTTGGGGTTGTAGACCCTGGCGGCCAGCGGGCCGGCGGCGCCCTGGATTTCTATGTCGGTCACCTCGGCCACGATCATCTTGGCCGGCACACCGGCCTGCTGGGCGACGCTGACCGCCGCATCGGCGATCGTCGGCTGGTTGCGGGCCTGGGCCACCGTCAGTCCGGCAACCGGCCTGGCGCCGGACGCGTGGTAGGCGGTCAGCACGAGGAGCATGTCGGCGCTGGCAAGGCCCGTCGGGTCCGGCGCCGCGGGCGGCGGCGCCGCACAGGCCGACAGCGCCAGCACGGCAGCAACCGCCATCGCCCGCCTTGGCGCGGCGTCGGGCTGGCAAGCCACGCTCATGATCGAGGCGGAAAGCCAGGCGTCCGGCATGTCCGTCACGGCCGGCGGCATGGGGTCGGCTGGAGCGTGATCGCTTCTGGTAGCCGAAGCGATCAGGCTCCAGCTCCTTGCTTTAGCGAGCATGTTTATCGTGGTTGAAGATCAGCCTGAAGCGATCATGCTCTAGAACGGTATCTCGTCGTCCAGGTCGCCGCCGGCCGGCTCCCAGGAGGGCGCACCCCCGCCGGACCGGCTGGCTGCGGCGGCGGGGCGGGCGGCCGGCGCGCGTTCGCGCGGCGTGTAGCCGCCGCCCTCGCCGCCGAAGCTGCCGCCTCCGCCTTCGCCGCGGCCGTCCAGCATGGTCAGCGCGCCGCGGAAGCGCTGCAGCACCACCTCGGTCACCTCGCGCTCAACCCCGTCCTTCTCGAACTTGCGGCTCTCAAGCTGGCCTTCGATGTAAACCTTGGCGCCCTTCTTGAGGTATTTCTCGGCCACCTCGGCTATCCTCTCGTCGTAGATGACGATGCGGTGCCACTGGGTCTTCTCGCGACGTTCGCCGCTGCCCTTGTCGTTCCACGACTCGCTGGTCGCGATGGAGAACGAGACGACCTTGCCCCCGTTCTGCATCGTCCGGGCCTCCGGATCTCGGCCGAGATTGCCGACCAGGATGCATTTGTTGACCGATCCAGCCATACCCAGAGACCCTTCCGCGTTCGTTCCGGCCCGTCGACGATACAGGCTCGGGCAACCGCCGGCCACTCCCCATTCGCGTCGCCCCGCGGCGTGTGCGACGCCGCCTGCGGCCCCCCGTGTCGTCCCAGCCCCGCTCGAGAACGCGATTCGTATGGCTTTTTTATGCCCGTTCCTCCTAGGAACCGCCGTGGCGCAAGGAGGCGCCGCGCGATGGCCGACATAGTGGTGGTCGTTCTCGGCACAGGCGCCATCCTGCTGATGGCCGCCTATGCGGAACTGTGCGAGCGTATCTGATGCTCGATCTTGTGATGGGCGGGGCGGTTTCTACGCTTCTGCTGGTCTACCTCGTCTGGGCCCTCGTCCGGCCGGAAGATTTCTAGGAACGATTCGATATGACACTGATCGGCTGGGCGCAGATCGCGCTCGTGCTGGCGCTCGTCTTCACGTCCGCCTTCCCGCTCGGCAAATACATGGCCGTCCTGTTCACCGGCGGCCGCACTCTTCTCACCCCTGTGCTGGGGCCGGTCGAGAGGGGTTTCTACGCGCTCTCCGGTGTCGATCCCCGTCGCGGCATGACGTGGCGCGAATACGTCTTCGCGCTGATCATGCTGAACGCGCTGCATTTCGTCCTGCTGTACGCCATCCTGCGCCTTCAGGACGTGCTTCCGTTCAACCCGCAGCACGTGCCGGCGATGTCGCCGCGTCTGGCGTTCAACACGGCGGCGAGCTTCGTGACGAACACCAACTGGCAGGCCTACGTGCCGGAAAGCCAGATCTCCTACGGCGCGCAGATGTTCGGCCTGACGGTTCACAACTTCCTCAGTGCCGCGACGGGCATCGCAGCCGCGGTCGCAGTGGTTCGCGCCTTTACAGGGAGCTCGCTCAAGACGCTCGGCAATTTCTACGTCGACCTCACGCGGATCACGCTCTACCTTCTTCTGCCGGTCTGCATCCTCGTTGCGGTCGTCCTACTCGCCGCAGGTGTGCCTGATACCTTGGCCGCCTATGCGACGGCGACGCCGCTCGACGGCGGCAGCCAGACGATCGCCCTGGGGCCGGTGGCCTTCCAGGAGGCGATCAAGGAGTTCGGCACCAACGGCGGCGGGTTCTTCAACGCCAACAGCTCCCACCCCTTCGAGAACCCCTCCGCGCTGACCAACGTGCTGGAGAACTGGCTGCTGCTGTCCATACCGTTCGCGCTGCCGCTGATGCTCGGCCACATGGTGGGCGAGAAGAAGCAGGGCCGCTCGCTCTACTACGCGATGGCAATCCTGCTGACCTTTGCCATCGCCGGCACCTACGCCGCCGAGTCTGCCGGCAATCCCCTGATGACCCATGCGGGCGTCAGCGCGTCGATGGGGAACATGGAGGGCAAGGAGGTGCGCTTCGGCGTCGCCCTGTCCTCCGCCTTCAACACCAGCGCCACCGGAACCTCCACCGGGGCGGTGGACAGCTTCACCGACAGCTACACGCCGCTCGGCGGGCTGGTGCCGATGTTCCTGATGCAGCTGGGCGAAGTGACGCCGGGCGGCGTCGGCTCGGGCCTGTACACCATCGTGGTGTTCGCGCTGCTGTCGGTGTTCGTGGCGGGGCTGATGGTGGGGCGCACGCCCGAATACCTCGGCAAGAAGGTGCAGGCCAAGGAGATAAAGCTCTCCATGCTGGCGGTGCTGATCCTGACCCTGTTCATCCTGGGCGGTGCGGGGGCCTCGCTGGTGCTGCCGAACGGGGTGTCCTCTCTCAGCAACGCCGGGCCGCACGGGTTGTCGGAAATGCTCTACGCCTGGTCGTCGGCCACCGAGAACAACGGCAGTGCGATGGCGGGTCTGAGCGCCGACACGCCGCTGCTCGATTTCGGTCTGGGTTGTGCCATGATCTTCGGGCGCTTCGCCTTCATGGTGCCCGTGCTCGCCATCGCGGGCTCGCTGGCCGCCAAGCCGAAGCTGCCGCCCAGCGCGGGCACGTTTCCGACGACGGGTCCGCTTTTCGTGGGATTGCTGGTCGGTGTGATCATCATCCTTGGCGGGCTGCAATTCATGCCGGCCGATGCGCTTGGGCCTATGGCGGAGCATTTTTCCATGCATGCTGGGAAGACGTTTTGAGCAAGAAAGCACTCCTCTTTTGAAAAAAAGGACCAAAAAACTTTTGGTCATTATGCCTGCGACAGCCAAACAAAGGTTTTTTGCTTCTTTTTTCAAAAAAGAAGGCCTTTCTTAAGGATTACCTAAATGGCAACCGCCAAAGCCGACACCATCGCCCTGTTCGACCGCACGATCATCCTCCGCGCCATGGGCGACAGCTTCGCCAAGCTCAATCCGCTGTCGCTGATGCGCAACCCGGTGATCTTCGTCACCGAGGTAGTCGCCGCACTCACCACGATCATCGGCATCGAAGCGCTGATCAATCGCACGCCGGCCGCCTTCGCCATCACCGTCGCGGTGTGGCTGTGGCTGACAGTGCTGTTCGCCACCTTCGCCGAGGCCGTGGCCGAAGGGCGTGGCCGGGCACGCGCCGAAAGCCTGCGCGCCGCCCGCAGCGACACGATGGCCAAGGTGCTGACCAACCCGAAGGACCGTGCGTCCGTCAAGCAGGTGCCCGCGCCCGACCTGCGCGCGGGCGACCTCGTGCTGGTCGAGATCAACGACCTGATCCCGTCGGACGGCGAAATCGTCGACGGCGTCGCCAGCGTCAACGAAAGTGCAATCACGGGCGAATCCGCGCCGGTGATCCGCGAGGCGGGCGGCGACCGCTCGGCCGTCACCGGCGGCACCCAGGTCGTCTCCGATTGGCTGGTCGTGCGGATCACCGCCGACCCGGGCAACACTTTCATCGACCGCATGATCAAGCTGGTCGAGGGCGCGGAACGCCGCAAGACGCCGAACGAGATCGCGCTCGACATCCTGCTCGCCGGCCTGACCATCATCTTCCTGGTCGCCGTCGTGACTCTCGTCGGCTTCGCCAAATACAGCGCGACCCCGCTCGCCATCCCGGTGCTGGCCGCGCTGCTGGTGACGCTGATCCCGACCACGATCGGCGGGCTGCTCTCGGCCATCGGCATCGCAGGCATGGACCGGCTGATCCGCTTCAACGTGGTCGCGACCAGCGGCCGTGCCGTCGAAGCAGCCGGCGACGTGGACGCGCTGCTGCTCGACAAGACCGGCACCATCACCTTCGGCAACCGCATGGCGGCAGGGCTGTATCCCGTGCCGGGGGTGAGCGAGCGCGACATCGCCGAAGCGGCCACGTATGCGAGCCTGGGCGACGAGACGCCAGAAGGCCGGTCCATCGTGACGTTCACGCGCGACCGCCACAACGTGATGCTGACCACGCCTGCCGACGCGCAGCTGATCGCGTTCACCGCCAACACGCGCGTGTCCGGCCTCGATTCGGCCGGCCGGTCCTGGCGCAAGGGTGCGGTGGACAGCATCCTCAAGCAAGTCCAGGGCGCCCCGCCGGCTGCGTTCACCCAGGCGGTGGACCGCGTGTCGCGCGCCGGCAGCACGCCGCTGGCCGTGCTGGCCGACAACCGGCTGATGGGCGTGATCGAGCTGAAGGACATCGTCAAGCCAGGCATACGCGACCGGTTTGCGGAACTGCGCCGCATGGGCATCCGCACGGTGATGGTGACCGGCGACAACCAGGTGACGGCTGCGGCGATCGCGACGGAGGCGGGCGTGGACGATTTCCTCGCCGAAGCGACCCCGCAGGACAAGCTCGACTACATCAGAAAGACGCAGGCGGAAGGCCGCCTGGTCGCGATGTGCGGCGACGGTACCAACGACGCGCCTGCGCTGGCGCAGGCCGATGTGGGCGTCGCCATGCAGACCGGCACGCAGGCGGCGCGCGAGGCCGGCAACATGGTGGACCTGGACAGCGACCCCACCAAGCTGATCGAGATCGTGGAGATCGGCAAGCAGCTGCTGATCACCCGCGGATCGCTGACCACGTTCAGCATCGCCAACGACATTTCCAAATACTTTGCGATCCTGCCCGCGATCTTCGTCGCGACGTACCCGGAGCTAGGCGCGCTGAACATCATGCACCTGTCCACGCCGCAGAGTGCGATCATGTCGGCGGTGATTTTCAACGCGCTGATCATCGTGGCGCTGGTGCCGCTCGCGCTGCGAGGCGTAAAATTCCGCGCAGTGGGTGCTGCGGCGCTGCTGCAGCGCAACCTGCTGATCTACGGCCTTGGCGGCATCGTCGCACCCTTCGTCGGCATCAAGGCCATCGACATGCTGCTCACCACCTTCCATTTCTTCGCCTGAGGACGTGCCACGATGATGTCGCAACTGCGTCCGGCGATCGTGATGATCGCCCTGTTCACCGTGCTGACCGGGCTGGTGTTCCCGCTCGGTTTCGCGGCGGTCGGGAAACTGGCGTTCCCGCACCAGGCCGGCGGCAGCCTGATCACGCGCGACGGCCGCGTCGTCGGCTCCTCGCTGATCGGCCAGAATTTTACCAGCGCGCGCTACTTCCAGGGCCGGGTCTCCGCGCTGACGGGCGCCGACCCCAAGGACTCCAGCAAGCAGGTGTCCACGCCCTACGATGCGAGCGAGTCCGGCGCCTCCAACCTCGGTCCGACGTCCAAGACGCTGATCGACCGCGTGACGGCCGACGTGGCAAAGCTGGGCGGGGCCAATTCGGGTGGGGACAAGTCGGGTGGGGACAAGTCGGGTGGGGACAAGTTGGGCGGCGCGCCGGTGCCGGGCGACATGGTGACGAGTTCGGCCTCCGGCCTCGACCCGGACATCTCGCCCGAGAACGCGGCCGGGCAGGTGGCGCGCATCGCCAAGGCGCGCGGGATGTCGGAGGCGTCGGTGCAGGCGCTCCTCGCCGCGCACACGGCGGCGCCGTCGCTCGGCTTCATCGGTTCTCCCCGCGTCAACGTGCTGCTGCTGAACCTGGCGCTGGACGCCGCGCAGCCGCCCGGTGGCGGCACTAGAGCAATGTCACGCAGACTGGAATAGTCGGAATGACGAAATTGCTCGCCAAAACAAGGCCTAGACCGGTTCGAGGTCCGCCCACTTGCGGACATTCTGCGTGAAACCGGTCTAGCCACCAGGCGGCACGGTAACGCAGGCCTGGGACTGGGCGGTCAGCTCGCCGCACGCGGCGGAGGCGCTGCGCGCAGACAGGCCGATCAGCCTGGCGCGATACATCACCTGTCCGCCGAACGGAGCGGTGGCGCCGAGGGTCGCCTGTGCCCCGCCCAGCTCGCGCGGCGCCAGCGAGCGCACGCTCTCGGCCATGCGGCGGGCCTGGCCTGGGCTGGCATAGGCACCGATCTGGATGCCCCACCGACCGGTCGCCATGGCAGGCCTGACCGTTGCGGCAGCAGAGACCGGACTGACATAGGCCGACACGGTGTGCGCGGCCGGGATCGGGCGGCTGTCGTGAACCGCCAGCAGGCGCTGCCAGTCAGGCCCGGGCTGCGCGGCGGCGAGTTGGGTTTCGTGCGCGGCGGGTGCAGCTGGCGTCTGTGCGGCGATTTGGGCCGTTGGCGCAGGGAGCGGCGCCGGCGGGGGTGGGCGGCAGGGCGCAGTCGGGTCGTACGCAGCGTCCGGATCGCGCCAGCACTGGGCCGAGGAGGCCGGCGCCTGCCTGGACACGGGCTCTCCGCGGCCCCAACCCGACATGGCGACAGGGGCGGCCAAGGGGGGGGCGGCCAGGGGGGGGGCGGCCACGGGGGGAGAGGCCATGGGGGGGGCGACAGAGACCACGGCAGCCACCCGCACAGGCGGCGCCGTGCGGCAGGGCGCGTCCGGGTCGTAGGCGGCGTCGGGGTCCTGCCAGCAGCGTGAGGACGGTGCGGCGGCATAGGCGCGCGGCACAGGATCTTCGGCGCGAGGGATCGGCCCCGAATCGGCGTAGACGGCGAGCGGTCCGGTCAGCGGCCTGTCGCCTGAGAGCGACGGCGCGATGGAGGCGACGTAGTTCACCGTCTCGTTGGGCAGCGCGCCCTGCCCGGCCAGGTAGGCGTCCAGGCGGTGCGGGCCGGCATTGTAGGCGGCCAGGAAGTTGGGCGAGCCGTAGCGGTCGTAGAGGTCCTTTATGTAGCCGGTGCCGGCGACGATGTTGTCGTGCGGCTGGTAGGGGTCGGGGCCCAGGTTGAAGCGGGTGGCGAGCTCGGCGTAGGTGGCCGGCATCACCTGCATCAGGCCGGTCGCGCCGGCATCCGAGGTGATCGGCTGGCCGCGCATGTATTCGTGCCCGCCAGATTCCTGATGCATGACCGCCCGTATCCAGCTTGGCGGCACGTTGAAACGCCGCGACGCCTCGCTGATGTAGGGTCCCCAAGGGTCCGAGGGTGGTCCCGGCGGTGCATAGGACGGCGTGCTGTAGGACGCGACAGGCCGGCGCGCGCCGCCGCCGCAGGCGGTCAGGGCGCAGATCGGCAGCAGGGGAAGCAGGCGGAGCAGCGTCGTCGGCAGGCGGTCGGCAGGCTCGTGCATGGGGGGGCTCGCTCGGCGGGCGCACTCGCTGCACGATGCACGCCTGACGTGCCTGGATCAACAACGGTTTTGGGTGTCGGGGCCGGCTGCCTTCTGCCGGGCGGAGGCGGTTCTAAGGGCGTTCGGATGGGCTCAGGCGGATCAGGCGGTGGTTCTTCCTGCCCGCCGACAGCTTGGCGTAGCCGCGTTGCAGGTCGGCCTCGGTCACCATGCGGGTTTCGTCGGTGATCGGCTTGTCGTTCAGGCGCGCGCCGCCGCCGCGTATCAGCCGGCGGGCCTCGCCGTTGCTGGCCGCCAGCCCGCTCTCGGCGAGCAGCCTGTAGAGCTGGCCGTGAGCGGGGAGGTCGGCCGCGCTGACGTAATGGGTCGGCAGCCCTTCATCGGCGCCCTGTTCGAACACGCGCTGCGCCGTTTCGGCCGCCTCTCGCGCGAACACGCGCTGCGCGGTACAACCTGCCTGCCGCGCGAGGTCTGAACCATGCAGCAGAGTGGTCGCGTGCATTGCCAGCGTTCGTTTCGCCTCGTTGATTTCGGCGCCGCCGAGCGCTTCGAGTCGGGCGATCTCGGGCAAATCGAGGTCGGTGAACAGGCGCAGGAAGCGGCCGACATCGGCATCGTCTGTGTTGCGCCAGAACTGCCAGTAATCGTAGGGGGAGAGCCGGTCCGGGTTCAGCCACACGGCACCGGCGGCCGTCTTGCCCATCTTGGCGCCGGACGCTGTCACCATCAGCGGCGTGGTCAGGCCGAACACCTGCGCGCCGTCCACGCGGCGCACCAGGTCCACGCCGCTGACGATGTTGCCCCACTGGTCCGATCCGCCCATCTGCAGGGTGATGCCGTGGCGCCGCTGCAGCTCGCGAAAATCGTAGCTCTGCAGGATCATGTAGTTGAATTCGAGGAAGGTGAGCGGCTGTTCGCGGTCCAGCCGCAGCCGCACGCTGTCCATCGTCAGCATGCGGTTGATGGTGAAATGGGCGCCGACCTCCCGCAGCAGCGGGATGTAGCCGAGCGGGTCCAGCCAGTCGGCGTTGTTGGCCATCAGGGCGTCGTTCGGCCCGCTGCCGAAGCGGAGGTAGGGTTCGAAGGCGCGGGCGATGCCGGCGATGTTCGCGGCGATCGCGTCGTCGGTCAGCATCTTGCGGGATTCGTCCTTGCCGGACGGGTCGCCGATGCGGGTGGTGCCGCCGCCCATGAGTGCCAACGGGCGATGGCCGTGGCGCTGCAGCAGGCGCATCAGCATGATCGGCACCAGGCTGCCGACATGCAGGCTGTCGGCGGTGGCGTCGAAGCCGATGTAGCCGGTGACGGTGCCGGCGTTCAGGGCGGCGGCCAGGCCGTCCTGGTCGGTGCATTGATGGATGAAGCCGCGAGCTCGGGCTTCCTGCAGGAACGCGTTCGTGGTCATAGTTTCGTCCCGTAACGTGACTGCGCTGGGAGCGGAAGCCATGCGTGTGGTGGGGCTGATGAGCGGCACGTCGCTGGACGGCGTGGACGCCGCGCTGATCGAGACGGATGGCGAGCAGATTTTCGGGTTTGGACGGTCCTTGACCGTTCCCTACACCCCGGCACTTCGCTCGGATTTGTCGTGCTTGCTCCAGGACATGGGGTCTGGGGCCGTACAGCCCCAGCGGGTCCAGGGCAGCGCCCTGGCCTTGACTGAGATGCATGTCAAGGCGGTCAGATCGTTAGGTGGGTCGTGCGACCTGATCGGCTTCCACGGCCAGACCATTTTGCACGCGCCCGAGCGGCGGGAGACGGTTCAGATCGGCGACGCCCTGTTGCTGGCCAAGTCGCTGGGCAAGCCGGTGGCGTGTGATTTCCGCCTGGCCGACGTGGCCGCTGGCGGCCAGGGTGCGCCGCTGGTGCCGGTGTATCATGCAGCGCTGGCGGCCGGGTTGGACAAGCCGCTGGTGGTGCTCAACATCGGCGGGGTGGCGAACCTGACCTGGGTGGGCGCGGACGGCGAGTTGCTGGCCTGCGACACGGGTCCTGGCAACGCGTTGCTGGACGATTTCGTGCGTGCGCGCACAGGGGCCGCGATGGATTGCGACGGCGCGTTGGCGGAGGCTGGCCGGGCCGACGAGGCGATCCTAGGCGCGTTGCTCGCCCATCCGTTCTTCGCCAGGCCGGCGCCGAAATCGCTGGACCGGCAGCATTTCATTGCGGCGCTGGACGCGGTCGCGGGGCTGTCCACGGAGGACGGTGCTGCCACGCTGGCGGCGTTCACCGCGCGGGCGGTTGCGGGAACACGATTGCTTGGGGTGCCGAGGCGGATGCTGGTGTGCGGCGGCGGGCGGCACAACCGGGCGATCATGAGCGCTTTGGTCGCCGCGATGCCGTGTCCTGTGGAACCGGTGGAGTCCGTGGGCTGGGACGGCGACGCGCTGGAGGCGCAGTGTTTCGGGTTTTTGGCCGCCAGGGTGGCGCGCGGGCTGCCGCTGAGTTTCCCGGGGACGACCGGCGTGCCGTATGCAATGCCTGGGGGGCGGATCGAGCGGGCGCGCTAGAGCCTGATCGCTTCTGGTAGCCGAAGCGATCAGGCTCCAGCTCCTTGTGTTAGCGAGCATGTTTATCGTGGTTGAAGATCAACCTGAAGCGATCAAGCTCTTGACCGGTTTCACGCAGGGTGTCCGCGAGCAGGCGGACCTCAAACCGGCCCAGGTCTTGTTCTGGCGAGCAATTTCGTCACTCCGACCCGTTCCAGCCTGCATGACATTGTTCTAGCGGGACGTTTCGAGGAAGAACCGCAGCATTTCGCGTGAGGCGTCGGGGCCGTGCGGCTCGGTGTAGCTGCCTGTGGCACTGCCGCCGCTCCAAGCGTGCGACGCGCCGTGCACGGTCCATTGTTCCAGCGCAACGCGCCCGTCCGCATGGCGGTACACCGCCTTTGTGTAGGCGAGGCCGCCCGGAACCTGGCCCTGCTCCGTCTGGCCGGCGCCGGACCGGGCGGTCTGGGCAGCCAGTTCGTCGGCGTTGCGCATGTTGACGGTGGTGTCGCGGTCGCCGTGGAACACGATGGCGGGCACGGCGATGCGGCCGTGCCCGGCGCGGCCCTGTTTCATCGCCGAGAGGGCCGACATCCCGTCGGAGGCGGCGCCGCAGGCCAGGCCGGAATGCACGCCGATTTTTCGGAACAGGTCGGGATAGGCGGCCCCGAGGATGGCGGCATGGGCGCCGCCGGCGGATAGGCCTGCGGCAAACACCTGGGCGGGGTTCACGCCGTATTCGGCCATCACCTGGCGCGTCATGCCGGCGATGATGGCTGGCTCTCCCTGCCCGGCCTGCTGGTCGGCGGGGTTGAACCAGTTCCAGCAGCGCTGCGCGTTGGCCCGCGCGGTCTGGGCGGGGTAGAGCACCAGTGCGCCCGCACCCTCGGCCAGCACGTTCATCCGCGTGCCGGCGGCGAAATCCTCGGGCGTCTGCGTGCAGCCATGCAGCATCACCAGCAGCGCGGGGCGGGCGGCGGGGCGGCTGGGGACGTAGAGGCGGTAGGGGCGCGTGCCCGCGGCGCAGGCGAAGCTGCCGGCCAGGAACCGACCACCCGATCGGTCCGGTTCGGCCGCGGCTGGCCCCTTGCGCCTGAGCGCGTCGAGCTTCGGCAGCCAGGCGGGCGTCTGCCCTGAAGGCACCCCGGGCAGGTCCTGCAACGCGCGCTGGATGACCGACGTCGCTTCCGCCAGCCCGCCGGGGCGGGTCAGGCGGGCGGCACGCAGAAGGCGGCGGGCAAGTGGCTCATCCATGAGGGTTGATGGGCGCCTGTGCCCCCGCCCAGCGGCTTTCACGGCATTTACGGTCGCGCATCGGGCGTATGTTTGCTGCGACGCAGCATCTTTCAAGCCGTTACGGCAGGAGCCAGACAGGGTCCTTGAGGCGGGCGACGAAGGCTGCGTGGCGGGCAAGCTGTTCGTCGGAGACCAGTATCGGCCGGGGGGTGCGCTGGGCCGGGCGGGTGTAGGTGTAGAACTGCTCGGCCTGGGTGGCGCTGCCCAGGGTCAGGCCGCGCTGGCGGCCGCCGGTCAGCTCCACATACACGTCGGCCAGCAGCCGGCAATCCAGCAGCGCGTTGTGGGTGGTGCGCTCCGTAATGTCGATGGCAAAGCGGTTGCACAGCGCGTTCAGGCTGTTCGGCATGCCCGGGAAGCGCGCCTTGGCCAGCGCCAGCGTGTCGATCATCCGGGTTTCCGGCAGCGCCGGCAGCGCCAGCCGGGCGAGCTCGGCGTTGACGAAGGTGAAGTCGAAGGTGGCGTTGTGGGCGATCAGCGGCGCGTCGCCCAGGAATTCGAGGAACTCGTCCACCACGTCGGCGAAGCGCGGCTTTCCCATCACGTGGCTGCGCGTGTAGCCGTGCACGCGCGTCGCGTCGTCGGGCACGTCGCGCTCTGGGTCGATCAGCGCGTGGAAGACGCGCGCGGTCGGAAGGTCGCGCACCAGCTCGATGGCTGCGATCTCCAGGATGCGGTCCCCCGAGGCAGGGTCCAGCCCGGTGGTCTCGGTGTCAAACAGCACCGAGCGCTGGCCGGGGATGATGGACGGGGCGGCACGCGGCGCCAGGGTCTGGACGGTCATGACACTCCGTTCGCACTGTGCGCGTGCGAGTCGCAATGGCCCTGTAGGCTGTCTGGCAAAGCAAGACTTACCACGAAGGGCACGAAGTGAGTCGCGAAGAGAACTGCTCGGTGTCGCCGGCCGGGCATCCGGTTCGCCGATGGTTCCCGATAAGGGGCGCTCCGCCCCTGGCTATCGCAGCAGGAGCTTGGGCGGGCCCTCGGAATCAAGGCAGGCGAACACGACGGCGCCGGTCCAGCATGCCAGGGAAAACACGCCGGCGGCGCGCGCCGAGTTGGGGAGGCGCGCTTCCGCAGCCAGGGCCGCCACGTAGCTGGTGCGGTGGAACACCGCCGCGTTGGCCAGGCCAAGGGCGATCGCAAGCAGCTTGGGCGACCAGTAGGCGTGCGACCCGATCTGGACGGGATCGTAGAGGAACAGGGCCAGGCCGGTCAGCAGAGCGGTGGCGAAGGTGGCCCAGAGCCATGGCAGCACGTGTTCGGCGAACGGCCGGAGCGGAACCGTGCCCCGCCAGCCCATCAGCCTGAAATCGAGCAGCCCTATGCCGCCGAAAAAGGCGCCCATGGAAACGATATGCACGATGCGCACCAGGTAATGGAACGGCTGAAGCGCAAAGTGGTAGGGCCGCCAGTCCAGGGCGACGAGGGCGCCCACGGGAATGCGTACCGGGTCGAACAGGCTGGGGTCGGACATGAGGGTGAACACTCGGCTGAAAGGCACATATGGAGGCGCAACACGCGGTCGGGGTTGTTATTGCGAACCGTTCGCATTATCAACGCCTCATCAGGGCAGGAGCCGTCCATGCAGCACACCTCCGTCAGCCACCTGGCCGTCCTGGTCGCAGGCACCGCCATCGCAGCGCACGCCGCGATGGCCGCCGAGCCGGTGACGCTGGTGCTGAAGGACCACGGCTTCACGCCGGCCGAGGTAGCCGCGCCTGCCAACGAGCGGTTCCGCATCCAGGTCACGAACCAGGACGCGACGCCCGCGGAGTTCGAGAGCAG
Organism: Acetobacteraceae bacterium; assembly: GCA_965199235.1. GTDB lineage: Bacteria > Pseudomonadota > Alphaproteobacteria > Acetobacterales > Acetobacteraceae > BOG-908. The sequence goes on along the minus strand of CBDAQU010000002.1, from coordinate 1,551,371 downwards.
CGATCTTCGCGCCGAAAAGATCGTCGTGCCAGGCGGCAGGATAACGGTGATGGCCGGACCGCTGAAGCCCGGCACCTACACCTTCTTCGACGACTACCATCCTGACGTGGCCAAGGGCACCGTCGTCGTTACCGCGCAGCAGGCTGGGAAGTAGGCCGTGCTCGCCAGCCTGATCATCGTCTTCCGCGAGGTTTTTGAGGCGGGGCTGGTCGTCGGCATCGTGCTGGCGGCGACGCAGGGGGTTGCCGGCCGTGCCGCCTGGATGACCGGCGGCATCGGCGCCGGCGTGCTTGGCGCCTCCCTGCTGGCGCTGTTCGCTGGCGCGCTGGAGAGCGCGCTGGCCGGCAACGGGCAGGAGGTGTTCAACGCGGGCATCCTGATCGCCGCCGTGGTGATGCTGAGCTGGCACCAGATCTGGATGGCGAGCCACGGCCGGCAGATGGCGGGCGAGATGAAGGCGTTGGGCCGCGACGTGGCGCTCGGCCGAAAGTCGCTGTTTGCGATGGCCCTGGTGGTGGGCGTGGCCGTGCTGCGCGAGGGGGCGGAGGTGGTGCTGTTCCTCTACGGCATTGCCGCCTCCGGCCATGAAGGCTGGGCGGCCCTGATGCTCGGGGGCGCGGTGGGCGTACTGCTCGGCGGTGCGGTCTCGTTCCTGCTCTATCGCAGCCTGATCGCCATCCCGGTGACAAAGCTGTTCACCATCACGGGCTGGCTGATCGCGCTCCTTGCGGCCGGGATGGCGGGGCAGGCCGCGGCCATCCTGGCCGGCGCGGACCTGATCCCATCCTGGGGCTACCAGCTGTGGGACACGTCCTGGCTGTTGCCTGAGGACAGCATTCCCGGCCGCGCGCTGCATGCGCTGGTGGGCTACGCGGACCGTCCGATGGGCGTGCAGCTGGCGGCCTGGCTTGCCGTGATGGCGGCGCTCGTGCTCGGCGCACGCTGGGCGAGGCGGACGCCGGCCAGGCCTCGTGGTGCTGCTCGTCCGGCGAACATCTCTCAACCCGTCAGCGCGGACGTGATGCGATGAACCGTATTGCCGCTCTGGCCGGGTGCGCGGCCGCCTTGCTCACGTCAAACGCGTCTGCCCGCGAGTATTTCGTCGGCGGGCCGGTCCACCAGCACGATATGGAGATCGTCGCCAACTACCTCGTTGGCATCGAGATGGCGCCCATGCCGCCGGGCATGCCAACGGGTGCCGACGTTGTGCATCTGGAGGCCGACGTGCACGCGACGGCCGACAGCATCTACGGCTACCCCGACGGCGCCTGGGTCGGCTACCTCACCATCGGCTACGCGATCGAAAAACAGGGTACCGATTGGAAGGCGACCGGCACGCTGCGTCCGATGGTGGCCAAGGACGGCCCGCATTACGCCGACAACGTGAAGATGGACGGGCCAGGGACCTACCGGCTGGCCTACACGGTCAGCCCGCCTGACGGGAAACTGTTCCTGCGCCACGTGGACAAGGCGACCGGGGTGCCGGCCTGGTGGGCGCCGTTCACCCAGAACTTCACCTTCAGCTACCCGCAGAAATAGGGTGCCGCCGGCCGGCTGACGCGGCCATACGGTCCGCGCGGCGCCGGGCAGCGACAGGCTGATCCGGTGCGCGCTGCCTGCCGATCCCGATACGAGGTCAAAGCATGACACACACCAGACGCGCGGCCCTGCTTCTTGGCGCGGCGGTTTGTTCGGCGGCACCGGTGGCGGGCGCCCTGGCTGCGTCCACGGCCCCAGTGCTCACCACGCTCGTGGCGTTCGGCAGCGGAGGCAGCGGGGGCAGCCTTCCGGTTGCCGGGTTGACGTTCGATTTTGCCGGCAGGCTCTACGGAACCACCCTGTTCGGCGGCACCGGCGGCGGCGAGTTCGGCAGCGGCACGGTGTTCGAGCTGTCAGGTCCCGACCACACCATCTACACCACACTGGTCTCGTTCAACGGCAGCCAGGGAGCCAGTCCCACGGCGGCGCTGACGTTGGATGCCTCGGGGGATCTGTTCGGAACGACGCAGGCAGGCGGAACGGCCGGCACCGGGACGGCCTTCAAGCTCGGCGGGCCGGGCCATCGCACCGTCACCACGCTCGCCTCGTTCACCGGCCCGAACGGCACGGCACCGCTCGGCGGTCTGACGCTGTTCTCCCGCGGGCAGTTCCACGTTTCCGGCTACCCCTATTTCGCCGGCCACCTGTTCGGGACGACCAGCACGGGCGGCGCGAACAACAACGGCACGGTCTTCGAGCTCTACGGCCTCGGCCGTACGACGTTGAAGACGCTGGTGTCGTTTACCGCCGGCGTCACCGGCGCCCGTCTCGGTTCGACGCTGGTGGCGGACCAGGCCGGCAATTTGTTCGGCACGACCTTCACCGGCGGGCCTGGCACGTATGGAACGGTGTTCGAGCTGTCGGGGCCGGACCACCAGACGTTGACCACGCTGGCGGCGTTCAGCGGCCCGAACGGCGCCAACCCGGTCGGCGGGCTGACCCTGGACGCGGCGGGCAACCTGTATGGGACCACGCAGTTCGGCGGCCCTGGATCGGGCGGCACGATCTTCGAACTGGCCGGTCCCGGGCATACAAGGCTGGTCACCATCGGCTCCTTCGGCTCCAACGATCCGAACGGGGCGGTGCCGCAGGGGACCCTGCTGATCGATGCGGCCGGCAATCTGTACGGGACCACGAACGGCGGTGCGGACGAGTTCGGCGGCGCCTTTCTCGGCACGGTGTTCAAACTGTCTGCCGACCATACGACGATGACGCCGCTCTACACCTTCACCGGCCAGGCTGACGGTGACATCCCGCAGGCCGGGCTGACGGCGGACGAAGCGGGCAACCTCTACGGCACTACGACCAGCGGCGGCACGGGCACCGGGACGGTGTTCAAGCTGTCAGGCACGGGGTTCGTGACCACCCTCGGCCCGGCGCCGTCAAAACCCTGAATCCGGCGGTCTGGAGTTCCTGACCCCAGCAGGAGGCTTGGGGGACAGCGTCCCCCAAGCCTCCTAAACCTAGACCGGTTTTACGCAGAGCGTCCGCGAGTAGGCGGACCTCAAACCGGTCTAGGCGTTGTTTTGGCACGCAATTTTGTCACTCAGACTATTCAGTCTGCGTGACATTGCTCTATTCGTTGACGGCGGCCGCCTGGGCGCCTGCTGCGCCCGAGGCGGCATATTCCCTTGGGCCCGCCACCTGCGCCTGGAACGCCTCGACAAGCTGGTCGATTTCGATCTTGGCGCGCCCGGCATCGGGGACGTTCGCGTCCAGCACGTAGCGTAGGAGCGTCATCGCCCCGGCCTGCTCGGCCAGCATCACGCGCAACTGGCCGCGGTCGGCCTGGAACACCAGGGTGTCGGGAGGAGTTTGCGCGATGCGGACGGGGCCGCTCACCGGTGCGCCGACCTGGAACTCGCTGTCCGACAAGCGCTTGACGGCGCCGGCCTGCTGAAAACAGGAATCGAGAGTGCCGGCATCCTGCAGCGCGCGCCAGACCTTGGCGTGCGGCGCGTTGATGAAGGCTTGTCCAGACAGTTCCATTTGGCGACCTCGCGGCTTGCCGATTCCCAACGTGGAAGGGACGGCTCAGGTTCGCTCGAACGTCTTGAGCCAACGGCGGATGGTGCGGACAGCGTGGAAGCGCGAGAGGCCCGTGCGAACCACCAGGTGGGCGCGTCGCACCCGCTCGGCATCGGTCAGCTGCAGGGCGATGATCCGGTCGATCTCTGCGCCGCTCATCTTGCGCCTGGCGCGCACGCGGGCGCGCTGGATGGCGGGCGGGGCGGAAACCACGATGATCTCGTCGACCAGCGCGTCGCCGCCGGTTTCGAACAGCAGCGGGACGTCCAGCACGGCGAGCGATGCGCCACCGCCCCGGGCTTTGGCCAGGAAGCGAAACTGTTCGGCGCGCACCAGCGGGTGGAGGATGGCCTCGAGCTGGCGCAGGCGTGCGCGGTCGGCCAGCACGCAGGCGCGCAGGGCGGCGCGGTCCAGCACGCCGCCCTGCACCGTGCCAGGAAATCGTTGGGCGATCGCCGGCAGGGCACGGCCGCCTTGCGCCTGCAGGCGATGCACGGCGGCGTCCGAATCGAACACCGGTACGCGCGCCCGCCGCAGCGCCGCGGCCGCGGTGGATTTGCCCATGCCTATCCCGCCGGTCAGGCCGACGATCCTCATCGCGCAGGGATGTCTGCGGCGACCAGATCGTGGGTTTCCTGGTCGACCTGCGGCGTGACCCCGAACCAGGCGGCAAAGCCCGGCACGGCCTGGTGCAGCAGCATGCCGAGCCCAGGGGCCACACGCAGCCCACGCGCCTCGGCCTGCGCCAGAAGCGGGGTTTGCAGCGGCGTGTAGACCGCGTCGGCCACCGCCAGGCCGGGCGGCGCGCCGGAGAGGTCGAGGTCGAGCGGCGTCTGGCCGGTCATGCCGAGAGGCGTGGTGTTCACCAGCAGCCCGAACCCCGCCAGGTCGCGGACTGGCCAGCCCGCCACTCGCAGGCCGGGAAGCGCTGCCTGCAGGGCCGCGGCACGGTTCGCCGACCGGTTCGACAGGGTGACGGGGCAGCCTGCCCGCAGCAGCACGCTGGCCAGCGCGCGTGCTGCGCCGCCCGCGCCCAGCAGAAGCGTCGGCCCCGGTTCGATGCCGTGTGCCCTCAGATTCGCCAGGAAGCCCCACCCGTCCGTATTGCTGCCGTGGGTGCCGCCTCGCGTGAACACCAGCGTGTTGACCGCGCCGGCCGCGCGCGCCGCGTCGTCCAGCGTGTCGCACAGCGCCAGCGCGGCCTCCTTGTGCGGGATCGTGACGTTGGCGCCGGCGAAGCCTGCCGCGCGCAGGCCGGCCACCGCGCGGCCCAGGTCGGGCGGCTGCACGGGCAGCGGCACGTAGGCGCCGTCCAGGCCGTGACGGGCCAGCCAGTGGTTGTGCAACCGGGGCGAGCGGGAGTGCGAAACCGGCCAGCCGATCACGCCGGCCAGCACCGCGTGCCCGGTGATCACGCGGAGATGGTTTCCAGGCCGGCCAGTCCGGCCGCCACCGCGCGCGGCTGCAAGTTGACTTGCGGCAGGCCCATCAGCTCGCCGAACGTGCCGCGCGCGAGCGGTCCCGCCACGAACAGATTGGGCCATGCGGTGCCGTCGGCGCGCAGCACCCGGCTGTGCGCGTCCACCCAGATGCCGAGGTTGGCGGGGTCAGGGCAGAGCTCGCCCGCCTCGGCCAGCGCCCGCAGCACGGGATGGGCGCTGGTGACCGAACGATGGCCCGGTCCGGTGCAGTTGACGACAGTGTCCACCTCCATGGTTTCGGTGGTTGCTTGGCCGCGCGGACGAAGGGTGATGGCCGTGCAGGGTCCGGTCGCGCGCGCGCCGGCCAGCCTGGCAGCCCTGACGACGAGCGCGCCGGTGGCTTGCGCGTCCGCGAGCGCAGCGTCGATCTGTGGCGCGGACTGGAAGCGGTGCACGTCCCAGATGGTTCGCAGGTGGCGAAGCAGCCGTCGCCGCTCCGTCCAGTCCAGTGTGCCCCAGGCGGTGCCGGCCTGCTGGCGAAGCGCGTCGACGATGTTCTCCCACGGCCGGCCGGCCGCCTGCGCGCGCGCCACCGCCCGCCTGATGCGGCGCAGCAGGGCGCTGGCGGTCGTCTCCGGCTGGGTGGCAAAATCTCCTTCCGCCTGCACCGGCATGGTCGTGCGCGGGCGCGGCAGCAGGCCGTGCCGGGACACCGCGGCGATCCTGCCCCGGTGCCCCCGGGCGAGCAGGAAGGCGATGCAGTCGCAGGCGGTCAGCCCGGTTCCGACCACCAGCACGCGGGCGTCCGGCGGGACTCCGGACAGGGCACCGACGTCCCACGGGTCCGCCAGCAGGCCCGGCAGGCCCCGCAGGGGGGCTGGCGTGTCGGGGGCGGTGTGGCTGACGGCGAGCACGACTGCGTCGGCGTCCAGCTCCTGCCCTGTCCGCAGGCCGATGCGCAGCCGCCCGCCCGCGCGCCGGACCGAGGCCGCGCTGTCGCGCACGTGCTCGAACGCCGCGCGCCGGCTGGCGGCGGCTTGCGCCCGCAGCATGCTGTCGACGTAGCGGCCGAACACCGCGCGGGCGGGGTAGAGGCGGCCGTCCGGCATGGCGCAGGCAGGGTCGCGCTCCGGCTCGTGCTGCGCGTGCAGCCAGTCGTGGAAGTGAGACGGCTGTTCCGGCAGCACCGACATGCGTGCGGCGGCGACGTTGGTGCGGTGCACGGCGGACGGCGAAGAGTAGGCCAGGCCGGCGCCGAGCACCGCGCGGGGCTCGATCACGGTCAGGCCGACCGGCAGGTCCGGGTGGTCGCGCAGCAGATGCAGCGCGCAGGCGGCGCCCGAAAACCCGCCGCCGATGATGGCCATGTGCATGGCGTCTAGCTCGCCGCGTTGCGGCTGGCGGGTCAAGCCGGTCGGCATTCAGCTTTGCGGGCCGCCGCAAAACTCCACGCGCCGACCTCCTCCCACGGTCCGCCGCGGTAGCGCCAGAGGGCCAGGCCGGTCGCCTCGGTCGGGTGCGGCGCGGCGATGCCTGAGAGGGCGGCGAGGGTGGCGGCCGCCTGCTCGCGCGTCGCCTTGTTCTGAACCGTCACGTGCGGCGACCAGCCAGCCTTGTCCTGGGGCGTCAGCTCGGCTGAGAAGTGCCGCGCGAGCTGCGCGCGCAGCGCCACGGCCGGCGGGGCCGACAGGCGGTAGGCGACGCCGTGGCCGAGCGACCGCAGGCCTTCGACGCGGACCGCGAACGGTGCGGACCGCTGGCACAGTGCGGCCAGCTCTGCGGCGATGTTCGGCTCCAGCGCGCCGGGCAGGGCGTGGAACATCGTCACGTGCGCGCCCACCACCAGGCGATCGGGCGGAAAATGCTCGGTGCGCCTTGCGTCGAACCAGGCTTGCGATGCCACGTCGAGCACCAGGCTGACGATGAGGGGAGGCGGGGTGGATGAATGAAGCACTCGTGGCCAGATGGCTGGACCTGACCAGGCGGCAACTCCCTCAGGCAGCGGTCGAGCATCGCTGGCCGATACGGCTCGACCATTGTTTCATGCGCGTGTGCCTCGATGCGGCGTATGGCCGCCCGTGGCACGAGGTGGTTGCGCGGCCGGCAATACGGCACGCGTCGGACGCCGACCTGGCGCGCGCGGTTGCGGTCGCAGAGGGCGTGCTGGCCGAGCCGCACACCCTGTCGGCACTCAACGAGGAAAGCCTTTGTCTGCGAGGCAAGCGAACACTTCGCTAGCCCGCGCCGGGATGAGCCGGTTCGGGCTGCACGGCAGCGTCGCGCACCGTCTGCGGCGGGCGAGGATGCCGGCCGGCGGTGTCATAGACCCATAGGAAGCTGGCAACGCCCACCAGCAGGTTGGCGGCGCAGATGCCCAGGAACACACCCCAGACGCCGAACAGCCTGCCGCCGGCCCAGGCCACCGGCACGTTGACGACCAGCGTCCTGGCGACCGACACGGCCACCGCCGACATCGGACGGTTGAGCCCGTTGAACGCCGCGTTGGCGACCGCGATCACCCCTGCAGGACCGTAGCTCAACGGCACCAGCGCGAGGTAGAGCGTGACCGCCCGGATGACGCCGGCATCGGTGGTGAACCGGCTGGCGATCCAGGCACGGCCGACATAAAGCCCGGCCGCCAGAACCACGCCCAGAATCGCGCTGAACCGGGCGGTGACCCGCATCGCCTCCCGCACCCTGCCCAGTCGGCCGGCGCCGGCGTTCTGGCCGGCAAAAGGGTTCATCACCGCCGACAGCGCGAAGAAGGGCACCATCGCCACCGATTCGATGCGGCCGCCCAGCCCGAACCCTGCCACCACCTGGTGGCCGTATGGGGCAAGCAGCGCGGTGATGATGCCGGACGCGAGGGGAATGACCGTGTTGGTCGCCGCGGCAGGCGCGCCGACGCGCAGGATGCGGCGCGAGGAGGCGAGGAACTCGGATAGCCCCAGGCGGTCGAAGGCGAGCAGATGCAGGCGGTTGAGGCGCCAGAGCGTGGCTGCCAACAGCGGCAGCCAGGCGAGCAGGCTGGAGACGGGGGCGCCGATCAGCCCCAGGCCGGGATGGCCGAAGCCGCCCAGTATGGCGAGCGGTGCGATGGCCAGGTTCAGCAGCGATGACCCGGCCATCGCCAGGCCCTGGAAGGTCGCGTCGCCGGCGGCGCGCGCGGCGCTCAGCCCCACCTGAGAGACGAGGACCAGGATGGAGGCTGGAAACCACACCCGGAGATAGGCCGCAATCAGCGGCGCCAGGTCGGGCCCTGCGCCGAGCAGGCGGGCCAGCCAGTCGGCGCCAAGCATGCCGGCCAGAGTGCAGACGGCGCCGAGCAAGGCCGTCAGGATCAGTGCGTCGGCCACCAGCCGCGGCACGCCCGCCTCGCGGGCGCCAAGTGCGCGGGCGATCACGGAGGAGGTGCCGGCGCCCAGCCCGATCGACAGGCTGAGCACGACCATGGTGACTGGGAAAGCGAAGCTGATGGCGGCGAGCGCGGACGGTCCGACCTTGCCCACGAACCAGGCTTCCGCCAGGCGGTAGCCGAGCAGCGACAGCACGCCCCAGGCGACCGGCACCGTCAGTCGGAACAGGGTGGGACCGACCGGGCCCTCCGTCATCGCCTGGCGCGCTGGCAGGGGCTGGTGGGTCGTCGATCGCTGCAATCGGTTGCCTGACGGGTTGGACGCTGCCGGTCGCGCCACGCAGGGGCGTCGGGCGCGTGCTTCGGTGGCGTTGCCTACCACTTGGTGCCCTTGCCGATCCACCTGGAGCCGGCCGGCTTGGCTTGACCCGGCAGGCCGGTGTCTTCATGAGACACGCTCCATGGCTCTTGTAGAAACGCTGCGGCTTGTGCTGGCGCGGCCGCATCGCGCCGGGCACCCGTTCATCGCCGGCGGCGCGGCCGTGATGGTCGCTGGCCTGTTCGTCGGCTACGGCGTGTTCTGGGCGGGGCTGATCTTCACCGCCTTCTGCATGTATTTCTTCCGCGATCCGGAGCGCGTGGCGCCGTCCCGTGCCGGCCTGGTGGTGTCTGCGGCCGACGGGCGCGTGGTGTCGGTGCAGCGGGCGGTGCCACCGGCCGAGCTGGAGCTGGGGCCGGAGCCGCGCTGGCGGGTGGCGACCTTTCTCTCGGTGCTCAACGTGCACGTCAACCGTACGCCGGCGACCGGCACCGTCAAGCAGATCTCCTACAGGCCCGGCGCCTACCTCAACGCCAGCCTGGACAAGGCGAGCGAGGCAAACGAGCGCAACGCGTTGAGCATCTCGCTGGCCGACGGGCGCACCATGGCGGTGGTGCAGATCGCCGGGCTGATCGCGCGCCGCATCCTGTGCGACGTGCGCGCGGGCGACGCGGTTCGGGCGGGCGACCGGTTCGGCATCATCCGCTTCGGCAGCCGGACCGACATCTACCTGCCGCCAGGTGTCAGGCCCCTTGTGCAGGTGGGCCAGACCATGGTGGGGGGCGAGACGGTGATCGCCAGCCTTGCCCCGTCCAGTCCCGCAGCGTCGGACAGCTAGGATGGACGTCGGACCCGTTGCCGGACGGCGGCTGTTGCGCGGCAGGCGGGTGCGGCGCCGCCCCCGCTACAAGGGCCCCTCGTTCAACCGCATGGTACCAAGCATTCTCACTTTGCTGGGGCTGTGCGCCGGCCTGACCTCCATACGCTACGCGCTCGACGCGCGGTGGCAGGCGGCCGCACTGGCCGTGGTGATCGCAGCGGTCATCGACGGGCTGGACGGGCGATTGGCCAGGCTGCTGCACGCGACCTCGCGTTTCGGGGCGGAGTTCGACAGCCTGACGGATTTCTGCAGTTTCGGCGTGGCCCCTGCGTTCATCCTCTACATCTGGTCGCTGCACGGCGCCAACCGTTTCGCCTTCATGCCCTGCCTGATGTTCGCCGTGTGCATGGCGCTGCGGCTGGCCCGCTTCAACGCGGCGCTGGAAACCTCGCCCAAGCCCGCCTATGCGCAAAGTTTCTTTACGGGCGTGCCGGCGCCTGCCGGGGCGGGCGTGGTTCTGCTGCCGCTGTTCCTTTGGCTGGAGGCGGTCGAGCAGGGCTGGGTGAGGATGGCTGATGCGGCGCAGTATCCGGGCTTCGTGGCGATGATCCTGGTGGGCTGCTCGGTGCTGCTGGTGTCCAGCCTGCCGGTCTGGAGTTTCAAGAATTTTAAGGTTCCTGCCGAGTATGTATTGTGGTTGCTGCTCGGCACCGGCTTCTTCGCCGCCCTGCTGGTCGCCGACCCCTGGCTGGCGCTGGCTGCGGCAGGGCTTATCTATCTTCTGATGCTGCCCTTCAGCGTGCGCAGCTTCCGTCGTTTGCGTGCCGAAGCTGAGGATTTTGTAGGAGAACAATCATGACCTGGCTCGATCCGCTGGCGCTGGAGGGACAGCTTTCCGCCGAGGAGATCGCGGTGCGCGATGCCGCGCGCGACTACTGCCAGGGGCGGCTGATGCCAGGCATCCTGGAAGCCAACAGGCACGAAAGCTTCGACCGCGAGATCTTCCGCGAAATGGGCGGGCTGGGCCTGCTCGGCCCAACCATCGACGGGTACGGCTGCGCCGGCGTGAACTATGTCAGCTACGGCCTGATCGCCCGCGAGGTGGAACGGGTGGACAGCGCCTACCGTTCGGCGATGAGCGTGCAGTCCAGCCTGGTCATGCACCCTATCAACGCGTTCGGCAGCGACGCGCAGAAGGAGAAGTTTCTGCCAGGGCTGGCCAGCGGCGACCTGGTCGGCTGTTTCGGGCTGACCGAGCCGGACCATGGCTCCGACCCTGGCAGCATGATCACCCGCGCCCGCGCCGTGGACGGCGGCTACCGGCTGACCGGCTCGAAGACCTGGATCACCAACGCGCCGATCGCCGACGTGGCGGTGGTATGGGCCAAGACCGATGACGGGATTATCCGCGGCTTCATCCTGGAGCGCGGCATGGACGGGCTGAGCTTCCCGCGTATCGAGGGCAAGTTCTCGCTGCGCGCGTCGGCGACCGGCATGATCGTGATGGACAGCGTATTCGTGCCGGCCGAAAACCTGCTGCCAGGCGTGCGCGGGCTCAAAGGTCCGTTCAGCTGCCTCAACAGCGCGCGCTACGGCATATCCTGGGGTGCGATGGGGGCTGCCGAGTTCTGCTGGGAGGCGGCGCGCCAGTACACGCTGGACCGCAGGCAGTTCGGCCGGCCACTGGCTGCCAACCAGATCATCCAGCTGAAGCTTGCGGACATGCAGACCGAGATCGCGCTTGGCCTGCAAGGATCGCTGCGGCTGGGCCGGTTGATGGACGAACATGAGTCAGCGCCGGAGATGGTCAGCCTGATGAAGCGCAACAATTGCGGCAAGGCGCTGGCCATCGCCCGCGTGTCGCGCGACATGCATGGCGGCAACGGCATATCGGACGAGTACCACGTGATCCGCCACGTGATGAACCTCGAAGCGGTGAACACCTACGAGGGCACCCACGACATCCACGCACTGATCCTGGGGCGGTGGCAGACCGGCATCCAGGCGTTCCAGGCGGACATTGCGGTGGCTGCGCCGGTTCGGCAGGCGGCGGAATAGAAGGCAAGCAGTCCTTTTTTGAAAAAAAGGACCAAAAAACCTTTGTCTTTTTGATCGCGCGACAACGAACAGAAGTTTCTTGCTTCTTCTTTCGAAGAAGAAGGCCTTTTTTACTTCACTGAAGGAGACCCTGTGTTCGACGCCAAGCCGACCCGCTCACCCACGAAGGTGATGATGATACCGTCCGTCTCCGGCGGGATCGGGCACATCTCCCGCACGGCGGCGTTGGCGCGCGCGCTTCAGAAGATCGATCCGCAGGTCGAGGTCGACTACCTGCTCGACATTGCGCGGCTGCGGCCGTTCAACATCGATGCGACACGGCGGATGGGCTACCGGCCGCGCTTCCTGCCCCTGCTGACGCGCGAGAACCGCGACGCGGCAATCCGGGCGTGCTTGGACGACGCGGACATCGTGGTGGACGACTGCGCGCGCTACCTGGTGCCGCTGCGCCGGGCCGTGCCGGAGATGCGCTGGGTGACGCTGGCCATGCATCCCGTGCGCGACGAGCTTTTCATGGACTGGCCGATGATGGCGCAGATGGACGCGGTGATCTGGCCCTACGCTCCGTTGATGGAGCTGCCGTCCGAGCTCGACGGCATTGCCGACAGCGTGGTCAGGACAGGCCCGTTCCTCGACGTCGAGGAAATGCCCGACAGGCAGCGAGCGCGCGCGCAGCTCGGCCTGCCTGCGGAGGCGCCGTTCGTGCTGTATGCACCGCGCGGCTTCCCCTTCGGGCGTGAGTTCGGCCACCAGGTTCTGGCCGGCATCTTCGAAGCGGCGGAAACCCTGCGCCGGGGGCCGCATCCCGGGCTTCGGCTGGTTCTGCTGGCCGTGACCGACCTCGCGGAGCTGCGCGACGTGGCCGGGCTGCCCGCCGACTTGCCCGATTGGGTAACGGTGAAGGGCGTCGTGACGCCAACGGACGCGCTGCTCTACACGCGTGCGGCCAACGCGGTCGTCGGCGAGGGCACAAGCACGATGCACGAGGGCGCGGCGTTGCGCACGCCGCTGGTTCTGGTGCCTGGCCCGATCGTGGAGGCGACGCTGCTGTCCAAGGGGCTGGACCGCGAGGGCGCCGCCATCGTGATCGCCCCGTTGAAGGCAACGACTGAGGCGTTCGTCAAGGCGTTCAAGACGGCGCTGAGCGACACTGCCGAGCGGGACAGGATGGTGGAGCGGGCGCACGCGCTGATCACCGGCGGCGGTGGGGCAATGGCGGCGGCGCGTCTGGTGCTGGACATCGTGGACCGGCATCGCGCCGGGCGCGACCTGGCTGAGCGCGAGCTTGCCGGCGCGGTCTCTGTCGGCTCGGAGCAAATTGCCTGACGGTCGCTGCGTCGGGGAGATCTCCGTGTGCTGTCGCAGTGTGCTTGTCGCGGCGGTTCGCCCTCAAGGCTGAACCGCTTCGGGGCGCCTGCGGCGGCCTTGACCGGGAGCCGCCCCGACGAGCAAGCGGCTGATATCAAGAATGACGGAGTGAAGACACCGGCTGCACACTCTGACTTTCGGCTATGTATCTCCTTCGAAGAACGGGTGGATCACGCTGTCGAGCGCCTCCGCCACGCGGTCGGCCAGCTCCGTCCACTCGAGCGGAGCTTTCTGCCGGAACAGGCGTGCGCTCGGGTACCAGGGACTGTCGTCGCGGTGGCGGAGCCAGCGCCACTCGGCGGCGTGGTGGAGCAGCAGCCACACTGGGCGGCCGAGCGCGCCGGCGAGGTGGGCGGCGGCAGTATCGACGCTGACCGTGAGGTCGAGCAGGGTGATCAGGGCGGCGGTGTCGGCGAAGTCGGCGAGGGCTTCGGAGACGATGCGGACGCCCAGTTTTTGGGCTGCTTCGGCGTCGGCCGGACGGACATCCTTCTGCACGGCCACGATCTCGATGCCCGGGCGGACCAGCGGAGCGAGCGAGGCGAGCGGGGCGGAGCGGCTGGCATCGCTGTTGAACTGTTCGGAGCCGGACCAGGCCAGGCCGATGCGCAAGCGGGTGCGGGGGCCGAGGATGTCGTCCCATTTGGCGAGCCTGGCAGGGTCGGCGGCAAGGTAGGGCGCGGCGGCGGGGATGGTGTGCAGCTCGGTGCCGCAGGCGAGCGGCAGCGACATCAGCGGGCAATGCACGTCGAAAGCTAGGGGCGGGGCGCCCTCGGGCAGCAATTCGTCCACGCCCGACAGGGTTTGCAGCAGCGGCAGCAGGGGTGCGGGGGCTTCGAGGAGGATGCGGGCGCCGCGTGCCTTGACGAGGGGCGCGTAGCGGCAGAACTGGATGGTGTCGCCAAAACCCTGTTCGGCGTGCAGCAGGATGGTCTGGCCGTGCAGCGCCTCGCCGCGCCAGAGCGGCTGGGCAAAGTCGTGGCGCTTGCCGTCGAAGGGCGGATGCCAGCGCCATTCGTATTCGCGCCAGCCGCGGGCGTAGTCGCCGAGGGTAAGGCAGATGGCGGCGGCGTTCCAATGCGCGCGGACGAACTCGCCGGCCAGGGGCGCCTGGGCGCCTGGCGCGGGTTGCAGGGCGATGAGCTGGTCGCTGGTGGCAAGCGCCGTTTCGTAGAGACCGAGGCGGATCTCGGCAGCGGCCTTGTTCTGCCGTGCCGCGAGCAGGGTCGGGTCGAGGACTGCTGCTTGGGCGAAATGGTTCAGCGCTTCGGCGTGGCGGTGCAAGGTGGTGAGGGTGCTGCCTCGGCCCAGGTGCAGGATGGGGTCGTTCGGGGCGAGGGCGAGGGCGGCGTCCAGGCTGGCGAGCGCTTCGGCCGGGCGGTTCAGCGCGTTCAGCGCGTTGGCGCGATTGTTGTGGAGCTGGGAGATGTTCGGGTTCTGGCGGAGGGCGCGGTCGTAGAAGCCGAGCGCGCGCTGCGGGTGGCCCCGCTGAAAGGCGATGATGCCGAGGGCGTGCAGCGCGTCGAACAGTTCCGGGGCGCCGCGCAGGATGCGGCGAAACAGCCGGTCTGCTTCCTCCAAATGCCCCTCGTATAGGGCTTTGGCCGCCTGCTGAAGCTGATTGTTGCTGACCATCAACGGGGTCTTGGGCCGCTTGGCCCCGTCGTGCGCAGACGCTGGCGCGTGACGGGGTCAAGAGCACAGCCCCTTGCCTCAGACCGGTTTCACGCAGAGTGTCCGCGAGTAGGCGGACATGAAACCGCTCTAGGCCCTGTTTTGGCGAGCAATTTCGTCACTCCGACAATTCCAGTCTGCGGACCATTGCTCTAGTCCTGCAAAACCCGGTCCGGCCGCATAGGCCGAGGCCGAGGCAAAGGCACCACAGGCCCATGCAGCGCCGACCCTCGCCCGGACAGGGAAGGGTTGGTCATGAAATACTCGTGCGCAGAGACCGGTTTGCTGCCAGGCGGCAGGCGTTCCCAGTGGCCGCTGGCGCGTAGTTCCCAGGATTGCAGCGTGTCCTTCAGGTTGACCACCATGATCTGGTCCAGCACCTGCGCGTGCACGGTTGCGTTTCGGATCGGTACGAGCGTTTCCACTCGCCAATCCATGTTGCGCTCCATCCAGTCCGCACTGCTGATGTAGACCAGCGCGTGGCGGCTGGGCAGGCGGTGGCCGTTGCCGAAGGCGCAGATGCGGCCGTGTTCGAGGAAACGGCCGACGACGGATTTGACGCGGATGTTGTCCGACAGGCCGGGCACGCCGGGGCGCAGGCAGCAGATGCCGCGGATGACCGCCATCACCTGCACGCCGGCGCGTGAGGCTTCGTAAAGGCCGTCGATCAGCTTTGGGTCCACCAGGCTGTTCAGCTTCAGCCAGATGGAGGCGGGTTTGCCGTCGCGCGCGAAGTCGATTTCCTTGCCGATCAGCTCCATCAGGGTCGTGCGGGTGGTGAGAGGTGAGAAGGCAAGCGCGTCCATGCGTTCGGGCTGGGCGTAGCCGGTCATGTAGTTGAACAGGCGCATCGCGTCGCGCGTCAGGTCCGGGTCGGCGGTGAAGAAGCTGAGGTCGGTGTAGATGCGCGCGGTGACCGGGTGGTAGTTGCCGGTGCCGTAATGGGCGTAGCTGCGCATGGATGTACCCTCGCGCCGCACCACCAGGCTGATCTTTGCGTGGGTTTTCAGCTCGGCGAACCCATAGACGACCTGCACGCCGGCCGCTTCCAGCGAGCGGGCCAGGCGGATGTTGGCTTCTTCGTCGAAGCGGGCGCGCAGCTCCACCATGGCGGTGACGGATTTGCCGGCTTCGGCGGCCTCGATCAGCGCCTTGACGATCGGGCTGTCCCGGCTGGTGCGGTACAGCGTCTGCTTGATGGCGACCACGTTTGCGTCGGCTGCCGCCTGGCGGAGGAACTGGACCACCACGTCGAAGCTCTCGAACGGGTGGTGGACGATGATGTCCTTGGCGCGGATGGCGGCGAAGCAATCGCCGCCGAAGTCGCGGATGCGCTCCGGAAAGCGCGGCGTGTAGGGGCTGAACAGCAGGTCCGGCCGGTCCTCCACGATCAGCTGCTTGAGATCGACCACGCCGAGCAGGCCCTGCTGCACGCCGATCTCGCTGCGATCTGCGTCCACGCTGTCGGCCACCAGGTCCACCAGGGATTCTGGCATGCCTGGGTCGACGGCCAGGTGGATGACCGAGCCGCGGCGGCGCCGTTTCAGCGCCGTCTCGTACATGCGGACCAGGTCCTCGGCCTCTTCCTCGAACTCGATGTCGGTGTCTCGGATGAGGCGGAACAGCCCCTGGCCGCTGACCGCGAAGCCTGGGAAGACGCGCTGCAGGAACAGGCCCACCACCTCCTCCAGCATCACGAAGCGGATCTTCTTGGGGTTTGTGCCTGCCGCCTCGGCAGAGGCGGAGGGCAGGCGGATGAAGCGGTCCACCTGGCTGGGCAGAGGGATCAGGCCGCGCATGTAGTAGCCGCCATGCGGGGTGGGGCCGGACAGGCTGGCGGCCGGGTCGTCCTCGCGGTGCAGCTGCAGGGCCATGACCAGGCCCATGTTGGGAATGAAGGGGAAGGGGTGCGCCGGGTCGATGGCGAGCGGGGTCAGCACCGGGAAGACGCGCTCCATGAACCAGGTGTCGAGCCAGCGGCGTTCGTCGTCGCTGGTACTGGCGATGTCGCACAGCTCGATGCCTGCCTCGGCCAGAAGGCGGCGGAGGTCGAGCCAGACGCGCTGCTGGCGGTCCAACAGCATGCGCGCGCGCTCGTTGACGGCTTCGAGCTGCTGCGCCGCGGTGCGCCCGTCCGGCGAAAGCTGCGTGAGCCCGGAGCGCGCCTGGCCGATCAGCCCGGCCACGCGGACGGAGAAGAACTCGTCGAGGTTGGCCGCCGAGATGGAGACGAAGCGCAGGCGTTCGAGCAGCGGGTGGCGGGTGTTTTCGGCCTCCTCCACCACGCGCGTGTTGAAATCGAGCCAGGAGAGCTCGCGGTTGATGAAGCGGCCGGGGCTGTCGGGGGCGTAGTCTTGCGACGCGGGGTGCGGCTGTTCGGTGTGCGCCGGGACGGGGCGCAGATGGGTGTGGGAGCGGGGCATGTCCCGGAGTCTATAGGAGTGTCGGGGGTGCTGGCGAGGTTTCTGGCTCAACCGGCTCGTCTTCCGCCCCCAGATGCGCCAGCACATCGGCCGCCATCGCCCGCGTCACTCCCCGCCCCGCCGCCAGCGACAACCGATCCAGCCGGCACGCCGCCTCCTTTAGGGCAGCGCCGTGCCGGGGCAGGCGAGCGAGCAGGTAGTCCTGCAACGCCTGTTCGACGCCAAGCTGCCGCTCGGCCAGCAGCCGAGCCAGCAGAGCGCGCAGCAGGTCGTCGTCCGGCTGACCCAGCGCCACCGCGGTGGCGGCGCGCAAGCGGCTGGCCAGGTCCGGCAGGGTTGTGGGCCAGAGGGTTGGAGGGGTGCGGCCGGCGAGGAGCACGGGGAGGCCGGCTTCGGCCGCGGCATTAAGGAGGTGGAGCAGGATTTCGGGGTTGGGGATGGTGTCGGCATCGTCGATCGCCAGCGCTCGCTCCGGCGGTGCCGCCGCCATGTGTCGCATCGCCTCCACAGGCAGCAGGGTTGCGCGTTGGCGTTCGGCAAACGCGTGCAGCAGGTGCGTCTTGCCGGAGCCTTCCGGCCCGTAGAGGGCGAGGCGGCGGTTGGGCCAGGTCTCGGGGCTGGTTAGCCAGGTAAGCGCCTCGGCGTTGGCCAGCGTGGGGATGAGGGCGTCGGCGCTGTAGGAGGCGTGCTGGGGAAAAAGGAAGGCGAGTTGGCGAGTGCGGGGCACGGGAGATTGTAACGCAGTATTGGGGGGGTGTCAGGATGAAACCTGCTAGCGATGGTGGAGGTCGCTATTCCCTGGGAGAAGACCGGATAGGGATCGTTTCCGTCTGAAGGCGCAGCTAAATTAGACGCACAAGTTGACGAGAAACATGAAACATTGATGAGCCGCAGCTGATTACCCCTGTTTATGCGGACAACCACGCGGTGAAGTGAAGGTCAAGACGGCGACGTCGACATACTCGGCGACCCTTGCCGGGATGAGACCGCACTGGCCTGTTGTCGCTATGTCTTGAGGAGGTCGAGCGGATGAAACCTGCGCATCCGTAACCCACAGGCAAGCAGCACTAACCCCTTATTGCGCCTTTTGATCGTTTCCGCCCGAAAAGCGAAACGGCAGCAAGCGTAAGGTGCAATGCGCTTTGGCACTGCACCGTTTCGACGAACACGACTGTGCCGCAATTGTTCGCGTATCGCTTTCGCGTGGCAGGCGTGGGTCGCTGTGAGCTTCGGCAGCGAATTGCAATCCGGTCTCGAAAGATAGCCTTAGTCAAACCGGGACCGAGTGGTACAATGCCGAGTCGTCGACGATGCGGCAAGCATGCAACCCGCGTTGTCTGAGGAGCAAAGGGAATCACACCGGAATCACTGCGCATTCCGTCTGATCGGACGCATGCGCGGTTTCCGATGCTTCACGTGTCGGGCCGGCAACGGCGGCAGGGGTGTAGTCGCATAGAACGTATTACCGCCGATTGTTTCCAGAACCTTGAACCGCCCTCCAGGCGAGCCGTGGTCCTGCGTTCGCCATGCTGTCACGTCGGCATACTTCGCTGTCGGAGGAACAACGGCTTCAGTAGCCGCCGTAATCGCGTCGCGGATGAACTGGGCGTAGTCGGCTTGCTGCGGGTGTCGGGGGTTGTTCGCGATGGCGAGGATGTCGGTAAGGTTCGCGCTCATGGTCGCGTCGAGCGTCGGGTAGTCTCCAAAACCGGCGAACTGGTTCCCAAGCTCCACGATGTCGGTTTCCAAAGTCGCGCCTTTGGCGCCATACTCGGCCGGAGCTTTCAGCCTGTTTTCGATCGTTTGCCGCATCAGGCGCATGGCCGCAAGATTTTCGGACGCCACGTAGTTGCCGATGTTCCCTGGGTTATAGGCTTCCAGGATAAACAGTCGCTCCATCGCCCCCGCATCGGTGTTGGGCGGGTCCAGCACGATCGCCGCTTTCTGCCCGCCGCTAGTCATGGCCGGGTATCGCTTCGGACTTCCTACGGATCACAAAATGATCGCCCCTGCTCGCGCAGGCTTTCAGCGTTTCGGCGACGAACGACCGCGACAGCAGATACGTGCTGGTCCCCACATTAGCGCGCACATCGCGCTTGAGGTCCAGGTAGCGTCGGGAATGCACCAACGTCTCCGGGTCGTTGATGTTCGGCACCCATAAGATCAGCTTGTTCTCCGCCGGCCAGTAAACCTCCGCCTGGAAATGCCCGCCGTCCCGCTGCCCGACCACGCAAAGACGGTTATCCGTCCGGTGACCGTTCACGTCCACCAAAGCTTGCAACTGCGCCTGTGCATCGTCAAAACCGGGTAGTTTCTTGATCGAAACCCACTCAATGCCAGCAAAGGCGGGGCTGCTGACTGCCAGCCCTACACTGGCGACAAGGCAGCACGCCACGGCCCGGTTTGCTGGCACGGATTTCACAACTCGGTCTCCCCCCTGCGACCTCTCATATAGCCCATCGCACCCCGCGCGCGTCGATAAAGATGCAAGCGCAAGCGCAAGCATGCCTTTATGCCGCCGACAGTACGCTCAAGCACATCCCGGATGTAGCGGGTGTTAATACCAATCGGCCTTGAGATCGACTTACCCAAACCGAAGGCAAGTCCTTCTTCTTTGCAAAAAAGAAGCAAAACCTTTGTCCGGCTGTCGCGGATCAAACAAACAGAGGTTTTTTGGTGCTTTTTGCAAAAAGGACTGCTTGCCTCACGAGTCAGACGCAACCTCAGTTGGTACAAGGAACGCCACGCGTGTTACGGGGCAATCGAGCCGGGTTTGGACCGCTGGACCCGCATCGCTGTGGCGCGGCGCCACGGATTGGTCGTGCGAACAGCCTACCGCAGCAGCAGCACGATCAAAACGATCAGCAATATCGTGCCCAGGCCGATGCCGCCGTAGCCGTAGCTGCCATAGGTGCCGCCGCCCCAGCCGCCGAACGACGTGCCCAGGCCGCCGCCGAGGAAGAGCAGGATCAGGATGATCAGGATCAGGGTCATGCGATGATCTCCGCAATGCGACAATCGAGGATGCGAGATTGCCGGCGATGCCGTCGGGCCGCAATGTTGCCAGCATGGCACGCGCCGAGCGACGCCGCCACATTGGCCGCCTTGGAGCTCCGGGGACATGCCGTAATGCCTCCGGCAAGCATTGCTGAGGCGACATCCGTCAAGCACAACGACCGTTGGCGAAGGCGGATGCCGCTTCGCTGTTTCGCCCTACTGCGGCTCTAGGTACAGCGGACTGGCCAGATACCGCCGCAGCCAGAAGCGAGTCAGCACGCCCACCGTTGCGGCAACCGGCACCGCAAGCATCACCCCCAGAAACCCGAATGCCGCGCCGCCGGCGAAGAGGGCGAAGATCACCCAGACAGCAGGCAATTCCACGCGGTCGCCCAGGAAACGGGGATAGATCACGTAGCCTTCCAGGATCTGGCCCACCAGGAACACGGCCACCACGCGCAGCACGCCCTGCCAGGTCGGGAACTGGGCGAAGGCGAGACCGATGGAGGCGACCGCGCCGGTGATGGTGCCGACATAGGGAATGAAACTGAGGAAACCGGCGGTCAGGCCTACGACGAGGCCCAGCTCCAGCCCGACTGCCGACAAGCCTACGGCGTAGAACAGGGCCAGGATCATGCAGCACATGGCCTGGCCGCGGACCCAGGCGGAGAGGATGCGATCCACCTCGCGGGCCTGGGCGCGCAGCACGCTCTGGTAGCGGCGGGGCAGCCAGCTATCGACCATGGTGACCACGTGCGGCCAGTCGCGCAGGAGATAGAAGCCCACCACGGGCGTCACGATGGCCAGCGACATCACGTTGAACAGGGCGTAGCCGCCGCCGACCAGCCGCGACACCGCGCCGGCGACAAAACCGAGCATCTCGCCCGCCTGGCCGGAGGCGAGCTCGGAGAGGCGGGCGTCCACGTAGTCGGGGCCGAGATGCTGCTGGAACCAGCCGATCAGCTTGGTCGCGAACGCGCTGAGGCCGCGGGCGTAGTCCGGCACGTGGCCCACCAGCAAGCCGATCTGGTGCACGATCACCGGGTAGAGCAGCAGCGCGCACAGCAGCAGAACCAGGATCAGCCCCAGCACCAGGAGAAGGCTGGCCAGGCTGCGCGGCACGCGGGCCCGGGTCAGCCGGGTGCAGAACGGGTCGAGCACGTAGGCGATGCCGCACGCCGCCACGAAGGGCAGCAGGATGCTCGCGAACAGCTGGAGCACCAGCCAAAGCGCCACCAGCACGGCCGCCAGCAGGGCGAGGCGCGCCGTGCGGGTCGTCGCGGGCCGCACGGGGGCGGCGGGCGGTATCGGCCGCAGCTCGTTCAACGACGCACCGTGCGCACCATCGTCAACGGCGTGCTGCCCGCACTCGCGTCACCGGCGCGCTGCCCGCACTCGCGTCACCGGCGCGCTGCCCGCACTCGCGTCATCGGCGCGCTGCCCGCGCGACGTCACCGGCGCGCTGCCCGCAATCGCGTCATCGGCGCGCTGCCTGCACGACGTCACCGGCGCGCTGCCCGCACGACGTAGGCGCCGCCGGAGAACAGGGTTGTCGCCGTGACCAGCCACACCATCGCCTGCCGCAGCGGCCAGACTGCGAGGCCCAGGCTGTCGAGCCCTAGCACCACGGCGACCAGCCCGATCTGCAGGGCGGTGTTCCACTTCGACACGGTCAGCGGCTTGATCTGCATGGCGTTGCTGGTCATCCACAGCAGCAGCACGCCGCCCACGATCACCAGGTCGCGGAACACCACCAGTATGGCCAGCCAGTCCGGCAGCTGGCCGATGGCGGCGAGCGTCAGGTACATTCCGACCATCAGGGTCTTGTCGGCCACGGGATCCAGGATGGCGCCCAGCGCCGTGCCGCCGCGGCGGCGAGCGAGCCAGCCATCCACCGCGTCCGAGATGCCGGCCAGCACGAATAGCGCGAAGGCCGCGCCGAAATGGCGGTGCAGCACCAGCCAGATCGCCGCCGGCACGGCGCACAGGCGGGCGAAGCTGATGATGTTGGGCAGTGTCAGATAAGCGCCCTGCCCCCGGACCACTCCACCGTCAGGCACAGCACATCATCGCTCTGACGACTGACGCCTGACAGCTGACGCCTGACACATGGTTTCCCATGCCGCCATTCTATCCTATCCAGCCCGGGTGGCGAGCAAGAACGTGCGCGCGCGGGAGGAACGGCAAGAGTGGCGACGTATCGCGAAGCCGGGGTGGACATCGAGGCGGGCGACGCGCTGGTGGAGGCCATCAAGCCGCACGCGGCAGCGACGACGCGGCCCGGCGTGATGGGCGGCCTGGGCGGTTTCGCTGCGCTGTTCGACCTGAAGGCCGCAGGGTTCGCCGACCCTGTGCTTGTGTCCTGCACGGACGGGGTCGGCACCAAGCTGCTGGTGGCCATCGAAAGCGGGCTGCACGACCGCGTGGGCATCGATCTGGTGGCGATGTGCGTCAACGACCTGGTGGTACAGGGCGCGGAGCCGCTGTTCTTCCTCGACTATTTCGCCAGCGGCAAGCTGGCCGTGGAGGATGCGGCGCGCGTGATCGTAGGCATCGCGGAGGGCTGCCGCCTGTCCGGCTGCGCGCTGGTGGGCGGCGAGACGGCCGAGATGCCCGGCATGTATGCGGCCGGTCATTACGACCTGGCGGGCTTTGCGGTCGGTGCCGCGGAACGCGGCGCGATGCTGCCAGGCACGGTGCGGGCTGGCGACACGCTGCTCGGCCTGCCCTCAAGCGGCCTGCACTCCAACGGCTTTTCGCTGGTGCGGAGGATCTGCGGCATCGCCCGTCTCGCCTGGGGCGATGACGCGCCCTGGTCGCCCGGCGAGACGGTGGCGCAGGCGCTGATGGTCCCGACCCGACTCTATGTGAAGCAGGTGCTCGCGCTGCACCGGGCAGGGCTGCTCTCGGCTGCTGCCCACGTCACCGGCGGCGGCCTACCCGGCAACGTGCCGCGCGTGCTGCCGCCAGGCACGTGCGCGGTGGTCGATCACGCCTGGCCGGTGCCCCCTGTGTTCGGCTGGCTCGCCCAGGTCGGCAAGGTGTCGGGCGCGGAACTGCTGCGTGTTTTCAACTGCGGAATCGGCATGGTGCTGGCGGTGGGCAACCCGCAGGAAGCGGTGGCGCTGCTGGGCGAGCTGGGGGAGACAGCCTTCACCATCGGCCATGTCGAGGCGTGCGGGGCGGAGGCGGGCATCAGGATCGCCTTGCCGGAAGGTTGGCCTGGTTGAACGGCCGGGTGCGGGTCGGCGTCCTGATCAGCGGCCGGGGCAGCAACATGGCGGCCCTGCTGGACGCGGCAGCCGACCCGGCCTACCCGGCGGAGGTCTGCGTGGTGGTGTCCAACAATCCCGATGCCGCCGGGCTTGAGCATGCGCGCAGGTCGGGCGTGGCAGCGAGCGCGGTCGACCACCGGCAGTTCGGGGGTGACCGGCAGGCGCATGAGCGGGCGGTGGACGCGGTTCTGCGCGCGCATGGCGCGGGGATCGTGTGCCTGGCAGGCTACATGCGGCTGCTGACCCCCTGGCTGGTAGCACGCTGGCAGGGACGCATGCTCAACATCCATCCGAGCCTGCTGCCCGACCTGCCCGGCCTGCACACCCATGCGCGCGCCCTCGCCGATGGCCGGGCGGAGCATGGCTGCACGGTGCACCTCGTGACCGACGGCATGGATGAGGGGCCGGTGGTGGCTCAGCAAGCAGTGCCGGTGCTGGCGGGTGACGACGCGGACAGCCTGGCCGCCCGTGTGCTCGAGGAGGAGCACAGGCTGTATCCGAGGGCGCTAAAAATGTTCATTGCGCAGCAGGGCATCCCGCCCGCCTTGCGGCCACTGGCTGGCCCGCCGTAGAACGCGTCGGCTCAAGGCTGGATAGCGGAACCCGACATGGCAGACCCACCGAAGACACCACTCCCCGTCGCACCGACGACGTCGGAAGGTTTCCTAGCCGACCGGCTGAGCTTCTGGACATCGGCCACGAAGTTCATGACGAACGCCGTCATCGCGCTCGTGGTTCTGCTAGTCCTGATGTGGTGGTTCTTGGTAAAATAGAAGCCAAGGGGTTTGCCCCTTGGCCCTGACAGACACCGTTTGGGCCGTCCTGTTTAAGACGGGAGAAGCCCGTCAGTGCTTGGCGCCGTCGGCGGCGCCCGTCACGGCATGGCCGGCGCTGGTGACGTCCTGGCCGGCGCCCGCCACCGTGTTGCATGCGCTCAGCAACGTGACGGTGCTCAGCAGAAGGGCGGTGAAAATCGCAGTCAGTGTGCGGGACATAAGCAAGGTCTCCAGAGTAGTGGCGGCAAACGGGCCTGATCTACCAACGTAACGGCCTGCGTCTGGTTCTAACCGGTTGCACCCTATCGTCAATCCGGGCTTTCCGTGCCGCCGATTGCACACGGGTCTTCCGTCCGACCGGCCCGCTACTGGCCGCCGACGCGGATTTCCACCCGCCGGCTTTCGACGCCGGGATCGTCATGGGTTTGGCCTCGGCCCTGGCGTGAGATGCGGGCCGGCGGCACGCCATCGGCGATCAGGGCGTCGGCCACGCGCCGGGCGCGCTGCTGCGACAGCAGGACGTCGGCTTGCGGGCTGCCGCCGCTATCGGTCCAGCCGCGCACCACGACGGGCGCGCTGGGCGAGGCTTTGGCCAGGTCGGCGGCATGCGCGATGATGTCGGCGTCGTTCGGCTCGAGCGCCGCCGATTTCTCGGCGAAGAACACCACCATGGCGGGCGTGCCGGAACGCGGTGCCGATCCGGTCATGCAGGAGGACAAGCCAGCAAGCATCAATCCGGCGAATACTCTACGCATGGGCTGGTCTCCTCGGATCGGCGGATTGGCGCCTCGCCACCGGCGTCCCTGGCACGGAGCCGGTCACCGGCGCGCTTTGCGAGCGGCGTATCGGGCATCGCGGGCTGCCTGACGCTCGGCCTTCAGGGCCAGGTCGCGGGCGGCCTGTTCGGCGGCCCGAGCCGCCTCTTCGGCCAGGCGTTTCTGGGCTTCGATATCGCGCGCCGCCTGCTCGGCCGCCAGGCGCGCCGCCTCCGCCTCCTTGGCCGCCTTTCGCTCGGCCGCGCGAACCTCGCGGGCCTGGGCGATCGCCTGGCGTTCGGCGGCCCTGGCCAGCACCGCAGGATCATCGGCGGCAGGCTTGGCCTTGAATTTCTCCAGCAACGCCTTCTTGGCGTTGGCCGAGTTGCTCTGCCTGTCGGTGAACAGGCTTCCCTTGAAGGCACTCATCGTTGGTCAGCAGGTCCCGTCTGTTCGGCTGCCCCTTACCATAGTTCGCGCCGGGTGCGACACCGGCCCTCCCTGGCGTCGAGGGAACACCAGGCAGCGCCCGGCGTAGCACCGGCATGGTAAAGGCAGTCATCTTCGACGTGGACGGAACGCTGGTCGATTCCGTCGACCTCCACGCGCAAGCCTGGCAGGACGCGTTCCGCGACATCGGCCACGAGATCGAGTTCGGCAAAATTCGCAGCCAGATCGGCAAGGGGGGCGACCAGCTGCTGCCGGTGTTCCTGAGCGAGGAGGAGATCGCCGAAAAGGGCGAGGCCCTGGAGAAGCATCGCGGGGAGATACTGAAGAGCCGCTACCTGAGCCAGGTCACCGCTTTTCCACGCGGGCGCGAGCTGTTCCAACGCCTGACCGCCGACGGGATCCGGGTGGCGCTCGCCTCTTCTGCGAAAGGCGAGGAGCTTGAGCACTACAAGAAAGTCGCCGGGATCACCGACCTAGTCGATGCACAGACGTCGTCGGACGACGCCGAACGCAGCAAGCCGCATCCGGACATCTTTGAGGCCGCGATGAGGCGGCTGCCGGGCGTTCACGCGCACGACATGATCGTGGTGGGCGATACGCCCTACGACGCGGAGGCTGCGGCAAAGGCTGGTCTGCGCACGATCGGCATGCTGTGCGGCGGTTTCACGGAGGCCGATCTGCGGCGCGCGGGATGCATCGCGATCTATCGCGACCCCGCCGACTTGCTCGAGAACTACGATCGCTCGCCGATCGTCGGCTGATCAGATCACGCGATTGGCCGCCAGCGTATCAAGCGCCGCGTCGTCCAGGCCGAGCCGCTCGGCCAGCACGACTCGGGTGTGCTCGCCGAGCGAAGGCGGCGGCAGGCCGTAGGCGGGCGGGGTCGCCGACATGCGGATCGGGTTGGCGACAAGCGACAGGGCGGCGCCGGTGCCGTGGGTCATCGCCATCCGCGCGCCGCGCGCCCTTACCTGCGGGTCGTCGAACAC
Source organism: Acetobacteraceae bacterium (assembly GCA_965199235.1). GTDB lineage: Bacteria > Pseudomonadota > Alphaproteobacteria > Acetobacterales > Acetobacteraceae > BOG-908. Next base: position 1,525,124 of record CBDAQU010000002.1, on the reverse strand, counting down.
CTCGGCCAGAGTGTTGATCGGGCCGCAGGGAACGCCGGCCTGCTCGAGCAGAGCCACCCATTCGGCCGTGGTTTTTGTCTTGCCGACCTGCGCGATCGCGTCGGTCAGTGCCAGCCGGTTCCCGACACGGGCGGCGTTGGTGGCGTAGGCGGGGTCGGTCGCCCAGCCCGGCTGTCCCATGGCGAGCGCCAGGCTTGCGAACTGGCGGTCGTTGCCGGCGGCGATGATGACATAACCGTCCGCGCTCGGAAAATCCTGGTAGGGCACGATGCTTGGGTGGGCGTTGCCCATCCTGGTGGGCACCTGGCCGCCCACCAGGAAGTTCATCGTCTGGTTGGCCAGGCTCGCAACCTGAACGTCCAGCAGGGCCAGGTCGATATGCTGTCCCTCCCCGGTGCGGTCGCGATGGGCGAGGCAGGCGAGAATGGCTGTGCTGGCGTATAATCCGGTCAGCACGTCGGTCAGCGCCACGCCCACCTTCTGCGGGCCGCCGCCTGGCTCGCCATCCGGGCGGCCGGTCACGCTCATCAGCCCGCCCATGCCCTGGATCAGGAAATCGTAGCCGGCGCGCTGGGCGTAGGGGCCGGTCTGGCCGAACCCGGTGATCGAACAGGTGACCAGGCGCGGGTTGGCGGCCGAAAGGCTGGCGTGGTCCAGGCCATACTGGGCCAGGCCGCCGACCTTGAAATTTTCCAGCACCACGTCGACGCCCTCCGCCAGGCGGCGGACCAGCGCCTGGCCGTCCGGCTTTGTGAAGTCGATCGTCACCGACCGCTTGTTGCGGTTGGCGCACAGGAAATAGGCGGCGTCGTCCGTGCCCGGCAGGTAGGGAGGCCCCCATTGGCGCGTGTCGTCGCCGGTGCCCGGGCGTTCCACCTTGATGATGTCGGCGCCGAGATCGCCCAGCAGCTGGCTAGCCCACGGCCCCGCCAGCACCCGCGACAAGTCCAGCACGCGGATGTGGGACAGCGCGCCAGCCACGCTCAGTGGTCGGCTCCCGTGCGGACCGGCGGCAGTGCAGACGCCTCCTCATCGGTGAACACCCGGCTGCGGGTGAGGAAGCGCACGCCCTCGGGCGCCTCCAGCGAGAAGCCGCCGCCGCGCCCCGGCACCACGTCGATGATCAGCTGGGTGTGCGACCAGTATCCGAACTGCGCGGCACCGATGTAGACGGGCGTGTCGGCGACGCGGCCAAGCAGCACGTCCTGCGCGCCGACCCGGAACTCGCCGAGCGGGTAGCACATCGGCGAGCTGCCGTCGCAGCACCCGCCGGACTGGTGGAACAGCAGCGCGCCATGCCGGGCGCGCAGCCGGTCGATCACGGAGCTGGCTTCGGACGTCACCAAAACGCGTTCGACCATTTGGGCCCTCCATCCTGAACGGTGCTGCACTGCCTCGATCGTTGCGCGATGCGTGCCAAGACTTCGATCCCGCTGCGCTTTGAGGCTGGAAGCGGGCCAAGCTTCCCGCTGGCGGCGGGGTAGGTCTTCATCGCGCCCGCTAGATAGAGACGTAGAGTCAGCCCGTCATAGGCCAGGCGAACGACCGCGCTGCAAGCCTTGAGCGGGGCAAGGCGTTCCGGAAGGTCAGGCATCGGCGTAGGATATCCCTTCGGATCGGCGGATCACAGCCAGGTAGCGTCGAGGCGCTCGCACCTTGCGCGGCATCAGGGTGCAGGCCAGGTTCGCGCTCAAGACCTGCCGGAGTCGCTTCATGGCCGAAGCCTACATCTACGACGCCGTCCGCACGCCGCGCGGCCGGGGCAAGAAGGACGGCGCGCTGCACGAGATCACCGCGCTCTCGCTGGCGACCCAGGTGCTGGAGGCGCTGCGCGACCGCAACGCGCTGGACACGTCCCATGTGGACGACGTGATCCTGGGCTGTGTCGCGCCGGTGGGCGAGCAGGGCGCCGACATCGCCCGCACCGCCGTGCTGAACGCCGATTATTCCGAGACCACGGCCGGCGTGCAGATCAACCGGTTCTGCGCCTCCGGCCTCGAAGCCTGCAACATGGCGGCCGCCAAGGTGATGGCGGGCGAGGCCGAGATGACGGTCGGCGGCGGCGTCGAAAGCATGAGCCGCGTGCCGATGGGCTCGGATGGCGGCGCCTGGCCGCTCGACCCGTCGAGCGCATTCAAGACCTATTTCACCCCTCAGGGCATCGGCGCCGACCTGATCGCCACGCTGTACGGGTTTTCGCGCGACGACGTGGATTCCTACGCGGTGGAAAGCCAGAAGCGGGCTGCCGCCGCCTGGGCCGAGAACCGCTTTGCGCGCTCCATCGTGCCGGTGCGCGACCAGCTCGGCCTGCCGATCCTGGCGCGCGACGAGCACATGCGGCCGGACGCCACCATGCAGTCGCTCGGCGCGCTGAACCCCTCCTTCGCAGTGCCGGGCGAAATCGCCTTCGACAGCGTTGCGACCCAGCGCTACCCGCAGGTGGAGCGGGTCAACCACGTGCACCATGCAGGCAACTCGTCGGGCATCGTCGATGGGGCGGCCGGCGTGCTGTTCGGCACCAAGGAAATGGGCGAGGCGATGGGCCTGAAACCGCGCGCGCGGGTGCGCGGCATGGCGTCCATCGGCTCGGAGCCCTCGATCATGCTGACCGGACCGTCGCTGGTGACACAGAAGCTGCTGAAACGCCTCGGCATGGAGGTGGGCGACATCGACCTCTACGAGCTGAACGAGGCCTTTGCGAGCGTGGTGCTGCGCATGATGCAGGCGCTCGACATCCCGCACGACAAGATGAACGTGAACGGCGGCGCGATCGCGATGGGCCATCCGCTGGGCGCCACGGGTGCGATGATTCTCGGCACCGTGCTGGACGAGCTTGAGCGGTCCGACAAGGAGACCGCCCTGATCACGCTTTGTGTGGGCGCCGGCATGGGCACTGCCACCGTGATCGAGCGTGTCTGAGCGATGAGCAATTTCAGGATCGAGACAGCCCAAGACGGCATCGCGCTGGTCACCTTCGACGTGCCTGGTCGCTCGATGAACACGCTGACCGCGGCGGTGCTGCGCGAGCTGGGCGAGGTGGTGCGCACGTTGAAATCGGACGCCGCGATCAAGGGCGCGGTGATCGCCAGCGGCAAGGCGTCCGGCTTCTGCGCGGGCGCCGACCTGGGCGAGCTGGGCGGCAGCCTTGCAGTTGGCGAAGACGCCAGCGACGGCGAGCGCGCTGTGCTGTTCGAGACGGTGTTCGCGCTGAACACGCTGTTCCGGTCGATCGAGACTTGCGGCAAGCCGATCGTTGCAGCCATTGGCGGAGTGGCGCTCGGCGGCGGGTTCGAGTTGGCCTTGGCGTGCCACGCGCGCGTGGTTGCTGATGATCCGAAGATACAGCTTGGGCTTCCCGAATCGAAGGTGGGGCTGCTGCCTGGGGCAGGCGGCACTCAGCGCCTGCCGCGGCTGGTGGGGGCTGCGAAGGCGCTGCCGCTGATGCTGGAGGGCAAGTCCATCTCGCCGCAGGAAGCGCTGAAGCTGGGCGTGGTACAGGCGATGGTGCCGGCCGAGGACCTGTTGAGCACGGCGCGAGCGCTGGTGGGCAGGACGGAGCCGCTCGCACCCTGGGACAAGAAGGATTTCAGGATACCCGGCGGCGGACCGTACACACCGGCGACCGCGCAGGTGTTCCTGATGGGCAACGCCATGCTGCGGCGCCAGAGTTTCGGCAACTATCCCGCACAGATCAACCTGATGAGGGCGGTCTATGAGGGGTTGCAGGTGCCGATCGACGCGGCGCTGCGCATCGAGAGCCGGTATTTCGCAAAGACGCTGATGACGCCGCAAGCAAAGGCGATGATACGCACCCTGTTCATGTCGATGGACCAGCTCGGCAAGGGAGCGGCGCGGCCGAAGATCGACGGGAAGTTTGCGCCTGGAAAGGTGGCCGTGATCGGTGCGGGCATGATGGGCGCAGGCATCGCCTACGTGCAGGCGATGGCCGGCATACCGACGGTGCTGATCGACATCAGCCAGGAGGCGGCCGACAAAGGCCTCGGATATTCCAGAAAACTTCTCGACAAGGCGGTCGGCCGCGGCAAGATGGCGCAGGAGAGGGCCGACAGCGTCCTTTCGCTGATTACACCGACGAACGACTACGCGCAGGTCGAGGGCAGCGACCTGGTGGTCGAGGCGGTGTTCGAGGCGCGGGATCTGAAGGCGGAGACGACGCGACGTGCGGAGGCGTACCTCGCCGACACGGCGGTGTTCGGCTCCAACACCTCCACCCTGCCGATCACCGGACTGGCCGAAGCAAGCGCCCGGCCGGAGAACTTCATCGGCATCCATTTTTTCTCGCCGGTGGACCGCATGGGCCTGGTCGAGATCATCGTGGGCGAACGGACCAGCCAGGAGACGCTGGCCAACGCCGTCGATTACGTCCTGAAGATTCGCAAGACGCCGATCGTCGTCAACGACAGCCGCGGCTTCTACACCTCGCGCTGTTTCGGCACCTTCGTGCAGGAGGGCATGGAGCTGCTGACCGACGGCATCGCGCCGGCGATCATCGACAATGTCGGGCGGGCCACCGGCATGCCGCGCGGGCCGCTGGAGATGCATGACGACGTGGCGCTGGACCTGTCGCTGAAGATACGCCAGCAGGCGCGCAACGACATGGGCGACGCGTTCGTCGCCAGCGCCAGCGACCCGATCATTGAGACGATGGTGACCGAGTTGAAGCGGTACGGCCGCAAGAACGGCCGCGGCTTCTACGACTACGCCGAGGATGGCGGCAAGACGCTGTGGCCGGGCCTGGCCGATATCGTGCCGGTCAAGCGGGCCGACGCGGATGCGGCACTGGTGGACGAGATACGCAAACGCCTGCTGTATCGTCAGGCCGTGGAGGCGGCGCGTTGCATGGAGGAGCGCGTGGTTACTGACGCGCGGTCGGCCGACGTGGGCGCCATCCTCGGCTGGGGTTTCGCGCCGTGGACGGGCGGGCCGATCAGCATGATCGACGGGATCGGACTGGCGCGTTTCGTGGCGGAATGCGACGCGCTGGCGCAAAGATTCGGCCCCCGCTTCACCCCGCCGCAATCGCTGCGCGACATGGCGGAGAAGGGCGAGTGCTTCTATCCGTCCGGCGCCGCAGCGAAAGCCGCCTAGCTGTCGCCGCTCTGCCATCGCAAGCCTGGGATCGCCGCATGACGCCCTTCAAGCTCGCAGCCGGTCCATGCTGCTGATCGTGGCCATTGCGGTGCTCGGCCTGGTGGTCGCGGTTGGGACGTGGCTGGCGCGCGGCTATCTGCTGACGGACGAGCCGCCGGGCGGGCTGCACTGGACGGGCATCGCCCACGGCGCGGGCGGGCTGGCCGGCCTGGCGCTGCTGGTTGCAGCCCTGCCCGGGCCGCTGACGGCCCACGCGGTCAGGATGGGGGCGGGCAAGTTCGGCACGATCGCCGCTGTGTTGATGGGGGTCGGGCTGCTGGCCGGTTCCGCCATCCTGGTCACCCATCTGCGGCGCAGGCCGGTGTCCACGACGCTGGTGGGCGTGCACGGCCTGTTGGCCATATCGGGCTACACTCTGCTGGTCACCTACCTGACGATGCTTCACTGAGATGGCTGGGCTCCACTGAAAGTGGCTGGGCCGCCGACCTTCGCCACGCCGCACGCCTTCATGGGGCTGCGCGCGGCCGCCGGCGCCTCCATCACCATAGCCGGCATTCCGCTCGACATCGGGACCACGAACCGCAGCGGCGCCCGTTTCGGTCCGCACGCCATCCGCCATGCCAGCCGCATGCTGGTCGACGGCGACCACCCGCGGAGCCGGCAGGACCCGCTGAACCTGCCTGTGGCCGATATCGGCGATTTCGAGATCGCGCTCGGCGACCTGCCGAGAAGCCTGGCGCTGATCCAGCGTCAGGCGGCGGCGGTCGGGCATCTGATCGCGCTCGGAGGCGAGCATGGCATCACCCTGCCGCTGCTGCGCGCCCTGCGGGAGCGCCGAGGCGGCCCGCTCGCACTGGTGCATTTCGACGCGCATGTGGACACCTGGCCGGACAGTTTCGGCCAGGCGTTCGGTCACGGATCGCCGTTCTACCATGCGATACGGGAAGGCCTGATCGACCCGCATCGGACCGTGCAGGTCGGCATCCGCTCGCCGGTGCAGCGCAGCGTGTGGGATTGGACCGTCGGGCAAGGCGTGACCATCCTGACGGCCGGGCAGGTGCACGAGACGGGCTCGGCCGCGGCTGCACAGCGTGTGCTGGACGTGGTGGGCGAAGACGCCGCCTACCTGAGTTTCGACATCGACGCGCTGGACCCGGCCTTCGCACCGGGCACCGGCACGCCGGAGATCGGCGGCCTGGCATCCTGGCAGGTGCAGGCCATCCTCCGGCGTCTGGGCGGCATAGACTGGGTCGGCATGGACGTGGTCGAAGTAGCCCCCGCCTACGACGTGAGCGAGATTACCGCGCTGGCTGCGGCAACAATCGTGTGGGAATACCTCGCGCTGCTTCAGGCTGCGCGCAGCGCATAGCTGCCCGATGATCTATGCGCGTGTGTCGGGCCAGTATGGCCTTACAAACCGCGTCCCGCCGGTCCATCTAGACCGTCGCTGACGCAATCCGCACGTGCCGCGAGCTTCCCGCACAGGAGGCACAAGCAACGACGTAACGCGTCCTTTGTCGCCGACCGGTCCGCCGGGCGCTGTTGAGGGATACGGCTATGTTTGCTGCACGCTTCGGTTCCACCTGTCCCATCAGGCATCACGCGCAGGACCGTCTCAGTCCCTAGGCCGGGCGAGTAACCCGGCCTTAAAGAACCGAGCAGTTCCTGAGCCGCCGCGTCTTTGCCGCGCGCGCTCGACTGCCGCCCTGCGTGGGCGGCGTTGCCGATGGTGGTATCCCTATGTCCGAACTACGCTCCCGCGCCCTTTCGCCGCGCCTGCCCGCGCGCGCCCCCGCTCTGCCCTGTATCGACGACATGGTTGCGATCCTGCGCCCCGAGCAGCCGCTGACCTGCCTGCGGCCCGCCGAGATCAGCCGGGCGGGAGCCGAGTTCGTCGCAGGCTTTCCGGGCGACGTGATGTATGCCGTCAAGTGCAACCCGGAGCCGGCCGTGTTGCAGGCTCTATGGGCGGGAGGCGTGCGCCATTTCGATTGCGCGTCGCTGCCAGAGGTGGCGCTCGTCTCCCGCCTGCTGCCTGACGCGCGCATCCGTTTCATGCACCCGGTGAAGGCACGCGGCGCCATCGCGCAGGCCCACGCTGCGCATGGCGTGCGCGACTTCGTGCTCGACAGCGCCGGCGAGCTCGCGAAGATCCTCGACGAGACAGCGCACGCGCCGGAGCTCGGCCTCATCGTGCGCATCGCCCTGCCCGCGGGCCCCGCCAAATGCGACCTGTCCGGAAAATTTGGCGCGTGGCCGGGCGAGGCGGCGGCACTTCTGCGGTCCGCGCGCCCGCATTGCGCGCGGCTGGGCGTCAGCTTCCACGTCGGCTCGCAATGCCTGGACCCGCTGGCCTGGCGTCGCGCGGTCGAGCTCGCCGGCAGAATCGTCCGCGCGTCGGGCGTGGCGGTGGAGGTGCTCGACGTCGGCGGCGGGTTTCCTGTCGCCTACCCCGACCAGGCGCCGCCCCCGCTCGGCGCGTTCTTCGCAGAGATCGAGGCGAGCGTGGACGCGCTCGACATGCCTGGGCTGACGCTCTGGGCCGAGCCTGGCCGCGCGCTGGTCGCCAGCGGCACTTCGATCGTGGTGCAGGTTCAGGGGCGCCGGGGCGACGCGCTCTACATCAACGACGGCGTGTTCGGCAGCCTGTCGGATGCCGGCCCGCCCGGTTTCCGCTACCCGGTGAGGCCCTTGCGCGCCAGCGCGGCGCCACCGCGTCCGTTCAGCTTCTTCGGCCCCACCTGCGACAGCGCCGACACGATGAAGGGTCCTTTCATGGTGCCGGACGATTTGCAGGAGGGCGACTGGCTGGAGATCGGCCAGACAGGCGCCTACGGCGCCTGTCTGCGCACCCGCTTCAACGGTTTCGGCGTCGGCCAGGCGGTGGAAGTCCGCGACCCGCCTCTATGGCTCTGACGGGCGGCCCGCCCTCAAGGCTTGATCTTGAACCGGACCAGCGGACGACAGGCCATCGCGGATCGTGGCAGCCCGAACATCATTGGTAACGACGTGCAATGCCTCGCCGACCGCCTGCCGCAGGGCGGGCAGCACCTCGGCGTCGAACCAGGGATGCGCACGCTGCCAGGCGCCCGTCCGCCAGGACGGGTGCGGCAGCGGAAAGTAGCGCGGCAGGTAGCGCCGAAAATCCCGCACGCGCTCCGTCATGCTCGCCTTTGGCCATCCCTCGCGCAGGGCCGCACCTTCCTGGGCGTAGCTGCCCACCAGAAGGGTCAGGCGCAGCGCCGGCATCGCCGCCAGCACCCGGTCGCGCCAGAGCGGCGCGCATTCGCGGCGCGGCGGCGCGTCCCCGCCATTGGGCAGGCGGCCCGGGTAGCACATCGCCGTCGGCAGGATGGCCACGCGCGAGGCGTCGTAGAACAGCGCCTTGTCCATCCCCAGCCAGTCGCGCAGACGCTCGCCGGACGCGTCCCAAAAGCTGATGCCGGCGTGGTGCACGCGCGTGCCGGGCGCCTGGCTCGCGATCAGCACGCGCGCGGTGGCCGAGATGTGCAGCACGGGCCGCGGCCCGAGCGGCAGGTGGGCGGCGCAGACCGAACAGGCGCGGATCTCGGCCAGCAGCCGCTCGATGTCATGCGCGCTCACGCCAGGGGATACTCCACTTCCGGCGTGTAGACCGACTGTTCCTTGCCCAGCAGCGAGCTGAACAGGGTGAAATGCCCGATCGGCACCGGCGCCGAGCGGAACAGGTTGTGGGACTGCACCCAGGCCGCCACCCGTGCCTGCTCGGCTTGCTCGCCGAGCCTGGCCAGCGTCACATGCGGGGTGTAGCGCCGGCGCTCCGGCGCCACGCCCGCCCGCTGGAGCACGGTTTCGACCTTGCCGCGCAGGTGAAGCAGAGCGGGGTTGGTGTCGACCCCGGCCCAGAGCGCGGTCACCCGCCCCGCCCGATCGAGCGTGCCGACGCCGGCGAACTCCAGGCTGAAGCTGCGGGCCTGCAGGGCTGCGAGCATCAGGTCGATCTCCTCGGCCTTGTAGGCGGGCAAGTCGCCGATGAAGCGAAGGGTGATGTGGTAGTTCTCCGGCGGAACCCAGCGCACGCCGGAAAGCCCGGTCGCCAGGTCTGCCAGCCGGTGCCGCACGGTCCGGGGCAGGTCCAGAGCGACGAAGAATCTCATGATGGCCCCGAACCTCCACGAGGCGCTGGGCATGGTCAAGAAGCGGCCGCTGTCCGGTCGGGGGGCGGTTGGACACGACTTGATTGCAGGATCGCGCCGCCCAAGTTGACGATACGCACGGGCGGGTCCGATATGGCTGCAGATGGGCAGCCTGGCCCCCTGTAGAGGATCAACCGATGGCATTCACTCCCGACTACCGGAGTTCGTCCAGTCCGTTCAGTGGCGTCGCGGGTGCGGCCGCCATCGACGAGGGCCTGCGCGCCTACATGCGCCGCGTATACAACTGGATGGCGTCCGGCCTGCTGCTGACCGGCATCGTCGCCTATGGCGTGGCCAACACCCAGTTGATTAACCTGTTCTACCACCCGGTCGTGACCGAATACGGCACGCGCATCGCGCCGACCGGCCTCGGCACGATCTCGATGTTCGCGCCGCTCGCCTTCGTGCTGGTGCTGAGCTTCGGCGTCAACCGGATGGCCAGAAGCACGGTGCAGGCGCTCTACTGGGCGTTCTGCCTCGCCATGGGCGCCAGCCTGACCAACATCTTCCTGGTCTATGCCCATGAGAGCATCGCCGAGACGTTCTTCATTACGGCGGCCATGTTCGCCGGCATGTCGATCTGGGGCTACACAACGAATGCCGACCTGTCGCGCATGGGCAGCTTCCTGATCATGGGCCTGTTCGGCATCATCATCGCCAGCCTGCTGAACATGTTCCTGCACAGCAGCGCCATCCAGTTCGCGGTCAGCATCATCGGCGTGGTCGTCTTCACCGGCCTGACCGCCTACGACACCCAGCGCATCAAGGTGAGCTACACGCAATTCGCCTACGCCGACGGGCCGGACGGGGCGGCCAAGCGCAGCGTCTACGACGCGTTGAGCCTGTACCTGAACTTCATCAACCTGTTCATGCTGCTGCTTCAGCTGACCGGCAATCGCCGCAGCAACTGAGGATCAGCCTTCAGCCATCGGTCCAGAAGCCGGAAGGGCGACCTTCCGGCTTTTCTTGTTCTGATCTGAAGGTGTTAAACGACGGTCTTGAGGAACTCGGCCAGCTTCACCGCGGCGGCCGCCTTGTCGATACGGTCCAGGGCGGCTAGTTCGGCGGCCAGGCGATCCATGGCCGCCTCGTAGATCTGGCGCTCCGAAAAGCTCTGGTCCGGCTGGCCGGCGTTGCGGTGCAGGTCACGGACCACCTCCGCGATCGAGAGAGGATCGCCCGAATTGATCTTGGCCTCGTATTCCTGCGCGCGGCGCGACCACATGGTGCGCTTAATGCGCGCGCGGCCGCGCAGCACCGCAAGCGCCTCGTCGAACATCTTGCGCGTCGCCAGCTTGCGCAGGCCCGCCGTGCGGGCCTTTGCCACCGGCACGCGCAGGGTCATGCGGTTCTCTTCGAAGGTGATGTGGATCAGCTCCAGCTTGTGGCCGGCGATCTCCTCGATGGCGATACGCTCCACCTTGCCCACGCCGTGCGTCGGGTACACGACGTGGTCGCCCTCCTCGAAGACCTCCGCCTTGGCCATCGCGCGCGGCGGCGGCATCACCCGCCCGCCTGGCGCGATCGCCTGGCGGCCCATCATGTGATGACCCATCACCGGCACCGAATCGTTGGCTGCCCGGCTGGGCGCGGCGGCTACCGGCGCGTCCTCCTCATCCTCGTCCAGGGGGGAGTCGGGCGGGGGGCTGGCAGAAGCAGGCTTGGAGACGTCCTGTATAGGCAAGGTCGGCGGCGCCAAAACGGCGTCTGGCACGGCAGCTTCGGGGGAGGGCGCGGTCTTCTTCGCGGCGGACTTTGTCGGCACTGTAAGGGGCAACTCCTGATGTGCTGGGCTGCCAGGTCTGACTAAGCAGCAACTCGGCCATGCACGGCGACGTGCACCCCCGATGACGTCCCGGACTGGCTAGGCATGTGGCTCGGCCATCGCGTTCCAGCTAATGGCACAGCCGTAGCAGAAAATTCAGCCACCGTCATGCGCCTCGGCGTGTCGCCCAGCCCGCCTCGGATCGGTTCGTTCACGCACATGGTGAGCGCAGGCGTGTTCAGCCGGGAGCCTCGGAGAACAGCGCCTCCTTGCCGGGCTTGTCCTTCCACTCGTCCGCGTCGGCCGGCGCCGTGCCCTTGCGGGTGATGTTTGGCCAGGACAGCGAGAAGATGCGGTTGCGTTCGGCCCACGGAGCAGCCTTGTCGTCGCTGTCCGGCACGATGGCCTCGGCCGGGCATTCCGGCTCGCACACGCCGCAATCGATACATTCGTCCGGATTGATCACCAGCATATTCTCGCCGGTGTAGAAGCAATCCACCGGGCATACCTCGACGCAGTCCATGTACTTGCACTTGATGCAGTTTTCGGTGACCACATAGGTCATCGTGTTCTCCAGTAGCGGCTGGGGCAAACCTGTAGGGCGTGCCGGTATGGTGGATAACCACGCGCTGGCGCGATATGACCGTGCGATCCGCATCCCGCAAGTCATGGCTGCCCCAAGTACGGCAAGCTGCGTGCAGCATTGGCCGAAACGGGCCCTTTTTCAGTCGTTGCCTTCCTCCGCCAGCACCTCGTCCGGCCTGGCGGGCCTGGCGCCAGGGTCCGACCGGTTCGAGTATAGGCCACGGGCTTCGGCCGCCGGCCCTCTCCGCTCGGACAGGCCCAGCACCTCGACCACGCGCACGCCGCCATAGAGCGGCAAGGTCAGCACATCGCCTATCCGGATCTTTGCATGCGGCTTGTCGGTGGGCTGGCGGTTGATGCGGATCAGGCCGCTTTCGGCCATGCCGGCGCAGGCGGTCCTGGTCGGCGCGAACCGCGCGCACCAGAGCCATTTGTCGAGCCTCTGGGTCTGCATTCAGCGTGTGCCGCGCGACATCCCGCTTCAGCGCCGCAATGCTGCAAGCGCCGCGAAGGGATGGTCGGGCCGCGCCGGCGCGGCCGATACCCCCACGGGGCGGCGCTTGGGTTGTGCCACCATCGGCGGCGGTGGCGGACCGTAGACGGTCTCCGCCAGAGCCGGCGCGGGGAGTATGCGCAGGCCCAACCCGCGCAGCACGGCCGGCAGCACCTCGGCGCGCAGGCCGAGAAGCTGGCCGGTTTCCGCCGGCAACGGGGCAGGCCGGCCGCGTGTCGCATAGGCAAGCCCCGCCGCCACTCGTTCGGCGATGTCCAGCCGCACCAGCATCGGGCCGGCCGGCACCCATCCCTGGGCGGTTAGGAACGCCGCCTGTGCGCCATCGGCCGCGGGGAGCGTGACCAGGCCGGGGCTCGGCAGCGCAGGCAGCGGCACGCGCGCCTGTACGGCCAAGAGCTGCGCCCGCAGGAGCGCGGCACGCGGCTTGAGCAGCGCCGGAACATACAGGGCAAACCGGCCGGCACGCACGCCGAGCGTCTTGAGCCGGGCGCGCAGATCGGGCGCGATCCCGCTTTCTGTCGGGCCGACGACGACGCCGCCGGCCTCGAGCAGCCGGTGCAGCGGTCCGCGCAGGGCTGGGTCGGCGTCGGCGCGCCCGACAGCGGCGAAGAGAGGAGCCAGCTCCCTGGCGATCCAGCCATCAACCCAGGCCTGCAGGCGCGTGCGGACGCGCTCCCGCTGCGGCCCGTCGAGGAACTCGCTGTCGATGACCTCCACGACCGGCCGCGTCAGGCTGACACCTGGGCGGAGCCGTGCCACTGCGGCCTCGTCCCATGCCAGGGTGTGGTCGTGCGCCAGGCTGAACGCGGCATCGCCCGCCGCTTCCAGCAGCCCGACCCGCCGGGGCATCTCCTCGCGCAGCGAACGCCTGGCCGCACGCCAGACAAGGCGTTTTTCGGGCCCTTCTGCAACCGGATCGGGGATGAAGGCGAAGCCCGCGATGTGGCCGACCGGATGGCCTTCGACCACCACCTCCCCGCGGGCCGTCACTGCCGATAGCAGGTCCTCCCCTTCCTCGGCCTCCTCCAGTCGCCGCATCAGATGCGCCGCGCGCCGGTCGACGAAGCGGGCGGTCAGTCGTTCGTGCAGCACGTCGGACAGCTTGTCCTCTACGGCGCGCGCGCGCGCCTGCCAGGCGGCCGCGTCCGGCACCCAGTCGCCGCGCGCCGCGATGAACGACCAGACGCGCACGCCGGACAGCCGCGCCATCAGCGTGTCGATGTCGCCCTCGGTGCCGGCAAGGGCCGAAAACTGCTGGTCGAGCCATTCGGGCGGCAACAGCTTTCCGCGGCCCAGCGTGCCGTATATGCGCGCGCAGAGCCTAACGTGGCTGTCGTCGGTGATCTTGCGGAAGTCGGGCACCTGGCAAGCCTCCCACAGCAGGCGGACCTGACGGCGGCCGCGGGCGAGCTTGCGGATGTCCGGGTCGCGGCCGAGGGCGGACAGGGTCTGCAGGTCGCTTGCCTCGTTGCCGCGCACCAGGCCCGGAATGGCGGGCGGCGCGGTCAGGCTGTCGAGCAGGCGGTCCACGTCGGAAAAGTCGAGCTTTGATTCCCGCCAGAACAGGGTTTCGAGCGAGTCGAACAGATGCGCCTCGACGGACTGGAACAGTTCTTCGGGGATGTCCGGGCAGGCGCCGGTCGTGCCGAACGTGCCGTCGCGCATGCCGCGCCCCGCCCGGCCGCCGATCTGCGCCACTTCGGGCGCCGTGAGCCTGCGCGGCCGGTGGCCGTCGAACTTTTGCAGGCCGGCGAAGGCCACGTGGTTGACGTCCATGTTCAGGCCCATGCCGATCGCGTCGGTGGCGACCAGGAAATCCACCTCGCGGTCCTGGTACAGCGCCACCTGGGCGTTGCGCGTGCGCGGCGAAAGCCGGCCCATCACCACAGCGCACCCGCCGCGCCTGCGGCGTATCAGTTCGGCGATCGCGTAGACCTCGGACGCGCTGAAGGCCACGATGGCGCTGCGCGGCGGCAGCTTCACGAGCTTGGTTGGGCCGGAATAGCTGAGCTGGGACAGCCTCGGCCTCGTCTCCACCTCGGCCTGGGGAACGAGACGCTGCAGCAGAGGGCGTATCGTTTCCGCCCCCATGAACATGGTCTCGACCAGGCCGCGGGCGTGCAGCAGGCGATCGGTAAAGACGTGACCGCGGTCCGGGTCGGCGCAGAGCTGGATTTCGTCGACCGCCACGAACTCGACCCGGCGGTCAAGCGGCATGGCTTCCACCGTGCAGCTGAACCAGCGCGCCTCGGGCGGCACGATCTTCTCCTCGCCGGTGATCAGGGCGACGTAGCGGGCGCCCTTGGTAGCAACCATCCGGTCGTAGTTCTCGCGCGCCAGAAGCCGCAGGGGAAAGCCGATGATCCCTGACGCGTGGCCGAGCAGCCGGGTGATCGCCAGGTGGGTCTTGCCGGTGTTGGTCGGGCCGAGCACCGCGCGCACGCGGGGTGCGAACATCTCGCGGCTGCTGGACTGGGGGTCGAATCGATTGGACACACCCGGCATGGACTGATGATTTGACGTGCCCGGCTCGAATGCAAGTACGCTCGAATCAAGTAGGCTCGAATACAAATGCTGGCCGCTTGCCCGGTCCGAAGACCATCCAGGAGACTCGCATGCCCATGTCCGCTCAGCCAGCCAGCATCCGCGTGCAGGAGCGGACGCCGGAATGCCTGGTTTACAGCGCGACGCACGCCTTGCCCATCCACGCCGTCCGCCCGGCTGCCCTGCCGGAACTGCTCGACCGGTTGCCGCCCAGCCAGGCCGGTTTTGTGCGTGCGTGCGGCTTTGCCGCGAAAGCCGGGCAGACCGTGCTGCTTGCCGGCGGCGACGCTGGCCTTGGCGGTGCGGTCCTCGGCCTGGGCGAAGGGCATGGCCCGCATGTGTTCGGATCGCTGCCGGCTGCGCTCCCGTCCGGCACGGTCTGGCGGTTGTCGAGCGGGTTCGACGACCCTGCGGCGGCTGTGCTCGGCTACGCGCTGGGCGCCTATCGGTTCGAACTGCTTCGGCAGCCCACCCCGGCTTGCGCGCAACTGCTGCTGCCCGACGATGCCGAAATGTCAGAGGCGGTATCTGCAGCTCGCGCAACCTGGCTAGTGCGCGACCTGATCAACATGCCCGCCAACCTGCTCGGGCCCACCGAACTCGCAACGACGGCCTGCGGCGTTCTGGGCGCTGCCGGCGCGCATGCCGAAATCATCGAAGGCACAGCGCTCGCCCAACGCTTCCCGGTGGTCGAAGCGGTCGGTGCCGGTTCGATGCGTCCGCCGGCCGTGGTCGTCGCGCATTGGGCCGCCGAGGGAGCGGGTGTTGATGCACCGCTCATCTCCCTTTGCGGCAAGGGCGTGTGCTTCGACACTGGCGGCTACGACCTCAAACCGTCCTCGGGCATGTTGCGGATGAAAAAGGACATGGGCGGCGCGGCGGTGGCGCTTGGCCTGGCCCGCATGGTCATCGATGCCCGGCTCCCTATACGGCTCGAGCTGCGGCTCGGATGCGTGGAAAATATGGTTTCTGGGACGGCGATGCGTCCTCTCGATATTTTGAGAACCCGCCGCGGCGTGGCGATCGAGGTCGGCAACACCGATGCGGAAGGCCGTCTGGTGCTCTGCGACCTGCTCGCCGAGGCGGGCCAAGCCAGACCGGCCGCGCTGCTGGATTTTGCGACGCTGACCGGGGCGGCCCGTGCGGCTCTGGGGCCCGACCTGCCGGCGTTGTTCAGTAACGACGATGTATTGGCCGAGCTGTTCTCCACAGGCGGATGTATCGTACACGACCCGGTTTGGCGCCTACCGCTCTGGGATGGTTACAATTCTTGGCTTGATAGCGCCGTTGCCGATCTGACTAACGTTTCGGAGAAAGCGCAGGCGGGGGCGATCGTTGCGGCACTGTTCCTACAGCGCTTCGTGCCGACGGGGGTGCCATGGGCGCATTTCGATGTTTATGCCTGGAACGACGGCTCACGCCCAGGCCTGCCGGCGGGAGGGGAGGCCCAAGCGATGCGGGCGGCGTTTGCCGGCCTGAACCGGCTCGTTATGTCTACAAAGGTTGAACAATAGTTTATGTTGCGGTTCAACGACGACGCACCAACATGCCGGCCCAGGCGAACGACTTTAGAACTTTCTTGGTATTATCCGCTTAAAACGTACACGATCCGAGATGCTCTAAAGAGTTGCGAAGGCGATCCAGTGAGCCGATTACTGGCCCTGGAATGAAAGGAAGTGAAATGGCTGCAGTTCAACAGTCCGATCAGATGGTCGGCATACTCCGGGATACGGTTGTAGCGCTTGTAAGGCGGGATGGACCAGACCTGTCGGCGCGGCAACTCGGCGTGTTCCTGACGTGCTACCTTCAGGAAGGCGCGCACACTGTACGTGGCTTGGCCGCCGACCTGAACGTATCGAAGCCGGCAATCACCCGTGCGCTCGACCGGCTGGGCGAGCTCGACCTGGCGCGACGCAAGGTGGACCCGATGGACCGCAGGAGCGTGCTGGTACAAAGGACGTTGAAGGGTGCCGCGTTCCTGCGTGACCTGCGTTCGATCATGAGCGAGGCGACCACCACGTCGCGCAAGTCGACCGCCGCCGAGGAACGTCGTACGAGCCGCGCTCACGGCTAAATCGGTCTGAGATCGCTGGAGTGAGAACTGCTCGCTGACCAAGGCCGGAGCGCATCGACCGTTCCGGTTCTCGGCGCGATCTGGTGCCGAGAGGCCACCCCGGCTTCAGCCGGGGTGGAAGCCTACCAGACGAGAAGTTGGGCGCGCCTCGACCAGACGAGGACGAGCGTCAGCCACAGCGCTTGCGGTACCAGCACCGCAAACGGCAGCAAAGGCTTCCAGACACCGCAAGCGGCCTCGAAGGCAAGGCAGCAGACGCCTCCCCACGCCACCATCGCCCAATGGACCAGCGTGACTGCCCAGGCAGGCCGGCCGGCGCGATGGGCGATCTGATACAGATGGCCGCGATGTGCCTGCGTGAGGCGCTCGCCTGCCACGACACGTCTGATCAGGGTGAAAACCACGTCGAACAGCACGCCCGCCAGCAGCATCGGCACCAGGAGCACCGATAGCGTCTGCGCGCCGAAATCGGCCGACAGAACGCCGATGACAGCCAGAACGAAACCGCAAAACTGGCTGCCGACATCGCTCATGAAGATGCGCGCTCGCGGGTAGTTGTAGGGCAGGAAGCCCGCAACGGCAGCGGCCAGCACCAGCGACGCGACGTGCACGAACCAGTCGCCTTGCACCCAGCCGATGCCGGCCAGTATCAGGCAGGCGATCGCGACCGACCCGCTGGCCAGGCCGTTCAGCCCGTCGATGAAGTTCACAGCATTGGTTGCGAACAGGATCCAGGCAGCGGTGAGCGGGATGCCGAGCCAGCCGGTGTTCCACGCGCCCAGCCAGGGCAGGTGCAGGACGCGGAACCGTATGCCGCAACCGATTGCCAGCAGGGCGGCCGCCAGTTGCGCTGCCAGCTTCACGCCCGCCGACCAGCTTCGTAGATCGTCAGCATAGGACACCGCCGCGATCCCGCTTGCCGCCGCGATCAGCCCCAGAAACGGCGTGTCGGGCACCCTGGCCTGCCCCGCGGTTGCGAACAACACCGCCATGCCGAACACGAAGGCGGCAGCGATGCCGACGCCCCCGCCTTTCGGGGTGGGCTGCGTGTGGGAGCTCCGTGCGCCTGGGTGGTCGAGCGCGCCCCATCGTATCATCAGCCGCACGATGGCCGCCGATACCAGCGCCACGAACACCGCGAAAAGAAGATGGGCCTGCAGCCGCATGGCTCCCCAGTCAGACGAGCGACCCCCGACGGCCGACCACCGACCACCGATCACGACCGGGGGGCTGATAGCTGACAGCCTCCGATCCGCGCTATATGCGGCGGCGTGAAACGCTCGCAGCATTCCGTCAACCGCATCCTGGTCAACATCGCGCTCGACTGCGCGCTGGCCGCTGCGGCTGCTCCCCTGGCGCGCTGGGTTGCCGATCCCGATGGCGGGCTGCTGCACCCGCTGTGGTTCCTGGCCGGCGGCGGCATCACCCTGTTGCTGGGCGGGCTGCCGTTCCGGCTGTCGCAGCAGTACTGGCGGTTTTCCGGGCTGTCCGACCTGGTGGGCGTGGTGGGAGGCAGCGTCGCCTCGGCGGGGCTGTTCGCGCTGCTGCTGGTCGTCACCGGTTTTCACCTGCCGACCGTCACCTTCCCGGTGGTTCACGCCTTCACCCTGATGGTACTGCTCGGCACGCCCCGGATCGGCTATCGGCTGTATCGCGGGCGTCCACGTCGCGCCTTGGACGATGCGGACATGCAGCGCGTGGTGCTGGTGGGGGCGGGCGAGACGGCCGACGGGTTCATCCGCGCCGCCGCCTCCGACAGTGCCACCGGCCTGCAGATCGTGGGCCTGCTGGCCCTGACCGACAGGCAGGCAGGGCGACGGATGCACGGATTGCCGATCCTTGGCACAGTCGAACGTTTGCCTGAGGCACTGGCTCGGCTGGAGCGTCAGCACCGCCTGCCCTCCTTGCTGATCGTGACCGAGCCCGAGTTTCTCGGGCCTCCGCTGGCGACCTTGATCGGCCAGGCCGAAGCGGCGGGCATCCCAGTTCGCCGCGCGCCGCGCCCGACCGCGCTGACGGAGGCCGAGCGCATCGAACTGCGCCCCGTGGCGATCGAGGACCTTCTCAACCGGCCGCAGGTCAGCCTGGACCGGCCCGGCCTGGAACGGCTGATCGAGGGCCGTCGCGTACTTGTGACCGGGGCCGGCGGCAGCATAGGATCGGAGATCGCGCGACAGTTGGCGGCGTGGCGCCCGGCCTGCCTCGTTCTGCTCGACCAGAGCGAATACGCGCTTTGGCAGATCGACCTCGAGATGTCCGAGCTCTCGCCTGGGGTGCCCCGACGCCCGGTGATCGCCGACATACGCGACGAGACCCGCATCCGCGCGGTGTTCGCCGCTGAGCGGCCGGAGCTGGTGTTCCACGCCGCCGCCCTCAAGCACGTGCCGATGGTGGAGGCCAACCCGCTGGAGGGCTTGCTGACCAACGCGTGCGGCACGCGCATCGTGGCCGACGCGGCACGGGCTGCCGGTGCGACCGCGATGGTGCTGATCAGCACGGACAAGGCGGTCAATCCGACCAGCCTGATGGGGGCCAGCAAGCGCGTCGCCGAAATGTATTGCCAGGCGCTCGACATCGCGGCGCGCGCGGGCGGCGCCGGCATGCGCTGCGTGACCGTACGGTTCGGCAACGTGCTGGGCAGCACCGGCAGCGTGGTGCCGCTGTTTCGCCGCCAACTGGAGCGCGGCGGCCCTCTGACGGTGACGCACCCAGACATGCGGCGCTACTTCATGACGGTGCGCGAAGCGGTCAGCCTGGTCCTGCAGGCCAGCGTTCTGGGCGTGGAACGGGCCGCCCTGCCCAGCGCCGGCGGCGGCAACCAGGGCGGCATCTTCGTCCTCGACATGGGCCGACCGGTGCGCATCGTCGACCTGGCGCGGCAGATGATCCGCCTGGCCGGGCTGCAGCCCGACCGCGACGTGCACATCGTCTACACCGGCCTGCGCCCGGGCGAGAAACTGTTCGAGGAGCTGTTTCACGGGCGGGAGCCGCCAGTACCGACCGGCTATCCCGGCCTGCTGATCGCTGCCCCCCGCACCGCCGACGCCGCTTCCGTAGGCTTCGCGATCGACGAGATTGCCGCACTCTGCAACGCGGGCGACATGCGTGCGCTGGACCGGGTGACGGCGCTGGTGCCCGAACTGACGCGCGATCCCGCGAGGCTGGAACCTGCTGTATGACCGAGACCATCGCCTTTCTGGACCTGCAGGCCCAGCAGCGCCGGATCGAACCCGCGATTCGGGCAAGGCTGGAGGTGGTGCTGGCGCACTGCCAGTTCGTGCTCGGCCCGGAAGTGCGCGAGCTCGAGCAGCGCCTGGCCGAATACGCCGGCGCGGCCCATTGCGTGACCGTCAGTTCGGGCACCGACGCGCTGCAGATCGCGATGATGGCGGAGGGGATAGGCCGCGGACACGCCGTGTTCCTGCCCGCTTTCACCTACACAGCCACGGCGGAGGTGCCGCTGGTTCTGGGTGCCACGCCGGTGTTCGTGGACGTCGACCCGCGAACGTTCCAGATCGATCCGGACGATCTCGGGTCCCGCATCGCGTCGGTGCAGGCCGAAGGCGTGCTCAAGCCGCGCGCCATCATCGGTGTCGACCTGTTCGGGCAACCCGCCCCCTGGCCCGGATTGCGCGAGGTGGCAGGCGCCAAAAACCTGTTCCTGCTGGACGATTGCGCCCAGAGTTTTGGCGCCTCTCTCGACGGGCGGAAGCTCGGCCGGGAGGCCGATGCGACGGCGATCAGTTTCTTCCCCAGCAAGCCGCTGGGCGGCTACGGCGACGGCGGCGCGCTGCTGACCCAGAGCGAGGAGCGGGCCGCGCTCTATCGTAGCCTGCGCACGCATGGCGAGGGGACGACGCGATACGAGGTGCTGCGCACCGGCATGAACGGCCGTCTGGACACGCTGCAGGCGGCCATCCTGCTCGCCAAGCTCGACGTGTTCGATGAAGAGTTGCGCGCGCGCGACCGGATCGCCGCCCTTTACGACCGTGCCCTTGCTGGCCACGTCGGCACACCGCATCGCGTGCCGGACAGCGCCAGCGCCTGGGCCATCTACGCGATCCTGCTAAGGGACCAGCAGACGCGCGACCGGGTGCAGGCCCATCTGCGGGAGCGGCAGGTGCCGACGGCGATCTACTACCCACGCCCGCTGCACCACCAGCCGGCCTATGCGCCGCATCACCGCGGCAATCCACTGCCCGTCGCCGAGGACATCGCCACGCGCATCCTCGCGCTGCCGATCCATCCCGACCTGAGCGAGGCGCAGGCGCAGCGCGTGGCCGACGCCGTCAGGCAGGCAACCTGAGCCGCCGTCTTTGGTTAGACAGGTCTTGTGGAGGTCACAGCATGTCACGGATCAACAACAAGAACGACGGAAACCCCGACCTGGCCGACGACTCGGCCGGCACCCAGCACGGCGTGCCGGCCGGCGCGGCCAAGGAGGAGAGCCATGCCGGCTACGGCGGCACCGGCCGGTTGCAGAGCGAGGCAGGCCCGCTTCAGCCCGACGCTGCCAAGGATCAAGGCAAGGATATCTGAGCCGCTTTGCTGAAGCGCGGTGCTTGGCGTCAGAGAAAGCCGGCCAGTAACGCCAGGCTCGTAACCGACAGCACGAGCAGGGTTCCGACGAAGCCTGCCGCGCGGAACGGGTTGGGCGACGGCATGCCTATGCCGATGGGATGGGCGATCCGCGACAGCACCAGGACGATCGCCAGCGCCTCGACCAGCACCGTCTGCCCTGACCGCGCCTCCAGGCCCGCAAGCATTATGAGGCAGATCGGCACGAACTCTGCGAAGTTTGCGTGGCTGCGTATGGCGACGAGCAGAGGCTGCGCCTCCGGCGCGCTGGAGGCGCCCTCGCCGAGCATGATCTTGCTGGAGTTTCGGCCCGTCACGACGCGCACGCTGAGCGCCGTGAAGATCAGCCCCAGCAGGGCTGCGGCAAGGACCGTCACGGTCGGAAAATGAGTTGGCATGCTGTCTTCCTGCGGCTTGCAGATCCCTTGGGGCAAGAAACGTCACGAAGGCAAGTGCCGCCGCATCCCGCCTCACCGGCGCGCTGTGCCGGGTTTACCGACGGACCGTGGACAGCCTCGCTTGCCTTGCTTTCAGCCGACGGAAGCGCTAGTCAATCATCATTCTTACATCTTCCGCGCTTGGGGGGTGGCCTTCGCGGGCCGCCTTTTTTGTTTTGGACACACACGCAAACCTGCTGAACCATACCGGGCTGGAGGGCCGCATCGCGGCTGCTGTCGGTCCGACTCTGGGCGCAATGGGCTTCGAGCTCGTACGGGTGGCGGTGTTGGGGCGCGAGAAGCCGACTGTGCAGATCATGGCCGACCGTGCAGACGGTGCGCTGATCGCGGTGGAGGATTGCGAGGCGATCAGCTATGCGGTCGGCGCGGTGCTGGACGTGGACGACCCGATCCCTGGCGAGTGGACGCTGGAGGTGAGTTCGGCAGGCATCGACCGCCCGCTGACACGGGTAAAGGACTGGAACAGGTTTTCCGGCCACCTGGCCCGCGTGGAAACCAACATGCCGCTCGATAGCCGCAAGCGTTTTTCCGGCATCGTGCTCGGCGCCGACGAAGAGCACGGCCGACTGCGCCTCGAGGACGGAACCGAAGTCGCGCTGCCGCTGTCCGACGTGAAGAAAGCCCGCCTGGTTTTGACCGACGCGCTGATTGCCGCTTCTGCCCCTTTGAAAACTGAAAACTGACGACTGGAAACTGACATGGACACCGCTGTTTCCCGCCCCGAACTGCTTCTGGTGGCCGACGCGGTCGCGCGCGAGAAATCGATTGACCGCGAAGAGGTGCTGGAGGCGATGGAGCAGGCCATCCAGAAGGCGGGCCGCGCGAAATACGGGCACGAGAAAGACATCCGCGCCACTATCGACCGCCGAACCGGCGACGTTCGCCTCTCCCGCTGGACCGAGTTGGTGGAGACGGTGGAGAACGAGGAGACTCAGATTCCCGTGCACATCGCCAAGAAATTCAGGCCCGACCTCGATCTCGGCCAATTCATCGTCGATCCGCTGCCGCCCATCGATTTCGGACGCATCGCCGCACAGACCGCCAAGCAGGTGATCGTGCAGCGCGTGCGCGAATACGAGCGGCGACGCCAGTTCGATGAATTCAAGGATCGCGTGGGCGAGATCATCAACGGCGTGGTCAAGCGCACCGAGTACGGCAACCTCATGGTCGATCTGGGCAAGTCCGAAGCCCTGCTGCGGCGCGACGAACTGATCCCGCGCGAAAGTTTTCGCAACGGCGACCGCGTGCGCGCCTACATCTTCGACGTGCGCGAGGAAATTCGCGGGCCGCAAATCTTTCTTTCCAGAACTCACCCCGCCTTCCTGGCAAAGCTGTTTGCGCAGGAGGTGCCGGAAATCTACGACGGCATCATCGAGATCAAGGCGGTGGCGCGCGACCCTGGATCACGCGCCAAGATGGCGGTGATCAGCCGCGACAGCTCGATCGACCCGGTAGGCGCCTGTGTTGGCATGCGCGGCAGCCGGGTGCAGGCGGTGGTGCAGGAGCTGCAGGGCGAGAAGATCGACATCATTCCCTGGAGCCCGCAATCGGCCACCTTCGTGGTGAACGCGCTCGCACCGGCCGAAGTCACCAAGGTGGTGATGGACGAGGAGGCGGGCCGCGTCGAAGTGGTGGTGCCCGACGAGCAGCTGAGTCTGGCCATCGGCCGGCGCGGCCAGAACGTGCGCCTGGCCAGCCAGCTGACCCGTTGGGACATCGACATCCTGACCGAGGCCGAGGAGAGCGAGCGCCGGCAGGAGGAATTCCGCCGACGCACCGGCCTGTTCGTCGAGGCGCTGGACGTGGACGACGTGATCGCCGGGCTGCTGGTGACGGAGGGCTTCAACACGATCGAGGAGCTGGCCTTCGTCGACCGCGACGAGCTGGCAGAGATCGAGGGTTTCGACGAGACGGTGGCCGAGGAGCTGATCCGCCGCGCCGAGCAGTTTCTGATGCAGCGCGACCAGGGACTGACCGAGAAGCGCGTCGAGCTTGGCGTGACCGACGAGGTTGCCGCGTTCGAGCTGTTCACGCCGCAGATGCTGGTCACGCTGGGCGAGAAAGGCGTCAAGACCCTGGACGACCTGGCCGATCTTGCCGGCGACGAATTGGTCGAGCTTCTGGGCGCCGATGCGGTCGACGAGGCGACGGCGAACGAGGTGATCATGGCGGCGCGCGCCCATTGGTTTGCCGAGGACGGCGCCGAGGGCTCGGAGACGGCCGAGGAGCCTTCAAACGCCTGACCAGGCTCCCCACCTTCTGGACGAGGAGGAGCCGGACGAACCGGAGCGCGGTCCGCAGCGCCGCTGCATCGTCACGCGCGAGCATGGCGACCGTGCCGCCATGCTGCGCTTCGTGATAGGACCGGACCGGCAGGTGGTGCCGGACCTGGCGGCTCGATTGCCTGGCAGGGGTTTGTGGTTGAGCGCGCGGTCCGATGTGGTAGAAACCGCCCGCGCCAAAGGAGCCTTCGCTCGGGCCGCGCGAGGCATGGTGAGCGTGCCGGTCGATCTGGGCGCGATCCTGCAGGCTGGGCTGGAGCGCCGGATCGCCGACCATCTCGGCTTGGCGCGACGGGCCGGCCAGGCCGTCGCCGGCTTCGCAAAGGCCCGTGACTGGGTGCAGTCGGGGCGGGCGGGGTTGGTGCTTCAGGCGAGTGACGGCAGCGAGGATGAGCGTCGCCGGCTGTTGTCTGGGGTGGATGTGGCCGTGGCCTGGCCGATGGAGGCGGGCAGGCTGGGCGCGGTCTTCGGCCGTGATCAGGCGGTGCATGTTGCGGTGGCGTCCGGCCGGCTGGCCGACATGCTGGTGAACGAGATTGGACGCCTGTCCGGACTATCCGGCCAGGTGTTGTACAAGCAGGCAGGTGAATGAGCGAAACCAACGAACGCGATGCGGGCCAGGATGGGCAGGATGCGGCACAGGAGGCGAAGGGTCGGCTCTCGCTGCGGCCGGCTGGCCGGCTTGAGCTGGGCCGGACTGTGGACGCAGGCTCGGTAAAGCAGAGCTTCTCCCATGGCCGCACCAAGACGGTGCAGGTGGAGGTGCGAAAGACGCGCGCGGGCGCCCCGAAGCCTGCCTACCAGGCAACGCCACAGCCTGCGCTGCCCGCCAATCTCGGGGCGCCACGGCCCGTCGCCCCGCCGCCAGCCGTGGAGGTCAAGCCAGCCGCGGCTGCGCGGCCGGCGACGGCGCCCGCGCGCCCGGGCATGGGTGGGCGGGCGCTGACGCCGAACGAGCTCGCGGTGCGGCAGCGCGTTCTGCAGGAGCAGCAAAAGGTGCTGCAGGAGCAGTCGCGCGAGAACGCCAAACGCGAGACGGAGCGTCGGGAGCAGGAGAAGATCTCGATCCTTTCGGCAGCCGAAGAGGCGCGCCGTCGGGACGAAGACGCGCGACGTGCAGCCGA
Source organism: Acetobacteraceae bacterium (assembly GCA_965199235.1). Lineage (GTDB taxonomy): Bacteria > Pseudomonadota > Alphaproteobacteria > Acetobacterales > Acetobacteraceae > BOG-908. The sequence goes on along the minus strand of CBDAQU010000002.1, from coordinate 1,499,913 downwards.
GGAGGAGTCACGGCGGGCCGCGGCCGAGCAGGCCCGCGCGCGCGAGACGGCGGACGAGCCGCAGCAGGCAGTCGAAGCAGGCGCTTCCTCCGACGCGTCGGCATCCCGCCCCAGCGCTCCCGCCGTCAGGCAGGCTCCGGCTGTTCCGGGCGCCCGCCCCGCTGCCGCCCCTGGAACGCCCACCGAAACGCTGCGCCTGCGCACCGGGCGCGAGGAGGATGACGAGTCACGCGGCGCCGTTCGGCGTCCTGGCGTCGCCGTCCCCCGGCGCGTGCTGACCCCGGTCGTTGCGAAAAAGGGACTGGGCGAGGGAAGACGCGCCGGACGCATCGACGTGCAGGCCGCCATCGAGGGCGAGGATGAGAAGACCCGCTCGCTCGCCAGCGTGCGCCGCCAGCGCGAGCGAGAGCGACGCACCGCCGAGCTGGCCGCGTTGCGCGCCGACCAGGTGCGCGTAGTGCGCGACGTTGTGCTGCCGGATGCGATCACCGTGCAGGAACTCGCCAACCGTATGGCCGCCCGCGCGGTCGACGTGGTCAAGACGCTGATGCGCCTGGGCGTGATGGCGACGATCACCCAGGTGCTCGATTCGGATACCGCCGAGCTGGTGGTCCAGGAATTCGGACATCGTGTGCGCCGCGTCTCCGAGAGCGACGTGGAGCAGGGTATCGAGGGCGAGGTGGACGAGGATACCGACCTGGTGCCGCGCGCCCCGGTGGTGACCATCATGGGCCATGTCGACCATGGCAAGACGTCGCTGCTGGACGCGCTTCGGGCGACCGATGTTGCCGCCGGCGAGGCGGGCGGCATTACCCAGCACATCGGCGCCTACCAGGTGACGCTGCCGTCCGGCAGCCAGATCACATTCATCGACACGCCCGGTCATGAGGCGTTTACCAGCATGCGCGCCCGCGGCGCATCGGTGACCGACATTGTGGTTCTGGTGGTCGCAGGCGACGACGGTGTGATGCCGCAGACCATCGAGGCCATCAAGCACGCGAAGGCGGCCCACGCACCGCTCATCGTGGCCATCAACAAATCCGACAAGCCCGACTCCAACCCGCAGCGCGTGCGGGAGGAGTTGCTGAGCCACGAGATCGTGGTCGAGGATCTTGGAGGCGACACGCAGGATGTGCAGGTCTCTGCCACCAAGCGGACGGGCCTCGACAAGCTGGAAGAGGCGATCCTGCTGCAGTCCGAAATCCTCGATCTCAAGGCGAATCCGGATCGGCCCGGCGAGGGATCCGTCATCGAAAGTCGGCTGGACCGTGGGCGCGGTCCGGTGGCTACCCTGCTGGTGCAGAACGGCACGCTGAACCAGGGCGACATCGTGGTGTGCGGCGCCGAGTGGGGCCGCGTGCGCGCCCTGCTGGACGACAAGAACAAGCCGATCAAGTTCGCCGGACCATCGACCCCGGTGGAGATCCTGGGCCTGGGCGGGGTGCCGTCCGCAGGCGAGCCGTTCGTGGTGGTGGAAAACGAGTCGCGCGCCCGCGAAGTCAGCGAGTTTCGCACCAGGAAATTGCGCGACCAGGCCGCCGCCGGTGCAACCGCCGCGCGCGGCACGCTGGAGCAGATGCTGACCCGCATCGCCGCCGGCGCGCAGAAGGAAGTGGCCGTCGTGATCAAGGCCGATGTTCAGGGCAGCGCAGAAGCCATTCAGTCGACCGTTCTGAAACTGGAGCACGAGGAGGTGCGCGTGCGTGTGCTGAACGCGACCGTGGGCCAGATCACCGAGGGCGACGTTCAGCTTGCCAAGGCGTCCAACGCCGTCATAGTCGGGTTCAACGTGCGCGCGTCCAGCCAGGCGCGCGAGCTGGCGCATCGCGATGGCGTGGACATCCGCTATTACTCGATCATCTATCAGGTGGCCGACGATATCGAGCAGCTCGTCAAGGGTAAGATCGCGCCGAAATACCGGGAGAACTTCCTGGGCTACGCCGAAATCCGCAAGGTCTTCGACATCACCAAGACCGGCAAGGTGGCCGGCTGCATGATTACCGAAGGCCTGGTCAAGCGCGGCTGCGGCGTGCGCCTGCTGCGCGACAACGTGGTCATCCACCAGGGCGAGCTGAGCCAGCTCAAGCGCTTCAAGGACGACGTGCGCGAGGTGGCGCGCGGCTACGAATGCGGCCTGTCGTTTGCGGGCTACAACGACCTGCGCGAGGGTGATGTGGTCGAGTGCTACGAGAGCGAGCTCGTCCCGGCTTGAGGACGTCCGTCACTTGAAAGCACGGCGCAAGGAGCTGAAGGAGCGCGACACGGCCAGGCTGTCCCATGCCGGGCGGCCTGGCGGGGCGGCCCCGAAGATCGGCCCGAAGAAACCTGGCCCGAAAGCCCCAAGTCAGCGGCAGCTTCGTGTGGCCGAGGAGGTGCGGCACGTGCTCTCCGGCCTGTTCACCCGGCATGAGTTCCGCGATCCGGACCTGGCCGACATATTGATCACGGTGACCGAAGTCCGAATGTCGCCGGATCTCAAGCACGCGACCGCCTTCGTCACCCGGCTCGGCCGCACCGACATCGAGCAGTCGCTTCCTGCGCTGCGCCGTGCCGCCCCTTATTTCCGTGCGCAGCTTGCGCATGCGATGCGGCTGCGCGTGGCGCCGGACGTCTCGTTCCAGGCCGATACGGCGCTGGAATACGCCATGCACATCAACGAACTTCTGCGCACGCCGGACGTCGCGAAAGATCTCGACGGCTGACCGTGTCCGTTTCACGTGCGCTGCCCTGCAAGTACCTTGCCTGACACCGGTCCAGACGCGGGAAACAGAACCATGCCGAACCCCGTCCAGAGGGCCGCTCGCGCCGTTGCCGAAGGCGTGGTTGACGCCATCGCGGCCTGGAACCGCAAGCGCCTGCCGCAAACGGGTGGGTCGTTCATGGTCGGCATACACGCGCCGATGCCGTCCGAACTGACGCTCGAGACCTTGACCGTGACCGGCACGATTCCGCATGGGTTGAACGGGCGCTACCTCAAGATGGGTGCGAACCCCGTGAGGCCTGATCCTGCCGGGCATCACTGGTTCCTCGGCGACGGCATGGTGCACGGTATCGCCATCCGCGAGGGCAAGGCGTTGTGGTATCGCAACCGATGGATACGCTCACGCCTGGCTTCCGCCGCGCTGGGCCGCGAGCCGGCGCCAGGGCCGCGCAGAGGCCGTAACGACACGGTGAACACCAACGTGGTGGAGCTCGGCGGCAGCGCCTTCGCCCTTGTCGAAGCAGGCAGCTTCCCCGTCGAGCTGTCCCAGACGCTGGAGGAGCAGCGCTACACGTCGTTGGATGGAACGCTGCACGGCTCGTTCACCGGGCACCCGCACAAGGACCCGCTCACCGGCGAGCACCACGCTGTCGCCTATGACGGCAGCGTCTGGGATACGGTCCGCCACGTCGTCGTCTCCCCGGCCGGTCGCGTCGTCCGCGACGTGCCGGTTGCGGTGCAGCACGGCCCCTGCATCCACGATTGCGCCATCACCGCGCGCTTCGTCGTCGTGTTCGACCTACCCGTGACGTTTTCCATGCGTGCCGTGCTCGAGGGTCACGTGTTTCCGTTCCGCTGGAACCCTGCCCATCCGGCGCGACTGGGCCTTATGCCGCGGCACGGGGATGACGCCGACATCGTCTGGTGCAGCCTGGAGCCGTGCTTCGTCTTCCACGTCGCCAACGCCTTCGACGATCCGGACGGCACGGTCATCCTCGACGTGATTGCCTACGACACGATGTTCGCCTCTTCAGCCAGCGGCCTTGACGCGCTGGGCCGGTTCGAGCGCTGGACGGTCGATCCTGCGGCGCGCCGCGTCGACCGGCGCGTGATCGACACGACGCCGCAGGAGTTCCCGCGCATCGACGAGCGCCGTTTCGGCCAGACTTACCGCTTCGCCTACACGGTTGCCGTTCCGCCGGACGGCAACACGCAGCTCGTCGGTGCCACGCGCATCTACAAGCACGATCTCCAGACGCGCAGCCGTCTCGTGCACGAGTTCGGCGAGGGCCGTGTGCCAGGCGAGTTCGTGTTCGTCCCCGCCGACGCCGAGGCTGGCGAGGACCAGGGCTGGCTTCTCGGCCTGGTGATCAACACGGCCGACGAGACCACCGACCTTGTGATCCTCGGCGCACGATCTTTTGAGTCGGCGCCTGTCGCCACCGTCAGGCTTCCTCACAGGATCCCGCCAGGGTTTCACGGGAACTGGTTTCCGGAGGCTTGAGGTCGCCGTGCCTTACACGAACTGGGGCTGAGTCTGATTCGTGAAAGCAAGCAGTTCTTTTTGCAAAAAGGACCAAAAAACCTTTACTCATTTGATCGCGACAGCCGGACAAAGGTTTTTTCTGTTCCGGTCTGCGTGGCATTGCTCTAGCGCTTGAACGCAAGCGCCATGCGCAGCAGGCAGCGCTCGATCGTCTGCTTCTGAAAGATTATGAACCGTCGCCACAAGGCGCGCGTGAGCAGAGGCAGCCGGGCCTTTTGCGGCAGCCGGGACATGCATTGACGCAGCTGGCTGGACCGGTCGAAGCAAGTGCGCCAATCGGCGCCGTGGCGCAGCAACGAGTTGAGATAGCGCGGCGGGTCCAGCACGGGATGGACAAAGACCGCGCCGTCCAGCGTGGTCACCCCTTCCTCCGTAGTTGGCGGGAACCACCTGTAAGCGTCGTCGTCGCCGAACCCGCTCAACGGCGCGAAGGCGTAGCCGGCGCGCGCAACCTCCGTCGCAACGAACGCCTCGCTCAGGGGCCACCATTTCACGCTCTGATCACCGCCCATCGCCAGACGGCGGTCGAACAGCATGCGCAGCGCGCGGTTGGACAGGACACAGACGCAGTTCAGCGAGGCGTGGAGCTCCGACGCCGTGTAGGTCTGCTGCGCGTAGAGCCACCAGAGCCATTTTTTTAACGGCTGGGCGACCGGCGCCGCGACGAAATCGAGCTGTTTTGCAGCGATCTGCTGAATCATCGGTGCGATCGGGTGCCGCACCAGACTGTCGTACTCGACGAAGACGTAGAAGTCGTAGCCGGGATGCTGCCGCTGGAAGGCGTATTGCGGATAGTCGTTGTTCCACCAGACCAACGAGCCTTTTTCGAAACGGCGCGGCAGTCCCAGCGCCAACAGGCTGTCGTCGGTGGTGCTGAAAACCCGGTCGTGCGGGATGGGCCCGACTGGGCCGTGCGTGTTGTCCACCGAGATGAACAGGTCGCCGCCGGCGGACACGTCGCTGTACCGTCTGACCTGCCGTTCGATGAACGCGTCCCATTGATATGTGCGAAGGACGACCGCGAATGAGGCCCCGTGCCGCTCGGCCAGCACCTATGACAAGTCGATGCGTTCGCGGGCCGTCACAGCGGTTCAGACGGCCTGCGTTACGCGTGGTGAGAGTGCATGGCCAGGGCGGCCGCTCCTTGCGAGACGGCCCCTTGCGGAACGGCCCCTGGCGGCGGCCCTGTCCACGGGGATGTCGCGGCGGCCGATGCCGCCTGTCGTCTGCCGGGCAGGGTGGCCGGGCTGAAGACTCTGCCTGGTTCGATCCTGTCTGCTTCGTTCGGGCGTGCCTGGCCCAAGGTCCGTAGCACGGCGGACAGGCAGTCCGTCACCTGATTCACGTCTGCCAGACTCATATCGTCGTAAAGCGGCAGGCTGAGGATCCTGGACGAGATGTTTGCGGTCACGTCCAGAGGGCCAGACTTGCTGTTGCCTGCGAAATAGGACTGTTCTGCCAGATGTGGGCTGAAATAGGCCGCAGCGCCAATACCCTGCGCCTTTAGGGCGGCCTGCACCTCGCTCCGCATCGGCGCCATGGCACGCGGCAGAAGTGCGGGGGCAAATTGATGCGCCTGCACGGCCCGGCCGCCGGGCGCTGAGGCGCCACCCTGAAAGACGAGGTCGGGGAGGTTGTCGCGATAGCGCTGCATCAAGCTGCTGCGGGCGGCGATGACGTCGCCGTAATCCTCAAGGCGAAGCTGTGCGAGTAGCGCGCCGACCTCGCTGAGCTTGCCGTTCAGGCCGGGCATCGTTGCCATGCGCGGCTGGCCGAAGCCGAAATTGGCCATCATGCGCAGGCGCTCCATCACGGCGGGATCCGCGCTGTAGACGACGCCGCCCTCGCCGGTGGAGAACGACTTGGTCGCGTGCATGGAAAACACCACGACCCCGGAAAAACCTGTGCCGAAGCCGACACCGTCCGCCGATCTGGTTCCAAGCGAGGCTGCCGCGTCGATGACGACCGGTATGTTGCGCCGCGTCTGTATCGCCTCGTAGCGGGCAAGGTCGAGGTCGGCGCCGAACGTTGCATAGGGGAGCACCACGGCGATCTGTCCGCTGTACTGCCGCAGCAGCTGCTCTTCGGCCGCAGCGTCCGGCGCCCAGGTGACGGGGTCGATGTCGCAGAGCAGAGGCGTCAGCCCGCACCACAATGCGGCCTGTGCGGTGGCGGCAAATGTGAACGACGGCATCAACGCATATTTCCGGCGCGCCGACTGCCCCTCCATCGCGAACCGTATCGCCAGCATCAGGCCGATGGTGGCGTTGCAGACCGTCATGCAGCCGCCCACGCCGTCGAACAGGCGAGCGGTCAGATCCTGCTCGAACCGCGTGTTGACCGGGCCGAAATTGCTGTAGATGCCGCTACCTTCAATGGCGCGCAGCGCGCCCACCGCCTCGCTCAGCCGCGCGGGCCTGGGCCGCATCAACGGTATCACGACTGCGCTCCTGAAGAGGCGGTCAGAACGGATGCGGGCTGGTAGGCGGCGGCCAACATGGGCATTGCCCAGTCGGCTGAACCGTAGGTCGCACCCCAATCCTGGTTCAGCACCGCGTCGACAATCACGTCCCCGACGTCGTTCTGCCACAACCACAGTCCGTTTGCCTGGCCCGAGAAGCTTGGCTCGCCGCCCAACGCTCCACGTGGCACGAAGCCCGCGGCGAGACCGATGCCGAACAGGCCGGGGATCGGCACGCCCTCCGCATCCAGGATGCGGCACCATCCGTCCACCAGCGGCGCCTGTGGGCGCTGGCGCGCCAGCAGGTCGATCGGGTCGCCGTGCAGGTCGAACACCGGCACGGCACGTGGACGATAGCCAAGCGCGGCCACGACCAGATCGGCACGGTCGAGCTTGGCCGACGCTTCCTGGTCCACGTCACGCAAATGATGCAGCGCCAGCCGCGGTTCCGGCTTGCGTCCGCCAAGGCCGCGCGCCTGCATGATCAACTCGCGCGAATCCAGTCGAAAACCGGCAAAGCGGAATACGCGTCTGCTGACGGGACAGATATCGTCAGCGCCGAACTCGACATAGCCTTCCGCCAGCGCCTCCTCGGCCGAGGGGTAGTATATGCGCAGCGGCCGGCGGTGCATGAGCGTGATCGCGCCGTGGCCGAATTTTATGGACGGGAGGCGGTGCAGCAACGCGTGGGCCACGGCTGCCGCGCTGGTGGAACCGCCGATGATGGCGACCCTTGGATCTCCGCACCGTGCAAGCCGGTCCGCCACCGCTGCCAGGCCGCCGCCCACGAACACATCGCCCGACTGCAGCAGCTTGCTGCCGTGCCTCTGGGCCAAATTGATGCCGCCCACGACCTCTCGCGCAAGCCGGTCGGTTGGCTGGCTGGCGCCGGTCGCACTCACCACGCAGCGGGACCGCAGCGAGACCTGGCCTTGCGAGCGGCTCTCCGCAACCGTCATCCAGCCACCCGAAACCTGTTTGATGGCTGTCACCCGATGGCCGGTCAGCACCGAACATCCAGGATGCGACGCCACCATCCTGCCGAGCGTCTGGCCAACCAGATTCATGAACCGGCCGACCAGCGACAGCGGCACCGGGCCATCGCCCGCCGCAGCCATGGCGACGGTCAGCTTGTGGCTGCGCAGCCGTGTCAGTGGGGTCTCAGTCGTGCTGCGCAGGCAATCGACGAAGGTCGTGCCGGTGCTATCCGAATTGATGACGTAATTGCCGATATCCCCGCCGCCCAGGCCATCAGCCTGTTCGACGATCGCGACGCCACGGTCCAGCACCTCGGACAAGCGTCCTTGTCGATGGGCGGCAAGCAGAGGCGCTAGCCCAGCAGGACCGCCACCGATGATAGCAAGACCGTAACCGTCCTCAATCCTAGACACGTCCGCTCCTGGTACATTCACGTTTCGAGATACGTCCATATAACACTATCAGACGCACCATTACGTGAAAAAAATATACACAGTTTTGTGACGAATATATTAAGCAATCATAGATTGATACCGGTTGTCGAAATTCTGCCGTTCGTTAGCGACTTCGATGAGCCCGGAGACGTCTACGGCCGCGCCGCTCCGATCGGGACAGAATCGTTAACGCCCGCCTTTTGGCGATCGCCGCTCAAACCACGGCCGAAGCCGGCCGATTGCGTCGTCGATCTCGGCGGTACAGACGGCGAAGCTGAACCGAATGAAGCGGTGTCCGTCGACAGGATCGAAATCGACGCCCGGCGCGGTTGCGACGCCAGTGTCGCGCAACAGGCCCAGGCAAAACGACACGCTGTCTTCCGTCAAATGCCCGATACAGGCATAGACGTAGAAGGCGCCGTCCGGCGGGGCGATCGCGGTCAGGCCGAAGGTCGGCAGCGCCGCCAGCAGCCGGTCACGGTTGGCGGCGTAGACGGCGAGGTGGCCGTCCAGTTCGTCGCGGCAATCCATCGCTGCCAGGGCCGCATGCTGGCTGAGCGACGGCGCGGTCAAGAACAGGTTGCTGCCGTAGGCGTTCGCGCGCGCGACGCGGTCGGGCGGCACAAGCAGCCAGCCGAGCCGCCACCCGGCCATGCTGAAGTATTTCGAGAAGCTGCTGATCACCAGCGCGTCGGACTCGAACTCCAGCATCGAGTGGGTGGGTCCCGCATAGCTCAGGCCGTGATAGATCTCGTCGGAGATGACGCCGATATCCCGCTCCCTGCACAGGGCGGCGATGGCGCCGAGTTCGGCGGGCGGGATGATCGTGCCGGTCGGGTTGGCGGGGCTGGCCAGGATCACGCCTGCCGGCTTCGGCGACAGCGCGGCCAGGCTGGACGCGGTGAGCTGGTATCGGACGTCTGCACCGCAGGCGATTTCGACCGGCACCATGCCGAGCGCGCGCAGCGTATTGCGGTAGGCGACGTAGCCTGGCCGGGCCAGCGCGATGCTGTCGCCAGGCCTGAACCGCGAGCTCAAGGCGAGCACGAGGGCGGGCGAGGCGCCGCAGGTGAGGATGATCCTGTCCGGCTCGACCGACAGGCCGTAGCGCTCCTGATAGAGCGCCGCCAGCCGGGCTTTCAGGGGCGCGCTCTCCCAGTAGCCCATGCCGTCGGTGTCGAGCACCTGGTGCGCGCGAGCGATGGCCGCGCGCGGGGCGCCGGTGGAGGGCTGGCCGAACTCCATGTGGAGGATGGAGCGACCGCCTGCCTTCATCTGGTGAGCGAGCTTGCTGAGTGCAATCGCGTGGAACGGTTCGGGATGCGTGCCCGCAGACAGCTGTCGCCCTTGCATGCGGCCTTCTAGGGCGGCATCGGGTGCGCCGCAACGCGGCCTGCCTTGGAAGTGCCGCAACGCGGCCTGCTTTGAAAGTGCCGCAATGCGGCCGGCATCCCTGCCGCCGCCTGGAGCCATAATGATCGCCAAGCGGCTGCTGCACTCTGTGTTCCGCACCCTGGTCAAACAGGGCAGCCTCTCCGTGACCTGGCCGGACGGCAGCGCCACCCACTATGCGGGCGACGGCGGCACGCGCGTGAGGATCGCGCTGCGGGACTGGCGCTGGGTGCGGCGCCTGGCCGCCAACCCTGGCCTGGCATTTGGCGAGGCGTACATGGCCGGCGCGCTGGAACCTGTGGAGTGCACGATCTACCACGCGCTGGACCTGGTGCTGTGCAACGTGATGGCCGGCGCCAACCATCCCCTGCTCCTGCTCCACCAAAGCGTGCTCGATGCCACGCGCCGCCTGAGGCAGATCAACGACGCCGCGCGCGCGCGGCGGCACGTGGCGCAGCACTACGACCTGGACAGCCGGCTCTACAGCCTGATCCTGGATGCCGACCTGAACTACTCCTGCGCCTACTTCACCCGTGACGACGACACGCTGGAGCAGGCGCAGAGCGCCAAGCAGCGGCTGATCGCCGCCAAGCTGCATCTGCACCGGCCTGGGATGACGGTGCTGGACATAGGCTGCGGCTGGGGCGGCATGGCGATCGCGCTCGCACGCGACCACGGTGCGCGCGTGACCGGCATCACCCTCTCGGTCGAGCAGCAACGCGTGGCACGGGCCCGCGCAGAGGCGGCCGGGCTTGCTGACCGTGTCAGCTTCGAGCTGGCGGACTACCGGCAGGTGCAACGGCGCTTCAACCGGGTCGTCTCTGTCGGCATGATGGAGCATGTGGGGTTGGGAAATTACGGGACGTATTTCCGCGCCGTCCGCGGTTGCCTGCACGATGACGGGGTGGCGCTGATCCACCATATCGGCCGCAGCTCAGGGCCTGGGTCGACCGCCTCCTGGCTGCAGAAATACATTTTCCCCGGAGGCTACGCGCCGGCGCTGAGCGAGGTCATGCCGCCCATCGAACGCTCCGGCCTGCTGCTGACCGACGTGCAGACGCTGGTGCTGCATTACGCGCGCACCGTCCGACACTGGTCTCAACGTTTTGCGGCCCATCGCGCAGCAATCCGGACGATGTACGACGAGAGGTTCTGCCGCATGTTCGAGTTCTACCTGGCTGCCGCCGAGCTGGCGTTCCGGCGCGAACGCCAGGTGGTGTTTCAGCTGCAGCTTTCGCCCTCGCAGACCGCACTGCCGGCTACTCGAGATTACATGGTGCCCTGCCCGGCCCGGAGCTGAACCGATCACGTGGTCACGCACCGGCGCGCGCGCCACTCGCGCGGGCTCATGCCGGTGAGCTTTCGGAACATGGTCGCAAAGTGGTTCGGTTGCTCGAAGCCGCAGTGCATGCCGACCTGGATCACCGATAGCTCGGTCTCGTCCAGCATCTCGCCGGCGCGCTTGATCCTGAGGCCGATCAGGTACTGATGTGGAGGCTGACCGGTCGCCTCTCGGAACGCGCGAGCAAACTGGGCTTGGCTCAGCCCGCTCAGTTGGGCGAGGCCCGCAAGCGGTAGAGCCTCGCCGATATGGTCGTTCATGTGGTCGATCGTTCGACGCAGGCGGCCGCTTGGGCTCGACGCAGTTTGCCTTGGCAGCGACGGTGCAACGCTGGAATGACACCGCAGGAGGTGCACCACAAGCGAGCGCGCCAGCATGTCCACCACGAACTCCGTGCCGCATTCGGGATGCTCTGCTTCGTTCAGCAGCAATTCACCGAGCCGTCCGACGTTCGGATCGGGCACGGCGAGACGTGAGCGAAGAAAGACGTTTTGCGGATCACCGCCGTAGAGCGATCGCGCAACGTCACGGACCAGGTCGGGGGAAAGATGGATGAGCAGAACGTCGGGCCGGCCCTTGAGGGTGCGCGAGACCGGTTGGCCAGCCGGCGTGAGGCTCATGTGACCGGAATCCGTCCAACGTCGCTCGCGCTGTCCACCGCCATGCCTCTCGTCGACAAGCGTCTGGCCGGCTCGATTGACCACGACGATGTGGTCGCGCACCGGCGGTATGTTGATCACTCCCGGCGGATGGCGGTAATGTTGCAACACCACGCCACGCCAGCCGTTCGCGGGGCTCGACACCACCGGGCGGCTCGGCACCAATTCGGCAATGTCAGACGGTGTCGCCTGTGCGGCTTCCTGGGTGGCAGCTGAGTCCAACACGGTAGCCTCGCAACGCGGTCGATGTGACGGTCTTGCCAACGGACATCCAAAGGCAAAGCGCTGGCGACCATAACGACACAGGCTGTAGAGGGTCGTGTGCTGCTTTGCTCAAATAAGTGTGCGCTAGCTGTCGTTACTAGACCGGGTTCACGCGGGGTGTCCGCGGGTAGGCGGACGCGTACTGCGTGTCATCTGTCGGCCGGGTCAACACCGGTAAAGGCGCCCGAAGGGTTCAGTCCTGAAGCGGCCCGGCAGACGACAGGCACTCACCGATCATGGCAGCCTTTGATGGGTACAACGTCCGTGGTAGCGGCAGCTAGGAGCCTGCTCCTGGAACGATGTGGGTCGCTGTTTTCAGGAGCGTGGCGACGGGGGCGTTTGTCCTTTCAGGTGATGCTAGCGCAACGCACATCGAAAGAGGGCAACCGGAAGAGGGTCACTTTTGGAAGCCGATGGGGGTCAATATTCAGTGCCGTTTGACACAGGACATCCAGATCGGGGCATTAGCACAAGCTTTGCCAATCTATACTGCCACGCAGCTCACAGCTGGCGACATCGCCGCCAGATATCGGTAGGTCAACGGCAAGTATCGGGTGGCGTCCAAAAAGACTCTACGGCCAACCCGAACCGATTGCTGGAGCAATGATAGTTTCGATCTTGCCGGAGTAGGCTCCAGTCTCCTCACGCTTGGCGGAGCATAGATAAAGCTGACTACGATCTGGACCGCCGAGTGTGCAGGCGATCCCATGCGGCAGGCCTGCTTGGATAATATCGGAGATGCCGCCCCCGTAAGCCACACGCAGAAAACGGCCACCAGCAAAATCGGCGACCCATAACGCTTCCTCCGCGTCAAGACACAGACCATCCGGCACGCCGTCGATATCGGCATGTGTTACGCGTGGGCCGAGATCTCCGTTCGGATGGATCGAAAACGCAGAGACGCGATGGGCGAGGCTTTCAGACACGTAGAGAGTTCTTCCATCCGCACTGACTGCCATTCCATTCGGAAACGAAACGTCGCTGCAAACCACACGAAAACCGTGTGTCTCGTCAAAAACGAAGATCTGTCCGGCGCGTGGTTCTTCGCCGGAGCCGAGATTGAAGCCAGTATCGCCGACATAGGCGCGCCCGGTCCCGTCCACCACCATGTCGTTCAGCAGGCCGCGGCATTCAGCCGACAGGTCGGCTGCTAGCACCATGTGGTTTGCATCCACCCAGTATAGGCGCCGGCCTAAAGCGGTAGCAGACAGCAGACGCCCGTCCGGCGCGAAACCAAGACCGGCCGGGCGTTCGGGGACGGCGATGTCCGCAACCGTCTTACCATCTGCATCGATGCATTTGAGCCTGAACTCATGCACGTCGGAGAACCATAGCAGATCATCGCGCCATCGCGGCGATTCCGGGAAGCCGACGGCGGCCGATAGCGTTCTGACCGAGCGCTCAGTCATAAACGGCCTCCCTGACCCGCTTCGGGGGTGCTGCAAGCGCCTTGGCGAGACCGGCCAGAAGCTCGGCCACCTCCTCAGAAGACTGTGCGACGCCATAGATGACGAAGTCGGGTCGGATCAGGACGGCGACGACGCCGTGCTCCTTGAACCAGCGATCATAGAAGCCGGTCATGTCGAGCAGGCCGCCTTTGCCGCGTTCAGACGATAGGACGGCCACCCGGCCACCCAACCGGTTCAGCAATGCTTCACTCTCACATCCCGCCGGACGGAAAATTTCTGCGATGCACACCAGAAGAAAACCGCGACCGGCGATGTCGTCAAAAAATCCCTGCTCGGAATCGCGAGATACCAAACGTTGCGGAAACAAAGTGCCGACGAGCGGTTGCCGTTCACCGCCGTCCAACCCAGACAGCAGACCAGCGGTCAATACCGGAAAGTCCAGCATCGGCGGCGCATTGCCGCTCAACAGCAAGGCATCTCGCTGCGCGGCGCGTTCGGGATCCAGGGTGCAGGAAACGGCTCCGGTGTGGATCGACAACTCTATCCAACGGATCGTGTGCGGCTCGCGCTCGGCCTGATAGGTGTCGAGCAATGCATCTGAGGCCAGGCCTTGCATGACCAAGTCGAGTTTCCAGGCAAGGTTCGCAGCATCTCTCATGCCGGAACAGGCACCCTGGCCCATGAAGGGCGGCATGGAATGCGCGGCGTCGCCGAGGAGAAAAACGCGGTCGTGCCGCCATCTCGAGGCGACACGCGCCTCGAACGTGTAGACCTGCTGGCGCACGATTTCGACATCGTCGGGAGTGACCGATTGCTCGGCCAATAATTGCCAGGCCTTCTCCGGCACCATGAAGTCGGCCGAGTTCTCGCCCGGCCTGATGGCCCACTCCCAGCGATGATGCCTGCGGCCCAGCGGCCCGACGTAAATTGGGCGGCGCGGATCACAGATCTGGTGCGGCTCGGTCTCCCGGCGCGCTCGTTTGAGCCTGACATCGACGTCGAGCCAAGTCTCGTTGAACCCGAAATCCCGTTGCGTGATGCCGAGGCGTTGGCGCACGGAGCTTCGGGCGCCATCCGCGGCGAGAAGGTAGTGGCCCCGCAAACACCTGCTTTCGCCCGTAGGAGCCATTCGGCCATCGGTGCCGGCCTCGCGGCGCTGAACCTCGACAGAGACCGACGATGAGTCCTGGCTGAACGCGACCAGTTCGTGACCTCTGAACATCACTGGCCTGCTTGGTGCTCGGTCGGTCGCGTGCAGTAGCGCGTCCTCCAGATCAGGCTGATACATCATGTAGTCCGAAGCAAATCCCGACAGCGATGTTGCCTCCGCCGGTAGGTCGAGAAGCACATCGCCTTGCCCGTTGAACCACCTGTAGCTGGCCGCCATGTGCGCGTTTTCCAGGAACATGTCGGCGACGCCGAGTTCCTGGAGGTAACGCACGATCTCGTGGTCAACATGGCCCGCGCGGGGCAGCCCGTACAGCGCCTCATACCGCTCGACCGCTGCCACAGAATAGCCTTTCTGGGCCAGGTATGCGACCGCCATTAGACCCGATGGCCCCAGGCCCACGACAACGAAATCGAAGCAGTCTGTCATGCGGTGCGCTGTCGATGCCCGGGGTTCTGTCAGATTGCCAGGATCGAGGTAAAGTCGAACGCGAATTTCGTGCGCCACGTACTCAAATCCGCCGCCGGCCAAACCTTGGGCACCTGGGGTAGCGTGTCGTGCCAAGGCCGTGGCTCGAAATGGTTCAGCTCGGGGATGAAGATGTCCATGTCTGAGTAGAACTCGATCAGGTAGCCTGAGGGATCGAAATGATACGAGGCGTAGTTATGCCCGGCGGTATGCCGTGATGGTCCCCACACAATAGGAAGGCCTGATGCGCCAAGCATGTCGGCTGCTTGGTAGTGCTGTCCCGCGTCCCGCAGACCAAACGCGATGTGATGCACCTTCGCGGCCGGCACTGGCGCCCGGATTATGTTGACCACGTGGTGATCGTGATTGCAGGTCATGAACGTCGCAAGCTCATCGATCCAATCCGTCGTGCGGAACCCCAACACATTTTCAAGGAAGTCGATCGCGCGAGGGGCATCCGCAGATGCGAGCGCGACGTGTCCCAGACCGACGGGAGCGACACCCTGCTTGCGGAAGCCTGGAGAGGTGCGCTGCATCTCGGGGAATAGATGCAGCTCGATTCCGCCTGGGATCTCCACCGCCACCAGTTCGGCAACGCCCGGACGGGAGTCGTGCTGCATCCGCGGGTTCAGGCCGCGCGCGCTCAGATCCGCAGCGATGTCCGAAGCGGTGCCGCCGGCCACCCACAACCCGAGCGCCTTCAGTTCGGAGCGGTCAGCCCGAACCAGGGCAACATTATGGTGATCCAGTCCCAGGCTAAAATAGCTGGCGTTGCCGTCGGTGAGCGACAGCGTCGCCCCGATCGTCTGGTCGTAGTAGTGCTGCTCAGCCTCGAACGCATTGGTTCCGATTTCTATGTAGCCTAGCCGAAATGCGCGTATCATGTGAGTCTCCGTTTGCCGGTGGCGCAGCGTCATCGACCCATCGATGAACCAGGCGCTTCCATCCTGCGTGCAAGGCGTTAGAGGTCGAGAACGAGAAGGCTGCTCTTGGATCGTGAGATACAAACCGTCATCTGCGTATTCGTCTCGTGTTCGGCATCGGTCATAACAAAGTCGCGGTGATCTGGAAGGCCTTGAAGAACCTGTGTCAGACAGGTGCCGCATACGCCTTGTTCGCACGACATCGGGACGTCTATGCCGTGGGTGATCAGCACGTCCGCAATGGACTTGTCCGCTGGCACGTGGAGGGTTGTTCGTGACCTCGCCAACTGTATATCGAACGCGTCCAAGCTCGCGGCGACTACGCTTGGCGGTGTGAAGTACTCACGGCGAAGCTGCGCCTCGCTCCACCCCGCACAGCGCGCCTGGCTTAGAACCCAGTCGATGAAGCCGCCCGGCCCGCAGACGTAGAGGTGGTCGGTCGGCTCGGACGCCGCGAGCGCAAGTGAGGGATCAAGATGCTGCTCGGCCGGGTCGCTGTCGAAATAGGTCCGCACGCGGTTGGCAAACGGGCTGGACCGCAATCGATCCAAGAACGCCATGCGGTCGGGAGAACGCGCGCAGTAGTGCAGGGTGAAGTCAGTGTTCAAGGTATGCAATCGTTCTGCCATTGCAAGCAGAGGTGTGACACCGATTCCACCGGCGAACAGCAGGCTTCGGCCGCCCGTCTCGGTCAACCTAAAATGGTTGCGTGGTTGACTCACCCGCAACACATGGTCAATTGAAAGAGCATCGTGAACGGCCACCGAGCCGCCGCGCGACGACGCCTCTCTCAGCACAGCGATGACGTAGCGGTGCGTTTCAGCAGGATTGTTGCAGAGCGAGTATTGCCGGACGATGCCCCCGCCTAAATCAAGGTCGATGTGCGCGCCCGCCTCAAAGCTCGGGAGCGGACCGCCATCTTTTGTCACGAGCTCGACCGAGCAGATGCCATACGCTTCGTGCGACTTGCGTTTCACGCGCACGTCAAGCCAGTCGCACGTCTGAGGTCCGCCTATCCGCACAGGATCGACTAGCGTGTATTCATCCATCGATCTTTGCCCTTACGCAGCGATCGCGTGCCCGCTAACACCACAACCGGCTGCATCAATCGGTTCGATGTCCACGACCAGCCGGGCCAAGCCGCGCAGGGTGTTATGCAGCTCGCGTTTCTCCTCGCGGATATGAAATCGCCTGACCCGTTTAATCAAGGCTTCGAGCAGCACCGTCATTTCCAGCTTGGCCAGATGCATGCCGGCGCATGTATGCGTTCCATGGCCGAACGCCAGGTGATCGCGAGGCTTGCGCCCGATGTCGAAACGTTCAGCGTTGACATATTTCTGCTCGTCCCTGTTGGCGCAAGCGTAGAGCACAAGGGCGCGAGACCCTGCCCCGAGGACGACGTCACCGATCCTATGGTCGCGTGTGACGTAGCGTGAGAAGGCGCGGATCGGTGATTCCAGGCGCAGCACCTCGTCGATGGCATCCGAGATGAGTGTGGGGTCGGCCCGCAACCTGTCCCATTGCTCGGGATTTTGAGCAAACAGCCAGACGGCGCTGCTGGTGGCGTTGATGGTGGTGTCGAGCGCTGGCCCGAGATAATCCATCAGCATTCCCTTAGCGGACTGTTCGCTGAGTTCGCCGCGTGTGGACGCTTCGAACAGTTTCATTCCCCAGCCATCCGGCGTCAACGTGTGCTTGTCCATGGTGGCCAGGTAGGCGAAGGCTTGCTGTGTGATTTCGATGCCTGACAAGGTCCTCGGGTGGGTATCCGGGCCGAACGCGTTGAAGATACCGACCGCCCAAGCCAGCATGTTCGACTTGCCTTCTTCCCCCAAACCGACCAACTCCGTCACCACGGACAGCGGAAGGTGATGAGCAAGTTCGGTGACTGCGTCGAACGAGCGCCTGGCGACCAGTCTCTCGACCAACGATTCCGACAAGTCTGACAGGCGCGCCCTGAGCGGGGCCAGCGCGCCAGGCATCAGGGGACGGGAGAACACCGAACGAAGTTCACGGTGATACGGATCGTCCGAAGCAAGCATCACGCCCCTCGACATTCCGTTCATCGCGTCGTTCATGGTGACGCCTTCTGCCGACGAAAACACCTCCCCTAGCCTCAACCCTTCCCGCACGGCTGCATGAGTGGTCAGTGCCCAGGCGCCGTGCTGGCTGAACCAGACTGCGGGGCCTATCTCCCGAAGCCGCTTGTATGTTGGGTATGGATCGGCCAGCACCTCGTCGGACCAGAAATCGCCGTCGAAGGTAGGCACCGCACGGCCGGCCGAAGTTACAGGAATCTGGGTTGCAGACATGCTAGGATCCCGTGCATTGGTTAGGCTGATACCGGAGATTATTGGGGCGGTTGACCGGTTGGGGTCGGCTGGGTCGGGCGAGGGGCCAGCGAACCTGCGGTTCGGCTCTCACCGAACGTTCCTTCTCCTGCTCTTTGCGCAGCCTTGCCTGGCTTGGCTTCACCGGTCCGCACCGCATCTCCCTTCTGGATGGTCACTGAAGAGGAGCGCGACTTGCCTGTAGTCGGCTGCGGCTGCGGCTGCGGGGGCTGCGCTTGCGTCACGCTCGCCATCAGCATGCAGAACACCAGGCAGGCTACAAAAGATTTCATCGGCTACTTCCATCTAAGACTTCAACTGCGATGTTCAGGCTGTAACGCGTGGCCGGCAGACGATTCCTGTCGTAACTGCCACTGTGCCGACCTCTTGCGGCTTGGAGACAGCAGCTGCAGCAGAGCCGGCAACAGAACCAGAGCGCCAAGCATGTTCCAGATGAACATGAAGGCTAACAGGATGCCCATGTCGGCCTGAAACTTGATCGAGGAAAACGCCCAAGTCGCCACGCCAAGTGCCAAGGTTATCCCGGTTAGAACGACGACTCGTCCCGTGAAGAGAAGCGCGCTGTAATAGGCGTCCGACAAGGACTCGCCTTTTTTCATGCGAGCGAGGGTGACCGTCAGGATGTAGAGCGCGTAGTCGACACCAATGCCCACGCCGAGTGCAATCACCGGCAGCGTCGCCACTTTCACGCCGATGCCGAGCATCACCATCAGCGCCTCGCATAGCACGGAGGTCAGCATCAGCGGAAGTATTGCGCAGATTACCGCGCGGATAGAACGGAAGGCTAGAAAACAGAGCAGCGTGACAGCTGCGTAGACCAGGCTCAGCATCTCAAGGTTCGACTTCTTGACAACGATGTTCGTCGCAGCCTCGATGCCGGCGTTGCCTGCTGCTAGCAGGAACTTGACCTGCCCCGAATTGTTATCCACGGCAAACTTCTCTACCAGATTGGTTGCCTCGGTGATGGTGGCAGCGCGATGATCCGCCAGGTAGGCGTAGATTGCTAGGAAATTGCAATCGTCGTTGTACATCTCGCGTGGCGCCCGCGTCGTCACGGAATTAAGGCTGCTTTGGTTGCGAGAGAGTTCGTACCATTTCGGATTTCCCTCGGTCAACCCAACGGACAACCGCTTGGTCAGGCCTGCGAAGGACGAGGTTGACTCCACGCCCGGCTGCTGCTGCAGCAGATATTCCAGCCGGTCCACCTTCAGCAGGGTCGAGTAGCTCGCGCACTCGTTCGGCGGTGTCGTCACCATCACGACCAGTACGTCGCTGCTCGTCGCATAATTCTGCCGGATGAACGCGTTGTCTCGGTTGTAACGTGCGCCGGGCCGAAGCTCCGGCGCGCCGGGGTCGAGATCCCCCACCTGCAACCGCAAGCTCACCACGAAGCCGACGGCGCCGAGCGCAACGGCGCCGATCACGGCGACGCGCGCCCACTTGGGAAGCGTGAACAGGTCCAGGAAATGCCACAGCGCCGGCTTGCGGCCGCCGGCCTCGCCCTCCTGGGCCAGGCTCCGGCGGGCGGCCGCTGCGTTCACGCCAGCGAAGGACAGCAGCACCGGCAACAAGGCAAGATTGGTGAAGATCAGCAGAAAGACACCGATCGACGCGGTGATGGCCAAGTCTCGTATCACCTCGATGTTGATGACCATCAAGGCCGCAAAACCGACCGCGTCCGCCAGCAGGGCGGTCAGCCCTGCCATGAACAGCCGGCGGAAGGTGAAACGGGCAGCTATCAGCTTGGGCGTGCCGCGCCCAATATCCTGCATGATGCCGTTCATCTTCTGCGCGCCGTGACTCATGCCTATTGCGAACACCAGGAACGGCACCAGCACGGAGTAAGGGTCGAGGTCGTAGCCGATGATGGGAAGGATGCCGAGCAGCCACACCACGGCCACCGCAGAGCAGGTGACGACCAGCGCCGTGCTGCGCACGCATCGGGTGAACCAATAGAGCACGAGGGCCGCGATGGCGACAGAAAGTGCGAAAAAACCGATTATCTGCCTCATGCCATCGATCAGGTCGCCCACCACCTTGGCGAAACCCGTTATGTGCAGATGCAGCGTCGGCGTTTCGAAGCGGGCGCGTATTCCTTCGATGGAGCGGGACAACTTGCGATAGTCGATCGGAGAGCCGTCTGGATAGCGTGCTTCGAGCGGAACCAGCACTATGGAAGATTTCAGGTTGCCCGATACAAGCGAGCCGATCTCGCCCGACCTCTCCACGTTGAGCCGTAACTGGTCCATCGAGACACCAGAACCGTCATAGCCCTTGGGTATCACCGGTCCGCCGTCCAGGCCGTCCTCGGTGACGGCAAGCCAACGCGTCGTGGGCGTCCAAAGCGATTTCATGAACGAGCGGTCGACACCGGGGATCAGGAACACTGCATCGTTGATTTGCTTCAGCGTCTCCATGTAGCCGGCATCAAAAATGGTCCCGTGGTCGGTTGCGACTGCAATACGCAGCACGTTGCCCAAGCCGCGCAGGTCGCCCTCATGCGCCAGAAAATTCACGACGTAGCTATGCTGCGTCGGGATCATCCGTTCGAAGTTGGCCCGCAGCTGAAGCCGCGTTGACTGCCAGCCCAGCAGGATGGTTGCTGCCGCACAAAGCATCAGCACAAGAACGCGATTGTTGAACAGCAGTCGTTCGAGCAAGGAGCCAGAGCGCGAGTCGAAGTTCTCGATCGACGACTGTGTTGTGTTCACGTCGATAGCGTGCACGCTCACGACGCGCCGCCGACGGTGCAGGAGAAATTATCGATCCGTGTGACACCCCGGACGCCGGCAAGCACGAGCGCGCCGTTCCCGGCCTGCGTCACGGCGGTGAACGGGTAGGCGGTTGTGAGCGTCACGCGCGCGAAATCACGCGCGCCCTTCTGTTCGCACACGAGGTCGCCGGCAACGCTGACGACGACCACGCTGCCATCCCTAAGCCTGGCAGCGCCTGACAACGAGGCCCCCGTTGCGGCATTAATGGACGACCAGTTCTTGCCATCGTCGGTTGAGTCGAAAAGGTGGCCTTTCAGGCCATAGGCGAATATCTTGTCCGCTCCGGCCGCGAGCAGGCCGAAGAAGCTGCCCTGATAGGGGCTGTCAACCGCCTTGAAATGCACGCCGTTATCGACGGATTCAAACAAGCCGCCCATCTCGCCATCGATCACCACGCGGTCGTCGGTCCAGGCAATGCCGTAGAGGTTTTTACCATCTGGATTTGGCAGGTTCGGCATCAGCGAACGCCAACGTGCGCCACCGTCATCGGTCGCGAAAAGCAAGCCGTAGGCGCCGATCGCCAGGCCGTGCTGCGCATCCTTGAAGGCAAGGCCGAGAAACGGCTTGTCCGGTCCGTCGCTGATCAGGAGTTGTGCCGCAGCAACCTGGGCCGTCTTATCTTGTTGCGCCGATTTTGCGTCCTGCAAGACCTGCAAAGCCGCTTTTACGCCGTCCATCTGCCGGGTCCAGCTGTCGCCACCATCTTCGGTATGCAAGATGATGCCGCTGTGTCCTGCGGTCCAACCCTGCAGGGCTGACGCGAACCGCACCGTGGTCAACGTGACGCTCACGGGACAGTTCTGTTGCTTCCAGGTAACACCGTTATCTTTGGAGGTAAGAATCACACCGCGCTCGCCGACTGCCACCAGCAGCCCACCCGGCGCCGCGGTAACGTCGAGCAACACCGCGCGCGACGCATGCGCATTCAGGCTTGCCGGAGTGGCGAGCGGGTCGAAAGGGGGAAGTGGGGCCGCAGTGCCGCAAACCCCCGACGCAACGAGGAGCGCTGTAACAAGCCCGAATGCCGCGCCTCGGGTCAACGCACGCCTTTCGACGCAACGTAGTTGGGTGTGAACATTTGCGACGGCCAATGCGGCACCTTCTGATATTGAGGGTGGTTCTCCCCATCCGTGGTGTAGGTGTAACTGTTCTTTAGCAGGTCGAACGTTGCGAAGTTGACCGGGATGGTGCCTGGAAAATCTGCGTAGACGGACGGAAAGCATTCTTCGGTGTGCCAGAGTTGGCCTTCTGCATCCCACCCGTCAGCGAGCACCACCGACCACGTGTCCTCATCCAGATAAAACACCCGGTGCGGCATCACGTGTCGTTGACCTGGCGCCAGCTTCGCTTCAACCACCCACACACGATGCACCTCCCAGCGTACGCCATCAGGCGAGAGATGGCCGACTTTCGTCATAGATGACGTTGGAAGAAGAAACATACCGTTGTCATTATAAGGGACAATCATCTCGCGCTTGCCGATGATAGTCCAAGTGTATCGGTCCAGCGCCCCGGTGAAGCCGAACGGCTCGTCGAAAAAGTCCACGCCGGAGTTGACCGGACTGGGCGTATCATAAGCCAGGTTGGGCGCACGGCGCACGCGCCGTTGACCGACCAGATACTGCCAGGCTTGCCGGTCGCTCAGGTTCAGAGGGTCCCTGACCAGTATCGTTTCACCAGATTTGAACGCGGGAGCATCGGTCACCTGGTAAAGCTCTTGCACCAAATCGCCGTAGGTCTGCTCCTCTCCCGTGTAGTAGAACGGCCAGGCCCAGCGGTTCAGAGCGTCCGACGCCAGGGTGACGCGGCCGTCAGAATCAACCACCCATGCCTTGAACGGAAAATAAACCGACTCACCGCGCCACCGGACGGAATGGTTCCACATGGCTTCGATGCCGGTCTTGACGACCGGGAAAGGGATCCCGTCGAACGCGTTCTGTAATGTGTTGCCGTTGTCGGTCTCGGTTGCGGTCGTGGCGTTCCTGAACGTTGCATCGTAAACAGCTTGAGGGGCCGAAGCAGTACGGTGCGAGGGGTAAACATCGAGACGGTAATCGGGATAGCGCTCCAGCAACCCTTTCTGTCCGTCGGTCAGCATTGCGCTGTATTTGGCCATGTTCCCGCCGGTCACGGAAAAGATCGGCTTTTCGGAAGCGAACGGGTCTGGTCTAACTTCACCTGATTTATAGCCGGGCGAAGTTTGCGCGTAACCGCCTGTCCAAGTCGGAACAAGGTTGTCGGCGGAGCCTGCCTTTTCGGCCCCCAGCGGCGTCAGAGTCGACTTCAACTGTGCCGCTTCCTGTGCCGAAACCGCAGCGGACGCGACCGCGGGAAGACACAGGCCCAGAGCGACCCCGCAAGCGATGAGAGTTGCCTGTTTTTTCATGGTCGTTTCCTTAATCCTAAAAGGAGCGGGAAAGCGTGATAGAGATGAAGTCCCGGTCTGCCAACGCCTGTTTGAACGTGTTGGTGTTTTCCGGCGTGATCGCCGAGCCGGGGGAGCCGAAATACCGGGTGTAATTGACACCTGCACGCCAATTCTGCCGATACACGAACTGTGCCCCTATGCTGGTATCGCCGCCCAGTCTTGCACCGCCGTTGAAGGCCGCAACCGCGCGCGAGTTGCCAGCCGGGTTGAAGCCGATGCCAACGGGCACCGACATGTCGAGCGATGGCAGCACCTGATAATATGTCGGCGAGAACACGGCCCGCATGGCCACGGCTGTCGCCGACGTGTTCGGATCAACTGCGCGCAGGTTCTGAGTGACCTGCATGACGTTATTGCCCGCCAATTCGGCAAGCAAAGATGCCGAGTTCCACAACCGACTTTCTGGTGCAACATAGAGAGTCGAAAAGTTGAAGTGAAAGCTGTTGCCGACAGCGTACAGCGGATGACCATCATTATCGGCCTGGCCGAGGACTGTCTGCAAGTCGCTTACCAGCGGCGTATGCACCCGGGCCGAAACTTCGCCCGCCACGTTGAAGTCGCCGATGTTGGTGCTGAAGCTGACGCCGTAAGTCTGAATGTGCCGCGGATACACCTCTCGGAACTGTCCTATGGCGACCTGTCCATTGGATAGCGGGTATGGACGGCCCACCCCCGGCGCTAACCCACCTATGTAGAGGTAGCCCTGTGGGTTCTTGTCATCGTAGATGGCCGCGTAAAAGCCGAGTTCGACCGCTGTGCCTTTCGGTGTCCACTTCACCTCCATGCCACCTTCATCAACGCCGCTACCGGGGGCAATCGCATCGGCCCGCTGAAGCACCAAGGTGGGGGCAACCGCAGTTCCCGGCCGAACAATCAACGACTCGTTACCGTCCCCGAGTATATCCACCGTAGAGAAATAGCTGCCCGAACCAGGAAGACGGTTCGGCCGGTATTCGAACTGCCAGTACGCACCAAGGGTCAGGTTGTCGGACAACTGCACCGTACCGGACGTCTGGCCGACGGGAAGAATGATTTCCTTGAATTGCGCGTCTGGCAGAGACAGAGCCTTGATGACGTCGATCGGCGATTGCGCGTAGGCTATACCGTTGGCGCCGAAGAATAACGTCTCTCCATACAGCACTGTGTGGCGCCCTATGCGGATCGACGTCGAGTCTCCACCGATTGTGGGGTTGGCAAACACGAATGCGTCAAGAAGATCGAGATAGCGGCCTTCGATGTCGCGCGTTTCTTGGCTGAATTGGTTCGGCCCGTCGCTGAAATGATTGACTGTTCCGGCCGACGCATTTCCGTTCGGATTGTTATAGACTGTATCGTACCAGCCCGCAGCACTTGCGCGGACGCCAAACAAGTCCTGCCCACCGCTACGGTAGATCGCATCGAACTCTGAAAGCACGTCGAAGCGATTAGACACCAAGCCAGAGTGCAGGTCTCTGTCGCCATCGTCGGTGTTTGTATTCGTCGTCTCGGCTCCCGGATAGACCGGAGCGGTCCGGAAAATGGTGCTGTAAGAGGCGGTCGTATCAAGCCGCACCTGCCAGTTGCCGCCGGCGTCAAAGTCGAAGGCTCGCGCTGAAGATGTTGCTCCGACTAGGACCGCCGGTAGGGTGACCAAGCATGCCACTCGGACCCGTAATTCTGCACACGTACGCCGCCGCCCTAAACTCGACCGCACATCCATTTCCTTCCCCGTTACCTTTTATTATTTTCGTCAGCTTCGAGCGGATTGCTCGTCCTTACTCGAGTAACTCCTTACAGCAAAGGCCGACACGGTTGCGTCTGTAGCGGCCCGTCTAGCGGCAGACATTTCCGGTGACTGACCAGAAAGTCAATAGCCAATCGGCCGGAGGTTACTCGCTAAAGTCGGTCTTTACGGCCAAAACGTTATTGTGCTGTGCAGCAAAGATGAAGACTTGCTCTCAAAGACGAGGACGTACTGGGGTAGGAAACACCGTGCGTGACTCGCTCGGACGTGCGACTGGACCGAGCCCAGGTCGACGAGGCCTCGGAACTCACAGGTTAGAAGGCGACGTTTTGACCGCCTTTTGTGTCGATTGCAGTCCTGGCTTCTTGGGGTGTTGCAATCTCTAGCCCGAGGCTCTCGAGGATGACGCGTATGCGGTCGACCTGCTCGGCGCTGGATTTGGCGAGGGTCCCTCGATCGACAGACAAGCTGTCCTCAAGGCCGACCCGAACGTTGCCGCCGAGGATTGCCGAGAGGGTTATCATTGGTATCTGATGCCGGCCTGCCGCTAGGGCGGAGAACAGGTGGTCTTTCCCGAACAGGCGATCAGCAGTTTCGCTGAAGTGGACCACATGTCTGGGCTCAGCTGCGATGCCTCCCAGGACGCCGAATACGCCTTGGACGAAAACAGGCGGTTTGACGAGCCCGCGGTCCACAAAATGTGCCAGGTTGTAGAGGTGCCCTATGTCGTAGCACTCGAACTCGAAGCGCGTGCCGTGCTCGCCGAGGTCGCGTATGCCCCTCTCGATCTGTCCGAAGGTGTTTGACATGATCATGTCGGCCGAAGAGTCGAGGTAGGGTTTCTCCCAAGCAAACTTCCAATCCGCAATTCGGCCTCCGGCGCCCGCGATGTTGAAGTTTAGCGACCCCATGTTCATTGAGGCGAGTTCAGGCTTGGCCCATAACGCCGCGGCCAAGCGGTCGTCCATCGACATGCCCATACCGCCTCCGGTCGTGACATTCAGGATAGCATCGGTAGACTGCTTTATCCTCGGCATGAAGTCGGCAAAGAACTTTGGGTCTGGCGACGGCCGGCCAGTCTGCGGGTCACGTGCATGCAGGTGTATCACCGCCGCGCCAGCATCGGCCGCGGCGAGTGCGTCGGCAACGATCTGGTCAGGCGTGACAGGCAGGTAAGGCGACATGCTTGGCGTGTGGATAGAGCCTGTCACCGCGCAGCTGATGATGACCTTTCTCGCCATTTCCCTCTCCGACGTGACCGGGCGGTCATCTTTGTTTATGTTTTGAGCAAGGCAGTCGTATGGCTATAATCAGGCTTGCGCAGGCCCGCAATCCTGCCGCCAATGCTGTTCCAGCAACGGATGCTGCCGCCCCATTGCAGCGGCTGGGACGTGAGTACTCCGAGGCGATCCTGCCTGCGGCGATGTTCGGCGCATATGGCTCTACAACTTCCCAGCTTGAATGTTTTCGACATACCGGCATATTTGACTGAACAGTCACCTCGATCGTCGTGGGAGCGCAAGATGAACGTCGCAGAGTTCGAGGGACGCAACGCTCAGGGTCTGACGTTTGCACAGGCTGAGGCGAAAACCACCGAGGATGGATACGACGCAGATGTGCTGGTCGTAGGCCTCGGACCTGCGGGTGTAGTCCTGGCCGCGCTCCTCGCGCGGCAAGGCCTGTCAGTCATCGGCGTGGACCGAGCGGCCGATATCCATCCGCTGCCAAGGGCGGTTCACTTTGATTCGGAGATTATGCGCATCTTCCAGGACCTTGGGCTGGCAGATACGCTGAAGCCTCACATCCTGGAAGCCCCCGACTACGAGTTCCGCAACGCCAAAGGTGAGGTGCTTTTCCGCATCGTAGCGCAGCACACCACATCACATGGGTGGGCAAGTGGCTACATGTTCCATCAGCCTGGGCTGGAACGGGTGTTGCGCGACCTTGTGCAACGTGAGGCCAAGATAGAGGTCCGGCTGCAGCGCGCCTTTGAGGGCTTCAAGCAGGATGGTTCTGGGGTTACTGCCAGTCTGTCCGGGCCGAATGGGTCGGAGCAGCTGCGAGCTCGCTACCTCATTGGCTGCGATGGCGGATCGTCGCCGGTCCGCGAGTTTGCGGGATTAAGGCTGGATAATCTTGACTTCGACGAGCCTTGGCTGGTTGTCGACGTGACGATCGGTGCGCGCTCCACGCTCTCGGACATCAACCTACAGATTTGCGACCCTGCTCGGCCAACCACATGCGTGCTGACGGGGCCTGGCCGTCATCGCTGGGAGTTCATGCTCCTGCCGGGGGAGACAGCGGAGACGGCACTCGCCGACGGCTTTGCGGAAAATCTCGTGGCGTCTTGGAACTACGGCCCGGACCTCGTGCTCGAGCGTAAAGCCGTGTACAGGTTCCATGGTCTGGTTGCCAAGGAGTGGCGGGCCGGTCGCGTGCTGATTGCCGGCGATGCCGCCCATCAGATGCCGCCAATGGCAGGTCAAGGCATGTGCTCCGGAATTAGGGACGCGTTTAACCTGGCCTGGAAGCTGGCCGCGGTCGTTCGCGGTGAGGCAGGCGAGGCGTTGCTGGACACCTACCAGGAGGAGCGTGCGCCCCATGTCCGCGAGGTGATCGATCTGGCGATCAACCTCGGCCGGGTCGTGTGCACAACCGACCCGATCATGGCCGCCGCCCGAGATGCCGACATGTTGGCGGCGCGTGCGGCTGGAGTCCCACCTCCGGCCGTCGTATTTTCCCCGTTCACGCAAGGTCTCGTGATGGAGGGTGTGCGCGGAGCCGGCGAGATGTTCCCGCAACCGACCGCCCAGGAAGACGGGCGTGAAATACGGCTTGATGATGTTCTCGGCGACGGCACGTGGCTGATAATCCAGGCCGGGCGGGATCTCCGCACATCTGCACCGTCCGGCATCGCAGTATGTGGTTTGGGGGACAGCCGCCTCGCTTTGTTTCATGAGGTCCTGAGCGGCTGGTTGAATGCGTACGGCGCGGAGGCCGCGCTTGTGCGGCCGGATCGAGTGGTGTTTGGCGTCGGTGAAGCGTCCACGGTGTTGGCCGCATACCAAAGCGCGCTTGCGGCCGCTTAATGGCTATCTGCCTCCTGTTGGCGTAGAAACAAGACTCATCGGTCTCCTTCGAGAGGAAATCGATATTCGTCCTAGTAGCCGTTGCCGATTGTGCGCCAAGCATGGGGCAGTGTTCCGGCCTTTCGATACGACTCGATAAACTGGAAGCGTTGCAGGTCGGGATTGAGGGTGGCAGCAGGATCGGCGTCCAGCAACATCACCGCCGGTTCAGAGCCTTGGTATAACGGCCAGTTTGGCAAACCCGGACCGTTCGGATTGCCGTTATGGGCAAAGTTCGTCCAGTAAGACATCATCGTTTGTGAAATTCGCAGGTCGTCTGGACTGACCGAGATGCCTGGGACGGTGCTGGAGGTCATCGTGCCGAACACGAAAGGCACCTCGTCGGTATGACCGGCAATCGGGGATAGCGGGGAAGTGTAGGTGAAGTGATAGGCGTAAACTGGGTGTTTTCGGGCATGTAGGGACAAGCCAGACCACGTCTGCTGGGCAATCATCAAATCTCCATCCAGCAGCAGAGATGACGCCTCGGCATTTGTTGCATCCTGCTCGGGGTACAGAGTCATAAGTGTCGGGATGGCATTCTGACCGAAATACCGCGCGGCGCCTTCGTAGAAAACCTGTGCCGGCGCGGCGAGAAGCGCCTGCGCAGGAAAGGCGGAGAACTCAGACGCGTTCCAGCCACCCAGTACAGGAACATCGGCCTCCTTGCCGCGAACGAACAAACTGCCCGGCGCGGCCGTCAACACCTGGCCGTCGATGCTCGGAGCGAAATTCGTGATTGCCGGGTCCGACAAGTCATTATAGGGCGTGGCAGCGTTGATGGCAGCGGCCGGAACGGTCCGCAAATCCTGGCCAGGGAACATGGCAGCCAACGTCGTACCTTTGGCAAGCGCTTCGGCATGGCTGTCGATCGAACCGTGATCGGTATCCCAAAACGCGCCACTTTCGAGGATGGCGCCCTTGAACAGGCCACGCGCCTTTGGTGACGCGAGCAGGATGCCCACAGAGTGCGAGCCGGCCGACTCGCCGAAGATGGTGATGCGACTTGGATCGCCACCAAACTGCCTGATGTTGCGGTGAACCCACTGGAGCGCCGCGATCTGGTCTTCGAACCCCCATGCACCGGAACTGCCTGATTCAGCATCGAGTTGCGGGCTGGCCAGAAAACCGAACACGCCGAGGCGGTAGTTCATCGACACGACGACGACGTCATGCGTCGCAAGCAAAGACCCGTCATAGGTCGGATCTGCAGACGAGCCGAACTCAAAGCCGCCGCCATGTATCCACACCATCACCGGCTTGGCAGCGCTCGAGCTGATCTCTGGCGTCCAAACGTTCAGCGTCAAGCAGTCTTCGCTTTGCTGATAGGTTTCGTCGGACGTGTCAGGACTTACGGGGGTTGCTGAAATGCAGACATTGCCGAACTGCGTGGCCGATTGCACGCCGACGATGGAAGGCGCCGGCTGCGGCGGCCTCCAACGCAGTGCGCCAACGGGTGGGGCGGCGTAGGCAACGCCCTTGAACGACATGACCCCGTTCTGGTCGGGCGAAGAACCTTGAACGTAACCCTGCTGGGTGCGGATTACGGGTGCTTGAGCTTGAGCGGACGGTTCGTAGGCGAATGCCGCGAACACGCCCAAGGACAGGCTAAATACGGACCGCGTCCACGCGGCGCACTGTGCCGACCAGCCAGGCTGATTGTGGTCCAATTGATCTCTCCCTTATACGTCTGTAAGCCGACAGATCAGCGTCGGGGTCTTTCGTTCGGATTGCCGCCTACCGCCAACCACCACGCTTCGAGATGCTGTGCATGTTGGTTGGCAGCGGCGTCAGGTCAGACGCGCTACTTGCACGTGAAACTACTTGCGAGGTTCGTACTGCCAGTTCCGTTCCAAACGGCTTTGGCGGGATAGGCGCAAATGGGACGTTGCAGTTGAACTCCATCAGCCAGGATGTTGTTGTTGAACTTGCTCGCAATGACATCGTGTGGAGCGATGCTGTGCTCGGTCCAGTCCAGCAACGCGCTGACCACGTCGTGTTTACGGTCATAGGAGATAGGAAGCTGGTTTTCCGCGCCGATATCATCAGGCGCCACGTCGTCACCCGGACCGACGCCATCTGCACCGTCGCTGGGATGGCCGCAATGCCCGACGCCCGGCAGCATGAACAGACGGTAGAAGTCTTGCGTTGCCCTCAAGCTACCGACACGACCTACTACGTCATCATAGTATCTCACCTCCCACCCAGGGGCGAAGGCGGCATCGCTCCAGCCATGCCATTGGATGAGTTTCCCACCCGCGGCAGCAAACGGCCTCAGGTCTGGGTCAGTCGTGTTCAAAACGTGCAGCTCGCGTTCTGCTCTTGGCAGGTCCCGTTGCAGATCGAACTTGGAGCCGTCGTAAGTCAGGTCGGCGAAAGCGATCTGGTAGATGGCCAAGCCTAAAGGAGCCAAGCCGTCATAGTATCGGAACTGGATCTGGTCGAACTGTGAACCCTGCGCAAAACCTGAGAACAACCATTTCCCGGTAACCGGATTCCGCAACGGATCAAGGCTGTCCTGTATGGCTCCAGCCTGTGCGGACGTCACACAGGTGGCAGGACTTTGGCCGGGCTTGCAAACCAGGCCGTACGGGTTCCAATGGCAGGCTTTTGGAAGGTTGATCGTATTGTCCGATACTCCGTCGTCTGCATCGCAGGCCTTCGTCGACGCGTTCAGGGCAAGTGTCAGAGCGCTCTCTCCAGCTGCGCCAGTAACACCGCCATAGACAAAGTTTTGCGACGCGACGAGCTGCTGAGTGGCCGCGCGCACGGGATTGCTCGCGACCCCGCCTATAAGAATGCCGTTGAAGTCGCTCGGAAATTGCTGGGCCTCTCTCAACCCTTCCCGGCCACCATCGGAACAGCCGTTGAAGTAGGCTTCGTTTTGTGGCTTGCCGTAGAACGCGGTGATAAGAAGCTTTGCGTTCCTCACTAATTCATGAACAGCGCGGAATGCCAGATCTTCGACCTTGGCAGGATGCCCGATTGCCCAACTCGATGAGAAGGCTGTCATCGGCGTGCCCGGATGCCCGTTATCGGTAGCCCCGGTAGCGAAACCGCGCCGAAGCTGCGGAACCATTTCGCTCCACCAAATACCGGTCCCTAGTCCGTGGTTGCCGACCTGCTGATACCTACCGTTCCAGTTTTTGTCCGGCAACCAGACTTCGATGCTAATAGAAGAGTCTGGCGCCGGCGTCACCGTAGCCGTCACCCGACAAAAAGCCGGCAGACTTGGGAAAGCCACGGGGCTCCCCGGCGGCTGATAAATACCTGCCGGGATCGACTCTGCACTGTTGATCGTCACGTTTGGCAGGTTTGCGGTCAGCAAAGTCTCGCAGGTTGTGGCGTCGGCCGCGGAGTATAATCCTAACAGGATAGCGCCTGTCGTCAGGCCCGTCCGCATAGGTTGAACACGGCTTGCACGCAAAGTGTCTTGAAGTGAGCAGCTGTCTTCTTGCATTTTCGATCCCTCCTGACGTTTGTTCGTCGTTGGGCATCGGTGGCGTAACTCGTACCAGTCACCCGCCGCGCCGGCATTGACTATATAGTCATATAGTCGCGGATCAAGTGCTGTTTCATTGTGCAGTGCGTCATTGTGCTGCGTCAGGCAAGGCCGTAACACAATCTGTGTCAGTGCTGATCGGGCCGGAAAGGCAAAAGGCTAATCAATTGCCGGGAATGTGGTTTCTCCGTCCTCACGATGGCTTGGCCCTACGCTGTCTGGCGCGACGTATCACCCACCGTGTTCTCGATTGCACCAATGCCGTCTATTTCGCATCGCACAACATCTCCAGGCTGCAGGAAGCGAGGCGGGGTCATGCCGGCGCCCACGCCTTCTGGCGTGCCGGCGGCGATGAGGTCGCCCGACTGCAACGTGAACGCCGTAGAGAGGTAAGCGATCTGTTGCCAGACGTTGTAGATCATTTGGCCGGTGTCGCTCTGCTGCCGCAACTCGCCGTTTACCAAACAGCGCAGCTGCAGAGCGTGCGGGTCAACAACCTCGTCGGCGGTGACGATCCACGGGCCGATCGGTCCGTGCGTGTCGAACGACTTGCCCATCGTGAAAGTGGGCGAATGAAACTGCCAGTCGCGGGCGGAAACATCGTTGGCTACGAAGTAGCCGAACACGTGATCCTTTGCCTGCAACTCGGACACGTTTTTAGCGACTCGCCCGATCACGAAGCCGAGTTCAACTTCGTAGTCCAGGCGGTCGGTGGGACCAGGATCGATCGCGTCGTAGGGGCCGTTCAAGCATGTCGTCTGCTTGTTGAACCAGAGTTGCTGCTTGGGCGCGCTCACGCCTGCGCGTTCGGACTCCTCGACGTGTTTGCGATAGTTCATGCCGATCGCCAAATATTTGCCGGGCTGTTCGATCGGCGCCAGCAGTCGCGTACCCTGCAACGGAACCGTCGGACCTGGCTGCTGCATTGCGGCGTCGATGCGTTCCAGAGCGCGTTCGCCGTCGGCGATGATCGACAACATCGTCGGGTATCTCCCGCTCAGCGAAGTCAGGGGGACAATGGCGTCGTTCTGCAGAACGCCCAGCCGGGGCGTGCCCGCTTCGTCGAATCGCAACAAACGCATGTCTTGCTCCCGTCCTTTTCATGAATATCGAGCAGTTCCTGCTCGCCGACGCCGATCGCGCCATTGTCTCCACCTGTATGCGGGTGTAAAAGTTTGGGCAATGACTAAAAAGTCACAGGGAGATGCTGATGTCTAGCCTTTCCGTCGCCAATCTGTCGTCGCAGCCGAGCTGAGGTCGAGATGGCGAGCCGCGCTATCGACCGCATCGACGTGCATGCGCATTTCGTGCCCGAGTTCTACCGAGAGGCGCAGGTGGCGGCGGGGCATTCCAAGCCTGACGGCATCGCTGCCATCCCTCCCTGGGACGCCCCGATGGCACTGAGGACGATGGACGAGCTGGGCGTTGCCACCGCCTTCATCTCGATCACCTCGCCGGGCGTGCATTTCGGCGATGATGCGCAAGCGCGACATCTCTGCCGCCTTGTAAATGCGGAGGGCGCTCGTCTTCAGCGCGAGCATCCGGGCCGCTTCGGCCATCTTGCCTCGGTTCCGCTGCCTGATGTCGAAGGGTCACTCTCCGAAGCGGCTTACGCGCTCGATGTCCTTGGTGCGGATGGGCTGTTGCTGGAGACTAATCATCATGGTGTCTATCTCGGCGACGAAAGGCTGGAGCCGCTCTACGCCGAGCTCGATAACCGGTCCGCTGCCGT
Source organism: Acetobacteraceae bacterium (assembly GCA_965199235.1). Lineage (GTDB taxonomy): Bacteria > Pseudomonadota > Alphaproteobacteria > Acetobacterales > Acetobacteraceae > BOG-908. Next base: position 1,466,530 of record CBDAQU010000002.1, on the reverse strand, counting down.
TCTCATCCACCCGACGTCTCCCGCGTGTTCCTGCAGTCCTCGGTTGGACGCCAAGTTCCCCAGGCCTGCCTTTGAGTTCATCTTTGAGACGACGCGAGCGGTCATCGATCTGGTGGTGGCGGGAGTCCTGCAGCGCCATCCCAAGATCAGGTTTATCGTCCCGCACGCAGGCGCGGCCTTGCCAGTGCTGATGAGTCGCGTCGACCTCGCTTTGCCGATGCTGGCCTCTCCCGGCACTCCTCCGCCGCCAACGTTGAGGGAGGCGATGCGCGCCTTGCACTTTGACCTAGCCGGCGTGCCGGTGCCGACACTGCTCCGGGCTCTGCTGGAGGTTGCCGACGAGAGCCGGCTGCATTACGGCAGCGATTACCCCTACACCCCCGCCGCAGCCTGCGAGAGATTGATGCAGGCCTTGGAGACCACTCCCCTCTTGGACGATCGGCTGCGCGCTGGCATCTGGCGCGAAAACGCCAAAAAACTGTTCCCATCCCTGTCGTCCACGCCTTGACGACCCCAGACGATGATCGAATGGACCTCAGGCCACAAATTGCACCCAGCTTGCGTCGGGTAGATATCTTAGGCTCGCAGAGACCAAGTCTGCTCGGCCAACCACGCTAGATGCACAAACGGCCGCAGTTCGACTGCACTGCCGCCTCGCGCCGTAGGATGAAATGCACTAGCGTCTCTGGAGGTAAGAGCAAGGTAGCGTGATGAAATCCAATGTCGCCCCCACGCGAGCACTCGGCGCACAGGTTAACGGGACGAGAAAGGCGCTGCTGGCTGCCGGACAAAGGCTTCTGGCGGACCGCTCGATCGATGCCGTGGCGATTGACGAGATCGTGCAGGCGGCTGGCGTGGCTAAGGGGAGTTTCTACAATCACTTCGAGGACAAGGATGCCTTCGCAACCACCATACTGCATGACATAAGGCGGGAGATAGAAGCGGCGGTTGAACAGGCCAACAAGGACGTTGCCGATCCAGCGCTGCGAGTTGTCCGCGCGTTGTCCGTGTATGTGGATTTCGTCTTGTCATCGCACCAGCGCGCCAGTGTCTTGTTAAGAATCAATGTTGACGTTGCAAAAACGAGCAATCCTCTCAACAAAGGTGTCCTGAAAGACATTGCTGCAGGGCTGCGGTCCGGGCGATTTGTCGTACCGTCGATCGCGGCGGGGGCATTGTTCGTGATCGGCGCCTGCGAGGTGGCGATGATGTCTGCCGTCGAAGAGACCGACGACGAAAAAACTCTGATGCTCACACAGCAAGTCGGGTCCTTGCTTCTCAGAGGTCTAGGCATCGGCTTCGCAGAAGCGGAGTCTCTGAGCGCCATAGGCATATATCTTCAAGGCGGTTCCAAGACGACCATCGTGTGACGAGACCGGTTTTAAGCAGAGTGTCCGCGAGTAGGCGGACCTCAAACCGGTCCAGGCCTTGTTTTGACGAGCGATCCCGTCACTCCGACTATTCCAGTCTGCGTGACATTGCTCTAGGCTCGTCCACCATCACGGTGCAGTTTCTGCTTGCGCCGGCCAGGTTCCTGTCGCGGCTAACGGAGTCGTCATGTCGTGTCAGGCATTGGCGTCGTTACCGCATTGAAAGCGGAGAATAACCAAGGTGCATGCCGGCATCGACCAGAAGCATCTCGCCGGTGATATGGCGCGCCGCCGGTGAAGCAAGGAAGACAGCGGCGCCAGCCACGTCTTCCGCCTTCGAGGCGACGCGAAGTGGTACACTGGCGGCCACGCTTTGACGGAGCTCCTCCAGGGCTGCAGGTTCCATAGACTTCTCGAACCACGCCGTGTCGACGAAGCCCGGGCAAATGGCGTTAACCCTGATCTTTGGCGCCAGCGCCCGCGCCAGAGACAAGGTCATCGTGGTCAACGCACCCTTTGAGGCGACGTAAGGCACCGAGGACCCATTTCCGGTTGCGCCGGCGAGGGATGAAGTGTTGACCACTGCGGAGCTCGACGGTCCGGCCTCGAGCAGGTGGCGTGCCGCCCGGATCATCTGGAAGGCACCGACGACGTTCACCCTGTAAAGCCTCATGAAGTCGTCTGCGTCCACAGCATCAAGGTCCGAGTGCTGGGGAGCGAACCTCGTCACGCCGGCATTGTTGAACAGCGCGTCTATACGGCCAAACGGCGCAGCCGCGGCTGCGATGTCACGGCATCCGGCATCCTCGCCTACGTCAGCCCTGACCAGGATGCCGGCCGAGCCTTCGGCCTCCACCAGGCGAGCAGTCTCAAGAGCCTCGTCCTCTCTGCTGGCGTAATTGATGATCACCGCATGCGCGCCGCATCGTGCCGTTTCCTGGGCTATGGCACGGCCCAGGCCGGTCGAAGCACCAGTGACAACAACTATAGCGTCTTCAAAACTCTTGCGCATTCTCGGCCTCTCAATCAAATCTCACCGGCAAACCCGACACCTGTTTAATCCGGCATTTGGATGATTGGAACTACGGTGAAGGATCCGGGTCGTTGTCCATGCTTGCAGAAGGCAGCTAGGGGTATAAGATCGTTGGGCATTCTTGCAACGCAGTATCGCGTATAGTGCGTCCTTCCATGCCGCGGAACACGATGCACCATCAAACAGTGGGGACCGAACATCTAAACCTTTTTCGGATTAGATGCGGCTCCCACCAAAATGTTTTCCCAACCGCCGCCAAGCGCGCGATAGATGCGCACCAGGTCGGTACCGATCTGCGCATCGCTTTCAGCCAGCGCGTTCTGGCTCTGCAGCAGGGAGGCCTCCGCGCTCACCACGTTGAGGTAATCGGACGCACCCTCCCCGTAGCGTTGGCGCGCGGCACCGAGCGCCACCTGGTTTTGGGTCACGGCTTCGGCGGTCTCTCGACGCGCCCGCTGCGCCTGGTTGTAGGCCGTCAGAGCATTGTCGGCCTCTTGCCAAGCCTGCAGCACCGTCTTCTTGAACGCGATGCCGGCTTCCCTTTGCTGCGACTTGCGCAGGTTCAGCGTACCGGTGAGCCGTCCGCCTTCAAACAACGGCAATGACACCGTGGGACCAAGCGAAAAGGCACGGGCTTCAAGATCCCAGGCGTTCGCGAAGGTCAATCCCTCCAGGCTGAAATCGCCGGTGAGACGGATGTCGGGATAGAAGCTTGCAACGGCCACGCCCGTCTGCGCCGTCGCGGCATGGAGCCTTGCCTCGGCTTCGCGCACGTCCGGCCGGCGGCGGATCATGTCTCCGGGGAGGCCTACCGGAACAGTCGGCGGCACGCCAGGCTGGGCCATATGCGCGGAGAGTTCGCCGGCGAGTGCGCGAGGATGCTCGCCAAGAAGATAGCCGATCGCGTTGATCAGCTCTGCTTCCTGCTGCCGCAGGGGCGGAAGTGTCTGCGCGATGGTGGCCCGCTGCGCCTTTGCCTGCGCGACCTCGAGTGTAGTTGCCACACCATTTCTGAAACGATTCTCGAGCAGGCCGACGTTCTGCTCGGCAAGCGCCAGATCTCTCGCCGTGACATCGGTGCGGGCCTGCACGCCGCGGAGCTGGAGGTAGTCGGTGGCAAGGTCCGCCGCCATTGCCAAAGCCAGCGCGTTGCGCGCCTCGTAGGCGGCCTCGGTATTCGCCTTCTGCGACTCGACCGCGCGGCGCACTCTTCCGAACAAATCGAGGTCCCAGCTCGCCGAAGGACCCTGCCGCCAATCGTCGATTTCGATGGGCGCCCCTGGCCGTATCTCGAATATATCGGGACCGAACGGTCCTTTGGTGCTCAGCCGCTCACGCCTGTAGGCGGCGTTGTAATTGATGCCGGGCAGCCCCTCGCTTGCCGCAATCCGCGCCTGCGCCCGGCCCTGCAAGACGCGCTCGGCCGCTTCCTGCAAATCGAGGTTTTGCGTCGCGATACGGCCGACAAGGCTGGTCAACTCGGGATCGTTGAAGCTGCGCCACCAGCTTTTATCGATCGCACCTGAAGCGGTGATGCTCGGCACCCCCCCTTCTTCCCGGCCGAAGGCGGGCGGCGACGATGGCGAGGGTGGATGGTAGTCTGGGCCGACCGTGCAACCGGCAACAAGAAAGCCTACCAGCAATTCGCGTTGAGGGCGAAGCATAACGAGCAGCCAGTCCTTTTTAAGAAAAAAGGACCCAAACACTTGTGCTGCCCAACACCTGCAACGATTCAGTTTAATCGGGATCCGCCGAAACGCTTGCGACAGCGAGGAGGCAAAAACTTTTTGCTTCTTCTTTTCAAAGCAGGCCGCGCTTGCCTTGCGAACGGGCAATCCCGACGCGGATTGATCCGAGAACACAGCCGATTTCCTCAATGCGACGTCACCCGCTGGTCGCTGCCGACCTGCGCCGCCGCCACGTCGGCCAAATGGGTGCGGATCGTCGTCTCCACGGAGAACCCCACGCGCAGCAGCCTGGCCAGCGGCTGATCGGGCGCGACCACGATTTTCACCGGCAGGCGCTGCACGATCTTGGTAAAGTTGCCGGTCGCGTTATTCGGCGGAACGGGGGAGAACGTCGTGCCCGAAGCTGGCGGTATGCTGTCGACCACGCCTGCGAGGTCGATGTCGTAGGCATCCACGTGGATCCGAACGGCTTGGCCCGGCAGCACGTGGCGCAGCGCGGTCTCCCGGTAATTGGCGGTAATGTAGATCCGGTTGAGCGGTACGGCGGCCATCATTGCGGCCCCTGGCGACACGATGTCGCCTACCTGCACGCTACGCTGCGCAACCATCGCGCCCATCGGCGCGCGGATCTCCGTGTAGGACAGGTTCAGGTTGGCCTGTTCCAGCCGCGCCTCGTCCGCCTTCACGTTGACCTCGGCCGAGGTCTGCTGCGCCTTCAGCACGTCGAGTTGCCGCTGCGTCGCCACCAGTTGCGACTGCGCCCCAAACAGCGTGGCGGTGGCTGTCTTGAGGTCCGTATCGGCATCCTGCCGCTGTTGCTGCGTGCCCGCACCGGTCGCGGCGAGGTTGCTGTAGCGGCGCTGGTTGGCCTGCGCCAGGACCAGGCGGGCCTGCGCCTGCCGCACCTGCGCCTGTTGCTGGTCGATGAGCGGCGGCTGCCGCGCGACGTTGGCCGCGGCGTCCGTGACCTGCGCCTTGTCGCGGGCGACGGCAGCCTGCGCTTCGGCAACCGCGGTCTGGTAATCACGGGGATCAAGCCGGACCAGCAATTGCCCGGCCTTCACCGTCTGGTTATCGTCCACCAGCACGTCCTCCACCTGCCCGCTCACGCGGGGTGCCACGGTCGCGTAGTGCACCTGCACATAGGCGTCGTCCGTCCAGGGGTCCGGCTCGGGCGTGAGCGTGATCCAAAGCACGGCGGCGACGAACCCGATCACGATGGCGGACGCCACAAGCCAAGGCCAGCGCGCTGGCCGCGGCTGCTGATTCGCGTCCCCTTGCTTGCCCGGCTTCCCCTCGTCTTGCTTCTGATTGGCCTCGCCATCCTTGTCATCGCCTTCACCGCCGCCCGTTTTGTGCGCCGCGCCGGTCATCGGGCCATCACTCCTGTTGCGCCAGCACGCGCGGCGGCGGCGTATATCGGGCCATGATGCAGAGCAATACAATCAACGCGGCGGCCACGCCGGCCAGGACTAGGAAGATGTCGGAGAAGGTCAGGATCATCGCCTGCACGCGCAGCACCTCGCCGAACGCGCGATCCGGGCCGAGCGCCTGATGCGGCGGAATGCCAATGCCCTGCAGCACGCCGAACCGCTCCTGTCCTGCCTGGTCGGCCAACCGGTTGTAGTGCAGCGCGCCGCGCCAGCGCGTGATGAGTTGCAGCAGCCACACGCCTGCCGCCTCCGCCACTGCACGGGGCGTGTTGACGAGGGCGGACGCGAACGGCGCCTCATCCGGCCCCTTCACCTCGTTGGTGGCCATCATCAGCAGCGACATGATCACCAGTGGCTGCCCGACCGCCTGCAGCGCCTGCCACAGGAGAAGCTGGTTACGATTCCAGTCGCCGGTCACGAATGACGCGCCCACATTGGCCAGCAATATGAGCGTCAAGCCCGTGCCATGGATCAGCCGGACGTCGAAGGCAGGATGGTCCAGGATGAATGCCGCTAGCGGCAGCATGACGAGCTGTGCCGCGGCAATCAGCCCCGTCAATGCCCAGATCTGGGCTGGCCGGAAGCCACCGACGCCCTGCAGGAACTGGTACGGCACCGTGGACGAAGACTGGCTGATGATCAGGAAGGTGACCAGTGCGATCAGGCCGTAGGCGAGGTTCACCCGCTTGAGCAGCTGGATCTTCAGGAGCGGCAGCGGGTGGAACCACTCGTTGACGACCAGTGCCGGCAGGCACACCAGGCTGGCGATGCCGAGCACGCACATGGTGGACGAGTTGAACCAATCGTAACGATCCCCCTGCTGCAGCATGGTCGTCAAACTGCCGAGCCCGACCAGGACCAGCAACGCGCCCCGCCAGTCGAACAGCCGGAAGCGGGTAAAGTTGGGCTCGTCCTGGGGTAAGCCCCACCAGACCAGCACTGCCGCCATCGCGCAGAGCGGCAGCGTGTCCCAAAACAGGAACTGCCAGCCGAGCTTTGTCATCCAGAGCGCGTTCAGTGGCCCTGCCAAGGTCGGGAAGAACGTCGCCGTCAGCGCGTAAATGGCCAAGCCGTACAGCTTGACCGAGGGCTGCAGCACCCGCAGCGCAGAGGTAAGCAGGAGCGGGATTGTCAGCCCGCCCGATAGTCCCTGCAGGACACGCAGCATGTAAAGCGCCCCCAGGTCGGGCGAGACGGGAATCAGCAACGTCGAGGTCGCGTTCAAAAGGATCACAAACAGGGTGAACTGTCGCAACGTGAACGTGCCCAGCAGCCAGGGGGACAGCGCCATGCCGACGCATTCGGCGGACACATACAAGCTGGTAATCCAGGTGCCAGGGTCGTGGCTCAGCCCCAGACCACCCGCGACATCGCGGACCGCGACGGCCACAACGTCGTCATTCAACTCCGCGGCCGCAGCGGCGATCAGCACGCCGCCCACGCCGACTAGCGGCTTGAACTGCCCCTTCACAAACTACTCCATATGCTCAGCGGTTCAGGCCTGCTCAGACATGCTCTTGACCGTCCGGGATGCCGTCACCTTGGTAAGACCTCGAACTAGACAGGTTTCATGCAGGGTGTCCGCGAGCAGGCGGACCTCAAACCGGTCCAGGCCTTGTTTTGGCGAGCGATTTCGTCCCTCCGACTGTTCCAGTCCTGCTCTAAAGGCGCTTACGGCAGCCCAGCACTCAACTATGCGTTAGCTTGCTGCCGGCTTTCCAATTACCTGAGAAGGTCAGGCGAGCAGGTGGCCGCCGATAGAGGGCGTAAGACCATCCAATCATATCGGGACTCGCTCCGCCCGGTCGGCAGATGAAGCTCCAGGATGGGGTCCTAATCGCCTGATTTTTGTCGTCAGGTGGGTTGATTTGGTCCGGGCCGGCCGTGTCCGTGCTTGCTGGCTCGAACCGCTGGGGACGTATTAAGGCGGAGGTCGTCTGCGCCATGACCAGCAAATACGCCATCACGCTCTACGAAATGGTCCAGCTGCGGGGAAACATGGACCGTTCGATCGAGCGTTTCCCGATCCAGAAGGTCCGTGATCTCTTGGGTGTGCCGAGCGACGCCTACGAGCGCGGCAACGATCTCATGCGCTTTGTGGTCAACCCAGCTGTGCTCGAGGTCAACGGCTTGTCGGAGTATGGGATCAGGATGGATCCCGAGCGCGCGCATTCGCGTGCGCCGATCACGGCCATATCGCTGGTTTGGTGGAAGAAAAGCGGTGACGATTACCGGGCGACCCAGCACGAGCGCCAACGCTCGAAGGTTGGCCGCAAGGCGCGCCTCAGGGGGGAAGTCACCGAAATCGCCCCTGCCCTGCCCTTCCTGCTGTTGGACGACGGTTACCCAACCGGCTCAGCGTTCTCCAAACGGGTGCTCGTCACGGGCGCGGCGCAGCAGGTCGAGGGCTTCGCCGACTAATGCGTTGACCGTGGTCTCCTCGCGTGCCGCGAGTTCCCTAAGCCACTTGGAGACGCCCGGCTTGAAATAGGCGGTCACGGCTTACGCGTTTTCAGTGCAAGTGATTTTACTAGCCATTGCCACAGGGCAGCGGCCTCCTCCGCGGCTCTGCCTTTGGGTTCGATCTCCTGTGCCGCCTGCCCGGTGTTCGTCGCGGCCCGAAACGCGGCGCGGTCCGACAGCCGCACGGGCGCGACGGCAAGCCCTATCTGCTCCACCAGCCCGGTAGCCTGGATATAGATGTTAGGGGCATTTGGCGGCCCGCCGTTGAACATGACGAAGGACGGAGTGCCGGCGGACCGCGCGAGACGAGCCGTCATGCGCACGGCGTGCAAGTCGAAAGCGGCGGGCCGGCAGGGGATTAGAATAAGGTCCGCGGCACGGACCGCTTCGGAAGCTTCGGCCTGGGCGAGCGGCGGCGTGTCAATGACAATGAGGTCCGCGCCGAGCTTAGCCGCTTTTTCAAGGGTGCGGGTTAGGGTAGGGGCCTTGGCGGAAATGACGGCAGGATGCTCGTCGTTCTTGCGCCAAGCCGACCAGGTCTCCGCTGTCGCCTGTGGGTCCATGTCAATTAGCGCGACGGACAGTCCGGCCTGGTCGGCTGCAACCGCGATGTGCAGCGAGACGGTCGTTTTTCCAGCTCCACCCTTTTGAGAGACAATGGCAATGGTTTTTATACGAGTCGTCTGCGTCTACGCGCAGGCGAGTCAAGGAGTTTGCGCGTTTAGAAGCATGCGCGGCTACGCGTAAGCGCGTTGACTGTGGTGGATCCTAGGCACCCTTATCTGGTTTATTCTTCTGTCGTTGACTCGCTTACGCGTTGACGACTTTGCGCGCAAAGTCGTTAACGCACGCCGGGATTGGTTTGCGTGTGCCGCTGCATTGTCAATTCAGGTTGTGGGGCTATGTGGCCGCGGAGGCGCTTACGGGCCAGTCGGTTGTTGGCGGGATCGCCATCCAAATGGACGGTGGCCAGCACGACACGGGTCGTCCGCATCTGCGTTGTGTCCACCAGATCGAGCAGCCCGCCAGTTGTTTGGCTGCATCATACGTGATACGTATCGCGTATGATTGCGAGCTTCAGGGACAAGCGAACAGCTGCTGTGTTTCTGGGTCGGCTGCCCAAGGGTTTTCCATCGGATCTGCTCACAGCCGCTCGGCGCAAGCTGGGCTACCTCGACGCCGCCGCCACGCTTGAGGATTTGCGATCTCCGCTGGGTAACCGGCTCGAAGCACTGACTGCCGATCGTCAGGGCCAGCACAGCATCCGCGTCAACGATCAGTTCCGAGTGTGCTTTCGCTGGTTGGAAGGGAACGCAACCGATGTCGAAATTGTCGATTACCACTAAGGAGAGATTGGAATGATCCGCCGCGACGAACTGGCCACCACTTCGTTTGGCGATGTCGCTCCCGGCCCGGCGCTGCCTCCGCTGTCGCCGGGTGAGGTGCTGCTGGAGGAGTTCATGCGTCCTGCTGGTCTGACCGCGCGGGCGTTGGCGGGTGAAATCGGCGTGCCCGGCAACCGGATATCCTCGATCATCAACGGCTCGCGCAGCATTACTGCGGAGACGGCGATCATGCTTGGTCGGCACTTTGGCACGAGTGCGGAGCTGTGGATGAACTTACAGACGGCGCACGATCTGGCCGTAGCACGGGAAGGGATGGATGAGCAGGCGGCAGCATAGTGTGATCGGACAGTCAGCCCAGGGCTAATCAGCTCACTCGACCACACGTATGCCCGGCAAAATCCGACCTCTCTGCCTTGCCTCCGATGTGCGGCCATAAACGTACGACCCGAGAAAAAGATCTCCCAGAGCATACCGCCGCCGGTAGGTGATCCAACGCTGCGCCAAATGGTGCGGCCGGTCGTGCAGCATGTGGCAGCGCTGGCAAAGGCTCTTGAGGTTGGCGAGCCGGTTGTTGGTGGGATCGCCGTCCAGGTGAGCCGCGGCCAGCACGACTCGGGTCGTTCGCATCCGGGTCGCGTCCACCAAGTCGGGCGGCAGGGCAGGGCGCCCACGCCTGTTGCGCCAGGTCTGAGCCGCCTCGTCCTACCAGCGCCCGTCAGGCAGGCAGCGGAGCCGAGCCAAATGCGGCCGGCCGCATCGCTGGCATCGTCCGCCCGCCCTCTCGAAACGCACCCGAGCACTCGGCTCCCGCCAATGAGGAGGATAGAGGGAGCGAAGCTCAGCCCGTATCGGCATGCTGTGCCCCGCCCGCCTCAGGCCTTCGAGCGAGCGCGCTTGACCTTTGAAGCCTTGTAGCCCGGCAGCCACCATTGCACCGGCTCCTGCTCGGGCTCTTCGGCCAGCTGACGGATCTTAGGCGGCCGACCGATCTTCTTCGGTTCGGCTAGTTCTTGTCCGACCTGTCGTATCTTGGGTGGGCGGCCGCGCCTCTTGAGGGTAGCCGTGTTTTCAACCTCAGCCGTTGTGGCGGGCGGCAACTCTAACAGGCTGGCTTCGGCCGCGAGCCGCGCGCGCTGTTCGGCCTCAAGCGCCTCGGCCCCGGCCATCTCCGTGTGGGCAAGCTTGGTTTGCAGCTGCTGGATGGTTTGCCGCGCGTCGGCCAAGGCCTGCTGCGCGGCCACGCGATCGCCGCGCTCCGCCTTCAGCTCGTCCGTCAGCGCGGCCAGGCGGGCTCGCGAGCTGTCCGACGCCTCGAACGACCGGGCGGTGCTGACGACGGTGACCGGGATCTCGCCATCCCGGCCCGAGTGCCGGCTGTGCTCGGCCGGCCGGCTTGGGTGGATGTGTTGGGGCGTCAGGCCGAGTGCCGCCCGCATCCTGTCTTCCTCGTCCTTGCTGTCGTTCAGGGTAAGCGTGGTGCTGCCGTCAGGGGGGCTCATCGTCGTCCGGTGTCCGAAAGGTGGGTTCTGTTGACGGTTAACGTCCAAGGGTTTTACTCAAGTCCACATGCGCTGGGCTATGGTCTTTTCCTCGGCGCCGACCGCGTTGGCGTAGATGGCCGTCGTGGTGAGCTGGGCGTGACCCAGCCATTTTTGCACGAGGTTGAGCGGGATGCCGGCGGAGACGGCGGCAACCCCGAAGCCGTGCCGCAAGCCCTTGGGCGAGGCGTGCGGCCCATCGAGCCGGGCGGCCCGCATCACCGCGTGCACGGCGCGCCAGCCAGTCATCCGGCTCCAGGGCCACAGGCGCGCGCCGCGTCCTTTGCCCCGGCTGGATTGCAGTTCGCGAACGCCGTGAACCATGTCGAGGGTCTCGAGCAGGGCAGGGGGCACCGGCACGCCGCGGTACACGCCGGTGCGGCGCTTCTTCAAACTCTCGATGGTGAGCACGCCGGCCGACAGGTCGACCCGATCGGCGGTCAGCGCCAGGGCTTCGGAAAGGCGGCAGCCTGCATAGGCGAGCGTCATGCAGAGCGTGCGTACCTGGCGATCGGCGCGCTCGGCCTCGCGCAGAAAGGCGGCGCGCTCGCCGGCGGTCAAGTATTTGCGGGCGCCGTCCGCCGTGTGCAGCGCCATCCCGGTTTGCGGGGCAGGGATCTGCATGCCCAATGATTCGGCGTCAAGCTGCTTGCCCATAGCCACCTCCGCCCTGACCGGCTTGGCGGAGAGGACGACCATCGGCTGTGCGGGGGCGGGGGCTCGGGTCGACCTTAGGGTGGCCCGTGGCGCGGCAGGCTTGGTCAAGGGCGGCCGGGCAGGAGCCGTTTTCGGTGTTTTGGGCATAATGTCATGACAAGTGTATCAGGCTAGCGACCCTCGTACAAGCCAAATCGCCCGGAAAAGCTGTGGCGAGGTGGTTGTCCACGGCGTGGGTGTTACACTATTACATCTAGTGTAACAGGCCAGCTGATGCTGCCCATGATAGCAAACGCTAATACCAATGAGCCTAACACTTGACCTGTTCCAGGTAGGGATAGCTCGTTAGCGACTGTAGGCGTTCTGCGGTGAGTTTGTTCCATGCCGTGCAGCAGGCGTTGACGATGTCGTCGTAGCTATCGAGCAAGCGATGTGAGAGATGTCGTTCGCGCAGGTATAGCCAGACTCGTTCGATTGGGTTCAGCTCCGGGCTATAGGCAGGCAGGATCACCAGGCTGACATTGTCGGGAACGTCGAGGTCGTCGGATCGATGCCAGCCGGCGCCGTCCATGACCATCAGCGCGTGTTCGTCGGCCGCGCGCGTTGCGCTGAAACCTGCGAGAAAGGTGTTCATCACCACCGTCGAGACTTCCGGCATGACGAGGCAGAAATCCTCGCCGGTCGCTGGTTGGACGGCGGCCAGCATGTGCAATCAGGTGTAGCGCTGGTCGCACAAGCCCGGCGGCCGTTGGCCGCGCGTCCACCAGCGATGGCAGGTGCGCCCCTTCTGGCCGACGCGGGCTTCATCCTCGAACCAGAGCGTCAGACGCTTGTCCGGATGAGCGGCGCGTGCCGCATCGACCGCCGTTTGAAGCCCCCTTTTTGGAAAGCGTCCTGAGCTTCCTTGCCGCTTTGCGGATGCACCTGCCTGGCTTTCTGCCGCGAGAAGCCCAGCTTGCGCACTACGCGCGACAGGCTGGCCGGATGCAGCGTCTTGGCCCAGCGCTGCTTTATTTCGGCGCACAGATCGGCCAGCGTCCATGCCGACAAGCCACTCGCCTCCACATCGGGACCATCGATGATGAGCTTCGACAGCGCGCTCCGCTCGGCCTCCGTCAGCCGCGGCTTGCGGCCCGAGCGCGGCCGGTCGTGCAAGCCGCTCAGACCTTCCGCGTTGTAGCGCACGACCGCGTCGCGCAACGCCTGGCGCTCCATCCCGGCCAGCCGTGCCGCCTCGGCCCGCGACATGCCGTCCAACGCGTTGGCGATCGCAAGGTCTGGGATTTTACATAGGTTAGCCGATCGCACTCGGGCATGTAGACAATTGTCCCTGAGCGACCGAGGCGGTCGATAAGATCTTCGCTTGGCTCCGCCAGCAGCTGCTGCTCCGACCGATCGGACGGGAACGACATCGCTTTGCGGAAAAGATCTGCGACCTCGTCCGGCAGCTCGGTCATCAGGGTGGGGTCAGGAAGCTGCACCAAGTTGGCTCGCTCCTTCCCGATCGCCTCCACGTCTAGGGTCATGCTGTAGAAGGCGCCCACCTCCTGCCAAGAGTAGAGCTCCATGACGGGGCTCAGGCTCAGCGCCGCCGTCTTCATGCCCATGCCGAACCGGCCGATGCCCTTGCGGTTGTTGAAGTTGAGCGAGCCGCCGAAGGAGGTCGCCACCTTCAGAACGGACGGGGACATCCCACGCCCATCGTCGTAGACGGCGGCGTCGACCCGGTATTCACCTTTCTTCCCGCTCTGGCGGAAGTAGACGCGAATCTCCTTCGCGCCGGCCTGGATGGCGTTGTCCACGTGCTCGCAAAGTGCGGACGTCGTATGGTCGTAGCCGACATCGCGGAGCGACTGGACAAGGGTTTGGGCGAAGAAAAGCGGGACTGACGCCTTCTCCTTCAGAATACGACCCATTACCGCCCGGCCGCCACGCGGGGCATCCGAGGACCAATCGAGAACCGTTTCCTCCAGGGCGTTCACGGAGGCGTCGGCGAGGATCGCTTCTTCGTTCATCATAGCTATGTGCTCCATCTGCTGTGACGCCGGCTGTTCGGCGTCGGGGCGAGGACCGGAAGCAGCCCTCAATGATGAAGGAGATGGCCTGCGCAGTTTGTTACAACGCACACGTCGGCGGTCATCTGGGTCGATCCGCCCCTAGCTAAGGATGCCACTCAAAACCGCCCCCAACGCGCGTGGACAGATGAGCGGGCAGGCAAGCCAGGTGAGGCGTAATGCAGAGCTCGCTGTCAGAAATATTGTTGTGAACCCGCGGCGTGACCGGGAGGCGACCTCAACCAGAAGCACCATCGACCAGCTTCCGCAGGAGCCGGCAAACTGGGGAGCAGTCAGGGCCGGATTCATGGACCGGCGTATCACTCTGTCAGACCGTCGTTTGACAGAGCGATACGCCTCCGATCATCCTCATTCCAACACAACGCGGCTATTATGGTATTTTATGCTCCGAGAGCATTTTCTGACTTGATTACGATCAAGGTTTCTGCCAAATCGGCTTTACGAGGCGAGGAGGTGGACGTGAGCAAAGCAGTAGCAATGACCCGGCACGGACGTATGCGAGCCAATAGCCGGGGCTTTTCAAACGCGTTGATCGAGTTGATCCAGGGGCACGGAACCTGGGTCGGCGAACGGCAGGTGCTGGACAGCCGCGACCTGCGTGCCTGTCTTGACGCCATTGATGCGGTTCGCAGCCGCGTCATTCGTCTGCTCGACAAGGGTGGTGGAACTGCTGTGTTCGATGAGGACGGCCAGCTAATCACCATCTTCAGCCCGAGAACCTATCGCCCATCGCGTCGTTCGCGACGCGGCTTCATGGCAGAGGCTTGAGGCTGTGGCCGCCCCCTCCGTGTTCGATTTCGATCTCAAGGAGCAGCGCGAGAATGCAGGCCTGACGCAGGCCGAACTCGCTAGACGCCTCGGCATCGCGCAGAGCCAGGTCCAGCGCTACGAGAACAATCCTGACAACGTGCCGCTGCGTATGGCGCAGGAGTGGATCGCAGCCTGCGGACACCCAGACATGGATGCGGGTCTGGATCCCGGCTTACCCTATGTGCCGATCCAACAGCGGCTAGCGCAGCTTGGCGACTATGCTGCCAATCAGCCGGCGCTCCTTCCTGAGGACACGGTTGCGCCAGCGCTAGACATCGGCGATCTGCTCAATGGGCTGCCTAAACTCGGTCGCAAGCCACGGCTCGTGCTGTGGGGGCGCTTTGACGCCGGCAAGTCGCGGTTAGCTAATACTCTGTTCGGCGCCGATCGCCTGCCAACGGCCTATCGGCCAGCGACGGCTGTCGTTTGTCTCGTCCGACACATTCAGGACAAGCCGCACTGGCAAACCGAAAACGTCTGGATCATGGACGATACGTTCAATCTCAGGGATGCGGACGACCAGGCCACATGCGAAGCGCATCGGCTACTGGCTGGCGACTTCGAAACACTAAGCCGCTACGGCATGCATGTCACAGACGACGCCGAACGCAGCGTTTTGGATGGAAAGCCGGGTTCAGCACTCATTTACATCGACGCCCCCCTGTTACAAGCCTGCGACCTGATCGACACGCCTGGCTACGGGCACGACGCCTACGACGACAAGCTGGCTGGATCGGCACAGCCCTACGGCGACGCACTTGCTTACCTATCGCCTCTTACTGGCTTCATGAATGAAGAGGACATCGCCAAGCTACAAGAAGCGCTGGCGCATCTACCGGTTCTGCCCGGCACGGATCGCGTGCGTAATTTGCTCATACTCGCCACCCACGTCCATTCTGGCGTGAAGGACTCTGAAGTTTCGGGGGGGTTAGATGCTGCGGCGCGGCGTCTGCATGATCGCCTTCGGACAGGGATCACTCGGACGGCTGATACGCCGCCTTTGCCAGATGTGGCGGCGTTTCGAAGTCGCATGTTTGGCTGGTTTGTCGAGCAACCGGCGTTGCGGATGTCGGTCGAAGCAGACTTGCGCGAACTTCTTACATCGGTATTGCCCCACGGAATCGGGAGTCGGTTGGACGAAGCCGTTGCCCGTTTCCGTTCCACCGCCGATGGCTCTCTCAACCAAGAGATTGAGCATGTTCACGGAGTGCTGCGGGCAGGCGAACAAGCTGCGCAAGACATGGCGGTTTTCCTGGCAGGGGAACCTGAGCGCCGCGCACGTATCGGGGATCGTAAGCAGCGCGTGACGGCCATTATCCAGGCCGCAAGGACAGCAACCGCCACATTCATTGAGCACGAAATCACGCCGCTATTCACGACAGAGGGGCTCGGGAAGATCATCGAAGACAAAAAATTCAAGAACGCTAAGGAGGCCCAAGACGGCGCCGTCGATGCAGTGATGGGAGAGGCGCGCGCGCGAATCGAGCAATTTCTAACTGCAAAAGCCGAACCTCTGGCCGACGAAGTTGAGATCCTCCTTCGTCATTACGACTTGTCCGCGAACTCCGGAATCATGAAAACCTCTGTCCCCTTCGATGCACGTGCGGTCTTTCTCGGCAGTCTCGCCGGCGGCGGTACTTTCGGCGCGCTAGCTGGCTGGGCAGCAATCGTCGCCGGCGGAAGTAATTTGGGTGCCTATCTCTTAGTGCCACAGGTCGTCAGCCTGCTAGCCCGCCTTGGCATTGGTATAGCCGGCGGTACTGCCACCGGGGTTTCCATTGTCTCCGCGCTTGGCGGACCGGTCGGCATCGGCATCGGCATCGCTCTGACCGCCGGCATTCTGGCATGGCAGGTCTTTGGACGCTCCTGGCAATCGCGCCTCGTTGCAGAGCTTGAAAAGCAAATCACCACTAAAAACGTGCTTGGCGAAATTTGGGTACGTTGTGAGCACTTTTGGAACGACTCCCTGCACGCCTTCAATAAGGCGATTGGCGCGACCGAGGCTGAGTACGCGCAGCATCTTGCCCGCCTGGAAGCGCAGCTTGCCACACCTGAGCGCGTACTGCGTGAACGTTCGGATCGGATTGCCGCGCGGCGAGCCTTTCTAATGTTCCTGCCCTGGCGTCCTTTGGAGGGAGCGAAGTCGTGACAAGTATGTTTGAGGGATTAGCTGATGCCTGCGGAGCGTTTTTTAGCACTATTGCAGGGTTGATCCTGTTGATAGCACTAGGGCCGTTTCTCCTGCATTTGGCTGGACTACTATTAATGTTTCTCCTCGGCGCACCAGTCTGGATCGTCGTCGCCTTACTATTTGGATTGCATTGAATCGCAATCACTATCCACTGAAAGAAGACAAAATGGAAAACTTCATCAAAACTTCTGGTTCTGCCGCCGGACAAGCCGTTGTCGCGGCTGTTCCATTGATTGTCGGCGCAGCAATAGCTGAGCCGGTTCTTTTGGCCGCAATGGCAGGTGCCGGAATTCTTGCGGCTGGAATCGTGCTGACAGTTAGCGTTATGTGGGTCGCGCGGACGATGCGATAGGGCTCCGCGCGTCTTGCCCGGATCATCTGCTACGCCCGAAGAAAACCGTGCAACGGCGCGTCTGCTCTGTGCCGGTGCCGTCGGGTTTCTAATAGCCGCCGAGGCTACGCATGAAAGACACCTCTGCGAACCAAGTGAACCGGAACATTGGCCGGCAATAAGCGTGAACCTGTGTTTTGCTTTGGAGCTATCGCTCAAAGCGTTCATCGCTTTGCATGGCGGGAATAGAAAGACGCTGAAAAAGGTTGGACATAATCTGGGTTATGGACTCGTCGCCGCACGCAATGAGGGCTAACCGCCTGATCATCCGGCTGTGTCAGAATTGATCGCGACACTCAGCCCGCTTCATATCAGCCACAGCCTGCGTTATCTGGAGAACAAGTCGGCTTGTCTCCCTGAGACTCGCAATATGATTTCGATTGTACGCTCCCACGTTCGAGAGGTCGGCACGCACATAGCAGCTCAGACCACTGATGGTCAGGCTCCGGTGCGGGCGTGATTCAAAGCCAGAAGTCGCGTTAGGGTCTCGTCATCAGAAAGATTTACCGGCCAGCCATAGGCGGCGGCTACGGCCTCGTCCAACGCGCGATGGAGGGCGTCGAGCCAAGCACCTTCTGGTTTGCCTCGCTGATTGTAGAGAGCCGTCAACGTGCGCCCGCGTAGCGTTGTCGCTGCGGCATCATCCTTTGGCACAAGGCGATTCGGAAAACCGGTCACCACCTCGGGAACTGTCAGCACCAACTCAACCGGGTCCAGCCAGCGATCACGTGCTGTGACCAGTGCTTGTGCGGCCTGCGCAATGGCCTGCGCCCGTGCGTCGTTGACATAGGATGTGGCCGGGCTAACAGGAGACAATTCGGCAGGGGACGGAAACGTCTCGAAGCACACAGTCGCGTTGTAAGTCGGATCGTTGCCGACCCTATGCCAAGACGCCGTTGCTAAAGACCACACCTCATCCGAGAATGCAGGATGCCAAAGAAAGTGTCGTCATCCCGTGCCAAGGCGAATAGCCGCGTGTCGGGTAAGGTTGGACGCGCCAGCCAAGAAAAGGTTCTATGTTTAGCAACCCGCGGGGTCACGATAAACCGTGGTAGGCCCGCCAAGGCGTGGTGCATTCCAGGCCGTGCTTCCACGTGCCGCCACCAAGTCCGCGCATATGCCTCCCGCTTGTTCGTGGCCCGCACCGGCCGGACATGCTGAGCGATATAGGCGTATGGGGCAGCATAATAGGCTGCCTCGCCTTCCGTCATGGTCCAGCCAAAGTCGATGATCCATGTGTTGGACGGCCGCCGGGTCACGTCCATGCCGTTCGCCCATGGCCGGAGCACGTCGGCGTTGGGCCTGCCATTGGCGTTGCTGGGCAGCAGCAACCATTGCCGCGCCAGCTCGCCCGGCACGTCGAAGGCGCCTCCCTTGGTGTCGCCCATGAAGGCGACACCGGCAGCCTACGCGCTGTCGTCAGATTGGCTGCCCCGGCCGTCAGGTCCGCATGGATCGCCGGCACTGCAACGCCGTCCAGCATCGGCGCAGGTGCGGGGCCACGGCCCCAGCAGACGAGCGACACCCGTACGGTCGCCCCGTCGAGGGTCCAAGGCTCGTCGGCCCAAGCCGTCGAGATTGCCCCCGCCTGTGCCATCGGCTCAAGCACCCGCCGGTTGACACCACCCCGAATGCTGTTCGTTGTCACCAGGCCCGCGCCCGACAGCTCGCCGGCCACAACGGCCCGCTGTGCTCTCGCCACCCAATAGCAAACCAAGTCCGCCTCGGCCGGAACCTGGTCGGCGTAGGCGGCGAACAACCGGGCGCAGTACGCGTCACCCAACACGGTCCGTATGCGCTTGCCGCCAAGGAATGGCGGATTGCCCACAACTACGTTCGCCAGAGGCCATGCTGCCTGGCTACCGTCGTCGGCCAGCACGGCGTCTCGGCACGCGATGGTGTCGAGGGTCCGCAACAACGGATCGGACGGCGCTGGGAAGCCGTGCCGGCGTGCCCACTGGATGTGTCCAATCCAGACCGACACGCGCGCCAGCTCTGCCGCGTAAGGGTTCACCTCCAATCCTAGCACGGCCTCCGGCCCCACCTGCGGGAACTCACGCTGCAAGCCGATCGCCTCGGCCTCCACCATGGCCTGATGCTCAAGATCCTTTAGCGCGAGCAAGGCGAGATACAGGAAATTGCCGGAGCCGCAGGCCGGGTCCAGCACGCGAAACGCCCGCAGCCGGTCCAGAAAGCCGCGAAACAGCGTCTCCGCCCGGCGTGGCGCGTCGCGCTTGGCCTTGCTGCCTGTCTTGGCCGCATTGACTGCCGCCAGCGCCGCCGCGATCTGCGCCTGCACCTCGCTCCACTCGGCCAGCAACGGACGGCGCACAACCGGCTCGATCAACCGCTCGATCATCTCGCGGAGGTGTAGTGTGCCCCAAGCTGGCTGCGCTTGTCGGGGTCCAGGCCACGCTCGAACAGGGTGCCGAGGATGGAGGGGTCCACCTCCGCCGAATCCAGCGCCGACACCCGCTGCAACAGGGCGATGTCGTCCGCTTCCAGCGGAAGCGCGGCGGCATCATCGAACAGGCCGCCGTTGAACCAAGCGACGGGGGTGAAATCCACCTCTCCGCCTCGCTCGGCCATCGCCGCGAACAGCCGGCGCGCGTAACCCTCGAATTGCACCGGCCGCTTGCGCGAGGCGTCCAGCATCCGCTCGAACAGCCCGGCGGGCAGCAAGCCCACGTCATCGGCGAACAGGCAGAACACCAACCGATTGACGAAGTGGGTAACCGCCTGCGGGGCGTTCCCGCGGGTGCCGAGCTGCCCGCCAGCTTGGCAAACTCCGCCGCAGCCTTGGCGGTCAGCGCCGCCCGTGTTGTGCCCGGTCGCAGGCGTTCGGGGTCAGCAAAGACCGATTTGAGCACGCCTAGCCGAATCGGGTCGGCCAGTTCCTCCAATCGCACCTCGTGCCGCTCGGACACGGCATTGGTCCAGTTGGTGCGAATGGTGATGCGCTCGATGTCGGACGTGACCAGCAACGGCGGGTTTTCCAGCGCGCCCGCGTACTGCAGGAGCTGCCGGTGCGCGGCGTCCAAGTCCTTGTGCTTCCCCTTGTATTCCCAGGCGAACCGTCCGCGCCGCCACACATCGGCCCAGCCCTCGCCGCCGCTGGCCTTGGTGGCGCCCTTCTCGAAGGCATAGGCTGCGCCGGTCGGGTCGGAGTTAGGCGTTGGCTCATCGAGCAACGCACACAGGTCCAGAAAGTGCTCCTGAGCAGCGGCACGCTCGTTGCGGGCATTGGCTCGCCATTTGGAGATCAAAGCAGTTGGGGTCATGCGAAAAGGCTACACCGGGTCAATCCGGTCTCGGCACAGCGTGCACGGTTTGACCTTTCAGCGCGGCTATGAACTTGAGGCGGATTTCGTCAATAGGCCATAAGGCAAGGGGCCGTATGTCGCACTCTGTGCGTCGCCCGATCGCAATGAGCGCAGGTCGGACCCCGGCTAGTCTAGGTAAAGCGGTTGGCCTCGGCCAGCACCACCCACGACCGCTTGTCATCCAGCTTCAAACGATTTTTGACGACGGCGGGCATCTCGACGGCAAGGAGCGGATTAGACGGCGGCGTGTGCGAAATCGGCAGCACCGTTACCACCTGGTCGCCCGCCGCATTGGCCGTGGCGAGAACGATGGCGCACGGCCGGTCTTTGACGCCCTCCTCCTGGCCGCGCGTGCTCCGACGCCCAACGATAGCTGTAACGGATAACGAGGCTGGGGACAGGGACGGGGAACGCCGCATCGCTACTGCTGTAGCTCGTGGTCGAACGCCTTCGATGACTCGGGCGCGCGTGTCGCCTCAAAGGCGGCAACGTCTGCATCGGTGAAGTCGGAAAGGGTCAGCACCTGGCGGTCACGCCGCTTGAGACGCTGATACTCGTCGGCGGAAATCAGCACGGTGCGCTCACGGCCATTGCGTGTGACCCCGACGGGCTGAGTCAGGACATATCCTGATAGTGGCCGATATTACGCTGAAACTCACCGGCAGGAACTCTGAACATTGGACAGAACAATCCTCCATACGAGCTGTATTATGCATGGGATGCGCGGAGGTCGCGCTTTGCCAAGTGGTTCTGCTACCGCCCAAGCCCAGCCCGCGTCCTTGCCTCTTGCCGCTCGAGGTTCGCCCCAGCTCTCGCGCCAGTCCCCGGCGCTCGACTCCTCCTGCCGCGCCTGCCACTCTCGGCCTCCTACGCCCGGCGCTCGACGCGCCGTCCCCCAATCCTTGGCTGAGATACCGTCTTTATGGTTTGCACCCTGCGCGTAAGGCTCTTACTTAATTTTGGCGCTGCTTGGTGTTAGATAATCAACAACGGCCGCTGGCGTTACTCGATTTAGACCTCCGGACAAATAGATGCGACTTTTTGTCAATCACGCGCGTCACTTCCGTCCATGTGCCCTGCTATTGGGGTTCTGCTGCCTAGAAGTGGCCGCCTTTCACTTGCTTCAGCCAGAATATGGATCGAATATGCTTATTCCACTCAGACCCATCGAACGACCAGCTACTAATTGATGCCGCAAAAGAACTCTCTAGCGTTGTGTCAACGCTAGTTACATTGACGACCGGGATGTTGGTAGCGACGGCTCTGGTTACCCGTCAGTTCTTGCGGCCGTCGAAACGTCCGTCGCTTGGTTGTTTAGCTGTTGTAGGTCTCTTCGTCCTCTCAGCCTCGTGCGGTATTTTTGTTGCCGTGCATGTGCACTATGCCTTGGCACAATCCATGCTCGCCCGGCGCCTTGATCTCGATGTTATTGGCGGTTTGATTGCATCACAAGGCTGGATCACGGCTTTCGCGGGAGCCTGTGTCATGGCGTTGGTGGCGGATAGCGTAATCGTAATGGAAACCTCGTGAGAGATTGCGCGCTTGTTGCTGCTCGGACGGTAGCGGTCATGTTCTGTGGGCTCCTAGGCTGCTGTGCGTCTGCAATTCGAATTTCTCCATCGTTACCAGCCGTGATTACAGCTGTCTCCGGGCAGTTTCCGGAACGTCCTATGTCATTACAAGAAACGAGTAGGACCATCAAATCCGGCGGGTTTCGCGAACCAAGGATTATCTCGGATATATCTGAGACTGGCGATGGGCTTTTCAGGAGAGCTGACAATAGCGATCAAGGGGCAGCCCTTGGTGCAGGCGTCGGTCTGTTCGGCGGTTTAGCAGGTGGCCTGGTTGCCGTTTCAAAGGGAGATTTGCGGATCGAAGACTACAATAAAACTCACCATGAAGTGTTGCCAGTAAGTTTTTGGTCATCTTTAAGTCCTTCACTCGGACTACATGTGCGCGTCGAAAGCAAACCAGACGGAGCAATGGTCTTTGTACATAACGTGCAAACGTCATTGCAGAAGACAGCAGAATTCTATACTCCATCTACCGTCTTGGCAACTGTCCGAGTCGAACGCCGAGGACTTTTGCCGATGTCTTTAAGGGAAGTCACTGACGTTCATTCACTTATCGAGGGCGACGCCGAGGTCCTGAACTTTATCTGCAGGCTCACTCCAATTCCACAGATTGGCAGGACGCACGCTTCTCCTCTTAGAAGCAATTGAAGTAGCAGAGGCGGCGCTGCCGCCAAGCATTCCGATAAAATGCCCTTTATATGTATGATATGTCCTTTATCGTCTATATCAGCTGCGACTCCGCTCGCGTTTAAGCGCCTAAACTGCTACCCTGCTAAGCGCTCATCTTTGCTCGGAGTGACCCATGCCCGACGATGCCACCACCCGCTGGACCGTCTCAGTGTCGCGCGACACCGACATCGCCGTGCGCAGCTTCCTCGCCCAGCGCGGCATGAAGAAAGGCGACCTCTCCAAATTCATCGAGGACGCGGTCAAGTGGCGCGTGCTCGACCAGACCATGGCCGAAGCGCGCGCCGGCTTCGCCGATCTGCCGGCGGACGCAGTCGAAGCGCTCGCCGACGAGGCAGTCGCCGCCGGGCGCCAGGCTAATAAGGCACCTACCACCAAGGCGCGATAACGCCGTGCGGCTGGTCATCGACACCAATATCCTGGTCAGCGCGCTGCTTGCAGCCATCTCGCTGCCGGCCCAGCTCATCGTGCTCTGGCGCGCCGGTCGCTTCGACCTGCTCACCACACCTGCGCAGCTTGACGAGCTCATGCGGGTAACCCGCTACCCGAAGATCCGCGAGCGCCTCGCGCCGGCCGTCTGGTTAACGATTTGCGCGCGCTCACCATCACCATGGACAAGCTGCCAGCTGTCGAAGTCTCGGCGGACCCGGACGACAATTACCTGCTGGCCCTCGCCGCGGCGGGTTCGGCGGATTTCCTGGTCACCGGCGACAAGCGCCACCTGCTCGCCCTGCGGGTCTATGAGGGCACGAAGATCGTCACGGTGCGTGATTTCCTGGCCCAGCACGGACGCCAGCCATGAGCGACGGCGCGCCCGTGGTCAGCCAAAGCGGCCTGCCGGCCAGCATCGACCAGCTCGGCCTGCCTACCCTGGTGGCTGCCGCTGGCGAGCGTGCCAGCATGCGCTTCCTGGAGTTCTTCGCCTCCACCATCCGCAACCCGCATACGCGACGGGCCTACGCCCGCGCCGTAACGGACTTCCTGGCCTGGTGCGAGGAGCACGCGGTACAGTCGATCGCCGCGGTGCAGCCGCTGCACGTGGCAGCCTGGATCGAGGGCCAGACACGTGGGCATGCCGCACCCACGGTGAAACAGCAGCTCGCCGCCATCCGTCATCTCTTCGACTGGCTGGTCATGGGCCAAGTCGTGCCTCTCAACCCCGCCGCCTCGGTGCGCGGGCCGGCGCACAGCGTCCGCAAGGGCAAGACGCCAGTGCTAGACCCGGCCGAGGCCCGGACGCTGCTCGACAGCATCGACGTTAGCACCCCGATCGGGCTGCGTGACCGGGCGCTGATCGCGCTTATGGTCTACAGTTTTGGGCGCATCGGCGCGGCGCTGGCCATGAAGGTGGAGGACGTCTTCGTGCAAAATCGCCGGCTCTGGGTGCGGCTACGCGAGAAAGGCGGCAAGCGGCACGAAATGCCCTGCCATCACACGTTGGAGGAATACCTCCACGCCTACTCGACGGCACCGGGATCGTCGACGACGCCAAGGGGCCGCTGTTCCGGACCATCGGCCGCGGCACGCAACTCCTCACTCGCACTTCCCTGCCCCAGGCCAACGCCTACGCCATGGTGCGGCGCCGGGCTCTAGCAGCCGCGATCGGCACGAAGATCGGCAACCACAGTTTCCGGGCAACAGGTATCACTGCTTACCTAAAGAACGGCGGCACGCTGGAGAACGCCGCCGCCATGGCCAATCACGCCAGCACGCGCACCACCCAGTTCTACGATCGACGGCGCGACGACATCAGCCTGGATGAGGTGGAGCGGATCAGGGTGTGAACCTGAAAGGATCGTGATCCGTGGACACATTCGTGGGCTTTGACTCCGCCTTGACCGATAATCCGAAAGCGCCCGGTGCAATCGCCGCCGTTTCGGTGCAAGACGGAAACGTCGTCAGCTGGCATCCGCCACGGTTGGTATCGTTCGAGGGTGCTCTGGCTTTTACACGAGAGGTCCGCGCCACTGATGGCGTCGCTCTCGTTGCGTTGGACCAGCCGACGATCGTGACAAACGCCACCAGCATGAGGCCAGTCGAGCGGGCCGCCGCCTCCTTGATCTCGTGGCTCGGCGGCGGTGTCCAGCCCTCAAACACGGAGCGCGTCGGTATGTTCTGCGCGGAGTTTCCGCTCTGGCGCTTCCTCTCGGCCCTTGGTGCCGAAGAAAATCCAGAGGCAGCCCGCACAGCACGGGATGGATTGTTCCTCATGGAGGTCTTCCCCGCTACTGCGCTCGCATCGCTTCACCC
This sequence comes from Acetobacteraceae bacterium, assembly GCA_965199235.1. Lineage (GTDB taxonomy): Bacteria > Pseudomonadota > Alphaproteobacteria > Acetobacterales > Acetobacteraceae > BOG-908. Next base: position 1,441,701 of record CBDAQU010000002.1, on the reverse strand, counting down.
GGACTTCTTCGGCCGGCTTGCGGCGCCCAGGTACAATCCTGGGCGCCGCAAGACTTTCAGGCCGGAAGATTGGGTCCGGGTGGCTGGTGCCGCGGCCGCCGAAGCGGAAGCACTCGGTTGTGAGGACTTAGCTGCCTGGTGCCACCAGGCCGGCGCGCTTCCACGCTCGACGAAGGTCGACCAGGACATGCTAGACGCTGCCATCTGCACCTGCATCGCGGTCAGGTGGCGCAGGCGCCCGCGGGAGCAATCGCTGCTGCTTGGAGATCTCTCATCCGGTTACATGGTTATGCCGGTCAGTGCCGCCGTCCGCTCTCGCCTCTTTGAGGCCGCGTGTAAAGTTGGTGTCGCCGTGGACGGCTCCCCCGCGTAATACAGGACGTTATCATGCGCGTTTAGTGATCGGCCTTTGTGCTTTGTGGGCTTGCTGTTTGTTACCTTACCGAGCAAGATCGCCCAGGTTGAGTACCGGCTCTATTTCCATAATACACGGATCGGTTGTGATGGTAGCCCAATGGGATATCAAGAAGAGGTTTGGAGTAATAGTCACCTCTTTGGCGGCTTTGTTGCCCTGTCCCGCCAGCCACAGCGCGTGGGCAGCAGCTTTGCCAACCGCAAGCGGCACGACCTATCAAATGAACGCCGCACATACTGGATCGGTGAAAGCTGCCGCTTCCTTTGTTCCACCATTGAAGCAGAAGTGGGAAGTCGATCTGCACGGGCGGCTAACTTACCCGATTGTGGTTGGCAACCGTGTTTTCATCACTGTCACCAATCCAAACGGAAACGGCACTGAGCTATTTGCCCTCGATGTCACGACGGGCAAAACTCTGTGGAGGCAAGCGATTCCCTCGGTGTATGGTCTCTCCTTCGCCGCCTATGGTGAAGGCATTTTGTTCGATATCAATAGCGATGGCGTCCTCACGGGCTACGATCCGGCTACAGGCGACGTGATATGGTCTATTCCGCAGCTGGAGCAGGCCGGCTTTTTTACGTCACCACCCGTATTTGCCGAGGGTAGTGTCTATTTGTCGTGCGGTTGCAGCGGCAATCCGGAGGTGCTGAAGATCAACCCCGCTAACGGTAACGTGGACGCGACATTCGCTACCGGTTCCACCCCGAGCTTGCCAGCTATCTACCGGGGTAAACTCCTGGCGGGGTCTGGATGCGACACCTTCCTTTTTGATGCGAGCACAGGCAGGCAAATTTGGCACACCAACAATAATTGCTCCGATGGTCCTGAAGGTGCTGCCGCCTACTATCTGGGCCACGGCTTCGCAACCTACTACGGCGGCAGTCCGGTGACTGGCGTTCTAAAATGGCTGACCGGCAAAATAGAATTCCAGATGGCAAATACCCCGGCGGCGTTCGATGATAATCTCGCTTTCCAATCCAATGTCATGTTGACCGCGACAGATCTAACAACCGCGGACATTGTCTGGTCTTTTTCGCCGCCAGATAGAATTTCTGTGCCGCCCTTGATCATCAACCACGTTGTTTACGCCTTGTCAGCGGCAGGCAATCTCTACGCCCTTTCGGCTGGAACCGGTCAATTGCTGCAAACTATGACACCAGGCGCCGGCAAGTTTCAGCCAATGGGGGTGGTCAATTTCGCCGGGCTTGGTGCCGATGCCACTACACTGATCGTGCCATCAGCCGGAATTGTGACCGCCTATGGTCCTTGACCGCCCGCCAGGGCCTATATTGCATGCCAGCGCCTGCCTGCTGCTCTTAGCATCCACCCCGGGTGCCGTCGCGCAGGTCAGCAACAGCTTTCAGATTGATCCGGCGCATACGGGTAGTCTGCAAACACCTGAGCATTTCACACCGCCCTTGCAGCAGAAATGGGCTGTCGATCTCGGCGCCCCTATATCCTATCCGGTTATAGCAGACGGGCTGGTATTCGTTACAACCGCCGGTTACCCCGACACAGGGGAGAAAGTCTTCGCCCTTTCTACGAGCACAGGAAAAGTCGTCTGGGAACAATTTGTAGGTGGCGGCTTATCAGAGGCTTATCTCACCTGGTTAAACGGGACTATATTCGCCCTCGGATCGAACGGAATCATCGAAGCCAGTGATGCCACCACTGGCAGGCTAAAGTGGACGGTGCAAATCACCGATCAGCTTAGCTTTGGTACCCCGCCTGTAGCTGCAGCAGGTGCCCTTTACGTGGTCGGAGACGAAAGCGGCAGCACACTTTATCGCATCAACGCGGCTACGGGCGCGATTGAGTGGAAGGTGTTTGCAGATAATTTCGGTCTTCCCGCGCTAGGGCAAGGCACCGTCATTGGGGGCCAGGACTGCAGTGCATACGCTATTGCCGCGGAAAGTGCTGCAGTTTCTTGGCAGACAAACATTACGTGCGGCAGTGGTAAAAGTGTCGCCGCCGTCTTCAGTGACAAAAGCTTTGTCGGCTGGCCGCTCTATAACGGTCCTGGCACGCTGCTAGACAGCCAGTCAGGCACTATAAAATCTACACTGAGCGGCTCGGCCCCCGCCCGTTGGGATAATCTCCTTATTCAAGCTGTGGGCAAGCTCACCGCCACTGACGCAAAGACCGAGAAGGTGGTCTGGACCCTCAACAGCACGGAAAGTTTCAACATACCACCTGTTGTGATCAACGACGTGGCCTATGCCTTATCCGCGTCTGGCACGCTTTACGCAATGTCGCCAAAAAACGGAAATGTAATCCAAATACTCACGCCAGGCGTCGGCACTCACCCGATTGCCGGCACCGACATGATCACCGGACTGGGTGCTGGTCCTTCGATTTTGGTTGTGCCATCCGTTAGCCTGCTGACAGCCTACGGACCACCCTGACTACACAAGTCTACGCCGCGAACATGTCCATGCAATAAGCGGTGATTGGTATGCGTACGTGATAAACCGGATTATCACGAGCTAATTAGCTCGGGTGTCATGCAGTGTGCATGCCCGTGAGATTCCTGCAATCTCAGGACAATGGCTGCGCTTCGCTGTGTCAGAAAAGGACAGGTTTCTGAAACGCTCGACACTGACGGTCATGCCACTACGGCTCGTTTTCTTTTGAACCAAATGCGCCTTGCAGGAGGCACAGCCCCGAAGTCCTCAATCACGTCCTTCCTGAATTTCATGCATTCTTTCGAGAACACCAATGATGACGCCCGAAAGTGTCAGAAAATCCGAAATAGTATAAGTTGGCTTCCTCAATCCAACGCTTCGGCGCTTCACGCAAAAAATAGAGCGGAACGCTCTCGCCAACTGCCAGCTTTTTAGGAAAGCCTGCTGCGGTAAACCCAGTTGGCTCGTCGGAGTCGGGATGTGGAACGGGGTTTATCAGCGCGTGTCTGCGATTACGCCCGAACCACAAAAAGCCCTGGCCTGCCTTCGCCTGGTGACCACGGAGGGTTACGTCAGTCGGGCCATAATTGGTGGCGGAGAGCTGGATAAACTTGCGAGGTGGACTGCCGTCACCATCTATTATCATATAGACCGCGATGGTCGCTCTTACCCTGGCTCTCGGGTAGATGAATTTCGATCATACGTTCCACACAAAGCCGCCGAGCGAAACGATAAACGATAAGATGCTGACGGCCAGTGCCCAGTCCGCCGTTGTCATCCTTTGAGCCTCGAAATCGTGGCCAGCCCCACGTTGTAGCTCTTTGCCAGTTCCTTGAGCGTAGCCCCGTCCGCGCGGCGTTGGCGGGCTTCCGCCGCCTGCTGCGGGGTCAGTGCCGGGGGTCGGCCCATATGCTGCCCTCGCGCCTTGGCGCGGCTCCTCCCCTCGGCCGTGCGGGTACGGATCAGGTCGCGCTCCACGTCGGCTAGGCCACCCAGGACGGCAATCATTAAGCGGCCGGTGCTTGTGGCTGTGTCGGCCCATGGCTCGGCCAGCGACCGAAACTGTGCCTCTGTGTCGATGATTCGTTTCACGATGGCAAACAGGTCGAAGGTCGAGCGGGCAAGCCGGTCGATCCGCGTCACTGTCACCACGTCGCCGGGGCGAAGGGCTTTGAGCATGTGTTGCAACTCCCGCCGGTCGGCCTGCGCCCCGCTCGCTTTCTCGCGGTAAATCGGGGCGCATCCTTCGGCCTTCAGCTGCTCAAGCTGCGCATCGAGCGTCTGGCCGTAGGTGCTGACGCGGGCATATCCTAGGCGGCGAATTTGGGGTGACGTTTCGGTCATGTCTTTCGGAAACTGTAAGCCTCTGGATTTGCTGGGGCAAGCCGGATTTCCGAAAGTCTTAATTTTTGGGCTAAGCGGTGCAGTCGCTTGCCTGAGACTGTCCTAGCTAGATATAATTAGACCGAGGCTGGGAGCAGACCTATGGACGCAGTAATATCCAAACCTGACTACAGCTACAAAGGACTTGGGAAAATCTATCTTGCAATCCACTTGGCTGAGAAAGCATTAGTGGTCCGAGGTGGAGCTAATAAGCAGATCAAAGCAGACTATAGCAAGACCCTTCCTTTTTCTGACGTTAGAGCAGTACGAAACTTCGTATGAATACCTTCTGGGTGAAATCCCAGGGTCTCGAAATCGAATTGAATGATCTCGACATTCCATTTGTACGAATAACGATGAACCCAAAGGAGCAGAAACTTTGGGGGTCTCGTCTGGCACAGGTCTGTAACTTGCAATATCTGGCCTAATTCGGCATTAGGGATGGTCGGGTTGGCGTATTAGACATTAGCTAATAGCCCCTCACTGATTGCTCGTCGATGGCATATTGGAGATTATGCGACTACGTGCATGCGCACATAATGGCAGGAAACGGACAGCGACATGCTGATTGCCGAGCAAATCAAGGAACGTCTCGAAACGGCATTTTTGCCGCATAAGGCTACCGCCAGAATCCACGACTACGGCGCAAAGATCACCTTCAGGGTGCAATCAAAAGACGGGGCACCCCTGTTCCTCGGCCCGGATTGGTCGGTGGATGAGCTACGAGAAGATTTTGAGGGTCGCATTACCGGCATTTGGCGAGAGATCGAGCATAAGCTAAAGCGCGGCTGACCTGCCTAGCGGAGATCTGCCCGGATTCCGGCGGAAATTACTGCTTAGGCGGCCACTGCATCGCACCGTGAATTACACGGGCAATGACCACATCCGGGCCGGCGAGCTGGTAAACGACAATGTAGGGCGTTCGGGGAATCCAAGCTCGCGCGTTCCAGTGCGGCGGCCTGGTCGCCCGAGCTGCGAAAATAGCTCCAGCAGCTCGATGCTGGTCAGTATGGCTTCAACGATCCGAGCTGCAAGACCAGCCCCGTCGTCTCCCGTGATCCAGTTGTCGATATGCTCAAGGTCGGCCTCGGCCCTTTTGGCAAAGCGGATCACGCATGGCCGTATATCTTCCTGCGGAACTTGGCGGCTACAGCCTCGAACGCGCACCGTGCGGCCTGCGTTGATGTCGGCCAAGCCCTCATCCACTAGCGCCAGAAACTCGGCCTCGTTGGCGGCATGGTTCGGCATATCCGGGTAGATTTTCTGGGCCGGGTCGGCGTCGTGCTCGATGACTCTGGGATGTTTCATGACGTGAGATTAACAAACGCGGCCCTGGATTTCCAGAAAGTCGCGCGATTGCCTGACTTGTACCGTCGTCCCCCCAGCTTTACGCTGAACGAACGGCAAGAGCCGACATCACCCCAGACGGGAACCACGCCGTCCTCAAGCTGTCGCGCGGCGAAGCTCGCCGCCTAAAGCGCCAGGCAGACGCGCTCGGAATGGGCGTTCAGGAAATGGTCCAACGGTCGTTTGAACAGTATGCCCGCAATAGACTCCCCGATGCCTTCTCCAAGATGTGTTTCGGCGCGTCATCAGGACCCCCAGTCGGCTTCCAAAAATGCGATACGGGATGTCGCGAGCGTCACAATTCGAAGCCAATAGCGTGTTAAAATGAACTACCAAAACACTCATTGTTTCAATCAGATAAAACCAAATCAGACGGGGTCCCAGTTCGACGCCGATTCACAGTTGAACGGCTCCACGAGCCTTAAAACCGGTCTGGCGTCTTGCCGAGCCGGGTCGGTCTCGATTAATTCGCTCGATCGAGCCGACACAGCCAGGGAATTCGAAATGCCGAGGCTTTCCGTTGCTGCCGCCCTTCTCCTGACGGCAATCCCCGCGATGGCCGCCGGGGGGATCGAGAAATGGACAGCCACGAGCACGACGGCCATATCGATTACAGGGGACGTTGTTCTTCAGACCAATAAGATTGTTTTCGCCGGAGGAAAGTCTCTTCCGATCGTCAAGAGCAGGGACGTCTCCCTCGCGGATGACATGGGCAAGATGCTGCCGGCGACGATCTATCGCATCCCGGTGCCGGGGGACCCGTCCTTGCTCAACGGCAACCGCATTTGCGGCGGGGGAAACAGCGCCTTGCCCGTCACCTACATCGTTATCTGGCATACGAAGCCCATCATGCCTGGCCAGGTCGCGGGGCGCTCCTTCGCGGCTTACTCGGGTCCGAACGAACCGCCGCCTAGCGCGGCCGGTGCCTGCGGGACGTTTTCCTACGAACCGGCTAAGTAGGCATGTCGGAAGACTGAAGGCATGGTGAAGGCTGATTCCCGGTTGGCGGCAGCGCTGTGGTGGGTCATTATTTGACCAAAAGCGGCGTCGAGAGCACCGGCTTCAAGGCGGACCAGGGGATAAGGATGTCTGCCACACCTGGGTAGCCCATGGTCAACTCATACGGATCAAACTGCACCTCCAGTCCATCTTTATGAAGCGACCATTTACTTGGGTCTTTAACCGTAGCCGCGACAGCCTCAACTGCGCTTGCAGGCAGCCCCTGCGATCGAACCATTTGATTTCGTTCCTGCAGCGCCGCTTGAACGGCTACCACCCCGAGCCGTGACAAAAGTTCCTCCCACCCGGTGTCCTGGCGGAACAAATCTGCCGGCTTAAGCGGTCGAGGTGTGGGGCCCAACACTATGTTTTGAGCGTTCGTAAATCCATTGCCGTGCGCCAAGTTGAAACAGTAAGACCAAACTGTCCACTCTATGCTTAGAACTTTCTCGTTTGCGAACGTCAGGTGGTAGTCTATCAACCCCTCTCCATCCGCATCTCCGTTAGCATGAACTCCGCACTCGCTTTCTTTATCCTTCGGCAGAAGCATATTATTCAGTGCCTGAGCTTGGTCGGATTGGGGTTCATCAATCCGAGGGTAGGCAACCTGCTGCGTCGCCAGTCTGGGGACGTCTTCAGATCCCGGCGGGTGTTCCACCATTGCCTCTCGAATCTTGTCGACGCGGCTGATCAAGAAAGGTCCAGCCCGAACAGCGCTCGCGTTGATATTCTTAATCCGGTGACGATACATAGCGCCAATACAGGCATTTCGGAAGTCTCGCATATCCTTTGCTGAGCCCCAGGTTTCCAGTGGACACGACTGCCGTGCCATTTTTAACCATTCGCGTTGACCATTTCTGACCAGCTGTACACCTTCAGGTGACAGTTTCTTGAGCGTGGCAGTGTACGCGGTACCCATTTCGCCATCCAAGGAAGACAGCGTGGGATCGCCGCAGATAATCTTTTCGAAACCTGTCGACGCTCGTACACAATCAAAGCTAGAGGCCAACGCATCGTTCCCAGCAGAGAGAATCGCCAGGTAAACTGGGATAGTAAACCTTAGCATACTTCAGGTTCTTTCACGGTGCTGCGACGCAATTCTGGAGACTGTTGGTTGGCTAACATTATATAGGCGGGCCATGTCTGCGCCGGACTTTCGACCTGAGATCACGCTTTCGGCGATCTCGCAACGCTTTGCTGCGTCAAGCTTCTTTCGCCGTCCTCCGGTTCGGCTTTCAGCCCGAGCCACAGCAATTCCTGCGGAGGTGCGTTCGCGAATCATGGCCCGTTCGAACTCGGCGAATGAGCCGACCATCTGCATCATCATGCGGCCGGCTGGAGTGGTAGTGTCGACGTTTTCCGTCACCGAGCGGAAGCCGGCACCTGCCTGGGCGATCTGCTCCATGATATGCAGCACGTCCTTGAGCGAGCGCGACAGACGATCGAGCTTCCGAACAACCACGGTGTCGCCGTCGCGGAGCTGGTCCAGCATGCGGTGCAGCTCCGGCCGATCCCAGCGGCCCCCCGATGCTGCTTCCTCGAAAAGACGTTTGCAGCCGGCAGCGCGCAATGCTTTTGCCTGTAGGGCGTTGTTCTGCTCGTCGCCTTTTGACACCCGCGCATAGCCGAGCAGCAGGCCGGCAGCGGCCGGCTTAGTGTCTTTCACAAACGACCGTTTGTGAAGGCATTGCTCAGCACGAGGGCATCAGGCGACTTCCTTTTCATAATCCTCTTTCACAACGCGTCCCAAAGGCAACCGAATACGAACGGTCCTTAGCGTGCAGTTTTGGACAAATCGTGCGGCGACCCCATGATCCAGCACACCCGCCGCAAGCTCCTCGCCGCCGCTGCCGCCCTGGCACCAGTACTGCTATTCCGGCGATCCGTCGCCCGCCCCGTGCCGGCCGCACCGCTGAAGGGCTACTGGCCAGAGGGTCGCCGCTATCCACGGTCAGGCTGGGATCGGGCTTGTGTTTCGGCGCGTCATCGGAGCCCCAGTCGGCTTCCAAAAGTGACCCCACCAAACCGGGCACTTTATTCACCTTATCGATGCGATACGGGATGTCGCGAGAGGTCACAATTCAAAGCCGATAGCGTGTCAAATGAACTACCAAAACGCTCGTTGTTTCAATCAGATAGAACTAGTCAGATCGGGTCCCAGTTCGACGCCGATTCACACAAGGCGGCCCGCAGAGTGGCTCGCATCGGAGCGGCTTGCCCAACATTCATCGCGTGTGCGCGGCGCGAGTCGCTGTTAACAGCTTGAGTTCATGAGCCGCAACCAGTAGGCCTGTGCTCCCAGGCTACCCGATTTGTCATAAACCTGGTTGACGCTGCTGAAACCACGATGGGCCAGTCCGGCCGAAGCGTGATCGATCCGCTTAGGATCAAGGGTCATGATGGTCGTGGCCATCGCGTAGCGCGCGCCGTGCGGATGCAACCTGCACCCCCAACGCGCGGCCACTTTCGTGATCCGCTGGCCTATCGTGTTGTAGCTCAAGGGGTGTCCGTCCATGTTCACCCACATCGCACCATGGTCGTCGTCGCCGTGCAGGAGAACTGGCCGGTGAACCGCGAGGTAGTGCCGAACCCGCCGATCGAGGTTTGGGCGCAGGATCACATCGACGACCTCGCGGTTTTTTACAGTCTTGTCGAAGGCGAGCCGGATGTGGCTTGGATAAACCTGAAGGTGATCCCCCAAGGACAGCCGCGACCTCCTCGAAGCTGACCGGCTCTGGCATGGACTGGAGCAGCGGCATGCCCCTACTCCGTCAGGTGGGCTTTGGTGCCGATGCCCAGGGGTCCGTGCGTGGACGGTCCCGGTTCCCTGGGCGGCTGTTTCATAATTACGAAGCCGCTCTGCCGCAGGCTCTCGACGAGGTGCTCGGTCGTGATCTTGGCCATGATCTCGCCAGAGTAGCGGAACGTCTTTTTACCCCTATACCGGAGGGCGTGGCTGATGGCGAACTCCACCTCGTCTGGGGTGGCCGGGCGCAAGGGAGGCAAAGGTCTGTCGCTCATCCCGCAAGGTAAGCAGGAGAACGAGGCGTGAACAAGCCTGACGTGCTTACACTCGAAGGTGGTGAGACGACGGCGTGTTTCGAACAGCCGGAAAGACGAGCTACACCTTCCCACTTGTCCTGACGTTGCCGTTTTTGCCAGAACAGGGCGCTTTTAGTCATCAATTGGCGTCCTACGCAACTCCGTGTCTCCAGGCAATAGCGCCCTTTGAGAAAAGACTTGCGATGTCAATGCTTTACCGCTCTGGCACAGCGGATGCAGTCACTCTGGCAGGCCGAGATTGGCCGAGACGTTCACCGGAGACACTGCCATGACGACAATGACCTTCACCAACGCCGGCGCCTACTTCCAGAACGCTCGTGCACCGCGCGTGACCTTCGCCGCTCGCCTGGCCGCCCTGCAGGCTCGCCACGAGCGGAATGAACACCAGGCTATGGTGCTGGGCGTTGTCGCCCGCGGCGCCCTTGCTCTGGTGCCGTTTGTTACGCTGGCCTGGGTGTTTGCAGCGGTCTAATCAGGCTTGGTGCCCACTGGGCCTCACGGAATACAAAATTAGCGCGGTTTGGGACGAGTGACGGTCGGCGGCGCGGACTCGTGCCCGTGCGACGGACCGCCTTCTTGCACCATGATTGTCTGTGCCAGTATGGAGCGTTGCTGCGGCCCAAGCGCATCGAGGGTCGCGGACGCGTCCACGCTGAGAGCTTTCGCCACGGTTGCTATATAAGCGGCCGTGTTGTTGTGATCTGTCGGCGGAGCATACTGGTTCAGGAACGATGCCAAGCTCCTGCGGCTGGCCGCACCGCGTTCGACTGCGGCGCCTAACGCGCCTTCTCCTGCCTCGTTGCTTGGAAACATTGCAAAGCCGCCCTGTTCAACTCCAAGCGCTCCATCAGCCTGTGCCCTTTGCGGTCCACTTTTCCCCATATACCGAAGATTGCCGGGGTTGTTATTTCGATAGGGACGATCACCGTGTAAGGTAATGGTTCGCCCGTCGGCATAGACATAGGTCGCGGTACCAGGAGCAGCACGCAACGCCGCAACGGGCAACGGTGACGCGGGAAGATGATCGCTCATTGGTGCGCATCCTTGCTCAGGAGCGTTTGTGCCGTTGTGTCGACCGCTTGCTCCACTTCCGCCTTCAAACAGACGGGCTTTGTCCGTGTTGGAGCAGCTTCAGCCGTGAACACGGGAGACGACTCTCCCGGCTCTCCGCCTGCGCGACTGCGGTACACCCAGATGTCCATGGCGCCAGGTTGCGACAGACTTCCCGCCAAGACCTGCTTTGTATCGTCGACTCGGGTTGCCGAAATCAGCACGACACCGTTGCCGGCGCGAATGATGGCTGTACGCGCCAATGTGCAGTCTGCGCCTTCAATATCCGATAGAGTGATCGGATCGCCATGCGGTCCTTCCACTTGGATATCGATCGGCGGAGCACCAGTCGTATTATCTGACGGTTCGCCGAGCAGCAAGTAGTCGACTTCAGTTCGGTCTGGCCGAGGTACGGCGTAGCGTATCACGGTTCGTATGCCGCCGAGCGCCGAATGTGGGAACGCCGCGATCGGTGTTGTCAGGACCACCTGCTCCGCCCGAATGGGTCGGCAGCCAAGGACAGCAATTCCAATAAATAAGGCAAGGGGGTGCATAACTCGAAATCTTAGCGAGAAGCTATCATAAGCTGATTGTCCTAGGACGGTGAGTTGTCCAATTAGGCTGAAGTCCTGAGTGTTCGCCATTTCCACCCCTTTTCCTGTAAGCCGTCTTTTGCACCATCTATCCACAGCGCCAAACTTCAGCTTCTCTTTAGATTTATAGATTCAGGGCAGAAATTACCATTTTGCTTCAGCAGGTTACATCAGCCATTTGCGAATAAACGGGTCCTGTGTTGCGAGAAGGTGGGAACTTGAATGCGAGTAAACGGGTGTGCGGTTGCGAGTAAACGGGAACAGCGCTCTTCGTCCCTGCTCCGAGCGCAATACGCTACTTCGCACCATAAAGTGGGCATCCACCCGCTGATTTTCGCCCCAAGCCAGCTCAGAATACCGGTTTCCGCCGCATAAATCTGGCAGTTGCGAGTAAACGGGAACACCGCGAGGCATGCTGAGCAGCGCGGTTGCGAGTAAACGGGAACAGCACCGCCCCTGCTTGCATCGACGCGCCAGCGGCCTCGGACTACATTTTAAGGCCTCAGGACACTCCGGAGGACCCGTTTCCTCGCAATGTCGTCCCTATCTGTCGCGGGAGCACCTGGTCTGTTGCGAGCAAACGGGAACATCTAGGCTTTCAAAACTGTCGATTGCGAGTTGACCCGCTACTCTTCTCGCAACATCATTCCGTTCATGAGTCTGACGATAGAGCAGAGATCGAATTACGACGGCTTTCCCAAAGCGGCCGAACTGATTGAGATTACAGGCGCTTCTGAGCTTGAGGCGGCCGACCGCGCCATACTTAACCTTCTGTTCGAGCATGCTCACGGGAGCGGCAGGCTCACGGAACACGGCGCGGTCTGGGAACTCCCCATCACCTCGTTTAGAACTTCCAGGCACTACGGGACCGAACGCATACGCGACAGCCTTCAGCGGCTGCTGGCCATCCAGGTTCGCGTGTCTTACGTCGACAAGAAGACTGGGCAGCCGCGTGATCTGCTAACCCACCTCTTTAACTTTTTTGAGTTGCCAGCGACGGGTCATTCTGGCCCGGTGCGCTATGGTGTCGTGGACCAACTACGGCCCCGCGGATCTGGCCCGGCAATTTGAGCCATTCGTGGAGTCGATCCCTTGCCTGGGTGGCAGTGGTCGCGCGCAAGCAGGACGGCCGGGAGGAGGCGAAGGTTGAGGATTGCCCGCGCCCGAGCGCGACGAGCTCGGGCGCCTTCGACGTGAGAACAGCGGCTGCGGGTGGAGCGCAGCATTCTCTCTCGAGCGGCAGCCTGGCTTGCACGCGAGACCCTCGCGCCAAGAAATCGGGCCGTGCCGTCCGGGTCCTCGAACTCATCAGTGCCAAACAGACGACTTTTCTGATTGCCACGATCGCGCGCGTGCTCAGGCGAGCTTTGCAAAGAACCGGAACGGAGGATCGGAGAAAGCCGTCTCACCGCGCAACACCTTCCTTGGAGCTCACTCGATCCGGATCGAGTTTGAAGAGCCGGTCGGCATTTTGATGCGCGATCTTTGCACGGTCCTCGTCTGACAGCGGCAGGCTTTCCAGGAAGGCCACGCCCTGCTTCGGGTCGCCGAACGGGTAATCGACGGAGAACATGATCCGGTCTGCGCCGAAGGCATCCAGGGTCGCCATGAAGGACGCCTTCATGAAGAAGCCACCCATGGTGACATGGACGTGGCGGCGCAGCACCTCGCTCGGCAGTTTCTCCATCCCGGCTGCCGTATGGTATTGCTGGTCGAGGCGGGGGAGAAGGACCTGCAGACCCTCGCCCAGGTGGCCGATCACGACCTGTAATCCAGGGTGGCGATCGAATGCGCCCGATACCATCAGCCGCAAGATGTGGATCGCGGTGTCGGCGTGCCAGCCCCATCCCGAGATCGACATCCAGAAGCCGAAAGGCTCCGGAAGACCACCATAGAGCGCCTCGCGTGCCGGCGCGGGCGACATGCCGGGATGAACGTAGATCGGCACCTCCAGCTGCGCGGCCCGGTCCAGCAGCACGTCGTAGCTTGGATGATCAAGGTAACGGCCGTCGGTGGAGCCCTGCACCAAGACGCCTTTGAACCCCAGCTGCTTGACGCACCGTTCGAGCTCGTCTGCAGCGGCATCGGGATCGGTCAGCGGCAAATGCGCCAAGCCGGCGAAGCGATCCGGATGGGCCACGACAAGACCAGCCAGGGCGTCGTTGGCCTCGCGCGCCCAGGCCGCGCTCTGCCGCGGCGGCAACAGGTCGGCGCCCGGGCCGGCGAGCGAGAGTACCTGCAGGCTGACGCCGGCCTCGTCCAGCACCTTGAGCCTGCCCTCGCCGACGTCGCTGAGCTGCTCGATGCAGCTGAAGCCGGCAAAGGGCTGGTCGCGCGAGAAGTAGCCGCGCTCCCTGGCCGCCGTTTCCGAAATGCGTCCGAGCATGTCAGGCAGCATGAAGTGCTCCTCGACGCCCACGACCCTGGTTGGTTTTGCCTGAGCAACTGACATTCTGACACCTTCTCTTCAAAGTTTCAGGATACGCCTTGCATTTCGCGACGAAATCTTCTCGCGCACCGCATCGGAGAGCGGGGCGGCGTCCACCAAGCACTTGCCTCCTTCATCTCCTCGAACCGGGGGTCGACCGAGAACATGATGGAGTCCTCGCCGAGTGCTTCCAGCGCGCAATCGAGCGGCTCGTCCGAGAACGTTCCCGCCGTGGTGATCGCGATGTTGCGGCGGAAGACCTCCGACGGCTTGATCGCGGCGCCTTGCGTGAAGGCCTGCGCGCGCTTGTCGAGGCGCCAGAGAAGGTAGGCAGCGTCTCGCCCACGTGACCGAGAAGCAGCTTCGCCTTGGGGGGGGGGGAAGCGGTCGAACACGCCGCCGAAAATGACCCGCAGTGTGTGCGCGGCCGTCTCGGCCGTCCAGCTCCACGTCGCATAGTCCAGCTCAGGGCGCCCGGCATAGGTCGCCGGCATTACGGCGGCGTCTGCAGCATGGAGGTAGATCGGCGCGTCGAGATCTTGGGCGCGCTCCCACAGCGGGGAGAAGCGGTCGTCGTCGAGGTAGCGGCCGTCGGTCTGACCGATCGGCGAGGCGGTCGTTGGCCTGCCGGGCGAGTGTCATCGCGCTCGCAGCATCGAGGGCGCCCTGGACTGTGCCTACGTTTGACAGGACAGCGAAGTCGATGTTGGCCTCCGCCATCGCCGCAATCCGTACCTCGCCGAGATCGCAGAGCGGGCGGTTGATCTTGGCGGTGATCTCCTTGGGAACAGTCGGGATCAGGGTCAGCCAGCGATCGACATGCGCAGGCTGGTCGACGATAAAATGTTCTTCGAGTGCGATGCGCATCCAGGTGGTTCCTTTTCTCTACAATTCGCGTAGGCAGGAGCCTCAACTCTGTTGCGGCGGGTCAGTTTGGCCCGAAGGTGGCGAACACGCCGGGCAGGACGCGCCCGAGATGAGCGAACTCGGTCATGTCGTGCACGGCCATGTCGTAGGCCAGCCGCTCGATAGCGTCGGTGTCCGTGCCCGGTCTGGAAGGGAGCGCCGGGGCGTCCCGTCCACCGGGAAATCGGGCGAACTCGGGGTGGGGTGGGCACCGATGCGGCAACGGCTGAAGCTCAATGCCCGCGCGCGTTTCGCGCGCGAGATGCAGCATGAACAGAAGGTGTGTCGAGTGCGTCGGCCACGCGGATCGCGACTGGCCGAACACTACACCGTCATCGCACCCGACCTGCGCGGCTACGGCGCGTCCGACCGGCCCGACACCGGCTACGACAAACGTACGGTGGCCCCTGTGCCTGTCATAGGTCACCAGGCAGGTTTTGAGACCGCCGCCGTGCGGGCATTGAACCGTCGAAGCGTCCGGCATGCGGCACCAGGCTGGACCGCTCCTGCTCGAACATCTCCAAACCGGCAATCGCGCCGTTCGGGATGCGGATGGACGCGCGCAGGCTGCACCCATTGCTCCGGCAGC
Organism: Acetobacteraceae bacterium; assembly: GCA_965199235.1. GTDB lineage: Bacteria > Pseudomonadota > Alphaproteobacteria > Acetobacterales > Acetobacteraceae > BOG-908. Next base: position 1,426,523 of record CBDAQU010000002.1, on the reverse strand, counting down.
CAGCTGTTCAAGTCGACAAATCTCGCAAACTCTAGTGCAATGTCACACAGACTGGAATAGTCGGAGTGACGAATTTATTCGTCAAAACAAGGCCTACACCGGTTTGAGGTCCGCCCTCCCGCGGACATTCTGCGTGAACCGGTCTAGACGCGGCTTGAGGAACCGGCCGCGCACGACGTCGACGGGTCGCAGAGCTTAATTGCGGTGAACACGCTGCGGCTGCCGGGCCGTTGGATGCGCATGTTCACCATCCCGAACCAGTCGATGACGCTGCCGTTGCGCGCTAGGGTTTGTAGTTTCTATTTCACGCGAGATAGCAGGCAATCAAAGCCGTCGGCAAGGACGCCTCATATATCATTCGTCCCGCCGAGTTGGCTTGACCGACGCGGCGGAGATCACTCGCGGAAACAGCGACGGCAGCACCAGCAGCGTCAGCAGCGTGGCCGTGATGAGGCCGCCGATCACGACGGTCGCCAGCGGCCGCTGTATTTCGGCGCCGGCACTGGTGGAAACCGCCATCGGAACAAAACCAATCGACGCCACCAGGGCCGTTGTCAGCACCGGGCGGAGGCGCTTTTCAGCGGCATCGCGGGCCGCTTGCGCGGGCTCGGCACCGGCGCGGCGCTCGTCCTCGATATAGGACGCCAGCACCACCCCATCCAAAATGGCGATGCCGAACACTGCAATGAAGCCGATGCCCGCCGTCACGCTGAACGGCATGCCTCGCAGGGCAAGGGCCGCAATGCCGCCGGTCGCGGCCATCGGCACGTTCAGGAAGATGAGCGCCGCGAGACGAAAGCTGCCGAAATTTATGTATAGCAGCAGGAAAATCACCACCAGGGCCGCCGGCACCACGAGCGACAGGCGTGCCGTCGCCTCCCGAAGATTCTTGAACTCGCCGCTCCATTCCAGAGAATAGCCACGCGGCAAATGAAGTTTCTGCGCGACCGTGCGCTGCGCGGCATCGACGAAGCTTTGCATGTCGCGACCGGCAAGGCTGATCTCCACGTCCGCCCTGCGCTGCAGCTTGTCGCGCAGGATTTCCGCCTGACCGCTGGAGACGTCGATACTGGCGACGGTGGATAAAGCGACGCTGCCGCCGGCCGGCAGCGCCAGCGGCAGGTCGCCGAGTTCCTCCGCGCTGGTGTGCACACCTTGCGCGATGCGCACCACGATCGGCGTCTCAGTGCCATCCTGCCCATACACCGTGCCGGCGGTATGGCCGCCAACCGCCTGCACTGCGGCGAGCACATCGGCGGCGTTCAGGCCGAACCGCGCGATCCGTTGCCGGTCCACCCGCACCGTCAGGTCCGGCAGCCCGCTTTCCTGCACCACATGGACGTCGCCGGCACCCCGGACGGATTTCACGGCGGCGGCGGCCTCCTTCGCCAGTCTCGCGAGTTCCTGCAGGTCCTCGCCGTAGACGGCGAGCGAGACCGGCGTGCGTACGCCTTGGAGCAGATCGTCCATGCGCATCTCGATCGGCTGGGAAAACTCGAAATCGACGCCCGGAATCGCCGCTTCCACGCGCTTCTGAATAGCGGCGCGAATGCCCTGCTGCGTGTGGGCCGTCGTCCATTGCGACTGCGGCTTCAGGATGGCGTAGCTGTCGGTGCTCTGCACACCCATCGGATCGGTGGGCGTGGCTGCACTGCCGGTCTGTGAAACTACCGTCACCACGTCGGGGAAGCTGCGCACTACGCGCTCGATCTCGGCGACGGTGCGGAGCGAGGCATCGAGGTTGATGCTCGGCAATTTGTTCGACGTGACCACGATCGCGCCTTCCGACAATTCCGGAATGAACTCGCCGCCCAGACGGGTCAGCACGAACACTGCGGCTCCGAACAGGCAGGCGGCGATGCCGAGTGCCAGAAAGGGGTGCCGCATCGATCGGTCCAGCACCGGCGTGTAGGCACTCCGCGCGCCACGCACGATCAGCGTGTCGCGCAGGGCGGCGCGCCGGCCCAGCAGGCTCGCGGACAGGGCAGGCACCAGCAGCACGGTCACCAGCAGCGCGCCGGACAGCGCCAGCATCACGGTCAGCGCCATCGGCCGGAATGTCTTGCCCTCGATGCTCTGCAACGACAGCACCGGCAAATAGACAAGCCCGATGATGAGCACGGAGAAAATCACCGGCCGCGCCACTTCCGCCGCGGCCGCCGGCACGATCGAAACAGGATCGCGCGCCCCTTCCTCGGCGGCGGATTGCCGGCGCAGCACGTTCTCCACCAGCACCACCGCGCCATCCACGATCAGCCCGAAATCGATAGCGCCGAGGCTCATCAGGTTGCCCGAAATGCCGAAGGCCCGCATGCCGGCGAAGGCGATCATCATGGACAACGGTATGACCGCCGCCACGATCAGCCCGGCCCTGACATTGCCCAGCACGAGCATCAGGACCACGATCACCAGAACCGCACCTTCCGCCAGGTTGTGCGCCACGGTGTGGATCGCGCGCTGGATCAGGTTTGACCGGTCATAGAAGATGTGGATGCGCATGCCATCCGGCAGCTTGTCCTGCAGCTCCGCGATTCTGGCCTTCAGCGGCGGAAGTACCTCGCTGGCGTTCAGCCCGTATTGCATGTCCGCCACGCCGACGATGGTTTCGCCCTGCCCATCATGCGTGACGGCGCCCATGCGCACCTTCGGCGCCATGCGAACATCCGCGACGTCCGAGATACGGACCGGAACGCCGCCGGGGGTAGTTTTCAGGACGATGTTGGCGATGTCCTCGCGGCTTTGCGCCAGCGCCAGGCCGCGCACGATTTCCTGGTCGTCGCCATGCTCCACATAGGCGCCGCCACGCGCCGCGTTATTGGCGCCTATGGCGGAAAACACCTGCGCCAGGCTGACATCCTGCGCCTGTAGCCGCGCCGGTGAGACCGCCACTTCGTAGGTCTGCAGGTCGCCGCCGTAGATATCGACGGCCACGATGCCCGGCACCAGGCTGAGCTGCGGCACGATCTTCCACTGCATGGCTTGATAAAGCTTCATCGGCGTATAGCCGGGGCCGCGCAGCTCGAATTCCAGTACCTCGCCCAATCCCGTGGCAAAGGGGCCTTCATGCGGCGTGCCCACGCCGGGCGGCATCATCTCCGCCGCGCGCTGCAGGCGTTCGAACACCTGCGCCCGCGCGGTCTGCACATCCGTCGAGTCGGCGAATGTCACATACACTGCCGACAGCCCGAACCGCGACGTGGAGCGCAGATCCTTCAGCTTCGGCAGGCCAGCCATCTGCGTCTCGATCGGGATCGTCACCAGGCGCTCGACCTCGAGCGGTCCCAACCCTTCCGCCTCCGTCAGGATCATCACCTGCTTGGGCGAAATATCCGGCACCGCGTCGATGGCTAGCTGGCGGAGGTTCAACCAGCCCGCCACCGCCAGCCCCAGACCCAGGACAAGCATCAACCCGCGTCGGTCCACCAGCGCCGCGAAGAAGCGTTCCAGCGCGCTCAGCCGCTGCCGCCCAGCAGACTTTCCTGCAGCAGCGCCTTCAGCTCGAAACTGCCTTGCGTCACCACGCGATCGCCGTCGTGCAATCCGGACCGCACCTCGTCGGTGTCGGGCGTCTGCACGCCGAGCTGCACGTCGTGGCTCTGGAATTTTGCGTCGCCCAGCGGCGTGAAAGCGACGTGCCTGTTGCCGACAAGCTGCACTGCGGCGGCCGGCACGACCACGTCCTTGCGACCGCGATCGCTGGTCAGCGTCACGTCGGCGAACATGCCGGAGCGCAGCGCGCGGTCGGGGTTGGTCAGCACTATCCGCGCTGCGAGGGTGCGCGACGCGGGGTCGAGTGCGGCGTCCAGCCCCGCCACCGTGCCGTGCCACACGCGGCCATCGCCGGAGGCAAGCCGCGCCTCCGCGGCGTCGCCCACGCGCACAAGCGGCACCTGCGCTTCCGGCACCTGCGCCCGCACCACCACCACCGAGAGATCGGCGATCAGAAACGCGTCGGCTGAGCTATCGACAAAGCTGCCGGGCTCGATCCCCACTTGGGCGACGGTGCCGGCGATGGGTGCCAGCAGCGCCCCTTCGCCCGGCGGGGCACCTGGCCCCGGCACGGGATGGAGCCGCGCGATCTGTGCCTCCAGCACCGTGCGCCGCGCCTGTGCCACGTCCTGCGCCGCCACCGCCTCTGCAAGGGCATAACGCCGCCGCTCCGCCTCCGCGCGCGCCAGGGATCCGTCGGCGGCAAGCGCCACGCCACGCTGCAGCGCGGCGCGCGCCACGGCGACGCCGGAGGCCGCCTGGCGCACCGCGGCTGCGGCACCGGCGCGCTGCTGCTCCGCATCGAGCAGGCTGGGAATGTCCAGCAGCGCCAGAAGCTCACCGCGCCGCACCAGGGTTCCGGGTTCCACCATCAGCCGCAGCACACGCGAGGGCGCCAGCGGGCGCAGCAGCGAGAGATGATCCTCGGCGAAGGCGATCGCGCCGGGCACATGCACCGGCTCGGTGATCGGCTCCTCCCGCGCGATGGAGAACTGCAGGCCGATGGTCTTCTGCTGCTCGGCGCTCATCGTCACCACGCCCGGGGGGGCGGATTTCTCGTGCCCCGGTGCCGCGGCACCTGCCAGCACGGCCAGGGCCGGCAGCATATACCCGCCGAACCGGCTCGCCATGGGCTGCCTCATGGCAAGGTGCCCCTGAGCAGTTGCGCGCGCAGGCGGAGCACGGCCAGGCTCAACGATGCCTTGTCGCGCGCCAGATCGGCGTCGAACGCGCCGGCATCGGCGCGTATCACCTCGACCAGCGGCGTTTCACCTGCGCGCCATGCCCGCTCTATCTTGCCGCGCCGTTGATCGAGCGATGCGGCGGCCCGCACGCTGGCGAGCTGAGCGCGCTCGACGGCCGATAGCGCGGCATCGGACTGGCACAGCGCGGAGAGCACGTCGCGTCGGGCAAGTTCCAATTGCACTTCGGCTTCCGTCACCGCCTGTTCGGCCGCCGCGCGGCGTGGAGCGTTGCGCGCCGCGCTCGCGAACGGCACGCGGATGATCACCGCCATGCGCGTATCCCATCGCGTGCCCGGCTGCTTTTCATCAATGCCCTGAAGGCCAATTTCGGGATTATCCCGGTCCTCGATGCGCACCAGCCGAGCCTTTGCCCGCGCGGCGTCCACCGCACGGCGCGCGGCGACGATCCGGGGATTGCCTTCCAGCATCGCCTGATCGGCGGGAGCAATCTCGCCGCTTGCCATTGCGGCCGCCAACGGGCACGGCGTTGCCGCGACAGCTTTGGCGCTGAGCTGCGGCAGGCGTTGGAAGCCGGTGAGCGCACCGTACGCCGCCAGCGCGCTCTCGGCTTGCGCTCGCACGGCGTCCAGGCTCACCTCGGCATTGGCCGCTTCAGCATCGGCCGCCAATGCATCTGTCTCGGGTGCTTCGCCCAGCGAGAAACGTTGCCGGACGGATTTTGCCAGCGAAGCGGCTACATCTTCCCGGCGTGTCGCCACGGCAAGGCTATTCATATTGTCCTGCGCCTGCTCGACCAGTTGCAGGACTTTCTCGGCCACAGCGAGGTGCAGCGCGTCACGGTCGGCCAAGATCGCCTGGCCTTCCGCCGTCGCGGCAGTCTGGGTGGCGGTACCCTCGCCGGGGAGCCAGACCGGCGTGCTGAGCTCCACCTCCGACGTGATGTAGTCGTAATTGCTGCCGATGATCTTGTCGTCGACGAAGTTGCCGGTGGCTGTCGGTGCGTTAGGGAACAAGGCCCCGCCGGACGCGTAGCGCGCGGCGGCCACCAGTTGGCGCGCCTCGATGGTGCGTAGCTGCGGCAGTCGCGCCCAGACTGCGGCCACGGCATCGTGCAGGGTGAAGGTCCCGGGTTGTGCTCTGACCTGCGGCGCGGCCCAAGCGACGGCCAGAATGACCGGAATGAGGAGTCGCATGTCGGTCGCGCCGTCCGTTGTGACGCGGGCGAAACGCAGCGGATGGCGGGTGGTTTTTGGCATTCGGGCGCCGGCGCCAGGCATCAGGGAGAGTCTTCTGCCGAAGAAACAAAAGCAAAAGACGCTTTCAGCGCTGTCGCGGGCTCATGAAAACAGTCCGCGACAGCACTCAGAAAAGTCTTCTGGTTCTTTTCTTCAGAAAAGAACGCCCTCATCCAAACCTGTCAAGTTGACCTAGCGTAGCCAAAAAGCGCCATGAAGCCGTAATCCATGTGCAGTTGCTGGTGGCAATGGAACAGCGTCAGGCCAGGATTGTCAGCCACGAAGTCGATGTCCGCCTCCTGGTAGCCGCCCAGCATGACAACGTCCTTCACCACGCCCGAGGTCGCCTTTCCGCCGATGCGTGTCAGCTCGAAGCTATGCCGGTGCAGGTGGATGGGGTGGATGTCGTCGCTCTGGTTGCGCAGGCGCAGTCGGTACCGGCGCCCCTGCACAAGCGTCAGCATCGGCTTCACCATCTCCATCGTGTCCGGATACGCGGCTCCGTTGATGGTCCAGCGGTTGAACCCGCCATCGGCCGCGTTGTCTTTGGCGAAAAGCATGTCAATCACGTGGTCCGGCACATGATCCGGCCCGTGGTCCGGGGTCACAGCGTCGCGGGATCGGCCGAAGGCCGCGTAGTCCCAGGTGGCGGCCGGTGGCTTGACCCAAGCCGGGTCGCCCTTGTTATCGGCATACTCGACAACGATGCCCATGCCATGGCCGCGGTCGTCGTCGGACAGGTCACCCAGCACCCATACGCCCGGATGGTTCATCTCGACGACGGCCGACACCCGTTCGGCCGTCCCGATCCACAGGACCGGCACGCTCGCCTGCGTGGCAACCGGGTTGCCATCCAGCGCCACCACCCGGAACGTGTGGCCGGGCAACGCCAGGCTGCGTATTTCGCCGGCGCTGCCGTTCAGCACGTGCAGCAGAACGCGTTGACCGCGCTTCACGCGAATGGGGTCGCCGTGCCCCAGCGTTCGGCCGTTGATGGTGAAGAACTGGTAGCCGACCTCGTAGCCGTGCGGGGCGCCGCGCTTCAGCGAGGCGGCCATCGCGGCCTCTCCGGCCTCCTTGAGCGAGCCGGTCTCCGTGCCCGCCAGGAAGTCCTGCGCCATGTCCCCGCCACGGCTGAAGGTCGGGCCAAACTCCTTGAGCACGAGGAAAATCTCCTGGTCGTAGTGGCCAGGGTTGTCCTTGGGCTCGATATAGACAGGCCCGACCAGCCCGGAATACTGGCCGAGGTCGAAGTCGCTTCCGGCGCGTACATGGGTATGATAAAACCGGAACCCGGACGGACGCGGGACGAAAGTCTCCCGCCGCATGCCGCCTGGCGGAATGACGGGCGTGCCTTCCTCCATGGCGCCATCCACGTTCGACGGGATTTTCTGGCCATGCCAATGGACGATCTCCGGATGACACGTGCCGTTCGTGATGTCGACAGTGACCTGCCGACCCTCGTGGAATCTCAGCAGAGGGCCAGGGAACTGACCGTTATAGAGGTTCGTGGAGACGATCTGGTCAGGTGCCAGTTCCGCGAGGCCGTGAGCCATGTTTATTGTATAGTCGGCCGCCGCGGACATCTGCGAGGGCTGGTTCGCCAAAAGGCCGGACCGTGGCCAAGCGGTGCCGACGGCCGCGGCTCCGGCGGTCCTCAGCAGGTCACGTCGGGCAAGGCTCATGGCGCGCTCCGGTTTCCGGCCGTATCGGAAATAGCTTCAGTTGGGAAAGCTTCAACCTGCCGCTTCGGCCAGCCCAAGCCCGGCGCCGAGCACAACGACCAGCAACGGCGGCGCGCGCCGCGCCACAAGGAGCACGAAGCCCAGCACCGCCGCGGCGCAATCGGGTGGCCCGAAGACGGCGTTCGTCCACGGCGCTTGAGGACCGCACGCTCGCCGGCTTTGACCCAGTGGCGGGCAGTCGTGCGCAGCAGCAACGCCTGCTAACCAGCCCGGTGCCCCTGGCGCCACCCTCGCGGTCGAGCAGGTGACGCAATGCGGCCCTGGTGTTCTCCGGTACGAGTACGCCGAGGTCGGTGCGCTCGATCGCCATGCCGGACGCCACCAGCCCGCTTGCCACATGAGAAACCTGCCTGCGGCGCAGCGCGACGGTGCTGGGTCTGATTGAGGGCGCTTAGAGCAATGTCACGCAGACTGGAAAGTCGGAGTGACGAAATTGCTCGTCAAAACAAGGCCTGATCGCATAGATTTATAGGCCAAAGCTGGGAACCAGGCTTGGGCCAAAGCTCTTTGAACGGTGCTCGAAGCTAAGCGTATCGCCGACCTCGACCATGTCGGCATGCGCGGACACCTTACGCCAGGCGAGACGCTCCATGACCGAACGCACCATCGCATGCGCCTCGTCCGGCTACGCGCTCGAGCAGATTGTCGAGGGCTCAGGCTTCCACTCGGCCAACGGTCTGGCGTTCGGTCCGGATGGTCGTCTGTACGTCGCCAGTGTCATGGGCGAGAGTATTTTCGCCTTGGACCTCAAGACAAGGACCATCGAAGTCGAGGTCCCGCCCTCTCCTGGCGAGGCCGACGACCTGGTCTTCACGCCGGACGGCGATATGATCTGGACCGGGCTGTTGGAGGGCATCGTCCGCGTCAGACGCAAGGACGGATCCATCGAGGATCTTGCGTCCGGCATCCCCGCAGTCAACTCCATTGCTCTGACTCGCGACGACAAGCGGCTATTTGTCGGCCAGGTCTTCCTGGCCGAGGGTCTGTTCGAGATCGACCTCGCCGGCGCCAAGCCGCCGCGGCTGGTGGCGGAGAGGACCGGTGGCCTGAACGCAGGCCATTTCGGTCCGGACGGACAGCTTTATGCGCCCTCCTGGGAACGGGGGCAGGTGGTCAAGGTCGATCCGGACAATGGGGCGATCACCGCACTCGCCGAAGGCTTCAAGTTCCCCGTCGCAGTGCGGTTCGACGCGCGCGACCAGCTCTATGTTCTGGACGCCGCCACAGGAGAACTATCCGCCCTTGACGCGCACGGCGAGCACTACATCCCCCGCGTCGTCGCCCGAATGCCGACGGGGCTGGACAATTTCATGTTCGGCGCAAACGGCTTTGCCTACGTCACCAACATGGTCGACAACGCTATCTACGAGGTCGACCCCTCGACCGGTAAGGTTCGGACGCTGGTGTCAGGCCGGCTTGGCTTTCCCCGCGCCCTGGCACTCACCGCCGATCCAGGAGGCGACGTCCTGCACATCGCTGACGGCTGCGCCTATCGCACGCTCGACACCGGCACTCTTGAAATCCGCGACGTAGCACGCGCGTGCGCATCGACCATCCGGCTGCCGACCGGGATCAGTGTGAGGGACAAGGACGTTCTGCTCGTCTGCGAGTCGTTCAACACCGTCCAACTGTTCGATCGGCAGGGCGAGCCCGTCCGCGATGTAGGGGAGCTGACCCAGCCAAGCGCCGGGCTGTTGCTGGACGACGGGAGTTTTCTGGTGGCGGAGCCGGCCAGCGGTAGCCTGTTGCGCATCAAGGGCGAGGATCGTAGCGCCTTGGCGACTGGCCTGAAGCAGCCGACAGGGCTGGCCGATGCCGGAGACGGAACCGTGCTTGTCGCGGAGAGCGGGACCGGCCGCATCCTGCGGATCGACCGCGAAAGCGGCGACGTGTCCGTCCTTGCCCAGGGTTTTGTCGCGCTTCGGACAGTTGCGGTCGGGGCAAGCGGTCTGATCGCTGCGCTCGACGTGGATGGCGGCAAGGTGCTTACCATCGATCCTTATACGGGACGGAGCACCGTGGTCGCGCGGGACCTGGCCGTGGGCTACCTACGCGAGCCCTACCCGCGCTCGGGCGGTCTGGCCATAGGATCGGACGATACGATCTACGTCGCGGCCGATCGGGACAACGCTATTTACCGAGTCCGCCGGACCGGCGCGACGGAGCAGACGGGGATGTGACACCTCAGAGCAGTCCCGAACGGCTTCGGTCGCCCCTCCCTCCCTCCCTGGTGCCACTCTGTAATTCAAGGAGTGGCCAAAGACGCTTTGATCGACCGCTCCACCTGCGGCCAAGAACGGCAGCGACCCGGCCGGATCTACATCGAGGAACTGTGGCGGAGCGAGCGGGTTCTGGCCGTGAAGCCGATGCGGCCCGGTGCCAAGCTGCGCGGAACGCGGTGTTCTTGATTGTATGGTCTGTCCATCGCGATCACTCCGCCGTCCGCAACGGAGCAGTTGCGCGCGCGTTAGCGAAATCGCGGCAGCCTTTTGGTGAGGAAGGCACCGATGCCTTCCTTGAAGTCATCGCTCTGGGTGGCCTCGACAAACAAGGCTAGAGTCTCGTCGGTTTCGGCCGGCGTTGCTGCGTTGCCGACGCTTCGCAGCATCTCCTTTGTTCGACGCAGCGTAAAGGGCGATCCACGCAGGATCACATCGGTGACGCGTTCCAGCTCCGTATCGAAATCGTCGGCCGAAATTACCTCGTCTATCAATCCGATGTCTTGGGCCCGAGCGGCGTCGATCGGTTGCGCCGAGTAGATCAGACTTTTGGCCCGGCCCAGCCCGACTGCAGACACCAGGCGATGCAAGTCACTTTGCAAATACAAAGCACCCAGTTTAGCGGGCGTGATCGCAAACTTGGCGTTGGCTGCAGCGACACGGAGGTCGCCAGCCAGTGCGAGGGCCACCGAACCGCCATAGCAAAAGCCCTCGACTGCAACGATGACCGGCTTGGAAGCGGTTTCTACAGCCATCATCGCGTCGGCCATCGCCTTGCCGAACGCTTTTGCACCTGCAGGATCGCCATGGAGCGCACCGAACTCCGAGATGTCGTTGCCACTGCCAAAGTTTGCGTGCGCGCCCCGTAACACGATTACACCGGTTTCTGCGTGCTGTTCCGCAGCGGCCACCAGTTCGGGCAGGACGAGCCAGGTCCTCAGCCCGAGAGCATTGTATCTGTGCTTCTGGTCAATCAGGATCGTTGCCACTGAGCCGCCTAGGAGAAGCGAGGCGCCCTCGCTGGTGGAAGTTAGCATGGCACTTGGCGTCCCGTTTGGCATGACTGCTCGCATCTATCTCACCCTCACCCGTATTCGATAGATGAGGCGTCAGGCAAGCGCACAGAGATCGTCGACGCGATCGACCCGACCCACGCATTGCCTGTGGAGCTTGTGATTTGCTCGCCCGCGGAACAGCTTGGCCGTCCGGGCCGATTCAGGAGCCGTCCAATCGAAAAGGCGAAGAGTGAGCCTCAATCTCACTCTTCGCCCAGTCTAACTCTCTCCCCTTCTACAGTTTGACGGCGCGATCAGCCCGCGCGCTCCAAGACGCTCGCGGAAGTGACGACGGTTTTTACGCCGCAAAGCTGCCGGCCGTAGTTTTCCATGCAGGTCTGTATGTTGTGGGCTGCGTGCATGCTTCCGGCGCGGCAGTTTCGCGCAACAAGCTGAAGCGGCTGCCTCTTTGAGATGCCCGAAGCACCGGATGCCTTGAACAGGGTTTCTATGGCGTTCGCGCAGGACTCCCAAACGAAGCTGCCATCGGCGTGATAACGCACGGTTTCGGCTGGCGTCAGGTCACGGTCCTCCTCGTCGAGGCGGTCCAGATCGTCGAGCGCTGCCTCGGCAACACGGCGAGCGGCCTTTATCTGCATCTGGACGTAACCGACGTTCAGATGCGTCACTGGCGCTTCCTGCTGACGGTTGTATGGTGAGTAGGCGATCGCCTTCTTGCCAATGCTCTCCAGAAACAGCTCCAGAGCGTGTTCCGCCATGCCAACGGCGTTGCCAGTGCCGACCAGGATCGAGCGGCTGAGCCCTCCTGCCCGCAACCCCAAGCCCTTCGCTTTCAGCTCGGCAAGCCGGGTGCCTAGAACCTGGGGCGAACTGAACCGTTCATCCGGAACGAACAATTCCTCGTCCACCGCGATCGTTGCGCTTCCGGTGCCGGCCATCCCCATGGCGTCCCAGTCGTCCCGTATGGTGTATGACTCCTTTGGGAGCAGCACCATTCCGACCTTGGTGTCGTCGACGTCGTCGTAATACACTGCCAGGTAGGCATGCGAGGCGTGCGCGCTGCCGGTGGCGAAGTTCCACGCGCCACGAACCATCCAGCCGCCATCAACCTTCCGTGCTGTGCCGCACAGACGGCGCGTGCTGCCGCCCACCGCGCAGGTCCGGTTGCCGACCCACTGCGCATTGTAGATGGGCGCCACCAGCTCCTCGGGGAAAGCAGCACTCCACATGTTGCCGCCGGTCGCTGTCCACAGCATCCACGCCGTGGAACCGCATCCGCTGCCAAGGGCCTCGTAGATGCGGAAGAGGTCTCTTGCCGAGAAATCCGCCCCGCCAAACCGCGGGGGCACGGCTACAGTGAACACCCCTGTCGGGTCGAGACGCTCAACTGTTTCCTGGGGAACGCGACGCTGACGCTCCGCCTCGCTTTGCATGGTTCGCAGCCAGGGACGAAGCGAGACGAGCCGCTCGATAATCGCGCCGGCCGACGGCTGTGCAGACTCGCTGGCCGTCGTAACCCGGTTTGCCGTCAAAGCGGCACCGTAGAACTTGGTCATCCTACTGCTCTCCCCTGTCCCTCGGATTTGGGCCTGTCGCCGGCCCTGTCTAACGTTGGTCTGCCGAGAGCCTCAGACCGCCGCCTTCCTATCCTCGTGACTTATATACACGCGCCGGCCGCAATGTGAAGGTCCTAAAGAGACTTGGTGACTTTACACTAACGAGCGCAGAGCCTGGCGCTGGGCGGCAACGAACCACGCCGTCGGCAGCAAGCCAGGCGACGTTGCGTGCCGGAGCTATCCAACGGCTTCGGACGCTGCCATCTCCTCCTCGACCGGCGGCTGGTTGTGACCGAGCAGGCGCAGGATGTCAGCCGCCGCCTCGATGATGTTGGAGCCAGGACCGAAGATAGCGCCAACCCCTTTGCTGCGCAGGAACGCGTAGTCCTGCGGCGGGATCACCCCGCCTGCGATGACCCGTATGTCCGAGCGGTCGGCATCGGCCAACGCCGTGATCAGGTCCGGCACCAGGGTCCTGTGCCCCGCGGCGAGGCTGGAGGCGCCGACGACATCCACATCATGCGCGATGGCCAGGGATGCGGCCTCCTCCGGCTTCTGGAATAACGGGCCCATGATCACGTCGAATCCAAAATCGGCCAAGGCGCTGGCGACCACCTTGGCGCCACGGTCGTGGCCGTCCTGGCCCATCTTGGCAATCAGTATCTTGGGCTTGCGGCCCATGCGGCGTTCGACCGACCCCAAACCGTCGCGGACCAGCTGAGCCTTCGCGTCGTCCTTGAAGGCATCGCCGTAGATGCCGGAAATGACGCGCACCACCGCCTGGTGCCGTCCGAACACGTCCTCCATCGTCTTGGAGATCTCGCCCAAGGTGCAGCGGGCGCGGGCGCAGTCGACCGAGAGAGCCAGCAGGTTGCCGTCACTCTGCGCGCCGCGGCGCAGAGCCTCAAGCGCCGCCTCGGCCCTGGCCGGATCACGGGTGGCCTTCGTCGTTTCGAGGCGGGCGATCTGGCTCAGGCGGACCGACGCGTTGTCGACGTCGAGGAAGTCGATCAGCTCCTCCTTGGCCGGCTTGTACTTGTTGACGCCGACGACGACGTCATCGCCCTTGTCGATACGGGCCTGGCGGGAGGCTGCGGCCTGCTCAATGCGCTGCTTGGGCACACCCAGCTCGACTGCCTTGGTCATCCCGCCCAAGGCCTCGACCTCCTCGATCAGCGCCCAGGCGGCCGCCTCGAGCTCCCTGGTCAGCGCCTCGACGTAGTAGGAGCCGCCGAGCGGGTCGATGACCTTGGTGACGCCGGTCTCCTCCTGCAGCACGAGCTGGGTGTTGCGGGCGATGCGGGCGGAAAACTCCGTCGGCAGAGCAATGGCCTCGTCCAGGGCGTTGGTGTGAAGCGACTGTGTGCCGCCGAAGACCGCCGCCATAGCCTCCACCGTGGTGCGTATGACGTTGTTGTAGGGGTCCTTCTCGGTCAGGCTGACGCCGGAGGTTTGGCAGTGGGTGCGCAGCATCATCGAGCGCAGGTCTGCCGCGCCGAACTCCTTCATGATACGCGCCCAGAGCGTGCGGGCGGCGCGCAGCTTGGCCACTTCCATGAAGAAATTCATGCCGATGGCGAAAAAGAAGGAGAGCCGCCCAGCGAAGGCGTCCACCGACAGGCCTCTGGCTATGGCGGCGCGGACATATTCCATGCCGTCGGCAAGGGTGAAGGCCAGTTCCTGCACCTGCGTCGCCCCGGCCTCCTGCATATGGTAGCCGGAGATGGAGATGGAGTTGAATCTCGGCATTTTTTCGGCGGTGAAGGCGATGATGTCCGCAATGATCCGCATCGAGTGCACCGGCGGATAGATGTAGGTGTTGCGGACCATGAACTCCTTGAGGATGTCGTTCTGGATGGTGCCTTCCAGTCTGTCCGGGCCGACGCCCTGCTCCTCGGCGGCGACGATGTAGAAGGCCAGACACGGCAGCACAGCGCCGTTCATCGTCATCGATACGCTCATCTCATCGAGCGGGATGCCCTCGAAGAGGATCTTCATGTCCTCGACAGAATCGATTGCCACGCCAGCTTTGCCGACGTCTCCCTCGACACGGGGGTGGTCGGAATCGTAACCGCGATGGGTGGCGAGGTCGAAGGCCACCGACAGACCTTTCTGGCCGGCCGCCAAATTGCGGCGATAAAAAGCGTTCGACGCCTCGGCCGTGGAGAAGCCTGCATACTGGCGCACGGTCCAAGGCCGGCCGGCATACATGCTGGCCTTGACGCCGCGGGTGAAGGGGAAAAAGCCAGGCAGACCAGGGTCCATTTCGGCGGTGTCGTCGGCCGTGTAGAGCGGTTTTACGTCGATGCCCTCCGGCGTACGCCACGTAAGGTCCGCGCCCTTGACCTCCTTGGCCGCCAAAGCGCGCCACTGATCGAGGGTCGGGCGGGTGGTCTTGGGATCTGCCATCAGGCGAGCTTCACGATAGCCGCCTTACGCCGAGGCAGGTGGGGTTACGACGATGATCGCCGCCGGCGCCCCGCTATCGTTGACGACCGCTCGCGCCTCTCCGGCAGGCACGAAGATGCTGTCCCATTGCTGCAGACGATGGCGCACGCCATCCGATTGCTCTATCGAGATGACGCCTTGGGCCACGACGTAGATCTTGCCGATCGGGGATGCTTCCATGGGGACGGCCGCGCCGGGCTGAAATTCCGAATGTCCCACAAGGACGAAGCCGGCAGTGGTCGCCTCGCCCCCCTGAAGCCGCCTGGCTGTCACATCGTCGTGGTTTGGCGCCGTGTACACCGGAGCGTCTGCGAACCTCACGATCTCCATGGCGCTCTCCTCACCTTTGTATTGGTTTGCGGCAGAGCATGGCCGGTTGCGGGCGTGAACTCCTCGGCCGGCGGAGTACAAGGCTGATACGGCCTAGCCATCAGCTCGTCCGACGCTCGTTCCAGGCCGGCGTCCGATCTCCTCGAACATTCTTGCCAGGCCGCTCTTCGCGAAGTCTATTGACGCTGCATCCTCAAACCGTCCCCCGGCAATTTTTCCGCCGACGTTGCCAATGATGATTTCCGGCGTGCTGACAGGCCGGGCGAGGGCCGAAACCAGCGTTTCCCTGATCTGATACTGGGCGCGCACGCCGCCGGTGAACGCAGGCGACGAGGAAATGATAAGCACCGGCTTGTAGCGTAGCGGCGAGCCGTTATGGGGACGCGAGGCCCAATCAAACGCATTCTTCAGCACGCCGGGCATGCCGTGGTTGTACTCCGGCGAGGACACCACCAAGCCGTCCGCCGACTCGATCTGTTCCCGAAAACGACGCACCCCTTCCGGCAAGGGATCGACGTAGAGATCCTGGTTGAAGTGGGGGACATCTCCGATGCTGGCATAGTCGAAGCTGCTATGATCAGCGACCGCCTCGGCGAGCGCTTCAAGGATCATCGTCGAGTGGGCGCCCGTGCGGATACTCCCGGAGACGCCGAGGAGACGATAGGTTACAGCCATCTGGCGGCGCCTCTCGTTCGACCGTCGGTCGGCTCGGCCGTCATTGATTTTCCAAGCGTCGCGAAATCGTATTGACCAGCCGCCCGATCGCTTCGATCTCTATCTCGATCCGGTCGCCAGGGCGCATGTAGACTGGCGGCTTCCTTGCATAGCCAACGCCAGATGGGGTTCCGGTGGCGATAACGTCACCAGGCTCGAGCGTCATTGCTTCCGAAAGCGTTGCAATCAGCGATTCGACGTCGAAGATCATGTCGCCAGTATTGCCGTCCTGCATCGTCTCGTTGTTGAGGCGCGCCACGATGCGCAGGCCGGATGCGCCGGAGGGAAGCTCGTCCGCCGTGACGAGCTCGGGGCCGAAGGCGCCGGTGCAGTCGAAATTCTTGCCCATCGTCCACTGGCTGGATTTGCGCTGATAATCCCGAACCGACCCGTCGTTGAAACAGGAGTAGCCAGCAACGTAGTCGAGCGCGCCGGCGCCGACGTTTTTCGCCTTGCGTCCGATGATGACCGCCAGCTCGGCCTCGTAATCGAGCCTGTCCGAACATTCGGGATAGATCATCGTTTTGTCGGGGCCGACGAGCGACGTTGGTCCGCGCAGGAACACCGCCGGATAGTCGGGAATGGCGTTGCCCCCTTCCTCAGCGTGCGCGCGATAATTGAGCCCTATGCAAATCATCTTGCCAGGCCGCGGCACCGGAGCGAGCAGGGCGACGGCTGATGCTGCGACCTCCTCAGCGGCATCATGGCCGTTCGGGTTGACCGCAAGATCGACGGCCGACGTTGCGGTCGGATACACCTTGATGTGGTCGCCAACACGCACGCCGTGTTGAACGATGCCGTTTCGCTCGAAGGTTACGATGCGCATGCCAAGAACTCCCAGTCAGCTGCCGGCTTCGACGAAGGGCATCGTGTCGTTCCACCAGCGATCGGGCGGAACGGACCAGCCGCCGATCTTGAACGCCGGTACTTCCCACTCGATGGGAAGATCCTCGATGTCAACGGTATGGTAGTGACCGGGGAAGAGTTCGACCCTGTGCCCGTCAGGATCACGCAAATAGAGGAACCGGGCCAGGCCAGGGCTGAAATGGCGCGCGGGCCCGAACTCTACCTGGCCCTCCTTGTCTCCTAATACGAGAAGATCGCAAACCTCCATCAGGTGATGCGTTTCCGGCACCTGAAACGCGCAGTGATGGAGGCGAGGCCCCTCGCGGTTGGCGAAGACGATGTCGTGCGGGTTGCCCTTACGCTGCAGGAAAATCAGCTCTAGAGCACCGTCCTTGACCACGTATTCCGACAGGCGAAAACCCATGGCGTTGTAGAATTCGAGGCTTTCGCGCATGTGTTCCGTGACGATTTGAAAATGATCCAGACGCAGCACGCACGCGCCATGGTAGCGATCGGCGCGGGCAAACAGACGTTCGCGCGTCTGCATCGTTGCGCAGAATTCGAGTGGGGTTCCGGCGGGATCGGTGGTGTGAAGGGTGCGGTCCTGGTACTCGACCTGAACCCATTTCGTCGGGAAACCCGCGGCAGCGAAATGCGCCTGGACCAGGTCGAGGTCTTCCTCCGTAAGAACGCGCATGCCTACCCGCTCGACAGCCGGTTCACCAAGCTTGAGCACCAGGCTGTGATGGCACGCTTCCTCCAACCCACGGAGCCAGAGCGTGGTCGCGTCTGCATCGCTGACAACCAGGCCCAAGATGTCACAGTAGAAAGCGCGGCTCGCTTCCAGATCCCTGACGCGGATCACGGCATGGCTGGCGCGCGTTATCAGGAAGTCTGGCTTGTAGACAGGTTTCGGAAGCTCCATCGTTATCTCCAACTTGGCTGCCCAGGCGATGGCACCGATTCTTAGTCTGCGGCGAACGAGTGCTGATAAAGGTCGCGCAATGCGGCCTTTTGAACCTTGCCCATCGCGTTGCGTGGAAGTTCGTCGGTCAAAATGATCTTCTTGGGTCGCTTGAAGGCGGCGAGTTCAGAGGCGAGCGCCTCGGCAATCTGCTGTGTATCAATCGACGAGCCGGGCAAACGTGTGACGACCGCGACAACTCCCTCGCCGAAATCAGGGTGCGGCACTCCGACGACCGCACTTTCGGCCACCCCTTCGAGCGAGTCGATCGCTATCTCGACCTCCTTCGGATAGACGTTATAGCCCCCTGAGATGATGAGGTCCTTTGCCCTGCCGACGATACGGATGTAGCCCGCGTCGTCCTCGGTCGCGATGTCGCCGGTGATGAAGTAGCCGTCTGCGGTGTGCTCCTGCGCGGTCTTCTCAGGGTTGCGCCAGTAGCCGGCGAACAGGTTTGGCCCTTTGATTTCCAGCATCCCCGGTTCGCCCGTTTCTGCCGCCTCGCCGTTCGCGCTCACGACACGAACCGATACACCCCCAAGCGCAGGACCGACGCTGCCGAGGATCCGCGGCCCATCATAGGGGTTGGAGGTTACCATCAAGGCTTCTGTCATGCCGTAGCGCTCCAGGATTGCGTGACCTGTGCGGCCGGCAAACTCCTCGAACGTGGCAGCAAGAAGCGGGGCGGACCCGCTGACAAAGAGTCGCATGTGACTGCACGCTTCCTGATCGAAGGCAGGTTCGGCCAGCAGGCGCGTGTAGAACGTCGGCACTCCCATGAACACCGTTGCGTGAGGCAGGCTGCGCATCACCGCGCCCACGTCGAAGCGGTCGTGAAAGAGAATCGGAGAGGCGTGCAGCAACGCGCAATGCAGCGCAACGAACAACCCATGCGCGTGGAAAATGGGCAAGGCATGAAGCAGAACGTCGTCGTCCTGCCAGCGCCAGGCTTGGCCAAGAACGACTGCGTTGGACGACAGGTTGCCATGTGTCAGCACGGCCCCCTTTGACCTGCCGGTCGTTCCGGATGTGTACAGGATCGCCGCCGGGTCGCTCATATCGGA
Source organism: Acetobacteraceae bacterium (assembly GCA_965199235.1). Taxonomy (GTDB): domain Bacteria; phylum Pseudomonadota; class Alphaproteobacteria; order Acetobacterales; family Acetobacteraceae; genus BOG-908. Next base: position 1,407,692 of record CBDAQU010000002.1, on the reverse strand, counting down.
CAGAGCGACGGGCAGTTCTTCCTGGACCGCGGTCCAGGGTGCAGTCTGCAGGTCACCCGAGACCAGCGCGCGCCCGCCGCCGAACGAGGCGGTTTCCGCGGGCAAGCCGGGGCTGGCAACAAGCAGCGTGGGCTCGGAATCGGCCAGGAAGTAGGCAACCTCGCTTTCCTGGTAAGCCGTGTTGAGCGGGATGAACACTGCGCCGGCGCGCAGGCACGCCAGGTAGAGGATAACCGCCGCAGGAGATTTATGCGCTTGTACGACGACGCGGTCGGCCTGCCGCACGCCGAGCGACCGGAGCCAGGCAGCAGCCCGGCCTGTCTCCGACAGCATCGCCCCATAGGTGAGGAGCGGGTCGCGGTCGATGAGCAGACACGGACGCTCGGCGTGCCTTGCCGCCGCCGCCTCAAACAATGCGAAGACGTTTTCGGTGTCCATCGTGGGGGTTGCTGCGGCACTCACAACGGTCATGCTGGACGCCTGCTCGCTTTAGAACTGGATCGTCAGGCGGCTTGCCTGCATCGGCGCCACGAAGTCACGAACGAACGATTTGTGAGTTGGATGCGCCTGATACGCGTCCCAGCCGGCTCTATCAAAGAAAGTTGCGACGATGGCATAGTCGCCGTTGCCATCACGAAATAGCAAATCCGGCCCATGGCGTATAGCGGTAATATCGGTCAGTTCGAACGCCATGTCATCGAGTGCTTGGCTGAACCGTTCAACCTGCTCGCCTGTCACCCCGTCTATCCAACGGAAAATGACGATGTGGGTGACCAATTATCAATCCTCTCCGCGCCCGTTTGCCGCGCCGTATCACGTCGCGTCTTCGGCGTCTCAACTGAGCGGTCAGTCAGCCAGCGTTCCCAGACCGCCACGCCCAATTGTAATGAGAGCTATCTCATTATGAAAGTGTCGTCAACTGTTTGCCCAGGCAGGTCGCCCGAGGTAAGCAGCGCGAGTGGCGACACGCTCCCTTAAACTCCCGCAGCAGGATGGAAAACGCGGCCGCACGCGCGCTCGCCTGACAGATGCCGCGCTCAGGCTGATGTCGGAGCGTGGCATTAACGCGATTTCGGTCAGCGAGATCGCTGCTGCCGCGGATCTCGCCAATGGTACCTTCTACTTGTATTTTCGCGACAAGGCTGAGATCGTGGGGGCTGTATGCCAAGCCGTGACGTTTGCCATGCACGAGGAGATGAGCAGCGCGCGGATGTCGCTGCAAGACGGCGCCGCGCGGGTCGCGTTCGGAACGTTGCAGTTCATCGAGATTGCCGCGGCGGAACCGGAATGGGGACGCTTGCTCGTGTCCGCCTTCACGGAATTCGAGGCGTTCAAGAAGGACATCTCCCACTACATGCGATTGGACGTGGCACTTGGCATGAAGCAGGGTCGCTTCTCCGAACCGCTCGACGAGTTCGTGATCGATGCTCACCTTGCCATCCTGCGTGCGGGCGTCATTGCGCGGCTTGCCGGTGCCGGGCCGGACGTTGCGACACGTGCGGCAGAGTATCAGTTGCGCATCCTGGGAATGAGTTCTGCGCAGGCACGTGAACTCCTTCTCGCCATCGCAGGGAAAGCCGACGCACAGGAGGAATGACGCCGTAACGGACTCGGCGTTACCTGTGGTGACTTAACAGGCTATGCGGCCTCCTTGAACAAAGCTTTTCCGAGCAGCACCTGAAGCATGTCCGGGAGCGCGCTAGGCTGGAACGCCGGGATTATGGCGGCTACGTGTCCGTCGGGGCGCACCAGCACCGCCTCGCCTCCTGCAAGGTTCATGAACCGGCGCAGCGAGCTTGCCGGATCGACAAAATCCACACCCTCGGTGACCACCTTAACGTGCATTCCGGAAGACAGGCCGCCCTCATTCAACTCGCCTGCATGGCTTCCGACCAGCAGGGTGAAGCGCCTGTCATCAAGCAGGTCCAGGAGCGGAATGACCGTTCCGTCGCGTTCCAGCCAGGCATGGGGCATTCGGCCGCCGACGATGAGCTTTGGCCTGAAATCAGAAACGTCTGCAAACTCGTAGCCTTCCGATCCGTAGACGAAGCCGAGTTGCAGGGCGAGGCTGTCGAAGTGTTCGCGTTGGTTGGCGACCTGCTGCTGGATGTCGGCTTGCGCCGCAGGATCGCGAAGGCGCCGCAGCAGCGCGCCGGCATCGTCCGCGTCGTCGGATTTGAGCGCCATCTGCAGCTTCAATATGCGCTGCGCGTTCTTGTAACTTTGGGACGCATTGGTCGTGGCTACTGCATGCCGCTCGGTATGGTAGCTGTCGAGCAGCTCATCTGATGCCTGACCCTGCTCCACTGCAGCGATCTTCCAGGCGAGGTTGTGAGCGTCCTGCAAGCCGGTGTTCAACCCCAACCCGCCGGTGGGCGGAAAGCGATGCGCTGCGTCGCCGACCAGGAACACCCGCCCAGCACGATAGCGATCCGCCACCTCCGACATCAGCGCCCATGGAAGCACGTGCTTGATCTCGAGCTCATGGTCGTCACTGCCGATTGCGTGGTGCAGAATCTGCCTGCAGAGTTCGGGCGTGAAACTCTCCCGGGCCGTCACCGACGGGTCGTAAGGGTACAGCATGCACCAACGACTCTCGATGTCGTAGGCGATCAGCACGCCGGTATGGGGCGGCTGCATGATCCAGTACAGGATTCCTGGCCGGTTGCCGACCACGTCGCGCAGGTTGGCGGCAAAGTGGATGGTGATAAATCCTTGCGAGGAACTGTCGCCAACCATACCGATGCCGAGTTCGCGCCGGACAACGCTGCCCGCCCCGTCGGCTCCTACCACGTAGCCGGTGGTCTCCCTCGTTTGCTCCCGCGTCTCCACGTCTTCCAGCAGTGATGTCACCGTCTCTTCGGTCTGCTCGCAGCCGAGCCAGGCGACCCCGCGACGCAGCTCGATTAAGGGAGAACGCGCCACCTCCTCGAGAAGAAAATCCTCGAACAAGGGTTGCGCCAAGTTGATCAGAGGGGTCGGGGTCACTTCCCGAACCTGCTCGTCCTGCCTTTCATAGGGCATGACGCCGATCTCCTCGCCGGCGAGGGTGGTAACGAACCGCACCCAGCCGCCATCCTCGGTTCGAGTGGCGCGTTGCTTCATCGCTTCCAGATCGAGCCCGATCGAACGGCAGATTTCCAGGGATCGAGGATTGAGCGCATGAGCTTTCGGCGCGCCATGACGGGTTTTAAACCGTTCGATGACGGTGGTCCGCAAACCCTGTCTTGCGAGGATGATTGCGGTCATCAACCCGACCGGGCCGGCGCCGACAACAAGTACGGTCGAACGACTGTCGGTTTTCTCTTGCATTTCCTACGATCCGCCAGCCAAACGCTGCCTCAAACTGAGCGGTATCTCAGGACGAGAGAGTCGTCAACGTAAAAGCCGGGACAGGTCGGCCGATGTGCATCGCTACCCGCGGCGACGGACAGCGTCCTGCTCCACCGCCGGCATGCTCGGCGAGTTACTAAAACTTATAGCTTCCCTCGATGAAGAACATGCGCGGCAGCCCAGGCTGCACGCTGTTGAAGCCAAGGGCGGGGCCAGATGCGACTCCACCTGCGTAGTAGGAGTGATCGAAGGCATTGCGCACGTAGCCGGCCAACGAGAAGTTGCTGTTCTTGATGTTGTCCAAACCAAGCCGAAAGTTCACGAGCCCGTATCCGGGTATGACTGTACCTGGCGAGATGGTGTTGTTGAGATTGCTGAAATAGAACTTCGATTGCGCGAAGATGTCGGTGCGCAAGGACGCCCGGCCGTAGTTCTGCGGCATGTCTTCTGACAGCTCCGCGAAGGCGGAGCCGGACCATCTCGGCGTATCGGCATACGGCCCAAACTGCGTCGGCTCGCCAAAAACCTCGGTCTGACCGTTCGTGTAACGGGCATCGGTGTAGGTGACGCTCATACCAAGGTCCAGCCACTCGAACGGTCGGACCTCGCCATCCAGTTCGAACCCGGATATCTCCGCTTGCGGCACGTTCACCGTGAGGCCTGCGATCGACTTGGTTGTCGGGTTGATGACGTAGTCGATGCGCTGTGCGTCGCTCACCCATTGGTTAAACGCATCGGCGTTGAGGCGGAAAGGCGCGGAACCAAGCCGCCCCTCATACTTAGCCCCAACCTCCACGTCCGTCGTCGTCTCAGGATAGAAGGCGGCGCCCCCAGTGCTGGCTGTCCCCGGCACGGTGGGCACGGTTGGGTTGAAGCCACCGCTTCTGAAGCTGTGCCTCGATACGACGTAAAGCAGCAGATGCGAATTTAACTGCTCCTGCGCGCCGAACTGCCAGCTTAATTTCGTCGTCGATTGCGACAGGCGGTTCGACAGCCCCGGCAAGTCGTATACCACCGAGCCGGGGAGCTGTTCCTCAGAATAGTTTTCGCCAGTGTAGCGAATGCCAGCGGTAAACCCCAAACCCTGCACGCCTGTGAGACGACTGAGGTCGTATGTCCCCTGCGCGTAACCCGCGTAGGATGCGCTCGGCAGGTTGTAGAAATAAAGGGCGTTGGTTACCGGAATGATCGGTGGCAGCCCAAGAATGCTGAGACCGACACCGCCATAGGTGTGCGAGTTCAGGTAATAGAAGCCTGTCACATAGGTAAGCTGATCATCAAGAGTCTTGCCAAGCAGCTGGATCTCCTCCGAATAATCCGTGCTGTCGTTATTGAGGCCTTCGAACTGCGCAAATTCAAGCTGGTAGGGAACGCCTCCAGCGTCGGTGTAATCCACTGAGTCGGCACGATCAAAGCCGAAGATGTTCTTCAGCGTCATGCCGTTGCCAAGGTCTACCGTGGTGATGTTGGAGATGATCGTGCTGTCCGAGCGATGCAGGTAGCTGCCTGGCGCATCGACGTAGTTCGTGCCATGCGCATTCTGCTGCTGCAATGCGCCGGCGATACCCAGCGGGTTGGCCTTCGGGTTCGCCGACAGGTAGTAATTCCACGCGCCCGGGAAACCGATGACCCGGTCGAGAAACGGGCTGAAGAACTCTGAAGCGGTGGCGTTGAGCGGGACACCGTTATTAGTGCTGCCTGGCGCATACGCGCTGTAGATCTCGGACGGCGTATTTGTGCCGCCCGAATGGATGAAATCGATCACCGTGGTGTTCTGCAGCCAATCTGTCGGCTTGATCTCAAGGCTGATGCGCCCCGCCTCATGCAGAACGGTGCCAGGCGTGGTGTCCGAATACACGTCGTGCACGTAGCCGGCGCGATGTTCGTAATCGCCGGCGATGCGGAGCAGAACCTTGTCCTGCACCAGGGGAATATTCAGCGCGCCCTGGGTTTCCGTATATCCGTAATCGCCTCCGCGCGTGGTTATGTAGCCGCCAAAGTCGTTCGACGGCCTCACGCTGGTGATCAGAACGGCACCACCGGTGTCGTTGCGTCCGAACAGCGTGCCCTGCGGGCCTTTGAGCACCTGGATCGACTGCAAATCGTAGAAGGCGGACGCCGAATGCGTGTCGTCCTGCACCTCGTCGAAATACGGCAGCACTCCTGGCTGCGAGTTGCTGAACACGTCGATCGACTGGCCGCGAACGGCGAAGTTCAGCTGGTTCGAGCTGGTGCCCTGCCGCACCAGGAGGCCAGACGTTGCGGTCTGCAGGTCGGACTCCGTGGTGATCGCCCGTTTCGCCAGCGCCGTAGAGGTAAGTGCCGTGACCGTAACCGGCGTTTTCTCCAGCTTCTCGCTGCGTCTTTGGGCGGTGACGACAACCTGTTCGAGCTGGCCGCTATTCGCGTTCGGCGGCGTGGGTTGAGCCACAGCTCCGGCCGCAGGCTGCGTCTGCGGGGGAGTCGTTGGGGTTTGTGCATGCGCAAAGAATGGTAGGCCGGCCAAGATCGTTGTTCCGGTCAGACGGCCGACTCTCCCGTTGATCAGGCTTCCGATCACACGCGGTAGGTGTTTCGCCTTGCACGTCGTTGTCATAAATCCCCCCGTGTTACTCTCGGCTATTTCCGAGTTCTTGTTTTGCTGGATGTCGGTTGTTACGCACGCGGTTACGGACCCGCCGGCTGCTCTTATCCCTGACCAGCCTAGGACACTGATCTACCTTTGAGCAGAGGCCGCTGCAGACGGTTCCATAGATTCGAGGTCAACGTCTTCAACCCGAACATAGGAACGTCGCGGCTCCGGCTCGCGTGGCGTTTCGATCCCTAGACCACTCCTCTTGTAGTTCGTTTCATGTGTTGGAGACCGTTAAGTCACTAAGTCTCTTCTGTCAACGACATAGCGCGTCCGAGGTCTGTTCGTAGAAAGCGCCCGCAAGTCGGGTCGGGGGCAAACCGCCCGGACGCAAAAGCGCGCTTTCGCTATTGTACGAAAAGCGCGCTTGCTCATATGCTAGAGAGTGCCGCGACCAGCCTGGTCAGCCGAGTTCGATGCTGGCACGGCGCACGGCCGGGGAGGCGCGGCCCGGCATACTCGATCCCCGCCCGAAGCGCGGACCGAGCGCCTCCGCCCGAGCGTGGTCGGCTTACGCTGCCGCCGCGGCCCGAACGGGCAGTTGAAGGTAGGATGTGTGCTGCTCGCCGGTGTGGATCACGTGCCGACCGAGATTGTTCGACGGTACGTTGTCGGTCCCGGGCATCACCCCACCCAAGATGTGGTGACCACTGACGACAAGCCGCAGCTGCTCGCCGGGGTACAGCGCCAGCCCTATCGGAAACATATCGATGTCGATGCAGACGATTTCTCGCGGCGCCAGTTTCTCGACGCGGTCGAAACTGTGGGCTGGTACGGTATCCGTCGATTTCGCCTCGTCGAGATGGCGCATCGACACGCGAAGGCGGCCGTTCGACCCCTTATACTTCAATATGGCTGCGCCTTTCCGCGTCAGCGCCTGCATGGTCGGTCCTTGGTTGGGGACGTTGAATTGCTCGAGCGCTTCGCCCTCGGCGTTCAGCTTCTGCAGGAAGACAAACACATCCATGTCGTCCGAACCGTCAGCCTCCACCCAAAGACGCAGCTTCGGATAGCCGACGAAGTCCGTCGGCTGCTGGACCGTTACTGTGAAAGAGGCGCGTCCCTCCTCGGACTGCGCATCGTAGCTCGCTTTGGCAGCCTTCGCCGGGGTTTCGGTGCTCAACGCGTCGGACTCAGCGTCCAGGTAGTATTTGACGTGGCTAACGTCCTCGGGCGGAAACTCCCCTGCTGGGACGTTGACGCGGTCATGCCCCTCGAGGTCAAGGACCGAATAGCGCACGCGCGGCGTTTCTTGCCAGCCGTTATCAATACCCTTGAGAAAATGGTCGAAAAATCGGTGCTGTTCGGCGAGGTTCACCTCCTCGTAATAATCCGGCCACTCCATAGTGTTATGGATGCGCAGCCATTTCTGCTTGGAAGAGATCCTCCGCCAGCCGCGAAACGTCCCGGGCGTGTGAATGCTATTAGAATAGCTCGCCACGACATACGCCGGCACTGTAATCTTCTCGAACGCAGGGATCTTCGAGTTCCATAGGTCATCGACCAGCGGATGCTGCTCGGCTTCGGCAACAAGGTCCTCTCGGCGATTTTTCCCGACGAAACTATGCGAGAGCGTTCGCGGAAAGGGGTAATCAGGTATTCCACCGCGCATGACGAGGTCTCGATATATATCGCTCATGCCTTCCCAGGGAGCGATCGCCGCAAGGTGCGGCGGCTGTTCGGCTGCGGCAAACCATTGAGAGATAGCGAGGTACGAATTGCCGCTCGTTCCTACCTTGCCGTTGCACCACTCCTGCACGCCAAGCCATTCGATCAGGTCGTGGAAATCTTGGCCCTCCTGCCGGCTCCAAACGCGGATGTCTCCCTCGGAATTGTAGGAGCCGCGCGGGTCGGGGTTACAGACAGCATAGCCACGGGCGCACCAGAAAGCGGGATCCGGGCCTTCAAACTTCATCAGGCCGGACACTGTGCTGGTTTCCATGCCTAGCATTTCAAAGATCGCCATATACCGTTGCGCGCTGCCCCGGCTTTTGCCATAGGGGCTCCAGGCGACGATCACAGGCACTTTCTCATCGCCAGTCGGACGGAATACATCGACATAGATGGTGACGCCGTCGCGCAACGTGACGGCGACGTCTTTCTCCAAAACGATGTCGACTGGTAGCGGCAGAAAACGAGGCGCCACCTGAAAACCCGTGGGGAGGGTTCGCGTGCTCGGTTCGAAGCGGCTGAACAAACCCTCCTCGCTGGCCTCGTCATAGGGGAAAGCGGGGACGAATACTGCCAGGCTCTCACTCATGTGCCGTCCTCTCCATCATCCAAAGCTCCAACGCTCATACGTCGATAGAGCGCTCCAGGCTAGACCCGGCCTCTACCCCTCGCTTCGGCTCTAGCGACATTGGCCAAACGTCAGGAACATGACAAAACTCTGCCGCCTGTCCGCCGGCGCCGTCACGGCCTTGACTACAGAAACCTGGTGACCTAGTCGATTCGACCACGACACACTGGCGGGAGGCAGAACGGTGCATGCGACGGGCGGCCCAGCAGGCTCAGGGCTTTCTTACTCCAACCTCTAGGTAGATAAAGGTGGTAAGCACGATGGCCGTTGAGCGCAACGGGCGAGCGTTCGTGTTGCAGCGCAGCATACCATCCGCCCCCGCCAAGCAGGGCGCAAAACGACCTGGATAGCGGGCGACGCGGCGTTTAGACGTGCAGTCGATGCATGATATCGGGCGAAGTCTACCAGGTCAGGCACCGGACCTAGCGGTCACATCACCCTCGCCCGTCTTCAAGATACTCAGACCAGAAGGGAACTTGCATGCTCGTCACAGGTGTTTTCGCCGGGCCGGTCGCGGGCCTCAAATACAAGACACCCAGTTGCTCCGGGCTGACGAATGAAAAGGGCGAGTTTCAGTATCACGAGGGTGAACGGGTCGCTTTCCTGATAGGCGATGTGGCGTTTGGCTACGCCGCAGGAGCCCCAAGGATAAACCTTGCGCAGGTCGTGAGCCGGGTGGACGGAAACATCCAAAAACTGCTCGATCCAGGCCTCACCAACATCGCTCGACTTTTGTGCAGTCTGGACCAGGACGGTAACCTTGACGGTGGGATCGTGATCGCACCCGAAACGCACGACATCATCGGCAGGCGATCGATTAACTTCCGACGGGACGTGTCGTTCGCGGGTCCGCAGGCAGACCACGTGGCCGACTTCGAGAAGGACCCAGCGATCGGCGAGCTTCTCGATGAGCTCAGTCGCGGCGGCGCCTTCACCGCCCGCACTCCCCGCCGTCTATGTTCTGCCGCGGCCGCCCGCAACGAGGTCCGGCGCAACATCCTGGGTATCCGACGCTTCAGGGAAGTGGTGATCCCGTTGCAGAACGGCTCGTACGTTCACGCGGACGTCTTTCGCCCCGACAAAGATGGGCAGTTCCCCATCGTGATGAATTGCGGCGTCTACGGCCGCGCTTTCCACCATCACACGATCTGCAACGATGCCGATTTTGAGGCGCATGAGGAGGAGGAGGAGCGCTACTTCCAAGGAAATTCGGACGGACTGATTTTCGAGAACCATGAGACCGTCAACACGGCAGACTGGGTGCCCCACGACTACGTGGTCATGAGGGTTGATGGCCCCGGAACTGGCAAAAGCCCGGGCAAGTTGGCGCCCTGGGGTTTTGCGACCGCCGAGGCGTTTCGCGACGCCATCCAGTGGGCAGGCGGGCAGCCATGGTCGAACGGCAACGTGGGTCTGTGGGGCATGTCTTACTACGCGATGACCCAACACGCAGCGGCCAGCCTTCAGCCATCGCATCTTAAAGCGATGATCGCGATCGGAACCGACGTCGATATGTACGAGGAGGTGGTCTACACAGGTGGCGTGCTGAACGGAGAATTCTTTCCATTTTGGTTCAAGGCGGGTGTCCTAAGCGCCGTCTGTGGGCAGCCCGATCCGGTCGACTTTATGGCAATTGCCAAGGCGGCACCGTTCAAGGACTCTAACCTGCCAGCAATCTTCGGTCCGCATTCGGAGGTTTTCGTAAGCCCCGACATGAGCAAGGTGGAGGTGCCGCTCTGGGCCATCGCTTGCACCACCCACCCTGCGCATTTTCACCAACTTGGCAGTAGCGAGGCTTACCTCACCACGAATACGGCGGACAAAAAGATCGATTTTTGGGAGGACTGGTTTACCAGATCGTACTCCGCAACCGCTTTGGCCGACCATAGAGCTTTCTTCGATCACTGGCTGAAAGGCATCGACAACGATATCATGCAACGGCCTCCCGTTCGGCTGGACATCCGTGCAGGTGACGGCTGCTCTTATTTGCTGGAGGAAAACGAATGGCCGATCGCCAGGACGAACTACGTCAAGTTGTACTTCGATGCCTCACCATCCGACTGGACAAGTGACAAATGGCGAGACGATTTTCTACGTCTGTCATTAGTCGAGCCCGACAAGGAACGTCAGGCGGAATACTCCGCTGAGGTAGCGCTGGAGAGCCGCTCCGGGCCCTCTCTCTCGGCTATCGCGCCAGAAGCGGCGCGGCTCGTCTGGCAAACCGGTATTTGCTTCATCAGCGATCCAATGGCAGACGACATGGTTTTTGCAGGCTACAGCAAAGCCAAGTTGTGGGTTTCCTCGACGAGCGAGGACATCGACATCTTCGTCTCTTTGCGAGTTTTCGACGAGCAGGGTTTGGAGATTGACTATGCGGGCCCTTCGACCATGGGAATGCCCACGAAGCATTACCCGCTGGCGAAAGGTTGGCTGAAAGTATCGCATAGAAAGCGCGACGAGGCCCGCTCGACTGATTACACGGTTAAGCACACTCATCTGAAGGCCGATTACGCGCCGCTCCAGGACGGCGAAATTGTCCCGGTGGAAATCGAGATCATCCCCAACGCCGCGCTCATAAAGAGGGGTCATCGTCTCCGAGTGGATATCCAGCCATTCGACGGGGTGGATCATGGAACTCGGCACGCTTACGACGCAAGTTACCACGAAGGCGCCCGTAATTTGGTTTATACCGGGCCGAGTCACCAGAGTTACATCCAGTTGCCGATCGTACCCGAACGCCAGCGGTGATCAAGAGTCGTCCCTGACAGGACGGCGCTTGCGCGGGACTTGAAAATGGTTCAATCAACGCCCTGGGGGCGATTGCCGACGTGACATGAGGACTCGAATTGTGCCGACCGAGCGGATACCGTCCGAGCCGGTCACTCTGCGTCGGAGGCGCGTCAAGATCGTTGACGAGATTATTGAGAGCCTGCGACAGGATATCGTAACTCGCCGTTTGCCACACGGCGAGCGCCTCCCGAGCGAGAAGGAACTGTCTGACCGCTTTGGCGTGAGCCAGCCCACAGTGCGTGAGGCAATTCGCGCGCTCGAAACGCTCGGTCTAGTGGATGTACTGCACGGAAGCGGATCCTTTGTTCGAAGCCAAGGGGATTACGCTCTCGCATCAGCCCTTCAAACTCTCCTGCAGCTAGAAAGCGTCAGCATCATGGACGTTCTTGATGTTCGGCATGTGTTGGGCCTTCATTCGATCAAAGCCGCGGCAAAGCACGCGACTGCAGACGATATAGGAGCGATCGCGACGGCAAGCGCACGGTTCGACCGTCCGAGCGAGCTGAAAGATATCGACCAAGTGATTGAGTGTGTCCTTGGCTTTCAAAGGGCAGTGTCGGCCGCGTCTCATAGTCCGCTGCTTCAGTCTCTGGAGGCCTTTCTGCTTATGTTGCTGCATGAAGTGCAGGTTGAGTCCTTGGTCGGCCGCGGTCTCCGGTTCTGGCGTGCTAGGGCCTTGGAGTTCCAGCCTCACCGTCTGGCCATTCTCGAAGGTATTCGTTCTGGCGTTCCGGCAACAGCGCGCGTAGCAATGGACCGCTATTTTGAAGCTCAGCGCGAACGCTTCGAGCGGGACGAGGCGTTGCGTTCGCTCAACCTATCGAGCCCTAGGCTGGTCACCGTCGTATCCGACATGGTTCGGCAATCGAAAGACTAGAGCAATGTCACGCAGACTGGACTAGTCGGAGTGACGGAATTTGGTCGCCAAAACAAGACTTGGCCGGTTTGAGGTCCGCCTACTCGCGGACACTCTGCGCGAAACCGGTCTAGGCGCGCGGCCAGACCGCGCGCCCCAACGATGAGCCATGAGGGACTGTCTCGAATTGGATGCTCAGCCTAACAGACGTGCTACCTGTCTGGGGCGGCTGACACCGCGATATGTCACTCGGCGGCTGGCATGCCGCTAAACCCAGCAACGCGCCTTTGACTCGGGTCTGTACCGTCCCGCCGTGCTGCGGCGTCGGGATGGTCGTCGAACCAACCTTCCAGCGGATATTTATACATCCAGTCGACCAGAAGCTCTCGACGCGCGATCAGCCATACTCCATCACGCTGCTCGAACTTATCAATGTATCGAGCCCACAACTTCACAAAGCTGCCAGTCCAGTGGTGAGCGTCCGACCCTTGGTGATCGGCATGTAGATAGGTTTCGACGTAGGCTACGTCCGGCCCGTCGAACTCAATCAAGCTGTTGCCGAGGAAATGCTGGGTACGCACGAACCGGGGCATCTCGTTTGTCAGGAACTCGAAGAAACCATCGGCCGTTCCGATGTGTAGGCTCTTCGGAAACTGGATCCAAGCATCCTTGTGGAAAGCTCCCCGGACAAGCTCCATATCGACGCGGTCGAGACCACGGCAGTAGCGTAGGAGCACGTCGTGAATCTGTGCCCGGGCGCTCAACTCCTCAAACGTCATCGTTCCTCCAAAACTTTGTTGTTGCCGACTCGGCAAGGCCGCAATGGCCGTTGGACAAAACGCTTTGTCTGTTCCCGGCTCAATAAGCCTCGTAAGTCACACACTCAGCTCGGACGCTAGGGGCGGTTGCGTGGCCGGTAAACCGCGCATGCGCGCCACCGCAGTGTTCTGGACGCATTTCGCCTCCGGGCAGTGTTCCAGACTTAACTGCCAATATGCCGCTCGACAAGACGGGCAACATCTGGCGCGATTATCGATGTCCTCTGGTGACCTTGTAACCTTGGGCGACAGCGGATGCAACATGCAGGGCGGACCAGGTCTGCGGTTGCTCGGATGGAGCTTTCTCTGCGTCCAGCGCATTGAACGGCTTGACCGTCCTCGGGCTCGTTCACCTGAGTGTCACTTGACTCCGGATAGAACCCTCAAGTGTGACCGAAAATTTACACATCCGCTCGATTGTGGAGCCGCGATCGTGGCAGTGGCGACCTTCATGCTGACCGCCGTGATCACCGTCTACGTCATGCGGCGTGGGCCTGTCGTGACCCGGGCGTGGCGCATCCTAGCGGGGCTTCTGGCGGGGCTGGTGTTCGGCTTCGGCCTGTCGGTGTCGGGCATGGTCGATCCGTCGCGGGTGCGGGCCTTCCTCGACGTCACCGGCGACTGGAACGCCAGCCTGGCCTTCGTGCTTGCTGGCGCCGTGGCGGTCTCGGCGCTCGGGCAAGCGGTGGCCCAACGGATGAGGGCGCCGCTGTTCGACACCCGGTTTGCGTGGCCGAGGATCTGGCCGATCGACCGGCGGCTGGTCGCCGGCTCCGCGATCTTCGGCGTCGGCTGGGGCCTGTCCGGGCTGTGCCCCGGACCCGCCATCGCCTCGCTTGCGCTGGGTCTTCTGCCGAGCGTTCCCGCAACCGTCACACCCGACAGCGTGCCGCCATTGGACAAGAACTTGCCGCCGCCGAGGCTCAGCGTGCTGCCCTGCAGCGTGCTGCCGGCGAGGGTCAGCGACCCCGCGGTGATAACGAATACACCCATGGTGCGGCGACGGCGACGGATCTAACATTCGGGCTTGCCTCGTCGCAGCCGACTACATCAGCGGGGACCTGGAACAGGATGACGAATGTCGCTCAATCACATCTTCCTTTTGGCGTTTGCGGTCGCGCTCACCTGTCGGGAGTCCGCCATGGCTGAGCAGCCAGGTCATGTAACCGGCGTGGGCGGTGTCTTCGTCAAGAGCAAGGATCCCAAGGCCCTTGCGCACTGGTATCGCGAGGTCCTCGGCCTTGAGGTCAAGCCGTGGGGTGGGGCGGCGTTGCCCTTTGACGCTCCAGGCCATCCGCCCAAGGTTTCCTGGACGGCCTTTCCGGATTCCAGCGATTACATGAGCCCTTCGACACGGGAGTTCATGATCAACCTCGCGGTTGACGACATGGACGCGATCATTGCGCGCGTGACAGCGAAGGGAGTTTCCGTCCTGAAGCGCGACGACACTGACGCCTTTGGCCGGTTCGCCTGGATCCAAGACCCCGACGGCACCAAGATCGAGCTTTGGCAGCCGAAACGCTAGGATGTCAGAGCAATGTCACGCAGCGTGGAATAGTCGGAGTCACAAAATTGTTGTCCAAGACAAGGCCTAAGCCGGTTTCACGTCCGCCTACTCGCGGACACTCTGCGTGAACCGGTCTAGACACCGATGCGCGAGATGAAACCACAGCTCGGAATGATTAGAGCTGAACCGAAGTAACTGAGATATTTGCCAGTACGTTATTATTCATGTTGGCGTGACTGCGCCACCAATGACGACCGGATTGAGAACACGGCCTGTCTCGACTTCTAAGTATACCATGGCCAAGCGCATCGATGCTTGGTATATGCCCCGGGCGAGCACCCAATCTGCCTGCGGCTCTTCAGCCGTGTCTCCGCAACGGTCTACAAAGGATCACGCCAATGCTCCGATGCTTCGGTCTCAAGCGGCGGCTTTTCGCGATTTCGATGTTAGCTCTGCTGGCCCATGCCGTCGCCGCACGGGCGCAAGTGAGCATCCTGACCCAGCACAACGATAATTTCCGCGATGGTGTGAATGCGGGTGAGACGGTTCTGACGCCGTCCAACGTGAACACAAACCAGTTCGGCCTGCTGTTCAAGCTGCCGGTGGACGACCAAATTTTTGCACAGCCTTTGGTCGTCGCAAAGGTCAACATAGCGGGCGGCACGCACAGCGTCCTCTACGTCGCTACCGCAAACAACAGCGTCTACGCGTTCGACGCCGTCAACGGCACCCAGTACTGGCATGTTAATTTCGGCACGCCGATAAGCAAGTCGATCGCCAACTGGGATTGTGACGACACGCTGGGCTCTTCCGGGATCATGAGCACGCCGGTGATTGCCAACAATCACCTGTTCGTCGTGGTGCAGACCTACGAGAATTCTACGTCCGCGCACAATCTGCATTCACTCAACCTTTCCACCGGTGCCGATCAGTCGGGCAGCCCGGTGCAGATACAGCATGCCGACTTCAACTCCTTTGACGAATTGCAGCGGCCAGGCCTGCTTTCTGCAAACGGCAACGTCTACTTCTCGTTCGCCTCGCATTGCGACCAGGGTTCCTGGAAGGGTCTGACGTTCGCCTACAGCGAATCGAACCTGGCGCAGGTTGGCGTGTTCGATGCTTCGCCGAGCGACAATGGCAACGGCATCTGGCAGTCCGGCAACGGCGCCGCGGCCGATCCGACGGGTGGCGTGTACTGGATCACCGGAAATGGCGGCTGGGACGGCGAGAGCAATTTCAGCGAGACCATGCTCAAGGCAAATGCCGGCCTCGGCCTGGAGGACTGGCATACCCCGTCGGATTACAGCACGCTGGACAAGGACGATGCGGACCTGACCGCGTCCGGACCGTTGCTGATGATGAACACCAGCTTGCTGGTGGGTGGCGGCAAGGCTGGCGTGCTGACCGTGGCGAACACGGCAGACATGGGCCACCTGGGCGACAACACCGCTGTGCAGAATTGGCAGGCGACGTCTTCGCACATACACTCGCTGACCTACTTCAACTCGAACCTATACCTCTGGGGGCAGAGCGACTACTTGCGGGTGTACAATTTCAACGGCTCGGAGTTCGGCACGACCCCTACCTTCACCGGCAGTGTCCAGGCGTTCAATCATCCGGGCGGTTCGTTGTCGATCTCCGCAAACGGCCTGTCAAACGGCATCCTTTGGGCTGCTACCAATTCGGTGAACGCGGCGGATGGACAGGGTGCCTGGCACACGTCCGTGCCGGGCATACTCTACGCCTACAACCTCGCCAACATGTCGTTGCTTTGGACCAATGAGCAGGATGCGTCGCGTGACGATTGCAACTTCTACGCCAAGTTCACCGACCCGACCATCGCCAACGGCCGCGTCTACCTGGCGAGCTTCGGCACCGCACAGACAAAAAGCGGACAGGTCTGCGTCTACGGCGAGCTGTCTGGCGGCACGTCCAGCGCCACCGGCCTGATCCCGAACGGCACCTACATCATCACCAGCCCATTCGACGGCCAGGCGATCGACGACCCGGCATATTCAACGACCCAGGGTCAAACCATCGAGCAATACACGGTCAACAAGGGGAGCAACCAGCAATGGACCGTGACCAATCTTGGCGGAAACGTCATCACGCTGACGAACGTCGCCAGCGGCCTGGTGCTTGAGGTGAGAGGCGGTTCGGACAGCAACAGCACGCTCGTCGATCAGAACGTCTATCAGGGCGGTCTGTGGCAGCAATGGACCGTCGTGTCGGTCGGCGGCACGGCCTACAAGCTGGTCAACAAGGCCAGCGGCCAGGTGCTCGACATCGACGGCCAGTCGGCGAACCCGAAAGACCCTCTGGATCAGTATCCGTATAAGGGCGTTACCTGGCAGCAATGGGAATTTGCGGCTTCTAAGTAGTTGTATGAACTATGCGACAGCGAACCAAAGTTTTTTGTTTCTTCTTTCGAAAAAGAAGGTCTTTCCATACCGGAAACTGTTCATGAGCGTTTCCCGCAGGACCATACTGGCGACTGTCATCGCGTCGTCTGCGGCAGCCCGCGCGCAAACGCCGATGGCAGATCACAGCAAGCCCGTGCCAGATCACATGGTCATGGGTCATCCCAAGCCGGAACGCCCTGAGGTCCCACGGCTTCCGGTGGTGCTGTGCCGGACAGCCGATACCTTGGGGGTCGACGCCGCCTATCGAATGCTGCGGCAGGGCGGCGACACGCTCGACGCAGCGCTCAAGGTGGCCGAGACTCAGGAGGAAAACGCGAACGACTTCACCACCGGCGCTGGCGGCTTGCCGAACGCCGATGGTGTCGTGCAACTCGATGCCTGCTGTTTCCACGGGCCGACCGGCCGAAGTGCGGCTGTCGCCGGGGTAAGCGGCATCCGCCACGCCGCCCTTCTGGCGCAGACCGTCATGGAGAAAACCGGTTATCCGCTGCTTGCAGGGGCTGACGCGCAACGTTTCGCGATGTCACAGGGATTGGCGCAAGAGGGTGTGATCAACGATCGCACCCGAAAAATATGGTCGTTGTGGAAACAGGTACAGGCCTTGCCACAACCTCTCGTACCAGGCCGCTACGATCCGAACTGGCCGAAACAGGACAGGGAGGGTCACTTCCTTCCTGCGTCTCAGGAAACCCTCGACACCCTCGTCAACAGGGTTGCGGAGCTGGCTAAAAAGGCTGGCATAGAGCCGCAATGGACCTGGCGCGCGGCCTATGACGTGCTGTTCCCCGCAGCGGCGCCGCTGTTCGCAGCGGCCCTGAACGCGAAGAACGAAATGTCCTGCGCTGCCACCTCAAGCGGTCTGCCATGGAGAATGGCCGGGGCGACGAGCGACGTCGCAATGCTTGGCGCCGGCTGCTTTGTGGACCCTGCAGTCGGGGTGGCCGGCGCGAGCGGCAGCGCCGAAGCCAACACCAGGATCGCCGGTGCGCACCTGATCGTGCAGAACATGAGAAGTGGAATGACGCCGGAGGACGCCGGCATGGGCGCCCTGCAACGCATCGCTGAATGCTACAGGCACGACATGGAGGCTCTTCGCTTCGTTGAAATCATCTATTACGTCTTGCGAAAAGACGGAGCCTACGCCTGCGTCTCGCTCTGGCAGGGGGATCGCACAGGTCACGTCCAGACGTTCACCGTTCATGACGGCCTCCGGCGTTCGGAACAGTGCGCTTTCCTGTTTAAGGGTTCGCCGCTTATTTCGGGTTGAGGTCCAATGGCCGCGCCCCGTGGGCCGTGCGCAGACAACGCCTGTGCTTCGCCGTTTGTCAGCGTGAGTCACAAGCCTGTTCCGTGTGGCCAGCCCTGGCGGCGTTGTGCGTCTAGACCGGTTTCACGCAGAGTATCCGCGAGTAGTCGGACGTAAAACCGGTCCAGGCCTTGTCTTGGCGGGCACTGTCGTCACTCCGACTATTCCAGTCTGCGTGACATTGCTCTAACGTTGTGTGCGCGCCAAGAACTCCTGGGCGACGCTGGCGACCAGGATGCCGTCGCGGGTGAAGACCTGGGCGCGCGACAGGCCACGGCCATGCGCGGCGTTCGGCGCGCGCTGCACGTGCAGCATCCAGTCGAGCGAGGAGGCGTCGCGATGGAACCATATGCTGTGGTCCAGGCTGGCAGCCTGCACCGGTGCGCCGCCAGCCCTGCGGTGGTTCAGCAAGCCCACTCGCACCAGGCCGGTGTCGGACGCGAAGCCGATGACCGCGCGGTGCAGGTCCTGGCGGTCGGCAAACGGGGTGCGTGGCCGGAACCAGATTGCGCGTGCCGGCTGCTCGCTGCCCGGTTCGGTCGGCGGTAGCTCAATCGGGCGTGCGTCCAGCAACTCTTCCGGCAAGTATCGCCGGAAGTCCGCACCGCGCACCTGTGCCACCCTGGCGCGGATGGTGCTTTGCTCTTCCAGCCCTTCGGGAGGCGGCAGGTCCGGCATAACGCTTTGATGCTCCGGCCCGTCATCGCCGTCGTGGTGCGAGCTGATGGCCGACAGCAGCAGCCGCTCGCCCTGGCGGATCTCGACGCGCCGGGTTGCAAAACTGCCACCGTCGCGTGTGTGCTCGACGCCGATGTCGAACGGCTGCTGCATCACCCCCGCGCCGATGAACAAAGCGTGCAGCGCATGGCATCGGCGCGTATCTGCTGACGCCGCCATGACCGCCTGTGCGATCAGCAGGCCGCCGAACAGTCGCTGCTCATCGGTGGCCGGCGCTGCAGGGGCGGCAAAGCCGTTACTGGTCGGCGTGAGCGTCAGAAGGTTATCAAAGGTCATCGGCGAAGATCAAACCTAGATTGTCGTCGACACGGGCAAGCCACTTCAGCGCAACAGATCGAGCAGCTACCAGATGCGGCCTTCTTGCCGACCGTGGTCGATGTAGTGGCGCCAGGGACTTTCCCCGGCTTTCAGCACGTCTTGGTTCCTGGCAAGGTAACGGCGTGGATCGAACGCTTCCGGCACCGCAGCCAACACCTCCGGAGACGCCGAAACGGTGGCAAGAAACCTGTCGACTTCCTCGAGTACATCCTGGTCGATGACGAACTGGTGCGGCTTTCGCAAGAGCCAGCGTCCGTTCCCAAGGTCGATGCGCTGCTCCTCACGCGGGTAGTCGATGTCGGTCCAGTAATGCGTAACGAGCGATCGTCTTCGCTTCGACCGGTCAACGATGGCGCTTCCGCCGTGGAGAAGCTGTGCGTGCCAGATCAGCACGTCACCCGGCGCGGGCATGAACAGCTCCCTCACCAGGCCATGCTGCCTTATGATCTGGTCGATGTGGTCGGCGGCGCCCGTTTTCACTTCAGAGAGGATGGCGTTCATTCTGCCGTCAGAAAATCGGTAGGGCTCAATGAGGTGGGATTTCGGGTAGTAATAAAGCGGGCCGTTGGTTTCGGTCACCCGGTCGAGAGCTATCCAGGCGGCGGCCATCATGTTCCTGGTCGTCGACGGCATGAAGAACGTGTCGAAGTGCGGGTATTGCTGGCTGCCCCATTCGAACAGCAGCGAGTTGCATACCAGCGGATTGGCGCCAAGCAAGCATCGAAGCGCATTGACGATTCGAACATCCGCACAAGCATCTCTGATCACTGAGTCAACAAGATGCAGATCGAGAATCTTGTAGGGGTGTGCACGGACTTTGTCGGAAACCTTGCTGAAGCGCAGCCGGGCCTCTTGCGGAAGATCGAAATAGACGTCGATGGCGACATCGCATTGTTGCTGACGTTTAGCCCAGAGCTGGTCCAAATGCGCCTTCAACATCTCGACGGCCTCCGTCGAAAAAAGGCCAGGCAGAATCAAATATCCGTTTGTGTCGAAGAAGAGCCGTTGCTTCTCGCTGACTGGGCCAGGCAGCTCAGCACCCGACGCAAAGTGCCGAGAAGCAAGCGCCTGCCAAACCTTGGACAGTCTATCGAACATGCCACCCGCCGCTAGAAAACAGAAGTTCCTTGGTTCGTTCTGGAAAGAAAGCCTTCCTAGACCGGTTTCACTCAGAGTGTCCGCGAGTAGGCGGATGTGAAACCGGTCTAGGCCTTGTTTTGGCGAGCAATTTCGTCGCTCCGACTATTCCGGCTGCGTGATTGCGCTAATAACCAGACTCCCGAGCCAACCGATCCGCATGGTAATCGGTATCGCCGAACATCTCGGCCATCACCCGCTGGCGCTTGATGTAGAACCCGACGTCGTACTCGTCGGTCATCCCGATGCCGCCATGCATCTGCACGCTCTCCTGCACCGCCAGCGCGGTCGCCATGCCTGCCATCGCCTTGGCGACCATGACGGCGCGCTCGGCCGAGGGGTCGCTCGCATCCATCAGTTGCTGCGCCTTCAGCACCGCCGCGCGCGCCACCTCCATCTCCGCGTAGAGGTGGGCCGCGCGGTGCTGCAGCGCCTGGAAACTGCCGATCGGCTGGCCGAACTGGCGACGCTGTTTGAGGTAGCCGATGGTCATGTCCATCGCACCGGCGCCAACGCCCAGCAGTTCGGAGGACGCACCGGTACGCATCGCATCCAGCGTGCGGGAGAGCGCAGCACGGCCGCCATCCACCTCGCCGATCACCGCGTCCGCGTCCACGCTCACGCCGTCGAAATGCAGCCGTGCCGCCAGGCTGGCATCGGCCAGTCGTTCGGCCGTGGCGTAGAGGTTTGCGGCCCCACGTTCGACGGCGAACAGCGTGATGCCGTCCTGGTCGGACGTGCCGCCGGAGGTGCGGGCTGCAACCACCAGCAGGTCGGCGACGTGGCCGTGCGGCACGAAGGTCTTGCCGCCGGTCAGCTTGAAACCGTTGCCGCAGCGCTCGGCTCTGAGCGAGATGCGCTCCGGCCGATGCCGGCCCGCTTCGTCCACCGCCAGGGCAGCAACCGCGTCACCCCCCACAATGGCGGGCAGCCAGCGCGCCCGCAGTTCGGCCGAGGCGTCGGACAGGGCCGTTACCGCGCCCACCGCGGTCGCCAGGAACGGTGAAGGGGTGAGGTTGCGCCCTATCTCCTCCAGCACCACGCCGGCTTCGACGTGGCCCAGGCCGAGGCCGCCATGCTCCTCGTCCACAAGTATGCCGGTGAAGCCCAGCTCGGCGAAGCGCCTCCACAGGTCGGGCGCAAACCCGGTCGGGTCGTCGGTGTCGCGCAGCGCGCGCATGTGGCCCACGGGCGCCTGTTCGGCCAGGAAAGGGCGCGCGGTGTCACGCAGCATGACCTGCTCTTCGGAGAGGAACAGCGGCATCGCCCTCAGGCCCCAGGCAGCTCGAGGATGCGTTTGGCGACGATGTTGAGCTGTATCTCCGACGTGCCGCCCTCGATCGAGTTGGCCTTGGTGCGCAGCCAGGCGCGCGCCTCTGCTCCGCCGCGGGAGCGTTCGCTCTGCCACTCCAGCGCGTCGGAACCGCCCGCGGACATGGCGAGTTCGTGGCGCTGCTTGTTCAGTTCGGTTCCGAAGTACTTCATCATCGAGGGCTGGGCGGGATGCGCGCGCTGCGCCTTGAGCTCGTCGATGAAACGCTCGGACATCGCGCGGAAGGCGGCCGCCCGCACGTCGAACATCGCGATGCGCGCGCGCAAAACCGGTTCGTCCAGCCGCCCGTCCGGCTCGGTGCCGATCGCGCCGGCGGCGATCTTGCCCAGCGAGTTGTCGCTGTGGCCGAGGCCCATCCCGGAGATCATCTCGCGCTCGTGGCCCAACAGGTATTTGGCGACGTCCCAGCCGCGGTTCAGCTCGCCCACCAGATTGGCCTTGGGCACGCGCACGTCGTCAAAGAACGTTTCACAAAACGGTGAGTAGCCGGAGATCAGCAGGATCGGCTTGGTCGACACGCCAGGGGATGCCATGTCGAACAGCACGAAGCTGATGCCGCCCTGCTTGGACGACGGATCGGTGCGGACGAGGCAGAAAATCCAGTCGCAGCGGTCTGCGTAGCTGGTCCACACTTTCTGGCCGTTGACCACGAAGTAGTCGCCGCGATCCTCCGCCTTGGTTGCCAGGCTGGCGAGGTCGGAGCCTGCGTTGGGCTCGGAGTAGCCCTGGCACCAGCGTATCTCGCCGCGCGCGATCGGCGGCAGGTGTTCCAGCTTCTGCGCCTCGGTGCCGTATTTCAGCAGCGCCGGGCCCAGCATGGAGATGCCGAAGGAGTTGAGCGGGTTGCGGCAGCCGAGCTTGGCCATCTCCTCGCGCAGAACCTTGGTCTGTGCGGGGTACAATCCGCCGCCGCCATAGGCCTGCGGCCAGTCCGGCACCGTCCAGCCCTTCGCGCCCATGCGCTCCATCCACAGCTTCTGCTCCGGGCTGGAGAAGGTCGGGGTGCGGCCGCCCCAGCACACATCGGCGTCCGACCGAATGGGCTGGCGCATCTGCGAGGGGCAGTTCTCCTGCAGCCAGGCGCGCGCGTCTGCCCGGAACGTGTCGAGGTCGGTCATGGAGCAAACCCTTCGCATCTGGCGGCCGCCCATGCGTAGCGCCCACAAGCCGTATCGTCGAGCGTGCGACCGAGTCCAGGGCACGTTGGCCTCGCGCGCCGGCGCCGTGCTGGTCTAGGGAAAGCCCTTGCCGGAGGTGACGCTGCTCCGGCTCAG
The DNA here is from genome assembly GCA_965199235.1 of Acetobacteraceae bacterium. GTDB lineage: Bacteria > Pseudomonadota > Alphaproteobacteria > Acetobacterales > Acetobacteraceae > BOG-908. Next base: position 1,384,928 of record CBDAQU010000002.1, on the reverse strand, counting down.
CAATCCGGTCCTTCGCAGGTGGCCCTGTAAGACAGAAAATGCGGGTAGTAGGAAAATTCGAGCTGCCGGTCGATCAGCATGTCGCCACGATCGTTCAGCGACAGGAGCACCGTATCGAGAGAGCTGTACAGGCCGAAGGACGTCACCGTCTGGCCGTTGTAGAGGAATGAATGCTGCCTGGCGTTCGGGGAGCTGCCAGCGTAGGTGCCGACGACACGGCCGGCAGCGTTGATCGCGGTGACAGTCACGTTCGAGGCCGGCTCCGGCATGTCGAACGTCCGGTACTTTCCGGCGTAATAGGTGAAGCCGTGCTGCAGCCCGCTGTCATCGGTGTAGCTGCCGGCGACTTCGCCTGCATCGTTGACGTAACCGCCCTGCGACGACGTAGCACCCGGCGGCGAAAGCACCTTGTAATGGCCTTTCGTGCCGAAGAACACCTGGTAACGGCCGCTGAAGGTGAACGAGACTCCGCCGACGACGCTGTGCCTGTTGATGCTGTTCAGATGCTCGAAGCTGTTGAACAGCTTTACGTGGACGAGCTCGTCTGGCACGCCGTAGAACGGCGACGTCGGTGCGGTAAGGCTGACGATGGTGGTGCCGAACACGACGCTCCGATCGATGATTCCCATCGGTTGGACGATGAAGTTTTGCCCGCCCTCGTCGTGATCCAGGATCATCTCGTAGCGTTTTATCGTCATGCCGTCCTTGACCAGGAAGAGGCTAGGGTCGCCGATGCCGTTATAGACCCAGCCGAGGACGTCGCCAGCATCGTCGATCACCCTGGGATGCGGCACTGCACCATCCGCGTAGGGCGGCGGCAGGGTCGTCACCGTGTCGCCGTCGATCTCGATCCCGCTGACTGCATCAGTGATCCCGGCGTAGAGGTTGCCGACGATCGCGCCATGGTTGTTGATCGACGTGGCTTCCACGTTCTGGTTGCCCGCGACGATAATCTGCTGAAACCTGATCTTCGTCTGCTGCGCAGCGATGGCAGCGCTTGACACGCATATGAGCATTGCAGCGAGAGCGACCGCGGCTGGCTGCCGCTCGGTGACCTGCTTCAAGAGTCGCACTCCATGTCGATCGGCGCCGATCCTGTTCGCCACGACTGGAGTAAACCGTGTGAACGGTGCTGTGCAATAGCCGCTCCGCCCATCCGAAGCACGGTGAGACGCGTTCCGCATCTTGGCGGCGCAGTCGGGGATTTGACTTGATTCTCTCTCAGAGGGCATCTTTGGCGCAATCGGAAAGGTGTGACTGAATGAAGGCCCGAAAGGCTTTACTCCCGGTTTGCGCAGTTTTATTCTGCTCGACATCGGTCTTGGCGGCGCCCTCGAACGTTCCCGCCGGAATGGTCAGGCTTGCCGGCAATCACGCCTATGTCAGCGGCACGACCGACCGCGGCGCTATCGACGGTGCGCATGTGTTCGCTCATGTGATGCTTGGATTGAAGCGTTCGCCGGAGCTGCAGCGTTCGTTGGATAAGCTCGTGTCGGACCAGCAGGATCCGTCGTCGGCAGGCTACCACAAATGGATTACGCCTGCGGATCTGACCCGGTACGCGCCCGCTGCCTCGGACGTCGCCCGCGTCGCCGATTGGCTGCACAGCCAGGGTCTCGTCGTCAACAGCGTGTCGCCGAGCGGCATGACGATCGATTTCGGCGGCACCGAAGCTGCGATCGCATCAGCTTTTCAGGCGCCGATCCACAACGTTGTCTATCGTGGTCAACCGTACGTCATCAACATGGTCGACGCCGCTATCCCGGCCAGCCTTGTATCGGTGATAGGCGGCGTCACCCTGTCCAACGTGTTTCCGCGGCCGAACTACGTTCCGAAATCGTCCGTGACGATCCCGATCGGGAGCGGCGAGCTGCCGTTCTACTTCGTTGGTCCCGCCGATTTTGCCACGATCTACAACGTGGCTCCTCTGCTGCGCCAGACGAGCATCTTTGCACGCCCGGTTACCGGCGCCGGCGTCACCATAGCCGTCGTCGAGCAGACCAACATGCTGCCGCGTGACTGGCTTCGCTTCCGCCAGTATTTCAACCTGTCGAGCTATACCGGAACCTTCTCCACCCTGCATCCAGGACATTGCGGTGATCCGGGCCGCACGGCCGACGAGACGGAGGCCGCGATCGACGCGGAATGGGCAGGCGCCAACGCGCCGGATGCCGACGTGGTCGAAGCGTCGTGCCCGGCGAGCGAGACCGTTTTCGGCGTGATGACAAGCCTGCAGAAGCTGGTGGAAACCGACTTCACGAACGCGACCATTCTCAGCGTAAGCTATGGCGGTTGCGAGCAGCAGGATGGCTTGCCGTTCCTGCAGATGTGGACCAACCTCGCAGAGGAAGGTGCGGCTGAAGGCAAGTCGATCGTCGTCTCATCGGGCGATAGCGGGTCGAGCTGCGACCGCGACACGTTGGACGTGAACGGGCTCGGGGTGAACGGGCTGGCAGCCAACCGCTTCGTGACCTCGGTCGGCGGCACCGATTTCTCCGACACCGCGCACGGCGAGTCGAAGACCTATTGGAGCGGCCAAACGGGAGGATTTGCCGGCCACGGAACGGCGTTGTCCTACGTGCCTGAAATCCCCTGGGACAATTCCTGCGCAAATTCCGTCGTCGCGAGCTACAACGGCGCGTCGAACGGCCTTGCCTACTGCAACACAAACCCGTCAAACGTGCAGAACGACGTAGGCGCCACCGGTGGCGCCAGCCTGTATTTCAGCAAGCCGAGCTGGCAGAAGATCGGCCTGACCGGCATGCCGCATGACGGGGCGCGCGACCAGCCGGACGTTTCGTTCTTTGCCGCCAACGGCTACTGGGACCACGCCTCTCTGATCTGCATGTCAGACGTCGCGTTCCAGGGTGCCCCCTGCGAGTACTCTGGCGAGAACGCCATCAGCCAGGCGTTCGGCGGCACCTCGGTAGCCGCACCCGCCTTCGGCGGCGTGCTCGCTTTGATCACGCAGATCAAACAGGCGCCGCTCGGCAACGTGGCACCCCGCCTCTACCAACTCGCCAAGCTGCAGTTTGGCGACCAGGTGCTGGCCAGGAGCTGCAACGCGTCGCTCGGCCGCGACGTCTCGAAGGCCTGCATCTTCAACACCGTGACGCAAGGCGACATCGCAGAACCCTGCATTCCCGGCACGCCCGATTGTCACGTAGCCGGCAAATCCGACACGGTCGGCGTGCTATCCCGTCATGACGGCGCCTCGCCGATCCCTGCCTACCCTGCCGGCCCGGGCTACAGCCTGGCGACCGGCCTAGGCTCGATCAACGCGAACAACCTCGCCATCAGCTATTGAGGCGCGGCGCGTGAGGCGAGGACACAGCTTCGAGCAATAGTGGCGCTAGACCGGGTCCACGCAGAGTGTCCGCGAGCAGGCGGACCTCAAACCGGTCTGGGCCTTGTTTTGGCGAGCATTTCGTCACTCCGACTGTTCCAGTCTGCGTGAGATTGCTCTTGGGAGGGGGCATGCAGGCCTGAACGAGCCGTCAGGACGGCTTCTACTTCGCTGACACCACCGGCATCTCCACGAAACTTCCGTCCGCTCCGCCCGCCATCACGCTGATGGTCGCCTTTTTGAAGTCTCCCGGTTTGGCCAGGAAGATGTTGTCCACGAAGGTTTGCGGATTGCGGTCCACCAGCGGAAACCAGGTCGACTGCACCTGCACCATGATGCGGTGTCCTGGCAGGAACACGTGGTTCGCGGTGGGCAGCGAAAACCGGTAGCGCACCGCCTGCCCGGGCGTGATCGCGTGGGGCTTGGAGAGGTCTTCGCGGTAGCGGCCGCGCATGATGTCGGCGGAGATCATAAGCTGGTAGCCGCTCATCGCGGGGCGGACCGGCACTTCGTCCGGGTAGACGTCGATCAGCTTGACAACGAAATCGCCGTCGCTGCCTGTGGTCGATGCCAGAAGGTCGGCCACCGGCTCGCCGGCGATGTGCACGGCTTGCGCCAGGGGCGGCGTTGCCAAGGTCAGCACGTCGGTGCGGGTGCTCGCCTCGCGCTGGTCGTCGGCCAGCCAGTCATGCCAGAAATTGCCGTCATCCTCGCTATAGTGGCTCGGGCGCGGGTGGTAGGGCACCGGATGCGCGGGGTCGGAGACGTAGTCCAGCGCATGGTTCTCCCCTGCCGCGTGTCCTCCCAGCACGAGCGAGACATCCGGCATCAGCCGCAGCCTCTGCTTCGTGATGCTGCACCCGCTCTCGCACCCTGATGGCCAGGATGGCAGGCTGTGCCACTCGTTGGTGCCGCTCTCGAACGCGGTGACGGGTGCGATGGTCAGCGGCGGCGCTTCGTCTTTCAGGTAGTGCGCCAGGAACGGACGCAGCACGTGCTTGCGAAACCACAGCGCAGTGTCGCTGTCGAAATGCACGGCGCCCAGCGTGCTGCCGTCGCCAATCTCGCCGCCATGGTGCCAGGGACCCATGGCCAGGAACACCTGACGTGCGGTATCCTTGGGCTTGATCGCCTTCCACACGGCGATGTCGCCGTAGATGTCCTCCTGGTCCCATAGGCTGTGCACCAGCAGGGTCGGCACTGTCAGGGGCTCGGCGGCCAGCTTGCGGTCCACGGCCTGGTCCTGCCAGAACCAATCATAGGCAGGATGTGCCACCAGCTTCTGGTAGAAGCCCAGCTGTTCCATGCCGTGCGTGCGCGCCAGTTCGCCAGCGCTGCCGGCGGACAGGTACATGTCGTAGTCGTCGTAATGCGTTTCCCACCATTTCTCGGTGTTGTCGCGCGTTGCTTCCTGTTCGTAGACGTAGGACAGGTTGATCTGCCGGAACGCGCCGCGGTGGAACCAGTCGTCGCCCATCCAGCCATCGACCATCGGGTTCATCGGCACGGCCGCCTTCAACGCCGGGTGCGGGTGGATCAACCCCATCAGGGTCGTGAACCCGTCATAGGAAATGCCCAGCATGCCGACGCGTCCGTTGGTCTCCGGCACGTTGTGCACCAGCCATTCGATCGTGTCGTACGTGTCGGTCTGGTGGTCCACGCCGCTGCTGTTGAGCGGCCCCTGCCACGGCCGGTTCATCACGTAGTCGCCGCCCGAGTTATACTTGCCGCGCACGTCCTCAACGACGCGGATGTAGCCGTCCTCCGATTCGACGTCGCTCGCATTGTCGTAGCCGTCCAGCATGGCGACCAGGCGCGAACTCGGCCGGTTAGCCGTCAGCGCGTTTGCGTCGTACGGCGTGCGTGTCAGCAGGATCGGCGCGTGAGTGGCGCCGTGCGGCACCATGATCACCGCATGCAGCTTTATCCCGTCGCGCATCGGTATCTCGACCCTGCGCATGGCGTAGTCGAAACCGGTCTGCGTTGGAGTGAAATGCGTTGGGCGCTCGTTCTGCGGCTCCTGCGCTTGTGCTGCGCAGGCTAGGAGGCAGGCGAACGCGCACCAGGATTGGTTCATTGGGCGATCCTTGTTAGGAAGGAAGCGGTTTTTTGAAAAAAGAACCAAAAAACTTTTGTTCTGTTGCTGCGATACACGCGATTGCGCCAACAGGAGTTTTTTGCTGCTTTTCAAAAGAGCAGGCCTTGCTGTCGACTACGCAAGAGCATCCCAAACAGGTCGCGCGGCTCGTCAGGATCGGCCAGCAGGTCCAATTCGGAAAACATTGGGTGGCGGGTCAGGCTGTCGCGCACGTAGCGCAGCGAGGAGAAATCCTCGATTGCGAAACCCACCGAGTCGAACAGGGTGATCTGTGACGCGCTCCGCCGCCCGGCCGAGTGGCCCGCCAGCACCTCCCACAGCTCGGTCACCGGATGCTCCAGCGGCAGCTGCTGTATCTCCCCCTCGATACGGGTCTGCGGTGCATACTCCACAAAGATGTCGGACCGGCGAAGGATGTCTGCGTGCAGCTCGGTCTTGCCTGGGCAGTCCCCGCCGACCGCGTTGATGTGGATGCCAGCCCCGACCATGTTGTCGGTCAGGATGGTGGCATATTGCTTGTCAGCCGTCACCGTCGTCACGATCTGAGCGCCAAGCACCGCATCCTGGGCGCTGCCGCAGACCGTGATGCCGAAGCCGAAGCCAGCCAGGTTGCGGCGCGTCTTGGCACTCGCCGCAGCGTCGATGTCGTGTAGCCGAAGCTTGTCCACGCCCAGCAGCGCGCGGAAGGCCAGCGCCTGGAACTCGGCCTGCGCGCCGTTGCCGATCAACGCCATCGTGCGCGCATCTGGCGGCGCCAGCACGCGCGCCGCCAACGCACTGGTGGCCGCCGTGCGCAGCGCGGTCAGGATCGTCATCTCGCTCAGCAGCAGCGGGTAGCCGGTCAACACGTCGCACAGCACGCCGAAAGCGGTCACCGTCTGCAGCCCGTCCTGCGTGTTCTTCGGATGGCCATTGACGTATTTGAACCCGTACAGCGTGCCGTCGCTGGTCGGCATCAGCTCGATCACCCCATCGACGCTGTGCGAGGCGACCCGCGCCGTCTTGTCGAAGGACGGCCAGCGCCGGAAGTCGGCCTCGATCACGTCGGCCAGCTCCACCAGGAAACGCTCGATACCGATCGCGTGCACCAGCCTCATCATGTTGTCGACGTCGACGAACGGCACCAAGTTCAGCCGCCGGTCCATGTCCTGCACGCTCCCCTGTGCCTCCGTCCTGCCAGTCTGGTCGTTCGCGACCGCCGTAACGAGTACCCTACCAGCCTGCGCGCCGCCCGCCGAGCCGGTGCGGACGAATCTATTTTGGTGTCAAAGCACCAGAAAGCCTTGACGCGGGTAAACCAGGCATAAATGCTGCACACGCGTGGTGTGATCGCACCATAAGCAGGCTGGCGCTGCTTGCCGGCCTGAGTCGTGGGGCAACGAGCATGACGCACGTACCGAAATCGATGGCGCCGAACCGGGAGCTGTCGAGCCGCGCCCCGGTCGGGCGACGCGGCGGAGCCAGGTGGCTCGCCGGTTTCGCAATCGCTGCTGTGCTCGGCGCGGGCGTCTGGCTCGAAACGCGCCCGGGGGACGGCGCGCCGCCTGCACCACCTATCCCGCGGGTGACCGTCGCCAATCCGCTGCGGCAGACGATATCGACGACCACCGACTTCCTGGGCCAGTTCTCCGCCGTCGACATGGTCGAGCTGCGTGCGCAGGTCGGCGGCACGCTCACCTCGATCGGCTTCAAGGACGGGCAGGTGGTGCACAAAGGCGACCTGCTGTTCACCATCGACCCGCGCCCCTACACCGTGAGGCTGGACCAGGCCGCGGCGACGCTGCAATCGGCGCAGGCCCACACCGCGCTGACCGGCATGGAATTGTGGCGAGCCGCCCAGTTGCGTCAGAGCAATTACGGCTCGGCCGAAACCCTGGACCAGCGGCAGGCCGACCAGCGTGCGGCAGAGGCAACGACCGCTTCGGCCAAGGCGGCGTTGGACGATGCGCGGCTTGATCTGGAGTTCTCCAGGGTCGCAGCGCCCTTCACCGGCCGCATCGGCGCCCACCAGGTCTCCGTGGGCAGCCTGGTCAGCGGCAGCCGCGCCGGCAGCAGCCCGACCACCCTGCTTGCCACCCTGGTTTCGCTCGATCCGATCCACCTCGATTTCGACGTGAGCGAGCCCGATTACCTGGCTTTCCGGCGGGCGCATCCCGGCACCCTCGTCGACGCGCCGGTGCAGGTCAGCGTGGGCGACGACGGGCAGTTCGCCCTGCAGGGCACGCTCGACTTCATCGACAACGCCATGGACCGCGGCAGCGGCACCATTCACGCCAGGGCGACCGTGCCCAACCCGGACCTTTCGCTCACGCCGGGGCAGTTCGCCCGCGTGCGCGTGCTGACCGGGGCGCCCGAGAGCGTGCTGCTGGTGCCGGCCGCCGCGGTGATCCCCGACCAGTCGCGCCAGACGGTGTTGGTGGCGGGGGCGGATGGCAGCGTATTGCAAAGGGGGGTCACCATCGGCGGTCTGCACGCGGGCCTTCGCGTCGTGCGCGCGGGCCTTGCGCAGGAGGACCGCGTGATCATCGACGGCACCGCCCTTGCCCGTCCTGGCGCGCGCGTCGATGCCGTGCCCGGCCGCATCGCTGCCGACGCCACGACCGGCGGCCGGTCGTCTGGCGCCGGCCAATGAACTTCACCCACCGCTTTATCGACCGGCCGATTCTGGCGACGGTGGTCAGCGTGTTCATCATGCTGATCGGGCTGGGCGCGCTGGTCTCGCTGCCCGTCGCCCAATATCCGGAAATCGTGCCGCCGACCGTGCAGGTGACGACCACCTATCCCGGCGCCTCTGCCGAGGTGGTGAGCCAGACGGTGGCGACGCCGCTGGAGCAGGAGATAAACGGCGTCGAGGACATGCTCTATATGAGCAGCCAGTCCACCGGCGACGGCAAGCTGACCATCACGGTGACGTTCCGGATCGGGACGAACTTGAACACCGCACAGGTGCTGACGCAGAACCGCGTGCAGGACGCGCTCTCCCGCCTGCCGGACACGGTGCAGCGGCTGGGCGTGCGTGTCGCCAAGACCACGCCGAACATCCTGCTGGTGGTGCACCTGTTCTCGCCGGGCGGCGTGCTGGACCAGCTCTACATGTCCAACTACGCGACGTTGCATGTGAGGGACGCGCTGGCGCGGCTGCCCGGCATGGGCGACGTGCAGGTGTTCGGCAGCCAGGACTACGCGATGCGCATCTGGCTCGACCCTGACCGGGTGGCGGCGTATCACCTCAACCCGTCCGAGGTCATCGCCGCCCTGCAGGCGCAGAACGTGCAGGTCTCTGCCGGCGTGCTGAACCAGCCGCCTCTGCCCTCCCACGAAGCCTTTCAGCTCAACGTGCAGACTCTTGGGCGGCTCGGCACCCCGGAGCAGTTCGGCCGCATCATCCTCAAGACCGACGCGCAAGGCCGGGTGACGCGGCTCAGCGACGTCGGCCGGGTCGAAGTCGGCGCGCAGGATTATGGTGCGGCCGGCTACCTGAACCGCGACGGCGCGATCCCTATCCTGGTCTTCGCGCAGCCGGGATCGAACTCGCTGGCCGTCGAGACGGCAGTCCGCAGCACGATGGCGGAGGTGTCGAAGAGTTTTCCCGCAGGGCTGTCCTATCGGATCGTCTACGACCCGACCGAATTCATCTCGAAATCGGTGCACGAGGTGATCGTCACCATCCTGATCGCGATCGCGCTGGTGGTGGGCGTGGTGATCCTGTTCCTGCAGACCTGGCGCGCCTCGCTGATACCGGTCGTGGCGATCCCCGTCTCGCTGGTCGGCACGTTCGCGGTGCTGGCGGCCCTGGGGATCTCGCTGAACAACCTGTCGCTGTTCGGCCTGGTGCTGGCAGTGGGCATCGTGGTGGACGACGCGATCGTGGTGGTCGAGAACGTGGAGCGCAACATCGCGGCCGGCTTCTCGCCGCGTGAGGCCGCGCACCGTACGATGGACGAGGTGGGCGGCGCGCTGATTGCGATCGCGCTGACGCTGTGCGCGGTGTTTGTGCCGGCCGCCTTCCTGTCCGGCATCTCCGGCGCGTTCTTCAAGCAGTTCGCTGTCACCATTTCGGCCTCCACCCTGATCTCGCTCGTCGTCTCGCTAACTCTCAGCCCGGCCTTGTGCGCAGTGCTGCTGCGGTCGCACGCCCAGCATGGCGGGCGGCCGCGCAGCCTGCCGGGGCGCGCCATCGGCGCAGTGTTCGGCACGTTCAACCGTGGGTTCGAGGCGATGTCGGACGCCTATGGACGGCTGACGATGCGGCTGGTGCGCGCGCTCGGGCTGGTGCTGCTGGCCTATGCCGTGCTGATCGGCACCAGCGTGTGGCAGTTCTCCCGCGCGCCGACCGGATTCGTGCCGGAGCAGGACCAAGCCTACCTGATAACCCTGCTGCAGCTTCCTGCCGGCGCCACGCTGGACCGCACGAAGGCGGTGCTGCAGCAGGCCGACGCCATCCTGCTGTCCACGCCCGGCATCACCGACATCGTGCCCTTTGCCGGGCTGGATGCCACGACCTTCACCGACGCCTCGAACGCGGCCACCATCTTCCCCGTGCTCGCCCCGTTCGAGGCGCGCGCCAAGCAGGGCCTGTCGGCCGAGCGCATACTGGCCGATTTGCGGCGGCGCCTGTCCGTGGTGCAGGGCGCGCGCGTGCTGTCGATCATGCCGCCGCCTGTGCAGGGCATCGGCAGCGCTGGCGGCTTCAAGTTGATGGTGCAGGACCGCGCGGGTGCCGGGCCGGCGGCGCTCGAGACCGCCGCGCAGACCCTGGTGGAGGCGGCAAACCACGATCCGGCCATCGCCGGCGCGTTCACCCTGTTCAGCACGCGCACGCCGTCGGTTTACGCCGACATCGACCGCGAGCGCGCCGAGAAGCTGGCGCTCGATCCAGCCACCGTGTTCAGCGCTCTGCAGCTCTACATGGGGTCGACGTACATCAACGACTTCAACTTTCTAGGCCGCACTTTCCAGGTTGTGGCGCAGGCGGACGGACCGTTCCGCCGCACGGTCGACGACATCGCCCGCCTTCGCGTGCGCAACGCCAGCGGTGCGATGGTCCCGCTCGGCAGTGTTGCGGTGTTCCACGACGTGACATCACCCTATCGCGTGCCGCGCTACGATTTGTTCCCCGCCGCCGAGATCATGGGTGCGGCTGCCCCTGGCGTCTCCACCGGTACCGCGCTGCGGCACATGGAGGCGCTGGCCGACCGCGTGCTGCCCAAGGGCATCGGCTATGAATGGACCGAGCTCGCCTTCCAGCAGGAACAGAAGGGCACGCCCACCCTGCTGGTGTTCGGCGCCGCCGCGCTGTTCGTCTTCCTGGTGCTGGCTGCGCAGTACGAGAGCTGGCGCCTGCCGCTATCGGTCGTGCTGATCGTGCCGATGTGCCTGCTCGCCTCGGTGACCGGGCTGCTGGTACGCGGCATGCCGGTCGACATACTGGCGCAGATCGGCTTCGTGGTGCTGGTCGGGCTGGCGGCGAAGAACGCCATCCTGATCGTGGAGTTCGCCAAGCAGGCGCAAGACGGCGGCAGTTCGCCGCGCAGTGCCGCGGTGCACGCATCGCGCACCCGGTTGCGGCCGATCCTGATGACGTCGCTGGCCTTCATCCTGGGCGTTGCACCGCTGGTGTTCGCCACCGGTGCCGGGGCCGAGATGCGGCAGTCGCTCGGCACCGCGGTGTTCGGCGGCATGCTGGGCGTCACCGGCTTCGGCCTGCTGTTCACCCCGGCTTTCTACGCCATCGTGCAGGGCGCCGGCTTGCGGCGCACCCGCATCCGCCCCAGGCGCGTCGCTCAGGTCCCGGTCGCGGCTCAAGCACGGCTGTGAGGGCCGGCAGCATCACGGCCGCGCCCAGCGAACCTGTCGGCATTGAATGACGTCCTGACCTGACCGATCTTGGTGCAGGAGCCAATGGAGCGTCAGGCGTCGATGGACGGCACGGTAGCCAGGGCGCGTCGGGGACGGCCGCCTGCGTTCGACCGCAACGAGGCGTTGCGCCGTGCGATGTGCCTGTTCTGGGACCGCGGCTACGAGGGCACCTCGTTCGACGAGCTGCTTGCCGTCATGGGCATCAGCGCCTCCAGCTTCCAGAACGCGTTCGGCTCCAAGCAGGCGCTCTACGAGGCGGCGACGGCACTCTATCTGGACGAGAAGGCAGCGCGGATGGGCGAAAGCCTGGCCGGCGGGATGGACACCAGGCGGGCGTTCGAAATCCTGATGGAGAACACGGCCGATGCGTTCACCGAGGGTGGCGGGTCGCCGGCGGGCTGCATGATCGCCCTTGCCGGAACCCACGCCGCGCCGGCCTGCGACCCGATCCGGGACATGATGGTGGCGCAACGCGCGCTGTCCGAACGTCTGATGTGCGAGCGGCTTCAGGCGGGCATCGACCGGGGCGAGCTGCCCGCCGACACTGACCCGACGCTGCTCGCCGCGTTCTTCGGCACGGTTTTCCGCGGCATGTCGGTGCAGGCGCGCGACGGGGCGAGCCGGGAAAAGCTGGCCGAAATCGGCCGCCTCGCGATGCGCGCCTGGCCTGACCTGCGACACACCTAAACCGTTTCTGAACTGCGCGCGACGGCCGGTTTTCCTCTGTGTGACATTGCGCTAAGGACCTCTGCCAAATCGAGTTGCATTTTGTGTCGACAGCCAGCGTATCCGACCGCGGCCCTGCAGGCCTGGCTGGCGCCGCTCTGTGCACCCTCGCTTGGGTCGCTGCCGTGCCGCCCGGCTTCGCACAGGAGGCGGCGCCGCGGGTGAACCTGGGTCCTGGGCCCTCAACGCCGGCGCCCGACGAGAGCGGCTTCACCCTGTTCGATCCCGCTCCGGATAGTGAGTTGCGCGCGTTCGCGACCGACCGTCCCACCAAATCCAACGTGCCGACCACCGTCGATGCGGGGCGATTTCAGTATGAGACCGACCTGGTCAACTACACGCACGTCAATGGTAGCTCGGGTTCGCGGCTCTACACGGCGTTCGATCCCACGGTGAAGGTCGGTGTGACGAACAGCATCGACCTGGAAGTGCAGTTCGGCGGCTACCAATGGCTGCAAGTCGCCCACCCCATCAAAAGCGGGCCTGTACAGCCCGCGCAGGGGGTCGGCGACCTGACCGTTCGCGCAAAGGTAAACCTGTTCGGCAACGAGGGCGGTGCTGCGCTGGCGCTGATCCCCTACGTCAAGATACCGACGGCGGCCCAGGCGATCGGCGACGGCCATACTGACGGCGGCGTCATCATGCCGATCAGCGTTCCTCTGCCGTTGAGCCTCACCTTGCTCGTGGTGCCGGAGGTTGACGTTCTGACCAACGCCGCCGATTCCGGGCATCACTTCAGCTTCACGCAAGTGGTGAACGTGTCGCATTCGATCGGCAAGAGCATCACCGTGTATGGTGAACTCTACCTCGAACAGGGAAGCGATGCGCGCAGGCCGCCAGTCTACACCTACGACACGGCCGCCGCGTACGCCCTGACCAGCACCCTGCAGTTCGATATCGGCCTCAATGTCGGATTGAACCGCAATGCGGCGAATCTTCAATCCTACACATGGTTTTCTCAAAGATTCTAGAGCAGGAAGCTACACACGGTAACCCGCCGACCTGCAAGCCAGTTCAGGAAATGTCCGAGACTCAGCCTGGTGGAGGCTGGTGGGCGCGACAGGGATTGAACCTGTGACCCCCGCCGTGTGAAGGCGGGCCTACAAGGTTTCCGACTAATCGCTGATTATTGTTTACCGTGTCTAACCTACTGACAATGCGAGGCTTTACCGTCCGCATCCATTTCACACAAATAACGGATATTGCGCCGATTTCCCTCCGCGTGCTTACGTGGTGCTTACATGTAAGCAGGAGCAAGCATGGGTCGGTTGACGAAGCGGGCCGTAGAAGGCGCCGAAATCAGGGCGCAGGACTACCTGATTTGGTGCGATGACCTGCCCGGCTTCGGTGCTCGTATCCTCGCAAGCGGCAAGCGATCGTACTGCGTCCAGTACCGAGCTGGCGGCCGATCCAGGCGGGCGACGATCGGCCTGCACGGCAGGCTCACCTGTGACGAAGCTAGGAAGGAAGCGGCGGGACTACTCGGCCAGGTGGCCAGGGGTGGCGACCCCGCGGAAGAACGGGCAACACGACGGGCCGCGATGACAGTGGCCGAGCTGTGCGCGCAGTATCTCGATGCCGCCGGCAAGGGGCTGATCCTCGGAAAACGAGGTGGCGCAAAGCGCCCCCTCGTTGGCTTCGGACATCGGCCGAATCACCAATTACATTGTGCCGATGCTGGGCAAGCTGCGGGTGAGGGACCTCACACATGCCGACGTGCAGCGACTCGTGCGCAGCGTAGCCAGCAGCAAGCCGGCCGCACCGCGCTCCACAGGCAAGCTGCGGGGCGTGTCGATCGTCCGCGGCGGACGGGGGGTGGCTACTCGCACGGCCGGCTTGCTGGGCGGCATCCTAGCTTATGCGGTCTCCGAGGGTGTGATTCCGGTCAATCCGGCAACGGGCGTCCGCAAGCCGGCCTATCAGAAACGTACCGGCCGGCTGACACCCGATGACTATGCCGCGCTCGGCCGTGCCCTGGCCGCCTGCGCAAGCGAGGGCGTGGCACCGGCGGCAATCGGCGCTATCCGGCTGCTGGCCCTCACGGGCTGCCGTAGGAACGAAATCGTCGGGCTGCGATGGGCCGAGCTGGACGTGGCCGGTCAAGCGCTTCGCCTGCAGGACAGCAAGGAAGGCGCCAGCGTGCGGCCGATCGGCGCGACCGCCCTGGACGTAGCGGCCAGCCTACCGCGCGATGATGGCGCCTTGCTGCTGTTCCCGGCGCCACGGCGCGCGCCTGGCGAAGCGTACGGCGGCCTCAAAGGCGCGTGGCGGGCAGTCATCGGCCGGGCAGGGCTGCAGGCCGTCACGCCGCACACGCTCCGGCACTCGTTTGCCAGCGTCGCTGGCGACCTCGGCTATTCGGAGTCAACCATCGGCGCCCTGCTAGGCCACGCGTCCGGCAGCGTGACAGGGCGGTATACGCACCATCTGGACGCCGTGCTGATCGCAGCAGCCGACCGGGTGGCTGGTGAAATAAATCGGCAGATGGCCGCAGAGCTGTAATGGAGGAATAGCGTCGGGCAGTTTACGATGGGCGTTCCAATGGAGTGCAAGGAATGCCCGAGAATTTCCCCGTGCGCCTGCGTCGCAAAGACGCCAGCGCGTATCTGGCGCGTGTTCATTCGGTTTCGTATGCGCCGCAAACCTTGGCCAGGCTGGCGTGCGCCGGTGGCGGCCCCGAGTTCGTCCGCATAGGACACATGCCGCTATACGAGCCTGCCGCGCTTGATGCTTGGGTGGTTGCGCGGACCACGCGGCCGATGCGCAGCACGAGTGCCGCAGCATGACCGGCCAGGAAGCCGACCCGATCGAGGGCATGACGCCAATCGACCCTCGCGATTACCCGCACCGGTGCACGCTGCTTCGGGAGAACCCGGCGCCCGACAGTAACGTTGCAATCGTCTGGCTTCCGTGGCCACTAGATATGACCGATGCCGTACTCCAGAACTTCGCAGACGGCGGCGGGGTTGTCCTGATGGCTCGCACGGCCGGCGAGCTGGTGAGAATGCGCGAACTGGTCGAGCTGATTATCGCGCCAGCGCCGGTGCGCAGTGGGGATAGCCAACACCGGACGCAATAAATCTGCAGGCCGGTGCAGATAGAGACTCCGCGGACAATTTGACGCCTGTCATAATTACGATAGCAGGAAAGGAACCGCTATCGTGATCGACATAAACTGGATGGCGCCGATTGGCGGCACGGCTGAAGTTCTGGCGTGTGTGCCAGGGCTTAAGGCGAACACGCTGGCGCAGTGGCAGGCCCGCGACAAGGTATCGCGTCGCGGTGCCGGCCACGGTCGCGCGACTACTTGGCACGCGCATGACGTGCTGGAAATTGCAACGATGCACGAGCTGTCCCGGTTTGGCGTGATGCTCGACAAAGGCATTTACGTGTGGGCTGCGCTGCGCGGCGTGATGCTATCGCGGCAAGCTGCCTCGCCGCGCGCACTGGCCGAACCCTGCCTGCTGTTCACTTTGGACGAGAAAGGCCGTGCCGTTGTGCGGGTTTTTGATGAGGCCGCGGACGAAGACTCGGCCAACGGCTCGGCGCTTGGACGCGCGGACGCGCCGACTGTTGGGCTGCTGTTCCGAGCCGGACGCATCATGGAATCCGTGGCCGCGCGCATCGCCATCGTCGCGCCCGGCGCGGTGCGCTCGCACGGTGCGAAGTGACACCGTTTCAGGCGGCCGTCGATTTCGCTGATCAGGCGATTCCCACGTTTCCATGCCTGGCCGATAAATCTCCGGCGATAAAAGGCGGGTTCAATGCGGCCTCGCTGGATCATAGGCCGGAAGCGTGGCCGAGCGATGCGCTGGTAGGCGTTCCGACAGGTGAAGCATCGGGACTGGATGTGTTGGACGTAGACCTGGCCGGCCTGGGATGGCTTGCCGATAATGAACATCGCCTGCCCGCCACATACCGCGTGCGGACCCGTAGTGGCGGATGCCACCTGTATTTCCAGAGCACGGCAGGGCTGCGCTGCAGCGTGTCCAGGATCGCCCCTGGCGTCGACTGGCGCGGCTCCGGCGGTTACGTCATCCGGTGGGATGTCACCGGGCAACCAGTGCTGGAGAACGGTCCGGTGCTCCGGCCGCCGGATTGGCTCGCTGACGCGGCGCAGGGCAGTCGCGTGCGTGATATAGCGAAATCCGCGTCCGATATATGTGGACCTTCTTCGGACGCGGTTGTCAGTTTGCTGTCGTCTATGCCGAACCCGGATGACACAGACCGGGACACGTACGTGCGGATCATGCTGGCCGCACGCGGATGTGGCGATTCCGACGATATCGCCGAAGCGGCAATCCAATGGGCATGCCGGTGGATCGGTTCACCCGGCGAAGACGCAGAACGCGAAAAATGGGAACGCGATTTCGCCACCCGAGACGCGCCGCTTGCTGGCTGGCCGAATCTATTGGCCGCAGCAGCGCGGCTAGGCGTCGACGTTTCCGGGTATCGCGCTGCGGACGTTACCGAGTTTGGGTCGGTTGCAGACGTGCCCCCACGGCTGCGCATGCGCGACCGGTTCATACATCCGATCGACTGCGCGACCGGCCCGCGCCGCGGCTATCTAGTTAAGGGCATCCTCGCGCCTGGCGACGTTGCGGCAGTGATCGGTTCGCCGGGTGCAGGCAAGTCGCAGTTTGCGCCATTCCTTGCATATGCAGTGGCGCAAGGCCGGTCAGTATTCAACCTGCGTACCAAGCCTGGCCGCACGCTGTATCTGGCCGGAGAGGATATGGCCGGCATGCGGCAGCGCGTGCATGCGCTTCGTCTTCGCCACGGCGACGCGCCGAATTTTGCCTTGGCGGAGTGCGGCAATCTGACCGACGCGGCCACCGTGAAGGATTTGCTGGACGCGGTTGCCAGCTACCAGCCGGCGCTGATCGTGCTGGACACCGTATCAGCCACCTTTGCCGGCCTGGATGAAAACGACGCGGCCGGGATGGGCGCCGTGGTTGCACTCGGCCGCCGGATGGCTGCGACAGGCGCCGCGGTGCTGCTGGTCCACCACACAGCGAAGAACGGCGACGGAACGCCGCGCGGCCACTCGGTATTGAACGGCACACTCGATATGTGCCTGCTGTTAAACGGCGCCGATGACAATAAGATCGTCAGGGGTAAATTAACGAAAAACCGCAACGGTGCATGTGATATCGAGATAGCATTCCGCACCGAAGCCGTGTCACTCGGCTTTGATGAGGACGGCGACTCGATTACCGCGCCGCTGGCTACCGAGCTGGCGCCGATGCCGATTGACCGTGCGCCGAAGCTGACGCCGCGCGAGCAACGCGGCCTGGATATCCTGATGGATATGGGCGGCGATGCACCCGAACAAGACTGGCGCGACGCCTGCGACGATAAACGCCTGTGCACATCTGACGATGCGGTGAACCGCAAGAAAGTGGTTGGCACGGTGCTTCGCGACCTGATCGGCAAGGGTGTCGTATCGGCAGGAAATGGTCGCCTACGGGCAATGGAACAACGGAACAGACCGGAACAGACCGGAACAAGACAGGCTTATTCCGAGTTCCTGGAGTAAGTAGCTGGCCTACTTGGAACTCGTTGCAAAAGCCGTGTGGAACAGCGCGGAATAGGCGGAGAACAGGGCAGAACAGAGTGGAACAGCCAACTCTTGTTCCACTTGGAACAAGGAACAGACGGAACAGCCCCCCTTAAGGGCTGTTCCACTGTTCCACCATTAGGGAGCGTTAATAGGGGACGATGTGAGAGGTCCAAGCGATTCCAAGACGCGCCGGCGTCCACCGAAAAACGGCGTGAGTATGCGCTTGCAGTTCCAATCCTCGTCGAACCACAACTGGAATCGATTATGGCCCCGCATCCGAAGCAGCCCGGTGCGGCACAAATCTTGAACTGTATACTTTCGCACCCCAAAGCCTTGGTCAAGTTCAACGTTCGACGCAAGCAATGGATAGATTGCGGAAGCATATGCGACGCTACCTTGGGACTTGTCCCAATCCGCACATATCAAACCACAAAGCCGGCCGTCCTCCGTGTATATAGGGCCGCCACTCATGCCGCCCACGAACGGAGTTTTGATATAGAAACCAGGAGAATAATGTAAGTTATGCGTTGAACCCTCATAGCTGACCTGAGTCACCTGGCCCCGCGAGCCAAACGACTTCACGTCAAACCGCTTTATACCTTGCCCTTGGTCATCGCATCGATAACCCAAACCATCAACGAAAGTACCTACATTTGGCGGGCAGGCTTGCATCGTGCGCCACCGGAACTCGTAATCCGGGTAAGCCTTGTCAGGTCTGAGACAAAGTAAGACTAGATCGCTGAACTCAGAAACGTGGAACCACTCGACCATGAATTTATAGTCATGCGACCGCGACTCACTATCTCGAGGCAAAATAGCTACGATATTGAATTTTGGCCTATGAATTATCTTAGGATTGCCGTTGAACCACCGTTTGTCGTAAAACGATACTTCGCCGTCGTGATAGGTTTTGTAGAACTCCTCAATCACATGCCACGAAGTGATTGCAAAGCCCGGTCCGATAACCACGCCGGAGCCAAGGGGCCATCGATGACCTTCTCTGGTCCCCATAATCACCAGGATGTCGGCTGGTAACCTGCCAAAGCTAGTTTCGCTAGACAGTTCTTTTCGCATGTTGTCGATGGTCGGTATGCTCATATCCTGTCTCGCCGGCCCTCACTGAGCGAACGATATGGGTGCAAATCGCTGCGAGCTGAAGGTTGGCGGTAACCGCGCCAGCCCTCAACTCGTTCAATTCCCAAATGGTAGAAAAAAGGCCGGGGGTGGTAGAAAGCCGGTGCACCCGTCTTGGCGGTGGCTTCACCGGCCGATGCACGGGCGTGATTATGCCGGTTCGAACGCCTCCGCGGCCTCAAACTCGGCAAGCAGCCGGTCCACCACAGGCTCGGGGAGGTCGCAGATGCGCTCGACCTTGTTATCGCTCAACAGGGCGCGCAGCCACTTCACACCAGCGGGACGGCCGAACTCCCGGAGCTGCGTCAGCTTCGCATCAAGGGTGCGGCCGTCCACGGGGGAGACTGCGGCTTTCCGTGTGCGGGCTTTCGGCGCCTCCACGCTGCGGAGCGCCTCCGCCAGCCGGGCGAGGACGGCCGCCGCTCGGTCGGCGTCAAAGGCGGTGGCAACGGTGGCGGTTATGGAAAGCATGCGCGAATCCTTCTCAGGTTGCAGGCTGGCAATCCAGCCCGCCGCACCGATAGGGCCGATATCGTAGTAACGTCAAGCGATATCGTAGTCGCTGGTTAGGACGCTGAACCTTGGCCAAGTATTGTCGCTTTAGAAGCGACAAAATAAATCTGCGACCTGCAATGGCGAGAGCCTGCCGGTCCGGCTTATACTGCGGCTATGCTGGACCTTGGCCCCGTTCCCACCCTGACCCGCCCTTTAGCTTCGTACGCTATTGGGGTAGACCCCCGGACTGTCCGCGGGTGGGTCGAGTCGGGCGCGCTCGGCTTGCTCGCGCCGCGTGCCGAGGCGGGCAAGTGGATGAGGCTGGCGCCGGTGGACGTTGTGCGGCTGGCCGTGTTCGGCAGTCTGCTTCGGTGGGGCTTCACCATGGCCGAGGCGGCCGGCATCGTGGCCGGCTACGTCGACCCGCACTTGGCCGGCCTGGTGCTGGCCGCGGGCAACGCGCCCTGGCATTTGGTTCGCAATGCCTTGCTTGGCCTGGTTCTGGCCGTCAGCCGCGAGCCCGATGGCCGCGTGGCCGTGTCCGCGCACTGCATGCGCGGCAGCCGGCCCGTCTGGCACCAGAACGCCATGCTCGCCGTCAACGTTTACCAGCTCGTGCAGTCGGTGCACCAGCGCGCTCGCGAGCGGGACACCCGTCATGCGTAATGGCTTCACTAGCTCGGGTTGCGGTGGTCCCGTCTCCGCATTCCTCGGGGCGCTGTTGGGAACAGCCCGGAGCCGGAATTGCGTTCAGCCAGCCGAAGTCTTGGCGGCGAGGATGGATGCAGTTCCGGCATTCCTTCAACCATCCACACAGACGGGAAAACCTAAATGACCATCCGCGAGTTGCAGCAGAAGCGCGAGACGCTTCGCACCGAAATGCGCGCCATCCACGACGGCGCGAACGGCGCTGCATTGTCTGCCGAGGCGCAAGCGCGCTGGACGGCGTTGGAAGCCGAGTCCGCCACGCTGCAGGCCAGTGAGACGCGCCAGGCTGCGCTTGACGAGCTGGATCGCCGCGCAGCCGGCACAACCGTTGCGGGGTCAGGTGACCTGCACTTCGACCGCCTGGCCGCTGGCGTAACAATCCTCGACACGATTCGCGCGCAGCTCGGCGAAACCGATGCAGGCGCCGGCCGTGCGCGCGAGTACAGCGCCGAGATGTCGCGCCGCTCCGGCAGCAAGCCCAACGGGCTGTTTGCGCCGATGGGCGCTCCGCGTGTCGAGCAACGCACTTTCGCCCTGCCGGCTGGCAGCGGCAATGGCGCGAACCTGATCGAGACGCAGGTGGCCACGTCCGTGATCGACGTGCTGCGCAACCGCTCCATCGTGATGGGCCTTGGCGCGCAGGTGATTGCCGATCTTGTGGGCAACCTGGCGCTGCCGCGCCTGGCCAGCTCGGCCCAGATTGGATGGGTTGCTGACGGCACCAGCGTTCCGACCGGGAACCCCGTTATCGAGCAACAGCTTTTCACGCCGCATCACGTCGGCGGGATCGTTTCGCTGTCGCGCCAGCTTGTGCAGCAGTCCAGCCCAGACGTGGCCCGCGTGGTGCAGACCGACCTGGCCGCGCTAATCGCCACCGCAATCGACACGGCAGCCCTGGCCGGCACCGGCGGCGTCCAGCCAGTCGGCATCCTGAACACGGCCGGTCTCACGATCGCCAATCCGGGCGGCAACGGGGCTGCAATCACTTATCTGAATTTGCAGAACCTAATCGGCGCCGTTGACATTGCCAACGCACTGGACGGCAAGCTGGCGTTCGCCACGAACAGCAAGGTTGCCAAGTCGCTTCGCACCACGCTGCGTACACCGAGTGATACCGGCTCGAATTTTATCGAATTGATGCCAGGCGTAGCCGCTGGCTTCCCCTTGGCCGTATCGAACAATATGCCGTCAACCCTCACGCGGGGAACGGGCACCGGCCTGTCCAGCGTGATTTTCGGCGACTGGTCGAGCGTCTACATCGCGGCGTGGTCGATGCTGGATATTCTGGTGAATCCCTACAGCAGCACGTCGTACGGTTCCGGCGGCGTTGACGTGCGGGCTATGGCAACTGTTGACGTAGGCACTCGCCATATCGCAGCATTTGCGGCCCTGACCGATGTTATCGCGTAACGGCATCGAGACGCGCGTAGCGGTCGAGCTGCGCGTCGCCTCCCCGAGCACGCTGGCCGCGGGCGGCAAGTCTGCCGGCCCTGGCCAGCTTCTAGGGCTGGCCGCGCCGTACCTGACTCCGGCGCGCATCGGTGGGTTCACGGAAACCATCCTGCCCGGCGCGTTCGCGGCCTGCCTGGCCGCCCATACCGACGTACGCTGCCTGGTTGATCACGACGACTCCCGGCTTCTCGGGCGCACCCGGTCAGGCACGCTCCGACTGTTCGAGCACCGGAACGGTCTGGCCTACGAGATCGACCTGCCGGATACGCAGCTCGGCCGGGACGTGCACGCCTTGGCACTGCGGGGCGATCTGTCCGGCGTTTCGTTCGGGTTTACGGTGCCGCGCGACGGCGACTCCTGGCCATCGGCCAACACCCGTGAGCTGCGCACGGTCGACCTGGCCGAGGTCAGTATCCTGCACCGCCTGCCGGCTTACGACGCGACCACAATCGCGGCGCGCGCCCGGCAGCTCGGCCGCGCCGAAGCCGATGCGCGGGTTCGCGCCATGGTCCTGGCGAGCCTGTAGGTCATGGCCGGCTTGATCTCGCGCCTGTTCGGCCGCGGCCAGCCCGAACAGCGGGCCGGATCCACGTTCGGATTCGCCACCGGGTACCCGATCACGTCGACCGGCAGCCCTGTCACGCCATGGGCGGCCGAGAACCTGGCCACGGTGGTTGCGTGCGTCCAGGCGATCGCCACGGGCCTGGCCACCCTGCCGGCAACCGTTTATCGAGTCGAGGGCGATGGCCGTGTTGAGGCGCCGAACCATCCGGTATCCCGGCTGATCCGCGCCCCGAACGAACACCAGACCTGGCCGGACTGGATGGAATGGGCGCTTGCCCAGGCCCTTTTGTGGGGCAATGCCCTCTCGGTGGTCGAGAGTGACGGCGCCGGCCGGCCTACCGCGCTGATCCCGGTCCCGTGGCAGAACGTCACCGTCACCCGGCTGCAGTCCGGCCGCCTCGCATACGATGTGGTGCTCTACCAGACCCCGTGGGGCGGCACCGGCCAGCCGCGCCGCTTCTTGGATACCGAAGCGTTCCACCTGCGCGACCGATCGGATGATGGCTACGTGGGGCGCTCCCGCATCAGCCGGGCACCGGCCGTCATACAGGCCGCGGCCGGACTGCAGACATATAGCACGGCCGTCTGGGACAACGCCGCTACCCCGTCCGGCCTGGTTACGGCGCCTGCGAACATCACTTCAGACGGCCTGCGGAGGCTGCGCGCCGCCTTCACTGACCGCTACGTTGGCGCAGCGAACGCGAAAACGGTCGTGGTCGTCGATACAGAGACCAAGTTCACGCCGATGTCGGTCAGTCCCGAGGACGCGGAGGTCCTGGCCAGCCGGCAGTTCAGCGTGATTGAGCTCTGTAGGCTGTTCAATGTCCCGCCGCCGATCGTGCAGGACTACAGCCACTCGACGTTCACGAACGCCAGCCAGGCATCGACCTGGTTCGCCACCAACACGCTCACGCCTTGGGCGCGGAAGATCGAAGCCGAGTTCAGCCGGTCCGTATTCGCCGACCCCAACGGCGCCTTTCACCTGGAAATCGACCTATCCGGCCTAGTCCGTGGCGACTTCGCCTCACGCTGGCTGGCCAACGTCCAGGCGGTTCAGGCCGGCATCCTGACCGTGGATGAGATACGGGCACAGGAAGGATATGCGCCTAAGCCGGCCGACGCGCCCCCGCCGCCGGCTGCTCCCGTGCTGGACGACCCGGTGCGGCCGACACCGCCCCCCGGCTGACCGGCACCGCCTGCTTACGTGGTGCTTACATGGCCTTGTGTCCGGGCCAACAAACCAGTGCTAAGTCACTGAAGTTGTTGGTGGGCGCGACAGGGATTGAACCTGTGACCCCCGCCGTGTGAAGGCGATGCTCTACCGCTGAGCTACGCGCCCGGATGACCCGTGAGTAGCCTCTCACCCGGACTTGATCAACCCTGCAAGGCGGGCGGGCGCTCCGCCGATGTGGCAAACGTTACCAGCTCCTCGCCCTCCTGAACCATGTCGCCCACGGCATGGCGGATGGAGGCGACGATCCCTGGCGCGGGGGCCTGCATGGTCAGCTCCATCTTCATCGCTTCCAGCACCAGAAGCGGCGTGCCTCGCTGCACCTGGTCGCCGGGGGTGACCATGATACGGCTGACCCTGGCGGGGATGGGCGCGGTGAGGCGGTCGCCCTCGGCTGCGGCGGCGGGCGGCGGGGCGAGCGGGTCGATGGCGCAAAAGCTGGTGTTGCGCCCCTCCTCGATCACCACGATGGCGTCGGGCGTTCGCACCACCCGCAGTCGGTGGGGCGCGCCGTCCACCACCAGGCGCATCTCGCCAGGCGAACCGGTCTGCGTCACCGTCGAGACGCCGTCAGGCGTATGCAGCGTCCATGCACCATCGCCGAGAGCTTGCAGCCTGACGGCGATGTCCGCCTTCCCGTGGTTCAGCAGCAGGTCTTCGTAGCCCTCCGCGTTCATTCGCCAGGAGTCAGAGGCGTTCCAGGGCGACCACGGGTCGCAGGCCGGTCCTGGCTGGCCCGCCTGTCGGTCGGCGCGCGCTGCAAGAGCGGCGGCGGCCAGGATGGGACGCGAGCGCCACGACACGGACGCGTCGTTCGGGGCGAGCAGCGCCGGATGACGGTTGATGAACCCGGTATCCAGCTCGGCCGCTGCAAAATCGGCTTCGGCCGCAATGGCGCGCAGCAGGTCGAGGTTGGTCTGCACACCCACGACCTCATAGGCCGAAAGTGCGGCGCGCAGGTGGCGGAGTGCGGCTGCGCGGTCCTCGCCCCAGACCACCAGCTTGGCGATCATGGCGTCGTAATAGGGCGTGATCGCGTCGCCCTCGCGCACGCCGGTGTCGACGCGCACATGGACGCTGGTGGCGGGCTGGCGCAGGTGCGCGATGCGGCCGATCGAGGGCAGGAAGCCGCGGGCGGGGTCCTCTGCGTAGATGCGCGTCTCGATCGCGTGGCCGGTGATGCCGAGCTGATGCGCAAGCAGCGGCAACGGCTCGCCTGACGCCACGCGCAGCTGCCACTCCACCAGATCCTGGCCGGTGATGAACTCCGTCACCGGGTGCTCCACCTGCAGCCGCGTGTTCATCTCCATGAAGTAGAACGCGCCGTCCTCCGCGATGAACTCGACCGTGCCGGCGCCGACATAGCCCACCGCCTGGGCTGCCGCGACTGCTGCCTGGCCCATCAGTTGGCGCTGCTCTGGCGTGAGGCCTGGCGCCGGCGCTTCCTCGATCACCTTCTGATGGCGGCGCTGTATGGAGCAGTCGCGCTCGAACAGGGAGATGGTGTTGCCGTGCGTGTCGGCGAACACCTGGATTTCGATGTGACGCGGGCGGGTCAGGTATCTCTCGATCAGCAGGCGGCCGTCGCCGAACGCTGCGTGCGCCTCGCGCGCGGCTCCCTGCAGGGCGTCTTCCAGCGCGCCCGCATGCTCCACGATGCGCATGCCCCGCCCGCCGCCGCCGGCCGAGGCCTTGATCAGAACGGGAAACCCGATCTTTGCGGCCTCGGCGACCAGGGTCGCGAAATCCTGGGCGGCGCCGTGGTAGCCTGGCACCAGCGGCACGCCTGCCCGGCCCATCAGCGCCTTTGCCGCCGCCTTTGATCCCATGGCGCGCATCGCGCTGGCGGGCGGGCCGATCAGCGTCAGGCCGGCCCCCGCTACGGCATCTGCAAAGTCGGCGTTTTCGGAGAGAAAGCCGTAGCCGGGATGAATCGCTTGCGCGCCGGAGTTTTGCGCGGCCTTCACGATGCGTGCGATGTTGAGGTAGCTGTCGACTGCTTGCGCCGGTCCGATGTGGTGCGCGTCGTCTGCCATCCGCACGTGCCGCGCGCCTGCGTCCGCGTCGGAGAACACCGCCACCGTGCGGACGCCCAGACGCCGGCACGTGTCGATGACCCGGCAGGCGATTTCGCCGCGGTTGGCTATCAATACGGTGTCGAACATCCCTGCTGCGGCCTACATGCGGAACACGCCGAAGCGTGTGTCCTCCATGGGGGCGTTCAGGCTGGCCGAGATTGCCAGGCCGAGCACGCGTCGCGTGTCCGCGGGATCGATCACGCCGTCGTCCCACAGCCGTGCGCTGGCGTAGTAGGGGTGGCCCTGCGTTTCGTACTGCGACTCGATGGGCGCGCGAAATGCCGCCTCGTCCGCCTGCGCCCAGGCCTCGCCGCGCGCCTCCATCCCGTCGCGCTTGACCTGCGACAGCACGCTTGCGGCCTGCGTGCCGCCCATCACCGAGATGCGCGCGTTGGGCCACATCCACAGGAAGCGCGGAGAGTAGGCACGGCCGCACATGCCGTAATTGCCGGCGCCGAAACTGCCGCCGACCACCACGGTGAACTTCGGAACATTCGCTGTGGCAACGGCGGTCACCATCTTGGCGCCGTCCTTGGCGATGCCGCCGGCCTCGTATTTCTGGCCCACCATGAAGCCAGTGATGTTCTGCAAGAACACCAGGGGGATCTTCCGCTGTGCGCAGAGTTCGACGAAGTGCGCCCCCTTCTGCGCGCTCTGTCCGAACAGGATGCCGTTATTGGCGAGTATCCCGACCGGATAGCCGTGGATGTGGGCGAAGCCGGTGACCAGGGTTGGGCCGTAGAGCTGCTTGAACTCGTCCAGCACAGAACCGTCGACAATGCGCGCGATCACCTCGCGTATCTCGAACGGCGTGCGCCGGTCGGTCGGTATTACCCCGTAGAGCTCGCTCGCATCGTAGAGCGGCTCGACGGGTTGCCGCAGCGAAACTTGCGCGGGCTTGACCGTGTTCAGGTTGCCAACGATCCGGCGCGCGATACCCAGCGCGTGGCGGTCGTTCTCGGCCAGGTGGTCGGTGACGCCGGACGTGCGGCTGTGCAGCTCGCCGCCCCCAAGATCCTCTGCGCTGACCACCTCGCCAGTCGCCGCACGCACCAGCGGCGGTCCGGCGAGGAAGATCGTGCCCTGGTTGCGGACGATGACGCTTTCGTCCGACATCGCCGGCACGTACGCGCCGCCAGCGGTGCACGAGCCCATCACGACGGCGACCTGCGCGATGCCGGCGGCCGACATTTGCGCCTGGTTATAGAAGATGCGCCCGAAATGGTCGCGGTCCGGAAACACCTCGTCCTGGTTGGGCAGGTTGGCGCCGCCGCTGTCGACGAGGTAGATGCAGGGCAGCCGGTTGGCGGCGGCGACCTCCTGCGCGCGCAGGTGTTTCTTCACCGTCAGCGGGTAGTAGGTGCCGCCTTTCACCGTAGCGTCGTTGGCGACCACCATGCATTCGCGCCCGGCCACGCGCCCGACGCCGGCGATCAGGCCGGCCGAAGGAACCTCGTTGTTGTACAGGCCATGTGCCGCGAGTTGGCCGATTTCGAGAAACGGCGTGCCTGGATCGAGCAAGGTGTGGACGCGATCGCGCGGCAGCAATTTGCCGCGCGAGAGGTGGCGGCGGCGCGACGCCTCTCCGCCGCCCTCGCAGGCGCACGCCGCCACGCGGCGAAGGTCGGCGACCAGATCCTGCATCGCTTCTGCGTTCGCGGTAAATTCTCTCGAGCCAGGATCGAGCGCCGTATCCAGAACGGCCATTAGGCGGTTTCGGCGAACAGTTCGCGGCCGATCAGCATGCGCCGGATCTCGCTGGTGCCTGCCCCGATCTCGTACAGTTTTGCGTCGCGCAAGAGGCGGCCGGTCGGATAGTCGTTGATGTAGCCGTTGCCGCCCAGGGCTTGGATCGCCTCCAGCGCCATCCATGTTGCGCGCTCCGCGGCGTAGAGGATGGCGCCGGCTGCGTCCTTTCGGCTCGTCTGGCCTCGGTCGCAGGCACGGGCCACCGCGTAGACGTAGGCGCGGGCCGCGTTCATCGTGACGTACATGTCGGCCAGCTTGCCCTGCATCAGCTGGAACTCGCCGATGGCTTGGCCGAACTGCTTGCGTTGGTGCACGTAGGGAAGAACGGCGTCCATGCAGGCCTGCATGATGCCCAGGGGTCCGGCCGCGAGCACCGCGCGCTCATAATCCAGGCCGCTCATCAGCACGCGGGCGCCCGCGCCGATGCCGCCCAGCACGTTGTCTTCCGGCACTTCGCAATCGGCGAAGACGAGCTCCCCGGTGTTGCTGCCGCGCATGCCGAGCTTGTCGAGTTTTTGCGCGACCGAGTATCCGGCCATGCCGCGCTCCACCAGGAAGGCCGTCACCCCGCGCGAGCCGGCCTGCGGATCGGTCTTGGCATAGACGACGAGCACGTCCGCCTCCGGCCCGTTGGTGATCCACATCTTCGATCCGTTGAGGACGAAGCGGTCCCCGTGCCGTTCGGCGCGCAATGTCATGCCGATGACGTCCGACCCTGCGCCAGTCTCGCTCATCGCCAGCGCACCGACATGCTCGCCGCTGATCAGCTTGGGCAGAAAGGCGCGTTTCTGCGTCTGTGAGCCGTTGCGGAAAATCTGGTTGACGCAAAGGTTGCTGTGCGCGCCGTAGCTGAGGCCGACTGACGCGCTGGCCCTGCTGATCTCCTCCATCGCCACCACGTGTTCGAGATAGCCCATGCCGGCGCCGCCGTACTCTTCTGTAACCGTGACGCCCAGCACGCCCAGATCGCCCATCTTGCGCCAGAGATCGGCGGGGAAATCGTTATCTCGGTCGATCGCTGCGGCGCGCGGCGCCACCTCGTCATCTGCAAAGCCGCGCACGGCATGGCGCAGCATGTCGGCCGCTTCGCCGAGGTCGAACTCCAGTGATGGCATAGCGTTGCCTGGCATGTCGTTTCCGTTCTTCTTCGTCACCATGACTAAGGCAGTTGCGGTGTGCTGCAAAGCTGCCCTGACGCACGGGTGAGCGGCTGGGGCACCTATTGTGCGCCCCGTAGGATCGGGAGTATTGTGGGGCTATTAGTGTAGTGAAGCAGGACATGTCCTCAGAAGACCATAATAAGACGCTGCTGGAACTCACCGCGCAGATCGTCTCTGCCCATCTCGGCAAGAACCAGGTTCCGCCGACTGGAGTGTCAGGGCTGATCGAGCAAGTCTACACCGCGCTGAAGGGTGCGGGCCAGGAGCCAGCGCCTGCACCGGCGGAAAAGCAGCAGCCTTTTGTCCCTGCCAAGCGCTCGGTCTTTCCGGACTACATCATCTGCTTGGAAGACGGCCGCAAGCTGAAGACGTTGAAGCGCCACCTGCGCTCCACCTTCGGTTTGTCGCCTGAACAGTATAGGGAGAAGTGGGGGCTGGCCACAGACTATCCGATGGTGGCACCCAACTACGCCGAACATCGCTCGCGCCTGGCCAAGCAGCTTGGCCTGGGCCGCAAACCCGCCGGCGAGGCGGAGCCGGTCAAGGCCCCTGATGAACCAGCCGCGACCCGCCCGGCGGCAGAGCCGCGCGAGACTCGCAAGAGGAGCGAGCCAACTGCGGCTTCGGTCTTCGCGAAGTTTCCTGCCAAGTCCGCCGAGCCCGCTGCCGAAGAGCCCGCAGAAGCACCCGCGCCGGCCAAGAAGAAGCGCGGCCGCAAGCCGTTTTCCAAGCAGATGACCAGATCCATGCCGCGTTAGCGTCATGGCAGAAGCTTTCATCTGCGACGCAGCGCGCACCCCGGTCGGCCGCTTCGGTGGAGCGTTGCGCGACGTGCGCGCCGACGACCTCGCCGCCATCCCGCTGCGCGCGCTGATGCAGCGCAACACGGGCGTGGATTGGGGCGCCATCGACGACTGCATCATGGGCTGCGCCAACCAGGCGGGCGAGGACAACCGCAACGTGGCGCGCATGGCCGTCCTGCTGGCCGGCATCCCGCCCTCGGTTCCTGCGGCCACGCTGAACCGGCTGTGCGGGTCCGGCCTGGACGCAGTCGGCAGCGCTGCGCGCGCGATCCGCGCAGGCGATGCCGGGCTCATGCTGGCCGGCGGCGTGGAAAGCATGACGCGTGCGCCGTTCGTGATGCCGAAGGCCACAGAGGCATTCTCTCGCCAGGCAAGCGTGGAGGACACCACAATCGGCTGGCGGTTCATCAACCCGCTGATGCGCGCGCAGTACGGCGTCGACTCCATGCCGGAAACGGCCGAAAACGTCGCTGCCGACTACGATGTGTCCCGTGCGGACCAGGATGCGTTCGCCTATCGCAGCCAGATGCGTGCCCGCGCGGCTCAGCAAGCCGGCGTGTTCGCCCGGGAGATCGTGCCCGTCACCATCCAGGGCCGTCGCGGCGATACCATGGTTGACACCGACGAGCACCCGCGCGGCGACACGACGATGGATGGCCTGGCAAAACTGAAAGCCGCCTTTCGGACGCCAGGCACGGTGACGGCCGGCAACGCATCCGGCGTCAACGACGGAGCTGCTGCGATAATCGTGGCATCAGAAAAACAGGCCGCCCGTCACGGTCTGACGCCGCGTGCCCGCGTGGTTGCCATGGCGACGGCAGGGGTGCCGCCGCGGATCATGGGCATCGGGCCAGCGCCGTCCACCGAGAAACTGCTGGCGCTGACTGGCCTGACGATCGGCGATATCGACATCATCGAGTTGAACGAAGCCTTCGCCGCCCAGGGCCTTGCCGTGCTGCGCAAGCTCGGGCTGCCCGACGATGCCGAGCACGTGAACCCTCACGGTGGCGCCATCGCGCTCGGTCACCCGCTGGGCATGTCCGGGGCACGGCTGGCGATGACGACGGTGAACGCGCTGGAGTTGCTGGACGGCAGGCGTGGGATTGCCACGATGTGTATTGGAGTGGGGCAGGGGATTTCGGTATTGTTTGAGAAGGTTTGAACCGCTTATTTTTGACGAAAAGACGCCAAATTTATGTTTCTAAACGCTAGACCGGTTTTTACGCAGAGTGTCCGCGAGTAGGCGGACCTCAAACCGTTCTAGGCCTTGTTTGGCAAGCAATTTCGTCACTTCGACTATTCCAGTCCGCGGGACACTGCTCTAAACTAACCGCCTGTGACGCTCATGTGCCTCGGGATACTGGGTCCACGGCGATTTATTACGAAATCATGTCCTTTTGGCTTGCGCGCGATCGCTTCGGCGATCGCCTGCTGCAGGTCGTCGCCGCGCCTCAGCGGGGCTCTCAGATCGGCCGCATCCTCCTGGCCCAGGCACATGAACAGCGTGCCTGTCACGGTAAGACGCACCCGGTTGCAGTCTTCGCAGAAATTATGCGTCATCGGGGTGATGAACCCGAGCCGACGGCCGGTTTCACGCACCGTGACGTAGCGCGCCGGGCCGCCCGTGCGATAGGCGGTCTCGTCCAGCGTCCAGCGATGCCGCAGGCGGGCACGCACCAGGGACAGCGGCAGGTATTGGTCGGCCCTGGATCCAGCAATCTCGCCCAGCGGCATCGTTTCGATCAAACACAGGTCGAAACCATGCCGGCCGCACCATTCCAGCATGGCGTCGAACTCATGCTCGTTTTCGTCGCGCAAGGCCACGGCGTTGATCTTGATCGCAAGCCCGGCGTCGCGCGCGGCGAAGATGCCGGCCAGGACCTGGTCCAGCCTGCCCCAGCGCGTAAGCCTGGTGAAACGCTCCGGGTTCAGCGTGTCCATGCTCACGTTGATGCGCCTTAAGCCGGCGCGTGCCAGCGCTTCGGCGTGGCGCGCGAGCTGGGTGCCGTTGGTGGTCAAGGTAAGCTCGTCCAGACCGCGGCCCAGGCGCGCGCCGAGCGTGCCGATCAACCCCAGCACGCCGCGTCGCACCAGTGGTTCGCCGCCAGTGATCCTCAGGCGAGTGACGCCTGAGGCGATGAAGGCAGCGCATATCTGGTCCAGCTCCTCCAACGTGAGGATCTCGGACTTTGGCAGGAAACTCATGTCTTCCGACATGCAATAGACGCAGCGAAGGTCGCACCGGTCGGTTACCGACACGCGAAGATAGGTGATCGGGCGTTCAAACGGGTCTATCAGGGCAGACATTCGGCACCACAGGTCGCGAGTGGACAACCATCGGTCAAGAGCGGCATCGCCAATGGCTGCGTTGTCGGTGCTCTGTCGGGTACAGACCTATTGAGGCGGTGGGGCGGTTTGAACGGGCGGCTGAGAGTGCCGGTGGGAGAAGCAGCCCATTTCGTAGCATCCGAACAAAGCCGCTGCGCCAACGCCGATCGCCACCTTCTCTCGTGTCGACATTCCTTCAGCTGCCGCGTTGCCCTGGCCCGGCGTCACCTGCACCCTTTGCGCCTGTGCCGGCCCGCCGCCAGCGGGGATGTAGTCCACGTCGACCGCCCGCCCCGGATGCAACGAGCCGACATAGGCGGCGAACACCTTGAGGCTGGGAAAGACGTGTCCGCCGACCGAGATCAGCTCGTCTCCCGGATGGAACCCGGCCCGTGCCCCGGGCGATCGGTCGTGCACCCTGCTGACGCGCATGACCTCGAAGGCCATGCCAGGCTCCTGGATCATCTCCGCGCCTTGCAGCTCCAGCCCGAGGGCGCCGCCGTTGCGCGGCAGGCTGCTGGCCTCCTGGGCGGTGACCAACTGGTAGCCCATGGCGTTGTCGGCCCTGGCAGGATTCAGGGCCGACAGCAGGAGCGCGGCCAGGACCGGCCCGGACTGCCTGATCAAACGGAAACCGTTCCTTCGTTTGGCACGGCGCCGCCTGGCGTCATGCCGTCGACCGCCTTCGGCAGATGCTGGCTCAGTTGCGACAGGAAATCCTGCGGCTGCATGCCGGCCTGGCTGGCCATGCTCTGGACACGGTCCTGCCCGAACACCGATTGCAGCTGGTCGGGCGACACCGGCTGGTTCGGGCCGTTGCCCATCCAGGATTGCGCGATGTGGCCGAGCCCCGCCTGCTGAAAGGCCGACATCAGCCCGCCCAGGCCGCCCGCCATCGGGGATGCACCGGTGGTGCCTGCGCCCTGTTGCTGCCCGCCGCCGAGCAGGCCGGACAGCACCGACTGCATGGGGGCTGCGCCGCCGCCGCCCATTAGGCCGCCCAGAACCTCGTCCAACAAGCCCATCATGATACTCCCGACCCGCGCCCGGTAGCTGCGCTGTGATGACCGGCTACGCACCCGGGCGCGGTTAGTTGCTGGTGTGCTTCGGCGGTTGGCCGCCAGCTTGTGCGGTCTGCTCGCTCACGCAGGGGAAAAAGGGTCGGCTTCGATCGACAAAGCAACGATTTCGGTGTTGATCAGCACCTTGCCGGCATGATGGAAGTTCACCGTGACCCGTGGGCCGACCACGGATTGAACCTGGCCCAACCCCCAATCCGGCCGTCCGGGGTGGCTGACGATCTGTCCGGGTTCGTAGGAGGTGCCAGCGCCGGTCATGCTGTGATGCAGTGTAGCACCGTCGTTGTCATTCAGGAGTGTGGGGGTATGACAGAGGCGCGCACGGAGCCGGGTTCGACGCCGGCTGGAGACATCGCCCACGAGCAGGGCCTGGCGTTCGCGGCGACGCTGGCGGCCCGGCTATGCCACGATCTGGCCGGCACGATGGGCGCGCTGACCGGCATGCTGGACATGGCGGCGGAGGGTGAGCCGGAGGCGCTGGACTTGGCGGCGGCCTGCGCGCGCGAGCTATCGGGCAAGCTGCGCCTGTTGCGTGCGGCGTGGAGCGCGGAGGGCGAGCTGCCGGAGCTTTCGTCCGTGCTGGCAGGGCTGCCGGGGGCGGAGCGGCTGACGGTGGAACTGTCCGGCGGAACAGCGGCGATGGACGACGCGGCGCGGCGCCTGGCCGTCAATCTTCTGCTGGTTGCGGCAGGCGCGCTGCCCCGCGGAGGAACCATCCGGCTGGCCGCCAACGACGAGGGTTTCTCGGTGGAGATCGACGGAGCCCGCGCAGCGTGGCCCGCTGCGCTGGAACGATGCGCAGCCGATCCGGTCTTCCTGCGTGCCGCCTGCACACGATCGCGCGACGTCGGCGTGGCTGTCGCCTGCCTTGTGGCGGGCCAGGCTGGCTTGAGCCTGACAGTGCACAGCCCGACACGGCTGACGGTCGGGCAATGACATACAAGGTGCGATCTTCACGATGCGTTCGTGGTTGCCTCCTAGTCTGTCCTTGCTAGGGTGCCAAGCGGCGCCGATAGGGCGAGCATGGACGATCTGCTTGCGGAGTTCCTGGCCGAGACTACGGAGAGCCTGGCCGAGCTCGACCTGGCGCTGGCGAGGCTGGAGAGTGCGCCGGGTGACCAGGCGACGCTCGCGCTGATTTTTCGCGCCGTTCACACGATCAAGGGCACGTGCGGCTTTCTCGGCCTGACTCGGCTGGCAGGCCTGGCTCATGCCATCGAACACGTTCTGGGCAGCCTGCGCGACGGCGCGCTTGCTGCGACGCCGGATGTGATCAGCCCGGTGCTGGCCGCCCTCGACCGTAGCAGGGCGATCGTCGCGACGGTCGGCGCGACCGGGACCGAGCCTGTCGAGGACGACGGGCCGATCGTCGCTTCTCTCGACCGGGCCGCCATGGATGGGGTCCTCGCGCGCCGGATGCCCCTATCGTGTTGCGCGCAGGAGACGGCGTCCAGCGCGCCGCCACCGCGACGGTCTCACATCGCGCCAGAGCTGCAGGCGCGGGTGGCGAGAACGGGTATGCAGCCGATCGGCGATGCGTGGAACAGGCTGCCCAGACTGGTGCGCGACCTGGCGCAACAGACGGGCAAGAGGATCGTCCTGGACATGCGCGGACACGAGGTCAAACTGGATCGTCTGGCGCTGCATGCTTTGCGCGACCCGCTGACGCACATGATCCGCAACAGCGCCGAGCACGGCGTGGAGACCCCCTCTGAGCGGCTGCTTGCCGGCAAGCCCGAGACAGGGCGGATCATACTCAACGCCTATCGCCAGCGCGGCCACGCTGTCCTGGAAGTGGGCGATGACGGGCGCGGACTGGGCATGGCGCGCATCCGTGCAAAGGCGCTGTCGAGAGGGCTGGCAAGCGACACCGAGCTGGCCTCGATGACCGATCAGCAGGTGGGCGCGTTCATCTTCCGTCCCGGCTTTTCGACCGCCGAAACCGTTACAATGGTTTCAGGCCGCGGCGTCGGGATGGACGTCGTGCGGTCCAACATCGAGCGGGTCGGCGGAACGATCACGTTCGCCAGCGCCTTCGGCCAAGGCTGCTGCTTCACCATTACGCTACCGCTCGCATCGGCCATCTCCGCATCCCTCCGACTGGATGGCGCCCGTCAGTGTCCCGCGTGCTCGCCGGAAAAATCCGGGGCCGACAGGCCGCTGCCGGCAAGTTGCTCCACCAGCGCCGCCTTCAGCCGCTCCAGGCCATCCTCGCTACGCGCCTCGGCACGCGCCACCAGCACCGCCTGCGTGTTGGACGCGCGCAGCAGCCACCAACCGTCCGGCGTGGACACGCGTACGCCGTCGATGTCGGACACGGTCGCACCCGCCTGCTTGAGGCGGGATGCCACTTCGTCGATCACCGCGAATTTCCGCCGGTCGTCGCAATCGAACCGCAGCTCCGGCGTGTTGAGCACGTGCGGCAGGGCATCGCGCACGGCCGAGAGCGGGCTACCCATGCGGGCAACAATGCCGAGCAGCCTGACCGCGGCGTAAAGCGCATCGTCGAACCCGTACCATTTGTCGGCAAAGAACACGTGGCCGGACATCTCGCCCGCCAGCGGCGAGCCCAGCTCGGCCATCTTGGCCTTGATCAGGCTATGCCCCGTGCGCCACATCAGCGGCGTTCCGCCGGCCAGCGTCACCTCATCGAATAGCACCTGGCTCGCTTTCACGTCGGCGATGATTGTCGCACCCGGACGGTCGCGCAGCACGTCGCGGGCCAGGATCACCAGCAGCTGGTCGCCTGCGAGGATGCGGCCTTCGTTGTCGACCGCCCCGATCCGGTCGGCATCGCCGTCGAAGGCGATGCCGAGGTCGGCATGGTGCGCGCGCACCTCGGCGATCAGCTGCTCCAGGTTGCGGGCGACCGTGGGGTCAGGATGGTGAGCCGGAAAGCGTCCGTCGATCTCGCCGTTCAGCACGGTGTGCTTGCCGGGGAGCGAGCCCACAAGACGCTGCAGCGCCTCGCCGGCCGAGCCGTTGCCGTTGTCCCAAACGACGTTGAGGATGCGGTCTCCCCCGTCCCAATCGCTCAGCAGCCTGGCCACGTAGTCGGCCATCACGTCCACGTCGCGCGCGCTGCCCGGCTCGGCCTGGACCACGTCGCCGGATGCGGCGCGCTGGCCGAGGTCGCTGATCTGCCTCCCGAAGAACGGCTTGTTGGCCAGCACCATCTTGAAGCCGTTGTAATCGGGCGGGTTGTGGCTGCCGGTCACCATTATGCCGCCATCCGCGCCGAGCGTCGCTGCCGCGTAATAGAGCATCGGCGTAGGGCCGCAGCCGATCCGCAGGACCTGCATCCCGCTGGCGACCAGGCCACGCACCAGCTCCGGTTCCAGCTCCGGCGAGGACAGCCGCCCGTCATAGCCTACGGCCACGCTCTTGCCGCCCTGGCCGGCCACGATGCTGCCGAACACGCGCCCGATCGCGAACGCATCGGCAGGGTGAAGCGTGCGGCCGACCACGCCGCGTATGTCGTATTCCCGCAGGGAGGTCGGGTCGAAGCTGTGGGTGAAGCCATCCATCAGACCGTCTCCTGATACTTGCGCAGGAAGGTGCGGACTTGCTGCGCCATCTCCGGCCGCTGCAGCGCGAAGGCGATCTGCGCCTCCAGAAAGCCCACCTTGTCGCCGCAGTCGAAGCGCTGCCCCTCGTAGCGGAGACCGTGGAACGGCGTGTGGCCGATCATGCGGGCCATGCCGTCGGTCAGCTGCACCTCGTTGCCCGCACCGCGTTCCATCCGGGCCAGATGGGCGATCACGTCGGGCAGCAGCACGTATCGCCCGATCACCGACAGGTTGGACGGAGCGTCCTCCGGTTTGGGCTTCTCGACCAGCCCGGTCACCTCGACCAGCCGGCCGTCATCGGTGCCGACTTTGAGGATGCCGTATTTGTTGGTCTGGTCGTGCGGCACCTCGGTGACGGCGACCACGCTGCCGCCGGTCTGGTAGTAGGCCTCGGCGAGTTGCTTGGTGCAAGGCTCCTGAGACAGGATGAGGTCGTCCGGCAACAGAATCGCGAAAGGGTCGTCGCCAATAAAGGCGCGCGCGCACCAGATCGCGTGGCCCAGGCCGAGCGGCACCTGCTGGCGGACCGTCACTATGTCCCCAGGCGACAACTGCGCGTCCTTGAGCATCGCGAGCTCCGTCTCCTTGCCGCGCAGTTTCAACGTGGCCTCGAGTTCGTAGGCCACGTCGAAATGCTCGACCAGGGCTATCTTGCCGCGTCCGGTGATCATGCAGAACTGCTCGATCCCGGCAGCCCGCGCCTCGTCGATCGCATATTGAATCAGCGGCTTGTCGACGACGGGGAGCATCTCCTTGGCCATTGCCTTGGTGGCGGGGAGGAAACGCGTGCCAAGACCCGCCACGGGGAGGACGGCCTTGCGGAGCTTCTTGATCACGACGCCTCCTCGGAACGGCTTACTCAAAGGGCTGAACTGGTGCCTGAGCACGAGGCCGGGCCGCCACCCCAGGACTGGCGCGGCGGAACGTGCCTGTGGTTACCCCGAGTATCAAGGGCTACGCAACGGTCTGCCGGCCCGAAGGCCCGGTCGCCCGAGGTGTTGCAAGCCGGTTCGGGCTGCCCTAGGAGATGCGCCGGCCACATTGTCCCGTTCGTCTAGAGGCCTAGGACAGCGCCCTCTCACGGCGCTAACAGGGGTTCGAATCCCCTACGGGACGCCAGAGTGCACCCGCGGACAGTTAGCCGGCTAACAAGCTGGTCTGCGTGCTGGCGGCACACGGCCGTTGTCGAGACCTATAATCCCGTCTGTCATGAACGCCGGGCGATATTAGACCGGTTTCACGCAGAGTGTCCGCGAGTAGGCGGACCTCAAACCGGTCTAGCCCTTGTTTTGACGAGCAATTTCGTCACGCCGACTATTCCAGTCTGCATGACATTGCTCTAGGCTGCGAGACAGTTCGGAGCGCTTGCGGTGAACGTTCGGTTGCACGGTGGCTGGCTGATTTGGAGCCTCGTCTGTTTCATCGGTCCTGTAAGTGCTATCGCTGGTGCGGCTCCGCCGCCTGCACCGCTGGTGATTTCGACGATCAGGTTGCCCAAGGGCGCTACGGGCTTGAGGGCGACGGTCGCGGGCCATGAAGGCCTCTACCTTTTCGACACTGGTGCAGGGGTCACAACGATAACGCCAGCGACGGCCAGGCTTGCCGGTTGTCACCCTTGGGGACAGCTGACTGGGTTCCGCGCGACCGGTGAACGCCTGGACACGCAACGCTGCGACGATTTGCGCCTGAGCATCTCTGTAAGGCCCTTCACGATCCCGATTGCTTCCGTGCTCGATCTCGGCCCGTTGATCGGACCTGGCGTGCCCACGCTGTCGGGCCTACTCGCGCTGGATGCATTTGCAGGCCAGACGATCACCATCAGGCCGGTCGCGCATGAACTCGTCGTGGAGACGCCGTCGAGCCTACGGCATCGAATCGACGGCGCCCTCGAGGTGCCGGTCCGCCTTGTTCGGGACGTCGAAGGTGTCGCGCTCAGCGTCGACTCCGCCGTCAGCACGTCTGCCGGGCAGGCCTGGATGGAGCTCGACATCGGCAATCTTGGCCCGATTTTGGTGGGCGCGCACCTGGCGCCGCTGCTCGGCTTGTCAGCGGGCGACAGGAACCGGCAGGCAGCCGAGTTTGCGCTGGTCGGAGGCATCCCGGTCAAGGGCGCCGGGCGCGTGAGCAACCTCATCATGGACGGCGATGTCGGTCAGGACGTGCTTGGCCGATGGGATGTCACGCTCGACCTGAGACAGGGTCGATCCTGGTTTCGGCCAGCCACCGCAACGAGGACTCCGGCAAACTGAGCGTGGTCGGGGCGGCGCTCGCCGACGGACGCACCTATCTCACCGGCCCGGATTTCACCGTTGCACTGGCGGCGCCTCGGAGGGTCGGTGACGCTCAAACCGGCATGCTGAGCCACCGCAAACAGCCGACGTTGATAGCAGGGCTCGTTCCGAGTTCTTCCGCAGCCTGCTGGGGCCTGATCGCGTCTGGCAGCCGGAAGATCAGGCTCTCAATACAAACTGGGGTGAGTCTGACTCGTGAAAGGCAAGCAGTCCTTTTTGCAAATAGGACCAAAAAACCTTTATCTATGTTTTGTGCAAGAAGGAGGGACTTGCTCTTGGTTTGGGGGCGCAATTACGGGGCGAGGTCGGCAAGCTGCTCGCCGAACGGTATGGCGAAAGCCTCGGTCATAGTCTACTTACGCCGCGGCAAATTCGTAGTCCATGACGGGAGTTACCGCAGTGCCATTCAAGCAAGTTCTCAAAATGGCGGCAGCCAAAACCGAGTCTCTACTCCCAAGACTTTCCTACCGCAGCCCATTGCACGCCATCCCCGTCGAAGTTATCGGGGCCTACAGTTCAACAAACAGTGCTTGCGTCAGCAAATACGTCGAACAGGCATTGAGATTCAACTATGGTGTACACCTTTGGTCGCTTGACTCAGCTCCCGTTGGATTGAAGGAATACACCATCGGGTCAGGGAGAGGCACACGCAACGACATCCTCAACAAGATCGTTACGTCTCTGCCGAGCCACGCCTATATACTTGTAGTCGACGATGACTGCGAGTTTTGGATCAACACAATGCAAGACCTTGTCAACCTAACTCATTTGGCCGGATTCGCCCTGTCGCAGCCAGCCCATACAATCGATTCGTACGCTAACTTTCCCTATACATTTGGCCTGCCTCACCTCATGGCGCGGTCGACCTTATTCATTGCGAATGGCCCTTGTATGTTAGTAAGCCCGGCTTTCAGGAGCATAGTATTTCCTCTGACCGAAGGTTCTATGGGCTGGGAGGACTGCGTGATTTGAAGTCAGGAAAAATCACCGACTGACAGGTTCGGCTTGATCGACGCTGTCAGAATCAGTCATTTGAAACCAATGGGCGGCGGATACGACTTGGACAAGGCCCAAGCTGCACTCGATTCCACGCTCGCAAGATATGGCATGATCAACATTCATGACATTGTCACGACGTTACATACGTGGAAGAAATGGCAGCGCCGGGCGCCCTGGACGAACGTCAATTAGTGTCTCGAATCTGAAGTTCGTCTCGCAGCTTGTACGATGACGATGTTGGTTTCTATGATGGTCTCCTGATTAGGAGTGGCCAGGAGTTGTCGGCATTTGGTTACTGCAAATTCTTCCACTCTGGAATCGGGTCCAGCCCCCTTGGTGCCGCGGCGATCGTCGCAGCAACCAGGCCAGCAATCGGCAGCACCGTCCATTGTTCCAGGCGTGGTGTAAGCCAGGCTCCGGCCAGAGCGCCGACGCCGAATGCGATGCATAGTGCCGCCATCACCAGCGCATGGGGCCACTCCTCCCCCGAGCCTGTGAGCGCCTTGCTGAAGGCACTCAAAGCCCCGCGCAGGTTGCCGGTCGTCATGCCCGTGTTGAACGACCAAGCACCGATGTGGGACAGGCTGGTGATCTGAAGTCCTGCGATAAAGCCGACCAAGGCTACTATGGCGTGGTCAGACAAGGCGTTCGCGGCGAACCCAAGCACCGTCAGAAACACGCACTCCGCGGCTAATCGAACGTCACGCGAATTAAGAACCATCCGTTTGAGCAGGTCGCCTGTCTGCCGCGAGATGAATATCCCGGCGACAAAGGCTGCAAGAGAGGTCAAATGACTGCCTGCTTGTGCAAAATGACGATCGGCCACAGCAATCATCATCAGTGCGACGTTGCCCGTCTGGGCGTTTGCAAACACATGTCCGTGCGCAAGGTATACCCACGCATCGAGCGCTCCGCCGGCAGCCGTAATCAGGGCGCTCGCGGCAACAGCGGAAACGCGTTGGCCAGTGTGCGTGGTGGTAGTCATGCCGTTCGAGAGGGGGCCTTCAATGCGCGCATAGACGAGACCGGGACCAGATGCCGGCTCAAGTGAACCACCGTTTGCAAGCTGTGTTCAAGGAGGATGGCTTGATAGAGGATGACGACCATGACATCGGGCATCGGGCGGCGAACGGCCGTCGCGGTCGGAGTAACGACGTTTTTTACGGCATTAGCTGCACGGGCACGGGCGCAGACAGCGCCTGCACCGACTGCGGAGAACCTCGAGCGTGAGCTGCCGAGTCCTCGGCCAGCTCCCGCGATTGGTCAAGACCTGCCCGAAGCACCTCCGGCACAGCCCACCGGCGTACGCGAAGCCTTGTTCCCTGGTTTTCAATCACAGGAAATTCAGACAAGCGGCGCGATCATTCACACGCTGAGCATGGGGCGCGGCCAGCCGCTGCTCCTGATTCACGGCCATCCTGAGACGCTCGTCACCTGGCATAAGGTAGCTCCAGCCCTGGTGGACGCTGGGTATAGGGTAGTTTTGCCGGATCTGCGCGGCTACGGCGACTCGTCCAAGCCCGGCTACAGCACAGAGAGCCGCAACTACTCGTTCCGCGCCATGGCGCAGGACATGGTCGATGTCATGCAGCAACTCGGGCATTCATCCTTCATGGTGGCGGGCCACGACCGCGGGGGCCGTGTTGTGCACCGTCTGTGCCTGGATCATCCTGGCGCGGTCGAAAAGGCCGCCGTGCTGGATGTGGCGCCGACGCTGACGATGTACAACGATACCAACAAGGAGTTTGCGACGCGGTATGTGTGGTGGTTCCTGCAGATCCAGCCTGCGCCGATGCCGGAACACCTCATCGGTCTGGACCCTGGCTTCTATTTGCGCGACCATCTAGCCGTGCAGGGTAAGACGCCGGGCGCGGTTACACCCGAGGCGATGGCGGAGTATATCCGCACTTACTGTTGCAGGGGGACGATCCGCGCGGTGTGTGAGGACTACCGGGCTGCGGCGGGTATCGACCTCGATATGGACAGGGCTGACGACAGAGCCGGGCGCAAGATCCAGGCTCCGCTCCTGGCACTCTGGGGCGCGAAGGGGACGGTCGGCCAGTTATGGGATGTACTCGCTACTTGGCGGCAAAAGGCAAACGGGCCGGTTGTGGGCGAAGCGTTGCCATGCGGCCATTTGATCCCAGAGGAACAGCCCGGCCTCGTGATCTCCCATTTCAAACGCTTCTTCAATGCATGATACCCAAGCGAGAGCACTGCAGCACCTCGGGTAAGTCTATGGGACAAACATGCGTCGGCAACAGGATTGTCGCCGAGGAGC
Source organism: Acetobacteraceae bacterium (assembly GCA_965199235.1). Classification (GTDB taxonomy): domain Bacteria; phylum Pseudomonadota; class Alphaproteobacteria; order Acetobacterales; family Acetobacteraceae; genus BOG-908. The sequence continues at coordinate 1,343,415 of CBDAQU010000002.1, read as the reverse complement.
AAGAGGTCGCCGAGGAGCAAGAATGGTGTTTACCGAACCAGTTATCGTCGCGACGCTACTGTTGTACCACTCCTACGAGCCGCGCCAGAGATAGCGCACCTCACCCTGAATGCGGATAAACACCTCGTCGAGGTTCCACTTGTCACCGGGCCGAGGGCGGCGGCGAAGACTGCCGCGAAGGCGGAGCCAAACTTCAGGCACCACCGGCGGATGCTGCCGTATGAGACGATGACACCGCGCTCGGCCAGAAGAAACTCGACACCCCGAAAGCTCAGGCTGAACACGTGATAGAGCCATACCGCGTGGCTGATAGGTCCGCCGGGAAGCGGTGACGATGGTGCGGGTCTGGCGGCTTCTTCATCTCACCACCTTTGCCCAGGCCGTCGCAGACCGCCAGTTAACGTGACAATGCCCGCTGGCGTGGTCTTTTGTGAGATCAAGGGCCAAGCGCCGACAGCTCGGCTGGCACTCGCCTATCGGAAAGGGAACACCTCACACCCTTGTACGAAACTTCATGGCAGTGGCTCTTAGCGCCTGAGAGGTGTTTACCACTCACGCTATCTTCTGCTGCGAGGAGGTCTGATGACGCCCTATCTTCCCTCTCTTGCGGGCGGCCTCCTGATCGGGCTCGCGGCGACGATCTTCCTCGTCGCCGACGGCCGCGTGGCGGGGATCAGCGGCGTTATAGACGGGCTGGCTGGACGTGACCCCGGGCGCGTGGCCGTGAACACGGCCTTCGCGCTGGGCTTGGTGCTGGGGCCGTTGCTGTTCCGCGCGGCTTTCGGTGCTTGGCCGCAGTCCAGGGCGTCCGGCTCTCTGGTCTTGATGGCGCTCGCCGGGCTTCTGGTCGGGTTCGGCACGCGGCTGGGCTCCGGCTGCACCAGCGGCCACGGGGTGGTCGGCCTCGCACGGCTGTCGCCCCGGTCGATCGTGGCAGTGGCGACCTTCATGCTGACCGCCGTGATCACCGTCTACGTCATGCGGCGTGCGGGCCTGTCGTGACCCGGGCGTGGCGCATCCTAGCGGGGCTTCTGGCGGGGCTGGTGTTCGGCTTCGGCCTGTCGGTGTCGGGCATGGTCGATCCGTCGCGGGTGCGGGCCTTCCTCGACGTCACCGGCGACTGGAACGCCAGCCTGGCCTTCGTGCTTGCTGGCGCCGTGGCGGTCTCGGCGCTCGGGCAAGCGGTGGCCCAACGGATGAGGGCGCCGCTGTTCGACACCCGGTTTGCGTGGCCGAGGATCTGGCCGATCGACCGGCGGCTGGTCACCGGCTCCGCGATCTTCGGCGTCGGCTGGGGCCTGTCCGGGCTGTGCCCCGGACCCGCCATCGCCTCGCTTGCGCTGGGTCTTCTGCCGACGGCGGTGTTCACCGCCGCCATGGTCGCCGGCATGCTGCTACATCGGCTGACGCCAGCCGCCAAGCCTGCCTCGGAGCCCGCTTCCACCCACGTCGGCATAACACGAAGACCGCTTCGCTGACCCCCGCCATGGCCCAGGGGGCGGTGGTCGGGCTGACACTGAGGCTGGTGGCGGAGGGTCGATCCTGGCCACGCCGCTGCTGCTGTAGGCTGTGGGGATGCGCAATACGCCTGTGGCCATTGCGACCTTTCGCATATCCTGCTGCGTCTGCGCTACGCGGGGGCGACCGTTATGGATGACGATGCGCTGTCGAGTAAGAGTCCATGAGGTGCAGCGCGTCTTCCTCAGTCAAGCCTCTCGTGGCGCGAACATTTGGATTAGGTGGCCGGGGAACACTGGCTAGCTATGGCAGCGCTCTCACCCCGGGATCATGGCGCGAAGTCTGGGACATCGCCGCCCGTGTGGTGAGCACGACAGCCAGGGCTGCCGCGAGCCGCACCATCATCAACTGCCCACTCTGCCGTTCACATTCGGGTTCGTATGGGTTGGCCAACGTGGACCGACCCGGTGTGTCTGACTTGAAGAGGGCCTTGTATGACGAGCATTATGCCAAGATGAGCAATCGTCCTTGTCATGCATGATCTTTCCGGAGACGACATAGTCGCACCCGCTTGCGACGGCACTAGCGACCTCGTGAGCTTGGTGAACGTCACGAAGTCCTTTGGCGCCAAGACGGCCTTACAGGAGATCTCGTTCAATGTGCCCACAGGTCAAGTGTGCGGGTTGCTTGGACCGAATGGGGCGGGCAAAACCACGTTGTTCCGACTTCTGATGGGTATCCTAAAAGCAACAAAAGGATCATTGCGGATCGATGGCCTCGACGCGTTTGAGGACCGGGTTGCGGTGAAGCGACTGATCGGCTTCCTGCCGGACGAGCCGGTGTTCTATTCCTACCTGTCAGGACGCGAGACGCTGGCGCTCAGCGCCGCCATGCACGGTTTGGACGCCAAGGAGACGCTAAGTCTACTCGAGCCGGCAGTCGCCCGGCTGCGCCTGGCCGACGACCTAGACAATTTCGCCGAAGATTACTCGCGTGGCATGAAGAAGAAACTCGGGCTGCTGCTGGCAATCCTGCATCAACCGAAACTGCTTGTTTTGGACGAACCGACTAACGGGCTCGACGTCGAATCCACTCACCTCTTCTACGATCTCATTCTGCACCTTGCTTCGCGGGGCACAAACATTCTGTTTTCGACGCATCTAATGGATCACGTAGCCAAACTGTGTTCTCACGCAGTGATCATCAATGACGGAAAGGTGGTGACGAAGGGCTCCCTTGCGACGCTAAGCGCCGAGAATGACGGTGCAACGTTGGAGGACGTCTTTCTAAAGCTGACTGCGCGGCCAGCACAGACATGAGTGCACTGCCCGTGGCGCCGACTACCTGGAAGGTGGTCCGGCTCTTGTTGGCGGCGTCATACAGGCGGGCGGCAGGACGCAGGCGCCGGCAACGAGAATTGTTCGCGCATCGCGCGGCGAAGAGAACAAATTTCAGCCAATTGGGCTTCGTCGTGGTCGCCGTGATGTTGGCGTTCGTACATCTCATGTCGGCGTTTTTGCTGACACGTGCGGTGACCGCCGGCGAGGCTGCCGCAGCGGAGCGGCGCGGGTGGGTGGTGGTGGACCGATGGTTCATCGACGCCGTTTCCGATACCACACGCACGACGGACCGCGCCTATCGCATAGAGGCAGAGCGAAGCGCGCGGCGGAATGGAGGTGATCCGCAAACAATCGAAGCGCATTTGAGACAGACTGTGAGAAGTCAAGGCACAGCCCGCCTGATGTCTCGAGGTCGGGCGGCACCTGGACTCGTTGGGCTGCCGGGCGCGGGCAGCCTCGCAGCGCTACTTGGCTCACTGACCTTGCTGATCTGGTTTGTCATGATGGCGTTTCAGGGCGAGGGGTTGGAGCTTGATACCCGGCGCAGGCGATACCCGATGTGGGAATGGTTGTTCAGTCATCCGGTGTCGCCGAGCGCTGTGTTCTTGGCCGAAATGCTGGCGCCAATAGCCGCAAATCCAATTTATCTTAGTGCACCGCTTCTGCCAGGGATACCATTCGGGGTGCTTTATGGCAAAGCGGCGGGTACCCTGGCTGCTATGGTGATCGGCGTTCCTGTCACGCTGGCGGCGGCCTGCTTCGGCAAAGCGTTGGAGATCGGGGTCACATTGCGGTTCACCCCACGCTCGCGCGGCGCCATGATTGGCCTCATGGGGTGGCTCGGCTACGCAACTATTCTGGGCATATTTTTGGCCTTTGTCACCCAAGGCAAATTGTTTACGATGGCTGCCGGACCGCTTGCGCCACTGGCCAACCTGCCCTGGCCATACATCGGGTTGTTTTTAGGACTGCTACCGAATGGCAGATTTTCACTGCCGTTCGGTGTGCTGATCGATCTATTGTTTTCCGCTGCGGTGATAGCCGGGTAGGTTCGATTCAGCGTGTGGGCCGCCGGGCGCGGCTTGACGAGCAATCCCGGTGCTAACGCCGCGATCGGGACTCGGGCAGGCAGACACAGCGCTCGCTTCGGCGGCGATCCACTCTATCGCAAAGAAATCTTATGGTTCGCGCGAGACCGCAGCGCGTTGGTGCAGGCTGTGCTGATCCCTGTCTCGCTGATTGGATTCCAGGCGTTCAATCTTCGCGGGCTACTGTCTGACGCGGGACATCAATGGAATACGCTGTGCGGTGCAGCAGTAGGGTTCGGCACGTATTTTCTCCAAGTTTTGGGTCCGAAGTCGCTGGCGTCCGAGGGCGCCTCCCGCTTGGTACCGTGGCGCGGTGCGCGGCTTGGAGGCATTGCTCGGGGTGTTGCGCCCAGGCTGGCCCGGAGAGCGGCTAAGGCATTCGCCAGCTGCTCGCGTTCTGCCGTCGCGTCTCAGCAGGCAGCAGCGCAGCGGCGGCGTCCCCAAGCTTGGGGCGGTGTTGCGGGCCATGGGGCGTTACGGGCGGCTCTTGGTCGAAGGTCGGCTCGTCATCTGCAGTGTCTGCCTCGCCGGCGGTGGCCGGCTTTCCGCCCAACGCAGAGGCAAGGTCGTCGTTGACCTTACCAATGGCTTCGCGGCCAGCGTCGGTGATGCTGAGCCAGATAACCTCGCCGTCGAGCTTCCATCTGGCGCTGTCATCCGATGCGTCGGCGCGTGCCACGAACCCAGCGTTCAGCATGGCGCGCGCGATGGATGCACGAGGTCTTGGCGGGAGGTGCGCAGGCGATACGACCAGCCCATCCGGGTGCCGTGCTGCTTGCCGAAGAATGGATGTTTGAGTGTCGGAGAGGGCCATCTGAGACTCCTGGCGAGCGCCCGACTACCGGGCGCTGCTACCAGCGCCCGTACCGGATGGCCGGGACTGCGCGATGCGTGTGACGCGCAAATACTCGATCGAGGGCGTAAGCCAAGCGCAAGATTGTTGGCCCAAACGGAAGCAGGTTTGGGTGTGATCTGCCTTTGATGAAAGCCGCTACAAGTTCCGGGATCCTTCAGGCTTCCCCACCAAGCACTAGGATCACGGCAGGGCCTCGTCATGACGCGCTGCGGTAGCACTTACGCCTCTATGACACCCCCTTTGCCTTCCGCCTCACCTGATTATCGGAGTGGCACGACAATGCTCGGGTGGTTGCGTATTACCGTTGTCTACGCCCGTCACGACCTGCGCGCTTCGACTGCTTGGGAAGCGGTTGCTTCCCGCGGTTTTACGCGATAGCTGCAAATATGATTGGACTACGAACCGGCTTGGCATGTCTCACCCTGCTGATGCCGATCGGGCTCGGTACGCCAGCGAAGGCCGATGCTGCTTTCACGGCCGCAACCGAATCGATCGAGGTCACCGCGACCCGGACGCCCGACTCCACTGCGTCGGTTCCGGCATCCGTGACCGTCATCTCGGGGCAGGAGCTCAGGGACCGCAACGTGACCGATCTCGCTGGCGTCGTGGCACTGGTCAGTGGCGTGGAGGCTGCACCCGGCGGTGATGCCGGTCCGGCGAGTGCGGTGCCCTCGCTCCTCGGACTGCACGAGTTCGATGCCTTCCTTCTGGTGGTGGACGGTGTGCCCTGGGGCGGCGCCTTCAACCCCTCTATTCCCACGCTGGACCTGACCGACGTGGACCGGGTGGAGATACTGAAGGGCTCGGCGCCGGTGACCTATGGCGCCACGTCCTTCGTCGGCGTGATCCAGGTGATCCACTACCCGGCCGGACAATCCGAAGACAGGGTGCTTCTGGGATACGGCACGCATGGCCAGGCGACGGGCAGCCTGTCCACAGCATTTCCCAGCCTGGGCGGATGGCAGCAATCCCTAACACTGCAGGGCGCATCGGAAGGTTTCGCAGACGCGCGCGAACAGACCAGCGACGGGAAGCTGCTGTATCGCGGCGCAGGCGCCGTGGCAGGCGGCACGCTGCGGTTCGATGTCGACCTGGCCTACGACCGCACCACGCCGCCCAGCCCGGTCATCCGCACCGGCCTGGGCTTGACCACGCTGACGCCGATTGATGCCAACTACAATCCGTCCGACGCGCTTATCGACGACAACCGTTACCACGGCGTGCTGCGCTACACGCGCGACGTCGGCATAGGCAGGTGGGAGACAACAGCGTCTTACGCGTTCGACGAGATCTCCGACATACGCGGTTTCCTGCGTCCCGACCTGACAGATGACAGGGAGCAGAACGCAGATTCGCAAAACCAGCGGCGCCGCATCGGCGATGGGTATTTCGACACCCATGTCAGCAGTGCCCTGCCGGCGCATGTAACGCTGCTATACGGCGCAGACATGCTGTACGGGCTAGGCAAGCAGGACAGCATCAACGGCGCCTATTATGCGCCGCTTTCAGGGGCCGGCAGGTTGCCCCCAACCACCGCGCTGCATGTCGATGAGGTCAACAGCCTGTCAGACAGTCGGGCGTTTCTGGGACTATACGTGCAGACGACTTGGCATCCGTTCCCCCGCCTGGATGCGATCGCCGGTTTCCGGCTGAACGAGACGTTCGAGCGGCAACTCTCCAGACACGTCGACGGCTTTAATGCCACGAACGACCTGGACGGGCGATCGTACCGCCACGTGGTCCGCCCCAGTTTCGTGGTGGGCGCCAGCTATGCGGTGTGGCAGCAGGGTAGCGACCGTGTATCGCCCTATCTGGACTACCGCAACACGTTCAAGCCGTCCGCGATCGATTTCGGCCCCGACTTCACACCCGACGTCCTGAAGCCCGAGACCGCGGACGATATCGAGGGCGGTATCAAGGGCGATTTGCTCGGCACCAGACTTCACTTGGACATCGATGCGTTCTTCGTCGATTTCAAGAACCTCGTTGTGAACACGACGGATGCGGGCGGCAACCCGATCCTGCAGAACGCCGGTGGCCAGCACCTGCGCGGCGTGGAAGGGGAGCTGCGCTATCGACTGGCACCGAGCTTGACGCTGTCGCTGAACGGCAGTTATCACGACGCAACATTCACCAACTACGTCGCGACCGAGAACGGAGCGAATGTGAACGCGGCCGGCAAGCAACTGCCGCTCGCCCCGCATTATCTGGCATCGGCGGGCTTGCTGTACGCGCCCTCCCGGGGCTTCTTCGGCTCGACGATCGTGAACTACGTGGGACGGCGATATCTCGACCTGGCGAACGAGGCGCCGATCGGCGGCTACACCACAGTGTCGGCGAGCGCGGGATACCGTTTCCGGCGCTATCAGCTCCTGGTGTCAGGAACCAATTTGAGCGACGAGCGGCCACCGGTTACCGAAAGCGAATTCGGCGATTCGTCGTATTATCTTCTACCGAGTCGCAGCATTCTGGTGACGCTGTCGGCCCGGCTGTAGCGCGCTACTGCCCGCTGCCGACAGGGCACACGCCGTTCTGCTTTAGTTGCGCGTTGAACGATGCGAGGTCACCCGACTTCACCTGCTGCCAGGAAGCGAGCGTCGTCTGCAGGCGCTTGTGCAGCGTGTCGTACATCGCCTGATGCTGCGTGGTCACTGGCGCGTCGGCGTCTCCGAGCGTCAGTTGGAAAGTGGCATATTGCTCGTTCAACATGCCAGGGAAAGCGAGGTTGGCTTCTGAGCCCTTCATGTTCACCTGCATCAGCGTCTGTTCCAAACCGCGGAGCGCGGCGCTGAGTTTATCTGCCGCGACACTAAGGCTCTGGCCGGCGGCGCATCGCCCCGCGCCAGATTTTATCCGCGCCAGTTCGGTTTCGGCCGCCCGAACGCCGTTTACCGTCTGGTGCAGCACGCTAATGTCCTGCGTGGTCGCGACCGCGAGCTGGGTCTCGGCGTCGATCGCCGGGATGGCGGCATCGCCTACGCGCGGGTCCACCAGCACCGTGATGGGTGCGGTCTGGCTGTGGCCGTTGACCGTCAGCCTTACCTGATATTTGCCAGGAGCGACGATCGGGCCGCGTGGCGCTTGGTCCGAATAGAAAGCACCGGGGATTTGCACTGGATCGTTCATGCGCAGGTCCCAAACCAGCCGGTTCATTCCCGCCTTGGCCGGGATAAGACCAGTCTCCACGATGCGGTCCGGCCATTCCGGCGGCTGCACTTCCTTGTCGCTGTGGGTGCTGGACATGTGGCGCAGCGTCTTGCCGGCGGCATCCAGTATGTCGACCGTCAGGTCGGCAGCCGGGGCGGTCTTCAACGCATAGTCGATGAGCGCGCCGGCGGGCGGGTCCTGACCGACCGGATGGCGGGCATCCACGTCGTCCGGATAATAAAGCCGGATCGCCGGAGCCGGCGAGTACAGGATGACGTCCGCTGTGCTGGTGTTGGTATGCAGCTGACGCAGCGGCGCGATGTCGTCCAGGATCCAGAACCCGCGGCCATGCGTTGCAATCGCCAGGTCGTCGCCACGCACCGTCAGGTCGTGCACAGGGCTGACCGGCAGGTTCAATTGCAGGCTCTGCCAGTGCGCGCCATCGTCGAACGAGACGAACACGCCGCGTTCGGTGCCGGCGTAGAGCAGGCCGCGCTGCACTGTGTCCTCGCGCACCGCGTGCACCACCGCGCCATCCGGCAGGCCGGTGGTGATCGGCTGCCAGCTTTTCCCGCTGTCCTCGGTTTTGAGCGCGTAAGGTTGGATGTCGTCGAGCTTGTGCCGGTCCACGGCGATGTAGGCAGTATCTGCATCGTAATGAGAAGGCTCTATCAAGCTGATCGCGCTCCATTGCAGCGCGCCACCCGGTTTCGTCGCATCAGGCGTCACGTCGGTCCAATGGGCGCCGTCATCGGTCGAGACATGGATCAGCCCGTCATCGGATCCCGCCCACAGCATGCCCTTGGTGATCGGGCTTTCGGCGAGCGCGAACACCGTATCGTAATACTCCACGCTGGTGATGTCCTTTGTCAGTGGCCCGCCGGATGCGGTCTGCTTGGACTTATCGTTGCGCGTAAGGTCGGGGCTGATGATGGCCCAGCTATGGCCGTGGTCGGTGGTCTTCCACACCACTTCGGATCCTACGTAGATCGCGTCCGGATTATGCGGTGAGCGCATCATCGGCGAGGTCCAGTTGAATCGGTGCGCCAGCTCGTCCGCCGGGTGGCCGGAATTGTCCACCGGCCAGGCACTGATGTCTTGCGACTGCATGGTGTGTCGGTCGTAGCGGCTGATCGAGTTCTCCGAATCGCTCACGATGATCTGGGCGTCGCGAGGGTCGGGCAGTACGAAGCCGCATTCGCCGCCCCCGGCCGGATACCAGTCGGACGGCCCGATCACGCCGTTATCGCTGTAGCTGGCAATGGCGAGGTTCGAATTATCCTGCTGGGCACCATACAGCCAATAGGGAAACCTGTTATCGGCGGCGATGTGATAGATTGCCGCGGTTGGCTGGTTGTCCTGGCTGGACCAGGTCAGGCCAGCATCGAGCGAGATGCTGGCGCCGCCATCGTTGGTGTCGATCATGCGCCTGGGGTTGGAGGGGTCGATCCAGAGGAAATGGTGGTCGCCGTGGGTGGCGTTCACCAAGTCGAAGCTCCGGCCGGCGTCGGTGGATTTCAGCAGCCCGGTATTGACAGTAAACACCGTGTCCACCGACTTGGGATCGGCGAAGATTTTGGAGAAATACCAGGCGCGCTGACGGATGCGGCCGTCCTGGCTGACCAGCTTCCAGTGCGCGCCGTGATCATCCGAGCGATACAGCCCACCGTCCTTGGCCTCGATCATAGCATAGACACGCGCGGGGTTGGCGGCGGACACGGAGACGTCGATCCGCCCGAGGATACCGCTGGGCAATCCGTTACCCTTGAGCTCGGTCCAGGTGACCCCGCCGTCGGTGGAGCGGAACAGCCCGCTGCCCGGACCGCCCGACGAGAAGTGCCAGGGTTGGCGAATCACCTGCCACAGTGCGGCGTAGACGATCTTGGGGTTGGACGGATCGAAGGTGACGTCGATGGCGCCGGTCTGGTCGTCGCGATACAGCACTCGCGTCCAGTTCCGGCCGCCATCCGTGGTGCGAAAGATGCCGCGCATTGGGTTGGGGCCGAAGGCATGGCCGATGGCGGCCACCAACACGATATTGGAGTCGTGCGGATCCACGATCAGCGCGCCGATCTGCCGGCTGTCGTCCAGCCCGACATGCGTCCAGCTCTTGCCGGCATCCGTCGATTTGTAGACGCCGTTGCCGTACGTGATGTCGCCGCGCAGCGCTCCCTCACCGGTACCGACATAGATCGTCTTCGGATCGGAAGGAGCCACTGCGATGGCGCCGATGGAGCCGATATCCTGACTGTCGAAGATCGGTTGCCAGGTGGTGCCGAAATCGATGCTCTTCCAAACGCCGCCCGCCGCCGCGCCGAAATAGTACAGGCCGGGCACGCTGGGCACACCGGCGGCGGCGAGCGCCCGGCCGCCGCGGAACGGCCCAACGTCGCGCCAGCGCATGGCGCCGAACAAGGACGGATCCACCAGGGTCGCCGCCGGCCGCGACTGGGCGGGTGCGGTCATGCTGGTGGTCTGGCCAGCGGACGCGGTTGTGGCAGGCGGTGCCATTGCGGAAGTGGCGCCGTTTTGAGTAGTGCGCGCCGATGGTTCCGGCCCGGTGGCTTGCGCAAGCGCCGATTGTAGCAGCGCCAACTGGGTAGCGAGAGCGCAGGCGCAGGCCAAGGTAGTGTGCAGGGCGGGTCGGTTCGGCATTGGCGGCTCCTGCGGCGATGTCCTTGCCGGGCAGCATCGGCAGTCGTGAGGCGGCGCGCAACCGCGAAGCTCGATCTGCGACGCGACAGCCTGCCGGCACGCTGGGCTGCGAACGGCGGACCGTAAATTCGGCTGCTCTGGGCTGAGGCTCATTGCCGCCTTGATGCTCTGCGTTGCCACCGCCGGTCGTCGTGGCGGACTGAACCGCGGCGCTGGGGTCGTTCCGCGTCGGCTCGGTCACCGCCGGTGGCGAGCTAGGGCACAGCGACAATGACATGGAGTACCTGCCAAGCCCGCTCAACGCGCAGCCGCTCCGCTTCGAGCAAGCCTCATGACGCCTTGTGTACGTATCCCGAACCTAACCCCATGCAGCGCTGGCCGCCTGCCCCGCGGGGGCGTCACGCCGCTTTTTGTAGCCCTTCCGCCGCCATCGAGGTCTGGACGGCGACGCGGACGGCGACGCGCCGACTGAACTCGCCGAGGTGTGGCCATCGGGCAAAGTCCACGCCAAGCTTCGGCGCCCAGCTCAGCACCACGAAGAGGTAGGCGTCGGCTACGGTGAAGTCCGGGCCGGTAAGGTGCGAGCGCCCATCGGCGAGTGTGACCGGATATTGCTATCCACGGCAGCGGCAAATGATGCCAGCGCTGCGGGCCCTGATTGATCACCTTTCGCCGGTCGCTCCAACTGAACCGAAGCCTGAAACAGGTAAGCTGGTCGCCCTGATCCCCATCTCCTCAAGCCTGCCCGAAGAATTCGAGTAGTTCCCGTGCCACCACCTCGGGCTGTTCCTCAGGCAGGAAATGGCCGCAGAAGGGGATCGAGCCGCCGCGCACGTCATCCGCGAAGGCGCGCAACGGCGTCGCCATGTCCGAGATGGAACCCTGGTCGGAGCCGAGGGCCAGCACAGGCATCCTCAGCCTGCCCTGGGCGGCCAGTGCCCGATTCTGTTGTGCCGAGACGGCTGCGGCGCGGTAGTAGGCGAGCCCGGCCCGCAGCCCGCCCTCCTTCTTGAACACGCGCAAGTATTCCTGGAGGTCAGCGTCCGAGAACGCTTCCGGGTTGGCCGTCTTGCGCCGCAGGAACCAGTCCAGGTACTCGGCCTCACGGCCTGAAAGCAGCAACTCGGGAAGGTCCTGCAACGCGTGGAATGCGAAGTGCCACGTACGCCATGCGCGCTCCCGCGCGGTCGGCAGGGCGTCCGGCAGAGTGATGCCGGGGATGCCGGCGTCCATCAGGACGAGACGCCGGACCTCGCCGCCGAACAGCGCTGCATAGGGGTAGGCGACCCAGGCCCCCACGTCGTGGCCTGCCAGAAAATAGTGGTTGACCCCGATCTGCTGCAACAGGTCATGCACGGCTACGGCGAGGGTTTGTGTGTCGTAACCGCCGGCCGGGCGGTCTGAGTCGCCCTGGCCAGGAAGGTCGGGCGCGATTACCCGACAGGCGGATCCGAGCAGCGGCATGATCTTGCGCCACGCATACCAACTCTCCGGGAACCCAGCGAGTAGGACTATGACCTCTCCATCCGCTTTTCCACCGGCGACATAGTGCAGCCGAACGCCGTCGATGGTGCGGAAGCCGTGCTCAAACCCCTGCAGGTGAGGATCGGGCCGAGACGACGGCGCGGCTTCGATCATCCTGGCAGCGCCAGGAGAAGGCGGCAGCTTGTCGGATGCGGTCATGCTTGCAACTCCGGTTTTTCAGTCAGGAAGTAGGCCACGGCGACCACCGGCAGCAGCAGCCCGGCCGCCATGGTCAGTGGCCAGCCACCTTCTGCATAGCTCCACCCGCCGAGGGCCGACCCAATGGCGCCGCCGCCGAAGAAGGTCGCCATGTAGAGGCCGTTGAGCCGACCGCGGGCCGCGGCGTCCAGCGCATAGATCGCTCGTTGACCAAGCACCCCGTTCGAAGCCACGCCGAAATCCAGCAGGATCGCCGCGGCAGCCAGGATGAGTAGGCCAGGACCTGATGCCGATGAGCCAAGCAGGCCGAGCAGCAGGGTCGCCCCGACGGATGACATGGCAAGCGCGGTGACTGGCTTGCTCCAACCTCTGTCGGCCATGCGGCCGGCCAGCGGCGCTGCGACGGCGCCCGTCACACCGACGAGAGCAAACAGCGCGATGCCGTCTTGGGACAGATGGTAGCAATTGGCCAGTTGCAGCGGCACCGCTGTCCAGAACAGGCTGAACGCCCCGAACAGGCACGCCTGGTAGATCGCCCGGCGCCGCAGGATCGGCGTGCGGAGGGGCTGGGCGTAGTAGATGTTGGCGGCGATGAGGCCGCACGCCGTCGCCAGCAGCAGCCCGAGCCACGTCGACATGCCGGCTTCGTGCCGCGGAAGGACAAGGGGCACGGCTGTATTGAACGACTGAACGTGCATGGGAGCGATTGCTTCCTAATTACCGAAGTCTTAAGCGAGCAGCCGCATTGCTACGTTGACGGCGGCCATCATCTCAGCCCGGGTTCGGCCCGTCTTGCCAACTACCCGAAAACCTTGGACGAGAAATAAGAGCAGGGAGGCCGATGCCTCAGGGTCGATGTTGGCCGACACGGAACCATCCGATTTGCCCAATTGGATGAAGGTCCGAAACTGCATCCTGACCCGTTGCAAGGACGCGACAAGGCTGCTTGTTATCTCGGCGTCGAAGAGAGACAATTCCGTCATGCTACCCACCACCAGGCAGCCAAGCCGACCTTCTGGTCCATGCGAGGACTCGGCATAGAAGGCGACCATGGCCCTGACCTTGTCCAGCCCGCTTTTCGCCGATCTCAACCGCCGATCTAGCTCGTTCTTCCGGACCTCAGTGTAACGGTCGAACGCTGCAATGAAGATCGCCCGTTTGTCGCTAAATGCCTTATAGATGCTGCCGACAGTGAGGTTCATGGCTGCGCCCAGCTCAGCAAGCGACGCGGCGTGGTAGCCGCGGTCGCGAAATACGATCAGGGCCGCATCCAGAGCGGCGTCCATGTCGAACTCTCGAGGGCGGCCGGGCCCGCGCTTTCGGCAGATCGTGTTGTTGCTGTCATTCATCAACGGTATATGGAAGCGTTCGTTTCCATTTCAAGTGTTCATGGTGCTGTTGTCTGTGTGATTGGGAAGATCAGGCCGTTGCTACCAGTTGGTACGAACAACGCGGTTTATCGTACGGTGCGCGTTCCTCGCCAACCGTGCCTTTCTGCTGGCAGTTGTTGCGGGGATCGTCCTGTCCTGGGCGTTCTCACACCATTTTGCATCACTGCTGCAAATTTCGAGCAACGATGTTGATTCGCCATCGACGCTTTTGCGCCGACTCTGTAATGTCCCTCGAGACAGCTCAACCCAGTAGTGGTGCTGGAGCATGCGGAGTCGGTTCGGAAAAGCTCGAGGGGCCGGCAAACGTCGCTGCAGGCGAGGCTGCCCGTTCGGCTCCCTGGCCATCAAACCCCTTCAACGTCCGCCTGTGCTCGCCCAATCACCCGCGCCACCGTGCTGTGCATCCACGCAGATAGATGCCCTCAGTCTTGGCGGAAGGTGAGTGGGCGACATAACAAGCCCGTCAGGGTGCTGCGCGGCTTACTGTAGGATGGACGATCGTGTGTCGGAGAGGGTCATTGTTTGCTCCTGGCCGAACGCCCGACGATCGGGCGCTGCTACCAGGGCAAGTCCCGAATGGCCGGGACTGCGCGACCCGCGTGAGACGCTATCGCTCTGGCACCGGATAAAGCCAAGGACAACGTCGTGCCTAATCATAGCCCGAGGCTACGTACAGCCGCAAAACGTGGTAAAACAATTCCCGATGCGCGTTGTGTTCGACAATTTCCAGCTCGACCTTGGTGGCTGCGAGCTGACCTTCGCTGGCCGACCGGTCCTCCTGGAACGGCGGCCGACGGAACTTCTTTGCCTTCTCGTCAGCCGGGCTACAGAGCTTGTTGACCGTCGTGAGCTGGCGCATCGAGTTTGGGGCGCTGGCAGCGCGGTGGATGCCGATATGGGCATCAACACCGCAATCCGGAAAATCCGCACCGCTCTCGGCGACAATGCCGATAACCCGCTCTACGTGCAAACCGTGCAGGGCCGCGGATACCGGTTCGTCGCCCGGGTCCGGGCGGTTCCGCCGGTCGACGCCGCCTTGTCCTGCACGCCGGTGACGATCGCAGTCCTGCCGTTCGACAACCTGACCGGATCGAGCGAGCATGACTACCTGGCCGACGGCTTTACCGAGGAGCTGATTGCCATCCTAGGCGGGGTCGCACCAGATGCGATCCACGTGATCGGTCGTCGCTCGGTCGCTCGATTTCGCCTGCCGCATGCAGACGCCGCCAACATCGGCCGTCTGCTCGGCGCAGACCAACTGCTTGAGGGCAGCATCCGCGTAGAGGGCAGCATCTTGCGCGTGACCACACGGCTGGTCGAAGCCGCAAGCGGACGGCAGCTCTGGTCCGAAAGCCTCGACAGCACGCTGGACCAGAAACTGGCGTTCCAGCAGGCGGTCGGCCGCACTGTCTCGAACGCCGTGCGCGGCTGCTCTGCACCACAAAGCCGTAGCCACGCCCAGCCACGCCACACGCAGCAGGAGGCGGCGTACGAACTGTATCTGCGCGGCCGCCACTGCTGGAACCGCAACCAGTCCGCGATGAACACCGAAGCGATCGGCTACTTTACGCGAGCCACGTCGGCCGATCCGGACTACGCACTGGCCTGGTCCGGCCTGGCCGACACCTACAGCTCTAGTCCCGTCAACGCCGATGCGCCAGCCGCTAGTATTTGGCAGAAGGCTAGGCGGGCGGCGTCGAACGCTGTGCGGACCGGTCCCAACTCGGCGGAAGCAGCAGCGTCGCTCGGCTTCGTGCGCTTCTGGCTGGACTGGTGCTGGCAGGATGCCATCGACGACTTCCGACGCGCGGCAAGGCTCGACCCGAACTATGCCTTCGCACACCGGATGATCGGCATCGCCGGTTCGCATCTGGGCCTGCATGACGAGGCCAAGCGCGCCATCCGCCTCGCGATCGAACGCGACCCGCTTTTCGCCATGCATCACGCCTTGTCTGCCGTGGTCGCTCTGCATGCCGGTTCGCCCGCCGAGGCAGCCTCCTTCGCCCGCGATGCAATCGTCGTGGACCCTGCTTTCTGGATCGGCCACTTCCAGCTTGCGCAGGCGATGGAGCAATGCGGCGAACCGGAGGCGGCTTTGGAGGCACTCTCGGTCGCCGAGCGCATTTGCGGCAACAGCACCAAGCCGGCGATGCTGGCTGCCTACATCCGCGCGCGCCTCGGAAAGCGCGAGGCTGCCCTCACACAACTCGCAACTTTCGCCGAAATGGCGCGGACGCGCTTTGTGCCGCCCTATGCCTCGGCCCTCATCCACGCCGGCCTGGGTGATGGCGTGGCGTCGCTTGCAGCTCTCGAGCAGGCTCTTCAAGTGCGCGACGTGAATGTGTGTTTCCTGCCATGCGATCCGAAATGGACCCTCTGGCGTGGGCTGCCGTCATTCCGATCCCTTATCGACCGCTGCGCTTTCACCGGCAGCCCCTCGCCGGCGCAAGGGCCGCAAGCCGCTTCACACGCCCTTCAGACCGTCTTCAGCTCCCCTCCATGGAGCTGCCTGGCAAAGCACGGCTAGGTCCCGCCATTCGGAGCGCATCCTGCGGCGCCGAAACTCGAGGATCCCGACCATGCCGAAAATCGTCAATGCTATCGCCGTTGTCTCGCTCGCAGCGGGCCTGCTTGCCGTCAGCGTGTTCGCCACGCCTGCGTCTGCCGCGCCGGAAAGCATGCGCGGCGTCTGGAAAGTGGCGGTCACTCTTGTCGATTGCAGCAGCGGGGCGGCACTGGCGCCGGCCTTCACGTCGCTGCTGTCCTTCGCCGGCGATTTCACCGAAAGCGAGGCGACCAACAATCCGGCACTCGCGCCAGGCCAGCGTAGCACCGCATTCGGTGTGTGGTCCAAGACCGGTGCTGGAACATACCGACTGACCACGTATGCGCTGATATTGTTCGCCTCCTCCGGCCCCCACCCTATCTCGGCGGGATCGCAACAGATCACTCAATCGATAATGCTGTCCGGAAATAATTGGACCAGCAAGGCCACCATCCAGTTCCGCGACATGACGGGCGCACAATCGGGCGGCGGTTGGGCGACGGCTACCGCGTCCAGGTTGTCGTCGTAGTATAACTTCCCTCGCTATAGAAGTTGACGACGGGACCAGAGCTGCGCCATGTCTTTGGGCAAGTAGAACTCATCACTCGCAGTACAGCTGTAGGATCAACGATGACGACGAGTAGCATTACCGGTGCGGCTGGTGTAGCCGGGGCGAATGGTGGGAATCCAAACGGCAACGGCGTGCCGGGCGGCAACGGCACCACGGGCCAGTCGGAAACCGTTGCCCTGACCGCGCCCGATTTGGCCGGCAACACGCTGACCGTCACGGGCGGCAACGGGGGCCTGGGCGGGCAAGGCGGCAACATCTACCAGGATGGCAACCCGCTCGAGCCGCAGATTGGCCAGCAACCGGGCGGCAACGGTGCTGCGGCAGGGTCCGCGTCTGCCACCGTAAAGAACGCAAAATCGGTCAGCGGCTTTATCTACGCCATGGCAAACAGCCAGGGCGGCTTCGGTGGCGCGGGCGGTTCCGGCGACGCTGGCGGCGCAGGGGCAGCCGGAGGCATCGCTCGTGCGAGCGCCACGGCCGTCAACCACCAGGGCAGCGCGGTCGCGATGGCGGTTGCCCAGGGCGGCCATGCAGGCGACGTCGGCGGCCCTGGCTTCGGCGAGCCCGTGTCGGCCGGGCCGGCGGGTGTCGCCGGGGCCGCCGTCACATCGACCAGATCCACCGCGACGGGACAGTCGGCGGAGGCCGATGCGAAATCTACCGGCGGCGCCGGCGGGGCGGGCGGCGGCGGCACGATGAGCGGCGCAGGCGGGATCGCAACGGGCACCAAGGCGCACGCCGTGGGTGTGACGCAAGCCACCGCGGACGCCCAGCAATTCGGCGGCGAGGGCGGCGGCGATCTGCAGAACGGGGCTTGGGGCATCGGCGGCAGCGGCGGGTCGAGCACGCTGATCAACGCCGCCATTGGATCGACGCAGGGCGGGCAGTTGACCCTGATCGAATACGCTTATGGCGGCACCGGTGGCGACAGCTCAACGGCCACCAGCGGCGCCGGCGGTAATGCCACGGCCAAACTGACCACCATTGATTCCACAAGCGCGGCTATCAGCCAGTTCGTCCAGGCGTTCGGCGGCTATAGTGGCTACGGGATCAGTTCCGGACATGGCGGCACCGCCACATCGTTGGCATCTGTCATCGGCAGCTTCGTCGGCGCGAGCGTCAACGCCAATGCGGTGTCTAGGGGAGGCGATGGCGGCTCGGTCTACACCGGCGCCGGTAATGGTGGGATTGCCGCCAAGGCGAGCGCCTCTGCAGACGCCACCGGCGCCACGAAGAACGGGTCGGCCACCGCCTCGGCCGATGCGACCGGCGGCACGGGCGGTGGGGGCTCGGGCGCCGGGCACGCCGGCGGAAGTGGCGTCTCCGCATCCGGCAGCGCCACTGCAGACGGCACCAATGCCGCATCGGCAAGGCTGAGCCTCAGGGCCGGTGAGGGCGGCAGCGGCCAATCGGGCGCCGATGGCGGCGCGGGCGGGTCGGTGACGGTCGAGGACGGCGTCTCCGGCATCAGCAACGGCGGGGACCTCACGCTCCAGCAAACCGCCAATGCAGGCGATGGCGGCAACAGCGACACCGGCGCCGGCGGCAATGGCGGTTCCGCCACCTCGAGCCTCACCTTCGACGACATGACGGCCAATGCGACGCAGAGCACGCTCGTCATCTCGGAGGTTGTCTCGGCCGGCGGGAATGGCGGGCATGGCGACGGCGGAAGCGGCACAGCAGGATCCGCGACCGTGTCAAACATCATCACCGGCGCCTTCACGGTCAACACCGAGGCGCTCGCCATCGGCGGCACCGGCGCGGTCGCCGTGGGGGGCAATGCCAGTGCCGTCGACGAGGCGACCGGTGCCTCTGCCACGGCGTATGCGATGGCCGAAGGGGGCAGCGGGTCGACCAAAGGCGGCAGCGCCTCTGCTTCCGCCTCCGGCCATGGCCAGGGCGGGACGGCGAATGCGACAGCGGAGACCTCCGCGCAAGGACATCCGACCGACGCCATCCTGGCCGCAATGACGCAGGCCGGCGCGACCGTCTCGACGACGGCTATTGCCGGAGCGAACCTGCAATACGGCAACACCGCCTTCGCCTTCATCACCGGTTCGCAGGCGGTGGCCAATGCCGACCTGGCACCCTCCCCTGGGTCGAGCGCGGTCAAAGACGTGCTGAACTCCAATTCGGCGATCAAGGCGGCGTTCGGCGCCAAGCCGGTGTTCTACGCGGTGGGCGAGCTCGGCGGCGGCCATGCGACCGGCGGGAACTCGGCCCAGACCTCCACCAGCATCTTCACCCTGGGCATCGACCAAACGAAGGTGCCCCCGGGCGGCGACCTAATCGTCGGGCTGCAGGGAGGCCGCATCACCGGAAACGGCGTAACCTCCGTAAGCTTGACCGTCACCGTGAACAATACGATCGAGACCGCCCTCTCATTTTCCGGCGAGTCCGCCACACAGGCGAAGGCGGCATTCAACGACATGGCCTACAACCTCGGCTCCAGCGCCGGGACGGGCACCCTCGATATCTCGTTCGCGCTGAGCATAACCGGCACTGCGGCCCATTCCGGGTTCTATGGCGGGTTCATCGTGGGCGACCCGCCCGGCGCAAGCGCCGTTCAAAGTATGGGCATGCGGGACTCTGCCTGGCTGCACGACATCTTATCGGGAGTCTCTCACCCGCTGGCTCCTTGAAGGGGAGCGACGTCGATTGAACGGCCGCTTTCGACCAAACTTTGGCCCCGAAGCCAGGGTGGCCTATCAGCGCGACCGTCACGCTTTCCGTTCGCCGCTCTGCCAGAGAATGTTGCGTCATCGTCTCATACGAGAGCATCCGCCGGTGGTGCCTGAAGTTTGGCTCCGCCCTCGCGGGCAGTCTTCGCCGCCGCCCTCGGCCCGGTGACAAGTGGAACCTCGACGAGGTGTTCATCCGCATTCAGGGTGAGGTGCGCTATCTCTGGCGCGCCGTAGATCAGAACGGCGTCGTGCTCGATATCCCGGTGCAGAGCCGCCGCGACGGTGCTGCGGCAAAGCGCTTCTTCAAGCGCCTCCTCAGGCGTCTGCACTATAGCGCGCGCGTCCTCGTCACGGACAAGCTGAAGAGCTATGGCGTGGCCAGACGCGAACTGCTGCCGGTTGTCGAGCACCGCGAGAGCCGTTACCTGGACAATCGGGCGGAGAACTCCCACCTGCCGACCCGACGGCGAGAGCGGTAGATGCAACGGTTCAAGTCGATGCGCCAGGCACAGCACTTTCTATCCGCTCACGCCTTCATCTCTGGGCCTTTCCGCCCACGACTCCACCGCATGACGGCCAGGCGCTATAGTGCCCTGCGTGCAAAAGCCTTCAAGGCATGGACACCGGAGACGTGCGCCTACAGTATGGGATGACAGCTCCTGCAACGCTGCGCTCAACGTCTATCTGAACGCCACCGGTTAATGTGACAATGCCGACACAAATGCGTCAAGCTGTTTGATCCGCGTGTCCTATCATGAGCGTAGCGATATTCGGTTTGACTACGAAATCCTTGGCGCCCTTGTAGCGTGAATACCTGCTGACTGCCCGACCTTGCTGGGTAAGTGCTGCATTGTCCAGATGCGGCATCTTTGCCGATGACATCGCGCCTTTGTTCAGCGTAATGCTACTACACGCATGGAACACAGCGCATGAAGGTTGCCCTCGTCCACGACGCTCTCAATCAGTATGGTGGCGCGGAGCGGGTGCTCGAACAGGTCAAGGCGGTTTATCCGAACGCACCGCTGTTCGTGCCGCTTTGGGACCCGTCGCGCATGCCGAAATCCTACGCCGCCTGGGATGTACGTCCGTCCTGGCTCGATCGTGTCCCGTTTGCACGGACCAAGCATCGGCTCATGCTGCCGCTCTACCCGAACGCTATCGAAAGCCTGGATTTACGCGGCTACGATGTTGTGGTCGGCAGTTCGTTTGGTTTTGCCCACGGCGTGCTGACCGATCCCGGCACGCTGCACGTGAACTACTGTCACTCACCTGGGCGGTTCCTGTGGGATTATCACCGCTACGCCGAACGCGAGCGGTTGGGGCGCCCGGCGCGGATGCTGCTCTCCACGATGCTGACCCAATTGCGGCAGTGGGATCTTGCCGCGGCCGAGCGGCCCGACGCTTGGATTGCTACCAGCCGCCTCGTGCAGGACCGGATACGCAAATTCTACCGCAAGCCCAGCGTCATCATCCCGCCACCGGTCGATGTCAGCCGGTTCGATTGTGGCAACGGCGAGGGCGGTTATTACCTCATGCTCATGCGGCTGGTCGGCTGGAAGCGGCCCGACATAGCTGTCGAAGCATGCACTCGCCTCGGCCTCAACCTGGTGGTTGCCGGCGACGGGCGCGAAACTGCGGCGCTGAGGGCTATTGCCGGTCCAACCGTGCGCTTCGTTGGCCGTGTCGACGATGCGGGCATGCGCCCGCTCTATGCCGGCTGCCGAGCGTTCATCCTGCCGGCCGAGGAGGATTTCGGCGTCACTCCGCTGGAGGCGATGGCTTCGGGACGCCCGGTGATTGCCTACGGACGGGGCGGCGCGCTCGATACCGTCTTATCCGGCGTCACCGGCGTGTTCTTCCATGAACAGACCGCGTCATCCCTCGCCGACGCCCTGTCCCGGTTTGAACCGCACGACTACGACCCAGCCGCGATTCGCGCCCATGCCATGCAGTTCGACAATAATGTGTTTCGGCAACGGCTACGCAGCTTCGTGCAAGACCGGCTTACGGCGGCCGACGATTCACGTGCGGAACGGGCTGCGCAGCTGGACATGGTAGTTTCGTGAAGAGCCCTGAGTTGGTTGCCAACGCCACGGATCGTCGCGCGCGCCCGGCGCTGATTTTTGTCTGGGAACAGTTCGCGCCCTACCACGTCGACCGTATCGAGGCCGTCGCGAGGGCGTTTGGAGATCGGTTCATCATTGTCGGTATCGAGGTGAGCGGGAGCAGCAGCACCTACGCGTGGAAGCCCGCGCCAAGCAGTAGCGTGTTCGAGCGCCACACCCTGTTCAGCGGTGTACAGGTCGAGACCATTGCATGGCGCCAGAAGCTCCGCCGATCGCTTGCGGTTATCAACCAGTACCGGGCGCGCGCGGTGTTCCTGTGCAACCAGGACCAGAAGGAGATCCTGTCGGCGCTGGTGCTGCTGCGTCTGCGGGGAGTGCCGACATACGCCTTGCTTGATGCGAAATTCGACGACCGGCCACGCCACGTGGCGCAGGAGTTTCTGAAGCCCCTGGTGTTCCGCCTGTTCTCCGGCGGCATCGCCGGCGGCGAACGCCATGTCGCCTATTACCGGTTCCTCGGCTTGCCAGAGCGCTGGCTTGCGCCTGGCTACTCCTCCGTGTCTGCCGACCGGGTGCGGGCTGAGTCGGAAACCGATTTGGCCCCAGGCGGTCTGCCGCATGCCGACCGCGATTTTGTCCTGGTGGCGCGCTTCGTGGCCAAGAAGGACATCGCCACCGCGATCAGAGCCTACGCAAGGTTCCGTGCCGTCCGTCCAGACAGCACGCGCAAGTTGGTGCTGTGCGGCAGCGGCGCCACCGAGGCGGCACTGCGCGACTTGGCCGAACAGAGCGGCGTTGCCGAAGGTGTGGTGTTTGCAGGCTTCCTCGACGCAGCAGCCGTGTCACGCACCGTCGCCCGGGCCTTGGCACTCATTCTGCCGAGTTTGCAGGAACCCTGGGGCCTGGTGGTCAACGAGGCGGTGTCGCTCAACATACCGGTGCTCTGCACGGAGAACGTGGGCGCCAGAGACACATTGGTCCGCACCGGCGTTAACGGCTTTATCGTGGAGGCCGGCAACGACGAAGGCCTGGCCCGCTTCATGGGCTTGCTGGCCGACGATGCGGCCCTATGGCACGACATGTCGCTGGCGTGCGCCCGGTTCGCGCCTTTGGCAGACGGCCCCGCCTTTGCGGATGGGGTCGCCAAGTTGCTTGGCGAAGCGCTGAACCCAGTGGTTCAGGCTGCCTGAAAGTTGATCTGCTACGCTTACCCGATCAAGCCTGGCACTCCACGGCTCACGCTGGGCGCCTCAACAATCAGGGGTTGCCTAGGACGGGCCGCAGGCCCCCTCTCTGTCCTGGAGCATGATCGTTTCAGGTTGATCCTCAACCATGATGAACATACTGGCTAAAACAAGGAGCTAGCTGTCGTTACTAAGGACGTTGTCCTTCTTTGCTGTCGCGGCGTGCTTGCCGCGGCGTCTCGTCTTCAAGACTGAACCCCTGCGGGGCGCCAAGCAACTGACCGGGCTTATCGACATCGACGATGCATATGTCGGAGGGGAATGCACGGGCGGTAAGCGCGGGCGCGGCGCGCCAGGCAAGACGCCGTTTGTCGCGGCGGCTGAGACCACGACCGACGGCAAGCCGAGCCGCCTGAAACTGCGCCGAGTTGGCAGTTTCTGCAGCCGGTCGATCGAGGCGTTCGCCCGAACCAGCCTCGATGCACGCGCGGCATCATCGTCACCGGCTCCGGCCCAGCCGCGGCGCAATCGGCATCCTTCAAACTGGTCAACACCGCCTTGGGAAACATCAAAGCTGCGATCACCGGCACTGACCGGTCCGCCAAAAGCAAGCACTTACCGCGTTACCTCGCCGGATTGGAATATCGCTTCAATCGGCGTTACGATCTCGGTGCCATGATCCCACGCCTGACCTGGGCAGCAACCCGAACCCCGCCAATGCCCTGCAGGCTACTGAAACTGACTGAGGTTCATGCGTGATCAGGTAGCGTTTTGTTAGAGAGTGTTGTGCTCGCGACGTCACGGTATGGATCGCGATAACGAAAATCGTGCTGGCAGCATTATGACGAACCTGAGGGCCTGAAACAGTTGCACTCGCCCTCCGGATGTATTTATCGTAGAGATACTACCAGCTTGTAGGACTGCCGTTCGTCGTAATCTGCTGTGGGCGCACTGCAGGAGTGAGGATCGGGGAGGACGATGACACTGGTCTTGCTGATTGCCGGATGTTGGATCGGCTTCTCCCTAGCGGCCTTGCCGCTGGCGGCCCGGTTGTTGCGCCCGCATCCGGCCTGCCGCGCCGATAGCAGTCGAAAGCTTGCCGGCTCCTCCGGCTGCAGCGCCTTGGGCCAGTGTTCGAATGCCTCGAATCACGATGGGCTTTCGCCGGTATCTCGGGACGAACATCAATAGACGTTGCGAGCCTGAACTACCGATAAGACCGTGCGGCACAAGATCCATAGGTCGAGCAAAAGCGATTGGCGCCTTACATATTCAAGATCGAGGTCGACCCGCCGTTGCATTGCTTCGACCGTCGGCGTCTCGCCGCGAGCACCGTTGATCTGTGCCCAACCAGTTATGCCTGGCAAAACGCTGTGCCGCGCCGCATAGCTTGAAATGAGTGGCTCGAAACGGCTATTTATGATGAGCGGATGCGGCCTAGGCCCGACCAGCGACATGGAGCCATTCAGCACGTTCAGCAGCTGCGGCAGTTCGTCGACGCTTGTTTTGCGCAGGATGGCGCCGAGCCGCGTGACACGGCTATCCCCCAGCACTGCTTGCACGCTGCCATCGATTGCGCTGTTTTGCCGCATGGTGCGGAATTTGAACACGGTGAACGGGAGGTTGTCGCATCCGAGGCGGGGTTGCCGGAACAGCGCCGGCCCTTTGCTTTCCACTCGGATAAGGATTGCAACGATGATGAGAGCCGGCAGTAGAACCAAGAGGGCTGTTAGAGCGATCAGGACGTCCAGCGTCCGCTTCATGCACAGTCCGAGCGGCTGTATCGTAGCGGACTTTGCCAACACGCCAAACTCGTGAGACTGAGCTTGCATGCTGTGCGACGGCTCCGACTGTAGGACGTGCACCTCGTGCGAAAACCGCTCTAGCCAGACGAGCGCCTTCTGCTTTTCAATGTTGCCGAGACCCTTCTCCAGCAGCACGATGCGGTCGACCCGATCGAAAACCCGCCGAGCTTGCCGACCGCTAACGGCAGCATCGACAATGAGCGACTCTGGCTCAAGTGTTTCCGCGCAAGCCACTGTGGCTGCGCCGTTTTGCACAGTGATGCGCCCCAGAAGTGGCAGCGCGACTGTCCCGTCTCCGATCAGGATGGCGCCTGCGTATTTAGATTGTGCGGCCTCGGCAGGCTGGTTGCGCAGTTGCTGCGCCGCCGCCTGCGCGGTCCCGATCAGCAACACGTGCTGAGTCCAATATGCCCGGCAGCACGCCGATACGAGAATGGTCGCCAAACGCCCCAGCACGAGGGTGGCGCAACCGATAGACAAGCTTAGCAGCATGCCCGGGCCGGCGACGAACCCTCGAAACGCCAGCATCTGCACGGCGGCAAAAATGAGTAAGGCCGCGCATACAAGGCTATCGGTGCATGCAAGCGTGACCAAGTCTCGCGACGTCTGTATTCGTCGTTTGACCAGTAACTTGGAGGCGGTAATCAGGCCGGCCCAGATGAGCGCCGCAGTGCCCACCGCCAAAGGAGTGATTGCGATGATGTACGTTAGCGTTGTCAGTCCTGCGGCACCGGCAAGCATGTCCGTTGCAAGCAATAATACAGAACAGTAGTATCGTGCGGATTTTGACAAGCAGTAGTTGCGAGGCTCATTAGTCAGGTGACTGTCAGCTAAGTGTCTATCGATGTCGTAATCGGCCTTGCGGTGAACAAGCCCGTAAAGGTCAGCGCCACGCCGACGTTCTAGCGACTTCAGTATAGGAAACATATTGAACCCCAAGAACGACAGCGAATAATACCTCGCCCAAGAACTACCTGTTCCTCCCCGCGCATTGTGGGCCCATTGAACCGGGCCCAGCGAACGCACAGCTTCGCTCCCTTTCACTTTCATAACATCGTTTTCGGCTCATTCCACTAGAAATTACGTCACGGTATGTTTACCAGCACAGCATTCAGCGACGCTGGACAGACACAAAACTGACATATTCGCTTATCTACACGACGGACGAAAGTCTTGACGGGTGTGGACCAGATTGGAATGCAACCTATAGTGGAGTCTTTAGTCACGCCGCGCCCAGCAGATCTGGACATAATGTCCAGCGCTCGTGTCGTGCTGACCCGCACCATGACGATCAAGGCAACGAAGCCGGAACGAAGCTTGCGCCGCAAACCGCCGACCTGACGTGAGTTGACCGACACGTAGACTAACGGTGAGGTCGCGCGTGTTGCCGCCCTTACAAGTCGCGCTCAGCAAGGAGGTTGGAGAAATAGGCGATTGTCTTGGGGAGTCCGTCGTTCAGGCTCACGGTCGGCTCCCACCCAAGGATCTTTCGCGCCAACGAGATGTCAGGGCATCGCTGAGTAGGGTCGTCCTGAGGGAGAGGCCGATAAACGATCGTAGAGGACGATCCGGTGAGGCGGACGATCCTCTCTGCTAATTCGCGAACCGGTATCTCGTGTGGATTTCCTATGTTGACTGGGCCGGTGACCTCGTCATCCGTATTCATCAAACGTAGAAAACCCTCTACAAGGTCGGAAACAAAACAGAACGCTCTGGTCTGGCTACCGTCGCCATACAAAGTTATGGGCTCGCCCCGCAAAGCTTGCACTATGAAATTGGACACGACCCGTCCGTCGTTCGGATGCATGCGAGGGCCGTAGGTATTGAAGATGCGCACTATCTTTATGCGCGTGCGGTGCTGCCGCCAGTAGTCGAAAAATAGAGTTTCTGCCGCACGCTTGCCCTCGTCGTAGCAGGCTCGCGGACCCAAGGGGTTGACGTTCCCACGGTAATCTTCGGTCTGTGGATGGACAGTGGGATCGCCGTAGACCTCGCTGGTGCTCGCCTGAAGGATCTTTGCCTTAACTCGTTTGGCCAATCCAAGCATGTTGATCGCCCCGATCACCGACGTCTTGGTCGTCTGCACAGGGTCAAACTGGTAATGGATCGGTGAGGCTGGACAGGCGAGATTGTAAATCTCGTCCACTTCGACATAGAGCGGAAATGTAACGTCATAGCGCATGGCCTCAAATTGAGGTTTGCCGAGTAGATGCGCGATGTTGTCTTTCCGGCCGGTAAAATAATTGTCCACGCACAGCACATCGTTGCCGGCGTCGATCAGTCTGCTACAGAGGTGAGAGCCCAAAAATCCGGCGCCTCCGGTCACCAGCACACGTTTCCTAGTTAAACTCAATTCTGATCTCCCAAGGAGATTGAGGAGGAAGCGGGTGATCGGCCGCCAGAACACGAGCCTGTCATATTCATGACAGGAAGGCAATCACCCCGTCAATAATAAACTGCTTCCGTTGAAAGAACGAGACTCGCGTTCGGGCGAGCGACAGGTGGCCGGCGTGATCGTTGCGTAACAACAAGAAAGAACGATATCATCACGTTCTTGTTACCCGGCGCCTTGCATCACAATGTCGTGATATCACATGGTGTTCCTGTCGACAGTCGATCGGATCTTGTGATGCCGCTGCCAACTCTCGTGCATATCCTGTCCTTGCATTCCGTTCTGCTGAACGCTCCCGCCGCTCGAACGTGGGACTTTACGCAGTCAATCGGCGTCAACACTCATATGTCTTGGCAAGGGCAGTATGCTTACGCCAACGTTCAGGTTGTCGAAAACAGCCTGGCCTATCTTGGAGCCACTCACGTCCGAGACAGCATCCCTTACAACTATTGGACACTCCCCGAATACATCGCGATAGCCGGAACCGGCGTCCGTTTCGACATCCTCGCCAGTGGTCCGACCATTGATATCGCAGGCGATATTGCCGCCGCCTCCTTGCTGGAAGCCGCCGTGCCGTCCAGCGTCCAGACCATGGAGGGTGCCAACGAATATAACACCCAAAACTCAATCTACGAGGGAGTCAGCTCCGACGGTAACCCGGCCTGGGCGCAATATTACGGGCCACCGCTATACCAAGCCGTCCGGAATGCTGGCTCCCTTCCCGGAACCACAGTGGTCGCCGCCTCCATGGCCAATCCCGGCGAGACACAAATTCAGCAGGAGGGCGACCTCAGTGGCTTCGTCGACTTCACCAATTGGCATACCTATTTTGGCAATGGTGAGCAACCGGGTGCCATCATCGCGGCGAGCGTAGCCGACGCCCAAGTGACGGCGCCGGACAAGCCGGTAACGATCACCGAAACTGGATATTACACCGCCGTTCAAGCTGAAGGCTGGGGGGGCGGCGGGGTGAGCCGGCAGGTTCAGGCGATGCTGACCCTTAACATTTTGCTCGACGCCTTTTCCCAAGGTGTTTGCACCACCTACCTTTACGAATTGCTCGATAACATAGCCAACCCGCCCTCAACCGACCTCGAGGACAGTTTCGGGCTGTTTCTAGCAGACGGTACGCCAAAGCCAGCCGCCACGGCGGTGCACAACCTTGTCAGCATCCTGACTGACACGGGTGCGCAGGCTTCGACTTTTACTATTGGTGCGTTTACACCAATGATCGCCGGACTGCCGCAAACCGGGAAAGCGCTTGCGCTGGAGAAATCAAACGGCAACCTATACGTGGTTCTCTGGAATGAGCCGCAGGTTTGGGATGAAGCTTCTCGCCGCCAGTTGGCAACGACCTCGACGCTCGTGACGGTGAAGGCCGGCACGTCGCCGGTAGTGATCAACGCCTATAACCCGATCCAGAGCGCGTTGCCAAAGAAAACGTGGCTCAAGGCGACAACGGTGAAGGTAGAACTCGGGGCCACGCCGATCATTCTGGAGATCCTTCCCTCCGCATAACACGCCGCCTGATGACACTTTGGCCATTGTACCATAATAACAGCCCCTGCAATGCCGCTCATAGACCCGCGCATCATGATCGCTGCGACGTCGGGCGGTTCACGTGCAGCCCTCCGTGCGACCGTTCCGACACGGCGCCGACGCTTTCTTGGAGGCAAGGAAGATCGCTGATGTTCACCACAATCGTCTTTTGGTTGTAGAACTCGTTGCGGATGCACCTGTTTGGCCAATCGCGATCTGCGCTTGGTCGGCGAAGCCGCGAGAAAGTCGGCTTTGACGTCGCTTGCCACCGCCTCTCGCCCGGCCTTATGGTGTCGAACACAATCAATCGGCACCGATGAGATCGGCAGGCTCATTACGCCCTGCTCACAATGCACGGATCTGCGAAATCGCTAAACCAATCCGATGCTGTCTCTCGGCGCTAGCGCAGTTCGTCTCTCTGAGTTGCCCAGCTGGCGCTGGGGAAGCAACGACCCGACTGAGCGCTGCGGAGGCGCGCCCGGCGGCTTTGCTTCTCGACTCAATGGGCATCAACACGCATTTTTCCTTTACCGACTCGGCTTACGCCACTCGCTACAGTGAGGTGCGTGCCAAGCTGGTCTCCCTCGGTATGCATCACGTCCGCGACGCACCGAATAGCCGCATGACCAACCTTGCGGCGGCGGGTATCATGACGACTATGCTGGCCGAGCCTACTTCGGGCACGCCGGTTGCGCTGCGCGACCAGGTGAGGGCGCTGAACACGCATGGACGCGTCGTGGATGCGGTTGAAGGCGCCAACGAGCCGGACATGTTCTGGGGCCGCCTGCACATTGCGTGGAAGGGGCAGGGCTATCCTGCAGGACCGGTGCAGTGGCAGCACGACCTATACTCCGTTTTCAAGGCCGACCCGGCTACTGCGGCCCTGACCATGATAGGCCCCTCACTGGGGCTGGCCGGGATGCCGAACGCGCCGCCCCCTGCCGCCTGGACCGGGCTGTGGCACTACGCGGATTGGGGCAACTTCCATCCCTACCCGTATAATGGAAACCCGTTCGGGCCCCCGCTTGCCTACGGCGGCCTGCAATCGTTTTTCAAGCATGGCACCTTTCCGTCCGTCTATATCGACCAAGCGCCGGATGCCTACCGGGCCTACAGGACGATCTATGGGTCGGCGCCGATGGCGGCTACCGAGACCGGATACCCCACTGGCCCATATTTTACGTCCGAAACGCTACAGGCAAAGTATCTTCCACGCGTTTACGCAGAGTATTTCCGCCTCGGGATAAAACGGACCTTTGTCTATCAGCTGCTTGACTATTTCCGGGACCCGACCGGGCGCGACGCGGATGCGAGCTTCGGCCTGTTGCGCTACGACCTGTCGGAGCGGCCTGCGTTCGCCGCGGTGTCGGGGCTGGCACGGCTGCTGGCTGCGGCGCGCGGGCCGGGTGGCGCAACGCCGGCGGGGCTGCAGTTGACGCTGCGGGTGGCCGGCTCAGACGCTTTTTCGGATGCCTCACGCGTGCACAACCTGCTGCTCAAGCGTCCTGACGGAACGCTGCTGCTGTTGCTATGGGACGAGGTGTCCGGCGAGGATGCCTCTGTCATGCCGCGCCGCCCGGTGACGGTGCCACAATTGCCAGCGAGGATCGAAGCGAGCGAGCCGGTACGGTTCAAGCTGATTGGCAGCCAAACGCCGCCGGTTACGAGCATCACCGCTCTGGTCCAAGACCGACTTCTCACCGTGGAAATAACCCGATGATTGCTGGTCCGCGCGTTGCCACCTCGTTGTCTCATCCAAAACCAGTGTAGGTTGTGAACCGACCAAGACGGCTCGTCTTCTGGCAGCACTTATCCCAGTCTGACGCTCGACGACCGTCATACCCAGCGGATTAGCCAGCTGCCGAAATAATCATATCGCGTATCTTCTGGAGACTCAGTATGAGATGTCGTCTATGGACGATCGGCGGCATTTCGCGTTGTATCTTCCGTGCCGCCGATGCATCTGACGACACTTGCTGCGATGCCTGGACAGAGAAGGTCGATGCTGGGATGTGCAGGTTCGACCGCCGATGAGGGTCCTCCGCTCGATACTACGTGGCATACTACAGGCCCGCGGCGGCGCGCTTGGTATGCTACAAACGATGTTTGCACAGATCGGCATCCTGGCTGTGAACCTTTCGACTGGCATCATCACCGCGCGATTACTGGGTCCCGCGGGACGAGGTGAGTTTGCTGCAGCCATAATGTGGTTCATGCTGCCATCAACGCTGGCAATTGCGGGGCTACAAAGTGGGCTTGTGTATCAGACGCGTCATGACCCGGCGCAGGCGGGTTCGATCGCAGTCGCAAGCCTGCTGGCGGCAACCGCAGCCTACATTCCGGTTGCTGCAACCTGCTTGATCGTGATGCCGGCCCTAACGCACGGCTACGATGCCAGCGTCGCGACGCTTGCGCGCCTAGCCACCATAACCTCAATGCTAAACGTGGTCATGCTTCTTGCGCGGCAAAGTCTTCTTGGCACGCGCAACATGCACCTTTTCAACATTTCGTCGGCCGCATCGCCGGTCACATACCTAGCTTTTCTCTTGGGGGTATTACCGTTCCATAATCTGACGGCTGCCATCGCCGTTCTCGCGCAAGTTGCAGCTACGGTCGTAGTAGTCCTGCCTACACTCTGGTGGGCAACACGCGACTGGCACGTGCGGCGGATCTGGCCAATGACCGTTTTGAAACCTCTCCTACGCTATAGCTGGCGAGCTGCAGGGATCGACTTGGCAGGAGTTTTCTACAGCAACGTCGACCGCCTCGTATTGGTCGGGCTGATCGCTCCGGCGCAGTTTGGATTATATGCCGTTGCTACCTCCTTTGCGCGCATGATCTACGTCGTTCAGGCCGCATTGTCCTCGGTGACGCTTGCGGATTTGGCTCACCGGCCTGCTGATGAAGTTCAGCTGTACATCCACCGCGCCTTCCGTCTGTTATTCTGGTTGCTGCTTGCGGGCTGTCTCGTCGGCTGGTTTCTGGGTGGCTTCCTGTTGCGCTGGGTGTATGGGGAGGGCTTCGCTCCGGCGGTGCTGATCTACCGTATCATGTTGGCCGAGTCTGCTCTTTCGTGCATCTCCCAGGTGTTGATCGAAGCGTTCCTTGCAACTGGTCGCCCCAGCTACCCTGCCGCCGTGCAAGGCGTGTATAGCGTTCTGCTTTTGACTGCGATGCTGCTGCTGGCGCCTATTTGGGGAGGCGTCGGAGCGGCAATCGCCATGATGGGAGCCGTCATCGGTAAGCTCTTCCTGTCATTGATCGGATTACGGCGGATTGGTTTAAGCACGCCGGGGCTATTGCTCCGCGCCGACGACCTCGACATGGTTTTCAAGCTGCTGCGTCGTCCGCGACAAGCACCGGTACTACCGTGATAGGCTGTTATTGGAACGCTGAGCCCCGGCAACGTCTCCACGGCAGGACCTGCCGAGTAGGCTACGAAACGGACGACTCCAGATGATTGCTGTGATCATCGCCAGTGTCGGCCGACCAGAGGTCGTCGGCCGAGCTATAGAGGAGTTAGAGAAGCAAACACGCTTACCAGATTATCTCGTTCTGTCGGTATGCGAAGCCTCAGACCTGCCCTCGGACCTATTCGACGTGAGCAGGGCGCGGAAGCCCTTTGTAACGCGACTGTACGGGAAGCGCGGACTAACTGCCCAGCGCAATCGCGGCATCATGTTCCTGCAGACGGAGACGAGTGTTATGCAGTTGCCGTCAGGGGTGGTCGTGTTTTTCGATGATGACTTCGTCATGAGTCGTGACTGGCTTGAGGTCGTGGAACGCGAAATGATGGCCAATGCTGACGTCGTAGGCTACACCGGGCTGGTGCTAGCTGATGGTGCAGCCCTGAAAGGCTACAGCGCAGATGCCGCACTTGTCATATTGTCTAAGGGCAGACCGCTACTGGCGGTGACGGACTGGCGAGTGCAAAGCGGTGAGACGGAGGCGCTCTATGGATGCAACATGGCCATAAGAAGTCAGGCGATGGAAGACCTGCTTTTCGACGAGGCGCTAGTCATGTACGGCTGGCTGGAAGATCTGGACTTCTCCATACGGCTAAGTCGTAAAGGTCCTCTGCTGCGCTCGCCGCATCTTGCAGGGGTTCATCTCGGATGGAAGACTGGTCGAGGTTCTGGTGCTGCGATGGGATACGCACAGGTCGCCAATCCGATTTACCTATACAAGAAGAAAACGTTGTCGCTGCGGCAAACTTTGAAATACGCCTCGAAGAACGTCGCCGCGAACATGGCTAAGTCCGTCAAACCGGAACCGTTTCTAGACCGCCGTGGTCGCTTATTTGGTAACATGCTTGCGCTAAGAGATCTTATACTAGGTCGGATCAAACCGAGTCGGATTGCGGAGATCAACAGCAATCGTTCGGCACCGGAACGGAGGTCGTAGTCGAAGGTCGAAAAAAGCTCAAACGCCTATCGTCACGTAGCTAGACCTACGCGGCGTCACTACCGCTAACCGGAGCGACTTATGCCTAAGCGGGTTTTGTACTCTGGCTTCAAGTGGCAGAAGCATGATGACCAATCCGGCTACCAGCACGTCGTTCCTGATGGGAGCGCCTACGTAGATGGTACAAATCTCTTTGGCGGCAAGGCCCGTTTTAGGTCGCCTTTGAACCGGCTTAATCTCTTCATCACGGATGTTCTGACAGCCGTCCGAGGACTTCGGTATGATTGTGTTTTTATATTCTATCCGGAGCATTCAGTGTACATTTCTCCTTGTATACTCAAGTGTGCGGGCGTAAACGTCATATATGCCATTCACGTAGACGAGGACTACTGGTTCGGCCCGACTTCGAGCTTGATCATGAAGCTAAAGCGTTGGCAAACCCAATTCGTGAGTAGGTTTGTCGTTTTGAGTAACGTTCAAGCACCGCCGTTTGAACGACGGTTTGATGGCCGTGTGACATTCATCCCTCATGGCATTTGGCATCGGCGGAAAGTCTCGCTAAGTAGTCGACCGAGTGCAAAGATAGCAGTAGTGGGAGACAGTTATCGAGACTATGCTCTGTTGATAAAAACGGCGGAGCTCTTTGACATCATGCATCCTAAAGTGGAGTTTCACCTAGTCGGGGTCGATAAAAGCAAACTTTCAGGCGGACAAGCACAAAGAAACATTATTGTGCATGCAAGACTTTCGAGCGAAGAGTACTACCGCGTGTTAGCTGAGTCCGAGCTTGTCTTCCTGCCTCTCACGTATGCCGCTGCTAACAATGCGTTGCTCGAAGGTATATCTCTGGGCATCCCCGTTTTCTGCAATGATGTCGAGGGCGCAACCGATTACCTCCCCAGCGTAGCTTATTCCGTATCTGGTCCTGAGGAGATAGCTGCCATATATTCGAGACGGATGGCTATGTCGGAGGCAGAGCGCTGCGCGGAACAGTCAGAGCTCAAGAAGTATAGCCAAGAGAACTTCGATTGGAGCGTGGTCCATAGGCAAATCAGGGCATTGTGCGAAACTCTGTAGAAGGCGTGTTGGATACACCGACCTAATAAGCAAGCGCGTTGGCCACGTCGGGGTCGAGTGCAACCTAATAAATTGGCGTTATGAGCTGCGACACTACATTTGTTAAGAACAAGGCTTGAGTTGCTGTTAGGCGCAGGTCTAAGCTCCAATGAGTAACCGACCTGTCCATAGAACGAAACAAGCAGTGTATTGCGGATCGAAATCATCGATGAGAATTCCAGCACTGACCGGACTGCGAGGCATCGCGGCTCTTTGGGTTGTACTATACCACTACCAGTTGTGGGCTCCGCAACTGGGATTGGCTTGGTTGAAGGACGCTCCTCTCATCAGTTCCGGGTGGCACGGGGTCGATCTATTTTTTGTCTTGAGCGGCTTCGTGCTCATGATGACCCATGCGCCGGACTTCGTCGTCTTGAGGACCGACGTGGTCGTCGCGTTCTTGAAGTCTCGTGCTGCTAGGGTCTACCCGCTGAGCTGGGCGGTCTTGCTACTTATTACGGCTGTCGTTTGCTACGACAATGGGCTTGTAGGTTGGTATCAAACGCTAAACTCAGATAACTACACCTTGGCGCCTTTCGTTAAAACAATGCTTCTCGCCAATCGCTGGGGCTTTTCTGGCGATGACGGCGACTGGAACCAACCGGTATGGTCGCTGAGTATCGAAATCGTGGGCTACGTGTCGTTTCCGTTCGTGTCTTGGCGACTCACGAAGAATTCCGCGTTCTGGCGTGCGATGATGTTCGCAGTTGCCTGTCTTGCCCTTCTGGCCCTGGTTTTGGTCGTATCCGGCACGGCAGGCATCAATAAAATCGGCTTCAAGGCTTCTCTGATAAGAATGTCGCTCGGGTTTTCCGCTGGCGCGGCGTTAGCCCATTGCCTTGTCGTTTGCCCGAACTGGCTCAGGCGAATCGCGCCGGCACTTGCAAGTCTGGCCTGTGCGGCGGTCGTCCTCATCGGTGCCTCTCATGTCATGGAATGGGCCATGACAAGCTGCTTTGCTATTTTGGTGTTCTCTGTGTCGGCAAACGACGGATTAGTTCAGAAGCTACTCGCTTTACCTGTGGTGATGTTTCTTGGCCGGGTCTCGTTCCCCCTTTATTTGCTGCATGTCACTCCGCTTTTGCTGCTGGTCTACAATTTCAGGAATGCCGCCATCCCGCAATGGGCCGCAATGTTGATCTTCACAACTTACGTTGCCGCCTGTCTTGCACTGGCGTTCTTGTTGCACGTGACAGTGGAGCGGCCTTCGCATCGTTGGGGTCGGCGGTGGGCGTCACTGACCGACCCTAAGCCCGAACACTTAGTGTCATTATCAGGTCCACCTCTAGCTGGAACCGTTGAATGAGGTTTTCTACGCTGGATGGGTGGCGGGGGCTGTGCGCGCTCGCTGTGGCAGTCTTCCACCTGCCGCTGGTAAGCCATATCACCGATTTGGGCCTGATCCGGCACGCTTGGCTCTTCGTCGACTTCTTTTTCGTCCTAAGCGGCTTCATCCTTTCACATGTCTATACGCCGCGTTTGACAGACGCGGCCGAGATCGCGCCGTTCATGTTCCGGCGCTTTGGACGACTTTGGCCACTGCATGTTGTAGTACTTGGCGTGTTTATCTTGATTGAATGTGGTAAACTCGTCGCTGCGCGTCACGGAATGCACGGAGACGAAGCGCCATTCACCGCATCTCATTCGACGGGCGCAATCTTGACCAACATTTTCTTGGTCCAGGCTATGGGGTTTCAATCGTCACCAACCTGGAACGGCGCGAGTTGGAGCATCAGCACGGAGATTTGGGTCTCCTTGCTGTTCGCTTTGATTGTCTTGTACGCCCGTCAATGGATAGTCGGTTTATGCTTGGCTCTCGCAACTCTTTCCTGTCTCATCGTGGCCTGTTTCTCACCAGACTTCATGCAGGCAGACGGAACCTGGGCGTTCTTTCGCTGCTCTTTCGGTTTCTTCGTGGGAGTTCTCGCGTATAGTTGGGTCTCTCAAAATAGAGCCTCTGGAAGCGCAGGTTCCTGGACCGCAACGGCAGCTGAGTTCGTCGCCGTGGCTGTGATATGCGCCTTTGTCACGTTCACGGCGGGACCTTGGAGCCTTGTGGGGCCGATTGTCTTTGGCGCTGCCGTCGTGGTTTTCAGCGAGGAGAAGGGACCGGTCAGCCGCTTGCTGAAGCACAAGGCCCTACATCGACTGGGCGATCTTTCTTTCTCGATTTACATGGTCAATGAGGTTATTGCGGTCATGATGTCACGAGGGCTGAAGGGAGCGGAACTCCTGTTTGGTCATCCGTTTCCCGTAAGCCGTTACACGATTGGCGACGCGTTTCTACTGCATGACCGTTTTGTCGGCGATCTTGCTGTTGTTGTCTCCTGTACCATGGTCCTGCTACTTGCAAGCCTGGCCTGGCAATCAATCGAAGTCCCCTGCAGGAGCTATGCTTATGCGAAAGTGAGGCAGCTAAGTCGGCACCATAAAGCCGGCGCATGAAATCTAACTCTGTTACCGTAATCAGGTCGCATGGCGCGGTGTACAGTTCAGATAGTCTCAATACTCAACCTGCGTGAGGTGTAGCCCGTCAGTTTCTCGCAAAACTAAACAGTCTTGTGTACCTCGGTTGCACTGCTGAACAGGATACCGAGTGCCACCCAAACCAATACTCCGATTTCCCCAATCTGACTCGACCCAAGGGGCAAAACTGAGACCATCGCTATCAGGACGGCAAAACTTCCATCAAGGTTTCCGTTTCGATAAGCCCTGCTCCGCACTGCCTCGAATAGCAGCGTCGTCAATGCACCGAAATACACTATTCCACCAAATATCCCGTAAACCAGGAACGTCTCCAGCAAGCCACTGTCGATCGAAACCAGAGGATGTCCGGCCCCACTGATCGACACCGTCGACGCGTTTGCACCATATCCTTCCCCTAGTGGGTTAGCGGACAGCCGGTCCGAGAACGCTTCATACATTCCCATCCGATCGTTCGCACTGGTATCCGTGGCGAGGTCGGAGAATGTCGACAATCGGTCGGATACGATGTTGCGGATCTCCGGCGGCAGTGCCGGGCTGGCAAATATGGACGCGGCAGCCAGGCCAATCGTCCCAGCTCCTGCCAGCAGGACCAGCCGGCGACCCGCTGAAGCCTGCACAATCAGTGCCGTAAGCCCTACTGCGAGGCAAAGCCAAGCCGAGCGCAACAGGGTGAGTGCCAGAAGCGGCAGGCTCAGTGCCGCGATCGAAGCAGCGACCGCGCCCTCGCCGGCGAGCATGATCATAGCATACGACCCAAATAGGGCGACCGTACCCGGCGAGTTCATCATGCTGAACACTCGTATTCCGTATGCTTCGGCGACGCCGAAAGTTGTGTTGTCGATGTTCTCCATCCAGTAGACGTCCCAGAGCGGCGCTTCGAGAAACTGATAGATCCCGTAAGCCGTCAGGATGGGCATGATCAGGCATAGCGCCTGGACGACGCTGCGCCGGACCTTGTTGGCGTCCTGAGGCTGCTCCATGATGAAGGCGGCAAGAGCCATCGGCAGCAACCACTTCATCCCCTCAAAAGCGGCAGCGATGAACGACAGGTCGAACATCGCAAGGAAGGCGGCGTAGACCGCGCAGAGGAGGATGGCCGCGAATGGCCAGTTCAACGGGCCGCCGCCGCCAAAGGCGCGCCGCAGCAGCGCCGGCACCGTCGGCAACAGCCCGACATAAGGGCCGAGGAGTATCAGGCTGAAGACTGTAAACCCGGCCTGGTAATCCGCAATCCGCCGCAGGAAAGGGGAGAACGCGAAGACCGCGATCATGAAGGCCGGGTAGAGCGGCCTGCGATGCGTCATGACGGAGTACGCAACGTATAAGATGTAGGCCGGGTATATCGTTCGGACCAGCGCGCCGCCTGCCAGCATGATCGCAAC
Organism: Acetobacteraceae bacterium; assembly: GCA_965199235.1. Lineage (GTDB taxonomy): Bacteria > Pseudomonadota > Alphaproteobacteria > Acetobacterales > Acetobacteraceae > BOG-908. The sequence goes on along the minus strand of CBDAQU010000002.1, from coordinate 1,305,622 downwards.
GTAGGGCACCGCCAGCGCAGCCAGGAAAATGAGCAGGCAAACCGGTAGGAGGCTTGCGTTGCCTGCCGCGCCAGAGGCGCGCGGTACCTGGAGCGCGACGCTCACGAGATTTCATGTCCTGCGCCGATTGCACTCGGCGCGGCCGCGATGGCCGATAGACCCGGACATGTCAACGGCTCAGGCCACCAGAACGCCGGGCAGCCAGAAAGCAGTTCTGGTGGCATTGCCAAGCCTTCGCCACCAAGCCCGTTCTGCCAGCCGGTCAGGTCCCTGCGGGGCTGGCGTGCTGCAGCACCTCTCATGCGTCTAAGGCCACCTCCTGAAGCACGCTCTGATACATCGCGGCCATATCGTCGCCGAAGCGATCAAAACTGAAACGTCGTAGCGCGTCGGCGCGCGCCGCTGCGCCGAAGCCCGCTCCTTCGCCCGCCAGGACGCGCAGGATCGCCTCGGCCAGCGGTGCTGGTTCGCCAGGTTGCACCACGAGACCCGTCAGCCCGTCGGTGATGATCTCGCGAACGCCGCCCACGTCCGTGGCAACCAGCGGCCGGCCCAGCAAAGCGGCCTCGATCAGAACAGTAGGCAGGGCTTCACGGTCGCGGGATGCCAGCACCACCGCGTCCATACGGACCATCCAGTCTCGCACGTCTCTGCGATGGCCGGTCAGTCGGATGCGGTCGGCCAGTCCGGCTGCCCCAATTGCCTGACGCAGCGAGGCGACGTAAGGCGCGTTTTCGGAAAAGCTGAGGTCGCCCACGATCCAGAACCGGGCAGCCGGATGCTGGCGGGCGACGTGCCGGGCGGCCGCGATGAACACGTCCTGCCCCTTGCGGGGTTCTAGAACGCCGAACAGACCGACATGAGGACCTTCGTCGGAGAGCTCCGGCACTGCGGCCGGGGTGCCCAGGAAGCTCGGGTCCACGCCGTTATAGACCACCCGCACGCGGTCTGCCGCGGCGCCGAGCGAGAGAACGAGCTCGCGCGAGCGTTCTGAAACGCAGGCGATGGCGGCACAATGCGGGATCACCCATCTCGCGATACCCCGGTAGAAGGCATGGACGGGCAAGGTTTCATGGACATGCAGCAGCAATGGAACACCGAGTTGCTGCGCAGCCGATAGCGCATACAGCGCGCCGATCGGGTGGTGGGTGTGCAGCACGCGAATGTCGAGCCGCCGGCAGACGGCCACAATCTCCCGGCGGCCTCTACGAAGGGTGCCGAGCAGGCGCGCCAAGGCGAGCGGCGAGGCAGTCGCCTTGGACCGGGCAATGTCGAGGGCAGCCGTCTGAAGGCCCCGGCGCTGAGCTTCGGCGGCCAGTTCGCCGGGCGCGGGACACGCAACGATAGTATGAAAACCACGCAGCTCAACCGCTTGACCGCAGCTTACCACCACCCGCTCTACACCGCCCATGAATCCGACACGGTTGACCGCGAGGACGTTCCGGGGCCGGCCGGTGCGGTGCGGTATGTCTCTACTCACGAACGAGTTCCACAGGAACGCTCCCAAAAGCCGTCTCGCCGTGTGCGGCCACGTCAATTGGCTCAATCCCTTTGGCACACTTCCGCATTTATGTGCTAATAACCTGGCGGGCCGCGGTATGCGGTAACATTTTTAAGTCATGGTGAAGCGTGGAGTGCACGTCCCCGGGTCCGGTGTCAGCCGACGAGCGTAACGAGTGATACCCGTTTTCCAGGGTGGGGGCGCGCTCGACGCGACGTCCGGCGATCTGGCGGCGCGCCCGACCGCCGCCCTCGACGCACCGTTTCTTGACGTCCCCCGGCGCGAAAGCATCACGCTGGCGAGCCTGCTGGCGATCGCTTGGCGCCGACGTGGGACCTTCGCACTTGCGGCGCTCCTGACACTCATGATCGCCACCGCGATAATTCTGTCACTCAAGTCGCGTTACGAGGCCGAGGCGATGGTGATGGTCGACCCGCGGCAGACCAACATCGCGAACGTTCAGTCGGTTCAAAACTCTATGGCGAGCTTGTCTGACCTGAACGTCGTGCGCAGCCAGATGCAGATACTGACCAGTGACGGGCTGGCTCGACAGGTCGTTCTGGACCTGCACCTTCAGGACGACCCGGCCTTCGTCAAGCCGCCGCCGCAGACGGTTCCGCTGGTGTCCTGGTTTGAAAAACTGCTGGGATTTGACAAACCGGCGCCCAAGCCGTCGGCCCATCCGGTGGAGCAGGCGGTCAATGACTATCTCTCTCGCCTTGGAGCCTTCAGCGACGGCAAGTCTTTCATTATCAAGTTGTCTTTCACCGCAGCCGATCCGGCCTTCGCGCAGCGAGCCCTCGCCCGGCACCTAGAGCTGTTCCAGGCGGACCAGATCGTCGCCAAGCGAAAGGTGATCACGGCGGCCGAAGGATGGTTCGCCGATGAACTGCAATCGTTGCAGGGCAAGCTGCTGGCCGCTGAGGCGAAACAACAGGCGTTCCGCACCAGCCGTGAACTGATCCCGGCCGCAGGCGAGACGATCCCGTCGAGAGAGCTGTCGACGATCACCAATCAGCTGACCGCGGCGCGGGCCGAACTGGAGCGGCAAGAGGCGCGATACGCGCAACTCGCCGGCGGCGGCGGAACGACATTTGGCCTGGACACGGCAGGGCAGTCGTCCGAACTGCTGCAGCGCCTGCGCGAGCAGGAGTCGCTTGCAACGCAGCGCGTCGCGCAACTTGAGGAGACGAACGGCGATCAGTTCCCGGCAGTCGCTTCTGCAAAGTCCAGTCTGGCTGCGGTGCAGTCGCGGATTGCACAGCAGAGGCAAAGGCTGACGGCCTCGTCGGCGAGTGACGTAGCAATTGCTCAGGCTGCCGTCCGAAGGCTCGAGGCAGCGGAGAAAGACGCCGGCCGACGTTTTACCTTGGCCAGCAATGACGAGTTGATGGCCACGCAACTCGATCGCGACATCGATGCCGACCGTCGCCTGTATGACGATCTGCTTCTGCGGTCCAAGCAGGTCAGCATACAAGGCCAGTTGCAGGAATCGGATGTCCAGGTCGTCTCGCCACCTGGCTTGCCGTTGTCGCCGGCATTCCCGCGCCGTTTCATGTTGCTGGCCGTCGCAGCCATGGGGTCGGCCGTCGTCGGAACATTGGCGGCGTTTGCGTTTGACATCAGGGGTGCCGGCAAGGCGACGGCGATGGACACAATTGTCGCGTCTTGTGGATTGATGGGGCTGGCGGTCATACCGAAGCTGTCGGCAAGCGAGCTTCGCCATACGGTTCCGCACCCAGGCAGCCATCTAGCCGCCTCGCTACAAACGTTGAGAAACTCGATCGGCTTCCGCTCAGGAAGTCGTCCGCGCGTGACGGTGTTCGTCTCGGCGCTACCAGGCGAGGGCAAGACGCTGCTTGCCACCCTGTATGCGCGAAGCCAGGTTCCGCCCTGCGGAAACGGGCGCGTTCTTCTGATCGATACCGACCTGCGCCGGCTTAGGAACGCCAGGGTGTCGACGAACGGATTGCAAGGCGTTCTCAAGGGTCAGCCGCTTGCGGAATGCATAATTCCAGACATCGTTTCTGGCCTGGATATTCTTCCCAGCGTGGCAGAAGACAAGCAAAACCCCGAAACCGTATTTTCAGCTGGCAACGTGCAGGATCTGTTGGCTGCGACAGCCGAGTATGAAGCCGTAATCATCGACACGCCGCCAATCGGCGTAGTCGACGATGCTCTGCATCTGGTCGCCGCGGCGGACGCGAACGTGCTGGTCGCCCGTTGGAATCGCACCTCGATGGCTTCGATTCAGTACGCGCTGCAGCGGATCAGGATAACGGGTGCCCAAGTCGTCGGCGTGGTGCTGACCGCAGCCGACATGAAGCAGTATCGTTCTGGAGCCGACAATCCCAGCAATTTCGTCAAGCGGCGTGCCTACTACGTTTCGTAATAACGTAGCCCTTTATTTTGGTGATGACAGGCCCAGCCGCCGGCGCAATGGTGGGCGACCAGGACTGCAGGTGTCGCTGTATCGCGTGACAGCTGGAGACGGTTCGGTGGTGCTAAGCCGGCTGTAACTGCGGTATCGTCTGGTCGGTAGTGCAGCATTGACGGTCAGGACGTCTCAAGCCAAAGCAGTGCAGTTCGGAACAAACAGTCGCTTCATAGTCCGACGTCCGACTTCCCGATGACATTGCCGAACTGATGCAAGCCCATCGAGACTTTTTGCTGTTGCAGCACGGATCAAGACACATCGGCGCTGTTATCGTCGCGCTCTTGGCTGTATAGCTCGTTACGGTATACCGGCCGGAGAATAAAATCTTGCGTATTGCGATGATCGGCGGCGGCTATGTGGGGCTGGTCTCTGGCGCCTGCTTTGCGGAACTGGGCAACGAGGTGGCGGTCGTCGAGGTTGATGCGGCCAAGCTCGCCAGCCTGCAGGATGGCGGCATCCCGATCTACGAGCCCGGCCTTCAACCGCTGGTGGCCGACAACGTGCGCGCAGGCCGCCTTACCTTCGGCAACGACATCGCAGCGGCAGTCGCCGGCGTGGATGCGGTGTTCATCGCAGTCGGCACGCCCACTCGGCGCGGAGACGGACATGCGGACCTGTCATACGTGTTCGCCGCCGTCGAGCAGGTTGCGCGCGTGCTGATGGGCACAACTGTCATAGTAACGAAGTCAACCGTGCCGGTGGGCACGGGGCGACGCATAAAGGAGATTCTTGCGACCGTGCGGCCGGAGCTGGAGATCGACGTCGCCTCCAACCCTGAGTTCTTGCGCGAGGGCAGCGCCATCCCCGATTTCATGCGGCCAGACCGGGTGGTGATCGGGGTCGAGACCGACCGTGCGCGGGAGGTGCTTCGCCAGCTCTATCGGCCGCTCTACCTGATCGAGGCGCCGATCTTGTTTACCAACCTGGAGACTGCCGAGCTGGTGAAATACGCAGCGAACTCGTTTTTGGCGATGAAGGTGACGTTCATCAACGAAATGGCCGATATCTGCGAGCGGGCAGGCGCAGACGTGCACGACGTCGCCCGTGGCATCGGACTGGACGGGCGCATCGGGCGCAAATTCCTCCATCCCGGCCCCGGCTTCGGCGGCAGCTGCTTTCCCAAGGACACGCTGGCGATGGTGCGCATCGCCCAGGACCACGGCACGCCGTCTCGGCTGATAGAAGCTGTGGTTGCCGTCAACGAGGCACGCAAGGCAGGCATGGCGGCTCGCGTGATCGCGGCCGCTGGCGGCTCGGTGCGCGGCAAGACGGTCGCCATCTTCGGCCTGACGTTCAAGCCGGAGACCGACGACATGCGCGACGCGCCCTCCGTGCCCATCGTCGGGCGGCTGGCGGAGGACGGTGCGCTGGTTCGCGCCTTCGACCCCGCCGGCATGGACCAGGCGCGGCCGATGCTGCCCGGAACGGTCAGCTACTGCAGGGACGCGCTGGATGCCGCTTCAGGCGCCGACCTGCTCGTGGTGGTGACGGAGTGGAACGAGTTCCGTGCCATCGCGCCGGAACGGCTGCGCGAGGCGATGCGCGGCGACCTGATCGTCGACCTGCGCAACATGTACGAGCGTGCCGCCATGGAGGCCGCAGGCTTCCGATACCACAGCATCGGCCGTCCTTGATCGAGAAGACGCCGTGACCACTAGGCCGTTCTACATCACGGCAGGAACATGCAGCTCGATCCGGCCAGGCGGCCCGGGGAAAGCGACGACGTCGCCGCCGTGATTGCGCGCCACTTCTCGCGCGATCGCGAGTCCCAGCCCCGTGCCCTGCGATGCGCTGCCCTTGTGGAAACGCTCGAATGCCGTTTCCGTCCTTGCGGCGTCGAAGCCCGGACCTTGATCGGTCACGCGTAGTTCGATCTGATTTCGCGATGCGTTCACCCGGGCGTGTAGGCCGATACAGCCGCTGCCGTGGATGATTGCGTTGTCGAGCAGGTTGCGCAACGCGTCGTGCAGGTCGTCCGCCTCCCCGCGCGCGGTCATCGTGTCCGGGATCGAGACGGCCAGCGTACGGCCCTGGGCTTCAACGGCCGGCAGGATGGCGGCACAGGCTTCACGCGCAACACGGGACAGGTTCACGATGGGCCTGGATGCGAGTTCCCGTGCACGCCCGTCATTCTCTTTGCGCGCCAGGTTCAGCATCTGGGCCACCAGGCGGTTGACCTGCGAAAGATCGCCCTCGATCGCTGCCCAATCCAGCGCGCCGGCTCCAACCCCGGATTGCCTGCTTCGCTGCAAGCGCAGGCCCAGCACGGCCAGCGGCGTGCGCAGTTCATGCGCGGCGTTTTCAGTAAACCGGCGCTCGGCTTCGAACGCCGAGGCCATGCGGTCCAGCGCACCGTTGACCGCCTCGACAAGAGGCATGATCTCGGCGGGCAACTGCGCTGTCGACAGTCTCGCAGCCGGGTTCGCAGGTCCGACCTTTCTGGCCTCCTCCGACACACGGGCAAGCGGGCGCAGGCTCCAGGAGCTGACCAGCCAGATCAGGACGAGTGCCGGCAGGCAGAAGCCCGCCAGCACCAGGGCGTCCTGATATGGTTCCTCTTCGGCGGGCACCGGGCGCCCTGCCTGCAGCCTGTCGAGCAACGACGATACGCCCAAGGCCAACACCAGGATCAGCAGCATGGCTGCGGCCAGCCGGCCGCGCAGGGTGTGCAGCCTGATCACTCGACAGAATCGGTGCCGAGAGCCAGGCGATAGCCGATGCCGCGCAACGTCTCGATCCTGACGTCGGCCTTGTGCGACGCCAGCTTGCGGCGGACACGCGAGATCGTCGCCTCCAGGGCGTTTGCGGACACGTCCTCGTCCAGCCCGTACAGCCGTTCGACGAGCAGGTCCCGCACCACGATCTGTGCTGCCTTTCTCACCAGTTCTTCCAGCAGCGCCGCCTCTCGCCGTGTTAGATCCAAGGGCTGGTCACGCACGTGGACGGTCCTGCTGCCGGTGTCGAAACGCAGGTCGCCGAACTGGAGCAGGACCGTGTCGCGTGCGCCGGGCCGCCGAAGCACGGCACGCAGGCGCGCCTCGAACTCGGCAAGGTCGAAGGGCTTCAATATGTAGTCGTCGGCGCCCTCGTTCAGCCCGGTAACACGATGGTTGACGCCGTCCCGAGCGGTGAGAACGAGGGCGGGCAGCATCGACCCGGCACGCGCGTCGCGTGCGCGCAATGCCCGAAGCACATCCATGCCGTCCATATCTGGCAGGCCAAGGTCGAGGACGATCGCGTCGTAGGACGTTAGGCCGAGTGCGGCGAGTGCCTCTGTGCCGCTGCCTACCGCGTCCACGGCAAACCCCCGTTCGCGCAGGAACGCCGCGGTCATCTCGGCCAGAGAGAGGTGGTCCTCGACAAGCAGTATTCTCACGGCGTTGCGGGGTTCATGGAGCGGCCTGCTGATACGACGGACATGCCCGCCCAGTATAGGGCGTAAGCCTGCACCGCGAGCGCCAGCCTCTGACGCCGCTGCAAGTGTGACAGTCTGAAGACTTTTCTGTCTGACGGCCGACTGACAGGTGTTTCCAGCCCGCGATACGGGCATCTAGCGTTCATGGATGCCCAGGTAACCATCCTTACTGTCTCCCGCGAAAACGCGGGCCTGAAACCGGTGGACCGGCCCGGTCTGCGACTGCCGGTCATGCTGGGCGTTGCTGCCCTCCACATCGCTGCCATTTCGGTATTGAGCGCCCTGTTCCAGGCCGGGCGGGCACCACAGCCCTCGGCGCAGATGGGCATACCTATCATCCTCGTTCCTGCTGCACCGCAGCCATTTGCTTCGGCGCCGCAAATCCTGGCATCCAGCACCTCGCCGTCCTCGATCCTCCGGGTCACGGCAACGCTTGCGCCGTTGCCGCCCTTGATGCTGCCGCCGGGCGAGACGGGTTCGATGCGCTTGTCGCACCGTAAGTTCCGGCGCGCGACACCCGCGCCGGACCGAGACGATGCCAACCAGGCCCTGTCACCGCCCTCTACGCCCGCCGCCTCGCCTCCTTACCCGGTGAGTGTGCCCGCCCAGCCCCCGCCTCCGGCGTTGTCGCACGACGGGTTGCGGGCCATGGCTGGTTGGGAAGCGCGCATACGGCAGGCGGTGCAGGATGCAGCAATCTATCCGGCGTCGGCGCGCCTGCTTGACCGGCAGGGCAGCGCGCAGGTTCGGTTCACCTACGACCGAGGTTCGGTCAAGGCTGCGACGATCGCGCACAGCAGCCGTTTCGGCGCATTCGACGATGCCGCCCTGGCGGCAGTCACTCGCGCAGCAATCCCCGATCCCCCAACCGAGCTTGGGCCTCAAGACCGCATCATGCTGGTGTGGGTGCAGTTCAAACTGCTCTCGGGCGGGTGACGGGTCAGCCACTTCAGAGCATGATCGCCTCAGGTTGATGTTCAACCACGATAGACATGCTCGACAAAACAAAGCCTAGTTTTCGCGTAATCGCAGTGGCGTGTCCACACGTTAACCAGTCACCTGGTTTTCGGACCCTGAAGCCTGGTATGGTGAAAACCTCTCAGGCGCTAAGAGCCACTGCCATGAAGTTTCGTACAAGGTGCGAGGTATTGCCTGTCCGATAGGCGAGTGCCAGCCGAGCTGTCGGCGCTTGGCCCTTGATCTCACGAAAGACCACGCCGGCGACATGAAGCTGACTCATCGATGCTGGCACTATGGATACTCCGAGCTCCGCCGCTACAAGATTGACGATCGAGGAAACTTGCGGCGCGAACTGGTCAACATGCGGCTCAAATCCCGATATGCGGCATGCATCTATGATCGTGTCATAGAGAGTTGGCCCGATTGACCGCGGAAACAGAATGAACGGGTCTTTTGCCAACTTCGCAAGATCTATCTCACCCTCGTCCCCAGCGACCACGGCATGGCCCGCCGGCATCGCGAGCAGCATAGGCTCTTCAGAGATAAGCCGGAGTTTGAGGTCTCTGCTAGAGGCACCTTCCGGCCGTAGGAAGGCGACGTCCAAAGTGCCATCATCAAGACCTGCGGTAAGTCGCGTCGTGTTGGCCTCCTCCAACGTCAACTCGACGCCTGGATAGGCGCGACGAAATACCCGCAAGGTGCCGGGCACGACAGCGTTGAACGCGGATGAGGCTGTGAAGCCGACGCGCAGGACGCCGATCTCTCCCCGGGCCGCCCGCTGGGCATGCCTGACGCCACGCTCGGCCAAGTCCGGCATGCCACCGACCACGGCGAGAAATGCCTGGCCCGCCGGGGTCAGTTCGGCACCGTGCGCCACGCGGCGGAACAGCAACGCACCGACCTCCTGCTCAAGATCCTTGATCTGCAAGCTGAGGGGTGGCTGGCCAATCCCAAGGCCAGCGGCAGCCCTGGTGAAGTTCCCCTCTCTGGCGATCGCCAGAAAGTAGCGGATGTGACGCAGCTCCATGCGCCATTCATAAAACATATCACAGATGCATACACGAAGAATTGGCAAAACTTACCGGCCGGCAACACGTCTGGGAGGCGTCAGAAACAGAGTGGAGACTGACCATGGCTGACACCATGAAGCCAACACGGAGTTGGTTGTTCACGCCGGGAAGTCGACCCGACCGTTTTGCCAAGGCTGCAGAAGTTGGCGCCGACGTACTGATCATCGACCTCGAAGATGCGGTCGCGCCAAACGACAAAGCATCGGCCCGGGCCACCGCCCTCAACTATTTGTCCGAGCGTGCAGCAAAGCCGATCCAACGAGCTCTTCGCATCAATGGGCTTGATACCCAAGCGGGTATTGCCGACCTCGATGCGTTGTTGGGGTCCGACGCTGCGCCAGACTTCCTGGTGCTGCCGAAGGCGGACAGCCCAGGCCACCTGCACATCCTTGATCGACTGTTGACGGTGCGGAAACTTGAAACCCGCCTGGTTGGCTTGATCGAAAGCGCCCGCGGTTTGGCTGCCGTCGAGGCGACCGCGGCGGCAACACCTCGGTTGTTCGGGCTGATGCTGGGGGCTGCCGACATGGCAGCCGACCTTGGAGTCGCCGCGGCTTGGCCGCCGCTTGTGGCGGAGCGCAGCCGGCTGGTGCTCGCTTGCGCCCTGGCTGGCGTGACTCCGATCGATACACCGTTCTTCGACGTGCACGACATCGACGGCCTGACCCGGGAGGCGACAGATGTCGTGGCCTTCGGTTTTCCGGCCAAAGCGGCAATCCACCCTGGCCAGGTGGGTCCCATCAACAAGGCGCTGACGCCAACCGACAAGGCGGTCGAGCACGCCAAGGCTGTGCTCGCCGCGAACACAAAGGGCGTGGGCGTCGTCGACGGTCAAATGATCGACGAGGCCGTCGCGCGCAAGGCGCGCCGGGTTCTGGCCGCAGTGGGGCAGTGATCAAATTACGGTTCGACTTTTTATAGATAATAGCGAAAGGTATGAAAATGGACGGCCTGCTACCTGCTTACAAATCAGTTGGTGATCACCGCTATCGTGAAACGTCCGGTCTCTACTGGGAAGACTTCGTGGAGGGCGACGTGTTCGAGCACCGTCCTGGTCGCACGGTGCTGGATGTTGATAACACCTATTTCACGTTACTGACATTGAACGTGCAGCAGGTCCATTTCGACGCCGCCTACGCCGCCAAGACCGAATGGAAGAAGATGCTGGTGGACAGCACCTTCACCTTGGCACTTCTCACCGGCATGTCTGTTCGCACCGTCAGCGCCAAGGTCGTGGCCAATTTGGGTTGGGACAAGGTGAAGGCGACGCACCCGGTGTTCGCGGGCGATACTCTCTATGCGGAGAGCACGGTGCTCAGCAAGCGCGAGAGCAAGAGCCGGCCGACCCAGGGCATCGTCATCGTGTCCACGCGTGGGATCAACCAGGAGGGCCGCGAGGTGATGACTTTCGAGCGCACCATGCTCGTCCATCGCCGCGGGCACTCGCCTGAAGAAGCCGCCGGATACTGATCAGGACGAAGTGGAGTATCCCGACATGAACTTCTTCGACATCTACAAAAGCAAGCTCACCACCGCGAGCGAGGCAGTGGCGGCCATTCCGTCCAACAGCAAGATGGCCATGGGAATGGCCATGGCGCAGCCGCCGGCGCTCCTGCAAGCCCTGGCCGACAGGGCAAGGGCAGGACGGGTCGAGGCGCTGAGGCTGTATTACTTCGAAGCGACAGCAGCAGCCGGCAAAACCGTGCTCGATTTCGACCTTGCGGACCGTATCGAACCCTACTGCATGTTCGTGACCGCACACGACCGGGCTCTGATCAAGCAGAGCGTCGAGAACGAGCGGAAGGTGCTGCGCTACGTTCCCAACAACTTCCACCAGGCACCACGGCTCCTGATCGACGACATCGGCATCGAAAGCTTCGTCTGCACCATGTCGCCGATGGACCAGCACGGCTATCTGTCCTTTGGCGTCGGCAACGACTACTCGTCCAAGGTCGCCCGGTCGGCCAAGAGGCTGATCGTCGAGGTCAACCGGCACATGCCCCGTGTGGTCGGGTCCGGGGCGCAGATCCACGTGTCCGAGCTGTCGGCGATCGTCGAGAACGATGTCCCGCTGCTCGAACTTCCGGTGCGCAACGGCGGCGCGGAAGATGAAACCATCAGCAAGCTGATCGCCGAGATGGTGCCGGATGGCGCCTGCCTGCAGATGGGCGTGGGAGCGCTGCCCAACCTGGTCTGTGCCGCGCTGAAGGACCGCAACGATCTCGGCGTGCACACCGAGGCGCTCTGTCCCGGCCTCGTTGACCTGACGCTCGCCGGCAACGTCAACAACCGTCGCAAGTCGCAGAATTTAGGCAAGACCGTCTACACCTTCGCCATGGGTCAGAAGTCGATGTACGACTTCCTCGACAACAATCCGTCGGTTGAAAGCTGGCCTGTCGATTACGTCAACGATCCAACCGTGATCGCTCGCAATGACGACGTGATCTCGATCAACGGCACGATCGAGATCGATCTCACGGGAGCCTGCAACTCCGAACACATGCTGGGCCACCAGTACAGCGCCTCCGGCGGCCAGCTCGACTTTGTCCGCGGTGCCTACGCTTCCAAGCGTGGCAAGTCGATCATCGCCGCCAGCGCGACGGCGGGGCGCGGCAAGGTGTCCCGGATCGTCGCCAGGCTCACGGGTCCGGTGACGACGCCTCGCATCGACACGAACTGGGTCGTCACGGAATACGGCCGGGCCAACCTGAAGGGCCTGTCCTCGACGGAACGCGTGGCAGCCCTGGTTGGGCTTGCCCACCCTGATTTCCGGGACGGCCTCATGGCCTCGGCGCGTGAGCTGCATCTTGTCTGATATCGGGTCTGATGCCGGTTTACGGCGGGTAGTGCGACCGCCGCCGGCGGCGCCCTCGACGCCTTTGAACGCCGGTCTTCGGTCCGTGGCTATCTCGACCGCCCCGTGCCCCGGCCGATCGTCGAGCGGATCCTGACCGCCGCCGCGCGCACACCAAGCGGCAGCAAGAGCCAGCCATGGCGTGTGCACGTCCTGACCGGCTTGGCCCGGACCAGGCTTGGCGACGTCATCCTGGCGGCTCGTCAGGCTGATCAGGCCGCTGGCCTGGGCTGACATGTCGGTCCTTGCCGACTGGTTGCACATCGAACGCGACCCGGCCTCCGGTTTCGCTGCCTTCCACACCGACCACACCCAAATTGAAGAGGTTGAATGACATGGCGAAGACCGTAGCGGATCAGATGGTCGAGGTGCTGGCAGCAGCCAGGGTCGAAAGAATTTACGGCATCGTCGGCGATAGCCTCAACGGCTTCACCGATGCGCTGCGCCGCCATGGCGGCATCCAGTGGCTGCACACCAGGCACGAGGAGGTCGCTGCCTTCGCCGCGGGTGCGGATGCGCACGTCACTGGCAAGCTTGCCGTCTGCGCCGGAAGCTGCGGGCCCGGCAACCTGCATCTGATCAACGGCCTGTTCGACTGCCACCGTTCGCGCCTGCCCGTAGTGGCCATCGCTGCGCATATCCCGTCTCCCGAGATCGGTTCCGGCTACTTCCAGGAGACTCATCCCGAGCAGCTGTTCCTGGAGTGCAGCAGCTACTGCGAGCTGGTGTCGAGCCCTGCCCAGATGCCGCGCGTGCTGGAAATCGCGATCCGCCGCGCCGTGGCCGAGAGCTGCGTCTGCGTCATCGTCATCCCCGGCGACGTCGCACTCCGTCCGGCGTCCGACGCACCAACCCCGTCCACCGCGGCGCTGCTCCTGCCGGCGCCGATCACTACCCCACCTTCCGAGGCGATCGCCGGACTGGCCGACATGCTGAACGGCTGCGAGCGCGTGACCCTGCTCTGCGGCCGGGGTTGCGAGGGAGCGCATGACGAGTTGCTGCAACTAGCTGAGGCTCTGCAGGCGCCAATCGTGCATGCCATGCGCGGCAAGGAGCATGTCGAGTGGGACAACCCCTACGACGTCGGCATCACCGGGTTGATCGGCTTCTCCTCCGGCTACTACGCCATGGGCAGTTGCGACGGGCTGCTGATGCTCGGCACCGATTTTCCCTACACGCAATTCTATCCGAAGGGCGCGCGGATCGCGCAGGTCGACATCCGCCCCGAGGCGATCGGGCGGCGCACGCCCATCGAGCGTGGCCTGACCGGCGACGTGCGCGCGACGCTGCAGGCGTTGCTGCCGCAACTGAGGTCGGGGCGGAACGACAAGCACCTCAAAGACTGCGTCGCCCACTACCACGATGCGCGCCGCGGACTCGACGAACTGGCGAGCGGCAAGCCCGGCGGTCGTCTGCACCCGCAACATATTGCCCGTGTCGTCAGCGAGCTCGCCTCCGACGACGCGGTCTTCACCTGCGACGTGGGCCTGCCGACCGTGTGGGCCGCGCGCTACCTGCGGATGAACGGCAAGCGCCGGTTGCTCGGGTCGTTTTGGCACGGTTCGATGGCGAACGCGATGCCGCAGGCGCTTGGCGTGCAGGCGGCTTTTCCTGGACGTCAGGTCATATCGCTTTCCGGCGATGGCGGGTTCACCATGCTGATGGGCGACCTGCTGTCGGCCAAGCAGCTAGGCCTGCCGATCAAGGTGGTGGTGTTCAACAACCGCACGCTCGGCTTCATCGAGCTGGAGCAGAAATCCTCCGGCTTCGTCGATACCGGAACGACGCTCGACAATCCCGACTTCGCAGCGATGGCGAACGCGGCCGGCATCCACGGCGTGCGCATCGACGATCCGGCAGGTGTGGAGGCCAAGCTGGCGGAGGCGCTGGCGCATCCAGGTCCGGTGCTGATCGATGCGGCGGTCAACCGGATGGAACTGGCAATGCCACCCAAGGTGACGGTCGAGATGGCAAAGGGCTTCACCCTCTACATGCTCAAGGCGGTGATGAGCGGGCGTGGCGACGAGGTCGTCGAACTCGCACGGTCGAACCTCCTTCGCTGACGCGACCGGCGGCGCGGGCATCGCTCGGAGAAAACACATGGTTATATCGACGGGCTGAATTGTATCTGGTTGCGGGCGGGCTCTAACTGACAATCACCATCCTCTCTCAGCAAGACTGCTGGACAGCAGGTAAAATGGACACGACGTCTCCTCCTGTTACGACTCACGGCTGGCGGCAAGCTCTGCTGATCCGGTGCAACGGCCTGCCGGCGATCACAACGGCCATCGCCCATCCATGCGACGCTGCTGCGATTGCGGCAGCCGTGAAAGCGCAGCAACAAGGCCTGATCACGCCGATCCTGGTGGGACCGCGGGGCAAGATCAATGCTGCGGCGGACGCCGCCGGATTAGACATATCCTCCATACGGATCGAGGACACAGCGCATAGCCATGCTGCAGCCGAGCGCGCGGTGAGCCTCGCCCGGATCACCTGGCATTGCTGGAGCGATGGCTGCGCAGCTATGGTCCGGAGGAGCTGTTCGGCCCCGAAGGCCAGGTGACGGCGGACATTCTTGCGATCGCGCCGGCGGGCGACGCTCGGATGAGCGCAAACCCGCACACCAATGGCGGCGCCTACCGGCCGCTCCGCCTGCCGTCGTTCGAGGACCATGCCATTGACGTTCCGCGTCCCGGCGCCGCCTTCGCCTCGGCGACGACGGTGATGGGCGGCTTCCTGCGCGACGTTCTGCGCGACAACGCGGCGAGCCGGAACTTTCGCGTGCTGGGTGCGGACGAGACGACGAGCAATCATCTGCAGGCTGTTCTGGACGTGTCGCCGCGCAGTTGGAATGCGCGCACCCTCCCGTGGGACACGCACCTCGGCCAGGGCGGTCGGGTTATGGAGTTGCTGAGCGAGCACACCATCCAGGGCTGGCTGGAGGGCTACCTGCTGACCGGTCGGCACGGCCTGTTCTATGGATTGAGGCGGTAATGCCTTCGCTGCGGTAGCACCGCTAAGCGGTTTGTCGCCGGATCACTCGGTGTGTAAATCAGCACTCAAGTGGGACCCCTGTCGACTCTCCAGCTAACCCATCGTTGATGCAATCTTATGTGCCGGATGGGTGGGGGCCCGATCGGCGCCGATCGGGCCCCCACCCCCAACGAATGTCAGCAAACGATCACAGGAGCTTAAGTCGCATATAGAGGGGGGTCCCACTTGGGTGCTGATTCAGACATCACGCGTCGTGCCCATACGAGGGTATCGGCCGTCAGCGCCGCCGTGTGCGGCTGCTGCGACCGCGGCCCGAGCGGACGAGGCCGATCGGACTGCGCATCGGGGTTCGCATCGAAATTGAGCGGCTGCGGCAGGATGGCGTCGCAACGCTGATTGGCCTAGCGCGTGAGCTGACGGCATCGGGTGTTCCGACGCCGGGCGTGGGTGCGCTTGCACGCATACGACGGTAGCGCGGGTGATCGGGCGGGCGCGCATCGGCCGTAGGCAGCCGCACCATCACATGAAGGCCTCAGCGCAGAGAAGCGGACTGTTGGCCCTCTTGCCTCGTCGGCCGCTTTCGACCCCTTTGGGACGCAATACCTCGGCTAACGATCGTGACTAGCGTTGCATTGGGGGGAACGGTGAACGCTTCTATTCCTTCAAAGCAAGCGACAGGCGCACGACTGACCCTGCATCGGTACCCCGCGCATTGCTGCCGCCGTAGAGCGAGGCGGTGCCATAGAGGTAGTTGTCCTTGCCCTCGATCAGGGCCGCATGCGACTCGGCGCCGACCGTGCCGTTAAAATCAGCCAAGGCCTTGAAGGTGCCTTTGGCCGGATCGAAGCGATACGCAACGCCCGAGTCCAGGCCGTATGTCTGCTCGATAGACCCAAACAGCGTGGTGCCATACATCATCCCATCACGAGCCAGAACCAGCCCCGCTACCGGATCACCCGGCGCGTTGGAAGTGATAGGGAAATCATATTTGACGTCGAAGCCGGTCCCATCCGTGCCCATCGAAAAGATGCAACCGCTTCCGACGCCCGCCGAAGTGGTTCCGTAGAGTTTGCCGTCAGCGCCGAAGATCAGCGCACCCTGCGGCGTATTGCAGGTTCCTGAGTTACTGAAGGCATACAGGATCGTCATCGCCCGGTTCTTCAGTGCGAAGACGGTTCCACCGCCGTTCGCACCGCCACTTGCCGTTGTGCCATAAAGTGTTTCGCCGTCCGGCCCTACGAGCAAAGCAGCGACGGGGTCATCGCCGTCCGTGCCGTTCTGATACTCGAAGTCGTAGAGTGTGTTCACGCCGCCGCTGGTCGTGGCGCAGAACACCGTGCCATAGTTGTCGTAGCCGCCCTCGGCCGTTGTATCGCACAACGCCCCACTGGGCTTTTGCACCAAATGGGCCATCGGCCGCCCGCCTTCGGTCGCATTCGGGCAGCCATCCCCGCTGCAGAACTGGTGCAGCAGCTTGAACGCGCCGACGGTGGAGATGCGGAACATCGTGCCGCAGCCCAGCGGGCCGTTGCAGCCGTAGCCGTACAGCCCGCCAGTCTGCGCCACGCCGTAGAGGTAGCCGTCTGCTCCCTGGATCAGCCCGGCGGTAGGGAAAGCGCCATTTGGCGCGGTCCCGGTCGCGGTGTCGTAGGGAAAGGAATACAGCACCGTGACGGTGCCCTGCGACGTCATGCGGAAGATAGTGCCGCAGCCGGTATAGCCGCCCTCGCTGTTATTGGGGCAGAGCCCGGCGCCCCCGTAGACGGTGGTGCCGTAAAAACTGCCGTCCGATGCCTGCACCAGCTCGGAATAGGGTGTGTTGCCCAGCCCATAGTGGCTGGGGGTGCTGTTTCCCGTGTCGGTGAAGCGGTGCAGCACCCTCAGCGACGCGGCGCTGCATGGCGCGGTGCTGGCTGCGGCCAGGATTACGCCGAACGCGCAGGCGGTCTTCAAGCGGTGCAACATGGACATGAGCGTGGTCTCCGGCGGACAGGGTTGATGTAACGGCCCCTCCCTGGTCAGTGCGGGCGAGGAGCAGGCATCGGCGATGGGCAGCCAACGGCGATGCGTCGCGGGCCGTATCAGAGGGCGGGGCGCCGGCAGCGCACAGTCGAGCGGGTTCACAACGAGGATCCTGGGTGCCCGACAGTCGCGACCACCTCCACCGCCGGCTGACCGTTCACGCTTAGCGTGGAGACCGGCGGCTCCAGCCGGTCGCGTGAGACCATGGCGACGTCGCCCAGCCGGCGCCCCCTCACGCGCAACTCCGCCACCGCCTGAAAATCCAGCATCACGTCGCAGCGCAGCGCCAGGTGGCCCGGCCTGGTCTGCGCCTCGTCCATCGGCAGCACCGCAAGCAGGTCGGCCGGCGTCAGCCCAAACCGGGCCAGCCGGCGCGGCGCATACTCCACCGCCAGCCGCGTCTGGTTCAGGCCCACGAGCCTCACCTCCGTCACCCCTTCAATCTGCAGCAGTCGAGCCCGCATTGCTTCGGCCTGGTCGCGCAGCCCGGCAGCCGTCTCCGCACGCAGTTCGACGGTCTGCACCGCTCGCCCGCCGCCCGCGATCGGGGTGGATGCCAAGGCGGGCGCGAGTTGCGTATCGTGCCTGCCCGAACCGCTCAGCAGCCCGGCGCCGCCGCTCGGCGCCAGGCTTGCGCCGATGGCGATCGACAGCAGGCCCGCCAGAGCCAGCCGGGCGAACATGGGGTCGGCGGTCTTGATGCCGGTGGACATCGGTCTCTCCTTCGATCGCGTTGCGTCCTGATCGCCGGCTCGCAAGCCGGCCGGCCCGCCGTCCTGCCGTGCAGGCTGGGTCGGGCGAGGCACACAATCCGAATGCCGGGGCTGGCAGGCAAATTAGGAGTTATGAAAAGTTCTGAAGTGACCTTTACGGACCTCTATTCAGGCAAAAATGCCCCGCACTCACGCGGTCGAGGCTGGTTGCGGCCAACGGGGAGGCGTCCAGCGCCTCGAAGACGCCGGCCTGCCGACCCTCAAGGCGGGAAGTCGAGCCTCGCTTTCAGCTCCGAGAAATGCGCGCGCTGGCGTATCGGATCGAGGAAAGGATCGACAGCCGCCTCGCAAAGCCCTGCATCATGCAGGCTGAACGCCTCCTGTAACCATCGCGGATGCAGGTGATGACGTCCTGCGGGATGCGGCGTTGCGGCGTGTGATAGAGCACGTCGCCGACGAACACGGCCGGGACTCGGGCCGCCTGGGCCATGCCGACCAGGCCGTGCAGTCGGGCAGCATCTCCCGGACGGCGGCGCAGCGTCAGGGCGAGGTGGCACCGACCTGGGAACGCGGCGCGCACTGCGGCGTAGCTCCTGCTCCAGGGGATCTTCCGGCTGGTCGGGCAGCAAGGTAAGCAGAGGTCCTTCGCCAGGTCCTCCCAACTCAGGTCAAAGGTGCTTTTGATGCCGCAGCCCTTGCCCAGGGTGAGCAGGCGGCACAGGCGGAGGTAACCGGCGCGGTCCATAGGGTAGGCGAAGACGGGAAGGGCGTCCGTCAGGTTGATGCGGCAGCCGACGACCAGACGGGTGCCGACCTCGGCGGCCTGGCATGGGCGCGGGTGATCCCGGCCAGGCTATTGCAGACGGTGATCGCCAGGGCGTCTTAGCCGAGCGCCTTGGCCTGGAGCATCAGCTCCTCGATCCGGCTGGCACCGCGCAGAATGTCCAGCAACACCGCGATGCTCCATGCGGGACACCCAGTACGGCCATGCCCCTTACGATGGCTGGAGTGCGTCCGGGAACGCGAGCAGCTTGTAGCGGCCGTGACGCGCCGGTTCGCAAATAAGGCTGGATCGAGCGCGTCGGCTCATGGCCGAGTGAAAGCGCGATACGGCGCTGTCGACGCCGGCAGCGAGCAGCTCCATCGCGGCACTATGGCAGCCCTCTAGATTGCTGCTCGGTCCTTCAGTGCGTCTGCTATGATCTCCAGCGCGTGCCGGCATTCTTCGCGGGTGGCGCTCCCACCGAGCCCGACACGCACCCTGTCCGGCGGCTGTCCCGCGACGGTGAACGTATCCGACAGGACTACGCCCACGCCCATAGTGCGCAGATGGGCGGCAAAATCTATTCGGCTCCAGGATGATGGCACCTCCAGCCACAAGTGGAATGCGTCCGGCTTGCTCATGTAACGGGCGCCGGTGCCGGGCCGCAGCACCTCGGCCGCCAGCTTCTGCCTGTCACGGCATTCCTGCCGCATCGCGCGTACGGCTATTGGCAACGTGCCGTCGTCGATGAAGCGCGTGGCAAGGCGAGTCATGAACGGCGAAGCCATGATGACCGTGGTGCGCAAGGCAGCGGACACGCGTGCGGTGTAGCGCGCGCTGGGAGTTGCGATGTAGCCGATGCGCATCCCGGCACCCAGGATTTTCGCAAAACCCGTGGTGTAGAAGGTGAGTTCGGGCGCCAACGAAGCCAAGCTGCGCGGGCGCCTTGCCGGCAAGCTCGCATAGGCGTCGTCCTCGATAATTGGCACGCTGTAGCGGCGGGCAATCTCGACGACCGCCTCGCGCCGGGCAATCGACATCACCGCCGTCGTGGGGTTGAGCAGCGTGGGGTTGCAGTAAAGCGCGCGCGGCGGATCGGCGGCGCACAGCACGGCGAACGCGTCGGGGTCGATGCCCTCATCGTCGGCAGGCAGGCCCACCAAGCGGATGCCGAGCTGGGCTGCGAGCCCTCTGATGCCCGGGTAGGTGACCGCCTCGCAGGCGATGCTGTCCCCAGCCCGGGCCAAGGCAGTGAACAGGCCGGCCAGCGCGCTCTGGACGCCCGGGCAGACCACGATACGGGCGGCGGTAACGCCCGGCACGAACTCCGACAGCCAGACAGCCCCTGCCTCGCAGTCATGCGGCGTACCGCCGAACTCCTGGTAGCGTAGCAGGCCGTGCACGTCATCATCCGCCAGACTGGCCAGGCCTTCTCTCAGCCGTTGCTCCAGCAAGCGGTCTGCGGGCTCTGGCGGCATGTTCATCGTCATGTCGATCGTTGCGGCGGCGATGGGCCGACGCACCGGCCCAGACGTCACCACCTCGCGCACGAACGTGCCGCGACCCGGCCGTGCATCGACAAAGCCCTGGCGCTGCGCCTCCGCATAACCTCGGGCGACAGTGGTGAAATTGAGTTTCAGCGCCCCGGCCAACCTCCGTAACGGCGGCAGGAACTGATGGGCGGCCAGTCGGCCGGATTGCACATCCTCGGCGATGATCTCGGCAAGCGCGAGGTAAGCAGGCTTGTCGCTACGACGAAGCGCCTGCGCCCAGCGCGTGCTGGGGTCGGACATGAATCCTACCTCCCTTACCGTCATTCAGCTAGAGCCCGGCCGGGCAGGAAACGCTGCTTATCCGGCCTTCTGCCCGAAAACCAGGCAGCATTTCACCCCGCCGATTAGAAGACTCGGCTACTCGCCAGCGTGTCGTGATCATCGTCGAGGTGTTCTCTCGCCTGCGAAAGCCAATTCAATCATCGATGTAGCACTTTGATCGCACAATGATCGCTTACATGCAATCATTGCTGGCACGACTAGTGCTTCGACGGTGCGGGAGCAACTAGGAGCGTCCACAATGCCTGTAGTGACCGCCGAGATACATAAAATTGGCGATGCGCTCGTCGACTACGAGGAAAAGGTTTTCGAGGATGTCAAGGCGAAGCCGGGTGAGAAAGCCCTTGTGGCATTTCATACCGTGGCGTTCGAGGGATCGATCGGCCTGGTCAACCTGCTTCAGGCTACGCGGCTGCAGCGCAAGGGTTTTGAGACATCGATCTTATTCTACGGGCCTGGCATCACCTTGGCCGTGCATCGCGGGTTTCCGCGGCTCGGTGATGAAGCGTTTGCAGGCAACCAGAATTTCAACAAGCAGATCGTAAAATTCATGGAGGAGGGCGGCAAGGTTTACTGCTGCCGTTTTTCACTGCAGGCGCTCTACGGGCACGGCGAAGGCTCGCTTATCCCAGGCATAAAGCCGATCGCCCCGCAGGATGTGCTCGACATCATGCTGATCCACAAACGCGATAACGCCTTCATCCTTGATACCTGGACGCTGTAGTCGATGGCAGTCCAGCATGTGCGGGTAGCTGCCGCTCAGCTGAGCCCGGTGTTGGAAGACGGCTGCGGCACGCTGGACAAAGTGCTGGACACGGTGGCCGAAGCCGCACGCGACGGCGTGCGCCTCATCGTCTTTCCAGAGACCTTCGTGCCCTATTACCCATATTTCTCGTTCCTGCATGCGCCGATGTCCATCGGACCCGAGCACATGCGGCTGTACAGCAACGCGCCTGCGGTGCCCGGGCCCCAGATGGATGCCGTGTCCGCCTGCGCCCGTCAGAATAAGATGGTGATGGTGCTCGGCATTAACGAGCGGGACCACGGATCTCTCTACAACGCGCAACTGATCTTCGATGCCGATGGCCGAATTGCTCTAAAACGACGCAAGATCACGCCCACGTTTCACGAGCGCATGATTTGGGGCCAGGGTGACGGTGCTGGCCTACGGGCGGTCGATACCGCGGTGGGTCGCGTGGGCGCGCTGGCGTGTTGGGAGCACTATAACCCGCTCGCCCGCTACACGCTGATGGCCGACCACGAGGAGATCCATTGCAGCCAGTTTCCCGGCTCTCTGGTGGGACCGGTCTTCGCCGAGCAGATGGAGGTGACGCTTCGACATCACGCGCTCGAATCGGGCTGTTTCGTGGTCAACGCCACCGGCTGGCTGACCGAGGAGCAGATCGTCCAGATCGCGCCGGACCCGGCGATGCAGAAGGGCCTGCGTGGCGGTTGCTGTACAGCAATCATCAGCCCGGAAGGCAAGCATTTGGCCAAACCCTTGTACGAAGGCGAAGGCCTGGTCGTTGCCGACCTGGACATGTCGCTGATCGTTAAACGCAAACGCATGATGGACAGCGTTGGTCATTATGCCAGACACGATCTGTTCAGCCTGCACCTGCAGGACCGCCCGTCCGGCGCCATCGAACGCGCGCCTGCCCCTCAGAGGACCGAAGACGATGGACCCGTACATCGAGAGCCAGCGCAGCAGCCCGCGCGACCTGATCACCGACCTGCAATCCTTCGGACTGCGTCTGGCCGATAATCCGTCCGTCTCTGTTTCTCATGCGGTCCCTGGTCGGCGCGGCGGGGCAGGGCCGTCCGACCATCGTGCCATCACCATCGGCGCGCGCACAGTCATGGTTCCAGTCTTCACAGGCAACGCTGCATTCTCCCCGTTTTCCGCAGCACCACCCGATGCGCAGGGGCGGGCGGTGCTGACCCGAGACGGCGTGAGCCTCGCGCGCATCTCTTTTCCGCGCGCACCTCGCTTCTACGCTCACGAAACATTCGACGGCGTGCCCTACTGGAAGATCGCGCAACTGCACAGTCGTGACGTGCTTGCAACCACGGTGCTACAAACTTGTATCCGTTTCGCCGATCGCGCCACATCGTGCCAGTTCTGCGCCATCGGCCAGTCGCTGGAGGCCGGCCGTACCATCGCACGCAAGACGCCGGAACAGCTTGCGGAGGTAGCCCGCATGGCGGTGCTACTCGACGGCGTGCGCCACATGGTGATGACGACAGGCACACCAAACGTGGTGGACCGCGGTGCGTCCGTGCTGTGCGATAGTGCCTTTGCGGTAAAGGCGGCTATCGACCTACCAATCCAAGGCCAATGCGAGCCGCCGCGAGACGATGCCTGGTTCCCTCGCATGCGCGCGGCCGGGATCGATACACTCGGCATGCATCTCGAAGCCGTCTCGCCGGACGTTCGTGCGCGCATCATGCCGGGCAAGGCGACAGTGTCGATCGAGCGTTACCTTCACGCCTTTGCCGCCGCTGTCCCGGTGTTCGGGCGTGGACAGGTGAGCACCTACATTCTAGCCGGCCTGGGCGACGAACCGCGTGCAATACTCGACATGTGCGCGCAGCTCACAGCCCTTGGCGTCTACCCGTTTGTGGTGCCGTTCGTACCTATCAGCGGCACGCCCCTGGAGAACCATCCATCACCCACGCCGGACTTCATGAGGGGTATCCTGGTCCCGCTCGGACGCATGTTGAAGGACGCAAGCCTTCGTTCGCAAGACAGCAAGGCCGGCTGTGGAAAATGCGGCGCTTGCTCACCGCTGGCGAGTTACGAGACATGACGCTCTCGCCCTGCAACGGGCAAATCGACTTTCAGGTGAAGGTTGCCGAACGACGTGAGTTTGCCGGCGCGCGGCTCCTTCGCCGCGAGGTTTTCTGCACGGAACAGGCTTTGTTCGCGTGTGACGCCGACTCCATCGACGACGTTGCCATCACCATCGTTGCCGTATCCAGCCAAGAAGTGGTTGGCACTGTGCGCATCCATGAGCCCGAACCATCGCTGTGGTTTGGCTCTCGCCTTGCCGTGTCGGCTGCTTGGCGGCGCCGTGCAGGCATAGGGGCGGCACTCGTTCGGTTTGCCGTTTGCACTGCGCAAGCGCGCGGATGCAGCCGCTTTCTGGCGCATGTGCAGGCGCAGAACGCGACCATGTTCGAGGCGCTGCATTGGCAGCGTCTGGAGCCATGCGTGTTGCAGGGCACGCCTCACTGGCTGATGCAGGCGGACCTTGAGCATTATTCGCCCGAGCCTGCGACATCGGCGGCGATGAGAACCGCCGCGTGAGCACGTTGACGGAGACGTTGCGCGCCGGCCGCGGCCTGGCTCACAAGGCCGATTTGCAGGTGTTGCTGCCTCGCTTGTATGACGGCAAGTTTCGAATGGGCGACGACTGCGCTGCAATCCCTGATGGCGACGGCTTTCTTCTTTTTGCCATCGAGGGCTTTTTAGAGGACTTTGTTGCCACTGACCCGTATTTCGCGGGCTATTGCGGCGTAATGGTCAATGCGAGCGACGTTTACGCCATGGGCGGCCGGCCGATTGCGGTCGTTGATGCCGTTTGGAGCCAGGGCGATGCAACGGCAGAGCCCGTGCTGCGCGGGCTGTGCGATGCGGCTGCGATCTACGGCATCCCCGTCGTGGGCGGGCACAGCAACCTTCGAGCAAGGAACGGCCAGCTTGCCGTGGCGATTATCGGCAGGGCCACGAAGCTTCTCACGAGTTTCGACGCCGCGCCTGGCGATGCGCTCGTCGCCGCAATCGACTTACGCGGTAACTTCCGGCCGGAAACATTGTACTGGGACGCCAGCACCGGCCGACCCGGTGAACATCTGCGTGCTGCGCTGGACGTGCTGCCTATGCTCGCGGAAACCGGGCTGTGCCATGCCGGCAAGGATATCAGCATGGCTGGGTTGGTAGGGACGGCGCTTATGCTGGCCGAGGCGTCCAGGATCGGTATTGCCATCACGCTCGATGCCATCCCCCGACCGCCCGGTATCGAGCAAGCGACGTGGCTGAGCGCGTTTCCCAGCTATGGCTTCCTGCTGACCGTAGATCCTGCGCATCTCGGCCAGGTGCTTGCAGCTTTCGGCACTGTAGGCGTTGCAGCAGCAGAAATTGGCATCTGCAACGACACCGGTCGCTTGACCGTCACGGATGAGGAGGATGAGCACCTGTTCTGGAACCTGGCAGACGAGGCCTTCATGCGTCTGGGCCAGCATGCCTGAGCTTACGTTCGTAGTGCACTGGCCGGACGGAACGCAGATGTCGTGCTACTCCCCCTCCACCACCATGCGCCGGCATCTCGCCAGCGGCAGCTACCGGTTAGACGAGTTCCTACTTCGCGCGAGGCAAGGACTTGCTGATGCCAGCGAGCGTGTGCGTCTCTTACACGGTCATCCCTGCTCACGGGCCGCGACACAGTTCGCAGAGATTGAAAAAGCCAGCACCCGCTTTGCCGAGATAGCCGACCCACACGTCACCGTCGATCCGTACTGAGGAGACAACGCATGAACACGCCGCAGCCACGCAGGCACGTGCCGGCCATCGTCATTGGCGGCGGACAGGCGGGACTGTCGGCAAGCTATCTGCTCAAGGCGCATGGTATCGAGCATGTTGTCTTCGAGCGGCACACCGTCGCCCATGCCTGGCGAACGCAGCGTTGGGACAGCTTCTGCCTGGTCACGCCGAACTGGCAATGCCAGCTTCCAGGCTTTCCTTACACGGGCGACGAGCCGTTCGGCTTCATGCCATGCAGCGACATAATAGCCTACCTCGAAAATTACGCGACCTCGTTCAGCGCGCCTGTCCACGCCGGCGTGGCTGTGGCGCGCGTCAGGCATGCGGGCGGTGTGTTCGCAGTTAATACGAGCGAGGGCGAGTGGACCGCAGACGCCGTCATCTGCGCGGTCGGCGGCTATCACCGCCCACGCATCCCTGCACTGTCATCACAGTTCCCAGAAACCGTCCTGCAACTGCATTCGAGCGAATACAAGAACGCCGCTGCCCTTCCGCCTGGGGCTGTGCTCGTTGTGGGCACCGGACAGTCTGGCTGCCAGATCGCCGAAGACTTACATATTGAAAGGCGGGTCGTGCACCTGTGCACTGGCAGTGCACCGCGTGTCGCGCGACGGTACCGTGGGCGTGATGTTGTCGAGTGGCTTAACGAGATGGGCCATTACGACATGCCCGTTGAACAGCACCCGCAAGGCGAGCGCGTGCGGCAAAAGTCGAACCACTATGTTACCGGGCGTGATGGCGGGCATGACATCGACCTGCGTCGCTTCGCGCTCGAAGGCATGCGACTCCACGGCCGGCTGCGCGACGTGACTGGCGGCACATTGCTGTTTGGCGACGACCTTGAAGCGAATCTCGACCGTGCGGATGCGAGTGCGGAGGTCATAAAGGACCAGATCGACAAATGGATCGAAGATCAGCAGATTGCCGCACCAAGGGAGGCTCGCTACGTTCCTGTCTGGCGTCCTAACAATCAGCCGGGCGACATCGAACTGGAAAGCTCAGGCATCTCGACTGTAATTTGGGCCACCGGATTTCGATCCGACTTCCGTTGGGTCGACCTGCCGGTCTTCGACGCGTCCGGCTATCCCAGGCACAAGCGCGGTATTACGCCGCAGCGTGGTTTGTATTTCCTCGGCTTGCCATGGTTGCACAGCTGGGGCTCCGGACGCTTCTCCGGTGTCGCTCGCGACGCAGCCTTCATCGTTTCGGATCTCACGCAGGTCGCGTTGCACTCGGCCGCCGCCTGAGACCGTCTAGAAGCTCGCTCAACTTACGGAGAAGACACATGTCGCAGCACAGCAGAGATACGATACGGTTGCATTATTTGGCGCGTCTGACAGCAGCACTCCTGGCAACCGTATGCACGACGGGGATCGCCTTTGCGCAGGAGGCGGCACGACCACCGGCCAGTCCCGGCTTCATGGATGGCTTTGCGACGGGTCATCCGTTCGTGGGCGTTGCTGGCGGCCCGACACTGCTGCAAGATATTGGTGTTAATCCGGTCGACGGTCCTTACGGTCCTGGTCCGGCGAAAGAACGGTACAATGTCGGCTTCATTGGAGCGGGCGCGGTCGGTTACGCATTCTCCAATGGACTGCAGTTCGATGTCCTAGGCGCATACGAATACAACAACGTCAATAACCTCGTGCCCGTGCCTGTGCCCGGCAAGCAGACCGGGCACCAGGAGACGTATGGCAGCTTCCTTGAAGCGGCCTACGCGTTCAAAATGACCGATCTCGGCATCCCGATCAGCTTTTTCAGTCCCTACATCGGAATCGGCTCAGGCGCAGTCTGGACTCATCACCCAACGCCCGAGTACTTATCCAACGGCGACATCCACCGTATCGGAGGCACCAGCGGGGCCAATTTTGCCTACGAAGGCATCGTGGGAGCGGCTTTTCCCATTTCGTCGGTTCCCGGCCTGGCGTTGACAGCGGATTACCGCTTGGTCGGCATACATAACGCCGGCGACCTGGACAGCACCTTCTATAACGTGCCTGCAGGCAAGATCGTCACCGGTCGTATCGGTTTGCAGAAAGACATCTTCGTACATGTGCTGACATTTGGCGTCGCTTACGCTTTCGGTGTGCATTCGCCACCCGCCGCAGAAAGCCCGGTAGCGCCGCCAATGGCAGCGCCAGCGACGTTGCCGAGCCGGACCTATCTCGTATTCTTCGATTGGGATCGCGCCGACCTGACTGCTCGCGCGCGACAGATCGTGGCTGAGGCAGCCACTGCGAGCAGCCACGTTCAGACTACCCGCATATCGGTCAATGGCTACACCGATCTCTCCGGAACGCCGCGCTACAACCAGGCACTCTCAGTCCGACGCGCCAAAGCAGTCGAAGCCGAACTGATCCGTGATGGTGTTCAACGCTCCGAGATCGCGATCCAAGGCTTCGGTGAAAGCAGCCCCCTTGTGCAAACCGCAGATGGCGTTCGCGAGCCGCAAAACCGCCGGGTGGAGATCATCCTAAAATAACACGGCACTTGTCCGGTTCTGTCGTCCGTCACGGTCAAATGGGCTGACCTGCCCCAGCAGGCAGCTGACAAGTTGACGCGGACACAAACGCGGCAAGCACCTCAGTCGCTTTACGTAAGCAGACGTCAAGCGTGACACAGCCGCGAGGAGCTTTTTGGCAGGTGCCGAGGCTCTGGGGCCCACAGCTGCTTCCCGGGCCCTGGTTCGCACTCAAAGGCGCATGCCGCCTGAAGCTTCGATCCGCTGGCCATTGATCCACCGGTTGTCTGCCGAGACGAGGGCCTCGACGATAGGACCGATGTCGGAGACGCGGCCCGGACGGCCGAGTGCCGTGTTCTGCGAGACCATGCGGTTGACCTCCGGATT
The DNA here is from genome assembly GCA_965199235.1 of Acetobacteraceae bacterium. Classification (GTDB taxonomy): domain Bacteria; phylum Pseudomonadota; class Alphaproteobacteria; order Acetobacterales; family Acetobacteraceae; genus BOG-908. Next base: position 1,277,670 of record CBDAQU010000002.1, on the reverse strand, counting down.
GTCACGCACCATGCCGCCGCTGAAATCCGTCTCGATCGCACCGGGTGCCAGCGTGTTCGCGGTGATGCCGCGCGACGCAAGCTCGGCAGCGAGGTAGCGGGTGAAGACCTCAGTGCCACCCTTCATCATGGCGTAGGCGGAAGAGCCGGGAAAGGAGAAGCGCGCGAGGCCGCTCGAGATGTTCAGGATGCGGGCGCCGTCCGAGAGGAGCGCCAGCAGGCGCTGCGTCAGGAAATACGGGCCCTTAAGATGGATATTCATCACCGCGTCAAACTCGTCCTCGGTCGTCTCGCTGATGGAGTTATGCAGGCTGGTGCCGGCATTGTTGACAAGAACGTCGAAGGTCTTGCGACCCCATCGCTGGTCAAGCGTCTCGGCTAGACGGGCGGCGAATGCGGGGAAAGTCCCGACCTTGCCGATGTCGAGGTGGAGAGCGACGGCACGGCGCCCGACGGCCTCGACGGTGCGCACGACCGCATCCGCCTCCTCCTGGCGCGCGTGCCAGGTGATGATCACGTCCGTGCCGGCGCGCGCGAGATGTTCGGCCATGCTTCGGCCGAGGCCGCGGCTTCCGCCGGTGATCAGGGCGATGGTCTGCTGTAGCTGGCTCATTCTATGCCTCCCGTTCTGGTCAGGATGGGAATTGACGGTTCAGCCAGCCCTGGACAATAGCGCTGCCCTTGCCATCACCATTCCATTCACGCGAACAATCGGCATGGATCGACTCTCCGCGATGCGTCTCTTCGTGCGGGTGGTGGAACGGAGAAGTTTCCGTGCCGCGGCTGCCGACCTCGGCCTGCCGCGGTCGAGTGCCACGGCAAGCATAAAGGCACTGGAAGCGGCACTCGGCGCCACGCTGCTGCGCCGGTCCACGCGTCATGTTAGCCCGACCGACGAGGGCGAAGGCTACTACCGCCATTGCGTTGCCGTGCTGAGCGAGGTGGAGGCGGTTGAGGCGGCATTGCAAGGCCGCGTCGCGACGGGCTTGTTGCGCGTCGACACCAGCGCGCAGTTCGCCCGCACCTGGCTGCTGCCTGCGCTTCCCGGCTTTCTGTCAAGACATCCCGGGCTGCGATTTCACCTCAGCGAGGGCGACCGATTGGTGAACCTTGTTGGCGAAGGTGTCGATTGCGTCATACGAGGCGGACAGACCCTTGAGGGCGACCTCATGATGCGCCGGCTCGGCGCGTTGCCGGAGATCACCTGTGCGAGCAGGGAGTACCTCGCGGCGCGAGGAGAACCGCGCTCACCCGACGAGCTGGACGGGCACGAGATGGTCGGGTTCGTGTCGTCGCGAACCGGCGCGGTGCTGCCGCTTGAGTTGACGATCGATGGCCAAACACGGGAGTACCCGTTGCCGATGCGGGTGAGCGCCTCCAGTGCGGATAGCTGCGCCATTCTCGCACAACAGGGCTTTGGCTTGGTTCAGATGCCGATGATCCGTTTCGTTAACGATTTGCGGACAGGGGTGATGGTCGAGGTGCTGCGCGCGTATCGGCCGCCACCCTTACCAATCTCATTGCTGTATCCGCGCACCCGGATCGTGCCGGCGCGGCTTCGAGTGTTCATCGACTGGCTTGAGAAGGAGCTCGTCCCGCAGATGGATCTGTAGTGGCAGAGGCGCCCTGTAACCAGTAATGCAGCAATGAGCTCGCCAATGAGCGCAGCATCGAGTTCGAGGACCAGCGAATAATACGACAAGGCCCTGCTGGCGGCCGTGATCTGGCTGATGGTCGGCACGTCGGTGGTGATGAGCAGGGAATCGCCCGCACCGAAATCGAAGGCGCGGCTTCCCATCGTCACGCGCTTACCGCCTTGCACAACCAAGGCGATTAGCGGCTTGGAGACCGTGAGGCGAGGCCAAGAACGCCGGCTTTGGCCGGTATTGCTAGCGCCGCGCGCGAACGTGTGAGGCAATGGCGAACCAGCCTGCGCACCCATTTGGCGTGCACGGTAATCTTGGTGTCGAAGGTATACAGGTTTGCCGTTCCGTTGCCCGCCCCGGACCACACATTTTGACGGGAAGCTGACACGAGCAAGCATAGTCTGACTTTAGTCTGACATAACTGCCAAGCTCGAGTGAAAACTAAGTAAACAAGCCGTGTTGATACGTGAAAACTTCACGTAGTGCGATGCACCCAAGACTTTTCTTCGATACAAGCACGTGTGGCACGCTCAAGCCGTCGGTTGGATGCCAGCACACATTGCGCAGGCGCGGCCGGTCATCGCCCAGGAGACGACAATTGAAATTCACAGGAAGCGTCCGCGCCGCACTGCTGTGTGGCACGATGATCGCCGGCAGTTTCGCCGCGCATGCCAATGACGGGCCGAACGACAATGCCGGTATCCTGCCAGTGCCCTCTGGCCAGTTCGTCACCCCGACGTTTGCGGCCGGTTCCACCTTCACCACGCTTAATCCGGGCCTGGCTGCGCCCTACACCGACTTTCGCCCGGACGGCGCCATTGCCTCCGCGGTGAGCCCTGACGGCAGCACGTTGCTGGTGATGACGAGCGGCTACAACACGCTGAACGATACCAGCGGCAACCTGCTCTCGCCCTCGAACGGCGACAGCGTGGACGGCGCCAGCGAATACATCTTCATCTACGACATCACCACCGCCAACAAGCCGAAGATAAAAGCGGTTCTGCGTCCGCCGAACACGTTCGTGGGCCTGGCCTGGGCACCGAACGGACAGTCCTTCTACATCTCCGGCGGCAATGACGACGTGGTCTACCAATATGCCGCCGCTAACATCGTCTCCGGCTGGTCGCCGTCGGCCACCATCCAGCTCGGCCATGACGGCGTCGGCATCGGCATGGGCCAGTTGCCCCAGGCGGGCGGCATTTCGATTGCCGGCGACGCGTCGGTGGCTGCTGTGGCCAACACGCTGAACGACAGTTTCTCGCTGATAAACCCGGCCACCAACACGCTCATCCCGTTCACCAATCCAGCGCCGGGCACGCTGGCCACCGAATACGATCTGCGCCCGTGGAACACCGAAAGCCAGAACGGCAAAGCAGGCGGCGAGACGGTCTACAGCATCGCCATCGCCGGCCAGGCGGGCGGCACCTATCGCGTGTTCGCAACCGCGCTGCGCGACCGGCAGGTTTCAGTGGTGGATGTCAGCATCGCCAACGGCCAGGCGACGGCGACGTTCAAGGGCTATATCGGCCTGTCTGGTGCCCCCAACAACATCATTCTCGACAAGGCGCAGACCCGGGCCTATGTCAGCGAGGACAACGAGGACCGCGTCGCCGTGATCGACACGACGACCGGCACGCTGGTTCACGAAATCGACGCGATCGCGCCGGCGGGCGTGCTGCCTGCATCGAGGCCGCGTTACACCGGTGCCGCCACAAACAACCTCGCCCTCTCTCCCGACGAGACCACGCTCTACGTCACCAATGGCGGCCAGAACGCGATGGCGGTCATTCCGCTGGACGGCCACGGGCCGGCCGCGCTGGTGCCGACGGGATGGTGGCCCACCACCGTTTCAGTCAGCCGCGACGGTTCGATGATCTACGTGTTCAACAACAAGAGCGATCCGGGAGCCAACCCGAAATACGCGACAGGCTCCACCTACGATCTTTACGCCGGCAACCCGCCGGTGCCGCCTAAGCCCTACGCCGCCGACGGCAACAGCCAGGCCGGTGACAGCATGGCGCAGACCCAGGCCTACGCCTCCAACCAATATGACGAGCTGCTCGAACAATCGGGCCTGCTGGCGCTGCCCACGCCCGCGGCAAGCGATTACGGCGTGCTGACCCAGCAGGTGGCGCAGAACAACGGCTACACCGCGCGCGTCAACATGCAGGACAAGGAGGTGATGACCTTCCTGCACAACCACATCAAACACGTCATCTACATCGTCAAGGAGAACCGCACCTTCGACCAGGTGCTGGGCGACCTGAAGAACGGTGCCGACGCCGATCCGTCGCTGACCGTGTTCGGCCGCGCCGTAACGCCGAACTTCCACAACATCTCGACGCAGTTCGTGACGCTGGACAATTTCTTCTGCACCGCAGAGGTTAGCGGCAACGGTTGGCCGTGGTCCACCGAGGGCCGCGAGACGGACTGGAACGAGAAGAACATCCCGATGGATTATGCCTTCGACGTGACGCGTTACAACGCGCCCTACGACGCCGAAGGACAGAACCGCAACGTGACGCTGTACGGCACGCTTGCTGCGCGCGAAAAGGAGAATCCGGAGTTTGCGTCGTCAACCTCCGCCGAGCCGGGCGGATCGGCCAACGTGCTGCCGGGCATCGACGACGACGGAGCGCCGGACGGCCCCGACGACCAGCGCCAGCGCGGCCATCTGTGGGACGCCGCGATGAAGGCAGGCCTCTCGTTCCGCGACTACGGCTTCTTCTCCGACAATAGCCGCTACGGCGGTTCTGCCGCGGTGCCGGAGTTCAGCGACCCGCTTGGCGCGTACGAGACCAAGACGCAGGTGCAGTTCCCGTCCAACCAGACGCTGGCAAAGCCGGGCAATTTCGACCCCTACTTCCGCGGCTTCGACAACACGTACCCGGACCTCTACCGCTTCGCCGAGTTCCGCCGCGAGTTCCAGCAGTTCGACGCCAACGACTCGATGCCAACGCTGGTGTTCCTGCGCTACATGCACGATCACATGGGAAGCTTCGGCGCAGCCAACAAACTTCTGCCAGGCTCAGGCAACCCTGAGTTCGAGCAGGCCGACAACGACGCGGCCGTCGGCATGACGCTGCAGATGGTGGCGCAGAGTGCGCATTACGCGCGCAACACGCTGTTTATCGTCGTGGAGGACGACGCGCAGGACGGGCCGGACCACGAGGACGCGCACCGCAGCACGGCCTATGTGGTGGGACCGTATGTGAAGACCCGCGCGGTTGTGAAAACCCGCTACTCAACGGTGAACGCGGTTCGCACCATCGAGGACGTGCTCGGGCTGGAGCACCTCAACCTCAACACCGCATATCAGCGGCCGATGACAGACGTGTTCGACATCGGCGCCACCGGCTACTGGAATTTTACCGCCACTGCCTCGGTCTACGTGAAGGAGACCGACATCAACCTGTCCGCGCTTTGGCCGGACGGGAACATCCAGTTCGCCCAAGGGCCAGCGAACCCGAAGCCCACGCACGAGGCTGCCTGGTGGGAGTCGCAGACGCGCGGCTATGACTGGACGAAGGAAGATCGCATTCCGACGGCAGAGTTCAACAGGATCCTGTGGAACGGCCTGAAGGGTAATTTGCCCTACCCTGTGGTCAGAACCGGCGGCAGAGTGAACCTGCGCGTAATCGCCCCTGCGAAGGACACCGACGACGATTGATCAAAAGGCATCGAAGGCCTGCCTTTGTGGGAGTCCAGGGGGCAAAACCCCTGGATACACCAGACATTCGGTAATTTGTAGCTCTGGATCTTGCGGACCATTACCCGTTTCTGGTGTTCAACACCGACCAACGGTCGTTGGTCGGTGTTGAACAGGGCTCAGGGCTCCAGCCTAGTCTCAGAACCATCAATCATCGGTCGCTCGCTTTCCCGTTCCACGCGGATTACCTCTTGATAGTGTGTGATCATTGCCCCGAGCTGCGCGTCCGACAGGCGGGTCAGGTCAGAGCTCGCCGTGACCTGCACCTCGTGCGACTGGGCTTTCTAGGGGTCGGTCATCCGGCCGGAGAATGTTTGGCTGCCGGCCGATTGGAGCAGCACTAGCAACCGGGTTCCAACGTTCTCTGGGCGCTCGCCCTGCTACGCCGTCCCGAGAGGCTACCATTGCCAGGTGGTATCAACAAGAATGCGGCCCTTCCGACATTAGATTGAGTCTGTTCGGTACGCTCAACGAGCATCGGCAGGATCTAGCCGCGCCAACAGTTCCTTGAATTGCGGTTCGTCGCGTATCGGATCGAGCAGCGGATCCAGGGTCGCGTGAAGCAGGCCGGGATCGCGCATCCTTACTGCCGTGTCGAACCAGCGTAGCGCTTCGGCCTTTTCGCCCCATTGCGCGTAGATTTCCGCGAAGTTGGACGCAGCGTCATCGCCTAGCGCCGCGCGCAACCTTGCCAGATCCGCGTCCGCGTCCGCTTGCCGTCCAAGCTTACGGTCGGCCAAGGCAAGCAGCTGTATCTCCTGCCAATCCCGCCCAGCCGCGCAAATCGTCCGAGCCGCCTCCGGGTGCCCCATCATCAGCAGCACGAGAGCGCGCAGGACGTCATGCCGCACCGGCAGAGTACCAGCAACCGCCCGTTCGCGATCAAGTGCGTCCAGCGCTTCGCCATAGCGATGCCCTTCGTAGAGCACTAGGCCCAACTGCCCCCAGAAGTTCGGATCGAGCGGGTCCAACTCTGCCGCGCGCCTCGCCGCCGCCGCCGCCAAGTCCACGTGGCCCAGCGCCAGCGCGGCCGACGCGTAGTTGCTCTCGATCGAAGCGTTGCCTGGAGAGAGGTCTTGCGCTTTCACCTGCTCGCTGAAAGCGCCGGCCCGATCGAGAAGCAGATGGCCCAGCACCGCGCCGCGGGCTGAATGCGCAGCTCCTAGGTTCGGCGCCAGGGCCACGGCTTGGTCCGCAGCCTGCTGCGCCTGCAGCATCATCTGATGCTGTTCGGCCGAGGTGTTGGTTCCCGACGAAATAACAGCGACGAGTGTTATGGCGCGTTTGGCGTAACCCAGCCCGAATTGCGGATCGAGCGCCAGCGCGCGGTCGAACTCGGCCAACGCTGCCTGATAATCCGTCGCGGCGTGCGCGCCACGCCGGAGGCTCATGCCGCGCAAATAGGCATCGTAGGCGGCCATGTTGGCCGTGCCGCCAAGGTTCAGCTTCGCCCGCTCGTCCCTGGGCAAAGCCACTTGCATCGCCTGCGCCACCGCCAGCGCGATGTCCGACTGCACATTCGCGAACTCGCTTTGTTCCCGGTCATAGATTTTGGACCAGACGTTGAAGCCGGTGAGCGCGTTCGTCAGTTGCGCAGCGATCACCACCCGATTGCCGATGTGTCGCACGCTGCCTGCCAGTACCGCACCGACATTCAACGCATGCGCGATCTGTCCGACATCGGCATGGCTGCCGCGGAACGAAAATGCGGACACGCGCGCGGCCACCTGCAAGGCGGAAATCTGCGTAAGCAAATCGATCAGCTGTTCGCTCAATCCATCGGACAGATACGTCTGCGCAGGATCGTTGGTCATGTTGTCGAAGGCGAGCACGGCCACCGAATGCGCCGGCGGTGCGAAAGGCTTTTCCGCCCGAGGCGGTAGTAGAGCCTGCGGCGGCGCCCTGGTGACCCAGGAACCCAGGCTGGCTGCGGCCAGCACGAGGGCCAGCGTCGCCAGAACGAGTGGGCCGACCCTGTGCCAACGTGAAGCCTCTTGGCCCCACTGCGCGTCCTGCAGGATGCCGATTGGTGCGGAAGGTTCGAACCGCACCGGTTCGGCGAACCGGAAGCCGCGGCCTGGCACGGTGACGACGGTGGCTTCGGCGCCGCCCGATCTCAGTATCTTGCGCAAGGCTGAAATCGCCTGACCGACATTGTTGTCCTCTACGACGCGGCCGGCCCAAACCGCTTTCAGCAGCTCGTCCCGCTCGATCACCCGTCCATGGTTTGCGACCAGATAGAACAGGACGTCGAACAACCGCTCGGCCAGCTTTACGCGTTCGCCGTCGAGAAAGAGCGCGCGGCGCACCGGATCCAGGTTGTATCGCCCGAAGAGGTAGGTACCCTGGGAGCGTTCAAAGACATCCATACAGTGCTCCGTCTCTCACGCACGGCTCCCGATTACCACGGTCCGAGCCCGGTGTGCCACGGCACTGCGGCCGAGAACGAGGGGCGGGCTGGCTGGCCGTCAGACGTTCATCCGCGTGGCACTGGGCAAACCGCTGAACTTGCAGCCATAAATACTATTTCAAAACCTTTCATTTGCTGCGCTCGGCTGCGCTGGACTTTGCTTCCGCCGAACAAGCCGGGGAGCACGACCTTGAACCTTAACGAAGTCCGACCTGCGGAACGCACGCCAGCCACGGATGAGTGGGACGGCATGGCGAAGTGTATGGCGACGGGCTAGGGCGCCTCCTCTTGGACCGGCTGCAACAGCCAAGCCCGTGGGCGGCCTACGAACGGGCCTCGCTGGCGAGCGCGGCGTCGCCGACATTCCTGCTTTTGACGTCGAGCTTCTGGCGGCGGTCGCAGTCGCCGAGCACCCGTCCTTGGCGCAGCTCTGCGAGAACACGGAAGATTTCACGTGCGGCCCTTGAGGCTGCGCATACGGCGCCTCGCTCGAGTTCACCAAGGCGCTCGAGCCGAACGGCGCCGAAGCCGGCGGGATCAGGCTGCAACGTGTGGTCCCGGCCTAACGCAACAAGGTTCAAGAGGGGTATCGCGGACCATGAACACAGCGGCGCCGTCTCTCCTGTCTGGCGCAAGGACCAGACAACCATTCTACCTCGTCATGTCACTCGCCCTCGGCACTATCGCGGTCCTCGGCTTTTCCAAGACCATCCCGGGCGACCTGCAGACCGTCGGCTTCCCGCCTCTGCTATGGCTGCACGCGGCCGCGTTCAGCGCCTGGGTGCTGATTTTCGTGGCGCAGCCCTTGCTCGTGACGAACGGATTGGTCAGCCTTCACCGCCGGCTCGGCTGGGCCGGCGCCTTGCTCGCCTGCGCCATGGTCGTCCTGGGCGCCCTGGCCATACTGATGGGTTTGTGGGCCGATGCCGTTCCGCCGTTTTACCCACACGGACTGTTCCTGATCAGAGGGGCGATCGGGCTGCTGTTGTTCGCCGGTTTCGTCGCGGCCGGCGTGCAGCGACGAAGACAGCCCGGATGGCACAAACGATTCATGCTGTTCGCATCCATCATTGTCGTAATCCCAGGTCTGGAGCGGGCCATGCCGCTATACCTGTTCGGTGCGAACTGGCCGTTCGTTGTGGACGGTCTCGTCGACCTGATCGCCTGCGCCGGCCCGGCCGCCGACCTGTTATACGAAAGGCGCGTGCATCCCGCCTATCTCTGCGGCTTGGCCGCCATCGTTCTTGGCCAGGTGCTCACCTACTTGCTCGCGCCGTCCCACCTGGCGATTGCTCTGCTACACGCGCTCAATACCAGCTGAGCGGGCGCGTTACCTGGTCCGTGCGGGCGCCGCCGACGGGAACGATGTTGCCTGGCAATATGCAGGCCGGCGTTGCGCTGACATCCTCGATCTATCAGGTCGAGCCACGCAGGTCACCGCCGCCTCAGTCTGGATCGGTAGGATCTCACACTTGATACCCGCGCCCGTCTACAGGCGGCACGCCGGCACCGAGCAAAACAATTGTATGACACAAGCGGGAGTAGCAAATGGGGCTATATCAATGGGTCGGACCGGGCACCGACATCGGCGACGGTGACAACTGGCGTGACGAGATTCATGGCACGACCGGCACGGAACCGTCCACCAGCGATGATGTCGTCATGTACACCGCTGGAAGCTTCAACGGGCAGCTGGACGTCGGCAGCATCAGTCTGCAAAGCCAGGGCACCGCGGCGCTCGCCTATGTCGGCGCCGGCACCCAAATCGAAACCGAGGGCACAACACCGACGAGCGTCACAGGGTTGGTAACGTTCGATCGTGCCGGCTTCTACACCGCTGGCCTGGTGGTTGAATCCGCCTCCACGTTGCAGCTCATTGGCGGAGCCAGCTTCGATGGAGGGGGCTCAGGGGACAACGACATCACCATCGGTTCGCAGATGGGCACGGCAGCCCTGCTCGTGAACAAGTCCAGCTTCTTCGCCCAGTTGAACGCGGGCACCTTCACGGTGGGCGAAGGCAGTTCCGGCGTCGGTTCGCTGACGGTGGAGAATAGCTCCGGGTTCCAGGTCGCCGCGGGACTGACGCTGATCGGCAACGGCACCGGCGACGGGGCGGGCGCGCAGGTTCTTGTGACCGGAGCCCAGACCGCGGCGCTGTTCGATGGGCGAGTCGAGATCGGCGGCGCAGGCAACGGATCGTTCACCGCGGCGGACGGCGCCTATGCCTCGCTCGGGCTGCACGACAACGTGGCAGTTGGATCGCTGCAAGGCAGCGGCACGATCACCGCGACCGGCGCGAACACGCTGCTGTCGGTGGCCGGCAACCTGGAACTTGGGGCTTACCAGGGGGTCAGCTCGGGGGCCGCCATCGTGTCCCAGGGCGCCACGCTGGCGGTTGCGGGCGACATCCTGGTGTACGCGGGATCAATGTCGGTGAGCGGGGCCGGGTCGGTGTTGTCGGGCCGGGAGTTTCTACTGGAGGCCTCTGGCCAGCTTAGCATTACAGCCGGCGGTATTGCCTCCTTCGTTGATGCAACTGCTTTGTCGGGCAGCACGGTGCTGCTCAAGGATGGCACGCTCGCGGTGCGCCGCGTGCTGACTGTTACCGCAAAGATAAGCGGCTATGGCGTGGTGAGCGCCGCCGCGTTCGTTAATGGTGGCACCCTGACGGCCAAGGGCGGCACATTGCAGGTGATCGGCGCCGAGACGGGCGTAGGTTTGGACGCGATTGCGAAAGGGGCGACGCTGCTGCTGGATGGCAGCGTGGCCGCGCAGGTCCGGATGGTGTTCTTGGCCGGCACCGGCACGCTGTCGCTGAAGGACGCCGGTGCAATGGACGGATTGATCCGCGAGTTCGGCACCGGAGGGAAAATCGATCTGCTGGGCGACGCCTCAACTGGGATGAGCTTCGCCAACGACATCTTGACTGTTCAGAACGGCAGCACCGTGGATGCTACGCTGCGTTTCAGCGGGGCCTACACGGCGGCGAACTTCGCGCTGTCGTCGGATGGGCATGGGGGGTCGCTGGTAAGTTACGTAGCGGCGGGTGCAATCCGATCAGGCGCGTTTCATGGCGTAGATGCCAACCTGATGCCGCATGCGGTATAGCGGTCGCTGGCCGTTCTGCGGCACATGGCCTCCCCTACCGTGCACCACGTCTGGGGCCGTTTAACCGGGCAGGTACAACGTGAAAGATAGAAGCGCGGAGCCGATCGTGCGAATGGCCGGACAGGACAAGGTTGAGGAGCGTGTCAAAGAGCCTTGCGGCTTTCAACGCGATCTGACCGTTATGGTCGTTGATGTCGAGCAGGCCTCCTTGCGTCGGCCGAGGCTTCGGCTTCGTAGACCCTCGCTGCGAAGCCATGAGGATCTAGAATACGAGCAAGTGTCAGGCACCAAGGCCCTCGTCACACAGGGCGTTGGCCTGCCCAAAAGCTTCGATAAGAAGAGTGGCGTCATCGAAACTCCGTCATGATCCTCAGGACGACTGCATTCTAGGTTAGTTCGTGCCGTAGTGGCACCGGTAGGGAGATAAAGGTGATCAAAGCAGCTTACTTAGCCGGCGTATGCGGTCTATCCGTGGTTGTAATAACGCAGGTTGCCAAGGGCCAGACTGTAGGCACCGTATCAGTATGCTACTACTCTACCGAGTGTAGTTACGCCGACATACCCGGGATTGTGCGTGACCCTAACGAGGCACAAAAGCTTCGCGACTCAGGCGAGCATCAAGGCGGACATCGTCCGCTAGCGACCGGCTCCAGCGCGCAGGTTGATGCGCCGGCCTTTGAGTTCACGAATACGGGCACGCAGTCGATCACGGAAGCAACCTTCTCTATAGCCGTGAATAAGAAGCTCGGCGTTACTCATGACGTGTTTCACATTGGTTCTATCAAACCAGGTTCTAGCTTCGCCATCGTGCCGGGAGCAAGTAACGACAAGAAGGCTCATCCTGCTGGGTCGTTCTTCACCTACTCGTCTCCCGGTACGCCGCTGGATACGAGTGATAGCGGGCCGAACGACAATGCATTGAAGTTTACCTTTGTCGGTCATGTCGGGAAGCAGAAGGTAACGTCGGGGGTCATCACCCCGGGAGCCAGCCTGATCGCCTCGCCGGACGGCACCGTCGCGGCCATCAACTTCCTCGGTGGGCCAGGTAACGCCGATGGTCCTTGCAACGACTGTTATCCTTCGGCGATGATCGCCAACATCACTGTCGCCCCTGCTACATCAAAGCCCGAGGCGGATGACAACTGACTGCTGCCAAGAAGCACCCACTACCTTCGGGCGACTGCGGCATTTCGGCGGTCTGGCTTAGGCCGTGCCGCCGAGCAGTTGTGCGAGGATGATCGATGCTATGGTCAAGGGTGGAGGTGTGACAGCCGAGAACGAGCTTATGTTGAGAACGAGCTAATGCTGAGAACGGGCAACGTCGTCGAACTTATGGCTGCCCTCGAACGGAATTTCGGTGGAAGCGCCCGACTGGGTCGGCCAGGCATCGGCGCGCCTGGACCTCGGAGGCTTACCTGCATCGCGTCATCGGCTGCATCGCAGACCACCCGGTGAACCGTGCCGATGAGCTGCTGCCCTGGAAAATCGCCACCGTCCCAAAACATAGTCCGGGCTCACAGCCCGCAATAGCATAAAACTAGGCAAGGACCGACCAACCCTGCAATGATCATCTGACAAAAAGTGGGGCTGCGATGAGGACGGTTTTGATTGTAGGGGTTCTACTGTTTGCATTGCCTGCGCTTGCTGCAGATCCGGACACGCCGTCGGCCAATGAGGTGGTGATTAAGACGCAGCTGGATGAAATGAACCGCGGTGACTGGAAGACCGCACTCGGCCTTTACACGCCAGACACCCGTAATTTCGGCAGGAAGGTTGGCAAAGCCGTGATGGCGAAGATTTTCGCCGATATCTACGGCACTTTTCCCGACTTCCAGCAGAAGATTGTCGACGTCGTCGCGGTCGGCGACAGCGTCATCGTGCGGGAGACGATGAGCGGCACCCACGACGGCATTGGCCACATCCCTGTAAATGGGGGCATGCTTGTGGGCGTGCCGCCGACGCACAAGCACTACATGATCGACGCGATCCACTGGTACACATTGAAGGGCGGCAAGATCGTCGACCACTACGCGGTGCGCGACGATTTGGCGATGATGCAGCAGCTTGGCCTGTCACCTCAACCGAAGGCGTTCGACTGGCGTATGTTTGCTGCGGCGGCCAATCAGCATGCCGCTCGCGGAGCCGCATCGGCACCCTAAAGCGGCTAGGTCAGCCGGCTTTCGCTCAATTCCGGCGTCAGGGTGGTGCTAATCCCAATAAGGTTCCAGGTTGCAGGCGCACTGTCTGGAAGCACTACAATTGCATCGAAGCCAAATAACATTTTCCGGGTTGCCTCCCTGACCTCGGCAGGTTGCGCTTGGACATAGGTAGCAGCGTCCGGGCCAAGAATAAGATACCTGTCGACCATGATTGCGAGGCTGTAACGCAGCCCTCGCGTGTAGATCAAGCCTACCGTCGAACCAGCATCTGTGAATCAGCACCCAAGTGGGACCCGTGTCGAAACTCCAGCCAACCCATTGATGATGAAGCCATATGTGTCTGATGTGTGGGGTCCCGATCGGCGCCGATCGGGACCCCATCCCGAACGAATTGCAGCAAACGATCACAGAAGCTTAAGTCGCATATAGAGGGGGGGGTCCCACTTGGGTGCTGATTCACATGCATCCGCTCAGACGAGATCTCGGCCGATCTCTTCGTTCCAGTGCCGCTCGAACACGCAGTGGCCGTCCTCGAAGGCGCGCAACCGGCAGGATAGGTGGAAGGCGGCGGCGTCGCTGCGCATCTCGCTGATCGTTTCGGTGTGTGTGCGCCAGCCGTCGCGCCCGATCTCGAGACGCTGGGTCAGGACGTAGCGGGCGGAGAGCGGATTGTCGTCGCGTATGGTGAGGTCGCGCCTGAGGCTGTGGGACATGACCGTGCCGGTCTCGTCAAGGCGGATGACGCCTTCGCCGAACAGCCCGCCGACGCCCTCCGTCACGTAGCTGTTTTCGCCCGTAACGTGGTCCTGCATCGAGACGCGCCTGACCACGCCGGGGTCGAGTTGCGTGGCAGGCGCCGGCTTGCCACGCTCGGGGGGCGGAAAACCGGCAGGGATGCCGTCATCCTGCAACTCCGGCAGGGCAAGGCTGCTCTGCCCGGTCCGGATCGTCAGGCTTGCCCCGCAGGGGGCCGGCCAGATCATCGGCCAGGAGCAGGTCGCGATTGCCAGCCGGATGCGGTGCCCGTGCGGGAAAAGATGGCCGCAGCCGTTCAGCCGGACTGGCACGTCGTAGAACCGTCCGGGCTCCAGCGGCGCGGGATGCTCGTCGCTGTAGCGATGGGTCAGGTTCAGCACCTGGTAGCTGACGCGCGTGACGCGGCCGTCCGGCGCGCGATCGGACAGGGTGGCCACCAGATAGGCGACCGGCGCGTCCGCCGATACCGTCACGTCGAACTGCGGGCAGCCCAGCACGGCAAGCTCCCGCTCGAGCGGTGCGGTCTCGAAGACCAGCGCGCCGCCGTCGTCGAGGCGCTGGTCGGTCGGGTGTTCGCCAGGGCAGCCGGTGGCCATCCACTCGCCGGCCGCCTTGCCGTGGCTCTGCGGCGAGCGGATCGTGAAGTCCCTGCAAGCCGCCGGGTGCGCGGTGAGGCTGCCATCGGCCTGAAGGTGCAGGCGCCTGGCCGCGACCGATGGCGAGGGATACTCCTGCACTCCCACCCATCGTCCAGGCATGTCGGACCTGGTGCCGTCAGGAGCCACGGAGTCCTGGAGGTAGGCGCGCAGTGCCGGCTCGCGCAGCACCCCGGTGTCGCGTCCCTTGAGCCAGTGGTCCCACCAGCGCAATGCCTCCTGCAGGAAGCCGATCGCTGGCCCGGGGGCGCCGTCATGCGGGTAGACGTGCCCCCACGGTCCGATGATGCCGAGACATGGGCCGCTGAGGCCTGAGAGCAGGCGCGGTACCGCGTTGGTGTAGCTGTCCGCCCAGCCGCCGATGGCGAGCACGGGACAGGCGATGGCGGCCCAGTCGGTGCAGATCGAACCGTGCTGCCAATAGGCGTCGAAGCGCTGGTGCCGCAGCCATAGCGCGGGGAAGAACGGCAGGGCATGCAGCCGTTCGAGCCACTGCGCCCGCCACGCGGCGCCGACCACCTGCGGATCAGGCGGGCGTGCCTGGTAAGCCATCATGATGCTGCCCCACCACAGGTTGTCGTTCAGCAGGCAGCCGCCCATGAAATGGATGTCGTCGGTGTAGCGGTTGTCGGTCGAATAAACGGTGATGATCGCCTTTAGCGCCGGCGGCCGCCGTGCCGCCACCTGCAGGGCGTTAAAGCCGCCCCAGGATTTTCCCTGCATGCCGACTGCGCCGTCGCACCAGGGCTGGGCGGCGATCCAGGCAATCACCTCGAGCGCGTCCTCCTGTTCCAGCAGCAGGTATTCGTCTGCCAGATGGCCGTCCGAATCGCCCGAGCCGCGCATGTCGACTCTGACCGCGGCGTAGCCGTGCTCGGCGTAATAGCCGTGCATGGCCGCGTCGCGCGCGCGCGTGCCGTCGCGCTTCCGGTACGGGATGTATTCCAGGATCGCCGGCGCTGGGCGGTGCGCGACGGCCGGCAGCCACAGGCGGGCTGCCAGGCGGCAACCGTCCTTGAGCGTGATCCAGGTGTTCTCTTCGACGCTCACCGTCATGCGCTCACCGCCCGTCCCGTGCCGCGGCGGTCATGCGGCACCTTTCATCTGCCGCGCCAGCCATGGGCAGAACACGGCGAGCGTCAACGCGGCGCCGAAGCTCCAGGCCGCGACGTTGCCGAACAGCGCGGCCAGCGACGCCGTGTCGGCCACCTGCGACGAGGCTGACAGCTGGCCCGCAAGGTTGTTGCCGAGGGCGACTGCCAGGAACCAGACGCCCATCACCTGGCCCACGAATCTCGGCGGCGCGAGCTTCGTCATCGAGGAGAGCCCGACCGGCGAGAGGCAGAGATCGCCGCACTCCTCCAGCAAGTAGGTCAGCAACAGCGATGTCGGAAGCACCTTGTGGCCCGACACGGCCAGGCGCTGGACTGTGGCGACCATCACCAACGCGCCGAGCCCCAGCAGGCCCAGGCCGGCGGCGAACTTCACCGGCGAGGGCGGATCCCGGCCTTGCCTGCCGAGCACGACCCACAACCGTGCGAAGAGAGGCGCCAGCAGGATGGTGTAGAGCGCGGTCGTGCCCTGCAGCATCCCCGCTGGAATGGTGAGGCCGCCGACGGTCCGCTCGGTGTAGCGCTCTGCGAACAGGTTCATCGACGCGCCGCCCTGTTCGAAGCCGGCGTAGAAGATGGCGTAGGCGGCGAAGAGGGCGATCATCACCACCACCCGCCGCCGTTCGCCGGTCGAAAGCCCGGCTCCCAGCAGCAAATAGAGGAAGTAGCCGCCGGCCGCCAATCCGATCAGCCATGACGACGCGTCGGCCGCCCTGGCCGGGTCGATGCGCAGCCAGCCGGCCAAGCCCAGCCCGGCCAGCAGTGCCACACCCGCAATCAGCGCGAAGACCGGGCTCCACATCCAGGCCGTCGCGCGCACGGCGACTGCGGGTGGAAGCTGGCCGCGTGCCGACAGGAAGGTGCCTAGCCCGACGGCCATGCCCGCGGCTGGCGCGCAGAACGCCGCGCGCCAGCCGAACGCCGCCGCGCAGGCCGGCACCAGCAGGGACCCGAGCAGCGCGCCCACGCTGATGCCAACGTAGAAGATCGAAAACCCTGCGTCGCGGCGCGAGGCGCCGTCCGGATAAAGGCGCGCGACCATGGCGCTGATGTTCGGCTTGAGCAGCCCGACGCCCAGAACGATAACGAGCAGGCCGCAGAAGAAGATGTCCGTGCGCCCCAGCGCCAGCAGCAGGTTGCCCGCCAGGATCAGGCATGCGCCGGCGATCACGGCGCGCTGCGGCCCGATCAGGCGGTCGGCCACCCAGCCGCCGAACAGGGCGAACACGTAGGTGCCCGAGATGTAGAGGCCGTAGATCGAGCTGGCAGTGCGGTCGTCCAGCGCCATGCCGCCGCCGGATGCGCTGCCGACGAAAAACAGGATGAGCACCGCACGCATCCCGTAATAGGTGAAGCGCTCCCACATCTCTGTCAGGAACAGGGTTCTCAGGGCGGCCGGCTGGCCGAGGAAGGTCAGCGCCGACAAGCCGGTCCCACATCATGCGTCCGCGAGCGGGCGGGCATCAAACCCGTCCGGCCCCGACGGGCATTCCTGTCACTCCGGCCGTTCCAGCTGCGCGACGCCCTGGGCGGCGCATTCAGGCGAACGCCCTGCGGCCGTCATCCCGGGCGACGAGGCGCGGCGTGCTGCCGCTTGCCCCCAGATGCGCCTGCATGCGCTGCGCGTACCAGGCGGCAAACGCCTCGCATTGCCGCTCGGTATGCGGCGAATAAGGGCCTGGGACGTGGACGGGGCTGGCCGCGCCCAGCTGTGCAAGCGCCACCAGAGCCGCGTCCTGCCGGTTCGTGGCCTTCCAGACCTCCGTCAGCCGGTCGACTGTGTAGTCGCGTCCCTCGATCGCGTCGCGATGCACGATCCACTTCGTCCTGAGCAGAGTCTCGGTCGGCGACAGCGGAACGATCATGAAGCACACTGCGTGATCGGCCATCACATGGTGCCAGCAATTATGTCCCCACAGATGCACGTCGCCGAGATCCGAGCGGGTCAGCCGGCCGAGTTTCAGCGTGCACGCGGCACGCCCGTCGCGCGTCTGCGACTCTCCATCGCCCGCCATCAGCAGGCGCTGCGTGCGGAAATGCGTGGGATGGCCGGTCAGGTGCTCGATCGCGGCAGAGGGATGGCCGCCCGCCTCCCACTCCTGTGTCGCCGCCGCGATGCGCGCCTCGTGGCGCTCGGCCTCGGCAAGCTGGCTCGCCGTCAGGCTGGCCGGATCGTATCCGAAATCGTAGGTGACGAAGGATGCGCAGAGTTCCGGATGGCTGGCCGCGCAGTGGTAGCATTCGCGGTTGTTCTCGATGACCAGCTTCCAGTTGGCCTGTTCGACCACGTCCTCCTGATGCGCCACCTTGGCGTCATCAAGCCTGTAGGGTGCGAGACGGGCCGTCATGGCATCGGCCAGGTCGTCGATGTCGGCCGGCGGATCGTCGCGTATGTGGGCGTAGAGCAGGCCGGCGACGTCGCGCAGGTGAACCGGCATCAGGCCATGCGCCCGCGGGTCGAAGCCTGCGCCCATCTGGCGGGCGGCGACCAGGCGGCCTTCGAGGTCGTAGGCCCAGTGGTGGTAGGGGCACAAGATACGGCGCAGCGTGGCCTGGCCTGGCGACACCAGCCGAGCGCCGCGATGCCTGCACGCGTTGACGAAGCCGCGCAAAACGCCGGCGGCGCCTCGGACGATCAGCAGGCCGACGCCGGCGACATCGAGCGCCAGCGCGCTGCCGGGCTGCGGCAACTCGCAGGCAAGGCCCACGAAAATCCAGTGCCGCCGGAAGATGATCTCCAGCTCGGCGTCGAACAGGCCGGGATCGGCGTAGACCGCAGGCGGGAAACCATGGCCAGGCACGCGGCTGCCGAGCAAGGCGCTGATCGATGCAGGCGCGTCGTGGCGCATCGCGAAAGACTCTCACCGGGTTGCGGGGAACGATGTGTCGCATCCGGCAGCCCGCCGGCTCAACGGCACAAAATAGCGCGCCAGCGATAACACGCGATCATGCAAGCAGGGCATGCAAGCAGGGCATGCAAGCAGGGCATGCAAGCAGGGCAAGCAAGCGGGGCATGCGGGCGTGGAGCGGCGCTCATGCGTCCTCCTCATCAAACTTCTCGGCCAGCCAGGTCACGAACGCGTCTGCGGCGGCGTTGTCACGCGGACGGAGCGGCCGCACGGCGTTGAATCTGCTGGCGACCCTGACGCGCCTGCCGACCTGACGCAGCTGGCCGCTGGCGAGCGCGTCGCGGGTGATTAGGTTCCAGCCGAGCACGACGCCCTGCCCGCCGACCGCGGCTGCGACGGCGTCGGCATAGCGGTTGAACTGCAGCACGGCGCGCGGCGTGCGCCTGCCCAGCCCTGCCTGCTCCAACCAGTCGGCCCACCGCATCCAGCTCGGGTCGGGTGCTGCGTGCTCGATCAGCGGCATGTCCAGCAGCGAGGACGTGACGGCCGGCACGCCCATGCGCTGCGTCAGCGAGGGCGCGCAGACCGGGAAAACCTCCGCCTGGCAGGCCGCCACCGACACGCCGTCGGCGAACGGGGCCTCGCCAAAACGGACCAGCACGTCCACCTCGCCCGATCCGAGCGCCACCGGCTCGTCCTGAGAGACGACCCGCATCGTGACGCCCGGATGGCGGGTGCGGAAATCCGACAGCCTGGGCATCAGCCAAAAATAGGACATGGCCAGCGTGGCCCCCACCGTCACCGACCGCCCGGGCTTCTGCCGCACCGAATCCACAGCCTCGCGCATTGAATGCAGCGCGCTGCTGATCGTGGCGCCCAGCATGGCGCCGGCGGAGTTCGGCTCCACGCGGCGGTGCCGCCGCACGAACAGACGCTGTTCCAGGTCGGCCTCCAGCGCATGGATCTGCCGGCTGACCGCCGCCTGGGTGACGTTGAGTTCGAGCGCCGCCGCGGTGAAGCTTCCGAGCCTGACCGCTGCCTCCAGCGTCACAAGCGCGTTCACCGAGGGGATGCTGCGCTTGAAGTAGGACATGCCCGCCCCCGTCATCTGGATGAGAAAGGAAGGCCCGGTTTTCAAAAAAGGGAACAGAAATCTGTTCTGCCTCTTTTCGGCGCTCCGGGTCACGTCTCGTCCGGCGTCGGCAGGCCGAGCGCCTGTAGGCTGGCGGAGAAGCCAAGCAGATGCTGGCGGTAGTGCTTCCAGCGGCCGGACGATGTGCCGTAGATCGGGCGGCGGACCTGCGCTGCGCTCGCAGTCAGCGACACGCCGCCATGCGCCTCCACGGCCAGGGCCTCCTCGCGCCAGGTCAGGCCGAGCGCGGCTGCCAGCGCCGCCCCGGTCGCCGAGGGATCGCGCACCAGATCCTCGTAGGCCACCTCCAGGAAGCTTTCGCCCAGCGTGGCGCGCCAATGCCGCATCAGGGCCGCATGTGCCGCCATGTAGGCGGCCAGGTCGTCGAAGCTGTAGGAGTAGGGGTAGGCGGCGCCGAACAAGGTGCGAAACATGGCGAACCCGCTATCGAGCGGAGTGCGCGTGACGTGCACCAGCATGCTGTCGGGCAGGGCGCGCCGGATCGCGCCGGCATACAGCGCGTTCAGGGGTAGCTTCTCGACCACCGTGAGGCCGGGCATGGCGCGGGCTTTGCACTCATAGGCGCGGCGGACGCCCGCCCAATCCGCCAGGGCCGCGCGTGCGAACACGTCGCCGCCCCCGGCTGGCGCCGCGGCGAACAATGCGCTCGCAAAATTCTCCGTCTCGCCGTTGCTGCGCACGCCGGGCAGCGCCGACAGGATGCGTTCCAGCAGCGTGGTGCCGGAACGCGGCAGGCCGACGATGAACACATGCCGCGCGCGCGCTGGACGACTGCCCGAAGCGGGTTCCGCAAAGCTGGCCGCGATCCGTTGCAGCTTGGCCGTGTCGGTTCCGACGTCGTAGGCGAGGTGGCGCCTACGACAGGCGGCGGCGCGGGCGAACCAGCCGAACGCCGCATCGAAGCGCCCGACATCGTCGAGCTCCTTACCCAGCGCGTAGCCGAGAAACATCGTGGCACGGTCGTCATCCGCCCGGCGTGCCGCCATCGCCTCCAGCTCGGCCACGTGGTTGCACTGTGGCGTCTGCACCGCCAGTTCGGCGCGCAGCAGGTAGCTCGGATAATGCAGCGCGTCGCACGCGGCCGCCCGGTCGCAGGAGCGTTCGGCGTCGGCCAGCCGGCCCAGGCTGCGCTCGCTGGCGGCCAAATCGTAATGACGGCGCGCGCTGAGCGGGTCCACGGCCGCGGCCCGGCGGTAGAGCGTGTTGGCGAGCGTGTGGGACGCCATGTCCAGCGCCGCGTAGGCCAGCGCCGCATAGGCCTCTGCAGGGCCCTCCGGCAGACCCTGCGCCTGCCCGATCGCCGCCTCGGCCGCCGCCTGCTCGCCAAGCCGCGACAGGATCAGCGCCACCAGCCCGTGCGACGGCTGGCAACTGGCCGATCGGCCGACAGCGCGGCGGGCTGCGACCAGCGCCTCTTCCAGGCGCCCGGCACGCATCAGGTCGAGCGCCGTGGTGTCTGGCTGCATGCTCAGCCCGGGCGGCGGCGCGGCAGCCCGAACGTCACCGCCTGGTTCAGCGCCAGCAGGGCGAGCGTGGCTAGAGCAGCATCTCGCCAGGAGCTGGCGTCGGCGATCGCGCTGACCGTCCAGACCACGCCAATCGAGCCCAGATTGTTCGTCGCCCAGAACAGGCTGGTGGCGCTGCCGGCACGCGTGGCGCCTGCGGCCTGCTCCAGCATGGTGAGCATCACCGGGATGTTGCCGATCCAGCACACGCCGGCCAGCAGGGCGACGCCCTTGCCGGTGCCGGCGTCGGCGGCCATCAGAAGCGGCCAGGTCAGCAGCAGCACCGCCAGCGAGCAGCCGAGCAGCACGGTCCGCGCGCTGACGCCGCGGGTCAGCAGCCAAGGCAGGGCGAAGCTTCCGGCGGCACCCCCCACCATCAGCAACGCATTGGCCGAACCCGCCGAAGCCATGCTGAGGCCGCGGGCGACCCAGATCGGCTCCAGCACGGTGGAGACTGCGCTGGCGGCACCGCCGAGCAGGAACGACATGCCGAACAGCAGGCAGAGCGTACGGTCGCGCCAGAGCGACCACAGCGAAGCCCCGCCTTGCACCGGCAGCGTGCCGGCGCGCGCGCGCCGGATCAGCGGCAGGCACAGCGCCGAGAGCGCCACGGTGCAGACCGCCACCGCGGTGAACATGCCGGTCAGACCCAGTGCACCGGCCAGGAAAGGTGTT
Organism: Acetobacteraceae bacterium; assembly: GCA_965199235.1. Taxonomy (GTDB): domain Bacteria; phylum Pseudomonadota; class Alphaproteobacteria; order Acetobacterales; family Acetobacteraceae; genus BOG-908. The sequence continues at coordinate 1,255,933 of CBDAQU010000002.1, read as the reverse complement.
GCGGCCAAGGACGCGCCCAGGCCGGCCAGCAGGCAGGTGACGGCAAGGCCGGTCGCGACAGGCACGTGCCGTGGCTCCAGCCAGTCTACGATGAGCGGCATTGTGGCCGCGGTGATCAGCGAGAAGGACGCCCCCGCGATCGCCTGGGCGAGGGTGAGCAGCCAGAATGGCGCGCCGGGCCGCAGGACGGCGGCCAACGGCGACAGCACGAGGCCGAGGCGGATGGCCACATGATAGCCGCGCCCATCGACGCAGCGCCCGGCAAGCGGCGCCGACAGCACCGAGCCCGCGGCGAACGCAAGCACGGGCAGGCTGGCCCCCGCGGCACCGAGCCCATACCTGGACGCGACCTCGGTCAGGACGGACGGGATGTTGGCCCAGACGATTTCCGGCACCGCGCCGGCCAGCAGGCCGGCGCTCACGACAAGCAGGGCGCGGCCGGGCGGCGCCTGCATGTCAGAAGACGTAGCCGAGACGCACGCCGACCTCGAGCGGCGGGTTGACCAGGTAGTCGTCGGTCAGGTTGTTGAGCTCGTTGGGCTGCGAGGGCGGCGCAAGGATTTCGCGCTTGTTCAGCGCGTTGTCGACGAACAGGGTGGCGCGCCAGGCATCGTGGCGCAACGTCGCCGAGAGGTTCACGATCTTGTAGTCCGACGAGAACTGAACCGAGCTGCTGCCCAAGGTCGGCGCCACATCGAGCGGCTCGGCATTGCGATACACCGCGTTGACGTTAAGGTCGAGGAAGTAGTCCGGCGCGACGTCGGTCGCGTAAGACAGCGACACCTGCAGGCTGTTGCGCGGGCTGCCCGGAAGCTGCTGCCCGCTGCGTCCCGACAGCAGCCCGGGGACGATGACGCCCGCGCCGTTATTGGCGGGCAGCGAGAAGTCGCTGGTCAGCGCCGCCGCGGCGTAGGTGTAGCCGAAGGAGAACGAAAAGCCCGGAACCGGCAGGGGCAGCGGGCCCGCCAGTTCGGCCTCGAAGCCTTTCGACACGGCGGTGTTGGCGTTGTAGACGCCGACATTGCCGGAAGGCAGGCTTGAGAAGATCTGCGGGTTGCTCCAATCGATGTAGAACCCTGCCACGGCGTAGGTCATCCCGCCGGCCAGCCGGCCTTTTAGCCCGACCTCGTAATTATTCGTCGTATCGGGCTGGTAGGTGTCCAGGACGGAGCTTTCCTTGAAGGGCCCGCTCGACGGTTCTGAGTTCGCACCGCCGCGCCGGAAACCCTGCGACCACAATGCGTAGACGAATTGTCGGTGCATGTATTCGTAGGAGGTGTCGAACTTGAAGATGGTCTTCGACGCCGACTGGTTGTGCTGCGTCGCCGGCACAAGGGTCGGGAAGGTGTAGTCCACGTAGAGCTGCGAGTCGGTGAAGCTCTGCTCCAGGTGCCGCAGGCCGAACGTCGCCTGGGCATGCTGCAGGAAATGCCATGTCAGGTCGCCGTAGACCGACACGTCGCGGAAGTTCTGGTGGTCGTCGAGGTTGAAGGTGATGTCGCCCGGGGCGACCGCGATGGCGCAGGCCGGCAGGCAGCCCTGTTCGGCGGCGCGCTCCGGCGAACCTGGATCGCCGATGGTCCAGGTGCCCACACGTGAGTCGCTTTGGTAGAAAACGCCGACGATGTAGTCGAGCGGCTTGTCCGGTCCGGTTTTGGAGACCAGCTTCACCTCCTCGGCCACCGTCGAAGAGTTGTCGGTGAACAGTTGGTCCTGGACGAAGCGTGGGTTGGTCGGCGTGCCCGCGTAGTAGGACAGAAATGCACCGTTATCGATGCCGGCCAGGCCATACGTGTAGTCGGTGATCGTCGACCCGCGCGTGGTGTGGTAGGAGGTGGTCGAGGACAGCGTGGCAAAGCCTGCGTCGTAGGACAGATCCACGGTGTACAGGTTCGAGTCGCGAGAGAACGGCTGCTCGACCTGCGAAAACTCGCGATGGTCGCTGCCTGCGGGATAGGTCAGCCTCGGGTCGATCGGGTAGGGGCCGCCGGGAAAATCCGGGTTCACCTCCGGCCCGCCATCGCCGTTGGTTCTGGTATGCAGCCAGGAAAATTCCGCGCGCACATCCTGGACAGGCTGCCATAATATGCTGTCGCGCGTGGTAAAACTGCGCGTCGTGTTCCAGTTGTCGCGCTGGTGTGGGATGCCGGGGCTGTTGATCGGGTCGGTGCGGTTGGCGGGCAACGGTATGCCGGATATCGTATCGTTGGTCCGCGAGAACAGGCCGTAGACGTCGATCCAGCCTGGATCGTAGTTGTTGTATGCGCCAAGCCGCACCGCCAGCTTGTCGGTCAGCGGAATGTTGATTACGCCGGTCTCCCGGTTGCCGAGGGAGCCCGCGCCCGCATAGACCGAGGTGCCGACCTCCACGTTCCCCGATATCCGGTCCAGTGTCGGCTCGTTTGGAATGATCCGGACCGCGCCGCCCAGCGAGCCGGCACCGTACAGAGTGCCCTGCGGCCCCTTCAGCACCTCGACGCGGTTGATGTCGAACAGCTGGAAATAGGAGTCGTCCACCGGCGCGTTGCCGATATAGGTGCCGACAGGGTTCTGCTCGAAAGTGCGCAGCAGCCGCGTCGGAGTTCCCGTGGCGTTGATGCCGCGAATGTTGGGTGCTTCCGAGCCGGCCGCACGCGCACCGTAGTTGAATTCCGCCAGGCCTGGCACCTGCGTCGCGAGCGACTGCAGGTCGGTGACGTTGGCCTGCGCGAGCTGCTTGGCGCCGATGACCGTGATAGCGTATGGAACTTCCTCGACATGCTGGACGCGGCGCGACGAGGTGACGATGATCTCATCCGGCTTCCGGTGAGGAGCCCCGGCGGGCTTGACCGGTGCCGGGCCGTCCGGCGTTGCCGCGTCGCCTGCGTGCGGCGCCAGCAGAAATGACACCCAAGCAGCAGTGCCGGCAGCCAGGCGGCGCCGGAAAGGTCGCCGGCACCGCGATCTCACGCCACACCGCTCTTCGGGCTTACTGAAACAGCCTTTGCGTTCCGCGTCTCCGTCGTCATTGAACCCACCCCCGTTCCGGCGCCGCACGGCCGCAGCACACGACCCGATCCAGCCCGGCGCCCCCACCAGCGCCGCCGAAACGAAAGGCTGATGGCCGGCAGCACTTCACGCAAGCCAGAAAGATTCATCCCTCACATGAGGTGAGATTATGCGACCGAGTGCCGGAACGCAGCCGATGCTCCGGCTGTCACCGGGACCGGAAATGCCGATGGTCGGCGTGCAGGCCGCGCGCACACACGGAAGACGGCTCTGCCGCCTGCCCGCTGTCAGCGGCGACGTCGACACGGAGTTTCGCTTCGCCACTAGGGCGTGGTGGTGAACGACAAGAAGCTCCGACGCCTGAACCGCATAGGAGCTCACTGACGGTGAACTCTGCAAGCCTCAGCTCTAGTCTGGATCTCCTGGCGGGGCTGCCAAGTCCGCCATCAGAGGGCCAAGGTTGTGAATCAGCACCCAAGTGGGACCCCTGTCGAAGCTTCAGCTAACCATTGATGACGCCGCCATCTGTGTCTGATGGGTGGAGTCCCGATCGGCGCCGATCGGGACCCCACCCCGAGCGAATGCAGCAAATGATCACAAAAGCTTAAGTCGCATATAGAGGGGGGTCCCACTTGGGTGCTGCTTCACATACTAACCCGCATGGACATATCTCAGCTCCTGTGAAACTAAGCCTGAACCCATGTTTCGCGACGGCCACATTAGCGCTTGGCGGCCTCTACCTCGCCGCCTTGTCCATCGCAGGCTTTTCCGCCAGCCCACGCGCCTGCGACCTCGCCGTGGTGTTCGGTAATACCGTCGATGTGAACGGTCAGCCCTCGCCGAGGTTACGCGCTCGTTTGGGCGAGGCGCTGGCCCGTTATGAAGCCGGGACCGTTCGCCGTTTGATGGTCAGTGGCGGTATCCTTCCTGCGGGAGGCGGTCGCGCTGCCGTTCTATGCGAACAGAAGCCTCGCTCCCGGCGCGGGCGCGTCGCCAGCAGCAACGCAGATGCCGCCACCATGAAGGCGATCAAGAACGGTGCCGCCCGCATTAGCCCGAAATATAGCCAGCCATAGGAAAGCTGCGGCTCCTCCGCGTCTAGCACGATCTCCTTCGCGATCGGACGCCCCTCGGCTTCGGAGCGTTCCATCCTCGCGCTTGGCGTAGTCTTCAGCACGAGATAGGCTATGGGCGAGTCGACCCCGTAAACGACGCCGGTGAACAGCCGCCCCGCCCCGAGCAGGACGGATAGCAGCAGCAGGCAGGCGGCGAGTCCGCGCACCACAACTTGCGGAACATAGGGGCTGAAAGGTTAAGCTTGGTGCGCAGTGCCTGCACGGCCGGCAGCAGGTTGGTGCCGGGGCATGTCTCAGTCTCGCCATACTCCTTGTGACCGTTGAAGGTGGCAATCGCGAAGTTGGCGACCAGCGTGCGGCTCAGCTTCTCCAGCGCCGAGAGCATTGCCGATTGGACGCTATTTCCACCATAAGCATTGCCCTCGAACAAATGGGCGGGGTAGCGGCTGTGTGGAGCGAACGACTAAGTCAAGCGCTTTGGGTCTGCTTTGCGCCTCATCTCGGCCGGTCAGTCGCCTAGGCCAATTACCCAGAAGCGGACGTGGTGACCAGTGTAGGCTTGACCGGGATAGGTGGAAAGCCAAACGACGGCTGCGGGCAGCAGCCTTCGATGCGGACGGCACAAGGTTATTCGATTAGTAGCGGCTGACAACCATCGCTGCCACAACAAAATTGTGTAACTGTCGTGGCCATGAGCGGCCGCCCTGGAACTTTAGTGCTGGTGACGACCCGTTCTGGGGCAATTTCGTAGAGCCACTCTCGCAAGGACAAAATGATGGCCGAAATATCAAGAAAACGGCGGCGAATCACGGCTTGGACCCTCCGCGGCTTTATTGGCCTCATTTTTGCGATTGTGGGAACTACAAAACTAACCGGAACAGGTAACACCATAGATTACTTCACCGCTATCGGATGGGGCCAGTGGTTCCGCTACGTAACAGGCTCGCTCGACCTTCTTGGGGTTGCCTTACTCTTTGCGCGGCGCTTGGCGCCTTATGGCGCATTAATAATCGCGCTCAGCGCCGGTCTGGCGACGTTGATCTCTCTCACGGTGTTGCAAGGTAATCCCATCTGGAGCGGCCCTGTCATGGTGTTTGTGCCTCTCATAATCACGACGCTCGCAATTATCCTCGCGTGGCTTGCTCGGACGACTTGAAAACTAAGTCGGTCAGAGTCCGCTATGGGATGCGCACAGAGGGGGTGGAACTGCAACAAATGGGGGACAGACAGCGATAAAATGCTAGGGCCGCACGAACGGCAGCTTTTTGTCCTAGCCTATCCAGACCTGCAAGTCCGCTCTCGGCCACATCGAGACATTCATCTACACCAGCCACGAGAATAGGCTTGGCTTGCTCCATGACCAGAGCAATACGAACTCACGTGTATCGCGCAGTCCCGGCCATCCGGGACTTGCCCTGGTAGCAGCCCCCGATGGTCGGGCGCTCGACCAGGAACTCAAGATGACCCTCTCCGACACACAGTCGTCAATATTACAGCGAGCCACGAAGCCATGCATTGCGGGCGCGCATGCAGGCGGCTTCGGTACAGCCCGGGCTAGCACCAGCTGGAAGCTCGACGGCGACGTCATCGGGCTCAGCATCACCGCCGCCGGGCGACAAGCCATCGGTGCGGGAAACGAGGATCCCGCCCCAGCATCGGACGTGGAACCCGGTGCAACAGACGAGGCGGCGGCTGCCAACGACTTAGCCTTGCCTGCTGAGCCGCGCGTAGCGCCTCCTCGCCCGCAACACCGGCCTAAGCTGCGCGATACCGCGGCCGCGCTGCTCGCTTGCTGGGATGCCACGACCGAACGCGAGCCGCTGGTGGACGCCGTTGCCGCTCTTCGCGCGGCGCTGGGTTCAGCGCCTCGACCGACCGGCTCCGCACGCGGACCACGACAGGGCACCAAGCAGCAGGCCGTCCTCACCCTCCTGCGCCGTCCCGAGGGCGCCACCATCGCAAACGTGGCGGAGACGACCGGCTGGGCCCAGCACACCGTCCGAGGTTTTTTCGCGAGCTTGAAAAAGAAGGGTCACACCGTCGAGGTGCTGGACCGCGTTCATAAGAATGGACCAGGCAGCGCCGGCGCTAAAGGCAGCTACAGCATCTATCGCCTGGGCGAGGCAGGCTGATGGCCGCCGGCCGCAACCGACGCGATACGCGGTGGCGCTCTACCGCGTGTCGACCGCCGAGCAGGGCCATAGCGGGCTCGGGATGGAGGCGCAACAAGCCTCTGTCCGGGCCTTCGTGGCCGCGCAGGGCTGGACGCTGATCGAGGAGTTCTCCGACATCGCCAGCGGCAAGGATGACCGCCGACCGGGGTTCCAGGCGGCACTGGCGCGATGCCGACAGCTTGGAGCGATGCTGGTCGCGGCCCGCCTCGACCGCATCACGCGCCGCGCTCACACGCTGTCGCAGCTGCTCGAGGACGGTTACTCGGTCCGGGCCGCGGACATGCCGGGGGCCGACGACCTGATGATGCGGATCTATGCTGCGATGGCGCAGAAGGAGCGCGAGCTGATCAGCGAGCGCACACGAGCGGCGTTGGCGGCAGCGAAGGCTCGCGGTGCGGTGCGGTGCTGGGCGGGGATCGGGGGTATCGGCCGTCAGCGGCGCCCTGTGCGGCTACTGCGGCTTCTGTCCGGGCAGAGGAGGCGGATCGCACGGCGCGTCGGGTTCGGATTGAGATCGAGAGGCTGAGGCAGAACGGGGTCATGACGCTTGTTGGTATGGCGCGTGAGCTGACAGCGCTCGGTGTTCCGACACCACGCCGTGGGTGCGCTTGGACGCATACGACGGTGGCGCGGGTAATTGGACGGGCGCAGGCGGTTGGAGGATGCCCGTAATGGCTGCTTTTGGCCGGAAGCGGACTGTCCGCTTCCGGGCGAGAGACATACCGAAGCGGACAGTCCTTCGTATCACCCTATTGGTGATTCCATGGTTCTGGAAGGCGGGCTTCCGACGTACGGTGGAGATATCGATCGGCGGGGAGCATCCTTGAACCAGGACGACATGATCGCCGCTCGCCCTCGCACCTCGATCCGAGTCTGTCTCCTTGGTGCCACAGGCACCATCGGTCGCGCGACGCTGGCCACGCTGATGCGGCGCGGGCATGACGTCGTATGCTTTGCCCGCACCGGCCTGGGCGGCGCGCTGGCCGTCGATGGCCTCGAGACCCGTCTTGTTGACGTGCGCAATCCGGTCAGCATCGCACGCGACGGATTTCGCGGCGAACGGTTCGACGCCGTGGTGTCCTGCATGGCCTCGCGCACCGGTGCGCCCCGGGACGCGTGGGCTATCGATCATCAGGCCCATGTCAATGTGCTCGCGGCGGCGAGCCGCCTAGGCGTGGGCCACTTCGTCCTTCTCTCGGCGATCTGCGTGCAGAAGCCCTTGCTCGGGTTTCAGCATGCCAAGCTGGCGTTCGAGGCGGCACTGATCGAATCCGATCTCATGTTCTCGATCGTTCGGCCGACCGCCTTCTTCAAGTCGCTGTCCGGACAGGTCGAGCGAGTAAAACGTGGCAAGTCATTTTTAGTCTTCGGTGACGGTGCGCTGACGGCCTGCAAGCCGATCAGCGATGACGATCTGGCCAATTACCTCGCCGACTGCCTCGAGGACGATCGCCGCTGGAACCGTGTGCTGCCGATCGGCGGCCCCGGCGAGGCGATCACGCCACGCCAGCAAGGCGAGGCCCTGTTTGCCTTGCTGGGCCGCAAGCCCCGTTTCCGCCGCGTGCCGTTGGCGCTACTCGACAGCGTCATCTCCACGCTGAACGCCGCCGCCCTCCTCGCGCCGTCTCTCTCGGAGAAGGCCGAACTAGCACGCATCGGCCGCTACTACGCCACGGAGTCGATGCTGGTGCTGAACCCCGAGACGGGACGCTACGACGCTGCCGCCACCCCCTCGGTCGGGACCGAGACCCTGTTCGAGTTCTACAAGAAGCTCGTGGATGGCGACGCAGCGCCGGAGCGGGGGGACCATGCCGTGTTCTGACCAGGGCGGTGCGGCCACGCGCCACGCCACTCTGTATCAAGAACTACCGCATGAATAGATCGTGACTGGCGCTTCCTCTTGCTGAAGACGCCTGATCCCGGGCGAGCGGCGAACGCCCGGTGGCGAGAGGGATCCGCTCACCACAGAGGCGGCGCTCGCAGGAAGACCGTCACCGTCGAGAATTGGCCGAAGCGGACCGGCCGGTTTTGAGCGAGTGTGGATCAGCACCCAAGTGGGACCCCTGTCGAAACTCCAGCTAACCTATGATGACACAATCTTATGCGCCGGATGGGTGGGGTTCCGATCGGCACATATCGGGACCCTACCCCGAATGAATTTCAGCAAACGATTACAGGAGCTTAAGTCGCATATAGAGGGGGTCCCACTTGGGTGCTGATTTACATCCAGTGCATGCGGCAACGTTGCCAGGTGCAGCCCAGCACACGGCGGATTGCCGCCTTCAGCCCCTCGAGCGCGTCGGAGATCCTGTCCACCCCGTCGGCTTGACCATACCGGCCGAAGACAGCGCTCCTAGTAACGACCGTTTGGGCATCGTTACTCGTCATCAATGCCGCCTGTTCATGTCCTCTAGCCAGCCAGCGGCGCGGCGCTGGAGATGGTCGGGAGCGTTTGTCGGGTTAACCGCGAAGCTTGAGGATACGTTTGGCGTTTCCCGCAGAGACTTTCTCGCGCACGGCTTCGGAAACCAGGGCGGCGTCCAGCCAGGTGCTTGCCTCCTTCATGTCCTCGAACGGGTGGTCGACGGAGAACATGACGGAGTCCTCGCCAAGGGCTTTGAGCGCGCATGCGAGTGGTTCGTCCGAGAACGTTCCAGCGGTTGTGATGGCGATGTTGCGACGGAATACCTCTGACGGCTTGGTCGCCTTGCCTTCCGTGAAGGCCTGCGCGCGCTTGTCGAGGCGCCAGAGAAGGTACGGCAGCGTTTCACCCATGTGCCCGAGCAGCAGTGTCGCCTTCGGGAAGCGGTCGAACACGCCGCCGAAGATGATGCGCAGCGTGTGCGCGGCCGTCTCAGCCGTCCAGCTCCACGTCGCATAATCAAGCTCGGGGCGTCCGGCATAGGTCACGGGCATAACGGCGGCATCCGCGGCGTGGAGGTAGATCGGCGCATCGAGCGCTTCCGCGCGCTCCCAGAGAGGAGCGAACCGATCATCGTCGAGGTAGCAACCGTCGGTCTGACCGATGATCATCGCGCCCTTCATCCCGAGATCGCGCACGGCTCGTTCAAACTCGTCGGCACCTGCGTTTGGATCCTGTAGCGGCACCGAGGCGAAGCCTGCGAAGTGATCGGGATGCGCCTGTACGGCTGTTGCCAGACGGTCATTCGCCTGTTGCGCAAGTGTTAACGCTGTCGCAGCATCAAGAGCCCCCTGTACGCTGGCGACATTCGACAGCACTGCGAAGTCGATGTCAGCCTCCGCCATCGCCGCGATGCGGGCCTCGCCGATATCGCAGAGCGGGCGCTTAATTTTTTCTGTTATCTCCTTCGGCACAGTTGGGATAAGAGACAGCCAGCGCTCTACATGCGCGGGTTCGTCGATGATGAAGTGTTCTTCGAGTGCGATGCGCATCGAGGAGGTCCTTTCCATGTAGGCTTGTAAGAGGCGAAACCTCAGGGTTTCGCGGCAAAAAACACGGTGATGGCATGCTCGCCTGCCAGCATTCCCAGCAAGCCAAGCAGCGCGGCGAAAGGCGGGGCTGGAGACTTCACGCCGATCAGCGCGTAAGTGCCGCCAACGATAAGCCCCGCCGCCAAAGACATGACGTAGATCACCTTCATGTGTGTCCGAATGCCGCGAACAAGTCGGGCAAGATGCGCCCGAGCTGCGCAAACTCGGTCATGTCGTGGACGGCCATCTCGTAAGCCAGTCGCTCCACAGCTTCGGCATCCATGCCCATCCTGGAGAGCAGAGCCGGCCCGTTTCCGCCACCGGGAAATCGGACGAACTCGGGATGTGCGCCTATCCAGTAACGGCTGATAAGCTCCATACCTGCGGGCGTATCGCGCGCGAGATGCAGCATGAGCATGAAGGTGGTGTCAGATGCCTCGGCAACGCGAATGGTACCGCTGGCACTGGTGGTGAACCCCGCCCGCCGCAACGATACTTCGTCCAGACCGAGCGTTTCGGGCGGCGCGAAATGGATGACGATCTTGAGCGAGGTCGGGCCTATATACTCGTCGATCGCGTTAGGATTGTTGTAGAGACGCTCGGCAAAACACAGCGTCGTATCCGCCAACCGCGCCGGGTCTACCACCGAGTTGTCGACGTGCGCCTGTGGAAACCACAGCATGTAGCGCTCTTTTTCGATCGGGTGCCAAGTGAACCACCACTCGAACTGCGCGGTCGTGACACCGGGCATGACGACCCGGCTCTGCGCATAGGCCGTAGGGCCGTCCAGGAGGGCGTAGCCGTAGTCCGGAAAGTCTGGGACACGATCGATTAGACGAGCCAGGTCTGCGATGCTTGGCGTGAGGGTCTGCTCGCTCGGCATGGGTCCGGCACGAAGCGCTTTCGCCGCTGCAGCCGGAACCTCGATCTCCGGAAGAAAGAACGGCTCATACGGTTTTCCGCCAATTGCGCGCCGGTTCGCGGCGAGCTGCTTCTGCATGGAAATCGGAACGTAGGTGACTGGCACGCGCGCGGTCGTCAGGCTCGGTCCCATTGCAATCCCTCGTTGAAGTCTGCCACCGTATTTGGTCGGCACGTCGACAAGGCGGTATCAGATAATAGCGGTATTCGTCAGCCAAGCATGGCAGTTCGGAAAGCGCCTGGCGTGATGCCATTGTGGCGCCGGAAGCTGGATACAAAGTGGGCGGGCGAACCAAAGCCGGTCTGGCTCGCGGTTTGGGCGACGGTCATTGCTGGCTGTGCGAGTAGGCGCATGGACCTTTGCATCCGGCATTGCAGCGCATAGGCGTAGGGCGTGATCCCCATGCTCTGGCGGAAGGCTTTGATGAAGTGATGTACGCTCAAGCCGGCAGCCTCCGCCAAGTCGCACAGACCGGGCGGCTCTTCCGGCACATGATCTAGCCGGTCTTGGATCAGATTAGTGACTCGCCGGCGACCTGAAGGTGAAAGACCTCCGGATGGCAATCCTGTCGGCTCAGGCGCGGCATTTGCCAATTGCCGGGCCAGCCCATGAACGATTGAGTCGAGGTAGAGCCCGCCGTCGGGCTCGTCCCTCGAGGCGGCGACGAGGGCCTGTAGCATCGGTCGCCGTAACGCGTGCCGCGGCGTATCGAAGGAGGAACGCATGCGATTGCCAGCATTATCGGTCGCATCCATGATGAAGGCCGGAGTCAAAAGAACCTGGACGACATCAACGTAACCCTGGATCATGACACCCGGCGGCTCGCTGGGCGACATCACCGAGATGCTTCCTGCATCGATCCGTCGCGTTGCGGAGGCGCCTTCAAGGTTCCATCGCACTGTTTGTGCGCCGGAGAGGCACATCACTACTCGTGCCGCGTCGGATGCGTCAACGTTCACGATTGCGCCATGGAATCGCCAGCGAGCGACGGCTGCGCGGAGGCGATCGCCAGCTTCGATGCGCTTGAGCAGCATCGGCGTGCCGAGAGTGGAGAGGAGCTGAGTCAGAGCTTCCATGATTCGGGAGCGTCTGGAGTTCTACGGGGTTGCTTCATGGGTCCGGACGCTTTTCGCTTTTGTGCGGCTGACGCAGTAACAACATCGTTGACAGCGAAAGCCACGTTAAGCGGGAGGGAGGTTCGTTGGCGCCGCTAGGCCCGGACAAGGAGGGCGCGGCTTTAGAACAGCTTGAAATGCGCAGCCTGCAGCTTCAGCCGCTCGCCGCCGATGGCCGCCCAATCCTCGCTCCAGTCGAACTGAAAGGCCTCGCCCGGCTGGATATAATGGGAACGAACGTGTCGCGGCCGGCCGTCTGCTGCTCCCGCTGCCGGTGCTCCTTCCAGCTGCGGGCAAACGCCGCCACACGGCCATACGACCCCTCGAACCCGAGTGCCACAAGGTCCGCATGCAACTGCTTGACCGTCCGCCTCTGCTTGCGCGGTCGGCCGCTCTCCAGCTTGAGCCAGCTCGACAGCTTAGCGGCGAATGCGTCCAGCTTGCTGGGCCGCTCAGGCAGCTTGAACGCGGGCTCCACCACGTCCCCGCGCACGTATTTGCGGATGGTGTTCCGCGATAGCCCAGTCCTTCGGGCAATCTCACGGATCGAAAGCTGGTCCCGTAGCGCCCAACGACGGATCACACTCAGTAACTCTATGCCTATCGCTCCCGTGACCCCCGCTGAAACAGCCAGGGCAAGGTCAAAACATGGGTCAAATCTCGGTGGAAATTTCGCCCGAACGTGGGTCAGTTCTAGGTGCAACTCAACACCTGTGTGTCCATTTTAAAACTCGGACAGTGCGACGTCATACCTGCGCCGAGCCGCCGTCGACGAAGAGTTCGCTGCCGTTCACGAAACTGCTCTCGTCAGAGGCGAGGAACAGCGCTGCCGCGGCGATCTCGTCGGGTTGTCCATGCGCCCGAGCGGGGTCGCCGCCTCCATCGCGGCCACGAACTGCCGGTTTTGCTCTCGTCCGCGGCCAACCCGTGCAGCCCCGGCGTTGACGTGGCGCCCAGGGAGAGCACGTCGCGCTGCAGGGCCGTGGTTTGGCGGTCGCCGTCCGACGAGACCCGCATATAGCCGACCAGCAGGTGCGGAAAACCTCAAATCCAGGGTTCCCGCACAGTGCAGCAATCCGACAGGGTTTGCCGCATAAAAACGAGGGTCCAACAGCCTCGCTGATGTCTAGGCAGGCGATGACGCCAATCACAATTTTGCCGTCACGCCTGGCCAACTCAAGACAGCTCGACGTGCCTAGGCAGCTCGGTCTCGTGCGGCCGCTTGGTAGCGCGGAGCGGGGATGCCGGTCTGCGTGGCGCCAAACAGCGCGGCACGGGTAGAATCGTAGGTGTCCCATAGGCTGTTGTCATGGACGGATGGCAGCGTGACGGCCTCACCCTGGTCGAAGCCTGCAAGTGCGGCGTCGACCATGTTTTCAGTGGTCATGACGGCTGCCGGATCAAACGAGGAAAGTGGTATGCCGGCGTGGTCATAAAACTCGGTCGCCACACCTGCAGGAAGCACGACCTGCAGCGTCACGCCGGTCCCGGCCAGCTCCTCCTGCAGGCCGCGGCTGAAGTTCAGCACGAAGCCTTTTGTGCCACTGTAGAGCGAGGTGATGGCGAGCGAGTGCAGTGCCATGACCGAGGCGATGTTGATAATCGCGCCCGCGTTCCGCGAGAGGAACGCCGGCAGGACCGCACGGGTGAGGCGTGTCAGCGCGGTGATGTTGAGCGCGATCGTGGAAGCCGTGTCTTCGGCGGACATGTCCACTGTAGAGCCGAGCTTGCCGTTGCCGGCGTTGTTCACGAGCATGGCAACACGGGGGTTGGTGGCAAGGACGCCCTCGACCCGCTCCAAATCCGCCTCCTTCGTCAGGTCGGCATCAATCACTTCGACCTTGGCACCATGAGCCCGCGACACCTTTGCCGAAAGGGCCTGCAGACGCTCCGTGCGTCGGGCCACGAGAACAAGGTCGAAGCCGCGTGCCGCGAGGCGTTCGGCATACACGGCGCCAATGCCCGAGGACGCTCCGGTGACGACGGCGACGGGCTTGTTGCTGGAACTGGATGACACGGTGGCATTCCCTATTGATTGAGTGCTCAACCAAATAGCTTCGCCAAACCCTCTTTGCAATGGTACGGCACTCAACTATTTTATCGGAATGGCAAAAGCAAAGGCGTCGCCAACGGCCAAAGCTGACGCCCGATCCGACGTCGAGCCACTCTTGGCGCCAGCCGAGCTCGTTTGCACCCACACGTCCCTCCGGCGCGCTGCGCGGCGGCTTGGACAGTTGTATGACGAGGCGATTGCCCCAACCGGCCTCACGTCATCGCAAGCCCTCCTGCTGGCGCAGATCGACGCGCTGAGTGCATTCCACGGCGAAGCTGGGCCAACGTTGGGGGTTCTGGCCGACCGATTGGCAATCCGGATTTCAGCCCTGACCCACGCCCTGCGCCCCTTGGTCCGCGATGGCCTCGTCGAGGTTCGCCAGGATGATCAAGACCGGCGGGTGAAGCGCAGCGTCATGACCTCGCTGGGTAAAGCGCGGCACAAGCAGATGCTCGGATTGTGGATAGACGCCAACAGCCGGGTTGAAGCGGCTCTCGGAGTTGCCTCGACGGAAAAGCTTAGGAGCTTGGCCGACAGGATCGCATCAGAGGACTTCCTTGATGCCTATACGGCGGGCGGGAGCCACGCCGGTCCAAGACCCGCGGCAACTCGCGGATGATCCAGGCCCGGGCAAGCTCTGCCGCTCTCGCTTTATGCGCTTACACACATTTTCCGTTCCGTTGCTCCCCGGACCCATGCTGGAGCCCAGGCCGTATTGGGTGGCTTTGGCGATTTCGAACGCCTCCGCCTCGAACCGCTGCGGGGTCAGAGCCATGTTACCTTCACTTCGACAAAGGCATCCACGCTCCGCCGACGCTTCCACGTGACTCCGCCGCCCGGCGGCTGACATATGGGTCATTCGTCCACAATGAATCCGTGAACTGTTAGTTTTCGGCTGCGCATGGGCGGCATCGCCCCTTTGGCGTCCCGAGGGTAGTCGGTTAAGTTCGTTACAGGCTGACGTCTGCAGCTTGGGATGTCGTTGGAAGCTCGGCGCCAACAGTGCACCACCGTCGATCGAGAACAGCAGGTGCGAGCGTCGGTTGTCGCCTTGGTGGTCAAGCTGCAGCCTCGGTCCGATATGCCAAGCTTGACGGCAGGGACTTGACATGGCGCGAAGCGGACGCCCTCGCGGCTTCGATCGTATGGCGGCGCTAGAGGCGGCATGCACCTGTTCTGGGAGCATGGCTACGAAGCCACCTCGCTCTTTCAGCTAAAGGCGGCAATGGGCGGACTGTCGTCCGCCAGCTTCTACGCCGCGTTTACTTCCAAGGAGCACTGTTCCGCGAGGCTGTACGACGATACCTCGACACCCATGGACAAGTGGTGGCAAGCTTCTACGACCCGGCCGTGTCGCCTCGCGACGCGGTAGAGCGGGCTCTGCGCGGGTCGGCGCGTATGCAGACCGATCCGTTCCACCTCGCCGGGTGCCTGGTCGTGCTGTCGACCCTGATCTCAGCGCCGGAGAACAGCCACCTGCAGGCGCTTCTCGCCGCTGAGCGTAACGCCAACCGGGCGGCGCTCGCCGCCTGCGTCCGTCGCGCGGTCGAGCACGGCGGTCTTCCCATCCAGGCCGACGCCGACGCGATGGCGACGCTGTTGGACGGCTATCTCGTCGGCCTTTCCACCCAGGCACGCGACGGGGTTCCGATCCAGCAGCTTGACGCGGCCATAAAACAGGTGATGGCCATGTGGGACGCCATGGCGCTCAATTAACGCATCCGGTTATCCGGCTCGACCGGCCCTCGGCTCGCGGCACCATCGGTGGGTGCCGCAGCGCCACTGGAAAGCCCTTGATGTCTCCGCGGCCACGCGCGGTTGCTTCAGGCGCATTCGCACCGGTCCAATATCGACAGACTTGTAATTAGGAACGACTGGTCCAGATATAAGCGGGTCCTCCGGGGACGGCCGGCCAGCCGTCGATCCGCCGCGCGTGGCGATCGCTGCGGAGACCTGAGAGCTACATGGAGACCCTGCAATGAGCGCGAACCGTATCGATATTCATACCCATCTCGTGCCGCCGTTCTGGGCTCGCGACCTGCCCGAACATGGCGGCGATCCCTCCGGCTGGAGCGCGCCGGAGTGGTCGCCGGAGCAGCTCCTCGGCTTCATGGATCAGGAGGAGATCGCGGTCAGCATGCTCTCGCTCACCGCGCCCGGGATTGAGGGCTGGAAGGGCGCCGACCGGATCGACATCGCTCGCCGGGTGAATGACTACGGCGCCGAACTCGTGAGCCGCCATCCCGACCGGTTCGGCTATCTCGCCACCCTGGCCTTGCCCGATGTCGACGCCGGTCTGGCGGAAATACGCCGCGGCTACGACGAGCTCGGCGTCGACGGCATCTGCTTGCATAGCAACTTCGACCATGTCTACCTCGGCGATGACCACTTTCTACCGATCTGGGAGGAACTGGACCGCCGGTCTGCGGTCGTGTTCGTCCACCCGACCACACCTGAAGCCGCCGTGCTGGCCGGCATACCCGGACCGATCCAAGACTATCCGGCCGATACGACGCGGGCCGCGCTGCAGCTCGTCGTTGCGGGTCATATGACCCGCTTCAACAACATCAAGATCATCCTCTCGCATGGCGGCGGCTTCCTGCCGTATGCCGCCAGCCGCTTCGCCGAACTGACCGCCTCGCTGCACCCCGACCGTTCGGCCGAATCGCTGATGGCGGAAATGCAGCGGTTCTACTTTGACACCGCGCTTGTTGCGCCAAGCGGCCTGCCGAGTCTGCTGGCGTTCGCGAAGCCCGGCCACATCCTCTACGGCACGGACTATCCGTACGCATCCACCGCTGTGTCCAAGACCTTCACTCGAAGGCTCGACGACGCTGAAGGCTTGTCCGCGGAAAGTCTGTCGGAGATCAACAATGGTGCACGGGCGCTTTTCGGGCGACTGACGGATTTGGTTCGCCACTAAACTCCGATACCGGAACGATTCCGTCTCCTCCCCGGCCGCTTGCCAGGCAAGATGCTATTTGAAGGCGTGTCTTCTGGATTCAAAAGTCTTGTTTGATGCTTGAGGCAAAACGATGATCGTTGATCCGGCAAGCCTGAAGTGCGCGGACGCTCTGCGCGTGCGCTCGATCGAGAGCAGCCGCGGGCTCGACTGGCAGTCGGTGCTCATTGAGCATCAGCAGATCCTAGACTATGAGGATACATTCGAGACACGGCCGACGCCTGATCAAACTATAGTAGTGATGACTAGCGGGGAACAGGAACTCGAAGTCCTATCAAGTGGTACGTGGCGACGTGCCACTTACAGGCCCGGCGCAGTGGGTCTCACACCAGGAGGAGCAACCGACCGCTTGCGGAGGCGGCTAAATCGGGAGGCGGGGCCGGCCTGCAAAATCAACATCTACATTCCCCAGGCTTTCTTCGACGAGGCAGCCGACCAACTCTGTCGAGCCGGGTCGGTGCCGCCAACGCCTTTGGTTGCGCACGGTTACGTTGATGCTCCCATTCGGTATGTCGCCTTGGCTCTTCTCGATGGCCTTCGAGAAGGT
This sequence comes from Acetobacteraceae bacterium, assembly GCA_965199235.1. GTDB lineage: Bacteria > Pseudomonadota > Alphaproteobacteria > Acetobacterales > Acetobacteraceae > BOG-908. The sequence goes on along the minus strand of CBDAQU010000002.1, from coordinate 1,238,643 downwards.
GCCTCAACCCTTTACGCTGATAGTGCCGTCTGCTGGCTGGTCCGGCATCTTCTGACCTTTGGTTGCAAGAATTCATCTGAAGTTCGCGAGCTACGGCAAAGCGCGGCAATAGACAAGAGAATAGGCAGGGCGCTGGAGCTCATAAGTCAGAACTATGCCGAATCGGTGACAATCGATAAGCTCGCTAATGAGTCAGGCGTGAGTAAATTCCATTTCGCACGTCTTTTTCAGCAGACCACTGGCACGACGCCTTACCGTCACTTGCTCGACACGCGGCTTAATGCAGCCAAGCGGTTGCTGCTGACAACTGATCTCTCCATCGGAGAGGTTGCTCGGAAGTCTGGGTTCAAACGCCCAAACCACTTTGCCACGCAATTCACTAATCGCTTCAGCATTAGACCACGTGACCTCCGGTTGAGCGGTCGATCCAATGGTTGAGGCGACGCCCCTCCGCAATGTTGCGGAATTTGTCCGAATTCTTGCCAAGCGGGAAACCACACTTACGGATGCATGTATTTCCTGCCAGTTGGGGAGTTTGGAATGAACTCGGATACCTACCGCCGATTCTGGAAGCACGTTCAACCCAGGCTGGCGCGTCGCGGGTCCTTTTGGATACCGGGCGAGCGGGTCGAAATCGACGGGCAAACCTACCAGCGCGGGCCGCTCTTCGCGGAGTGGGAGGCGCCTGAAGAGGTGACGCATCCGTGGCCGATCGTGCTCGTTCACGGCGGAGGATACCAGGGTACCGAGTGGCGGGACACGCCGGACGGTCGCCCGGGGTGGGCTCAGCGGCTCGTTGAAGCAGGGTATGCCGTCGTTCTGGTTGATCGGCCTGGCCAAGGCCGGTCGCCTTTCCATCCGAAGACCATGGGCGAGATGGGGCCGCCCTTCTCATACGAGGGCGGACGGAAGATCTACTTCCCGGAAGACCTGGAGAGCCGGCACACGCAGTGGCCGTTCGAGGCGTCAGACGAGGAGGCCATGGATGCGTTCATCGCCGGTTACGGTCCGCTGCCTGCCGACCTCGCCTTCTCGGAGGATATGGAAGCCGATCGCCTCGCCAAGCTGCTGGACCGGATCGGCCCGGCGATCATCCTGACGCACTCGGCGTCGGGGCCTGTCGGCTGGCTCGTCGCGGACCGCCGGCCGGGGCTGGTCAAGGCGATTGTTGCCGTCGAGCCGATGGGGCCGCCGTTCGCCGACATACCCAATATCGGCAAGCTCGCATGGGGTCTGACGGCGTCACCGCTCGGCTATGAGCCCACGCCCCGCTTGCCCGAAGATGTGGAGGTCGCCCCGCCCGGCGCCCTGACCCTGCCCGCGCTGGCTGGCCTGCCCATCGCCGCCGTGATTGGGGAGACCTCGTCCTTCGCGCCCGCAAGTCAGCCGATCGTCGACAGGCTGAAGGCCGCAGGCGCGTCGGCGGAGCTGATCCGGCTCACCGACCATGGCGTGACAGGTAACGGCCACGGCCTGATCTACGAAAAGAATTCCGACGCCGCCCTGCAGCCGGTCCTGGCTTGGATCGCACGACTGGAGGACGGCGCGTGAGGCGGACCGAGCAGACGTGGTCGTCCCTGTGAGCGGACCGGATCTGACCAGGCGCGAGGTCGTCATCTCGTCGTTAATCGTGGGAGGAGCGGCAATGGCCGGCGACGTCATCTTGGCCCAGCAGGCATCGGCGGAGCCTTCCGGCCGCCGCGTCGCCGACTTGACGCTGAGCGTCAACGGGCGCGAGTACCGTATTCCGGATTTGGACGCACACACCACGCTGCTGGAGGCGTTGCGCGACCACCTTCAGCTGACCGGCACGAAGAAGGGCTGCGGCCTGGGCCACTGCGGCGCCTGCACGGTACACATGGACGGGCGGCGCGTCACCGCCTGCCTGGTCCTGGCGGTGATGGCGCAGGGAGTGGCGATCACCACGATCGAGGGCCTCGCGCAAGGCGGCGAGCTGCACCCGCTGCAGGCCGCCTTCATCGAGCATGACGGCTTTCAGTGCGGCTACTGCACGCCGGGTCAGATCATGAGCGGGACGGCGTGCATCGCCGAAGGCCACGCGGGTTCGGACGACGAGATCCGCGAGTGGATGAGCGGCAATCTCTGCCGCTGCGGCGCCTACCCCAACATCGTCGCCGCCGTGCGGCAGGTGGCGGGGCAAGCCTTGTGACGCCCTTCGCCTACGACCGCGCGCCAAGCCTCGCGGCGGCCGTCGCCAGCCGGGCGCGCCATCGCTCGGACGACGTCTGGGATGCCGGCGCGGACTTCTTCGCCGGCGGGACGGACATGGTCCAGCTGATGCGGGAGAGCCTGCGCAACCCCGACCGCGTCGTCGACATCACCGCTTTGCCGGGGCTCGACCAGATCGAAGACCGCGGCTCCTCCGTGAGGCTCGGTGCGCTTGTCCGGATGAGCGATACGGCTTCGCACACACTGGTGCGCGACCACTATCCCGTCGTCACCGAAGCCCTGCTCGCCAGCGCTTCGGCGCAGGTGCGCAACCTTGCGACGCTGGGCGGCAACCTGCTGCAGCGCACGCGGTGCGGCTATTTCCGTGATCCCGGTTCGCCCTGCAACAAGCGGGAGCCGGGTAGCGGCTGTCCGGCGATCCAGGGGCAGAACCGCTTTCACGCAATCTTCGGCGGCAGCGAACACTGCATCGCCACTTATGCCGGCGACCTCGCCAACGCGCTCGCCGCCCTGGACGCGACCGTGACGATCGCCGGGGCGCAGGGCGAGCGCACGATCGCGGTGACCGACCTGCACCGGCCGCCTGGCGTGACGCCAGAGGTCGAGACGCAGCTCGCGCCGGGCGAACTCATCACCGCCATCGACCTGCCGGCAGACCGGCGCGGCTGGAGCTCGCACTACCTGAAGATCCGCGACCGGGCGAGCTTCGAGTGGTCAATAGCCTCGGCGGCAGTTGCGCTCGACCTGGACGGTGGGGTGGTGCGCGACGTCCGGATCGCGGTTGGCGGAGTGGCCACCACGCCCTGGCGGCTGCCGCAGGTAGAGGCGGCGCTGCGCGGACGCCGGCTGACCCCCGAGCTGGCGCGCGAGGTGGCGGCGCTCGCGGCCGAGGGGGCGGTCCCGCGCGGGCGCAACCTCTACAAGGTCGGGTTGATCAAGCGCACCGTAGCGCGGGCGCTCGAAGAGACCGGGAGGCTCGCATGACCGCGATCGGCGCGCCGCTGAGCCGGGTCGACGGACCCGACAAGGTCACGGGCCGGGCGCGCTACGCGGCCGAGTTCCACCCCGACGGCCTCGTCTATGCAGCCACCGCCGACAGCACGATCGCGGCGGGCGAGATCACGGCGATCGACACCACCCGCGCCGAACGCGCGCCGGGCGTCCTCCTGGTCCTGACCCATCTCAATGCCGAGAAGCTGCCCTACCAGGCGCCGGAGGAACGGCCGGCGGTGGACCCCGTCGCGGGCGACCAGCTCCGGGTACTCGACGGGCCGCAGGTGAAGTTCAGCGGCCAGCCGATCGCCGTGGTCGTGGCGAGGACGCAGGCACAGGCCGAACACGGCGCCTCGTTGATCCGCGCGACCTACGCGCCCGACGCGGCGGCGCGCACCCGCTTCGATCCCGCGCTGGCCGAGCCCACCTCCGAGGCGGCGGCCAAAAAGAACCGCGGACCCGAGACCCGCAAGGGCGACGCCGAAACCGCGCTGTCCCGCGCGCCGGTGCGGATCGAAGCCACCTACCGGAACGGCCGCGAGCAGCACCACCCGATGGAGCTGAACGCCACGGTCGCGCAGTGGGAGGGCGATCGGCTAACCCTGTGGAGCAAGTCGCAGTGGGTGCAGAACGAGCGCGACGAGATCGCCCGCCGCTTCGGGATCCCGCCCGACCGCGTCCACGTCATCAACCCGTATGTCGGCGGGGCGTTCGGCTCGGTGCTGCGTACCTGGCCGCATGTCACACTGGCGGCGATGGCGGCGCGGCGCCTCGGCCGTCCGGTGCGCCTGGAGCTGACCCGGCGGCAGATGGCCACCTATGTCGGCGCACGCGGGATGACCGAACAGCGCGTCCAGCTTGGGGCGGAACGCGACGGGCGGCTCACCGCCATGATGCACGAGGTCGTCGGCCAGACGTCGACCTACGAGGAGTTCGCCGAACCGGCGCTCGGGCCCGCCGCCGCGACCTACGCCTGCCCCGACCGGCTGACCCGCTACAAACTGGTTCGCATGAACGTCAATACGCCCTGCCCGATGCGGGGACCGGGCTGGGCGACTGGCCTGATCGCGCAGGAGATCGCCATGGACGAGCTCGCTTCGCGGGTCGGGCTCGACCCAATCGAGCTACGCTTGCGCAATTACGCCGAGCGCGACCCGATGAAGGACCTGCCTTGGACCTCGAAGCGGTTGCGCGAATGCTACGCGCAGGGTGCCGAGCGGTTCGGGTGGGGCCGCCGCGAGCCCAAGCCCCGGACGATGCGCGACGGGCGCGACCTGGTCGGCTACGGCATGGCCACCGCCATCTACCCGGCCGAACGCTACCCGACCTCCGCTTCGGCGACGCTGTTCGCAGATGGCCACGCTGAGGTTCGCTGCGCCACCACCGACATGGGGCCCGGCACCTACACCTCGATCACACAGGTCGCCGCGGACGCGCTCGGCCTGCCGATGACGCGCGTGCGCTTCGAGTTGGGCGATTCGAGCTTCCCCAAGGCGAAAGAGCATGGTGGCTCCACGACGATCTCCAGCGTTGGCCCGGCGGTGCAGGCGGCCTGCGCCGCGCTGAAGGCGAAGCTCGCCGTGCTCGCGGCCGCCCACGAGATGGAAGCCGGCGATGGCGCGCCCCTGCTGCGCCGGGCCGGGTTGGACAGCCTGTCCGCGGACGGAACTGCGGAGCCCGACGAGACCAACAAGAAGCAGTATGCGATGAACGGGTTCGGTGCGGTCTTCGCCGAGGTCCGCGTCGACCCCGACCTCTGCACCGTCCGGGTCCGCCGCCTGATCGGCGCCTACGACATCGGCCGCGTGGTCAATCCCAAGCTCGCCCACAGCCAGGCGATCGGCGGCATGGTGGGCGGGATCGGCATGGCGCTCTTCGAGGAGGTCGAGTGGGACGATAGCCTCGGCCGCGTCGCCAACGGGACAATCGCCGAATATCTCGTGCCCGTGAACGCCGACGTGCACGAGCTCGACGCAGTATTCGTCGAGGCGCGCGACGACATCCTCAACCCGCTGGGAACCAAGGGCGGCGCCGAACTCGGCTTGTGCGGCGTGGCCCCCGCTATCGTCAATGCCGTGTGGCACGCCAGCGGCAAGCGCGTGCGCGACCTGCCGATCACCCCCGACCGCCTGCTCATGGCCTGAGGAGAAGAACCATGCGGCTCCCGCTTCTTCCACCGGACCAATTGAACGACGAGCGGCGCGCCTTCTACGATCGCGCGCTGAAGCAGATCGAGCACGGCGGGTTCACCGCCTTTAAGACGCGCGACGATCACGGCGCCCTGCTCGGCCCTTGGGGCGTGTTCCTGCACGAACCGTCGGTGGGTCAGGCCCACTATGACCAGGTCGAAGCGATCTCCGCCCTGAAGCGTCTGCCGGACTCAGCCAAGCAGGTCGCTATCCTGGTGACGGGCGCCTTCTACAAGGCGGCCTACGAGCTCTATGCCCACGCCGCCACCGCCGAGCGCGAAGGCATGGCGCCCGCAAAGGTCGCCGCGCTCGCCGCAGGACAGCGCCCGGTCGACCTCACGCCCGACGAGGTCGCCGCTTACGACGTGGCCTCCGCTCTGCTGACGGGCGGCGTGCTGCCCGGCGCCGTCTACAAGGCGGCGCGGGATCGGTTCGGCCAAGGCGGCCTGAACGAGTTAGTCCTCTGGGTCGGCCTCTATGCTCAGGTCTCGATCACGCTGAACGCCTTCGACGTGCAAAGCGAGGAGGAATACCCGACTTGAGGGTCGGTCACCCAATTCGCCAGGAGAATGAACTTTCAAGAAGTGAATGTGTGGAGAGATCACCATTAGCAAGACATGGCTCATCACGGGCTGCTCAAGTGGCTTCGGCAAACGTCTAGCTGCCGCTGTCGCGGCACGCGGAGACGATCTGATCGCAACAGCCAGGAAGGTCGACGAACTTCAGCAGTTATCCGCAGCGCATCCCGAGACCGTCAAGACAGCCGCGCTCGACGTGACGGAGAAAGGCTCGGCCTCCGCAGCCGTTCAGCTTGCGGAGAGCGCATTCGGCGGCTTGGACGTCCTCGTGAACAACGCAGGCTTCGGCTTTATCGGCGCCGTTGAGGAGGCTACGCCGGAGGAGTACAGGCCAATCTTTGACATTAACGTCTTCGGCCTGATCGAGACGACGCGAGCCGCCCTACCAGCCTTGAGGAAACGGCAAGGCGCCCGGGTGGTCAACTTCTCGTCCGGTGCCGGCATCGCAGCGGCGGCCGGCTACGGATATTACAACGCCACCAAGTTCGCGGTCGAAGGCCTGTCCGAAGCCCTAGCGCAGGAGCTGAAGCCGCTGGGCATATCCGTCATCATCGTAGAACCGGAATCCTTCCGCACGGATCAAGACCGCCAGGCGGGAGATCGAGGCCTATGCCGAGACTTCCGGCAAGTTGCGTCACTACCGAGACAGCAACAACGGCAAACAAGCTGGAGATCTGGAGAGGGCCGTCGCCGTGGTCCTGAAGGCGCTGGACGCGCAGGATGTGAATCAGCACCCAAATGGGGCTCTTGCGCATTCTTGGTGCACTACTGATAAATCACGATGGACAAGGGCGGGCTCGAAGCAAATCAAGGTTTGCGCGTCCATACATTTGCCGCTTGAACATCTTGAGTTTCGTTATTTGACCTTCGGTTTGCCCGTTTGACCAAGGCTCAGTGATCGCCGCTGCTATAGCTCGTTTATCAGCGACTATGCCCTTTGCGAATGTGGCCATCAGGCTGGCTGCGGCATCTTCTATCCAACCCTCCAGAGCTGCGCGCGCTTTCGCCCGGATCATGTTATGAAATCTGTCAAACAGATCGCGCGCGGCGACGAGCTGGGGTGCCGCCTTCTCGATCATGGCCACCACCACGGCGTCGCCATACGATATCTGGTCGCGTGCCACGGTCATCCGGCGTGCAATCGAGCGGGCGGAGGGTGGTGCGATCGGCATCTGCGTCTCAGCTGACTCGGCGCGCCGTCGCCGCGTTCTCCACTCCGCAACAACGCGCGCGCTGCCCTTGTATCCGATCGCCATCAGCCGCCGAAACAGCTCCGCTCCATTGTGACAGCCTGCGACCCACGCGGCGTCGAGCTGCGTCAAATAGGGCTCCAGCGAACTTTCCCGGATCCGGAATATGTCGTTTCATCCACCGCGGAGGACAGCACGCACCACTTGGCGACTATGACCGGTCCGACGGACGATTTCTTTGATCGACATGACCGCGCCGGCGGCACGCTGGATCATGGCATTGTCGGCCTCTCGACGCAGGAACTCTTTATATCGGAGCCTTTGGGCGCAGGTAAGCAGATCAGGATCGACAGTGCTGGTGGACAAGGCCTGGCGAATGGCGCGGAAGCTTTGCCTGACCGCCTCCAGAAAGGCGGCGCTGGCGTTTTCCATGAGATGCCAGCGATCTGCAACCTGCATCGCCTGCGGGCACGCCCTTGCCACCGCATGCCCATAATCTGCGCCCCGGTCACGCGCGACAATGGTAACGCCGGGATGGCAAGCCAGCCACGCCTCAACGGTTGCCGGCTGGCGATCGGGCAGTAGGTCGATGATAAGGCGGCGCTCAAGATCACAGATAACGGTGCCGTAGCGCTGCCCGCGCTTCCAGGCGAAATCGTCGATGCCGATAATGCTGGGCGCTGACGTTGGCGCACTCGATGCATTCCGTCGGACCAGGCGGAGCAACGCGTCGCGGCTTGTAGAGAGGGCAAGACGGTTTGCCAAACGGGCACCAGCGGCACCCCTCAACGCCATCCCTATATGGCGCTGTATCTGCGCGAGCCGTCCTGTTCGCCGCGAATGTGCCACCATGAGTTCCGGTAACTGCTCCACAAAATCCGGCGTTTGCAATGCGGGTTAGCGCAACGGAAGCGCCGAACCGTGAGCGCGATGACCATTGCTCGACCTTGCCAAGGAAGATCAGCAAGCCGGCGGTTATAGTGGCTGTGCACGCTGCCCGACCGTTGTTGGCAGCCGGGACAACAACAGGACTTTCCCTTTGGGCTGGCCCGTATCGTGATCTGATCTGCTGCTGTCAACACCTCGGCGGCGGCCAACACAGATGGCACAAGTCTGATTTTTCCGCCCAAGATTGATGACCCCTCGGTGGGTCGTCTCTGTCAATGATTTGCAGCCTGAGTACAAGCGCTGCTTGCACCAAGATTGCGCAAGAGTCCCACTTGGGTGCTGATTCACAACAGCGGATGCTTGATGAGGGACGGTATGGCTTGATTAGCGAGATTGCTCGTGCGGAGAAGATTGAACGCGGGTCTTTAGGCAAGATATTGCAGCTGACTTTGCTCGCGCCGGACCTTGTAGAAGCGATGCTCGGAGGCTGCCAATCCGACGAGGTTAGCTTGCCGATCCTGCTGGGCGGGCTGTCAGTTATATGGGGCGAGCAACGACGCTGAGTGAGTTTCTCGTATCCGGTGAACGTCCCGTCCCAGATCAGCGGCAAAACCGAAAGGCTGCCATCCCCCCAACTACCAGCTCTAATGGCCTGGTTTGTTAGGCTTGCCCGCGGGAAAGCCGACGATGGCTTTTGAGACTGTGCTTTCTGGAAACGAGGCGGAACCTGTGACCACACCGTCGTCATCTATCCCGTAAAGAACGACGCTGGTTGCGTTGGGCGGATCGACCGGCCCAAAGTAGGCTTGTTTCTTGCTGCTATAGACGAAGCCGTGCTGCACGCCTGCCTGATCATAGTAGTTGCCAACGATGTCTTCGTTGTTGTTGATTGCATGACCGAGGGTGACTGTTGATTCGGGAAACGACAGCCCTATGGCGTTGCCGTCCTTTATGAGGAACGTGATGATAGAGTCACCGCGCATTCCGGGGAACAACCCCTGTGCGACCAGGACACCCTGGTCGTTGATGCCTTCTGCGAAAAGGATTTCGACGCCGTCGATCCTTACAGTGTTGAAGGTCGACCCATAGGTGACAAAGATCGGATAGCTGTTGTCCGATGCCAGGTAGGTGCCTGCCATGAGGCCATTTGGGCTTATTGCATCGACGGTGCTGCCCCAAAGAGGGTTGGCTTGTGGTGGAACGACGTCTGCGTAGATCCCGTTGATGTATGCGAACCCGGTGTACGGCGGCATGCCCGTAACGTTGGAGTAGAAGCCTACAACGCCGCCGCTCCTGCTCAAACCCGAGCATGTGGTAGTGCCTTTCGGGTCGATGATCTTGGTGGGCATGCTGCCCTGCACCAACACGCAATATGGCCCGCGAATGGGTTCGCGCTCAATCAGCCTGCCACCTGTATCATTTCTGCCTATGATCGTCGTCGTTACCTTCTCTGCCTCAAAGATCTTAAAGTTGTAGTTTGAGGACTGGGCTTTGGCGGGAACGACGCAAGCCGCACCCACAAGTGCGACGTAAACACTGGTGCGAAGCATCGACGTCTGCTCCTGTTTGAGAGAGGGCCCGCTTGCAGGGTGAAAGCCGGCGCATGCGAGATCTTGGCAACATCGCAAAGGGCTCACAGCAGCGATGTGTAAGCGGGCCGGTGTCGGCCGTGTGGTCGCCGATACCTGTGCTGCACTATAACGAGGATAGAACATTTTACAACCGAAAGTTGTCGGTGAACTGGGATCGTGAAACTATGATCCTGAATGTCCTTATACAGCGATCGTAGCCGGGGCGACAGGACGCCAGTCCTCGAGATGTCCAAAGCTGTCCTAGCTGCGGTGTCGCTGTCGATCACTGGAACACCGACAATCCGCATGTTCACTTGCTGGTTCGCGGCGTGGACGAGGCCGGCCAGGACCTCGTCATCTCCCGCGACTACATCAGCCGCGGCCTGCGCGCACGGGCGGAGGAACTGGTCTCGATCGAACTCGGCCCGAAGCCCGAGCACGAATCCGCTCGGCCCTTGAGCGCGATGTCAGCGCCGAACGATGGACAAGGCTCGACACCGAAATCCGCATCGCCGCTGATGAGACGGGCACCATCGATCTCCGCCCTGCGCAGCCATGTGCCGCGGACCCGGAAATCCGCCGCCTCATGGTTGGCCGCCTCCAGCATCTGGAAACCATGGGTCTGGCGACCGCGACCGGCCCCGGCGAGTGGATGGTCGGGCTCGCGGCCGAACGCACTCTGCGCGACCTCGGCATGCGCGGCGACATCATCAAGACGATGCACCGTGCCCTCACCGAGCGGGGGTTCGATCGAGGCGTCGGCGACTACGTGATCGACATTGATGCCGCGGCATCACCGATCGTCGGTCGCCTTGTGGACAAGGGCTTGCATGACGAGCTGACCGGCGAGGCCTACGCCGTCATCGACGGCACGGATGGCCGCGCTCACTATATCCGCTTCCGCGATGTTCGAGCGTTCGAGCACGCCCCGCCAACTGGCGGCATCGTCGAGGTGCGACGGTTCGGCGGCGCCGACGATCAGCGGCCAACGCTGGTGCTCGCAAACCGCTCCGACTTCGACCTTGCCCGCCAGGTGACGGCGCCGGGTGCCACGTGGCTCGATCACCGCCTGGTCGAGCGGGAGCCGATGCCGCTCTCCGTGGGCGGCTTCGGCGGCGAGGTCCGCCAAGCCATGGCAGCGCGTGCTGAGCACCTGGCCGACGAGGGTCTTGGCCGCCGGCAGGCTCAGCGCATCATCCTGCAGCGCGATTTGCTCGACACCTTGCGGCAACGCGAGCTGGAACGCGGCGGGAGCAACGCTATCTGCCGAAACCGGGCTACCGCACCTCAAGGCCGCCGCCGGCGAGCATGTGGCGGGCACCTATCGTCAGACGGTGCCGCTGACCTCCGGCCGGTTCGCCATGATCGACAACGGCCTGGGTTTCCAGCTGGTTCCCTGGGTCACCGTCACTGGAAAAGCAACTCGGTCGGCATGTCTCCGGCGTGGTGAAGGACGGCGGTGGCATTGAGTGGGGGTTTGGTCGGAAGCGCGACCTGGGCTTGTGATCGCCACCATCACGGCTCGACCAGCGCCAGCGAGTAGCTGGTGCTTCGTCCGCCAGCCGAATCCTTAAACAGGATTCCGCGCGCCATCAGATCATCGATGTCTCGGGACGCTGTGTCCTGCGAGCATTTGGTCAGCTTGGCGTATTTCGACGAGGTGAGCTTGCCCTCGAAGCCGTCCAGCAGACGGTTGATCACCAGGCGCTGGCGGTCCTGCAAAGGCGCGCCCGCATGCCGCTCCCAAAACCGCGCCTTGGTCAGCACCGATGCCAGGATGATTTCCGCGCCATCGAAGGCGCGATCCAGGCAATCGAGGAACCACGCTATCCAGGCCGTGATGTCCAGGTCGCCCTTCTGCGTGGCTTCCAGGATACCGTAGTAGGCCGCGCGCTCCATCCGGATTTGCGCGGACATGCTGTAGAAGCGCTGCGGAGTTCCCTCCGATCGCGCCAGCGCCATGTCGGCGATGGCGCGGGCGATGCGGCCGTTGCCGTCGTCGAATGGATGGATGGTCACGAACCACAGATGGGCGAGCGCCGCGCGCAACACGGGGTCCACCGAGTCAGGTTTGTTGAACCAGGCGACGAAGGCGCGCATTTCGCGGTCAACGCTGCCGGCGGCCGGCGCCTCGTAATGGACGCGCTCGCGCCCGACCGGTCCGGACACCACTTGCATCGGGCCTGACGCGTCATCGCGCCATGCGCCCAACCGGACCTTCGTCATGCCAGCCCGTCCGGTTGGGAACAGGGCGGCGTGCCAACCGAACAGGCGTGCCTTGGTCAGCGGGGCGGTGTAGTTCTGTGTGGCGTCGAGGATCATCTCGACCACACCTTCGACGTTGCGATCGGCGGGCGCCAGGGCACCGATATCGATCCCCAGGCGGCGGGCGATGGACGAGCGGACTTGGTCGCGATCCAGCATCTCCCCCTCGATCTCGTTTGACTTCAGGGTTTCCTCTGTCAGCGATTGAAGCACCGCCTCGCCGCGAAGCTGGAAGCCAAGGCCTTCCATGCGGCCTATAAGTCGACCCTGCCGGTGGCGGACGGCCGCCAGCTTGGACGCCAGCTCGTCTTGGCTCCATCGGAACTGCGGCCAGTCCGGCAGACCGTGGATATACCTTGCCATTCACCGCGCCTTTCGCGGAGATTGTGGCACGTAATCTCCGCAAGGCACAACCTGTATCGCCGCAAATTCTGCGGAGAAAATGGCCGCTGATCTCCGCATCATCGTCGCTGCCAGCGTCCGTCTTGTCGGGCGCGAGACCATGCGCTCCAGGTTTCCTGCCGGCTCCACGATACGCCCTGTCTCTGCACCCTACCGCCGCCGGGAACGCCCATGGTTGCGGCGTCTTATTGAAACTCCTTGCGAGGTGCAGCCAAGTTAGCGGGCACCGCAACCAGGGAAGCCGAACCTGCCCGCCACGAAAATCCTCTGGGGCCAGATTATCGTCGTTTGCCTGGTTGTGCTTTTCACGACCTGGGCCGCGACGCAGTGGACGGCATGGCGGCTTGGCTTCCAGCCTGGCCTCGGGCCGCCCTGGTTTGAGGTTGTGCGCGGCATGCCGGTCTACCTCCCGCCCGCCTTCTTCTGGTGGTGGTATGCCTACGACGCCTATGCGCCGCCGGTCTTCGTCGAGGGCGCCTATATCGCCGCGTCAATCGCACGCCGAGGCGACCCGCTCCGTGTTGGCGCTCGAAGCCGACCATGCGTGGCGGCGTGAAACCGTCTGGGCCAGGCGTGGCGAGGCCAAATTGGCAGAGGCACTCCAACATTTGGCGCTGGTCGCCGCAGCTGCTGCGCTCCCCGCGAATGACCCGGGCGTGCTCGCAGACGCTTACGCCGCAGAGGGCTGGAAGGTGGATGCCGCCGCCCTAGCGGCCCTGGATTTGGCCAGGAGCGGCGAAAGCCGCGAGGCGGTCACCGCAGCCCTTCGGGCTTTGTACCTCCCTTGGCTCGATGCCGGCGCCGCCGCGCTGCAAACCCTGGCAACGCAGGGGAAGCTCCAATTCGCGCAACCCGCGACCCCGCCAAAACCACCCGAAAACGCGACGCTCATTTTCGTCGATGGGCTCCGGATGGACGTGACCAAACGATTGGCCGCCGTGCTCGAAGCGCAGGGTGCGAAGGTAGCAAGCAACTGGCGCTGGTCAGGATTTCCCACCGTCACCGCGACCTGCAAGCCGCTCGCGAGCACCGCGGCCGGCGCGTTCGTCGGCGGTGTCGTCGAAGCGCTTACGCCAGCCTGCGAGGGAAAGCCGGTCACCAAACCCATCCTGACCAAGGCGATCGCAGCCGCAGGCTGGGCCGTGACGGAGGCCCTGCTCGGCACGGAGCCATTTTGGCTGGAAGCCGGCGAGATCGACGACAAAGGTCACAAACTTGGCGCGGCGCTGGCCTCATATATTCCGGATGCTATTGCCGAATTGGCGGAGCGCGTGATGCGGCTTGCCCGGCAAGGCCGTCGCGTGCGGCTGGTCACGGACCATGGCTGGCTGCTGATGCCAGGTGGATTACCCTATGCGGAATTGCATGCGGGGATGACGGCCCCAAGCGCGCGCGGCAATCGGGTCGCAACCCTCAAAGACGGCGCCTCGACAACCTATGCGCTCCTTCCATGGAGCTGGGACAAAGGTGTGCTGCTGGCCACGCCTCCCGGCGCGCGCGCATTCTACAACGGCACGGAATACGCACATGGCGGCGTGAGCCCGCAGGAATGCGTGCTCCCTGTGCTCGACGTGACCGCAGATGGCGTGGCACCGGCCTTATACATCGAAGTGGTGTGGCAACGGCTACGACTGCGCGTCGAGGTAAAGGGTGGCGCAGGAATGATGGCGGACCTTCGCCTGGCGTCCGACACCTATGGTCCAAGCCTGCTGGCAAAAGGGCCGCGCGCCTTGGACGATGCTGGACAGGTGAATGTGCTGGTTTCCGATGATCTTGTCGGCAAGGAGGTTTGTCTCGTCGTTCACCCGACAGGTGCGCCGTCTGATGTAAGTGCCAAGCTCGTCACCAAAATCGAAGGCTGAGTCAGATGTTGGAACTCGACGATCTCGACAAGAAGGCGACCGCGGCGTTCGAGGGCCATCTCGTGCGCAAGGACCTCGTGCGCCGATTCCGGGGGCAGTTTCCGGTGCCAACCTACGTGGTGGAATTCATGCTCGGCCGCTACTGTGCCAGCACTGATCCTGCCGAGATCGAGGAAGGCGTGGAGATGGTTCAGCAACAGCTCACCGCGCGAACTGTGCGTGCCGGCGAGGAAGAGCTGTTCAAGGCGAAGGCGCGCGACAACGGCTCTGTCAAGATGATTGATATCGTCACCGCCCGGCTCGATGCCAAAAGCGATAGTTATCTCGCCACGCTGCCGAGCCTACGCCTCAACGATGTCCGTATCGGCGACAAGCTGGTGCGCGACCATGACCGAATGCTGACCGGCGGCTTTTATGCTGAGGTGGAGGTCGGTTACGACGCCGCAATAGCAAAGGAAAAAGGTGGCCGACCTTTTGAAATTCTGACACTACGCGAAATCCAACTGTCGACCCGCGATATTCTCGATCGTATCGCGACCGGCCGAGCGGCCCTCACGACATCCGAGTGGAAAGACCTGTTGATTCGCAGTGTTGGGCTTGAGCCATCTGCCCTTAGCCCACGCGCGAGGGATGTTTCACTGTTGCGCATGGTTCCGTTCGTCGAGAGCAATCACAACCTCGTTGAACTTGGACCGCGCGGCACAGGCAAGAGCCATCTGTTTCAGCAGGTGTCGCCCTATGCTCATCTCGTTTCTGGCGGAAAGGCGACCGTCGCGCGCATGTTTGTTAATATGGCGAACGGCCAACGCGGCCTAGTTTGCCAATATGATGTCGTTTGCTTCGACGAAGTGTCTGGTATTTCGTTCGACAGCAAAGACGGCGTGAACATCATGAAGGGCTACATGGAGAGCGGTGAGTTCTCCCGTGGTCGCGAGAGCATCCGCGCGGAAGGCAGCATCGTCCTTGTCGGGAATTTTGAGGTAGACGTTCAGCATCAGCAGCGCGCTGGGCATCTGTTCGGGCCACTGCCGCCAGAAATGCGCAACGACACGGCCTTCATGGACCGCATTCACTCCTATCTGCCCGGATGGGACATTCCGAAAGTCAGCAGGGCAATCTTCACGGACCATTTCGGACTGGTGAGTGATGTGCTGGCTGAGTGCTTTTCACGTCTTCGGTCCCAGTCCCGCTCGGGAGTGATGCAAGGCCGCGTTCATCTCGGCGGTGCGCTGTCCGGCCGCGACACGAACGCGGTCAACAAGACTGTCTCGGGGTTGATCAAGCTGCTCTATCCAAGCCCCGAAATGCCGGTATCCGACGAAGATCTGGAATGGGCCGTCCGGCTTGCACTTGAGGTGCGCCGCCGGGTCAAAGAGCAGCAAAAGCGCATCGGCTCCGCGGAATTCCGCAATACGCGATTCAGCTATGCAATGGGACTCGACGGCGTAGAAAAGTTCGTCGCCACGCCCGAGCTGCAAAGCGAGGATAGCATTGGCTCCGACCCATTGCCGCCCGGTCACGTTTGGGCCATCAGCCCAGGTGGACAGGACGAGGCGGTCGGCCTGTTTCGCATCGAAGTGAACGAAGGGCCTGGCGGCGCCGTTCGCATTCTCAACCAGTCCCCTCCTGCGCCGTTCAAAGAAAGCGTGAAAATGGCGACGCAAAAGCTATTCGCGCGCAGCCGCGAACTGGCTGGGGATCGTAACCCGCGAGAGCATGAGTTCACCGTACAGCTTCGATCCTTCGACGCCGCTAAATCAGGCGCACAGACGGGTGTTCCGGTCCTAATGGCCTTGGCGTCTGCCCTACTTGGCACTGCTCTGAAAGGCGGCTGGGCGGTGATAGGTGGTATTAATCTTGGGGGATCCATTGAGCCTGTCCACAACCCGATTGATGTCGTCGAGCACGCCCTTTCCAAGGGGGCCACGACCGTGCTTATGCCGATTTCCTGCCGGCGAGGCCTGGTAGATTTAACCGACGATGTTGCGACTAAGATCCAGGTATTCTTCTACGCTGATGCCGCCGACGCGCTCAGGAAAGCTCTCCATGAGTAATGGCAGCGTTCCAGGTGCGGTCAGGCCACGCCGCTTTCACGTTGTGCGTCCAGGACGATTCTACGCCCAACTATCAAACCGCTCACAGCCCTTCAAAAGTAAGCCCGACGTCAGAATGAGTTTTGTGACCGCATGGTAAATGTCTTGGTCGCCTTACATTAACCGATAGTTTTAAGGCTTTTGCATGGCCGCAGACCCATTCACCATTCGTATTTTCGTCGCTGATGGCGATCCCGAAGGTGTTCGCCTTGTTGATCGGATGAACTGGACCGGCGTCGGTGTCGTGTTTCCGCGCGAGCAGTGGGCTGCGGCACGTCAACGCGCCGAGCTAGGGCGCACAGGCGTATACGTCCTGGTCGGCTACAAGGAAGGCGATGAGGACCTGCCCACGCTTTACATCGGCGAGGGGGACGTCGTCCGTGACCGCATCGAAAGCCATTTTCAGAAGAAGGACTTTTGGACCCAGGGCTACGTGTTCGTCACCTCCAACTCGGGACTAAACAAGGCGCACATACGATGGCTGGAGCAGGTGTTGATCGGCCAAGCCAAGAAGGCCGGCCGCAGCCATCTCGACAACGGCACCGAACCTGGCGAGCCCCCTCTGAGCGAAGCCGAGCGCGCCGACAGCAGGGCCTTCCTGCGCGAAATTCTCCAAGCTCTTCCGATCATGGGGCTGCGCGCGTTCGAGGAGCCAAAGGCCGTCGCCACGCCCCTGGTATCTGGGACGGCGCAGACAGCAGGCACCGAGGCGAAGCATCAATCGGACGTCGTCGTGGTGGTCCCGGCTCAGGAGGACGGCTTCAGCGATGTGTTCCTGAAAGAGAACTGTTGGTATGCGATCCGCATATCAGGCGGCATGTTGCAGAAGATCAAATACATAGCGGCGTATCAAACCAAGCCCATATCCGCAGTGACGCACTACGCGCCGGTCGCTGCGATCGAGCCCTACGGAGAGGAAGGTAAGTACCGCCTGATCTTCTCCGAACCGGCCAAGCCCATCGGCCCGATTCCCTCCGCCGACGCGTCGCAGGGCCTGATGCAAGGCCCGCGCTACACCACCCTCGCCAAGCTACTTGCGGCTAAAAAGCTGCCGGATCTCTTTTGACACATCCGATCTGACGCTGCGACCGCTATCGTCCGCGAGTGCTTCATCCCAAAAAAATGCCGAG
This sequence comes from Acetobacteraceae bacterium, assembly GCA_965199235.1. Classification (GTDB taxonomy): domain Bacteria; phylum Pseudomonadota; class Alphaproteobacteria; order Acetobacterales; family Acetobacteraceae; genus BOG-908. Next base: position 1,221,292 of record CBDAQU010000002.1, on the reverse strand, counting down.
ATCACGTGTGATCCGCCGTCACTCGTACGGTCACGAAAGCTGCACTTCGCGCGGACAGCAAAGCCCGCGGCGTCACCTGTGGCTCCCTAGGAAGGTGCCGGGTTTGAGCCATTTCGCGTTTCGAACGCCGCCGATCGCGCGATTCCGTAGCCCACGGCGCGACCCCGACCGCTTACAGCCGGCTTACAGCACCGCCGCTCTAAGGCATTGTAAGCAAAAACGGCCCCGCAAGACCGTCTTTAACCGCTTGATTTCATTGAGAAAAACTGGAGCAGCGGTAGCAACCGGGATCCAACCTTCTCTGGGGGAGTGGCGGCTAAGCGCCTCATCTCGGACCTTGAGCCTCATCGGCCTCGTGCTCCGAAGCGGACACAGCCGTCGGGACTGTTCATGCCCAATCCGGTTAGTCAGCAGAGAGATCTACCGTCTCGTTTGCATTGCGGGCGGCTGAAAGGCGGGATCACCGGCCTGCATCAGGACAAAGGCCAGCATGTCGGTGATCTGGGCGTCGGCATCCGCCTTCGAGACGCCCATGACGTGGTGGCCGCCCTGATCATCGACGCGCAGCAGGATGGGTTTGCCGCTTCGGCTCGCGGCCTGCAGCCGGGCAGCCATCTCCGCGCCCATCCAGGACGGCACGCGATGGTCGTTGAGTCCAACAGTGATCAGCACCGCCGGATACTTAGTGCCATCCACGACGTGAGAGTAAGAGTCCATCGCGCGCAGGGCGCGGTAGCCGTCCGGCGTTGCGACGGAGCCATACTCGGCGGTGTTCATCGGGCCGGTCTCCGTCGTCTCGACGCGCAGAGTGTTAACCACCGGCGCCCACATCACGGCGCCTGCCAGAAGGTCCGGACGCTCGGTGACCGTGCGGCCGATCATCACCCCGCCGGCGCTGGCGCCAAAGCCCGTGACCGTCCTCGGCGAGGTGAAGCCGGCTGTCTCCAACGCCTCGACCGAGGCGATGAAGTCACGCCAGGTGTTCGGCTTGGTGGCCTGCATGCCGGCCAGGTGCCAGCTTTCACCAAACTCGCCACCGCCGCGGACATGGGCGACCGCCCAGACGCCGCCACGCTGCAGGAACGGCACCAGCTCAGGATGGAAGACCGGATCGTAGGAGAAGCCGTAGGCGCCGTAGGCCTCGGCCAGCGTCGGCGCGGTGCCATCCCGCCTGAGATCGCGGCGATGGGTGACCGAGATCGGGATCCTCACACCGTCCGCTGCGGTCGCAATAATGGTGTCCGTAACGATCTCCGACAGACCGAGCGCAAATGGCGGCGCGAGATGCAAGTCCTCCAGACCGCGTGACGTGGTCTGGAAGTAGGTGGCCTGCCGGGCCCATGACTGGAGCCCGGCGATGGCAGCCGGTTGCCGCGGATCCGCAACGACGCCGTCGAGCGAGACCTGGTATGGCACCGGGATGCTGGCGAGCGCGCCGCCCGCGTAGCCGGTGCGCGCCAGCCTGTAGTCGATGCCAGAGGCGTAGGCCAGGATGAGCCCGTCCTTGGTGCCGGCGAAGCCGGACAGCCGTGTCGCCTGTTGAGGAACGACTACGGTCTCGTTTGCGGGCCCTGGGTGGTCAAGGTCGATCCGCACCACCTTGCCGCGGTCGGCGTCCTTGAGGCTGGCGAACCAGGCCTTGTTGCCGCGGATCACCGGCTGGGTGGTGTCGGTGCCGTCGAGTGACAGCACCAGCCTGTCGGAGACCGGGGCGATGCGGCGCCAGTGCGGGCTGTCGCCGGACAGCGACTTTGTCGGAACAGCGAACCACTCCGCATCTTTGGAGACGCCGCTGTTGGCGAAAGCGATCGCGGTGGCCGAGCCTGGCGGCAGGATGAGGCCGACATAGGCCGCTCTTCCCAGCGCGCTGCCGGCACCGGCAGCGGTGAACATCGGCACGTCATGCGCCGCATCGTCGCCCGGATGGTGGCGGAAGATGGTCTCGTCCTGGAAACGCTCGCTTGGCCTGCCGTGGACAGACTTCAGCCGGGTGTAGAACACCTCGCCGCCATCCTGCGACCAGACCGGGCCGGCTGCGGCGGCACGGTCAATCCGCTCGGGCAGCATCCGGCCCGAGGCGAGTTCCATGACCTGCATGACCGCGTCTTCCGAGCCGCCTTTGGCGAGGCAGATCGCGAGCATGCGGTTATCCGGCGAGACCGCGTATTCGTGGATGGACGTGGCAGCATCTCCGAGTGCCACGGGATCGACCAGGCGCCGCTCCGGGCCGCCGGCCAGGGCGCGGCTGTAGAGGCTCGCCTGCGCGTCGCCGCTCGCCTGCTTCTCGTAGTAGATCCGCTCGCCGACGGGCTGCACGCTGCTGATCTTCGTCTCGCCGTCGCTCGCAGCGGTCACCTGCTTGGCGAAGGCGGCATAACCGGGCAGCGTGGTCAGCGTCTGCCGCTCGACTGAGTTCTGGGCGTGTATCCAGGCAAGGTAATCCGGACCCTGGTTCTCCATCCAGCGATACGGGTCGACGAGGCTTTCCGTACCGTAAGTCGTGGTGACGGGATGGACCGGGGCGGGCGCGCCGGTAGCCGGGCCGGCAGAAACGAGGGCGGCGAGACCCAGCCATCGGGTCACGTGCACGCCTCGTCTCCGAAAGACCCTCGTTGCCGTGTTGTCAGAGGCCCGAACGCTTGTAGCATCTGTCATCTACAGGCTCCGTCATTCCGGAATGCTGTCACCAGTCAGCATAGGCAATTGCAGATGACAACGCTGCAACTAAATGGCTAAGCAAAGTACGCTAAAGATCCACCGGCGGCATGCCGCCATCGTTCGAGTGGGTTCGCGCCCATATATGGTTGGGGATAATTGCGGTCATTAACGTGGAGATTCGGTTGAAGTATCTCAGTCGAGAGCTGGCCTGAGCGCTCGTAAAGCGAGGGTGCCACCTACATCGTTGATGGCTGAACTTTCGCTTTTCGCAGCCAGCGCTCCGCACCGGACCTTCCGCTTTCGGGCCAGACCCGGCCAAATCAACACATGCATCGACACCAGCCACAAGACTAAGCTTGGCTTACCCCGCTGACAGAGCATTAGCTCCTCACGCGCATCGCGCAGTCCCGGCCATCCGGGACTTGTCCTGGTAGCAGCGCCCAGTGGTTGGGCGCCCGGCCAGGAGCGCAACCATGACCCTCTCTGACACGCAGTCCTCAATTTTGCAGCAAGCCGATCAGCGCATAGATCGATTGGTGGTACCGCCTGAGCGCCTTCCGCCAGGACCTCGAGTATCGATCGCACACGCCTTGCTGAATGCCGGCCTGGTTGCCCGAACCGATGAGTCTGACACTAGCGCCGGCTGGAAGCTCGACGGCGAGGTCATCTGGCTCAGCATCACCGACGCCGGACGCCAAGCCATCAGTGAGGTCAGCGAGGACCCGGCTTCTGCATCGGGCGTGGCACCAGCATCATTGGCGGAGGCGGGGACAGCGGCGGACGGCTTGCCGACGGAGACGCGCCCGTCGCCTCCCTGCCCGCGACACCCGCCCTCGTTGCAAGAGGCCGCGACCGTCCTGCTGGACCGCTGGGATTCATCAACCGAACGCGAGCCGCTAGTAGACGCCGTTGCCGCTCTTCGAGCCGTTAACCTGAAACCGGCACCTCGGAAGCCAAGAACAGCCTGTGCGCCGCGGCAGGGCACCAAGCAAGACGCCGTGCTCACCCTCCTGCGCCGCCCTGAGAGCGCGACCATCGCCAACGTAGTGGAAGCGACCGGTTGGGCTCAGCACACCGTCCGAGGGTTCTTTGCAGGCTTGAAAAAGAAGGGTCACACCGTCGAGGTGCTGGACCGCGTTCATAAGAATGGACCAGGCAGCGCCGGCGCCAAAGGCAGCTACAGTATCTATCGCCTGGGCGAGGCAGGCTGATGGCCGCCCGGCCGCAACCGACGCGATACGCGGTGGCGCTCTACCGCGTGTCGACGGCCGAGCAGGGTCAGAGCGGGCTTGGGATGGAGGCGCAGCAAGCTTCTGTCCGGGCCTTCGTGGCCGCGCAGGGCTGGACGCTGATCGAGGAGTTCTCCGACATCGCCAGCGGCAAGGATGACCGCCGACCGGGGTTCCAGGCGGCACTGGCGCGATGCCGACAGCTTGGAGCGATGCTGGTCGCGGCCCGCCTCGACCGCATCACGCGCCGCGCTCACACGCTGTCGCAGCTGCTCGAGGACGGTTACTCGGTCCGGGCCGCGGACATGCCGGGGGCCGACGACCTGATGATGCGGATCTATGCTGCGATGGCGCAGAAGGAGCGCGAGCTGATCAGCGAGCGCACACGAGCGGCGTTGGCGGCAGCGAAGGCTCGCGGTGCGGTGCGGTGCTGGGCGGGGATCGGGGGTATCGGCCGTCAGCGGCGCCCTGTGCGGCTACTGCGGCTTCTGTCCGGGCAGAGGAGGCGGATCGCACGGCGCGTCGGGTTCGGATTGAGATCGAGAGGCTGAGGCAGAACGGGGTCATGACGCTTGTTGGTATGGCGCGTGAGCTGACAGCGCTCGGTGTTCCGACACCACGCCGTGGGTGCGCTTGGACGCATACGACGGTGGCGCGGGTAATTGGACGGGCGCAGGCGGTTGGAGGATGCCCGTAATGGCTGCTTTGGCCGGAAGCGGAAGGTCCGGTATGGAGCGCTGGCTGCGGAAAGCAGAAGTTCGGCCATAAGAGGTGTAGGTTGCACTCACGCTTTATGCGAGCGCTCACGCCAGCTCTCGGCTGAGTTCCTCTGGTGGATCTCCCCGGTGCTGATCGGGATTACCCTCAACCGGCCACTGGCGCGAACCCGCCCGAGCAGTGGCAGCATGCCGCTGGTTGATCTTCCCGGACTTTGCTCTGCCAATTAGGTGGAGCCTTGGCATCTGTATTTGCCTATGCTGACATGGTGACGGCACTCGGGGTGACGAAACCGGCAAATGACAGACGCTGCGAACGTCGATGTCCATGACGATATTGCAACGAGACTGTTTCGGAGACGAAGCGTGAACGTGACCCGATGGCTGATCTTCGCCTTATTCTCTGCCGCACCGGCTATCGGCGCGCCCGCCCCGGCACTTCCCGTCACCACGATGTATGGCACGGACAGCCTCGTCGACCCGTATCGCTGGATGGAGAATCAGGGCCCGGATTACCTTGCCTGGGTACACGCCCAGAACGCAGTTGAACGACAGACGCTGACCACGCTGCCCGGCTATGCCGCGTTCGCCAAGCAGGTGACGGCCGCGAGCGATGCCGAAACGAAGATCAGCAACGTGCAGCCAGTCGGCGAGCGGATCTACTACGAGAAGCAGGCGAGCGGCGACGCGCAGGCGAGCCTCTATACCCGCGCCCTGGCCGGCGGCCCGGAGCGGCGCTTGGTCGATCCCGTGGCACTCGGGGACGCCACGACATCCATCCATGAATACGCGGTCTCACCAGACAACCGCATGCTCGCGATCTGCCTTGCCAAAGGCGGTTCGGAGGACGCGGTCATGCAGATCATGGATCTCGCCTCGGGCCGGATGCTGTCCGAACGGATCGACCGCGCCGCCGCAGCCGGCCCGGTTTGGTCACAAGATGGCGGCGCGGTGTTCTACACCAGGCTGAAGGCTGCCTACACCAATCCAAGCGACCGCTTTCGGGACGAGACGATCTTCCGCCATCGCCCGGGCGACGATGCGGCGCATGACGTGCCGCTGTTCACCGCAAGCGCTGCCGGCAGCGCGCTTGGCCGGGCGGCCTATATCGGCCTGATCCTGCCGCCGGGCTCGGCCACCGCGCTCGCCTTCGCCAGCAGCGGCGTCTCCAAGGATGCCGAGTGGTTTGCCGTTCCGACCAGGTCGCTGTCCGGCGACAGCCCGTCCTGGCGGCGCGTCGCCCCGCTCTCCGACAGGCTGGTGCTGTCACTCGACGGCAACAACACCACCCAGCCGGTGATCCGCGGCAACCAGGCATGGTTCGCAAGCCTGGAGGACGCCGACCGCGGCAAGGTGGTACGGATCGACCTCGATCACCCCGGGCCCGCACACGAGACGGTCGTCGTTCCGCAGCAGCCGACACGGCTGTCCGGCTTTGCCGGAACCAAGGACGGGCTCGTCCTGGCCTACGCCTCTGGCATCGACTACAGGCTGGCGCGCACCGGCTACGCGGGCGGCGCGCTCGCCAGCATCCCGGTGCCTTACCAGGCCTCGCTCGACGGCGTCGCTGCGGATCCGCGGCAGCCGACTGCTATAGCCGGCCTGCAGTCATGGGCCCGGCCGGCCACCTACTTCCAAGCCACGGCACGCGGTCTGGAGGATCTGCACCTCGGGCCGCCTTTTGCGCTCGACCTGTCGGACATCGTGACGGACACCGTCGTCGCGACGGCGGCGGACGGCGTGCAAATTCCGGTCTCGGTCACCCATCGCCGCGACCTCAAAAGGGATGGCACCGCGCCGACGCTGGCCGAGGCCTACGGCGCCTACGGCGTCTCCTATGATCCGGCCTTCCATCCTGAGCTAATGCCGTTCCTGCAGCGGGGCGGCGTCTGGGCGGTCGCTCATGTCCGCGGCGGTGGCGAGTTCGGTGAGCGCTGGCATCGGGCCGGCATGAAGGCCACCAAGCCGAACACTTGGCATGACTTCATCGCCTCGGTCGAGGCGCTGGAGACGGCCGGCTTCACCTCGTCGAGGACGGTCACGGGCTTTGGCGCCAGCGCCGGCGGGGTTATGATCGGCCGCACGGTCACCGAGCGTCCGGACCTTTTGGCAGGTGCGGTAATGTGGGCACCGGTCGTGAACACCCTGCGCGTCGAGACTACCGAGACGGGCCCGATGAACACCGTCGAGTATGGCTCCGTCGCAACGCCGGACGGCTACCGCGCCCTGCGCGCGATGGATGCCTACTCCCACGTCGTGGACGGCGCAAAGTATCCGGCGGTGCTGATCACCGTTGGCCTCAACGACCATCGCGTGCCGTCTTGGATGGGCGCCGAGATGGCAGCTCGGCTGCAGGCCGCGAGCCGCAGCGGCAAGCCGATCCTGCTGCGCGTCGACGATCAGGGCGGCCACCACGTCATGGGCGTCTCGAAGGCCGATGCCGACGCTCAGATCACCGACATGCTGGCCTTCGTCCTGATGCAGGCCGGCGATCCCGCCTTCCAGCCGGCGGCGACGGCGCAAGCCAAGCGATAGTTTTAATTACTGAGTGCCTCGATTGGCCAGAAGCGGACTGGCGGTTATGGGACGGAAGGTGACACGGAACGGACATCCATTGCCAACCGCGGGGCGCACGGTGCGGCGCTGGACGATGCACGGCACCGGCGCCACGCGCGTGCTGGTCACCTGCTCGGACGCCGGGCTGGCCGGATTGCCGCCAGGCGTGGCAGGCCTGCTGGCGCGCGATGGCGGCCGTTGACACCCGGTCGCGATCTGGCCCTACGACAAGCCGCTTGCCGCGGTCCACTTCTCGGCAATGATGCCGCGCACCCTTTTGCGGCACCGACCTGGCGCCCACGTTTTAAGCGCCCGGGTTGGCGGCTAGGGTTGTAGCCGGCCGCTGTTTGGTCAAGGTGCAAAACGGCAGAAATCATTGGTGTTGCAAGAGGTGATCTCTGCGCCGTTTGCGATCAGCGGGGCGACCCCGCCGCCCCCGCCCGTGCTGCCCGTGCTTAGAACAGCGCCGGTTTCGGCATCGAACGCACATTGCGCCCCTACGCCATAAGCCTGGCGTGCGCAGACAGCATACACGACGCCGTTTGCGACCGAAACGGGCGACCCGACATCGCCTGCGGCGCCGCCGGCCGCGTACGACCATTTTGACTTGCCGGTCTTCAACGAGACGGCATACAGGCTGCCGGTGCCGTTGCTGTTGTTCGAAAAGAACACGGTTCCGTTCGCCACCGCGGGTGGGAACTCGTAGTTTCCGGTGGCCGTATATGTCCAGTCAAGGGCACCGGTCGTCTCGTCCAGCGCCGTAAGAGTGACGGTGCTCGAATTGAAGTCAGTCGTCGTGAACAGGACTTTCCCCCCGCTTATGACGGGCGCGATGTAGGCGTCATTGTTGTAGTAGCACCAGGAAAGCGAGCCATTGGACTCGGCTCGTTTGCAAAGGGCCGCGCCCTCCCCGGCCGGGCCGTTCGCTGCGCCTGAGTCGTAGAATATATATCCCTTGTCGACGGCAAACGGCGCAGGGCTGACGAAATTGCAATTGTTGAAGCCGCTGTCGCCGCAGTTGCCGACTCCCCAGACTTGTTTACCGGTGCTGGCGTTCAAGGCAACGACGTATCCGACATGGGCGTAGGAATCTGTGTCCGACTCACCAAAAAACACGGTTCCGCCGTCCACGACGGGCCCGTTGTAGGGCGAACTTCCGACGGGGCCGCTGGCACCGTCGTAGATCGCGTAGGACCAGACAATTGCGCCGGATTTGGTGTCGATAGCGCACACGCCGGAGTGGCTGCTGTCGAGCGCGCATGTCGAGTAAATTAGCTTGGCCGTGGCAGCAATGCCGTTTCCGCCGTCTATAGCGGTTGCCGGAAAGGTCCAGCGCGTTTTCCCGGTTATTGCGTTGACGGCGTACAGGTTTCCATCGTTGGAAAGCGCATAGACGTAGCCGCCTTGTTCTATTGGCGCGGCGAGGATTTGTCCCCCGGTCGCCACGTCCCAGATCTGGCTGAGACTGCCGACGTTGCCTTTGCCGATCACCGTCTCCTTGTTGTTGAAACCTGTATGCTGCACGTTCATCCCTGGCTCGGGCCATTGAACGACCGGCGGCGGAGCGGACGATCCCCAAGCCGCGCGAGCAACCAGAACAGCCGCAAACGTTGCACTCGCAGAGATTGCAGACTTTCGCATGAATACTACCTTACAAGCATGACCGGCAGGAAAAGCACCGGCAGGTCGGAGGTCTAGGCGCGGGTGACGCGCCGACCAACTAGCTGTTTAGCTAGTTCGGTTCACAGGATGCCGTGTAGCACCAGCAGCGCCACCGCCTGGGAGCGTGTGGACGTCACTAGGCGTTTCTTCACGCGTTCGACGTGGAAGTGGACTGTAGACGCCGAAATGCCGAGCAGCTTGGCGATCTCCCAGTCGGTCTTTCCCGCAGCAACCCAACGCATGCACTCGCATTCCCGTGCGGATATTTTCGGCGAAGCAGCCGTGCTCTCGCCGAGACCGAGACTGGATCGGCATCTGGCGTGAACGTTGAGTGCGGCGATCCACAGGAGTGTCATGTCTTCGGCGTGCAGGCTAAGCTTCTCGAATGCCGCGAGGCTGACCACGCCCTGGTAGCCGGCCGGCCCGTGCACGGGAATCACCAGCCCGTCTGCCCAGCCGTACTGTGCGGCCGCGTCCAGCAGGCGGCCGCTTGCCGGATTACGCGACCGGTACGGGTCCAGTTCGTTCCATAGGAATGGTGTGATCCGTCTCTGCGCCTCCAGTATTGCAGGATCGTCCGCGAAGCCGCCTGCCTGGTAGAGGGCGAGCCAGTCGGCAGGCCAGGTGTTGAAGTAGAAACGGTGCACCCGCTTCCTGCCGATGCCCGTCCAGCCGCCAGCGGCACAGGCATCGAAGCCGTAGGCTGCAATCGCGATCAGGAAGTCATCGATAAGCTGGCATGTGTCGCGGTCGGACATGCATAGGTTCAATAGACTCGTTGCGGACTTGGCCATGCTGCAAGCAAGCCGGCAGCGTGACGAAAGTTCGACGCCGCGTGGCAGACCATGGGGCGCGAAAAAACCTTCATCGAGTGGTGCGGAACGCCGCCTGTTCGGCGAAGACCTTGGCGCTGGTTACTCCTGGTATGCGGTCAGCGCCTCGGTCGGAACGTCGAGCCTGGCCCGGCCGCCCAGGAGGTGAGTTCTATCCCGCGCGGCTGCTGTCGGCACCTCTGCGCTCACGCTGAGCAGCAGGGCGATGCCGGCGGCCGTCGTATCGCCGCTGGCTAGCAGGTCGTCCACCACCACGCACTGGCCAGGGCTTACCGCGCCCTGCGGTAAAGCCACGACCATGCGCCTCTTGGCATCGCGTCGTCGGCGTGGTGGACGCGCTTGCGCCCGGCGTAGCGCAGGTCGAAGGAAAGGCTCTCCTGCAGCTCGAGCGCGCTCGCGGGCTTAGACCCGAGCTTGTCGTCATCGCTCATACCCGTTCCCCCATCCGAAGTCGGGCTGGAACCAAGCAAACGAACGTAAAGAGAACAAGGGCCAGCGTTTCACCCACATGGTGCGGGTGGGAAGGACGGCTTCGGGCGTTGGTGAGGAGGCAAGCGCACTATTTCGGCAATCGCGTGCCCCACAGCGGCTATGTCGACGAACTTGCCCCCTAAGGACTTGGGTTCCGCCACCCCGAGACGATGCCGAACCTGAAGCCCGCGACGGGCTCTGGCCGCTACGTTGCTCCGGTCGGGGCTGGCGCCCTCAGCCGCCTGGTCAAGGACTAGATCGCTTCGCAGGCCTGGTCGGGCGTGGGCCGGGCGACACGGAGGCCAGTCCAGACGCAGCGCCTGGCCAGGACCGGCGACCGATCGTCCTCGACCGCGGCACCTGGGCCGGATGTCTGGAAGGCCCGGCCCAGCGGCGGACGTGCTGCTGGCCTCCGCGGCAGGCGCGCTCGGAATGGTCGACGCCGCCCGGACCACAGGCGACGCCTGATGCCGGATACCCTCCTCACGGAGGCAGTCATCGTTCGATTGGTCAGGCTGCTTGCCGCAGATTTGATTTCGACGATGGGCGCGTCGCGGCGGCTACAGGTTCCGGTCGCCTCGCGCCGCATCTATACAGCCGCGGTTCGGGCAGCCGGATCCTCAACCGTGCGCCCCCTTCAGGGAGGAGGAATTATGAAGTCACTTAAGGCCGCCACGATGGCGGCGTTGCTATCCTCGGCCGGCGTTGCCGTCGCCGCCGAGGCGCCACCCAAGCCAACCAGCCGCGAAGTCGTCAACGCCTACATCTTTGACTACGCATCGACGGTATTCGAGGCGACCAGGGCCATCGCCACTGCGACATCCAACAACTCCGCCTCGCCGAGCCAGGCGCCGATCAACCAGTTCGCCTACGGCGACGCCCTTACACCCGCAGGACCGGGCACGGTCATCCGGCCAAACGCCGACACCATCTACACAAGCGGCTGGCTGGACCTCGGTCGGCAACCGATCGTGCTCCACGTGCCCGACACGACCGGGCGCTACTACCTGATCCCTATCTACGACGCCTACACCAACGAGTTCGCCTCCATCGGCACGCGCACGACCGGGGCCGTCGCCGGCGACTATGCGATCGTCGGGCCGAACTGGTCGGGCGTGCTGCCGCCGGGCCTGTCAGGGGTGATCCAGGCGCCGACCGACGCGGTCTGGGCGCTCGGCAGGACGCTGGTGCGCGGCCCCTCCGACCTCAGCGCCGCCGTTGCACTCACCAGGCTCTACACGCTGACGCCGCTGGACAAGTTCGGCACGCCATACAGGCCGCCGTCCCACGTGCCGGTTAAGTCGCCGAACGCCGACTTCGTGGCGCGGCCCGTAACGGCAGCCAAGGGTTTCGACCTGCCCGAGTTCTTCACATTCAACGCGCCGTTCCTTTACCGAAATACGCCGCCCACCTCCGAGCAGGCGCTCGCCTCGCGGTATCGGACAAGCGTCCTGCCGAACGCCGACCTGCTCACCCCCACCCTGGTCCAAACCGCGCTGACCGAGATGATGGCCGCACTCACCAGCACAGCCACGATCACAAACCACTGGTCCTACAACCTGCAGACGGGAAGCTACGGCAAGAACTACGCGCTCCGCGCCGGCATCGCGCTTTTCGGGTTCGGCGCCAACGAGCCGGCCGACGCCGTCTACGCCTCCACCTCCCTCGACGGTGGCGGCGCGGCGCTCAACGGGTCGAACAGCTACACCATCCACTTCTCGGCCGCGCAGATCCCACCGGCGCGTGGCTTCTGGTCGCTGACCCTCTACGACCAGAACGGCTTCTTCGTGCCCAATCCGATCAACCGCTACGACGTGGGCAGCGAAACCGGGCTGCAGCTGAACGCCGACGGTTCGCTGGACATCACCCTGCAGCCGAATGCTCCGTCGTCCAGCACGAGCAACTGGCTGCCGACGCCAAGCGGCGCCGCGTTCAATCTTACGCTGCGCCTCTACTGGCCGGAACAGGTCGTGCTCGACGGCCAGTATGTCGTCCCGCCCGTCACGCAAGCGCCGGACTGAGGTGAAAGCCGGGGGAAGCTGTCCCCCGGCTGCCTGGTGGCGGAGGTCGTCCCGGACGCCGTGATCTGAAGCGCGACTCTAGGTCCCCGGCGGTGAGTATGCGACCGTGGTCCACCCTGATAGCGGTAGGAGCTTTCCTGGACTTCCTCGGTGCTGGCAGGACAAAGGCCAAGCTTGTCATCGTCGCTCATGCCCATTCCCCTGCAGCGCCGGGCTGGAACCAAGCATAGGAACACAGCAAGAACGAGAGGGAAGGCTGGCAGGTTCGTCGAGCTTGCTATTGCGCAGTTAAGCTCTCCATAGATTCCGTGATCAAGCTGGGTCCAAGTCCTCCAGGGCCTCGACTAATGTTCGTGGTGCAGGGTCCACCATTGGCGTCAGCAACTCGGGCCCGTTATTGCGCACGCTGTTGACCGCCTGGGAGACAGGCCACAGCCGCACAATGCCGACGGCAGCAGGCCGCAGCAATGCCGTGTGATCGCCGGCCTCCTCGCCCAGCCACAGCGGCCAGGCTGCCGGCTCCAGGATCACCGGCATACGCTCGTGCAGCTGGGCCATGTCGGCATTGGCGGCCGTGGTCGCGATGGTGAAGGATCGCAGCACCTCGCCGGCTGGGTCGCGCCAGCTCTCCCACAGACCGGCAAAAGCCAAAGGCGCGCCATCGGTGCGGGCGATGGCATATGGCTGCTTGCCGTCATGCACCGTCTTCCATTCGTAAAAGGCGTCGGCCGGCACCAGGCAGCGTCGGCTGGCCAGTGCGCTGCGGAACATGCCCGAGCTGGCGATGGTCTCAGATCGCGCATTGATCGGCCGCTTGCAGGCCTTCAGGTCTTTGGTGAAGTGCGGCACCAGCCCCCAGCGCAGGGCATCCAGCCGTCGCTCCCCCGTCTCAGGATGCCGGCGCACCACTAATGCGGCCTGCGTTGGCGCCACGTTCCAGGATGGCGGGGTGTTCGGAATGTCGCCCATCGCGGCAAAAGCTCGTCGCAGCAGCTCCGGCGCCAGCTGGGAGGCAAAGCGGCCGCACATGGCTCCTACCGGGCTCCTTCGCCCACGAAACGCGTGTAGGCGGCCGTCCAGTCGCGTGCGATGGCCCGTTGCGCCTCACTCAGTGACAGCGTGCCCCCACAGACCGCCCGGCGCAGCGCGCTCTCAAGCTGATCTTTCTGCTCCGCCGTCCAGCCATCTACTGGATGCCGCGGTCTGGCCGAAGGTTCCGGCGATCGGCCGGTGCGCCGCCTGGCTCGAGCGGTATCAGGTGGTTCTCCTCGTAGTCGCGCATGCGTTGGTCCGGCCAGGCCAGCGCGCGCAGCTGCCGGCGTTTCAGGTAGCTGGTGTATTTGCGTGCCGGCCGAACCGAGTGCGCCCAGCCGGGAGAGCAGATCGTGGTTGCGATTGTGAACTGGGTAATGGTCGGGTTGACGGCACCATGGGTAACGCCGGAATCTGGGCGCGAGGTTTGGGCCATGACCGCTGACGTGGTGAGCGCGACAGCCCAGGCCGGCGCGAGCCGCATCTTCACCCCTGACCTTCCTGCCGGCCGCACCCGGGGTCTTACCGTTTCGCTGGATGGCCATTAACTCGCTCGCCGCCGTATTTGGCAAAATGTCGTGAACACGACGCGCTCTGCCGGTGAAGCTCGCCGAAGCGCTACTGCAGGCGCAATGGAAAAGGCGTGTCGGCGTATGTTGCACTCGGCTACCATCGGCTGCTTTGCCTTGGCTCAATCACCCAGCGCGTCTTGCAGCCGAACACCGTCCGTGCGAATTCCCAGCCGCTTTGACAGAGCCTCGTAGCGCGGGTCCTGCGGCGTATAGCCCGCATCTAGCTGCTCGCCATTGTCATCAAACAGCTGTTCCCACTCGCGCTGGTGCCCGCAAATCCCGCCGAGGTCGGCGCGATTGCAGGTTAGCCAGAGCTCGATCACCGGCCCGTTCGAACCCTGTAGGCACTGCCAAGACGAGACGATGGCCGGCAAGCCGCCGTCCGTTGAGCTGGACTTAGCGTCGACGCCTGCGACGCGGACGGTGTGGGACGACCCCTCTGCGGTGCTCAGCGTAATGGCTTGCGCCGTCCAGATCAGCCCGTCGTCGGGGGGGACGTGCGCGATCGAGGTAGTCTGCGCGTGAAGCCGGGCATGACCACAAGCCAGCTCGGATTTGGTCGTGCGCGGCTGATCCGCCGCACCAGCCGGCGAAGCGATCAACAGGCCGAGTGCGGCTAGCATTAGGCGGCCGCTCATCGCGCACTCGGCTTCGTGGCTGTGAACGAGGTGAGGTATTGGCCATAGCGTGCTTTTGCAGCCTCGGCCGTAACCTGGCTTTGCGAGGCGCCTGGCAGCGACGACCATTGCGACGAGAGAGCACCGAAAGCTTGCTCGAGTTGAGCCTCGCCGCCGCAGACCAGGCTCTGCGCGTGCGACTGACCGATGATCCACCATGCTACCTTGTCCTGGCTGGCCGGCATGAAGTCGAATGCGACGCCGTTCCGCTTCGCGGAAGCCCAAGTTCCGAAGACGATCTGATAGGCTCCTGCCGCCGTAGACGTGTGACCCCACTTTTTATGCGGTGTGTTGGGATGCGAGGACGCGTCCGAGAACGTGCCGCCGCCGTAGGTCACCCAGTAGACGCTATCGTCATCGCGCGGGTAGTTTTCCAGCCAGCGAAGTAGCTTGAGAAAGGCTTTGCTGGTCGGCAAGTCGGCCGTGCAGGCTTGGTTCGGAAAGGCCATCATGATCCCCACCAGAAATGGAATCTGCGCCAACTTACGGCGCTAGTCCATGACACACGTGCTCGCGCCCGGTTCCCACGCGCTAACCGTTCGTGGCAATATCGAGTTTCTGAGGCGTCTTGCGCATCGTAGGGCAACATCGCTGTTTCCACATGTTCACCACCGACCAACGGTCGTTGGTCGGTGTTGAACATCACCGTCAAAAGGCAGGCGTGTCGACAGCACCATCAATCAATGGTGGTTCGCTGTTCCGCGCCAGTCGAATTTCCTCCTCGTAGTGGGTGAGCATCTGCTCGAGCTGCTCATCGGTCAGCCGACTGAGGTCAGAGCTCGGCGCAATCTGCACCTCATGCTTCTCTCGCCAGCCCGCTCTGGCTTTCATCCAGAAGATTGCGGCCGCGACGCTCTGTCCGGAGGTGGCCATTTGAAAAAGAGACTGCGCGACCTTCGCCGTCGCCTCGACCGAGCCACGCTCCAGATCCTGTGGAAAGTACTTGCGCAGCGTCTTGGGATCGATTTCTAGTATCACGGCGATCCCCTCGTGCGGCACGCCCAAACCGGCCATCCCTTTGACGATCCGCCTCTGTTCCTCCGTCGGTTGGAACAGCACGCCTTGAGTCATGCCGCTGCCTCGACGGCACGCTCAGCGGCTACGTCCCCGAACGTAGCTTCGCTGCCCTCCAACACCGCCTGTTGGCCGGTGAAGGCCTGCCAGCGCAGGACTGCGACGTCGACATAGGGCGGCGATAGCTCGACGGCGTGACACACTCGGCCGGTGGTCTCGGCGGCAATCAGCGTCGTGCCCGAACCGCTGAACGGCTCGTACACAGCCTGGCCAGGGCTGCTGTTGTTCTCCATCGGCCGGCGCATGCACTCGACCGGTTTCTGGGTGCCGTGGACCGTCTCGGCATCCTGTGCCCGGCTGGCAATTTGCCAGAGGGTCGTCTGCTTGCGGTCGCCGGCCCAGTGGCCCTGGCCGCGCACGCAATACCAGCAGGGCTCGTGCTGCCAATGGTAGTGTCCGCGCCCGAGCACCAACCTGTCCTTGGCCCAGATCACCTGCGCGCGGATCTGGAAGCCGCAAGCGGTTAGGCTCTCGGCGACGGTGGTGGCGTGCAGGGCGCCGTGCCAAACGTAGGCGACGTCGCCGGGGAACAGCGCCCAGGCGTCGCGCCAGTCTGCCCGGTGGTCGTTCTCCACCTTGCCGACACGTTGGGTATTGCCCAGGCCTGCGCGGTTGCGCCAGGCGGGATCGTATTCGACGCCATATGGCGGGTCCGTGACCATCAAATGCGGGCGCACGCCGTTGAGCACGCGCTCGACGGTCGCCGGGTCGGTGCTGTCGCCGCAGACCAGGCGGTGCCGCCCGAGCAGCCACACATCGCCCAAACGGCTGGTAGGCGCGTCAGGCAGGGCAGGCACATCGTCCGGGTCGGTCAGGCCGGTGATCGGGTCCGCTAGGAAAGCCGCAATCTCGTCGGCATCAAAGCCCGTCAGAGCTAGGTCGAAACCATCAGCCTGCAGATCGCCCAGTTCGATATGGAGCAAGTCTTCGTCCCATCCGGCTGACAGCGCCAGGCGGTTGTCCGCGAGCACGTAGGCGCGGCGCTGGGCGGGGGTGAGGTGGCTGAGCTCGATGGTGGGCACCTCCGTCAAACCCAGCTTGCGCGCGGCGAGCAGGCGGCCATGACCGGCGATAACGCCGCGCTCGGCATCGACCAGCACGGGGTTGGTAAAGCCAAACTCGCGGATACTGGCAGCTATCTGCGCGACCTGAGCTTCGGAATGGGTGCGCGCGTTTCGGGCGTAGGGGACCAGATCGGCAATCGGCATCGGTTTGTATGAGGGGAAGGAGTGAGGCATCGCGGGACTCCACGCCCAGCATGTTGTCGCGGACGGCCGCGCATGTAGGCGTGCTCATTAACTACTCACGCACTCGGCAATCTGTTCCACACGCCCCATCCCCCGAGGGAGCACAGTTCTATCCGTCTGACGCACCTGACGCACCCGACACACACCCCTGTTAAGGTGCTATCAGGCGCGCGTTTTGGACCTCTATAAAGCGAGTGCGTCAGATGCGTCAGTGCGTCAGTGGACAGCTGATGATAATTGAGAACGGCCTCAGCTACCTTGGTAAATATCGCAACGCATAATGACCAACAGGCAGGACTGATGCTGAAGGTAGCCGATTGGCAGCGATGGCTTTACGCAACCTGATTTACAGTCTTGTCCGGATCCACAAAACGCCGCGTTGCTCTTCCGCAATGGCTGCGGTTATCTGCTTTGGGATATGAAAAACATAGTAGAGGTCGTTGGAAGGGCAAAGTCGCTTAGCCCGTCATTGAACGTGCCAAATAATCCAGGGTGGGCGAAAGTAGCTTAAGCAGAGTTAGCCCAAGTAACCATCAGGGGCGAGATACAAGCATGTCGAAGAGATCGCCGGCAGCGTCGAAGGATGGCGCTTTAGCCAGTATGTCAAAACGCGAAGCATGACCTTTTTTCCACGCCCTCACCAAAAAATAGCCCTGACCCCCGCCGAGATTGTCATCGGTCACATGCTCCCGGTAGGTCTCGCAATCTATGGTGGTCACGTATATGGTGGTGTGTTCGTTTAGTTGCGCTTTCAGGACCAGATCTTCCATGGATAACACCAACTATCGCTTCTATAAGGACCCAAGATTTTCAGCGAACCAACTAGCTGAATATCTCTGTACTACCGATCCCGGCCAGCGTGAAGGGGTCATCAGAAGAGCTAAGTTTCCTCGTAAGCCGAACGTGATCGCCTACTCGCAGATTATACCCAGCCTAAGAAGCTATCTGACCAGCAACATTCAGGATGCCCAACACTTTGATTCTCTGCTCACACGTCTTCGCGATAAGGCGCGACGTGAAGAAGGCTATAACCGAGACGAGGCGCTTCGATGCATCGCAGCCATCGAAGCCTTCCTAGAAACGGCGCCCAAATTAAAGGTGGGCAGAGCAAAGTTTCTTGCTGGACCTCAGGACGTAATGACTGAGGTTGAAGGCGTGTCTATCAATGCCAGACTTGACCCTCCGATGATGGAAACTTGTGACGACGGCCGCTTGTACTCTGGCGGTTGCATGCCGTTTCTGGCAAATTCTCCCGAGGCCAGAAAAAACATTGATGAACGTCGAAAGATTGTATCGGCAATTGTTTATTGGGTGCTTGATCTCACGAAGACGAACACGGAACCGACACCTCGTCTCTGTCTTTCATTCGACGCCTTCGGCAGAGAAATAACTCGGGCGCCCGACGCTAAAGAGCGTTTGCGCAAGCGGATGACGGCCGGTTGCCGAGAAACCGCAGCAAGGTGGGATCGCATAGAGCCGCCAGTTGGATACGACGGTCCTAACTGGCGCTAACGCTCAAAGCTAGGAATATCTCAGGGACAGGCGCACATGCAAATCAGACAGCTCGAAGCGGACGATCTTGGGTTAGATGTGGATTGGGTAGGGAACAACGCCGCTTTCACATGCGGGTCACCTCCTTCAAACTGAAGCACGTCCCGTTCGAGCTCCAGCTTGCCAAAATCTTTCGCCGTTATCGCCGCGCGGTCCACGTTCCCAGCCCAGGCGTTCCATAGCCGCCGTGATCCGCCGCTGATCGGCCGTTCCTAATCTTGGCGTCTCGATGAACAACGCCCCCTTCGCAACATCTATGACCTTCACCTTTCCGGTCCGGCTTGCCAAGAAGCACCCAATATCGCCCTCCCAAGCGTCGGCCTCGTAACGGGCTTCCTGCTGTGGCTTGATATGCTCGGCCTCGAATTGCTGCGTCGGCCACCACCGATGGCCGGCCCTGTAGAGCATGACCGCTTCGGCGAACAGCTGGTCACGATCGGACTTCAGGGCGTCCGTGTTGATGCTGGTCACCTTGACAGGCCAGAACCGCCGACCGCCTGTCTCATCTCGCAGATAGACTTCCTTGTTGGTGGTGCCGATGAACACGCACTGCCGCGGCTCGTCGACATCCTTGCGTCCGAAACTGGGTCGGTAGCGTTCGACGGTTCGAGTGATAAACGCTTTCAGCGCTGCCGCCTCTGCCTTGTCGAGCGCCGACATCTCCGCCACCTCGATCAACCATTTGCCATTCAGGTGCTGGCTGACGTCTTTGCCCGCCGTACGGATGTCGGGAAGGCTGTCGGAGAACCACGCACCGCCCAGGATTGAGCAAGCGGTAGACTTCCGCAAACCCTGCGGTCCTTCCAGGATCAGCATGTAATCCGCCTTGCACCCTGGATCCATGATCCGAGCAACCATGCAGACCATGAACATAGCTCCGATACCGCGAACGTAGGGCGTGTCGGCGGTGCCCATGTAGTGCGTGAGCCAATGGCCCAGGCGGTTGTTGCCGTCCCAGCGAAGGCTGTTCAAGTAGTTGCGGACCGGATGGAAGGCGCGCTCGGTTGCACGGAGGTCGACTGCTTGGTAGGTCGTATCCTTACCCAGCCTCATCAGGCCTGCCAGCTGCAGGTATTCCTGCACCCTGGACACGTCCACGTCGCGGATGGGCCGTAACCCAGAACTCTTCATAGTATCACTGCCGAGCAAGGATCCGACGACAAACCCGGTTCGCTGCATCATGTCGTAGGCGAAAGTGTCGGCTAGGTTGCTGTCGTGCCGTAAGGCCAACATGGCGTTAGCCACGTTGCCTAACGGCTCGCCACGGTCGGTTCGCTGTGCGGTGTCGAGCCAGGTCGGTTTAACTTTGTGCCAAATGCGGCCGAGCTCACGCTCATTATCAGCAACGCCTTTTTCAGCATACCACTCAGCCGACGATGGGTCCTTGCGAATTGCGTCACACATGCCGTGAAAGTCGGCTCCCTGACGTCGAGCAGCGGCACCAATGCGGAATGCGGCCACGCTGCGCGATTGATCTTGGCCGACGTCGACGTCGACGTCGCGCTTGCGGCTGGAGCGGCGTTCAGGGCCCGGTGACGCCCGATTAAGTTCTGGCGAGCTGCCCGGGTGAACCTTGCTGGCATTGGCGGCGAACTGTGGACCGTCGTGCTGAATTACGTGCAGCAGGTCTGCCAGCGGCACGGTCCGCAGCTCGACGTTGCTGTTTGGAAGGGCAAGACCGGTCACGGCAAAGTAGCGGTGGCCAAGATGAATTTCGATCGCCGGCGGATGGTCTGCCCCGTTGGCACGCGACCAGGTAGATGACCATTTTAGGCCTCCGCCGGCGGCGGTACCTAATGCAGTTCTCAATGAAACCGCATCGTCGGATTGGTAAGTGTAGAAAACTTTTACGCCCGTGCCGGACGGACTGATTTCGGTATAAGCGTGCAAGCGATCGATGACGGCCTGCGCCCAGGGTGCAATCTCCTCAGTCTCACGGTCGAGACAGCTATCCAGGTCGACGCCGCCCAAGGATAGCTGGCCGCTTAGCATCGTGAGCTCCAGACCAATACCGCCCACGCCGTAAGGCATCGGTAGCTCCGCGGCACGACGCTCAGCGGCTTCCCGAGTGCCCCAGGTTCCTGGGACGTCGGCTTTTGCCCGTCCGCGTCCATTCGGATCGTAGGGCACCTTCGTCGGCTTCTCGCCGCCCGCCCGCAATTCAGTTTGCCACGCCACCCAGCACTTGCGAGGCGCCAAGCCTGCTAGAGTTACCGGCTTGAGGTCGACGTTTTGTGACCCCGTCGCGGCGGTCACCGTCCACCTCGCACCGTTATACATCCGGCACCTGACTGGCCCGCGTGAGCCGCGCGCTCGCGTCGCCATGCCGCCAGCAGTTCACGGCCGAACAAGTCAAGACTGTTCTGCGTACCGTGAAACAGCTGCGACGGCGCGGAATGGCTCGAACGCGTCGGGCAGTTACGCGCAACGGTGTCATCCCAACGCCGACGGAACCACTGGTTTTGTTCAGGATCGGACATCGCAGCGGCACGGGCGGCATCTCTCATGCCGACCTCCGAACACGACCTTGTTCGCCAGCATCGGCGGTAGTCTGATCATCGTCCGGGTAGGCCGCCGCCATGACGGCCTTCAGCGCACCGACGTTCGACAACGGGCGGGGACTGGCAACGGCGATGTAGCTAAACTCCCGATCCGCTTCACGACGCTGCACCAGGTGCACGAGACCCTGCTGACTGAGACGCATCGCCCGACTCGCGAGGCGCAAAAGGCGGGTGCGGGTAGCTGCGGTGGCGTCTGTCTCAGGCCCGCCGTCGATGGCGAGAAACCCGCGGTGATAGACAATGGATGCGCCCGGAGCTGCGCTGCCGAGCCAGGTGCAGAAAGCCTCCTCCGTAAAATCGGGAAGGGCACTTGTGGCGTTGTTGCTCGAACGGATCATGCTACTGAACCACCGCGCGTGACCCACGTGGGACCGTTATTCCTGCCGCGAGGAGGTGGCAGCGAAGTTCCGTGACACGCCGGTAGAATGTGGTCCGTGGCAAGCCGGATGCGGCGACGGGATCGCGCTCATTCACAACAAGCAGAGCGCAAAGCGATAAAGCCTGGTCGGATAAGGAGGAGAGTGCGCGATCGAGATCGAGCAGGTCGTCAGCTCTGGCAAGAAGGCCGTTGCGGGCACCTGTCTTACCGTCATAGTCGTCCGTGTCGGCCAGAGTGTCGGCGACCGTCATGGTGGGGTTGTCCGACAGCGGTGTTGCGAGGGAGATCGTACGACGCTGCACATGCTGGCGTGTCCGCTCGCCCAGTCTGGTGGCCCGGTGGCGGAAACACAGCGAGGCATACGTTGTCAGACTACCCCGGGCGGGGTCATAACTCTTCAAGCGCGCGAGCAGGTCTACGAGGAAATCCTGGCGGACATCCTCGGGATCGAGCCAGGGATCCGCCTGTTTGCGACAGAAGTGACGAGCGGCGCATTTTGCCGCGCTGAAGAGGCGGGCGGCATCGTGTTCTTGAAGTTGCATCGCGGGACCGGTCCAGTTTTGTGTGACCGATGCATGCCAGACAAACTATCCCACAGGTGTGGCCCACATGTGGGATAGTTGTGGGAAGATGTTTACGCCTCTATAGCGACCTGATCTGCCGTGAGCCTAAGCAAGTAGCCTTGCTGATTGCGGGTTTCGACTATCTTTCCAACTCCGGGCACTACGGTGTCCAACGGCTTAAGCATTCGCCGCAGCTCACGGACTAAATCCCGAACGGCATTTGGAGAGGTCTCTTTCGCAAAGATCGTCTTGTAAATCTTGTCTGGCGAGACGATGGGGTCTCGTGCGATTGCGCGTGCGGCGAGCAATTGCAGGAGCTGATATGTCCGGGGCTGAAGCTCGATTACAAACGTTTCATACCGGACACTCTTCGTCGTATTAGATAAAACAAAGATCGGTTTGGCAGAGGCGACTACCGGCGGCTGTCCGGGTGTGGTCACCAGGATGCCGAATAAATCAAAACCGCCTCCTTGAGCCGAGTTATTGGTGAAATCTGCCTTTAGGGTAAGCCAGAGACCGCAATGAATGTGTCTCCGCGGAACGTCCGATTGGCTGGTGGAGCTGTACCCGACGGCCACGAGCTCTTCCGCCCTAAGCTTGCCGAGCAGTTCATTCCGAAGAAGGTCGACCGTATGGCAATACGGGTCCTCAAGTCGGTCTCGTGGCGTCTCTCGCCCCAAGACATGTCCAAGCGCAGTCATCTCGCTATAACCCAGCCTGCTTAGCAATTTCAGCTTTTTGACGAGGCTCGGCTTGCCCCAGTAAATGGCGGCGTCAGAAAGCGTCGTGTAGATCCTATTTTCTTCCGACACCGCATCGTCTGTCATGTCTGGTCATCTCCAACTGAAAAGCAGGCACGACTCCGGAGCGTTGCGCTAGTGGGGTGGAACGGTCCGACCACGGCCTGAGTAAAGAGTGGGGGTGAGCCATCATCACCCGCCTGAATGCGCCAACCTGCATCTCGCCCCGCACCTGCGCGAGCTCTGCTCCATCCTCGCAACCGGGATCGTGCGGCTTCGCTGCCGCACTGCCGAGGAACTCGCCAGAGATGCCGCCCAGCTCGGGCCTAACGGAGAGACTTCGCTACCCTTCACCCCCCACCGGAGCGGTCATGCCGACACACCAAGTCGGAGACACGCATGACAGCCGCTAATCCCGGTCAGCTTCTCGCTGCGACCATCCCAACCATCCCGCCCGCAGACGTGCTCGGCCGCGTAGCCTCCCTAAAGACCACCCCCACCGCCGACCTGAAGCAGCAATGGCGCGAACTGTTCGGCAAAGAGCCGCCACCGTTCAACAAAGCCTACCTCCAGAGCCGGCTGGCCTACCGCATCCAGGAACTCGCCTTCGGCGGCCTGAAACCCGAGACCCGGACCAGGCTGGAGACCCTGGGCGAGCAGCTGGATGGCGGCAACGTCGTGCTCCGCCGTATCCGTGCCGACAGCCGCCCGCTCGCCGGAACTCGCCTGCTGCGGGAGTGGAAGGGCGTCGAACATGCCGTGACCGTGCTGGCCGACGGGTTTGAGTGGGAAGGTCGGCCCTACCAGTCGCTATCGGCCATTGCGCGCGCCATCACCGGCACACGCTGGAATGGATGGACGTTCTTCGGGCTCAAGGCCGTGCGGGGCGGCCTGTGAGCCGGCGATCGCTGCCCCACTCGGTAGCAGCCGCGCCGGTGCTGAAGCGGCGCTGTGCCGTCTACACCCGCAAAAGCACGGAGGAGGGGCTCGACCGGGAGTTCAACACGCTGGATGCCCAGCGCGACGCCTGCGAGGCCTACGTCACCAGCCAGCGTGCGGAAGGCTGGGTGCTGATTCCGGAACACTATGATGATGGCGGGTTCACCGGCGGCAATCTCAACCGGCCAGCGCTGCAACGCCTGCTGAGCGACATCGAACGCGGCGAGGTCGATGTGATCGTCGTCTACAAGATTGACCGCCTCAGCCGCTCGCTGATGGACTTTGCCAAGCTGGTCGAAACCTTCGACGCGCACGGGGTGACGTTCGTCTCGGTGACGCAGAGCTTCAACACGACAACCAGCATGGGGCGGCTGACCCTCAACATCCTGCTCTCGTTCGCCCAGTTCGAGCGTGAGGTCATCGGCGAACGGATCCGGGACAAGTTCACCGCGTCGCGGGCGCGCGGAATGTGGATGGGGGGCAGGGTGCCGCTCGGCTACGATGTGCTCGACCGCAAGCTGGTGGTGAACGCCGCCGAGGCCGCGGTGGTCCGGCGTGTGTTTGAGGGCTTTGTCGAGCTCGGCTCCGGGACGGCGCTGGCCAAGCAGCTTCAGCAGGAGGGCCTGATCAGCAAGACCGGCCGGCTGCTCGACAAGGGGGACGTCTACAAGCTGCTGAACAACCGAACCTACGTTGGCGATGTCGCGCATAAGGGGCAGGTCTATGCCGGTCAGCACGAGGCGATCATCAGCCGGGCGCTGTGGGACGAGGTGCACGACCTGCTGCAGGAGAGCCCAAGGGCGCGGGGCAACAAGCACCGGGCGCAATCGCCTGCGCTGCTGAAGGGCTTGATCTTCGGAACTGACGGCCGGGCGCTTTCACCGACTCACACGCGGCGTCGGGGGCGGCTCTACCGCTACTACGTGGCGCAGCGGGTTCTGAAAGGGCAGGGCGCCGACGACGCCATCGTAGCCCGGGTGTCGGCTTCCGAGATCGAGACCGCAGTGACGGACCAGGTGCGGGCACTGCTGCGTCAGCCGGAGGTGCTGGTGGGCACATGGATGGCAGCACGAGCCGAGTGCCCGGACCTGACCGAGGCTGAGGTGCGGGAAGCCCTGTTTGAGCTTGACCCGTTGTGGGACGAGTTGTTCCCGGCGGAGCAGGCGCGGATCATCCGGTTGCTGGTGGAGCGGGTCGAGATTGGGCCGGGTGGTGCGGATATCCGGCTGCGGGTTGAGGGGCTGGCAAGCCTGGTGCACGATTTGAGTGCGACGCCGTCGCGGGCGGCCGCGTGAGCGCGCCGGGCAGCATCACGGTGCGAGTATCTCTGACCGTCAGGCGGAGGCCGGGGCGCAAGACGGTGGTCATGCCGGGTGACGAAGGTGCGCCTGTGCGGGTCCGTGCCGATCCCGCTCTGGTCAAGGCGCTGGCACGTGCGTTCCGGTGGCAGCGGATGCTTGATGACGGGCGTTACGGCTCAATTAGCGAGATGGCGCGGGCTGAAAAGATCGAGCGCGGGTATCTTGGCAAGATGCTGCAGCTGACGCTGCTGGCGCCGGATGTGGTTGAAGCGGTCCTGGCTGGACGCCGATCCGACGAGATTAGCTTGCCGATTTTACTGGGCGGGTTGTCGGCTCTGTGGGGCGAGCACGCTGTCATGCGACCAAACGCTTTTCGAGCACGAGAAAACTGAGGTCGTCGCGTAGCGGGATACCGAACCGGTCGTCGCCATAGGGAAAGGCTCGTCTCCCCGGTTAGCTGGTAGCCGCGACGGATGTACCAGGAGATCAGGGTTTGCCGAACGTGCTTTGCGCCGTATTTCGGCAATTCGCGTAGAACGATCCCCTGCCGCGCTGCGTGAGGCTCGACGGGAACGCGGCTGGGTTTGTCATTCGCATGCGCGCGCCGCTCTTTCCAGTTGGGCGGGCCGCGTTACAATCCGCGCACGGTGTGGGAGACGCAACAGGTGGCAACCGATCTGCGCGAGGTGGCGCGCGCGCTGTTCAAGACGGCCGACAATCTCTGGACCAACACCGCGCTGGGCCCGGATGAATATGCGCAGCCCGTCCTCGCCCTGATCGCGCTCCGCCAGATGGAGGCACGGTTCGATGCCGTGCATGCAGAACTCGGCGGCCGCACCGGCCGGCTGGCACCACGGCCGGAGGACTACCAGGCGCGCGGGGCGCCTTATCTCCCTGAGTCTGCCCGATTCTCCCGGCTGCTGGCCCTGCCCGGCAACGCCGACCTCGGGGCGGCGCTGAACGCGGCCATGCAGGCGGTGGCGGACGCCAACCCCGACCTCGCTGGCGTGCTGCCCACCGGGTACGCCGGCTTGCCCAGTTCGGTATTGGCCGAGCTGTTGCGGCTGCTGGCGCCGCTGGCCATCGAGGGCGATGCCTACGGCCTGATCTTCGAGTACTTCATGGGCGAGTTCGCGCCTAACAACCTGCAGAAGGGCGGGGAGTTCTACACGCCGGCCAGTATCGTCTCGCTCATCGTCGAGATCATCGAGCCGCATGAGGGCCGCATCCTGGACCCGGCCTGCGGCTCGGGCGGCATGTTCGTGCACTCGGCAGACTTCGTCCGCCGCCATAATGCCCGGCCGGAGCGGGCCATCACGCTACATGGTGTTGAGAAGCGGGCCAGCACCGGGCGGCTCTGCCGGTTGAACCTGGCCGTGCACGGCCTGTCGGGCGACATCCGCGAGGCGAACACGTACTACGACGACCCGCACGCCCTGGTCGGCAAGTTCGATCGCGTGATGGCCAATCCGCCCTTCAACCAGAAGGAGGTGGACCTCGCGAAGCTGCGAAGCGAGGCCGGCGTGGTGGACGCGCGCTTCCCGTTCGGCCTGCCCACGGTGAACAACGCCAACTATCTTTGGATCGGGCTGTTCTACGCGGCGCTGAACGAGCGCGGGCGGGCTGGCTTCGTGATGGCCAACTCGGCCAGCGACGCCGGCGGCGGCGAGCGCGAAATGCGGCGCCGGCTGATCGAGACCGGAGCGGTGAACGCGATCGTCGGCGTCGGCCCCAACATGTTCTACACCGTGACCCTGCCGGTGACGCTGTGGTTCCTGGACCGCGCCAAGGCGACCGGCCCAAGGGCGGATCAGGTGCTGTTCATCGACGCGCGCCACTTGTTCCGGCAGGTGACGCGGGCTCACCGCGTATTCGATCCGGACATGGTTGAGTTTCTCGCCAACGTCGTCCGCCTATGGCGCGGGCAGCCGGTTGAGGACGCGGCCGGCAGCGGCCCGCGGATGGCGGAATCCTTCCCTACTGGGGAATACACGGACGTGCTCGGCCTGTGCCGAGCGGCGACTCGGGCAGAGGTAGCCGCGCAGGACTGGAGCCTGAATCCCGGCCGCTACGTTGGCGCCGCCCCGGGGCAGGCGGTCGACGACGCAGAGTTCAAGGCGGAGCTGGAACGGCTGCATGACGAGCTCGACGGGCTGAACACCGAGGCGGCGCAGTTGCAGGCGCGCATCGCGCAGAACGTGGCGGAGCTGATAGCCACATGAAGGGTTCGGCAACATGGCGCCGCGTAGGCGACCTTATCTTGGACGGATGTATCAAGGCCGTTCAAGACGGCAATCACGGCGGGAGTCATCCGAAGGCATCAGAGTATGTTTCCGATGGTATTCCGTTTGTTATGGCATCAGACATCCGTGACGGTCGGCTTCGGCTTGAGGATTGCAAGCGTCTCGTTAAGTCGCGAACTGACCAGCTACGAGTGGGTTTCGCTCGCAGTAGAGACGTGTTGCTTACTCACAAGGGCACCGTAGGTGAAGTGGCGATAGTTCCGGATTTGCCTGATTATGTCATGCTCACTCCACAAGTCACTTACTATAGGGTGGACGATAGCCGAATAAGCCCGGAGTATCTCAGCCTTGCTTTTAGGCACCCCAATTTTCAGACACAACTACTTAACATATCTGCGCAATCTACTCGAAATTATGTCGCAATATCGACCCAACGGCACCTTGAGATTCCTTGGTTCGATATCGGTGAACAGCGCCGCATCGCGTCCATCCTGTCCGCCTACGACGACCTGATCGAGGTGAACCGGCGGCGGGTGGCGATCCTGGAGGAGATGGCGCGGCGGCTGTTCGAGGAGTGGTTCGTCCACCTCCGCTTCCCCGGCCACGAAACCGTCCCGGTGCACGACACGCCGGACGGGCTGCTTCCGGAAGGGTGGGAGTTTCAGCAATTTGGGCAGCTCGTTTCCGAGACGCGGGAGGGCATCCTGCCGGCCGACGTTCTAGCCGATACAGTATATGTTGGGCTGGAACATATACCTCGACGCTCGACCACTCTGGCCGAATGGGGACAAGCTAGCGCGGTAATAAGTGCAAAGCTGCGTTTCCGTCGTGGTGACATACTTTTTGGCAAGATCCGGCCATACTTCCACAAGGTTGCAGTTGCCCCGACTGCGGGTGTTTGTTCGACCGATGCAATTGTCCTGCGCAGCCACCATCCAAGACATGCCGGGATCGCAACAATCATTGCCTCAAGCGACGCATTCGTCTCTCAGGCGGTCCAGACTTCGAATGGAACGAAAATGCCCCGCGCGAACTGGACGGTGCTGGCACGCTATCCCGTTCGCCTCCCATCAGAGCCGTTGCTCAACCAATTTAATTCTATCGTCGTTAGTAGCTTAGAGCAGGCAATTGCGCTCGCGGCTGCCAACACACGCCTCGCCGCCGTCCGCGACCTCCTCCTTCCTCGTCTCGTCTCCGGCGAACTCTCCGTCACCGACGCGCTCGCGCCCGAGCGCCTGCTGGAGGCCGCCGATTGACTCCCAAGCCGCCCCATGCCGGCTTCGCCTCCGCGCTGGCCGGCGAGGACGCGACCGTGGAGCAGCCCACCATCGCCCTGCTCGCCGAACTCGGCTGGCACGCCGCCAATCTGCGCGCCGAGCAACTCGGCCCCGCCAACCCGACCGGCCGGCTCTCCTTCCGCGAGGTCGTGCTGTCGGCCCGGTTGCGCGCCGCCCTCGGCATCCTCAATCCGACCCTGCCGGAAGCAGCGCTCGCCGACGCCATCGCCGAGCTGACGCGCGACCGCGCCACCATGTTGCCGGTGGCGGCGAACCGGGAGGTGTGGCGCCTGCTGCGCCAGGGCGTGCCGGTGCGCCTGACCCAGCCGGACGGGGAGAGCGAGCCAGCCCTGGTCCGCCTGATCGACTGGGCGGCCCCGGCAGCCAACGACTTTCTGCTCGCCGCCCAGCCCTGGTTCCACAGCGCGCTGTACAAGCGCCGGCCGGATCTGGTGGGCTTCGTCAACGGCATCCCGCTACTGCTGATCGAGTGCAAGGCGCCCAACCGGCCGCTGGCCGACGCCTATGACGACAATCTGCGCGACTATCGCGACACCATCCCCGCCCTGTTCCCGCTGAACGGCTTCGTGGTGCTGACCAACGGCATCGAGGCGCGCATGGGTGCTGCGGCCGCGCCCTACGCGGCCTTCGCCCCCTGGCCGCGCCTGACGGAGGACGCGCCCGACAGCACCGCGCCCGAAACGCTGCTGCGCGCTGCCTGCGCACCGGCAAGGCTGCTGGACATGGTGGAGAATTTCACCGTGTTCGAGGAGGAGCGCACCGGCCTGGTCAAGAAGCTGGCGCGCTACCACCAGGTTCTGGGCGTCAACCGTGCGATCGGCAGCGTGCGGCGCATCGGCGACAATGCCGGCAGGCTGGGCGTGGTGTGGCATACCCAGGGCTCTGGCAAGAGCCTGTCGATGGTGTTCTTCACCGAAAAGGTGCTGCGCACGCAGGGCAACAACTGGACCTTTGTCATTGTCACCGACCGCACCGAGCTGGACGACCAGATCGCCGCGACCTACGCCGCCACCGGGGCGCTGACCAGAACCATCAAGGAGGCGCAGGCGCAGAGCCGCGCCGACCTGCGACGCCTGCTGGCGGGGCAGGAACGGTATGTTTTCACGCTGATCCACAAATTCGGCACCGAGCGCGGCGAGCTGATGGAGGTGCTCTCCGATCGAGCAGACATCATCGTCATCACCGACGAGGCGCATCGCAGCCAGTACGACACGCTGGCGCTGAACATGCGCGCAGCACTGCCGAACGCCGCCTTCCTGGGTTTTACGGGCACGCCGCTGATAGCAGGCGGCAGCCAGCGCACGCGCGAGGTGTTCGGCGATTACGTCAGCGTCTACGATTTCGCCCAGAGCATCGCCGATGGCGCCACGGTTCCGCTGTTCTACGACGAGCGCAAGCCGGAGCTGCATTTGCGCGATGGCCTGCGCGAGGTATGGGCCGAGCTGGTCGAGGAGACCGGGCTGGAGGACGAGGACGAGGCGGCACTGCAGAACCGCTTTGCCCGGCAGCACGCGCTGATCACCAACCCGGACCGGCAGGACAAGATCGCCGCCGATCTGGCCCGCCACTTTTCAGCGCGGGGCTATCGCGGCAAGGCGATGTTCGTCGCCATCGACAAGGCGGCCGCGGTGGCGATGTATGACCGTGTGCGCGTGCATTGGGCCGCCCTGATCCATGAACAGGAGGGCGCGCTCGCCGCGGCGCCGAGCGAGGCGCAGGCGGATTTGGCCGAGCGCCTGGCCTGGATGCGGACAGTCGACATGGCTGTGGTGGTCAGCGCCGGCCAGAACGAGATCGCCGATTTGGCCGCCCGCGGGCTGGACATTCGGCCGCATCGTGAACGGATGCAGTGCCAAGACCTGGCTGAAGACTTCAAGCGCGGGGATCATCCGCTGTCGCTGGTGTTCGTCTGCGCCATGTGGATCACCGGCTTCGACGTGCCGACCTGCTCGACCATGTATCTGGACAAACCACTACGTAATCACACGCTGATGCAGACCATTGCGCGGGCGAACCGGCGCGCGCAGGGCAAGCAGGCGGGCGTGATCGTGGACTATGTGGGGGTGTTCGCGAACCTGCAGCGCGCGCTTGCGGTGTATGCCAGCCCGCGCGGCAGCGAGGCGCCGATCCAGGACATGGCGGCGCTGGTGGCGGCCCTGGAGTCTGCACTGGCAGAGGCGGAGGCAGCGGCGGAGGCGGCCGGGGCAGACCTCGCCGTGATCCTCACGACAGACAAGGCACGACGGGCCGCCCGCATCGGTGCCGCTGCCGACGCGCTGGTGGCACCGGACGAGCGGCGCCGGGCGTTCCTGCGCCTGTCGGATGCGGCCGTGCGCGCCTACAAGGCGGTTCTGCCGGACAATCGCGCCGTCCGCTTCTTTCACCGCGCCGCCGTGCTGGCCATCGTGGCGGATGCGTTGCGCGGCATGGCGAGACCGGCGGATCTTGCTGCCTACGCCGCACGCATTGAGGCGTTGCTGCACGGCGCAATCCTTGGGGCGTCAGTGACCGCCCCGCTCCGCGCCGGCGCGGCCGACGGGCTGCTGGACCTGTCCGGACTCGACTTCGACCGTCTGGGCGAGCTGTTCGCCGGGCGGCCGCGTGCCGCTGCCGAGGCGGTGCGCGAAGCGGCCGAGGCGAAAGCCTGCGCCATGGCCGCCGCCAACCCGACCCGGGCCGACCTGGTTGGCCGGCTGGAGGAGCTGGTGGCCGCCTACAACGCCGCCACGCTGGATGCCGAGGCCTTCCTGGCGCGGCTGAAAGAGTTCTGCGCCGGGCTCGACGAGGAAGCGCAGCGACACGCCCGCGAGGGGCTGAGCGAGGCGGAGCTGGCGATCTTTGATCTCCTCACGCGGCCTGAACCGAAGCTGACCCAGGCCCAGGAGGTCACGGTGAAGGCGGCGGCCCGGTCACTGATGGGCAAGCTGCAGGACCTTCTGGCGGTGCGTGACTGGCACCTGCGGCAGCAACCACGCGCCGCGGTGATGTCGGCCATTCGCGTCGAGCTCAACAACCTGCCGGAGGATCCCTATCCGCTGCCGTTATGGGAGGGGAAGGTTGAGGACGTCTGGCAATTCGTCGCCACCCGCTATGGCTCCGCAGTGCCGCCCTCCGCATGCGCCTGATCACAGCGAGTCATATTACCGACTGGGCAAACCGCGACAGACGCGATTGCCAGGGGATGCTCCCCCTTCTCGTGCGCCACCTTGTGCGGGCCACCGCGGAGCGGATCGACCTGATCGACTTTCCTGCGGGGGATGCCGTGTCCGATGCCGGCTGGGACGGGCGGCTGCAGTGCGCGTCCTCGTGCGCTTTCGTCCCGGACGCTGCTTCCGGCTGGGAGATCGGGACAGACAAGTCGGCGCCCGGGAAGGCCGCCTCCGACTACGCCAAGCGATCGGCCGACCCGCTCGATCTGGCGCCCAGCCAGGCGAAAGAGGGTTTCATATCTGGCGTGATCAACGCGAGGGGCGTGACTGTTCGTGGACCACATGACGGTGGCAAGCTGGAGCGCATAGAACAGAACCTATACAACACTTGGGCGAGCGGGATACGCGCCACGTCACCGCGCACAGCCCGTATACTCGACCAGCTCGCGGAGCATTACCGTATTGATGCCGTGCGAGAAGACGCCGCCGCTGATCTGAACACGTTGCGATGAACCCGGATTTTCATCCGGGCAATGGTGAGCCGATCCAGGGTAAATCGTTCCGCGTGCCTGTTGAAAACTCGCGAAAGTGCGTTTTTCCATGCCTGTGAAGACTGCACCATCGAACATCAAGCGACCTAACCAGCCCCGTTTGCGGTTGCCGACAGGGTTGGGGCCGATGCCGTCACCTGTTAGGAAATGCGAACGCCCACCCAGTCGCACGACCAAACTACGGGCGAGTGGACCAAGCAAAAGTCGTTTTTTAACAGCAGCTTAGAGGCTTGGGACTAAATTGGCGAAGTCCCAAGCTTCGGAGACAAAACGCCTCTCCGGAGAGAAAACGGCCGTTCGTTTCGGTATCGAAGCCTCAAGCCTGGGTGCGAGAAACCAGGGATTTACTGGGCTTTTTAGGGGTGGCTCATCCGGCCGGAGAATGGTTGGAGACCGGCCGACTGGAGCGGGCGAAGGGATTCGAACCCTCGACCCCAACCTTGGCAAGGTCAATACCTGGCATTGCGTGAAATTATTCGGGTTTGGCGGACCCTTCTAGTCATCTGAGAATCTTAAGAAATTAACCCTCCAGGACTTGCGATGGGTTGCTCGAAATTGCTTTGACTTGCGTTCATCTGGTTCCGCGCTGGTTCCGCCGTGTTATGGTCAACTGCCGCGGAACCAATGGACATCCCGATGCCCAAACTCACAAAGCGTGTGATCGACGCCCTCGTCCCACCGCCTGCCAAGGGAGAGGCGTTCACCTGGGATACCGAATTGAAGGGGTTCGGCGTGCGGATTATGGCCAGCGGCGTTGGCAGCTACATCCTGAAATACCGCAACCAGGAGGGACGGCAGCGCAAGCTTGCGATCGGCCGCATCGGCGCGCTCACGCCGGACGAGGCGCGGGCACTCGCGCGCCAACGGCTTGCGGAAATCGCCAAAGGCGGCGACCCATCGGAGAGCAGGCGCGCCATCCGTGCTTCCATCACCATGTCGGAGTTGTGCGAACTCTACCTGACGGACGCCGCGACGAGGATCAAACCGTCGACACTCGCCATGGACCGTAGCCGAATCGCCTGCCACGTGAAGCCGCTGATCGGTTCGCGCCCGGTCATTGGGCTGACGACTTCCGACCTCGAACGCATGCAGGCTGACATCGCCGCCGGCAAGTCTGCTCGCGGGAAAAGCGGCAAGCGCGGGGGTGCCACCCGAGGCGGACCGGGCGTGGCTTCGAGAACTGCTGGCATGGTCGGCACCATTCTCGAGTTCGGTCGCCGTCGGAAGGTCATCACTATAAACCCAGCGCGAGGCGTCATCCGGCTGCCCGAAGGCAAGCAGGAGCGCTACCTGAGCAAGGAGGAGATCGGCCGCCTGGGGGCCACGATGGCTGAAATGGAGCGCGAGACCGGTCATCATGTCGGCCTTGCCGCGATCCGCTTTCTTCTGATGAGTGGCCAGAGGCGAATGGAGGCGCTTGCGCTTCCTCTGGCCTGGGTAGATGCCAGTGCAAACTGCGTCCGCTTGGTCAGCACTAAAGGGATAAGGGGTATCAAAGGTGGCACCAGAATCGAGGTCAGGCCGATCGGTGACTCCGCGCTTCGAGTCCTTGAAACTGTACAGCGACCGGCAGGGTCCCGGTGGGCCTTCCCAGGATATGTTGAGGGAAAGCACTATGTCGGCTTGCCAAAATTTCTGGAAACGGTGTGTGCACGAGCTGAGTTGATGGCGGTGACGATCCACGTGGCGCGCCACAGCTTCGTCGCGCTGGCGAAAGAACTCGGCTACTCTGAATTCATCATTGCCGGGCTGATCGGGCACCGCCTGGGGGGCGTGACCGCGCGATATGGGCAAGTTCCGGATAAGGCACTTGTGGCTGCAGCAAACGACGTGTCGAGCGTCATGTCGGATGCGTTGTGTGGACGATGTTCGACCAGCCTGATTAATCCAAGACACAAGCCATGACGGACGATTTTGTGCTTACGTTCGACGAGATCTGGCATGACTCACCCCTGGGCCGGCCGAAATTAAGCAAATCATTGCGGCAGCCCGGCTCCCAATAGTACTGGAAGACCCAGTCGAAGGCACAATCGAGACGACCCTCGCCTATATCGCCGGGATGATCCTCAAGCAGGGCCTTTTCCTTGACAATGTGACCACAGACGACCGGAACGCGATCCGAGATCACTTCCTAGCAGCCTCTCGGATTGGATTGTCACTGGAGGGGACGTAGCGAGTTGCTGGAAGGTCGGGGTTGCCCTTTCATGCTGCCTGCGTTCTGGCCATTCGCCTCCAGTTGTAGGCCAGTGTGACGAGGCTCCACTCGGTTGCTGCGTTGGCCAGGCCACGGAGGCGGAAGCGTGTGAAGCCGATAGCGCTCTTGATGATGCCGAACACGGGTTCGACGGTCTGCTTGCGCATTTTGTATCGGGTTCTGGCATCGTCCGCCTCCAGCTTGGCTTTCATGGCGATGCGCCAGGGTTCGGTGATCCGCCGCGAGGTTTTCGCCGCGAGTGGCGGCCGGAAGTCGTAGGGGCGGTGCGGCTGGGTTCGGCCGATCGCGACCAGGGGTTCGATCGCGTTCGCCTGCAACGGCGCGACGGCGTCAGCGCTGGCGTAAGCGCGTCACTGGGACCTCGGGCGCGGCAGGCACGTCGTCAGGATTGATGAGCCCGCTGGTCGGCACGGCGAAGAGGCTTGCGATCTCGTCGACGCCGAACCGGTGAGCTCCAGGTCGAAGCCGTCGGTCTGCAGCTCGCCGAGCTCGATCCGGAGCAGGTCCTCGTCCCAGCCCGCGGAGAGCGCCAGACGATTGTCCGCCAGCACGTAGGCGCGACGTTGACCGGGGGTGAGGTGGCCGAGTCCGACCGTCGGCACCTCGGTCATACCCAGCTTGCGCGCCGCGAGCAGGCGGCCGTGGCCGGCGATGACGCCGCGATCGGCATCGACGAGCACCGGGTTCGTAAACCCGAACTCGCGGATGCTGGCAGCGATCTGCGCCACCTGCGCTTCGGTGTGGGTGCGTGCGTTCCGGGCATAGGGGATCAACGCGACTACCGGCGCCAATTTGTAGGACGGATCGATGACTCAGCGCTTCAGATCCTGGATACCATGCAGCGACCAGCAAAGTCTCCATGGGCATTCCCAGGATATGCTGAAGGAAAGCACTATGTCGGCCTACCAGAGTTCCTCGAAGCGGTATGCGCGCGGGCCGACTTGAAGGCAGTGACGATCCATGTGGCGCGCCATAGCTTCGCGGTGCTTACCAAAGAACTCGGCTATTCTGAGTTCGTTATTGCGGGGCTGATCGGGCACCGCCTGGGTGGCGTGACCGCGCGGTATGAGCAAGTCCCGGATAAGGCGCTTGTGGCGGCGGCAAACCACGTTTCGAGCGTCATGTTGAACCCGTTGAGTGGGCAGTCCGCGACCATCCCGGATAATCCAAGCCCTAAGCCATGATGGAGAGCGCCCATCGTGATCGAGAGCGCCAACACAGCACCCGGTGCGTGAACCAGTCCACCACAGCCGCCAGGTAGACAAAGCCACGCGCCATTGAAGGTAGGTGACATCGGTGACCCAGGCATGGTTCGGCGAGTCGATCTTCAAACCGCATAGCCGATAGAGCTAGATCTTGTATCCGGCAGCAGGATCTGACGTAATGGGCCGGCAAACGCTGCCGCTTGGCGTGCCATGCGACGATCGCCGGCGGGATGTTCGGTAAGGCTGTTCGCCAATCAGTCGGTGTTTCTTCAACTGAGCCGAGAATGGAGGTCACAGCAAGCCGATTTCCGACGGTCGCCGTTACGCCACGTTGAAGCTGTGTATCATTCTCTATGCCTACGAGCTCGACAGGCGGCTGCGGCACCCTAGCCGTGCGATAAGCTCCGTCGCCTATGATCCGGCTTCCTGCCCGACATGGGGATGGGACGCATAGCACCCGCGTTCCTGCGCAGCTCCATTACCAAGTCCATCCTGCGCAAGCTGGGAATGACGATGGGGCAGATGCCGTTCTCAGGCGAGGCGCCGGCGATGCTGGCCGCCGACCCAGCCTTAAAAGGCCATTCCGGGCGATATTTTCAATCGAAGGACGGCAGGCTGGGAGTGGCCCGGTCCTCCATTATATCGAACGCCCCGGTTGTGGCGGCTCGGCTCTGGGCTGGGTCGGAAGAGCTGTGCGCCTTGCCGAACGCAGTGCCCAGCACCGGCCATTGATGACATCGCGTGGCGTTGGCCTTCAGATGTCCAAGCGCTCCGGCATCACGGCCTCAGGTGCAGGGTCATGTGTGTTGATTTGAGATACGGCTCACCGGTTCCTCCCGCCGTCATCCCCTCGGAACCAACGGCAGGATCGCGCGCTTCGCAACCCAGGCGATACAACTGCCCCCCGATTAAAGCTCGAAAGCTGGTTCGGCGACGAGCGCGCCTAGGAAGACAACGTCCTGGGCGCGATACCAGGGTGCGATTTCGCTCTCCGCAAACAGATCGTCGTGCTCGGCGGCCATCTTGACAGTTAGGATGCAGCTCCGAACACTGCTGGCCCGCGAGGCGCTCGAGGATCGCCGCGACGGTTGCAGTTTCGCCGGTCTGTCGGAAGATTCGGCCATGGTGATGGCATGCAACCCCGTGTCGGGGCCCGCCATGGGTCTGTCAACGCCGTGGCGTCAAAGACGGGCTCGTAAGGGTATCTTTGGGCAGCGGCAAGCAGCCGGTGATGGTTGAATTAGGCACTTGCATTGCTGAGTTCAGAGGGTTCTGCTTGGCGATGCTGACTACGAATCGTATAGAGAGGATCCGTCATGCCGCCAAGAAGTCGCTCACCAAAGCTGACGTCCAAGAAACGCGGCCGTCCACCAGGATCAAGAAATAAGCACCATGACGTGGCTCCCCAACTTGCTTTGGAGGTCTTGCACGAGGTGGCAAACCTTCCAGAGCACAGAGGCTCAACCGTGCACCACATCTACGTCGAGGTAGCTCGAGCACTCTACACGTGGCTGTATGGTCTGAGGCCCTCGATGAAGACAGCCCACGGGGCCTCGAATCTTCAGCGGCTCAAGATATTCATTATGAGGGAGCAAGAACCTATCGACGCAGCGCATCTCCAAGCAAAAGGCACTCTTCTCGAGGACTTCTGTGACCACTGTTCTTGCTACGAAAGTTCTGACACCGAGACAGGGCCTTCACCCACTCCACCTTCGTGGGAAGCGTGGTCCGAGCGGGAGATGGAGAGGATCGACAATGAATTTCCAGTCCTCGCGCAAGGAGTTCTCGCGAGCGTGGCCAAGAAGCACCCGGATTTCCGGTTTCCAAAAAGGCCCCACCCCACGCTGATGTACGCCCGGGATTAATTGTTCCTTCCTGATTAAATGTTTTCGCCGACCTGATTAAATGTTTTCGCCGAACCTCCCCGCAGGTGATTATTTCCAATAAAACTTAGCTGATCGAGTCTGTTAGGTAGCTGCGTATCACTCGCAGCGAGACCTCAAGTGAAGCGTGGCCGAACCGAATGCCTGAACGCAGATGCTCCCACTCGCACTCAGTGCGGCAAGGACGGTTGCCGCGCGCTTGCCACTGAGAAGTTGGGACGGCGGCAGGCAACGTGGAACCCAACCAACACCGTCCGGCTGGGCCTCGACAAAGCGTATACCCTTCACGCGTCTACGGCTTTTCTGAGCCGCAAGGAACTTGCTAGGGCACTGTCGAGCCTCGGCTTCACTGTGACGGCCGCGACCCTCGCGACGAAAGCGACACGCGGCGGCGGACCCAAGTATCAGCCCTGGGGCCGTCGTCGTGTCCTCTACGTATGGGGCGACGCTATCGCATGGGCCGAAGGGCGCTTGGGCCCGCCTTGTAAAAACTCGTCCACTGGCTGGAAGTCGCAAGCCGGGAAGCAGCACGGAGGCTCCACAGATGAGCGGTGAAGTTCGGAGTACTCTCGATCAAATAAGCATGGCTCTGATCGCACAGCATCTGAGTGGTGTAACTTCCGGCGTGCCCACTGCGCGTGACCAAGCGGTAGCCAAGCTGACGGAGCTGCTCCCACAGCCGACTGAAGAAGCTTGGCTATCGTTGCTCCTGGCCGCGTTGATCGAATCATCACCAACCCCCCGTCCGGTCCCGACCGTCACTGATGACGCGATGCCCGCACACGTCACGGGACGCATCGTTCATGTTGATCTTCGTAAGAGTTCAACTAGTGGCGCCAGCATAGCCTTCGTCACGGTGGCTGGCGAAACGAATCCCACCGATATCTATGGGCCGTTCATGTTGTATCGGTCCAAGGATGTTTGCAGGGCGGTGATTTCTTACAAGGTTTTCTCGTTTGATATCGCGCAGCCCCCTGCTGCAGCACGTGCGGCCAGGGCAGGTGGACTTCGCGCTACTGGCACGATCCGCGACGACGACAAGTAATGGACGTCGCGGCCATGAATTACCGGAATGGCGCAGACGGGACGCCGTCTTCACAACGTCGGCACGTTCACCCCGTGTGCTTCGCGCTCGATGAGTTCGCGAAACTGCCCACCGTCGTTGCTGAGCTGCCCTCCTACCGGGCTGGTTACGCAATCTGGATCGAATCGGCTTACTCTCTAAACGCACTCGACAGCGTCGCCATAACTCTAATGGAAGATGGAGATGCCTGCGGCGACGGTAATGGCCGCGGCCGCCACCACGCCCGTGGTCCTCCGCGCTCCTGCAGATCCAATAGACGAAGGGCGGCAATCCGCCGCTGACCCGTCCGGGAACTATTCATCGACGAGACCAAATCTATGCTCCACGCGAATTCTTTGTGAATGATTGGCCCATGTGCGGCTTCAACTCAGAAATCCCCAGAGATAGGCGCTAAGAAGGAAAGAATCATGGAACACAATATGGATCAGGGTAATCCGTTGGGCAACCGCAAGCTGCGTCGCGCGCGCATCGCCGCCGGGAACATGGACAAACAGTTCAGGCGGCACACCAAGGCACTATCCGCGAATCTGAAGCGCGCAGCACGCGATTACTACAGTACGGTTCGCGCTGCTGGAGAGAACCCGCTCAAGGTCACGCCGGAGAGCCTGAAAGTCGGCCTCAACTTTCTGGAGGCCCTGGGACAGAGTACCGCCAAAGCACGCAGCCTTGCCTGGGTCGTGGCGCTCCATGCCTTGCCTCCTGATTACCAGGCAGAGATCGGCGCGGGCGAAATTCCGCCGGCACAGCGGGGTAGCGCGCGTTCTGTCAGCCCGGCCGATGGCGAGTATCCCGTGCTGGAGGCTGCCATTGAGGCGCTGATGGCACAGGCCGTGCGGCCGCCGACGAGTGACTGCGACGAGCATATCCAGCGCAGCGCCTCAAATCTGAGGCGCGCGCGGACACGGGCACTGGTCGTTGCCAAGCGGCTGCACGAGGCAGGTCTTGCCGACAAGAACATCACTCTCGAGGCGCTGCTCTCGACCACCATGACCGAAAAGTACATCCGGCTCGCATACAAACTCTCCCCGCCCGCCGAAGAAGCCGACCACGCTTCTGGTGACGCCAATGACGAGGATGACAAGGATGACAAGGATGACAAGGATGACAAGGATGGCGATGAAGATGGTGATGACGGCCGCGGTCCGGTCCTTGCCTTCCGATTGCTGGATGACCTGACCGCCCTGATTCTGCTTGCCACGCTAAGGCACGGCGCGAAGTCGAAACAGGCCAAATACCTGCGCACGCAGAGAAAGCCGCATAAGCACGCGCCACTCAGCGACGAAGCGATCACCGAGATTACGAAGTTCACCCAGCCGACGCAGCTTCGGAAGATACTGGGTCTTCAAGATACCTGGATGGCAAGGGCGGAGTCAGCCAAACATGGTAAGTCCTGCGTGCATTGGGCAGACCTCGCGGCGGCCGTGGCGATCGCGCGGACGACGCTCTCACGGCCGGGTGACCTCGCCGCAATGCGGATCGACGGTAGTGGCGAGCCGGTCATCCGCACCCGCCGGGCGGAAACGGTCGGCGGCTTCAAGGTTCCGGACGATGTGCGTAAGATCATACAGCGGCGTAACGCTGTACGACACCTGATGGACGGCGAGGAAAGCTGGCTGTTCCCGAGCGAAGGTGGGCCTCAACTAGAACGTTCCGTAAGCAAGTCATTCGCGAAAGCTACAACGGAGGCTGGTCTGGTGGGCCTTACCCTCCAGCGGATGCGCGACGTGGGAGCGGTGATCCTGTTGCGGGACGACCCAGATGGGTTTCGGCGCATTGCCACGATGTTGGACTACACCGAGGTCCGTAGCGTTGAGCGTCGTTTCCGCGCCATGCAGGGACCGACGGGTACGAAGACAAAGAAGACCTGATGTCATGAAGAATGCAGTCAAAAAAGGGTGCATGGATGTCGCTGCAACGTCAACGTATGCTGCCGAGGCGCGGCGCCTTGGCAAGCTACTCCCGACCGATATCAGCAAACCGTGGTTCAGTGCGTGCAGGGAGGACGTCATCGTAGATGACGAAGAAACAATTAATGCTCGAAGATCCCGCAAGCCGACGGCACTGATTACTCCCGCTTACAAGTGCATGATCGTCAGCAGTGTGCTGCGGGTGCTGGAGATGGGTGCAAAGTTGTCGCCACCCGTAGTGGCCTTTTCCGAAATCGTCGAACAGGCAACGGTAGAGCGTCTACTCGCGGGGCCACTCGGCGAGAAGGGGCCGCTCTCGCAAGTCATCCTGTTGCGTGGCATAGCGGCTATGGCCGAGCGAGCGCTCATGGCTGACGTTCCCCACATTTGGCGTGCGGCGAGGCGGCTCAAGAAGCGGGCAAGCCGTCGCATTCGACTTGGCCGCCAGCGAAAGTTTGATGACTACTGGGAAGTCGCGTTCGAGCTTGCGCCTTTTATGGAAGTTGGAGACCAACACGATCTCGAGACCGCACTCCAGTCGCGGCACGCTGCAACACTCGGTCTCGGACTCGAAAAAGCACTGCGTCGATATGAACTCGCAGGATTGAAGATGGAGAACGTGGTCATCGATTACGAGGCCGGTGTGGTCGACCTCGTGGTCACTGCGGCATTGCGGAAGAGCGGCAGCACGTTCAGTGGCCGGCTCTCGCCAGCCGTAGCAGAACTGATGATCGATTGCGTAAAGCATGCACGGCCATTTCTGATCAACCATGGCAACCGTGGCGACACCGACTGGCTGTGGATCAGCCGAAATGGCGGACGCCTGTGCCCGGAGGGCGTCGTCAGCACGCTGAGGCGACAGGTCGAGCGCGTGCTGGGCGTCACGGCGTGCTGCAACATCTTTCGCCGCGCGACCGCTTCACGCGAGGACATAAACGAGTCAGAGACCTTTCTCTACTTGCAGCAGGCACGGGGGTCCGTCGTGGGACAGGATATCTATGCTGAGCGAGATCGGGCAAAAGCACAGGGGGTTCTGATCACGTTATGGGCTAACATTGTCGCATGACTGTCGATGTCATTATCGCTACATACGTGGATCAGCTCAATTCCAGCGGACGGCCAAAGCCTCCGCTTGGCGTATTACAAGATCGACCGCAGCCCGCTGCAGGTCTGGCGGATAGCCGTAGCGCGCGAGCAGCTTGCGGTCCTCAATGCGCATTAGTGCTCGAACGCTCTCCTTGCGCGTCCAGTCTATCGTGGCGGAGCCGCGTATGACCTCCACCAGGTTCTGGGACAATATACGTAGCTGCTCGTGAGCCATCATCTCGCGCGCCGATCCGTTCTCCGCCAACGCATCGTAGAACGCGAGCTCCTCCCCGTTGAGCCCAAGTTCGCTACCTCGGAACGCTGCCGCGCTCACGTCCTTCGCAAGCGCGATCAATTCGTCAATGACCTGGACCCTGTTCACTGCTCGATTGTGATAACGACGCAGCGTCTCGTCTAGCCGATCGCTCAGCTTGCGTGCCTGCACGATGTTGTCGGCCGTCCGTGCCTTGATCTCGCCTGCCAGTAATCGCCGGAGCGTCTCGATGGCGAGGTTCTTCTCCTTCGTCTTGCCGATCTCAGCAAGGAAGTCGTCCGACAGCACGGCAAGGTCGGGACGATCGAGGCCAGCCGCACCGAACACGTCGAGGATCCCGTCTGACATGACGGCACGTGAGAGCAGCTGGCGAATGTCGCGCTCCACGGCGTCCCGCCCGCGACCGGCGCCAGCTGTGTACTTGACCAAGTTGGCCCGTATTGCGGCCACAAACCCAATGCGGTCTCGCTGCGCCGCAACCCTCTCATCGCCCGCACATAACGCGAAACCCCTCTCCAATTCGGTTGCGACCTCGATGAATGGGTCGCGACGTCCCTCGGCTAACAGATATTCCAGGCACTGCTTAAGCACGGTCAGGCGACCTCCCGGATCAGCGTCGAAGAACCGTCGCCATTCCGTGTTGCCGAGAAGGGCGGGGGCGCCTTCGAGCCGAAACAAGGTCTGGCGAACCGCCTCATCCCCGTCGAGCCGGACCTGCTCGCGGTCGCGGGAGCTGTATTCTGCCAAGGCCTCCCGCAACTCGGCTCCGAGCCCGAGGTAATCGACTATCAGGCCGCCCGGCTTGTCCCCCCAGACCCGATTGACCCTGGCGATCGCCTGCATCAGCCCGTGTCCGCGCATGGGCTTGTCGAGGTAGAGCGTGTGCAGCGACGGCGCGTCGAAGCCGGTCAGCCACATATCGCGCACGATGACCACATCGAAGCCCGAAGCAGGATCCTTGAACCGGTCTGCGAGCTTCTCCAGCCGCCCCTTCGTGCGCAGATGCGGCTGGTACTCGGGCGGATCGGCGTTGCCGTTTCCGGTCATGACGACCTTCAGCAAACCTGAATCATCGTCCTTCGAGTCAGCCGCAGCCCATTCGGGGCGACGGGCAGCGATCTGGTCATAGAGCTCAACCGCCACGCGGCGGCTGATGGCCACGATCATTGCCTTGCCGCCGGCCATGGCCTCTCGCCGGCGCTCAAAATGCGTGATGATGTCGGCAGCGACCGTCGCAATTCGGTCGGGTGCCCCGACCACCGCCTCAAACCGTGTCAGCTTGCCCTTGCCGCGTTCGACCGCGGCGTCGTCGCCCTCGGTCAGTTCCTCGGCCATCGCATCCAGCTCGGCGCGCTCATCGTCCGACAGATCCAGCCGCAGCTTGGCCAACCGGGCGGTGTAGTGGATTGGCACCGTCGCACCGTCGGCAACCGACTGGCTCATGTCATAGGTATCGACGACGTCGCCAAACACCGCCTCGGTATTGCGGTCTCTCAGCGCGATAGGTGTACCCGTAAATCCCACGAATGTGGCGTTCGGCAGTGCCTGGCGCAGCATTTCGGCAAACCCGACCTGCTCCTGAACCCCATTGCGCCCGACTATATATTCCTTACGAAACCCGTAATGAGTGCGGTGTGCCTCGTCCGCGATGACGATGACGTTGTCGCGCTGCGTCAAAACTGGGTGCGCACCGTCCTCGCCCCGGAACTTCTGAACCGAGGTAAACACGACACCGCCGATGTCGACGGCCAGCAAACCGCGCATCGCCTCCGCGCTGTCGGCCTGGCGGGGCGCCAGGCGCAGCACGTCACCATGCGCGGCAAAAGTCCCAAACAGCTGATCATCAAGATCGTTACGATCGGTCAGAAGCACGATGGTCGGATTACGCAGGCTCTTGGCCAGCTGCAGTTGCCTTTACGAAGAACAACATGGTCAGCGACTTGCCCGAGCCCTGCGCATGCCAAATCACGCCGCCCTTGCGATCACCGCCGGTGGCCGCGCGCACAGTGGAGGCAAGCGCCTTCCGCACCGCGTGGAACTGGTGGTAGCCGGCGAGCTTCTTCGAGCGGACGACACCATTTTTCACTTCGAAGGCGATGTGGTCGACGATCAAGTCGAGGAAACGCTCCGGTGCGAATACGCCGCGGATCAGCACTTCAAGCTCGGGCCGGCCTTTGTCGTCGAGCGTGGTGCCGTTGATCGTGCGCCAGGGCGCGAACCGGTCCAAACCGGCGGTAAGGGTGCCGATGCGGGCTTCGGTGCCATCGCTGATCACCAGCACCTGGTTTGTGCGGAGCAGTTCGGGGGCACGTGACCGATAATTCCGCAGCTGGGTGTGTGCTCGCTCAAGCGTGGCAGCGGCATCGGTTGGGCTCTTCAACTCCAGCACAGCCAGCGGCAACCCGTTGACGAAAACGACGACGTCGGCACGCACCGTCCCGTTGTCGCCCTGGACGATGAATTGGTTGGTGACAAGCAGGCGATTCTCGGTCGGCCGGTCGCGGTCAAGCAGGCGCAGGCCAACGGTCCGAGTCTCGCCGTTCTCGTTCACCTGCACTGGCACACCGGATCCCAGGAGCTTGTGAAAGGCGCGGTTGTTCTCGATGACGTCCTGGCTAGGTGTCGCCAGCACCTCGCGTACGGCCGTGTTGATCATCGCGGGCGTCGCTGCCGGGTTCAGGGTCGCCAGCGCGCTGCGCAGCTCCGGCTCCAGGATGGCCTGGCGGTAGCTGCTGCGCGCTCTCAACGCGGCGTCCGGGGCAAGCTGATCGCCAGTGACCGTACGCCAGCCAATCAGCTCGAACCATGATAACGCGGCGAGTTCGACCGCGGCCTCGC
The DNA here is from genome assembly GCA_965199235.1 of Acetobacteraceae bacterium. GTDB lineage: Bacteria > Pseudomonadota > Alphaproteobacteria > Acetobacterales > Acetobacteraceae > BOG-908. Next base: position 1,176,777 of record CBDAQU010000002.1, on the reverse strand, counting down.
GCATCGAGCTGTCACGCCCAGTATCGAGAGCTCCCGGTAACGGCATCATGCGGCCGCCGGAAGCCACCCGTTCGTGCGGAGGGTGTCGAAGGCAATGCCGATCTGCCCTGGTGAGAACCGCCGCTTACGGTCATTCCAGGCATAGACGCGTGCTGCTGCCGCCTCAGCGTCGGTCGCGTCCTCACGTGTCGCGACCCAGTGGACGGTCGCCAGGAGCTCCAGCCCGAACGGCGTCTCGAAGCCGTCAACCAACTTGCCGACCCGATCGAAAAGCTTCCGGGTCTCGACATCCTCAGCCAGAAACGCTTCGGCATCGTGCACTGCGCTCGGGACGAGCTCGAGCTGCTTGTCGGGCGCGTCGCCACCGTCATGATAACCGGAAACGAGATGGCCTCCGATCGCCTTCAGCACATGTCGTAGGTTCTCGGCATAGGGGCCGTAATTGTGCTTCATGTACTTCAGCTTCAACGGTGCACCCGCCTCCTGCATGAAATACATCAGCTTCTGTAGCTCGATCAGCGTAACAAACGGGTCCATCAGCCCGGCAAGATAGCGGTTCATCAGCACGACCAGCGCCGCCCGGCCGGGCGTCATGCTGGGCACATCGCGTGACTTCGTCTCCACAGGCGCGGCATTCGGCTCGAAGATGATCACCCTCAGATCGTCAATGCCACGCAGCGCGGCCTCGATCCTGGGGCGAACCTCGCCCCAGCTCAGCCCGCCGAGGCCGCTGCCGAGCGGGGGAATGGCGATGGACCGGATGCCTCGGGCGCGTATCTCAGCCGTGAGAGCGACCAAGCCCGAGTCGATGTCCTCCATCCTGGTCTTACCCTTCCAATGGCGCTTGGTTGGGAAGTTGATGATGAACTTCGGGCCGGTCAGCTCCCGGGTCTCGAAGACAAACATTCTGCCTGGCTGCACGTCCTTGTGCGCGCATGCCGCCCCATAGGCGCGGAAATTCGCCGGGTAGGCATTCTTGAACTGCAGCGCGATGCCGCGGCCCATGATGCCGACACAATTGACCGTGTTGACGAGAGCCTCGACGTTAGCCCGGAGTATATCGCCGATGGTGAGTTCTATCATCGCCGCCTCTCAGTAATACCAGTTTCGTTGGACTTCGACCCTCGGTCTATGCACGCTGCCCGCCATGGCAGCGCCGACTCGCGGCGCGACGCTCTGGGAGTGAATCCCAATGCGTTCCACCAGCTGCCAAGGGAAGGATTGTTCGACAAGGAATTCGGCCTGCTTGGCCTCTGGCGGGCGGAAATCGGTCGCCGCCACGCCAACCCAATTGATCTCGTCCAACTGGTCCAACCGGCTCCGGAACTGGGTATAGCGAGCGCCCGCATTCGATAGGGTGAATGCCCACCGCCGCCCGTTCGCCTGTGCCCAGGCTGCCACCATGTGCAAATCGGCTTCCAAGTGGACAATCGGGTCCTGGCCGCCCTTGTAGGTCAGCCCCGGATCGTTAGCCCGGTGTATGACATACAGCATGATTGATCTTGGACAAAAGTAGAACGGCACGCAATCGCCGACATGCAGGCCGGTGTGGCACGAGACGGGGAGGGTCAGCCGCCGCTGCTTAATGTTGTTCATGCCAATGATGGTGCCGCCGGGGCGCTGGATCATCACGGCGTCTGGCCAGAGGGAGCCGTCGGCCACGATGGAGGCGAGTTTATCCAGATGGACGATGTGGTAGATTTTCGGGCGGCTGGAGGCGGATCCGGTCACGCAGCGACGCCGGGCTCGTCGAGAGGGACGGCCTGATCAGCCTCCCATTCGTGAAGGACCGTCTCATACTGCGTCCTGTCCAGGACGGAAAGGATGCGGCTTGGAACGAACGTAGCGCCGGCGATATCGATGTCGCCGTTTTCCTCGTCGAGTGAGGCGTTGAAGGCTGCGAATCCTCGTAGGCCGGGGGATCGGGGACGACGGGTTGGTTCGGAGACCGACGCCAAGCAACTTCGAACAGAAAGCTGACCAGAGTGTCGCATAGCCCGCCGAGCATGGCTGCGTGCTGGCGTTCCAGCGTGCCCCAATCGAGTGAGCCGCCATGCCGCATGTTCGGAATATTGCTGAGACGAGCGAGGGCAACTGCGGTGTCGTCAATGCCCTCCAGCAGCTCGGCAAGGTGCTGATTGATCTTCATTGCTTCAGGGTGCGATGCGATTGAGAAGTCAAGCGCCTGGATCACGCCGCGCATACGATCCGGGAAGTCACGATTGCGGCCAAACGTGATGCCGAGCAGGGGGGCCACTGTCTCATGTGCAGCCTCGAATAGCGTCCGCACGTTCTGCAAACAGAAGGCTGGCTGGCTCTCGATGCTGAGTTCCAGTGCCTCAACATGACGCCGCAGCGGCGCTGCGCGATTCGGATGCTCGTCAATCAGGGCGCGGAGCATCTGGAGCGTGTAAGGCATTGTCAGGCAGCGGCAACCCGTTGCTCGGCACCAGCAACCCGCAGTTCGCCGGAGATCAATTTGGGAAGAAGAGCGTCGCGCAATGCGGTTAGAGTTCGGCATTGTAATGCCAACATAAGAACGCGATCATGCATCGGGCGTAACACCCGGTCCGCCGCATCCATCACAGGTGCTGGCGGCATAGCAATCATGGCTTGATCGAGATGGCGGCGTTGAATGTGTCCTATTGTAACGGCCTTCTCGGAGGCGATAGCCCTGAATTCCGGCAGAAAGTATTTGACCGCTTGGTAGAGAAACCAACTTGGACACGCCTGGGCCGTCACCTTGAAAAGATGCCGGTTTAGCGCTCCAATACCATGACTCCAACGGCAGTGCGTTAGTGACCCAGACCATGAGAACAGGTGGTCGCCATCTCGGACGATGTAGTCAGCAGGAACAGAAATGCTAGCACGATCAGACTTTGAAGTCGGGCCGACCCTTAATTCCGCGATCTTAATGACCGGCAAAGAAGCTTCCCCATCGGCAGCCGGAAATTTCTGCAGCGCCAGCCCGTTCAGAAACTGACCGAGAGCGGAAATCGGGCGCTTCGTCCACTCAATTGGTAGTCCATCTTCGCCGAATCTGTTGGGAATAAGGGCTGTGAACTGGTCAGAAAGGCCAGTAGGGAGGTGCGCGACGCGCGCATGCACGGGATCAAATCCGACGAACAAGCTGCTAAATAATGTCCGCGCCATCATCTCCAAATTCTCCGCCATGCGGCGGTTCAGCTCGATCTTGCGGTCCAAGACACTCAGAATCTCCCCAACCGCAAACTGCTCGCGCAATCCTGGCACTGGTATCCTAAGCCGGCGCTGAGCTGTAAGACTGACATAAGGTGCCATGTCCGTTTCGCCCTGGACGGACTGCAACTGGTTCGTGAAAAGACGAGATCGCATAAAACCATACAAATAAGCACGGTCTAATCTTTTGGTATCGAGCACCCGCCAGAACGTAGTCTGAGGAGAACATACAAATGCGGGCGCCTCTTCAGACACCATCGCTAACTTCCCTACAGTCCCCTTGTGCGACAGAAGGATGTCGCTCGGCTGTCCGATGCCCTTCCGGATACGTTCGCGAGCAGTAGCATTGATATGCTCGCAGTCGTCGAAGTTCACTCGACCATCATAGAGGTTAGCGGCCCGAACAAACGTGATGCCGGACGAGCCGAACTCTTCAGGCCTCGGACGACTCTCGCCATGATTGCCGTCTTCTACAAGTAGAATGCCTTGTGCTTGAAGCTCCGCAACGGATTGCCAGTCGTCTTCAACCATGAGTTACCGTTGCCAACGCTCTCAGAATGCGTTCATCTAGCACCGTTCCTTCTTTCACTTGGTCCCGTAACGTAGCTGTCAGCCGCGCCATCCTCGCGTCGAAGGCTTCATCCTCCTCCTCGGCTGCCGCCGTGCCCACATAGCGACCCGGTGTCAGAACGTAGCCCTGCGCCGCGATCTCCGGCGTGGCCGCAACCTTCGAAAAGCCCGGAACGTTCGCGTAATGGCCACCGACCTCACGCCACGCGTTATACATATCCGCGACGCGCGCGATGTCTTCGTTGCTTAACACCTTGAGTGTGCGGCTCTCCATTGCACCGAGGCCCCGCGCGTCGATGAACAGCGTCTCCCGCCGTCGATCTCGCAACTTCATGTCTCGTACTAACCCATTCGACTTGTCGCGCGTCAGAAACCACAGGCAGACCGGAATCTGAGTCGTAAAGAATAGCTGTCCGGGAAGCGTGACAATGCAATCCACAAGATCTGCGTCGACAATCGCGCGCCGGATATCACCCTCGCCGGATTGTTGGCTGGATAGCGCGCCATTGGCCAGAACGAAGCCCGCGTAGCCATGCGCGCCAGATGGTGGATGAAGTGCTGCACCCAGGCGAAGTTCGCATTGCCAGCCGGCGGCACGCCAAACTGCCAGCGCTCGCCCGTGCGCAGCCGGTCGCCACCCCAATCACTGGCGTTGAAGGGCGGATTGGCCAGTACGAAATCGGCCTTCAGGCCCGGATGCAGGTCCTCGTGGAAAGTGTCGGCCCACTTGGGGCCGAGGTTGGCCTCAATGCCCCGGATGGCGAGGTTCATCTTGGCCAGGCGCCAGGTCGTCGGGTTGCTCTCCTGCCCGAACACGGACACGTCGTCGCGGCCGCCGCCATGCACCTCCACGAACCGTTCGGACTGCACGAACATACCGCCCGAGCCGCAACACGGGTCGTATACCCGGCCCTTGAACGGCTGCAGCATCTCCACCAGCAGCCGGACGACGCAGCCGGCGGTGTAGAACTGGCCGCCGCGCTTGCCTTCGGCGATGGCAAACTGGCCCAGGAAGTACTCGTAGACGCGGCCCAGCGTGTCCTGTCCATGATGCGCATCGCGGAACGCCAGGTCGGAAAACAGCTTGATGACCTCACCCAGCCGGGTCTGGTCAAGCTCCGGGCGAGCGTAATTCTTCGTCAGCACGCCGCGAAGGGCCGGGTTCTCCGACTCCAACGCGATCATAGCGGTGTCGATCAGTGCGCCGATGGTGGGCTCTACGCTGGTTGCCCGCTCCTTCAGCCAAGTCCAACGTGCGTGTTCAGGCACCCAGAACACCCGCTCGGCTGTATAGGCGTCGCGGTCCTCTGCCAGTTCCACGGCAAGATCGCGCGATGTCTCAGGGTCGGCCAAAATCTCGGCTCGACGCTCCTCGAACCGGTCAGAAATATACTTCAGGAAGATCAGGCCGAGCGCCACATGCTTGTATTCGGCCGCATCCATGTTGCCGCGCAGCTTGTCCGCCGCGGCCCATAGCACCGGCTCGAAGCTAGTCTTCGGTGGCCTCTGAGCTGTCTCGGTTGTCGGCTTGCGCCCCCTCGCCATGGTGTCTGTCCCCCAGACCCCAAGGAATCATCGCGGCGGCGACCGGTCAAGCCGCAGTTGCCCAATGCAAGGCTAAGTCGGCCTACGCAAAATGTCCTCTCCCCATGAGCAGCATCAATGGGAAGAACTCGTTAGGTGTCAGCATGGCACGGGCGCCTGCTGACTGCATTCGGGTGTCCATCCGGAATTGAGGGAGAACGTCTCCCTCCCCAGGGAATGCACAGAACTGCGCGGACACGCTGTGTTCTACGGCAACACCGGCACCGCCTGGGCCATTCAACACACGACGGATAATCCCATGCACAATGGCAAAGACAAGCGCCAGGCGCTCGTGCGCCTGGCGAACCTCGCCGGCAGCCCGCCCCCCCACGCCCTCACCTCAGCCGCGGCAGCCCTGCGCGACGTCCTCGTTCAGGATGATGCGCTGCAGGACCAAGCGTTCCTCGATGCCGATGACGCCCTGGCGGAAGTGATAGCCGATCTGCCGGGCACGTTCGCGACCCAGCTCGACTTCCTGGGGGTATTGCATGGCAAGGAGGCTCAGCTCTCACGACACCGGCGCCGCAACATCAGCGCCGCGTTGAGGGACAAGACTGCACGGCTCGGCCGCGCGCTGATCGGGGCAGACTTCCCGACAGGCCATCCGGTGCCGCTATTCGCGTTGTGCTACTGGGGCGGCGTCGAGGCCTGGTCCGCCGGCTCGCCGGCTCGCGCCCAGCACGCGAAGGGCTACTGGTGTGATCGGGGCAACCAGATCGCCGCCCTGCAAACGCTCGCCGCCCAGCATCCCAACACGCCGATCACACACGCCCATCTACACGCCGCGGGGTTACATCGCCTCGCGCTGATCCTGGACGCCGCCGAGCTGCAGGTCCTGGCGGATGAGGCCAACGTGGATCGCCGGCTTCTGTATCGGCCGCACGGATGGTGGACGGCGGAGCGCACGGTCCATGCCTACGCCATCGCATGCCGGCACGCCGGCATCACACTATCCACAACGGCATTAGCGGCCATCGGCGGCGAGGTGTCGTCGCTGCGGAGCCACGCTCGGGCGCACTTCGCATCGTTCCGCGTCTTCCAGCAGGCCGTGGTGATTACGCACCCTGACATCAGGCCGCCCAACCGTCCCACCGCCGCGGACGGAACGAAGCTGGATTCCTGGTCGGAGGTGGTCGTCTTCAACGCGCTGCGCGTCGCGCTGCCGGACGTCCGCATCCAGCCGCATGTCATTCTGCCCGGCGAGACGAAGCGGTCGACGGATCTCGTCATCGACGATCGCGTCCATGTCGAAGTGCTGCGTATTGCGTGCGCCGACATGGCCGCGCCGACCAGCAAACCCCGGGCAAAATATGCGCGGCAGTGGGCAGCAAAAACCGCCCACTACCAGGCTCTCGGCATCGACCCCGTGCTGGTGGAACCGGCGGACGTCCATGATCCGGCGCGCCTGGCGGCCCGCATTGGCGAGATCGCGGCCAGGCTGCAGCGCGACCCGCCGCCAGCGCCGCAACCCAGCGGCGGCGGCGGCGGCGTACGCGCCAAGGGGTCGTGGACGTTCGAGGCACTGTGCCAGGCCGTCGATGAGGTGGCGTCCGGCGGCACGATGCCGACATTCGCGGCACTATCGAAAGCGGGCTACGGACACGCCTGCGAGCTGCTTAAGCAGCCCCGCGTGCGTGAGCGCGTCAGCGTGGCACTCGGGCTGCGAAATGTGAACCGCAAGGGCATCTGGAGCCGTGCGCAGGTGGTCGACCTTTTGGCGGAATGGCTGCGCACGCACGGTTCGTATCCGACCGGTGCCGAGCTGAGAGGCGCCGGGCTGTCCGCCCTCGCCAGCGCGCGCTCGCGTCTGTGGGCCGGCGAGACCAACGCGCTGCATGCGGCCGTCGGCGAAGCGGCAGGCATGGCCGTGCGGTGCCGGCGCGCCATGGCCGGCAGTTACGCCACCATCGAACAGGTCGCGGCGGCGCTGTCGCCGCTAGCGGAGCAGCTCGGTCGCATGCCGACGGGCGATGAGGCGGCAGCGGCCGGGCTCGGCACAGCCTGGGCGCACGCCAGCCGGCGCGGCGGCGTTGTTTGCATGGCAAAGCTGATCGGCGTGCAGTGCCACTCGCGGTACGATCGCAGCCGGCCGGCAATGCTCGCGGCATTCTCCCAGCTCGTCACATCGCTTGGTGGCGTCCGGCTCACGACAACGCTGATCCGGACGCATCTAGGTTCACGCGGGCTTGCCTGGATCCGCGAACTCGGCGGCATGGATGCGGCGCGCGCGGCAGTTGCCGACATGAAAGGCAGCGGGAATTCTTCCGGGTGATCGCAGGAGGGGATCGAGTTTCCCCAGGAAGATCGCTTCCTGAGCAGCGCGCCGGCGCAGCTGCCGCACCAACCTGACGAGGATATCCTGATGACTAATGACAACGACTCCGGCTTCGGCCGGACGTTTACGCACGTGCGCGCTGTCGCCTTCGATGCGGCACCGCTGCCGACACCCGAAATACGGGCGCTGGCGCGCATAGACATCGAGGTGCATGCCAACGCCGTGGCGTATTGTCCGCCCACTGCCCGGCGCTTCGCCACGCTGACGGACGAGAGGACCGCCCGCTTCGTCCCCTGCACGCCGGCCATCCTTGCGCAGACAATCTGGACAGAGAATGTTCCGGCCGCGCTCATCGGCTGGGGTGCGGCGACCTGGGACATTTTTTGCCCGGCCTTCACCCGCGGCATTCCACGAATCAACCTGCAGAAGATCGCGCGCCTGGCGTGGCCGGACGATGACGTCCGAGATCCGGTTGCGTTGGCAACGCGAACCGGCTTCCGCCGTCCTCCAGCAGAGGTCGGCCAGACCGTCGCCCGCCGCACCGCAGATCGTGTGCAAGCGATCGCCGACCTGTTCGGCGCCGTCGTGACGCTGGTTGGTGATGGCATGATCGCCAGGGCTGTGGCGCTCGATAATCACGGCACGCAGCCTCCGCCGACCGCCGCCTTCGGTAAATTGCGCGGCGACGCTCGCCTGGAGGCGCTGGTCCGGCTAAGCGCCGAAGCTATGGCGCCGCACGGCTATCTGCCCGGACCGTGGGACGACGCCTCGGTTTGGTTCGCCATGGCCAGCGAGGACCTGGCCTGGTTCGCCTGCTCGAAGCCTGGCGACACGAACTTCGACTTCTACGCATGCGACGACGCCCGCGCCGAACTCGCACGGCGGCACGCTCGCGACGCCGCCCTGCTGCGCCCGCGCAGCCTGCTGCGACAGCCCTCGCGGGACTGACGACTTACTGCAGCCGGCCAGCTCCGGCGTGCGTCACGCGGCCCGAAGGGCCACTAATACCAGGAACAAAATCATGTCCGAGACCAGTCCCGGCACACGCCGCCGGGTCACCGTCGCGCGCGCCTATGCCGCGGCCACCCGCGTCCTCAAGGAAAGCACGCGGTTATCTGAACAACCCACCCATCCCGACGCCGCCTTGCTGACCGCGTGCGTCGCCTATGGCCGTATCAGGCGGCAGGTCGATCGACTTGCCAGGGCGGACACGCGAACGATGAGCGAGGACGCGCTCGAGCAGGCCCATGCCGATCTTCATTCGGCTGGCTCATCATCGCTGGCCCAGGTGGCCGCATACAGAGCCGTCACGCTCGACGGTCACCGTGCACGGGCCGCTGCCTTTCTGGCCTGGGACGAGGGCGAACTGGTCGGCCTCGTCGATCGATATGGCATCCTCCAGGACCGCTTCCTGCTGGCCCTTCTGACTGACCTGGTCGGCTTGTGAGAGCTCCTCCAAGGCGAATGCATCCCTGGGTCAGCTCGTCACCCCCTTCCTGCTGCGGCCGCGCTTCGGCTTGGCGACCAGCGCCGCATGACGGCGGTCCAGCTCAAAAAGGATGTCGTGAGCCGAGCAGCCCAGATACAGACCGCGGCAAACGTCGTGGGCGCGGCGGGACCTGCGGTGAGGGTCGGCCGGGTCAACTCCTTCAGCCAGCGATGCATGACGCTGGGGTGGATGCCGTGCTGCCGGGCGAACCGCGCCAACGGCTTGCCCGAGTTCAGCCCATTCCAAACTAGTCGCCGCTTCTGGTCCGTCGTCCATCGACGGCGCAGGACCAGCGCGACGGTACTCTCGCGAGCAGCATCCCCCGCATCCTCCGCAGCGGCATAAGTGAATTCTCTTATGCCTGGCTCCGGCTCGCTCGAGTCCGGGACATTGACGGAGGGCTGTCTTACCGGGCCATAGAACCTGGTCCGCCACTTGCGCAATACGCGCCCGTCAATGCCGTGCTGGCGGCAGTAGTCGCGCTGCAGTCCAGGCTGCCGCAGACACGCATCCACGTGGGCCCGCCAGAAGGCATCCTGCTCCGACCGATCCAACCTGCGACCCTGAATAAGTGAGTCACCCGGAACAGCAGAAATCCGCCTCGCCGTCAGCGTGTCAAACTCGGACGCTTACTACGCACGCACAAACAGCATTCGGCTATGGCACAGCCGAACATGCGCAACTTTCACCGTCACCGTCGTGCCGTTGATCAGCACGATCTCGTGGCTCCAGTCGAACTGGTACGCCTCGCCAGGCGCAAAACTCAGCGGCACATAGGCGTCAACCGATGTCGCAGCCCGGTCACGCTGCCAGCTGCGCGCATATCGCCGCACAGCATCGTAGCCGCCCTCGTAGCCTTGGCCACGGAGCGCCTCGAATATCCCGATCAGCGTCAGACGCTCGCGATGGGCTTTGCCCTCGTTGGTCTTGAGCAGCTGATCCAGCACCTCCTGCCCCGGGCCGATCCGCGGCAGGGGCTGCTCCTCGCGCTCATAGCGGAACTCGGTCGCTTCAGACCGCAGAACCTTCCTGACGACCTTCCTCGATACCCGCAGGTCGCGGCAGATCGCCTTGATCGACTTGCCCTGCACCAAAAAGGCACGCCGGATCTTCGCGATCGTCTCCACCACCAGCATCCCAAAACAGGCCCCCGTTCGACACGAGAGCCATCGTGAACCCACCAGCCAAGGGGGTCCCTTTTGGACGCCGATCACCCCTCAACAGGGGTACTTTTTCCATGCCGAATCACACCGCGAAATCTCTCGTATCGATAGCCGGTCTCTAAACGCCCAGCGGCGGATCACGCTCAATAACTCCATATCGATCACTCCGGTAACCCCCGCTGAAAACAGCCAGGGCGAGGTCAAAACATGGGTCAATTCTCAGTGGAAATTTGCCTGGTAGCCGGGTCAGTTCTTGGTGGAACTCAACAAAGCTGGCCAAGCTGTGCGAGCCAGGATGCGGACGGCAGAGAGGGTAGGAGATGATCATTCAGTCGGCGATGGCCTGGCCGTGTTGTCCACCAAGAGCACGCACCTCACGGGCTTTTTTTCAAGCTGAGCGCTTAGTGGTAGCGAGCTTAACGCAAGTTCAGTGGCGTCTCGCACGGCCAAGGCTTCCGATCTTACCCTAGTCGGGCTTTGAGCGATCTCGAGAACTTGCGCCAGTGTCAGCGCTGTCTCGTAATCGCCTATATCTCGAGCGAAGTCGATCGCATCTCGAACGAATTGTGCAAGGGCGATTAGATAGGATTGAGATAAAATAGCCATAGGAAAACCTTATTACGCGAACTCTAATTGGTCAATATCACTCTTAAGTTGAAAGGCATGTTGAACGCTTACTTCACGGGTAGTTGATGCTAGCGATAAACGTTTCACAATCAGAGCTGTTGCCCGCTTTCGCGGCCCGTCTTACAATGTGAGACTGAGGTTAAGGTGGCTAGGAAGATCAAAAAACAAAGCTGAGCAAAAAGTAATTCCGTCAGCGCCTCACGCCGTCGGTTTCCAGGACCTTTTCGGCAGTGCTGCTCAAGGCCAAGCACCCGCAAAGGGCCATGTCGTTCTCGTTGGGAACTGCCTGGCCGAAGGCCTCCAGATGAGGATGTCACCTGTTTCGGCCGCAACAAGGCTCTATGACTTTTCTGTCATACCGCTACATCTTAAGTCCATCGAAGACGTATTGTCCAAACACGACCTCGCACGTGCGACCCACGTGATTTCTCATAGATTTCATGCAGTCGACTTGAACCGGCTTCGAGAGCTGATATCACCAGAGGCGCAAATTATCGAATACCGGGACGTCGTATTCCGTAGCGCATGGCCTTTTGAGGGTGCTAACGGCTTCAAAGACGAAGCTATGTCGAAGAATCCTGAAAGTCCTATCATTCACCCTGATGGCGCGCTGGCGATGCTTCGAACTTTAGAGCCAGATAAGAAGAAGCGGATTCAACGCTATCGAGACCTCGATTTTGAATTAGCGAGTGGAGTCGATCGCATCATCGAAACGCAGGAACGCTTTCTGGAAAGCATCGACAATAGTCCCGATTTTCGTCTCGCGCAGTCAATATTGAACAATTACAAGAGTATCCAACTATTTTACAACAGCGTTCACCCGTCCGGAGCGCTGTTCCAATATTATTGCGAGGACGTGTGGGGCAAACTGGGGCTTAAAGGACCAGCGCCATCCTTCGGCAATGTGGACCATTGGCGCAAGTGGAGCCTGCCCGTGCACCCCGTTATTGCGCGCCGACTTGGTCTTAAATGGGCCGACGAGAAAACCAGCTACCGATACGGGGCCCTCGGAAAAGTGACATGGCGAGAGTGGGTTGAGGCCTATGTCGAGGCATTTGGATAACTGCAACACTACGAATGGGGCAGATTACAATGTCAATCGCGTCGCGCCCTCGCCCTCGCCCAATATCTGTGACCCGGGCGGCAGAGACAGAGAGGGTAGAAGCGACGATGTCCTTGCGGCGGCTCTGACCGTCCTGCTCACCAGCACAGGAGCGGCGATGGCCCAGGCCTCGCGGTCAGATCCGTCGTGACACCCGGCGCCGTCAATCTGGCCGTGACTCAGTTTACGATCGCCACCGCGATCTGCTCGCCATGTGGTCGAGTCGACCGTCTCGACCTGCGTGGAAGCGATCTCGTCCGCCAGCTTGGCACGCAACGCCCTGGTTTGTTCGTAGCGCAGCGTGCGTATCTCGTGGCGCGCTGGTGTTGGATCTCGGTGGCGTCATCAAGACCGTGCCTAGCCACAGCCCGGTCTTGCGCACCAGCATCAGCACCCACAGAAAGTTAGCTCTAGGCCCCTCCTACGATCCCATACCAGGCCGAGATTTCCTGCACCGTGATGGTCCAGCCATTTGACAGAGAATCATTGTTTACCGCGGTGTTCGAATTGGGCTCAAATGTCGGGATTGCTTGATTGCCGATAATCAAATGCATAGCCTGCTGTTTGTAGATGCCGTCGGCTGGATCGATATACCATGGTGCGAAGCTGTAATCTAAGTAGCTCTGAATGGTAAGCTGGCCGTCGGTGAACATGGAAATCATGTTCGTGCTCGCGTTCCATGACATCACCAAGTCGTGGAAGCCCATCGCCCAGTTCGTGGGCAGTTCGAGAACAGGCGGCTCCGCGGCAGGGAAGTAGCTCTTAAACCCCCCTGTATTCGCCATATAGGCAAGGTAGGGTGGCGTGGACCAGGGTACGCCATATATATTGGGTGTCCCAAAATCAACTTGTCTGCCCATCGGCACAGATGGATTGTTGCTCCAACGGCCATAGTTGTCGTTCATATCTACCTCATAAATATGATTAGCTGTTGGATACTGGATTGGATATTCGTACGGATACTTCCAAGGATCAGCTGCTGTTTCCGGACCAGGCGAGACTTCTGAGCCGGAAACGAGCCAGATTGGTGCCCAGGAATAGGCTCCAGGAGGCGACCTATATTTCACTTTGACGGTCATCCCGGGGCGGATCTCGAACGGCACGCGAATCATCGCGCCATAGACATTGCCCGGTGTGCAGTTCGTTTTTCCTAATCCAGTACACGTAGCCCGAAGTTGCATCCCGTTTCGCGTCATGACGTGTAAGTCGTTACGGTTTCCAGCTGCATAATGACGCGCTACGGCGTTGAAAGGACTCTGGCCACAGGCCTGGCCCGTATCAATTGGGCAGCCAATTGTAGTAAATAAGTTTCCAGTCAGATAATTGAGATAAAACATTGAGCGGATCGAGTCTGAATCGATCATGTTCGCCCCCGGCACCAAAGTACCCATGACTAGGGAGAACGCATTGCTTGCGCCTGCTTCTAGAGAAAGACCATCGCCGACTTGCGCTGCCTGATTGATTGGGAGAGGATTTGTTACTACACCGTTTGTTGTGCCAGACCCGTAAAGTGGGAAGTTTGGATTCTGACAAAAGTCTTGCGTCGGATCAATGGCGTTCGGCGTTGTCTGGCACAGTGGCTGTGCGCATAAGAATTTGGGCGCAAGCGCTAAGCTGCTTAATACTAAGGTTTGCTTCAAGCTCTGAGCTAGCTTATACATTGTATACCTCACATTTGCTGATGTGGTAATCTGCTACTTCGAAAAAGCAGTAACGATTGAGATGGTGCTCGCACAATGCTTGAGCTTGCGCTAGTCATCTTTGTCAGCGCAACTGGACCAGGCTTAGATAGCAGTTTTGCTATACACGAAAATGTGACTTGGCTTCAATGCGCATTCCGGATGCGTTACAATTATCTGTTGTGTGCTGATTAGGGAATGCCAGACGTAGGGCTAGGCTCAGGACCCTTCCCACGGCTCGGCGGGGCTTGATTCTGGGGTGGTCGGAGGTGCTGCATGTCCGACCTGGTTCTGCTGTCTGTTTCTCAGATGCGGCGTATCCACGACGGTGTTGCCTTGCTGCTGCCCATGCTGCCGCCAACATGGGAGCTGCTCGGCGGGGGCTACGGCAGCAACTGGTTCCGGGCTGCGCTGGCTGGGCAGGGGATAACCCCTGCATTGGGGTACGCCATAGAACGGGCAGGATAGCACGGTTTGTGGCACAGACCGGAACGAGTTAGGCCGAGGCTGCGACGGTGAGTTTGGCCGACGCGTGTGCGCTCGCTAATCAGCTCCCGCCCTTTTGCGCCGTGTCGGTGTAGATGCGCATCATTAGGTCATCGGGGCCCGGCATGTCCGCGGCCCGAACCGAGTAGCCGTCCTCAAGCAGCTGCGAGAGCGTGTGTGCCCGACGAGTGATCCTGTCGAGGCGAGCTGCCACAAGGTTTGCACCAAGCTGCCGGCATCGGATCAGAGCGGCTTTAAAGCCTGGACGGCGATCGTCCCTGCACGCCTCCCTCGCTGAACCATTACCGCCAGTGCGCACCGAATCCGCAGTCACGCCGAACACTTCGGCAAGCCGACCGCTCGTCCACCCCGACAGTGTCAGCAGGATGGCCCGCGCCCGTTCGCTTCGCCTTGGATTTTCGGAGCGCGCCCAGCCCCGTAACGCCGTCTTCTGCTCCGCCGTCGCAGACAAAGCGGATCGACCAGCCATAACACCTACCCGCCACGACACCGATGATCTCCCGAGTCCACCCTCCGTGTGACAGCCAACGAACTCCTGCTTAGAGTGCGGTTAGCCAGGAGAATGCCATGGAGACGCCAGCGCCATCGTCGCCTCAAACGGATTTCGGAGCCGACGCCGCCTTCATCCACGGTAAGCTCGCGCCGATGCCGGGCTGGCTGAACGACATCGCGGCGGCAGCAACCTTTGCGCTCCTGCGTGCGCAGGATGGCATCGCTCGCGATGGCGGTTTCGTTGAGATCGGGGTCTATGGCGGGAAATACCTTTCGGTGCTGGCGCGGCATTCGCTCGCGGACGGCGCTATGGTGCTCGGGCTCGACACCTTTCACCATTTCTCCCCCGAGGAGGTCCGGGCGAATGTCCTGACGGCGCTGTCCGGCGAGGGCCGCGCGCCCAGTCTGCAAACGGTCAAGGCGTCTTCGCAGCACATCACCGCCGAGGACATACGCCGGCTGCTCGGGGGCCCAACGCGTCTGTTCCATGTCGATGGATCGCATGAGGGCGACGACGTGCTCTGGGATCTCGAGATGGCGGAGGCGGCCCTCGCTCCGGCGGGGCTGATCGTGATCGACGACTTCTTCAGTCCGTACGATGCCGGGGTCAGCGAGGCCGTGTTCCGCTTCCAGATCTTGCGTCCGCGTCCGCTGGTTCCCGTCGCCTACGTTTCCAATAAGCTGTTCCTCGCCCGACACAGCTACGCCCCCGTCTTCCGGTCCGCGCTTGAGGAGTTCATGATGCAGGATCGGGAGTTTCCGGAGTCGGAGCGTTTCCGTGGCCGCCTCGCCTCACTCGGCCGCCGCATGATTGAAACCCGGTTCTTCGGATATCCCTACATCGTGGTGACCTGACAGGAGTGATGCCAACTGAACCTGCCAAGCACCATCCCTTTGTCAGAACGAGGATAGGCCGCCCGCTTCCAGGCATTCGCCGTGACTGCGGTCAGTGTTGCAGGGACCGCGCTTAGTTTTTCGTCGGAACTGACCACGCCAGCCGACTATCGGCTTTCCACCCCACCCAAGCGGGCGAAACATGCGCGGATCGAGGCAGCGAGCTTGCCAGGCGGGGCCGGCTCGCGATCCAGCGCCGACCGCAGGATGTCCCGCTCCTCATCCTCCATGGACCGCCCATGAAAAGCCGCCTGAACGCGCAGACGCGAGTTCGGGGCCCCGTAGCAACGGGTGCGCCAGGAGAAGCTGGCGCGGTCCAGCGGGTGAAAGTCCCGCCCGGGTAAGGCGTAGCGAGCCGCCCGTTTGCGAGAGCGCCTGGCCGCAGCGCCCTGGTCAGAACACGGCATGGTCCCCCCCGCTCCGGCGCTGCGTCGCCATCCACAAGCTTCTTGTAGAATTCGAACAGGATCTCGGTCCCGGCCGAGGGCGTGTCGGCAGCGTTGTAGCGTCCCGTCTCGGGGTTCAGCACCAGCACGGATTCTGTGGCTTAGTAGCGGCCGATGCGTGCTAGTTCTGCCTTCTCCAAGAGAGACGACGCGAGGAGGGCGGCGGCGTTCAGCGTGGAGATGACGCTGTCGGGTAGCGCCAACGGCACGCGGCGGAAACGGGGCTTGCGGGCCAGCAAGGCAGACAGGGCCTCGCCTTGCTGGCGCGGCGTGATCGCCTTGCCGGGGCCGCCGAGCGCCCATCAGCCTGCCTCGCCCAGGTGGTAGATGCTGTAGCTGCCCTTGGCGCCGGCGTTCCCTGGTCCATTCTGACGAACGCGGTCCAGCACCTCGACGCTGTGCCCCTCTTCTTCAGGCCCGCGAAGAAGCCGCGACCGGTGTGCTGAGCCCAGCCAGTCGCTTCCACCACATGTGCGATGGTAGCCCCCTCCGAGCGGCTCAGGAGGGCGATAACGGCCTTCTGCTTGGTGCTCGTAAGCGTCCAAGTTTGACACGCTGACGGCGAGGCGGATTTCTGCTGTTCCGGGTGACTCACTTATTCAGGGTCGCAGGTTGGATCGGTCGGAGCAGGACGCCTTTTGGCGAGCCCACGTGGATGCATGTTTGCGGCAGCCTGGATTGCAGAGCGACTACTGCCGCCAGCATGGCATTGACGGTCGCGTATTGCGCAAGTGGCGGACCAAATTCTACGGCCCGGTGCGGCGTTCCCCTGTCGACACCCTAGGCCTCAACGAGCCGGAGCCGGCTGTAAGAGAACTCGCTTACGCCGTTCCGGAGGACGTCACGCCTGTTGCTGGCGAGACCGGCGGCGCGCTGGTCCTGCGCCGTCGCTGGACGGCGGACCAAAAACGCCAACTGGTTTGGGATGGGCTGAACTCGGGCAAGCCGATGGCCCGGTTTTCCCGGCAGCACGGCATTCATCCGAGCGTCATGCATCGCTGGCTGAAGGAGTTGACCCGGCCGATCCTCACCGCAGGTCCCGCCACGCCGCCGGTGTTTGCTGCGGTCCGCGTCGCCGAGCCGCCGTTGCTGCCAGCTCCGGCGGCGCATGTTCCTGTCCCTGCGCCCGCATCGGACACCTGCCACAGCATGATCGAGATCGAGCTTGCGGGCGGCCGCCGCATCCGTGTCGACTCGAACGTCGATGCCGACGCTTTGCGCCGTGTCGTGGCCGTGCTGGACAGCCTGGCACGATCACTGTGCCCGCGGGCGTGCGCATCCACCTGGCACTCGGCGCGACCGACATGCGCAAGGGTTTCGATGGGTTGGCATTGCTGGTTCAAGAGGTGCTGCACGCCGATCCGTTCAGCGGCCACCTGTTTATCTTCCGCGGCAAGAGAGCCGGACTGGTCAAAATCCTGTTCCATGATGGCAACGGCACGTGCCTGTTCGCCAAGCGCCTCGACCAGGGCGCCTTCACCTGGCCTACTACGCAGCTCTCAGCGGATGGCACCGCGTCGATCACGCTGACGACCGCACAAATGTCGATGCTGCTGGAGGGATTGGATTGGCGAACGCCGGTGCAGACACGACGGCTGATGGTTGCCGGCTGACGAGCTGACGAGCTGACGAGCATTCAGGTTGTACGCCCGCGCCCGGGTTGCTAAGCTGTCGGCATGCGGATCGCGCTCGATGCCCTACCGACCGACACGGACGCACTGCAGCGACTCGTGCGTGATCTGGCCGGTGCGCTGGGCGAGGGACAGACCGAGATCGACCGGCTGCGCCTGATCATTCGGCAGTCCAGCGTGCGCAGTTCGGCCGCCGCTCCGAGCAGCTCGACCCCGACCAGATGGCGTTCGGCCTGGAAGACCTTGAGGCGGACCTCGCCCGTGCCGAGGTGCTGCGGCCCGCAGCACCGACGCCCGATAGCAATGCGCCCGGTCCTGCGAAGCCGCCGCGTCGCGCGCCGCTGCCTGAGCATCTGCCGCGCACCGAGACGGTCATCCCGGCACCCTGCAACGCGTGCCCGGAATGCGGCGGCGCCCTGCACGATGCCGGTGCCACCAGCAGCGAGATGCTGGACTGGGTTCCGGCATCCATCCGCGTGGTGCGCATCACCCGGCCCAAGAAGGCATGCCGATGCTGCGGCACGCTGCACCAGGCACCTGCGCCAGAGCGGGTGCTGGCCGGCGGCCTGGCCACGCCGGGGCTGATCGCCCACGTGCTGGTCAGCCGCTACTGCGACCATCTGCCGCTGTATCGCCAGAGCCAGATTTTCGCTCGGCACGGGCTGGAGATCAGCCGCTCCACCCTGTCTGGCTGGGTGGGTGCCGCCTGCTGGTGGCTGGAAGCACTGCACGCGCGCCTGGTGGCGCACGTCATGTCCGCCGACCGGGTGTTTGCCGATGATACGCCGTTGCCCGTGCTCGACCCTGGCCGCGGGCGGACCAAGACCGGGCGGCTGTGGGCTTACACGCGCGACGACCGGCCATACGGCGGCAATCTGCCGCCAACCGTCGTGTTCATCTACGAGCCCGACCGCAAGGCCGCGCGCCCGGCCGAGCACCTCAGGGCGTTTCGCGGCATCCTGCAGGTGGACGGCTACGCCGGCTTCGAGGGACTCGCCGCCGACGGCAAGATCACACTGGCGGCCTGCTGGTCCCATGCCCGGCGCAAGTTCTATGACCTGCACGAGGCTGGCTCACCGATCGCGACGGAAGCACTCGCCCGCATCGGCGTGATCTATAAGGTCGAGGCGAGCATCCGCGGTCAGCCGCCCGATGCGCGGCGGCAGGTTCGCCAGGAACAGTCCAAGCCGTTGGTCGATTCGCTGCATGCCTGGCTCGATCTGCAGCTGGCGCGCCTGCCCGGCCGCAGCAGCCGGCTGGCCGAAGCGATCCGCTATGCGCTCGGCCGCTGGACGGCATTGGGCCGGTTCCTCGATGATGGCCGCATCGACCTGGATACTAACCCGTCGAGCGTGCTATTCGACCGGTGAGCCTCGGGCGCAAGAACTCGCTGTTTACTGGCAGCGATGGCGGGGCTGACAGATGGGCGATCGTCGCGTCCCTGATTGAGACTGCCAAACTCAACGGCGTCGAGCCGTTCGCTTTGATGCGCGATAGCCTGACCCTCATGGTCAATGGCTATCCAAGCGGCCGCCTTAAAGAGCTGCTGCCGTGGCCCTCGTCATTAGGTCCAGGGATTAGCGACGCGTAGGCTTGAAGTCTTCTCGGGGTAAACCTGAGACTGTCAGGAGTCGCTCAGTCGGCAGCTTGACGACCACACCAGTATCACCAAGCGCTACATCCTCCACCGAGCCGTTTAAACCGGCCATCGGATCACCCTGCACACGCGATCCGAATGCTGAAAATCCAATTGCAATTCCCTCTCCCATGCTCCCAGTCCAACGCCCGACTAGGATCACCGGTAAGTGAGGGTGGTATTTACCAGGGCGAGGCAAAACCTGCTCGACCCATTGATGGGGAATGCCTGTAGCGCGCTCTTCCTCGGGTCGATTATGGATCTGGTAGTCGCTCGCATGACTTACAAACCATCCCATAATCCCTCTTGCAACCATGGTATTACCGCCAGACGGAGTATCTCGCAAATCCAAAACGATGTTTTCATCGGGCGGGACCCTGGACATGAGCTTGTCGAACGCGGCTACAGTTTCCCCATCACCTAGACTATTGTTTATTTTGATAACAACAGGATTACTGGAATTTTCAATGGATACCGGCGGTACCCGATCGTCACCGTCTTTATACAACGATGCGAGCGTAACCTGACGAACGGCTTCGTTGGGAGCAGCTATACCAAGATCCCGGGGTCGATCACGACGACCGGCAGCAAGAGTGCGAGCTGCATACCCAGCGCGACGAGGCGTCACTTGCAATCCAAGATCATGCCAAAATCCGGCAACAGCCTGACCCATTCCAATTCCGTTAACACTGACCAGACGGTCCCCTTTCTTTAGCCCGGCCGCCTTAGCCGGGCTTTGGTCACGCACTGCGTCGATCGTGTACACGCCATCATTCTCGACAATCCACAAGTCGGCAAAGCTTGGAACTACTGCCCAGCTATCTTTGAAAGAACCACCTGTGATCGCGTGATGATCGGCGAGGGATGCCATCCGATCCTCGGCGTAATGGAGTAGGCTACTGCCGTCTACCACTCGATCTCGCTCGGCTTCGAGCTGACGTGAGATGGGAACAGCACCACCTGGCAGCTTATCCAGGTAAGCATACTTCTCGGCAATCAAACCATCTAAAGAGCGAGCCGCCGCCGGGTAGTTTGGCGCAGCAGCTTCAGCCACTGAAAATGTAGTTACGGATCCAAGAATGCAGGCAGCTAATGACAGCGACTTCATGTAGTACTCCGACGGTTGCCCGGCGGCACGAAATAGATCAACGCCAGAGACTCGATCTTAGGCCGGCGCCTGGCTGAAACAAAGAGCGACCCACGACTGCATTGATAACAGTCAAGGTGTCAGCTTCGCACACTTACTGGTGCTCTGCCGTCGCCCGAATGTTGTAGCTGCTTGAGCACACGTCGGCGTAAGGGCGGCTTTGAGCAGGACAAGTTACGCTTGACATACTCAGCCTCTAGGGGTAGAAGTGGGGTCAAGGAGTTAGCCCGCCATGAAGTCCGCCCTTTCCGAGAGCCATTTTCACAACGAAGAAGCGGCCTTTGCCTACGTCGAAGCGAAACTCTGGCCGAACGGCCCTGTGTGCAAGCATTGCGGCGGAACGGAGCGGATTGGCGCCCTGAAGGGCAAGACGACGCGCGCTGGCCTTTACAAGTGCTACGCTTGCCGCAAGCCTTTTACTGTCCGCATGGGCACCGTGTTTGAAAGCAGTCACGTTCCGCTCCGCTTCTGGCTTCAAGCGATTTACCTAATGGCGTCTAGCAAAAAAGGTGTCAGCACCCGCCAGCTTCAACGCACGTTTGGCGGCAGCATGACGACTAGCTGGTTTCTCTCGCACCGCATTCGCGAAGCGATGACGACCATTGGCTTTGACGGCCCGATGGGTGGCGAGGGCGGGATGGTGGAGATTGACGAGACGTTTATCGGCAAGAAGGCTGATATGCCGAAGCGCCGTGGTTATGCGCACAAGCATGCCGTCCTTTCGCTTGTCGAGCGGCGTCCGGAAGGCGCTGTAATTCGCTCTTTCCACGTGAGCGGCACTGCTTCGGCCGATCTTCTTCCGGTGATCAAGGTTCACGTCTCTGCTGCCACGCAGGTAATGACCGACGAGGCGGGTCAGTATTCCAAGCTGAACAAGTTCTTTGCGGCGCATGATTTCACCACCCATAGCGCGGGTGAATATGGCCGCGGTATCGTCCACACGAACACCGTTGAAGGCTACTACAGCGTGTTTAAGCGCGGCATGGTGGGAATCTATCAGCACTGCGCGGAGCATTTTTTGAGCCGCTATGTGGCGGAGTTCGATTTCCGCTACAACACCCGCGAGCGGTTCAAGATCAGCGACAAGCAACGCGCCGATCTGATCGTGGCTGGCACCAAGGGTAAGCGCCTCACGTATCGAACAGTTGGTAAACAGGTGGAGGCATAAGAGACGCCACGACCCAGAAGCGCGGGTGCGGTTCGGATGCATTTCGGATGCTCGGCAGTTTGAGTTGGAGTTGTAAGCATGGATAATGAGCCAAAGCGTGACGATCCCGCGCAGTCACAGCGGTTCATAGACATGGCGCGCGAGGTGGAGGCGTCCGATAAACAAGGTGCGTTTGATTCCGCGCTTATGAAAGTTGCCATTATGACTCCCGAGGCTCCGCAGCCTGAGCGGAAGAAGCAGAAGCGAAACGCTTAGAAAGACCGCTTCTCACGCGCCGCTCACTGGCGCGGACCACAAACGCTTCGCGCATCTCCGCCAAGCCTGTGTCAGTGTGGGTTAAATGAGTGAGGTTGGATCTACCTCGTTCGCTGTCTCCAAACACCTGCGGTGCTGCATGCGTCCCTGATCGAACGGCGTTGTCCATCGTCCATGTCATGTAAGCCAGAAAGTCGCCCACCATAAGCTCAATGCTTTCGTCCTTTGCCATAAGGCGTAAGGAGCCAAGAAGCGGGGAGTTGATGGCGTTAAAGTCCTCCCGCAACTCATCAAAGATGCGCGCGGCATCGCCACTGTTCTTGTGCCCGGATTCTAGAACAATATGCAGCCTAGTGGCCTCCCACTTTTTGTGATGGCCTAGGCGTGCCTGCGCCTGATTTGCGAGATGCAACACACAATTTCGGAAACACAAGCCGTAGGCAGAGTCCAGCCTAGTGCGTTTGGGATTGCCGTGCCCCTGTAGTCGCTTCGAAACTTAGCGTTATCCACGCGAAAGGTGACGCCTTCCATCATTCTATTTGGCGCGATAATTGGAAAAAAGTCATTTACGAATGCTTGGCATCTGACTCTGCTCCATCCTTCGAACTCACCCGTCTGATGAGTAAAGTCCTTCATGTGGAAAGTCCGAAACCCGTAGTGCCGCCGAAGGGCGTCTATTTCCCCGGCAAACCGCGCCCACTGCAGAGCTGTGCCCATCATGCCAGCCATGACAGTGGTTGCGGAGCCAGGGTTCTCGGGCGTGCCGTCCCCGCCATGGGTGCCGCTCTCGTCAAGAAAGGCCGTCAAGATCATGAAGATGCGTCCTGGTTCCCACCGATGGGCCAGAGCCACGCACAAGTCCCGGATAGCACCAGGAGTCGACGCTCTCATGCCCCACCCCCATCATACCCGCCAGCTTGGGTATGGCAAGCGTAACTTCCCCTTTGAGCACGGCAACGGCGGCCGCCAGTGGCTCACGTTCGGTCGTGTCGTTCCAGCAGGCGAGCAGAGCGGTCGCGGCCTCTCGCAGCGTGAGTCGCTGTTGTGAGGTGGGGGGGCGCTGCGCGCACACAGGCAGGCGATGTCGTCCTGTCAACCCCGACTTTCGCCTCGTCCGTTACGGCGGATTTCTCGCTCGACGCAGGGGCAAAGTCACCGTTGGCTTCGCCGGTGGCCTGTCGTCCGGCGTCGGTGATGCTGAGACAGATGATTTTCCGTCGAGCCTTCAACTGGCGTTGAAGTCCGACGCTGCCGTACGTGCAACCAAGCCTGCGTTCAGTAAGGAGCGGGCTATGGACGCCCGTGGTCCTGGCGGGAGGTGCGCGGGCGAAACGACCAGCCCATCAGGGTGGTGCAAGGCTTCTCAAAAGATGGACGACGAAGCGTCAAAAGCGTCGAAGCCCTAACGCTTTCGTTGGTAGCGTCTCAGTTTGAAAATCTCAAGATTGGGACGGCTGCCTCAGCCAGACTCGACTTATAAAGCTCTTCAGTGTTCCTTTGGCGCGTACTCTAGGGAGAGACACAAATGCCAAAAGGCAGGCCAAGTGGTTATGCGCTTACTCAGACAGACGTTCCTACAATCTTAGGTATGAGTGGGCGTGGCGACCGTGACCATGACATAGCTGCTTGGTTTGGCGTGAACCAGGGCCGGGTGGCAGAGGCCAAAGACGGCAAGTTCGGCCCGGGTCAAGCGGCGTCAGCTGAACAACTCCCGCCTTCTGGCCCGCCTGGAATCAAAGGGCGTGTGCTTCGGGATACGGTTCAGCAGGCGCTAAAGCTCTTGGCAAAGAACGACGCTGAAAGCTTGGCTAAGGCTCACACCCTGCTTACGCAAGCCGCCGCACGGTTTGACACTAACGAAGACTGAGCGGCGTGCGCTGGCAAGTAATCGGTTCCCCGCTCCAGTGCTTTGCGACACGGCGGTATCCACACCACGCGCGATCCACCGCTACGCCTCTTGTCCCAGACGAGCCAAGCATAGCCGGTTGCCGTGCTTGCTTTGCTGTCTAGCCTGCCTCGGACCATTGGGACGCGCTCGACAAACTGAGCAAACGCGCTTGGGGGAGTGTTTCGGAATATACGCTCATACCTCCCCACGCTTTCTAAAAATACAGTTCTTGCCAAAATGGCGACGCCAGTCTTTGCGACAGCCAGGCCTCGCAAGACGAACTCTTCTGCAAGCCTAAACGGTGGGTTGGTTATCAACCAATCCACCCCGCCAGCCTCACAAGAAGATGTCATAAAATCTCGAACCTGCGCGTAACCATAATCATACGCATCGGAGCAGACGACTTCTCCAAAGTATCCTTTTAGGACCTTTGCCATGTGACCAGCTCCGCAAGCTGGTTCAAGGCAAACCTGCGATTTCAAAGACGCCTTATCGATTATGACATGCTCCAAAAGAGCTCGCGTGGCCCAGGGCGGCGTAGGAAAGTCATCCGGACTGTCGTCGGGCTCAACTCTTTGAGCCATAACAGCGTGTGAGGTATTTTGCATGTCGGCTCCTTCAACTTCTGAAGAATCGCATGCCTTCACCGCAATTGCAAATCGGTCCGGAGTCGAGTCGAGTCTTTTGCAGTTCTGGTCTATGACTTCTTGTAAATGGTTGGCCGCTTTGCCGCTGCCGCTCGATCGTCGATCAGCGCCACGACGTCCTCCATGCTCCACAAGGTAGTGGACAGGCCCGCCGCCATCGCCGGGCTGCACTTCAGCGTCTTGTGCATCCGCACGAAGTTATAAAATGTGAAGTAGAGCGCGATCGCGTGCTCGTGGCTTTCGTGCTTCTTGCTGAAAGCATTAGTTAGGCGCGTGAACCGGCGCATGGACATACGCATGGTGAGGTTCTGGCGCTCTACGTAGGATGTGGAGACGTGCGCCTTGTCAGGGTTTCCCATCATCCGCTCCTTGCGAGCGCCGATACACTCGGCAGGGCTGTAGCGGCCCGCTGACTCGGCGCCAGGGCCGTAGAGCTTGACCAGCTTGGCATAGTCGATATCGCCGCCGAACGCGTCCTCTACCGCGTCCAGATAGGACTTCAACGCGTCCGTGGTGAGCTGCACTCGGTTGGCCAGGCGCGAGGCAACGTCCTGCATGAACACGTGGGCGGAGGGGGCGTCACGCTTGGCCACCAGATAGGAGACGATCAGCTTGGTATCGGCGTCGATCGCCGTCCACGTCCAGCAATCGCCAGCGCCTTCCGGGGCGGCTTTGGCCGTCTCGACGTTCTTCTTCTTGGCGTAAACAAAGCTCCAGATTTCGTCGCACTGAACCCGCTTGGACTGCACACCGCGCACCGTCTCGTCGTGGTGGGCGATGCAGGCCTCGCCCGCCTCGGCCAGCAGCTTGGCAACCGTGTTGATCGACACGTCGGCCACCCGGCTGATCGAGCGCATTGAACTGCCCTCGCAGAGCATGGAGAGGATTTGAACGCGGGTCGCGAGGGGGAGCTTGTTGGCCATGCCACTTTGTAGTGAACTCTTATGCCTACCGTCAAGCACATTTGCAGCTTCATCATAGGTATTGTGGTTGGCGATACGGCCTCCTACCGGGGCTTAGTCAAGTTATCCGGTAATCAAGCGTTGCTAAAATGCCTACAACCCGGCACTAACCCGACATCAGCCCCGCGTCAACGCGGTAGTTGCAAGGGAGACGCGCCGGCAATGACACTTTCAAGCGAGATGCGCAGACTTCAAAACAAATGGGCGACAGGAACCGGATGGCCAAAAAGGCTTGAGTGGATGGAGATCAGCGGCATCCGAGGATGGACCGGACAGCGAATTGACTTTCAATTTCCCGTCGTGGCCATCGTGGGAGAGAACGGTTCTGGCAAAAGCACGGTCCTGCAAGCGGCGGCAGCAGTCTATAAATCGAGTCCGAAAGACAGGTATGCATCGGATTTCTACCCCGACACGCCGTATGAACGCATAGTTGGAGCAACCATCCGTTTTTCATATCGACAAGGGACGCAATCTCAAACTCATGCAGTAAGGAAACCGTCCAATAGGTGGCGCGGCAATCCCGACCGCCCCGAAAGGCAGGTGGAATATGTCGATTTAAGGAGAATTCAGCCTGTCGGAGCGAGAGTTGGCTATTCAAAACTGTTAAAAACAGGTGTCAGTGAAGGGACATTTAAGCCATTCGACGTTGCTAGACTCGCGCGATTAACAAATATTGTTGGAAAAAACTATATAGGAGCGGGAATATCCGTAACCGATGCCGGCTCGGACAAACCAATTCCAGTCTTGGAGGTGCAAGGTCTAAGGTATTCAGGCTTTCATCAGGGGGCTGGGGAAATAGCCGCTGCGGAACTGTTGGCAGTAGACTATCCACGATACGGTATTGTTCTCATTGATGAGCTGGAAACGTCTCTTCATCCAAGAGCGCAGAGAAGGCTAATGAGAGATTTAGCGCGCATCGCTAGGGAGCAGGAGCTGCAGATTGTACTCACAACGCATTCACCATACATATTGGATGAGTTACCGCCAGAAGCGCGCATTTATCTTATGGATGGCGCTGGCGGAAAAACCGCTGTCGTGGGTGTTAGCCCAGAGTTTGCGATGACAAGAATGGACGATGAACAGCACCCTGAGTGCGACGTCTACGTAGAGGATACAAAAGCCGCTACGCTTGTATCAGAAATTTTAGTTGTCTCAGACAGAGAACTACTGAGTAGATCGAAAATCATTCCATACGGCGCAGCTTCGGTCGGCATGGCTCTTGGCATAATGGCGAGTCAAAACCGTTTTCCGCGACCATCCTTAGTGTATCTCGACGGGGATCAAGCTGCTGCCCCTGGATGCATAGTTATTCCAGGCGAAGACGCTCCCGAACGCGTAGTGTTTGAAGCTTTATGCTCGGCGAACTGGCCTGATATAGCAAGCCGAATTGGACGCAGCCCTTCGGAAACAATCGACGCTCTAAACGTATCTATGACAATGGCCAATCATCACGACTGGGTAAAGCTTGCTGCCGATAGGCTAACTCTTGGAGGCGATATTCTCTGGCAAGCGTTAGCGGCTTCTTGGGCTAAAAATTGCTCGTCATCCGAAGAACGACAAATTGTATCTCAACCGATTCGGGATGCGCTTGATGCGGCGTCTGCCTAATCCTTCCCCCACCGCTTCGCCGCTGCCTTCTTAGCCTGCTCGGCCCGCTGCTCCGGCGTCATGTTCCGCGCCCGAGCCTCCCCACCCAGCTTTCCCAGCGCCGCGCCTGGGCTGACGGGTGGGGGCGTCTCTTCCTCCTCGCCCGTGGCGATGCGAGCCACTCGCACAGCGTTGCCGATCACGTCGGCGGGGCGGGACACGCCTCGGGGGCCTTTAGGCATTGTCGGCCCGCTTCAGACGCTGCATTGACGCCTCACATTCGGCTATTGTGCGCTTTGTCTTATCAGTCTCGCCCGGCTCAGTCTCTGGGTCTCCCATTGCTAAGACCTCGAGTCTTCGAGCCGCTCTTTCGCGGATCAAATCAAGGCGGTAATACTCGGCTTTATCCATGCGCTCGTCCTCCTGCTTACCGCTAAGCATACCATAAGCAGGAACGGCCGGGTGCGCTAGGGTGTCTTAATCTTAGGAAATTCAAACTGAGACACTACCCTTTCGTTTGCATATTGCGTATCATGCTACCGACGGCGCGGGTTCTGTTGCTCCTCAAGCCTTGCGTCGCGTGCGGGTGGCTTCTGCTCCGGCTTCGCCTTAACGACCTCGACGCTGGAACGAGCCGACTTTTGTTTCTGACCCCCCTCAATCGGCAGCTTGAAGACAGACTGTCGACGTAAGTCGTCTGGATTGGGAGCCTTCGCACCTCTAGGTGCTTTGGCCACCGGAGCCGGCGCCAAATCACGGCTAGGTGGTACCTTAGTGCTCTCACCCAGGCTTCGCGTGAGGGCAGCCATAAGATCGACAAAATTGCCCGTTCTCGGAGCAACCTCTTTCTCGGCTGCCACGCCTTCGCCCTTGATCTTCGCGTCGATCAGCTGTTGAGTTCCACATATAATGGACCCGTCTTGGAGTGCGCCTCTCGGAGTAGACAGAATGAACAATTGAATTGACCCCCTTTGCTGGGCTTCCGGAGAATGGAAGTCATGACGAAGCACCGATCTCACAGCGCCGCATTCAAACGGCAGGTGCTGAGGAGTTCATCGCGGGCGAGACGCTCCACGCGCTGTCCAGGCAGCACGACATTTTGCGGTAGCTGATCCGGATCTGGGTCGGCAAGTTCTAGGCCGGCGCCTTGGATGAGGACTTGCAGGCGGCAGACCTGATGCAAGAATACGGAGCCAAGATCGCGGCCCTCGAGCGTCTGGTTAGACGTTAGGCGCTCGAGATCGAGCTGCTAAAGGGGGCTTTGAAGCATGCTCCCCGGCCCAGAAGCGCGACCACCTCCGTCGCTACCGGCCCCGCGGCGTCTCCGTCAGCAGGGGGTGCAAGCTGATGGGGCTCACGCGATCCACCTTCTACGACGCACCGCCAGCCACGTTGCCTGACGACGGCATTCTCGCCCGGCTCGGCACGATCTGCGACGAGTTCGAGTGCTACGGCTACCGAAGGGTTGGGGCAGCGCTGCGCCACCAGGGCGTGGTGGTGAACGGCAAGAAGCTACGTCGCCTGATGCGAGAACACGATTTGCAGCCAAAACAGCGCCGGCGCTACGTCGTGACAACCGTTAGCAACCATGCCGGACCGATCTACGCCGACCTGGCCAAGGGTATCGTTCCCGGTCGCCCTAATCAGCTCTGGGTAGCGGACCTGACCTACGTCGCCATCCCCGGCGGCTTCGTCTACCTGGCTGCTATCCTGGATGCATGGTCGCGCAAGGTCGTCGGTTATGCCACCAGCCGCTCCATGGATGCCCGCATCGCCGTCGCGGCGTTGAAGGCCGCCATCAGGAACCGGCAGCCAGCAAAGGGTTACATTCACCACTCTGATAGGGAGTCGCAATACGCGTCGGAAGTGTATCGCGCGTTGTTGGCCGTTCATGGCTTGACGAGTTCGATGAGTCGACGCGGCAACCCCTATGACAACGCCAAGGCGGAAAGCTTCATGAAGACGTTGAAGGTGGAAACCGTCTACCTGGCGGCCTACGAGACGTTCGAGGACGTCACTGCCGACCTTCTGCGCTTCATCGACGACATCTACAACTTAAGACGGCTGCACTCGGCGCTAGGATACCTCGGTCCCTCGCAGTTCGAGGATCATCACGCCCGGCAGACGGTCAAAACGGCGGCTTGGTTCTGTCCACTCCGAGGGGCGCACTCCATCTAGCGGCCAAATTTCCACTGAGAATTGACCCATGTTTTGACCTCACCCCGGATGTTTTCAGCTGGGGCACCGGAGTGACGTACATGGAGTTGCCGAGCGTGCTCCGCCGCTGGGCGTTTCGAGACCGGCTTTCGATAAGGGAGATTTCGCGGCCAACGAGCCTGTCGCGGAACACGATCCGCAAATATCTGCGGTCGGACGTCGTTGGTGTTTTCGGCGACGCCGCCAAGATGACGACGGCCATGCTGGATCGCCTCACGCACCACTGCCACATCGTCGAGACCGGCAATGATAGCTTCCTCTTCAAGGCAGCACGGCCTCAACGAAGGAGCGACAGGAGAAAAACAAAGCTTGACCGCAGTTTGACCCTCAAACCATAAATTCACCCAGTTCGAATCTCGGTGGAAAACCGGGTCAATTCCGAGCGGAAATCAACAGGCCAAGGCGATATTTGTCCGCTTCTGATACCAGTCAGCGCCGAAGATTGCGCCAACTACATACGCCTATGCTACTATGAACACCTTGGTGTGAAACGGCTCTAGCATACTTTACTCAAGCCACGAATTGTGTGACCGTCATTACTACGTCAGTTTGTAGTCCACCGAGCCTGAACGAGTCACTAACAATTACCTGACCGAATTGCGGATTGGGAATGTTTATGCCTGCAGCCGCGCTTCCTATAGATGAGGCCCAACGTCTTTCGTCCCTGTGCCAAAGCGGCTTGCTTGAGGGAAGACAGGACCGCCGCATCAAGCTCATAACGGAACTCGCCACGCGCGTTCTCAGGCGTCCATTAGGCGCTCTTTCCTTAGTCACATCCGATCGGCAGTTGTTTCGCGTGGGGAGTAAATCTGCCGGCTACAAGCACCTCGCGCGAGAACTCCTTTTGTGCGCTCGCGATACTACAACCCGATTGGCCGCTCATCGTCGAGGACGCGCTTGCCGACCCAGGCTTAGTCGACAATCCCACGGTCGTCGAACAGCAGTTTGCCCTGCGGTTCTATGCCGGCATGCCGGTGCGGCTGATCGATGGCCAACCAGTCGGCGCATTATGTGTCATGGACCGAGTGCCCGGCACCGTCTCCGATAGTCAGGTGGCCGTGCTTCGCGAGCTTGGCGAAACCATTCAGGACATCATACGCGTAGCGCGTCCAATCGCCAGCGTGCGCGAAAAGCTGCTGCACGAGCTGCGCCGTGCCGCAACAAACAGCCCATTCACCCTGCAATGGCAGCCAATCAGGAAGACGGACAGTCTCGACATCTATGGTCATGAAGCGCTGATACGGTGGACTCGCGCAAGTGGCGTTCCTGCCTTGCCAAGTGATTTCATCCCTTTGGCCGAAAGCTCGGGCCTAATCAGCAAGATCGACTGTGCAGTTCTCTGGGTGGCGTGTGCGGAGATTGCGACCTGGGGAAACAGACGCAAAGTGTCCATCAATGTCTCCACACGCTGGTTCGGGCTTTCCCGGCCAATGCTCCCCCGCCTGATTTCCAAAGTTCTTGATAGGACTGGGCTGTCGCCGGACTGTCTGACAATCGAGCTGACTGAACGTTTGCTAATCAACGATGCCGAGCGCGCCCTGTGCGAAATGCGAGAACTTAAGGACCTTGGCGTCCAATTGGCGCTGGACGATTTCGGCGTGGGCTACTCGTCGCTGAGTTATTTGGAAGCTTTCCCGTTCGACCTCGTAAAATTGGACAAAGCTTTCGTTGCGGGTCTCGGCCGCAGCACACGGTCCGAGAGCGTCGTGAAGGCGGTGATACAGCTGGGTCACGAGCTCGGCATAAAGCTGTGCGCAGAAGGTGTCGAAACGGAGTCACAACTCGCTTTCCTTCGCGACCAGCACTGCGACCTCGTGCAGGGCTACCTGCTTGGCCGGCCGGGTCAGGCCTTGCTGTGAGCGAGCCGGCACGCCAGCCGCTCACCCCGACACGATAGCACGATGCTTCAAGCGACTTGCTTCTGCAGCGGTGCCAAGCCGCATATCCGCGTCCGCCACCACCAGCATCAGTGCCGCCGGCCGACTGGCGGCCGACCTGCAGCTCGTCACGGCTTCGAAGAATAGCGGTTAGGCATGCCCGAGAGAGTCGCCTTCGCGCGTGTGTCGTTCCAGCATGTCGCAGATAGTGGCCACCAGGGAGGCAGGTAGCGGCCGTCGTTCTATGCCCGCCCCATGACACGCTGTGCCGGCTACGCAAGCAGGTCCTACGTCGCGAAGACCGACATGCTCGGGCGGGCCGGTGTCACTGGCAGGGTAGAACCACCTTGCCTCAGCTAGGGTCAGAACCTTTACACGGCTCGACACGGTGTGATTCTCAGCATGTCGGAGGTGTCCGATGGCCGAGTTGTTCCAGCTGTCCCGCGCGCAGATGCGGCGGATCGAGCCGTTCTTCCCCCGGTCACGCGGGCTGCCCCGCGTTGACGACCGGCGGGTGGTCAGCGGCATCGTCTACGTCATTCGCCACGGCCTGCAATGGCGTGACGCACCGCGCGGCTATGGCCCGCACAAGACGCTCTACAATCGCTTTGTGCGATGGAGCCGCCTCGGTGTTCTCGAACGCATCTTCGCGGCCCTGGTGGCCGAAGCGGGCGAGCCAGACCGGTTGATGATCGACGCCACGCATCTCAAGGCACACCGAACTGCGGCCAGCTTGCTTAAAAAAGGGGTTCTCCGCGCCGTATCGGGCGAACCAAGGGCGGCCTGAACTCCAAGCTGCATGCCGTTTGTGATGGCCAGGGACGCCCGGTCGTGATGCTGCTCAGCGAAGGCCAGATGAGCGATCACAAGGGGGCGGCGATGATCCTCCCCGCACTGCCGCCAGCCCGCGAATTGCTCGGCGACCGCGGCTATGACAGCAACTGGTTTCGCGCCGGATTGATAAAGCGCGGCATTGCGCCTTGCATTCCCTCGACGCGCTGCCGGAGGATCCCGATAGCCCACAACAAAGAACTCTACCGGCAGCGCCATCGCGTCGAGAACATGTTCGGCCGCATCAAAGACTGGCGCCGGATCAGCACCCGCTACGATCGATGCGCCCACACCTTCTTCTCAGCCATCTGCATCGCCGCTACGGTCACCTTCTGGCTGACGTAGTGAGTCCTGACCCTAGTCTAAACGCAAAAAGCGGCAGAACGTCGACGAGAGCGTCGGGCAGACAAGTGCCGGACAGGTCAGACGCTTTCACAACCTGCTTCGTCCTCGCTACTCGATTAGTATAAGACTTCGTTTGAGAGATGTAATCACGGGCGATCCGGCGCAAGAGCAGGCTTCCCATGGCGACGTGGATTATGGCCTCGGATACATCGAGGCGGGCTTCGCAATCGCGCACCAGCCTGCGCCAGCGCGTAATTCAGCCGAAGGTGCGATCGATCACCCAGCGGCGCGGCAGCACCTTGAAACCGGCGTCCTTGTCGGTCCGGCGCACGACCCCCGCATGAAGTCCCTGAACGCCGCCTTGTCGAGCAGCCTGGTGCGGTCATGGGCACCATCGGCGAACAGGTGCTTGAGCCACGGCGAGCGCTTGCGCACGGCGTCAAGGATCGCCTGCGCCCCGGCGCTGTCGGGGATGTCCGCGGTGGTCAGGTTGAGCATCAACAGTCGTCCGTCGGTGTCGACCGCAATGCGGCGCTTGCGGCCGACGATCTTTTTATTCGCGTCTTAGCCTCGCACGTTGGCGTGTGGCGCTTTGACGTTCTGATTGTCGAGCACGCCGTCAGACGGGCTAGCATCTCGTCCGGCGCGCTCGCGATCCAGCATCAACGACACGTCATGTATGGTCTGGAACAGCATGCGCCGCACAAAGCGCCGGAACCACCAATCGACCGTCTGCCAAGAGCCGAAGTTGTCGGCAGCATCCGCCAGCCGCCTCGGTCGCCAAGATCAACTGCGTGCCGTCTGCGCAAACAACGGCCTGCACATTGTAGGCTGGGCGATATTCATGCGCGTCCGAGCGGCGCATCAGCGCACTGTCCGGGTCGGTCCGGTTGCTTTGACGCGCGGGCGGCGGCGTATCGCTGGGTGGTTTCGGCGGCTTGCCGCGCGGCCCTTTCTTGCTTTCATAGGCCGCCTTCTTCGCCTCCTGGTCAGGGCGGGCGGCGTCTGCTTCGGCACGCGCTTCGGCTTACAGCCGGACACAAGCGGCATCGAGTTTAGCCTTCAGCGTCTCACGCCTGGCCAATTCCGCAGGCAATGCCTGCGGAATTGGCCTTCGGTGTCGGCGGCTTCGGCCTGCGCAGTCAGCTGGGTGATATTGACCGCGAGCTTGGCGCGCAGCTCGCAGGCACGGTCGTAAAGTACAGAGCGGATCTTCGAGGCGTTGGCATCGATCTTGGTGCCATCGATCGACACCGTGCCGAGCTTGAGCAGCCCGGTCGCGCGCGCCAGCAGAAGCACTTGCAGGAAGGCCGCCTCGAAGGCGGCTTTGTTGGTGCGCCGGAAGCTGGCAAACGTGTCGTGGTCGGGGTGCAGATTGGCGGCCACGAAGCGCACGGCTATGTCGCGATACGTCGCCCGCTCGATCCAGCGCGACGAAAAGATGCCGTTTGAAAAACTTTAAATCAGCAGCGCCAGCATCAGGGGCGGGTGGTAATGCGGCTTGCCGCCGGGCCGCCTCGCCACCTTAAACGCGCCAAGTGGCACGTGGTCGGCCGCCGCCACCACAACGTGCGCCAGATCATCCTCAGGCAGCCAGGCTTCAGATCAGGCGGCAGGAGAGACGCTTGGTCGCGGTTGAATGGAACGTAGCTCGGCATGCCCCGAGCATAGCCAGTCCACGCCAATTTGGTTATCCCAATTCGACAGACTGCTAGGACTTTCAGTGCCGGCCGCTGCAATGGCTGCAGCCTTTACCGCAGCTATAGCCTCCCCACGGCGTCGTCTCAAACCACCCGTTCCGCACGTAGGCCTGCACCAGCGACCGCTGCGCCCGCATTCCATCTTGCATCCAGCGCCGAGAAGCTACGGCCATCCGGCTACTGCATTCCCTCGTCTTCTTCAAGATAGCTGCGAACGGAGAAATGCTATGCTCAATATGCGCGACCTCATTCTTGCCGTCGGCCTCGTCGTAATATCCTCCGTAGCAAGTGCTCAGACCCCTGCCGTGACGGCGACCTGCAGCGACGGCAGTCGTTGGTCGGGCGCTCACCGACGTAGCGCCTGTCGATCGCATTATCGAAACGCAGGAACGCCTCCTGGAAAGCATCGACGATAGTCCCCATCTTCGTGTCGTGCGCTTTATGTCGAGTAACTTTCGAAATTCTCAATTAGTCTATAACGGTGTTCACTCGCCCGGAGCGCTGTTCCAATAATACTGCGAAGACGTGTGGGACAAACTGAGGCTTCAAGGACCCGCACCATTCTTCGGCAATATGGACCATTGGCGCGAACGGAGCCTCCCCGTGCACCCCGTTATTGCAAGCCGACTTGGTCTTCAATAGGCCGACGAGAAAGCCAGCTACCGGTACGGAGCTCTAGGAAAGGTGACATGGCGAGAGTGGGTGGAGATCTATGTCGAATTATTTGGTTAGCTGAAACGCTACATATGGGGTAGATTACCATTTCAATCGCTTCGCGCCCTGTCCGAACACATGTGACCCTGCTGCGTCGGCAGAGCAGACATGGCAGAGGGATAACAGTGTCGCTTGCGACGGCTTTGGCCCTCCTGCTAACCACAAAGGCGGCGATGGCCCAGGCCTCGCGTCCTGATCCGCCGGTGACCCCCGGCGCCGTTAACCCGGCCGTGAGCCAGTTCACGATCGCCACCACGGTCTGCGCCTCAGGCTGGGCGCACTCGGTCCGGTCGCCGGCCAATTACACCAGCTATCTCAAGCGCCGGCAGCTGCGGGCGCTCGCCTGGCCAGACCAGCACATGCGCAACTACAAGGAGGACCACCTGATCCCGCTCAGGCTGGGCGGCGCGCCAGCCGATCACTGAATCTGTGGCCGGAGTCGCCCCATTCGGCGGACGGCTGGACGGCTCAGCAGAAAGACCATCTGGAGAGCGCGCTGCATCGGCGGGTCTGCGGCGGCACGCTGCCGCTTGTCGAGGCGCAACGGGCCATCGCAAGCGACTGGACGGTGGCCTATGCGCGCTTTGACGGCGGTCTAACCAGGTAAGGCTATCTCACCATATGTTTAAACGGCAAGTTGCTAAAGCACTTTGCGTTTGATGGTTTACGAGCGTTAGCATAATCGGGGTTATGTATGTCCGTTCCAAATCTGATCGACCAATGATGGAGGGCTAAATGGACAATTGCAACTCTGCTCCCGATGTCGTTGCACTGCGACCATTCGTACCAGCCAAGAATTTCGATACGTGCCTCCGGTTCTATACAGATTTGGGGTTCAAGAGCCTTCGGCTTGGGGAAGGGGTGGCGTCCATGCACCTCGGCCCTTTTGCTTTCCTGCTACAGTTTGATGAGCGAGAAGACTTTGCCGAGCACTTGATGATTCACCTGCTCGTCAAAGACTTGGAGGCTTGGTGGGCCCGCATTGCCGCTCTCGATCTTGCTGGCCGTTATGGCGTCAGACCTCCCGCACGCCCGACGCTTCAATCGTGGAGTTTAGTCGCTTATGTCTGGGACCCGACGGGTGTGCTTTGGCACATCGCTTAGACTAGGGCCATCTAGAGCGAAACCCGACCGAACCGATTCGTGAAGTTTTTCCCCGACGCGGTGCTGATCTGATTCACCATGTTTGCTGGGGCGAGGCCAGCATCCATGGCACGAACGCTGTTGGCGGATCTTCGCTTGCGGGTGATTGCGGCGGTGGAGTCGGGGCTGTCGCGCCGTGCGAACGATCCCCGATCTATGGCAGGTCATCGCCAACGCAATCGACGAGTTCACGCCACCCGAATGCGCTAACTACTCCACCGCCTGTCAATCGGCCCTTTAATCGCGGGTGTCTGTCAACTCCGGTGTGTGACCTTGCCGGGGTCAGGGTCCTTTCCGAGGTCTGCGCCTCATGATTGTGTTCGGGGGCGGGCGCCTCAACGTACGCAGCGAAGTCCGAGGAACTCGTCTTCAGCCGATTGACCGAGGTCACCAACACCACCGTCCCGGCAGGGACAACGACCGACGCTGCTGAACCCGCAGGCCGGATCTCTTAATCCTGTTAAGCCACTTTCTTCTCCGTGCCCCATTCGAAGCTGGTGCCGTCGGTCCAGATGCAGTGCAGGATGACGGCGATCTTGCGAGCCACTGCAACCTTTGCCTTCTTGGCTCCAACGCGCTTCATTAGCCGGGTGTCCCACGCCTTCAGCGCCGACCAACGCTGGGTTCGGTGCAGCAGCACGCTGGCGGCTTCGAACAGATATGTTCGCAGCAGCCGGTCGCCCCATTTCGAGATGTGGCCGTTGATGTCCTGCTCGCCTGACTGCTTTCGACGGGGCGTTAGGCCGAGATAGGCGCCGACCGTCTGCGCCGATCGAAACCGCGTCGGATCGTCGATGGTATGACGGAACGCCATCGCGGTGACCACGCCGACGCCGGGCACGGTCATCAACCGGCGTGTCGTCTCGTCAGCCTTCGCCTCCTGGCGCACCCGGGTGTCGAGCACAGCCTGTTGCTCCTCGACACGTTCGTGCACGTTAAGTAGGCCGTCGACGATGGGCCGCAGGATATGGTCATCGCCGAGGAGCTGGACCACGTGGGCGCGGAACCGTCCGCCGATCGCATGCGGGAATAACAGGCCGACCTCCTTGAGCAGGCTGCGGACTTGGTTTTCCAGATCACGGCGAATGCCGACCAGGCGAGCTCGGGCAACGAGCAGAGAGCGGGCTGCCTGACCCGCGTCGCTTTTGACGCGCACTTCACGATACCAGCCGACCCTGACGAGCTCGGCCAAGCCGCGTGCGTCGTTAGGGTCGCTTTTGTTCATTCGCACGGACAGAGCAGCGTGAGCATGACGGGCATCAATGCAGACGACAGGCAGTTCGATGCGCTTGAGTTCATGCAAGAGCCAGCTCGCCATCGCGCCGGTCTCGAAGCCGATCAGTTCAGCGTTCGGTGCCCGCTTGCGAATGACTTGAGCGAGCGCCCCGGGGTTCGACGGTGCCTTACCCTCGAACAGCACCTTGCCGTCCTGGTCCACGACGCTCACCGCCGTCTCTTTCTGCGACACATCCAACCCGACATACTCTTTCATGTCCGTCCTCCTGCTGAGTGATGCGAGGCCGAGCTTACCCGACCTCGTGCGCAGGACAGACGCCCGCGATTACTCAACGTACGCAAAAGGGACCCCTATCGGCGTCCAAAAAGGACCCCTCTGCCGATGCTGATTGGGCGCTGCGGATGGGTGTTGTCTGAACAAGAGCTGTGGGTAAGCGGCCCGCCGCAGCGACCGTCAAGAGTCTGGCGCAGGCGGGCCGCTTATCCACAGCGGCGGCAGTCTAGGCGCCCTTAGGGTGGCGGAGTCAGGCGCGGTTCTTGAAGCGCCAGCTCTCGTTGCCGGTCTCGACGATGTCGCAGTGGTGGGTCAGGCGGTCGAGCAACGCCGTCGTCATCTTCGCGTCGCCGAACACGCTCGGCCATTCGCCAAAGGCCAGACGCCGATGGTCTATCGTGTGTTCCACCGCGGTGAACTGCAGCGGTGAGTCAGGTCGGAAGGTCGATGTAAACGTTGCGATTGCATTCCCGCGCGATATGATCGCGTCGTATCAAGTCTTCGACCGAGGGAAGACACTCTGCCTCTCCCAGCTTGAGACATGTGGTTCTGGAACCGTCGGTTGTGAGCGGCGTAGCAGTTCCAATGGCCGGGGCTGAATACGCAGCATCGGCCAGTCTTGAGAGAGCGTCCGGTGGAACGATCGTATCGCTGTTTAAGATGACCGCGTCTCGCCCCGCGCTGAAGGACAGTGCCGTGTTCACCGCCGCAGGGAAACCCCTATTCGTCGCATGCCGCAGAAGTATGATGTGCCCCTTTGCCTCGGCATCGACAACTAGTTTTTGCAGTCTCTCTTCTACAATGCAGTCATCGACACAAATGATTCTTACGTCTGGAGGACGACTTTTTATCAGACTACGGAGGCAAACATCAAATTCTGCAGCGCCGCGATAAAGCGGCACAATCACGTCGATGGCTGCGCGCGGCGGTAACCGGCTTCTTGGCGCCGACCTTAAACGTGTCAGTGCCACGGCGTTCGAACGCCTCTGTTTCGCCGCTTTGGGTTGTTGACGTTTGGTGTTGAGCAAGGGCCATGGAGAGAGCGGCCCGCCCCGCAAGCGATGGCCCGCAACTCTGACCTCGATCCGGCTCGTCGCATCAGAGAATGGCATCGGCAACTTGAAGCCGTGCACGCGCATAAAGCCGTCGGTCCCTGGAAGAACGCCCACCGGGTCGGTCACGGGAACATGTGCCATCGCCTGGCGATCACCTTCACGGCGAAACTCTACTTCGAGCTGGGCGTCGGGATCGTGAGGGGCGTATGCCCAACCCTGGATCGTGCCATCAGATTTCATTTCGACAAATCCTTCGATCAGCGTGATGGAGCGAATGTCAAAGATACCGCCCAGAAAGGGTCCATCAGATGACTTGACGACGACTTGCTTGTGAGATTGCCATGTCGTCGGAAGGCGCTTGGGAGCTGTGTGTCGAAAAGGTTTTCCGTCCATCGATGCGCTCAGACTCCGGGTGGTCCCCACTAATCGGCCCTCACGTGTCAGCCCAACCCAGCCGTTATACCCGCCAGCCGTGGCGATCTTCGCCGCTAACGCCGCGAACGCGTTGTCCGTGGGCACAGCCATCGTCCTGAGAAGCCGGTTGATCGCCTCGCAGGCTTGCGGGTCGCCAAGGCGATGTAAGATCGCAGCGCGCGACACCTGCGCACTCCTGTAAGACGGGCACTTTTCTATGAGTTTGTTTAACAAGTCGAGCGCTCTTTCCGGCTGATCGGCAGAGATCGCTGAAGTCATAAGAAGTGCTACGACTGGATCGCCAGGCGCCAAACGGTTTGCACGACTGAGCCACACCTTGGCGCTTGTAAAATTACCCTGGCTTATAAATCGAACGCCAGTCTCAACAGCCTCTCTTGCGTCCTGAACGTTCAAGCTGCCTCTTGGGGTTCAGCTCTGCTGACAATCCCAATGTCATGCCTGTCCATGGCTTATCGGCTTAGTGCTTGAAAGCAGAGCTGGAAAGCTGCTGATGAAAGCCTTTCAACACCACCTTTGTTCCGTCTTCCAGGAAGAACGTTCCCCCGGCAGACGTGAGCTTATAAGTGTTGATGGCGTAATTGTCTGCCTTGACGCCCCCGATAGAGAGCAGGTCTTTACCGTTGAAGTCATTGATGACGTCTGTGGTTCCGAGGCCGCCTGTGTTTGCGACGTTGTGGATTGTCAGGCCGAACACGTTGTTGCCGGCGCCGCCCAACAGGGTCTCGTTGCCATGCGCCGCAAAGATCGAGTCGTTACCGGCGCCGCCTTCCAACGTATCGCCGGCACCGCCGCCGACTATCGTTACAGCGCCTGCACCGCCTGCTATAAGGTTGTTGCCAGCCAGACCACCGCGGAAAACGCCGCCACCGGCGCCGCCCATGATGTCGTAGCTCCCGGCACCACCTGCGACCGTGCTCGCATACGGACCGTTGCCCCCGACGAATGTGAGAGAGTAGCCGCCGCCAGACACACTTCCGGCACCGAGGACGTGGGCGCTTCCGCCCAGCACGTCGATCGTGTCGCTTCCCGCGCCGAGTTTGACGGAGTCCGTCCCAGAGACCCCGACGAGCGAGTTGCCTGCGCCGAGGATGACCGTGTTGAAGCCGGCTCCCGCCGCCACGGTGGTGTTTCCATCTCCGCCGATGATCGTATCATTGCCGGAGCTGGTATAGGCTGCTGACGCGGCCTTGCTGCCGGCAAACGTGATGTGGTTGTCGCCCCCACCGGCAACGACGGTGGTGGCCCCCGAGTGCGCCGTAAACGTTAGCCCTCCGTTGCTGGCCAGGACGATCTGACCGGTGGCATCGTCGCCTCCCCGGATCGTGCTGCCCTCGCCAGTGTTCTCGTCGATGATCGCTCCAAAGCCGCGTGCGTGGATTGTATTGGACGCAACGGTTTTGCCGACAATTAGATAGCCGGAAGATGGTGTAAGCGGGGGATTGGCGGGGTCATAGTAGATAGCCCTGGAATATGTATTGTCGATTACAGCAGCAAGCGCGCTGGCCGTGTTGTAGGCGATATCAGAGGCGCTGTAATTAAGAGCCGCGGCTCCGTGCCCTATGCCGCCTGATACAGTTACTTGCATACCAGGTCGCCCCCCGCGGCCGCCACTATGAACGAACCATTACGCATTCTTACAGAGGTGCATCGGAGTGTGCAACAGAAATCTACGTGATTTCGACTTCGCTCGATTCGCGAAATAGTTAACAAACGTCCCAAAGAAACAAATTACGAGTCGCGTTTATCAACTGGAAATTCGGCAAGAGCGGCGGCGTAGATCGGCGCCTTATCGGTGTTGATCACGGAGGGCTTCTCCCAGTCCTTCGGGCCGTTCAACGCCTTGCCAAGGAAGCGCTTCGGCGCCTCCGTATTGCGCGTCGGCGAGAGATAGAAGTCGATTGTGTTTTCTAAATTGTCGACCGCCCGGTAGATGTAGGCCCACTGGCCCCGGACCTTCACGTAGGTCTCGTCGACGCGCCAACTCGTCGAACGCGGCCCGCGCCACTGCCAGCGCAGCCGTTTCTCGATCTCGGGTGCATACCTCTGGACCCAGCGGTAGATCGTCGTTTAATTGAGTCCGTTCCTCGGCCGTGAGGTGTGATAAGTCCAGCGAAGCCTTCCCGTCATCCGGATCTTGCGGGTTCTCGCCCGGCTTGCCCAGCACACGGTCCAAGACTTGGCTACACGCGGCTGCGGAAACTCTGTCGTCGGTGCTCTGCATCAGGTTTAGCAGGCGCTGCGCTGCCTCCGGTGTGCCTTTAGTCAGCAATGCCAGCGCTTCTCTCCGAACCGCGCGAATAGGCGATGATAGAAGTCTGGTTGAAGGGGCAGGCTCGACCTTGATGCCGCTGCAGCACATGGCCTTAAGATTCTCAATCGCCGCGTCTGGCGGCAAAAAACCTCTCGACAGCGCTCGGAAGGTGGGCAGTGTATGAAGGCTGCTTGAGTGAGGATCGTCTTCTGCTTCGTATCCT
The DNA here is from genome assembly GCA_965199235.1 of Acetobacteraceae bacterium. Taxonomy (GTDB): domain Bacteria; phylum Pseudomonadota; class Alphaproteobacteria; order Acetobacterales; family Acetobacteraceae; genus BOG-908. The sequence goes on along the minus strand of CBDAQU010000002.1, from coordinate 1,135,529 downwards.
GGCTGCCACCGTCTCGGCGGCGATGCTTTGCGGGTGTGTTGTTGAGACGGCGCCCGCTCCAGCGCCGACTTACGCCGGTCCCGGCCCTTACACCGATCCTGGCTACGCTGGTCCTGCCGAATATGCTCCGACGGCTGGCGTGGTGTACGTTCGGCCAGCCTACGCAAGCCCTGGAGCCGGCTACATTTGGCGATATGATCGCCTATATGGCTGGGGCTGGTGGCATCCCCGGTACGGCTGGCATGGACGCTGGGCAGGCTACTGACCTGACGTCGTCAAAAACGGAGACTTGTTCTAGTCCCGTTCTCCTGCTTCTCTCCGGCCATGCCCGATCCAGACGAGAAGCTTCTTCCCTCGGATCCCGCCGACGTGGCCTTCACGCTCCGTCACGCCCTGCTGTTCGATGAATAAAGGCGCTTCGACGCCAAGCCGCGACCACATGCGACCATCACGGTCGCCCGTCTGCTCGAGGCGCTACGGGCGTCGGGGATCGTGGTAATGACACGTCCGCTCCAGCCAACCGGCCCAGCACCGCCAACGTGGCCGCAGGGAAAGTGAGCCCGAAGCCCGGCCGCATTGTCTTCGCGAGACCCCTAGGAAAGCGTGCGCAGCCGCTCCGGGTGGCTTCGCCCGGACGATCAGCGGCGGAGCCTGATGGTCCTGCGCCTGCCCCTATCCCGACTGCATCTGACGCACTCCAAGCCTTCCGCGCCTGATAGCCGAGTGGCGGGTCCACCGGCCCGGGCGTGGCGCATGCTGACCGGCGTGGGGTATCAGGCAGGTTCGCTGACGGTCGACCAAGTGCAGCGGTGGAGATCCTTGCCATGGTCAATGGAAATTTCTTTGCTTTTTTGGAAAAAACAGGTAATTCGTTTCTGGACGTTAAGGAACTCCGAATGCGTGCTCTCAGCCTCTTCGCCGCGCTCGCCTTCAGTCACGCCGCCGGTGCCTCCACGCTCGCGAACGGCCGCATTACTGTCGTCTTCGCGCAATCTCCGAACACGACGGATCACGACCGGGTCGACTCGATTTCGTGGATCGACAGCAGTGGTGCTTCGACCGGGAATCTGGCCGCCAACGGCGGTGACCGGTGTGGCGATGTTGCCGAGTTCTTCGGCGATTCCTATGGGACAAACGAGCCGAGCGCACTGATTGCAGTGTTTGCCGGTTCAATTTCGAAGGCGGTTGTCAGCAAGGCGGGCCTTCACATGACTTCGACCACCAACGGCCAGACCTGCTTTACCGACAACATTGTAACGACGAGCAAGTATGTCCTGGTGAAGGCTGCCGGTCGGGTGAACGCGATGAAAATCCAGCGGACATTTAGCTTCGACGCTGGGCAGACGATTGCCGAAGAGGACTTGCGCGCCTATGTGCCGCGCCTGCCGATCGGCCAGTTTCCCAACGTTCTCGTTCCCGACGCGTCTGGCAATGTGCAGATACTGCAAACGTGCGACACGGCGTGCGAAGTGACGAGCTGGAACGGCATATGGTTTGCCGAGCAGGATTCAACCGGCCACGGCATGGCCGTCTTCCGCGACAAGTCCTCGACCATGCCGGCAGCAGTCGCGTTGGACCAAGACAGCACCTCAGCGTCCAACAACACTTCCATCGCGCTGAAAGTGCCTGCCGCTGGCTGGAGCGGTTCAGTCATCGAAACGGAGTGGCTGTGCTTCTACGACGCGACAACCTGGCCGACAGATCGCCAGGCGAAAGGGAAGCTGCCTTCGGGATGCGTCATTCCTGTGCCGTAAAACCGGTTTGGGTCCAAGCAACGGCTGGCTGGTGACGCGGCTGCGGTGCAGGGAGCCACGATGACGGCCGATCTGCCTGCCCTCCAACCGCCAATTTCTCGCCGGCAGTGGTCGAGGCGTTGCGAAAAAGGGCCCATGATGCTCACGGCACCCGCGCGCGGGGAACCGTGCGAGCAATGCGCAATTAGATGCTGGCTTTCGAGACGTGGTGCATCTCGCGCGGGCTGGCCTGCTTGCCGGCCGCGACCGCCTCGGTTGTCGAGTATGTGGACCCATTTGACCGCGACACCCGACCGGAAAGCTGGCGGTATCCGGCGAGATGTGTGGGCAATTTCGTAAGCATCCGCCGAGGACCGCCTACCTGGTTTAACTCGGCTCTGCGATCTTAAAGGCGCTCGTAAGAGCGTCGTTAAGATCAGGGGCGGCTGACCGGATGGAGATCATCACTGGGATTGAACGTCGCCGCCGGTGGAGGGACGGGGACAAGCTCAGGATTGTCGGCGAAGCCGAGCAGCCGGGTGCATGTTTTGCCGACGTCGCGCGGCGACACAAGATCAGCCGCGGCTTGTTATGGAACTGGCGGCAGCAGGTCCGGCGAGGCGCGTTGGCTTCGGATGCCGCGCCGATTTTCATGCCGCTGCGGATCAGCGCGGATCACCAGCAGAACCGTCCGCCTCTACCCAAAACGCGCTCGTCGTCTCGCCTTGCCGAGGCGGCCCGCATTGAGATCGCGCTTCCGGACGGCACTTGCATCCGCGTCGGCGACGATGTCTGCTTGACGGCGCTGCGGCGTGTGGTGAGCGCGTTGCGTCGATGATCGCTCCGCCTTCGGATGCGGGCGTCTGGCTTGCGGTTGGCCATACGGATATGCGGCGCGGTATGAACGGATTGGCGTTGCAGGTTCAGCAATCCTTGCAGCGTGATCCTCATGCCGGCGACCTCTACGTTTTTCGCGGCAAACGTGGTGACCTGGTAAAAATTCTTTGGCATGACGGTCTGGGGATGTCGCTCTACGCCAAAGGACTGGAACGTGGTCGGTTCATTTGGCCGACACCTTCAGATGGCGCGGTGTCTATCTCCGGGGCGCAGCTATCCTACATGTTGGAGGGTATCGACTGGTGCAATCCTCAGCATACTTGGCGCCCCCAAGTAGCTGGCTGACGCATAAAAAACGTCCCGAGACCGACGCGGCTAGTACACAGCACAGAGCCAATGTGCTTGAATCCATCCTGTGACGCCGGACACCCAGTCCTTCCCTGAAGATATCGCCGGACTGCGCGCGGCATTGGCAACTGAACGGGCTGCTCGGCAAGCCGCCGAGATCGAAGCACTTGATGCGCGGGCTCAGGTGTCTGGCGCGGAGGCTGTGATCGCACATCTGAAGCTGCTGATTGCCAAGCTGAAGCAGGAAAAGTTCGGCGCGTCCGCCGAGCGAGGGCGCAAGCTGGATCAGCTTGAACTCCAACTGGAAGAGATCGAGGCAAACGTCGCCGAGGACCAGATCGCCGCCCGGGCCAAGACAAGCCGTGACGATGGCGCGCACCGTTCCCCTGACTGTAAATCAGCATCCAAATGGGACCCCACGCCAGGATCACTGCAAACTTATGAAAGGCTTTAACTATTTGCCCTTTGGGTGGGGTCCCGATCGGCGCCGATCGGGACCCCACCCCGAACGAAATATGGCGAACAAGATCGACGGGTTGCAGGAGATTCAAGCGGGGTCCCGTTTGAGTGCCGGTTCACAGTCTTGGCTCGTCGAGCAGTCCATCGAGCCGCTCTGCGGCAAAACGACGGCGCCATTTGCCAACTGTGTTCGCGTCCGCGCCGACCTCAACGCAGATTGCTTTGTTCTCCAGCCCGGCCGCGGCAGCCAGGACGATGCGCGCCCGACGCGCCATCGCCTGGCCGGTCTTCTGCGCCCTGGCAAGCGATCGCAATTCGAACCGCTCCGCCTCGCTCAACTCAATTGCAACCGCAGGCTTGCCCATCACCATCATCATCCGCTGACCAGTCAGATGATCGTAGATACTTCGCGATCAGGACACTAGATGTAGAAGAACTCAGCCATAGATCTTCTTCCAGTTCTCTCGGCCTCTCAAGGAGTCGATCTCTCGGCCTCTCAAGGAGTCGATCTACGCGTTTTCCTTGCTATCTCGACCAGTCTCCTGATACGCGTTCTGATCGGCAAGGCTTGCCGCTGCAAAAGCCGGGGCAGCCAAAGCAGCCGCCTGCTCGCAAATGCTTGTCCACTCGTCCATCAGAGGCGGTCGGGCCTCCCCAGACGGAGCCATACTGAACTGAGAGATGTAGCCCACGATAAGGTTCTTCTTAAGTAATATGGCCGTACCCGGCCGATTTCCGTCGTCGGCATACCGAACGTAGAGCAGCCTGTTTTCTCCATGACGCCCGAGTGCCGCAACAAGTTCATCTAATTCATTCTCTGACAAGATGTAATTGGATTGCTTGAACACGTAGATCTTCTCGCCCGACTTAAGTTCTTCGAGGAGCTTTCGTCGGAGAAACGTCAGTCTGCGTTGAATCTGTCTGGACAGACGATCTTCCCCAGACTCACATTTATGAATGAACGTGTGCATCCGAATGCCGTATCGACAATCGATCGAAACGTACTCCGGGTCGTCGGCTTGTCTTGCGCCGCCAAACAACTCCAATTTCGTCTGCTCCGGGCTTCCCACACCGTCAAAATCCTCGTTCAACCCTCGCGTTAGATTATCGAACGTGATGTTAGTCCAGCGGAGTAGACCAAGCGGCTCGATCCCGGAACGGCGCTGGACGAGCCCGAACTCGCATCCTTGACCCGTACCTCCCAGACTTTCGAACTGGGAAAACAACTCGCCTGATCGATGGGCAGAGCCACGAAACTCGTTGACCGCCGCATCGCCCGATCGTTGGTCGGCATAGGTTTGAGTTTGTTCTCCCTCAGACATCCTCATGGCATATAGCCCGTCAGCGATGGCCGCATCGGCGGGAAAGCGCGCAGCAGCACCAATCCAACGATCGAGAGCTTGTGAAAACGGAAGCGTCTTCGACCCTACCACACAAACCAATCGCTCCAGGTCTGCCGATTGTGGCCATTTCTTGCGATAAACTGAAAGTATCTCACCAGCATGTTGCACGAAGTCAGCGGCCACGAGAGATCGGGCGAACTCGAGCTGAAGTTTGAAACTCTCAGGATGAGAATTGGCCATTTTACGCAGGATATCCACGGCTTCGGCCGGATCCCCCGATGCGCCTTGAAGCCTCGCCGACTCTACAAGAACAGGGTCGCACTTGGGGAACGCTTCTAACGCCTCTGCCGCAAGGGCTTTCGCGCGCTCAAGCATGTTGGCTCGCCGAAGCATTTGAATTTCAGTAACCCAGCCATCTGCATCGTCTGGAAACTTCGACCGATACAGCTTCAGCCTCCTCAATGACTTCTCGACGTCTCGATTGGCATCCAGAGTCGCACTTGCTGAGGAGACCGCCAGCTCGAGTTGAAGCTGGCGATCAGAAGGCATGGCTTCCACGCCAAGCAGCAATACATGTTCTGCGCTGTTGTAGTCACCTTTGAGCATCGAGTTTCGCGCCAACTGTACGTACGCCCAGCTCGGCTCAGGCAAGTTTCTCGTGGCTGCCTTCAGGAAAGTCTCGGCTTCATCCCACTGAGAAAGAGCTACGCTGATTTGCGAGGCTCGGCGATAGCCATGCTCGTTGTCCGGTTCCAAAGCCAGGAACTCTTTCCAGAACCTGATGCATTGGCTGGCCTGCTTCGTCGAAAAGGCAGACTCTGCTCGTTCGAGCAATAGCCAGCTTTTGGTTCCGAAGACGCGGCTTGCCTCATCAACTATCAAACCTGCGGCCTCCCACTCGCCTAGGCTGCGGAGAGCCGCCACGCCGACCATGTAGCCCGTCTCGTTCTTAGGAATGCGGCACCTGCATTCTGCCGCCGCTGCGACAGCAGCAGTCCAATCACGTGCATGTCTAGTCAGCCAAGCTAATTCCAAGTACGGCCAGTCGTCCTCTGGCAACAGGTCGCGCACGGTTTTGACTTTGGCAATTGCCTTATCATACTCCCCCGCTATGCGCAGATCGGTGATCTCTTTCCTCAGGTCCACGATGGATGAGAATGTTTTGTCTACGGGCTCGTTCGGAGCAACGTGCAGTGGTTTTACACAAACCTCGAAAACCGGTGGTTCTGCACTTACCTCGGACGCCGGGTTCAATGTCACATGCTCCTCTGTGTTCCCCTCGGCTTGACATGTCTGCGAATCAGCCAACACTCTCTCCCTCTGAACCTCACGTGCCTTGAGCGTTTCCGCCATAAAGACGGAAACATCACGAAACTCCTGTGATCGAATAAGGAAAATTCCGGAACGCAAGACAGAAGGAAGGTCGTCATCCAGTAGCTCGTGGGACGTTAGGATCCCGAAGACTTCATTTGTCTGCCGAATGCCATATTGAGTATCGCGAATCAGCAACTTCAGGCTTCTGACTTCGCAGTCGTGTATGATGAGATTAAGGTGCTGCCCGTTCATCTCAGCTCTAATCCACGACTCGACCCAAGTGAATGTTTCAGGGAGCAGCTTCCAGCCTGCTTTACTCAGCGCCCGTTTAACCTTCCTTATCTTCGCTGAGGTTGATAGACCCTCGGGTAGGACGAGAGGACGAGGTTCGGTCCTAAAACGGAACAGCACGAGTCACCCATGCAGATCTGCCAGCAGACACCGTGATAACCTCAGCCGTCACAGCTCCTCAGCGAAACAGGCTTTTGTCTGGTCAAGCTCCGCCAACTTATCGCCTCCCGGAGCGGGCGCATCAATTGGTGATCTGTAAACCCCCACCATCCCCTCTACCATCACGCTCCGCGCTGGCGGCGCCTGCACATTGGCCACCAGCCCGTCCCGCAGCCCCTCTTCCGTCGCGGCGCGCCGAATTGCCACGGCCAAGCTCCGGGCGTCGCCGGCCTGGAACAGCAATCCGTCAACGCCGTCGCGCACTCGTTCGGCCATCGCGCCGATATTCGAACAGATGACGGGGCGGCCGAACATCCAGGCTTCCGAGATCACTAGCGCGAACGTTTCCCACCAGACTGAAGGTACGATGCACCAATCCACCCGGCCCATACGAGTGGCGAGTTGGCTCACCTCGTAGCCGCCGTTGAACCGCACTAGGCGCTCTGCCGCTGGGCGCTGCGCTTCGTCGGTCTGAAACGCCTCGATCTCCGCGCGTCTTTCGCTACTAGCGTAGCGCAGGTTATCGCCGTTGATCTCCACCGAAAAATCCTCAAACCCGTCGGCCCGCAGTAGAGACACCGCCTCCAAGATGAGCCACACACCCTTGTTGTCCACCAACTGGCCGAAAAACCCGAAGCGGTTCCGCGCGGTCGCTGAACCGGTTGTGGCAGCGCGGTCCAGAAAGCCGGAGGCATAGTCGCGCTGGCCGTTTGTCACATGCTGGATCATGCCCCGGTTCAGACCCCATCTCGTATAAAACTCGATCATATAGCGGGACGGAGTGGTGAAAACATCCACGGCCGCAAAGTGGCGTTTCACCCACATTTCACGGATGAAGAAGCTTTCTGGCCCGAGCGTTGGAAAGCATTTGTTGCAGCGGGAGGGGCTCGCGCGGTTGCACAGCGCGTTGTCGTGCAGCCGAAGCATCTGTCCGTTGGCGTGGCAGATGCTAAGAAACTCGTGGAGCGTGAAGACGATTCGTACGTCCGGCAGCACGCGCCTCGTATAGGTCAGCAGGTCCAGGCCCAGCAGCAGAAAATGGTGGAAATGCACCACGTCCGGCTGCAGGTCGCGCAGGAAATTGCCGAACGCATCCAGCAGTCGATGGTCCGACGTCTTGTGCCACCAGTAGTCGTAGCCGCGGCTGAGGAACAGATACTCGCCGGGGCGCCCATCAAAGCCGGTGATACAGGCGCCCGACTTGTAGAAGATGGCATGGCTGGGGTCGATGGCGGCAAGCAGGACCGGCTCCATGCCGGGCCACTCTTTGAGGCCCTCGAACAGCTCGTAGGCCACCTGTTGCGCCCCGCCGCGCACGATCTCTGGGTGGAATAGGCTGACAAGCAATACCTTCATGCGGCCGCAGCATCGGGGTGCGCGGCCACGGGTTCGGCCACGTGCCCTGGTTGTAGGGCGGGGTGCGTGGGGTTGGGGCCCAGCAGGCCGTGTGTAATCGTGCGTTCCCAGGCACGGGTGAAGTGCCAGCGGTTGACCAGCGAGCCGCCCTCGTGATGCGGTCGGCGGATCGATCCCTTGCCCTCCAGGTGCCACAGCCGCAGATCGTGCAGCCAGGCGGCGTGGCCCGCGGTCAGACTTTTCAGGCACAAATCGGCGTCTTCGTAATGCCCAAAGATGTAATCTTCGGAGAAGCCGCCCAGGCGCTCGTACCAGCCTCGGTCCGAAGACATGAAGGCGCCGGTCAGGGCCGGCACCGGCCGGGCGCGAAGATGGCCGGCGGCCCAGGGCGGGGCGCCCTTGCCGTAGTGCTCGACCCGTGCCATGCGCCGCCGCTCCACGTCGCCACCACGCAGCGACACCGCGCCGTCGAGCTCGAAATACATGCCGGCATGCATGAGCGAGCCGTCGTCATAGTATAGAGGCACGCCGAGGAGCTGCGTCTGCGCAGCGGGCAGCGAACCGACAAGCGCGGTATGCCGGGCCGCCCAATCCTTCTGACGAGGGAACACGTCGGGGTTGACGTTCATGACGCGCCGGCTGAGTGCCACGCCGGCGCCGGCGTTGTTGGCGGCGCCAAAGCCGGCATTGCCCGGTAGCAGCACCAACGTCTGGTTCAGGCCGTAGATCTCCTGACAAAGCTTTGCCTCGCGAAGCACCTCCTCGGCGATCTCCGGCGAGTTGGAGACGTAGATGAACTCGTAGTCCTCGATGCCGGGCAGCCCGGCAAACAGCGCATTCTGCACAAACAGGAATTCGGTGCGCCCATAAAGACACACGACGATGGAACCCACCGGCTGCCTGCGACGGGCGTGAAGGCGTTCGGTGTGGCGGCCTGCCACGATCTTGCCCACGATGGCGCGGTTCAGCGCGATCATCTCGTTGCCTAGCCCGCCATCCAGGCAGGCCGCGCCCTCACTCTGCGGATTGCCAAAGAACTCGGCCGAAGTGAAGTAGCCAAGCGCCAAATCCCGCAACTCGGTAGGCGAGATGGCTCGCGTTGGTTCGGTCAGCCGCAGCACCCCGCCATCGGCGAGGTGTATGTCGATCGCGGCCGTCGCGGACACGTTCGGCAGAGCGGTCGATGCGACCAGGCCAAAAAAGCCGAAGCGGTGCAGGGCGCCTGTCTTCAGAGCAGCTTCAACGTCCGGGCGACGGATGCGGGCCAGGGATTTGGCGTCGAACGTCACGCGCCATGTTCCGCAGGAAACGGTGATCGCCTCAATGGGGCAGTCCAGATCGTCGATCCAGCCGACAATCATCACCCCGCCGTGACGCGCCACTGCGATCGACTCAAAAGAACGGTGACAGGCGCGGTCCTTGGATATTGGAGCGCCACTCGGAAGCAGTCGGTTGCGCAAATGTATGGGTGGAAGACCAGGAAAAGCGGGCGGCAACATGTCACCCGGCACATTGGCAAGGCTTTTGATCGTTAACGATTTCACCGCTCGATCGTTGGCTTGGCTTCCCTCGGAGAGGATATCAGACGCCTCGTCGACACTTTCTTGCCGATCGACAACTATCAACGGCTTACTTAGAACCGCAGACTTTTTCATTGGCACCCTGCGGATTTAAAATCGCACTCTTACCCTACCCTGCCACGAGCCTCGTTCGATCTCAACATTATTCGACACCTTATAGACTGCAGCTTGCCCTTCGTCTCTCACATCCTACTTCCAGTTGATAAACGCGACTCGTAATTTGTTTCTTTGGGACGTTTGTTAACTATTTCGCGAATCGAGCGAAGTCGAAATCACGTAGATTTCTGTTGCACACTCCGATGCACCTCTATAAGAATGCGTAATGGTTCGTTCATAGTGGCGGCCGCGGGGGGCGACCTGGTATGCAAGTAACCGTATCAGGCGGCATAGGGCACGGAGCCGCGGCTCTTAATTACAGCGCCTCTGATATCGCCTACAACACGGCCAGCGCGCTTGCTGCTGTAATCGACAATACATATTCCAGGGCTATCTACTATGACCCCGCCAATCCCCCGCTTACACCATCTTCCGGCTATCTAATTGTCGGCAAAACCGTTGCGTCCAATACAATCCACGCACGCGGCTTTGGAGCGATCATCGACGAGAACACTGGCGAGGGCAGCACGATCCGGGGAGGCGACGATGCCACCGGTCAGATCGTCCTGGCCAGCAACGGAGGGCTAACGTTTACGGCGCACTCGGGGGCCACCACCGTCGTTGCCGGTGGGGGCGACAACCACATCACGTTTGCCGGCAGCAAGGCCGCGTCAGCAGCCTATACCAGCTCCGGCAATGATACGATCATCGGCGGAGATGGAAACACCACCGTGGCGGCGGGAGCCGGCTTCAACACGGTCATCCTCGGCGCAGGCAACTCGCTCGTCGGGGTCTCTGGGACGGACTCCGTCAAACTCGGCGCGGGAAGCGACACGATCGACGTGCTGGGCGGAAGCGCCCACGTCCTCGGTGCCGGAAGTGTGTCTGGCGGCGGCTACTCTCTCACATTCGTCGGGGGCAACGGTCCGTATGCGAGCACGGTCGCAGGTGGTGCCGGGAGCTACGACATCATGGGCGGCGCCGGTGGCGGCGTTTTCCGCGGTGGTCTGGCTGGCAACAACCTTATAGCAGGCGGTGCAGGCGCTGTAACGATAGTCGGCGGCGGTGCCGGCGATACGTTGGAAGGCGGCGCCGGTAACGACTCGATCTTTGCGGCGCATGGCAACGAGACCCTGTTGGGCGGCGCCGGCAACAACGTGTTCGGCCTGACAATCCACAACGTCGCAAACACAGGCGGCCTCGGAACCACAGACGTCATCAATGACTTCAACGGTAAAGACCTGCTCTCTATCGGGGGCGTCAAGGCAGACAATTACGCCATCAACACTTATAAGCTCACGTCTGCCGGGGGAACGTTCTTCCTGGAAGACGGAACAAAGGTGGTGTTGAAAGGCTTTCATCAGCAGCTTTCCAGCTCTGCTTTCAAGCACTAAGCCGATAAGCCATGGACAGGCATGACATTGGGATTGTCAGCAGAGCTGAACCCCAAGAGGCAGCTTGAACGTTCAGGACGCAAGAGAGGCTGTTGAGACTGGCGTTCGATTTATAAGCCAGGGTAATTTTACAAGCGCCAAGGTGTGGCTCAGTCGTGCAAACCGTTTGGCGCCTGGCGATCCAGTCGTAGCACTTCTTATGACTTCAGCGATCTCTGCCGATCAGCCGGAAAGAGCGCTCGACTTGTTAAACAAACTCATAGAAAAGTGCCCGTCTTACAGGAGTGCGCAGGTGTCGCGCGCTGCGATCTTACATCGCCTTGGCGACCCGCAAGCCTGCGAGGCGATCAACCGGCTTCTCAGGACGATGGCTGTGCCCACGGACAACGCGTTCGCGGCGTTAGCGGCGAAGATCGCCACGGCTGGCGGGTATAACGGCTGGGTTGGGCTGACACGTGAGGGCCGATTAGTGGGGACCACCCGGAGTCTGAGCGCATCGATGGACGGAAAACCTTTTCGACACACAGCTCCCAAGCGCCTTCCGACGACATGGCAATCTCACAAGCAAGTCGTCGTCAAGTCATCTGATGGACCCTTTCTGGGCGGTATCTTTGACATTCGCTCCATCACGCTGATCGAAGGATTTGTCGAAATGAAATCTGATGGCACGATCCAGGGTTGGGCATACGCCCCTCACGATCCCGACGCCCAGCTCGAAGTAGAGTTTCGCCGTGAAGGTGATCGCCAGGCGATGGCACATGTTCCCGTGACCGACCCGGTGGGCGTTCTTCCAGGGACCGACGGCTTTATGCGCGTGCACGGCTTCAAGTTGCCGATGCCATTCTCTGATGCGACGAGCCGGATCGAGGTCAGAGTTGCGGGCCATCGCTTGCGGGGCGGGCCGCTCTCTCCATGGCCCTTGCTCAACACCAAACGTCAACAACCCAAAGCGGCGAAACAGAGGCGTTCGAACGCCGTGGCACTGACACGTTTAAGGTCGGCGCCAAGAAGCCGGTTACCGCCGCGCGCAGCCATCGACGTGATTGTGCCGCTTTATCGCGGCGCTGCAGAATTTGATGTTTGCCTCCGTAGTCTGATAAAAAGTCGTCCTCCAGACGTAAGAATCATTTGTGTCGATGACTGCATTGTAGAAGAGAGACTGCAAAAACTAGTTGTCGATGCCGAGGCAAAGGGGCACATCATACTTCTGCGGCATGCGACGAATAGGGGTTTCCCTGCGGCGGTGAACACGGCACTGTCCTTCAGCGCGGGGCGAGACGCGGTCATCTTAAACAGCGATACGATCGTTCCACCGGACGCTCTCTCAAGACTGGCCGATGCTGCGTATTCAGCCCCGGCCATTGGAACTGCTACGCCGCTCACAACCGACGGTTCCAGAACCACATGTCTCAAGCTGGGAGAGGCAGAGTGTCTTCCCTCGGTCGAAGACTTGATACGACGCGATCATATCGCGCGGGAATGCAATCGCAACGTTTACATCGACCTTCCGACCTGCTCCGGCTTCTGTGTATTTGTCCGACACGACTGTCTGGCGAGTGTGGGCGCGTTCGAGGAGGACGTGTTTGGGCATGGTTTCTGCGAAGACCAGGACTTTTCCCTGCGCGCCAGGCAACAGGGCTGGCGACACGTAGCGGCGTGCGATGTGGTCGTGGCACATGCAGGAGGCCGGTCGTTCGGCCCGAGTGGGCCCGCGTTATTGGCCCGGAATCTAGAAATCCTCAGCCGCCTCTACCCGGGTCATGACGACGAGATCGAGGCGTTCCGGGCGGCCGACCCCCTACTCAAAGCTCGGTCGTCACTCGCCCAATTTGCCTGGGCTCATGGCAAACGACATTTTGCCACCATCCTCGTCACGCATGCCGACGGGGGTGGAGTCGAGCGCCTCGTAGCTGATCGAGGAAAGGCAATCCACCTTGCCGGCGGACGTGCAATCTTCATTCGACCAACCGACGGCTACGCTGTGTCTCAGTATGGAGAACGCGCCGATCCGAACTTGGTCTTTTCGACGGTCGAAGAACTCGCGGCGTTTCTTCGACACGACTTCGCAAGCGCGGTCGAAGTTCACCATATTGTCTCTCATAAACCCGGCTTGGAAAAGCTTGGCGAACTTTTGGGAGTGCCCACCGACGTCTTCGTCCATGATTTCGCGCCCATCTGCCCGCAGGTGACGCTTTGTGGCCGAACGGGCCATTATTGCGGGGAACCAGTCTTTCCAGAAGACTGCGATCACTGTGTCGAAGATATCGGGACCAAGTTCCCAATGATAGGAAAAGTCGTAGAATGGCGCTCAGCACAGGCTTCATTCTTTATGAAAGCTCGGCAGGTCATTGCATTCTCGATTGATACAGCTCGGCGGCTACATAGGTATATGCCTGACTGCGAGGTGCACGTGCAGCCTCCTGAAGAGGATATAGAGACTACCTTTGGAATTAGCTTACCGGTTGGACTCCGTCGCGGCGATGCCTTACGGGTCGCGATCACGGGTGCACTCGGCGTAAGTAAAGGTTATAACGTCGTTTTAGGGTGCGCTCGCGATGCCAAGCGTCGTGGCTTACCGCTGCAGTTCACCGTGGTGGGCCACACGATAGATGACCGGCGTCTTCTCAACACAAACCACGTCTTCGTAACAGGAGAGTACGACGAGGGTAAGGCGCAAGATCTTCTGAGTGACGTGGAAGCTCATGTTGGCTTTCTCCCGTCAGTGTGGCCGGAAACTTGGTGTTTTGCCCTGACAGAACTATGGAAAGCCAAGTTGCCTGTCATCGCCTTTGATATCGGCAGCCAGGCGGCCCGTATCAGGGCAACAGCTGCGGGCAGCGTGTTGCCCCTTCAACTGCCGGCATCGGCCATAAACGACTTTTTACTCAGCTTGAGGCGGTTTGAAGAGATTGCCGTCGGTGATTTGAACAGGCGCCGAGCCAGCGCGTAAAGTACAAGTCTTGGTAGTCAAAGTTGAAATCGGCCAGCAACGGGATTACGTGTATGCGCGCGCGCCGACGTGACCGTCCACCGCGTCGAAGTCGAGAAGCCGTGCTCGCTGTTGCGGTCGGTCCACTGCGTGCGGAAGCCTGTCGCCGCCATCGGCAGTAGCGCGCTCTGCATGCCAGGCGTTCGGTCAAAGCGCATCGCGAGCTCCCCCGGGGCGTGCGCTCGCTCACCATGACGTTGTTATACCAGAAGTACAGGTAGCGTCCGACCCAGCTCCAGACCCCTGAACGTCAAGTCAGGATAAAGGTTGCGCTCTCCACTGCAAACGTTCTTAGTGCTGCTCGTTATAGCAAGGCTGTTGGCACTGTTCCAAAAAGATTCCTACTCTAAACCGCGTGATGCAGCCACACTGCTTTTTACGCGTCAGCAGGGATGAAAGCCGGTGAACTCGGAAGCGACGTCACGAACCTCTCAGCCATAATATGAAGCACGATATCGGGATGCTCTCGCGCAATCACATCCTCATAGACTTGCCCCTGGTGCCAGACGAACACTGCCCGCCGGAAATGCTGCGCAAGCCACGGACAAATGTATTGTGATGTCGAATCGCGAAAGATGACTGCCAAAGGACGGTTGGATCGCGCATTCTCATAAACGACAGTCGCCCGCTTTGGGAATTTTTCGGAATAGAGAGGTCCCGGGTTGACCGATCGTGCTTGCTGAAGTGACAACGGAAGGTCTAAACGGATGCACAGCTCAACGCCGTAAGCTGGTAGAACCCGGTCGATCGAAGCTTCGTATCGTTGCCGGTCCGCAAGCGCGAGTTTCGACGTAAGATCTCCTTCAAAAGCAGCGATAGTGGGGATAAGCGCGTCAAAACGCAGTATGTCTTCCCGTGCGAGGAGATGCTCGTCAGCTAAGCGCTCGGCGATAGCGCGATACAGAAACCATGCTCCTAGCCAGCACATATGTGTGTCACCGCGAAAGAAGAGAGGACCAGCCGGGCGTTCGCGCTTGAGGAAAGTCTCCGCGTCGACCACTAGCCGGGGAACGTCCTCTTGTAACATCTGCGCCGGCCTCTGAGCCAGGGGTCGCAAACGATACTCCTTTGGCAAGAAATCTGGATATACCACGCTTTTCTCTGGCGCCGCGACGAACAGGTAACGACAGCTCAATTCTTGAAGGCGCGCTGCACGTTTAGCGAGTAAGGCGGCTGCCGCGGCACGAGATACAGCGCTCCAAGCCGGCCTTTCACCGAATTGAACCGTGAGAAATTTGTTGGTGTCACCTTGGAGGAAAAGCCAGCCATTCTCACATGCGAGAACGGATGGGCCAGGCTCCTGGATAGACACTGCTTAGTGCTCTATACACTACTTTTTGTCAACGCGCCTATGAGCGTGGACGCAGACGAGCATACTGCGGCGGGATCAGCAGGAGTGTCAGACAAATAGCACATGCTGAATATCCTACTAAATGGGTTTGCCCCGCTAGCCTGCCTGCAATTCGATGTCGCGCAAAGACTACACGAATGAGACATACTTGCCCTTGTCCGTCTGACGATCTAAACCAGTGTGCTACGTTTCCAGAGCGGAGTGGCAGCAAAATCGATGGACTATTCCGAACCGATCAAGATATTGGGGTTTGTTGAAGCTTTTGAGCTCTCAGGAGCCATTGGGTGGGCTATCGCACCTGGGCTTACAGAACCACAGAAGCTTAAGCTTCTAATAGACGGGCGTGTTATTAAGACTTTTGAATGCTCCTTGATTCGGCACGACGTTGCGGCGATTCGAGACGACCTGTTTCCCGGGGAGGATGGCTCGAGAGCCGGATTTTCCGTTGACATACCCAGCATCTACATCGACGGTCAGAGACACACCTACGACTTTCTTCACGAAAGCGGATCTCCGGTTGACTTGATAGCGATCAATCGTTGTGCAGCCTCGCCGGGAGAGTTTTGTATTCCACCGAGACCGGTCCTAGGGCGGATTTATAGTGTGCAAGGCACTAGCATCATCCGAGAACGGGCGGTTTTGGTTGATAAACCTGGATGCGCACCAAGGGTCGGCAACGAGGTCGAGGCGACCGATACGTGCGGTAAAGTTCTGAGTTTAACCGCAGACACTCCAAGGTCGGACATAGAAGAAAAACTTCGATGCTCGGCAACATGCGGCTTTGACATAGTCATGCCGGACGACATAATCGAAGAAAGCGACACTCAGTTGCACGCTGTGCTGAGGCCAGAGCGGCTGCCTATTGAGGGATCGTCTGTCTTTAAAGGTGGAGTTGTGTCTGGAGTCGGCCCCCTCGTCACAACAGGTGATGACGACGCTTCCACGTCAGAGTTTACCAGTGATTTGAGGCAGCATGCCCTCAGGAGTGAGGTCGAGGACTTCGATGATCCTCGGCTGGAGTTTAGTGCTTTTCCAAGGAGCTTGCTTTTTGAGATCGGGACACGCCTCGCCACCATCCGTCGCCAAGTCACGCCAATCGAACCTGCCCCGCCGGCTCACGCTTACACCGGCGACGTGGAGTGCACGATTGCAGGGCACTTTGACCCAGATTACTACCTTAAGGTCTACAAGGACGTCCGAATCGCAAAGGCTGATCCTTTGATCCACTTTGTCCTTGGAGGATGGCGGGAGGGTAGGCGGCCCAACTCGTGGTTCGACACGGCTTACTACTTGGAAGCAAACCCGGATGTTCGTGAGGCTGGTGTAAACCCTTTGTGGCACTATCTTGTCGTTGGAAGACGAGAGGGACGACGTATAGTGCGCGTCGGTGGTCGTCGTCGCGAAGTTCTTGAGAGCGTGGTCGACCCTCGAGAGAAATCTCGCGACTATCATCGTCCCGACGTAGAATCGATAGTAGCTTATGAGAAGCTTACGTCTGTGATACGAACAGTTGCCCTAAAAAGCAGAGGGATAGCACTCTCGTTAAGCCAAGACTGCTATGTCGACACACTTGGCGGCATTCAGCTATTTGTGTCCGATGAACAGAAAAGCTTCAGCCGTCGAGAATGCGCCTACGTACATCTTTCGCCGTTAGACCCAGATTTAGTGCTTGCTGCGCCTTCCTCGCGACCATATTATAAGGTGGTCGTGGATGGTGGTTATATCGGTGTGACATCCCATGACGATGTACGAAATGCGTTAGGCGAACTAGAGTCCAGCGTCGCCAGCAGCCGAACATTCATTTGTCACTGTTTGCTTGGCCATAATATCGGGCGCGTTATTGAGTTGTTTGAAGCGTTTAGGCCAGATCGAAACGCTTTCTGGATCCATGACTTCTCATCCATATGTTCCGGTTATACTCTCCTACGGAATGACATCGAGTTCTGTGGGGCACCAAACGTGGACAGCAACTCCTGTCGCGTATGCGTTTACGGCGACACGAGACGAACGCACGTAAAGCAGTTCGAAAGCCTGTTTCAGCGGATCTCGTTTTCAGTGATAGCGCCATCTCGGTCCGCCCTGGAGATTTGGCTACGGAGTACCGATGTCCCCTACCAACGAGCAGTAGTGCATAGTCATTGCGTGCTGGCCCAGACTGCCAATAAGGCCTGCGCGAACGTAGGACAGGCTTGCGGAACGACTGAACATCCTTTGCGAATAGCCTTTGTGGGCTTTCCTGCTTCACATAAAGGCTGGCCTGCGTTTGAGGAATTGACCTCTCGGGTGGCTCACCTCGCCTGCTATAAATTCTTTCACTTCTGTAGCGGTGATGTAAACGCGAGCCTCACCGCCGATGTGGAACGCATCAGTGTTCGCACAACCATTGAGCATCGTGATGCGGTTACTCAGGCGCTATCAGCCAATTCGATAGACCTCGCGATGATCCTCGCTCCCTGGCCGGAGACTTTCTCCTATGTGACGTTCGAGGCCATGGCCGCAGGTGTCGAAGTGATTGCGTTACGCGATAGCGGGAACGTCGCCGATACCGTCTTGCGTCTTGGACGCGGGATCGTTGTGGACGGCGAAGCTGCTTTGATCGACTTGTTCACCAGCCATAGAGTGATTGAGTACGTGCGTCTGAGACAGCGACAGGGTATCACGGCTGGTATTTTAACCCACAACGGCACGACAGCAACTTTGCGGGCAGACGCCTTTGAAGAGGCGATGTGACATGGGCCAATACTCGGGAAAGACAATTTGCTACACCAGCTTTTCTTTCAGCTATCTTGCTCGAGCAAGGATTCTCCTGGAAACAGTGCGAATGGCTCACCCGGAGTGGATCATTTGGGCTTTGGTCACGGATGAGGTACCGGAGGGTATTGATAGTGTAGACCTGCTTAAGGAGTTCGACTTTGTCATCAATGCCAAGGACCTTGGCTTCATACGATATCGCGCGTGGATGTTCAAACATGACGTGGTGGAGGCGTGTACGGCCGTGAAAGGAAGGATGCTTGCACGCATCCTAGACTACGGTCCAGATAATGTTGTCTATCTTGACCCTGACATAGCGGTTTTTAATCCATTGGACAGTGTTGTCAGACTGTTGGACGTTCACTCCATCATACTCACACCCCATCAAGAAACTACATGTGAGCTGTATCCCAGAACGCTATTGGCATTTCGGGACCTTTGCGAACGGTGTCAAGATCCCAAAACGCGTTCGTGAGTTCTACAGAAGCCGGTTGGACCTTATGGCGTTTTTCGACGACCCGTATAGTGTCGATGGGAACAGCTTGTATCATTGGATCGCTCGCGAAGAGCCGAAATTGTTCGCGACCTTCGACCGCGTCTCTAATCTGTAAAATTCCGTCTCCACTCGATGTCGCTACGGAGCACGCGCGCAGGGACACCACCAGCTAAGGAGTGAGCAGGTATACTGCCAGTGACGACTGCCCCAGCCGCAATAACGGAGCCCTCGCCTATCACTACGCCCTTCGTAACGACCACATGGTAACCAAGCCAAACGTGATTACCTATCGAAATCGACTTTGCTGGGTTTATTCGCACGCCTGTCGACAACTCGAAGATAGGGTGCATGTCGCTCGAAGTAAGGAAGACGTTGGTCGAAAACATACAGTCAGCACCGATCGTGATCTGACTCGTCTCATGAGCTTGGACGCTGAAATTCTGACCCGCAGTCGTCCCCGCTCCGATCGCTATCTTGGCACCTTCGACGCGTGTGAACCCAATGAAACTTGGTCCGATAATGCAATCTTTCTCAATCACTAGGATATTGTCTGATCCTTCAATATCGATGGTCATCTGCAGCTTTGAGTTTTGCTCAATGAGGACGAAATTACGTCGTCCGTTGATAGTTAGACCGTTAAGGATCTCGCTATGAAGTAAGACTGTGTTCTCGCCCTGATTGGTCATGATAGCCGCTCCGACGTCATCGAGTTCTATTCTGCCTGATCACCGCAGAACCAGGTAAAACAGCAAAGAGAGCTACACGACGTCCTGATGTCTGTGGTCAAGCAAATGCTCCGGAGATCTAGCCACACCGTCACGAGACAGCCACACCAACCCTAGGATTAAGCCGACTTGGGATGGCTCCTTCTGTAAGCGTGAGGGGCAGGAGGTTGGGAGCAGGTTGTTCCGCTGGCAAGACTAACACACTCATCTCTGTTCGCCACCAAATATTTTCTGAGTGTCCATTGAAATTATCTATATTAAAGGGAGACGACTCCATCCAGAACGCGTGATATTGCAGACCACGAAGCGTCGTGAGTACTCGCTTGACATGACTATAGTCTAACACTTCGAAGGCGATCGCGGGACGAAAGCTTTTTACCAAGCCTCTTGCACCAGCCAGAACGTCTGCCTCCATTCCCTCGACATCTATCTTGATCAGGGAGACCGGTGCTTTAAACACAAGCTGGTCGAGCCGAAGAAGCGGAACGAAACGTTGGCTGCTTTCAAGCGGACGATTGAACAGGCCTAGCGGTCCTTTGAAAAACGCCGGAGTGATGGCGGTAGCGCCCGGGTTGTCCGCGATGCCTTGAAGTGGAACCGTTACAAGTCCTGCAGAGCGTCCGCAAACCGCATTGTTGCTGCTAGCGTTCGTTAACCCGCTTTTATCAATGTTTATTGCTAGCGCCGCGGCCAGTATCGGCTGAGCCTCGAAGCCAACTATTTGTGCTTCAGGATGCCGGCTCGCCAACGCGATCGTATGCGTACCGACGAAAGCTCCCACATCTAAGACTATCGTGTCTCGCCTGACGTATGATGAGAGTTGTGCTATCTCATGTTCCGCCCACTCACCGTAGAGCTGTAGGCTGCGTGTGATGACTTGGTCACCATCGGGTGCAAATAGTCGTCCATAACGCCACTGCAGCTCGACAAGCATCCACACGAACTCGATTTTTTGTCATTGTGTCGAGCTCCGTTGCCGAGCTGCTGAAATATCCAGAGCCCAACTTGAAGACCCGCTTAGGCCAACCCGTGTACACCTTAGTCCAGGCGACCGCTAGTCGTCAGGCGAAAGATCTTCACATTAGGCTCCGCGTTTAGGCTGGACGCGGTGATGCCGCGAAGGCCAACGTCGCATCTGAGCTCGCGATCGACTGACCAACGGTTACGACCCGGCTTACGCTTCAGCGCTGGCAGCTTGACCGATGACATGGTAGCCACGCTACTTAGCCACACCGCGGAGAGTTGCGAAATTTGCATTGTTCCGACACTTAATAGTCTAGCGCGTAGTGTCCGGATGATTGTACTCTCGGACTCGGGAGTGACTTAGCTCTCGTACACAAGAAATGGGCCGGCTGGACGTGAGCTCCGATAAAGTAGAACATCTAGATCCTGCATCGCCCCAAAAGCTGGTAGCGTCGCCACAAATCATGAACTTCGCGCCGGGTCTCTACACGGTCGAACTATCATCGCAGGCGGTGATAGTGGGCAGTGAGGGGCTGGTTGCGCCTTGTGTGAGGCTAGATCGTCTGCGCACAAACGGCGCCTCTGCGAGCGCCTACATTTCGAGTCTAAGCGGGTCGGACCTCATCGTCCCAAGCGGGCCACCAGCCTTCGTAAGGGTTGTCGGTAACGGCACGGTCCCAGTCCTTCTGACAGTCTATCGGCTGGAGAACATGCCGGCTCCGGAGTTGCAGGTCCGCTCAGTCGGCCAGCAAGAAAGCCAGCAAACCGACACAGCCGATCATGTCGCCGCAGCGGCGGAAGCTATATCTGTCCTCCTCGTTCACGTGGAACGGCTCGGCGACGTGTCCGTCGCGGAAGGGATTTGGGGCGGTTCGCCGGGGAGCGGCCAAGCAATCGAGGGATTTGCTATACGATTGCCTCCTCCCCTTACGCCGAGCCACGTCGAATATCAGGGAGCGCTCGGCATGGAGTGGGACACGCCCTGGTTCCGCCCCGAGGAGTTTTGTGGAAGCCGCGGCATGATGTTGCCGCTGCTGGGCGTGCGCATCCGTGTGACCGGGGACGCTGCCGACAGAACGATATGCCGCTACTGGGGGAGTTTCGTGGGCCACGGCGAGCGGGGACCGTTCGTTCAGGGCGAGCTATGCGCCTGGCAAAATGCACCGATCGAGGCATTGCGGATCGAGTTCGGACCGCCGGAGGAGCCCAAAGCACCGCCTCGCCGGCGCAGGCTTCTAGCAACGCCCCGGTGAGCCTACCCTTTGGTCCGCAAGGTGAAACTCGGGTGAGGGAAGCGACCCTCGCGATAACCAAGCGAATAGAAATGCTCGCGGCCTGACTGAAAGACGCCGCTATGGACCGCTTCAGCAATGTCGGCGTAGTTTTCCAGGTACCAACTTTCCTCGACGTCAATCTCGTAGGGCATCCTGTGCTCGTAGAAGCCGACGCTGGCGTAGTGATCGCCGGCGCTGCTGAATGACCCCTGCTTGATAGCTTCCCCCACGTCGGGTGACCGATTAAGATACCAGCCTTCGTCGACGAAAATGCTCGCGACGATTTTGGAAAACGTTTCGACGAAAAAGCTGCGATCGACCGCGATATATGCCGTCTTCCGTGACGGGACGATCAGCTTCTTGTTCAGCAGCGTTGCGTAAGTCTCATAGGGCATACGTCCTCGCTTCTTCCAGCGTGAGTAAGCGCGTATCTGCTTTTGATGGATGAACAGAGGAGACGCAAGTGCCCTTCGTTTCGGGCTGGCGTTTAAGGCGCACGTGCGTAGGTGACCAGGCCGGTCGCCGCCCAGTGGTCGGTGTGCGGGGGCGGTGCATGCACCATCAAGGACAGGCACCCGTTTGTGGTATCCGCTCCGACTCCGATCCACGCGCCATCAGCTTGGTTCTGCACGACGCTAAATGAGCCTGGCGTAACCCGGGCGCTGTGCGGACCGTACCAGGCCGACAGGGTCGCAGCCGGCATAACCCAGTTGAACGACCGGGCGGCTGCATCGCGATCCTGGACCATCACGCGCAAACCTAGGCTGTAAGTCTGCCCGTCTTGCGTATTTATACAGTTGTAGGCGTTGGGGGTTTGCCCGTCCATGGTCATCGCGCGCGTCTCCGCTCCCTGCAGGTCGGCGCGCAACGCCACCGCGCCCACGCGGTCGCCGGTTGCGGGCAAGCCGCGCAGGCTGAACGGCGAGCGTATCTCCAGCGGATTGGCGCCGCTGCCTGGCGGTATCGTGCCGGCAAACCGCCACGACGATTCTGCGCCGTTGCCCTGTATTGTTATGTCGGCACCGGCGCTGGGCCCAAGTATGATCGGCGCGTCGATGCTGTCGAGCGCGATCTCTATCTGCCGGCCGCTGTCAATCTCCACTCCGCGCGCGTTGCCTGGCCCAATAGCTCCGCCAGTCACACGTATGTTGTAGGGCTGCGGGGCTCCAACACCCGCCGTGATCCGGAGTGCTGCCGCTTTCGCGTTAACAACCGTAAAATCCAGCAATGAAATCGCTGCGATCTGGCCCCTGTCTCGGGGGTCCCCAATCGATAACCCCTCCGCCTCGGTTTTTTCGATACGAAGTCCGTAGAACCGTATGGTTCGAGTGGCGCTGCCCATGTGTGGATTACGTATCGCCACACCCTGCCCTGCCGCATCGAACACAGCCAGTTTGTACACGTCTACCTGATCGGTCGCGTCAGATCCTGGGCGGGTCATGGAGGACAGGGTGACGGTGGCCTGGTTCGACGCCCCGGTGCTGAAGCATTTTAGATTGAAGATGCTCGACTCGCGTAGGTAGGCCAAGGCCGTGCGTCGTGTCTGCCCGACAGTCAGACAGTTGCCGTTCAGGTAGGCGATTTCAACGTCCCGCAGCAGAACATGGTCGTTGCGGTCATAGAAGGTCAAGGCGTTCTGCCTGTGTGGGGCTGCGCGGTTTCCAGTGATACGAAGGCCGGTGACGGTAGGGCCTGTCGCATCACTGGCGAGGTCGATCTTGTCGGCGCCGGCCGAACTGCCCGTCCAAGCCTCGTCCCAGGCTAGAAGATCCCCTGCGTAGTCTGGGTCCAGGCGCAGCGTGGAGGCGTGCGGACCGTAACCCATGATGGTGACTCCGCGGGACAGCACCGGCATGGTGCCGGCCGAACCGCCGATGCGGAAGATCCCCGTAGGGATACGCAAACTTGACGGCCGACCTCTGAGAGCGCTGACCTCAAGCTGTTCGAGGCACATCTTGAGGGCCGGTGAGTCGTCGGTCAAATCATCGCCAGCAGCGTGGCAATCCGCCTTGAGGTCCAGCGTGTTGGCGCTTGCAGCACCGACGCTGGCGAGCGCACCGAGGCCCAGAAAAAATGTTTGCGTCACAGACGCCTTTGGACGAACCTTGCCTAACATACAACCATCAAAGCGGAGTTTTGCTCTCCAAGCAAACCTGTTCACCATCCCATCCCGATCATTAACGACCAATCTTTGAGTGTCCGGCATACTCAGAGGTTGTGAAGGATGCGTCCGGGTGCTAGATTAAGAATGTGCGGGGTTGGAGCGCCGCGCTATTGCGTCAGTTAGCAACCAAGGCGCGTATACAGCCTCTAAGCAATGCTTGCGGTGCTATGGCCTGAGACTATGGTGCGCATTGCGGAGCACTGGCCGCCAGCACAAGTGCGGGGCGCGAAACGTTTACTGGGACCAGGTCGAAATGTGGCAATGACTTCTACCTTCGTTTCGCAAGCGAGGTTCGTGTCTCCGAATGGCGGATGCCTCAACGAGGGAAAGTTCTTCGGCAACAATAGGACAGCAGAGGGCTCAGACTTGCCGATTTCCGAGGGTGCTCTTGCCGGACACGGTCTGAACAAGACATCGCTTCCGACTCGGTCCGGCCAAGGGAGACCGCATTGGTGTCGTCGGTCGGCGGGGTGCGTGCCTGCGAAGTCGATTGCCTGTGCAACGAGCCTGCGGAGGGCGAACGCAACGTCAAGACTGGCTTGAGTCTTCACACGCCCCTCTTCATCGTTGGCTCACCGCGATCCGGCACCAGCATCTTAACTGACGGTATGCTGGCCGCAGGGTATCGCGGTTTTCGGGAGGGCAATTTCCTGCCGCTGTTGCGCGTCTACAAGGCTGCAGCAGACCGTCATTACACAGAGTTTGGCAGCGGCAGCGGCGAAGTGATGGCTGCGCGCATAGATTGGGAGGCTTTTAAAGCCGACATCTTCAGTGTCTTCAAACGGCATGTGGACAGGCTAAATCCGGAAACGCCCTGGATGGACAAGAGCGGCAACCCCGAAATGATCGAGGTTTTACCGCATCTACTCGACCTTTGGCCAAGCGCCGTGTTCGTCTTTGCCAAGCGTCGGGGGATCGAGAACGTCATCTCGAGGTCTAGGAAGTTTCCTGGCCACACGTTCGAGTATCATTGCCGTGACTGGGCGAAGAACATGGCGGCGTGGCGTGCGGTCCGGGATGCTGCCGGTGAGCGGGCGATTGAGATTGATCAGCAGGAAATCATCCGGGCGCCTGAGCAGTCCGCTCGACGGTTGGCCGACTTCGCCAAGGCAGGCGTCTCCGCGTGCGGCCGCATCCGGGAAGTTTTCACAGTCGGCCGACCGCAGGAAACCACTGCGGGAAGTGCTGCAGCAGTATGCAGCCTGGAAAAGTCCAGTTGGTCACAGGAGCAACGCGCCGCTTTTCTCAATATTTGTAGCGGGGAAATGGAAGCTTACGGATACAGTACGGAGGAGAGTTACTGGCGGATGGAGTCCATCGAGAGCTAGTTTGAGCTCAGGGGACTCATCCATTGATCTTACGCTTGGAGCACAATCCTTTCAGTCCGGCTCGTAGCCAGCGGCGGTGGAGTAGTTAGCGCATTCGGGTGGCGTGAACTTGTCGATTGCGTTGGCGATGATCTGCCATAGATCGGGGATCGTTCGCGCTACGGCTTTTCTCAGGAGAGCCTTTAGCTTTGCGAAGGCGTTTTCGATTGGGTTGAAGTCGGCGAGTAGGGCGGCAGGTAGAGCAGCCTGGCGCCGGCGGCCTCGATCAGTATGCGTATATCTGGGTGTTTGTGGCGAGCAGATTCTCCATTACCACGATGTCGCCGGCTCGCAGCGTGGGCGCGAGCACGTGGCGGACGTAGGCGCGGAAGGCATCGGCGTTCATCGGGCCGTCGAGCACCATGGGTGCGGTCATGCCGACAAGGCTCAGCGCACCGGTGAACGTGGTTGTCTTCCAATGTCCGTTCGGCACTGGCGCACGACAGCGCTGGCCGCGCTTCGCCCGCCCGCGTAGCCGCGCCATCTTGGTGGTGCACCGGTCTCGTCGATGAAGACCAGGCGCTGCGAATCAAGATCAGGCTGCGCGTCGAACCAGGCTTGTCGCCTTACACGCACGTCGGGCCTGTCCTGCTCGCTGGCGTGCGCTTTTTTTGATGGTCATGGCGTGGCGATCCAGGAAGCGCCAAACCGGGCTGGAAGCGACGTGCGGTTCATGGTCCCGACGCAGCATCTCCGCCAACTCCGCCAGAGTGATGTCGACCTGGGCGGCCACGGCACCGAGGATTACGTCCCGGTATGCCTTGATGCGGTGCGAGCGCAGATCACCCCTTAGGCCGCAGCCTGGATGCTGCCGCTGGCACAGAATGCCCGCACCCAGCGGATCGCAGTCGCAATGCCGATCCCGAACCGTTCAACCGTCGCACGGCGCGACAGCCCCACCTCCTTCGCCGCAATCGAAGATCCGCCGACAGCGGTCGTGCCACGCATGCTTGCCTCGCCCCAGCAAACCTGGTGATCAGATCAGCACCGCGTCGGGGAAGAACTGCGCGATCCGGTTCGGTCGGGTTTTACCCTAGTCATACAAAGCTCGGAAAAGCAAGCTGTGGGCTTTCACAGCCGAGGCCGTCGCGTCGACAAAACCGACGGGCCTCAGAGAAGCTAAAGCGGCAATCTTGAAGGCAGATGTTGGGGCGACGCTAAACAGAGGGTCATACCATGCCCGCCGTAGACCGGCGTTGCGCCTTCGCAGTGTGCGTGACTAAACTCTCACTGGGTCTCTCGACCACTCGATCCCTACCCGAAGACTTTGCTTCGTAGAGCGCCTCGTCAGCACGTCCGATGAGGGACTCCCAATTATCTCCCGCAGATGGCCGGGCCAAACCGACGGAACAAGTGACCCGGATCGACTGTCCGGCGGCATTGAACAGTGTGCCACGGATAGAATGCAGCAGGTGCGACAGACGCTTGGCACCGCGGCCATCGACATCATAAAGCACAAGAAGGATTTCCTCGCCTCCATAACGTCCAGCGTATTCTCCTTCCCAAAGATCTTTCAAAACAAGACGGCCGATGGCGCGGAGAACGTCGTCTCCGCCCAGATGACCGTATTTGTCGTTGACCATCTTAAAATGATCGATGTCCAATAATGCTATTATCATTTCGCTATAGCAGGGTGCGTTTGCCAGTCTTTTAGCAAGTCGCTCCTCAACTTCCGACCGTATCAACAAACCGGTCAGACGGTCAAACCTGAGCTTCTCGGTCGCTTCAGCGACAAGCCGTTGAAGTTGCTTTTGTCGGGCCAAAACCGAGTAAAAACGTATCTGCCAGGCAGCAAACACCAACATGATCGAACCGGCTACCCAGAAAACCTCCGCCCACCACTGGCGCCACCAAGGGTAATCGATATCGATGTCCAGAGTAGCGGGAGATGAAGTCCGATGTGTGAGATCATTGTAACCGACGACGGTTAAAATGTGCCGGCCTGGCGGGACGAAAGGATAGTGCAGAAAGCCCGTCGCTGATTCGATTTCCCCCTTGTCCACTCCGGAGAGATTATAGCGAAATTTTATGGAACGTTCCGAACCGTAGTTCATTGTCCCGAACTGGATCGATAAACCGTCCTCCGTGAACGGTATGAGGCGGCCGTCGACACGGCGAGTTCCAAGCTCAGCGCTGCTGATAACTGCCTTCATCGTTTGATCGCAGAATAGCGACTTTGGGTCTAACAGATGAGAAAGTCCCTGCGTGGTCGTGATCCAAACCGATCCGTCCGGGTCCTCTCGAATGCCCCCTTCATCGACATCGTTCGACACCAACCCGGTATCCTCATCGACAGAGATCCAGCGCTGGCCGTCGAAAACGGACACGCCAAGAGCGGTGCCAATCCAAACCCAGCCTCTGTGATCTGTCATCACTGCGTCGATCGTGTTTGTGCGAATATCAGAAGTCGAAACCGGCTCGTAGCCGATCACCCTATCGGCCGACACCTTGAAGCGATAAAGCCCACCCGATCCGCCGATCCACATCGAGCCGTCCTGGCCGATCGCCATCGCTCCCGGCTCGAAGCCGTCTGCCGGCCAGGCGCCAGCGACAGGAATGTCATTCCCATCCGAACGTAGGTGGCGAAGCCGACCGCTTGAAAGATAGTAGATTCCGTCGTGACCATCAGAGACTAAGCTCGCGACCTGCGCACGCGGCGATCCTTCGCGTATGGGCGACGTCGGGATGCTCGATGTGGCATCCACTTTGAATAAACCCTCCTGCGTAGCAAGCCAAATAAGCCCTTTCGGCCCGGCAGCGATCGCGTTGACTGGAGGAACGTCGATTCTGACCTCCTCGGCCGTAACGGGGTTAAAAACCCGTACACCGTCTTTCGAGCTACGCCACAATCTTCCGTGCGGGCCAACAGTCATCGCAAAAGATGAACCTTGAAGCACCCGCGCAACACGTAAAGACAAGCCAGACCGAACGATTTCATCGACCGCTGTGTCTGTAGAAACCCATAGCGGGCCATCAGGAGATCGTGCGGTTTGCCACGGGAAGCCGTCCGAAAGGCCGTTGGCTTTCGTCACGGACTCCCAACGTCCGTATCCCACCCAGCGTACCAATCCGGCTCCGAGCACTCGAAACCAGAACTGCCCTGTCGCGTCGACCATCGAGCCGACGATAGTACCAGAGGGTGCCCCGTCCTCAACCGTGAGCACCTGCCACCCGGCGGGCGTCAGCAAAGCCAGCCCGTGATCGGTTTGCGTAAACAACTTGCCGTCCGGAGTACGAAATATCCCGAGACGGCTCTGGAAGTTGTCGTATCGGTCGCCCTGGTCCGGTAGTTGCGCGAGAGACCA
Organism: Acetobacteraceae bacterium; assembly: GCA_965199235.1. Lineage (GTDB taxonomy): Bacteria > Pseudomonadota > Alphaproteobacteria > Acetobacterales > Acetobacteraceae > BOG-908. Next base: position 1,107,234 of record CBDAQU010000002.1, on the reverse strand, counting down.
TTGCTCGCGCCTAGCATCGAACGCGGCGATCGAGGATGCAGACCTGGCAAGCAGGTCGCCATTGGCACCTTCCACAATACTCACCCAAGGTCCACCACTTGGCCCATTTCCGGGCAAGAAGCACTTGACAGCTCCAGGCTCCGCCGAACAAATTCGACCGTGGTCGAATGTCTCCCAAAGCCGCCCCTGGACTGAAAAGACGGCTATACCGCCTTTCAGTAGCTTCTGTTCGCCAAGATCATAGTTCAGGTTCTCAATCGTTGCGGCGCCCATTTGAGGCACCACGACCTTCTCAAGAGTGTCAGCCGCAAGAAGCACGAAACCACCTCGCCACGGCACGACGTGGTGGGGATTTTCGTCGTAGAAGCTGATCCCGAGGTGTAACAGAGGCCTAAAGTGCAGGGAGGTTGGCGCTTGGGACGCGCTCGCAGGTCCGTCTGAGACGAACAACTCCTCAGCGTATCTGATCGCTACTCGCCCCTCAGTACTCACTGCCAAATCATAGACTTCGCCGCCCATTCGAAGGCCCTGCTCAACACCGAGGTTAGCAAATCGTCGGCCATCATAGGAAAATAGTCCGTGCTCGGTGCAGACAAGGAGATACCCTGCGCGATCCTGGATCATGCAGGCACCACCTAGGCTGGCGAGACCTTGGTCGGTGCCGTAGGATCGAAATGTCGATTGGCTAGCGTCAACAGTTGAGATCGAAGCAAAGTAGGCAATCAGAAATGCCGATGCCATGACGTTTCGGAAATACGAGCGCCTTTCTTTAATTGCAAGAGACATCAACACCCCCGTTCCGGCCTACAACATCCCTCGCAAGGGACAAAGGACCGGGACGTAGAATGATACTTATACCGCTAGCAGAAACAACCCTGGCGAGTGCCGTTAGGCGTCATCGACGGCCAACGGGCCTACTGTATGCAGAAGATCTCAAGGGTAGTGGTGGTGGATGAGCGGTCCTATTCCCTCGTCGTCGTCCATCTTGTTCTCCTGCAATGAACCCCGGTTCGCTTTGATTGTCGTAAGGCCGAGATCGCCAACAACGTGAGAGCTAACCTGAATGCTCGATGCCGCTGCAGTAACGTTTGAAGTGGCCGCGGTTGATGCGACGGCGATCGTAGCGAGCGTGAGCCCGATAGTCTGGGATGCGAGACGTCGATGGTAGCTTGCCATGTTCTGCTCCTGCTTGATGGTTGTCCGCTTACTCGCGGGTGTGACGAAGATATATGGCAGCTTGAAAACTGCTGCAACGCCAAAGGTGAGAGCTAAGATAAGAAATGATCGTCTTTCAGTAGAGACATCGCGAATACTTTTTAGGAACGCCACAAGCAAAAGAGAGGGCTAATCAAAAATAGGGAATTATCCGGTTGACGTAGCACGGCTCATGGGGTAGGTTTTCTCAGAGACGAGAGACATCTAACTGATGGCCGCCAAGTTCGATATCACCGCTGCAATCTTTCACGATGAGAGCGCCGCTCGCGAGCATCTGGAAAGCCTGCTTTGGCCGCACGGTCCAAACTGCCCTCGTTGTGGCGTCATGGGCGCGCGTATCACAAAGCTGATGGGCAAGAGCACACGTCCCGGTGTCTATAACTGCAAAGATTGCCGCAAGCCTTTCAGCGTCACGGTCGGCACTGTTATGGAGCGTTCGCACATTCCGCTGTGCAAGTGGGTGCTGGCTGCTCAACTCATGGCATCTAGCAAGAAGGGCTTTAGCGCCCACGAGCTGCACCGCTTGCTGGGCACCAATTACGAGACCGCTTGGTTTCTGTTCCATCGCCTGCGGGAGGCGGCCACAAGCCTATCTAGCGGCCCAATCGGCGGCGAGAACAAAGTGGTGGAAGCCGATGAAACCTACATCGGTGGCAAAGAGAAAAACAAGCATGCCAGCAAGCGCAAGCACGAGGGCCGCGGCCCGGTCGGCAAGATGCCGGTTGTTGCTCTGGTAGAGCGCGGCGGGGAGACCCGCAGCTTTCACGTCGCCAACGTCACGGCGAAGACGCTTCGTTCCATTTTGGTCAAGAGTGCGGACCGCAAGAGCTACCTAATGACGGACGAAAGCGCGATCTACCCGAGCGCTGGCAAAGAGTTTGCTGGGCACGGCAGCGTGAACCATTCGGCCGGCGAGTATGTGAAGACTAACGGTTTTCATCACACAAACACGGTCGAGTCTCACTTCGCCCTGATAAAACGCGGCATCTACGGCACGTTCCACAACATCAGCGAAGCCCACCTAAGCCGCTACCTAGCCGAGTTCGACTTTCGCGCTAACACTCGCGACATGTCGGACAAACAGCGCGCCGCCACTTTATTGGCTGCTGGTAAAGGCAAGCGGCTTGTGTATCAGCGCCCTGACGAAGCCTAAGACGTCTCGGCAAAAGGCTCGGGCACTTCGGGGATGGAAGAAGAAGGGCTAGAAGTCCCGCAGCCGCGCTCCCGCTTCGGGCGCGGCTGCGGCGGAGTTTTAAGCAGGCTACGCAAGAGATCGTCTCTGCGCTCCTGCTCGTCTGGCATGAAGTCGGTCATAGCGTTTCCATAGCACAATGGCATCACGAAATCGAGGCAAGGCCACCAGGGCGCGAGACAACGCAAGGCACTACATGCCTACGGATGATGAAGGGTACGAGCTGCTGAACTCTGCCATGAAAGGAAGTCCGACAGCAGCAGCCATACTCGGCGCTTCTTTTGTAGAGTTTGCCTTAGATGCAGCTATCCGAGAGTTGTTGTTAGCCGACGACGACACATGGGAGGACTTAGTCGGCGACAACGGACCATTATCCACGTTTTACCAAAAAGCCCTAATAGGCTACTCCCTTGGAATATTTGAAAAGGACGTGTTGGGAAATCTAAAGATCATCAAATTTATTCGGAATTCATTTGCGCACCCTAGAAAGAACTTAGACTTTTCGACAGCTTTTATCACAGATGCAATGAAGAAGGTTGTAGTCCCGAGCAGCCCGTCGCCAGAGAGAAAATCACAGCTGCAAGACTTGTTACAAATTGGTCAAGCAAAAGAAACGTTCATACATCTTTGTATTGACACAGTGTCATGCATCTCTTGGAGCGTGCACGAGATCCTCAAGCGCAAAACCGCTGAGCTCTGTGTTGTGCTCAAAGCTTATGAGCAAGACCCTCGGCAGAAAAATAAGATATAACGATTTCGTATATATCCTCAGCAGCCGACGAGGTTAGCTCAAACTTTGGACTCCAAATTTCAAGCCGACGCTCAATTTCCGATAACATCTCGCGTTTTAGCTTGACGTCTCCGAAGATCGCGCTCCCCTTTCCTGCTACGTCAACCGGACAGTTCCCATTTTTAATCTGGAAGAGCATCGCCTTCCCGTTCGAGTTATTCACCGGTTGAATTTTGAACCTTGGATCGAGGGAGAGCGTCTTCCTCCCCAGGTAGGCTAGATCCTTCAATGTCGTACTCCGTTGCGATGGCGTTATGGCTGTCGCTGCCTGGGCGACGCCGTCCACTTCGGATGATCCCATGCATCTTTCTGCATCAGCAAGACGCCGCGCGGTCACGCGCTTGGCGAACGTTGCCGCCAGCGCTGCGGCAAATACCCTCACCTCAGCTGCAACTTCCCTGCACCGCATCCTGACTCAGAGCGGTCCATTGCAGGAGCACGATTTCCTGGAAGCAGACGAGGCGCTGGCGGAAGCGATCGCAGCAATGCCGGGCCAGTTCCCCGCGCAGCTCGACTTCCTGGGCGTTCTGCACAGCAAGGACGCCCAGCTCTCCTTGCACCGACGCCGCAATATCAGCGCTGCGTTGCGGGACAAGGCCGCCCGGATGGGCCGGCTGCCGACCGAGGCGGACTTCCCCGCGGACCACCCTGTGCCGCTATTCGCGCTGGCCTACTGGGGCGGCATTGCTGCGTGGTCGGCCGGATCGGCGGACCACGCGCAGTATCCCAAGGGTTACTGGGCAGATCGGAAAAATCAGATCACCGCCATACGCGCCCTGGCTGTGCTACACCCGTGCGCGCCGATGACGCACGCGCTGCTTCATGCGGCGGGACTGCACAGGCTCGGTCTGATCCTGAACGCGGCAGAGCTTCAGGCGCTGGCTGACGAAGCCGGCGTGGAACGCAATCTCCGCTATCGGACGGGCGGCTGGTGGACCCAGGAGCGGGTGATCGATGCCTACGCCGAGGCATGCCGGAGAGCCGGCGTGACGCTTTCGACGACGGCGCTGTCCGCCATCGGCGGCGAGGCATCCGCCTTGAGGAGCTACGCAAAGGCCCACTTCGCAACGTTCCGCGCGTTCCAGCGAGCGGTCGTCGAGAAGCACGCGGACATCAAACTGCCGGACCGCCCGGTGGCTGCGGACGGCACGCCTCTGGATTCCTGGTCTGAGGTGCCGGTCTACAACGCTCTTCGCCTGGCCCTGCCGGAGGTGCGCATCGAGACACACGTCATTATCGCTGGCGAGCGGGCGCGGTCGACGGATTTCGTCCTCGACAGTCGCGTCTGGGTCGAGGTGCTTGGCATCGCTGTCGACGCGAGGCCACGCCGACCAGCGCACGGCAGACAAAATATGCGGCGGATTGGAAGGCGAAGAGCGCCTGCTACGTCGCGCTCGGAATCGACCCCGTGCTGATCGAACCGGACGACATCCATGATGTGAAACACCTTGGGGCGCGCATTAACGAAATCGCGACTAGGCTTCGATGCGATCCCCTGCCGCTTAATCCACCCAGCGGCAAGCAAACCCGCGCCAAGGGCACGTGGACGTTCGATGCGTTGTGCCAGGTCGTCGAGGAAATGGCATCCGGCGCCACGATGCCGACCTTCACCGCGTTGTCGAAGGCGGGTTACGGACACGCCCGCGAGCTCCTCAAGCAGCCGGGCATGCGCGAACGTGTGACTGCCGCGCTCGGCCTGTCTGATCCGAACCGCGAGAATGCCTGGACACGTGAGCGCGTGGTCGCCGAACTGGCGCAATGGTTGCGCGGTCACGAAGCTTATCCCACAGAAGCTGAGCTGAGACGGGCCGGGCATAGCGCTCTCGGAAGTGCGCGGTCGCGTCTTTGGGCTGGCCAGGGCGAGGCGTTACGCAACGCGGTTGGCGACGCGGCCGGAATTACCGTGCCGCGCCGGCGCGCACCAGATCGCAGCTGCGCGACGATAGAGCAGGTGGCGGCTGCGCTGGCTCCGCTTGCGAAACAGCTTGGCCGCATGCCGACGGGCGATGAGGCGGCAGCGGCAGGGCTCGGCACAGCCTGGGCGCATGCCAGCCGGCGCGGCGGTGTCCTGAGCATGGCTGAGCGGATCGGCGTGCCGTGCCAGACGCGGCGTGACCGCAGCCGGCCGGCGATGCTCGCGGCATTCTCCGAGCTAATAACATCGCTAGGGGATGTCCGACTCACCACGACGCTGATCCGAACGCATCTCGGCGCAGGCGGCCTCGCTTGGGTCCGTAAACTCGGCGGCATGGCCGTGGTGCGGACCGCAATTGCAGACATGACAGGCAGTGGGAATTCCACCGGGTAGTCGCAAGAGGGGGTCGAGTTTCCCCAGGGAGATCTCTTCCTGAGCAGCGCGCCAGCGCAGCTGCCGCACCAACCTGACGAGGATATCCTGATGACTAATGACAACGACTCCGGCTTCGGCCGGACGTTTACGCACGTGCGCGCTGTCGCCTTCGATGCGGCACCGCTGCCGACACCCGAAATACGGGCGCTGGCGCGCATAGACATCGAGGTGCATGCCAACGCCGTGGCGTATTGTCCGCCCACTGCCCGGCGCTTCGCCACGCTGACGGACGAGAGGACCGCCCGCTTCGTCCCCTGCACGCCGGCCATCCTTGCGCAGACAATCTGGACAGAGAATGTTCCGGCCGCGCTCATCGGCTGGGGTGCGGCGACCTGGGACATTTTTTGCCCGGCCTTCACCCGCGGCATTCCGCGAATCAACATGCTGAAGATCGCGCGCCTGGCGTGGCCGGACGATGACGTCCGAGATCCGGTTGCGTTGGCAACGCGAACCGGCTTCCGCCGTCCTCCAGCAGAGGTCGGCCAGACCGTCGCCCGCCGCACCGCAGACCGTGTGCAAGCGATCGCCGACCTGTTCGGCGCCGTCGTGACGCTGGTTGGTGATGGCATGATCGCCAGGGCTGTGGCGCTCGATAATCACGGCACGCAGCCTCCGCCGACCGCCGCCTTCGGTAAATTGCGCGGCGACGCTCGCCTTGAGTCGCTGGTCCGGCTGAGCGCCGAGCCTATGGCGCCGCACGGCTATCTGCCTGGACCGTGGGACGACCCCTCGGTCTGGTTCGCTATGGCCAGCGAGGACCTGGCATGGCTCGCCAACGCCAAATCCGGGGACGATGGGTTCGATTTCTACGCTGGCGACGAGGCCCGCGCCGAGCTCGCGCGGCGGCAGGCGCGCGATGCCGCCCTGCTTCGCCCGCGCAGCCTTCTGCGGCAGCCCTCACCGGACTGACGACCAACAGCCGCCCGTTAGCTCCGGCGTGCGTCACGCGGCCCCGAAGGGTCACCAAAAAGGAACGAACCATGCCCGAGACCAGCCCTGGCACACGCCGACGGGTCACCGTCGCGCGCGCCTATGCCGCGGCCACCCGCACCCTCCAACGCAGCGCGGCATTGCTATCCGGACACCCCGGCCATCCCGACGCGGACCTGCTGACCGCGTGCGTTGCCTATGGTCGCATCAGGCGGCGGGCCGATCGCCTCGGCAGGGCGGACACGCGCACCATGAGCGGGGAGGCGCTGGAGCAGGCCTATGCCGATCTGCACACGGCCGGCTCGTCGTTGCTGGCTCAGGTGGCGGCCCACCGCGCGGTCACATTAGACGGTCACCGCGCCCGGGCCGCTGCTGTCCTGGCCTGGGACGAGGGTGAGCTGATCGGCCTCGCAGACCGTTACGGCATTTTGCAGGACCGACTGATGCTCGCCCTGCTCGCAGACCTGATCGTGCTGTGAGCGCGATGCGGCAGCGGCCAGCAGGCACCGCCATTTCAGGAAGGCGTCGGCCGCTTCCTGCGGCCATCCCGCTTGCGGGTGAACACCGGCGCCTCCCGGCGCGCCAGCTCCGCCAAGATGTCCTCCGCCGGGGAGCCCAACGCCGCGGCGATCTCAAGAAACTCGATGACGTCCAGCCGGCGCTCGCCATGCTCGACCTTTGAGACAAACGACTGTGGCCGCTGCATCCGTGTCGCAAGCTCGAGCTGGGTCATCCCGATCGCGTCGCGACGCGCGACGAGGATCTCCCGCAACAGATCGTGGCGCGGCGTGCGGCGGATGGTGGGCATGGGCGGCTGACCGGCTGTTGCAGAGGCCGATCGTGCCAGTAGCTTGCAAAGATACCGTTCCGGGATGTAGTATCCGATTACCGGCAAGTGCTTTTTCATCAGTCAGAGCCACTCGACAGGAAGGCAACCAGCATGACCAGCCGGATCGAGACGGCACTGCGTGCAGCCATCGTGGCGGCGTTCAGCCTGCCAGTCATTGCCAGCTTCATGCGCGCGGTGGAGGCACCATCCGAACATGCGGCCAACCCAGCCCGGCCGTCCGGCCTCGACCACGACGATCCTGTCCTGAGCTGGGAGAGTCGGGACTACCGCTCGACCCACAGCTGCGACGATGGGAGGGCCCGCTGATGGAGGACGTCTGCACCCATTACGGTCTTGCCCGGCTCGACCCCTTGGAGGGCTGCGAGGTGGCGTTCTCGGTGCGGCTCGGCAGTGCGGGTGCCGAGAACCATGCCATGCGGCTGCGCTTCGGGCCGGCCGGCTACGACGGAACCGTCACGGGCCACCTGCTGTGCGACATCGGCACGAGCCGTCACGTCGTGCACGACGCCGTGGTCTGGGACCACGCGCTGGACGACTTCGTGCTGGGGGACGTGGCGGCGCTCAACCGCCTGACCGAGCTCCTCGACCTGACCACGAGCCTGTTCGGCGGCACTGGTCGCTTTCTCGAAGGCACGGTGGAGGTTGTGCTGGATGTGCTGCGCGGGCTGCTGACGCCTGGCTTCCTGGTCATCGGCGGTATCGGCGCGGTCTTCCTGTTCTACAGCTTCTACTACCTGCTGCTGGCCGCACTGGCTCAGTGGGCCTTCTGGTGGGTCGTCGTGCCAAGCCTGGTCGGCATGGCCGTGTGCCTCGGCATCCACCGCGCCCGCCTCTCCCGCCTGCACGACGCCGTGCTCGCGGCTGCCCGCTCGGCACTCGCTGCCTCATCCCCGACACCATGGAGCCAGACATGACCCCTCGCGCCCTCGCCGTGCCTGTCGGCACGTGCGTGCTTCTCTCCGCCTGCGCACAGCCTCTCGGGCCGACGGTCCAGGTCATGCCCGGCCAGGGGCATACCTTCGAGGCCTTCCAGGCGGACCAACGGGTCTGCTCCCTCGCCGCCGATGCCCAGACCAAACCCATGGTGGACCGCGCGTCCGCCATGCAGCTCGGCACCGCCGTGATCGGCACCGCTCTCGGAGCCGGCCTGGGTGCTGCTGTTGGCGGCGGACGCGGTGCAGCGATCGGCGCTGGCCTCGGCACGATCGGAGGAACCGGTGCCGCCGCCGACCAGGGTAACGCCTATGCCGGTCCCATCCAGGCGACCTACGACAACACGTATGCCGCTTGCATGGCCTCGCACGGCGATCAGGTCGTCCAGCCCGCGGCGCCCTCCGTCGTCATCCAGCAGGCTCCGGTCCTTGTTCAGCCCGCGCCCTTCTATGTGCAGCCGACGCCCTACGTCGTGCTGCCCGCGCCGGCGGCGCAGCCATGAGCGCCCCAACTGAATCCGACATCGTCAACGCCCTGCTGGCGGTCGCCTTCGTCTTCGCATGGCAGAGCCGCCGGGCACCGTCAGTGGCCATGCTGCTGCTGTGCGCGCTGACTTGGCGCATGCTGCCGTACCACACCAATCAGGCCGTTACGGGGGTGCTGCTACTCTTGGGAGGCGCCGCGGCGCGGCGGCGGATGGCGCGGCGCGGAGAACAGCAGTAAATGGCCGTAAGCGGAATGTCGGCTTCCGGGCGGGCCGCCAAGCACGCGGGCAGTGTGCGATGGAACGCGCAGGCAACTGCGCGCCCATCCGATCTGCGCCCAGGATCGACGGGGTAGGCCCAAGACATTGTTTAGAAGTGACGCAATGGCGATCAGAGGCGCCGGGCCTGGCGTTTGTCGAGGGAGCCGTTCCGACATGAAGCTTCCTCCCCTGGCGTGTGGGTTCAGGCAGGACTTTGCCGAGCTGGATGTGGCAACTTAGGACAATGTTCGGCCGAACTCAGGCGCATCCAAAACAACGAGGAGACGGGGTGAAGAACCTGCTGATCAAGGGAGGCACAGGCCGGCCTCGGGCCGATGCTGCCGCGTTGGTCCCCGCGTTAATCGTCGTTGCCATCCACCTCGCGCTCGATGGACGCTACGACCTGTTCCGCGACGAACTCTACTTCATCGTGTGCGGGCAGCATCCAGCGTTCGGCTACGTCGATCAGCCGCCAGCAGTGCCACTGCTGGCGGCTGCTCTCTACAAGCTTGGGCTTGGCGCTTGGGGGCTGCGCTGGCCGGCGGCTCTGGCAGCTGGTGCGCTGGTCTGGCTGGGTGTGCGCTTCGTTCGTGTGCTGGGCGGAGGCGCGATCGCGGGCGGCGTGGTGGCCCTCGCCTGCGCGATCGCGCCGATGCTGATGGGGCTGGTCGCGACACTGAACACATCGGCGTTCGATCCGCTTGCCTGGACCGCCGTGGCCTACCTCATGGTGCAAGCCAATCGCGACAGGAACGATCGCGCATTGGTATTCGCCGGGCTGGTGGCCGGGCTGGCGCTCCAGATTAAGTATGCGATGATGTTCTGGATGGCCGGGTTAACCGTCGGGCTGGTTCTGACGCCCGAGCGCCGGGTATTCCGGCGGCCTGCCTTCTGGATCGGTGCAGCACTGGCCGCTGTCATCGCCGTCCCGTCATTCGTGTGGCAGTTCGTTCACGATTTTCCGTTTCTTGAACTCGGCATGGCCGCCAAGGCCAAGAATGCCGACATCGCGCTCCCAACGTTTCTAGGAAACCAGGTCCGTGTGATGAACCCGGCGTTAGCACCTCTCTGGATCGCCGGGCTGCTTGCCCCCTTCATCGTCAAACCACTGCGGGATCTGAGGTTTCTGGTGATCGGCGCGGTGGTCGTCTTCGTGATCGTCCGCGTCGGACATGGCAAGGACTATTACCTCTCGCCGCTCTATCCGACGCTCTTCGTCATCGGCGCAGTGGCGCTCGCTCCGCTGGCACGCAGGACGAGCGGCAGGGTCCTAGCGGGCATCGGCGGGACGGTCGCAGTGGTGTTTTCAATGCTCGCCGCACCGATTGCACTGCCGATCCTGCCGCCTGCGATGATCGAAGCCTACATGCACAGCCTTGGCCTCGCGCCACAGCAACAGGAGCGCAGCTTCAGGGGCACGATTCTGCCGCAGGAATTCGCCGACCAGCTGGGCTGGCATGATTTCGTCGGCCAGGTCGAAGCGGCGTGGATCCGCATACCAGCATCCGAGCGCGCATCGACAGCTATCAAGGTCGACAATTACGGCGAGGCGGCGGCGCTCGACATCTACGGCAACGGCCTGCCGCCTGCCGTGAGTGGCCACAACCAGTATTTCTTGTGGGGCCTACGCGGACAGAGCCCGAATAACGTGCTGTCGATCCAGAACGAACTTGCCGCGATGCAGCCCTACTGCAGGGAGATCATTCCGCTCGGCACGACGGGGTCACGTTTCGCGATGGCGTTCGAGAACGGCAAGGTCATCGCGTTGTGCCGGGGCGTGAAGCCGTCGCTTGACAGGCTGTGGCCCGCATTGAAAAATTATTCCTAGCTCCTGACACGCTCCGAGACGGACAAGCCGCATTCGACGTCGCGACTTTACGTTCAGCGCCGAGGGCAGCTTCCGCCGGGAGACGCCAACGCGACATTACTGAAGCTGGCCGAAAGCGGAATGGCGACTTTGCAGTGTTCGGCTACGGCAAGCGGACATTCAGCCGGCGCATGCTAATCTTTGCGGCGCCGATTTCGCGTCGCCTTTGCGTAACCCCAAGAATGGGCTTTGCACCGCAAACTACTCGCTCATCTCAGAACTTGCTGTGCCATGCTTGTACAATCGCGGCGGTTCCTGTTGGCGTTGTGGTCAGCTCGATATGGCCGACACCCGGTACGAGATCGACCCGCACACCCGGCTTGCCGACGGCCAGCGCCACCCGCAACCGATCGGTCTGAAAGATTTCGTCGTTGGTGCCGGCAACTGCCATCAGCGGTTCCTGCGCGCGGCGTAGGTCGCCGATATAGTCGTCGTCCGGCGAAAAGTTGGTTAGCAGCCTGTAGGAGTAGGACGGCGTGAGGTGGTTCGGATTACCGGCCGCCACGGCAAACGCCAGCACGGGCAAGCCATTGAACGAGGTAATACCAAGCCTGGTCGCCAATTGCAGCCCGACAATCCGCGGCACCGCCACCGACGTCCAGCCGGCGGCCGTATCGGACCGGGAATTGGGCGCATTATGCCGCAAAAATGGCGAAAGCAGGATAAATCGGCTGAACCGCGTCCCCAGCCGGCCGCCCGCCACCCGCAGCGCAAAGCCGCCGCCGGAGGAGAAGCCGATCAACGTCGTTTCGGTGGCATGACGCCTGCGATCGAGATTTGTCAGTAGGTCTTCGAGATCATCCTCCAACTGGCCGATGTAAGCGATATCGCCCAGCTTGCCGGATTCGCCATGGCCGCGAATATCCAAGGCAATCACCATGGCACCTGCGGTTGCCAGAGCCTTGGCCGATGCATGCATGCTGATGCTCGAGCCGGCCGAACCGTGCACCAGCACCACCTGCCGGTCCGGATCGCCGGCATAACGCCGGTAGACAAGCTGTGCACCGTCACGCGCCAGGTAGTGCGTCACCGGCGGCAAGTCGGAGAAGTCAACGTCCTTGAATGGCCTGGATACACTTGCCATGGGCGGAGGTGCTACCGGGCTGTCGAACGCGATGGCGCCGGCCACCGCAGCAAACATCACCAGCACGAGTCCGGCAGCGACGGCGAAAACGATACGCATGATGACAACTCCCGGGTGTCGCGGTTACAGGCCGCGGCACCGGCCGCATGGTACAGCAACGGCGCGGGCCCGCCATCTTGCGGCGCGCCATATATCCCCTGCTCTGCAGCGGATCGCGCTTGGTTGGCTGACACGCTTGAAGCCATCCACCCACGATAGCGCGACGAGAGTCGCCTCCGGGCATGGCCCCATCGATGGCTATGGCCGGACTTGGCGCATATCGGACGATGAAACGATAGGCGTTCTACAGTCGCCTTCCATTCAGTCGGTTTAATGTGCACGACCGTTGATGGGGCCCACAGTCCCATGCTGGATTATCCTGGTAGGCCGGCCATCCGAAGCAGGTCCGATCCCAATCGAGATCACAGGGGAACCCCTCGCCAACCCGGGCCCAATCGGCTTGATAGCGCCCATGCTGCTGTCGATCACCACCACCAACACGCCTGCCACCGATCTGGGCTACCTGCTGGCCAAGCACCCCGACCGGCTCCAGACGTTCGACCTCAGCTTCAGAAGCGCGCATGTCTTCTACCCGGAGGCCACGCCCAATCGCTGCACGGCCGTGCTGATGCTGGACCTCGATCCCGTATCACTGGTGCGCGCCGGCCCATGGGGGGCCGGAATGGCGAGGGCGCCGCTGGGCCACTGGCGACCTACGTCAACGACCGACCCTACGTGACATCCTCCTTCCTGAGTGTCGCCATCAGCAAGGTGCTCGGCTCGGCCCTCGGGGGGCGGACCACCACGCGGCCCGATCTGGTGACAGCGGCGCTTCCCTTCTCCGTGACCTTCGGTCCGGTGCGGGCCCGCGGTGGCCAAGCGGTGATCGACCGGCTATTCCGCCCCCTGGGCTACGACGTCACAACCGAGGCGCTCGGCGAGGACGGGCCATCGCGCTGCTGGATGGTCACCCTATCGGGGATGGTTCGCCTACAGGACCTGCTCTCGCACCTCTATGTGCTGGCGCCCGTGCTGGATGACCGGAAGCATTATTGGCTGGCCGAGGACGAGATCGGAAAACTGCTCCGGCACGGCGAGGGCTGGCTCGCCGCCCACCCCGACCGCGAATTTATCACCCGCCGCTACCTGCAGCGCGCCCCCGGCATGGCAAGGACAGCACTGGCTCGGCTGGCGGAACTGGACGAGGCACCTACGCCGGGCCGAACCCGAGCCAGCTGATCCGCCGGAGGTCACACCAAAGAAGCTGCACGACCAACGTCACGAAATCGTCGCGAGCACGATCCGGCTCTCCGGCGCGACTTCCGTGCTGGACCTCGGCTGCGGCGAGGGTCGCCTGCTGGCGCTGCTTCTGCGAATTCCCGGCGTGACGAAGATCGTCGGCACCGACATCTCGCTGCAGACGCTGGAGATCGCCCGTGACCGGTTGCATGTCGATCGCATGACCGAACGGCAGCGCGAGCGCCTGACCTTGCTGCAATCCGCGCTGACCTACCGCGACCGCAGGCTAGCGGGCTTCGACGCCGTCGCCCTCGTCGAGGTGATCGAACACATCGATCCGCAGCGTCTGCCGGCGTTTGAACAGACTGTGTTCCACCACGCCCGCCCAAAGACTGTTGTGCTGACAACGCCAAACCGGGACTGGAACGCCACCATCCCGGCGCTGGCAGATGGCCAGTTCCGCCACCGTGACCACCGCTTCGAATGGACTCGCGCCGACTTCGCTAACTGGACCGCCCATGTCGCGGAGTCGTTCGGCTACACGCTCGAACTGTCGGGCATCGGCGATGAGCACGAGACGCATGGCGCGCCGACCCAGATGGCGGTGTTCCGATGCGCCTGACCATCCCTGACTTCTCGCTGGTGCTGATGATGGGCGCGTCCGGCTCCGGCAAGTCCACGTTCGCGGTGAAGCACTTTTTGCCAACCGAGATCATCTCGTCGGACAGCTGCCGCGGCTTCGTGGCCGACGACGAAGGCGATCAGTCAGCCACATCCGACGCCTTCGACGTGCTCTACTACATCGCCACCAAACGGCTCGCCGCCCGGCGTCTGACGGTGCTGGATGCCACCAACCTGCGGGCCGAGGACCGGAAACACGCCGTCGAGCTTGCGCGGAAATATCATGCGCTGCCAGTCATCTTCGCGTTCGACATCCCCGAGGCGGTCTGCACCGAACGCAACCGGTCACGCCCCGACCGCGATTTCGGCGCCCACGTGGTGCGCAACCATGTCCAGCTTCTGCGCCGCTCCCTGCGCGGCCTGCAGCGCGAGGGGTTCCGCAGCGTCCACGTGCTGAATTCGCCCGAGGCGATGGCCACCGCGGAAATCGTGCGGGAGCCTCTGTTCACCGACCGTCGCGGCGACGCCGGCCCGTTCGACATCATCGGCGACGTGCATGGGTGCCTGGCCGAGTTGACCGAGTTGCTGGCAGGCCTGGGCTATGCTGCCGATGGCGCCGCCTGGGGGCACCCGGACGGCCGCGGCGCCATCTTTGTGGGCGACCTGGTCGATCGGGGGCCGGACAGCCCCGGCGTGCTGCGCCTGGTGATGGATATGGTCGCGGCCGGCACGGCGCTGTGCGTCCAGGGCAACCACGACAACAAGTTGCTGCGCAAGCTGTCTGGCCGCGACGTGCAGATGACTCACGGCCTGCCGGAAACGCTCGCCCAACTCGATGCACTCGGCGATGACCGCGGATCGTTCGTGGCAGGGGCGCGCATCTTCCTCGATGGACTGCGCAGCCATTACTGGTTGGACGCCGGAAAACTCGTCGTCGCTCATGCAGGATTGCCGGAAAACATGCACGGCCGCGGATCAGGCGCCGTGCGTGGGTTCGCCCTTTACGGCGAGACCACTGGGGAGACCGACGAATTCGGCTTGCCCGTGCGATACGAATGGGCCCGCGACTATCGTGGCAAGGCGAATGTGGTGTACGGCCATACGCCAGTGTCAACGCCGGAATGGCTGAACCGCACGCTCTGCATCGACACCGGCTGCGTTTATGGCGGCGCGCTGACGGCTCTGCGCTATCCCGAACGCGACATCGTGTCGGTCGCGGCGCACCGTGAATACGTGGCTTCGGTCCGACCTCTCGTTGTGAAGACTGAAGCCACAGATGCGCATGACCTGCTTGACATAGAGGATGTCTCCGGCAAGCGCTTCATCACCACGCGGCTGATGCCCTCCATCACTATACGCGAAGAGAATGCGGCAGCCGGCCTGGAGGTGATAAGCCGGTTCTGCATCGATCCACGCTGGCTGATCTATCTACCTCCGACCATGTCGCCGTCGGAGACCAGCTCCAAAGACGGCCTGCTCGAGCATCCTAATGAGGCGATGGCCCATTTTCGGCGCGCTGGTGTGACCCACGTGGTCGTGGAGGAAAAGCACATGGGCTCGCGCGCCGTGGTGATCGTGTGCCGTGATGCCGAAGCAGCGCTGGCAAAGTTCGGCATCGACGGCGCTCGCGGCGCCATTTACACCAGAACCGGTCGCGCCTTCTTCGCCGACACGGCCACGGAACAGGCACTCCTGGGCAGATTGGCGGACGCCATGACTGCCACCGGCTTCTGGGCGCAGTTCACGACCGACTGGGCCTGCCTGGATGCCGAGCTGATGCCGTGGTCCGCCAAAGCACGTGCGCTGATCGACGAGCAGTATGCGCCCGTCGGCACGGCCGCGATTGGTGGTCTCGCCGCAGCCATCGACCTGCTGGAAGCTGCCCGCGCACGCGGTGTGGACATCGGCGGCCTTCAGGACCGGTTCGGGCAGAGGCACGAGGCGGCGATCCGCTACGATACGGTCTGGCGACGCTATGCCTGGGATGTCAGCACCCTGGACGACCTCAAGCTGGCACCGTTCCATCTGCTCGCAACCGAAGGCGCCGTCCGCGACGATCGTGATCACGCCTGGCACATGCGCACGCTTGCGAATATCTGCGCGGCTGACCCCAGCGTGCTGCTGGCGACTCAGTGGCGGGAGGTCGAGCTCGCTGATGAGGAAGCTGTCCGCAGTGCTGCCCAATGGTGGGATGAACTGACGGAATCCGGTGGCGAGGGTGTGGTGATCAAGCCTTCAGCCTACATCACGCGCGGTCCAAAAGGCCTGGTTCAGCCTGCCTTGAAGGTGCGCGGGCGCGAATACCTCCGGATGATCTACGGCGCGGAATACACCCTGCCCAGCAGCCTGGAGCGCCTTCGCGACCGCGGCCTCAGCGGCAAGCGCGGCCTCGCCCTGCGGGAGTTCGCCCTTGGCCTCGAGGCGCTGCACAGGTTCTTCGAAGGTGAGCCGCTGCGACGCGTGCACGAATGCGTATTCGGCGTACTCGCGCTCGAAAGTGAGCCTGTCGATCCGAGACTGTGATGCACTGAACCGACCATCAAGGGTGCGGCGATATAGGCAACGCGTCTATTCGGCGGCAAGACGCCGGCCGTTCAGTGCGGCGATAATGAGGGAGAGGTCGATCTCGTAGTCGATCTTGTTGATGGCTTCAGCCTTCGTGGGAATAAGCAGCGCATCGGAATAGTGTTTAGCACCGACTGACTCCGGCTCGTGCCCGACGATCTGGTCGATGAGTGTATCCCTGCCCACGAACTTATTCTTCAAGGCAGTCTCAAACGAATTGCGAAATGCATGAAACGGCGTCCGTGGGCTGGTAATGCCCAGTTCATTCCGCCAACGACCAAACCACTTCGATATGTTTGCACCTCGCTGCGTGACGCCCTTCTTGTACTTCATACCAGGGAACACGAGCCTGGACCGTACTTGCGCCATGCGCTTCGCAAAATCGGGTAGTCCCAACCGGATAAGATCCGGATGAAGCGGGATTGCCCGATCTCCCGCTTCAGACTTGAAGGATCGAAAATCATCGCTGACCAGATGGATGTAAGCGATCCCGTCCTCCACACGAAAGTCGCTCGGATATAACATCGAAATCTCACCGAGCCGCATGCCGGTATACAGCCCGATCGGGATCGACCAGAACTTGGCCTGCTCGACTTGCACGTCCGCGTCATTGCTGGGCGACATGACCGGAGGATCGAGGAAGAGCTGGGCGCCGAACATCGTGACGAGCGACTCCCGCGGAAATGCCGTCCGGCCACGACCAGCCAGCCGCTGCTCCTTCTTCGCTTCCTTCTTGCTGAAACGCTTCCCGGCGAATGGTGACTTGCCGCGATGGAGGAGAGCGCCGCGCGTCTCGCTCTCCTCCATCCATCTAGCCCACGACGTAAACATCGTAAGATGCTTGTTAATCGTTTTCATTGTCAGATGTCTGGACAACATGTCAGCCTGGGCGCGGGGAAGGGTGTGCTTGCCAAACTTGACCACGCCTCCGGGAACCTCCATTACCTCCCGCAGTCGATCGGCACTGATCCTCGCTTGTGACGGCGACATCCCAGCGTAGATGCTCTTTCCGTGCTTCGCGGGCATGGCCTTGAGTCGACTCCGAAAGGTCTCGGCTACATCACCGGTGATCCGGTTCACCGGTAAGTCACCCACCAGCGAGATAAAGAGCAGCAAGGCTTGGTCAGCCTGTTGACGGTACCCTGCACTCCATTTCGTCTGCGTGGGTATGAACAGGGCAAAGCTCTCACTGATCGGCATTGCATCGAGAATGGCGTCGGCAGACGCCTGTTGCATGAACCGAGCTGCGGTTGGCACCGATGTGGCATCGCCGCTCGCGCTGCCTGGCAACTCCGAGGGCGGCACACCGGCCGACTGTGGCCAGCCGTCGCGATAGTCGCCCCATTCGCGTCGCGCGTTGATCTCGTGCGCACGGGCGGCGACGATCAGGGCTATGCGGCACAGGCGTCGCCATTCGGGAGTGTCGTCCGTCAACGTCAGGTCGTTCGCGGACAGCGCGTCCGTGACCATCGGGCGGACGTCCTGCTGGCGGTTTGTCACCACCGCGTCTCGCCATTCTTCGGTCCATTGCTCAGGCGGATAGGGTATGGTGTCCCACCTCTCAGGCTCGACGCCCTCGTAGCGCGGGTCGGTCTGCGGCTCCGGCGTCCAGGGCGGCGGCCCGGCCTCGCGCTCGGCGCGGGTGCGCTCCCCGTCTTCCAGGATGCGCCGGAAGACGGTGTCGAGGACGCGGACGAGGTCCGCACGGGCGGGAACCGATTCGGCCATGAATTGCATGATGACATGATCGAACGCCGCCGAGCAGGCGCGGGCGCGGCGGCGGGCCAGGCCGGGGTCGGCCGTCCGCAGGGAGCGGGCGATCCGGTACAGGCCTTCGATCCTGAGACCAAAGGGGATGCGGCGCTGCCACCAATAGACGGATTGCCGGCGGTAGAGATGGTCGACGGACGTGCCCAAGGCCGCGCTCCCAGCGTGGCTTGGGGTCCCTGGCGTACACCTCGGTACTACAAAGACCACCGCAGCCGGTGAGGGCGTCCGATCAGCTCGTGAAATCAGGGGCTTGCGGGGCGAATGGCTGGGGGACCTGGATTCGAGAGCGATGGGGCGCTTTGCAGGAAGCGTCTTGCCCTGCCTCGAAGCTCAAGTGGTTCCGCCCTGGTTCCATGACTTCAGAAGCCTGTGCGGCACCCACCAAACGGCAGGCTAACCTAATGATCTATCGAGGCAATCTGGAGCAGCGGTAGCAACCGGGATCCAACCTTCTCTGGGGGAGTGGCGGCTAAGCGCCTCATCTCGGACCTTGAGCCTCATCGGCCTCGTGCTCCGAAGCGGACACAGCCGTCGGGACTGTTCATGCCCAATCCGGTTAGTCAGCAGAGAGATCTACCGTCTCGTTTGCATTGCGGGCGGCTGAAAGGCGGGATCACCGGCCTGCATCAGGACAAAGGCCAGCATGTCGGTGATCTGGGCGTCGGCATCCGCCTTCGAGACGCCCATGACGTGGTGGCCGCCCTGATCATCGACGCGCAGCAGGATGGGTTTGCCGCTTCGGCTCGCGGCCTGCAGCCGGGCAGCCATCTCCGCGCCCATCCAGGACGGCACGCGATGGTCGTTGAGTCCAACAGTGATCAGCACCGCCGGATACTTAGTGCCATCCACGACGTGAGAGTAAGAGTCCATCGCGCGCAGGGCGCGGTAGCCGTCCGGCGTTGCGACGGAGCCATACTCGGCGGTGTTCATCGGGCCGGTCTCCGTCGTCTCGACGCGCAGAGTGTTAACCACCGGCGCCCACATCACGGCGCCTGCCAGAAGGTCCGGACGCTCGGTGACCGTGCGGCCGATCATCACCCCGCCGGCGCTGGCGCCAAAGCCCGTGACCGTCCTCGGCGAGGTGAAGCCGGCTGTCTCCAACGCCTCGACCGAGGCGATGAAGTCACGCCAGGTGTTCGGCTTGGTGGCCTGCATGCCGGCCAGGTGCCAGCTTTCACCAAACTCGCCACCGCCGCGGACATGGGCGACCGCCCAGACGCCGCCACGCTGCAGGAACGGCACCAGCTCAGGATGGAAGACCGGATCGTAGGAGAAGCCGTAGGCGCCGTAGGCCTCGGCCAGCGTCGGCGCGGTGCCATCCCGCCTGAGATCGCGGCGATGGGTGACCGAGATCGGGATCCTCACACCGTCCGCTGCGGTCGCAATAATGGTGTCCGTAACGATCTCCGACAGACCGAGCGCAAATGGCGGCGCGAGATGCAAGTCCTCCAGACCGCGTGACGTGGTCTGGAAGTAGGTGGCCTGCCGGGCCCATGACTGGAGCCCGGCGATGGCAGCCGGTTGCCGCGGATCCGCAACGACGCCGTCGAGCGAGACCTGGTATGGCACCGGGATGCTGGCGAGCGCGCCGCCCGCGTAGCCGGTGCGCGCCAGCCTGTAGTCGATGCCAGAGGCGTAGGCCAGGATGAGCCCGTCCTTGGTGCCGGCGAAGCCGGACAGCCGTGTCGCCTGTTGAGGAACGACTACGGTCTCGTTTGCGGGCCCTGGGTGGTCAAGGTCGATCCGCACCACCTTGCCGCGGTCGGCGTCCTTGAGGCTGGCGAACCAGGCCTTGTTGCCGCGGATCACCGGCTGGGTGGTGTCGGTGCCGTCGAGTGACAGCACCAGCCTGTCGGAGACCGGGGCGATGCGGCGCCAGTGCGGGCTGTCGCCGGACAGCGACTTTGTCGGAACAGCGAACCACTCCGCATCTTTGGAGACGCCGCTGTTGGCGAAAGCGATCGCGGTGGCCGAGCCTGGCGGCAGGATGAGGCCGACATAGGCCGCTCTTCCCAGCGCGCTGCCGGCACCGGCAGCGGTGAACATCGGCACGTCATGCGCCGCATCGTCGCCCGGATGGTGGCGGAAGATGGTCTCGTCCTGGAAACGCTCGCTTGGCCTGCCGTGGACAGACTTCAGCCGGGTGTAGAACACCTCGCCGCCATCCTGCGACCAGACCGGGCCGGCTGCGGCGGCACGGTCAATCCGCTCGGGCAGCATCCGGCCCGAGGCGAGTTCCATGACCTGCATGACCGCGTCTTCCGAGCCGCCTTTGGCGAGGCAGATCGCGAGCATGCGGTTATCCGGCGAGACCGCGTATTCGTGGATGGACGTGGCAGCATCTCCGAGTGCCACGGGATCGACCAGGCGCCGCTCCGGGCCGCCGGCCAGGGCGCGGCTGTAGAGGCTCGCCTGCGCGTCGCCGCTCGCCTGCTTCTCGTAGTAGATCCGCTCGCCGACGGGCTGCACGCTGCTGATCTTCGTCTCGCCGTCGCTCGCAGCGGTCACCTGCTTGGCGAAGGCGGCATAACCGGGCAGCGTGGTCAGCGTCTGCCGCTCGACTGAGTTCTGGGCGTGTATCCAGGCAAGGTAATCCGGACCCTGGTTCTCCATCCAGCGATACGGGTCGACGAGGCTTTCCGTACCGTAAGTCGTGGTGACGGGATGGACCGGGGCGGGCGCGCCGGTAGCCGGGCCGGCAGAAACGAGGGCGGCGAGACCCAGCCATCGGGTCACGTGCACGCCTCGTCTCCGAAAGACCCTCGTTGCCGTGTTGTCAGAGGCCCGAACGCTTGTAGCATCTGTCATCTACAGGCTCCGTCATTCCGGAATGCTGTCACCAGTCAGCATAGGCAATTGCAGATGACAACGCTGCAACTAAATGGCTAAGCAAAGTACGCTAAAGATCCACCGGCGGCATGCCGCCATCGTTCGAGTGGGTTCGCGCCCATATATGGTTGGGGATAATTGCGGTCATTAACGTGGAGATTCGGTTGAAGTATCTCAGTCGAGAGCTGGCCTGAGCGCTCGTAAAGCGAGGGTGCCACCTACATCGTTGATGGCTGAACTTTCGCTTTTCGCAGCCAGCGCTCCGCACCGGACCTTCCGCTTTCGGGCCAGACCCGGCCAAATCAACACATGCATCGACACCAGCCACAAGACTAAGCTTGGCTTACCCCGCTGACAGAGCATTAGCTCCTCACGCGCATCGCGCAGTCCCGGCCATCCGGGACTTGTCCTGGTAGCAGCGCCCAGTGGTTGGGCGCCCGGCCAGGAGCGCAACCATGACCCTCTCTGACACGCAGTCCTCAATTTTGCAGCAAGCCGATCAGCGCATAGATCGATTGGTGGTACCGCCTGAGCGCCTTCCGCCAGGACCTCGAGTATCGATCGCACACGCCTTGCTGAATGCCGGCCTGGTTGCCCGAACCGATGAGTCTGACACTAGCGCCGGCTGGAAGCTCGACGGCGAGGTCATCTGGCTCAGCATCACCGACGCCGGACGCCAAGCCATCAGTGAGGTCAGCGAGGACCCGGCTTCTGCATCGGGCGTGGCACCAGCATCATTGGCGGAGGCGGGGACAGCGGCGGACGGCTTGCCGACGGAGACGCGCCCGTCGCCTCCCTGCCCGCGACACCCGCCCTCGTTGCAAGAGGCCGCGACCGTCCTGCTGGACCGCTGGGATTCATCAACCGAACGCGAGCCGCTAGTAGACGCCGTTGCCGCTCTTCGAGCCGTTAACCTGAAACCGGCACCTCGGAAGCCAAGAACAGCCTGTGCGCCGCGGCAGGGCACCAAGCAAGACGCCGTGCTCACCCTCCTGCGCCGCCCTGAGAGCGCGACCATCGCCAACGTAGTGGAAGCGACCGGTTGGGCTCAGCACACCGTCCGAGGGTTCTTTGCAGGCTTGAAAAAGAAGGGTCACACCGTCGAGGTGCTGGACCGCGTTCATAAGAATGGACCAGGCAGCGCCGGCGCCAAAGGCAGCTACAGTATCTATCGCCTGGGCGAGGCAGGCTGATGGCCGCCCGGCCGCAACCGACGCGATACGCGGTGGCGCTCTACCGCGTGTCGACGGCCGAGCAGGGTCAGAGCGGGCTTGGGATGGAGGCGCAGCAAGCTTCTGTCCGGGCCTTCGTGGCCGCGCAGGGCTGGACGCTGATCGAGGAGTTCTCCGACATCGCCAGCGGCAAGGATGACCGCCGACCGGGGTTCCAGGCGGCACTGGCGCGATGCCGACAGCTTGGAGCGATGCTGGTCGCGGCCCGCCTCGACCGCATCACGCGCCGCGCTCACACGCTGTCGCAGCTGCTCGAGGACGGTTACTCGGTCCGGGCCGCGGACATGCCGGGGGCCGACGACCTGATGATGCGGATCTATGCTGCGATGGCGCAGAAGGAGCGCGAGCTGATCAGCGAGCGCACACGAGCGGCGTTGGCGGCAGCGAAGGCTCGCGGTGCGGTGCGGTGCTGGGCGGGGATCGGGGGTATCGGCCGTCAGCGGCGCCCTGTGCGGCTACTGCGGCTTCTGTCCGGGCAGAGGAGGCGGATCGCACGGCGCGTCGGGTTCGGATTGAGATCGAGAGGCTGAGGCAGAACGGGGTCATGACGCTTGTTGGTATGGCGCGTGAGCTGACAGCGCTCGGTGTTCCGACACCACGCCGTGGGTGCGCTTGGACGCATACGACGGTGGCGCGGGTAATTGGACGGGCGCAGGCGGTTGGAGGATGCCCGTAATGGCTGCTTTGGCCGGAAGCGGACTGTCCGCTTCCGGGCGAGAGACATACCGAAGCGGACAGTCCTTCGTATCACCCTATTGGTGATTCCATGGTTCTGGAAGGCTGGCTTCCGACGTACGTTGGGAGATATCGATCGGCGGGGAGCATCCTTGAACCAGGACGACATGATCGCCGCTCGCCCTCGCACCTCGATCCGAGTCTGTCTCCTTGGTGCCACAGGCACCATCGGTCGCGCGACGCTGGCCACGCTGATGCGGCGCGGGCATGACGTCGTATGCTTTGCCCGCACCGGCCTGGGCGGCGCGCTGGCCGTCGATGGCCTCGAGACCCGTCTTGTTGACGTGCGCAATCCGGTCAGCATCGCACGCGACGGATTTCGCGGCGAACGGTTCGACGCCGTGGTGTCCTGCATGGCCTCGCGCACCGGCGCGGCCCGGGACGCGTGGGCTATCGATCATCAGGCCCATGTCAATGTGCTCGCGGCGGCGAGCCGCCTAGGCGTGGGCCACTTCGTCCTTCTCTCGGCGATCTGCGTGCAGAAGCCCTTGCTCGGGTTTCAGCATGCCAAGCTGGCGTTCGAGGCGGCACTGATCGAATCCGATCTCATGTTCTCGATCGTTCGGCCGACCGCCTTCTTCAAGTCGCTGTCCGGACAGGTCGAGCGGGTAAAACGTGGCAAGTCATTTCTAGTCTTCGGTGACGGTGCGCTGACGGCCTGCAAGCCGATCAGCGATGACGATCTGGCCAATTACCTCGCCGACTGCCTCGAGGACGATCGCCGCTGGAACCGTGTGCTGCCGATCGGCGGCCCCGGCGAGGCGATCACGCCGCGCCAGCAAGGCGAGGCCCTGTTTGCCTTGCTGGGCCGCAAGCCCCGCTTCCGCCGCGTGCCGTTGGCGCTACTCGACAGCGTCATCTCCACGCTGAACGCCGCCGCCCTCCTCGCGCCGTCTCTCTCGGAGAAGGCCGAACTAGCACGCATCGGCCGCTACTACGCCACGGAGTCGATGCTGGTGCTGAACCCCGAGACGGGACGCTACGACGCTGCCGCCACCCCCTCGGTCGGGACCGAGACCCTGTTCGAGTTCTACAAGAAGCTCGTGGATGGCGACGCAGCGGCGGAGCGGGGGGACCATGCCGTGTTCTGACCAGGGCGGTGCGGCCACGCGCCACACCACTCTGTACCAAGAACTACCGAATGAATAGATCGTGACTGGCGCTTCCTCTTGCTGAAGACGCCTGATCCCGGGCGAGCGGCGAACGCCCGGTGGCGAGAGGGATCCGCTCACCACAGAGGCGGCGCTCGCAGGAAGACCGTCACCGTCGAGAATTGGCCGAAGCGGACCGGCCGGTTTTGAGCGAGTGTGGATCAGCACCGAAGTGGGACCCCTGTCGAAACTCCAGCTTACCCATTGATAATCCAATCTTATGGGCCGGATGGGTGGGGTTCCGATCGGCACATATCGGGACCCCACCCCGAACAGATTTCAGCAAACGATCATAGAAGCTTAAGTCGCATATAGAGGGGGTCTCACTTGGGTGCTGACTCACAGCTGAGCTTTCTCGGCAACTGCCTCGGCAGCGCCAGCCATGCGGCGATCGAAGCGTTGCGCGGCGCCGGGGTGTAAACAGTTCTCTGCACGGGATCGGTGGTGTCTCGTCCAGCTTCTTTGCAAGAGTAGAATTGTAGGGCCGGGGTTTGCGCCCCGGCCCTTTGTTCAGGCGGCGGCGTTCACTGACCGGCTTTCCTAGTCAGCCGTAAAGGCAATTTGATTGTCGGCTGGGACGGACTCGGACAAACGTCGGCGCTGCAAGCTCTCTCGAAGCAGAAGCAGGTCTAGGGTAACATTTACATCGCCCAAAATGGCAGACTGACGCGCGGCCGCTTCGATGGAATCTTCTAAGATTAGAGTTGTCACGCGGTTGCGACCTTTCTGAAAATGGCGCTCGGCTGGCTTGTCGCCTCCATGCCATACCTGCCAGCACCGAGACTGGATGCGTAAACGAAAGATTACATTTTTGTGATTGCGTTTGCGCTGCTCACTTTCGTTGGCGAGTGACATGTAGCCGTGCGAGATTGTACACGGCTACCGACACGCGCCTGCGGGATTACGGACGGCCGGGGCACACACCCCGGCCTGCTCACACACCCGCCCGTACGTATCGCCAAGGCCCGCCCGATGACCTTTCTTGATGGCTCCCGCCGCTTGCCTTTGGCGGGCAGGCCGAGCAACGCTGGCGGCATTTGATTAACAAGGAGCCCGCAGATGCCGCCATCGCCCGAACAGAGAGCAGGACGTTGCGTGGCGTGAGCGGAACCGAGAGGAGGACGGGGCACTCCGCGAGAAAACCCGCGAGATGGACCACCATCGCCGCCGCGAGGAATCGGGCCTGGCATCGCGACGCGCGGCCGCGAATGCTGCGGCCGAGTTGTGCGAGAAGGGAACGCCGGTAGCGCGAATGCTGGAAATGGCGGCCGAGATCGAGGCTTGGATCAAGGCAGTGGGTTATGGGTTAGCAATGTTGGCGAGATCCAAAGCGATGTAATTGCTCGCACTCGCCTCTACGAGAGATCACAATGGCGCACTGCCGGTACTAGCCCATTCGGGATCGCGTGGCGCACAACCGGGGACGGCGCGGTATTCGCCCCGACGACATGGGAATTTCGACCACCATACTTGCCGAGTGGAATGTCTATCGACGTTTGCGTTGATAGCGATGATCCGCGGCAACCAATGATGTTCAGATCGCCTGGAGCAGCACCTCCGGTGCAGTGGCCTCCCGAACGACGGCGCAATCTGCAGAGATTAGCTGGGCTTGGCCGCATCTTGGCCACCCGGCTAGAGATCCCGTGGAGTATAGAGCCGAGTCCGACGCTAGCGGCCATTGCGGAACGAACATCTCTCAATGTTCAGCCGACCTCCAGCGAGGTCCATTCTGTCACATTCGAGGTTGAAAGGCTTGACGGAGACAGACCGCTAATTATCCGGCTGCCGCTGTGTTCATGACCACAAGCCTGCGTGGCTCAAGTCGTCGCACTTGGAGCTAACCGCAATCACAGACCCCGCGCCGGCGTCAGCGTGTCGAACCCGGACGCTTACCAACATGTCGGCCAATCTCGGAAGCGGACATTTGCTTGCGGCGGATCTGGGCTCTTTGGGCCAAAGTCGGACTTGCAGGTGATTTTGCGGTGCCCCACAGTAGACGCCGGCAATGGCGCAAAATTACAAGCTACCTCGGCTCGTCGACGTAGCCGCACAAACCACGCGCTAACTCATCCAATGTCGTGCGTATGCGGCTGACGCTCCGAAGGTTGGGATGCGTCACCAGCCAGGCGTCAAGGCCAAAGGTAATGGCTGGAAGCACCTCGCGAAGTTTTGGATCGCGCACGGCGAGCGGCTTTTGACAAATGCCCACGCCAAGTCCGGCGCGCAACGCCGCAACCTGCGCAAGGTCACTATCGGAGCGGAAGCCGAAATCAGTTCGTGTGGCCGGCAAGCCGACGGCCGCAAGCCCCTGAATGAACGCAGGCTCACGGTCGTAGCCAATCAGGCTGCCGGACGCGATCACCTCCATGAGACTCGCGGGCTCGCCCTGCCGTGCGATCCAGGTTTCATGCGCGTAGAGCCCGATCGGAATCACTGCGACCTTGCGCGCCAGCAGACCGTCCTGTGCCGGCCGCACCATTCGTACAGCAATGTCGGCATCGTGGCGCAGCACGTTCTCAATGCTGTTGGTCAGAGCGATCTCAAACGACAATCCCGGATGCAACGCTTTCAAGCCGGACAGGATCGGCGGCAGAACCTCTACACCGATGATTTCGCTCGCGGTGATGCGAACAGTGCCGGCAACCGCGCCTGCGTCAGCCGAAGCAATGCGCACCAGCTGTGCAGCCGCGGCCTCCATTGTGAGTGCCGCTTCCCGCAAGCTCAGCGCTCGTTCCGTGGCAACCAATCCAGCTTGCGAACGCACGAATAGCGGGGACCCCACCCGCGCCTCAAGTTCGTCGAGATGGCGGCGGATTGTGGGGTGCGCCACATCGAGCGCCCTCGCGGCGCCTGATAAGCTGCCCTCCCGCAGGATGGCCAGAAACGAGCGCCAGAGCGCCCAGTCGAGGCTGGACGTGTTCATACGTTAACGTACAACGCGAGAACGCCTTTTGACAATTATGTTCAGGGAGGTCGCAGTCCATATTGTGGATGGTCATTCATCTCTGGAGATCATCTTGTCCGCGGAACCCGCCCTTCTCACCAACAAAATCGATCCCCAACATGCCTCCTTTGTCTCAACAGCCTCTGAGACCTATTTCCTGGCCGTCGATGGCGGTCAAATCGCTTATGATGACACCGGCGGCAACGGCCCGCTCATCCTCGCAATTCCAGGCATGGGCGATCTGCGATCCGAGTATCGGCTGTTGCGCCCAGGGTTGCTGCAAGCAGGGTATCGGGTCGTTACGATGGATGTGCGTGGCGCCGGTCAAACATCGGCGCAGTGGAATGACTATTCCGCGCACGCGATGGGCCGCGATGCATTGGCCCTGCTCGACCATCTCAATGCAGGCCCAGCGATTATCCTGGGCAATTCATTCGCTGCCGGATCGGCGCTGTGGGCGGCAAATGATGACCCGGCGCGCGTGAGCGGTGTGGTGCTGTTGGGTCCCATCGTGCGCGACCTGAAACCGTCCCGATTGCAGAAACTTGTGCTGAAGTTTGGCTTTGCGGGACCGTGGCGGGTTTGGTTCTGGACCACCTACTGGGACAGTCTGTTCACAACCCGCAAGCCCGCAGATCATGCTCAGGTCAAAGCTGCAATCGTGAAAAACCTAAACGAAGCAGGACGAATGGTGGCGCTTCAGGCGATGCTTGAACTGTCAAAGGCCGATACCGCGGTCATTTTGTCCCAAAGCCGTGTCCCCGCCCTCGTCGTGATGGGCACAAACGATCCCGACTTCCCGGACGCTGCCGCGGAAGCGCGCTGGCTTGCTAGTGAGCTTCATGCTGAGTGCCTAATCATTAACGGCGCCGGACATTACCCTCACGCCGAGATGCCTGAGCGCGTTATGCCGGCACTACGGTCCTTCATTGCCCAGGTGCATGGGTCACGCGAGAGGAACAATCGTCCGATTTGATGCGACTCGCCGAAAAGCGGCCCATCCGCTTTCGGCCAGACCCAGACAAGAGGTGAAGGTCTGCTATTTAGCCCGGCGGCCGCAAAGCAGACAGTCCGCTAGCCACCCATCCCGGTCATCGCGGCACCACTACGGACGCCTGCTTTCGGGCGACGCCGATTACAACGTAAGCGACCGACTTGAGGCGCAAAGCCGACATTACCGTCATCACCTGAAATCCCGTGTCGGCACTTTGATCCCAGACCCGAGCCGCAAGTCCGGGATATAGATGTCGCGCACCGGCGCCCCGTCCAGCGCGGCACCCGGTCCGGTTCGCGGATCGCGCCCCGCCGGATGCGTCGCGCCGTCGCCGCGCCCGTGTTGGATGGGGAACGGCTCGTCGCGTTCGCCCACGCTGCGCAGCAGGTGCGATAGATCCTCGAGGTGGTCGGTGACGACGTGGATCATCTCGCCCTC
Organism: Acetobacteraceae bacterium; assembly: GCA_965199235.1. GTDB lineage: Bacteria > Pseudomonadota > Alphaproteobacteria > Acetobacterales > Acetobacteraceae > BOG-908. Next base: position 1,078,721 of record CBDAQU010000002.1, on the reverse strand, counting down.
CCGCTGCACGCGTCCGTGGCAGGCGATCATCCCGGCCGACAGCACCAGCCGCCGCTGCTTTTCGAAGCGGTCCTTCCAGAGGATCAGGTTGGCCACACCGGTCTCATCCTCGATGGTGATGAACATCACGCCCTTGGCTGAGCCTGGCTTCTGGCGTACCAGCACGATGCCGGGCACCACCACCTTGCGGCCGTCACGGATGGTGAGCAGGTCGGCGCAGGTGACCAAGCCGCGCTTGCGCAAATCGGCCCGCAGGAATGCGATCGGGTGCCGCCCCAGGGTCAACCCGACGCTGCGGTAATCCTCGACCACCTCGCGTCCCTCACGCATCGGCACCAGCGTCACGTCCGGCTCAACCTGCTCCGGCAGCGGCGGCCCGTCACCGTCCGCGACGGCGAACAAAGGCAACACCGTGTCGGCAAGCCCGCGCACCGCCCACAGCGCCTGCCTGCGGTCCAGCCCGAGGGCCTGGAATGCGTCCGCTTCAGCCAGGCGTTCTAGCATAGGAGCCGGCACGCCGGCGCGCCGCAGGAGCTCCTCGACGGTGGAATATGGCGTGTCACCACGGCGGGCAATCAGGCGCTCGCCCGGCTCGTCGGCCAGCCCTTTGACCATGCGCAGGCCGAGCCGCACCGCGCGGCCCGGGCCGCCGTCGCCGCGCCGCTCCAGCGTGCAATCCCAGGAACTCTCGTTGACGCACACAGGCCGCACCAGCACCCGGTGCTCGCGGGCATCCCGCACGATCTGCGCAGGCGCGTAGAACCCCATCGGCTGCGCATTCAGCAGCGCGCAGCAGAACACGTCGGGATGGTGGCACTTGATCCAAGCGGACGCGTATGCCACCAGGGCGAACGAGGCCGCGTGGCTTTCCGGGAAGCCGTAAGAACCAAAACCCTCGAGCTGGCTAAAGGTGCGCTCGGCAAAGGCGCGCTCGTAGCCTTTCTCGACCATGCCGCCGATCAGCTTGTCCTTGAAGTGCGACACGCCGCCGGTAAACTTGAACGTCGCCATGCTTCGCCGCAGCTGGTCGGCCTCGCCCGGGGTAAACCCGGCGCATTGAATGGCGACCTGCATGGCCTGCTCCTGGAACAGCGGAACGCCGAGCGTCTTGCCCAGCACGCGCTCCAGCTCCGGTTTCGGATAGTGCACGGGTTCCAACCCTTCGCGGCGCCGCAGGTAGGGATGCACCATGTCGCCCTGGATCGGGCCAGGGCGGACGATGGCGACCTGCACGACGAGGTCGTAGAACGTGGTCGGCTTGAGCCGCGGCAGCATGCTCATCTGCGCCCGGCTCTCAATCTGGAACGTGCCGAGCGTGTCCGCGCGGCGGATCATCGCGTAGGTCTTCGGGTCCTCGGGCGGGATGGTGGCGATGTCCATCGCGATGCCGCGGTGCTCCTGCAGCAGCTCGAACGCCCGCCGCATGCAGCCGAGCATCCCCAGGCCGAGCACGTCGACCTTCATGAATTTGAGCGTGTCGATGTCGTCCTTGTCCCACTCGATGACCTGCCGCCCCGCCATCGCGGCGGGCTCGACTGGCACGAGCTCGTCCAGGCGGTCGCGCGTCAGCACGAAGCCGCCGGGGTGGGTGCCGAGCTGGCGCGGAAAGCCGATCAGCTCGCGGGCGAGCTCGATAGCCAGCCTCAGGCGGCGGTCATCGAGGTTCAGGTTCAACTCGGCCGCGTGCTCGCTCTCGACGCCCTCCTTCGACCAGCCCCAGACCTGGGAGGCGAGCGCGCCGGTGACATCCTCGGTCAGGCCGAGCACCTTGCCCACGTCGCGGATGGCGCCGCGCGGGCCGAAGCACATCACGGTGGCGCACAGCGCGGCCCGGTCCCGGCCGTAGCGCTCGAACACCCACTGGATCACCTCCTCGCGCCGCTCGCTTTCGAAGTCCACGTCGATGTCGGGCGGTTCCTTGCGCTCCTGGCTGATGAAGCGCTCGAACAGCAGACCGGAGCGGACGGGGTCGATGGCGGTGACGCCGAGCACGTAGCAGACGGCGGAGTTGGCGGCCGATCCGCGGCCCTGACACAGGATGCCCTTGCTGCGCGCGTAACGGACGATGCTGTGCACGGTCAGGAAGTAGGGCGCATACTCCAGCGCGGCGATCAGCCGCAGCTCGTGCGCCAGCTGTTTCTCAACCTCGGGCGTCGGGCCGTCCGGGTAGCGGAGAGTCAGGCTCTCAAGCACGAGCCGTTCCAGCCCTTGCTGCGGTGTCTCGTCGTCGCGCTCGAGTTCGTCGGGATATTGGTAGCTGAGTTCGGCCAGGCTGAAGGTGCAGCGGGCTGCGATCTCCCCGGAACGGGCGACCGCCTCTGGGTAGGCCTCATACAACCGGGCCATAACCTCCAGCGCCTTCAGGTGACGATCGGCGAAGCGCTCGCGGCGATAGCCGGCATCGTCGATGGTGCAGCCCTCTCGAATGCAGGTGATCACGTCCTGCAGGATGCGCCGCTGGGGGGCGTGGTAGAGCACGTCGCCCACGACCACGGTCGGCACCCGGGCCGCCTGCGCCATGGCTGCCAGCCCGTGCAGGCGGACGGCATCGCCCGGCCGCCGGCGCAGCGTCAGGGCAAGGTGGCACCGCCCTGGGAACGCGGAGCGCATGCGGCGCAGCTCCTGTTGCAGACCGTCGTCCGGCTGATCGGGCAACATGATCAGCAAAAGCCCATCGCCCGCCTCCGCCAGGTCCGCCCAACTCAGGTCGAATGTGCCTTTGCCGCCGCGGCTCTTGCCCAGGGTGAGTAGGCGGCACAGGCGGGCGTAGCCGGCGCGGTCGATGGAGTAGGCGAGCACGGGCAGGCCGTTGGTCAGGTCGATGCGGCAGCCGACAATTAGGCGGATCCCTACCTCTGCCGCCCTGGCGTGGGCGCGAGCGATGCCGGCCAGGCTGTTGCGATCGGTGATCGCCAGGGCGTCGTAGCCGAGCGCCTTGGCCTGCAGCATCAGCTCCTCAATGCGGGAGGCGCCGCGGAGGAACGAGTAATTCGAGCAGACCTGCAGCTCGGTGTAGGCGGGCACCGCTCAGCTGGCAGCGTTTGGGTGGCCGTGGCCGCTGGTGCTCGGTGCGGCCTTCTCGGGGCGTTTCATGAGGACGTAGCCGGACCGTTCGAGGTGCTGAACCAGGCGTTCGGCGGTGATCCGGGCCATCGCGTCGTCGGCGTGGTGGACGCGCTTGCGCCCGGCGTAGCGCAGGGCGAAGGACAGGCTCTCCTGCAGCTCGAGCGCGCTCGCAGGCTTCAACCCGAGCTTGTCGTCATCGCTCATACCCGTTCCCCCATCCGAAGTCGGGCTGGAACCAAGCATAGGAACGTAAAGAGAACAAGGGCCAGCGTCCCACACACGAGGTGCGGGTGGGAGGGACGGGCTTCGGGCGTTGGTGAGGAGGCATGCGCACTATTTCGGCAATCGCGTGCCCCACAGCGGCTATGTCGACGAACTTGCCCCCTAAGGACTTGGGTTCCGCCACCCCGAGACGATGCCGAACCTGAAGCCCGCGACGGGCTCTGGCCGCTACGTTGCTCCGGTCGGGGCTGGCGCCCTCAGCCGCCTGGTCAAGGACTAGATCGCTTCGCAGGCCTGGTCGGGCGTGGGCCGGGCGACACGGAGGCCAGTCCAGACGCAGCGCCTGGCCAGGACCGGCGACCGATCGTCCTCGACCGCGGCACCTGGGCCGGATGTCTGGAAGGCCCGGCCCAGCGGCGGACGTGCTGCTGGCCTCCGCGGCAGGCGCGCTCGGAATGGTCGACGCCGCCCGGACCACAGGCGACGCCTGATGCCGGATACCCTCCTCACGGAGGCAGTCATCGTTCGATTGGTCAGGCTGCTTGCCGCAGATTTGATTTCGACGATGGGCGCGTCGCGGCGGCTACAGGTTCCGGTCGCCTCGCGCCGCATCTATACAGCCGCGGTTCGGGCAGCCGGATCCTCAACCGTGCGCCCCCTTCAGGGAGGAGGAATTATGAAGTCACTTAAGGCCGCCACGATGGCGGCGTTGCTATCCTCGGCCGGCGTTGCCGTCGCCGCCGAGGCGCCACCCAAGCCAACCAGCCGCGAAGTCGTCAACGCCTACATCTTTGACTACGCATCGACGGTATTCGAGGCGACCAGGGCCATCGCCACTGCGACATCCAACAACTCCGCCTCGCCGAGCCAGGCGCCGATCAACCAGTTCGCCTACGGCGACGCCCTTACACCCGCAGGACCGGGCACGGTCATCCGGCCAAACGCCGACACCATCTACACAAGCGGCTGGCTGGACCTCGGTCGGCAACCGATCGTGCTCCACGTGCCCGACACGACCGGGCGCTACTACCTGATCCCTATCTACGACGCCTACACCAACGAGTTCGCCTCCATCGGCACGCGCACGACCGGGGCCGTCGCCGGCGACTATGCGATCGTCGGGCCGAACTGGTCGGGCGTGCTGCCGCCGGGCCTGTCAGGGGTGATCCAGGCGCCGACCGACGCGGTCTGGGCGCTCGGCAGGACGCTGGTGCGCGGCCCCTCCGACCTCAGCGCCGCCGTTGCACTCACCAGGCTCTACACGCTGACGCCGCTGGACAAGTTCGGCACGCCATACAGGCCGCCGTCCCACGTGCCGGTTAAGTCGCCGAACGCCGACTTCGTGGCGCGGCCCGTAACGGCAGCCAAGGGTTTCGACCTGCCCGAGTTCTTCACATTCAACGCGCCGTTCCTTTACCGAAATACGCCGCCCACCTCCGAGCAGGCGCTCGCCTCGCGGTATCGGACAAGCGTCCTGCCGAACGCCGACCTGCTCACCCCCACCCTGGTCCAAACCGCGCTGACCGAGATGATGGCCGCACTCACCAGCACAGCCACGATCACAAACCACTGGTCCTACAACCTGCAGACGGGAAGCTACGGCAAGAACTACGCGCTCCGCGCCGGCATCGCGCTTTTCGGGTTCGGCGCCAACGAGCCGGCCGACGCCGTCTACGCCTCCACCTCCCTCGACGGTGGCGGCGCGGCGCTCAACGGGTCGAACAGCTACACCATCCACTTCTCGGCCGCGCAGATCCCACCGGCGCGTGGCTTCTGGTCGCTGACCCTCTACGACCAGAACGGCTTCTTCGTGCCCAATCCGATCAACCGCTACGACGTGGGCAGCGAAACCGGGCTGCAGCTGAACGCCGACGGTTCGCTGGACATCACCCTGCAGCCGAATGCTCCGTCGTCCAGCACGAGCAACTGGCTGCCGACGCCAAGCGGCGCCGCGTTCAATCTTACGCTGCGCCTCTACTGGCCGGAACAGGTCGTGCTCGACGGCCAGTATGTCGTCCCGCCCGTCACGCAAGCGCCGGACTGAGGTGAAAGCCGGGGGAAGCTGTCCCCCGGCTGCCTGGTGGCGGAGGTCGTCCCGGACGCCGTGATCTGAAGCGCGACTCTAGGTCCCCGGCGGTGAGTATGCGACCGTGGTCCACCCTGATAGCGGTAGGAGCTTTCCTGGACTTCCTCGGTGCTGGCAGGACAAAGGCCAAGCTTGTCATCGTCGCTCATGCCCATTCCCCTGCAGCGCCGGGCTGGAACCAAGCATAGGAACACAGCAAGAACGAGAGGGAAGGCTGGCAGGTTCGTCGAGCTTGCTATTGCGCAGTTAAGCTCTCCATAGATTCCGTGATCAAGCTGGGTCCAAGTCCTCCAGGGCCTCGACTAATGTTCGTGGTGCAGGGTCCACCATTGGCGTCAGCAACTCGGGCCCGTTATTGCGCACGCTGTTGACCGCCTGGGAGACAGGCCACAGCCGCACAATGCCGACGGCAGCAGGCCGCAGCAATGCCGTGTGATCGCCGGCCTCCTCGCCCAGCCACAGCGGCCAGGCTGCCGGCTCCAGGATCACCGGCATACGCTCGTGCAGCTGGGCCATGTCGGCATTGGCGGCCGTGGTCGCGATGGTGAAGGATCGCAGCACCTCGCCGGCTGGGTCGCGCCAGCTCTCCCACAGACCGGCAAAAGCCAAAGGCGCGCCATCGGTGCGGGCGATGGCATATGGCTGCTTGCCGTCATGCACCGTCTTCCATTCGTAAAAGGCGTCGGCCGGCACCAGGCAGCGTCGGCTGGCCAGTGCGCTGCGGAACATGCCCGAGCTGGCGATGGTCTCAGATCGCGCATTGATCGGCCGCTTGCAGGCCTTCAGGTCTTTGGTGAAGTGCGGCACCAGCCCCCAGCGCAGGGCATCCAGCCGTCGCTCCCCCGTCTCAGGATGCCGGCGCACCACTAATGCGGCCTGCGTTGGCGCCACGTTCCAGGATGGCGGGGTGTTCGGAATGTCGCCCATCGCGGCAAAAGCTCGTCGCAGCAGCTCCGGCGCCAGCTGGGAGGCAAAGCGGCCGCACATGGCTCCTACCGGGCTCCTTCGCCCACGAAACGCGTGTAGGCGGCCGTCCAGTCGCGTGCGATGGCCCGTTGCGCCTCACTCAGGGACAGCGTGCCCCCGCAGACCGCTCGGTGTAATGCGCTCTCCAGCTGATCCTTCTGCTCCGCAGTCCAGCCATCTGCCGGATGCCGGGGTTCTGGCCACAGGTTTCGGCGATCAGCGGATGCGCCGCCCAGCTCCAACGGGATCAGGTGGTCTTCCTCGTAGTCGCGCATGCTCTGGTCCGGCCAGGCCAGCGCGCGCAGCTGCCGGCGTTTCAGGTAGCTCGTGTATTTGCGTGGCGGCCGAACCGAATGCGCCCAGCCTGGAGAGCAAATCGTGGTGGCGATCGTGAACTGGGAAACGGCAGGATTGACAGCGCCGGGGGTCACTCCGGGATCTGGGCGCGAGGGCTGGGCCATCGCCGCCGACGTGGTAAGCACGACGACCAAGACCGTTGCGAGCCGCATATTTACCGCCTTCCTCTCTCGATTCTCGCAACGTTTCATCGTGCTGGTCGTAATAGTGCACTCCTCGGCAACTGGCCGTTCAGGGTTGCATTACGCCTCTCCGGCTAGGGTCGAACCCGCCATTTATGGCCGACTGCTTCTCCGCTGCTGGATGAGAATGGTGTAGGGTTGGTATGAGGACCGGAGAGGCGAGAGTATGGCGGAACCAGTCACGTCCCAGGCTGATGCTGTGGCCGCGCTTACAAAAGCTGGCCAGGACGGCTATGACGCCTTTCCCCGTGATTGCAGCCACTCAATCTGGGTGATGCTGAAGCTGACTGGGAGTCCTGACGAGCCGTATCGCACCGCCAACGAATTGATGTGGTACATGGCGAGCCAGGGTAGCGGTTGGCATCGCGTGCTGACAGTCGAGGATGCGTCCAAGCTGGCCAACGAGGGTAAAGTGGTCCTGGGCGGGCTAGCCGTGCCAAGCGGCCACGGTCACGTCGTGATGGTCATGCCGGGGCCGCCGCACGCCTCCGGTGGCTTCGATATGGGCGGCGGGGCGATGGCGCGCTCCTCTGGTGCGTTCCCGCCGTCGGCCTCTGGGGCCTCGAGCTCGTGGCTGGGCGCGCGCAGCCGGGGCGAGAAAACGGTGCGGGATCCCTGGTCCGGCACTGACTGGCCCAAGGTCACATTCTGGACGAGGGATTGAGACATGCGCCCGGCAGCTGCGTTCGCTATCGCCGCCCTGACACTCCCAGCAGCAGCATCCGCGTATGCCGTGCGGCTGGACGTTGCGCGCTGTGCGCCTTTGGCTTTGCCGGACGTTGCCACGCTCGGGCCCGAATGGCCGGCTCTAGCTGCCTACGTGCAGCGTTGCGCCGTAGCCGGTCCAGACGGTCGTGTAGCGCTCAGCGTTGACATCGTCCGACTGGATCGCGCCTACGCTGCGCACTTGTTTGATAATCACCCCGATTGGAAGGTACCAAATCCGATCCTTCGGGACGCTACCGGGCGGCCCGTCGGCACCTTGCCGGAAGGATTTCCGGTTGACCCGCCAGGCGCATTGCGGGTCAGGTTTGCGGACTGGATTGGGGGTCTGCCACGGCGGATCGACTTGTATGAGGCGGGCGAAAGCGCCGTGTCGCCGCACGCACTGGCACCCATGCAATGGGACGCCAAAGTGAAGGGCTATCGCTAACCAACGTCGTGCCACCAGCGCAGGACTGTTGCGGCGGCCCGCGCTCACTTACGCGCCGTTGTGAACTATGTGGAATCGCGGGCGCAGGACGCCGCTTGTAAGCGACTGGGGACTTAGGACATGGCTGGACTTCTGCCGACCACTGGCCTCGCATCGACCTACGCGGACAAGTTTGTCGGTCGCGACGTGGCGGACTCCACAATAGCGCACCGCGATCGTTATTCACACGATGGCTATACCGCTGCTTTGTTAGGATCCCACAAGGGCGCCGTGCCGTTCGGCACCAAGCTTCGCCTGAGTTATCAGTCACGCTCCGTCGTGGTCCGTGTCAACGACTCCGGTTCAGGTGTCAGCCAGGAAGATCGCGTATTGGACCTGAGCCGGGCAGCCATGGCCTATCTGATCGGAAAGGGCGTCGGCGACATTAGCGATCGCAGCGCCAAGGTCATCATGCTGAGCATGATCCTAGTGACGGATGCCAGCACGCCCTTAGGTCCGGTGGGGTCGGGCAGTTGAGGCACGTCGCAGCCGCAGTTGCGTTGCTCCTGCTAGCAACGGGAGCGCAAGCAGCGAAGCCGGCCGTCGTGCAACTTGGAGCTCTCGGGGACACGCTTCTCGCTATGGCGGCTCATGGCGGAACCACCGCTCAACTTTTGCCTGCCGGAGGTGACGACTACGACGTCCTGTGGGCTGAATGGGGCGACGACACTGCAGTACCACGGACAGTGCACCTCGCGCTGGTAAAACGAACCGGCGATGCCGCGCGCTCTACCTGGTCCATACAGCACGAGGGCTATGCTCCCACCATCATGCCCATGGATGGCTGGATGTTCGGCACCCGCGGGGTCGTGCTGCTGCAGTACCAAACCGGCGCGGCGAGTTCGCTCGCAGAGGTCTACGGCATCGGCAATGACTCGATCCCTTCTCTACTTGCAACGATGAGCGGTTCGGTGATCGAGCAGGTAGCGTTAGAAGGGGCCACAATCATAAAGGTCTACGAGGGAGCTGACCTGAAGTCGCCGCCGACCTGTTACGGCTGGGCTACAGATAAGAAACGCCCGAATAAGGTGTCATGCGCTCCCACAATTCCCTGACCCAGACCTCATATCGGATTGTGTAATCCAATGGGCGCCGGCGACCTCACCGCCCCGCATGTTCAACACCCATCAACGGTCGTTGGTCGGTGTTGAACATCACCGTCAAAAGGCAGACGTGTCGACAGCACCATCAATCAATGGTGGTTCGCTGTTCCGCGCCAGTCGAATTTCCTCCTCGTAGTGGGCGAGCATCTGCTCGAGCTGCTCATCGGTCAGCTGACTGAGGTCAGAGCTCGGCGCAATCTGCACCTCGTGCTTCTCTCGCCAGCCCGCTCTGGCTTTCATCCAGAAGATTGCGGCCGCGACGCTCTGTCCGGAGGTGGCCATTTGAAAAAGAGACTGCGCGACCTTCGCCGTCGCCTCGACCGAGCCACGCTCCAGGTCCTGTGGAAAGTACTTGCGCAGCGTCTTGGGATCGATTTCTCGCGTGGGCTGGCGGAAAAGCCTGCGATGGACAAGGCGGCGAGGTAGAGGCCGCCAAGCGCTAATGTGGCCGTCGCGAAACATGGGTTCAGGCTTAGTTTCACAGGAGCTGAGATATGTCCATGCGGGTTAGTATGTGAAGCAGCACCCAAGTGGGGCTCTGACTCACTCTCGGTGCAGGTCGGGTAAGTTCGCTGGCACGATTCGGGAGCGCTGCCATGCTACGAGGTTCATTCCAGGCGATCTCGCCTGCCGGTCTTCTGGTTGAGGCCGTCACCACCGAGCCTGACCGTCTGCTGATCATGGCAAGGCCAATCGCTGCCGATGCAGCCTGCCCAGAGTGCGGCAAACGGTCGTCGCGGGTCCATAGTCGGTATGACCGTCGGCTGACGGACCTTCCTTCGCACGGCCGTGCCGTCCATCTGCGCATTCAGGTCCGCCGGTTCCGGTGCGCCGCCATCGCGTGCCCCAGGCAGATCTTCGGCAAGGCGCTCGCTCACGACATCGCACCTCGAGCGGCCAGACGCACGGCCCGGCTCGAGGGTATTGTCCATCACCTAGGCATCGCTCTTGGAGGCCGGCCCGCCGCGAGATTGGCGCGCCGATTGATGCTGCCGGTGAGCCGGGACACGCTGCTTCGCGTCCTACGCCGCGCGCCTGAGGTGGCCGGACCCGTCCAGGTCATCGGCATCGACGACTTCGCGTGGAAGCGTGGTCAACGCTACGGCACGGTGGTCTGCGATCTCGAACAGCGCCGCATCATCGACCTGCTCCCGGATCGGGAACCAGCAACCGTAGCGGCATGGCTTGCGGACCACCCCGAGATCACCGTGGTGTCGCGCGATCGTGGCGCTGGATATGGACAGGCTGCGTCGAAGGGTGCGCCCCAGGCCGTTCAGGTCGCCGACAGATGGCACCTGATGGAGAACGCCAGCGCAGCATTCCTAAAGGCGGTGCGCCGGTCGATGAAGGCGATCCGCCAGGTCTTGGGATCAACGGTGATCGACCCGGCGCTACTGACCTGTGCCGAGCGCATCCAGTATGAGGGCTTCCTACGGCGCCAGGACGACAGCCAGGGGATCAAGGCGCTGGCCGAGGCGGGCAAGTCGATCAAGGAGATCACACGATCGACGGGCCGCAGCCGCAAGTTGGTCCGCAGCGTGCTCCGCGGCGGGGATGGCGACGTGTTCCGCTGCCGTCAGAGCATGCTGGCGCCGCACATCGCCAAGCTCCGGGCCGAATGGGATGCAGGCTGCCGCAATGGCGCGGAGCTATGGCGGCGGCTGTGTGCGGCTGGCTTCAGGGGCGGGCTGCGGGTGGTGACGGAGTGGACGACCCGACAGCGCCGCAGCGAAAAGGCCGACGTGGATTTGGCCCGCAAGGCCCCGCCCGCTCGGTTGTTGAGTCGCCTCATGACGGCACAGCGGGTGCAATTGGCGAAGGCCGACGCGGTCACGGTGGCGGCGATCGAGACGGGGGTCCCGGCGCTGGCCGTCGCGCGCGACCTCATGGAGCGTTTTCACTGCATGCTGCGGACGCGCGACGTCGGTGCACTTCCGCACTGGCTTGCAGAGACCGGCAACAGCATGCTGGCCTCGTTCGGGAAGGGCATCGCCGCCGATCTGGCCGCTGTGAAGGCCGCCCTGACCGAGCCATGGTCAAACGGACAAACCGAGGGTCAGATCACCAAGCTCAAGCTGGTCAAGCGGCAGATGTATGGCCGCGCCCGCCTCGATCTCCTGCGTGCACGCCTCGTCGCTCCAGCGTGACGCTCGGCACCAAATTGCACCGAGAGTGAGTCAGAGCCCCACTTTCCATGCCGAATCACAGGCGGTAGCCCTGCGTCATCTCAAGGAGGGCTACGCCAGCGTCTTCGCCGACACTCCGGCCGGCATGTCGCTGTACGAGGCCATCTCTGAAGAAAGTGCGGACGACATCGCGGAGCCGGTTGGATGATCGTCGCAGCAACGAGGGTTGGCTATGGCGTGTCGTCGGTGCATGGGAAGCGCCAAGTGTGGATCGTGAAAGCGGCTTTGGCCGCCTGAGTCCTCACGCTCTTCCGTCTGGTTCCGCCTTGGTTCCGCAGAACTCATAGCGGGACATCCTGGCTTCGACGTCGCTGATAACAAACTGAAAAGACTGAAAAAATTGGAGCGGGCGAAGGGATTCGAACCCTCGACCCCAACCTTGGCAAGGTTGTGCTCTACCCCTGAGCTACGCCCGCGCTCCTAACGGCGGCTGATAGGCTGGGCGGGGCGGGATTGCAAGGGTGGGCGGGCCGGGGGCTGTTGCTGGACGTTGGGGCTGGGCGTCTGGCGGTGTAGTGCTGGCTGGTGCGCATTCTGTTCATCACGGCAACACGGTTGGGGGACGCAGTGCTGTCGACCGGGCTGTTGGCCCATCTGCTGCGCCGTCATCCGCAGGCGCGGATCACGGTGGCGTGCGGTCCCGTCGCGATGGGCGTGTTCGCACGGTTGCCGCAGCTGGAACGGGTGATCGTGGTCGACAAGCGGCGCTGGGATCTGCACTGGGCGGCGTTGTGGGGGCGGGTCGTGCTCTCTGTTTGGGACCTTGTGGTCGATTTGCGCGGCTCGGCGCTGAGCCTGGCGTTGCTGGCGCGCCGCCGAGCGATCATGCGGGGCGGGCGCCGGCCGGGGCATCGCCTGACGCATCTTGCAGGAACGCTGGGCCTGGCCGAACCGCCCATGCCGGTTGCCTGGACAGGCGAGGCCGACAGGGTGCTCGCGGCCGCCCTGTTGCCGCATGGGCCGCCTATCATCGGCCTGGGCCCCACCGCGAACTGGAGCGGCAAGGTGTGGCCGGCCGAGCGCTTCGCTGCGCTGGCCGAGGCGCTTGCGCACTGCCTGCCCGGCGCAAGGGTGGCGGTGTTCGCAGGGCCTGGCGAGGCCGAGCGCGGCATGGCGGCGCCCGTGCTGGGATCGGTGCCCGGCGCGGTCGACTTGGTGGGCCGGCTGGACGTGCCACAGGCGGCGGCGTGCCTGGCGCGCTGTTCGCTGTTCGTCGGCAACGATTCCGGGCTGATGCATTTGGCGGCAGCGTCCGGCGCCCCCACGCTGGGGCTGTTCGGCCCCACCCCGGCCAGCGAGTATGCGCCGGCCGGGCGATGGACTTCGGTCGTGCAGGCCGATGGGCCGCCAGGGGCCGCGCCGATGGACGCGCTGTCGGTATCGGCGGCGGAGGCGGGCGCGCTTGCCCTGCTGAGCCGTGCCGGGTGGCAACCGGCCACCCAGGCGTGAGGGTGGCGCAGCTGATGGCCGGTGCGCGCGAGGGCGGCGCGGAGCTGTTCTACGAGCGCCTGTGCGCCGGGCTGGGGCGCGCCGGAGAAACGGTGCTGCCGGTGATCCGCACCGATGCGGCGCGGGCCGCGCGGTTGCGTGCGGACGGCCTGACGCCGGTGCAACTCGGCTTCGGCAGCCGTGCGGATGTGTGGACTCGCTGGCGCGCCGCCCGCGCGCTGCGCCGGTTTCAGCCGTGTGTGGCGGTGGCCTGGATGGGCCGTGCGGCCCGCCACGCGCCGCGCGGCCCCTGGGTGCTGGTCGGCCGTCTGGGCGGCCAGTACGACCTGCGGCAGTTCGCCCGCTGCGACCACCTGGTCGGCAACACGCAGGCGGTCGTCGACTGGATACTCGCTCAGGGTTTTGCGCCGTCCCGCGTGCATCTGCTGCCCAATTTCGTGCCGGAGATGGGCGGGGCGGAACCTGCGAGCCTGTCCGTGCCGCAGGGCGCTCCGGTGGTGCTGGCGATGGGGCGCCTGCATCGCAACAAGGGTTTCGACATCCTCATCCACGCCATGGGCAGGGTGCCGGGCGCGCATGCGGTGATCGCCGGCGACGGCCCGGAGCGGGTGGGGCTGGAGCGGCTGGCAAGGCACGCGGGCGTTGCCGACCGGGTGCACTTCCTGGGCTGGCGCACCGACACGGCGGCGCTGCTGGCCGCCTGCCGCGTCCTGGTCTGCCCATCGCGCCACGAGCCACTGGGCAATGTGGTGCTGGAGGCGTTCGCCGCCCGCCGGCCGGTGGTGGCCTCGATGGCGGACGGCCCGCGCGTGCTGATCGATAGCGGGCGCAACGGGGTGCTGGTCGCAAGCGAAAGCGCGGTCGCCCTGGCCGCCGGCATCGAGGGCGTGCTCGCGCGCCCTGCCCAGGCGGCCGCAATGGTGGAGGCGGCCCGACGCCGCTTCGAACAGGATTTTTCCGAACCCGCCGTGGTGACACGCTGGCGCGAGTTTCTCGGCCAGGTGGGGCACGCCTGAGCGATGTGCGGGATCGCCGGTATGGCGCTGCGTCCTGGCGCGCCGCCGCCCGACCCTGCCGTGCTGGCAGCGCTCGCCAGGGCGCTCGGCCATCGCGGGCCGGACGGCGCCGGCAGCCTGGTGGTCGGGCAATCGGCGCTTGCGCATACGCGGCTGGCGATCATCGACCTGCCAGGCGGCGACCAGCCGTTCCGGTCGGGACCGGCCAGCCTGATCGCCAACGGCGAGATCTACAACGCGCCCGAGCTGCGGGACGCGATGCCGGGCACGGCGTTCGCCACGGGGAGCGATTGCGAGCCGCCGCTGCACATCTACCGCCGTGGCGCGGACGGGTTTGCGGCGGGATTGCGCGGCATGTATGCCATCGCCGTGCACGACCAGGCCGGCCGCAGCGTCACGCTGGCCCGCGACCCGTTCGGCATCAAGCCGCTCTATTACGCAGAGCTGCCCGATGGGGTGGCGTTCGCGTCCGAGCCGCAGGCGTTGCTGGCGGCCGGCCTGTGCGCCCGCTGCGTGCGCGCGGCGTCACGCGACGAACTGCTGCAGATGCAGTTCTGCTCAGGAGCCGATACCATCTTCCCCGGCATCCGCCGCGTGCTGCCGGGCGAGACGGTGCGCATCGACGACGGCCGGATCGCGCACCGCTCGCGCATCGCGGCCGTGCCGGATGGCGGCCCGGAGGGGATCGGCGAGGCGGCGGCGCTGACGCGGCTGGACGCGGCGCTGATGCAGAGCGTGGACCTGCACCAGCGCAGCGACGTGCCCTACGGCATGTTCCTCTCCGGCGGCATAGACAGCGCGTCCATCCTCGCCGCGATGGCGCGGCTGAACGGGCCGAACAACCCGGTGCTGGCGTTCACCGCGGGGTTCGACGTGCCAGGGGCGGCGGACGAGCGCGCGCAGGCCGCGGCTCTGGCCCGCTCGGTGGGGGCAAGACACGAAACGGTGGAGATCACGCGCGCGATGGTCTGGCGGCACCTGCCGCAGATCGTGGCGGCGATGGACGACCCGGCGGCGGATTACGCGATCATCCCCAGCTGGTTCCTGGCGCAGAGGGCCAGGCAGGACGTGAAGGTGGTGCTGTGCGGCGAGGGCGGCGACGAGGTCTTCGGCGGCTACGGGCGCTACCGCAGCGCCATGCGGCCCTGGTTCCTGGGCGGCCGAACGATGCGCGCGCACGGCGTGTTCGACGGTCTGGGCGTGCTGCGCGCGCCGCCGGCCGGGTGGCGCGACGGGCTGGCGGCGGCCGAAGCGCAGGCTTCGGGCTTCGGCCGGTCGCGCCTGCAGGTGGCGCAGGCGACCGACATGGCCGACTGGCTGCCGCACGACCTGCTGCTGAAGCTGGACCGGTGTTTGATGGCGCACGGGGTGGAGGGGCGCACGCCGTTCCTCGACCCCGCGGTGGCGCGCGCAGGGTTTCGCCTGCCCGACGCGCTGAAACTGCGGCACGGGCGCGGCAAATACCTGCTCCGGCGCTGGCTGGAGAGTGCGCTGCCGGCGGCCCGGCCTTTCGCGCCGAAGCAGGGGTTTACCGTCCCGGTCGGCGCCTGGATCGCCGCCGAGGGCGCGCGGCTGGGGCGGCTGGTGGCGGCACAGGCGGGGGTGGCCGAGGCGGCCCGGCCGGAGCGGGTAGAAAAGTTGTTTGCCGCGGCAGGGAGTAAGCGGGAGGGAGCAGGCGCCTGGATGCTGCTGTTCTACGCGCTGTGGCACCGCAGGCATATCGAGGGGCGTGGATGCGACGGGGATGTTTGGGAGGCGCTGAGGTAGGTCGGGCGTCAATGTGGCACTGTGCGGCGGTTCGCACGCGCTTCGCGGCTGCGGCAAAAAGACATGCCTGCGGTGCGCTTTTGTCTCCGACCTGCAAGCTCAGGTTTAGCTCTGCCTCAGCAAGCACTGATATCCGGGTCGGCGTGACGCGGTAAACAACCGCGAGTGAGGCCCGCAATCGAGGCTCTAGACCGGTTTCACGCAGAGTGTCCGCGAGTAGGCGTATGTCAAACCGGTCTACGCCCTGTCTTGGCGAGCATGTTGTCTTGGCGAGCATGTTCATCGCGGCTGAAGATCAACCTGAAGCGACCATGCTCTAATCCTTCCGCAAGCTTCAGAAATATCCGCTGAAAACACTATGATTGCGTTGGCGTCCTTTACCGAATAGCTCCTGGTCACGTCGGGTGAAAGAACACGTGGCCGGAGTATTGATGTGCTCCCATTATGCCGGAAAGGAGCTGATTGATGAGATATTCGATCGTTTGTGGTGCTGCCGTGCTGAGCGCCATCGTTGCTGATGCGAGAGCAGCCGGCCTGTCTTCGGAGACCTGGGTTGCCGGGTCCGGAACCGATAGCGGGGCGTGCGCCGTCTCGGCGCCCTGCGCCACCTTTCGCTACGCGGTCACCCAGACGGCGGCCGGCGGTGCGGTCCACGTGGCCAGCTCGGGTTCATACGGCACGGTCACGCTGAGGAAAGCCGTCAGCATCCTTGCGCCCGATGGCATCGAAGCCGTCATCACGGTTCCGGCCAAGCAGACCGGCGTCACCGTCGATGCTGGCAGCGGGACTATCATTCTGAGAAACCTGCATATCACCGGCGCCGTCGTGAACGGCAATTTCGGCATAACCGTCAACAGCGTCGGTTCACTGACGATAGATCACGTCACCGTCACCAACCAGCAGTTCGGTATCTATGCAACGAACGGGTTCGTCCTGGTCAAGAGCAGCACGATCAACGACAACACCTACGGCGTCGCCGATTACGGTTCGAATACGTATATGGGCCAGACCACAGTCAGCGGCAACGCCGAGGGAATAGTCGGCGCCGCGCTGAACAGCTATGGCGACAACGACATGAACGGCAACACGGAGTGCGACGTGTGCGCAACCATCAATGAAATGCAGCACGACCAGTAATCGATCCGATTGGCGCGTTGCCGATCGGTTGCCGAGTGAAACCCCTCAATGGATTGCTGTTTTACGCTCTGTGCACTGCACGTACGTCGACATCCGTTGCGGCCGCATCAGCCGACCATCGGATCGGTGAACGAGTCTTTCCCGGTTTCGAGATGCCCGGCAAGCTGAACGCCGAGTGAGGGGACGGCCGGCAGCATCGTACGTAAATCGTAACAGCCATGTGTCGCGCCGAGACGGAATGATCGAGTTTCCGAACGGCCTGCCGCGAGTTCCACCTCGATACCATCTCCGGTGTAGCCGTTCGTCACTGAGGCGGTCACGTTATGCGCGTTGTTGGTCAGAACCAGCGCGACTGTTCGGGTGGCTGGGGCGTATGTCTCCTTGGATAGTCAGGCCTGTGCCGACGCAGCATGTTGCCGCCGAAGCGTCGCACGAAGCCGTTTGGGCCGCTGACGGACAGGTCTTGCACGCCGTCGCTGGTGGTCCGGCTATCGGACAAGATTGCCGGCGCTTCCCGGATGATACTCGTTGGCGGTGCTGACGGTGGACATGCCGTGCTGGGGCGTCGGCCGCCGGGGGCGGCGGAATCGAATGGTCGAGGAAGCCGTCGTTCTCGTCATAGGTGACGATCACGACGAAGGCGTCGGCCAGCGCGTAGTGGAACACGATGCCGTCGCGCGTCAGGTAGGCCATCGCTCACGGGCCGGGGCAAAGCAGGTCCAGTGTGCGGAGGATCACGGCATTTTCCGAGAACCGTTCGATCGCCCGTTGCAGCCCGGCAGCGCCCATCCGCCGCCGCAAGGCGCCGTCGCCGGCAAGTCTGCGCAAAGCCGCCGCGAGCGGTTCGACGCTGGCCGGTGGAACCAACAGCCCGGTGGCCCCGTCCTCCACCTGCTCGCGCGGCCCGCGTATGTCGGTGGCCACGACAGGCAGCCCGCACAGCATCGCCTCGATGACCGACATCGGCAGGCCCTCGAAATGGCTCGGCAGAACAAAGACGTCCGACGCGGCGAGGAGCGCTGGCACGTCGGTGCGGTAGCCGAGGCGGCGCAGGCGCAGGCCTAGGCCTGCGCGCACAAAATACGGCTCCATGTCCTCGCCGTGGTCCGAGGGCAGGCGTTCGCCCACCACCCACAGCTCGGCGTTCACGCGCCGCATGGCCGCCAGCAGTTCGGGGTAGCCCTTGTGGCGCACCAGGCGGGACACCGCGGTGACGACGACGCGGCCGTCCGGCACGCCGAGCGACGCGCGGATGGCGCCGCGGGCGGTGGCGTTCGGGTGGAATATGGCAGGGTCGCGGCCGTTGCCGACGGCTACCGGGCGGGGGTGGATGCGCAGGCGGCGGGTATCGGCCGCCTCTTCGGTCGATACGGTTAGGAACACGTCGGTCAGGCGGCCGGCGAACCACTCCATCGCCAGGGAGGCCGCTCGGCGGGGCCAGGGGCCTGGCTGGTTGAACAGGAAGCCGTGGCAGGTATAGGCGACGCGCGGCACGCCTGCGGCGCGGGCGGCCAGGCGCGCCAGAAAACCGCTGATCGGCATGTGCGCATGCACCAGATCGGGTTTTTCGGCGCGGAACAGCCGGTAGAGCGCCAGGAAGGCGCGGAGTTGAGCCACCGGGGAAAGGCTGCGGGCCAACGGCAGGGCGACGATTCGGAACCCTTCCGCACGCGCTTGGTCCAACAGGAGGCCGTCGGCGCTGACGCCGACCACCCTGTGGCCGCGCGCGCGCAAGCCCCGCATCAGCGGCAGCAGGAAATGTTGAAGCGAAAAATCGACGTTGGTGACTTCGAAAACCAGCATCGCCCAGTCAAGTTTCGTCGATCTCCCCTGGTCAAGGCCAGGCGGGGGTGACACAGAGCGCGGCCTTCGGAGCGATCCTGGATGAACGACTGGAACGGCGCGCCCGGCGACGGCGTGCTCGGCGATGGATGCCGGCCCGCCCCCGGCGCTGCCAGCCGGCGCACCCGGAGCCTAACCGCGTTGGACGCCGTGCTGCTGGCGGCCTTGGCCGTGCTCGCGTTCCAGATGCTCGGGCCGGTGCTGAGCATCCCGCTGCATATACCGCTCAACTACAACGAGGGATGGAACGCGGTCCTCGACAACCGCGCGGTCAACCCGGCAGCGGGGCCGCTCTATCCGCCCGCCGACAGCTTCGTGTTCAACAACTACCCGCCGCTCGGCTTCTACGTCGTCGGCGCGCTCGGCCGCTACGTCTTCGGCGACATGATCCTGGCCGGCCGGGTGACGGCGCTCGCGGCGCTGCTGGGCGCGGCGGCGCTGACCGGCCTGTGCGTCACCCAACTCGGCGGCGGCCGTCGGGCGGCGCTGGCCGCCGGGCTGATCCTGCTGATCTTCGTCAACAGCTACTTCAAGGTCTACGTCGCGGTGGACGATCCGCAATGGCTGGCCCACGCGGTCATGCTGTGCGGCCTGGCGGTGCTGCTCCGGCGCGGCGGCGCCGCCCGGCCGGTCAGCCTGCCGGTCGGCA
Organism: Acetobacteraceae bacterium; assembly: GCA_965199235.1. GTDB lineage: Bacteria > Pseudomonadota > Alphaproteobacteria > Acetobacterales > Acetobacteraceae > BOG-908. Next base: position 1,059,501 of record CBDAQU010000002.1, on the reverse strand, counting down.
GGGTGGTCGCGGCCGCCCTGCTGATGGCCGCCGGCGGCTTCATCAAGCATAGTCTGGTGGCACTTCCCTTGTCGGTCGCCCTGTGGCTCGGCTGCGTCGACCGGCGGGCGGCGCTGGTGTGGGTCGCCGCTGGTGCTGCCGGGCTGGCCGCCGGGCTGGGGCTGACGGCGGCGCTGCACGGCCATGCGGCCTTCGCCGACGTGCTGCAGCACCGGCGCGTGTTCCGGCCCAACCTGATGAAGCAGTCCGCCAGCGCCCTGGCGCCGCTGCTGCCGATGGCGGTGGCGTCCGCCGTGCTGCTCCGTTTGGCGTGGAGGCGCAAGGTGCAGCGGCACGGGCTGCTGTTCGTGGCGATCTTCGGCGCAACCGCGTTCTTCACCGGCATCGTCGAGCGCAGCGGCGAGGGCGTCTACTACAACGCCCATTTCGAGACGCTGGTCGCCGCCTGCCTCGCCTTCGGCCTCGCACTCTCTCCCGGCTTCGGCCTGCCGCCTGGGCTGCGGCGGCGTGCCGCCGGGCCGGCCACGCTCTGCGTCTTCGCCGCCCTGCCGCTGATCTGTGCCTGGCCGTGGCACCTGCCGCGCGCCTGGGGCGACATCCACGACCGCGCGGCGCGCGCCGCCGCCTGGCAACCGGTAATCGACCGCATCGCCGCCGCCGATGGACCGGCCGGGTGCCTGATGATGTCGCTGTGCTGGTGGGCGGACAAGCCGTCGGAGGTCGACATGTTCAACCTGACCGAAAAGAGCGTGCGCGCAGGCGAGGCCCCGCTGGCGTTCCGGGACGCGGTCGCAGGCCAACGCTTCGCCATCGTCGAGGACGACACGAAATCCTTCATCCACCGCGATGCCAGGCTCCGTCTCGGCCACGACCCGGTGATGCCGCTTTTCAGCGCCGCCTACGCAACGGTGCTGCACGGGCCGGAGGGGGTGGTACTCCTGGCACCAGTCAGGACACGCGGGCGGGAGAGGTCGCCCGCCGGCCTGCCCTCACCTCCATAATTGCTCCCGGTGGCAGACTTGCAGTAGGAACAGAGAACCGGACTGCGGCGCGCCTGCTTACGGACCGAGCAACGATGGACGTGCCGATTGACGAGTGACGATCCCACCATCGAACGGATTGCGAAGCTGGCCCGTTCGATGAACGGCAAACAGATGAGTTTTGACACCGAGATCACGGCCGACACGGACGTCGTGCGGGACCTGAAACTCGATTCGCTGGCCTCAATGGACTTCATCATGGCAGTAGAAACCGAGTTCGACACGCTGATCCCTGTCGACAGCATGGTCGACATCAGGACGGTGGGCGACCTGGCCGCCCTGCTCCGCGCGCAATCGGCCAGGACGGCGGCCTGAATGCTGCAGAAATACGCGGCGTTGAAGCAGGCGCATGCCCAGCTTTGCGAGGGCGCGCACGACCCGTTTGCCGTCAGCTTCGACGCCATGCTGTCGCCCACGGAGGCCAGGCTCGGCGACAGGACGGTGACGCTGTTCGGCAGCAACAACTATCTGGGCCTGACGTTCGACCAGAGCTGCATGGCCAGCGCCGCAGGCGCGGTGCAGGCGCACGGCACCGGCACCACCGGGTCCAGGATCGCCAACGGCACGTATTCCGCCCACCAGGCGCTGGAAGCCCAGATCGCCCGCTTCCTCGGCCGGCGCGAGGCGATGGTGTTCACCACCGGCTATCAGGCCAACCTCGGCATCCTCTCGGCGCTCGCCGGGCGGGACGACGACCTGCTGCTGGACGCCGACGGCCATGCCAGCATCTACGACGGCGCCCGGCTGAGCGCCGCGCAGGTGACGCGGTTCCGCCACAACGACCCGGACGACCTGCATCGCCGCCTCAAGCTGCTGGCCGCCCGCTCCGACAGGCGGGGGCAGCAGCTGATCGTGGTGGAGGGCATCTACAGCATGCTGGGCGACATGGCGCCACTGCGCGAGATCGCCGCCGTCAAGCGCGAGACCGGCGCCTACCTGCTGGTCGACGAGGCGCATTCGATGGGGGTGCTGGGGGAGACCGGCCGCGGCCTGGCAGAGCTGGCCGGCATAGAGGACGACGTGGACTACGTGCTCGGCACGTTCAGCAAGAGCCTGGGCAGCATTGGCGGCTTCTGCGCCTCCAACGAGCCGGATTTCGGGCTGCTGCGGGTGGCCTCGCGCGCCTACATGTTCACCGCCTCCCTGCCGCCATCGGTGGTGGCTGGCGTCTCGCGCGCGCTGCAGGTGATGCAGCAGCGTCCGGAGTTGCGGGCGGCACTGCTGCGCAACGCCGAGCGGCTGTACGGGGCGCTGTCTCGCGCCGGCTTCGCGCTCGGCCCGACGCCGAGCCCGATCGTCTCGCTCCGCATGCCGGACCCAGCCACGGCGTCGGCGTTCTGGAACCGGCTCTTCCAGGCTGGCATCTACGTCAACCTTGCTTTGCCGCCAGCGACCCCCGGCAGCCAGTCGCTGCTGCGCACCAGCGTCACCGCGGCGCATACCGCAGCACAGGTCGAAGGCCTGATCGAGGTTCTGCTCTCCATCGGGCAGGACCTGGCGGTCATACCAGCCGGCACGGGCATCCGGCAGGCCGCCGAGTAGCGCTCGGACGGGCCGCGTCTCGTCCGGTCAGTAGTGCAACCGGATCGAGTACGTGTTGTCGCCGGGGTGAACCGTGATCCGCACCGAGTCGAAGGAGGGCGGGCCGAGGAAGATCGGCGCGTTGTTGGAAAAGCCGTAGCCCTCGGCCGGGAGGCCCAAGAAATTGCGGTCGAAGTGATGGTTGTCGTTCTCGTCGTGAAACACCGCCACCGCGTAGGTGCCGGGCTCGGAAACCAAAAAACAGGCGTCTGCGCTGGAGCCGGCAAGTTTCACCCTGATGACCGACAGGGAGCTTCGGCTCTTGAGGAAACGTGCCGGGTCGGCGCCGTACAGGGTGAAGGTGATGTTGCCGGCAACGCGGCGCGCCCCGGTCGCGGTCACGTGCAGCGCCGGCCGGGCCGCCGCGCCGTCGGTCGGGCAGGGCAGGGCGGTCTGTGCGGCCCGTGCAGACAACGGCAGCGCGAGCACTCCAAGGCAGAGGGCACGGTTGAGAATTGCAATACCTTTCGTTAACGTAAGCGGATCGTTGCTTCCGATAGCGCTTTGGCGAGAGACTCCCCGCATACGCCTCACGACGTCGGCTTGACAGCCACCCCCCTCGGCCTCAGTCGTGAGATGCAGGAGTGATGATGTACGCGCGCTGGTTCAAGGATGGCCGAAGCTTCGATCTGGGCCGGATGAGTTTTGCCGATCTGGTTCGGGCCTACCTGTCTCACCCGGCCATCCACCTCTACTGCGCCGGTGCAGCCGCCTGTCTCGTTCTGACGCTGCAACACGGTTCAGGGTTCTGGCGCCCGCTCTGCGCCGTGCTGGCGACCGTGCTGGTCTATCCGGTCGCCTGGTACCTGATCCACCGCTTCGTCCTGCACGGGCGCTTCCTCTACCGCTCGAAGCTGACGGCGACGTTGTGGAAACGCATCCATTTCGACCACCACCAGGACCCGCACCGGATGGACGTGCTGTTCGGCGCCCCGGTGACGACGCTGCCCACGATCCTCGCGATCACGGCACCTCTCGGCTGGCTGATCGGCGGCGGGCTGGCCGGTGCTGCGGCGGCCGTCGGCACCGGCCTTGTGGTCACCTGCGCCTACGAGTTCTCGCATTGCGTGCAGCACCTGAACTTCAAGCCGAGGAGCCGGTTGTTCCGGCGCATGAAGGAGCTTCACCTCATGCACCATTTCCACGACGAGGTCGGCAATTACGGCATCACCTCGTTCGGCGTGGACCAGTTGCTCGGCACCTTTTACGGCTCTGCCCGCGACCGTCGGCGGTCGCCGCACGTGTTCAACCTCGGCTACACGGTGGAGGAGGCGGCTCGCTTTCCCTGGGTCGCCGAGCTGTCCGGCGAGCTGCCGAGGGACCGGCCGGCCCGCTATCGGCGCCAGGAGAGCGCTCGCCAGGAAAGCGGGCGCCAGGAGCCTCTCGAAACCCAGACGGCGAGCGGCAGCGTTTGAGCGCCACGGCCGAAGCCGACCGCGCCGCTCAAGGGCCGCGCGAGCACTCGACCGCCGGCTCGCCGATCGTCATCCTGCCGGTGCGCAGCCGCCGCGAGCTGGACCGTTTCATCCGCCTGCCGCAGATGCTGCTCCGCGACGACCCGCATTTCGTCACGCCGCTGCTGACCGAGCGGCGGGCAGCGCTGACCGCCAGCGGCAATCCCTTCTTCGGCCACGCAGAGGTGGCACTCTGGCTCGCCACCCGGGACGGCAGGGATGTCGGCCGGATCAGCGCGCAGCAGGATCGCCTGCTCGACGACAAGCAGGTAGGCCATTTCGGCCTGCTCGCAGCAACCGACGATCCCACCGTCTCGGCCAGCCTGGTCCGCGCCGCGGAAGCGTGGCTGCGCCAGCGCGGCGTGACCCGCGTTCAGGGCCCGTTCAGCCTGTCGATCAACGAGGAGAGCGGCCTCCTCGTCGAAGGCTTCGACACGCCGCCGATGCTGATGATGCCGCACGACCCGCCCTGGCTGGACGCCCATCTCGGCGCGCTCGGCTACCGCAAGGTGCGCGACCTGTATGCCTACGTGGTGCAGACGACCACCGTCCTGCCGCCGGCGGCAGCCGCCATCGTCGCGCGCGGCCTGCCCGCGCGCGTCAAGCTGCGGACGCTGCGCCGTGCGGCGCTGCAGAGCGACGTCGAGAAGCTCGTCGCCATCTACAACGATGGCTGGAGCGACCACTGGGGCTTCGTGCCGATCACGCGCGAGGAGGTGGCGCACATGGCTACCGCGATGAAGCCGCTCCTGCACGAGCGCCTGGTCTGGTTCGCCGAGGTGGATGGCGAGCCTGCCGCCTTCGGACTGTGCCTGCCCAACCTCAACGAGGCGATCGACGGCCTGTCTGGCCGGCTGCTGCCGTTCGGCTGGGCCAGGCTGCTGTGGCGGCTCAAGGTCTCCGGGGTGAAGACCTCCCGCGTGCCGCTGATGGGCATGCTCCGCCGTCACTCGACCAGCCTGCTCGGCCAGCTCCTGCCGCTGCACCTGATGGAGGCGCTGCGGCGCGAGGCGGCGGCGATGGGCATCGACTCGGTGGAGATGTCGTGGATATTGGAAGACAACCTGCCGATGCGGCATTTGGCCGAGGCGGTTGGCGGACGCCGCTACAAGACGTATCGGGTCTATGAGAGAGCACTGTCCCCATGACCGCCGACGCGCGGCCGGTGCCGTGCACGCCATCCGGAGCCCTGTCCTTGTTCGACCAGATGCCCTCCTCCAGCGCCTTCGCGCAGCGCAGGGGAGATTTCGCAACGTCGCTCGATGCGCTCGACTACGCCGCCAGGGGCGACGCTGGCCTGAACTTCTATTCCGTGAAGGGGGAGCTGACGCGGGCGCTGCCCTATCGTGAGCTGGCCGAGGCGGCACGCAGCCTGGCCGCCAGACTGCTCGGCTCGTCGCTCGGCCCGGGCGACCGCGTCGCCATCGTGGCCGCGACGCAGCCGGAGTTCGTCATCGCGTTCTTCGCCTGCCAGTATGCCGGGCTGGTTCCGGTGCCGCTGCCGCTGCCGGCGGCCTTTGGCGGCCGCCCAGCCTACCTCGCGCATGTCAGGCGGATGATGGTGGAGGCACGCGCGGCGGCATTGTTCGCGCCGGCCTCGCTGATCGCCTGGATGGCGCCGGTCGCGGTCGACCTGGCCTTGCGGATATGCCGCAGCCTCGACGACCTGGCGAGCCTCGGCTCCGACAGCGCGGCTTCGTGCTTGCCGGTGATCGGACCGGACGCGATCGCCTACCTGCAGTTCTCCTCGGGCAGCACGCGGTTCCCGCTCGGCGTCGTGGTGCATCACCGCGCGCTGATGGCCAACGTGTGCGCCACCCTGCAGCACGGCCTGCAGATACGGCCCTGGGACCGGGCGATCTCCTGGCTGCCGCTCTACCACGACATGGGGCTGGTCGGTTTCCTGATCAGCCCGATGGCCGGACAGACGACGGTGGACCTGCTGGCGACGCAGGATTTCGCGCGCCGGCCGCTGCTGTGGCTGTCGCTGATTTCCGAACGCCGCTGCACCATCGCCTACAGCCCGAGCTTCGGCTACGACCTCAGCGTGCGCCGCGCCCGCATGGCCCAGTCCCTCACCCTGGACCTGTCTTGCTGGCGGATCGCAGGTATCGGCGGCGACATGATCCGGCCTGCCGTGCTGACCGGCTTCGCCGAGAGCTTCGCGCCCTACGGTTTCAACGCCACCAGCTTCCTGCCGAGCTACGGCATGGCCGAGGCGACGCTCGCGATCAGCTTCGCGCCGGTCGGGCGCGGCATCGAGACCGACACCGTCGACCTGGACCGGCTGGAGCAGGAGGGAGTGGCCGTGGCGCCGAGCGGAGCCGGCCAGCGCGCCCGCACGGTGGTGCTGTGCGGCTCGCCTCTGCCGCTTCACGAGGTCGAGGTCCGCGGCGCCGACGGGGGTGCTGTGGGCGACCGCACGGTGGGGCGCATCGTCGCGCGCGGGCCGAGCCTGATGCGCGGCTACGACGGACGGCCGGCGGAGACCAACGCTGTCCTCTCCGCAGAGGGCTGGCTGGATACCGGCGACCTCGGCTACTGGCTGGACCGCGCGCTGGTGATCACCGGGCGCGCCAAGGACCTGATCATCATCAACGGCCGCAACATCTGGCCGCAGGATTTGGAGTGGACCATCGAGCAGTCGGTGCCGGAGGTTCGCACCGGCAACGTCGCCGCCTTCTCCGTCGAGGAGGATGGGCAGGAGGTGCTGATCCTGGCCGCCGAAGCCCGCGCCAGCGTCGAGCGGGGCGCGCGCGACTCGCTGGTCGCGGCCATCGGCAACTCGCTGCGCGCGCAGCATGGCCTCGACGGCAGGGTGGTGCTGCTGGCCGCCAACACGCTGCCCTACACCTCATCGGGCAAGCTCAGCCGGTCGGCGACCCGGCAGCGCTACCTGGCTGGAACGCTCGCGGAAGCCGCCATTCCAGCGTGACCCTGGCCGCGTGACCCTGGCCGCGTGACTCTGGCCGCGTGACTCTGGCCGGCGAGGGCCTGGCGCCTGGTCTGCAGGCCGGCGGCGGGCGGGTCGCCGCCGTTACCGGCGGCACTGGTTTCCTCGGGCGGTTCTGCGTGGCCGCCCTGTCGCATGCGGGTTGGCGGGTGCGTCTGCTGGTTCGGCGCGACCCGGCCCACCCGTTGCTCGCCGGCATGCCGATGGAGCTGGTGGAGGGCGACCTGGCCGACAGCCAGGCGCTCGCCCGGCTGGTCGAGGGGGCGTCTGTGGTGGTCCACGCCGCGGGCGCGATCAAGGCGCGCAACGCCGCCGCGTTCCAGTCGACCAACAGGGACGGCACCGGCCGCCTGGCCGCCGCGTCACGCCGCGTGCCCGGGTGCCGCTTCGTCCACATCTCGTCCCAGGTGGCGCGTGCGCCCTCCCTCTCGCCCTACGCCGCGAGCAAGCGGGACGGCGAGCGGGCGCTGGCGGCGGCTTTCGGCGAGGATGCCTCGGACTGGGTGATCCTGCGCCCCTGCGTCGTCTACGGGCCCTGGGACGCAGCGACCGAGTCGCTGCTTCGCGTGGCAGGTGGCTTTGCCGTGCCGGTGCCGCGGGCGCCGGAGCTTCGGCTGGCTATGGTGCACGCGCGCGACGTGGCCGCCGCCGTGCTCGCCTTCTGCACCGCGGCGCTGCCCGCGGGCGGCAGGGTTTTCGAGGTGTGCGACGACGCGCGGGACGGCCATGCCTGGCGCGACGTGGTCCGGCTCGCCGCCCGGGCTGCCCCGCGCTTCGTCGCCGTGCCGGACCGGCTGATCATGACGGCGGGCGGCGTCAGCGATGCCTGGTCGGCCGTGAGCCGGCAACCGGCGCTGTTCGGCCGCGGCAAGGCGCGAGAGATACTGCATCGCGATTGGCGCCCGGACCCCCGCCTGCGCGTGCCACCGAACCTGTGGGCACCGCGCATCGGCCTGGCGGACGGCCTGCGCGACACCCTAGCCTGGCGCGAGGGGACGCAATGGCTGTAGCCGCGGACCAGGTGAATAAAGGTGTTTTGGTCCTTTTTGGACAAAGGACTGCTTGCCTTTGAGTCAAACTCCCCAGGTGCCACAAGCCGCGCCCGCGGCCACCTGCGCGTCCTGGGTGCGAAAGCCGCCCGACTGGCGTTGCCACAGGCCGGCGTAGTGGCCGCCTTTGGCGAGCAGCGCTGCATGGGTGCCCTGCTCCACGACACGTCCGGCGTCCAGCACCACGAGGCGGTCCATCCTGGCGATGGTGGAAAGGCGGTGGGCGATGGCGATCACGGTGCGCCCCTCCATCAGCCCGTCCAACTGCTCCTGGATCGCGTTCTCGACTTCGGAGTCGAGCGCGCTGGTGGCCTCGTCAAGCACCAGGATCGGCGCGTCCTTCAGGATGACCCGGGCGATGGCCACGCGCTGACGCTGGCCGCCCGAAAGCTTCACGCCGCGCTCGCCGACTTGGGCGTCCATGCCGCGGCGGCCGTTCCAGTCCTCCAGCGTTTCGATGAAACTCTCGGCGTGGGCGCGGCGGGCGGCGTCGATCACCTCGGCCTCGGGGGCGGAGGGGCGGCCGTAGCGGATGTTCTCGCGGATGGAGCGGTGCAGCAGCGAGGTATCCTGCGTCACCATGCCGATCTGGGCGCGCAGGCTCTCCTGGGTGACGCGGGCGATGTCCTGGCCGTCGACCACGATGCGGCCGTCTTCCGGCACGTAGAAGCCGAGCAGCAGGTTCACCAGCGTGGACTTGCCTGCGCCCGATCGGCCGATCAGCCCGATGCGCTCGCCGGGTGCGATGGAGAGGTCGAGCCCGTGCAGCACGCCGCGCTCGGTGCCGTAGCCGAAATGCACGCCCTCGAAGGCGATGGCGCCGTGGCTGATCACGAGCGGGCGCGCGCCGGGTGCGTCCGGCCGCTGCCGCGGCACGGCTATGGAGCGCATCGAGTCCTGCACCACGCCCACGTTCTCGAAGATGCTGGTGACGCTGTCGGACACCCAGCCGGCGATGTTGGTCACCTGCCAGGCGAGCGGCAGGGCCATGGCGACCACGCTCACGCCGACGGCGCCGCGACGCCACAGCAAGATCGAGAGCCCGGCGGTGCCGACCACCATGCAGGCGTTGGTCACCTGCAGCAGCAGCACCCAGGTCGTTAGCAGCCGGGTGCTGTTCTGGTAGATGGCGGTATGGTTGTCCACCAAGCCGGCGACGTGGGCGTCCTCGTCGGTTGCGCGGGCGAACAGCTTTACCGTCAGGACGTTCGTATAGCTGTCCACGACGCCGCCGGTGAGCGCCGAGCGGGCCTCGGACGTGCGGCGGGAGCGGTCACGGGCGCGCGGCACGAACCAGCGCAGCAGGAAGACGTAGGCGACGAACCATAGCGCCATGGGCAGCGCCAGACGGGCGTCGGCGCGCCCCATCAGCAGCATCGCACTGCCGCCGTAGATGATGATGTACCAGACGGCGTTGGTGGTCGCGACAATGCTTTCGCGCAACGCGGGGCCTACCTGGACGACGCGGTTGGCGATGCGGCCGGCGAAATCGTTCTGGAAGAAGGTCCAGCTTTGGCGGATGACGTGCCAGTGGCTCTGCCAGCGGATGAGGTTGGTCATGCCGGGCGCGATGGCCTGGTTGGTGACCAGGTTGCGCAGCAGCAGGCAGCCGGGGCGCACGACGAGCAGCACCGCGGCCATGCCGGCCAGTTCGCCGCCGGCTGCAGGCCAGAGTTCGGCGGGTTTGAACCGCGTGACCAGCCAGACGACCTGGCCCAGGAAGGCGGGGATCAGGCTGTCGACGAACGCGGTGGCGGTGCCGACGAGGAACAGGGCGGCCACGAGGGGGCGGGACTGGCGGAGAAAGTGCCAGTAGAACGCGCCCAGGCTGGCAGGGGGTTCGCCGGGCGGCGGCGGGGCGGTGGGGGTTAGGAGGCGTTCGAACCATCTGAACATGGCGTCCGTTGGCGCGGTGCTGCCGTGGGGTCAAGCCCGGTATCGAGACAGCGCGGGTCGAGTGATATGATCCGCGACAGCCGGACAGAGGTTTTTTGCTTCTTTTTTGCAAAAAAGAAGGACTTGCCTTCGGTTTAGCTATGTCGATCCCAAAGCCGAGCGATATCAGAGGCGCTGCTGACGGCGACCAAGACTAGGGCATGATCGAAGGCTCAAGCGGCACCGTTTGAAGGAGCAGAGCGTGGCCGTCCGGGTCGTGCGTCAGGGCGGCGCGTGTGCCGTCTGGCAGCGTGACCGCGCCCGCGTGGCGGCTCAGATCGTCGACCAGCAGCACCAGGCGGCTTGCCGCGATGTCGGCTGGCCGCAGCATCTCCGCCGGGCGCCCTCGCGGGTTGCGGTAGCAGAGAAGCTCCAGATGCGGCGCAGGGCGGCCAGGCGCCAGCGCGACGACGTCGACCAGCGTGCCGTCCAGGCCGTCCAGCGCGTCCTGCGCTGGGCCGGTGTTCACCTGCCGGCTCGCGACCGTGAACCCCAGAGTGTTGGTGTAGAAACGCACGCTTGCCGCCGCATCGGCCACCGAGATGGCAGTGTGGTCGATGCCGCCGGCGGTCGCCCGGTCCTGGTCCGGGAAGGCGATCAGCTCCAGCGGATGCCCCTCCGGGTCGCGGAACTTGCAGGCCACGATGCCGCCGGGAAGCGGCTGGGCTCCGGTCATCGAGATGGCTTCGTGCGGCGTGCCGGCCAGCCCCCGCATTGCGGCGGCCACATCACTCGTCGCCAAGGCCAGATGCTGGAACCAGAGGTCGTTGCTGCTCCGGCTTGGCGGATAGGCGCTGCCCGGCGGATCGAATGCGGCGAGTTCCAGAACCTGCTGGCCCCGTTGCAGCAGCAGCGTGTGAAGGCTGTCGGCGCCGAGCAGCCCGGCCAGCACAGGGTCTACCCTGCGCACCGTGCCCTGGCGCGAAAACCCCAGCGCGCCGACGTAGAACGCCTCTGCTGCCGCAAGATCGGCGACGGTAAGGCTGACATGCAGGATGGCCTGCGCCCTCATGGCCGCTGCGCACCACGTCTCACGGGCGCTGCGCACCACGTCTCACGGGCGCTGCGCACCACATCTCACGGGCGCTGCGCACCACATCTCACGGGCGCTGCGCACCATATCTCAAGGGCGCTACGCACCATATCTCAAGGGCGCTGCGCACCACGAACGTTCGTGTAGACGGCCATCAGCGTGTGGGAGACGCAGATGAACAGGCGCGACCTGTTGCGGCCGCCGAAGGCAAGGTTGGCGACGGTGGCAGGCGTGCGGATCTTGCCCAGCAGCCGGCCATCGGGGCTGATGCAGTGCACTCCGTCCGCGGCACTGGTCCATAGCCGCCCGTCCTCGTCGCAACGCAAGCCGTCCGCCAAGCCGGGCGAAACGGTGTGGAACGCGCGCCCGTTGGCCAGGCGGCATCCGTCCAGCACATCGAAGACGTGGATGTGACGGCGCGGGTCATTCCCAAAATGCGCCCCGCTTTCGGCAACGTACAGCAGCCGCTCGTCCGGCGAAAAGCACAGGCCGTTCGGCCCCGCGAACTCGTCCGCCACCACCTGCAGACCGCCCGTCGATGGGTCGATCCTGTAGACTGCAACGGGCGACTCGCGAACCTGCTTGCCTCCCTCGTAATCCGTGTTGGTGCCGTAGATGGGGTCGGTGAACCAGACCCCGCCATCGCTGTGCACCACCACGTCGTTCGGCCCGTTCAGGCGCTTGCCACGGTAGCGGTCGGCAAGCACCGTCTCGCTGCCGTCGAGCTCGGTCCTTGTCACGCAGCGGTGCCGGTGGGAACAGCCGATCAGACGCCCCTGGCGGTCGCGCGTATGTCCGTTTGCGAAGCCGGAGGGTTGCCGGAACACCGAAACGCCGCCGTCCTCGGTCCAGCGCAGGATGCGGTCGTTGGGCAGGTCGCTGACCAGCAACTGGTTGGCGTCTGCGAACCAGACAGGGCCTTCCAGCCAGGCGTAGCCCTCGCCCAGGGTCAGCAACGGAGCGTTGGGCAGAACCAGCTCGGAAAAAGCCGGGTCGATGACCTCGAAATCCTCCATTCCTACGACACGTGGCAGGCTCGCCTGACCGGCGGCACGTGCAGCTGGACCGTCATCAGCACCGCCGGTTCATCGCCGATCGTGCCAGAGCGGTGCCCGCATCGCCCCTGGCCGTCCTTGACGCAGCCCTGATCCTCGCCGAGCGAGATCTCGCCAGGCCCCATCTCCACGCGCGTGCCGTCCATCGCCTCCACCCACCAGCGTCCGGAGAGCGGCACGATCCATTGCGGCGCCGGGTTCTCGTGCCACTCGCCCACCCAGCCGACGGGCTGCACGGTGAACACGGCGGTCGCCTCGCTGCGCTGCTGCCGATCGTTCCATTGCGGGTCGGCGGGACCCACGCCCTTAAGCTCGAAATTCTCCAGCGCGCAGCGCTGCTGGTGGCTGACCCCGTTCTCGTCGGTCCACAGATGCCAGTAGCCGACGGTGGGCTTGGCTCCTGGGCTGCTCATGGGCTTACCTGCTGCGCATAGGGGTGGGAGGACGCGAAAGGATGGTTCAGGAACGCGGTGGCCGACCCGTGCGCGCCCACCACAAGCAGCAGAAAACCGCCCGCCAGCGAAAAGTTCTTCAGAAAATCCCAGAACAGGCCGCGGCCCTTGCTGTCGCCGCCCTGCCAGAAGTCGCCTGGCTTCCAGAACTGCTTCCACAGCAGCGCGGTCACCATGCAGTAGCCCGCCATGATCAGGCCTGCGAGCCTGTCCGCGACGCCGCTGAGGATCGCGACCGGCATGACGATCTCCACGCACAGCCCGCCCAGGATCAGCAGCACGGCGATGCCCCGTGGCGCCATCTCGCTTGCCTGGCCGACCGCGCCACGGAAGTTGAGCATCTTGTCGAGCGCGCTGAACGGGAAGAACAGCATCACCAGCAGATAGCGGACCGCGACGACGGACAGCACGTCCGCGGTCATGCGGCGACCGTCTCGCGGGCCGGCATTGTCGCGCCGAGCCTTTCCTGGATGTGGGCGGCCACGCGCAGCGCGTTGGCGATGATCGTCAGCGTCGGGTTCACCGCGGCGATGGAAGGGAAAAAGCTCGCATCGGTGACGTAGAGGTTGTCGACCTCGTGCGCGCGGCAGTTCAGGTCGAGCACGGAGTTTTGCGGATCGGTGCCGAAACGCAGGGTTCCCGCCTGGTGGGCGGTGCCGCTGATCGGGATACCCTTGCCGAGGTAGAGCCGGCGTTCCAGCAGGATGGGATGCGCGCCCACCCGGCTGAGATAGTGCTCCAGCTTCTTGCGGAGGCGGCGATGCGCCTCGCGTCCCTGCTCCTCCACGTCCAGCACCACGCGGTCGCCGTCGTAGAAGATGCGGTTCTCCGGCCGCGGCAGGTCTTCCGACGAGAGCCAGAAATCCATCGAGTGAAGCGCCATCTTGTCGAACGGCATGTCCGGGAACCACTCCAGCCATGACGGCAGCGACTCGCCCTTGATCTGCTCTGCATGCGAACTGGCGCACATCTGTATCAGGCCGAGCGGATATTCCCAGTCGTCGGCGCCGAAGTAGAAGTCGCTGATCGCCAGCGTCTTCTGGAAGATCGTGTGGTTCGGCTCGCGCATCAGCGCCATCAGCACGGACTGGTTGTGGCGCATGTAGTTGCGGCCGACCTGGTCCGACCCGTTGGCCAGGCCGTTCGGGTGTGCGTCGCTGGCCGAGCGCAGCAGCAGCAGCGCCGACGACAGCGCTCCCGCCGCGACCACCACGATGTCTGCGCTGTAGCGCTCGGTCTGCCCGTCCCGCTTCACCTGAACGCCGTTGACGACGCGTCCGGAGGCGTCGGTGTCCAGCCTCTCGACATAGGCGCGGGTCAACAGCTCGAAATTCGGGTGGGCGGCCAAGGTCGGGTCCACGCACATCACCTGCGCGTCCGCCTTGCCGTTCAGCAGGCACGGGAAGCCGTCGAACGCGTCGCAGCGTATGCAGATGCTGGTGGGCGTGGGCCGTCCGTCCCGTTCCTCCAGCCGGATGCCGAGCGGCAGATGGTAGGGGTGCAGACCCTGCGCGGTCAGGCCGTCATGCAGGCCCTGCACCGCGCGCTCGTGCGCGACGGGCGGGAACGGGTAGGGTCCGCTCGCCGGCGGGTCGAGCGGGTCCTCGCCGCGCTGTCCATGCACCGCGTAGAGATGTTCGGCCTCCGTGTAGAACGGCTCGAATGCCTCGTAGCCCAGCGGCCAGGCTGGCGAGACGCCTTCCTGGTGCACGACCTCCTGAAAATCACGTTCGCGCAGGCGGAACAGCGCCGCGCCATAGACCTTCGAGTTTCCGCCGACGCAGTAATGCAGGCCGGGACGGAAGCTTTCTCCCTTGGTGCCGTACCACGTCTCCTCGGCCTGGTACTTGCCGTCCACGAACACGGTCTTGCTGTCCCAATTGGCCTGTTCGCGCGGCAGGTAATCGCCGCGCTCGATCATCAGGACGCGCTTGCCGGTCGGCGCCAGCCTGCTGGCCAGCGATGCGCCCCCTGGACCGCTGCCGATGACGATGACGTCGTAATGCGTGCCCATCGATCCACTCCTGCAGCCTATGCGGAAAACGCCCGGGCCCGGTTTGGTTTTACTGCGCCGGAACGGCGTGCATCACCCACCAGGTTGAGCACGAGGTTGGCCTATCTTGAGTTTGGGTGACGTCAGAGCAGTGTCACGCAGACTTGAATGGTCGGAGTGATGAAATTGCTCGCCGAATAATGGCATGAGCGGTTTCAGGTCCGCCTACTGGCGAACACTCTGCGTGGAACCGGTCTAGCCGGAGTGGCTAGATACAAGTATCCGCTCGCCATGGTGGTTCGCCAGGCCGTGGCGTCAGACGCTCGGCTCCAGCCGAACCGCCTCACTGGCGGTCGACGACGCCCAGCACGCCCAGCACGCTGTTGCCGTGCACGTCGCGAACCTCGACGTCCTGGCGATGCCACCACCCGCCACCCAACGCCTGGAACAGCGCCGCGGTGTCGGCCAGGCGGTTTGCGACCGCCTGGATCGCCGTCAGGCGCGCCTGCAATGCCACCTGCTGGGCATTGAGGATGCCGAGATAGGCCACCTGGCCCAAGCGAACCTGCAGGCGCACGATGTCGAGGCTTGCGGCCGCGGCACGTTGCGCGGCCAGGGCCGCGGCGAGCGTGTCCGCATCGGCCTGCAGCGCGCGAAGCGAATCGGCCACGTTCTGGAACGCGGTCAGCGTGGTCGCTTTGTATTGGGCCTGCGCCTGGGCCAGAGCCGCGCGCGCAGCCCGCGCCTTGTGAAGCAGCGTGCCGCCGTCGAACACCGGCTGGGTGACCGCAGCGGCAATCGCCCAGAACCCGTTGCCGGACGCAAACAGGTCGCGGAAGAAGTTCGACTGGCTGCCGCCGTTGGCCGTCAGCGTCAGCGACGGCAGGCGGTTGGCGATGGCGACCCCGACCAGGGCGCTGGCGCTGTGGAGCGCCTCCTCGGCCTGCCGCACGTCGGGCCTCTGGGTCACCAGATCGGCCGGGATGCTGACGGGCAGCGACTGCGGAAGTGCGATGTCGTCCAGGTTGAACGTCTCGGGGATGGCCTGATCCGGCGTCACGCCGATCAGCGTCGCGATCGCGTCGCGTTGCACGTCGAGCTGTTTTTGGAGCGTCGGCAGGGCCGACTGCGCCAGCGCCAGCGCCGCCTCCTGGGCCAGTTCGTCCACCCCCGCCACCTGCCCCGCGCTGTACTGCTTCTTGAGCACGGTCAGGAGTTCCGTCTCGGCCAGGATGATCTGCTGGGTCGAGACGATCTGGGCTCGCAACGAGGCTTCGTTGATGGCTGCTGCAACCAGGTTCGAGGTCAGGGTAAGGTACGTCGCCTCGAGCTGGAAGCGTTGCTGCTCGGCCTGCGCGACGAGGGATTCGACCTGCCGCCGGTTCCCGCCGAACACGTCCGGCGTGTACGACACCGACAGCTCTGCGGTGATCAGGCCGTAATACGGGTTGCCGTTCAGGCCGTAGCCCGACATGGCAGAGACGCTGCGCGTCGCCGTCTTGTTCCGGGTCGGCTGGAAGGTGGCACTCAGATCGGGGAAGAACGACCCTTCCTGGGCATAGACGGTTTCACGCGCCTGCCTCAGTGCGGCCTGGGCCGCGGCCACGGTCGGGTTTGCCGCCAGGGCGCGCCGGACCAGCGCGTCGAGCGCGCGGCTGCGGAACAGTGTCCACCACTCGCCCGGCACGTCCAGGCCGACGACAAAGGTTTGGGCCGCGTCGTGCGGCGCCAGAGTGTCCGGCGTGTAGGATCGGCTCTGCGAGGGTTGCGGCCGGTGATAGTCCGGACCCACCGCACAGCCCGACAGTATCAGCCCGACAGAACACAACGATGCGGTGCACCGGGACGCTACGCGACTTCGGTTCACTCGGCGGCCTCACGCGTCAGGGACTGCCGCGCCACCGCCTGGCTTCGCCTGGAGAACACGTCGATCAGGACCGGAAGCACGGTCAGGAACAGCACAGGCGCCAGGCTGATCCCGCCGACGACGACCAGGGCCAAAGGCCGCTGCACCTGGGAGCCGATGCCGGTCGAGACCGCGGCCGGCAACAGCCCGACCATGGCGACGACGCAGGTCATCACCACAGGGCGCATCTGCACCTCGCAGGTGCGCGCGATGGCGGTGAAGCGGTCGTAGCCGCCATCGATCATCTGGTTGTAGTAGGTGACGATGATGATGCCATCCATGGCGGCAATGCCCATCAGGGCCACAAAGCCGATGGCGGCCGACACGCTGAACGGCGTGCCGGTGATGTAGAGCATGAGTATGCCGCCGATCAGCGCCATCGGGATCACGCTGGCCGCGAGCAGCATGTCGATGATGGACCCGAAATTCACGTAGAGCAGCAGGCAGATCAGCGCGAAGGCCAGCGGCACCACGATCGACAGGCGTGCGATGGCCTCCTGCAAATTGCCGAACTCGCCCACCCACTCGGTATGGTAGCCGCCCGGGATCACCACCTGCCGCGCCACCTCGCGCTGCGCCTCGATGACTGTGCTGCCGAGGTCGCGGCCGCGCACGGAGAACTTGATCGGTATGTAGCGCTCCTGCCCTTCCCGGTAGATGAACGACGCGCCGGAGGCGAGCTGCACGCTGGCCACGTCGGTGAGCTGGATCGGCACGGTGCCGGTGCCGCTCGGGCTGGGCGCACTGATGACGATGTGCCTGATGGCGTCGAGGCTTCGCCGATATTCGGAGGAGAGGCGGACGATGATCGGGAAGTAACGGTCGCTGCCGTTCTCGTACAAATTGCCGGCAGCCTGGCCGCCGATGGCGGTCTGCACGGTGGTGTTCACGTCGCCCGGCGCCAGGCCGTAGCGTGCGGCCCGGTCACGGTCGACGTCGATCCTGACCGTCGGCTGTCCGAGCGACCGAAGCACCGCCAGATCGGTGACCCCCGGTATCCTGCCCATCACCTCGGCCATCTTGTTGGCCGTCCGCTCCAGCACCTCAAGGTCGCCGCCATAGAGCTTTACGCTGTTCTCGCCCTTCACGCCGGAGGCGGCCTCCTCGACGTTGTCTTCGATGTACTGCGAGAAGTTGAAGTCCACGCCGGGGTAGGTCGCGGTCAGCCTGGCCGTCATCTGCGAGACCAGCTTGGCCTTGTCCACGCCGGAGGGCCAGGTGTCGAAAGGCTTGAGAGGGACGAAGAACTCCGCGTTGAAGAAGCCCGTCGCGTCGGTGCCGTCATCGGGGCGGCCATGCTGCGAAACGACGGTGATCGTTTCGGGGTAGCTCTTCATGATCCGGCGAATGCCATTGACGGTGGCATCACCGGCCTCCAGCGAAATGGAGGTCGGCATGGTGGCGCGCACCCAGAGGTTTCCCTCCTCCAGCTTGGGCAGGAACTCCAGCCCGAGCGAGCGCGAGCACAGAGCGGTCACCACGAGCAGGATCAGGATGCCGCCGACCGAGAGCAGCCGGTTGGCGAGCGCCAGCCGGACCATCGGCATGGTGATCCGGTGCAGGAAGCGCACCAGCGCCGTCTCACGCTCCTCCACCACCTTCGGCAGGAACAGCGCGCTCAGCGCCGGCGTGACCGTGAAGGTCGCGATCAGGCCGCCTGCGATGGCGAATGCGTAGGTCTTGGCCATGGGGCCGAAGATATGACCTTCGATCCCGCTGAGCGTGAACAGCGGCACGAACGCGGCGATGATGATGGCCGCGGCGAAGAAGATGCCCTGGCTGACCTCCGTCGATGCGTTGGCGATGGTCAGCACGCGGCCGCGCAGATTGTCGGCCGGCCGCATGGACTGGATTTTCGAGTTGCGGAAACGGTCGCCTGGCGGTTGCGACAGCCGGCGCATGATGTTCTCCATCATGATCACCGTCGCGTCCACGATCAGCCCGAAATCGATGGCGCCGACCGATAAGAGGTTGGCTGATTCGCCGCGCAGCAGGATCAGTCCGATGGCGAAGCTCAAGGCGAACGGGATCGTCGCAGCCACAATCAGCGCCGCGCGCAGGTCGCCCAAAAAGACGAACTGCAGCACGAAGATCAGCAGGATGCCTTCGACCAGGTTGTGCATGACCGTGTGCGTGGTCACGTTGATCAGGTCGGATCGGTCGTAGATGCGCTTGATCTGCACGCCTGGCGGCAGGATGCCTGTGCTGTTGATCTTGTGCACCAGCGCTTCGACCGCGTGTATGGTGGGCATGCTCTCCGCCCCGCGCCGCATCAGGACGATGCCCTGCACGATGTCGTCGGAGTTGTCCTCGCCGGCAATGCCCAAACGCGGCTGGCTGCCCACGCTGACGGTGGCCACGTCGCGCACGCGCAACGGCGCGCCGTTGTTCTGGCTGACCATGGTGTTGCGTATGTCGTCCAGCGAGTGGATCAGGCCCACGCCGCGCACCACGGCCGCCTGATCACCGAAATTCACTGTCTGGCCACCGACGTTGACGTTGGCGTTGTTCAGTGCGGAGAGCACCTGCGGCAGGGTCAGCCCGTAATGCACCAGCCTGTCCTGGTCGATCCGAACTTCGAACGTCTTGGTCTTGCCGCCCCAGCCGTTCACGTCGATCACGCCGGGCACCGCCTTGAACCGGCGCTCCAGCATCCAGTCCTCGATCGTCTTCAGGTCGGTCACGGAGTATCCTGGCGGCCCCACCACGCGGTAGCGGAAGATTTCACCGATGGGCGAAGCGGGCGAGATGCCTGGCTGCGCGCCGTTGGGCAGCGGCGAAAGCTGCGAAAGGCGGTTGATCACCCGCTGCTCGGCTTCCTCGTAGGAGAAGTCGTAGGTGAACTGCACCTTCACGTCCGACAGGCCGAACAGGCTGATGGTGCGGATGGCGTTGATGTGCGGGATGCCCGCCATCTGCACTTCAATCGGGATGGTGATGTAGCGCTCCATCTCCTCGGCACTCTGGCCGCTGCTCTGTGTCACGATGTCCACCAGCGGCGGCACCGGGTCCGGGTAGGCCTCTATGTTGAGGTTGATGAAGCTGACCACGCCGGCGGCGAAGACGAAGATCGTCAGCACAGCCATCAGGATGCGCTGGCGAAGCACGAAGGAGAACAGGCCACTCATGAACGGCGGATCCTAGCGCGATAAGGGCCGCATCAACCCGAAACGGTGCGGTCGATGAAGACGGAGCCGCTGGTCACCACGCTCTCTCCCGCCTTCAAGCCGGACAGCGCCTCGACCATGCCGTGGCTGATCCTGCCTACCGTGATCTGCCGCAGCGCCAGAGTGTGGTCTGCGGGGTTGGCGACCCAGACATGCGCGTCCGACCCGTCATAGACCACCGCGCCCTCGGGGACGGCAGGTGAGGCCGCGCCCTGGCCGGTGACGATCTCGAAGCTGGCGAACATCTCGGGCTTCAGCGAGCGATCGGGGTTGTCCACCTCGGCGCGTACCGGCAGGCGATGCGTATTGGGATCGATCCCGGCGGCGACGTAGAGGATGCGGGCGTCGTAGACGCGGCCGGGGAAGGCCAGCACGCTCACCTGCACCGGATCCCCCACATGGATCAGCGGTGCGTCCGTCTCGCGCGCATTGGCCACCAGCCAGACTTTGGACAGGTCGCCGATCGAGAACACCGCCTGGGCGGAGCCCTGGCTGGCCGACGCGCCGACGATGGTCTGCCCAGGCCCCACCTGGCGCTGCGTGATGGTGCCGGAGATGGGCGCGCGCACGGTGGCGATCGCGGTCGTGCGCACGATGTCGGTCGCCCGCTCCATCGCCTGGATCTGGGCGTCGTTCTGGCCGAGGATGATCAGGCGGTTGCGAACCGCCGCCAGCGCGATCTGCGCGCTGCTGAGCGCGCCCTGCGCGGTCGCGAGGTCGACCCGGCTCTGCTGCCAGTCCTTCAGGGCCGCGCCATGTCCCAGGTACAGCTCATGCAGCCGGCGTTCGCTGGCCACCGCAAGGTCGAGCTGGGCGTGGGTCGTGCGCAGGGTTGCCGAAGCGCTGATCAGATCGTTCTGCGCCTGCGCCAGTTCGGCTGCCTGCACCGTGAACAGCGGTGTGCCGGCCGTCACGGTGTCGCCGGCATGCGCCAGAACCTTGATCACCCGGCCCGAATACGGGGAGAACACCGGCGTGGTCAGGTCGTCGTCCAGGGCGATCTTCCCGTCGGTGGACGATGTCGGGCGGAAGGTTTGCGGGTCCACGCGCTGGACCTTGAAGCCCGCCCATTGCTGATCGGTCGGCTTGAAGGGCGCGTCGGCGGCGGGCGCGTCGGTGTCGGCGGGCGCTGCCAGCCCGACCACCGCGGGCAACAGGAAGAACACCGCGACCAGGATGCCGCCGAAGATCGCCAGCAGGATGCCCTGGGCCGCCGCAGGCATGCGGCGGCCGGGCGCTGGTTTGGCAAAGCCGTGCTCGGCTTCGGCTACCGCGACGTTATCGTCCATCGTCATCGTCCTACCCCGCCATCATGCGGCACCGCGCCGCAAACGGCATACAGGCTTATCGGAAGCCGGTGAACCGCCGGCGCCCGCTTATGCGCCAGCTTAGAAGTGAAGAATTATGTCACCGGCTCCGATGACTGTGTAGTTCTTGTCGCCGGCCACCCCGTGCGTCGGGTTGGAGTTGAACGGGGTCGCGTTGATGGCCCGGTAATATCCTAATTCCGGGCGGACCTCGATCTGCGGCGAGAACCAGTGCTGCCATCCGACGGTGAACTCGTAATAATCGGCCGGCGTGCCGGTACGCTGGCCCTGCTGGTCGGCGTAATATTCCGGCCGAAACGAGAAATTGTTTAGCGGATCAGGCGAGTAGTTCAGGTAGGCGATGGTGCCGATGGCGGTGGTGCGGCAGCGCAGCACGGTCGCGTTGGAGCAATGCGCGAGGTTCGGCGAGTTGAACGGGAGGAACTGAGGCGAGAACGGCGTCCCACCATTGGCATAGATCGTCTGCACCTGGGGGTTATTCGCATTCGGCACGCCGTCCTGATGCTCGTCGTAGAACTCCATCGAGATGTGCCAGTGGTCGTTGAACTTGTGGTAGTACGTGCCGCCGAACCATTGCAGGTTGTTGTAGCCCCACTGGCCGCCGTTGATTGCGTTAGCGCAAGGGTATATGTTATCATTGCCGGCATTGAACGTGTAGCGCAGGCACGCCGTGAAAGTCGGCTGCGCGCCCGGGTCCTTTGGAAAGGTCGAGGCAGGATACAGAGGGCTCGGGTCGAGGTTGTTGATCCGGTTGTTGAGGTGCCAGGGCGGCGTCTCCGTGCCGTCGCTGACGCCGAGCTGCAGGAACAGGTTCTTGGTGATCGCCAGCGTGCTCTGGATGCCCCAGTTGGTGTAGTTGTCGAACGAATACGTCAGCGAATGCGTGTACATGTAGTTGTTCGGCGCCAACTGCGCTTCGATGTCCGGCAGCGAGATGTAGCGGCCGATGCGGATCATCAGACCCTGTGCCACCTGGGGGATGAACACCTCGCCATACAGCATCGGAAAGTCGTAGCCGTTGATGTTGTTGTGCTTCAGCAGCTGGTAGCTCGCCAAGCCGTAGGAGGTGGTGTAGCGGTAGTTCTCGCCGAAAATGGCGGACAGGCGCATGCCCCAGTCGATGTGGTCGGTCTGCACGGTGTCGGGGAAGCGATCCAGATAGACCACCGCCTGATCGAGCTGCACGGTGTTCGGCGTGTAGGCGTAGGAGATCGGCGAGTTGCCGGCCGGCTGCTGGTGGTTGGTGCTGACGTTGAAGCCCGGGTCGATCCAGCCGTAGATCTGAAAATGATTGTCGCTGAGAAACTTGCCCAGGGATGTATTGGCGATCGCGACCATCAGGGGGGAATCGACGCTGTTTGGACGGGTGACACCGATGGACGTCGAACCGCCGTAAGGCCATTCCGTGAACGGCATCGGCGGCGTGGTTTCCGGCGTTGCCGGCCATCCGTCCCGGCGCGACGAAGGTGCGCTCGGATCCGACGGCGCGCCCGACTGACCCCATTCGAGCTTGTAATAGTTGATGAAGCGCTGGCCCACGTCGCTGCCGAGATAGGCGTCGAGGCACGCGTAATTCTTGTAGGGGTCTGGATTGGACGAGCAATCCGGGGTGGGCGTCGGCGCCGGCGCGAGTTGAACGTCAGGAGCCTGTGCGGCAGGAGGCGACGAACGCTGAGCCAAAACCGGCGTTGCGGCGAAAGTCGAGCCAAGCAGGATCAGCTTGGTAATATGCCTTGGCATTCTGTCTCTCTAACTTGGCTAAGGATGAATGGCAGCGGGGGATGAGGGGCAGTAGGTCGGCGACACGCCTCTGGCATACGGAAGGCCGGCAAGCATCGCGTGCTCTTCTGTTGCGTCGTTGGCGTCGCTTAGGTGCCGGGACTGCGTGGTTCGCCTGACCCAGAACGAAGCCGATGCAAGGCCAAGCTGAACTGGCCATAGAAACGGCGCGTGTTTGTCATGCGGGCGGGCGGCGGACCGTTGATCTGGTTCACCGGTCTCTCGTTAATCAACATGAAGATCGTACCTCGTGGCGGAGAGAGGCTAGATCCGGGGCACATAAATTTTCAATGTTGATTCGCCACGCTCCCCATCGAAGAAGCCCGAGGGTAGCGCATCGCGGCGCGTTGCGTGATCGCGCCAGTTCGGACCCTCTCGACCAGCAAAAGCCCGTCGCGAGCTTCAAGAAAGCCGCGCGCGAATCGGTTTCGACGAGGACGCGCATTCGACGGAAAGCTGAGGGGATCGCGCGGCAGAAGTCGAAAACGGACGCCTCAGTGCCAGACAGTCATAAGCAGTGCCCCGGTGAAGATCAGGACGCCCCCGACAAGGATGGGCACTGACGTGCTGACGCGAACGCAACGAAGTTGATTGCCTGCGCCGCCACAAAGAACAGCGTGACGTAAAACGCCGAGCAAGCGACCGAAGTCCCAGGGCGGCCCATTCACCACCACGCCGTAGGCAAGCAGAACGACGCCACCAAGCAGGATTAAACCGACCTTGATCACCAGACTTGACGCATGAAGCCCAGACCGCACCACAGCGTCTCCGCCCGCCTCAAGCAGAGCAGCGAGGGCAAGGATCAGGAAGGCGATCGGCGCGGACATTGGGAAGCTCTCGTCGTGAGAGCCTCGTCTGGAGGCAGTGCCAGGGGTTTGACGACCACCATATCACCTACGGCCGCCGTGTGCTCGACAGCGGTCGAAGGGGTGAGCCTACGGTGCAGCCGCCGCGATGGACCGCATGATGATCTCGTGCGCTTCCTCCAGGGTGCCGAACCGCTCCACCTTCACCCACTTGCCGGGTTCGAGGTCCTTGTAGGTCTCGAAGAAGTGCTTGATCGTCTGGCGGACGATCTCCGGCAGCTGGCTGGTCGAGGTGATCTCGCCGTAGAGCGGGTGAACCTTGTCGTTCGGGACGCAAATGATCTTCTCGTCCTGCCCCGCCTCGTCTTGCATGTGCAGCACGCCGATCGGGCGGCAGCGGATGACCGCTCCCGGCACGATGGGCGCCGGCACCAGCACCAGCGCGTCTGCGGGGTCGCCGTCCTCCGCCAGGGTCCGCGGGATGAAGCCGTAGGCGGCCGGGTAGGACATCGGGGTGAACAGGAAGCGGTCCACCACAAGGGCGCCGGTCTTCTTGTCCACCTCGTATTTCACGTTGGACCCCTGCGGGATCTCCACCACCACGTTGATGTCGTGCGGCGGGGCGCGGCCGGTTTCGGTGTCGGTGACGTTCATGGACGCTGGTTCCCGATCGATGCGTGACAGTGCCGGTTATCGCAGGTGTTGCGGCTTTGTCCACGCGGCAGCACGCGCCCTGGTGCGCCCGGCAGGACTTGAACCCGCAACCTAGCCGTTATGAGCGGCCCGCTCTAACCAGTTGAGCTACAGGCGCACAGGGCACTGTGAGAAACACCAAGACGACGCCCGGCGCAACAGCGCCGCTGCTCGTCACAAGCAGGTTCCTTGCCCCGCCCGGTAGCGCCATTTAGACAGGCGCACCGCGTGTGTGAAGAATTTGGAGCCTGTGTATGGCCAGCTACCAATACGTCTACGTGATGAAGGACGTGACGAAATCCTACCCGGGCGGGCGGGAGGTGTTCAAGGGCATCACCCTTTCGTTCCTGCCGGGCGTCAAGATCGGCGTGCTCGGGGTGAACGGCGCCGGCAAATCCACGCTGATGAAGATCATCGCCGGCATCGAGACGGAGTACGGCGGCGAGGCGTTCGCCGCAGAGGGCGCGCGCGTCGGCTATCTGAGCCAGGAACCCTATCTCGATCCGGCAAAGACCGTGTCGGAGAACGTGGCCGAGGCGTTCGGGCCGCTGAAGGCCGCGCTGACCCGGTTCAACGAGATCTCCGACCGCTTCGCGCTGCCGATGGAGGACGACGAGATGGAAACCCTGCTTTCCGAGCAGGCGACCCTGCAGGAGAGGATCGACGCAGAGGACGGCTGGGACCTGGACCGGCGCATAGAGATCGCGCTGGACGCGCTACGCTGCCCGCCGCCGGACGCCGACGTGACCAAGCTTTCGGGCGGCGAGCGGCGCCGCGTGGCGCTATGCCGCCTGCTGCTGGAAAAACCCGACCTGCTGCTGCTCGACGAGCCCACCAACCACCTGGACGCCGAAAGCGTCTCCTGGCTGGAGCGCACGCTGCGCGACTACGAGGGCACGGTGATGGTCGTCACCCACGACCGCTACTTCCTGGACAACGTGACCAACTGGATCCTGGAGATCGAGCGCGGCCGCGGCTACCCGTTCGAGGGCAACTACTCCTCCTGGCTGGACCAGAAGCGCCGCCGCCTGGCGCAGGAGGAGAAGGAGGAGAGCGCACGCCAGCGCGCGCTGACCCAGGAGCTCGACTGGATACGATCGAGCCCCAAGGCGCGGCAGACCAAGAGCAAGTCGCGCATCGCCCGCTACGAGGAGATGCAGGCCAAATCCGCCGAGCTCGCCGGCAGCACGGCGGAGATCATCATTGCCCCGCCGCCCCGCCTGGGCGGCACGGTGATCACCGCGGAGAAGCTGCGCAAGGCGTACGGCAACCGCCTGCTGATCGACGACCTGGACTTCAAGCTGCCGCCAGGCGGCATTGTCGGCGTGATCGGCCCAAACGGCGCCGGCAAGACCACTCTGTTCCGCATGATCACCGGCCAGGAGCACCCAGATACCGGCGAGCTCAAGGTCGGCGAGACAGTAAAACTCGGCTACGTGGACCAGAGCCGCGACGACCTGGACGGCAACAAGACCGTCTGGGAGGAGATTTCCGGCGGCACGGACGTGTTCTACATCGGCAAGAAGGCGGTGCCCTCCCGCGCCTATGTCGGCGCCTTCAACTTCAAGGGCTCCGACCAGCAGAAGCGGGTCGGGATACTCTCGGGCGGCGAGCGCAACCGGGTGCACCTGGCCAAGATGCTGAAGCAGGAGAGCAACGTCATCCTGCTCGACGAGCCGACCAACGACTTGGACGTGGACACGTTGCGCGCGCTGGAGGAGGCGATCAGCGAGTTCGCCGGCTGCTGCGTGATCATCAGCCACGACCGCTGGTTCCTCGACCGTCTGGCGACTCACATCCTGGCCTTCGAGGGTGACAGCCACGTCGAGTGGTTCGAGGGCAACTTCCAGGCCTATGAGGAGGACAAGCGCAGGCGCCTGGGTGCTGACGCCACCGAGCCGCACCGCATCAAGTATCGGCCGTTAGCCCGGTAAAGCCGTCCAGAAATGCTACCATGCTGGCCATCCAGCACGCCCTGTCATGTCGAGGACGTGCAGTCGCACGATGCTTCGGGTGCTCACGGCCCCAAACGGCCGCTCCGCGCCGGTTCTCAAAAGACGCGCTGGCTGACTCAGCCTAGCGCATTTCTGGACGGCTTGTAGCTGCTTCGCACCGCCCGCCTGACCCTGGAGCCGGTGGGCGCCGTCGACCTGCCCCATCTGATCGCGCTCAAGGCCGACCCGCTGGTGTACGGCCAGATGCTCGGCGGCGTGCGGTCGGAGTGGCAGACGGTCGAGGAGCTGATGAACGACCGTATCTACTGGGCAATTCAAGGGGTCGGCATGTTCGCCATACGGGAGGGCAGCATCTTTCAGGGCACCACCGGCATTCACGAGCGGCCGGACGGGCGCGGGCAGGCGCTGCGCTTCGCCGTCTGGCCGGATGCACGCGGACGCGGCCTGGCGCGGGAGGCGGCATCGGCCGCGCTGCGCTTCGCGCATGACCGCGCCGGCCTCGCCCGCATCGTGGCCGTGGCGCGCGGCGACAATTTCGGGTCGCGCATGGTGCTGGGCTCGATCGGGATGCGGGAGTGCGACGCGTTCCTGCGTGATGGCCACCTGATGCTGGTCTATGAAAGCGTCACCTGATGCAGGTCCCTCGAGCCGTATCGAACCGTGCGGCAACGCGCCCTGCCAGCCAAGCGGGCCGATGCTCCTTGTCTGAAAGGGCGGCGCGTGCAATCGACCGGCAGGCGCATGACAGAGGACCGGATCGCCAGCCCGTCCCAGACATCATCCGAGGATCACGATGCACACGCACACAGTTGAGTACCAGGCCGACGGGCTTCGCATGCTGGGCCACCTGGCGTTGGGCACGGCTGAGTCCGGGCGCCGGCCCGGCGTGCTGGTGTTTCCGGAGGCGTTCGGCCTGGGCGCGCATTCCAAGGAGCGGGCCGAACGCCTGGCCGGCCTGGGCTACGTGGCGCTGGCCGGCGACCTGCACGGCGAACAATATTTGACCAAGGGGCTGGAGGAGGCGATGGGCCTGCTCGGCCCGCTGCGCGAGGAGCCCGCGCGCATTCGGGCCCGCGCAGACGCGGCGCTGACGGCCCTGCTGGCGCGCCCCGAGGTGGACCCCAACCGCATCGCCGCGATCGGCTTCTGCTTCGGCGGCACGATGGCGCTGGAGCTGGCCCGCAGCGGCGCGGCGCTCGGCGCAGTCGTCGGTTTCCACAGCGGGCTGGGCACCAAGGCGCCGCAGGACGCCAGGAGCATTCGCGGCAAGGTGCTGGTGTGCATAGGCGCCGACGACCCGAGCATCGACGGCGCCGCGCGCACCGCTTTCGAGGCGGAGATGCGGGACGCCGGTGTGAACTGGCAGATGTCGGTCTATGGCGGCACGGTCCATGCCTTTACCAACCCGGACGCGGACAAGATGGGACGGCCGGAGATGGCGGCCTACAACGCCCAGGCCGACGCGCGGTCCTGGGCAGAGATGCGCGGGCTGTTCGACGAGGTTTTCTCGTCCTGAAGCCAAGCTCAACGTATCAACCCGAAGCAATCCAGGAAGACGAATGAAACGACATAGCTTTCGCGCCACCCTGCTGGGTGCGAGCCTTCTGCTGGCCAGCCCCGCGCTGCATGCGGCCGACGCGCCAAAGCCCGACAAGCCCCAAGCCGACAAGCCGGACGCGCCCCACGGCGCGCGTTTCAAGCCGGAGGCGCATGCCAGCGACGGCACGGTGACAGTGGGTGGGCGGCCGATCGCCTACCAGGCCATCGCCGGCACGCTGGTGGTGCACCCGAAAGGCTGGGACGACGTGCCCAAGCCGGACAAGGAGGACGCCAAGGAGGATGCCGACGAGGAGCACGGGCCGTCCGCCGAGGCGTCGATGTTCTACGTCGCCTACCTTGCCAAGGGAGCGCCCGCCGAAGGCCGGCCGGTGACGTTCCTGTTCAACGGCGGCCCTGGATCGTCCAGCGTGTGGCTGCACATGGGGGCGTTCGGACCGCGCCGCGTGGTGACACTGGACGACAGTCATACGCCGGCCGCACCGTACCAGCTGGTCAACAACGACCAGAGCCTGCTCGATGCCTCCGACCTCGTATTCGTCGACGCGCCCGGCACAGGTTTCAGCAGGATCGCAGGACGCGACAAGGAGAAGTCGTTCTACGGCATCGATGCGGACGCGCATGCCTTCTGCGAGTTCATCACCGGCTTCCTGTCGAAATACGGCCGCTGGAACTCGCCCAAATACCTGTTCGGCGAAAGCTACGGCACCACGCGCTCGGCGGTGCTGTCGAACATGCTGCAGGCCGATTACGACGTCGACCTGAACGGTATCGTCCTGCTCAGCCAGATTTTGAGCTTCGACAACAGCGTGGACGGGCCGGAGTCAAACCCAGGCATCGACGTCGCCTATCCGTTGGCGCTGCCGACGTATGCGGCGACCGCGCGCTACCATCACAAGCTGGCCGGCACGCAGAGCATCCCCGCGCTGATGAGCGAGGTCGAGCATTTCGCGATGAACGACTACACGCTGGCGCTGGCAGCCGGAGCTTCGCTGCCGCCCGGCCAGCGCGACGCGATCGCGAACAAGCTGCACGACTACACCGGACTGCCCGTCACCTATATTAAGAAAGCCAACCTGCGGATCAGCGGCGGCGAGTTCGAGAAGAATTTGCAGGACGACACCGACACCACCACCGGCCGGCTGGACACGCGGTTCTCCGGCCCGACGATGGACCCGCTGAGCAAGGAAGCCGATTACGACCCGCAATCGGCGTCGATCAGCTCTGCCTACGTCTCGACGTTCAACGACTACGTGCGGCGCGTGCTGCATTACGGCGAGGGCGTGGCCTACAAGCCGGAGATTGACGTGTTTCGCTGGTGGGACATGCAGCACCAGCCGCCCGGCGCGCCGGAAAAGCTGCCGCAATCAGCCAACGTGATGCCGGACATTGCGGCGGCGCTCAAGATGAACCCGAACCTGAAGATACAGCTCAACGGCGGCTATTACGATCTGGCAACGCCCTTCTACGAAGGCATCTACGAGATGCAGCATCTGCAGATACCGCCCAGGCTGCAGGGCAACATCGAGTTCAAGCAGTACGAATCGGGCCACATGGTCTACGCCCACCAGGCCGCCCTGCAGCAACTGCACGACAACGTTGCCGGCTTCATCGGGCGCACGCACGGCAAGTAATACCAATCGGCTTTGGGATCGACACACCCAAACCGACGGCAAGTCCTTCTTTTTTGAAAAAAGAAGCAAAAAACCTTTGTCTGGCTGTCGCGGACCAGATGAACAAAGGGTTTTTGGTCCTTTTTGCAAAAAGGATTGCTTGCCCTAACTACGTGCGCCGTCGCACGTTTACGTCTTGGTAAAGGTCCCGCCCTCGCCGGCGAGCTTGACCAGCAGCGGCGCCGGTCGGAAATCGACCTCCGACATGCGCTGGAACTCCCGCATCTTGCCCAGCACCGTCTTGAGCCCGACCGTGTCGCCATAAAACATCGGGCCGCCGCGATAGGCGGGCCAGCCGTAGCCGGTGAGCCAGACCATGTCGATGTCGGAGGCCCGGTAAGCCTTGCCTTCCTCCAGGATCAGCGCGCCCTCGTTGATCATCGGGTAGATGCATCGCTCCAGGATCTCCTGGTCGCCGATCTTGCGGCGTGTCATGCCCTGGGCTGCGGATTGCTTGAGCACCAGCTCTTCGACGATGGGCGAGGGCGTGTGCTCGCGCTTCTCGTTGTAGTCGTAGAAGCCCGAGCGGGTTTTCTGGCCGCGCCGGTCGCGCTCGCAGAGCTGGTCGCGCAGGGTCGCCCCCTTGCTGGTCTCTGCCGACCAGCCGATGTCGAGCCCTGCGAGGTCGGCCATCTGGAACGGGCCCATGGGGAAGCCGAAATCGTAGATCACGCGGTC
This sequence comes from Acetobacteraceae bacterium, assembly GCA_965199235.1. Classification (GTDB taxonomy): domain Bacteria; phylum Pseudomonadota; class Alphaproteobacteria; order Acetobacterales; family Acetobacteraceae; genus BOG-908. Next base: position 1,029,414 of record CBDAQU010000002.1, on the reverse strand, counting down.
CACGTCCCAGGGCATCGCACCCTCCATGATCAGCTTGTTGGCCTCGCGCTGGCGCAGCGCCAGCATGCGGTTGCCGATGAAGCCGTCGCACACGCCGGCAACGACGGCGACCTTGCCGATCTTCTTGGACAACTGCATCACCGTTTCCAGCACGTCTGGCGCGGTGCGCTCGCCCTTCACGACTTCGAGCAGGCGCATCACGTTGGCTGGCGAGAAGAAATGCATGCCGCACACGTCCTGCGGCCGCTGTGTGGCGCCGGCGATGCGGTCGATGTCGAGGTAGCTCGTGTTGCTGGCCAGGATCGCACCCTGCTTCACGATGCGGTCCAGCTTGCCGAAGATGTCGAGCTTGACATCCATGTTCTCGAACACCGCCTCGATGACCAGGTCACAATCGGCCAGGTCGTTGAGCGACATGCTGGCCGATAGAAGGCCCATGTTGCGTTCCACCTGCTCGGTCGTCAGCCGGCCCTTCTTTGCAGTGTTCTCGTAATTGCCACGCATCACGCCCACGCCGCGTTCCAACGCCTTTTCGTTCGTCTCGACGATCGTCACCGAATAGCCGGCGCTCAAGAAGTTCATGCTGATGCCGCCGCCCATGGTGCCGGCGCCGATGATGCCCACCCGTTTGATCGGGCGGGTTGCGGTGCCCTTGGGCAGGTCGGGAATCTTCTGCGCCTCGCGCTCGGCGAAGAACAGGTACCGTTGCGCCTTGGATTGCGTGCCGTTCATCAGCTCCATGAACAGGCGACGTTCGGTCTGCTCGCCTTCGTCGAAGGTCTGCGTGGCGGCCGCCTCAATGCAGCGGATGTTGTACTCCGGCGCGTCGAAGCCGCGGAACTTGCGCGCGTTGGCGCGGCGGAACGCGTCGAACACGCCTGGTTCGGCCTCCACCGGCAAGTCGCGCACCCGGTGCAGCGGCTTTGCGCCCGCCACCAGCTTGGCGGCGTAGTCGACGGCGAATGCGCGCAGCCCGTCCTCCGGCGCCAGCGCGTCCACCAGCCCCTTGTCCAATGCCTGCTTGGCGCCGATCGGCGTGCCGGAGGTGACCATCTCCAGCGCCTGCGGCACGCCCACCACGCGCGGCAGGCGCTGCGTGCCGCCGGCCCCCGGCAGCAGGCCGAGCTTGACCTCCGGCAAGCCGAGCCTGGCGCTCGGCACGGCCACCCGGTAGTGGCAGCCGAGTGCCGTTTCCAGCCCGCCGCCAAGCGCCGTGCCGTGGATCGCGGCAACGACGGGCTTGGTGGAGGCTTCGATTTCGTGGATCACCGCGTGGAGCGAGGGCTCCTGCGGCGGGCGGCCGAACTCGGTGATGTCGGCGCCGGCGATGAAGGTGCGCCCGGCGCAGGCCAGCACGATGCCGCGCACCGCAGGGTCGGCGACCGCGCGGGCCATCCCGTCCACGATGCCCTGGCGCACCGCCACCGACAGCGCGTTCACCGGCGGCGAGTTCACCGTCAGCACGGCGATCTCGCCCTCGGTCGTGAGGTCGGTGACTGCGTTGATCTCGGCCATGGCTGCATCCCTCTCGTTTGGCGGTGTTCTGCCACATGCCGTATGCGGGAGGCCAGCGGGGGGCAGCCGCGGCTCGCCGGTATGGCGAGACGCGGTTCGTCTGCTATGGGGTAACCCTTACAGAAACCGACGAGGAGACCAGCGATGTTCAGCCACATGATGATCGGCAGCAACGATCTTGCCCGCTCGAAGACGTTCTACGACGCCCTGTTCACGGCTGTCGGCGGCAAGCCGGGTGTCTATGACGAGAAGGGCCGTCTGGCTTACAGCCACGGCGGATCGAGCTTCCTGGTGACCGAGCCGCTGAACGGCGAACCCGCGACGCACGCCAACGGGGCGACGATCGGCTTCGCGATGGACGGGCCCAAGCAGGCCGATGCGTGGCACAAGGCTGGCGTGGAGAACGGCGGCACCGCGGTGGAAGACCCGCCCGGCGTGCGCGAGAGCGGCATGGGGTCGCTGTACCTGGCCTACCTGCGCGACCCCGACGGCAACAAGCTGTGCGCACTGCACAGGGTGGTCGGCTGAATCGAGCCGGCAGCGCGGCCGGGCGACAGGCCGCGCCCATCGCTGGACTGACAGAATGACCGAGCCAGGCCGGCGTCCGGCTGCCGCGGCCTTGAGCAGGGCGACCCGTCGCTTGGTCGAGAGGTCATCGTAACGCTGGTTTCGGCCATTGTGGTCCGGGTAAGACGGAGGTCGCTGCGCTCGGAGTCGAGGTAATAATCTGGGATGGAGGATCACCATGACGCACGCCACGGTCTACTTCGCCACCAATCGTTCCCCGGCAAGCCCGACAGACGACGTCGCTGGCTTCGGCAACGGCATACAGCCTCCTTCGGACTCGACTGGCTTGGTGTACGGTACGGCGTTCGTCGACGGGGTGGACATCGCCAACAACACGCAGGGCGATGTCAGCGCGATCAATGACGTGAGCATCGGCGGCTTCTCGCAGAACGCAACGGGCGACCTCGCACACGCGGGACGCAACCTGCTGGTTTTTCTCCATGGATTCGACAACAGCTTTTCGGACGCGCTGACCCGCGCCGCCTTCAACCGTGAATGGCTCTCCGCGTCGAACGAACAGGCGGCGGACGTGAGCGTGATCGCGTTCAGCTGGCCCTCGCTGGGCCAGGTGATCGACGGGCCGGTTCTGCCGGACGCCTACAAGCGCGACCAGAGCATGGCGCGGCTGTCCGGCCAGCACGTGATGACGTTCTTCGCCAACCTGCAGCCGATCCTGACCGCGGCCCGTGCCCAGGGCCGAAAGACCTACCTGCTCGCGCACAGCATGGGTCACCTGGCTCTGCAGAGTGCTGTGGAAAACTGGTTCCTGCACGGCAACGGGCCGGCCAACCTGTTCGACGTCGTTTTCCTGGCCGCCGGCGATTGCGGGTCCGACGCGTTCGACCAGCCGGAGCCGGCGCGCCTCAGCGGGCTGTCGCAGCTGGCAAAGAGGATCGTGATCTATTTCAGCGGCGTGGACCAGGTGCTGCAGCTGAGTTTCTGGGTGAATCTCGGAGCCCAGCGCCTGGGGCAGAAAGGTCCCGACGACAAGGCGGACCCGGCGATGTTCCCTGCCTCAATCTACAGCATCGTGGACGCCACTGGTTTCGACGACTATCACCGGACGTTTCTGACGTCTCACCAGTATTACAGACAGTCTCCAGCGTGCCGTGCCGACATCTCCTCGCGGTTATGAGTTCTTGGATGTCTATCTGACGTTGACGTGATGCATGCCGGCGTTGCGGGCGTTGGCACTAGGGCAACGTCACGCAGACTGGAAACAGTCGGAGTGACGAAATCGCTCGCCAAAACAGGGCCTGGACCGGTTTGAGGTCCGCGTGCTCGCGGACACTCTGCGTGAGACCGGTCTAGCCGCCATGCCCAGGCCTCGAGCGCGATGCTGTTCGGCCCGGCGCCAAACGACACCGGACGGCCATCATGTCCGGACATGTAGGAGCTGACGAACAACGTACCGGCGCTGTGCAAGGCCGCGTCGACCGGGGCGAGCGCATTGTGCTGGACGACATCCTCCAGGTAGAGGTTGCGGTCCTCGGTGGGCGAGCCGCCATACGCGTCGCCGAGACAATCGACCGTTACGGTCTGCGTGCCGCTCCCCCAATGCCGTTGAACCGTAAAGAGTTGTTTGAGTTCGGTCCCGTGCCGGCAGTCGTGTTTGATCGGTATACAGGGATGCACCGTCGATGCCCTGTCTGCCACGCATCGCTCCCCAAGCACGATGGTTCCGACATACAGCAGGAGCAGGGCGCGCGCGCATCACGTCTGACTTCTCAAACAGGCAGCTCCGTGCGTAATGGCCGGCGACGCCCGACGAGAAGGGACCCACAGCAATGACGCAGGCATACGAGACCGGAGGGTCACAAGCGTCGAACGCGGCACGGCTTGCGCGCATCAAGCGCATCGCCTGGCTGGTCGATGCCGCCTTCGTGTTGCCCGGAACCCGCTTCCGCTTCGGCCTGAATAGCCTGATCGGCCTCGCGCCAGGCGGGGGCGACCTCGTTCTCGGAGCAATCTCGCTCTACATCGTGCAACAGGCGCACGCTCTGGGCGTGCCGCGCCACCAACTGATGCGCATGATCGGCAACATCGTCGTAGAGGTGGCCGGCGGCTCCGTGCCTATCCTGGGCGATCTGTTCGACGTGGCTCTGAAGGCAAACCTGCGCAACATCCGGATCGTAGAGCAGCATCTGCAGAGCACGCGCAACTCGTGACGCAATTCTGCCGCATCACGGCGGTCAAAGCAGAGATCAGGATCGGCACGCCGAAGACCCAGGTCGGCAAGCCCGCCTCAGCCAGACCGCACACAGCCCATATCGCGGCGAAGACGTTCACGTCCGTCTCCATGCGGGCACCTGCATGAAACAGGTCTAGTTCCGGCGCTGGCGCCAAAGCCTCACATGCGGCAGGTGAAACCGCAACCTCGCCCGCAGGCCCCGGCTGCTCATCAGCATCTCCAGCCCGAAAGCGGTGACCGAGACCAGCGTGCAGATGATCGCCAGACCGAAGAAGCCGAGCAGCACGCCGGCGATGGTCTTGTTGCTCAACGCAAACAGAAACAGCGTGAGGATTGCGAAGCAGGTGGCAGCAGCACCCGCTGTTCCCAGCACCACGGCGGCATCAAGCGTCTGCGACCGCCGGTGCAGCCGTTCGAGCTGGGTGCGCTGCTCCTGAGTACATTGGCCGCCGCCGATCGCTTCTGCCACGCTGTCCAGCCGGTCTGCGACGCGCGCCAGCCTGGTCGCGAACACGTTGAGCAGGGCCGCGATACCCGACAGCAGAAACACCGGCGTCAGAGCCACCTGGATCAGGTGCCCCGCCGACTCGAGCGTGAAGCTTTGGAGCATGCGGCCTTTCACACCATTGGGCACGGCGCGTTGGCGCCCGAACACGTAGCCCGTCCGCGGCGGGTAGACCAGTCGATCCCGGCTGAACAGGCTGCCGCGCAGCGCCAAGACCAGCGCGCCTGATCCGGCCCACCCGGCAAGACCGTGCAGTTTTCTTGCCCTTTCAGCCGCAGCACTCCCTATATCAGTCGCTCACCGTCATCACCGCCCGCCCTGCCCATCCCGCCTCGCGGCGTGGGAGCGTGGTGCGGCCACTCCGGATAACACGCACCCAATGACTTTTGCGACCAACCCATCCCTGAACCGGGCCTTGACCGATCGCGGCTATACCGAGCTTACGCCCGTGCAGGAGGCCGTGCTCGCCCCTGGCGCCGAGGCGCGCGACCTGCTCGTCTCCGCCCAGACAGGCTCGGGCAAGACCGTCGCCTACGGCCTGGCCTTCGCGCCCACGCTGCTGGGCGTCGAGGAACGTTTCGACCGGCCCGGCAACCCGCGCGCCCTGGTGATTGCGCCCACCCGCGAGCTGGCCATGCAGGTGCACCGCGAGCTGAGCTGGCTCTACGCCCAGACCGGCGCCCGCATCCTCTCCTGCATCGGCGGCATGGATGGCCAGCGCGAGGGGCGCGCCCTGGAGGCAGGCTGCCACATCGTCGTCGGTACTCCGGGCCGGCTCTGTGACCACCTGGCGCGCGGCCGGCTGAAGCTCTCCGACCTGGCCGTGGCCGTGCTCGACGAAGCCGACGAGATGCTCGACCTCGGCTTCCGCGACGAGCTGGACACGCTGCTGGACGCGACGCCCGAATGGCGCCGGACGCTGCTGTTTTCCGCCACCATCGCCCGCGAAATCACCGCACTCGCGCGCAAATATCAGAAGGACGCGCTCCGCATCGACACGCTGGTGCGCAACCAGCCGCATGCAGACATCGAGTACCGCGCGGTGCGCGTTCCCCCGCGTGAAAGCGAGCACGCGGTGGTCAACGTGCTGCGCTACTTCGAGGCGCCGACCGCGCTGGTGTTCTGCGCCACCCGCGACGGTGTGCGGCACCTGCACGCCAGCCTGCAGGAACGCGGTTTCACCTCCGTCGCCCTCTCCGGCGAACTCACGCAGAACGAGCGCACACGCGCCGTGCAGGCGATACGCGACGGCCAGGCGCGCGTCTGCGTCGCAACCGACGTCGCAGCCCGGGGTCTGGACCTGCCCGATCTCGGCCTGGTCATCCATGCCGACCTGCCCACCAACAAGGAGATGCTGCTGCACCGAAGCGGCCGCACCGGCCGGGCCGGGCGCAAGGGCGTGTGCGTGCTGATCGTGCCGGCCAACCGGGCGCGCGCCGCAGAGGCGCTGGTCGCATCGGCCGGCGTCAGCGCCGAATGGCGAGGCGCGCCGCTGCCGGAGGAGATACGGGCCCGCGACGGCGCGCGCCTGCTCGACGACCCCGTGCTGACCGACGAGATGACCGCCGACGACCTGACGCTGGCGCGCACCCTGCTGGAGGGGCGCTCGGCCGAGGACATAGCAGCCGCGCTGGTGCGCCTGTATCGTGGCCGCTTGCCTGCGCCGGAGGAGGTGACCGAGCTGTCGCCCATGACGGGCACGCGCCGCGAGCCCGCACGGGCGAACGCCGAAAGACCGGAGAAGGCCGGCTTCGCCTCCGGCCCCATGGTTTGGTACAGCCTCAATATCGGCCGTGCCCAGAAAGCCGACCCGAAATGGCTGCTGCCGCTGATCTGCCGGATGGGCGGCGTCGAAAAGCGCGACGTGGGCGCGATCCGCATCCAGGACCGCGAGACCCGCTTCGAAATTACCGAGGCGATGTCCGACACGTTCGCGTCCAACCTGCCGGACGATGCCGAGGACAACGTGCGCGTCAGCCGCTCCGAACCACCAGCTCCTGCCCCGCGGCGCGACCCCGCCGCGCCGAAACGATTTTTCAAGACCGCTCCCGCACGGAAAAGCTCCACATCCAACGCCCGTCAGCGAAAGGGCTGAGGCTGGCGGATAGCAGTCGGCCGGGATGCCTCATGCGGTCCCGGTGAGTGCCACGATCCTGTCGGTGAGCAGGACTCTTGCGGCCGGCAGAGGACTATGTCTGACGCCAAAAACGTTCTTGGCCAGGAAATGTCCGGTCAGACGCAACCCGTCGACAAGGTGGTTCAGGTCTGGCCCGTTCAGGCTTGGCCCGTTCAGGCCGGGCACCTGCAAGTCTGGCACCTGCAAGTCTGGCACCTGCACGTCTGGCACCTGCAAGTCTGGCACCTGCACGTCTGGCGCCCCTTCGCCGCGCAGGAACGGCGGCAGTCGCAGCAGGCGGTCGCGCCATGCTTCGGCCGCAGCCTCGCTCACCGCGCGCCCCGACCTGGGTGAGACGTAGGTGAGCTGATCCAGCGTCCCCGTCACCGCGCAGGCCGACAGGTCTAGCCCGTAGCCAAGATCGGCCAGCAGCGCCAGCTCCCACAGCGTCAGCGGCGCCACTCCCGACTGCCCATCGGCAAGGTGCACGATCAGGTGCAGCAGCCCGCGAAACAGCCGCGGCTGAGGCTCGCGTTCCGGCAGGGCGCCCTCGGCCACAGCGCAGGCGGCGCTCAGCACGCCCAGCCTGACGGGGTCGTGCATGGCCAGGGCCGCCGAGGGGTGCACCAGCTCGGCGCTGAAACTGCCGAGCTGGTCGGACAGCCGAGCAACCCAGCGCGCCTCGACCAGGTTGCCCGCCTGCCAGACGCCCCCCCGCGCGCGCGAGAGCCCGCCGCGCGCCAGGCCGCGATGGACCCCGTGATCCTCGGTGAACACCGCGGCGAGCGCATCGCCCTCGCCGTAAGGCAAGGCAGAGAGCACGATCCCCGCCGCCGACCACTCCATCAGTCCGGATCGTCCAGCCCGATCGCGCGCAGCCTCGCACGCTCCTCGTCCCAGCCGGACCGCTCCTTGACGTTGAGAAACAGGTGGACCGGCCGGCCGAGCAGCTGCGACAGATGCGACCGCGCACGTGCGCCGATGTCACGCACCCGCGCACCCCCCTCGCCGATCAGGATCGCCTTCTGTCCCGCGCGTGCGACGTAGATCGTGGCGTCTATGCGCACCGAACCGTCCGGGCGCTCGGCGAAGCTTTCCGTCTCCACCGTGGTGCCATAGGGAACCTCCTCATGCGTCTGCAAAAACACCTGTTCGCGGACGATCTCCGCGGCCAGCATGCGGTCCGGCAGGTCGGTGATCTCGTCGTCAGGATAGAGATGCGGCCCCTCCGGCAAGGCGTTTCCTGCCGCGTCCATCAGGTCGGACACACCGTCGCCGTTGGCCGCGCTCACCATGAACACCTGCTCGAAGGCGGCTCGCCCGGCCAGTTCGGCGGTCAGCGGCAACAGGCGCAGGCGCGCCACCAGGTCGATCTTGTTCAGCACCAGCCAGCTCCGCCTCCCCGACCCGCCAAGCTTGTCGGCGATCGCGCCGACCTGCTCGGTCACGCCCGCACGGGCATCAACCAGGAACAGCGTCAGGTCTGCGTCGTCCGACCCCGTCCAGGCTGCGTTGACCATCGCGCGGTCCAGCTTGCGGCGCGGGGCGAAGATGCCGGGCGTGTCCACCAGCAGGATCTGGGCGGGCCCGCGCAGCAGGATGCCCAGAACACGGAACCGCGTCGTCTGCGCCTTCGGGCTGACGATCGACAGCTTGGCCCCGGCCATGCGGTTCAGCAGCGTGGATTTGCCGGCATTGGGCGCGCCGACGATGGCCACGAAGCCGCAGCGGCTCACAGCTTCGCTCACTGAAGTTTTGCCAGCAGGTCGGCCGCAGCCTCACGCTCGGCCAAACGCTTGGTGCTCCCTTCCCCCCTGCCGGCCTGGCCGCGCGCCGTCACCTCGATGACGAAATGCGGCGCATGCGAGGGTCCGACGCTGGAAACCAGGCGATACGCCGGCAAATCCTCGCCGTAAGCCAGCACACGCTCCTGCAAGGCGGTCTTCGGATCCTTGGGCGGCCTTACCTGCGCCTCCAGCAGCGGTGCCCAGGCGCTGCGGACGAACTGCCTGGCGACGTCCAGCCCGCCATCGAGGTGCAGCGCGCCGATCGCCGCCTCCAGCGCATCTGCCAGAACGGTCGCCAGCCGGCCGACGCCGGCCAGCGCCTCGTTGGACCCCAGAGACAGCACGCCGGCGAGCCCGATCCGTTCGGCCACCGCACACACCGCCTCGCGCGACACCAGATGAGCGTGGCGCGGCCCGAGTTCGCCCTCCTGCTCGGCGGGAAACCGCTCAGCCACCCACTCGGCCACCACCAGCCCCAGCACCCGGTCGCCGATGAACTCCAGCCGTTCGTTGGAGCCCGCGCCGGTCGATTTCGGCACCCGCCGGCCCCGGCCGGCGATGCGGCCGGACGCTGCAGAGCGATGGGTCAGCGCTTCGGCCAGCAACCCTGGTTGGGCGAACCGGTGACCGAGCAGATGTTCGGCCTGCTGCAGCCGCTGCTCCAGACAGGTACCATCGTCGGCCTCCGTCAATCCACGCCCTTCAGCAGTCGGCTCCAGCGCACCTCCAGCGGCCACTCCCAGACCTGCCACCACGGATGCTCTGCGTCGAAGCTGAAGAAAATGAACTGCGCCCGGCCGACCACGTTCTCCAGCGGCACGAAACCAAGCCCGTTCATGAAGCGGCTGTCGGCCGAGTTGTCGCGGTTGTCGCCCATCATAAACAGGTGGCCGTCCGGCACGAGATACTCGTCAGTGTTGTTCGGATCGAAATCCGGGTCGCCGAAGATGTGCTCGTCGCTCTGCTTGAGCAGGTCATGCTTAGGACCGTTGGGCAGCGCTTCGAGATACTCATGGCTCAGCACGCCGGCGCCACTTTCGTCGGCGCCCTTGTAGTCGTCGGTCACCAGCGTGCGCGGCACCTCGGCGCCGTTGATGTAGAGCTGGCCCTGCTTGACCTGGATGCGGTCGCCTGGCAGCCCGATCACCCGCTTTATCCAGTCCTCGCTCGTGTTGCGCGTGTTGCGGAACACCACCACGTCGCCGCGATGCGGGTAGGAGCCTAGGATGCGGCCGGAGAACAGCGGGGGCGAGAAAGGCGCCGAGAAGCGCGAGTAGCCGTAGCTGAACTTGCTGACGAAGACGAAGTCGCCGATCAGCAGCGTCGGGATCATCGAGCCGGAGGGTATGTTGAACGGTTCGAACGCCACGGTGCGGATGCCGAGCGCGATCAGCCCGGCATAGACCAATGTCTTGACCGTCTCCAGTATGCCGCCGGCGTCCGGCTTGGCGGCCGGCGAGTTGGTAGTGTGGCCGCGTATGATCTTGGGCGTGGCTGGCATCTGTCTGGGTCCGGACAAGGCTTGCGGATGAACACGCCAGGATGGGGGCGTGTCAAGGAATGAGACCGGGGCTTGATGCTACCGCTTTCAGTCCTTCGGCAATGCACGCGCCAGTTCGGCGCGGCAGGCCGACAGAAGCGGCGGAAGGTCATCCTGAGCGACATGCCACAGGATGTCATCAGCAACGGAAGCGTGTTCGTGACGAAAGACGTTTCCAATGCCGGCGATTTTCGTCAAGGAAGGGCTGGATGCCTTGCCGTGATGTCGTCCGGCAGGTGCCGGCTTGCCTCGGAAACGATTTCGATGCCCCGCTCCACAATCCACCGCTTGAGGCGATCCCCAGCCGGCACGTGGACGGGCCCGTCAGCCAGTTCGCTCCGGACAGGCTCAATCGCCTCCACGATGTCTGTCAGGCGAGCGTCTGGCGAAATTTTCAAAGGACCATCTCAGCCGATCGCTGGATGCTGTCCCGCAGAGTGCGATGAAGGCTGCGTCTGGTCATGACATCGCCTTGCAGCCGAGGATCCGTGTTGCGGCCTCGCCGACGTCCATCACCTGAAACAGACCCATCGAGCCTTGCGGGTGATCAAAGAACAGATCGACATCGGAACTCTCGCTTGCGTCATTGCGAGCCGTGGACCCGAATAGATAGAGATGCTCGCCCTCGAACTGTCTGAGCTCGGCCTCATGCGCCCCCAGCCGCGTTATCGCCTCAGCCTTGTCCATGGTGGTCTCACCGTCACTCGCCGCTCAGATCCCGCCTTCTGCGCTCCAGTTCCTCACTGTAGCGCCGCAGCGCAAACTGCTCGGTCAGCAGACCAAGCACGCGCAGCGTACTGGGTCCATCCACCACCGCCAGCGCGTCTGCCTCCGCCTGCTCGAACATGGTCGCTGCCTGCTTGACCGTCATCTCGGCGGTCAGCACGCTGGCAGTGTAGTGCAGCAGGTCTTTCACCTGGCTGTCGCCCAGCTCGGCCGCATGCGCGTCGGCAACCCACACGATCCCGGCGTAGCGCTCCAGTTCGTCGACCGCGACCACGCGCGTGGCAGACCCCAGCGGATATTTGCGGCGGAACGCCGCCACGCTCATGTCCGACCGGATAGTCCTGATGTCGCTCCGCATCATCCGGCCGACGGTCAGGTTGCGTATCCATCCTATGTCGACCGCGCTGCGGATGCTCTCGCCCCTCAGATGGAAACGCCAGGTGGCGAACGAGTAGCCGAAGGTGCGACGGACCGTCAGCGACGAGATCACCGCGGCGGCCAGCACAGCAACCGTCACCGGCAGGCTGCCGGTGCTCTCCAGCGTCAAAAACGTCATCGTCAACGGTCCGCCCACGATCGCCACCGCCATGCCGCTCATGCCGATCAACCCGTATGCGGCATCGGGGAACACCGGCACCGGCCAGGCGAGCAGCATCAGCGCGGCGAACGACTTGCCCAGCATCGCGCCGAGGAACAGGGATGCGAAGAACAGCCCGCCGCGGAACCCGGAGCCGAGCGAGATCGCCGAGGCGGCGGCCTTGGACCCGAGCAGCAGCAGAAGCGCGCGCAGCGGCAGCTCGGCCGTCAGCCCGGCCCGCAGCGCGCCATGACCCGCCCCAAGCACCGCCGGGGTACCCAGCGCCATCGCACCCACCACCAGACCGCCGATGGCCGGGCGGAGCCAGACCGGCACCCTGCTGCGATTGAAAACCTGCTCGGTGATGGTGACGCTGTACATGATGGCGATGCCGACCAGGGCGCACAACGCGCCCAGTGCCAGCACGGGCAGGAAATCAACCGTGTTCAGGCCAGGCAAGGTCACGTCGTAGCCCGGCTCGTTGCCCAGTATCCAACGCTGCACCATCACCGCGCTGATTGCGGACGCCACCACGGGCGACAGACTGGCCAGCGAGTAGGTGCCGATCACCAGCTCGAACGCGTAGAAGGCGCCGGTCAGCGGCGCGTTGAACGCGCTCGCGATGGCGCCGGCAGCGCCGCACCCCACCAACAGACGCAAATCCGCCCGCCTTACCCTGAACAGACGGCCGATGCGCGACGCCACGGCCGACCCGATCTGCGTGTAACCCGCCTCCAAGCCGACCGATGCGCCGACCCCGTTGCTCAGCAGCGTCTGCGCCACCACGACCAGGCTGTCGTTCAGCGACATCTTGCCGCCATACAGGGCATTCGCCTCGATCGGGTCGACCGTGCGGGACGGCCGCCACCTGGCCAGCGCCAAGGTCAGCAGCCCGACGCATAGGCCACCCCCGGCTGGGGCCGCCAGCGCGCGCCAAGGGGCCAAATGCGTCTGGCCGGACAGGCGTTGGCCGGCCGGCAGCGCAAACAGCCACTCATGCGCGAGCTGGCTCATCTGATTCATCACCACGACCAGCAGCCCCGCCACCAAGCCGAGCAGGGCAGCCAGCAGCACCAGCCACACCTCGTCGCCGCGCACCAGCGCCCGCAGCGCCTGCGGCGCGAGCATCGCGAGGTCGCCAACGTTCCGGCGGCGTCGCAGCATCGCCGCACGCCCGGCCAGGGTTGGGGTGGGTGCCATATGGTCTGTCGGTCCAAGCGAGGCAGTCTCCACCTGCTAGTCCTTGGAGGCGCCATGCCGCAACCGTCGCACAGCGGCGATGTTGTGATCCCATGCAGGTTCCAGCCGATCCACCCTATGCGCCGCCTGGCGAGTTGCCCGATCCGGACGCGCCCGTGCCGATCGGGGAGCCGCCCGAGCCGATCAGGGTGCCAGAGGACCCGCCGCCTGCGCCGTTGCAAGCGCGATGATCCCCCAAACCATGCGCCAGGTGGCCGTGGCACGGCCGGGCGGTCCGGACGTTCTGCACCTGGAGCAGGCTGCAATCCCGCAACCCGGCCACGGCGAGGTGCTGATACGGGTTTCGGCGGCTGGGGTGAACCGGCCAGACGTCGCGCAGCGCATGGGCGTCTATCCGCCGCCACGCGACGCGAGCCCCGTGCTGGGTCTGGAAGTGGCGGGCGAGGTGGTCGCGCTGGGCGACGGCGTGGCGGACCTGCGGGAGGGCGACCAGGTCTGCGCGCTGGTCAACGGCGGCGGCTATGCCGAGTATTGCGTCGCTCCGACGGCGCAGTGCCTGCCCTGGCCGCGCGGCTACGATGCGGTGCGCGCGGCAGCCCTGCCGGAAACGTTTTTCACCGTCTGGGCCAACCTGTTCGGCCTCGGCCGGCTGGCGTCCGGCGAAAGCGTGCTGATCCATGGCGGCAGCAGCGGCATCGGCACCACCGCCATCCAGCTCGCTCGCGCGTTCGGCGCGCGCGTGTTCGCCACGGCCGGCTCGGGCGAGAAATGCCGGGCCTGCACCGGCCTCGGTGCGCAAGAGGCCATCGACTACCGCGCCGAGGATTTCGTCGCCCGCACCCTGGCCCTCACCGGCGGGCGGGGCGTAGACGTGGTGCTCGACATGGTCGCCGGCTCCTACCTGTCGCGCAACACGCAGGTTCTGGCCCAGGACGGGCGGCTCGTCATCATCGCCGTGCAGGGCGGCACGCGCGATCCGGAGTTCGACATCCGCCTGGTGATGATGAAGCGGCTGACCATCACCGGCTCCACCATGCGGCCGCGCACCAGGGCGGAGAAGGGGCAGATCGCCGCGGCGTTGCGGACCGAGGTCTGGCCGAAGCTGGACGCGGGGCAGTGCTCGCCCGTCATCCACGGCGTGTTCCCGCTCGACAGGACAACCGACGCCCACGCGCTGATGGAGACCAGCACGCATATCGGCAAGATCGTGCTCACGCTGGCCGATTAGGCCACACGGTATGATCCTGCACGCGATCGAGCAGGGTCGGGGATCGCCGGTCTGCCTGCTGCACGGGCTGTTCGGGCGAGCACAAAACCTGGCGGGACTTGCCCGCCGCCTTTGCGTGCGGTTCCGTGTCGTTTCGCTGGATTTGCGCAACCACGGCGACAGCCCGCACGCGGCGGGGATGGGTTACGCGGACATGGCGCAGGACGTGCTCGAAACCCTGGCGGCGTTGGACGCTCTGCCGGCCTGCATGCTTGGCCACTCGATGGGCGGCAAGGTCGCCATGGTTGCAGCCTTGCAGGCGCCTGACCGGCTGTCCCGCCTGACCGTGGCCGACATCGCGCCTGTCGCCTACGCACATCACAATGACGGTGTGGCGCGCGCCCTGCAGAACTTGCCTCTGCGCCCAGGACTGGACCGGCGCCAGGCCGATGCTTTTCTGGCGGGCGCCATCCCGGACGCTGTCGTACGCGGGTTCCTCTTGCAGAACCTGGTGCTGGGGCCTGCACCGCGCTGGCGGATCGGCTTGGACCATATTGCTGGCGGCATCGGTCAAGTCGAGGGCTGGCCAGACCTGTCGGCGAACCCGCAATACCAAGGCCCTGCATTGTTCGTTTCGGCAGCCCGATCGGATTACATCCAGCCGGCGCACCATGCTTCGATAGAGGCGCTCTTTCCTCACGCAATCGTGACGCGTCTGGAAGATGCGGGCCATTGGCTGCACGCCGACCAGCCGGAGGCTTTCGGGCGGCTGGTGGAAGCATTCCTGTTGTCATAGCGTCGACCCAACAAGCTTCGAAGGCGGCCCACCCAGTGCGGCGATCCCAGACAGCTCGCGAGCATGCCACGAACGATCTCGAACGACAGACCGGCAGCTTGGCAGGGTTTGCGGTGACGCTTCTGCTGGTCGTGGTGGGCCTGTACCTGATCAACATATTGCGAGCACAGGCCGACCTTCAGGACTGCGTAATATCTGGTCATTCCACCTGCAATACTGCGGAAGACAATACTGCAACGTAATTCGTCCAGACACAAGTTTTCGTGATCTGTACTGGAACTTTTCGTTCATGAGGTGCCGATAGGGTCAAGTCATACCGGCCAACCGGCCACTCTCAAGACGAGGCTCATCATGGCTCAGCAAAATCTCCAGGTTCATCTCTCCTTCGACGATGAATTCAAAACTTTCCAGTCGTCGCCTGACGGATCCGTCGGTTGGATGACGAAATACCCGTACTCTGGCGATAACGGGCGTACATTGTGGGGCCAGGAATCACAGTATTACTCCGACAGTTCGGTCGGCGAAAATCCGTTCTCCCTGTCGCACAACAACGTGCTGTCCATCACCGCGACGCCTGCCGCACCCGGCACGACCCCGGAAGGGCAGCTCTATCGTTCTGGCGCGATCACCACGTTCGGCTCGTTCGCGCAGACCTATGGCTACTTCGCAGTGCGCGCCGAGCTGCCTTCAGGGGCAGGTCTGTGGCCCGCGTTCTGGATGGAACCGGCCAACAACGTCTATTCGTCCGAGCTCGACGTATTCGAACAGCTCGGCAACGACCCGACGACGATCTATTCGACAACGCATGGCGAGACCGGCAATCAGTGGCTGGTGAACTTCAACACGATCCACACGGTCAACACCTCGACGGGTTTTCACACCTACGGTGTCGACTGGGAGCCGACGACCACGACTTTCTACATCGATGGGCAAAAGACGGTTTCGGTCCCCACGCCTGAGAGCATGAACTCTCCGATGTACATGATCCTGAACCTCGCGGTCGGCGGCCCGGGAAGTTGGCCGGGCCCGGCCGCAGCGTCGGAGTTTCCCGCCAGCCTCAAGATCGCCTGGGTACGCGCTTATGCCACGGCCGCTACGCGCGATATCAGCGGACCGGCAGCGATCACCGGAAACGCGTCGAGCCTGTCCAATGCGCCCACGCTCAATCAGGTCTTGATGTCCGAAAGCGATTGGTCGGCCGGCTCGATAAACGTCAACCTGGGTGCGAATGCTGCCGTCTCGACCAAAGTGGTGAGCAGCACGGAGCATGCTGTAGACGCGCTCTCGATCCTGCCACACGGCGCTCACGGCATGGCTTCACCGAGCAGCATGATGTTTCACCTGCATTAGAACATGTCATGCAGACTGGAACAGTCGGAATGACGAAATTGCTTGCCGATGGTGTCAGATAAACGCCGGTCTTCACCCCACCCGAGCATACGACATACTATTGTCGTGGGTGGCCGGTGGGGTGAACATCGGTGCCGGCACGTCGCAAAGGCACGCTACTCCCGCCTCGGTCGATGCGGGTGCGACGTTATCAGCCGGCCATCGCCGGCTTCGGTTTCTGCATGGTTGCGGCGCCAACGTCTCTGCCGGGAATGCGATGACGAAATGCAAGGGCCTCTGCCACGTCCTGTCGCCGCACTGCTGGCGCGCGCGCCAGGTCTGCAATCGTGCGCGCCACGCGCAGCACGCGGGTAAAGCCCCGTGGCGACAGATGCAGGCGCGCCATCGCCTGCTCGGCCAGCGCACGTGCATCCTCAACCATCTCGATCTGCCCGCCATCCGCTTCGGCATTGGTGACGGGTCCGGTCTCGCCGCCGCGCGCCCGCTGTGCCGCACGCGCGGCGGCCACGCGGGCCGCCACCGCCTCGGTCGGTTCGCCGGGCGGCGCGCGTGACAGATCGGCAGCCGTTGCCGGCTGCACCTGAACGGTCAGGTCGATCCTGTCCAATAACGGGCCGCTGATCCGCCCGAGATAGTCTTCGCCGCACCGCGGCGCACGCCCGCACTCGCGCCCTGCATCGCCAAGATGGCCGCAGCGACAAGGGTTCATCGCCGCGATCAGCTGAAACCGCGCCGGGTAGGTGACATGGGCCGCCGCACGCGCCACCGTCGTGCGCCCGCTCTCCAAGGGCTGGCGCAGCACCTCCAGCACCTGCCGTGGAAATTCCGGCAGTTCGTCCAGAAACAGAACGCCGCGATGCGCCAGGCTGACCTCGCCCGGCTTGGCGCGCGTGCCGCTGTGAATCCCAAAGGTTGATCGGAGCGGGTCAGCGGAGGCAGGGGGAAAAAGCACCCCAGGGATTACATCGATCCGTCGGAGCCTCCACATAGGTAAGGCGGAGCAATGACAGAATCCATGATGTTCCCCGGAGCGATTCCAGACAGGCCGGTCCGGGTCATCGGACCAGGGACCCGGGGCATGCGCGGCTCGGTCATCGTCCTCGGCAAGGCCATCGACCACGAGTCCGAACTGGAGCGCGACTTCCTCTGGCAGATGACGCTCGACCGCAGCCTGGTGGCGATCCGCCAGCAGCCGGTCCGGGTCGAGCGCGAGGGCCGGCGCGGCGCCACGAGCTACGTGCCCGACTACGTCACGGTGCACCGGGCGCCCGGCGCCGCGCCGGGACCGGCCTTCCTGGTGCAGATCAAGTATCGCGGCGACCTGCGGGAGGACTGGGCCACGCTGAAGCCGGGCCTGAGGGCGGGATGCCGCTTCGCGCGCGCGAACGGGATGCGCCACGTCATCCTGACGGACGTCGAGATCCGGCGGCCCTCGCTGGACAACGCCAAGCTGCTCGCGCCCTACCGGCGGATCGCGGCCGACCCGGAGATCGAGACCCACCTCGTGCACCGGCTCGCCGGCATCGGACCGTCGACGCCGCGCGAGTTGGTCGCGGCCGCCTACGATGCCGAGGCGAACCGACGGCTCGCGTACGACCATGTCCTCAAGCTGATAGCCGAGTGGCGGATCGAGGCCGACCTCGAGGAGCCGCTGACCTACGACACTCCGATACTCGTCGACATGGATGGGTCGTGGCGGACCCGGCCCAACCCATACTCCTGGAAGCCGGTCGCGTTGCGGCTGGCCCGGGCGATCGCGTCCGGGCGCTCGGACCCACCGGGCGGGGCGGAGGGCGCGCGATGAAGGCGCACAATCGGTTCGTGCGTCTCGCTCCGGGCACGCGCGTGCTGAAGGACGACCGCGCCTACGTCCTCGGCCGCGCCATCGACGGCGCCACCTTCCTCGCCGAGGACGCGGAAACGGGCGAGACGGTGACCGTACGGGGCGACGCGCTCGAGCTCCCAAGGAACGAGGCCGCCCCGCCCCCGCCCGACACGGTGAAGAGCGGGCCGGAGTACGAGAGGGCGCAGCGGGTGCTCGACGCCATGAAGCCGCTGCTGGACGACCCGCTGCGTACCGAGGCGCAGGTGGTCGCGGCCGCCAAGTCGGTGGGCATGGGGAAGTCCCGGTTCTACTGGCTCATGCGCGCCTACCAGGATGCCCCCGACCTCTCCACGCTCATCCCCGACCGGCCCGGGCCGGACAAGGGCGGGAGGAAGCTCAAGCCCGACCTCGAGGCGATCGTCGCCGCCGCCCTGCTCAAGACGCATCGCACCAAGCAGCGTCAACGCGTCGCGGAGACGATCAAGCAGGTGGGGAACATGTGCAAGGCGGCCGGGATAAGGAAGCCGCCGCACGACAACACGATCCGTGCCCGGGTGGCGGCGTTGCCCCGCGCGCGCACGCTGCGGGAGCGCGGGTATGACGACGACGCCAAGGCGCTGCGGCCGCTGCGCGGCAACTACGAGGCGGGGCGGCCGCTCGAGACCGTGCAGATGGACCACCACGAGGCCGATGTCGAACTCGTCGACGACCTCATGCGCCTGCCGATCGGACGGCCGTGGATCACCGTCCTGATCGACGTCTGCACGAGGATGGTGGTCGGCATCGGCGTGTCCATGCAGAGTCCCAGCGCGTTCATGGCGGGGATGTGCGTCGCCAACGCGCTCATGCCGAAGGCCGACTACCTCAAGCGGATCGGCGTCGAGGGCGTCTGGGACGCCTGGGGCCAGATCACCAACCTGCACATGGACAACGCAAAGGAATTCCGTGGCAACCTGATCAAGACGAGCTGCGAGGCCTACGGCATCAACCCGATCTACCGGCCAGTGAAGACGCCGCACTACGGGGGGCACATCGAGCGCCTCATGGGCACCATAGCGGGCGAGATCAGGAACCTCCCCGGGGCCACCTACGCCAGCCCCAAGGAGAGGAAGGGCACGGACCCGGAGGCCACCGCCGCGCTCACCCTGTCCGAGTTCGAGAGGCACATCGTCGACTGGATCGTCAACGTCTATCACAAGCGCGGGCACGCCGGCCTCGACGGCATACCGCCCGCGACCTTTTGGGAAATCAAGACGACGCCGAAGGACGGCAAGCCGTCCGGACTGGTCCAGGCCCTCCCGAAGGACCCGGAACGGCTACGGATCGACTTCCTGCCCTCCGAGCATCGTACGGTTGGCCGCAGGGGCTTCCGCCTGGAGAAGATCGACTTCCAGGACGACTACTTCGCTGCCCGGGTGGGCGAACCGCACCCGACCAACCGGAAGGCCAAGCGCAAGTACCTCGTGCGCTACGATCCCCGGAACCTGTCCTACGTGTGGGCGCTCGTCGACGAGACGGGCCTCTATCGTCGGGTCCCGATGTGGCGGAAGGGCCGCCCCGCGGTGAGCCTCTGGGAGTGGCGTGCGGTCAAGGCCCATCTCCGCAATCTCGGCAAGAAGGCCATTGACGAGGACGCCATGTTCCGCAAGCTGGCGGAGTTGCGGGACAACTTGTTGGCCGCGCTGGCGAAGACCAAGACGGCGCGTAAGCAGTACCAGCTGACGGCGGATGCCGCCAAACACGCCGCGGCCAATCCCGCGCCGGAGCGACCGCCGGCGGCGTCGCCCACGGCGGTCGAGCGCCCGAGGGGGCCGCTCAAGCCGAAGTTCGCCGTCGACATCTGAATCCACCGACGGACCTTGCGGGCTATCAGGAACATATGTAGAACATCACAGGCCGCCTGCCACCGACGGAGCTTCCATGTCCGAGACCATGCACGCCGTCGCGGATGCGGGAACGACGCCGGAGCCGGACGTGATCACTGGGATCGCCGCCGTGCCGTCCGTGCGCGGGGAACATCTGAATCCGAAGGCGGCCGCCATGCTCGCGGCCTCCACCCAGGAAAGGATCGAGTTCCTCGAGACCGACAAGTGGATCGGCTACCCGAAGGCCGAGGAGATCGTGCGAATGGCGCGCGACCTCGTACGGGCGCCCCGCACGACCAGTCCACGGGGCGTCCTCGTGCTGGGCAGGCCCGGCAACGGCAAGTCGACGATCGCCAAGCGCATCGCGGACGAGCACGCGCCGATCGCCCGCGTCGGCGGCGGCGTCACCTCCCCTCTGGTCACGTGGGAGTTCTCGCCCGGGGCGGACCTGTCGACATTCTGGAGCGACGTGCTGCTCGCTTGCGGCACCGTGCACGACATTCGCGACAGCCCACGCCTGAAAAAGCAGCAGGCGGTCGGAGCGCTGACGACCAAGCAACCGCGCGCCTTCCTCCTCGACGAAGTTAACGAGATCGCGAAGGCCAGGCCCCAGGACCAGGGACTGCTCGTGGGCGAGTTGAAGTGGCTGTCGAACCACTTCAACGCGCCGCTGATCATGTTCGGCACCCTCGAGGCCGCCGACGTCGTCCGGTTCGACCGGCCGCTCTTGCGCAGGTCGCCGGACGTCATACTCGAGACCTGGAACGGCAATGCGGACCTGCCCGACCTGCTGGACGTATTCGAGACGATACTCCCGCTGCCGGAGCGCTCGTACCTGAGCGACGATGGGATGATCGAGAGCCTCGGGAAATTGCATGACGGCACCATCGGCAGCATCGCCGTGGTCCTGAGGGAAGCTGTCAAGATCGCGATCAAGGCGGGCCTGGACAGGATCGATGGGAAGGTGCTCGAGGGCGTGACGCCGGACACCGACGATGCGCGCAAGCTGCGGCAAGAGCGGCTGTGATCATCGGCGGATGGGCATTCCGCCTAGCCCCGCTCCCGGGTGAACTGTTGTCGTCCTGCCTCGCCCGCAACGCCCACGCGCATGGGTTGTCGCCATACCGGTTCCTGGCGTTGTTCAAGCGGGGCGACCCGGCGTGGGACAGGGACTTCGACCGCGATCCCGCCGCGCTGGGCCGGGCCGGGCCGGCCGCCGCCGGGACGGACTGGCTCAGCGACCTCGCCATCCTGATGGGGCTCCCCCGCGCGGACCTCGCGCGCGCGACCCTGACGGCCGAACGCGCGGTGCTGGGCGGACCGCGGTTGCCGGCCCGTGGCGACACGCCGCTGCTCCTTTCGGTGGGCGTCCACCACCGCACCAGGACGAGGCACGCGCTCCAGTTCTGCCCAGACTGCCTCGGCGAGGGCGTCCCGCACTTCCGCAAGGAATGGCGGCTCGCCTTCGTGGTCGCCTGCCCGGGGCACGGGCGCGCGCTCGCCGACGCGTGCGGCGCGTGCGGGGCGACGGTGGTGCCGCACAGGTCGCCCACGGGTCGGCTCGTCGGTTGTCACGCCTGCGGCCGGGAGATCGGTTACGGGGAGAGCGCGAGCGGCGGCCCGGTGGTGTCGGCGGGGACCATGGCTTTCCAGGTGGCCCTGCTGGCGACGCTGCGCGACGGAGCGGGTGGCGTCGTTGGACCGTGGGTCGGTCGCGAGGTGTTCGACGTCGTGCGCTGCCTGATCGCGGCGTCCGCGCCGGCCCCGGTGCACGCTCGCCTGCGCACCGCCCTCGCGCTGGGTGGCGTGCCGGCCTGCGACAACGGCCGGCAACGCTTCGAGCAGTGCCGGCTCGCGGTGCGCACCCCCTGGCTAAAACTGATTGCGGCGTGGATGGCGGACTGGCCGGGCCCGTTCCGCATCGCGGCCGACGCGGCCGGCCTGACGCGCCGCAGCTTCGCCCGGCTGCACGTCCCGCCGTCCCTGGCCGGGGAGGTGGCACGGTTGCCCGCCGGGTTGCGGCGGGACCGCACGTGGGAGCCGATACTGGAGGAACCGGTGTTGCGCCGGCTGCGGCGCACGGACCCGGCCGCCTACCGCGCGGTCAGGGCGGACCGCATTCTCGCGCATTGCGGGCGGGACTCGTAGGTGCCGCTCCGCGGCGATCGCTTCGAACGACCGCCAATGTCGCGAAACATGGAGGCAGATGGGATCACCGGATGTCGAAACGCCGCAACGACCTTGCGGTAGTTTCGCCAGTATCGCAACGATGCCGGGGATGACGCCCATTCGAAGCACCCTACTCCTCGCCTCGCTTGCCCTTGCGTCCTGCCCCCCCTCGCAAGGGCAGGAACTTACGCCGGACCAGCGGTTGTTCATGGGGCTACCCTCTACCGGTCCGCTCCCACAACGGCCCGATCATGGCCGAACGCCGTTCGCCGCGCCGTCCTCGCCGCCCACCACGCGACGACCAGCTACTGGCGAATTGCAAACGAGCGGAGGCATGCCGGCCGGCCCACCCATGACGTTCAAGCTCGTCGGAACCGGCGGGGCC
The DNA here is from genome assembly GCA_965199235.1 of Acetobacteraceae bacterium. Lineage (GTDB taxonomy): Bacteria > Pseudomonadota > Alphaproteobacteria > Acetobacterales > Acetobacteraceae > BOG-908. Next base: position 1,007,093 of record CBDAQU010000002.1, on the reverse strand, counting down.
AGTTGCTGCGAGTGGGTCGCCGCCGATGGTGTCATCACGTTGACCGCACCGCAGGCCTTCAAGGAATTTATCGCAGGGCTCGGCAAGGATGCAGCCATCGTCCAAGAGAGCATCACCTTCAACTCTCCCGGCGGCGACTTCTTCGCCGCCCTCGCGCTCGGCCGGGAGATACGCCGCGCCACCCGGATGTGGACGGCCGTGGGCAGGACCGAGGCGCAGCCGGCCGATTCCAACGGCGGCCCCAAGGCATATCGCGTCGGCGGCGGCGTCTGCCTGTCGGCCTGCGTGCTGGCGTTCATGGGCGGGAAGACGCGCGACTACGACCAGGGCAGCGGGGACACCGCCCAGGCGCTCGCCCTCCAGGCCTTCGCGCTCGACCAGCCGGCCAGCGTCGTCGGCCGCCCCTCCGCCGACGCGATGGCCGATGCCGGCCTGCCCGCCGGTGGACTGTTGCGGCTCGCGGTGGAGGGTTACGCGACGGAGATGGGCGTCGACCCGGCGATCGCGGGCCTGATGGAGACAGCCGCCCAACCCGGGGGCTTGCACGTGATCAGCCCGGACGAGGCCGCCGGGCTGGGACTGGCGACGCCGCCATCAGCCCGGGCCAAGTGGACCTTGTCGGCGGTCCGCGGCGGCCTCGTGCTCTACGGCAGCGGGGAAGACCGCTGGACGCGCTTCACCGTCGGCCTCCGGTGCCTGAGGAGGGAGCTCGGTGCCTTGGAGTATACGGTCGCCGTGCCGGTCTCCACGGGCGGTCCCGGCGCGGCAGGGGCCGAGGCGGACTACCGGGGAGGCGTGACCGGGATAGTGGTCGAGGGTGGACAGACGCCGACCCCGGCGCGGATCGCGGCCGTGCAGGTGCTCGGGGACAAGCTGCCGCAGGCCGGCCGCCGATTGCTCGTCACCACGTGGCTGGACGGCTCCCAGGCGGATGTCCTACGGCACGGCACGGCCTCAATGAGATTCGAGACAGCCGGTTACTTGAGCAACCTCCTCCCGCACCTCTCGCTCGCGTCACCCCAGGTTGCCGATGCAGTGGGGCTGTTGCTCCGTAATTGCCCCGCGGACTGACCGATCGCGATGACGGGTCCGCCTCGTCGCCCACCCGGCGCCGCTGTCGCCAAGCGTGCGTTGCGTCCCCGACACACCGCCGAACACGTTGGTTGATCGTCCGGCTGCCGATTGACGACCAATCGGCCGTTGCATAACGATACATCGACCAGTGGAATGATGCTGGCGATCCAAGGGCCACGCATGCACCTCAAGTTCGCCGCCCTATCCGCGTTGTCGTTGCTGGCGGGATGCGTCCAGCCATACGTCGGTCCACCGCTGCAGCAGTCACAGCAGCAAGCGGGGCCGGGCCTCGCCACGCAGGACCAGACGGCCGGCATCGAGAACGACGACCGGATCGCCAGGTTCAGGCGGTTGGCCGCGATTCAGGGGATATCGCCGCCACGGGTCGACCAGCTCACGCTGCCTCCGAATTCCGTGTCCTACATGACCGGCCCGGTTCCCGTCGTGCGCGTGGTATTCGACGAGCGCGTGTTCTTCGACTTCAACAGCGACGCCCCGCGGCCAGAGTCGGGGCCGGTATTCGACCTGCTAGCGGAGAACATGCGGCGGGACGTGCCGGACGCCGCCCTGACCGTGCTGGGTCACACAGACGCGATCGGAACGGATGCCTACAACATAAACCTCTCGGCCCGCCGGGCCGCCAACGTGATGGCCGAACTCGTCCGGCGTGGGGTCGATCCGAACCAGCTGAGCGAGGTCGCCATCGGAAAGCGGCAGCCGATCGCCCCGAACGACAGCGACGAAGGCAGGGCCCGCAACAGGCGGGTAGAGTTCCTCGTATCATCCGGCATCGACGCCAACCTCGCGGCCGTCCAGCAACGCGTCGTGCCGGTCGCCTTCCTGTCGACCGGGCGGGGCGCCCCGACGCCCCGCCTGGCCAGTGTGGCGCAGGTTCTGCGCATGCGGCCGGACGCGGCGCCGGAGCTGAGGAAGGTGCCCAACGGGGACGCCTCGCTCGTCCCGTTCGCGGGATTACCGATCAACCCGCCCGCCGAGGAGGACATCCAGCGCACGACCGCCGGCGCCGTCTCGGAAAGCCGGCCGGACCAGCCTCCGCAGATGATGTCGCCGGAACAAGTACGCCCCGTGGCACTGCTGAAGCCCGATCCCCTGCGTCTCACCCCGCTCGGCGACGCGCACATCGAATGATCGTGGGCATCGGCCCCGAGATGCCGGTGACGGCACACTGAAATGGAGTACCGATGGCAGGCGAGCAGATGACGGCGACCAGCGCCGATCCGTCGAAGGCGATGTCGCTCGCCGCGCAACGCGCGCTGGCGTTCCCCCTGTCCCGCGCGGGCGGCCTGCTGGTCGCGCCCGAGAGGGCCCAGGAATGGGCCCAGCAGGAGGCCGCGTTCGGCACCATCCCCATAGACGAGAACGGCATGAGCGCCGGGATGAAGCTCAACCTCATGCAACCGGTCAGGGCCGTCATGTCGGAATGGCGGCAGGCCCGTTCCGACTTCGACACGGCGCTGCAACCGAAGATGGCCAGCCTGGACGCCGTGCGCCGGGCGCAATCCGAACTCGCCGACGCCGAGAGGCAACGGGACGAGGAACTGTCCGGGATCGAGAAGAAGCTCGAGGCCAACGACGAGTACGTCCGCAGGCGCGACCTCAAGGAAACCTCATACACGCGCTGGAAGGACCTGCAGGATGCGCACTCGGGGCGGTCGGCGACGATGTTCGCCTACACCCCCTGGTATGTCATGATCATCGCGTGCATCGGCGTCGCCGAATGGTTCATCAACTACGACGTGCTGCTGCAGTTCACCGGCGTGCCGGCCATCGCCGCCGGCAGCACCATCCTCCTCGGCGCGCTGCTGGCGTTCGCCGCGCACGGCTACGGCGAATTGCTGAAGCAGTGGAGCTTCCGCTTCAGCGAGAGCCGGGATCCCGCCGACCGGGCGCGCGACTGGCGCTTCCTCGGCCTGTCCTCGACCGCGCTGCTGATCGTCCTCGCCGCCGCCGGCTGTTCGCGCTACGCGGCGGCGTTGCAGATCCTGACCACCCAGGCCCACCACAGCTTGCTGAACAACGTGGGCGTGACCGACGTCAACCCGCTTCGCGACGTGCTGATCAGCTTGCTGGCGAACGTGGCCGCGTGGATCGTGGGCGTGTTCATCGCCTACATCGCCCACGACGACGACCCGGAATACGCCAACGCGACGAGGCAGTGGACCAGGGCGCACGCGGCCTGGGCGGCGCTGCGGAAGCGTTACGCCGAACAGCAGAGGCACATCGAGGCGAAGTTCACCAAGACGATCAACGACCGGCGGAACGCCGCCAAGACGCGCGCCGCGTCGGTCGAGACGGAACTCAACATGCTTAAGCAGGTGCAGTCGCACGAGGCGGCGCTGACCACCGAGGTGGAGCAGGCGATGCGGTCCAACATCGCCACCTACCGCGAGGCGCTGACCCGGGTGCTCCTGGGAAGCAACGGGCGCGCGAACCTGGTGGGCAAACCGTCGAACGCCCCGCTCTCGCCGTTTGAGTTCAACGCCATGGCGCTGCCCGGATCCGATGCGATGCAGCAACTGCTGGCGGCCTAAGCGATGCGACCGTCCCGGCCCGTCCTCGTCGTCGCCTCGGTCGTTGCGGCCTGCTCGTTGGCCCGGAACGGGTGGGCGCAGGGGTTCCTGGGCGGCCAGGGAGGATTGGATCCGAAGTTCTGCGAGACCGCGTCGGTTCGCCAGACCGTCGTCTACGTCGACGACGCGTTCATGCAGGAAGGGCAGACCGAATGGGCGGGCAAGCTGTTCGACAAGCTCAAGGGGACCCTCGTTCCGGGAGAGCGCGTCACGGTCGTCGAGCTGTCGCCCTCCGATGGGCAGAGCCGGGAGGCGTGGTCGGGATGCTGGCCCGACTATCCGGCGGAGGAGCACGAGAGGCTCGGCAAGCAATACTCGTTCTTCAGCAAGAACCCGTTGAAGGCGCTGGATGACCAGCAAGGCTTCTTCGGCAGCGGCTTCGCCGGTGCGCTGTCCGACATCTACGACAAGCACCACCAGCCGAAGGTCACCATCGACCCCGCGAGCCCGCCATCGAAGGCCCTCATAGGCGCGCTGGCCTCCGACGGGGCCCGCTACGCGCAGACCAAGGTGACGATCAGGGCCATCATCTACTCCGACCTGGCCGAGAACAGCGAGTTGGCGTCCATCTTCAGGCCGCAGCCGCAGCCGCCGGTGAATTTCGGCAGGAAGCTCGGGACCTACCTGCGCAGCAGCGTCTTCTACGCGTTCGGCATGGATGGCGACGTGAGCGGGGGCCAGGACGTCCGCGAGGCGACCCGCGCGTTGTGGACGCGCGCGTTGGGGACGATGAGCGCGACGATCGGCGGCATCGGCCCGGATCTGACCATCCCCAACGCGCTACCCGCGACCGAGCATGAGTACGTCATCGATCTGAAGGAGGGCGACCAGCCGCTCAGCGGGCGCTTGTCGCTGCTGGCCGACGCCGACGGCAACCTGGTGGACAGCTGGATCGGCATAGAACGCCTGGGGACGGCGGCGCTGACGGGCACCGCGCGTTGCGAGGCGGGCGGCAACGGCACGTGCACCATCAACGCAAACACGTCGCACGGCATCCTGTCCGACAGCCCGACCGAGGCACTGACTCTACGCGGCGCCGCAGGCAAGCCCTTGGCGGGACTGATCGGGGTCCGTGGCTCGAGTGTCATGTTCCCGCTGACCGCAACCACCAACACGGGGCATTGAAGCGCCGTGAACAACGAACCGGAGACACCGTACGCAATGCCAAGACTCGGCCGACTGCCTACCATGGCGATGTTGCTCGGTGCAATTTCCACGACTGCCGTCACTTCGGGATGCGCAAACCGACCATACTCCTCCCCGCAAGAGGCGGCACAGAACGCGTGCAGGGCGCTGGGCCCGAAGGCCTTGTCCGGTGCGTTGATCGGGGGGTTGGGCGGCGGGGCGCTGGGCGCGGGCGTGGGTGCCGCGGCGGGCGGTGGCCGCGGAGCCGCGATCGGTGCCGGCATCGGGTTGGTGGGCGGGCTGCTCGCGGGCCTAACCGTCGGCAACCAGGCGGACCAGCGCGATTGCGCGGCCGCCCAGGCGGCGCTCGCGCAATTGGCCACCCAGCCCATCGGCGTGCCGGCCATGTGGCGCAGCCCGTCCGGCAGTTACGGCTCCTACACGCCCATCGGTGCCGAGTACGCCCAAGGACCGCAATTCTGCCGGCAAGTGCGCGTGAACGCGAACATCGCCGGGCGCCAGCCGACGCAGTCCAACGCGGTGACATGCCGCCAGCCCGGCGGAGACTACCAGGGCGTCACCGAAACGGCCTCGAACGATGGTGCATACGCGCCCGCGCAGAACTAGGGACATCGACCCCGGGATGCGCGGTCGCGCCCGCACCGCGATCGCCGCCGCAGCCGCATGCGCGATCATGTCCGGCACATGCCGGGCGATGGATGTCTCGCCGCTCGGCGGTGGTGGGCCGGGGTTGTTGCTGCAAGGCGAGATCGTCCAAGGGGACACCGATCGGATCGTGCCGATGCTGCTCCGGCTCTATGGGCAGGGCAAGATTCCGAGGCTGGTCCTCGACTCGCCCGGCGGCAACATCATGGACGCCGACAAGCTAGCGCTCCTCATCCGGAAAGCGGGCATCCCCGTGACGGTGATGGCGGGCCGGATGTGCGCTTCCGCCTGCTTCCTTCTGTTCGCGGCCTCCCTGGAACGGTCGGCGTCGCCGCTCGCGCTGATCGGGGTGCACAGCGCTTCGTTGTACGGTGACGAAAACCTGCTGACGCTGGACCTCACGACCATCATGGCCCGGGAAGCGGCCGAGTTCGGCGTGCCGGCCGATGTGATCGGCCGGATGGTCACGACCAAGCCGTCGGACATGGCATGGCTCACCATGGCGGAGCTGAAGGAGATGGGCGTCCGCCTGCTGGACGCGCCGGCGGTCGCCCCACCTCCCGAGCGGGTCCCGCAGGTCGACCAAGCCGACGACCCTCCTCCCCTTGCCACGAGCCCCGCAACACCTCCGCCCGTCATCAGCACGACGACGCCCGAACCTGCCGCGGGTGTGTCGGGCGGGTTGGCCTACAGACCCGCGGACTTCGCGGTTGCGGGGTCGCCGGATGAGGGGCGAGGCGAAGCGGCCTTCGCACCCATCACTCCCGTCGTGCACGGGCCCGGCGAGCCGGACTATGCGGTCGCGGGTTACTCGTCGACGTCGGCCCCGGCGTATCACCCCGGTTCCCCATGATGCGAGATGGATCGGGCTGGAGCGGTCGCGACAGGCAGTATAGCTTCACGCACGCGGTGACACGGGGATGAGGGATGACCATCGGCAAGCCGGCGTCGGCCGGCGCCCCGGGACGGTTCGCGGGCGGCTGGCCCGGCGACGTCCAGAAATCCTTTCGCTCGTTGGACGCAGGGACGGGTAGTCGCGGCCTGACCCAGGCCATGCTGCGGGACAGCCGCTGGCCCGGAGCCGACCTCGCCTACCCCGACTACGATGGTGGAGGGGCGGCGCACCTGGTCCTGGTGCAAGCGACGACGATGCCAATCCCCGGCGCGATGGGCGGCGGGCTGCCCGGGTCGCTTCCCGCGTTCAGGTTCCCGCCGATCGGGGGCGTGCAGGTCGAGCGCCTGGCCTCGGGAGCGCTCCGCGTCGGCGGCACGGTCCTGACCGCCGTCGTGCTGCTGCAGGAGATGGATGAGGCCCGGGAACGCGCCGCGGTCGAGAACGCGATCGCGCGCTTCCGGCTCGATGCGAACCAAGCGGCGGACGTGCTCGCCGCGCGCGCCTACGTATGGACGAAGTGGATGGCTCCGCTCTCCTACGGCCAGCTGCCGTTCGATGGCCCACTGAATGAGGAGGCCGCGGTCGCGGTCATGCGCTACGAGCAGGCGCACCCAGGGACAACGGGGCTCGCGACGCGCGGCAATGCGGCGGCCATCGCCTCGATCGACGTCCTGGTAGACGACGTGGTCGATGGCGTGCTGCAGGGCGCCGTCGTCGAATACCGACCGTCGAAGGTCGACCCAGCCCTCAGCACCACGAGCAGCGCTGCCCGTGCACTCGTCCGCACGACGCAGCTACAGCAATGGGAGGCCCACCACCTGATCCCGTTCAATGTCATGGCGGCGCTGCCCGTCCCGGTTCAGCTGGCCATCGCGAAATCTGGTTGGGCCATGGATTCGATCGAGAACGTCATCGCCCTGCCGGCGAACATGGCGACGTTCCTCGCGCCGCCGAACAGCCGCACGCTCCCGATCCACCGCGGATCGCACGCGTACATGTACGACGCGGACGCAGCGGGCCTCATGGCCAGCCTAGTGGTCCCCAACGCGACGGGGACGCCGGCCGTCCTGCGAGCGTCGCTGCTCGCAGTCGAGGAGCGGATGGAGGACGGCCTCTTCGCCCGCCTCTACCACATCAGGGTCCATTAGGAGGCGTGATGCCCAAGCTATGGCTGGCCGGCGCCTCGGAGGCGAGCCTGCGCGCTACGTTGGACCTGCAGGATGCGTCGCCGCCTCGGTTCAAGTGGGTGAACGAGGGTGAAGCCCACGCTGCCGAGATGCGTATCGCATCGGAGTACGGCGCGCACGGCACGGCCGAAGTCGAGCCGCTGGCATTTAGGGCAATGCCAGCGCCCGCCTTCGAAATTGCCGACAAGAGCTTCCGCTTCGACTTCTTCGAGTGGTCCATAGCGCACTGTGCTTCGCGTCACCTACGTGCCGTGCTCGATCTTCCAGCCGGAGTAGTGGAGTATCGCGACGTGGACGTCAGCGGCAGCGCTCCGTCGGTTTACGAAATGGGTTATGAGGCCATGCAGGTGCTCGCCTTCGCGGACCCGTTCGATCACGACCGGACCCTGGGACGAATCGAGACCATTCGCGCGGCCGATGGGCGCATGACGGAGGCATGGCGGCCGGCGCGACCCGTTCCTGGGCAATCGCGGCCGATCTTCTGGCGCGACGACTTCGTGCCCCCGGCGCCGCTCTTCAGGGTGCCCGGCACGGCCTGGACGCTCGCCACCGACGAACTCGCGGCCCGCGTCATGAACGCTGGGATCACGGATCTCGTCTTCCAGGACGTAGAAGGCGACAAGGCGCCGGGCGAGCTGGTCTACAGGCGGCGCTAGCGTCAGGAGCCTCCAAGCACTGACCCAGGTTTCAAGGCGTTCGGGTTGTCCACCGCGCGCCTGCTATGGCGTCTTGTCCAGAATGTCCGGATCATACGAACATATCATGAACGAGAAGGTTTGATGGTCGACGTAGCCATGTCCATATCGTGTAACGTTACATCCTGCGCCGCGGCCGCACTGCCATGCAGGACCTGCTTCCGGTGCGGGCGCTCGTTCACCGGCAAGGCAGGCCGCATGGCCGGCGGCAAGCCTGCGTGCCCATCCTGTGGCAACGCGCTGCGCGCCTCCATCACATGCGCGGCGTGCGAGCGACCCACCAAGCGGCCTGGACGCTCCCCCGATCATGGCGGCCTCGTCTGCGAGGGATGCCGGCTCGCGACCACGCACGCGACGTGCAGAGATTGCCGCCGTCACAGGCGGGTGTCCCGGCGGGATGGCGACGGACGGCCGCTGTGCGCGGCATGCGGGGCGGATGCGCCCGTGACCCACGTATGCCCGGATTGCGGCATCACGCAGCCAGGCGCAGGACAGGCCAAGTGCGCGGCGTGCGCGCTGGGGCACCGCATCGCCGCGAAGGCGACCTCCTGCGCAACGAGCTTCCGCCATGCTTGGGCGCGGGACCTGTTCCTGGTGTTCTGCGCGTCGATCGATACGGCCAGCGCCCCAGGCAACATGGCACGCCGCATCCCGGGCCATGCCGCGTTCTTCGCGAAGCTCGAGGGTGAGTGCGGCGGTATCCAGGAGATCACGCAGCAGCGGCTGCTGGATCTGTTCGGGGCCGAGGGCTTGCGCCGCGCGGACCTGCCGGTGCGGTTCATCGTGGGGCGCCTCGCGCTGGCGTGGGACGCCGAGGGTGGCGTGGTCAATTCAGATCGGCGCCGCATTGCAGTGACGTTGGCGGCTGCGCGGGCCCAGTCGTGGTCCAGCGACCTGGAGGCCTATCGGAAGCATCTCGCCGCCGGGCGGGAGATCAAATCTGCGATGGCGCGCATGTACGTCGCGTCGGCGTCGAGCTTGTTGCGAATGGCCGGCGTGCGTGCGGCCGCGGAACTCACCCAGGCCCATGTGCGCCGATACCTGCACCGGTATCGCGGTCGCCGGACGAACATCATGCGGTTCCTGTCGTGGGTCTCCGGGCGATCCGGGGCAGCCTTCGAAGTCGGCAAGGGGCGGCGAACGCCCCCGCGCAAGCGCGAGAAGGCCACGTTGCGGAGGGCTGGTCGCCTGCTGGAGCGCCTCCGGGCCGCCCGCGACCAGCGCGAGGGACGCGCGCTGCTGGCCGCAACGATCAGCGTGGTGCACGGGGTGCCATTGACCAAGGTGCTGTCGTTGCGGCCGGACGATTGGGATGTCCTCGATCGCCGCACCGTGCTCTGGCCAAGCAGCGACGCAATCGCCCTGGCGGAACCGTTGTCGAGAGCGTTCGCGAGACATGCAGCAGGCCAAGGGGCCTTCGCATTCCCGGGGCGCAACAAGATGCAGCCGCTGACGCCATCGTCCGTCGACCATCACGTAGCCGACGCGGGTGCGATGCGCCCGGACGCCGCTCGAAACGCTCAAGCTCGCAAAAAAGCCAAGATCGCGGGTCTGGAGTTCCGACCAGGGAAATCAAAACGATAGCCGGGCCTACCCGGACGCGGCAACGCTATCGCAGGCCATGGCGGGGTTAGACGGTGACGCTCTGTGGATCGCGACACTCGTCGCTACCAACGAATTTGGCCACCGGCCGGGTGCTTGAACGTCGCAGGCTGGACGGTGAACCAACGCGTGCGATCCGACTGTCCCGCCCCATACGTCGCCGTCAACTCCCGTCTTCCTCGCCGAGATCCTGTTCCAACGCCTTGATGACGGAAAGATGAGAGTCCATCGCGCGCTCCAGAAGCTCGCGCACGCCCATCACCAACCACTTCGTATCCGGACCAGCACCCTTGATCTTCTTCGTCAGCAGCATCTGGCGGTCATTCATGCGCGGGGTGTCCGGCATCGCCCCTATCAAGAACCCATGAACCGTCAGCGGCTTGTGCAACTCGGTCTGCGCGTAATCCTCCAATTTCGCCATGTAGGTCTCAAGCTGGGTGAGGTGGTCATTGTCGAGCGGTATGGTCGGGCTCTTCAGTTCGACGATGTTCAGGACGTGCGGTGTGACGCTGTCGCTCATCACGAAAACGAGGTCCGGTCTCGTCGCGTCGTCCAGTGGCGCGAACTCATCCACTCCGAGGTGCTTGGCAAGCGCAGTGGACACCTTCCCGAGGTCCTGGTCGCTCGTCAGGTAGCGTGCGTATTCGGTCTTGATCAGCCAAGGATCCTTCTTGAGCAGGACATGTAGGTCTTTCTCGATCCCCTTCTTCTTCCATAGGTCGTGCTCGCCGCGATCGACCAGGGTCGTCAGCGCGGTAATGGCGCTTCGGCGTCCCCTGTAGAGCTTGAGCGCGTCGCTCTTCTCGATGCCGGCCAACTCGGCCAAGTGGCCGGCGATCACCTGGATCGACTTCGGATCCGTACCCAGTTCCGTCAGGCGGATCAGCACCTCGCCGGCGTTCATCGTGTCCACGACCAAGGGCGCTAGCTCCTTGAACTCGGCGCTATCCACGCCGTGCACGACCCCGAGCGTGCGCAGGAGCCTACGAGCCGAGTTCCTGGTCTTCGTAGGCATACGATCGATGATCTTCACATACGGCTGGGCGTCCGGCGAGGCGCGGATCCCTTGCTCGACGGCCCCCTCGCGCCACTTCGCGTGCTCGGCGAGGGCGGTCTTCATTGCGTTCTCGATGAATTCGATGAGCGAACGGACGATCTCGTTGTCCTGCCGGAGTTGCGTCCGGTTGGTGTTGACGAAATCCACGCCATGGCGATCAATCTCGTCGGCCCGCACGACGCATTCCATGTAGCTCTGGCTGTGGAAATTGTGCATGCCGGTCGGCAGGTCGAACAGGGAAGGTCCAGCCGCCAAGCGGCCATTGCAGTAAATCCTGGCCCCGCGTTGCGCGGTGGGCAGATTTTTGCCTCGAGCCCTGAATCCGACCATGTATTCGATGGGAATGCGCGTGATACCTTCGACGTCGATCACATCGCCCGCCAATGCGTCAGCAGCGGCGAACGGCGGATAAGTGAACTCGTACTCCGGCGCGTCCGGCAGAAGGGGTTCGCCATTCACCTCGATGGCCAACTCAGTGGGTTCGATGCCAAAGAACGCCTCCCGTATCGTGTGCCGGATCGTCTCAAGCGAGTGCTTGACAGCATCGGCCTTCAGACCGGAAAGCGATATGCGCGTTCCGTGGGCCGAGAGAGCATCCTCTTGGTCGTACGTTGCCGGGATCACTATGTCGCCGAGGCTCATCGCGTCGCCGATCTTGGCATAATTCATCACGAACGTCGTGGCGAACCGTTCATCTCGCCTCTTGGTGCGGATCGTCACCACCATGGCCGCTCCGAACCCCGCCAACTTGCCAAGGCCCTTTCGACCCATGACGTTTCGGACGCGTGTCTCGGACACCAGGTTCGTCTCGTTGCCGCCATCGTCCAATCGACGCTTCCGGTTAAGCGGCAGGAACTTGTTTTCGATGTCCAGCGGCGACATGCCGTGCCCGTCATCCTCGATGACCACGGCTATGTCGTCCGGCAGCGGTTCGAGCAACACCTTGAACGGATCACGCTTGTTCCGCGCGACCTCGGCCTTCGCTTGCTTCCGAAGTGAGGCACGAGCGTCTTGGATCCTGTCGGTCGGAATGGTGATGCCAACCCGGGTGGCCTCGCCATCGAAGGCGTTCGCGACGAACTCGACGAGGCACTTGCCCAACGTCGCGTACATGTTGATTCCCAGGGCTTCGAGCATCCCGCCCTGGATGCGAAGCCGAAAGCTGGAAGGAAGGCTCGATGGCTTCGCTGAGGCCAGGACCGGTTCATTCTGCATGAGTCGACAATGCGGGCTGGAACCGAGTCTGGAAAGCTGCGAGGCGTGCTGGGCCGCCGCCTCAGGCCCGCAACCGTCTCCCGTCCACCGAAGCGAGCGCGTGTCCGACGGCGGTCGCGACCGCAAACGCCAACGGTATGGGGACGCCGTTGCCGATCTGTCGCGCCACCGGATACGGTCGGCCAGTGAATTGCCAAGCGTCGGGCACGCCCTGCAGGCGCGCTCCCTCTCTCAGGGATATCATCCGGTCCTCGATGGGATGGAGGTAGCGGCCCTTCGAAGGGTTTTGGAACGTGCATCGGATGGTGTTCGATGGCCGGCCCGGGTCGATGCGACCCCACGCGTCGGTGGCGTGGCAACCCACACGCGCCCATGAGGGCGGGCACAGGTCGGGGCGCGATCTCATCACGTCCCGCTTGTCGCCGCCCATCGGTATCAGGGCGATGCGGCTCGCCGCCAAGGTCGCGGGCGTCGGCCAGCGATGCATGGGATCATCCCCGTCGATCGGGGGATCAAAGGCCGCACTGGCCGCCAATCGGGACCGCGACCCGACCGGCGGATCGATGGAGCCGATCAGCGAGGCGATCGTGAACGCCCGGCGACGCAGCTGTGGCGTATTGAATTCCACTGCATCGAGTTCCCACACCTGAATTGCATATCCAATATGCGCAAGCGACCGGGTTAGAGCCGCCCATTGCCGTGAGCGGATGAAGGGTGGGACATTCTCAATGACGACCACCCGAGCCATGGCCTGCTCCGCCCATTCCGGGATCGTCAATGCCAGGTCGTTGCGGACGTCGAGCGGATCCATCCTGCCGAGCGTCGAGAAGCCCTGGCACGGTGGGCCGGCAACCAATACATCAGCAAGGGGCAAGATGCGCCGGGCGAGAACGGATGCGTGCACTGCAACCGGCGGGAGGTTAGCGTTGTAGGTCGATACCGCATCCGAAGAAAGATCGATCGCCAACACGGGAGTCATGCCGGCTCGGACCCAACCAGCGCTGTAGAGGCCGGCGCCGCAGAACATATCGATGAACGTGGGCTGCCGCATAATGCATAGTATTAATGCAGAATATAGTTTATGCAAGTGTGGTGACGAAGCGGCGCGACAGAGCAGACGATCCCGATCTCCGAGCGCTCGCGGCCATGCTGCGCGAACGCGGAATGCCCGCCCAAGCAGTCATCGGTCGAGAGGCCGGCGTGAGTCAGGCGACCGTCTCGAGGGCGATCGGCGGACTGATTAAGGGGCCCTCAAAAGGTGCGATCAGGTTGCTGGCGTACGCCAGGAGTCGGACGCCGCTGCTGGTGGCCGGCGCGCGCGCCGGCGACAGGACCATCAAGGCCGGCGAAGATCCTTCCGCAACTGGTCCGGCTCCGGACGACGACTCCAGCCCAAGGCGCGCCGGGACGGTGGCCGGCTCCAGGCTCCCCGCCGAAGCAGGACGGCGAGAGAACCGGGAGCGACTGAAGGAGGAGGCGATCGTTGGATTGAGGGAATACCTCGCCGACGAGTTCGACCCATCGCTTGTCGTGGAGCAGTTGGCGGTCCTGCGCCGCGCCCAGAAGGCACGGGGAACCCGGCGGGCCCGGCGGCTAAGGACGACCGCCGCCTAGGAGATGGTCCCTTGAATGGCGGCGCGGGAGGGCGATGCGCCTTCCCAAGAAGGGTAACGCTCGCCTGTCGCGATCGGTGGAAATAAGCCATGTTCCGGTCCATGGACGATCGATGGCGTGGATCAGGCGAGCGCCGTTGGGTGATACTGACGGGCGATGGCCGATATGCGACCCTAGGACGCGCCAGCGATCCATCTGAACAGGACATCCAGCGCGCGGAGGATGGCCTGCGTCGACAAGGCTTGGTGGGCTGGCTGGCCATCATGCAGGGCAACCCGTTCATCGGGCCCTTGCCCACCCTCATGCTTGTCCGCCCGCTTGCCGGCGCAACCGAGGCCTTCGATGAGGCGGCATCCAACTGCCTACGCAACATCACGGACGGCCGGTCGACCTGATCCATCACCCCAATGCCGCAAGCGAGCAGCCGGACCGCCATCCACGAGCAATCAATACTCCCCGTCTCTCCCTCGGCCGCCGTTCCCAGGATCGCTCGACCGGACAATTTCACGCGCGATCGGAACGATCCTGCGCCCAGGAAGCGGGGCTCGAGGCGTTGCAGGCCGGAGGCAGCCTTGAGCATCGGCACGATCTCGCGGTTCCAGACGGCGGCGATCGGATCGGGGCGGCGCCGACCGCGTGCGACATGTCGGCATTGGGCTCACCATCGCCGCCCGTCTGACCGGCGGCTTTGGCATGCGGACCAGGAGCGAGCATCTGGCGAGCCCCCACTCCATGTCGATGGGGAGTCACGGCAACTACCACGGGCCCGTCCACCTGTCTCCCGGACACCTGCCGCGTCCGGCGTTGGCGCAAGCTTCCGAGGCCGTGGTGGAAGATCTCATGACGCTGCTGCGCCGTCAGCGCAGGTGATGGACCAGGGGGCAGAAGTCTATCCGGACATGGGGTGCTCCTCCCGACGTGGAGGCTCGGCGCCACCGCGCTGGATGCATCGCCGGCGACCTCAGTTGCGGATCGTCCCGGAGAGCCACACGACGGGACCGATGACCCGGAACGGCCGCGATGGTCCGGACCGCACGACTTGGGGCGCATAGCGCGGGTTGTCCGCTCCCAGCACCAGCGTGCCGTCCACGCGCGATTCCAGCCGTCTCGCGATGACCGACCCGTCCACCTCGATGGCATAAATCCCGGCGGCGACTGACGCACTCCCTGACCGCCGCGCGACGAGCATGTCGCCGTCCCGTATCGTCGGCTCCATGGCGTCGCCGAGGACCGGGAACGCGATCAGTTCGGCGACGGGCAGCGCGAGGCGTCCCGCCAGCCAACCGAGGCCGATCGGCTCAGGTTCGCCGGGAGCGTCACCTCTTCCATCCACCATGCGCCCTTGCGGACGATCTGTCGGATTGACCGGCTGCACGGCATCGCCGTCGCCATCGCCGTTCGCGATCCAGTCGACCGTCACGCCGCAGACCCGCGCGAGGGCGGCGGCGGTGGACAGCCTCATGTCCCCGCCGGACATCGCGTCGCGGAGGGTCGTGTAGGGAACGCCCGCCTCGGCGGCGGCGCGCTTGGCGCCGACCTTGCCGACGGCGGACCTCAGCCGCTCGGCACGGAGTCGGAGGGCTTCATTCCCAGGATCAGCGCGGGCCAAGGTGCGGCCCGGAAATGCAGTCCTTAGAAGGTCCAGTCATCGAAATCGAGGGACAGGATACGGAGCGTGAACATTCGCGATTGCAAATACGGTAATTCGTATCTAGGATGCTGATCAGGGCGTTGTGTCGCCCCGCAAGAACACGGATTTCCGCATTCATGTCCTGACGCGCAGCCCTCACCCCACGAACATCCAACCGATCACCATCACCACAGCCGCGCAGGTCGCGCGAGCAGGACGGATCATGCGTGCGCCGCGCGAGGAGCGCCAGCGGCAGCATCCCACCATGCCCGTTGCGACTGCACGGCTCCTCGGCCGCCGCATCGGCGGCGGGCCGCGAACAGAGGAGGTCATGCCAGCATGCCATACCGCCGAAACTACATGCCGAACGAGCCGGAAACGTGCGCGCTATCGCCGCAGCGGCCAAGCCCAACGTCGGCATTCATCAACACGGCAAGTAGGCGTCGCGGCCGTGCGGCGTCCGCGCTCGCGCTCCTGGTGCTCTCGTCGTGCGCCCAGCCGATCGGTCCCACCGTCCAGGTGCTGCCGCCGGCCGGCAAGGCCTTCGCGGCATTCGAGGCGGACGAGCGCGAGTGCTCCCTCCACGTGGACGCGCAGGTCAAGCCCATGGTGGACCGGGCAGCCACCGCGCAGCTCGGCACCGCTGCGATCGGAACGGTCCTGGGCGCCGGGCTGGGCGCGGCGATCGGCGGTGGGCGCGGCGCCGCCATCGGAGCGGGTGCGGGAGCGCTCGGGGGCACCGGTGTCGGGGCCGATCAGGCCGACGCCGGCCAGGCCCGCATCCAGAACTACTACGACAACTCGTACGCGGCGTGCATGACCGCGCACGGCGACGTCGTCACCGCACCACCCCCGTCGCAGACCGTGGTGGTGGCCCCGCCGCCCACGGTCATCGTGCAGCCGTCGCCCTACGTCGTGCAGCCGGCGCCATACGTCGCTCCGCCGCAATACGTGGTTCCGCAATGACGGGCGCGCACCACCCATCGTCACCGCCGGCGAGCCCGCCGCGGGATCGGCCAGCCTGCGGCGAGCACGCTGCACGCTCCTCGGACACGGCAGGCGCAGGGTCGGCTGGTGGAGATGGCCACGACGCGGCGGTCACCGGCGCGAACCGCGCACCGGAGGACGCCTCGCGCGACCAGCGTGCTTTTAGCACGTCCATGGCGTTCCCGTTCCGTTCTGTGAAGGCGGATGGGCGGGAGGCAACCGTCGGCGTCGGGGCCGGTGGGAGGGAACGCCACCAAACGCAACGATACGGGAGCAGGGATCATGGAACAGGTGTCGGAGCAGCTCGCGATGGAGCTGGCGGTCAAGGTGGCGAACACCAGGACGGCGTGGACATGCACGATCGGCTTGCTGCTGGAGCACGGCCTGGTATCGCCACACGAAGTCCTCTCGATACGGGAGCGGCTCCTCCACGGCGCCCGCAAATTCGCCGCCTCTCCCAGCGCCCGGAAGAGTGCCTTCGGGATCGCGGCCGTGAAGGACGTCGAGAGCCTGTTCCGGGGTGTCGTCGCCCCGTAACCTCCCCGTCAGCGGCCGCGGACGCCGACCGGACCTCAGGTCGCGGAACCCGCGGCCTTGCGGCGCCGCGCGGCCGGCCTGGGCGCCCGCCCCTCCGTCACCGGCCTTGCCGACGTTGCGACGAAGCGGTCGGCGACAGTGACGAGCAGCGCCAGGGTCGATGCGTCCATCGCCTCCATCGCGGCGCCGACGCGCTCCCGCATGGCGGTCGTCCCGTCCGGGATCGGGACCGGGCGGCCGAGCAGTTCGGCGGGCGGCATCCCGAGGGCCGCGCAGATCCGGGCGAATGTCGACAGGTCGGGCTCGTGCCGGTCGGCCAGGTAGTTGGAATAGGAGGTCTGGCCCACGCCCGAGCGCCGGGCGATCTCCGAGTCCGACCAACCCAGTTGGCGCCCACGCGCGCGGAGACGTTCACCGAGGCCCTTCATGGACCGATTGTCCGGCGCGCACCGCCACCCGCGCCAATGGGGAACGCAAAGACTCAATTCATCGAACCTGATAGAAGCCGGATGGTGGCGGGACGGGTCGACGCGTCTGGGCGCGCGATGCCGACCGCCGGAAGCCGGAGGGCGAGCCGTTGAACATCGGGATACCAAGCATGCTGGTCGGCGTATCGCTCCTCGCTTGGGCAACGCCGACGTCCGCAGCGTCCTATGACCTCGCCTATCCGCGGGTGGATCCGGCGTGGGGCGGACGGCCGGGCATGCCCATCGCACCCTCGGAGGCGGAGGCCGCCGACACAGAGCTGCCGACGACGCTGTCGGGTGCGGACCGCACGGCCGAGTACGTCCGGCGCATGATCGCGTCGCCCGCGACGCTCGACGAGGCGATCAGGTTCCACCTGTACGCTCCCGTCCGGAACATCATCCCCCCGGCCGGCCTGCCGCCGATGGGGACCGAAACCCCCGCCCAGGCAGCACAGTCTGCGGAGAAGGCCCGGGCCGCGGAGCCGGGCCTCTTGGCCGAGCTCGACGCGCGCTTCGCTGCCCTGCGCGCGGCCGTGCAGCGGGCAGACTCGATCGTCCCGCCCACGCCCGACGCCACGATGGGCAACACCGTGCTGTATTGCCGCTTCGTCTACGCGGCAGCCTCGATACCGAGGCCCGGCCTGGGCGAGCACCTGTGGAAGCGCTGCATTGACGACCGCGATGCCTTCCTCGACGTCCTGGTCCGGCGAATGGCCGATCTGGCGGTCATTCCCGACCTCCCCGCCGCGCCGGACCCGGCGCGTCCCATGCCGTTCCAATTCCAGGCTCCGGCTGACCTGGTGCTGTCGCCCATGGTGCTGCCCGGCGAGATGCGGGCGCCGCTGCCCTTTGAACGGCTGGACACATCGTTCCGGAGGCGGCTCGGCGAGCGGTTCGAGACCGCCGCGCCCAGGCTGACGGCGAGCCTTCAGGCGACGCTCGCGCACGCCGCCGCGCGGGACGTCTACTTCCCACCCGCGGCGACGTGCACCGGCGCCCTGGGACCCTATGCGGGCCCGCTGTCCAGGTTGCAGGAGTCCGCCGGCGTCGCCGACCGGCTCCGGCGAGCCTGCATGGCCTCCGCCGCGGAGCGGGCGCCCGCCATCATGGGCAGGATCGGCGCGGAGGTCGGGGCGGGCCTGCACGAGGAGGAGACCCGCGCTGAGGCCGCCGACCCCGGCTCCGGACGGCTGGACTTCACGCCCGCGTCGAAATGCGCGGCGCTCGTGGGTCCGCACTTCCCGACCGTTCCCGGCGGGTTCGGTCAACCGGCGCAATATGCAGCCCTCGAACGGGCCTGCCTCGACGGTGCCGCCCACCTCGAGGCGGTGATCGTGGACCGGCACCTGCAGGCGGCCATCGCCGCCAGCCACCCTGACACCGACACGGTCCGGGGTTGGGAGTCGCGTTGGTGGTTCGCCCAGCCGCCTGGCGGCACCGCTTGGATCGACCCGTGGAAGGCACCGACGGCGCTGACCCGCTTCCAGGCCGCCTACGAGGCGGCGATGGCGCCGCGCCGCAAGGAAGCCGTCCTGCGCTTCATCGCCGTGATCCAAGGCGCGTTCGCCGTCGATACCGGCATCGAGCCCGAGGCGGCGACGGCGGCGTGCGGACGCGATGAAGCGGCCGCCGGAGACATCCTCTTCGCGCCTTTCTGGAACGAGGGCGGAATTCGCCCGCCATCACCGGTCGATACATTGCGGGACAGGCCCGGGCTGACTGCCCAGGACGCGGGGAACTTGATCGCGATGACGTGCCGCGACTTGCATGACCGCACGACGGCAAGGCGGCGGAGCCTCGCACGCGCGGCGGGTCACGCCGACGACGTGTTCCCGAACGGGCTCAAGCTGGCCGTGCGGTCCCCCAACGGCGAACTGGTGCCGGTCGATCCCGCTAAGCTCGTGGATTCGGCGGCGACCGACATGCTCCAGGTCACCTTCACGGCGGGCGGCGTGTTGTCGCACGCGGGCATGACGGTCACGCCGTTCGGCCGTCCGGCGCCGTCGATGTCGGGGCGGCTGCTTCCGATCGTCCGCGACGACAACAAGGCGTTCCTCAAGCTCGACGGCATGCAGGGCTTTCCCGATCTCGACGGGCCGCTGGCGACGGTCGCCTGCGCGGCCCTGCAGGTCCAGCAAGCGCATCGCCAAGCTCGGCTCGGCATCTTGACGGCGGTTGCGTCCGCCTTCTTCGGCGACTCGTTCATCCTTGCGGGCATCCTGCAGGACGAAGCGCGGCAGGACCTGATCGACGTCGAGGCCTGCGCCTCGGCGAAGCGGGCGTTCCTGCTGGGTGGTGTCGGCCAGTGAGCGTCCGGCATCGCGGCGGTGGAGGATCGACGGGAACACCGCGACGGAACCGCGCGTGCACGATGATGAGGACGCACGCCGTCCGGGCGAACGCCGTCCCGCCCAGGTCAGGACCGAATGCATGACGGACGCAACCGAAGGCGCCCCGACGGCGATGACGGGCGGCGGCGACGGTGACCGCGATGACCTCCCCCCGACACGCACCGCCGGATCGGACGTGGCTGGGCGATCGCACGACACCCTGGCTTGGGTCCTCGCCTTCCTGCCGCTGGGGACGGCGCTGCTCCACTCCGTCGCGGACGCGATCGGGCTGCATCCCGGCGTGGTTTCGGTGGCGGCGCTCGCGGGTTCCGCGGCGCTGATCGTCACGGACAAGCGCGACCTGGCCCGGACCGGCCGCCTGCCGGCGACCGCCGCCCCGTCCACGGCATGGTTCCTGTTCCCGCCGGGCTACCTTCGGCGGCGGGCGAGACTGCTCGGCGAGCCCGGCGGACGGTTCTGGATATCGCTGGCCTGCATGGGGCTGGCGTTCGCCTCCCGGACGGCTTTCCTCGCAGGCGGCGCCATCGAGCCGACGGGCACCGCCGAGCCCACGATAAGTGCGGTCTCGGCTCCGGCGCTGCCGAGCTGCACCGACGAGGCGAACATGCAGGACGTGGTCGACTTATTCGGCAAGCTGAAGGCGATGCGGGACGCCGATGTGCAGGGCGTGGTCCTGACCGACCGGGCCGAGGTTCCCGGCGGCGAGCTCGAGCATCCCGCGGTCCGGCTGTGCGCGGGAAGGATGCGGGCGTCCAACGAGGAAGACTACGCCATCAACTACATGTTCGAGGTCGTCGAGGGACGACTGATCGTCCACGTGGCGTTCCGATGAGCACCGCCCGCCCCGGGTTCCCGCACGGCGCTGGCGAGACACGAGACGTGTTCGACCGGTCCGGCGCAGGACGGCGTCGGTGGAAACCGATCGCCGCGGCATCGATGGCGAGCCTCGTCCTGGCCTCGTGCGGCGCCGATGAGCGGCATGCCGTTTGGGACCGGGGCCATGGCGTCTGCAAGCTGAAGGATGAGCCTGGCCTCCGTCACCCGGGGAACGGTCCAGCTCCCGTCGTGAGCCACGTCGGGACGGCCAGCGAGATGCAGCGCCTCCACCAGGAGTGCCAGGAAGACTGCAACCTCCGCGCCATGTTCTTCCCCCCCGGGCGGCTCGAAGGCGGTGAAGGGATGGAGGACCATGCCCAGGAGCAGGCCGAGGTGAAGGCCTGCAGAACCGCGATCACGGCGCCCATCTTCGAATGAGGCGGGCGATCAACGGACGCACACATGCCATCGTCATCCGGCCACGATGGCCCAGTCGCGGGGAGGGCGGTGCCGCAGCCATGGCTGCGGCGATCCTGCTGCAGTCGTGCATGGCGATCGGTCCGACGGTCCGGGTCGATCCGAACCCAGGCAAGTCCCAGGCGGCCTGGGACGAGGACCGCGCATCCTGCATGTCCGAGACCGATGCCGCGATACAGCCGATGTCGAACGCCCTGAACGCCAACCTAGGCCGCACAACGGAGCAGATGAGTTCGGACAACGCCGACATCCAGCGCGCATACGATGACCGATACGGCCATTGCATGGCCGCTCGCGGCAACCGCGTGGCCGGCCTGGCCCCGATCCCGACACCCGCCCCGCGGCCGGACGACCCGGTGGCCCAGGTCAAGGAGGCGTTCGACCGGTCGCCGGTCCGGGATGGGATCTCCGCGTCGGCCGCGGCCTATCTGGATCCGCGGGTGCGGGACTTCCGGCTGGCGTGCCCGGAAGAGGTGATAGGTGTCGACGTGCGGTCGGCACGGGTCTCGTCCTCCGTGACCGCGCGCCTAGTGGCGTTGACCCTGCCGCATGGCGGAGGGTGCTTCGGCGCTCACGGCGAGGTCGACTACCTGATCATCCGCCGTGGGCCGGGTTGGGAGACCCTGTTGTCGGGATTGCTTTCCATAGCCGCCACGCGCCACCGCGGCTTCGCGGACATCGAGCAGCAGGGTGCGGGCACCTGCACCAGAACCTACTCGTGGGACGGAAGTCGATACGTCGCGTCCGGCGCGCGCGATTGCTGACGGACGACCGCGATCGACGTGCACGCCCCAACGGCGCCGCGGTGAATCGGCACAGATCCACTATGGAACAAAAGATGAACGATGAGCCATTCGAGGCAGCGCGACGCCGGCGACACGGGAGGCTCCCCCGGCTTGCAGCCCGGGGGCGCGAGTGCCTCGGGGGAAGTGGACGGGCGGACCTTCGAGTTCCGCGTCGCCGCAGCGGCCACGATGGCCAACCTGCTCGTCGCGGCTGGTCTCTCGTTGAACGATCTATCCCGGGCCGACCTGATCGCGCCGGATGGGACCCCGCCCGGCGCGGCAGCCCTCGCCACCGCCATGCACGCGGCCGGACCCAGGCTGGCGCTTGCCTGCGTGTGCTTCTTCGCGGTCCGCGCGGGCTCCACTGCGGCGATCACGACGCTGGGCGCGGTCGCCGGCCTGCTGCAGGGCCTCGACGCGATGACGGGTGCCGTCCAGGGCGATCCCCAGGGGACGATCATCCCGGCGGCGCTGGCGGCACTGCAATGGTGGGCGATCGCCCTCCTCGACAGCCGCCGACCCGCTGGCCGCATCAGCGGCCGGCGATGA
The DNA here is from genome assembly GCA_965199235.1 of Acetobacteraceae bacterium. Lineage (GTDB taxonomy): Bacteria > Pseudomonadota > Alphaproteobacteria > Acetobacterales > Acetobacteraceae > BOG-908. The sequence goes on along the minus strand of CBDAQU010000002.1, from coordinate 984,773 downwards.
AGGGCGAGGAAAAAGGCCGGTTGCCCAGCGTGCCTTGCACGAGATCGGGCAGCCGGTAGCCGCCATGACAATGATCGGAAAGAACGATGCATGAACTGCGAGAGCGCGAGGGCGGCGCTGGGTTGGCCCAGGCGAAGGCCGACGCCGAGTTCCGCGATTGGGCTGCCGAGCAACCGATCCGCTTCGGCGTGGTCGATGGACGTCGGGTGCGCCTGGCCGAGGAGCACCAGGGCGGGGCGCGCCTCGTGCAGGCCCACGCGATGGCCCTGCGGGCGTTCGGGTCAACGGAAGCCGCCGATGCCTGGCTGACGACGCCAACGCCGGACCTCGGCGGCCTGTCGCCCGCCGACCTGATCGCGGAGAGCGACGAGGGCAGCCGGCTCGCGCTCATGGCCCTCGTTAGTCTGCATAGGCTGATGCTGGACGTCGCCAGTGGCTGATCTCGTCACAGGCGAGAGGGTGGGTGCCTTCGTCGTCTTCGTCGACGAGGACGGGCTGCGTCATGCCGTCCGATCGCAGGCGGTGCTGGCGCTGTCGGACGCGGATGGCGCCGGGAGCGATACGATCCTGCAGTTGACCGGAAATCGGGCCGTCACACTGCGGCGCCCGATGCACGAGGTGCTGGAGTGGTTCAGGTGAGGGTGGGGTCATGGGCGGACTGAATGCGGACAGGCTGCCGTGGACCGGCATGCTCAAGCTGGGGAGGCCCGGCCATGCCTGGATCGCGAGGTGCCAGGGATGCCACCGCAAGGGCCTGCTGCCGACCCAGAAGATCCTGACGCGGTTCGGGGAGCGGGAGCCGCTGGTCAGGATCACCGAGCGTCTGAAGTGCGGCACCTGCGGGCACGTCGGTGCCGACGCATACCTCGGCGAGCTGCCGGATCCGGTGACGGGCTAATGCTTCCTCGAGGAGGCATCCCAGCCGGCGGGCGGGATCCGCCTCAAATCAGCAGCGTCTTTCGGGCGGGCGGATCCTCCTTCTCGCCGCGCGCCACGATCCGCAGTGCACCGTCCGACAGCGGCCTCTGCAGCGAACGGGCTTCCGGCCACGACGCCCCGAGCCACGCATCCACCTCGTTCGTGCCAGTGAGGATAACCGGCATGGCCTTCGGATGGACGGCTTCGACCTCCCGGTTCGGCTCCGTGGTCAGGAAGGCGAACAGTTCGCAGGTGACCTCGCCCTCGGCGACCTTGCGAGTGCAGGTCCACCCCGTCCAGATCCCGGCGAAGAACGCCAGAGGACGGTTCTCTTCCAGGGTGAACCACACTGGCTCTGACTTGCCATCCGGCCCTCGGACGCTCTCGCTGAACGACGTGAACGGAACCAGACACCGCGACGCGGGTGGCAGCCATCGACGCCAGTGCGGGCTGTCGGTGTTGCGCACGTTCGTCACGCCCCGGTCGATCTTGCGACCTGCGAGCATGAAGGTCGGCGACGGCATGCCCCAGCGCGCTCGGACTAGTTCCCGGACCCCGTCCGTCCCGATCCGCACGACCGGCGCCCATTGGTCGGGAAATATGCCGGGCAGCGAAGGTAGGTTGCCGGTGGTATCGCGCATCGCGCGGGCAAGTTCACGAATGGCCTGCTGGTTCGTCGTCATCGAGTACAGGTTGCACATCGTACTAATTCCCGGCTCGATCTCGCAACGGAGCTGCTAACTGGTCCGATCCAGCAGGATCGATTCCGCCGCACCGATCCTGGCACTACCTATTCGGGAGAAACCGCACTTCTCCGCGACCCGCAACGACGCGACATTACTGGCGTCGACCAGGCAGACGACGCTCCGGTGGGGTGTCGCCGAATCAAGCCAGTGCAGGGCCGCCGCCATTGCCTCGGTCGCGTAATCCCGGCCGTGCGTCCATCCCGCGAGCACCCAGCCTGCCTCGATACGGCCATCGATGGACGGCTCCGCGCCGGATTTGAAGTCGGCGAATCCGACATCGCCGACGAAGCGGCCCGACTGCCTCTCCCGCACGGCCCAGTAGCCGTAGCCCAGCACCGGCCAGAGACCCCGATAGCGCAGCAGGCGGAACCAGCTCTCCTGCCTTGTCGACGCGCGGCCTCCTACGTGCCGCACCACGCACGCGTCGGCCCACATCGCGGCTAGCGGATCAAGATCCTCGGACCGGTGGCCATCCAGCACAAGGCGTTCCGTCTCGATCCTGGGTGGTATCCCCGAACCGAACGGCGAATCGCTGATCGTCCCGCGGTCAGGCAAGGCCAAAGCGGTGACTAAGGCAATGGCCTGGTCGGGAGTGAGGCCCGCGGTGTCGATTATGACGTGCGGATCATGCCAAGGGTGATAGGTGTGCTCAAACACGTCGCGCCAGCGTGGCAGGACGAGGCCCGGTATGTCTGAAACACGTTCCTCAACCCGGCGCCGGTGTTCGACTTCGTCCGTGCAGATAATCTCGACTTCGACCAGCGGCACGCGGGCTTCCGACGCCACGACACGCCAGGCTTCGCGGCTCTCGGGCACCGGGTTCACGCAATCCGCGACGACCGTTCTGCCGTCCAGGAGGTTGGCCTCGGCGATCGCGTTGGCCACGGCATAGCCGGCCTCCCCTATCCCGTCGGCGGGGACGCCCGCGTCGCGCATCGCCTGCTCGATCGCATCGATCCTCAAGTAGGTGGCCGCGCCATGTGCAGCGATGCGGCGCGCGATCGTGGTCTTGCCGGTGCCGGGAAGGCCACCGAACACGATCAGCACGGACCTTCCTTGCACGTAGCCGCACCGATCGCATTCGTCGCGAAGCCGAAAGTCTCGCAGATGATCGCGGCCCGCTTCCCGGGATCATGCCGCACGGCGTCGATCTCGAGATCGTAGGAGATGCCACGGTGCACGAGGTCGACCTGGCCGCGCGCCAAGCCAATGGCGCGGTCGCCGCGCTCCCGCTCGCGCACCTCCAGCACATCCAGCGGGGCGAACAGGCCTACGAAGCGCAGGTTCAGGTGGCCCAGAAGGGCGCGGTATTCCGCGGCCTCCGTTGGGTCGAACATGACGTCGTCGACCAGGAGGTCGTTGCCTTGGCCCGCGAGGGCGGCGACCGCGTGCCGCATGCCGAGCATGACGCGAGCCATCACCGGGCCGGTCCGCACGGCGATGCGGGGCCGGCCGTCGGCCTCGCCCGGTTCGAACACCATCCCATCGGGGTGGCCGAGCATCCTCTCGGGCAGCATGTCGATGAAGGCGTCCATGGACAGGTGCAGGAAAGGCCTGGCTGCGACGGCCTGCACCGCGCGTGCCGTCGAGCTCTTGCCTACACTGCCGACGCCGTTCAGCACGATCACCCAAGGCGTGCCTTCCCTCATCGCGTCGTTGCCGGCTGCGCGCCGAACTGCCGGACGTCGGCGAAGCACATCAGCACGGCGACACTGGCCAGGACGGCGCAAGCACCAATGGCCAGCGCGAAATGGGGTCCCAACCACTCGTACGCGGGTCCAGCCAAGGCGTAGCCGGCGGGGGCGAACGCGCCGGCCACGACCTGCACGACGGAGAACACGCGGGAGAGCATCGCGATCGGCATCTCGCGCTGGATCACAGTCCCTATCATCACGTTGAGCACGGCTGAGCCAGCGCCGTAGGCAACGCCGCCGACCAGCACCACCGGCAGGGCGCTTCGCATGGCGAGCAGGATCAGCGGGACAGCCAACATGGCAGCCGCGATCTCGACCGCCACGATTGCATGCGCCGGCTGCCGGCGCATGATTCCGGCAGCTCCGCAGAGGCCGCCCACACCGATCGCGCTCAGCAACAGGCCCCAGGCCTGCGCGCCGTCCGACGCCTTGGCGAGCACGACCGGTGCGATGACCATGAAGGGTGCAAGGGCGACGAGATTCAACAACCCGAACTGGGCGACCAGGAGCCATAGCCAGCGCCGGCTCGCGAATTCGTGCAATCCCTCCCTCAGGTCCCTTAGTACGGGGCGGCGGGAAGCAGCCGGCCGGGGCGGCGCCGGGCGCGGCCGGACGAAGGCGAGGCACAGCGCGCTGGCGGCATAAGACAAGCCGTCGATGCCGATCGCCCATCCTGCTCCGACGGCGACCACGATCACCCCCGCAAGCGATGGGCCCAGGATGGTGGCGAATGAATTGGCGGCACTCAGCGCCCCGTTAGCACGCGCCAGCCTGTCCGGATCAACGATCTGCGCGATCAGGCCGCCGCGCGCCGGGTAGAAGAACGCAGTACCAACCCCGATCAGTGCCGTTAGCACGGCGGTTGTCGGGATCGAAGCTGCGCCCTGGATCAGGATCACGGCCAGCATCGACTGAGCCGCGAACCGCAACAGGTCGGATGCGATCATGATGCGCCGACGCGGCCATCGGTCGCCCGCGACGCCACCGAACAGGAGGAGCGCCAACGTGGGCAAAGTCTGCGCTGCCAGCACGATCCCCAACGCCCCCGCCGAGTAGCCGGCGCCGAGCAAGGCAAAGCTGAGCGCCACGGGCACCATCGCAGTACCGATCGCCGACAGCGTCGCGCCAACAAAGAACAGGCTGAACTCGCGGCCTAGCAGCATGGTTGAGCCAATCAGGTTCCGGCGAAACGTCCTGCCAAGTTAGAACTGCCGTGTCACCTCGTCCACGCGCAGGCGTCACGCCGTAGGCTAGGAGGACTGCACGTCACGGTGTCCACAGGTCGCTGGGAGGAGCTATCCGCTCAGTGGAGGGTCCACGCATCGACGCTGAGAAGCCGTCAGGTGCATCACAGCATGTCGCGGAGCGAGATCACGACTCGGCGTTCGGTCCCTCTGGAGCGCACCTGCATCTCCAAGACCGTGCCGATCGGCCCCTTCAGCTTTGCCCATAATCCGTCCACAGTCAGCGTGTCCGCGGCCTGGCCGTCGATGCGGGAGACGACGTCACCGACCTTGATCCCACCATCGGCCGCGGCGCCCCCCGGATAGACGGCAGTCACCACCCACCCAAGGCTCTCGCGGCTAAGCCTCAGTCCGGCCCGGTTGAAGACGTCCTTCTGCCCATAGAGGTGGTTGGGCTCGAGGATGATCTGCTGCCGGACGTAATCGAACGTAAGATTGAACTGCTTGAGAATCCCTAGCCCGATGTTAGCGGAAACATCGCGGTTGGCGTCGAAACCCGAATGTTGCAACGAGATACGCGTCACCGGCTCGTGCGCCACCGCCGCGGGTCGACCGTCCGGACCGTTGAAGGCCACGGTGGCGACCCGGGTCCGCGCCCAGACACCGTGCGTGGCGCTGACTGCCTTGCCTTCGTAGGGCAGGTCGGCGTGGTAACGCTCGACTAGCCCGTAACGGTGGGCAAATGGCGCGATCAGCAACAGCGACCCGCCGTCTCCCGTATCGACGGCGAACAAGCCGGCAATGCCGTCTATCGTCCCCTTGATCTCCGGCTGGTTGTCTTGGAAATGGAACGGGATGACTGCGCCAGGGCCGGAATACGAGAACGCAGCGGGCTTGGTGAGCGTCATCACATAGCGGTCAAAATCGAACCCGACGACAAAGCGCTGGAGAACCTCGAGGCCGACCAGCGCCTTGTCTGGCTCCTCCGGCGAGAAGCTATAGCTGTGGAAGCCCATGTCGAGGAAGCGCGCATCGCCTAGGGCGATGGAAGCGATCCTGCCGTTGCTGGACGTCGAGGCGCCCTCACCGCCGCCCATCTGCTTGGAGCGGCCAGCTGTGGCGAGCGCCATCGCGGCCACCACCGGCGGCTGCACGATCAGGCTTCCGCCGCTGTCGAACTCCGCCTCTACCGTCCTGCGCCCATCGATGGTCAAGGGGACCAATATGCGGTTATCCGCCGTCAGGCGGAACGGAACCTCGATTGCATCGCGATGGGGCGGCAGCTCGACATCCGACGCCGGCCTGGGCGGGATACCAAACAAGCCGTCAGCAATTACCGGGTTGAGGTCAGCCGCCTCCATGGTCTCAATGGCGTCGAACGAAAAGTCGACGCCATCCCCCGTGCGAATTGTGAACGGAAGCATGACGCCCTGGACCGCCCGGTAGTCGGAGTAGGAGGTGACGACGCGATCCTCCGCCTGCTGTTCATCGGTCCGTGCTAGCAGGTGGGTTGCATGATCGACCCAAGCCTGGAATGGACGGCCGCCCTCCGGCGTTACTTCCAATACGTCGAAGCGGCGGCCACCTTCTAGGCGCATACCCCACGATGCGATGGTCGAGGGATGGCGCTCGCCGAACCACCACCCACGCGACACCCGAAACGATTCGTCGGCTGCCTCCAGACCGGCATCGACGTCGCCGAGCGTGTAGGCGATGCCGCTCCGCGCCTGGTGCCATGGAGTGACGCCGTCAAAGCCTCGCTGAGCGACGAAGTTGGGCCACGATACGCGCACCAGGTAGCGGCCTCCCGAGAGGTCCTCCCAGTGTTCGGCGCGGGCGGTCTGGCCGCCTGCGGTCTTCGTCATCAACATGTGCAACGTCCGAATCTCGGACCAGTGATTGCCACCGGATGCCAAGCGCATCGCAGCCAGCACGGCAGTGGCGTCGCCGTCGCAGGCCATCGGGCCGGGCGCGGCTGCGAGCAAGGGTGCCGCCGCAAGGAGCGTGAGAATGGTTCGGTGGAGATCGTTCATGCAGGCCAGCCTGCGACCGGCCGCGGACCTCGTCTTGAACGAGAGAAACGTCGAGTCCTTATCGGCTGCCGATTTCACGGCGCCACCGTCCGGGGGGAAGCCCAGCCTCCGCCCTGACCGCCCGCGTCATGTGGCTCTGGTCCGTGAACCCGGCCTGTTGGGCAACGGACGACAGGCTCAGCGAGTCGTCGCGCAGGAGGATCATCGCGCGGGCGACATGCAGACGGCGCACGTATCCGCCGACGCTGCATCCGAAAGCCTTCCGGAAGGCACGCGCGAGATGGACGGGATGCACGCCGGCGACCCCGGCCAAGTCCGCCATCGTAGGGTTCTCGAACGCATGCTGCTCCAGGAAATCGCGCACGCGGTTCAGCCATCGGGAGCCGCCTGCATCCGGCAATCGAGCCCGGCCTGCCTCGGCCATGAGCTCCAGGACGGCGCCCTCGATCGACAGCGATGAGACGGCGTCCGCATCCCCCAGGTCTCGAACGATGCGGAAGGCGAGCAACGTCAAGCCCTCGTCCTTGCCATGCCATGAGTCGTCGAAGAGCCTCGTCGCGGGGCTCAGCGCGTCCATTCGCTGACGGTCGACCTCGATGTTAAGAACCCGGGAGACGATGCGGTCATGGCGGTTCGCGTGATGCTCGCCTTCGGGATGCACGATGACCGTCCCGGGATCGGCGCGGCGTGCACCTGAGCCGAGGCTCTCGTCGTATCCGCCGGCCAGGACGATGCAGAGGCTGGCCAGCTCGTGGTCGTGACGCTCAATCGTGAGCGACGGCTGATAGAGGCTGTCGGTCACCAAGAAGCCGCTCACCGAACGCTGCGACCTGGAGATCCCGTGCAGGTGTCCTGGGCGTCTGGCGGTAGCCATGCTGTTTTCACCTTCTTCGTGTGAAGGGCATCTCGTAACGCCGTTCACGGCAGCAGGGCGATGCCACGTGCAGGAACGAGGCGCACCGCGATGGCATGCAGCGCGCGCGCTCGAACTCTTGCCAACGCCGTTCAGCACAATCACCGAGGGGTCGCCACCGCTCATGCCGCCCAGCGTGCCACGATCCACCCGACCTGTCGCAGCACCGCCTCACGCCCTGCGATCATGACAGGACCCCCCTGGTAGTAGGCGGCCACGATCAGCGGCGCGCGACCGGGTGGTCGGATGATGGCCAGGTCGTTGGTCTGCGTGTCGACCGTGCCGGTCTTGTCGCCGGCGGACCACGTGGACGGCAGCCCGGCGCGCAGGCGATTGCGGCCGGTGGCGCACGCCACCATCCAGCCCTCCAGCATCGCGCGCGACGCGGGCGCCAGCGCAGGGCCGAGCAGGACGGCGCGCACGGACTGTGCCATGTCGCGCGGGGTGCTAGTGTCGAAAACGCCGTCCGGGTCGTTCAGGGCGGGCTCGATCCTGTCTAGCCGGGTGACGCCGTCGCCGAGGCCGCGAACGAATTGCGTAACGGCCTCCGGGCCGCCGATGGACGCGAGCAGCAGGTTGGCGGCCGTGTTGTCGCTGACCTCGACGGCCGCCCGGCATATTGCACCGATCGTCAGGCCACCCTCGGCGAGATGGGCGCGCGACACCGGGGCGTATTCAAGAAGGTCGGAGACGCCGTAGGGCACGCGCCGGTCCAGCTTCTCCCGACCCGTCTCCACCCGGGCCAGCACCGCGGCGGCCAGCAGCAGCTTGAAAGTGCTGCACATCAGGAAGCGCTCATCGGCGCGGTGGCCCAGTCTGCGGCCGCTGCCGGTATCCAGGGCGTGCACGCCGAGCCGGCCGCCGCTTGCCCGTTCCAACGCCGCCAACGTATCCGGCCGGCCGGCGCCGATGGCGGCTACGGGCAGCAGCGAGCTTGCCAAGCCGGCCAGCACGTCGCGTCGGCCAGGCCGTGGGGATGTCGGGCACGTGGTCGCTTGGGACACCGGGACCCAAGGAGCTGACGTAATCAGATCAAGCGGAACGCCGGTCATTCGGCGGCCATCCCCGCCAGCCGCGCCACGGTGTTCATGTTGCGCGCCGTGCCGTCGGCCGCCGCCGGGATGCGCAGCTTCGTCGTCGCCATGCCCGACCCGTAATGCACGTAGATCTCCCTCGTCCCCAGGGCGAGCGTCTCGTCCGGGGCACGGCCCACGACGCCCTCAAGCATATAGGAGGAGGTCCTGCCGTTCAGGAAGATGGCAATGACCCGATTGCCCGGCGCGTCGGCAACCAGAGCAAGGCCGTCTTCGAGGTCTACGGGTGGGGAACGGTGATCCGGCTGGAGCCGCCCCCCCAGTTGGCGCTGGTCGCCACGACTTGCGTCGCCCTGTTGGAGGCTGCGGGGCGTCTCACCGTCCCGAGGGCATTGCAGCCCGCCTCCGCCGCCTTCACTCGGCGCACGATCCTGTTCTACAGGCGCTTCCTGTCGCCGTTGTCCGGGAGGCGATGCCTCTTCCGGATCAGTTGCTCGCGCTACGCCGCCGACGCGTTCGCCGTCCGGGGATGGAGCGGCGGCATCGACGCGAGCCTGAGGCGCATCCGCCAGTGCGGCGGCTCCTACTCGCTCGCCTCCGACACCGAGGGACGGCTCACCCTCGTCACCTGAGACGGGACCGAGTTCGATCACGACGACCTCGCCGAATGGCTTCCCATACGCCGTGGAGGCGCCGCACCCATGACGGATCGGATGCGGTGATCCGCCCTCGGAACCGGGTCGCCCCAACGAGGAGCGCCCCGGGCAGCATACCTTCCCGGGTGGACTGATGGGTGGGCGTCAATGATCGGAGCCCAGAGCCGAGTTCAGCAGCCACGCCAGCCTGACGCCGGCCCTGGAAAGCTGCAACGCGGCATCGCGGGCGGCCATCTCGTCGTACGTTTCGGTCAACTCGTACTTGCCCGCAGCGTCGGGCGACGGCAGCATCCCGTAGGCATCCGCCTTCGACAGCCTGAACGCCTCCGTGGCCCACGACGCCGGCGACCCGCCGGCCCACGCCGACTGCTGCGCGGGCGTGATGCCGGCGACCAAGCCTGCGGACACCGTCCGGGCATCCGGGCCCAGGCGCCTGACCGCGGTCGTGTCCCAGAAGGCATGCAGGTTGCGGCTGCCCGACCCCCCGACGACCGGCTTGGAGTTGCCCCCGCGGTCGCCGTCGTCGGACGAGTGGAGCGGCTGGTGCACGTCGCCGACGAGGTGCAGCAGGAACTTCAGAGCGGCCAGGCGCTCGGCCGCGTCCGTGCGCGGGCCGGCGAGTTCGGCCCGGAACTGGCCGATCTTGTCGACGACGCAGTCCTGCGGCTGCCCGGGGAACGCGGCGCTCCCGGAGGGGAGGGTGGGATGGCCGAGGCAGGCCCGGTCCTCGTCGCCGTCCGACATCTCGATGTCGACGAAGTGCCATTGCCGGGTGGCGAGCCTCGCGCCGTCCACGTCGGCGTCCCGCACCTTGTCCGCCCACGTCGCCTCGGACGCCATGTCGTGAGCGGTGAGCGCGTTCCCGGCGTCCGAAGCCAGCATCGCGTCCACCCGCGCCGTCACCTCCGGGCGCATGTAGTGCCTCGCGACGAGGGCCACGATCTCGTGGCCCTCGTCCCCCCAGGCCAGCGCGGGCGACACCGGGATGGACCACAGGAGCGCCAGGACCGCAATCGCCCGTGCGGGCCGTGCAAGTCGTCGCCGTGCCGCCGCGGCCATCAACCATCCTCCTTAATGTGACCCTCCCCCCAAGGCCCGCATCCCCGATCGTCGGCTGACGTCCAAAGACCATCAATTGCCCGTCGCGCCTCGAGTCGGACGCCGTCGGTCGGTATCCGAGGCGCTCGGAGAGCGCATCGTAGCGCGGATCTTCCGTACCGCATCAACGTATCCCCGGCGATGATGCCGAAATGGGCGTCACGGGCGGGCGATCGGCGAAACATTGATCACACTGCCGATACGATTGCCGAGTCCGCCGAGCATGCGCCTCACACCGTCGTCGAGAACGCCACCCGCCGCATCGCCGCCAGCGCGGCCGGGGTCGGGGTTCACGGCGACCACGAGCCGGAAGCGCGCGGGGTAGTCGACCCGCGCCGCACCCCGCGCGACGCCCGCCCTCCCGGCTTCCATCACGCGGCACAATCCATCCGACGCCTCGCGATCGAGACAGTCCGTCCCGTCGAGGAAGAGCACGCCGTTGTGCGCCAGGCTGACCTCGCCGGGCCGGGCATCCCGTCCGCCCCCGAGCAGCGCGGTCATCGGCGTGACCGCAGTGACGACGCGGTACGGGGGACGGCGGATCAGGCGACCGCCGTCGAGCAGACCGGCGAGGCTGTGTACCATGCTGGTCTCCAACGACTGGAGCACGTCCAGGTGGGGCAGCAGGCCAGGCAGGCAGGCGGCCAGCGTGGCGCACGCGTCGCGCGGGCCGGTCAGCGCGAGGGGGTGGTCATCGTGGGCCACCCCCTCCAACGCCCGCTTCGCGCCGTCTGCGACGGGAACGTCCGCGAGGTGCGGACTCGGCGGCTCGATGCGTGCACCCGGCGCGCACGGCGGCGCCAGGACCTGCGTGCCGCGGAAGTGGTTGATGATCGCCAGGAGGTCGGGGGCGGCTAGCACCTCGATGCTGCCGGCCCACGCCGCCTCGCCGCCCTGCGCCTCGGGACAGATCAGCCCGACCTCCAGCGCGGAGGCGCCGATCGCCGCGGACAGCACGCCCGGCACCGCCAGCAACGATCCATCCGGGGCGAGCCCGCCCAGTGCCGCGTAACCGGACAGGTCCTCGATTGATAGCACGCCCATGGCGCCCAACAGCGCCAGCGCGACCGGCAGGTCGTGGTGGCTGCCGTCGGCGACCGGATCGGCCGGCGAGAGATCGACAGTGACGCGCTTGGACGGCAAGGACAGGCCCATCGCGGCCAGAGTGGTGCGGACCCGCTCGCTAGCCCCCGCGCGGGACCTATCAGACAGACCGGTGATGGTGAACGACGGGGGGCCGGGAGACGCCTTGGCGCTAACCTCGAGGGGTCTCCCCTCGATCCCATGGAACGCGAACCCGCGGATCGAGGCGATGTTCATACGGACGCCCGATCACCCGAACCGGCAAGTCGTTCGCCAACGGGTATGACGGCCGTCGACTGCGGGACGCGAGCCGACGATGCGCCGTCGCGACCACCCCCTCCCGGCGCACTGCCCGGGGCGGTCCGGCCCGCACCACTCACTTGCGACCTGCGGCATGGCGAAGGTGGGGCGCCGCGCGCGCCGGCGGAATGACGGTCGGCTGCTGCCCGACCGATCGCCGCCTGGACTCCTCCCAACCACGGAGCACCGGCAGTGCCGCGAACTCCCGCTCGTAAGGCAGGCCCAGGGTGTCGCCCGACACGTCGGCCGCGATCAACGCCACGTGGGGCACGACGATGCAGGCGGCCACGATCACGGGCCACCAGCCCTGCCCGGGGCGCCGCTTCGCCACCGCCCCCATCAGCGCGCGTGCGTGCCCGCGCCCCTTGCCTCCCGCGATCAACCAAACGATGGCGAGCGGCGCCAGCAGGAAGGTGGCGTCCCAGAGCGCGCTCTCCACCGGCTGGAACGCCTCCGTGCGCTTGGCCACCAGCGGAGGTATGACCGCCGGCGCGTAGAGCTCCATCAAGAGGGACCACGCCAGCAGCGGGAACAGCGCGCCGAGCCAGGCGGCCCTGACTGCGTTGCGGCCGACCGCGTCGTAGGTCCTCAGCAGGCGGTCCCGCAGCCGTCGCACCAGGTCCACGCTGACCGCGCCCTTCCAGCGTGCGACGAAATCCTCCGCCTTGCCGGATCGACGGGCGCCCAGTTCCTGGAGGAGATCCTCCGTCAGCCTGGAGCCGCGCGCCGCGCGGATCACCGCTTCGGCGCCGTGCGAAGGATGTAGGATCGCGTCGGCCGTGGGCTTGACCAACGCGTCGAGGAACGCCGGCATGGAGGGAACGAGCGCGTCCTCCCCGATGGCGTCCAACGCGATGCCCACTCCCCGGCAGGACATCTCGGCCCGTACGTGCGGCAGCGTGCAGGCGACGTGGATGCTCGCGCCACCGCGCCACCGCCCGACGCTGACCCGGCGCTCCGCCATGCCGGCCACGGCGAGGATGCCCAGCCCGTCGATGGCGGCGCGGAACGCCTCCGGGCCGTCCGCGGCATGGGACATCTTGCGTGAGGCGGTCCCGGTCAGGTGCGCCTGGATCGCGTGCGTCAACGACCCCGTGGCGCCGCATGTCCCGCACTGGACGGAGCCGGTGCCGCCGCAGGACGAGCACCTGACCTTGCCGCCGCTGCAGTAAGCTCCGCAGCTTCCGTAAGGACCCTTGCCGCCACCATGGCAGAACGGGCAGGTGACGACCTGCATGAAGAGGTTGCCGAAGCTGTCCTTGGCGTAGCCGCCGTTGACCTTGCCAGCGCCGGAGCAGGAACTGCAGCGACCCTGCGCAGACCCGCCGCAGGACGAGCACGTCACCCAACCGGAGTCGCAGGCACCGCAACGCCGCCGTCCCGAACCGCCGCAGTGGGAACAAGCCTCGAAGAAGTGCCAGCGTTGCGGGACCGCGCCCCACCGGAACCCCGGCTCGAGCGTCCTGAACAGTTCGTACGGCCGGCCCTCGAGGTAGCGCGCCAATCCCTCCCAGGTGGCGGGGTCGGCGATCACCGCGTCGCAACGCGACCTCGCCTCCGTGACCGCCGCGGCCCGGCCTGCCGTGCGCGTGGACCCGCCGGGATCACGCGCGCCGGGCGAACTGGCGAACTCCGTGGCCCATCCGACGGCGGAGTCGAGGGCCATGGCGACTTGCCGCCGGTGACAGGCTCCCGACCGAACTGTGACGTCGGCGGCCGAGGCGCCGTTGCCGTCGACCAGCGACCGCACCTCCGACACCACCTTGGACACGAGCGGATGGAGGTCGCCGTCCGCGGTCGTATTCACCCAGGCGCTCCCTGCTGACGGCCCCAACACCAGAATGTTCGGGCGCCGACATTCCGTCAACGAGGAGCTTGCTTCGCGGAGGTGCGTGCATGTCGCGAGGCATTTCCGCCGTCCCTGGCTTGGGTTCCTCGAATGTGATCTCCCGCCAAGCGGTGCCTCACGATGGGCACGACGCATCCGCAACGATCCGATGCCGGCTCCGAAACAGGTGATCGGTCCCACCGCACCAGCATCGACCCGGTATCCCCGACCCGCACGAGGCGATCCGTCTGATCGTTCCAAGGTGCCGGCCGTGCACCGCGCCTTGATACGCTCGGCCAACATCGCATCGACGATCCGGCAGGTGCATCCGGGAATGCGGCGTCACATCGTCATTGCTAGTAACAGCACCACGCAGTAGCGGTGATACTGATGTGTGCAGGACGGAAGTCCGCCACCGCCCGCCATCACGTCGTCGTGGAACTCGATACCGGGCGCCGGCCGGCCATCGCGCATATCCGGCAGAACCCCAGGACGCCGGTCAACGCGAGGACCGCGCCGCCGCCGGCCAGCGCATAAACCCCAGGTCGATCCGGACATCGCGATCGGGGCGAACGCCACGAGACCGAGGCCGGCCGCCACCCCATCGTGCCTGCCTCCTGGAGTGGGGTGCAGGACGCCGAACGATTCAGGGACGTGGCCCAAGCCGCTCTCCGACGCCGTGGCGCACCTCGGCCCGATCATCGTCCCGGGCGGCCGTGCCGCCCGTCCATTCCGAACCGGTAACCACCACGGTCCATCGTCGGTTGGCACGGAACCCGGGTCTCGCGCTCGACGGCCGAATGCGCCGTCGCCCAGGTATCGGCGGCCCCCTCCCGAAAACCTTCATCGCCAGGCTCAAGCACGGGCAAGGGAAGCAGGCGATCATCCGGGGAACAGCCCTCGACAAGGGGGAAACCTGGGAACTCCCCAAGGAGGATGGGGCCATGGAAAAACCGGTTCGACCGCGGGAAGGCACGCTGCGCACCACGATGGGAGCGTTGGCAGTCGCCGCATCAGTCTGCCTGCTCCGGCAGGTTGTTCTCCGCGATGAGGCTCGCTCCTTCGGCCATGAACGCCGGGAACGTGGCCGGAGCATCATGATCCTTCCCAACGATCGTACGGAGGACCTGGGTCTGCCTATGCTCGCCGTCCGGCTTGGTGGCGTAATCGATGCACCCGATCAGGTATGCGACGCCCATGTCCGAGCTGCCGGGCACCCGCTCCTGGACCCGCAGCGTCCGGTGCTGGTCCAGGAACGGCGAATGCGGGAAGACGACGCTCCGGGACCTGTTCCGCTTCCGGAAGTCACCGCACAGGGCGGCTTGCGCCGGCAATGGCGCGACGCCGGCCACCACCTCGAACCGCGGCCCGACATCGAAGGCGGGAGCGCTGCCCACGTTCTCCAGGATGGCGTCGAGTACGAAGGCCGGCGAGGCCAACGTGCTCCTTGGGTCGAATGCGATCTTCACCCCGGCCACGTGGACCCAAGCCCTGTTCTGGGCATCGAAATTCCTCGTCGAGATGCGGTTCGCATCGAGCTGCGCCGAGAGTATCCACCCGGTGACGACCGTGTAGGCGAGGAGTATGAGGAGGCTCGCCCAATCACGGTGCTCCTTCTTGCGGTCGGCTCGACGACCCTGTTCACGCTCGCTCGCATCCTGTCGCAGGCCAGCCTCGAGGAGCCGGACGATACGCCCCACGGACGGCGGCTCGAGGTCGCCGCCGCCATCCTGTGGTTCACCGCCCATGTCCTCGCGCTCCTGTTCGTGATCGCCGCGTTCGAATGGCACGGATTCATCCTGATGTGGGGCGGACATCACTGACCCGTCCGCACCGGACCGAGCCCATGCGCGCATCCCGCATCCTGGGAGCGCTAGTTCCGGAAACGAGCCAGCGCTCGTGGAAAGGGGACGAGGTGCCGGTCGACCTCGGTGACGACCACCGCCGAATCGACGGGACAGGTCCGATCCCCAATCGACCGGAGCCGGTTGCCGCCATGACGGTGGACCACAGCGCCTTGACCGCGACATAATCGTGTGGCGGGGTCGGATGCATGAATGACCAATGGGCGTGCGCAACGGCCGGACCGGTCGACGACGTCCCAACGCAGGAGCAGTCCGGGCGCCCATCGCGGCGGGGCCGGCGTTGACCGCCCCTCACGCGCCGGTGAGCTTGCCGGTCATCCGATGGGTCGTCGCGTCGGCACGGCTCCACATGGAATGCCGCGATGACAGGTCCGTGCGCATACTCGAGGATCTCGGTCGACTGATCGCCGTCTCCGAGCGGCTGTGCGAGGACGCCGAGGCACATCCCGAGAACGAGTCGGCCGAGTACGTGATCGATGCCGAGACGGAGTATGTCGAGGAGCTGATCGGCTCGGTGTTCCTCGTCCTGCAGACCAGGATCCGGAGGGTCACGAAAGCCGCGGAAGCCGTGGACGCGGCCCTGAGGGCGGCGGGCCGCAGCCCCATACCTGAATTTACCAATGGTGGGATCAAGACGATCCAGGGCCCATTCGGTGCGACGGACAAGAGCCTGGTGGCCCTGATCTGGGCCATCGCGAACTACTACAAGCATCGTGATGAGTGGCCGCCTGCAGTCTGGACGGACGACCACGATCCATCGATCGAACGCAGTCGAAAAACCCGGAGGATCATCCGACTCGCCGGCGTCGAGCGTTCCGGAAGCGGCAACATGCGGCGATGCCTCGAATTCCTCGGCGTTCACCCCTACTCCGGATGCGCGGAACTCGGCGAACGCGTGCAGGCCTGGGCAACAGCTGTGAAAGCCATCGCGGAGCGGGAGGTCGCGGCGGCCAAGGTCGCGAGTTGACGATCGCAAACGAGCCGTCGCGCTTGCCTGCGGCAACCGACACATGCGCGTCGTCGCCTCGGCGACTTGCTCGGCTTGCGGAGGGCGGGCGAAGCGTGCTCTCCGCGCCCGTCGGCGGTCGGGGCTGACCATGCTGCCGCGCCGACAGTG
The DNA here is from genome assembly GCA_965199235.1 of Acetobacteraceae bacterium. GTDB lineage: Bacteria > Pseudomonadota > Alphaproteobacteria > Acetobacterales > Acetobacteraceae > BOG-908. The sequence goes on along the minus strand of CBDAQU010000002.1, from coordinate 968,304 downwards.
GGTCGACCATTTCGAACTGGACCGCTCGACGGGCAAGTCGGACGGGAGCGATCAGGACACCGCGAACTCTTGCTTGGCCTCTTGCCCGGCGCGGGTCGATGGAACTCCCTCGCGCGCCGTCCAGGCCCTCCCCATACCCGAACGCGTCGATGAAGCCGGTGAAGTTCTCGCGCCCGAGTATCCGGTAGACCCGGTGGCCGATGCCGGGAAGGTCACGTGCCCCGAACAGGTCGCGTTCGATGGAGTTGTGGATCACGCCGAGCCAGGACAGAGACGAATCGATAGCGGTCCGGTAGGTCTAAAATCGCGGATCGGCCCACATCTCGGCGATCGTGACATCGTTCCGCATGGCGATCCGAGCCTCCCGCGCCCGTGCTCGATCGTGCCCTTCCCTTCCGGGAACAACCACGTCGCGTTCCCAGTCGATTCAGCGGCAGGCGACGACAATTCCTGGTCCTCGCTGAGTTCCTTGTGGAAACCCGACGCCAATTCGGAGCGCTTCCACGACAACGATCGCCGCAACGCGACGACGCCGACGATCGCGGTCGCGTCGGTCGCGACCGACGCGATGCCCAGTCCCGACTGCCAAGCATGGATGGCGCGACCCGCGACCGTCACGTGATGTCTCCGCCACGATATGACCCGAGATCGCCTGACACACGTTCGCGTGGCCTCCGGCATCGTGGCAGGTTGAGCGAAACCAGCACCAGCAAGGGACCCAGACACGAACGTGGAGGCAGGCGAACAGCAAGCCGTCCCGGCCAGCCGGCCGATCGCCATAGCCAGGGAGTTGCACACCCTCGATCATTGGCGTGATCGACTCTTGGCGGAGCCATCGGTCATAGAGTGCAGCGACATCCGTCTTGTGGGCCGGGACGATGAGGGCGTGGTTCTCCGCGGACCTGGCCGGATCGAGGCATCGACCAAGGAACGCATCCGCTACTTCCTGTATGGCACCGCACCCGACGGCGCCGCCGCTTTCAGGAAGTTGGTGATGGCGAATTCGAACCCCTACGACGCCGCCCATCAGCTCAGGCTCTTCGCGACCGACTACGGGGGCAACGAGTGGGCTGGCGGCATCACCGAAGCCCGGCCCTTCACCGACCACAAGCATGGATGGCCCATGTCCGGCCAACTCGCCGGCATCGCGACGCAGGTCTCCGGGCCGTGGGTCTCCGGCACCAGCAGCGTGGAGCTCATGCTGGTGCCGCCTCCTTCACTGCCCATGGGAGAGGCCATGACCTCGTCGACGAGCATCGGCGACGACGTCGTGCTCGCCACCCGGCGCCCCGGGCGGCAGATCGTGGAGGCGCTCGGCAGCAGCATCACCTTCGTGAATGATGCTTCCGAGGACGCGATGTGGATCACAGCCCGAACCAGTGCCGAACTAGCCCATCCCTATGCTGAACGTTGGCTTTGCGAACCGCTGCGGGTCATGTTGGGAACGCCCATACACCCGCGCCTGATCGCCCGGAACTTCGGGGACGGGACGGCAACCGTCATGCTGCTGCCGGCCCACGGGAATCCCGAACCAACGGCATTCGGCCTGGTGCAATCGTTGGATATCAGGGACCGCCACGGCGCCGCGTTCTGGAAGGTGTACTCGGACCTGCTCGTGATGGTCGGCCGGGCACGCGACACGGACGGCCCGGGGTTGATGGACGGGCATCACGTGACGCGCCTCTACGAGGAACTGTCGCAGGCGGTCCACGGATCGCGGTGGGTAATGCTCGTGACAATGGCGAGCACGATCGAGGCGCTCGCGAAATCGCTGATGGGGCCGGAAGACAGAGAATCAAAGTTCGCGCCCGCGGTACTCGCGTCCATGGAGGACCATGTCCGGGCATGGGTAGGCGACGCCGCGTTGCGCGGCCGCATGCTCGACCACCTCGGTAGGGTCCGCGAGAGGAGCCCGTTCGCCTTCTTGCGCAAGCTCGCGCGACGGGGGGGTGATACCCGACCATTGCGAGACATGGCGGAGGCTGCGGAACTCTGTCGCCCATGGCGAACTGGTCGAGCCTTGGTCCACCCAGGAGAGCGATACGCATCTGCGGGAGATGGTCGCGCTGGTACATGCCCTGACACGCGCGCGGCTATCGGGCGTCGCCCGACCGAGCGTTGCATAAGTCGCGTGGGTTGCGGACAGAAGCTCACATCGTCAAGACAGCGCAGTTCGACGCTCCGTCGTCGAGCAGATCGAACGCCGATGGACGTGCAACGGCCGAGAAATTGCCAACCACAGCCTCACGTTTTTATGTCCCATCGCATCTCGAAGACGTCCCGGTAGTAGGCCGGGACCTACTGAAATGGCTGCGGCGACGGCGTCCGGCCCAACAGGGCGGCGCTGGGACCGATGGACAAGCCCGCAACGAAACCCGCCATGATGCCCGGCTGCGAAAACACGGTCGCGCCGGCAGAGCGAACGGTTGCACCCCTCGATCGACCGCAAGCCGCACGACGTCGCACCTGTGGAGGAGCATTCCCAGCAGCGGGGTGGCGAAAGGATGCCGGCGCGCGTCGCTGGGCGAGGCGGCGGCGCCATCGGTAGGCATCGTGGACGATCAATGGGCAGGGAGTTAGGACGATGAGGACTGGACACACCGAGGCGAGCAGGGCGGCAAGGTCCGCGCAAGCGATGGCGCGCAAGAGCAGAAGACGTGAGGAGGCGGAACGGAAGCCCAGCGACGCAGAGGTGCGGGAGGTGATCAGTGGGGTGCCGCGGGACCAAGGAGCACATGCCGAAGACTTCACATCCGGAGGCCTACACTTCGCCTCCGGTCATGGCTGCGACTGCAGCCTTTACTTCCGCAATGATCGCCGGATCCGGCTGTGCCACACGTATGGGCCGTTGATAGAAGCGCCACGGGAGCGGCTACGACGACTGTCCGTGACCGACGAAGGATTGAATCTATCGAAGGCATCGAAGAAAAAACTTTCGGAGGCGTTGAAGAAGAAAGGCCGGAACAACATCGAGCTAATCCAAGCGCTCGAGCAAGAAGGCCTATCGATCGGGACGGCCGCACCGGGATCTGGCGGTCGGTTGCTCGAACTGTGGGGAGACAACCGTCGTCATCTGTCGCGGGGTGGGCCAGTCGAGGCACCGAAACTGACGCAATACCAAGTCAACCTGCTCTATGCGGCGGCACGGACCGGTAACAACGGAACCATGAAGGCATGTCACGGGTTCGCGATGGAACATGCGGACCCTTGATGCCGCTGTTCGCCGCCCGGACCACGCGCCAGCGCTGGGTTGTCTGATCGCCTTCACTAAAGGTCCTTGATGGGCATGACCGGCTCCCCCTGGTAGCCACTCACCCCGTGTTGCGGCCAGCCGATGCGGTGACGTGCCGGCTTGCAGGTGGAGTCCAGGCCCAGGTCGGTCGAACCTGCAGCCTCCATTCCTTCGTCGCCATCGAATGCAGCGCAGCCGACAGAACGGCGGGCTCGATTTACAGCATGCGCCACGTCCGCGGGCCGCAGCCGATCGGCGCGCCATCATGGACCTCCCCCGGATTGACCGTGATGACGTCGCCGGCTCCCGCCTCGACCGGGCCGCGTCCGCTGGAGGACCGCTGCGCCCCGCCGTCGATCACGCCGAACCCGTACGTGTCGTGGCTGTGCCTGCCGAAGGCCCGCGCGCTCGTGGCCTCGATGGCGACGGTGCCGGCCAGCAAGCAGGCGCGGGCGACGAAGCACGACACGGTCACGGCGGCTCCAAGGGCTGGCCTCGACGGCCTCGCACGATGCCCGTTCGCGGCGCGTGTCGCCTAACCAGTGTGGAGCAAGGCGGCGCCACGGTCGCCGGTCCGGCCGGAGTCACCACTGGAGAACTCGGGGTCGGGAATCTAGCGGAAGGGGGGATGGTTCCCCAAGAGAGCGGAAGATGCGCGTGGTGCCATTGTTGGGCCGGCTGGTGATCTCTCCATGTCTGGCCGTCGTACGCCTCCGCGCGAACCGCTCCGTATCAGGCATGAGCTGGATCATCGTGGTCGTCGATGGAAGAACTTCCGTCAGTCAGCTATCGGCACGCATGGCCCAACTGGCAGTCGAACCCGATGGCATCGTCTTCGGACCCACCGCCCTGAGCGGAAGGACGTACAAGTCGATGAATTATCATCGGCAGCCAGGGCTGAGGCCTGACAAGACGAAGTGGAACCCGGAGATCAGCCGTCGCGAGGAGTATGCCTTTTTCGAGCAATCCGAAGCCCGCGGATGGCTGAGCCCGGCCGGCGACTACTGGTGGGTGGCCACGAACGCACGAATGGCGGTGGGCCTGACCGGCGAACGCATCGCGTTCTTCCCGATCTGCCACAATCTTCCGGGACCATGGCACGGCTATCCCGTATCACCAAACACGGACCGCGACTACGAGGTGCCGAGTGAACTGATCGATCGTTGGGAAGAACACGGGGGTCATCGATGGCATCATAGCCAAGCGGATGCGGAGGGGAAGCATATGAGGATCAAGCGTCTTCAACTGGCCGGACACTTCGTAGAGGCTTACCTGTACTTCGACTACGCGTGGCTATTCTCGAAGGATGGCGTCGTCCGGGCGTTCGACTTGTCCAAGTATTGCGAGGACCGGCTGAACGGCGAAGGCGGCGCAGCCATGGCCGTGTTCTCCGACAATCGTCGACTGAAGGCCCAACAGGGTGTCAGTGAAAGCGAACCGACCGCCCTGACCCGCCTGCTGGCGAGCGATACCCCGATCCAAGTCCCCGTCCAGGACGTCGACCGGTATTCCCACATCTTCCAGACCGCCGGAACATGCCGGTCGATCCTGGACATCCGCTTCTACAACGGGAGGGCCTTCGTCGGCACGGACGACGGTATCAGCCAGTTCATCGCGCTCGGGCGGGAAGACCTCCGGGAGCATCCACTGGGGCGCTCGAACACCGGCCTGTCGGATCAGAAGGTGTCCGATTGGCCCGCCCGCCAGATTCAAGGCCGCTATGGCGCGGTGACGGCGGCGTGCGGCCCGGACGGCGGGATCGTAGGCGTGGGTGTCGGGGTGGAAAGACGGGACAGGCGCGTCGTCTTCGAGCAGTTCGCGGAGCGCAGCTACGCGGTCGAGATGAACGGCAACGCCGTCTCGAGCCTCGCCACGTCGACCAGGTGGAACTCTATGCCGTGGACAGCCGGCAAGACGGGAGGCGTGCGACGGCGGCCAGTGCCGACGAGGCTTCCGATCGCTCGACCGTGGTGGGCATCACCGGGAGGGGGTTCGAGGCCATCGACGCGGAGTTGAACCATCTCATCGAGGGCGTCGTCGGCGCAACCAGGACCTTCCTGTTCAAGGACACGCTCTGGGTCCTGGCCGAGAATGGCTTCCAGAGATTCCAACCGCGGCCAAGGACGCCGTCACGGACCCGCACCCGGTTGGGAAGGCGCCGAAGCCCCCGGCCCGGGTACTGTCGACATCGACCAGCAAGGCGGGCGTGATCGTCGAATCGGACGACGAGGTGTTCGTGTTCAACGACCGGCGCTGGAGCGTCCTCGTAACGGAACCGGTGTATTCCGTGCGCGGCTACCCAACCTCGAGGCGCTACAAGCACCTGGTCACTTCCGTGTGCCAGGAACGGGTGGAACTCGCCGCCATCCTCTAGGGATCGAGGGTTGGACCGATGGCCGGCGGCGACCGATCCGTCGATGGCTCGCACCGCCCGGAGCGACGTCGCGAGATCCACGGGTCGGATCACCCGTTCGCCATCGGGTCGTCGGAACGCCGCAGAAAACGTCGCATCGTGGCCAAGAGTCCCTGCGCGCGCAGGGGACGGTCGCCCGACGCCGGTCCGCCCTCGACGAACGGGTGCGGACGGCGCGCGTGAGCCGTGGCGCCCGGGATGGCCGCCGGCCAGGACCCGCCGGCCTCGGCGAGAGAGCGCAGCGCAGTCGCCACCGCCGCCTGCTCGCCGCCTGGATCGACCACCATTAGAAGGAGGCTCGTCGCATCGCGGTCCCGGCCATCGGCATGCCGCCGGCGCTCCACGTCGACGACGTGCACGACGCCCTCGCTCGTGGTCACCGCGGCCACCAGGGCCGACCTGCGACGCCCCCCGGACACGTACGACCAAGCCCGGGGTCGCCGGTCGAGCCACCCGGGCACCAGCCAGACGGGCACGCCCCCGCGCACCTCGAACCGGTCGTTGACGGGCACGACAGGCTGCCAACCGACGATGCCCGGTTGGAGACCCACGAGTTCGTCGAGCGCCGCCGCCAACGTCGACGGCCGCGCGGCGGAGCCGGTCCCGTCGCCGGCGACCGTCCTCACGGGCGCGGCGTCCGTGCCGCCGGACCTGTCGCGACCGGTCGACGCCGAGGGGAGCGGACCCGCGTGATGGGTCCGATGCCGGGGCCCGTGGACCTCGAAGGTCTCCGCCAGCGGCATCCGCTCCAACGAGGGTCCGCCCAGGATGGGAGTGACCACCAGGTCGACCACGAGCGCGGTCGCCAGGGTCGTCGGCGCCTGGTCCGGCGTCAGCGGCGGCTCCCCGCCGCCGTCCGTCGGTGCCGGAGCATCAAACTTCGGGATGGAGTGCCCGCGCTCGGGCGGCGGGGCCGGGTCGGCGTGGACGACGTTGTAGTTGTCAAGGCGGTACGACAGGCGCGGGGGCAGGCCGCGCGGCGGCGAGGGCAGGCGGACGGCGACGATGCGCAGCGCCAGGAACCGGTCCAGGCCGATGTCACGGCCGATCGCGTCCGGGAAGCGCAGCCCCTCGACGTCCAGCTCGAGCGACGTCCAGTCGAGGGGGACATCGGCCTCGAGCGATCGCAACGGGGAACGGGACCGGACCACGGCCGCGTGGACGAGGTCGGCCACCGCCCGGCCGCGAGCGGTGAGTTCGATGGCCGCGGCCGCCAACGCCGAGGCTCCCGTGAAGCCCGTCCGTAGTCCGATCTCCCAGCGGTCGGGCAGCCGTTCCGTCCAGCTCTCGTTGACGACGCGCCTCCCGACGCTCTCCCACGGACCCGACAGGAGCGCGTCGGCCATGCGCGGCTCCGGCGCGAGGAAGACCCGGAAGACTTCCGAAGCCGGCAATACGAGCTGCGCCGCGCCGGCGGTGAGCACCAGGCAATGGGCGTCGCCGGCGCCCTCGAGCGCGTACGCGCGCGGCGGCAGCGTCGCGAAGGCGTAACGCCACCAGTGCGGCTTGTCCGCGGGACTCTCGTCGAACCGGCGCCGGCGGGCGACCCCGGTCGCCCCGCGGTCGAAGGCGAACGTGCGCGGCTCCATCCCGACTGAGCCCATCGCGACGCCGGCCTCGAAGACCGTGCCCAGCCGCAACAGGGGCAACGTGCCGGCGTGCACGGCGCAGGGGCGCGCCCCCGGCACCGCGGCCAGCGCCTCGACGCGCGGCAACGGCGCGCCGCGCGGGCCGGGGGGCAGCGGCGACAGGTGGACGTGCACGATCGGCGACCCCGTGCCCCTGCCCCTCAGGTCGACCCCGTCGATCCACCGGAGCCAGTGCGGGCCCTCCCCGGCGCCGGGAAAGCCCCCGTGGGCAACGACCTCCGGGCGGGGGCCGGGGGCGGGCGTCATGCCGCGCGGCGCGGGCCCGACCACCGGGGCGCCGGGTAGGCGGCCCGCGCGACCTGGTGAGGGAGGAGGGCGGCGATGGTTCGCGACATGCCCGCGAACCTGCAGGTGGTCGCCGCGTCGGTGCAAGAACCGGCCGACGGGTTTTACCGGGTATCGCGCCATCCGGGCCCGCCCATCGCCGGGCCGACGATGCCGCGCGGGCGTGCACCCGTCCGGTCACCGCGTGGGTGGGTTCGCCCCGCGCGACGTCGCCGATGGACGGCGACGGGGTGGGGCGCGGCGGAACGCCGGCGTCACCGTCACCGGTCGCGTCGACCGGCTTGGGGACGATGCACCTCGCGGGGAGGGGCGGAGGTGACGCTGGAACGACGACCGGGTCGCGCCGACGGCCGTGGTGCGGGACGGCGCACCCGGTTCCCGACGCCCGTGTCCCGCTCCGCCGACGACGGCGCGCGGGGGTGGCACGGGAAAGCCGCATCGGGTGCCGCGGAGGGGGAATGACGTTCCACTGAACCGATGTTGGTTCCGCCGAACCGATGGAATTCACAGCCGCCGCCCGCCAGCGCCGCCTGGCTGGCCCCGTGATGCGGCTCCCGAAACGGCGGCCGCCTCAGCAGCCGTCCGCCATCGAGCAGCCCTGCGACGCTGTGGATCATGCTCACCTCCAGCGCCTCGGACGGCAACAGATCGGGCAGCAGGCCAGGCAGCCGGGCGGCCAGCATGGATTTTCCGGCGCCGGGTGGCCCGACCAACAGCAGGTTGTGCCCGCCCGCCGCCGCAATCTCCAACGCCCGACGCGCCGTCTCCATGCCCTTGACCTCGCTCAGGTCAGGTGCCGCTACAACCGATGCCAAGCCAGCCGTATCGGGAGGGGTCAGCACCTGCGACCCGCGAAAATGGTTTATCAGGGACAGCAGGTCGGGCGGTGCCAACACCTCCACGCTGCCCGCCCAGGCCGCTTCGCCGCCCTGGCTCCCTGGACAGATCAGCCCCAGTTCCTGCAAGCCCGCACCGATCGCGGCAGGCAATACGCCCACCACAGGGTTCAGGCTGCCATCCAGCGACAATTCGCCGATTGCCGCGTAGTGGGAGACATCCTCACGCGGCAGCACCTCCATCGCTGCCAGCACCGCCAGCGCCATCGGCAGGTCGAAATGCGACCCCTCCTTCAGCAAATCCGCCGGTGCGAGGTTGATCAGCACCCGCTTGGGCGGCAGCGACAGCCCCATCGCGGTCAGCGCAGCCCGAACCCGCTCGCGCGCCTCGCCCACCGCCTTGTCGGGCAGCCCCACGACCAGAAACGCCGGCAGCCCAGACGAGATCTGCACCTGCACCTCCACCGGAACGGCCTCGATGCCGGCGAAAGCGAAGCTGCGAATGGTTGCGAGGCTCATGCCGACATAGGATCGCAAACGCAACGTTACCGCAAGCGATAGTGACTGGTCATACGACCGGTCCGCCGAGAGCACCATCAAAGACTGTCGCCCGTCGATCGCGACCGCCTGCTAGACCGTTTCACGCAGCGTGTCCGCGAGTAGGCGGACGTGAAACCGGTCAAGGCTTTGTTTGGAACGCAATCTTGTCACGGCGACTATTCCGGTCTGCGTGAGATTGCTCTTAAGAACGACGAAGCAAATCCAGCCTCGAACAGCCGACTTAACTTGGCAGGTCACCCATCTTCCCGATGACGGACAGCACTAGGCCCGGCGTCAGTATCTGCGGCAACGTCGAGGCGTCGCCGTCCGCAGGGTAGAACACGTAGAGCGGCACCCCTGACCGGCCGAAGCGGCGCAGGAACGCCGTAATGCCGGCATCCTGCCGCGTCCAGTCGCCACGAAGATAGGCTACCTTCGACTTTGCAAACGCCGCCTGCACCTGCGGCGTATCGAGCGCCACCCGCTCGTTCACCAGACAGGTGACGCACCAGGCCGCACTCATGTCGACGAACACCGCCCGGTGGGCGGCGCGCAACGCCGCCAGCCGATCGGCCGAGAACGGTTCGGACCCGTCCGTGATGGCCGAGCGGGACGCAGAGGCAGGGGCCGCCAAAGCCAGCCCGCCCAGCACGGCGCAGATGCCGGCCAGTGCAGCCACAGCAGACACGCCGAGCAGCCGTCCCCGCCCGCTCGCCTGCCGCCTGCCATACGCCCAGGCTGCAAATCCAGTCAGCAGCAGACCCCCCAGCACCACAGCAAGCCCCTCCGGCCCGGTCTGCTGGCTGGCCACCCACAGCATCCAGGCGGCAGCGGCATACATCGGAAACGCCAGAACCTGCTTGAACACGTCCATCCAAGCGCCCGGCCGCGGCAGCACTGCCGCAACGCGGGGATTGAGCGCCAGCAGCGCGTAGGGTGCCGCCAGTCCCAGCCCAAGCGCCACGAACACCAGCATGCCCGAGGCCGGCGGCAAGGCCAGTGCCGCAGCAAGCGCCGCGCCCATGAACGGCGCCGTGCAGGGTGTGGCAACGACAACCGCCAGCAGCCCGGTGAAAAAGGCCCCGCGCGACGCCAGGCCCTGGCCCGCTCCCGCCCAGGACGCGCCCACCTCGAACACGCCCGACAGGTTCAGCCCGATAGCCAGCAACAGCATCGCCATGCCGGCGGTGAAGGCCGCCGACTGGAACTGGACGCCCCAGCCGGCATCGCCGCCCAGCGCACGCACCGCCAGCATAGCGGCGCCGATCAGCACGAACGCGGATACCACGCCGGTGGTGTAGAGGGCCGCCTCCCGCCGCACATGCGCGCGCGCGGCACCGGAGAGCCGTGCCAGCGCCAGCGCCTTCATCGCCAGCACAGGCAGCACGCACGGCATCAGGTTGAGCACCAGGCCGCCCGCGAACGCCAGCAGCAAGGCCTGCATCAAGCCCGTTCCTGCCCCGTCCAACGAGGCAGGCAGCGGCGCGGACGTGGCCTGAACGGCGAGACTCTCGACCTGCCCGCCGGCATCGGTCAGCATCAACACGCCGGCAAGGCCGCCCAGGTCCGGTTTCAGCGGCTTGAGGGCCAGCTCTATCCGGTCGGGCCGCACGCGCAGCGTCTGCGGCGCACCCTGGTCGATCACCCCTGCTTCAGCCGGGAAAAACTGGGCCGAGCGGACGGGCAGCCCCGGTGCCGCCAGCCACAGCACGCCGTCAGCCGTGACGTGGGAGGGGAACGGCGACTGCCGTGGGATGTGCCTGTCGGCCGCGGCGAACAGCGAAGCCTGAGCACCGGGCGTGCCGTCGCCGGCCGGCAGGGCAAGCTTGAGCACGGCCTCCTCCGGCACGCAGACGGCGGCGCAGACGAGCCAGGCGGCATGCACGCTGACCGACAGGCCGCTCCCGCCGGACGGGGTGGCGCTGAACGGCAGCAGCACGGCGCCAGTATAGGCATAGCTCGTGAACGGCCCATCGCGCAGCAGTTCGGGCGCAGGATAGTCGAGCGGGCCTGCGGCGGCGCCCGTCACGTCGATCGTCGGCGCCGCTCCCGCGTCCCCAGGGTTGGACCAGTACGTGTGCCAACCCGGCTTCAGCACGAATCGCAAGCCCAACCTGGCCGGTTTGCCGGCCGCTACGCTGTCGGCTTGGCTGACCAGGCTGACGCTGTCGCGAGCGCTGGTGAAGGCAGGGCTTTCAGCAGCCAGCGCGCCGGGTGACGCCAGCAACAGACCAGCCGTCGCCAGACTCATGCATCCCATGCGCCTGACGAGGGAAGAAACCAGCTCCATTCGACCTATAATTTCGAGCGAGGGCGCTTGGCCTTCGACGCGGCGTAGCTCGGCAGCCACCACTGCACGGGTTCGGGCTCGACGTCCTGCACCACCGTCCGCACGCCAGGTGGGCGGCCCCGCCTTTTGCCGCCGGCTGGCGTCTCGGAAGGTTTCTGGACGACGGCGGGCGTCAAACCTTCCAGCCTGGCTTCGGCGGCAAGCCGCGCCCTGTGTTCAGCTTCGAGCGCTTCGGTTCCGGCAATTTCCGCATGGGCAAGCTTGGTCTGCAGCTGCTGTATCACCCTCTGCGCCTCAGCCAGAGCCTGTTGCGCCGAAACGCGCTCGCTCCGTTCGGCCTTCAACTCGCCCTCCAGGGTGGCCAGGCGGGCTCGCGCGTTGTCGGACCCCTCCGAACGCCGGGCGGCAACGACCGTAAACGGCGCGCCCCCATCCCGGCCAGGTCTTGTGGCTCCGTCCTCGGCGGGCCGAGCACCATGCGCCCTCTCAGGCGCCAGCCCGAGTGCCGCACGCATCTTGTCTTCCTCGGCTTGCGGGTCGTTCAGCGTGAGTGTGCTGCTGCCATCAGGAGGGCTCATCGTGATCCGGTTCCGAAAGTCATGGTATGAAGTCCTGTTAAGAACCCGGCATCACTGCGATAGGTGCGAGCTCTGGGATCGAAGCAAAGGAGAAGCGTGTCAAATAGCTGCCGCAGTACAGTTGTCAAATAGGCGCTTGCTGGAGTGAGAGGAACCGACATGATTGTCAACGGCGCGAGGCGTGGTCCTGTTCCAGGCGCCGAGGCGGCTTGCGGTGAAGTGACGAGGCCCGAACCTCAACCCGCAGACGCCGATCTCAGCCATTCCAGAACAAACTACCGTAGTATGCACGCAATCAGCCGCGATCCTAAGTTCTCATCGGCCAAATAGAGTCCAGTGTCAGCGCATATGGGCAGCGGTCAAGGCGAGTTGCGCGCTCGGAAGCATGTAAATTAGGCATCTGTCGAAGCGTTGTCCCTTTTTGTTTAGTTTTTCGGAAACAGAAACAGCTTGCACAATACATACTTTAGGCTTCACTTTAGCGTAAGAAGCCACTTTTAAGATCGTTTGCAGCGTCCGACTAGGTGCGATGTGCCGGTGGCATGCGCCTGCAGGGCCGCGAAAGGCAGCAGGTGACTGAAAAACAGGACGAGACGCTCGCGGCGGTGACGGCGCGGGCTGGCCAGCCCGCCAGTCGGAACGAGCGACGGTCCCCGGCTGGCGAGACGCAGCAGACGGACCAGCAGCTTCGCACGCTGGTCGAAGGCGTGCCCCATCTGATCTGGCGCTCGTGCAACCTCGGCCTGTGGACGTGGGCCAGTCCGCAATGGATGGCCTATACCGGCCAAGCGCAGGAGGACAGCCAAGGCCGGGGATGGCTCGACGTGGTTCACCCTGCAGACCACGGGCACACGATTGCCGCCTGGGAGAGGGCGCTCGGCGACGGCGAGATCGATGTGGAGTTCCGCGTGCCCCGCGCGGCCGACGCCACTTGGGTGTGGCACCGAACCACCTCGCTGCCCGTAAGGGACGAGGCCGGGGTTGTCATCGAGTGGCTCGGTTCGACCACCGACATCCACCTCTACAAGGATCTTCAGGCGTGGCAGGCCAAGTCGCTGGCCGCCTCGGAGCGCCACGTGCGGGAGATGGCCGACGAGATCGGGCGGCGCGAGCAAGCCGAGGCTCGGCTGCGGCACGCCGCCTATCACGACCACCTGACCGGGCTGCGCAACCGCGCCTGGCTCATGGACCGGTTTCGACGCGTGCTGAGCAGCGAGGCGCCGTCGCCCTGCTCCCTGCTGTTCCTCGACCTGGACCGTTTCAAGCTGGTCAACGACAGCTTTGGCCATGCGACGGGAGACCTGCTGCTGGTCGAGGTCGGACGTCGGCTGCAAGGATGCCTGCATGGGGAGGGCACGCTGGTGCGTCTGGGCGGCGATGAATTCGCGGTGCTGGTCGAAGTCTCGAGCAGCATGGAGAGGGTCCTTCGCCTGGCCGAACGGATCAACGAGGTGATGGCCCAGCCGGTTGGGATGGATGGACGAGAGGTGACTACCACGTGCAGCGTCGGCATCGCGCATGCCGCACTGGGGCACTCGAAAGGCGAGGAGCTGATCCGTGACGCAAGCGCCGCGATGTACGAGGCCAAGGCGAACGGTCCTGGCGGACGCGCCACGTTCACCGCCGCGATGCGCGAGAAGGCGGACGACGTGCTTGCTCTGGAAGCCGACCTCCGCCTTGGGATGTCCCGCAACGAGTTCACGCTGTGCTATCAGCCGATCTGCGGGGCGCAGGACACGGCCATCCTCGGCGTGGAAGCGTTGATCCGTTGGCACACCGCCGCGCGCGGTGAGGTGCCGCCGTCCGTGTTCATCCCGGTTGCCGAGAAGACAGGCCTGATCCGTAGGCTTGGGCAATGGATGTTTCGGCAAGCCTGCGCGCAGATGAGCGCCTGGCACGATAGCTATCCTTCGCTGGACCTTTACCTGAGCGTCAACGCGTCGGGAGAGGAGCTGCGCGACGGCAATTACCTGGCCGACGTGCGGGACGTGATGGCGTCGACCCGCCTCGATCCGAAACGTCTGCAAGTGGAGGTGACCGAGGGGGTGTTCCTGCGCCAGCCGGAGACGACGGGGGAGATCCTGGACGGGCTGCGGACGATGGGCGTGCGCATTGCGCTGGATGATTTCGGCACCGGCTATTCCTCGCTGAGCTACCTCAGCCGCTACCCCGTCGACGCGCTCAAGATAGACCGGTCTTTCGTTTCCGAGATGCTGACGCAACATCGCACGCGAGCGGTGGTGGAAGCCGTCATACGACTGGGACACGCGATGGAGTTGTCGATCGTGGCCGAGGGCGTGGAGAACGACGCCCAGCTGCAAGCGCTGCGGGCATCCGGCTGCGACTCGATACAGGGCTACCTGCTAAGCCGCCCGCTGCCGCCGGGCGAGTTGCAGGCGGTGCTGGGTCAGCAGCGAAACCGGAACCGGGGTGCCGCGGCGACTGCGTGACGACCTGCCCGCTCGGCGTCACGAACTCCGATCGCGACGATCGAAGCAATCAGGCCGGCACCGGCTGGAGGCAGGCGACTACTGATACATTTCGGCGATGCTGGATTTAGCTATTTTAATAAGTTTTTAGGCCTCCATTCAAGACTTTCCTGAACGGCATGTGCTCAGAGCTGGCGGCCGCCTCCGGGTGGCATTCCTCTTGGGAAGCCAAGCCTATGTCCGTCACTTACTGTATCGAGCACACAACGATTGCCAAGGGCGCGCAAGGTGTTCGATACCTAGGGCTTTCGAGCAGGCTTCGTGCCGGTCGATGTTCCTCGTGCCCACTGCCCATGGAGCTGGCCGCATCGACCGAGGATAGCGACGGCTGGACCAAGCTGACCGATCCACCAACGATCGTGGCCGGCCAGTGGGACAAGACAGCTGTCGTCAGGCGTTCCGGAACGCACCCAAGAGGACGACCGCATACCCAGAACGGCGTGTCTTCGACGTCGACGCATACAGCAGCGCATTTCGGTTGTCGGGCCGGCTTGCGGCCTTGACGGCCCGACACTCCCTCACCTCGAGCCAAGGATCAAAACCATGCACGCCACCGCGATGGACCTGTCCCCCGTCATCAACGTCTTGCTTCAGCTGGCAGCCACCGTTCTGCTCGCAGCCGGCACCTGGGCGATCAGCCAGCTCGTCAGGTGGCTCGGGCTGAAGAACGCTGCGCAGGCGACCGCCAGTTTGGACGATGCGCTGCAGAAATCGGTCACCTACGGCCTGCAGCAATCGCAAGACCTGATCAGGCAAAAGGGATGGGACCATGCCGACGTGAGGTCGGCCACGCTGGCCCAGGCGCTGCCCTACCTGATCCAGCATTTCCCTGACGTGCTCGGGTCTGCTGGCATCGACATGTCGAACCAGGCGGCCCTGCAGGCCACAGTGGTAGGCGCGCTCGACCGCGCCTTTCCACATGCCGCGGCAGTCGCGGCGAACTCGCCGGCGACCCCGCCCGCCACCGCTCCCACGCCGCAGGTCACCGCAGGGCTCGCGTCGATGCCGAATGGCGGGGCGGAGCTGACCAACGCCATGGCGGCCTGAGCCGTGCCACGAACGAACGTCACAGACCACACGGCAAGAGGACACAGAATGAGCGACCAATTTGCACGCTGCCTGGCTTTGACCCTCGGCTGGGAGGGAGGGTTCGTCGACGATCCAGCAGATCCGGGTGGCGCCACGTGCTACGGCGTCACCCTGGCCGTTTATAGAGGCTGGGCGGAGGACCCGAGTCTGGGTGTAGCCGACATCCGCGACATCAGCCCCGACGCGGTCTCGGCGATCTACTCGACCAATTTTTGGAACGCCACGCGCGCCGATGCGATGCCGCCCGGCGTGGACCTGATGCTGTTCGACGAGGCGGTCAACACCGGCTGCAGCCGCTCGGTAAGGATCCTGCAGACGGCACTGGGGTTCCAATCGCAGCAGATCGACGGATGCGTGGGTCCTGCAACGATCCAGGCAGCCAGGCAGTCCGACAGCCGCCATCTCGTGGGCGCGGTGCACGACCGGCAGGCCGCCTATTATCGAGGCCTGTCCACCTTCGCACGGTTCGGCGCCGGATGGCTTCGCCGAGCCGCGCAACGGCAGAACGCAGCCTTGGCCATGGCCTCCGCCATGGCCGAAGCGTAGCGACTTCGCAGGGGAGAGGGTTCAGTCATGCACGGTCAAGCAGCCCAATCACTGCACGCCCGGCTCACCCAGATCTTTACGAAATTGCGCGACACGAGCCATCGCTGGGTCGACCTCGTCACCATGGTGACCGCCCTATTCGGCGTCGTGCTCTACTTCGAGGAAGGTCCGTCCCGCCGTGAGGCGCATGACACGGCCGCGTGGCAAATACTGGCTTTACAGCAGGGTCACCCCGGCAATGGTGGACGCCGCTGGGCGATGGAGGTGCTGACCGCAGACAAGATCGACCTGCACGGCGTGCATCTGAAAGACGCCGATTTCTCCAGCGACGTCGACCCGGCCCACCCGGATGCGGACGGTGCGCTTCTGAATGGAGCTCGGCTGGACTGGTCCGTTCTGTGGCGCTCGAACCTGAAAGGGGCGCATCTTCGCGGCGCCCACCTGAACCACGCAGCCCTCGTCTGTACCCAGCTCAGGGGCGCTGACCTGTCCCATGCCGACCTATCGCAGGCCGATCTGTCCGGCGCCAACGTGACTGCGGCGGATTTCACCGATGCCAACCTGAAAAACGCGCGTCTGTCGCGCGCTTGCGTCAACAAGGACGAACAAGCGCCTGTCGGGCTACCTGAGCCGGTGCTGCGCCAATGTCCCGCCTGGGACGACGCCGACAACCAGGAATGCAAGGACTTGCCTTCGGGAGCGGCAAGCCTTGCTTTGCCGGTCGCATCACGCTGAGACGCCTCGCCCGAGCGCAGAGGTCGGCTTACGCGTCGAGGCTTGTTCGCGCGTCCTCGGCCGGCAGCGGCGGGGGCATGTCGTGGACCGGAGCGGTCAGCCCGTCGCAGGCGTCGTCCTCCAAATCAACGATCGCAGGGCCGGCAGACAGGCCGTGGCCAGCCTGAACATGGCCGTCACGGGTGGCGGCCGCCCGGAAATACTGCAGGACGTGAACGCGCACCGCGCTGGTGCGCCCGCCGGCGCTTGTCGCACCCTCGACGGCGCGGATCAACTCCCTCAAATCCTTGTTTTCACGCAAGCAGATCTCGCGCAACGCCTCCCAGATCTCAGGCTCCAGGCGCATGCTCGTGCGGCCTGTTGCGGCAGTGATGTTTCGGTTGACCAATCGGCTTACACCCACGGCGCGCCTCCTGAATTACATAAGCAACGATCTACTCCGACCCCCCGCAGTATTGAAACAGTTTTTTACGCTTCAACCATTGATTTTAGAGATTGTTCTAGCCTGGAACGCTTAACGTTAACGACAGGGCGTGCAACCCGCTGTCGAACTCGTCGGTAAGGAGGCTGTGCACCAGACGAGACCGCTCGAGCCGGCTTAACCCCTGGAACAGGCGGGACGTAGCGGCTACGCGGTAATGCGTCTGGCCACCGGCGGACGCTCCGGAGTGGCCCGCATGCTGGGCGCTTTCATCCTCCACCGCCAGGCTTGTCGGATCGAGCGCCTCTCGCAGCGTGGCCTCGATGCGAGCTGCCCGCGTGCGCGGCAACTCCTCTGCTTGAGTGGGCATTCTGGCTCTCCCTTGGTGCGAAACTGCAGATTGGCGCCAAGCCGGGCCGTCCTGGCGGGCTTGCCGGGCGCTGGTGGCAGCGCACATAACCGGACGATGGTTGAACACACAAACCGGGGGCCTGGACGAGCCCGCGCCTACGATCCCGACCCGGCCGCCCCGGGCCGGCGCTGCGACATACCCGGCTGTGTCAACGAGGGGCAGTACCGGGCGCCGAAATCGCGCGAGAGCCTGCGCGACTATTTCTGGTTCTGCCTGGACCACGTCCGTGCCTACAACGCATCCTGGGACTTCTATCGCGGCATGTCGCCCGGCCAGATCGAGGCGCACATGCGCGACGACACAGGCTGGCAGCGGCCGACCTGGCCGCTTGGCCGTCTGGGCGGCGGCATGCCGGAGGAGGATCTGGTCCATGACCGGCTCGACGTGCTCGGGGCCGCCGGGATGCGACAGGGGCGCGCCGGCGCTCGCTCGGCGGGGCACGCGGCACCGGCAGACCTGCGCCAGCCGTTGGACACGTTGGGCCTTGGCTGGCCGGTATCGCTGGATCAGGTGAAGTCGCGCTACAAGGAGCTGGCCAAGCGGAACCACCCGGACACCAATGGCGGCGACCGCGCGGCCGAGGAGCGGTTCAAGATCATCAACCTCGCCTACGCACAGGTGCGGTCGCATCTGACGCCGGAGCACGCCACAAGCTGATTCGGCGGGAGCCGGGTTTTGCGGCTGGTCCGTGCCGCGATACACTGAGGTTCGTGCCTTAACCGTCGGGACGGTCAGCCATCGATCCGACATGCCAGAAGACAGAGGATACGCCGCCCGATGAACAAGATCGCTGCCGTGCAGGCACCCGGGTCCGATATCCCCGATACCAGTGTCGTCGCGCGCGCGGTGTTCGGCATCGACACCGATATGGTGGCGCCCGCTTTCAGCCAGCGCGTCGAGCATGTGCCCGACATCGATGAGACGTACCGGTTCGACCGGGACACGACGCTGGCCATCCTAGCCGGATTCGCCTTCAACCGGCGCGTGATGATCCAGGGCTATCATGGAACGGGCAAGAGCACGCATATCGAGCAGGTGGCGGCACGGCTGAACTGGCCGTGCATACGGGTCAACCTGGACAGCCACATCAGCCGGATCGACCTGATCGGCAAGGACGCGATCGTCCTTAAGGACGGCAAGCAGATAACGGAGTTTCGCGAGGGCATCCTGCCATGGGCCCTGCAACACCCCTGCGCATTGGTGTTCGACGAATACGACGCCGGCCGGCCGGACGTGATGTTCGTGATCCAGCGCGTGCTGGAGGTGGAGGGGCGGCTGACCCTGCTCGACCAGAACCGCGTGTTGCGGCCGCATCCGAGCTTTCGGCTGTTCGCGACCGCCAACACTGTCGGTCTGGGCGACACGACCGGCCTGTATCACGGCACCCAGCAGATCAACCAGGGCCAGATGGACCGTTGGAACATCGTGGCCACGCTGAACTACCTGCCGCACGCGCAGGAGACGGCGATCGTGATGACGAAAATGGGCGTCGATCCCAAGGACGCGCCCGCGCGCCGTCAGGTGGAGAGCATGGTGGCGCTGGCCGACCTGACACGGGCGGGGTTCATCAACGGCGACATATCGACCGTTATGTCGCCCCGGACGGTGATAACCTGGGCGGAGAACAACCGCATCTTCGGCGACGTGGCGTTCGCGTTCAGGATGACGTTCCTCAACAAATGCGACGAAGCCGAACGCAGCACGGTGGCCGAATATTATCAGCGATGCTTCAACGCGGAGCTGCCGACCGGCTCGCTGGTCCGGCGGGCGGTCTAGGAAGTCAGGTCCAGAAGCTCGCCTTGACCGGGCTTGACCCGGTCGTCTACGCGGCAACGCACGCCGAACGCTGCTTGGGATGCATCATGACCAATCGACCGGACGGCACTCTGTATGCCGGGGCGACGACAGACCTTCTTCGCCGTGTTTGGGAATGTCGGCAGAGCGTTGTCGAGAGCTTCACATGACCAACTCCAAAGACACGCGCAGCGAGGACTTCAAACGCGCCACCGCAGGCGCTTTACGGGCGATGGCGCAGGCGACGGACGTGCAGGTTGCGTTCCAGCCTGGTCCGACCGGGCTGACGGGCAAGCGCGCGCGTCTGCCGGTTCCGTCGCGCGCGCTGCCGGCGACCGAGATGACCAGGCTGCGTGGAGCGGCCGACAGCGCCGCGCTGCGCTTGCGGCACCATGACGATGCGGTGCATGCGGCCCGCAGCCCGGCCGAAAGGGACGCGCGATCGATCTACGATGCACTGGAACAGGCAAGGGTCGAGATCGTCGGCGGCCGCTACATGGACGGCGTGGCGGCGAACCTGCGCGCGCGGCTGACCGAAACGGTGGAGGCCGACTGCCTGGACCGCATGACCAGGAGAGACCAGCTTTCGGCAGCGTCTGCGCTGGCGCTGCTCGCCCGCGAACGCATGTCGGGGCAGGCGTCGCCGTCTGCGGCGGCAAACATCCTCGATCTCTGGCGCGACACGCTTGGCGATCAGGCGGAGACGGCGTTTGCCGAACTTGCCGCCGCTCAGCACGACCAGAACGCGTTTGCGCGCGCGGCCCGCAAGCTGCTGGCCACTCTGGACCTGGCGGAGGCGGAGAGCGAGGCCGAGGAACAGGACTCCGAGGACCAGACGGAGCAAACCGGCGAGCAGAGCGGCGCGCAGGACAACAGCACCGAGGAGCAAGGCCAGCAGCAATCCGACAACGAGAGTATGCTCGCAGCCTCGCCAGAGGAAACGCAGGGTGAACAGGCGGACGATCAGGCCGGCGATAGCGAGGAGGACGATGCCGCAGCAGCCGAGGGCGAAGATAGGCCAGCGGGACCTCAGCCGCGCCGTGAGCGGCCGGACGACGACACCGAAAGCCACTACCGGGCCTATTCCCGCGCCTTCGACGAGGAGACTGCCGCCGAAGATCTCTGCGATGCCGAGGAGCTGACCCGGCTGCGCCAGCAGCTGGATCAGCAGCTGCAACACCTGCAGGGAGTCGTGTCCCGGCTGGCCAACCGGCTGCAGCGCCGGCTGATGGCGCAGCAGACGCGCGCCTGGGAGTTTGATCTCGAGGAGGGGATGCTCGATGCCGGGCGCCTGGCCCGCGTGATCGTCAACCCCATGCAGTCGCTCAGCTACAAGCACGAACGCGACACCGAGTTCCGCGACACGGTGGTGACCTTGCTGGTCGACAATTCGGGCAGCATGCGTGGGCGCCCGATCACCGTGGCGGCAATGTGCGGCGACATACTGGCGCGCACGCTGGAACGTTGTGCGGTAAAGACCGAGATCCTCGGCTTCACCACGCGCGCTTGGAAGGGGGGGCAGAGCAGGGATCGCTGGGTGCAGGACGGCAAGCCACGAAACCCGGGACGGCTGAACGACTTGCGCCACATCATCTACAAATCGGCCGACTCGCCCTGGCGACGGGCACGCAAGAACCTGGGCCTTATGCTTCGCGAGGGTCTGCTGAAGGAGAACATCGACGGCGAGGCGCTGCTTTGGGCCTATCGGCGTCTGATGACGCGGCCGGAGCATCGCCGCATCCTGATGGTGATAAGCGACGGGGCGCCTGTCGACGACAGCACGCTTTCGATCAACCCCGGCAACTATCTCGAGCGACATCTGCGTGAGGTGATCCGGGAAATAGAGGGCCGCGACACGGTCGAACTGATCGCCATCGGCATAGGCCACGACGTGACGCGCTACTACCGGCGTGCCGTCACCATCGTCGACGCCGAAGAGTTGGGCGGCACGATGATGAAGAAATTGTCCGAGCTTTTTGACGAGAGTGCGGCAGAGGCCTGGGTAAGGGCCAGCATCGAAAGGTCGGCAATCATCGCGTAGCGACGGCCAACTCGGGCTGTCTGCTTCCGCCGGCTGATGGCGCGCACTCGAGCAGGCGTTCGACAGGCAGTTCAAGGCGGACGCGCGTCCCCACACGCTCGACCGAGTCCACCATCAGACTGCCGCCATGCGCTTGCATCAGGCTGCGGGCCAGGGTCAGCCGCAGGCCGATGCCGCGGCTCTCCTCGGGATGCGGATCATTCTGGGCTAGTGGCAGCCCTACCCCTTCGTCCTGCACCAGGATAGCGAACCGGTTCGCCGTGACCTCGGCGCACACGTCGATCCAGTCGCCATCGCGCGTGCAGGCGGCGGCACCTGAGAGAACGTGAACGAGCACTTGGTTCAAGGCCCGACGGTCGGCGCGCAGCCGGATTCGGGAGAACGCGGCATCGAGGCGCCAGGCGCGTCTGCTTGGTCCGAGATGCGCGGCTACCTGTTCTGCGGCGAACTGGACGACGGACATCAGCGCCAGGTCTTCGTCGGCGACGAACCGGAGCGCCGTCGTTTCGGTCTGCTGGATCAGCGTGTCCGACATGTCAAACAGCCGGCGTGCCAGCCCGGCGAGCGACCCGTTCGGAGCGTCTGCGGCCGCAGCGTGGCCGAGCAGGCTGAGTGCCACGTTCCGCTGTTCGGTTGCTGACAGGCGCAGGATACGAAGAGTAGCCTCGTTACAGGACATCGCTTCGCTGGCCGCGCGCTTGGCGGCTGCCTGCTGCCTGTCGCTCCGTGCTAAAACGAACACCAGCGCCATACAGCAGATTAGCACGACCATCAAGCCGACGTGGTTCATGACGGCAAGGTGTCACAGCAACGTTGAATATCGAGTTAAGGCGAGGTCGGCTGCGCCTCGTCCATCTCAGAAAGCCATCAAACGATGGCCGGGACAGCCTGGCGCTTGGCGGCCGCACGCACGATGCGTCGCTTGATGGCCTGCGCCTCCTCGGGAAGGTCGCGGTTGGGCGTGCCCAGCAGAAAGCTGTCCAGACCACCATTATGCTCGATCGTGCGCAAGGCGCGGGTGCTGACCCGAACGCGCACCTGGGTGCCGAGCGCGTCTGACAGCAAAGACGTTTCCTGCAGGTTAGGCAGGTAGCGCCGGCGGGTCTTGTTGTTGGCATGGCTGACGTTGTTACCGCTCAGCACACCCTTGCCCGTCATCTGGCAGCGGCGAGACATCACAAAACCTCGATAGGATGCAGAAGCGCGTTGAGTGCCCGCGCCTGAGGGCGCTGTATGGGCAAAGCAGCACGCCCGGTCAAGCCTTATGGGTATCAAGCCGTGATGAGGATGCGTCCCCAGCGCGGCGGGATGCGCATGGCGCAGCGACCCTCAGAGACGGCAAACGTGGCGCCTGGGTTCAGGACGTCGGTCACCTGGATCGCTTCGGCAAGCTCGACCGTCACCTGCGCCTCCTCCTCCGAAGCGTTCACCACGACCACGACCGCGCCGGGTCCTTGGCCCCTCAGAAAGCCGAACTGCTCGGACGCAACGTGGAGCTGCGTGTAATCCCCTGAGCGCAGCGCTTCGTGCTGGTGGCGTAGCTGTATAAGCTGCTTGATGACGCCGAAGAGATCCGGGTGCGGGCTCGTCGCACGCATCGTCTCGGGTCGCATGGCCGGCCGCAGCGCCGTGTCGGACTGCGCGGTGCGACGTCCGGCGATGCCCCATTCGCTGCCGTAATAGATCGAGGGTACGCCGGGCATGGTCATCAGTAGGATGGACAGTGGGTAGAGAAACGCCGGATCGGTGAGGCTGCTTGCCACGCGATCGACGTCGTGGTTGTCCGCGAACGTGTAGAGATCGATACCGCGATACAGTCCGTCCGGGCCGGACTGCCGGTTCAACGTGTAGGCTATTTCGAAATAGTTCTTGTCGTTGTGGCTGGACCAGAGCCCCTTGTAAGCCTCGTAGTTCGTGGTGGAGGACAGTCCTCCTGGGCCGGCCCACTGCCGGTAGTCGCCGTGAACCACTTCGCCCATCAGCCAGAAATCCGGCCGCGCCGCCTGGCAATGCGCGACCAGCGCGTGCCTGAAGTCGGGGTCAAGACGGTCGGCCGAATCGAGGCGTAGTCCGTCGATGTCGAACCGACCGATCCAGTCGTCGATCGCTGCGAACAGGTGTGCTCTGACCTCCGAAATGCTGAGGTTCAGCTTGACCAGGTCGTAGTGGCCTGCCCATCCCTCGTAGAAAAACGCGTCGTCGAAAGGACTGCGGCGCGAAAAGTCGAGGTGGTACCAATCACGGAAAGCCGAGGCTTCGCCGTTCCTGATGACGTCCTGGAAGGCTGGGAAGTCCCGCCCTGTGTGATGGAACACCGCGTCCAGCACGAGGCGCATACCACGCCCGTGTAGGGCTCGGCTGAAAGCAGAAAAATCCTCCTCGTCGCCAAGCCGTCGATCGATGCGGCGATAATCCGCGACGTCGTAGCCATGCGAGGAGGACTGCATCACGGGCCCGAGCAGCAGCGCATCGATGCCGAGCTCCTGCCAATAATCGATCCAGTTCTCGAGGTCTCGAAGGCGGTGCGTCACGCCTTCATGGGCAGGCTGACAGGACGGGGCATTGAGGCACCCAAGAGGAAACAGGTGATAGAACACGGCATTTTCGGGCCAGGAAGAGTAAGTCACATGCGCTCCTTTGCTTACCGGTAGGTATAGTATCTAGGCAGGTGAAAGGGCGCCTGCCGGGTTTCGCTTACGAGTAGATGCCGTGGCTGAACTGATGGACGATGTCGTGCCGTAGCCGGTCGGTGATGGTGATCTCGCCGTCGAGCTGAAGGGCGATGTAGCTGTTCAGAACGCCGACCAAGGAGACTGCGTAGCGCCGTTGCCGACCGCGCAGGTTGCCGTGCTCCTTGACCGCAGCCGCGAACACGCTCTCGAGCAGAGCCTGCCGCCGCGCATAATGTTGGACGGCCACCGACCGGGCCGGGCTTTGCCGCGGCGCAAAGTAAAGCGCCAACTCCAGACCGTAGCCTGCCGGCTCCCTGGCAGCGAACCCTATATAGGCGGCCGCTATACGATCAAGCGTTTCCTGCAGGTCGCCTTCGTACGTCGCGGCGTCTGCGAGCTCGCAGTCCAACTGGCCTGCGTATTCCGAAAACAAAGCTTCCAGCAAACCCTGCTTGCTTCCGAAGAAGTGGTAGAGAGTGGGCTTGGTTACTCCTATTGCAGAAGCGATCTCCTGGACGCCGACGCCTTCGTAACCTCGGCTGGCAAACAACAGAAGAGCAGCGCGCAAAAGAGCCGAACGTGAGTCCATAAATGGCATATACCGATTGGTATAAAAACTGTCAAATTGCTGATGGCCACCATCTTAGCGGCGGGTAGCAGGCATCCGGATTGTGCGGCTGCCTTGGGCGGCGCTAGTTTGATCTGCAGGAGAGCTCCATGACCAAGCCGAAGATCACCGGCCTAAACCACGTCACCCTAGCAGTCGGCGACCTCGACCGGTCGTTGTCCTTTTACCGCGACCTGCTTGGGCTGGACGTAAGAGCGCTCTGGCCGAAAGGCGCCTATCTGGAAGCGGGATCGCTTTGGCTGTGCCTCTCCCTCGACCAGGAAGCGCGCACCACTCCGCACGCCGACTCAACGCACGTCGCCCTAAGCGCAGCGGATCTGACTGATTTTCAGGTCTTATCCGATAAGATCAGAACGAAAGCCCCGATCTGGCGGGAGATTAAAGGCGAAGGGCTGTCCCTGTTCTTCCTTGACCCTGACGGCCACAGGCTAGAGCTCCATCTCGGCTCGCTTGCCACTCGCCTGGCGGACTGGCGCCTCCATCCCCAACCGGACCGGACCGTCCTCCCGTCCGAACAGTAACGTTGCTGACTTAACGGTCGAAAGAAGTCGCGGTCAGTGCGTGAAGCCTCCTCAGCACAGATCCGACTATCCACCCTGCCGTCCCGCGTTGCCTGAGTATGCGCCGCAGCCTGCGGCTTGCTGCCAGCGCCAAATGGTTGCGGCGCGCCGCAACCCCAAGGAAGCTGGTAGGCGTCGTCGTCGTAACTCGGCCTTTGATGCCGAGGAGTGTCACGCAATACTCAACCCTCGTCCAGTTCGCATCGACGAATGTCATAGGGCCGAGGCGGTCAGTTGTTCCCTCGCTCCGCGCCGGCGCAGCATCTCCTTCAACCCCGGGCATGGCGCACGCGAGCAGATGCGCAACGTCGTGCGCGGAAAGCGAAGGTCGTGATTGTTTAGCGAAGGAAGACGACAGGCCGACACCCCACGTCAGGGTCTCACAGATGGAGCCTTCCCATGACCGAACCGTCAGCGGATTTCGGAACTTTCGGCCGTTACAACGAAGTTCCGGTGCGGGAAATGTCGCCCGACATGAGGGTCGCATACGACTACACGGTGGAACTTCGTGGCCAGGTGCCTGGCCCGCACAAGATCTGGCTTGCCAATCCCGCTCTTTCACGCACCGTCGTGCCAATCGGAGCCTACTACCAGACACGATCGACGTTGACGAAGGCGGAGATCGAGATCGCCACCAACCTCGTCAACGGACGATGGCTGGCGGCCTATTCGAACTACGAGCACGAGATGATCGGCGAGGAGAAAGGCGGGCTCGCCGCGGATAAGGTTGAAGCGATGATCGCCGGGCTGCCGACAAGCTTCGATGATCCCCGGCAACAGGTGGTCTATGAGCTCGCCTCCGCGCTCGTGGCACCCCGGGTGGTTCCGAAGGGGCTTTACCGTAGGGCAAAGCAGCTCATCGGCGACGCGGGCATTGTCGACGTGACCATGCTGCTCGGCTGGTTCACCGGCGTGTCCCTCACGCTCATGGCCTTCGACGTCCCGTCCGACGCCACCGGCCTGCAACAGTAAAGGAGCTGAAGATGGACACGATCGATTTTGGCGGACGCTTGCCGTTGCTTGCTCCGGCCGAGCTGACCGGCGAGCAAAGGGCTGTCTACGACCGCCTCTGCGGCACGATGATCAAATGGGCGGAAAAGAGCGGCTTCCAGAGCACGGCGGAGGGCGGGCGCCTGATCGGCCCGTTCAATCCGGTCCTGTTCAGCCCCGGCATAACGCCGGCTTTCCTCGACCTTCAGGAGGCCGAGCAAGCCAACACGTCGCTCAGCGAGCGGGTCAGGCAGGCGGTCATCCTGTCGGTCGGCGCGGTGTGGGGGGCCGAGTACGAGCTCTACGCACATTCGGCGGTGGGAGAGGCCGCTGGGCTGCCGAACCAGGCCGTGCACGCCTTGGCCGCGGGAGGGCTGCCGGACGACCTCAGCGAGCAGGAGAAACTCGCCGCGCGCTTCGCCCGCCAGCTCTCCGCAGGGCACCGGGTAGATGCCGCGCTCTACCGGGCTGCAGAGACGGCGTTCGGTGCGAGAGGCCTCGTCGACATCACCTTCCTTGCAGGTATCTACCACATCGTATGCGGCTTGCTGAATGCGTTCGAAGTTCCAGCCCCGGGCAAACCGGTCGCCTCTCAGACGCAGACGAAGAAACCGAGGTTGACCGACATCGCCCTGTTTCCGGCAAAATCGTTTCTCGAGAACCTTGCCGTTCGCCCCGACAACTCGGTGCTGCTCACTTCGGTCAACACCAGGCAGCTGTTCTACGTTCCACCCTCCACGGGCGTTGCAACCGTCGAGCCCGTCCTTCTCCATGGCGACTTCGCCGAATTGCCGACGGGTATTGTCGAGATCGAACCTGACATTTTCCTCATCTCGACCTCAAACCTGTACACCACCCATGAATCCTTCCTCACCCGCCTCGATTTTCGCGGTTGGCGGCCAGGATCGCCCGTCACGCTGGAAAAGGTTTTCAGGTTCCCCGATGCGGCAAGGGGCCTGAACGGCAGCTGCCTGCTGGCACCAGGAGCCATGTTGGTGGCCGACTGTTTCGCAAGCCTGATCTGGCGCGTCGACGTGCAACCGGGCGGACGCAGCATGCAGGCCCGGGTCTGGCTGGAGCACGAAAGCATGGGCTATTTTCCGGGCAAGCTGAAGCCCGAGCAGCCGGGCGTCAACGCCGTGCGCTATGCCGCGCGCACGAACCACCTCTACTACACCGCAACGGCGAAAAAGCTTCTGATGCGCGTGCCGGTAGATCCGGTCACGCTAAACCCTGCCGGACCACCCGAGCTCGTCGTGGCAGGCCGGATGGGCGATGATTTCTGCATTGATGAGGATGCGCAGGTACTCTACCTGGCCACGCACCGGCAAAACACGATCGACCGCGTCTCGATGGATCCGGGAGACAACAGCGGCTTCACTCACTCCGTGATCGGCGATCCGTTCACTGAGGCGATGATCGGTCCATCCAGCGGAGCCTGGGGCAGAGGTCCGGGAGAGTATGGCCGGGTTGCCTATTTTATCTGCGACGGTGGCACAGCCTCGCCGCCACCCGGCGGGCCGCAACCCGCAAAGCTGTTCCGTGTAGAGTTTTAACAAGGGCAAGGTCGACGAAAGGACTGAGTGGCCGGACCCGCCATTGATGCCTCTGCCGACGGCGGCGGTCACGCGCTGCTCATGCTGTCTCTGGCCGCGACAGCAGCGCACCACGATGGACATGCTCGCCAAAACAAGAAGACAGAGCCTGTTCGCTTCGGCTACCAAAGCGATCAGGCTGCTAGGCCAAGGTCCGTAACGACAGCATGCGAATGCGCCCCCTCCTGAAGGAAGGGAGCGCGTCGTCGCAGACTTCAATCGCCCAGATCGGTGTCCGGGTGAGCAGACTTGTACTCGAAGTCGGAGGCTGGCCGCAGCTTTGCCTCGCCAGGATAGGGCCGGGTGTAATGCGTCGCCTCGTACCAGTCGTAATGATTGAGCGTGTCCGGGTCGACCGAGTCGGCTTTGTCGGTCTTGCCGGCAAACATCCTGGTTTTCAGCGCCCTCCAGCCTGATTGCAAACTGGCGTGCTTGACGACAGAGCTGGTCGACACGCCCTGGTCAAGCGGAACCTGGTTCGCAACGTGGGTCCAAGGGTCCGAGTGACGCGTATCGGTGAAGTCAGTCAGCATCGGCGAGGCGATCAGATCGTATTGGCTGAGCGGCTGCAGGCCGAGTATCTGCTCGATCGTCCGGGTCATGTTCACCTGCGTGTAGTAGGTGTGGTCCGTCGGCCCGTCCTGCACGGCGTAGGGGCTGACAATGTACCCTGGGCTGCGGTGCCCATCGACGTGATCGACGCCGTTTTGCGCGTCATCCTCCTCAATGAAGATCGCCGAGCTGTCCCAAATCTTGCTGTGGCTGATGATGTCGATCATGCGGCCGACGGCCAGGTCGTTGTCGGCTTCTTCGGCATCCACAGTCGGCGGGCCGCCCGTGTGGTCATCCATGACCCACAGAATGCTGAGCGAAGGCACGGTGCCGTTCGCCACGTCGTTGTAGAAATCCTGCAGCCATATATCGACGCGGAACTGGTCCGGGATGTTCAGGTCAAACTGCGGAAAGTTCTTGATCAAATGGTTCGACACCACCGGGACGGAGGACTCGGTCTGGATGGCGTTCTGGTAGGTCAGCGTGCTTTCCGTGCCGGCCTCGAAAGCCAAGGAGTCGTCGTAGAACTGCAGCCAGCTCGGATGGCCCAGCGGCGTCGGAAAGAATTCGTTCTCCGAGTATTCGCCGTAGATCTTTAGCGAAAGCCCGGCCTGCACGGCCTCCTGGAAGACAAAGCCGTTCTTGGTGTAGGCCAGCGAGTCGCCCGCGTTGCCGCCAGGGTAGCTACGAACCCAGTCCGGCGCCTCGATGTCGTCCTGATAGGGGGCCAAGGATTCCACGATCCATTGGTGGCCGTCGGCGGACTGGCGGCTTGGATCATAGAAATTGTCCAGCAGCGGAAAGCGCCTGACCAGCTTATGCATGTTCGGCGTATCCTGGCCGCCGAACACCGCGAGCTCGGCATCGCCGTTACCGGCCGCAACGTCTCCCAGGATTTGGTCATAGGTGCGGTTTTCACGAATGATCAGGAATACGTGCTTGATCAGTGACGGCTCGCCGATATGCGCCGGTATCGCCACCGGTTTGGCTTTCAGATCCGGGTTGCCGGCGGCAGCGATGTTTGCAGCCAGGTCCCAATGGTCGTTCTGGTAGACTTTCTTGGTGTCGATCTCGAGTTCGGTCTTGCTCGGCATCGGTACCAGGCTGACTGTACCGTTATCCTGATGGGTGTTGTAGCCCGTCACGCCATGGTCGGTTTCGAATGAGAGGCGTGCTCCGATACCCTTGTCGTTGGCGACCACCAATTGCCCGTGCGCGCTGTCGAGCACGACGGAGGCGGGCGCGTAGGCGACCGGGATCATGCCCATCACCGGCTTGGCCACGTTGGCCGAGAGGTCGACCACGCCGATGGCATTTGCATTATAGAGAGCCACGTAGGCGATGTTTCGAGAGGCATCGACTGCGATCGAGACCGGCGACGCACCGTAAGCCGACATGTACTGGTTCGGCACAGCGATCGGCAAACCGACGTTGATGGTGCGCACCACCCTGTTCATGTGCGTGTCTATCACCGAGATCGTATCGCTGTAGGTGTTGGCGACGAGCAGGTAGCTGCCCCAGAACGCCATCCCGGTCGGCTGCAACTGCGTGCTGATGGTGGCCTTCACCGTCTGCGTCGCCAGATCCACCACCGAGACGGTGCCCGTGGTGGCGGAACCGTTCGTGTAATCTGCCACGATCGGCGTGCCAGAAGACAGCACGGTAAAGTCGGACCCGGTCGCTATCCTGCCGCCCTCATTGCTGACATACGCCGTGTTGCCGTCCACCAGGATGCTGTGCGGCGCGTTGCCGACACGGATCTGGCTCGTCATCTTCGGACGTTTGTCGCTCAGATCGAAGGTTGCCAGCGTGTTGTTCTGGTTCAGCAGCGCGTAGGCGGTCTTGCCGTTGCGCGCGAACGCGATGCCGCCCGGATAGGAGGTGCCGGTGGTGTAGAACTCGCCGCAGGGGCGCCCGTAGTCGCCGATCGGGCTGTTGGCGAAACAGGTTATGAAGGAGTTGTTTGGCGGCACGGAGATGTGCGCGTAGTCGGTTAACAGGCCTGTGTTGCCCACCTCTGCCAAGGCCAGGTAGCTGCTGTCCTGGCTGAACAGCAGGTATTTGCCATCGGGCGAGTAGCTGATCCCGCCGTACGAACCGCTGCTGTCCTGGAACGGCAGGTATTCCTGCAGAATGTCGCCGGTCATCGTGTCGAATACTTCGACGGCCTGCGTCGCCCCCATGGTCAGAACCGCGGCGGTGTGGCTGCCGGCGCGCGGGTTGACGGCCACCGCCTTGGCACGGACGCGGATGCCGAGGTTCACCTGCGTGCCGGCCGGTGTGATGATCTGTCCGTTGGATACGACGTAGTCGCCGTTCCTTAACGGACCGGTTTGGTAGATCGGAAAGCGTTGCGAGGGCGCGGCCACGGCCGGTGCAGCCAGCCCCATTGCCAACAGGCCCGCCAGGGGACGCAAGCGTTCGCTTCGAGACATGGGTTACCTCCGATATGCTCCGCGCCATCAATCAAGCCGAGCCCGACTTTGCGTTCGGCCGTTCGCTGAAGCCCGATGCCACGCTACATAACAGCCGGCCACGTATCCTACGCCACCCTTTTCGTGACAGATTTGTTAATAGTGTTGTAGGACTACCCTGGGTACGCAGTGTATTGTCAGACAACCGTCAGGTTTGACGGGACTACTGTCAGCACTGTTTCGTTACTGCTGGTTGCCGGCGTTTGACCTTTAGGAAACCTGCTTGGTCAGGCTGGTTCATCCAGGCGGCGCGTCGTTGGCGTCCAGAAGCTGAGCCAGTGCTCCGAGATAGGGTTCGTAGCGGCGCCAGCGCTGGGCGCCTCGATAGATCGGCTGGCGCGTCTGCCACCGGCTCGGCGTCTTCACGCGGCGGGCGTTGCGCTCCGGTGCCAGGCAGGCGGGGTCCCAGGCGAGACCGCACGCGGCAACGACACGCCGGATTTCGGTATCGGGCGCTTCTGTCAGGGTTTCGTAATCGAGTTCGATGTATCGCGCCGGCGGCAGAACCGAGCGCCAATGCGCCGTCAATCGGTGATAGGCGCCGAAATAGGCGACCAGGTCCGGGCCGCCGGTGGGAAAGGCGGCGTGCCGGTTGAAACTCGTCTGATGTATCGAGATCGCCGTGTCGATAGCGCTACGGCGACAATGGATGAGCGTGGCGCCTGGGCAGGCCAAGTGTATCAGTCCTGCCCAGAGAAAGTTGAACGGCATCTTGTCGGTCACACGCTCGGCATCGGGTCCGATCCCACGCAGGACGGCCAGGTATCCGTCGGCGGCGCGGTCCAGAAACGCAGCGTCGACGCGCTGTTCCGTCTGCAGCCAGGCCAGGCCGCGCTCGTTCCAGTAATTCAGCTCTCCGCCGGGTGCCACCTGCCTGTGGCTCGACAGGATCTGCTCCACCAGCGTCGTGCCCGAGCGTGGCATGCCAAGGATCAGCACGGGCACGGGCACGGGCTCGCGGCGGAGGCTTGGCCGCGCCAGTAGCTCCGGCGTGAACACCGATATCAGGCGATCCACCTGGGCCGAGAACGCGGCCGCGTCGAACGGGGAGTAACTGCGCCGCACGCGTTCGGCGGCGTCGAAATGGCGCATCGCCTGCTCGTATTCCTCAAGATCGTCCGCTGCCTTGCCGAGCGCCAGATGGAGGCGCAAGATTTGTTCGGGTTCTAGCCCGGGCCGTACCGAAGCCGCCTGCATGCGCGCCCGCAACGCATGATCGGCCTCCGTCAGTCGCCGGCAACGCACCATGTCGTAATAGCTGCCCACCATCAGCGGCGCCGCACCCACTGCGCGTTCGTAGCAGGACCACGCCTCGTCGAACCGCCCGGCTTCGGCCATCAGGTTGCCGAGCAGGTCGAGCGCAAGAGCGTTCGACGTGTCCAGCGCCAGAAGGTGGCGAAGCTGTTTTTCGGCTTCGGCGTCCCGCTCTTCGGCAAGATGCACCCTCGCCGCACCGAGCCGGCCGAACGAGGTCTTCGCCCCTGTGGCTGCGGCACGGCGGAAACAGCCGATCGCCTCGGTACGGTGTCCGAAGGTGAACACCAGCGCTCCCGCCCTGTACCAGGCCTCCGTCAGCGCCGGGTGCAGGGCCGTCGCCCGATCGTAGGCGACGATGGCCTTCTGCGGCTCATCCGCCTTCTCCAGCGCGATACCGAGGCGAAAGTAAGCATCGGCGTAGCGCGGCTTGGCGGCCACAGCCTGTTGCAGGGCTGCTATGGCCTCGCCGATGCGGCCAGCTTCCAGGCAGGCAAGGCCCAGGTCGTGCTGAATGGTTGCGTTGCGCGGGTCGAGCGAGGCCGCAAGCTGCAGCGGTGCCACGGCATCGGCCGGCCTTCCGGCGTGCAGCGACCGTTGCGCCTGCATCAAGAGCGGTGCCACGCGGTTCACTCGCCAACTCCCTTCGCCCGGCACATCCTGTCGTGATCTCACGGTCTGCGCCAGACGCCGGTGCCAGACCTGACATAAAACGATAACCTGAGTGTCACTTCCCGGTCATCGACCTGCTCTCAAACCCCGTTAAACGGGCGCGCTGCGACCATACTGCTGCAGGACGGGATTTTGCCATGCGAAAGCACGCTATTTTGGCCCTGCTCATCGCCGATGGCGTGACTTTCGGCAGGCAAGCGGCGGCCCAGTCTGCGCCCATTGGACAGCCCTCGATCAACTTGCCCAGCGTCAACGTCGTCGGAAGCACCCCGCTGCTCGGCTCCGGCATCGACCGGGACGAGATTCCAGCCGCTACCAACGTGCTCGGCGAGCGCGACGTCAACCGAACCGGCATCCCCAGCCTGACGGAAGCGATCCTCGACAACATCCCAGGTGCCACCATCAACGATGTGGAGAGCAACCCGTTTCAGCCCGACATCATCTTCCGCGGTTTCACGGCCTCGCCGGTGGCCGGTACTTCTGAAGGCTTGGCGGTCTACGTGAACGGCATGCGCTTCAACGACGCGTTCGGCGACACCGTCAACTGGGACCTGATACCCTCGGTCGCCGTCGGCACGGTGAACGTGGAGGCCTCCAACCCGGTCTTCGGCCTCAACGCGCTTGGAGGCTCGGTGAACGTGCAGCTGAAGAACGGTTTCGACTTTCACGGCGGCGACGTCACCGGCTATTACGGGTCCTACAACCGCCAGTACGGCAGCTTCGAATACGGCCAGCAATCCGGGAATTTTGCTACGTACACGGCTGGCGAAGCCATCCACGACGACGGGTTTCGGCAAACGCAAGCCTCCAACATCTTCAGGCTTTACAACGATATCGGCTGGCGCAACAGCGTTGCCGAAATCAACCTCAACGTCATCGCCGCGGACAACAAGCTCGGCAACCCCGGCGCGTCGCCGGTTCAGGCGCTCGATGCGGACATCGGCTACATCTTCACCGCGCCGAACACGGTCTCGAACAAATACGTGGCGGTCAACCTGAACGGCACGTACGCGCTGAACGACACCACCGCGCTGCAGGGCCTGGCCTATTTCCAGAACCTGACGCAGCGCGTGCCCAACGGCGCCACGATCGAGGTTGGGCAGTGCGCCGCACCGTTCAGCCCCGCGCTGCTGTGCAACGACGACGGCACGCCCGTTACCGGCCGCAACGGCGTGCCGGTTCCAAACTTCATCAGCAACGGCGTCTATTCCGCGCTGAGCTCGCAGGGGCTGGACAGCCACGTCTATGGCGCCTCGGCACAGGTGACCAACGAGGACGAATTTCTCGGCCACAAGAACCATCTGGTTGCAGGCGTCAGCTTCGACGGCTCGGACAGCGTGTTCAACGGTACCACGGCGATCGGCGGCTTCGACGAAAACACCCGCGAGTATATCGGCCCAGGCTCCGTGCAGGATCAGCCCAGCGAAGGGGTAAACCCCGTGCGGGTCGCCACCACGACGCGCTATTACGGCGTGTTCGGCCAGGACATCCTGGCTTTGGCGCCAAGGCTGGAGCTGAGCCTGGCCGGCCGCTTCAACGACGCCGAGACGAACCTGTACGACAAGAACGGCGGCCCGGTCAGCGGCAATCACAGCTATAACCGGTTCAATCCCAGCGCCGGGCTCACGTACCGCGTCGCCCCCTGGCTCCAACTCTACGGCAGCTACTCGGAGACCAACCGTGTGCCGACGCCGCAGGAACTGTCCTGCGCCAGCGCGGCCGTGCCGTGTTCGCTGCTGGCCTTCTTCGTCGGCGATCCGGACCTCAAACAGGTGGTCGCCCGCACTTTCGAGGTCGGCGCCCGCGGCACGGTCGCCGAGTTCCAGAACGGCAGGCTCGGCTGGAACGCGGATTACTTCCACACTAAGGACCATGACGACCTGATCTACGAAACCACCACCTACAACCCGAACCTGGCCTACTACACCAACGCCGGCGCCACGCTGCGCCAGGGCGTCGAAGCCAGCCTACGATACGACACGCCCCGGCTGCACGCCTCGCTCGGCTACGCGTTCACCGACGCCACGTTCCAGTCCTCGCTGCTGCTGGGAAGCGACTCCAACCCTGGGTCGGACGCGAACGGAAACGAGCAGGTGGTGCCGGGCGACCGCATCCCCGGCATCCCCAGGCATCGCGGCACGGCCGTGCTGGAATACAACATCACCGACCAATGGGTCGTCGGCGGCAACACCATAGTGCAGAGCTCGCAATACCGCTTCGGCGACGAAGCCAACCTGACCAAGCCGGTCGGCGGCTAC
This sequence comes from Acetobacteraceae bacterium, assembly GCA_965199235.1. Classification (GTDB taxonomy): domain Bacteria; phylum Pseudomonadota; class Alphaproteobacteria; order Acetobacterales; family Acetobacteraceae; genus BOG-908. The sequence goes on along the minus strand of CBDAQU010000002.1, from coordinate 933,299 downwards.
GTCATCGTCAACCTCAACACCTCCTACAGGATCACGAGCTACATCACGGTGTTCGGCGTGCTGAACAACGCCTTCAACCAGCATTACGACACCTACGGAACGTTCGGGCCGATCGCCGACGTGCCCTTCCCGAACGTGCCGGGCGGCGTCACCGACCCGCGAACCGCCGTCCCCGGCAGCCCTCTGACCGGCTATGGCGGCCTGCGGGTCACTTTCTAGACGGCAAAGCAAGACCTGCGGGTCTATCCACCTGACGCGACACGCCCTATTGCCGATATGGCCATGCCGAGGTTGATGTGGGGGCACTGAGAACGTTGCTGACACTGGCACTTGTCGCCTCGGGCCATTCACTTGGGCGGGACGTGTTTGGGTTGGCTCAGGAAAGATTGGGGAACGCTGTCCCCCAAACCGCCATTCGGTTGGCATCCTTCTCCGGTAGCCGTCGCGTTTCAGAGGAATGGGGGTCTGGGGCCCCTGGCCCCAATGGGGTTCCAGGGGCAACGCCCCCCGGCCTTGCTGGCTCGACCCAATCGCATCCCGCTGTATCGGCTGACGAACCTTGGCGGCCGCTCGATCCGGCGAACACGCTCGTCATCGACACGACGAGGGGACGCATCGTCGTCGAGATGCGGCCGGAGCTCGCGCCGATGGCCGTCGCGCGCATCAAGCAGTTGGCGCGCGAGCGGGTCTATGACGGCCTGCTCTTCCACCGCGTCATCGACGGCTACGTCGATCAGACGGGCAACCCCAACAATCGGGATGGTGGCGTGTCCGACCATCCGAATTTGGCGCCCGAGTTCCGGGTCTCCCTGACGCCCGCCCAAATGGACGCCGTCGCTACGACAGGACCCGGCGAGATGACTGGCTTCATCGGTGCCACACCGTTCCAGGCAAGCCCGGACCCGGCTCGGCCCGGCAGCTGGCGAGTCTGGGCGGCCTATTGCGACGGCGTTGCCGGCATGGGGCGCGAGTCCGACCCTGCCAGCGCAAACAGCGAGATCTTCTTCATGCGTGCTGCCAACAGGTCTCTCGACCACGATTACACGCCCTGGGGACGCGTCGTTTCAGGATTGGACGTGGTGCAACACATGGCGGTCGGCGAGCCGCCGGCGCAGCCAGACAGGATGATCAAGGTGAGCGTCATGATGGACATGAAACTGCCGGACCAGCCGAAGCTGCACGTGATCAACACGCGTTCTGCGGCGTTCGAGAGCGAGTTGAATGCAGTAAGGCGCAGGCTGGGAGAGAATTTTTCAGTGTGCGACGTAAAGATCACGACCCGGTTGCGGTTCTGTCTGCAGAGCGGTCACTCCGCATTCTCGAAGGCGGTGCGTGTGGCAGAGGCGCCCGGCGTTCCTCCTCGGTCAGGATCGCGCATGCGGGCAGTCAGCGCCTGGCGAAACATCGGCAGGTTGCCCACCCGCAAGGCGCCGTTGCGCAACAACTTGGCCGGCAGGCTCTCACCCGCAGCGTAGAGGCGCATGATCGCCTCGGCCCCGAGGAAGAATAGCCTGGTCTCGCCACGATGGGCCGTTTCGTAACGCTGCAACGCAACCTGGTCGGCGACGTCCCGGCCAGCCGACACCGCCCGACGCAGCGCACGGGCCAACGCGTCCTGGCCGAGGAGGCCGAAATTGAACCCGTGCGCCGTGGTCGGGTGCATGCCAACGGCTGCATCCCCCAGCAGCGCAAAACGCCTGCCGACAAATCGGTGCGCATAGGCCGTCACCACGGGGACTGCGTGGCGCCTGCCAACCGGCCGCATTGCCCCCAACCGTCCATGGTAGCGGCGCGTGAGCTCCTCGCCGAAGGCGTCGTCGTTCATGCCCACAAGCCCCACCGAGTCGGACTCGGTCACGGTCATGACGGCAGACGACCGGCCACCGTTCAACGGCAAGGTCACCAACGTGCGCCCGTACTCGAACCAGGCAGTCGCCGTCTCTGCATGCGGTACGGGATGAGCCATCGGGCAAACAAGCATGCGTTGCCGATAGTCGTGCACGGTTGCGGGAATGTTCTGCTGCTGCCGCAGCGTCGAACGCCGGGTGTCGGCAGCCACGATCAGCCGCGCACGCAAGCTTCGGCCGGTCGACAGCCTGGCCACGGCACATCCGTTTTCCAAATCCATCGAGGTCACCGAACAGCCGGCAACGATGCGCGTGTCCGGCTGGCCCACCACCACGCTGTGGAGCGCGCGGCGCAGCTGGTGGTTGGGGGCGAACCGGCCAACGGCGCCGGCCCCGTCCTCGCCGAACTGCATCGCGTAGTGTGACGGCCCGTTCAACACCTGCATTCGGCGCAACGGCGCAACGTCACAGGCCGGCACCAGGGCCCAGGCGCCCAATTTGGTGAGCGTCGCTACAGAACGGTCCGTCAACGCGATCTCACGCCCGTCATCGGCCGGGTCGGCAAGGGCCTCCTCGGGTTGCGGATCCACCAAGGCGATCCGCAGCCCGGCCCCCGCCATGGATGCGGCAAAGGCCAGGCCCACAGGTCCCGCCCCAGCAACGACAACGTCGAAATCAGGAGTCACTCAGTCGTCCCCACCACCGTCCACACCTATCTGGTGTGCGGCGTGAATTGCGCGACATGCGCGGGTGGGAGCTTCGGCGATGCTCGGCGGGCTACCCGAGAGGCAGCCTTTCACCGATAAGGAACGGCGATGGCGCACCGCCCGACGCAGCCTGGGTGAAAACAGCGATCTGACCAGCCCGCCTCGAACACGACAAAGCAGGCGCGAAATGCGCGTCTGCGGCCGGGCGGACAATCGCCAGCTCGGCATTGCTGAGGCGCCGGCTGAGCGTCATGTGAAACCGCCAGCGCTCCATGACATACGGGTAACCCCAGCGAAGCAGCAGGGCATCCTCGTGCGGCGGCAGGCCGGTCGCCCGCCGCCTGGCGATTTCCGCCGCGTCTGGACGCATCCGATGCGGATCGCTCGCCAGGACGCATCGGTCGGCGAGATCATGCAGCTCAGGGCAGGCCGCCGCCATGCACAGCGCCAGAAACCCGTCGAGGACAGTGACCTCCAGCCTTGGCATCGCAAAATCGGCAGTGTGGGCGGCGATACCCTCGGCCGCGCTGATGAAATCTTCCCAGCCGGTCGCCAGGCGCATCGGCGGCCGCAATGTGGCGTGAAAGCCATAAAGCCTAGGGGCCGATGTGATCTCGGCCATCCCGGGCAGCTCTGGCTGCGGCACGCACACGCCCAGTTCGGGGTCGCGTCCCAGCCAGGCATTGCCCGCATCCCAGAGCGGGTCGTGGCGTTCAGGACTCCAGTAAAGGGCGACGCGGGAGGCGGGCGCCTGCATCAGGCCGCCCGTGCGCCGAGCACCCAGACCTCCCTGACGATCGGTAGCGCGCCAAGCAGCCTGACCCTGACCAGGTCGGCGCGCAGCCCGACTGCGATGCTGCCGCGGTCGGTCAAGCCCGCCATGCGCGCCGGCGCGGCAGAAACCAGGTCGACAGCGCGCGCCAACCCATACGTCTCGGCGGCAATGAACGCCGCATGCATCATGCTGACCGGCACGTAGTCGGACGCCAGCGCGTCTATCAGCCCGCCTTGCAGAAGCGACGCGACGGACACGTTGCCGCTATGCGAACCGCCGCGCACGAGGTTTGGCGCACCGGCGACCACGCCCATCCCGGCGTGGCGTGCGGCATGAGCGGCCTCGATCGTCACGGGGAACTCGCTCACGGTGATGCCGCCTGCGGCGTTCTCCGCTACGTCCTCGGCAGTCGCGTCATCGTGGCTCGCCAGCGTCACCGGGCTGCCGGCAAAGCGGTCCAGCACACCCCGCCTGTTCGGCGCGCGCAGCACGGAGCGTTGCGCCTGCAGCTCCTGTATCCGGCGCTCGACATGGGCGGGCGCCTCGCCGTCGCTCTGGCGCATGGCGCGGTAGCGGTCCAAGTCGCTGAACTGTCCGATGCCCGGCGTGTGGTCCATCAAGCTCGCCATGCGCAGGAGCCGGTGGCCGAGAAGACCATCGACCTGCTCCAGCATGCCTTCGGCCGGCAGCTCGCAGCGAAGGTGCAGGAAATGCGCGGCCCGCAGCAAGCCGGTCGGCATCAGCGCGCCGAGGTCAGCGACGCCTTCCGCGCACGTTCGCGGCCTGTCGTCGTCGAAACCGGCGTTCCCGGCGCAGAGTGCGTCGAAGACCGTTGTTACGCCGGCGACGACGCATTGGGCGTCATGCGCCACCAAGGCTGCCCGGCTCGGCCAACGGGCGTTCTGCCGGGGATGCACCTGACGCTCCAGGTTGTCGGTGTGCAGGTCCACCAGACCCGGCAGCAGGAAGTCGCCGTCCAGGTCGCAGGCGCCGGCCTGGCTTGCGCGGCCTGGCTGCACGTCGGCGATATGCCCATCTTCCACCATCACGGTCGCGTAGACAGGGCCATCCGGCAGGACCACCCTGGCGTTGGTCAGAACCAGCTGCATCGATTTCCCGCTCGGCCGTGGAGACACCCGCCTATGGCAGTCGGAGGCGAGGAATGGCTCCCGAAGTAGGACTCACAACGAACAATCATGAACATTCGCGGACGAAAAAATCTTCTGCTTTCAACAGGAAGGTTCTGCAGCCTGTTCGCCAGCATCCGGTTGCGTTCGCTTACGTCCGGGGTTAAGTTGTAGCAAGAACCGTAGCATGGATGGCGGGCCTCTTGGCTGGAAAGCTCAACAATCTGACTGTGGCACGTCTCGGCACCGGTAACCATGCCGACGGCGACGGCCTCTACCTTCGTGTGAGTGGCGGCAGCCGGACTTGGGCATTCCGCTATCAGCGTCACGGGAAAACCCACTGGCCGAGCCTGGGGCGAACGGCCGACTTCACCCTCGCCGAGGCCCGCCAGAAAGCTCGCGAATATCGGCGCCAGCTGTTCGACGGGGTGGACGTGTTGGCCGAGCGGAAGAAAGCGCGGATGCCGCCTCCGATCAAGGCAACGTTTGGCCACGTGGCTGAAGACTACATCGCGGCGTTTGAAGGTGGCTGGGGGCCAAAGCAGGCGAAGCTGTGGCGGGCCACGCTCGCGCAACATGCCTCTAAACTTCTGATGGTACCTGTCGCTGAAGTGGACGTGCGCGACGTCATGGCCGTGCTCGACCCGATCTGGCGAACCAAGAACGAAACCGCCAGCAAGCTAAGGGGAAGGATCGAGGCCATCCTAACCTATGCGCGGGCCAAGGACTTACGCACGGGCGACAACCCCGCAGAGTGGCGAGGTCGGCTGAAGGCTCTCCTGCCCGAGCGTAGCGATGTGGCCAAAGTGGTGCACCGGGCCGCCTTGCCCTGGCAGGAGATGCCTGCCGTCATGGCTCGGCTCGCTCAAGGCGCTGGCGTATCTGCAAGGTGCGCCGCGTTCACAGTGCTGACTGCGGCGAGGCCCACCGAGGCGCGTGGTGCGCGATGGGATGAAATCGACCTGGAGGCCGCCGTATGGACTGTGCCTGCAGAGAGGATGAAGAGCGCCCGTCCACATCGCGTGCCCCTATCTGGCGGCGCTCTGGCGATCCTGACCACTCGACAAGCTGAGCGCCGCGAGGGTGCGGACCTGGTTTTTGAAGGCAGTAAGCAGGACCGTCCACTCTCTGACGTGGCCGTGTCCAAGGCGCTTCATGCCGCCGCCGGCCGGCCAGACGTGACGGTTCACGGATGCAGGTCTAGTTTCCGGGATTGGTGCGACGACGCGGCACATGCGCCGTCCGACCTGGCCGAAGCGGCGCTGGCGCACGTCAATCCCGACAAAACGGAGCGGGCCTATGCGCGATCTGACTTCTTTGATCGCCGGCGCGGGTTGATGGAGTCTTGGGGAACATTCTGCACGGGAACCTCGAAATGACATCCAACAACGACGAGGATGATCCCGCGCGAGAGAGGCAGGAGCCTTCCGAGCAGGCTTCTCTGTCCTTTTATGCCGAGGAGTGCCGATCCGCCCAGAAGCTATACGAGACTCGCAAAAATCCAATGTATGCCTGGCGCGTCATATTAAATTGGGCTTTTTTGAAACTGGAGTTGGATCGGGACGTGGACCTTCCCGAGTGGTGCATCGAATATTTACTCACGTCTGCCTGCAGACTTAGCATGTTGGCGAAAGGAAGAGATTTCACTCAATCTCTTCCAACCAAACCGGAGGAGCCCGAGCCATATATTGCGCCAGAGAAAAGGCACGGGATGGTTTCTCAAGCATTGCAATTATCAATGAGGGGATCAACCTGGAGCGCGTTCAACGATATCAACTCGCAAAACGCTAAAGAATTCGACTTAGAACATTTCCGCTGGCTGAAAAACGAAGGGCTTTCGGCAGCCGAGGCAATGGACAGGGTCATGGTCGATAACGGTATTAGGGATGAAAGGTCGATGAAACGGCGCTTTGCGGAGGCGCAAGGAAAGCCGTCGCGGGCAAAACTGCGAGGGTAATTTGCCCATGTCTGAATTACGCTCTTAGCAGGCCCATTATACCGTCTGACCAGATGCGGCAAGACTTTCCCGTGTTCGCTACTGCACGGGAGAACTTGATGCCGACAACCGAACCACTCGCCTACACTCTGCAAGCTGCCGAGGGCATCACCGGTCTTGGCCGGACCAAGCTGTATGAGCTGATTAGCGAAGGCGTGCTGGACGCGCGCAAGGCTGGCAGTCGCACGGTTCTGATGGGCGAAAGCTTGCGAAACTACGTGACCTCACTGCCGAAAGCGACGATCCGCATGGGGCAGAACAAGGCCGCAGCGTAAAACGAAAACCCCGGCGCGGAAAGCACCGGGGCGGATCGTTTGGTAAGCGGCCTCGACAACCGCAATATATCGGCCGCCTTCCGGGTTTTCAAGCTTTCCGCGTCGACCATGAAAGGTCCGACGCCAATGCCTGACACTCACGCCTACTATCGCCAGTCCGACCCGGATGAAAACCGTCGCTTTCGCGGTTGGTCGCGCGTCGCGTTGCCCCGCGATGCCGCCGCACTCGACCGCCTGGCGGATTTTGAACTCGCCGCCGGCCGCTTTCGCTCCGCCGATCGCCTCTCCTGGCTGGCGGCCGGCCTGCGCGAAGCCGGGGCACCGCACCCATGAAGCGGGCGGCCCACGGATGGCTTTACGACTGGGCGCTTCTCCCGGTCGGCTCGGCGCCACCATTCCCGGGGCCCGAAGCCGGCCCGCTGGTCGGGTCGGTGGTTTGCCAGACCGACCCGCCATCGTGTGCCGAGATGGCACGGATCTGGATTGTGCCGAACGGTGAGCTTGGCGCGGTGCCGCGGCGCATCGCCGACGAGCTGCTTGCCGCGCTCGAGCACGGCATGCCGATCGCCATACTGGGCCACGATGTCCGGTCGACACGCGCGGCCGCGGTAGCCCTACTCGCGCTGGCGGGTGATTCGTGACGAAGGCGCCGGCGCACCGCCGGCAGCTTCCAAAATACCTCGACAATTTTCGCCCGCCGCCCCGCAACGCAGATGCGCCGCAGCGAATCGCCTGGATGCGAGACTATCTTCGTATCGAGGCGCGGTGGCAGGCCATGCTTCATGTCACCGGCGAAGCCGTGTCGCCCGAGGGTCGTGGCTGGGTTCTGTGGCTTGCTGGCCGGGTTTGCCGTGATCTCCGCTGGCCGGGATCGGTCGCAGTGGCGGCCACGCAACTTGAATGGGCGATCGCCCTAGAACGCGCCCGCAGCCAGCTGCAGGGAATCGTGTGGGCCGTGAAGCCCCGCATCGCGCGGCGGGATCCAGGTGAGGAAGTGCTGGCCGCCGCCCGCGCTGCCGGCGGTGACTGCCACTTTCCCGAACCAGTGCTGATCGGCCTTTGCGCACGCATCGCCCAAGCCGGAGGGCGCCGCTATCGCAGATGATCTTGAAGGGTTGATTTATGGCGACCGTAGCGGGCCATCGTCTTACCGAGGCGCCCCGGAGAGATCACGCCCCGAGTGGATGTTCGCCTCGCCGACTTCGCTGGCAGGGCGCGCGATTCCGACCCGAAAATTCATCGTCGACGGATGGCTGCCGGCTGGCGTGGTGACGCTAAACTTCGGTGACGGCGGAGTCGGAAAAACGCTTCTGACCCAGCAACTGATGACGGCGACCGCGCTTGGGCGAAATTGGTGTGGCATGGCGGTGCATCCATGCCGATCCGTAGCCCTGTTCTGCGAGGATGACGATGACGAGCTGCACCGCCGGCAGGAGGCCATTAACAGGTCCTACGGCTGCAACTATGAAGATTTGAGCAACATGGTTTGGACCAGCGGTGTCGGCCAGGATAATACGTTGGTCGAGTTTGACATGGACGGGCGCATGCATCTAACGCCCGCGTTCCACTCGCTTCAGAAACAGGCCGTCGAGATCAAGGCCGAGCTGGTGGTGATAGATACGGCCGCGGACACGTTCGGCGGTTTCGAGAACGATCGGCGGCAGGTCCGGCAATTCCTTAGCACTGCCCTCGGAACGCTGGCGCGCGACATCGGCGGCGCCGTGCTGATGAACACCCACCCAAGCCGGTCGGGGATGAGCAAGGCCGGCGACATGGATGGCGGCAGCACGGCCTGGAGCAACACGGCGCGTTCGCGCTGGTCGCTGTCCCGACCCGAGATAGCAGAAGGCGAGCATGAAGACCGTGATGCGCGTGTCCTACGCAAGCGCAAGTCGAATTACGGAAGCACTGGCGACGAGATCAAGCTGCGCTGGGAGGCTGGCGTGCTGGTCCCCAAGGACCGCCCAAGCGGCTTTGCCGCCATGTCGACCGAGGGGAACGCGGATGCAGCGTTCTTGTCGCTGCTTGCGAGGCTCACCCAGGAGAACCGGCCGGTGTCCGACAACATCCGCGCCGGCAACTATGCGCCTAAAATGTTCAGCGCATGCCCGGACCGGCAGGGATTTACGACGCGTGACTTCAAGTGTGCGATGGAGCGTCTGTTCGAGGCAAAGCTGATTTCGATGCAGGCGTACGGGCGCGCGAGCGACCTTAGACACCGCATTGCGGCGGTGGATGCGGTCTAGATCGTTCCTGCGGCGGTCAGATTCCGGACCTGCTAACCCATTGAAAAGGTTACTGCGGCGGTCAGTGCGGCGGTGGGCTGCGGCGGTTGCGGCGGTCGCTCGCAAGTTGTTGATATCGCTAGTGCGGCGGTGCTGCGGCGGATGCGGGGGGTGCACCCCCCATACCCCCCATAGGGCCAGCGCCCTTATGGGAAGGGCTGGCCCCGTAACGATTGGGGATTTCGCGCAGTCGGCCACTTCCAGCTTGATCGTCACCATGCCGGTGCGAGGACGCGACAAGTGGAACTCGCAAGAACTATCCGTGAATAACCGTGGATAGCCGCCAGTGTCCGTAAGTATCCGCAGCGACTGGAAGCACTAACACTGTTGACATACTCGGTCATTGCCAAATAGATTGCCGGTCATGCCCAAAATGCGCCCAAGTCGCAGGCCAGAAGACGCGCCCGTTGTTGACGGCAGGTCTGCGCAGGCGCGTCGGATGGCGAAAATCCGCAAGCAGTTGACGGCGCAAATCGGTGGCCAGCCGACTGCGGCGCAAAGGTTGCTGATCGACAGGGCTGCAACGCTCGCGATCCAAGCAACTCACGTGAGCGCGGCGCCGCTGAATGCCGATGCCGCTCGAGCTGCCGCCGCGTTGTCGACTGGGCTGGCGACCGTGCTGACGACCCTCTGCGGCGACAAGCCTTCGGACCGGCCATGGTGACCGGCCTGCACGAAACGGTCATGCGCCCGCGTGGCAGCTCCATGGGGGCCGGGAGCCGCCACCCTCGCCAGAGCCGAGCGTATGTGGCCGAGCTGTGTGCAGCTGGCCTGAAATACCCGCCTGACGCGCCTGCAGTGGCCGCAGACGGCGGGGGAGCCTCCGGGAGCAGGAAGCGGGCACTCCTGCTCCCGGAGGCGGCGTGGGCTACGGCTGAGGGCTTTCCTGGCCTGCCACGATCAAGCGTTACGGGCGCCAAGAGATCGCCGTGGCGTGGCGCTGGGGGAACCTCACGGGGGCACCGCGCGGGTCCCTCCCGCCGGGTCCGGCATCCGCGGGTATTTCGCACCGCGCTTTGCTCCACCTTGTGTCAGGTTTTTTTTCAAACCGGTTGTTGTTGTCTGGGCGCCGCATCGTGAAGACGATGAACAAGCAGCAACTTGCGATCGCCCTCGATTGCTCTCTATCGACGCTCACCGATTTGCTCGCCCGGCATGGCGCGGCATTCCCCGTCGTCAACTACGGATCGAATGGAAGGCCTTTCAAGTTCGAACCGCGTGCCGTTGTGGCCCATCTGCGCCGCTGCGGCGATTACCGGGCCGACATCCTCGAGGCGAAGCTGCCGCGGAAGCTTGTCTATCAGCTGCGCGCCGACGAGGCCGATGATGTCGGTAACAGATCCGCCCGCGCCTTACGTTTTTGCGACATCCAAGAGGCAATGGACGCTGATTTCGGCCAGATTATTCTTTATTCCGAGATGATTGCGAGCATGGCTGAGGCCGGCGAGACGGTCGACAATGGTGTAAAGGCCGACGTCCGGCGCACCTTGAAGGCCGCAGGAGTACCGGCGGCCACTATCCGGGCGGTCGAGGGCATAATCAAAACGGCTCGTCGCACCTTCACAGCCGAGATTGAGGCGCTATTCGCCCCAGCTTTCTCAGCATGGGCCATGGCCGAGGATGAACCGGTCGCAGACGAGGTGCCGGCATGATTTTAACCGCCGCACCGCAACCCCGCGCGCCGATGGTCCGCCCGGCCAGCCATCAACGGGGCCCGGCCTCGCTTTCCACGCTCGCCGGGCTGGGGCTGGCCCTTGGGCTGTTGCGGCAGCCGAAATCAGGCCCGGCAGCACCGCCGCAGGCTCTGGTGACCGCGCTAGTCGAGCCGGCCGGCCAGATCCCCGCACCGCCGGCCACTCCAGCCGTCCACGCCCATCCCGCAACCGCTTCGGAGACCTGAACACCATGCCGACCGAAACCTCTGCCGCCTCCACCAGCCTGACGGACCGCGACGCGATCGTGCTACAGCTCGACAAGCCAATCGAGTTCGTCGGCCAGGACACGCTCAAGGAGCTGGTCGTCCGCCCCTATACCGGTTTCGACCTGTTGAAGGCCGGCATGCCGTTCGCCACCAAATTCGACAAGCAAGGTGGCGCAACGATCGTGGTCGACTTGCCCTCGATCCGCTTGTTGCTTGCAGAGATGGCGCAAGTGCCTGCAACGATGATCGACAAGCTCAGTGCGTACGACCTGAACCTCGCGATCGAAGCACTGAAGAGTTTTTTTTACGTGCCGACCCGCGCGATGTCCTCGACACCTACATCGCCGCCGGAAAATGGGCGAACGACTTAGATTTCGCGTTCCGCCTGACCGTGCTCGAGCTGCAGACCTTCAACATCGCCGCGGCCCGGATAAAGAACCGTGAAAATTAGCAGCTTGCAGGCGAATAATGGCTGACGAAGCCGCCTCCGATGTCTTTCACGCTCGCATCGCAGCAACCGACGATGCCAGCAAGACCATTGATGAAATTCGCAAGCGCTTTCACGGATTAGCACGCGACGCCGACCACGTCGGGCACGCCACCGAGCACATGCACAAGCCTCATATTTGGGGCGAAATCGGCGAGCACATCAACCTCACGCGCGAACATTTTGGCGAGCTGCACGCAAGCATCGGCGAGGTTGGGAGCGGTATCACCGAATTGCTGCCCGCGATGGCCGCGCTCGGTGCCGCTGGCGCTGTTTGAGACCGCCGAGAAGACGGCCGAAGCGTTCTCGGAAATGTCGCATCGGGCCGAAAGCCTCGGCCTGACCGTGACGCAGCTGCAGCGCTTGAACATCGTGGCCCGGCTCACGGACACAGACGCCGAAGCCATGGGCAAGTCCATCTCGCGTCTTAATCGAAACATTGCTGAAGCGGCAAGCGGGAAAAACAAGGAACTGGCCGTTACTTTTCAGCGTCTCGGCATTCACATGCGCGACGCGAATCGCCATCTGCGCAGCGCTAACGATTTGCTCCCCGAGCTGGCCGACGCGTTCCAGAAAACCGGCACAATCGCGGGCAAGACGGCCGGCGCGTTCGCGTTGTTCGGCAGAGGTGGCATCGACCTCATTCCGCTGATGTCCAAAGGTGCCGACGCCGTCAGAGACAAGCTCGCCGAAGCGGCAAAACTCGGCTTTGACTTCGAGCCGCATGCTGAAGCCCTGGAACGCTACAACGAAGCGACGAAAAAACTCGGCATCTCGACCCAGGCGCTGCAGCAGGAGATCGGCGCGAAACTCGCACCGGTTCTGCAGCCAATCGTCGACAGGACGCAAGCCTGGGTGGACGCAAATCGCGACTGGATCGCGACCGGCATGGCCGACCAGGTTGGCAATCTGGCGGACTGGATAAATAAGCTGCCGATGGACAAGATCATCACAGATTTCGAGGCCGCCGGAACTCGTGTCGGAGACTTCGTGCATGAGATCGGCGGCGCGAGGACGGTCGTCGAGGCACTTTCCGCCGCAATGGCCCTGAAAACGGTGATGTTTTTGGCCAACCCGATTATCGCTCTGGGGACATTCGGCATCGGCCTCGGCAAGGCGGTCTATGGCGTCGGCACCACGCTTGTCGAGGCATGGGGCGCCGTAGAGACAGCCGCCGGAACCGCAGCGGCAGCCGAGCATGCCGCGGCTGCCGCGGGCGCCGAGGCGGCTGCAGTAAGCGCAACGGGGATTGCCGGCCTTGTTGGCTTGGCCGAACGGATTGCAAGGTTGGCGATACCCGTCGCCGGCGGATTCTCCGCCCACAATGCCGACGCTGACGACCACGTCGGCCGATTCATTGACCGTAACTTGCCGGGCGCCGAGGCCGTCGATGACTGGTTTTACCGCAACACTGCGGGTGCCGTCGGCCACCCCCGCGGATGGGTCGAGAAGCTTGACTCGGCCGAGCGGGGCCGGGATATGCTTGCCGGCTATCGGCTTTCCACGCACCCGGCACAGTCGCCAGGGTCTGCGTTGCCGAGCTTCCTGGCGCCGATCGGTGTCGACACGAGGCCGACGTCGTCCGACCCGTTCATGAATTCCATGCTGAACGGTGCTCCTACTCTGGCACCCTCTCCGAGCATGCCGGGCGTCGCGCAGGCCCCCACACACGTCGACGGCGGCGTCGACATCAACTTGACAATTAACGGCCTCCCGCAGGGCGCCTCGGTCGACACGATGACCAGCGTCACCGGCATCGCGCGCACGCCGATGGTGAACTGGGACAATTCGACCGGCCAGGCCTTCGCCGGCCGCCTCGGCAATCGAAAATAAGGAGTAGCAGCGATGCCCAGCGCGCCCAACAATTCCGACACCCTTACTCTCACCATAGACGGCATGATTTACGCGGGCTGGACCGGCATCACCCTAGAGCGCCGCATCGACCGCATGGCGACGAGAATCGCGTGCACCGTTACCGAGCGCTGGACGTCGCAAACGCCCGCCCAAGCGTGGCAGATTACCCCGTTCTCGCCCGTGGTGGTGAAGGCCGGTAATGATACGATCCTGACCGGGTACGTCGATGAATACGCGGCCGAGTTCGACGGCACCTCCCACAACGTCACCATCGCCGGCCGCAGCAAGACGTGCGACCTGATCGACTGCACGCCGGACATCGCATCGGGCCAGTTCAAGGGATACACGCTCGAGCAGATCGCCCGCGCCGTGTGTCAGCCGTACGGCATCAACGTCGTGATCCAGACGCCGGCCACGCAAGTGTTTCCCGACGCGACCTTGCAGCGGTGCGAAACGGCTTTCGCTTTCCTCGAGCGCTTGGCCCGACTTTCGAGCGTGCTCCTGACCGACGATGAACAGGGCAGCCTCGTGCTGACGACCGCTGGCTCGACCCGCGCCACGACGCGCCTTGTGCAGGGCGTGAACGTGCTGCGCGCGACCTGCGCGCTCGATGTGAAAAACCGGCACTCGCAGTACATCGTCAAAGGCCAGCACGCGATCGGCAGCGCCGCAGCGAACAACGGCGGCATCCCGGGTTTTGGGCCCGGGGCACCGGCCGCCGCTCCGATCATTGCGCCCGTCGTCACCAACATGCGGGCCGTGGCCAACGACACCGGCGTGCCGCGTTATCGGCCGATGGTGCTGATGGCCGAGGCGCAGCTCGACTAGGCAGGCATGCAGGCGCGCGCCAACTGGGAGCGCAATTATGTGTTCGGGCGCGCGACGGAGGCTGAAATCACTGTGGTGGGATGGCGGCAGGATGACGGAGCGTTGTGGCGAATCAATCAGCTCGTGTCCGTGACCTGCCCCTGGCTTGCGATCGACCAGGATCTGCTCATCGCCGGCGTCGCCTTTCACCTGAACGAAGGCGGCCGCATCACCGTGCTCCGGGTCGGGCCGGTCGAAGGTTACACGCCGGACCCTGGCCAAGTGAAACTCCATTGCAGGCGCGGGAAGAAAGGCAAAACGGCACCTGCAATGGATGGCTTTGGCGTCCCCAACAGCTGAAAAGGAGCATTTTTCATGGCGAGTGCACATCCCGCATCTAAGCCGCCGACTATCATTACCGGAAACATCAAGCTTCGTTCTGGCGAACTGCTTGGAGAGATGACAACGCGCAGCGATAATCTCTTCCTGCCTCCGGGTGCAACGTGGATCGCAAAACCTAACCCCGGGCGGGTAGGGGCAACAGCGTGCAAGGTGGGACCGGTGAGCGCAGCACCCCCAGCACGTCCGGTGCAAGCCGCTGCGCGAAAGGCATGCAAGCCGCCGCAAGCAAGCTGCGTTCAAGTCGCGAAGCAGCCAACAGCCGAGGAACGGCGTGCAGCTAAGGCCGCAGAACGTGCACTTATTGATGCACGTTGGGATGCGGCGCACGCGAAAAACAACCTGCCACGCAAGCCTTTGTTCACTCCGCGCGGGACTCCGCGATGAGCAACGCAACCGCGCCATTGATCCAGGAGCCGTTCGCCACAGGCGGCTTCCTGATAGCCGAGGCCCCGGGCGATACGAGCCGGGACACGGTGCTATTCGACAACACCGCCGGCACCGCCGACCTGGTGGTCGAGGCAGGCACAGTTTTTGCCGCCTTGCCGCCAACCGTATCCGCCTTCCCCGGGTCGAACACCGGCAACGGCACGATTGGCGGCCTGGGCGTCAGCATGGTGCCGGGCCAGGGCGGCACGTACAAGCTGACCCTAACCAGCCCCGGCGCGTTCACTGTCACGGGGCCCGATGGCACCGCGCTGCCGCCTGGCGCGGTCGGCACGCCCTATGGGCATGGTATCGGCTTCACCCTATCGGCCGGCTCTATCCAGTTCGTGGCCGGCGATGGCTTCAACATCATGACGATCACCGGCTTGCCGCCCATGGACGTGCCGGCCGCGGGCAACACCGGCAACGGCATCATGACGAACTTGTCGGCTTACCTGTCCGCTGCGGGCATGATCGGCATTTACAGCATAGCTTTTGCCGACCCGCTGAACCCGACCACGTTTAGCGTGACCGCGCCGGACGGCCGCCAGCTCGCCCCTGGTGTCGTCGGCACGCCCTACGCCGACGGCATCGCTTTCACTATCACCGCCGGCGGCACGCCCTTCGCAATCGGCGACACGTTCGGGCTGAGCGTAGCGCCTGCGACAGCCGGCCGCGTGACTGCTTGGGACGGGTCGGCCCCGGCACTCGGGGTAATCTTCTCCACCCGCACCGTCCCCGCCGGACAGACGCTGGCGATCGCCACCATCACGCGAAAAGCCGAAGTCGCGGTGACCGGGTTGCGCTTCCCCCGCGCGCCATACCCGGCGGCGCAACAGACCGCCATCGCGCAGCTCCAAACTCTCGGGATCATCGCCAGAGCGGGCGTTTGACCGCCCCATAAATCCTCACTCCAGCATGAAGGAAAAGTCGAAAATGAAAACCGAAGACATCGTTGCGCTACGTCCGTGCGACGGCTCCAGCACCGAGATAAAAGCCGCGCTGAACCGCGCAGAGGCGATGCGCGACAACGTATCGGCCAACCTGGCCGCACTTGTTGCGCAAGGCGCCGGCATACTGCTGGCCGGCAGCGCGAAGGAAATGGCCGACCAGGATCGAGCGGTTAGGCAGGCGCGAGAGTCGCTCGAGCAAGTCGAGGGCATGGTGACCGCGATGCAAACGATGTTTGTCGACGCGACGCGCAGGGAAAAGATTGCGGCATACCGTGAGGAGTATGCCGCGTTGAACATCGAGGAAAATGCAGCGGCCTTCGTGAAGTTCTGGCACGAGACGTATCCTGGACTGGCGCGCAAGATGGCGGCCGGGTTGGAGTTGGAGGCGAAGGCCGCGGCATCAATGGATAGAGCATGGCGGATATCGGCGCGGTTGGAGGAGCTCGGCGAGCCGGGCCTTAACATTCCGGGACCAACCTACGCGGCCGTGGGCGCGATGAGCGAAAACCGGATGTTGTCTGACCTTGTGCGACTGCCCGGTGTCGGCGGCGCACCTTTCGTAGGCGCGGAGTACTACTACGAAAATGTGCCGGAGGTCAGGGAGGTTGTTGACTACGACAATCCGATCCTACCGCCTGACCCGAAACTCTATAGCCTTCACGGCGGCGCCCCGATGTTGGGCGTGTCCTACCGGACGAAGCGGATCGAGACGACGCGCCGGGAAAGGCGTTTCCGGCCGGCGCGGCAGGACGTGCCGATCTGGCCGACGACAATTGCCGGCTGGGCTGCGGACCAGCGATAGCATCCATCCGCGTGCGGGTGCCGACCAATCCCCCGCACGCTACCTGTTGCAGGGGAGAAGGGCGCATGCTGCGCGACGCCGACAACGATCCCGAGTTTCGCCGCGGTCTGACAGCACACGCCAATGGTGTTGCGCTTCAGGCCAACCCCCATGCGAGCGATAGCTATGGCTTTGAGGTGTGGTCTGTCGGATGGCAAACCGGCCGTGCGCGGGCCGAGGCGGTCACCGCGCGCAAAGCGCACTCCGTCGTCGCGGGCGCTACGCACTGAACGCGATCCGCGCGCGGCGGGCTTGGGTACGGCAACCGCGTCGGTCAACTCGGCAAGTGACCGTAACAACACCGAGAGCCGGCGGCCGGACAGAACTCCCCCGACGTGGCCGGCAACCCTCCAAGGCAGCAGTTAATGGGTAACGAGGTGAACATGCTGATATTCGACAATGTGCGCCCTGCTCGCCTGAGCCTAGATGAGCTGCTTAGCGGGCGCGTCGCGGTGCAGCTGCTCGGCGCGGCCGATGACGTGCCGGCGCTGTTGTCGTCGGTGCCGGCGATTGGTGGAACGAACGGCAGTCCCACCGCAGGGCCGATCACGTAGACCTAGCGGTTGGGCGGCGGCATTCGGACCGCCGTCCCCGTTGCAACTGCTACGGCCACCTCACCGCCTCCAGGGCCGCCCAACGCTTCGGGCGCGGCCCGGCACCTTTCGGCAATCGCCATAGCGACCGCACCGGCCTCCTTCTTCGTGCCGCGCCGACGTGACGGCCGCGCGCTCCAGTTGGTGAAGGCGTCCTCGCGCTCGCAATCCATCTCGGTCGCCATGCGGATTGCGCGCAGCAAGTCCGCATCGGAGTAGTCGGCCGGTATGCCGTCGCCCCCGCAGACCAAGGCTGCCCAGGATGTCTCCGGCGCGGCGTTTACGCTGCATCCTCCGCAGCCAAGTCGCGCAGGAGGGCAAGCATCAGCCTCTCGTCATGGAACGAGGAGTGCGTGTCGTCCTCCTTGTCTATCTCGTCCGTTAGGTCGTTTCCAAGGCACATGATGGCCCGGATGCGCGCGCGCATGCCGTCCAAGGTGTGAGCGCGTATAGCGCAGAGCGGGCCAATCAGGGCCTTCTGTCGAGCGCGGAGAAGCTTGGCTGCCCTGTCCCGCGCGTCCTGGTCGTTCATCGGACTCTGCTTTGGCGGGTAGATCTCCAGCTCGAGCGCAGTGTACTCCGCCAGCAAGCTCAGCAGGTACGCATCGGGGTGCTCGGAGGCCGGTGCATCGACGGGCGCTGCGATCGCCTCAGCGGCTCCAGCAAAGCCGAAGCCGGCCAGACCGGACAGAAGGCGGCGACGGCCGGCGATAGAAGATGCCGACACGGGCGTGGGTGTGTTATGAACGTGTTCAGCCATGGCCTGCTTACTCCCTAAGCGGGTTGCGGTAGACCGGACAGGATGCGCAAACATCCTGTCCGGTCGTTGCGGGTGATACAACCGTAACGTGTTGCGGGTCAACACCGTTGTCGCGTATATCATCGTCATGGCTGTCAACAGTGAAACTACCATCCGGAAGCTGGTGTCGCTCTCTCGGTCTCAACTCCAATCCGTTCAGGATTTCCGCTTTCAAGAGCGGATTGGGACGGAGTCGGAAGCAATTCGCCGCTTGATCGACCTGGGTTTGCAGGCAGCGCGGAGACCAGCCGAACCGGTAATCCCGATCGTCGCGGATGAGGTCCGATAGGCAAGCTTGGCCTTGGGCGAACCTTAAAACATCCCGCCCGACCGCCGTCCACACAGGACTCCGCTTGGTGCGGAACGGTCAGGGCGGAGACTGCTCACGCGGCTTCGTGCCACTTGAGGCTAGGGGTGCTGACGCCGCACCGTGTAGAGATAGCCGGTGCTCATAGGCCAGAGCAGCGTGTTGGCGTTGAGGACCAGGGCGAAGGCGCAGCCAGCGTCGAGAAACGGCATGCGCGGTTTCAGAGATCCTGCCGGGAGATAGAGCCCGGTTCCTTTGGTGCCGAAATCGGCTTCAAGCCTGGCCTCCGTGTCGGCCTCGACGACCTTTGGATCGCGCGGCTTGCACATGCCCGATTTCTGGTACGTCGAAATTTGGCCAGCCGAAAGGGTGACCGTCGTCCCCAGCGCGGCAGCGGCCGCCCGCCAGTCCGCGGTGACAGGCGCAGCGCCTACCATGCGATCGACCTTCCAGGCGCCGAAAAGTGATGCGAAGTCGGGCGGCGCGTCGGCGGCCAAGCAAGGCTGTCCCAAGACGGCGGCGAAGACGGCCAGGACGAACATCCGGGTCATGGCGTATTATACTGCCCAATTTCGCTGTTGCGTCGGTTTACCAAGCCCTGGCTGCGGACGGCAGGACCCACCGGATGGCCCGCGGCGTCGTGGTTGTGGGTGTTCACCAGATCGCCAAGCTGGCGGGTGACAGCCGGGTCGTCATTCTGGTTTGCAGAGTTCAGGAAACCCTGGTTATCCGCGCGGCGCGTGTTGTAAGTGGCCGATGCCAGGGCGTCGAACTGGTTTTGGGTCAGCGCCCGGTCCGGCACCTGCTCGCGGACGCGGCGGGCGGCCTCGTCCATCCGTTGCTGAAACTCGCGCTGCGCAGCGTCTGCGTCGACGGTGCGTCGTAGCTCGTCGGCCGTGCACGGCCCTAGATGCGCCAGCAGGCCCGTGCCGTAAGTGCAGTTGTTTCCGCTATCATTATAGTAGCCCCCGCCGGGCGCCTGGCCCTCGCGCTGCGCCAGGGCGGCCTGTCCTGCGGCGCTCATCGTACGATTGGCGTTCTGGCCGCCGGGCTGCGGCGCCGCGGGTGCGGGGGCTGGTCGGGCAGCGGGCGCTGCTTGGGGTGCCTGGGCCACTGGGGCTGGTGTCCGGGATCGTTCGACGGAACGCTACCGCAAAAATAGGTGCTGAACAGCCCCCCCGCCGCTACCTGCCGGGGAGTAAGTCCTAGCCCTGACTTAGCCTCAAGGGCATCCACGCTATTGGCGGTGCT
This sequence comes from Acetobacteraceae bacterium, assembly GCA_965199235.1. Classification (GTDB taxonomy): domain Bacteria; phylum Pseudomonadota; class Alphaproteobacteria; order Acetobacterales; family Acetobacteraceae; genus BOG-908. Next base: position 913,649 of record CBDAQU010000002.1, on the reverse strand, counting down.
CCACTCACCGAGGCGGCAGCCGATGTGGACGCGTAGCTGGTGGGATCTGAGATTGAGGGCCTGACGGCGCGGGAGTTTGACCCTGCGGCGGGCGCGACGCCAGCCACCCCGACCGAGGCGGAGGAATGCGGTGAACTTTGCCGCTGTCCTGGCGACGCTGGATCCTTGCGGTTAGTATCAGTGGCCGTAATGCGCACATGGGCGATCGTCGTTGCAGAAGCCGTATTCTTGACGGTTGGATTGAGCGTGCACGCTCAGGATGCCGAACTTGGTTCAACGATCAATCCAGCGATCCCATCGTTTACCAGCGGCTGCGCGTAGCCTGCAAACGTGATGAGCGGATCGGCGGTTCAGGCTGCGGCTGCCAGACCTAAGCCGGTGCCGGGGGAGTGGCGCGCTGCTCGGGTGCTGGCGGAAGCAATGCCGCCTTTCGCGTATCGAAGACGGCCGCCACCTACGATGATGCGGGCGAGCGAACATTCACTAGTTGATTACAGCAGGAACGGAGAGGATGTTGTACTTCACAAGAGCAGGAAATAATTTGTTGAATTTATCAAGGGAAAAATAGTTTGCCTGAAGAGCTTTCGTAAAGCATTTTTGCACCGCTGACGATGGTATCCTCTTGTTGGTTTCCACAAGCATCTCCCGGGCTAAGCCAATCGCTTTACCGAAAGTGTCAATCGTAAGATCACGATGGCGGCTCCCAAATTCCTGATCGATACTTTTCCCGGCAGTATTTTTGATCTCGATGCCAAGATCATGTACAACCGCCGGGCGAGCAAAGCGAAAGTCATAGCTAATGAAGTCCGTTTTGCTTTCTGGATTGGTTGCAAAAATTGCGGCTACAACACGTTCGAGTTCTTCGCTGTCAACGGAGTCGATTTCCCAAAAAGACACGCCTTTTATGTCGGTCAAATCTCGAAGAGGATAGACCGGAAAGTTTTCTGGTTCTGAATCGGGCTTAATGTCGACCCAATATTTGGCATCGATCACGCGGGCAAGAACCGTCACGAGACAACCCTACTTCACATACGCTGCTGCTACGCTTCGAACGTCGCGATCAAAATCTTCCTCGCACAACCGCAACAAACGAGCTTGTGCAGTGTTCCCGCCCATCTCACCCAGCGACTCTGCCGCAACAAACCGAACCCTAGCGGAATCTGATCTGAGACATTCTGACAATATTTCGGCCCGCAGTTTCTCAGTTTCCGGATCGTTGACGTGAGCTATGGACATCGACACGATCTGCATGCCTTCTAAATCGGCGCTATTACGGTCAATGTACTCAGCGGCTGAAAGCAAACCCGGCGACCCAAGTAACTCGAGGGCAAACGACAGCTGGTCACTTCCGTCAACCGACTTTTCGTCGCCAACGTCTCGTCGCACGGACACCACCTCATGGATGAGACGGCTTGCCTTTTGAGCCTGCCGAACGTAGGTGTCAAAAAGGCGAAGATATGCCTGCTTCCAAGAAGGATGATTTGGCGACTGAGTCGAAGCTAGATGCCCGTCTTGCATTAGACCGAAATCAAGCCTGTCATTTATGCTTAGGTGTTTTTCGTGTGAGAAGCAGAAGCTTAGTATGCCACGCTGTCTTAGAACCGAGTTTACAGGCGCGCTTGAAGCAAGTTGTTTCCAATAACCTACCTTGCTATTCGTGACAGGCCGGAGATCATTATCATCTAGCGACGGGTTGTTGGACGGGATCCCACCGTTGGGGGTGAGCAAATCCTGCGCCATGCTGTTTGTAGACGGCCTCATGTTCACAACACATCACCACGCCCGAAAATAGTCGATGAAATAGTGGGTCGTATCTGCCCCAAGAATTGGGTTATTGACTCAGCTGACAAAGCAACCCCAGATGTTGATAGAAACGCTGTTTCTACTTCGATCCTAGCTGCATACCGCTGTTGTCCAAGAATCTGCGATCCAAACGGGACCACTAAGAGTTGATGAGGCGAAAAACCCGCAAGTGTCTGATATTTCCGAATGACATACATTGCACGGTCCAAGACCGTTGGAATATCAGAACGAACCTGGAATGATATGTCGTGGTCAGCGTTCGGGTCAAGTCCGAGGCCAGGTCGCGTTGAGTTTACGACGTCAACGGCGTCAGCCTCCGACCCTGCTTCGACTATGCCGGCAAAAGCAATAGTGACTTGAGAAGTCGCCGGTTTCAACTTCACTAGACGCTCGATTAGTTGCATGAACTCTTGAACCGCAGGCTTGACGTCTCCCACCCAAAAGAAGGGTCGGTAGTCAGGACGGTTCGGATCTGAGAGGTTTGCCTCCGGTTTGTCTGACATGATCATGTCTAGCTGGTGGGCCGTTTGTGCAACCGTCAAACGACTGTCGTTAACTGAACCTATTTCTTGCATCATATTTTGTGACGGGCGTGTAGTCGTCTCGTCCGGAAGACGTCCAACGAGGTCTCTGAAAATGGGCGTTGGGGTGAAGCTGACACTTGCAACGCTCGCCCGAAATGACTCCGCTCGCCACCGTTTATCAGCCACAGAACCTGCTGTCCCCATAACCTACCGGCCGCGAGGTAAGCCGAATTCCATTAAGGAAGACTTGATGCGGTTGCGCGGGCCGGTGATCCTTCTGCAACCGTCGAACTATCATAGACTTCCCTTCAAGACGACCGGAGTGCGTCAACTCCTATCAAATCATTGGATAGATGGGCAAGCTTGCGTCCGTTTGTTAGGAGGACCGATGCCGGGTTTTCGCGCGCTCGGGGAGCAAGCTTTCGCGCCAGCTTTGTGACCGGCCCCCCGCGTAGAGGCATGCGCTCCAGGGCCGCCGGTTATAGCGTCAGCTGGGGGCCGGCCGTCGGTGCCCGGACCACATGGAAGCCCGCCTGGCCGAGCGCGTTGGCGAGGTGCCACCCTGCAAACGGTATCAGGCGAGGCGGTCCACCGCCGGCGGTCAGGGCCGCCCGGTCGAGGACGGCCGCAACCTCCTCGAAAGCCACGGGTTCGGGAAGCGGCGGCAGCAGCGACATGCCCATCACTCGCCTCTCGGCGCGGTCGGCCAGTGGTTCAACGGATGCTTGACCGGCCGCTTCATCACCACAAAGCCCGATTGCCGAAGCGCCTCCAGCAGATGCGCGGCGGTGATGTCCGCCATGGCCCCGCGGCTCGCGTCGAACCGCCTTCGCTTATCGAACAGCAGCGCGTGTCGGATCGCGAAGGCTACGTCGGCGGGATCGGAGGGAAGCAGCTTCTCGTCTGGATCGGGCATACCAGGAGAAAAGCAGGAGAACGGGACAAGAACAAGCCCTCGTTTAACGTCGTTAGTAGCCTGCCCAGCGTCGATGCCAGCCGTACCGTGGATGCCACCAGCCCCAGCCATACCGCCGATGATATCGCCAGATGTAACCGACGCCAGGGCTGGCGTAGGCTGGCCGAACGTACACCACGCCAGCCGGCGGAGCATATTCGGCAGGGCCAGCATAGGCAGGGCCAGCGTAGGCAGGAGCAGCATATGGTGCCGGCGCAGCATAGGATGCTGGCGCAGGAGGAGTTTCGACGATACAGCCCCCGAGCGACCCTGCTGTTAGCACGACAGACAGGACACAAGCCGAACGTATCGTTATCTGTAGCAAGACTTAGGCTCCATCCGGAAAACCAAGCATTTACAACGTTCTAGAATAGATAGGTGGCTCCCGAAGTAGGACTCGAACCTACGACAAAGCGATTAACAGTCGCTTGCTCTACCAACTGAGCTATTCGGGATCAGAGGTGCAGCCGTATAGCGAAGTGCGTAGCAGGGGTAAACCCTGTATTCGGCCGTCAGTTCACAGCGGACAGAAGGATGGTGCGGGTGGTCGGAATCGAACCGACACTCCTTGCGGAACCGAATTTTGAGTCCGGCGCGTCTACCAGTTCCACCACACCCGCGTCCTTTGTCTGGATCGCATGAAATCCGCCGAGCGTCCACTCTGGCCCAGTTTCCTGGATCATTGCGGCGCGACTGGGGCGTGCCCTCTGCCCGGCGCGACGGCGGCCCTTTCGGCGACGATGTTGACCCTGACCAAACCCTCCCCTGGCTTTGGCGTCCAGCCATGCCAGCTCGCCACAGCGGTAATCACCACAACGTGGAACACCACCACCCCGCCCACGATCACCGCGATCCTGCCAGGGCTGCGCGACCGTTTGAGGTAGTTGTCTCGGTTCTGCTCGATGACGTTCATGCAGCAGAGCTTAGCACATCGACGACCGTGTCCGTCAGGCGGGTCAGCTCGCCCTCGCTGACCGTGAAGGCGGGCGTGAGATAGACGATGCTCCGGAACGGCCGCACCCATACCCCGCGGGCCACGAACGCCGCCTTGATGGCGTTGACGTCGGCGATCCGTGCAAGCTCGACCACGCCGACCGCCCCCAACACGCGGACGTCCCGCACGCCGGGCAGGTCCCGGCATGGCTCCAGCCCGAGCGCCATGTGTGCGCCGATGGACGCCACCTGCCCCAGCCGCGGTTCGGCCTCAAACAGGTCGAGCGATGCGTTGGCCGCCGCGCAGGCAAGCGGATTGGCCATGTAGGTGGGCCCGTGCATGAGCGCGTGACTGGGGTCGTTCGACAGAAACGCCTCGAAGATATGGGTGCGTGCCACCGCGGCCGACAGCGCCATCGTGCCGCCGGTCAGCGCCTTGGACAGCGTGATGACGTCCGGCACCACGCCTGCGGCCTCGCAGGCGAACATCGTTCCCGTGCGGCCGAAGCCAGTGAAGATCTCGTCGAAGATCAACGGCAGCCCATGCGCGTCGGCAGCCCTGCGGAGGTGCTTCAGCACGGACGCATCGTGGAAGACCATGCCGCCCGCCGCCTGAACCAGCGGCTCGACGAGGATGCCGGCCAGCCCATGCGCGTGCCGGTCCAGGTAGCCATCGAAGGCGGCGATGGACTGCTCGTCGCGCGGCAGGGCCAGGATGGCGTGCTCGGCCAGCAGCCCGCGATACAGCGCATGCATCCCTTCTTCGGGATCGCACACCGCCATGGTTGCGAAGGTGTCGCCGTGATAGCCGCCCTGAAACGCCATAAAGCGCCGCCGGCTCCGCACGCCGCGGTTCAGCCAGTACTGGGCGGCCATCTTCATCGCCACCTCGACTGCCACCGAACCGCTATCGGCGAAGAAGACGTGGTCGAGGTCGCCAGGGAGCAGGGCCGCCAGCCGCGCGGCCAGCCGCTCGGCCGGCTCGTGGGTCAGCCCGCCGAACATCACGTGGGGCATGCGCGCCAGCTGGTCGGAGACGGCGGCGCGGATGTGAGGGTGGTTGTAGCCGTGGCAGGCGGTCCACCAGGACGCCACGCCATCGGTCAGACGTCGCCCGTCCTCCAGCGTGATGGTGCACCCGTCCGTGCTCGACGCTCGCAGCGGTTCGGGCCCCGTCTGCATCTGCGTGTAGGGACGCCAGAGGTGGTCGCCCACCCCCGTCGACCGCGCGCTTCTCGCGGGAGAGAATTGGGCGAGGGCAGGGATGGCAACGGCCGACCCCCACGCGTCCTGGCCGGCCACTACGCCTCCGCTGCCATGCCCAGCCGCTCGAGCAGCCTGCGGTCCCTCTCCGCCGCGGGATTCGAGGTGACCAGCAGGCGCGACCCGAAGAAGATCGAGTTCGCACCGGCCAGGAAGCACAGCGCCTGCGCCTCGTCGGTCATCTGCTCGCGCCCGGCCGACAGGCGCACATAGGAACCAGGCATGGTGATCCTGGCAGCGGCGATGACCCGAACGAAGTCAAGCGCGTCGACAGGCGCCGCTTCGGCCAGTTTCGTTCCCGCTACCCGGACCAGCGCGTTGATCGGCACGCTTTCCGGCGGTGTCGGCAGGCTGGCCAGGGCGGCGATCAGCCCGGCCCGGTCGGCCTCGTCCTCACCGAGCCCGACGATGCCGCCGCAGCAGACCTTGATGCCGGCCTCGCGCACATGGGCCAGCGTGTCCAGCCTGTCCTGATAGACGCGTGTGGTGATGATCTCGCCGTAATGCTCTGGCGAAGTGTCGAGGTTGTGGTTGTAGTAGTCCAGGCCGGCCTCGCTCAGCCGGCCGGCCTGTGCGCCGGTCAGCATGCCGAGCGTGACGCAGCTCTCCAACCCCAGCGAGCGCACACCTTCGACCATGGCGCACACAGCGTCCAGGTCGCGGTCCTTGGGCGACCGCCACGCAGCGCCCATGCAGAAGCGCGTCGCCCCCGCATCGCGGGCCGCGCGCGCCTCGGCCAGCACCGAGCCCAGGTCCATCAGCTTGGAGGCGGGCACCCCCGTCTCGAAGGCCGCGCTCTGCGGACAGTAGGCGCAGTCCTCCGGGCAGCCTCCCGTCTTGATCGACAGCAGCGTGCTGATCTGGACGCGCGTCGGATCGAACCGGGCGCGGTGCACGGATGCGGCGCGAAACACCAGTTCGGTGAAAGGCAGCTCGAGCAAACAGCGGACCGAGTCGCTCGTCCAGACGCTGCCAGTAATCGCGTTCATGGCCCCGACGCTAGCCCAACCGCAAAGCCCCGGCCAACAGTCAAAAATTCGTTGGTTCTTTCTTTCAAGGACGAACGCCTTTCTCCACCTACTCGATAGGCACCCCAGCCAAGTTCCTGCTCGTCCGTATGGTCTGCAAGGTCTGTATCCGCGCCACCCCCGGCGCCTCCGTCAGCCGAGACGTCAGCTCGTTCTCCTGCACCGTTCCCTGGGCCACCAGCCGCAGCAGGAAATCGCCGCCACCCCTGATCATGTGGCATTCCCGCACCTCCGGCCAGGAACCCACCATCGCCTCGAACGCCGCCAGCGCTGCCTCCTTCTGGCTCTCCAGCCCCACGATCACGAAGAACACCACCTCCCACCCCAGGCGCTGCGGGTCCGTGTCGGCATGGTAGCCGCGAATGATCCCTGACTCCTCCAGCCGTCTGACCCGGCGCAGGCAGGGTGGGGCGCTGATGCCGGCGCGCCGGGCGAGTTCCACGTTCGTCATTCGCCCATCCTCCTGCAACTCCGACAGGATGCGCCGGTCGATCGCGTCGATTTCGGGTAGTTCGGTGCCATCGGCCCTCATGTCGTCGCGCCCACGTCGTTGCGGGCACCATACAGGGGTTTGCCGGCCCGTGGCAGGCTGGATGCCGCTTGCCAGCACCAGTCTGCCATCCGATATCGATGGTCAGGAGAGCTCGAGAACCAGGCCATGCCCCACACCCACCGCACAAGCCTTCTGGTCATCGGCGCCGGTCCGGCCGGCTACACCGCGGCCATCTATGCCGCCCGCGGCAACCTGGCCCCGATGCTGGTGGCCGGGTTGCAGCCAGGGGGCCAGCTGATGATCACCACCGACGTGGAGAATTACCCGGGTTTCGCCGCCTCCATCCAGGGCCCCTGGCTGATGGAGCAGATGCAGGCGCAGGCCGAGCACGTCGGCACCCAGATCGCTCAGGACCTGATCATGGAGGTCGATTTCTCCCGTCGACCGTTCCGTTGCGTGGGCGACTCGGGCGACATCTACCTGGCGGACTCCGTGGTGATCGCAACCGGTGCCCAGGCACGATGGCTCGGTCTGCCCTCGGAGAAAGCCTACCAGGGAGCCGGCGTCTCCGCCTGCGCCACCTGCGACGGCTTCTTCTACCGTGGCAAGCGCGTGGCCGTGGTCGGCGGCGGCAACACCGCAGTCGAGGAGGCGTTGTATCTCACTCACCATGCCGAGCACGTGACGCTGATCCACCGGCGCGACAGCCTGCGGGCGGAGAAGATACTGCAGCGCCGGCTGTTCGAGCACCCCAAGGTGAGCGTGGTCTGGAACACGGTCGTTGAAGAGGTGTTGGGCGGCGGCACGCCCCCCGTCGTCACAGGCCTGCGCCTCAGCGACCGTCAAACCGGCGCCGAACGCACGCTCGATGTGGACGGCATGTTCGTTGCGATCGGGCACACGCCCAATACGACTGTGTTCCGCGGCCAGGTGGCACTGGACGGCGAGGGCTACGTCGTCACCACGCCAGGCAGCACCCAGACCAACGTGGAAGGCGTGTTCGCTGCCGGCGACGTGCAGGACAAGATATTCCGCCAGGCGGTGACGGCGGCTGGAACAGGTTGCATGGCGGCCCTGGAAGCTGAAAGGTGGCTGACGGAGGTCGCCCCGAGTCGAGCGTTGATAGACGCCTGACCTTGCGGGGCTGCCCCGACGTTGAAGGCCGGGAGCCGCCATGGATTGGGACAAGCTGCGGGTGTTTCACGCCGTTGCCGAGGCGGGCAGCTTCACTCATGCCGGTGACACGTTGAACCTGAGCCAGTCGGCCGTCAGCCGCCAGATCTCGGCGCTGGAGGAGGCGCTTGCGGTGCCGCTGTTCCATCGCCACGCCCGTGGACTGATCCTGACCGAGCAGGGCGAAAGCCTGAACCAGACGGTGCGGGAGGTTTTCGCCAAGCTCGCAATGACCGAGGCGTTGCTGACCGAAAGCCGCGACAAACCGGCAGGGCGGCTGAAGATCACCACCACGGTGGGGTTCGGCAGCAACTGGTTGGCACCTCGCCTGCTGCAGTTCTTGGAGCTGCATCAGGACGTGACGGTGAACCTGATACTCGATGATGGGGACCTCGATCTGGCCATGCGGGAGGCCGACGTTGCGATCCGCATGCATCCACCCAAGCAGCCGGACCTGATACAGCGCCACCTGTTCGAGATCGAATGGCACATCTGCGCCTCGGCCGACTACCTCGCCCGCGCCGGCACGCCGTCGGCGCTAGAGGAGCTGGACCGGCACAAGCTGATCCTGTTCGGCGACTATCATCCGCCGGTCGCCGACATCAACTGGCTGGCTCAGGCAGGGCGCCGGCCGGGCGAACCGCGCCGCGCGGTGCTGGAAGTCAACAACCTGGCCAGCATGGCGCAGGTGATCCGTGCCGGCCTCGGCATCGGCGCGCTTCCAGGCTGGATGGCCGCCGATCTGGAAGGGCTGGTGCGTATCCTGCCAAAGGCGCCGCGGCCGAAAGTCGATTGCTTCTTCGTCTACCCGGAGGAGCTGCGGAATTCCAAGCGCGTGTCGGTGTTCCGCGACTTTCTGCTCGCCCGATTGCAGCAACGCGACGTATGACGCCCGGGCATGCGACGAGAGACGCTGCCGGACGCACGATAACCATCATGGACCAGGACGCCCAAGGTGATCATAAACCTCAGACAGAACTTCATCTTCTTGGCGACTCTGAAGACAGCCTCAACATCCATCGAGGCCGCTCTGCGACCCAGGTCGGAAATCTGCCTGATCGAATCGCGTTTCGGCAAGCACATGACGGTCGTGCAGATGATGGCGAATTTCGGCTGGCTGTTCGCCGAGCAGGACGTTCGGCAGTTTCTCATATTCGGGGTCGTGCGGGATCCCTACGACTTCATGCTGAGCTTGTACAACTCCCATAACAGCGCCCATTTCATGGAGACCGCGCCGCGCCTCTACACCGGCGACATGACGTTTGCCGATTTCCTGCAGCGCTGGGTGCCCAACAACGCGTCCCAGGTCATTCCGCAGTACCGACGCTTCGTGGACAGCACCGGAAAGATAGGCGCCAACTACATCATCACCTATGAAAGACTGTCGGAAGGCCTGGACATCATCATGGACCGGATCGGGCGCGACCGCCTGGCCGGCATGAAGTCCCTCAACATGAGTTCTGGAAAGCTGCGTCGTTCCGACCTGACGCCTGAAGAACTCGATTGGATACAGGGTCATTTCAGAGAGGATTTCGCCTTCATAACGAGATATTGCAACGTCTTTCTCGAGAGTTTCTCAGAGAAGCCGCAACTCGATTGACAGGTTCACAATAGTTGGCGGCGAGTACGCGGCCGGCATGATTAAACTATATTGTAAGACTAAAGATCTTGTGGTGTGGCCGGCATTCCCATACGGTTCATACTGCAGTGCAGAACGAGGTGTGAGGAGTGCCAGGAGAGTCGCCGCGGTTTGAGTACCTGGCCAGCCTAGACATGCCGTGGAATCGGCGCGTACCACTCCATGCGTATCTCGACGACGACATCGTTGCCGCTGAACGCCCGAGGGAAATCCAGCCTATCGTTATGGCGATGGTGGCGACACGAAACTACCTGCCGTTTGCGCGCGTGCTTGCAAACACGTTTTCCAAGTTCCATCCCGAAATCCCGGTTCATCTTCTGCTGGTGGATGGCGAGGAGTGTGACCGGGCTAGCCTGCCGGACGTAACGATCGACCTGATCCCCGATCTCGGTCTCTACGATGCCTACTGGTATGCTGCCAAGTTCGACGCCACGCAGTTTTCGAACAGCATCAAGCCGGCCTACATCACGTATCTCGGCCGCGGTGCCGAGCGCTTGCTGTATTTCGACACCGATATTGCCTTGTTCGCCAGGGTGGATGCGCTGCTGGCGGCACTCGAAACGAACGACGTGGTGGCCATCCCACACACCTACGCGCCGTTCGACAAGCCCGAACGTTACTGGGTTCACCCGAGCACGGCCGACATATTCAACTCCGGTTTGATAAATGCCGGGTGTTTCGCCATACGGCCCGCGAACTGCTCAGCCTTCCTTGAATTTTGGGAGCAAGCCAACCTCGCTCCTGGAACCTTCTACGAAAGGGCGGGCGGGCAGACCGACCAGCAGTTCTTCAATTGGGCTTCTGTCATGGTGGACAGGTTTTGCATGCTGAAGGACCGCGCCTACAACGTGGCGTACTGGAACCTGCACGAACGCGGTCTTCGGTCAACAGCGCTCGACGGCCAAGGACAGGGCTGGACGGTTGACGGCCGCCCGCTCGTCTTTTTTCACTTCAGCGGCTACAACCCGCGGGATACTCTGGCGCTCTCGCGTCACGACGGCCGCTACGTCGTCTACAACATGCCGGCAGTTGCAGACATACTTGCCTGGTACAGCGAGCAGCTGTTCAGTTGCGACTACATTTCCCAGTCGATGTTGTCCTATCGCTTCGACCGTCTGGCTAACGGGGTAAGGCTGAACAAATACGTCCGCGAGATACTGAAGAAGTACGAGTCCTACATACCGAAGTTCAACTCGCAATCGGTGGCCGGTGCAGACCGCCTCTGCGCGTTCCTGATGACGCCGCTTCCCGCGACAGGCTCCTTGCTGCCTTTGCTGGCCGCAGAGATCTACGAGGCACGGCCCGACCTGCGCACCGGCTTTGCCAACGCCCACACTGCGGCGTTGCATTCGCATCGATACTGGACCTGGTTCTTGGAGAATGCCGGACGGGAGTATGACATCCACGAAATCGTCAGCGGGTTCAGGCAGATACTCCTGTCGGACGCCTTGGTTGGCTTCTCCAGGGACGTCGACCAGACGCTCAAGACCATGGGGGCACCGATGAGGTTCCTCGGCGCCAACCGACGGGAGGCGGCAGATACGTTGCGGTCCTTCGGCAGGGCCGATCTTGCATCGACGTTGATGGGAGGCGGTTGTGAACTGCCGTTCTCGACGCCGCTCTCGGCCATCCTCGCCGTTTGGGAGACCAGGCCGGACCTGCAAGCCGCCTATCCTTACGTGTTTGGAGCGTCGCATCAACCTTTCATGGCATGGCTCACCGAGCACGGAATGGAAGACCATAACCTGCCCGAGGACTCACTTGAGGCCTACCAGGACCGCATCTGGAACATCTGCCTGGCGCGGCTGTTTTCCTTCTGCGCGCGACGCGAAGACCTGGGCGATTTGGCCCATCGGCAGCTGCTCATCGACTCCCCCTCGGACCTGATACGAGAGCTGATCAGAGGGGCGGGAGAAGGCCTGGAATACGACCTCGCAGACGTGGAGGTCCTCATGTTCCTTCACCGTCACGAAAGGGCTGTGCTGGTTCCCTTCTACTTGGAACTTCCGGCGATCCGCCGGCTGCCCATCAGCTCCCGCATCGGATCCAACAAGATGGCCATGCTGCCCGAAGCGAGCCGCGACACGCCTTGGGCGGTTCATGGCTGCCGGTTGCACGCGACCTATTTCGACGACTTTTCAAGTTACCTGGAGGAGGAGGTCAAGCAGAAGACCGTGCTCGACAGGCCGGTGAACAAGACGGTCGGCGGTTTCCTGCGTTCCAACGACAAGACGAGGGATGCGGTGCACGTCGTCGCGACCGCCTACGCTGCGGCGCGGGCGCGGTTCATCCAGAGCGCGCCGACGACCGAGGTTCCTCCTCCGCCGCTCAGCGACGCGCGCAAGCATGTCAATGTTTTCGGCTTCTTCCACGCCGATACAGGCGTGGGGGAATCTACCAGGGGCCTGGCAAACGCCACCCAGCACGTAGCCAGCGTCCGGCGCATTCCGCTCTGCACCGGGAGTGTCACAGCCGGCATCAGGCTTCACCAGCTGTTTCACAACTTCGACTACGCGGCCACCTGCAACGTCATCGTCTCCTACCCTCACCAGTCCGAAGACTTCTTCGGTATCTTGCCGAGAGACTACATGGCAGGGCGGGCCAACATCATCCACCTGGCATGGGAGCAGCGCGACTGGAACGCGTGCTGGCGCGACGTCTACGACCGCTACGACGAGATCTGGGTCATTTCGGAGTTCGCCGCCTTGCCGTTCCAGAAGTTGTTCGGGGACAAGGTTCGTGTCGTGCCCAACGTGATTTCCGCCCACGACGTCAACATCGGCCCGTCCGACCGGGAGGATGACCGCTTCCGGTTCACCTTCGTCTTCGACGCGAACAGCTCCATGGAGCGCAAGAATCCCGAGGGCGTGCTTGCAGCGTTCATCCAGGCGTTTGCCGGAACCCCGCAATCAGCCGAGGTGGAACTCTACTTGAAGGTCGGCAACCTGGAGCGCATCGAGCATGCGGCGCGCATACAGGCGCTGCGCCACGCGGCTCGTCTCTCGGGTTTGAACATCATCTTCGACGGACGAACGTTGTCGAGGTCCGCCCTGCTGTCGCTGGTCGCGTATTCGGACTGTTACGTCTCGCTGCACCGGTCGGAGGGCTTCGGCTACACCATGGCCGAAGCGATGTGGTACGGCGTGCCGGTGATCGCATCGGGATATTCCGGCAACCTCGAATACATGGATGCCGACAACAGCTTCCTGGTTCCCTGCGTGGAGACGCTGGTCAAGGAAGCCGACGGCCCGTTCCAACGCGGCTCGGTCTGGGGGGAGCCCAACATCAGTGATGCCGCCGACCTTTTCAGGAGAGTGTTGAGCGACCGGGATCACGCGCGCGCCATCGGCAAGCTTGGGGAAGCCACCGTTCGGTCCAAGCTCAACCCTGCCGCCGTCGCCGAACGCTTGCTTGCCAGTCCTCTGATAGGCTCTTCGTAGGCGTCTTATGAAGCCAGAGCTCTACCTTCATATCGGTACGACCAAGACCGGCTCGACGGCCATCCAGACGACCCTGTCGAACCGCCGTCGCGAACTCGAGCAGGTCGGCGTCTACCTGCAGAACAGGCCAGCCAAAGCGTCGCATTCGCTTCTTCCAGCCTCCGTCCTCGACGACCTTTCCTTGGCTCCTAGGCCGGGGCATCCGATGTGGGGCAGCGTCGCGCCCAAGACGCGGCTGGAACGCTTCCGGCGCGAATTCACTCAGGAACTGGAGTCCCTTCCGAGTTGGGTCAAGAGCTGCGTGATCAGCAGCGAACACCTGTCAAACTGGCTGCAGCACGACGACGAAGTGAAGCGCCTGGCGGCGTTGCTGCAGCCGTATTTCTCGCGCATCACGATCATCGCCTATCTCAGGCGCCAGGATCAGCACGTCACGAGCGGGTACAACGAAATCCTCAAGTCGGGCGTGATCCCCAACGAAGGCCTGCCCCAGTCGGCCGACGGTGTAAGAGGGCTCGATTATCAGACCCTGCTCTCACGATACGCCAGGGTGTTCGGGCAGGCCGCGGTCAAACCCCGCATCTTTGCGCGAGAGAACCTGCTGAACAGAAACGTCGTCGATGATTTTCTGCAGGCCGTGGGAGTCGAGCTCGGCCCCAGCGAGCAGTTCACCAGCAATCAAAGCCTGAACCTGACCGGCCAGGACCTGTTGGCCCGGGCAATCCGGCGCTTCGCCAAAAAGTCGAAGGCACACCTTAACACGTTGCCGGAATGGAGGGTGGTAACCCAGGCCGTTGAGTCCCGGTGTCAGGGTGCCGGTTGGCGGCCCCCATCCTCCGTCGCCCAGGCGTTCGTGAACCTGTTCGAGGCGTCCAACGAAGAGGTTCGATCGCTCTACTTCCCGGACCGTGCTGAACTCTTCAGCAGCAGCCATGCGGATGCGGCCGACCCGTCGCCGCCCACACAGGAGGAACAGCTCGACGCCTGCATCGACGTCATCTTCCGGATCGCGCAGACGCAGTGCGAGAGAGAGGCTCATCATGCCATGGCGCAGTTCAGGTTGTTCAGCCGATTGGACGATCAGGCAGGCATGCGGGACATGGCCCGGCTGGCGCTTCGCAACGCGCCAAACAACGTGACGGCGCGCTTGCGGATGGCCGAGCTGACGATGGCCGACGGCCGAACGGCGGAAGCCTTGGACCATCTCGAAGCGGTCCTCCGGCTCGATCCGGAGAACAAGGATGCACGCCGCAAGAAGACGCTATGGACCAGGCCGAGGCGCGAGGGCGTCGAGCCGGGCGGGCGAACGGCCCGATTGGGCAGACGGGCGCTTCCATAGGCCGCAGGCGCTCGTGTCAGCCAGCCGCCGCCCCCGCAAGGCGAGCGTTTTCGCCTCAGGGTTGCATTCCGGAAAGAATATTCACATTTTCGTGAAATCACGCTTGCGTGATCTGACCACTTGCGCCTTAATACGATCGTAACGGAGGCACCAAAATGGACTCGGTATTAGAGGATGCGCTTGTGGAGTGGTACGTTGCGGAATGCGTAACGCGCTCTGCGAGTTCGGAGGCACGGCGCGGCGATGTCATCGACCTCGATTCGGTCAGGCCGCGCCAAAATGCCGCCCTTGCTCGACTTTTCAATGCCGTAGAGAAAACAGTGGCGGGCATGAGCCTGATTCAGCCCGCTGCCGACCGCAGCGTCGGCATGGCGATGCGCACGTCAGAGTCGCGCGCCCACGCCTAACCTGATCTGGGCTGCCACGATCCGTGAGTGTCTGTCGTCTTCCGGGCCGCTTCAAGACTTGACCCTTCGGGCGCCTTTAGCGGTCTTGACCCGGCCCGACAGACGACATGGAGTGCTGACATCGAGGCTAAGCCGTGGCGTGCAGCACGTCGACCGCTTCTCGTGCTTGTTCGATGGCAAACCTCGTTTGTCGGGGTGGCTCGCGGTCAAGACCCCCGCCGGCGCCCCGCAGGGTTCGATTTTGGGGGCGAGACGCCGGGGCAAGCATGCTGCGACAGCAAAGAGGGACAACGTCCCTAGTGACGACAGCTAGCTCGTTGGGTTGGCGAGCATTTTCATAGTGGTTGAAGATCAACCTGAAGCGATCATGCCCTTGACGACGCCCTGTTGGCAGGCGCGGCGTTGCCAAGTCCTTGGCCTACGTTACGCAAGGACTTTGCAGGCTGCACCTGGCTGGTCGCTCCGCCTTCAATGCTGCGAGGATATCCGCCATACCGTGTTGCCCAGGTCATCGGCCACCAGCAGCGCGCCGCTCGCATCCACAGCCAAGCCTACGGGCCGGCCGCGCGCGCGGCCATCGGCCGTCAAGAACCCGGTTACCACGTCCTGTGGCGGTCCGTTCGGGCGGCCGTTGCTGAACGGGACGAACACGACCTTGTAGCCGTTGAACGGCGCGCGATCCCAGCTGCCGTGCTCGCCCACGAACGCGCCGCCTCGGTAAGCGGCAAGGCTGCTGCCCGTGTAGAACGCAAGCCCGAGCGGCGCCATGTGGGAGCCGAGCGCGTAATCCGGCACGATCGCGCGCGCCACCAGGTCAGGGCGCTGCGGCTGCACGCGCGCATCGACGTGCTGGCCGTAATAGCTGTAGGGCCATCCGTAAAAGCCGCCATCCTGCACTGACGTCAGATAATCCGGCACCAGGTTCGGGCCGAGTTCGTCGCGCTCGTTGACGATGGCCCACAGGCGTCCGCTCTGCGGTTCCCAGCCCAGCCCGGTCGGGTTGCGCAGGCCGGCGCCATAGATGCGCGACGCTCCTGACGCGCGGTCGATCTCGAGCACGTCGGCCCGGCCCAGCTCGGCGCCGATCCCGTTCTCGGTGATGTTGCTGTTGGAGCCCACGCCCACATAGAGCTTCGTGCCATCCTGGCTCGCGACCATGCTCTTCGTCCAGTGGTGGTTGATTGGCCCGCCCGGCAGAATCGTCAGGATCGTCCCCGGCGCGCTGATGTTCGTCTGCCCGTCCTCGTAGGGGTAGCGAACGACCGCGTCGGTGTTGGCGACGTAGAAGTCGTGCCCGACGAGAGCCATGCCGAAGGGGGAGTTGAGGTGATCGAGGAACACGGTGCGCTGCGCGGGCGCGGTCGCGGTCGCTGCGCGCACCAGCGTAATCCGGTTGGCGCCTTTTTCGCGGGCGCCGGCATAGCCCTGAACCCACCCCATGACGAGATCCTTGGGCCGGCTCACCGGCTGCGCCGGGCCGCTCGTCTCGGCAATCAGGACGTCGCCGTTCGGCAGCACGTAGATAGACCGTGGGTGCTTCAGGTCGGTCGCAAGCGCCTCCACTGTCAGCCCGGCCGGCACGCTCGGCGTCTCGCCCTTCGTCCACCGGGCCACCGGTGCGATGTGCATCGGCGGCAGCAGGTAGTTATGCGCCCCCGGCAAGACAGGATCATGGCCGATCTGCTTGGACGGATCGGCCGAGGTGTCGTCGGTCCCCGAGAACGCGAACACCGAGCCGACCGCGCCGAAGAACACCAGCACCGCTATGGCCATCGCGCCTGCCAGGCCGCCAGCCCGGCCAGGGCCGCCCTGGCGCGATGCCGAAGCCGCGCTGCCGCGCCAGTCGACGCCGAGCAGGAACAGGGTCACCACCACCGTGGCGGACAGGATCAGCCCCGTCGGCACCACGGAGGTGTAGGCATCGCGGCTGTGCACGAACGCGTTGATCAACGATAGAACGGTGGCCAGCACCACGCCCAGCAACGCGGGCCAGGCCGGGCGCGGGCCGAACAGGCGGCCACCGCGTACGAGGTCCGCCACGGCGCCGACCAGCGTCGCACCCGACATGACGAGGCCGGCCGTGATCAGCCAGACCGAAAAATCGGCCCAGATCATCGATGTGCTTTGCCAATAGACGATGTCGGTCAGCAGCGCGCCCAGAAAACACGTGACTGCCACAGGAAGAAACGTGGCGAAGAATGATCGACGGCCGGCGCTGACCAGCCGTTTTGATGTGCTGTCCATCGTTGCTCCTGGGGGCGTGCATCTACTCTGAGTGCTCATCGACGGGCGAGCCGCAGAAAGGTTGCACCGCCCTCACGCCTCAGAGGCGGCCGGCCGCCGACCCGATCCTCGGCAGAGGTGGCGGCGTATCGGCAGCGCGCAACGGCGGAGGGGGCTGTGCGGCCAGCATCGTGGCGATCGCAGGAACCATCGCAGCCGCCGTCCAGTCTGCCATGCCAGGCGTCCAAACCAGCGAGTCCACGGCCAGGCTGCCGTCCCGTGCACGCGCCTGAAGCGCTGCCTGGTCCAGCAGCCCGCTGTCCTGGCCGTCGATGATCACGTGGAAGCGGGGCATCGGCGGCGCGCTGCTGCCGGGCAGAGGCGGCGGCGCCTGCGTCGCCGTGGGCGAGGCTGGCTGCCCAACCAGGCCGGCCAGGACGCCGTCCCCAAACCGCTCCCAGTCGATCGTTCGCTTGTCCTCCGCTCGGCCGGGATCGGCCTCAAGCGGCGTGGTGTCCGCCCGGCTGCCAGGGATCTCGATTGTCCAGGAGGACACCGTTCGCAGCAGGGCCGCCACCAGCGCCTCGGGCGGCATCGGCAGCCGCGCGCGCTGCAGCGCCAGCCTGGCCAAGACCGCTCGCCGCAGCTGCTGCACGGCCACGCAGGCGACGCCGCCCACCCTGTCCTCGTTGCCGTCGGCCCGTCTTATCCGCCGTTTCGGGTAGACGTGATCGGCGGTGTAGTCGAGCAGGGCGACGGTGGCGGCCAGTTGGAGGGGGGACAGGCAGTCCTCGATACGCCGCAGCTTGCGCTCCAGCATCGCTCGCCTGTCGGATTTGAAGGCGCGCAGATAGATCTGCTGCTCGCTGCCGATCGAAAGCCAGTCCTCGGTGTCGTTGCTGGACGTGTCGAGCTCGTAATCGCGGTCGGTCCGCCGGCGCAGAACCCCCAGCAGCACGCCGCGCAGGAACAGCTCCACGCGCTCGGCAAGCGCCTCCATCTCCTGCAGCGACATCGCCGTCGGGTGACGGAAGCGTGCGCGGTCGGCGTCGTTGTGCAAGGGCGAGCGTTCTTCCTTGCTGTTCTTGTCGTTGTAGGCGCGGCGCAGATCGTCGTGCATCGGCACCAAGCCGGTCAGCGCCAGGCCGGTCAGCTCGGAGTAGATCACCATGCGGCCGCGCACGGTGGAGGACACGAAGCTGACGCGCTTGTTTTGGTACAAGGTGGGCAGCCTGCGCTGCAGCGCGTCGCCGAACTCCCGCTCCAGCTCGGCCGCGTCCTCGACGGAGACGAACACGCTGACCATGCTGCCGTCGAAACCGGGGTCCATGCGCTGCGGATCGACGTTCAACCAGGGCAGCGCCTGCAGCATGGCGGAGCCGAACAGCGTGTTTCGCTCCGCATCGTTGAGGTCGCGCAACGCCTGCAGCACCGTGGGCAGCCGGCTCTCCCGGTCGCGCATCCGTTCGCGCGCCACGCCGCGCAGCCGGTTGACGATGCGCGCGCGGGTTTCTGGCTTCTTGAGCTCCTCGAACATGACGCGCGAGCCGCCCTGTCCCGACAGCGCTTCCCGTCCCCACTGCGCATAGTCGCCGCTGACCGGCTCGTTGAGCTTGCCGCCGCGTATCACCTGCGACATCGGGCCGGCGCCACGTATGCTGTCGCGCAGCACGCGCAGCTCCTGCTCGATCGACAGCACCGTCGCCTGCACGGCAAGATCACCCTGTTCGATCTCCCCAAGAATGCCGGCCGGACCAGGCTGGCCCGGCGCCGATTCGGAGCGGCCGAGCAAGCCACGCAGGCTGCCCAGCAGCTTGACCGCTTCCAGGCAGGCGGCCGACCGCAGCCGGTAATGCAGAAAGTAGAACAGGGAGTTCTCGAGCTGCTGCATCGTGCGCTCGATCGCATCGGTATCGATCGAACCGAGCCAGTTCTTTCGCACCGCCTTTGTCAGATTTTCGAGCGCCCTGGTGTAGAAACCGTCGATCAGCGACTTGGCATGCGCGTCGTACTGCTCGGCCGCGCGATGCATCCTGGTGATGAACCCGTCGCTCTCCACGCCGATCTCGTCCTGGATCTGCTGGATGAGCCGGATCGTGTAGACGACGCCGCCCAGCTCGGCATTGTCGATGCGCGCGTAGAACGCCTGGCGCAGCCCGTCGGGCTTGCTCCAATCGGCCAGGATGCGGCTGCCCTGTTCCCGTATGGCCAGCAGCCTGGGGCCGAACGGGTTCTGCTGCGTGATGTCGCCCAATATGTCGCGTTCGCGCTTGACCCGAAGCTGCTCGATGGCCGCACGCCAGTCGGACCGGTTGGGCAGGGCGCCGCGTATCTCCTCGAAATCGCCACGAAGCTGGGCACGCAGATCGCTGACGGTGTCCACCGCGTTGTTCTGCAGGATGCGGCCGACCAGCGGCAAGTCGGGGATGGCCGGCGGCTTCGGCGTGAACGCGCTCGGAAAATCCTGGAAGAAGCTGCCCTTGTCGAGGAAGAGCGCGCTGCGCATGAACTCGTCGCGTTCGCCGGTATGCGGCGTATTGGCGCGGTCTTCGGTCTGCATGCGAAAGAACGCCGTCAGCATCTGCCGTGCGGCGCGTGCCGTCTCGATGTCGAATTCGGTCCGCCCGTCGGTGCTCAGCGTGCATTGGCCGATGCCGGAATAGGCGCGGCTGAACGCCAGCGACAGCGCCTGCAGGTCCGGCGGCATCGGCGGGCTGTACGGCTCCAGCCGGTAGTTGGTGTTCTGGTTGACCAGGTCTTCGCGCTTCTTGCCGCGAAGCTGAGGATCGCGCAGATCCTCGAACAGCACGTCGGCGATCATGCGGTACAGATGTCCGCGGTCGCCGGTTCCCTGGCTGCCCAGGTTGCGGCTGTCCACCAGATAGACGTTGTCGTAGGGGTAGGTGGCCGTGTTGCGTATCGTGTCTGTCCAACTGTCCACGTAGGGCGGGGACGGCGTGCCCTGCATGCAGTAGTCGAGTTCCATCATCGCTGCGTAGCTGTTGGCCAGCATGCGCTTCTCGTTCAGCTCGGAGAACGCGCCGCCGAGGATGGCATAGAGCGAAACCTGGTCGGGCCGCGGGTTCTGCATCGATTTTGCGAGGTAGCCCATGTCGATGAAGCTGCCCGAGCCGGTGCCGCCCGCCACCGAGCAGACCACGATTATCTGCACCTGCGGCTCGACCTCGACGCCCAGCCGCAACAGCGCTTCGCTGTTGGACACGTTGTGCAGCAGCGCGCGCGCCTTGCTGTTGATGACATCGTTGATGTTTGCCACGTCGTCGAAGAAGAACAGGCGCGACAGCGCGCGCACCTGGCCCGCACCGTCCTCCGCGCGGATGCTGCGCAGGTCGCCCGCCGGCAGCCACTCCTTGATGTGCGGATAGCGATCTATCTCCCTGCCGTTGAGGTACTTGCCGGTTTCCAGCCGCTTCTGGATGCAGTCGCTCTTCGGCAGGTCGACGAGCGATGAGATCGGGTCTTCCACCGCCTCGCCGCCGACCCGCTTCTCCTCCTCCGCGCGCCCCTGATAGAGGTCGAAATACAGGAACGAGGCGACCTTGAAGTCGTCGAGCCTCTCGACACGATGGCCGTTCCACAACGTCTCCAGGATGCGGCGACGCAGCCGCAGCAGCACCTCCTTGCCGGTCCCGCCAAGCGCCACGTACAGCGTCGGGCGCACACGCTTCAGCTCGGTCGGCGCCTCGGCGCCAGGCTGCACATCTTCGGCCATCGCACACGCTCCTCGTCGAACAGGCGGCTGGTCAATCTGCCGCTTGCAAATGCCAGCGCCAACACTCGTTTTCCTGCGCGTCGTAGACGTACAGCCATCCCGCGAACACGAACGCCGCCACCTGAGACAGCGTGCGCAAACTCACCGGCAGGCCCAAATCGGAGAGCGTCCGCCCATCATAGAACCGCAGCCCCGCCAGGATCGGCATGCCGACGCCGCCAGGGCCGGCATTGACCAGCTCGGTCACGCCCTCACTGGTTGCGATCAGCACGCAGCGCTCGCGGTCGAGCGCCAGGACAGGCACCAGGAAATCACCGTCGTTGCCCGGCAGATGGCGGTCGTAAGGGCTCTGCTCCACCCAGGCGTGATGGCGCAGCGTCAGCAGCCGGCATGCCAGCACGCCCGCCGCCAGCACGGAGCCCCCGATGCGTTCCTGGTCGGGCCGGGCGCGCAGGCTGACGCGTTCGAACCCCATGCCCCTCTTGTTGCCCGGTATTGGCATGCTTCCCAGCTGCCAGACCCTGCCGTCCGGATCGACGTAGGGACGATGCCCCAGGTAGGGAGCGAAACCGCTGCTCCATGTGCGCCAGACGGGCTTGCCGACCGTGTCGTCGTCGCTCAGGCTCACGACGATCGTGCCGTCTTTGCCTGCCCAACTCGCCCTCGTCCCGGTCGCCATTGGCGCCGAAAGACCGTCCCCTGAAAGGTCGGCCGCACCCAGGCCAGGCGGCGCCCCCTGCACCGGCTCGAACGCCCATTCGCCGCCGCGGACCATGCGCCGCCGCGCCAGGTGGACCGTGTTGCCTCTTGTGACCAGCGCCAGCGCCTCGCTCTCCAAGATGCAAGGCGCGCCGACGCAGACTTCGCCTTCGCCCAGACGCGTCACAGCCGGCCGCGGCACCGGTCCGGAGCAAAGGTCGATGACGGTCAGCCGTCCTGCGCTGGCCAGGACCAGGCCGGCCTGGCTCGCCGCCATGCTCCAGCCCCTCTCCGGCAGCAGGATCTCGCCGATGCCGGTCAGCCTGGTCCATCGCGCCCGCCGGCGGTCGAACGCGTGCAGCCAGCCGCCGTCGCGGTCCAGCGCAAGCAGCCGGGCAGGGTCGCCCGCCACGGCGAAGGCGAACTGCCTTCCCACCTCCGGCAGACCGACCGGCTCGCGCCGTGCCACGCCTGCAGCCAGCGACAGCGGCGGCAGTCCCGCTTGCGGCTGGCCCGCGTTGGGCACGCTCTGGCACGGCTCGGACGGCCCGGGAACGTCAGCCAGGGGCACGCCGCAGGCAGGACAATGCGAAAACGCGTTCGGCAGCGCAGCACGGCAGACGGCGCAGCCCTCTGCGCCTCTTGGCCGCAACGCCGTCAGATCGTCCTGGGCGACCGAGTACACCCGCCCGTCCACCGTGACACGGTCAAACCCGCCCGCTACCCAGTGCCAGGTTTCGGTCCACCCATCGTGGTCGAACTGCCAGCGTTCGCCATCCATCTCCTAGCGCCGCTGGCGGGAGGATCGCGCCGACCCGTAGCTGACCAGGAACAACACCAGCATCACACCGTTCAGCACCGCCCCTGGAACGGTGACGGCCAGGGTCTGCCAATAGCCGCCGAACGCACAGACCGTCAGCGTCGCGCCCAGCACCAGCAGAAACAGGTAGAGCGTGGTGCCGGCAGCCCGCGCCCGGCCGAGATCGGCGAATTGCGTCACCAGCGACTGGGTCAGCAGCCGCCTGACGAAAATCAGCAGCCCCGCCCAGATCAGCACAAGCACCGTGACGACGACGATCTGGGTGGACGACAGCGCAGGAACGCCCAGTTCGGCGCCAGGCGTGGGCCTGGCCGGCACCTGCGTCACCGGCATCGTGTCGGCGGGCGGCGGCGTCGAACCCGCCGGCGGCGGGATGACGATGTCCGGCGTGGGCGTGGGTGTCGCCGGGGCCTGGGGCGCCGGCACTGCGCCCGGCGCGGCGTGGTGGGTTCTGGATGGCTGCATGCGGTCCTCTGCTGGCAGGCCCGGCGCGTTCCGGAGCGCGGCCCTATACGATCGTGACGACCCTCGGCTGACCGAACAACCGGCCGGTCACGGCGACCCGCGTGCCGGCGCGCGACCGCAGCGTGGTCGATCGGAACGGCCGCAGCGGCACCTTCATCGTCTCGGCGCCGACGGCCACGTCGTACATACGCTCTCTCGTGCAGGCGAGAAGCAGCAGGGCTGCCGCAAGCAGGGCGAGCGCCACGCCGCCGAGCAGCAGCACCAGCGGCCAGGGCGAGAACACGACGTTGATGAACACCGGCACGCTGGTCGATGCGGCAGCGACAGCCTCGTGGCCGAGGAAGACCGCCGGCAGGGCAGCAGGCAACTGGCTCTGCCGTTCACCGCCGCTGACCTGCCGCCCTGCCGCCTCGGCATCGGCGCCGAACAGATCCCGCATCTTGTCCAGGAACGCCTGCTGGAGAACAAGGTGAACGTCCGTCAACTGCAGGCGCAGCTCACCGCGCACCTGCCGACCCCCCTGCAGCAGGCCGGCCAAGCCAGGCGCGCGAGGGATCGAGGGCACGTCCAGATGCACCCGCACGCCGTCCAGCGCCTCCTCGGGTCCCATAGCGCTGATCGTTTGCGGAGTGATTCCGGCCGGGATCGCCGGACCGCTGCCCTCCGGCACCCAGTCCGCGCGCAGGCTCGCCCGGTCGATCACCTGCGGGTAGTAGTTGCTGGTGAGCCGGGCAGGGATCTCGACCTGCGTCTCCGACGCGCCAGGAAGACCGTCGATCACGATGGCGCCGCCCGCGCGCGTCAGCCGCACGCCGTGGTCGGCAGACTGCGTCAGCGTCAGGGTCAGCGGGTCCAGCGTCAGCGGTTTCAAGCGGACGGGGCGGTCCACGAACAGACGGCGCATCGCCTGGCTGCCGGTCACCTGCTGCAGCCAAGACGCCGCCTGGTCGCCATAGGCGATGCCGTAGATCACCAGCCCCCTCTCGCTGAAAGTGGGCCCCTGCGCCGGAAGGCGCACGGGGTATGCAACGATCTGGCTGATGAAGCCAGAATTCGTCAGCAGTGCGCTGAAGCGGCTGGTGTTCTGCACGACGTGCTGGTCGTTGCTACGCGAGTTCTTGTTGTTGGTGACCATCCAGATCACCCCTGGCGCCCCGCCCAGCAAACGCGGGATCGTATCGGACAGCGCGCCGTTATAGTCCGCATCGGTGTACAGACCGTCCGCGCGGCGCGGCAAAGTCAGCTTGCCCAGCGCCATCCCCATCGCATGGCCGTCGGGTGGCCCGACGTAGAGCGGCAGCGGCGAGGGCGTGTCGCCGAGCTGCCCGGCCTGGTTGAACGAGGCAATCGTCACCCGTGCGCCGGGCAGCACGGACGCGCCGATGAACGCGCGCAGCAGCGGCAGGAAGGGCGAGCGGCGATCGAGGTAGAACGGCTCCATCCAGCCGCTGTTCTGAATCAGGTAGGCTTCCTGCGGCGCCGCCTGCGCCGCCCGCGACCGGCTGGACAGTGCCGCAAACCCCAGCGTCGCGAACGCAAGCAGCAGGGCCGCCCCGAACGGGCGGCGCGCGGCGGAGAGGGGTCTCGACATACGTCCTTTTAGACGAGACATCACCCGGCTAGACAATCCTCCCAGGCGCAGATGCATCACCACATTCTCGGCGGTTCCGGCCAAGCCCATGCCCGTCCCAGCCTTGACGCGTTGATCCTTGACGCGTTGATCCTTGACGCGTTGATCCTTGACGCGACGAGCCTGGACGCGGCGGCCCGGGCGCGCTCGGCACGCCCATGAGCGGACAGGAGAACAGGCCGGCATACGGCCTGCGCTGCCGCGCATGCGCCAGGCCGTTCGGGTTCGCCGTGGCGTTCTGCCCGTTCTGCGGCGCGGCCCAGCGAACGGCCGCGCCAGCCCCCCCGCCCGCCGTGCCGCCGAGTTTCACGGCGCCCCCAATGATTTTTTCTGCTCCTGCCCCGCCAAAGCCCGCGCCGCCACCGCCCGCCGCACTCCCAGGCTCCGTGCCGACGGTTCCGTTCGTCGCCAGGCAGGCTGCCGCGACACCGCCGAGCAAGCCGGCGGCGCGCAAGGCGCAGCCCCGCCAGCCCCGCCCGAATCGGCGCCGCCGGTCCTGGCCCGTCACCGTGGGCGCAATCGGGGTGATCGCGGCAGCCATCCTGTTGCGCCCCGGGCCAGCGGGGACCGTCATCGTCTATCCCACACCCAGCGTATCGGGCAGCATCACCATCGACGGCAAGCGCGCGGGCGTTGCAGGCGAGCGGCTGCAGGTGCCGGTCGGCACGCACCGGCTGGGCTACGAGGCCGACGGCTGGACCACGGCCGGCCGGCGGATCGCCGTGCGCGCCAACGAGCAGCGTGTGGTGACCATCGTGCTGGCGCCGCTGCCGGCGACGCTCGTCTTCGACGTGGAGATGCCAGGGGTCACGTTGCGCCTGGACGACCAGTTCGTGTTCCCGCAGGGCGAGCACAGGGTGGCCGCAGGCCGTCATCGGCTGACGGCGACGCGGCCAGGCTACGCGCCCCTGGCGATCGACCTGGTGCTTGCGCGCGGCGAGGAGAGGACCGTCCCGGTAGCTCTCTCGCCGTTGCCGCGCGAGCGGTGAGGCTCAGGCCAGCGGATAGGGCAGCTTGAAGATCACGTCCTCGGTCGTGACCTGGCGCTCCTCGATCTGCAGCACGAAGCGGGCAGCCAACTCGGCCAGCACTTCCTGCACCAGCGTCTCGGGCGCGGACGCGCCTGCGGTGATGCCAACGGTCTGCACGCCGGCCATGACGGAGAAATCCATCTCCGACACCTTGGGCACCAGGATCGCACGACCGGCGCCGGCGCGCTCGGCGACCTCGCGCAGGCGCTGGCTGTTGCTGCTGTTGGGGCTGCCGATGACGATCAGCAGGTCGCAATCCTGCGCGATCGCCTTGACCGCGGCCTGCCGGTTGGTGGTGGCGTAGCAGATGTCCTCGCGCCGTGGACCCTCTATGTCTGCAAAGCGGCGGCGCAGGATGTCGATGATCTCGGCGGTGTCGTCCACGCTCAGGGTCGTCTGGGTGATGAAGGCCAGGCTCTCGGTGCCGGGTGGCGTTACCGTCTCGGCCTCCGACGCGTTCTGCACCAGGGTGACCGCGCCGGCGGGGAGCTGGCCCATCGTGCCGACCACCTCCGGGTGTCCTGCGTGGCCGATCATCAGGATGTGGCGGGTCTCGGAAAAATGGCGTTCGGCCTCCCGGTGCACCTTGCTGACCAGCGGACAGGTGGCGTCCAGATAGGCGAGCTTGCGGCGCTGCGCCTCCTCCGGCACCGATTTCGGCACGCCGTGCGCCGAGAACACCACGTGCGCGTTCTCCGGCACCTCGTCGAGCTCCTCGACGAAGATGGCGCCCTGGGCCTCCAGGGTTTCGACCACTGTGCGGTTATGCACGATCTCGTGGCGCACATAGACCGGCGCGCCGTAGCGGCGCAGCGCCTCCTCCACCACCCGGATCGCTCGGTCGACCCCGGCGCAGAAGCCGCGAGGGCCGGCCAGCACCACGCGCAGCGGCCGCAGCGTTGCGGCGAGGGGGGCGGCAATCAGGTCGGTCGGGCTGTCTGGCATGGGGCGATCCGGTCCCTGGTGGGCGGGCCGGCCGCCCGCTTGTCCTCGCTTATATGGCCCCGCTGGGGTGCTGGTGCAAAGGCGGCATCGTGTGGCAAGCAGGCGGCGTGTTGTTTGCGCACGCCCCGACCGTTCATCGGGCCGGCGCGATGGAGTAGAAATGCGTCTTTCCGTCCTGCCGGCCATCGGATTGGCCGTTGCCGTGTCCGCCTGCGGCGCCGACCCCAACGAGACCGCCGTGCAGTGCCCGAAACCCTACCTGCTGCCGGACGCGTCCACGCTTTCCCGCTATCGCGGAGCCGGGCACGACCTTTCGGACCTCGTGCTCAACGTCAGGCTCACCGACGTGCAGGGCGCCTGCTCCGGCACGCTGGGCACCAGGCTGGAGGGCGCCCGCACCCACGTCGTCATGGTTGCGACCCGGGGGCCAGCCGCGACCACGCCGGACGCCGACATCCCATACGGCATGGCCGTGCTGCTCAACGGCAAGCGGATCGACGGCGCGCGCTACGTGCAGCACGTCGTGTTTCCGCCCAACGTGAACACCGTGCAGGTGACCGGGCAGGAGATCCCGATGAAGCTGCCGACCGCCAAGGGCGTGACCGGACCGAGCTACCACCTGTATTTCTGGCTTCAGCTGACGCCCGAGCAACTGGCCGCCAACCGGCAGAAATCGTAACGGGCCCAGACCCGATTTCAGCGTTTCTGGGGTATGCTCGGGGCCGACACACCCAACCTGGCCATGATCGCTGCGATCTGCGGCTCGGCGGCAATCGCTGCCTGCACGTCCGCCCTGGCGCCTCCTGCGTCGCCCACCGCCTGCCTGGCCACGCTTCGTCCGTAGAGCGAGAAGGATAGACTCGGGCGGTAATACAGGGATTGCGTGTAGTCGGCTGCCGCGCGTGCCCAGGCATGCTGCTTCAGCTCGACCAGGCCACGGCTGTCATAGACGTTCATGTCCCTGGTGTGCCGCTCGATCGATTCGTCGCAGGCTTCTCCTGCCGTTTCGAGCAGTCCGCTGACGGCCGCCACGTAGCAGCGGTTGTTCAGCATCGACCAGTCATGCGTGGTGATGGCAACCTCGTTCAAGGCCTGTTTCAGGTCTGCGATGGCGAACTCGTTCTGGCCGTTCAACTCGTAAGCTACGCTGCGGGCTGCAAGAATGTTCGCTGCGGTGTAAGACCCCGAGCCTACAGGCGCCTTGAACGCCGCGTTGTAGTCGTCGATCGCCCGGGCTGGGTCATGGGCGAAAAGATGGGCTTCGCCGCGGAGCGCGTACGCCATCGGGTATTCCGGACGAGCGGCGATCACCTGGTCGAAGTCGGCGATCGCCGACTTCGTATCGTCGGCCGCGAGTTCGGCCCGTCCCCTGGTGAAGCGTGCCCCGATGAAGGCCGGATAGAGAGCTAGGGCGCGGCTGCTGAACTCGATCGCCTCGCTGACATGGCCCTGCTCAAGCGCATGTGCGGCGTGGATCACGTATCGGATGCCGATCCCGCCGCCGCCTGTGTCGAGCGCGTCGCCGTAATCGGCCCTTGCGCCGTTCTGCCAAGGGAGCGCCAAGCAGGCCGCTGCGACGATCGCTGCCGTCCAACGTCCTGCGATCATGCGAAGACCTCCCACCGATGCTGCGACCTTAGATCGCAGCATCGAAACGAAGCAACATAGGCGGAACTGCTGCGCCTTGGCCGCGCGGCGCGGTTCCTCCAGCGTGAGCTGCGCGATGTAGCCCGACCGGCTTTCGCCCGCGGCCCGGGCCAGAGCGTCAAGCCGTTTCAGCACGCGCCGAGGCAAGGTGATGTTGACCCGGGTTTACACCGGGTTCCCACGCCGAGTGTCAACGATACGCACCGCCGACGAACGGCATCGCGCTGATTTCGGATGCGCCAACCCGGTGATTTCTAAGACGCACCCTTGCTACCCTGGCTGAGGCTGCCATCATGCGGCGATGATTTCGCTGGCACTCGCGGCCGTCGCCTTCGCCGCCATCCACCTCGGCGTCAGCGGAACGCGGCTGCGGGACCGCATCGTGGCCGCGGCGGGGGAACAGGCCTACATGATCCTGTTCTCCCTGGGCTCTGTCGCCACCATCATCTGGCTCGTCTCGGCGTACAAGGCCGCACCATACCTTGCGACCTGGGGACAGTTGCAGTGGTGGAAGCCGTTCGCCATCGCGCTGATGCTGCCGGCGTTCGTCCTGGTGGTTGCGGGGCTTGCCACGCCGAACCCGACCTCGGTCGCCCAGGGCGGCCTGGTCGCGCAGGCGCCCCAGGGCATCGTGCGCGTCACGCGGCACCCCTTCCTCATCGGGGTGGCGCTGTGGGCAGGCATCCACCTGGTCGGCAACGGCGATTGGGCATCGCTGCTGTTTTTTGGCAGCCTCGCCTTGGTGTCGGCAGCGGGCCCGGCCTCGATCGACGCCAAGCGCCGCCGCGCGCTGGGTGACGCCGCCTGGGACGCGTTCGCGAGGCGCACGTCCATCCTGCCGTTCGCCGCCATCCTGTCGGGCCGCAACACGCTATCGGGGCCGGAGATGGCGTGGTGGCGCCCGGCCGCCGGCGTGCTGGCCTATGCGCTGATGCTCGGTGGCCACGCGCATCTGATCGGCGTGTCGCCGTTCCCTGCCTCCTGGTAGGTCAACTGCTGCCGATCAGGACCCCGCAGGCCAGCACAAGGGCGCCGCCAACCATGATCTGAAGCGCCGCGGTCGCCAAATTGCTGTCCATGTAGCGCCAGCGTATCCACGAGATCGCGGCCAGTTCGAAAACCACGACCACGCCGGCAACGATGGTCGCCGTCCAGAAATCGCCGATCAGGTAGGGCAAAGTGTGGCCGATGCCGCCCAGCGTGGTCATCGCCCCGCAGATCAGGCCGCGCAGGATCGGCGTGCCACGGCCGGAGATCTTGCCGTCGTCGCTCAGCGCCTCGGCAAAGCCCATCGATATGCCGGCGCCGATGCTGGCGGCCAGGCCGACCAGGAACGCGTTCCAGCTCTGATGCGTGGCAAAGGCGGCGGCGAACACCGGCGCCAGCGTGGAGACCGAGCCGTCCATCAGCCCGACCAGCCCAGGCTGCACCACCTGCAGCACGAAGCGGCGTCTGGCGGAATCCTCCTCCGCCTCCGCCCTGCCCTGGGAAAGGTGCTGCTCCTGCAGAAGGCCGGCCTGGTGCTCGTGGCTGTCCTCTGCCGCCGCCAGGTCGCCGAGCAGCTTGCGGATGCCGGCGTCGGTGCATCGCGCCGCCGCTGCGCGGTAGAAACGGCTCGCCTGCATCTCCATCTCGCGCGCGGCGCTGCGGACCGTCTCTATCTTCAGATGCGGGATGTGCCACGTGGCGCGGGCCGGCATGAAGCCGCGCACGTCCTGCCGGCGGACCAGCGGTATGTGCTGGCCGAACCTGTCGACGTAGAGGTCGATCAGGACGCGACGATGCTCGTTCTCCTCGACCGACATGTCGAGGAAGATCCTGGCGCTGTCTGGATATTCGGCGCGGAGCCGCTCGGCGAAATCGGCGTAGGTGCGGCCGTCTTCTTCCTCCGAGCTGATCGCCAGCGCCAAGACTTCCCGCTCGGTCAACGTCTCGAAAGTCTTCATCGGACCGACTTAGCCCGCAGAAGAACCCTGTCAAGCCGCTCGGGATTACCTGCAAATGCTTCGCAATTACTGGTCTAGTGTCTGAAATGCCGCATCCCGGTCAGCACCATGGCGATGCCGGCTGCGTCCGCCGCTGCGATCACCTCGCCGTCGCGCATGCTGCCGCCAGGCTGGATCACCGCGGTCGCGCCTGCAGCGACGGCCGCCTGAAGCCCGTCGGCGAACGGGAAGAACGCGTCCGACGCGACCACGCTGCCGGCCGCCAACGTCGTGCTCAGCCCGGCCGCCTGCGCTGCCGCCTCGCTCTTCCATCCGGCCACGCGCGCGCTGTCCACCCGGCTCATCTGGCCCGCGCCGATGCCGACGGTTGCCGAATCCTTCGCGTAGACGATGGCGTTGCTCTTGACGTGCTTGCACACGGTGAACGCGAACAGCATGTCGCGCAGTTCGGCGTCCGTCGGCGCCCGCCGCGTCACGACCCGCAGGTCCTCGCGGCGGACCCGTCCGGTGTCGCGCGACTGCGCGAGGAAGCCGCCAGACACGCTCTTGAACACGATCCCCGGCGCCGCCGGGTCGGGCAGACTGCCAGTCAGCAGCAGGCGAAGGTTCTTCTTGCGCGACAATATCGCGCGCGCCTCCTCTGTCGCGTCCGGCGCCGCAATGACTTCGGTGAAGATCGTTGCGATCTGCTCGGCCGCGTCCGCCTCCAGCACGCGGTTGACGGCGACGATGCCTCCGAACGCGGACACTGGATCGCAGGCCAGGGCGCGCGACCAAGCGGTGCACAGGTCGGATGCGGTCGCGACGCCGCATGGGTTGGCGTGCTTGACGATGACGATGGCCGGGTCGGCAAACTCGGCCACGCAGTTGAGCGCCGCATCGGTGTCGTTGATGTTGTTGTAGGACAGCTCCTTGCCCTGCGCCTGCCGCGCCCGCACCATGCCGGGGCGATCGGAGGCAGCGTAAAGAGCGGCCGTCTGGTGGGGATTCTCGCCGTAGCGCAGCGTCTGCAGCCTCGCGCCGGACAGCGTCAGCCGATCGGGCAGGAGGTCGCCTGCCTCCGCCGCGAACCAGGCCGCGATGGCGGCGTCGTAGGCGGCGGTGCGGGCGTAGGCCGCTTGGGCCAGGCTGCGGCGATGCGACAGGCTGGTGCCGCCCTGATCGCGCAGCGCCGCCAGCAACGCCTCGTACTGCGCGGGGTGGGTCAGCACGGCGACGTGGCTGTGGTTCTTTGCCGCTGCCCTGATCAGGGCAGGGCCGCCGATGTCGATGGTCTCCACGCAGGTTTCCGGCGAGGCGCCGGCAGCCACCGTTTCTTCGAACGTGTAGAGGTTGACCACGACGAGGTCGATCGGCGCGATGCCGTGCGCCTGCATCTGCGCCAGGTGTTCCGGCACGTCGCGCCGCCCCAATATGCCGCCATGTATCTGCGGCAGCAGCGTCTTGACCCGCCCGTCGAGAATTTCCGGAAAGCCCGTGTGATCGCTGACGTCGGTGACCGGCACGCCGGCTGCGCGCAGGGCAGCGGCTGAGCCGCCGGTCGAGAGTATGTCCACGCCGGACGCGGCGAGTGCCTGCCCCAAGGCAACCAGGCCTGTCTTGTCGGACACCGACACCAGGGCGCGACGGATTGCTGCGATCATCGAAACTACCTGCTTTCGGCGGGGAAGCGGCGGATTACGCTTGCCTCGCGACGAAAGGAAGGCTGGCTGTCACACTCCGCCAGCGCAGCGGCCGCAGAACTCGCCCAGCCATCAATCGTTCGTTATACGTTCCGGTCCACAAGAAGTCAGCGGCGCCGGATGGCCAGCACGAGCAAGCAGGAGCGTTACGACCAGATATGCCGCGAGGTGCTGGAGACCGCGCCGGGTTTCATCCTGCTGACCGGCATGGACGGCTCCTGGATCCACTACCTGGCGCGCCATTACGGGTATACGGCCAGCAAGCTGTCGCACACCTTTCCCAGCAAGGCCAAGCTGGTCGACTTCATCCTGTCGCGTCACCTGAGCAACGCCTTCGAGGTCGTGTGCCTGCCGACCGACTGGACGGGGCCGCCGGTCGACGTGTTGCGGGCGATGTCGCTTGCCCTGATCGACTACGGTGCCGACCATCTGGACCGGCATCGCGTGTTCCTCGCCGAATACGACCGCAGACCGGACACGCCCCGCCGCGCGCTGGCCCAGCAGCTCGTCTACCTGACGAACAATTTTCAGGTGGCGCTTCAAGCCGTGACGCCCGGCAGGGCGTTCGACGATCTGGCGCCGGCAGCGACCATGCTGCTGGGCCAGTTGCTGCATGCGCCGCTCTGGTGGCCGCGCAGCGACGACGGCACGACGACGAACACGACGCTGGATGCCTGGGTGTGCACCCAGATCGGACTGCTGGCCGAAATCAGGCGGCCCGATCACCGGCGCCCGCTGCGTGCGAGGCTGATCGCGAAAGACCCTCCCGAATCGCCTTTCCGGACCGCTCCCACGCAGGGTGTCGGCGAGTAGGCGGACCTCAAATCGGTCCAGGCCTTGTTTTGGCGAGCAATCTCGTCGCCCCGACTATTCCAGTCTGCGTGACATTGCTCTAGTGGACGAGCGACGGCACCATTTCGTGCTGCCGGATCGCGGCAAAGGCCAGGTCCTCCGCCCCGGCCACCGCCATCGGCGTGCCGTCCGCCCCGTGAATGGCGAAAGCGCGCGTGCCGTTGACCAGCACCGGCTTGACGTAGGCGAGCTGAGATACGCCCAAGGCCGCCAGCTGATCGACGGTGAGGTGACGGATGTCGAAACTGCCGATGACGGAGGAGGCCGCGTCGTCGTCGGATGCAATGTTCATGACAATGTATTCTCCAAATCGGCCGCCTAGTTGCCGACCAAACCCGCCCGGCCAGAGCAGCGCAGCCGCGTGCTGCCAAACCGGCAAATCCCGGCGACAACCGTGCCATCCATGATGACAGGCTTAGCAAATATTGCGCCGGAAGATTATTCATTGTGTTAACGCAGAGATTGCCTCAGCGATCGCCGTCCACCGGCTCGACGGTCTTTTTGATCACCCGGTGCGAGTCGCCGATGCCGGCCTGCACCCTCTGGGTCGATGGCCTGGCGATTTCGATGTGGCGAACCTTGGGCTCCGGCTGCGGCCGCGTCAGCTCGATGTTCAGCAGGCCGCTGTCCAGCCAGGCGCCGCCCACCTCGATTCCCTCGGCGAGCACGAAGGCGCGCTGGAACTGGCGCGCGGCTATGCCGCGATGCAGGAACACGCGCCCCTGGCTGTCGTCGGTCTGCCGGCCGCGGATCACCAGCTGGTTGTCCTCCTGGGTGATCTGCAGGTCGTCCATGGTGAACCCTGCGACCGCCAGCGTTATCCGTAGCGCGGTCGGCGCCGTCTGTTCGATGTTGTAGGGCGGGTAGCCGTCGGACGCGGTCTTGGAAGCACGCTCGAGCATCTGCTCGAGGTGGTCGAAGCCGAGGAATAACGGTGACGCGAAGAGCCGGGTCGTCAAGTCTAGCCTCCTCCAAGTGAGCGAGACGCGGACAGGGGCCCTGACGGCACCCCAATCACCCTGATATCGGCAAGCTTCAGGTGGTTTGCAAGGTAAGTGTCAGCCGACCAGCGCCCTGATCGAGGGTCCTGCGCCGCTCCAGTCGGCCGGGCCTTCCAGCGTGCCGCGCAGCTTGCCGTCCGGTCCGATGATCAGGGTGGTGGGAAACCCCGCAACGTTGAACGCGTGCACAGCATCGCTGCCCTGGTCCAGCAGCAACGTGGCGTGGGCGATGCCGTGCGAGGCGGCGAACGGCCTGACCACGGCGCTGCCCCCGTTATCGGCAGACACCGCCAGCACGGCCAGGCCACCGCCGGCCGCCAGACGGTCCAGCTCCGGCAGCTCGGCCACGCAGGGCGCGCACCAGGTTGCCCAGAAATTGAGCACAACGATGCGCCCGGCGTAGCTGGACAGGGTAACCGCTGCGCCATCGAGCGTGCGGAACGTGGCGGCTGGCAGTGCTGCGGGCGGCCTGGCGGGCACGATCGCGCTCAACGGGCGCATTTCCACCTGCGGGTCCCTGGCCGGCTCCGCCACCGTGACGAGGGCAGGACCGCCCGCGTATTTGCGCGCGGCGAAAGCGGCAACTAGCGTCGCCCCCGCCGCTGCGGCCAAGCCAGCGCGGCGCGTCAACCGGGTCATCATCATGGTCTCCGAAGCATCCACACAATCGTCGCGTGTTTCGGCCAATGCGCAATGGGGCGGCCGGTTTGCGGCCGCACCCGCCGGCATCATGCAGGCGATCAACGCCTCCGTCGCCTTCGACCGCAAGCTTTGGCGGCAGGACATCGCCGGCTCGCGCGCGCACGCGGCGATGCTGGCGCATGTGGGGATCATCTCCGGCGCTGACCACGCCGCCATCGACAGCGGCCTGGCGGGCATCGCCGAGGACATCGAGGGCGAGAAATTCGAGTTCTCGGACGCGCTTGAGGACGTCCACATGAACATAGAGGCGCGGCTGGCGGAGCGCGTGGGCGATGCAGGACGCCGCCTGCACACCGCGCGCAGCCGCAACGACCAGGTGGCGACCGATTTCCGCCTGTGGGTGCGCGACGCGATCGACTTGTGCCAGGCCCAGCTTGCCGACGTGATGCTGGCGTTTGCGTCCCGCGCGGCCGAGCATGCCGCCACCGTGATGCCGGGCTTCACCCACCTGCAGACCGCCCAGCCGGTGACGTTCGGCCACCATCTGCTGGCCTACGTGGAAATGCTGGCCAGGGACCGCGGCCGGCTGCGCGACTGCAGGCAGCGGCTGAACGAGTGCCCTCTCGGCTCGGCGGCACTGGCCGGCACCAGCTTCCCCATCGACCGCGACATGACGGCGGCAGCACTCGGCTTCGACGCGCCGACGGCCAACTCGCTGGACGCGGTGTCGGACCGCGACTTCGCGCTCGAATACCTGTCGGCCGCCGCGATCTGTGCCGTGCACCTCTCCCGCTTTGCCGAGGAAGTGGTGATCTGGTGCAGCGCGCCCTACGGTTTCCTGCGCCTGTCTGACGCGTTCACCACCGGCAGCTCGATCATGCCGCAGAAGCGCAACCCGGACGCGGCGGAACTGACGCGCGCCAAGACCGGCCGGGTGACCGGCGCGCTGGTGGCCCTGCTGACGGTGATGAAGGGCCTGCCGCTGGCCTATGCCAAGGACATGCAGGAGGACAAGGAGCCGGTGTTCGACGCGGCAGCCGCCCTCAGCCTGTCGCTGGCTGCCACGGCAGGCATGGTGCGCGACATGCAGCCGGATGCGGCCCGGATGCGCGCGCTGGCCGGATCGGGGTTTTCCACCGCAACGGATTTGGCGGATTGGCTGGTGCGGGTGCTAAAAATGCCGTTCCGGACGGCGCACCACGTCACCGGGCGGCTGGTTGCGCGTGCGGAGGCCAGGGGGGTGGGGTTGGAGCAGCTCAGTCTGGACGAGATGCAAGCCGAAGAGCCGGGGCTGACGAGCCAGGTGTTCGACGTGCTGGGAGTCGATGCGTCGGTGGCCTCGCGCACCAGCTTCGGCGGCACCGCGCCCGACCGTGTGGCAGCCCAGGCGGCGCGCTGGCTGGCGGCGCTGTCGTGACCCGCCTGCTGCTGCTGGCGGCGTTGGCGCTGGCCGCCTGCGGCAAGGTGGGGCCGCCCAGCCCCGCCGGCCCGCCCGACCAGATCAGCTACCCCAAGACCTACCCCACCCAGTGACGCGCCTCGATCGCGGCGACGGGGTGGAGCTCGCCTACGCGCTGACCGCCGGGCGCAGCCCGACCCTGGTGTTCCTGCCGGGCTTCATGAGCAACATGACCGGCGACAAGGCGACCATGCTCGCCGCTTACGCCGCAGGCCTTGGCTGCGCCACGCTGCGCCTGGACTACTCCGGCCACGGCGCCAGCGGCGGCCAGTTCATCTACGGCACCGTCGGACGCTGGGCGCAGGACGCGCTGTTCCTGATCGACCGGCTGACCCAGGGGCCGGTCGTGCTCGTCGGCTCCTCGATGGGCGGCTGGGTCGCCCTGCTGGCAGCACTCGCTCGACCCGACCGGGTGGCGGCGCTGGTCGGTGTCGCGGCCGCGCCGGATTTCACCGAAACGCTGATCTGGCAGCATCTGCCGCCCGATGCGCGCGAGGCGATCATGCGGGATGGCATGCTGCGGCAGCCTAGCGGCGATGGCGGCGAACAGATCCTCACCCGCGCGCTGATCGAGGATGGCCGAACACGCCTGCTGCTGGGCGGCCCGATCGCCATCGCCTGCCCGGTCCGGCTGCTGCACGGCCAGCGTGACGATGCCGTGCCGTGGGAGACGGCGCTGACGCTCTCCGAGCGTCTCGCCGGCCACGACGTGCAGGCGATCCTGGTCAAGGACGGCGACCACCGTCTGTCCCGCCCCCAGGACCTCGCCTTGCTACGCAGCGTGGTTGGCACGTTCCTCTGCGAGGATGGCGGCTAGGCCCTCCCGGTACGTCGGGTAGCGCCACGTCAAGTGCAGCGCTTGCTGGGTCTGGCGGCTGTCCACACGGCGGTTCTCTGCCCAGAAACTGCGGGCCATCTCGCTCATGCCCCGGGCCGCCTCCTCGAACGGAACGGCCGGCGGCACCGGCAGGCCGGCCAGCTCGGCTGCGTGCGCGGTCACCATCGCACTCTCTGCCGGCTCGTCGTCGGAAAAATTCAGCACGCGGGTGCCGGTCGGCGGCTGGGCGATGGCGGCCAGCACGCCGGCGGCGATGTCGTCCACGTGGATGCGGCCGAAGGCGTGTCCGAGCTTGACCACCCGTCGTGCCCGGCCGGCGCGCAGATCCTCGAAGATCGAGCGGCCTGGGCCGTAGATGCCGGCCAGCCTGAAGATGTCGAGCGGGCGTCCGCCGGCCGCGTCGCGCCAGGCCATCTCGGCGGCCAGCCGGCGGCGCGAGCGTTCGGCGCTCGGCGCCGGTTCGGTCGCCTCGTCCACCCAGCCCCCGTTGCGGTCGCCATAAACACCCGTGGTGGACAGGTAGCCGATCCAGGCAAGGTTTCCGGCTGCCTTGATCTCCGCATCGTAGCGAGACAGCACTGGATCGGCGTCCTCGCGCGGCGGTGCGGTCGCCAGCATGTGCGTGCAGCCGACGACCTCCTCGCCCGCCGCCCGGAACGGCACGATCCGGACGCCCTCAGGTCCTGGGGCGCCAGGGTTGCGGCTGGTCGCACTGACCTGCCAGCCGGCCGCCACCGCGTCGCGTGCGGCGGCGGTGCCACAGAAGCCCAGGCCGAAGATCAGCAGGCGCATCCACGCTCCCAGAATGCTTTCCGGCGCACCGGCCGCACCCTACATACACGTTCATGAGCTTACGCGCGGCCCTCGCCGGCGTTGCGGCCTTGGCGGCAGCGTCCTGCCCTGCACACCCACTCTGGGCGCAGTCGGCTCCTTCCTCCCAGACACAGCCAGCCGCCGCCCCGGATGCCAACGCGGAGAACGCGCCCGCCTCCGGCGAAGCCTTGCCGATTCCTCCGGCCCCGCCACGCATCGCCGAGGGGCGCGACTACGAGGCGTGCCTGGACATGCTGGCGACCGATCCGTCCGGCGCCGACGCGATGTCGGCCAGCATGGCGGAGGCCGGCGCCGGCGAGGCGGCGCAGCACTGCCACGCGCTGGCCCAGGTGGAGCTGGGCAACACCGAGGCCGGTGCGGCCCTGCTGGACAGGCTGGCGGCCGGCAGCCGCGCCAACGCCGCCTCGCGCGCCGAGGTGTTCGGCCAGGCGGACCAGGCCTGGACCATGTCAGGCCGCACCGACCAGGCGTTTGCCAGTGCGGGTCAGGCCCTGGCGCTGTCGCCCGACGATCCGGAGCTGCGCATCGGCCATGCGATCGCGGCGCTGGCGCTGCGCCGCTTCGACCTGGCCGTGGACGACCTGACCCGCGCGCTGGAGCAGGACCCGAGGCGCGCGGACGCGCTGACCCTGCGCGCCACCGCCGAGCGCAACCTGGGCCGGCTGGACCAGGCGCGCACCGACGTCGATGCCGCGTTCGCGCTGGACCCTGACAACCCCGACACGCTGCTGGAACGCGGCATCGTGCGCCAGCGCCAGGGCGACCTGGACGGCGCGCGCGCCGACTGGGAAAGGGCGGCCGAACTCGGCGCCGACACGTCGACCGGCGACCTGGCGCAGCAGAACCTGGCGCTGCTGCAGGCGGGCCCTCTACGGTAGCGGCAGTCCCGGCCGACTCAGGGCGGGTTGGTTGCCTGCCGGGACTGGACGGCCCTACACCCCGGCGATGGACGAACCAGAGAACCTGCCGCCGATCCTGGTGGCGCCGCATAGATCGCTCAAGACGCGTGCCCGCGCCGTACAGCCCGCCGACATGGACGCCGTGCGCCTGCTGGCGCCGCGCATGCTGGCCGCCATGTACAAGGCGCCAGGCATCGGCCTGGCCGCGCCGCAGGTCGATGTGGGGCTGCGCCTGGCGGTGGTGGATCTGATGCCGGGCGACACGCGCCAGCCGATCGTGCTGGTGAACCCGGAGATCACCAGGGTGAGCACCGAATGGGCAACGCGCGAGGAAGGCTGCCTGTCTCTGCCCGGCCAGTATGCCGACGTGTCGCGGCCGGCTTCGGTGCGCGTGTC
Organism: Acetobacteraceae bacterium; assembly: GCA_965199235.1. GTDB lineage: Bacteria > Pseudomonadota > Alphaproteobacteria > Acetobacterales > Acetobacteraceae > BOG-908. The sequence continues at coordinate 874,910 of CBDAQU010000002.1, read as the reverse complement.
CTATGCCGACCTTGACGGACGCCGGCACGAGATCGACGCCGAGGGGCTGATGTCGGCCTGCCTGCAGCACGAGATCGACCACCTCGACGGGGTGCTGTTCGTCGATCACCTGTCCGCGCTGAAGCGCAACATGCTCATGCGCAAGCTGGCCAAGGAGCAGAAGCTGGCGAAGACCGAGAAATGAGGCTCGCTTTCATGGGCAGCCCCGCCTTCGCTGTGCCGACCCTGCACGCGCTGGCCGGCGCCGGGCACCAGGTCGCCGCCGTCTACTGCCAGCCGCCGCGGCCGGCCAATCGCGGCCACGCGCTCACACGCTGCCCGGTGCACGTGGCGGCCGACACGCTGGGACTGCCCGTTCGCACGCCCTCGCGGCTGCGACGCGACGCCGGCGAGCACGCAGCCTTCGCGGCGCTGGACCTCGACGCTTGCGTGGTCGCCGCCTACGGACTGATCCTGCCGGCCGCCATGCTGGGCGCGCCTCGCCTGGGCTGCCTCAACGTCCACGCCAGCCTGCTGCCGCGCTGGCGGGGCGCCGCGCCGGTCCACGCCGCGGTCCTGGCCGGCGACGCCGAGACGGGCGTGACCATCATGCAGATGGACGAAGGCTTGGACACCGGCGCGATGCTGCTGAGGCAGGCCGTGCCGGTCGGGCCGCGCAGCACCACGCCGGCGCTCACCGACGCGCTGGCGGAACTCGGCGCCCGGCTGGTGCTGCGCGCGCTGGAGGAGCGGCCCGCCCCGGTGCCGCAGCCCGAAGACGGCGCGACCTATGCGGCCAAGCTGAGCCGGGAGGACGGCCGGCTGGATTTTTGCGCCCGCGACGCGGCGGCGCTGGACCGCCAGGTGCGCGCCCTGACGCCGTGGCCGGGCACCTTTGCGGCTTTCGCGGGCGCCGGCCTCGCAGGCGAGGTGCTGAAGGTTCTGGCGGCCGAGCCGGTGGCAGCGTCCGGGCCGCCTGGGCGAGTGCTCGATGCCGCGTTCACCGTCGCCTGCGCCGGCGGCGCGTTGCGGCTGCTGCGCGTGCAACGGCCCGGCCGGCCGGCGGTGGCGGGCGACGCGTTCCTGCGCGGCGTGCCCGGCTGGCAGGATCTTGCGCCGGCGTGACGCGCTGGGCGCTGCTGCTGGAATACGACGGCACGCCCTTCGTCGGCTGGCAGCGCCAGGCGACCGGGCCTTCCGTGCAATCCGTGCTGGAGCATGCGGCCGCACAGCTGGAGGGGCGGCCGGTCTGCACAACGGCGGCAGGGCGCACCGATGCAGGGGTGCACGCGCTGGCCCAGGTGGCGCATGTCGAGATGGCGCGCGAGATGCCGCCGGCGCGGCTGGTCGCGGCGCTGAACTACCACCTCAAGCCGCATCCGGTGGCGGTTCTGCGGGCCGCCATCGTGACCGACGCGTTCAACGCGCGCTTCTCCGCGGTGGGCCGCGCCTATCGCTACGTCATCCTCAACCGGCCGGCACGGGCCGCGCTGGACCGGCACCGCGCCTGGCATGTGCCCTCGGCGCTGGACGTGGCCGCCATGCAGGACGGCGCGCAGCTGCTGGTCGGCCGCCACGATTTCACGTCGTTCAGGGCCGCCGGCTGTCAGGCCAGCTCGCCGCTGCGCACGCTGGACCGGCTGGACGTGACACGCGACGGCGAGGTCGTCCAGGTGGTGGCGGAGGCGCGCAGTTTCCTGCACCACCAGGTGCGCAACATGGTCGGCACGCTGAAACTGGTGGGCGAAGGCAGATGGCGTTCCTCGGAGGTGGCCCGCGTGCTTGCCGCCTGCGACCGGTCCAAGGCGGGGCCGACCGCGCCGCCAGACGGGCTTTTCCTGACCGGGGTGCGCTACGGGATCGACCCGTTCGGCGCTGCCTGATTGGCGGAGGCGGATGGGAATCGAACCCACCGCCCGCTTTTGGCGGGCCACTGGTTTTGAAGACCAGGGGGGCCACCAGACCCCAATCGCCTCCACGTGCCTTTGAAAACCCGCTATCCCGGCCGTCTGGCGGCCGTTTTTTGCGCCCCGGTGCTCACGGCCCAAAAGGCCGCCCCGCTATCGCGCGAAACAGCGCGCTTGGCTTGGGGTGCTCGTATACGAACGCCAGCCGACTCGGGCTGGCGAGTTTGAAAGGCACTCGACGTGCTCGCGAGTATCATACAGCCCCGATATCCGGGTTCTGCGCTCGAGATACGCGCTTGTCGGGTCGCGGTCAGCCTTTCAGCTTCTTGGTGCATAGACTGTAGTAGCCGCCACCCTTCTGGATCCACCCCAGGCCGCCATTGGCGTGGGCCGTCTTGTTGGCGTTGTACTGGTCCAGGCAGGTGTGCATGCGTGCTTGGCCAGCCGATTGGCTGGCGTATTTCGCGTTCACTTTCGCGGGAAACACCGCCGGCGACGATGCGGCTTTCGCTGATGTGGCGGCCGTGGCCGGTGCCGGGTGGGTCGCGGGGGGCACTGGCGCGACGGCGGGCGCGGCACTCGCCCCTGACGCGGCAAACGCGGCCAGCGCGGCCCAGCAAGGCAGTTTGGTCCGCATGGCGATCGCTCCGGAACGGCTGAATCGTATCGTAACGTAGCTCCGCGCATTGACCAAATGCCGGACGTGGCGGACTTGCGGGCGCAGCACCGCCTGTGCAAGCGTTAACCCGTGCAGCCAGCCTCAGGGGAAAAAGACGCCAAGCGGTCCGCCAAGAAACGCCTTCCCCGCCATATCGGCTTCATCCCCGACGGTAACCGCCGCTGGGCCAGCAACCGTGGCCTGGGCCGCGAGGCCGGCTACGCACATGGCGTCGAGCCCGGCCTCAAACTCTACGAGATCTGCCGCGGCCTGGGGATCGAGGAAGTCTCGGTCTACGGCTTCACCCAGGACAACACGCGCCGCCCAAGCGTGCAGACCGAGCAGTTCCGGCAGGCGTGCGTGATGATGGCCGAGGAAATCGCCCGACGCGGCTCCTCCCTGCTGGTGCTGGGCGATGAGACCTCGCCACAATTCCCCGCCGCGCTGAAGCCGTTCAGGACCCGGCAGGGCGAGGGCATAAAAGTCAACTTCCTGATCAATTACGGCTGGGAGTGGGACCTGAACGGGCTGCGCCAGGGCTGCCTGCAGTCGCACGAGGTGTCTCGGCTGGACCTGATCGTGCGCTGGGGCGGCGGTCGGCGTCTCAGCGGTTTTCTGCCTGCTCAATCGGTCTACGCCGATTTTTTCGTGCTGGACGAATATTGGCCGGATTTCGAGCCCGCGCATCTCGACCGTGCGTTGGACTGGTTCAGGCAGCAGGACCGCACGCTGGGTGGATGACTCCCATGGAACCGACTGGCTGACGAAACGTCGTCATGTTACGACAGCGTTTGGGTTTGCCCGGCGCGCTCAGCGCGTCAATTTAGGTGAGCGCGTCAATCAAAGGGATGCCTCCATGGCAATGACAAGGTCGTCGAGAGCCGCTTGCCTGCTGATCGCGTCCGTCCTGACCCTGACGCCCCTCGTCGAGGCGGCCGCCTATCACCACGGCTACCATCACGGCGATTACGGTTACCGAGGCGGCTACCGGGATTACGGACATCGTGGCGGGCGCGGCGGCGCGTTTATCGGCGGCGCGCTGCTGGGGCTGGGCGTTGGCGCCGTGGTGGGCGGTGCCGTGGCCCGGCCGTACTACCCGCCGCCGCCGGTCTACTACCCGCCGCCCCCGCCCGCCGTGTACGCACCGCCGCCTGGCGCCTACTACCCGTACTGACACGCCGTTTCTGCCCGCAATCGCAAGGAGCACCAAGATGCGCCGGAACACGACACCAGGGCTTTCCACCCTCGCGATCCTTCTTGTAGCGGGCAGCCTGTCTTGCGGGCTCGCCGCCGAAGCCGCACCGGCGAGCGTTCCGGCCACTGCGGCACCTTCTGCCTCGTCCGCCTTGCCGCCCGACATCGCGGCGAAGGTCGAACAGCACGACAGGCAGCTTCACGACCAGCTGCAGATCACGCCGCAGCAGCAGCCGCAATGGGACCGCTTCACCGCTGTCACCAACAGCAACGCCGCCGATATCGGCCAGGCGTTCAACGAGCGTGGCGCCAAGCTCGACACGATGGACGCGTCGGAAAACATGCAGTCCTTCGCCCACGTGGCGCAGGTGCACGCGGCCAACATGCAAAAGGCGGCCGACGCGTTCCAGGCGCTGTACGCGACCTTCTCCACCGAACAGAAGCAGCTGGCCGACGCCGTGTTCCGCGACAAGCTGGCCGCCAAAAACCCGATCGGCCATAAGCACGCCGGGTAGTTCCTGCCGCGTCAGCAGACCGCGGGCGGCGACTTCGAACTTTTCGCGCGGGATCGCGTTGGTGCGGCTCACATGACGGGGCACGCGACGTGACGATCGAACTCACCATGCTGGCCTGGGCCGTCGTTCTCGGCCTGGTGCATGCCGTCGCGACCGGGCAGTTCACCACGATGCAGCACGGCTTGGCCTATGGCATGAGCCCGCGCGACGAGGAGAGGAAGCTGACCGGTGTGGGCGCACGTGTGCAGCGCGCATTCGCCAACTACATGCAGAGTTTTCCGTTCTTCGCAGCGGCCGTTTTGGTGGCGCACGCGGCCGGGCGGCATAGCTGGCTGACGGTGTGGGGCGTGCAACTGTATTTCTGGGCGCGGCTCGTCTACGTGCCGCTCTACGCAGCAGGCGTGCCGGCGGTGCGCACCGTGGCGTTCCTCGTGGCGGTGGCAGGCATCGTCATGATCCTGGTTGCTCTGACGTAATCTATCGGCGAGAGCGAAGCGGCCTTGCTACGATCGGTGCGGCCGGCTTAGGGTTTCCCGAGCTGGATCGGGGCCTCCATGCGATCGACCATCATCGGCAACACCCTGCCCGTCCTGGAACTGGCGCTCTCGCAAGGCGAGGCGCTGGTCGCTGAGACTGGACAGCTCAGTTGGATGAGCGGCGGCATCGAACTGCGCACCACCGCAAACGCCGCCGGCAGCACAGGCTTCCTGGGCGCCATCGGCCGCGCGATGTCGGGCGGTGGCCTGTTCATGACGGAGTACACCGCACCCTACAGCGCCGGCACCGTCGCCTTCGCCGCCAAGATCCCTGGCCACATGGTGGAAATCACTGTGCATCCCGGCCAGTCCTACATGATCCACAAGCATGGGTTCGTGTGCGGCACGCTGGGCGTTCAGCTCGGCACCGGGTTCCAGCAATCGCTCGGTTCGGGCCTGTTCGGCGGCAACGGCTTTTTGCTTCAGCGCGTCTCCGGCGCCTGCACGGCGTGGGTCGAACTCGGCGGCGAGGTGATCGAGCGCATGCTGGCGCCGGGCGAAGCGCTGCGCGTACACCCAGGCCATGTCGGCATGTTCGAGGAGCGCGTGCAGTTCGGTATCACCACCATGCGCGGCGTGCGCAACATCTTCTTCGGCGGCGACGGCCTGTTTCTCGCCGAGCTGACAGGGCCGGGACGGGTCTGGCTGCAAACCCTCACCCTGCCCAATCTCGCGCACGCTCTGGCGCCCTATTTGTCGCGCGAGAGTAGCGGGCCAGTGGAGCAGGCGACCGAACTGGGCGTCGCCGGAGCTGTACTGAAAAGCTTCTTTAACAGGTAAGTTTTGCTGCACGTGCAAGTTGTGCGCTACTGGATGCCTTTCTTGTTCAGAACCCTATTCCTGACTGTTGCAATCGCGTTTGCGCCGTTGACGTGCCGCGCGGCCAACTTAGTCCTGAATGGCAGTTTTGAAATCCGGCCACGCCGAATGGCGGCTACACTCTCTACGATGTGGGCCAGAGTTTTGGGCGCTGGACCGTCATCGGAACGCTCTGACGTTCTGGGTCGGCAATGTCTATGACACCTCCCGGATCTACGGAATAGTCAGCACCGTCAACGTGTATTCCGGTTCAATCTGCTGATAAAGGCTAGAACAAGGCCGGAGAAGGTACCGCAGAGCAGGTTTGGAAGAAATTCGAGGTGAGATTCACGGCAAGCTCAACCACGACAACTTTGAACTTCGTCAACGGCGACCCGGACACCGATAGCGACTGTGGTCTGGACGGCATCAATCTGATCGCCCAATGACGCTCGGCGGACATCGTTCAGTCCGCCGCCTCCGCATAGCTCGCCATCGGCGCACACGTGCAGGCCAGGTTGCGGTCGCCATAGGCGTTGTCCACGCGTTTGACCGGCGGCCAGTATTTTGCGGCCGACACTCCGCCAGGGTAGGCAGCCTGTTCGCGGGCATAGGGATGTTTCCATGCGGACGACCCGATTTCGGCCGCCGTATGCGGTGCGTTGCGCAGCACATTATCGGTCCTGTCCGCCCGGCCCTCGGCAACCGTCGCGATTTCCGCGCGGATCGCGATCATCGCGTCGCAGAACCGGTCCAGCTCTGCGCGGGGCTCGCTCTCGGTGGGCTCCACCATCAGCGTGCCTGGCACCGGCCAGGACATGGTCGGCGCGTGAAAACCGTAATCCTGCAGCCGCTTGGCGATGTCCTCCACCTGGATGCCGGCGCTCTGCACGAAGCCGCGGCAGTCCAGGATGCACTCATGCGCCACAGTGCCCTCGGCGCCGGTGTAGAGAACCGGGTAGTGCGCGCCGAGCCGGGCGGCGACGTAGTTGGCCGACAGGATTGCCGCCTCGGTCGCGCGTTTCAGGCCGGGGGCGCCCATCAGGCGGATGTAGGCGTAGCTGATCGGCAGGATGCCGGCGCTGCCGAAGGGCGCGGCGCTGACCGGGCCGACGCCGGAGAGCGGACCCGCATCGTCGCGGAACGGATGGTTCGGCAGGTAGGCAACGAGGTGTGCGGCCACCCCGATAGGGCCGACGCCTGGTCCGCCGCCGCCATGCGGGATGCAGAACGTCTTGTGCAGGTTCAGGTGGCAGACGTCCGCGCCGATCGCCCCCGGACTGGTCAGGCCGAGCTGCGCGTTGAGGTTGGCGCCGTCCATGTACACCTGGCCGCCATGCGCGTGCACCAGTTCGCAAATGGTGCTGATCCCGTCCTCGAACACGCCGTGCGTGCTGGGATAGGTCACCATCAACGCCGCAAGCGTTTGCGAATGGCGCTCCGCCTTGGCGCGAAGGTCGGCGATGTCGATGTTTCCGTCGCGATCGCAGCCGACCACCACGATCTTCAAGCCCGCCATCGCGGCGCTGGCGGGGTTGGTGCCGTGCGCGCTGGACGGGATCAGGCAGATGCGCCGGTCGGGCTCGCCGCGCGCCTCGTGGTAGGCGCGTATTGCCAGCAGGCCGGCATACTCGCCCTGGCTGCCCGCGTTTGGCTGCAGGCTGACCGCGGCGAACCCGGTGGCGCGCGCCAGCCAGGTCGACAGGCGCTCGATCAGGGTCGCATAGCCGCGCGTCTGCCCGGCGGGCGCGAAGGGGTGGATGGCGGAAAATCCCGGCCAACTGACCGGCAGCATCTCCGCCGTCGCGTTCAGCTTCATCGTGCAGGAGCCGAGAGGGATCATGCCGCGGTTCAGCGCCACGTCGCGATCCTCCAGCCGCTTGAGGTAGCGCAGCATGGCGTGCTCGCAGTGGTGCTCGGAGAACACGGGGTGCTGCAGAATGGGCGAGGTTCGGCTCAGCGCGATCGGGATGGAGGCCGGCGCATGTGCCGCCGCGCCGCCGAACACGGCGCAGAGCCGGTCGAGCTCGCCGCGCGTCAGCGTCTCGTCCAGAGCGACGCCGATGCCGGTCTCGTCCAGCCGGCGCAGGTTGAAGCCCGCTTCCAGGGCGTCGCGCATCACCGCGTCGGCACGCTCGCCGGCCTCAATCGCCAGGGTGTCGAAATACGAGTCGTGGCGAAGGTGGAACCCCGCCCGCTCGGCGGCCTCAGCCAGCAGGCGCGCCTGCAGGTTGACGCGGCGCGCGATGCGGGCAAGCCCCGTCTGCCCGTGCCAGACGGCGTAGAAACCCGCCATGATGGCGAGCAGCACCTGGGCTGTGCAGATGTTGCTGGTGGCCTTTTCGCGCCGGATGTGCTGCTCGCGCGTCTGCAGCGCCAGGCGCAGGGCAGGGGCGCCGGCAGCGTCGACGCTACGGCCGACCAGCCGGCCAGGCATCTGCCGCTTATGGGCATCGGTGGTGGCGAAGAAGGCCGCGTGCGGGCCGCCGAACCCCATCGGCACCCCGAAACGCTGGGCGGAGCCGACCACGATGTCCGCCCCCATCTCGCCAGGCGGCGTCAGCAGAACGAGGCTCAGCAGGTCGGCGCTCACGATGGCCAGCGCACCCGCCTCGTGCGCCGCGTGGATCTCGGCCTGCAGCGGGCGTATGGCGCCGGTGGTGCCCGGATACTGCAGCACGACCGCGAACGGGTTGCAGGCGGCCAGCGCCGCCGTGTCGCCAGGCGCGAACGCCTCGATTGTCCAGCCGAGCGGGCGGGCGCGGGTGGCGAGCACCGCCAGCGTCTGCGGGTGCAGGTCGGATGCCACGGCCAGCGTGCTCGATCCGCTGCGCGACGCGCCGTGGGCGAGGGACGCCGCCTCGGCCGCAGCCGTGGCCTCGTCCAGCAGCGAGGCATTGGCGATCGGCAGGCCGGTCAGGTCGGCGATCATCGTCTGGAAGTTCAGCAAGGCTTCCAGCCGTCCCTGCGCGATCTCCGCCTGATAGGGCGTGTAGGCGGTGTACCAGCCTGGATTTTCCAGCACGTTGCGCAGGATCACCGGCGGGGTGTGGGTGTTGTGATAACCGCAGCCGATCAGGGATTTCGTATGTGAGTCGTTCTGCGCCGCCAGTTCGGCAAGCTCGGCCAGCACGCCGGCCTCGTCGGTGGCGGGCGGCAGGTCGACCGCCGCGTGCGCACGGATGCCGCCCGGGACGGTCCGGGACACCAGATCGTCGAGCGAGGCGGCGCCTACGACCCGCAGCATCCCCAACACATCGGTGTCGCTCGGCCCGATATGGCGCGACACGAAGGAATCCTGTGCGTGCAGCGCCGTCAGCTCGGCCAGGCTGTCCATTCAGAGCGTCTCCAGAAAAGCCTCGTAGGCTTCCTCGTCCATGAGGCTTTCGAAATTCTCGTCGTCGTCGGCCGGCTCCATCCGGTAGAACCAGCCTTCGCCGGCAGGGTCGCGGTTGATCAGGCCGGGGTCCTCGACGATGATCTCGTTGGTCTCCGCGATGCGGCCGCCGACCGGCGCGTAAACGTCGTTCGCGGCCTTGGTGCTCTCCACGGTGGCGACCGACTCGCCTTCGACCACGTCGCGGTCCACCACCGGCAGCTCGATGAACACGATGTCGCCCATCGCCTCCTGCGCGTGGTCGGTGATGCCGATGGTCAGCGTGCCGTCATCCTCCAGGCGCACCCATTCGTGGTCTTTGGTGAAACGCGTCTCGGCCATGGCAGCCTCCTATCGGGCGAAGCGGTGGGCAACGAAGGGGAGCGGCACGACTGCGGCCGGCAAACGCTGCCCCCGCACCAGCAAAGCGAGCGGCGTGCCGTCGGTTGCGAGGTCGCGTCGTACATATCCCATCGCCACAGGGGCGCCGAGTGTTGGGGAGAAGCTGCCGGAGGTGATCGTGCCGGCCTGGGTGTCGTCGTCGTCGGCAATGTCGGTGCCGGCGCGGGCGGGCGCGCGGCCGGCCGGCCGGATGCCAACGCGGCGCCGGGTGGGACCGTGCGTCAGCTGGTCGCGTATGGTGGCCGCACCCAGGAAATCCAGCGACTGACGGCGGCGCTTCGGGATTGTCCAGGCGAGGTTGGCCTCCACCGGGCTGGTCAGCATGTCGATGTCTGCACCGTAGAGGCAGAGGCCCGCCTCCAGACGCAGCGTGTCGCGCGCTGCCAGCCCCGCCGGCGCCACCTCCGGCTCGGCGAGCAGGCGTCCGGCCAGGGCGGCGGCGTCGGCCGACAGCACGGAGACCTCGAAGCCGTCCTCGCCGGTGTAGCCGCTGCGGCTGATCCATACGGGAATGCCGGCGGCGTCGCATTCCATCACGCCGAGGAACGGCAGAGAGGCGGCCTGCGGCGCCAGCCGGGCGATCACGTCGATTGCGCGCGGTCCCTGCAGGGCGAGCAGCGCGCGGTCCTCGTGCAGCTCCGGTTCCAGCCCGTGCGTGCGCAGATGCTGCATGTCGGCGTCCGCGCGGGAGGCGTTCAGCACGACGAACAGGCGGCCCGGGTAACGCGCCACCATCAGGTCGTCGATGATGCCGCCTGCCTCGTTGGTCAGCAGCGTGTAGCGCTGGCGGCCCTCCGCCAAGCCCTCGATGTCGCCGGGCACCAGTCGTTCCAGCGCGCGAGCGGCGTCGGCGCCGTGCAGCGAGATCTGGCCCATGTGGGAGACGTCGAACAGCGCGGCCGCAGTGCGGGCCTGGGCGTGTTCGGCCAGCGTGCCGGCGAACTGCACCGGCAGCGACCAGCCGGCGAAGGCGACCATGCGTCCGCCGAGGCTGCGATGCAGGGCGTCGAGCGGAGTCGTGCGGAGCACGCCCGACGGAGTGGGCAGAAGATCGGACAATATGCGTCCCCGCTCGTGGTGGTCAGGCCGGTTGCCCGGTTGTCTGACCCCCCTCTGTCGCGGAACCTGAAAGATTCGAGCGCCGGGGTTGACCCCCTGCCCTTACTTCGTCGGTGCGGCGGACATACGCCGGCTCTCCAGAGGCTCCTACCCCACCGCGGTCCTTGGTGCCTGAGCGTTTCCGGGGGCCGGTTGCGCCTTCGGCGGCGGGTCTGCACCCGCTGCTCTCCCGCGAGGGATGTTTGGAACGGGATCAGATATGGCCGCTCGGCCAGGGTGCCGCAAGCGAAACATGCAGGCGAACGATCGGTTGACGGCTTCTATCCGGTAATCCGGTGGGTTAGCCTGCGCGCGATGAGATACCTGATCCTGCTCGGATTGCTGTACGCCGCCCCGGCGCTGGCGGGCGAGGCCGAGACGCTATGCGCGAAAAACCCTGCCTATGCGACGCGCATCATGCTCGCCATCGTGAGCGAGCAACTGGCGCGCGACCACGACCCGGCGCTGGACGCAGACACGCCGGAGGTGCTGGCCGAAAAGGCGTCGGCGCAGGGCATCGCCGAATGCGCGGCAGAGATGCGGGCCGATCCCTCCATCGTAGCGGCGCTGTCGAACCTGCCGGCGGCCGACCAGAGTGTCGGTTGGGACGCCTACAACACCGCCTGTTCGGACCACCGCGCCAGCAAGGGACAGTGCATCACCGCGGAGGTGGGGGCGGACCACGCGCTGAAGCACATGATGGCGACGAACTCGCCGCCAGGGGCCAAGGCGCTGGTGCAGACCTGTGCGCTGGTGATGCAGACCGACCCCGCGATGGCCGAGTGGCGGCAATGCGTCGATCAGGCGCTAGCGGTTCATGCCAGCGAGGACGCGGCCAAACGCTGCAAGCTGTCGGCCAACTGGCACGTGGCCAAGACGGGGAGCGAGGCGGGCAGCGTCCTCGCGCAATGTCTGCGCAAGTGACGCGGTAAACTCACCGGAACCAGAAGCGGCCTGACTATCGCCAAAGCATCGAATATTGGCCGAGCCCGTAGGCCAGAACGGTCGCATGCGTGCAGAAGACGAACGCAAACGCGGCAAGCCGTGGCGCACGGACCGGCGGCACGGCGTGAACCAGCCCAAGCAGCCCAAGCAGCACGGCCAATGCGAAGTAACGGCCCTGCATGCCGAAGATGGTGGAATCGTCAGGCGGTCCATAGCCCAGCCTGAACGCCGCCACCACCGATGCCGTAACGACGAAGGCGCCCGCCCAGCAGGCGATCACGATGCGAGGCTGCCTGTTTCTGACGCCCGACAGCAAAGCGAGGGTCAGCAGCCCCGCGGCCTCCAGCGCGGCCAGCGGCGATGGGGCGAAGAAGTTGAACGGCGCCGCATGGCCGCCGAAGCGGACGTCCATGTCGGTCCACAAGTACCAGCCGGCCCAGTAGACCAGCCGATAGACGCCGTTCAGCGTCAGCCAAGGGTGCCCGACGACAAATCGCAGCGCCGCCTTCGGGTCGCCGCCCTGATGCCAGTAGGCTCCCGGAACGAAGTCGTAATGGGCGGCCCAGGACAGCGCCACCGCCCAGCAGATGAAGACCGCCGAACAGACGAACGCCAAACGACGGCGGCGGCCTGAAAAGCACCCTTGCGGGCACAGGAACAGCATCAGGCCGAGCGGCACGTAGGTGATCTTCAGGGTGCCGATCAAGACGGTTAGACTGAACAACGCAGGCGCACGCCACCTCCGAAGCGTCGCGGCCCGGTCCGAGTGCAGCCGCAGGCAGCACGCAACGAACAACGAAACGAGACCGATGTTGACCGGATCGCTGCTGAAGCAGCTCGCCAGGTGCATCAGCGTCGGCATCGTCAGCACAGCCGCCGCTACGAGCCGTCCGGCCGGCAACACCCACAGCGTTGCGGCAATCAGCAGGATGTAGGCGCAGAGCTGCCCGACCCTGCCCAGGGCGACCTGGGTGAGCGGCTGCAGGTGGAGGTGCCTGGCAGCAAACAGCGGTATGGCGGCGGGCAGGTAGGCGGTCGGTTCGAAGGAGGCGGTGGATGGGAAACCGATGCTTACGGTCTCGGCTGGCCGGGCGTTCAGCGATGCCGACAGTGCCTGTGCGTCGCGTGCCTTTATTGGCGGGGGTTTGCTGAAGCGTTCCGCGAACCAGTAGGCGAACGTCACGTCGTGGGCATCAATCGAGCCGCCCCAGTCGTTCGGGCCAAGCCGAGGAGCAAACACGACCCCTCGCGCGACCTGCAACGACCTGAACCAGTGCCAAGGCTCGTCGATGCCGCCGAACGGCGGAACGGTCCGGCAGAGTGCCAACCCGGCAGCAAGGGCTGCCAGCAGGACCACCGTCAGCACCGAGCGCTCGGTGACCAACTGCCTCTCCTCGGTCATCCCCGGGCAAGGTCGCCCTCCGGTGCAGAATCTGTCCTGCACCGGACAGGGCTACAATCAGTTCAGGTTGAAGACAACTTTCACGCAGCCGTCCTTCTTGTCGCGAAAGGTCTTGTAGAGTTCCGGCCCGTCGGCAAGGTCTTTGCTGCGATGGGTGATCAGGAAGGTGGGATCGATCTTGCCGTCCTGGATCAGCTCGGCCAGCGGCTCCAGGTATCGCTTCACGTGGGTCTGCCCCGTCTTGAACGTCAGGCCTTTCTGAACCACGGCGCCCATGTTGATCGGGATCGGCCCGGCATAGACGCCAGGTATCGAGACGATGCCGCAGGACCGCACCGCCTGGATCGCCTGCTCCAGCGCGTAGGGGCGCTGGTTCGCGGTGACTGCTTCCTGGATGGCGCTGACCACGCCGAACATGCCGTGACCGGCGGTCGCTTCCATGCCCACGCAGTCGATCACTGCGTCAGGCCCTTCGCCGTCCGTGATCTCCTTGATGCGGTCGATGACCTCCTCGTGCTTGAGGTCGATCACGTGGGTCGCACCCGCCTGGCGGGCCAACGCGATACGCTCGGGCACCGTCTCGACGACGATGATCTTTTCGGCGCCCATGATCTGCGCCGATTTTATGGCGAACAGGCCCACAGGACCCGCACCCCAGATGGCGACGGTCTCGCCGCCCTTGATCTCGCAATGCTCGGCCGCCTGCCAGCCGGTCGGCAGGATGTCGGTCAGGAACAGCACGTGCTCGTCGCCCACGCCGTCCGGCACTACCATCGGGGCCACGTCGGCCATCGGCACGCGCACGTATTCCGCTTGTCCCCCCCAGTAGCCGCCGGTGATGTGCGCATAGCCGAACAGGCCGGCGGTGGGATAGCCGAACATCTCGGCCGCCATCTTCCCGTTGCGGTTGGAGGTCAGGCAGCAGGACCAGTTGCCCATCCTGCACATTCGGCACTCGCCGCAATTTATGTTGAACGGCACCACCACGCGCTGGCCTTTCTTCAGCCTGTGGTTCGGCGATCCCACCTCGACCACCTCGCCCATGAATTCGTGGCCGAGCACGTCGCCCTTTTCCATCGTCGGCATCTGCCCGTCGAACAGATGAAGGTCCGAGCCGCAGATGGCGCAGGCGGTGACCTTCACGATCACGTCTCGCGTATCCTCGATCGTGGGGTCGGCCACGCTGTCGCAGCGAATGTCGTTCCTGCCGTGCCAGACGAGTGCCTTCATCTTCGTTCTCTTGCTGTTGGTGCGGGCGCTGCCAACACGCGGGGGCGCGAGCCGAGTTCCAAACTTTGCAGCCTGCGTAACGACGTCCTGCCCGGCTGCGGATCGCCTGCGCTACGGACGCACCCGGCGCAGCAGCAGCCGCGTGCTCCCCTCGTTGCGCGCATGCGGGTGGGACGCGGCCAGCACCAGGGGGCGCAGGCTGGGCAGGTTCAGCCAATGCGGCAGCTCCCGCCGGATCACGCCGCCCTGCTCACCGGAGCCGCGGCCGGTGATCACCTCCACGCAGCGCAGATGGTCCGCATGCGCCGTGTGCAGGAAGCGCTCCAGCGCATGAAACGCCGCCTGCGCCGTCTTGCCGTGCAGGTCCAGCGTGCGGGCGGGCGCAAGCTTGCCGCCGCTGAACCGACCCCAGCTCGCACGGTCCAGGCCGGCTGGAGGCAAGCCGGTGACGAGGTCGGCAACGGGGCTACGCTTGGCCGCAGGCTTCACGGTCGCGTGCTGGATGACAGGCACAGGCACGGCGGCAGGCGGCGAGGCGGCCTGAGGCGCCGGGCGTCCAGCCAGCAGGCGCACGTGTCGCACGTAGTCGGCCCAGGCGGCGCGCTCGCTCTCGGTCAGCTTTCGGTCGCGCGGCGTCATGCCGAATACTAGACCGGTTTCAAGCAGAGCGTCCGCGAGTAGGTGGACCTCAAACCGGTCTATGCCTTGTCTTGGCGAGCAATTTTCGTCACTCCGACTAGTCCAGTCTGCATGACATTGCTCTAACGCGAGCGCGTATTTTGCCCAAGCCTGCACGCGCCAGGCCGGCGACCGTCAGTGCCGCGCCAACCCGCCACCGACATGTGCCACGGCCGGGTGCGGCGCTGCTATGGGTGCGGGCGCGCGTGCCAGCGGGGCGCGGAAGGCGGGCAAGGCGGCTCTCATCGGCAGCGCCGCGCGGGGGGCGAGCCTCGCACCGGCGAAACCCCTGGCTGCAAACGGTACGCTCGCCGGCGGCGCGTCATTGAAGCCGCCTGCCTGCAGGGCTCGCCCCACGGCACGCATGCGCGGCGGAGGGCGCCAGAACTCGCCCGCAGCAACGCGAGTTGCCGCTTGGCCACCTTTGAAACGCTCGTCACCGTCGCGATGGGCGAGGTGGATCTGCCGGCGCCGCCAATCCAGCAGGCCCCATTGCACGTAGCCGAACGGCAGGATGATGCCGTCGCTCCACTGCACGGCGCTGCCGCTGCAGCCAGCCGCCAGGTCGTAGGCGCAGCCGGCGTCTACGCTGGGCAGGTAGATCTCCTGGGGGGAGGGTGGGCTGACCAGGATGTTGCCGCCCTCGTCGACGACGCTTTCGTTGGGGCCGTTCTGCAGCGTTCCGGCCAGCTCGGCCTGCTGTCGGAGAAGTTGCACGGCGTTCAGCACGTCCGCCTGCTGGGCGATGAACGCCTGCCCGAGATGCTCGGTCCACTCCAGCTGGCGGTCCATCATCTGCAGCACCTGCGGAAAGGCGAGCAGCGCCTTCACGCTGGGATCCCAATCATGGCCGGCCGCGGCATCGATCAGGGCGGCGCCGGGCAGGCTGGCACTGGCGGGGTCGGACGCGAACCGCTCCGCCTCGACCACCTGGGCGGGATAGGTGGAGGCGGCCAGGACGTCGGTCAGCAACGGATCGGGGTACAGTGCCACGGGCGCCACCAGCTGCTCGAGCTGCGGTTCGGCAAGCGTCTGCTGCTGCCCGGCATAACCGGCATCCTGCGCGCCGGCGCGCAGGCTGAGTGCCACGAGGCAGGCGGCGAAGGCGGCGAAGCGGGCGTTCATGTCCCTAAGCTGGGAAACGGCGCCGCGCCTTCCAGGGTCTCCCCCTAGCCCAGCGCGCGCACCACCTGCGTCTTGCTGCGCGCGAACACCGCGTCCGGCACGAAGAAGTCGGCCACCAGCGGCCCCTGCGCGTCGTAGGCGTACTGGCCGAGGTCGGCCCCCTCCGCCAACACCACTTCCTCGTCGATGAAGAAGTTGCCCGAGCAGCTCTTTGCGTCCCTGCACAGTATGGCGTGCGCGGCGTCGGCCATGATTTCCGGCTTGCGGCATTTGGCCGCGACTGACTCGCCGCCCAGGACGTTGCGCACGGCGGCGGTGTCGATCGCGGTCAGCGGCCAGAGCGAGTTCACGCCGATCCGGCCGGCGAACTCGGCCGCCATGCCGAGCGTGCACAGGCTCATGCCGAACTTCGCCACCGTGTAGGCGACGTGCGGGCCGAACCATTTTGGGTCCATGTCCAGCGGCGGCGAGAGGGTCAGGATGTGCGGGTTCTCCGCCCGCAGCAGATGCGGGATGGCGGCGCGGCTCACCATGAACGTGCCGCGGGTGTTGATGCCCTGCATCAGGTCGTAGCGCTTCATGTCGGTGGCCAGCGTGCCGGTCATCGAGATCGCGCTGGCGTTGTTGACCAGGATGTCGATGCCGCCGAACGCCTGCACGGTGGCCTCGATCGCGGCATTGACCTGGTCCTCGACGCGTATGTCGCAGACGATGGGCAACGCCTGCCCGCCAACGGCGCGGATCTCCTCGGCCGCGCTGTGGACTGTGCCGGGCAATCTGGGGTTCGGCTCGCTGGTTTTCGCCGCCAGCGCCACCCGCGCCCCGTCGCGCGCCGCCCGCCGCGCGATCGCCAGGCCGATGCCGCGCGAGCCGCCGCTGATGAACAGGGTCTTGCCGGCCAGGTTCTCGGGCATCTGTCTGCGTCCTCGGTCTTCGCGGCACGCTCGACGCGGGAGTGCCGCCAGTCAACCCGGCCCCTTGCATTGCGGGGAGAGGCCGTGTCTTGAGAGCCGCCAAACCGGCAGGCAGAGGGAGCGGGTCGAACAATGTCGGACACCGCCCTGTCGGCTGCGCGCGACCCCAACACCGCCAGCGTCCGCAGGCTGCCCAACGGCTTCGACGTGGCCGCCCTGCTGTTCATCGCGGCGGGGCTGATCGCGGTCGCGCACGCGGCGCGGCACACCTTCGCGCCGCTGGAGGTGCCGCAGGCCCTGGCGACGTCGGGTGTCATCCAGCTCGATCCGGCGTACCTGCCCGGCTACGCGCTGCGCACGGTGATGCGCATGTTCGCGGCCCTGGCCTGCTCGCTGCTGTTCACCTTCACCTACGCGACCTTCGCCGCCAAGAGCCGGCGTGCGGGCATGGTGCTGGTGCCAATCCTGGACATCCTGCAGAGCCTGCCGATCTTCGGCTTTCTCACCTTCACCGTCACCTTCTTCCTGGGCCTCTTTCCCGGCCAGGTGATCGGCGCCGAACTGGCGGTGATCTTCGTGATCTTCACGTCCCAGGCCTGGAACATGGCGTTCAGCATGTACCAGTCGCTGCGCACCATCCCCTCCGACCTGAACGAGGCGAGCCGCGGCTTCCGCCTTTCACCCTGGCAGCATTTCTGGCGGCTGGAGGTGCCGTTCGCCACGCCCGGACTGGTGTGGAACATGATGATGTCGATGTCGGGCGGCTGGTTCATGCTGGTCGCCTCCGAAGCCGTCACGGTCGGCAACACCTCGTTCCAGTTGCCCGGCATCGGCAGCTACATCGCGGTCGCCCTCGGCGCGCGCGACATACGGGCGGTGTTCTACGCCATCATCGCGATGCTGGTGGTGATCCTTGGCTACGACCAGCTGCTGTTCCGCCCGCTGGTCGCGTGGAGCGGCAAATTCCGGTTCGAGACGACACAGGTCGACCAGGGCCGCGACCCCTGGATGCTTGCCCTGCTGCGCCGCACCCGGTTCCTGCGCTTTCTGGGCGACAGCCTGGGCACCCTGTTCTTCGCCGTCAGCGGGCTGCGCCTGGCGGGTGGCGGCCCGCGCCGCGCGCGGAACCGGCAGGCCTCCCGCCTCACCGACCTGGCCCTGGTCGGCGCGCTGCTGGTGGTGGTGCTGTGGGCCGTGACCAGGATCGTCGCGTTCTGCCTGGCCGGCCATCTGGGGCTGAACGACGTCGGCACCGCGCTGCTGATGGGCGTGTTCACCATGGTCCGGGTGATCGTGCTGATGGTACTGGCAACCCTGGTCTGGGTGCCGCTCGGCGTGATCATCGGGCTGAACCCGCGCTGGGCGCGCCTGGCGGGCGGGGCCGCGCAGTTCCTGGCGGCGTTTCCGGCGAACCTGTTCTATCCGATCTTCGTGGTCGTCATCGTGGCCCACAGGCTGAACCCGGACATTTGGCTGACGCCGCTGATCGTGCTCGGCGCGCAGTGGTACATCGCCTTCAACGTCATCGCCGGCGCGGCCGCGTTCCCCGGCGACTTGCAGGAGGCGGCGAAGAATTTTCGCGTCGGCGGGTTGCTATGGTGGCGGCGGGTGATCCTGCCCGGCATCTTCCCGTATTTCGTGACGGGCGCGATCACCGCATCCGGCGGATCGTGGAACGCCTCCCTGCTGGCCGAGGTGGCGAGCTGGGGCGCCACCACACTGCACGCGCACGGGCTCGGCGCCTACATCCAGGAAGCCACCACTAAAGGAGACACGGCGCGCGTTCTGCTCGGCATGGTGGTTATGGCGGGGTTCGTTCTGACGTTCAACCGCGTGGTGTGGCGGCCGATGTACGCGTATTCTTCGAAGCGTTTAAGGCTGTAACGGTCGTGGTGTGGGGCACGCTTCTGGCGCTCCACCATCCCACGCGACACGAAAGCCGAACGCCGCGGGCAGCTATCGAAGTCGATGGGTTACCAGAGCGCACCCTATCCTACGGCGCGCTGTTGATCAGTTCGTGCACAAGGAATCGAGTATGCGGTAATCGCACATTGTGTTTGCCGAGGGCGTGCCATGGCAGTACCGAGTTGGATATTAGAGTTTCAGGCTTTTAGCGGAACGTTGGTCGCATTTGCCGCTGTAGCTGTCGCGGCTGCTGGGTGGAGTGTTGCAAATCGCCAAGCAATTACCGCGCGACAGAAACTACGGCTTGACCTTTACCCGCATCGGTTAAAAGTTTATCACGCCGCGCATCTTGCGGTCGTTTCCGCAATCAACTTCACCAACGATAGCGTATTTTTCGACCAAACCACAGTTGAGTTTCGGGACATGTTGATTGAAGCCCGTTTTTTGTTTGACGCAGATGCATTCGACTATCTTGATAATTTACTAACATCCATCTTACAATATAGGCGTGGTGAAGCCCGATTACGCAATGATTCAAATTATTACAGCCAAAATGACATGGCATGCCTTTGGGAGAAGCACGAGTCCACTCAGAAATTCATTTTTGACGGTCTT
Source organism: Acetobacteraceae bacterium (assembly GCA_965199235.1). Taxonomy (GTDB): domain Bacteria; phylum Pseudomonadota; class Alphaproteobacteria; order Acetobacterales; family Acetobacteraceae; genus BOG-908. Next base: position 855,633 of record CBDAQU010000002.1, on the reverse strand, counting down.
CAAACTCTTCACATAAAACTTGGACCATACCTGCGGGTCCAAGACGACCTTACTACAAGTCTGAGGAGGAGCAGGAGCGAGCCGTCGTAATCGGCCGAAAAAGTAGACTAGATTAGCTTACTACAATTCCAACACCGTCCTCACCCCACCCTCGACCACCCGCAAATCCGCCGCACTCAACGCCCCCGCACGCTCGGTCAGGCGTGTCTTGTCCACCGCTCGCACTTGGTCGCACACCGCCACGCTGCCCGCGCCCGCCGAAGGGGTCGCCAGCACGATAGGTGGGCGAGGCTCCGGCCCGGTCGATAGTGGCACGACCACCACGGTGCGCCTTGCGCGGTTGAGAGCGTTTGCGGTCAACACAATGGCTGGGCGTTTCTTGCGTATTTCGCTGCCGCGGGTGGGGTCGAGATCGACCCACCATACGTCGCCGCGGCGGATGGTGGCGGGCGCGGCGGGGCTGCTCAACCGTGCGGGGCCGGGTCCAGCCCGTCTCCTGCGGCCGCATCCCAATCCTGCATCTCGGCCGACAAGCGGGCGTCGCGTTCCACCGCCAGCGCCGCCAGATAGAGCGGGTCCTCCTCGCCCTCGTCGGCCGGCAACGCCTGCTCCAGCAGCTTCTGGATGAACGCGCTGCGCTGGCGAGTCGGCACCCGGCGCTTCAACCTTTGAGCCAGCTCCTCGGGCAAGCGAACGAGCAACTGCTGCGCTTCCATGATCGCGATCCTTCTTAGCTATCTATATTGATAGCAACGTGGGTGAGCTATGGCAAGGGTCGATATGCAGCTACACCGTCGTGGCGAATATAGGCCGGGGTTTGATTGAGATGGACGCACTAACCGAAAACCTTCTCGAAGTTCGCAACTGCAAGCAGGCCTACCACAAGGACACGGCCAGCGATTTCGTGGTGCTCGACAACGTCGATGTCAGCATCCGCTCGGGCGAGATCGTGGGGCTGCTCGGGCGCTCGGGCTCGGGCAAATCCACCCTGCTGCGCATCGTGGCGGGGCTGCTCAAACCCACGGCCGGCGACGTCATCTGGCGCGGCGCGCAGCTGACCGGGCCGGCCGAGGGGGTTGCGATGGTGTTCCAGTCCTTCGCGCTGTTTCCCTGGCTGACCGTGCAGGAGAACGTCGAGCTCGGCCTCGAAGCGCAGGGCGTGGCGCGCGCCGAACGGCGGACCCGCGCCGAGGACGCGATCGACCTGATCGGGCTGGGCGGCTACGAGGAGTCCTACCCCAAGGAGATGTCAGGCGGCATGCGCCAGCGCGTGGGGCTGGCGCGCGCGCTGGTGGTGCACCCCGATTTGCTGCTGATGGACGAACCGTTCTCCGCACTCGACGTGCTGACGGCAGAGACGCTGCGCACCGACCTGATCGATTTGTGGATGGACGGCAAGCTGCCGGTCCGCTCCATCCTGATGGTCACCCACAACATCGAGGAGGCGGTGCTGATGTGCGACCGCATCCTGGTGTTCTCGTCGAACCCCGGCCGCGTCGCGCAGGAGCTGCGCGTGCCGTTTCCACACCCGCGCAACCGGCACGACGCGGCGTTCCGCAAATTCGTCGACGACATCTACGCGCTGATGACGCGCCGTGCGACCAGCATGCCGGCCCCTGTCGCGGGCGGGACGGCAGCACCCGCGCCGGACACCGTGCACGCGCTGCACCCGGTGAACACCAACCTGCTCGCCGGCCTGATCGAGACGGTTGCCGGCGAACCCTATCGCGGCCGCGCCGACCTGCCGCCGCTGGCAGCGGCGCTGCAGCTCGAGCTGGACGACCTGCTGCCGCTCGGCGAGACGCTGGCCATGCTGCGGCTTGCCGAACTGGAGGAAGGCGACATCAAGCTGACGGAGACCGGCCGCGAATTCGCCCAGGCCGAGACCGACACGCGAAAGGAAATGTTCGCCGCCGCCCTGCGCGCCCACGTGAAGCTTGCCGCCACTATTCGCAGCGTGCTCGACGAGCGCTGGAACCACCGCGCCAGCGCCGTGCGGTTCCGCGACGAGCTGGAGGATCACATGTCGCCAGGCTACGCAGAGGACACGCTTCGCGCGGTCATCGGCTGGGGCCGGTTTGCCGAGCTGTTCAACTACGACGAGGAGGCGGACCAGTTCTTCCTCGATACCGATGAATGAGGCGGGCAGGGGCGGCTGGCCCCAAGCGATCCGTCGCGCCTGGGTGTCCGGCAGCTGCGCCAGCGTCACGTCCAGCCTGGCGCTGGTCCTCGTGGCACGGGCGGAGGGAAGCGGCGCCCTGCAGCCGGTGAACGCAACCAGCCACTGGCTGAACGGCGACTCTGCCGCGTCGGTCGAACGCGCCGACCTTCGGCACACGCTCGTCGGCTACGCGACCCATCACGCGGCGACGCTGTTCTGGGCCGTGCTGTTCGAGCGCTTCGTGCGGCTGCGCCGGGATCGGGCGCGGGTGACGGTGCTGCGTGAAGCCCTGATCGTATCCGCCGTCGCGGCAGCAATCGATTACGGCGCCACGCCCAGGCGTTTCACGCCCGGATGGGAGCTTGTGCTCACGAAGCGATCGATGGCTGCGGTCTACGCGGCGATGGCGCTGGGCCTGGCTGCTGGAGCCAGGGGCCCCTGACCCCGGTGGGGTTCTAGGGGCAAAGCCCTAGCTTTGCTGACTCAGCCAATAGCATCCCGCTCCGCTCGGCCAGCAGGGACCGGCAGCGCCTCGAACGGGTCCAGTGCCTTCACCCCGAGCGGCCGGAAATGGCGCAGGTTGCGCGTCAGCACGGTGTGGCCGTGCACCTGCGCGATGGCTGCGATGGCCAGGTCGGCAAAGCCCGGCGCCTGCCCCGTTGCGCGCGCATGGTCGGCAAGCCGGCCCAGGACGCGGGACGCGGCCACATCCAGCGCCAGGATGCGCGCGCTGTAGAGGTGGACGATGGCGTCCAGCCAGTCGGAAAGCCGGGCCGCCTTGGCGGCGGCGCTGGTCCGGCGGGCCTTTGTGATGCCATCCTCGATCTCGGCAACCGTGATCACGGAAAGGTACAGGGCGGCGCTGTTTTGCTCCATCCACTCCGCGAGGCCCTGCGGGGGCGACCTGGTCGGCGCACCCGAGGAGATCACGTTCGTGTCGAGCAGGTACACGCGGGGCTAGACCGGTTTCACGCAGAGTGTCCGGGAGCAGGCGGACCTCAAACCGGTCTAGGCCCTGTTGGCGGGCAATTTCACCACTCCGACTACTCCAGTCTGCGTGATCTAAAACACGACCTTCCGCCAATCTCCCGTCACCCTCTCCGGAACATCGGCCTCATTGAGCGGCGAATGCGCCAGCAGCCAGCCGAACGAGGGCACCGCGGACAGCCGCTCCCACTCCTCGAAGCTCACGACGACGGCTTCCCGTTTCCCGTGGCGCGTGATGACGGACGGCCGACCCTGCTTGGCGTGGTCCACCACGGCCGACAGCGTCGCCTTGGCCTCGCGCAACTGAAGCTCGAACATGGTGTCCTCTTGGTGACTACAATGGTCACAATGAAGGTGCCTTGCAGCATAGGCAAGTAGCAAAGCCAAGCTCATCATGGCAGGTTCGGCCGATGCGCCTGGCTATCCTGCTGCCTGTATGCCTGCTCGCGGCCTGCGCGGGAGGCCGGCGCTGCGCTCCGGCGCGGCACTGGGTGTCGCCGGCAACGCTGCGGCCGGTGCCGGACCCGACCGCACGTCCGGCGCCCGGCGTGTTCCTGCTGGGCGAACACCACGACAGCGCGGCCGACCACGCCTGGCAACTCGCCAGCATCCAGCGCCTGTATGCCGAGAGTCCGTCGATCGTGCTGGGTTTCGAGATGTTTCCCCGCGCGGCCCAGCCGGTGCTGGATTTGTGGGTGGCGGGCCAGCTCTCGGAGGCCGATTTCCTGGCCCGCACCGACTGGCGCCATGTCTGGGGTTTTGATCCCGAACTCTATCTGCCGATTTTCCGCTTCGCTCGCGACCATCACGTGCCGATGCGCGCGCTCAACGTCTCGCATCGCCTGGTTCACCTCGTGAGCCAGCGTGGCTGGGCCAGCGTGCCGGCGGCCGACCGCGAGGGCATCGGCACGCCGGCGCCGCCCAGCGCCGCCTATCGCCAGGAGCTTGCCGAAGTCATGTCCGGTCATGGCGGCCCGCCCATGTCGCCGGAGCGGCTGAACCATTTCGTCGACGCCCAGCTTCTATGGGACCGCGCGATGGCCGAGGTTTTGGCGGCCGAGCGCGCCAGGGAGCCAGGCCGGCGGGTGGTGGCGCTGATGGGGGCGGGCCATCTGGAGAACCGGGAAGGCGTGCCGCACCAGCTCGAGGCGTTGGGGGTGGGCCACCCGCTGGTGCTGATCCCGGTGGACGAGGCGTGCGAGCCGCTCGGCCGCGACTATGCCGACGCGGTCTACACCGTTGGACCGGCGGTCAGTGCGGCACCAGGCGCGCCACGGTCGTGATCGCCCCGGTGAGGTGGTAAAGGCTGCTGGCCGGCGCGGGTTCGCCCGACAGCACGCCGTCCGCGCCGCGCCGCTCGTGCCACAGCCCGTCCGGGCGCAGATAGGCGGCCAGCGCCCGGACCGCCCGAAGCTGCCTCTCCTCCGACGCGTCGGCGCGCAGGAACTCGGCGCGCAGCCGCTCGGTCTGCGGCCACAGGCGCGCGCCGGCGTCCAGCACCGCTCCATCACTGTCCAACAAATCGACCACGCCGCCATGCGCGGGGTCGATCCCGTAGCGGTCCACGAACGCCATCAGGCGCGCGGAGGCCGCGTCCAGCGACCGGCAACCGAGCGCGGCCGCGCGGTGCAGCAGCCAAACCCACTCGCATTGGTGGCCCGGCTCCACGACGAACACGCCGTCGCGTCGCAGCGGGCGCAATGCATCGTCGAAATACTCCGGCAGCGCCCCCGTTTCGGCATCGACCAGCCGCCCTGCGAACAGGCCCAGCAGGTCTTCGGCTCGCGCCCGGAACGGCGCGTCGCCGAACGCTTCGTAGGCCGCCAGCACGGCCTCTAGCAGGTGCATGTGCGGGTTCTGCCGGCGCGGCAGGACGGGCGGCAGGCTTTCGAGGTAGCCGCCCTGCGCGTGCGGGAAGGCGTGGTCGAGCCATCCGAGCAGATCATGCGCGCGCGGCCGCAGCGCGTCTGCGCCCAGGACCGCTGTGGCGTTGGCCAGCGCCAGCAGCACGAAGGCGTGGTCGTAGAGATCGCGCGTGAGGTCGGTGGGCCGATGCTCCAGGTCGTAGCGCCAGGCGAAGCCTCCGCCGGCCTGCGCCGCGTGGCGGTCCAGGAAGGCCAGACCTAGCTGGACCGCCTCGCCTGCGCCGGCCAAGCCCGCGCGGTGCGCCTCGGAGAACACGGTGATCTGCCGCGCCACCACGCGCAGCCGCCTGAACGGCGCCATGCAGGTGTGGGTGCGCAGGTCGAGCGCCTCAAAAAACCCGCCGCGCGCCCGGTCCACGCCTTGTTCAAGCCAAAGCGGCCAGGCGGCATCATGCAGCCAGCGCAGCAGCCCTTGGATGGCTGCGTTTAGCGCGGCCGCACGCACGGCAGCTACCTGGCCGGTTTGCGGAATTTCAGCACGAACTGGTCGGTGTGCCCCTTGATCGACGGCGCGAAAATTTTGTCGGTGTGCGGGTCTGCCGGATTTTGCAGCACAGGGCTTTCCGCCTCCAGCACGAAGCCGGCCGCCTCCACCTGCGCCTTCACCGTCGCGGGGTCGATGCGGTGCAGCGTGGTCGGCGCGGTGCTGCTGCTGCCGGGCAGCCCGGCATGGTCGATGACGATGAACACGCCGCCAGGCTTGAGCGCCTTGAAGACCGAGGCGTCAGCGGCGCTGGCGGTCTTGGCGCCGAAGAAGCCGTACATGTCGTGGTAGTTGTCGCTGGTCCAAACGGCATCCAGGCTCAGGCCTTGGGCCACCTGGGCTGCCGGCTCGACCACCGGCTTCACGTTCGAATACGAGGGATCGTGGGCCAGGGCCGCTATGGTGGCGGGCAGCTTCGGCACCTTGGCTGCCAGCTCGGACGGCGTGATCGCATAGACCTCGCCCTTGACACCCACCACGCGGCTGAAGATCCGGGTGAAGTAGCCCGTGCCCGGCATGAAGTCGGCCACGCTGTCGCCGGGCTTGATCCCTGCGAACGCCACCAGCTCGGCCGGATGCCGGTTCGCGTCCCGCGCGGTGTCGGCTGCCGGACGGCCAGGGTCGGCGACCGCCGCGGCGATGACCGGCGGCATGGCGGCACGCGCGCCGGCGCAGGCCAGGACCGAAGCCAGCACGATCGGAAGTTTGGCGTTCACTCTCAACAGTCTGATCCCCTTGCCCTGCCGGGCCTGCGTGCCAACACGGGCGGCGTCTGGCAAGGGCGATGATCAGGTCCTGGTCAGACGGAGCCCGAAACATAGGCCTTGAGGCTGTCCACCTCATGCGCCTGCTCGTCCAGCTGCGCCTTGACCACGTCGCCGATGCTGATCATGCCGACCAGCGCGTCGCCATCCAGCACAGGCAGGTGGCGCACGCGGCTGCTGGTCATCAGGCCCATCGCGACCTCGGTCGGGGTGGAGGGTGAGACCGTGTGCAGCACGCGCGTCATCAGCTGGGCGGCGGTCATCTCCAGGCAGGCGGCACCGTCGCGCGCCAGGCAGCGCACGACGTCCCGCTCGCTGACGATGCCGAGCAGCTGGCCTGCGGTGTCGCGCACCAGCACGGCGCCGATGCGCCATTCGGCCAGCGTGGTGACGAGCGGCGAAATCTTGGTGGTGGGCGACACGGAGGCGATCTCGTGGCCCTTCTGGCGCAGGATGGCGGCGACTGTCATGTCATTGTCCTTCGCAAGATCGGGCTGCTGGCGACATCGGGCGGCGGCCCGATCCTCCGGCACCCACAGGGCAGCCTGCGACTCGCGGCCGACCGATTGCAACCGGTCAGGTGTGCGGTGCAGCAGGCCCTTGCGCTTCGAGTGCGGCCAGCCTCGTCTCCAGCACGGCCAGCCTGGCTTCGGCCGCCTCCTGCCCGGCGCGGGCGCGGGCGGCAAGCTCCGTCACCGCGTCCAGCTCCTCCCGCCGCACCAGTTCCAGCCGGCGTATCGTCTCGTCCACCCGGGCGCGTATCGCAGCCTCCGTCTCCTCGCGAAGTCCGGCCAGCGCGGATATGGCACCGCCGGCGACACCGGCGATGTCGTCAAGGAAGCGAGGACGTTCGGCCATGGCGACATACTCCGTGTGGTGGCATCTGAGTGTGCGTTTCAAATACGCTACGGCGCGTCGGATGGCCGCCGTAGTAGCATTTCAGACGGACACGGGGCTGTTCGGTGCCGCGTCTGCCCGTATAACCCGGCTATGATCTTGGTCACCGTGGGCGCCGGACAATGAGCGCGCCGCTTAACTTCCCGCAATTCGACCCGGTGCTGCTGCATGTGGGTCCGCTCTCGATCCGCTGGTACGCGCTGGCTTACATCGTGGGCCTGGTCACCGGCTGGCAGGTGATGCGACGTATCACCCGCTGGCCGCCTGCCGTGGCGACGCTCGCGCAGACCGACGACTTTCTCACCTGGGCCACGCTCGGCGTGGTGCTGGGCGGCCGGCTCGGCTACTGCCTATTCTACCAGCCTGGCTACTACCTGGCCCACCCTCTGCAGGTGCTGGCGGTGTGGACGGGCGGCATGAGTTTCCACGGCGGCATGCTTGGCGTGGTGACGGCGATCGTGCTGTTCTGCCGGCAGAATGACATCCCCGTACTGGGCTTTGCCGACCGCATGGCGATGGTGACGCCGATCGGGCTGGGGCTCGGGCGGATCGCCAACTTCATCAACGGTGAGCTGTGGGGGCGCCCGGCGCCGGACTGGCTGCCCTGGCGCATGGTGTTCCCGCGTGCCATCGAGCCTGACGGCTCGAACCTGCCGCGCCATCCGAGCCAGATCTACCAGGCGCTGATGGAGGGGCTGCTGCTGTTCCTGGTGGTCTGGCTATTCGGGCAGCGCGCGGCGGTGCGCGCGCGGTTCGGCACGCTGACCGGGATTTTCCTGGTCGGCTACGGCTGCGCCCGGGTCGTGGGCGAGTTCTTCCGCGAGCCGGACGGGTTTCTGGGCTATCTCTGGGCGGGCGCCACGATGGGGCAGCTGCTGTCGATCCCGATGATCCTGGCCGGCATCGGGCTGATCGCCTATGCGCGCCGGCGCGGTCCTGTCCTGCTGGCGGACCCGGCTCCTGTTGCGTGAGGCAGGCGCGCCCGAGCGGCTGGACGCGTTCATGGCGCGCGCGAACGCCGCCTACTACGCGTCGCACGACCCGTTCGCCGACTTCACCACCGCGCCGGAGATCGGCCAGATGTTCGGCGAGCTGCTGGGCGCCTGGGCCGCGGTCACCTGGGCATCGATGGGCGCGCCGAACCCCGTGCAACTGATCGAGGCTGGCCCCGGCCGCGGCACGCTGATGCAGGACGCTAGACGGGCCACCGCCCGCGTGGCGCCGGATTTCCACGCCGCCTGCCGGGTGCGCCTGATCGAGTTTTCGCCCCGGCTGCGGGCCGAACAGGCCGTGCGCGTCGAGGGCGCCACCTGGCACGAGACCCTGGCTGCCGTTCCCCCCGGCCCCGCTGTCCTGTTCGCCAACGAGTTCCTGGACGCGCTGCCGATCCGCCAGTTCATCCGCACCGAAGAAGGCTTGCGAGAACGTCACGTCGAGAACGGCGCCTTCGTCGATCTGCCCACGCTCACGGGCCCCGGGGACAAGCTTCTCCCGCTGGGAGAGGGGTGCATCCAGGAATCCTCGCCGGCCAGCCAAGCCTGGGTGCTGGCGCTCGCGCGCCGCCTCGCGCGCCAGGGCGGCGCCGCCGTCATCCTCGATTACGGCGCGGCGCGGACCGGGCCGGGCGACAGCCTGCAGGCTTTGCGCAACGGCAGGCCTGCCGACCCGCTTGCCGATCCCGGCTCGGCCGACCTCACCGCCCATGTGGATTTCGCCACCCTGCGCTGCGTGGCCGAGGCGGCCGGCGCGGCCTGCCACGGCCCTGTGCCGCAGGGCAGCTTCCTGCACGCGCTGGGGCTGACCGCGCGCACCGCCCGGCTGATCGCTGCCAACCCGGGCCGCGCGGCCGAGCTGCAGGAGGCGGCGTCCCGGCTGGCTTCCCCCGACCGGATGGGCGTGCTGTTCAAGGTGCTGTGCGTCACCCAGCCAGGGCTGCCGGCGCCACCTGGGTTCGCCTGATGCCCGAGCGCCTGCAAAGCCCGATGCTGCGCGCCAGTCACGGCTTTTTCACCAGGCGCGGCGGCGTCTCCGAAGGCCCGTATGCCAGCCTCAACTGCAGCCTGTCGGGCGGCGACGCCGCCGACCGCGTCGCCCGCAACCGCGCGCTGGCCGCGGGCGCGGTTGGCGTGGATCCCGACTGCCTACTCGGCGCGACCCAGGTGCACGGCACGGCAGTCGCGACTGCCGATGCGCCCTGGATGGCGGGCGCGGGGCCACGCGCGGACGCGATCGTCTCGGCCCGTCCCGGCCTGGCGCTGGGCGTCATCACCGCGGATTGCGCGCCGGTGCTGTTCTGCGAGGGCAGCGTGGCGGGGGCCGCCCATGCCGGCTGGCGGGGGGCTGCGGCCGGCGTGCTGGAAGCCACGGTGGGCGCGATGGAGCGCCTGGGCGCCGACCGCTCCCGCATCGTCGCTGTCGTCGGGCCCTGTGTCGGCCAGGCAAGCTACGAGGTGGGCGCCGACCTTCGCGACGCCGTGCTGCCGACGATTGAGGCGGCGGGGAGTTTCTTTCAACCGGGCGCCAGGCCAGGGCACTGGCAGTTCGACCTGGCGGGCTACTGCGTGGCCCGGCTGCGCGCGGCCGGCGTGCAGGTATCGGCGCTGAACCTGGACACCTGCGCGGACGAGGCCCGCTTCTTCAGCCATCGGCGCCGCACGCTCGCCGGCGGCGGCCCGATCGGCCACCAGATCTCCGTCGTCGCTACCGGAGCGCCAGCATGAGGCTGGGCGTTCTGACCTGCCTGGCGGCGTGCGCTGCCTTGGGCGGCTGCGGCGACCTGCCGCAGCCCTTCGCCGGGCACCCGGGCGCGCGCGCGATGCAGCTCAGCCGCCCGCCGCCGCCACGGCTGATCGTGCCGCGCCCGACCGAAGGTTTGCTGCCGCCGCCCGACGCCGAAATCTGGGCGCACGCCACCGCCGACGCGCTGGTGGCCGAAGAGGTGCCTGCGTTCTCCGTCGACGCCCATCCAGGCGATTGGGTGCTTCGCCTGACCGCGACGATGCAGGGCCTGCAGGTGACGCCGCGCTACAGCCTGCTCGACCCGAAGGGAGGCGACCGGGGCGAGGTCACCGGCAGCCCGATCCCTGCCAGCCTGTGGGCGCAGGCGGCACCCCAGGCGCTGCATCATTCGGCCGACGAGGCGGCGCCCCAGGTGCTGGACCTGCTGCGCGCGGTGGACGCCACCATCAAGCAGAGCGATCCGAACAGCCTGTACAACCGTCCCGCCCGCATCTACTTCTCCGGCGTGACCGGCGCGCCTGGCGACGGCAACGCTGCGCTGGCCCGCGGCATGCGGCGCCGCCTGCCGCAGACCGGCGACCTGCTGGTCAGCCAGGCGGCGTCGGCCGACTTCACCCTGCGCGGCACGGTGAGGCTGACCGACGAGCCGGGCGGGCAGCAGCAGGTGGAGATACATTGGCTGGTGGACGATCCGAACGGCCACCTGGCCGGCGACGTGGCGCAGGGCCACGACGTGGCAGCCGGCTCGCTGGACAGGTACTGGGGCGACGTGGCCGCGGTGGTGACCGAGGAGGCGGCGGGTGGCGTGCACGACGTGATCACGAACTACTCGGGACGGCGAAGACCCGGCGCGCCGGCGAAGCCTTCCTGACGGCTTGCGGCAGGTGGTTCTGCGCCGGCAATCATCGCCTGCGCGACGTATCGGGTTATGTCTTCCGCGGGGGCGGGCGTCTTTTCGCCGATGCGGCCGTCCAGGAACAGGCAGGCCAGGCCGTGCACCATTGCCCAGCAGCCAAGCACGCGGGCATCCCGTCCGGCATCGTCGGGCGTGTCGGCGGCGACCCTGTCTGCCAGGACGGCGTAGGCGGCATCCCCTGCCGCCGCCATCGCGGGATGCATGCCGACGCGTTTGGGGCCGAACATCAGGCGGAACAGCGCGGGATTGTCCAACGCGTAGCCCACGTAGGCCACGGCCTGTGCAACCAGCGCCTGGCCGGACGCCGCCCTGCCGTCGGCTGCGAGCAGGGCGGTGCGCAGCCCCGTGAAGCCGTGTGTCGCGACCGCGGCGAGCAGCGCTTCCTTGTCGGCATAGTGACGGTAGGGCGCCATGGCGGACACGCCTGCCCGGCGTGCGACCGCGCGCAGCGAGAGCGCGTCGACACCGCCGTCGCTCAGCAGCTCGAGCGCCGCGCTGACCAGCGCCGGCCGCAACTCGCCATGGTGATAGGGTCTTTCGGCCGATGTTGACACCGTAAGCGGAAGCTCCTTGTATGCAGTGTAAGCATTAGATCGGCAGGGTTCGTCAATGCCGGGGAGATTGCGATGATCAAGTTCACCATCCTGCTGCGGCGCCATCCGTCGATGACGCACGAGGCCTTCGTTGACCATCACCGGAAACGGCATGCGCCGCTCTTCAGCGCCTTGCCCGAGGTCCGCCAGCACGTGAGGCGCTATGTGCAGTGCCACACGGTTCCGGCGTCGTTGCCTGGCCTGCCGCCCGTCGCCTTCGACGGCATCACGGAGCTGTGGTTCGACGACTTGTCAGGGCTTGAGGCGGTATTCACGTCGGAGGGCTACATGCGGACGATCCGGCCCGACGAGGCGCAGTTCCTGGATCTGCACGGCTGCGCGTTCATCGTCTCGACGGAGACGGTCGTGATACAAGCCGAAGGAGCGCCCTGATGAGCTATCAGCGCCAGTCCGTCGATCTATCTGGCTACCCCGACCTTGTCGTCGTCTATCTCGGCTACCGCGCCCGCAACCTGACGGGGTTGCGCAGCCTGCTGCGCATCGGTCGCGGCCTGCAGTCGCTGCAGCGCGACAAGCCTGACGGGCTGCTGTCGCACGAGACCATGTGGTTCGGGTTGCTGCATCCCGGCTTTCGCCAGTATTGGCGCGATTTCGACAGCCTGGAGGCCTACACGCGCGCGCCGCAGCATGCCGCCTGGTGGCGCGATTTCGCCCGCGGGTCGGGCGGGAACGGCATCTGGCACGAGACGTACAGGATGCGCGGCGGCATGGAGGCGATTTACTCCGGCGTTCCTGGTTTCGGCTTTGCGAGTTTTGCGCCCGAGCGCGCCCCGGTCGGCCCGTTCATGAGTGCCAGGCAAAGGGTTCACGCCGACGCGTGACGATCGAAGCGTCCTCACTGCGTCATTTTTTAGTGCCAGCTCCTTGCTTGTCGGGGTGGTTCGCGGTCAAGGCCGCCGCGGGCGCCCCGAAGGGGTTCAGCCTTGAGGGCGAACGGCCCCGACAAGCACACTGCGGAGCCAAAGCGGGACGATCTTCTCGGTCATACACAGTGCTGACCGGCCGTCTCAAGCGGCATCCAGCCGGCGGGTTGGCCGCATCGGCTCGGGAACGATCGGCGCATCGGGAGCACCGATGGGATTGAGGGCCAGCAACAACGCATCCCGAAGGCCCGCCAGCTTGCGCTCGTTCTCCACCTTCAGACCGAACACGTCCTTGACGTAGAACACGTCGACCGCGCGCACGCCGTATGTGGTCACATGCGCCGAGCCGATCTGCAATCCCTGCTCGCTGATCGCGGTCGTGACGTCGTGCAGCAGGCCCGGGCGATCCCGCCCGTTCACCTCGAGCACGGTGTAGGTGTTGGATGCGCGGTTGTCGACCACGACGCGCGGCGGCACGTGGATGGCGCGCATGCGCCGGCCGGTCAGGGAGGGCACCAGTTTGGGAATCTCCTGGTCCAGTCTGATATGTCCGCTCAGCGCCTGTTCGACCAGCACCGCCAGCTTGGCGATGCGGTGCGGCTGATCGAACGCGCCGCCCGCCGCGTCCTGCACCCAGAACGTGTCGAGCGCGCAGCCGTTGGTCATGGTGTGGATGCGCGCGTCCACGATGGACGCGCCCGCCATCGCGAACGCCCCTGCGATGCGGCTGAACAGGCCGGGATGGTCGGTTGCGTAGATGGTCACTTCGGTGACCGCGCGCGCGTGCGAAGGCTCGGTCACCACGGTCAGGGGAGCGCCGCGTGCTTCCGCGTCGCGGATCATGCTCGCGTGGCGCAGGTGCGTTTCGGAATCGAAACTCAACCAGTAGCTGGGATAGCCCAGGGCGGAGAAGAAGGCGCGGTCGGCCTGGTTCCAGCCGGTGGCAGCCAGCATCTCGTCCACCGCCGCGCGCGCCCGCTTCACCCGCACGTCGCGTTCGGTGGTGGACAGCCCGCCCGCCAGCACCTCTGCCACACGGGCGTAAAGCTCGCGCAGCAGAGTCGCCTTCCAGCCGTTCCACACTTTGGGAGAGACCGCGCGCATGTCTGCCACCGTCAGCACCAGCAGCAGTTTCAGCCGTTCGGGCGACTGGATCGTTTCGGCGATGTCGAAGATGGTTTTCGGGTCGTCTATGTCGCGCTTGAACGCCGTCTGGCTCAGCAGAAGGTGATGCAGCACCAGCCAGGACACGGTTTCCGTCTCCTCCGGCGTCAGGCCGAAGCGCGGTCCGACCGCGGTCGCGATGTCGGCGCCCAGGATCGAATGATCGCCGCCCCTTCCCTTGCCCACGTCGTGCAGCAGCATGGCCATGTAGAGCGCCCGGCGGGATTGCAGATCCTCGATCAGCCCGCTGGCGATCGGCGCGACATCGGCCAGCTTGCCGCGTTCCAGCGCGTTGAGGATGCGCACCGCCTCGATCGTGTGCTCGTCGACGGTGAAGATGTGGTAGGTGTCGAACTGCATCTGGCCCACTACGCGCGCCCAGTCCGGCAGCATTCGGCCGATAATGCCCGTTTCGTTGAGGACCTGCAGCCAGCGTGCGCCGTCTGGCCGTCCGTCTGGATCGCAGCCGCAGAGCAGGTCGAGAAAGATCTCTCCTGCCTCAGCGTCGTTGCGCAGCGCGATCGCCCGGCGCTCGTGGCGGATCAGCGCGCGTATCGCCAGCGGGTGCAGTGCCAGCCGGCGCTGCCGCGCAAGCCTGAGCATGCGCAGCATGCGGATCGGCTCGGCATCGAAATCGTATGGCCGGCCTGGCATGATCTGGCCGTCCGCCAGCACGAAGCCCGCATCCAGCAAGGCACGGTCGGTCTCCACCTGCACGGCGGGCTCGCCCACCGCGTGGCGTATCACCACCGGCTCCAGCACCAGCGTGAGGCGGGTGACGTCGCGCGCGGTGAGGAAGTAGTGGCGCATGAAGCGTTCGACACCGTCCTGCACGCCGTGCCGTGTGTAGCCCATGCGGGCGCCGACCACAGGCTGCAGGTCGAAGGTCAGCCGGTCTTCGGCGCGGCCGCTGACGTAGTGCATGTGAAACCGGACGGTCCATAGGAAATCCCAGCTTCGGCGCAGGCGGCGAAGCTCCTGCGTGTCGAGCAGGCCGAGGCTGCCGCCCACCAGCTCGTTGGGCGTGAACGCGCCGTAGGCGGCCCGCACCATCCAATACTGGGTCTGCAGGTCGCGCAGGCCGCCGCGGCCCTCCTTGATGTTGGGCTCCACCAGGAAGGCGCTTTCGCCGAAGCGCCGGTGGCGCGCCAGGCGCTCGGCCTGCTTGCCGGTCACGAACGCGGCGGCGCCGGAGGCTTGGCCGACGCGGTCGAACTCGGCCAGGAAACGGTCGAAAAGACCCGCGTCGCCGACCACCAGGCGCGCATCGAGCAGGCTGGTGCGTATCGTCAGGTCGGATTCCGAATCGGCCAGGCACTGCGCCATGCTGCGCGTCGCGTGCCCGACCTTCAGCCCCAGATCCCACATGAAATACAGCATGTACTCCACCACGCGCAGCGTCGCCTGGGACGGCGCGTCAGGCCCCAGGAACAGCAGGTCGATGTCGCTGAACGGCGCCAGCATGAACCGGCCGTAGCCGCCGGTCGCGGCGATGGCGACCTGTTCGGGCAGGCCGGCGGGGCCCGCCACCTCGTCGACCGCGTGATCGAACAGCACGCGCACCGCGCCGTCGGCCAGCGCCGCCAGCCGCTGGGCCGCTTCCACGCCGGCCATGCGGTAGGTTTCGAAATCCTCTCGCACCTCCTGCTGCACGCGCGACAGATGGCGCCGGAAAACAGCCACCACAGCGTCACGCGACGGGCGCCCGCCGGCGCGCAGGCGGGACAGCGCTTCGGCAAGACCTGCCGCCTGGTCGTGGGCTGCGGGCGAGCTGGTCAGCATCGGGACGGTTCGAGCATCGGCGCCATGCTAGCGCCGCGCGCGCGCGCGCAACACCCTGCCAGGAGACGGTTTTCAGGTGCCAGATGCCAGAGCCTCGCTGTCGAGCATGTCTTTCAGGCGATGCACCAAGTCGAGCGCCTGGCGGCCGTTCAAGGAATCGGGGTCTAGCTGCGCCAATGCGGCCCTCAGCTCGTCCGGCGGAGTCTCCTGCAGGGAGGCGAACAGCGGCAAATCGGCCAGGACGGGCGCCCGGTCGCGTTCGAGTGCGGCCAGCAGCACGCCCGCGCGGGCCACCACGGGGGCGGGCACGCCGGCTAGACGCGCGACCTGCACGCCCCAGCTTCGGCCCGCTGCACCCTCGGCCACCTCGTGCAGGAACACCACGTCGCCGCGCCACTCGCGCACCCGCATCATGTGCGGGCGCAGGCGCGGAAGCATCTCGGTCAGCCGTGCCAGCTCGTGGAAATGGGTGGCGAAGATGGTGCGGCAGCGTATCTGGCCGTGCAGCGCCTCCAGCACCGCCCAGGCGATCGCGAGGCCGTCCAGGGTGGCGGTGCCGCGGCCGATCTCGTCCACGATGACCAGGCTGCGCGGGCCTGCCTGGTGCAGGATCGACGCGGTCTCGATCATCTCGACCATGAAGGTGGAGCGGCCGCGCGCCAGCTCGTCGGCCGCCCCCACGCGGCTGAACAGGCGGTCCACGATGCCGAGTTTGGCTCCCGCAGCCGATACCGGCAGCCCTGCCTGGGCCAGGATGGCGATCAGCGCGTTCTGCCGCAGGTAGGTGGATTTGCCGGCCATGTTCGGGCCGGTGAGCAGAAGCAGGCGGCGATCGGGGGAGAGGTCGCAATCGTTGGGCACGAAGGCGGCCCGCCCCGCCACGGCTTCGACCACCGGGTGCCGGCCGGCGGTGATGCAGAAGGCGTCCGTCTGTGTCAGTTCCGGGCGGCACCAGTCGCCGCCTTCGGCCAGCCGTGCGGCCGATTGCAGCACGTCGAGCTCGGCCAGTGCGGAGGCTGCGGCTGCAATCGCGTCGGCCTCGGCCAGTGCCGCTTCGACCAGGGAGGCGAACACGGCGCGTTCGCGGGCCTGCGCGCGGTCGGCGGCCTCGGCGATGCGGCGGTCCAGCTCGGACAGCTGCGGATGGGTGAACCGCGCGCCGTTGGCCATGCCCTGACGTAGCGTGAGCTCGGGATGCGCCCGCAGCGCCTCGACCGACGCGCTCGGCGCCTCGACCACGTAGCCGAGCTGGGCGTGGTGCCTGATCTTCAGGCTGGCGACGCCGAAGCGCTGGCAGAAATCCATCTGTAGCGTGGCGATCACCCGCCGGCTGTCGTCGCGCAGCGCGCGTTCGGCGTCCAGTTCGCCATCGTAGCCGGGCGTGATCACGCCGCCGTCGTCCAGCCTTGCTGGAAGCGTGTCGGCCAGGGCGCGGGCGAGCAGCGCGGAGAGGGCGGGTGCCGCGTCCAGGGCGGCGCGTGCCTCGCCGAGGATCGCCGGCAGAGCCGTGCCGAGACAGGCGGCGCAAGCGGCGGCTGCGTTCAACCCGAGGCGGATCGACACGAGGTCGCGCGGGGCGCCGCGGCCGAGCGAGAGGCGGGCGAGCGCGCGCGCCAGGTCGGGCGCGCCGCGCAGGCACTGACGCAGGCTGGCCAGCCGCGCCGGCTCGGTGTTGAGGAACGCCCAGCCGTCCTGACGGCGCGCAATGGCGTACGGATCGGTGAGCGGCCCCGCGACCCAGCCCGAGAGCATTCTCGCGCCCGGTGCGGTCAGGGTGCGCGTGACGCTGGACAGCAATGTCAGCGCGGTGCCGCCGTCGCGTGCGCGGGTGAGCTCCAGGCTGGCGCGGGTTGCGGCATCCATGCCCATCTGGCTGGTCTGCCCGACCGGCACCGGACGGGACAGGCGCGGCATGCGGCCGGCCTGGGTCAGCTTGACGTAGTCGAGCGCCAGCGCGCCGGCGCAGGCCTCTGCGTCGTCGAACGTGCCGAACGCATCCAGGCTGGCAGCACCGAACGCCTCTGCCACGCGCCTGCGCGCCGCGGCGGGCAGGGATGCCGCCATCGGTGGCGCGCGCCTCTGCGCATGGTCGCCGAGGTCCAGGCGGTCCGGGGCGAGTATTTCGGCCGGGTCAAGACGGCCGAGCAGGGCGGGCAGCGCGGCGGCGCTCAGGCAGGCGGTTTCGAACGAGCCGGTGGACATGTCGAGCCAGGCGGCGCCGATCGCCGCTCCCGCTTCGGCCAGGGCCAGAAGCAGGTTCGGGCGCGCAGCATCCAGCAGCGCATCCTCGGTCAGCGTGCCGGGCGTGACCAGGCGCACGATTGCGCGCTTGAGCGGGCCGCGTCCGGAGCGCGCGCTGGCGGCTTCGGTCTGCTCGGCGATGGCCACCCGAAAGCCGCGCCGCACCAGGCGGGCGAGGTAGAGGTCGGCGTTGGAGACCGGGACGCCGCACATCTGGATCGGCGTGCCGTTATGTTCGCCGCGATGGGTGAGGGCTATGTCGAGCGCGGAGGCGGCCGCGTCCGCATCGGCGAAGAACAGCTCGAAAAAATCGCCCATGCGGAAGAACAGCAGCGCGTCCGGGTGTTCGGCTTTCAGCGCGAACCATTGGGCGATCGCGGGGGAGGCGCCTTGGGCGTTGGAGATGGTCAAGACTTTCCGTGTGGCGGAAACAGGAGGAGAGCCAGAAAAATGCGACGCTCCTCTTTCGGGATGGCCTCAAAGTTCTCGACCGCATTGCGGGCGAAGTTGACTGCCAGTACGGCCTCAGCCCTGGTGAGAGTTGCCGAGATATCGTAGTCGGCAATATGACGGCGTTCTTGCAAATCGACGAACAGAGTTGAAAATCGTCGGATATCCGATCCGAAGCGACCTGCGTCACCGAATGCTTTCAGCTTTTGCGGCAGATTGGACTTTTTCAGCTCGGAGCAGAGCGGGGAAATTGCCGAATGAGATATGCTTCTGTAGGCAAGCACATACGCCGCGGCGGGCGGAAGCGTTTTTCCATACCGCGCCCCCACAAACTCGTCGGCGGCCTGCTTCGGGACGAAGTGGTATAGGCCGTAATAAGCAGTGGATACTGCCCTTCTAAGCTCAGTCTGGCGGGGCTTACGTTTAGGAAAAAGCGCCAGCAACCCATCCGCTTGCGCGAACAGATGCTTAGACGTCAGGATCGCCAATGTGGGCCAATTCGTTTTCAGTGATGAGGTTGATCATGGGCGCCCTATGCTCGCCAACGCTTGCCAGGCGGTCGGACATCTCAAGCATGATGTCGAGAACTGTATCGCCTTCCGTCGGGAGGGGATCGTCGTCTCCGATGACCAGCCCAATCGTCAACCCCTCCTCAGCAACCGAGTTTAGATAGGGCTCTGCCGTGATTTGCCGCACTCTGCCGTCTGCCAAATGAGCCGAAATGGCTTCGGAAGCGATTCGCTCCACGTCTTGCATGCCGTCCATGACCCTAGCATACCTCTTCGAGACTAGGCCTGCCAATCGGCCGTTGACACCGAGAGCCGATATTCCCCATGCCAGACACCGAAGCCGCATCCGCCCGCATCACCGCCGAGGAGGCGCTTGCCCTGCACGCCTCGGGGCGGCCGGGGAAGTTGGAAACGCGGATCAGCAAGCCGCTGGTCACTGCGCGCGACCTCAGCCTGGCCTACTCGCCCGGCGTCGCCGAACCCTGCCTGCGCATCGCGCGCGACCCGGCGCTGGCCTACGAATACACCACGCGGGGCAACATGGTCGCCGTTATTTCCAACGGCACCGCGGTGCTGGGCCTGGGCAATCTGGGCGCGCTCGCGTCGAAGCCGGTGATGGAGGGCAAGGTCGCGCTGTTCAAGCGCTTCGCCGACGTGGACGGGATCGACCTCGAGATCTCCACCGAAGACACCGACGAGTTCGTCAACTGCGTGCGTTTCCTCGGCCCCGGCTTCGGCGGCATCAACCTCGAAGACATTCGCGCACCGGAATGCTTCATCATCGAACAGAGGCTGCGCGAGCTGATGGACATCCCGGTGTTCCATGACGACCAGCACGGCACCGCTATCGTCGCAGCGGCGGGCCTGATCAACGCCTGCCACCTGACCAACCGGGACCTGGCCGAGACCAGGCTGGTGGTCAACGGCGCGGGGGCTGCCGCCATCGCCTGCGTCGAACTGGTCAAGGCGATGGGCGCGCGCTCGCAGAACATCATCCTGTGCGACACCAAGGGTGTGGTGCATCGCGGCCGCCAGGACCTCAACCAGTGGAAATCCGCGCATGCCTCCGACACTGCTGCGCGCACGCTGACCGAGGCGCTGGTGGGGGCGGACGCCGTGTTCGGCCTGTCGGTCCGCGGCGCCATCACCCAGGCAATGGTGTGCGGCATGGCGGACCAGCCGGTGATCTTTGCCATGGCCAACCCCGACCCCGAGATAACGCCGGAGGAGGCGCGCGCCGCCCGCCCGAACGCGATCATCGCCACCGGCCGCAGCGACTACCCCAACCAGGTCAACAACGTTCTGGGGTTTCCCTACATCTTCCGCGGCGCGCTGGACGTGCGGGCCAGCACGATCAACGACGCGATGAAGATTGCGGCCGCCCACGCGCTGGCCGCCCTGGCGCGCGAGGACGTGCCGGACGAAGTGCACGCGGCGTCCGCGCGGCAGCTTCGCTTCGGTGCGGACTACATCATCCCCAACGCGTTCGACCCGCGCCTGATCTTCCGCATCCCTACCGCAGTGGCGCAGGCGGCGATGGATAGCGGCGTCGCCCGCAAGCCGCTGACCGACCTGCGACGCTACACGCGCGAACTGTCCGGCCGGCTGGACCGTACCGCCAACGCGCTCGACATGATCATGGAGAGCGTGCGCGCTGCACCCAAAACCGTGGTGTTCGCCGAGGGCGAGGACGAGAAGATCGTTCGCGCAGCGATCGATTTCACAAGACGCGGTTTCGGCCGCGCCATCCTGATCGGGCGCGAGGACCGCGTGCACGCAGCCTTGCAGAAGCTCGGCCTGCACATGCCGGACGGTATTGAAATCCACAACGCGCGCCTCTCGTCGCACAACGCCGCTTACACCGACATGCTTTACGCCCGCCTGCAGCGGCGCGGCCTGTTGCACCGCGACGTGCAGCGCCTGGTCAACCAGGACCGCAACGTGTTCGCAGCCGCCATGCTCGCCAGCGGCGACGCGGACGCGATGGTGACCGGCCTGACGCGCGCGCGCGCAGTGGCGCTCGACGCGATCAACATGGCCATCGATCCGCTGCCCGACCACATCCCGTTCGGCCTGACGCTGATGCTTGGCAGCCGGGAGACGATGTTCATCGCAGACACGCTGATCCATGAACGCCCGTCCCCCGTGCAGCTGGCCGACATCGCCATCGGCGCCGCAACCCACGCGCGCAGGCTTGGCCACGAGCCGAGGGTGGCGCTGCTGTCACATTCCACCTTCGGCCAGCCGATGCACACCACCGTGCACGGCATACGCGAGGCGGTGGCGATCCTGGAGCAGAGGGGCGTCGATTTCGAGTTCGACGGGGACATGTCGCCGGACGTGGCGCTCGAGCCGCAGGTGCGCGCGCTCTACCCGTTCTGCCGGCTGACCGGCAACGCCAACGTGCTGGTCATGCCGGGCCTGCACTCCGCCCACATCGTCAGCCGTCTGGCGCCGCGTCTGGGTGGGGGCAGCTCCATAGGACCGCTTCTGCTGGGCATGTCGAAGGCGGTGCAGCTCGTCAGCATGGACGCGTCAGTCAGCACGATCGTCGACATGGCAACCCTGGCCGCCCATCAGGCAGCCGATACCGTAGCGGCCGATAGAAGCGTCTGACCCGAGCTCAACAGCGGGGATGGCCGTGACGCACGATCGCGTCGACCCGCGGCACGAGAAGCAAGCCGACCAGGACCGACAGCACCGCCAAGCCGCAAACGCCTGTCAGGGGGTGGGCCAACAGCCAAGCGGTTCCGGCATCGATCATGCAAAGCTCCCAGCTCGCGTTACCCGCCTATCGTGCGGTAAGCAGAGGACGCTACACAGGTAGAACAGCAAAGTCCCGCAAAGACTGTGCTGCGACGCAGCAAATCGACGATAAGGGCCGGCGTCGCCCCTCCAGGCATTGCGGGCCTGTCATGCCTTGCGCATCAGAAACATCGCCTGCTCGCCGAAGATGTTGGCCAGCCGCAGCGAGCGGCGCCAGGGCGATTTGCGTCCGGCCTCGTCGATCGCCAGCCACTGCTCCACAACGTATCCGTCCTCGGCGCATAGCTCGCGGAAATCGAGGATGGTGCAGGGGTGGATGTTTGGCGTTTCGTACCACGGCCTGCTCCAAGCCGCCGTCATCGGCATCCTACCCGATCGCAGCAGCTGCAGCCGAACCTCCCAATGTCCGAAATTGGGGAAGCTGACAAGCGCGCGCGTGCCGATGCGCAGCATCTGTCGCAGCACTTCGCGCGGCCGCTCCACGGCCTGCAACGTGCGCGTCAGCACCACGTAGTCGAACGCGTTGTCGGGGTATTGCGCCAGGTCGTTGTCGGCGTCGCCATGCATCACCGGCAGACCGTGCTGCACCGCGTGGGTCACCTCGGCCATGTCGATCTCTATGCCGCGCGCGTCGCAATTGCGGGTGCGGAACAGGTGCTCGATCAGGGTTCCGTCGCCGCTGCCGATGTCTAGGACGCGGGAGCCTGGCGCGATAAGGCTGGCGATCAGGGCGAGGTCTACGCGCAAGGGAAGACGTTCTTTTCTGAAGAAAAGAACCAAAAGACTTTTGCTTCTGGGCACGCGCTGTGTGGTCTGGGCAGGGTTCTGACAAATGAAAGTCTTTTGCTTCTTTTCTTCAGAAAAGAAGTATCCCTACCTAATCCCCGCATGCTCCGCACACCCCGCCAAAAACCCCGCCACCGTCCGCCTAAAGTCCGGCTCGTCCAGCAGAAACGCGTCATGCCCCCGATCCGTCTCGATCTCCACGAAGCTCACGTTCGCCGCCGCCCGGTTCAGCGCACGAGCGACCGCGCGCGACTGCGCGGTCGGAAACAGCCAGTCCGACGTAAAGGACACCAGGCAGAACCGCGTCCTCGTGCCCGCAAACGCGGCTGCCAGATCCCCGTCATGCTCGGCCGACAGGTCGAACCAGTCCATCGCCCGCGTCACGGTCAGGTAGGAGTTCGCGTCGAACCGTCTTACAAAGCTGCTGCCCTGGTGGCGCAGGTAGCTTTCCACCTCGAACACGTCGCCGAAGAAGCTGGCCGCCTTGCTGTCTTCGCGGAGCCGCTTGCGCCCGAACTTCTGGGTCAACGCTTCCTCGGAAAGGTATGTGATGTGCGCCATCATGCGCGCCACGGCCAGGCCGCGCGCCGGCACGCGCCCCTCCGCCCAATACCGGCCGTCCAGGAAATCGGGGTCGGCCGCAATCGCCTGCCGGCTCACCTCGTTGAACGCGATGTTCTGCGCCGAGTGGTAGGACGCTGTCGCGATCGGCACCGCCGCGAACACCCGGTCCGGGAAGGTGGCCGCCCATTGAAGCACCTGCATGCCGCCCATCGACCCGCCGATCACGGCGAACAGTCTGTCCACGCCCAGCCGCGCCATCAGCATCTGCTGCGCGCGCACCATGTCGCGCACCGTCAGCGGCGGGAAATCGGTGCCCCACACCTGGCCGGTCGGGCGAGCGCTGCGCGGCCCTGTGCTGCCCATGCAGCCGCCCAGCACGTTGCTGCACACGACGAAGAACCGGTCCGTGTCGATGGTGCGGCCAGGCCCCACCATCGCCGTCCACCAGCCGGGCTTTCCGGTCACCGGCTGCGTCTCCGCCACGTACTGGTCGCCGGTCAGCGCGTGGCACACCAGGATGGAGTTGGACCTCTCCGCGTTCAGCGTGCCGTAGGTGCGAAAGGCCAGCGCGAACTCTTCCAGCCGCTGGCCGCAATCCAGCCCCAACCCCTCGGCGAACTGCGCCTGCTGATGCTCCACCACAGGCAGCGCTGGTGCCATGTCCATGGTCGGGTGAATAAGCGCCGCCTGCCGCGCGCACAACCGGCAAGCCTTCCCCACCGGACGGCGCTTGTCTAACACAGCGCGCATGACGCTCCGCGCCCGCCCAGAAATCCTCGACATCCACCCCTACATGCCTGGCGTCTCCGCCATACCGGGCGTGAACCGGGTGACGAAACTGTCGTCCAACGAGGGCGCGTTCGGGCCGCCGCCCTCCGTCGCCCCGGCGCTGGCCGCCCTGGCCACCCAGCTGCACCGCTACCCTGACGGCGGCGCCGCCGCGCTGCGCCGCGCCATCGGCGCCCGCTTCGGCCTCGACCCCGACCGCATCGTCTGCGGCGCGGGGTCCGACGACCTGATCTACCTGCTCTGCCACATCTATGGCGGGCCAGGTACAGAGCTGATCATGACCGAGCACGGGTTTTCCATCTACGAGATCGCCGGCCGCCTCGCCGGCTGCCGCGTGATCAAGGCGTCGGAACGCGACCGCACCACCGACGTGGACGCCGTCCTGCAAGCGGTCTCCCCCGCCACTCGCCTGGTGTTCATCGCCAACCCGAACAACCCGACCGGCACCTTCCTGCCCGCCGCCGAAGCCAGCCGGCTGCGCGCGGCCCTGCCGGGGGATGTGCTTCTGGTGCTGGACGCCGCCTACGCCGAGTATGTGGACCGCCCCGATTACGACCCCGGCATCTCCCTGGTAGACGCGGACGACAACACGGTGATGACGCGCACCTTCAGCAAGATGTTCGGCCTGGGCGGCCTGCGCCTCGGCTGGACCTATGCGCCGCCGGCCATCGTGGAAAACCTCAACCGTGTGCGCTCCCCGTTCAACGTGTCCCTGCCGGCCCACGACGCCGGCATCGCGGCACTCGCCGAGCCAGGCTGGGTGGAGCGCAGCCGGGCGCACAACACCGCCGAGCGGGCGCGCGTGACGCGTAGGCTGCAACAGGCCGGCATCGGGGTAGCCCCCTCGGAAGCCAATTTCGTCCTTGCCGACCTCGGCACCGAGGCGCGCGCAGAGGCGGCCGACGCCCATTTGCGCGCAAACGGCGTCATCGTCCGCCGCGTCGGCGGCTACGGCCTGCCCACCTGCCTGCGCGTCACCATCGGCCGGGCAGAAGAAAACGATGTTTTGGTCGAAGCCCTCACCGGCTTCGCCACGGCGGACAAGTGAACCAACCGCTCTTCAACCGCCTCACCCTGATAGGCTGCGGGCTGATCGGCAGCTCCATCGCCCGCGCCGCCCGCGCCCACAGCCTGGCCGCCGAGATCGTCGCCAACGCGCGCAGCCCCGCCACCTGCGCCCGCATTGCCGAGCTGGGCCTCGCCGACCGCGTGGAGCCGGACGCGGCCCAGGCGGTGCTGGGCGCCGACTGCGTCATCCTCTGCGCGCCGGTGGGCGCCTATGCCGAACTCGCCGCCGCGATCGCGCCCAGCCTGGCCCAGGGCGCGATCGTCTCCGACGTCGGCAGCACCAAGCAATCGGTGATCCGCGACGTGGGGCCGCTGATCCCCGTCGGCGTTCACTTCGTGCCCGCCCACCCGCTGGCCGGCACCGAGCATTCCGGCCCCGATGCCGGCTTCGCCACCCTGTTCGAAGGCCGCTGGTGCCTGCTGACCCCGCCCTCCGGCACCGACCCCGGCGCCGTTGCCCGCATCGAAACCCTGTGGCGCCGCATGGGCAGCATGGTCAGCGTGCTGGAGCCCGCCCACCACGACCGCGTGCTGGCCATCGTCAGCCACCTGCCCCATCTGATCGCCTTCACCATCTGCGGCACCGCCGACGATTTGGCCGACGAAACCCGCCAGCAGGTGCTGCAATTCGCCGCCACCGGTTTTCGAGACTTCACCCGCATCGCCGCCAGCGACCCCGAAATGTGGCGCGACGTGTTTCTGAACAACCGCGAGGCACTGTTGGAGATGCTCGCCCGCTTCACCGAGGACGCCCAGGCGATGGCGCGCGCGGTGCGGTGGGGGGATGCGGCCTACATCGAGGACAGGATTGGGCGAGGACGGAAGATACGGCGGTCCTTGATCGAGTTGAAGCAGGCTTGAGGCAGCCAAGGGCTCTGTAGGTAACCAAAACTGGCGGCTCACCTTCGACATCGACCGGACCGAATCCGGATCATCGACCTCGATTACGAGGACTATCACCGAGGGCCGGAACAATGGCGCAGACGCAGGCATCCGCACGAATAACGCCGCCCACCCCGGCGGCTTCGTAACACCGAAATTCTCGAACCGCTCGGCCTATCGGTGACCGACGCGGCGCGTGCTCTTGGCATTACCAGGCCGCCCGTTCCACGCTCCTAGAGCGTTTTCATGCTGACTGTATGTAGCCGGAGTTAGCGAGGTAGTTTGCGCATTCTTGAGGTTTGAATGCGCCAAGGCTGTTTCCGATACATTGGTATAGGGCCTCTTGCGTGCGTGGAGCCACCTTGCGACCAGCGATTTTAGCTTTGCAATCGCCTGCTCGATAGGGTTTTGGTCCGGCGAATACGGTGGCACGAACATCAGCGTGGCGCCGCGGGCTTCGATTGCCGCGCGCGCCTCGGCTCCCTTGTGGCTGCTGAGATTACCGGCAATCACGATGTTGGCTGGGGTCAGCGTCGGTGCGAGGAAATGTTCGACGTAGGCACGGAACGCAGGTCCATTTATGGGCCCGTCCAGAACCATGGGCGCCACGATGCCGTCGTGTCGCAGACCGGCGATGAAGGTTGTCGTCTGCCAGTGACCATAGGGCACGCGGCCGATCAGTCGCTGTCCCCGCGGCGCTCTGCCGTAAAGCCGTGTCATGTTAGTTTTGAACCAGGTCTCATCCAGAAAGACCAAGCGGCGTACATCGAAGTGGCACTTCAGCTTGTCCCATACCTCGCGTGCCTGGGCGACGGCGGCCCGCGCCTGCTCGGTGGCGACAAGACACTTTTTTTGAGCGTCAGCTTGAGCTGACGTAACCGCTTCCACATGGTCGTCAAGCAAACCGAAACCCCGAGTTCGGTCCGTGCCCAGGCGCAATGCTCTGCCAGGGTGGCGTCTGGGCACTGCAAAACACGGGCGTGCAACGCGTCCTCGTAACCATCGAGCTTGCCAGGCGTGTGCGACGTTTGTTGGCCTGCCACCCTATCGCCAAGCCGGTCACGGCGCTGGCGGGCCTTGATCACATACGAGTTGCTAACCCCGAACCGCGCGGCAACCGCCGCAGCACTGAGGCCGTTGCACGCAAGCACCCGGTCACGCAAGTCCTGCGAGTACGCCCGCCCCCGACGCCACTTCATACCCGCCTCCGGTCAAACCGGATACCTAGGAATCACATCGCACACCCGTGCCGGAAGCCCCTATCCGCGATTCCACCTAGGGTCAAAACGCTCTAAGTAACAGAAGAAACGCGCGGGCTGTTGCCCGACTGTATCGGCAAACGCTATCAAGTCATCGTAGTTTGATCTATCCCGAAAAAGCTTCTTGAACTTTATGTCTTTGCCGACATGTTTTTGAAAATGCTTTTGCAAAATCGTGTTAGACTCGTCTTCGGCGAGATCGGTGCTCCCGACGCTGAAGAATTTCTGCTGCGGATCGAGGAGATTGGAGCCAGTGTTCCCACTCTCGTCAAAGTAAATTGTCTTTGTATTTCTCATTGCAGCTGCGGGTGAGCTACCTTTCCAAACTGATCCAGTATAGCGCGTAGGCCACAGCACAACAAGATCGGAGCTTGGCAGGTGGCCCGCTCAAGCCCGACTATCGGGCAGTCCCCTACGTCGTACTTTCGCCGTCAAGTCGACTTCGCCTGCAGGATGTGTAGTCAATCGGCTTTTTGTTGCCTTCGGGGATGCCAAAACCGCTGCCACTGGGTGCATACCCAACAAACTCAGCATCGGACCACCAAAAGGCTACCCAGCCCTTCTTTGGATCGAAAGCCTTTGGTGGCCACCAACACCCCCATTCATAAAGCCGGACACAGCCATACCTATGCTCGAGACGGGCGCATAACGTCTTTGCCACTTCGATGTTGTGAGCATACCGGGAAACGGTCCATCCGTCGCTCAGATATGAGGCCGCTGCATCGACGGCATATCGAGCGTTATTGTCTTCAGTTTCCAGCCCTAGGATGTCCGGGTAGAGCGGATCGAGCTTTTCTGGTTCGAGGTCAGCCACTTTCAAATGAACTCCATGTGCCCGCACTAGCTACCAAGCAGAAGCAGCTCACTTTGCAAGCCGGCCTATCGGAGCACTCCATCTTTAAACTCGTGCGTAACCGTACGATGCTCTCCGTTCACCTTGCACGTAACTACATAAGCTCCGTCGCTGACAAACTGCTTCGTCGGCTCGCATCCCTGTATCCGGCGTGTTACTGCGACTTTGGATTGTGACACGTCGACAATCCATAGGTAAGGGAAATGATCCTCGTCGATGCTCTCGGTCACTCGCACATAGGTGCGGCCCTCTCCGGTCAGCACGGCCTCAATGTCGGGCAGGGTTGACTCGGCCGCGATCACGGAATGGCCATCGACAAGAACACCCGGAGGCACAGGCGGATTGGATGGGAAATCGCTGCCAGTCGCCCAGTAGGCGCGCAGGAGGTGTCCATTGACCGACAGCATCACGTCCTGAAGCACGCTCCCGTTATTCCTCATCTCGTTATGAACTTTAAGAACGCCTCCAGGGATCGTCTTCGTCTCAAACTTCGCGGGATATGGCGGGAGTTGTTGGGCAAGGCAGGGTACGGTTATCCCAATGGTGAGCATAACTGCGAGGGCTCCGAGACTGACCATTCCACCTCCTGTGCCGGGACAGACCTGTAGGCCTTACCCACTGTCCTATGATCAAGGCGGTCCAGCCGGCAATGCAACTGTCTTGTCAAATTGGCTGTGCGTCGTGAGTGCATGGCACTGGACGTGAGCAGCAGGGGTTGGGCAACGCGATCGCAGGCAGGAATAACTTGAGGCGTGGGCGCGTCAGCCTGCGGCTGATCGGGCTCTATGCGCCAGCCAGGCTGGCTTACCGGGCCTGCCGGGCAGTCCCAGCCTGTCGGTGACGATCCCTCGCGCGAAGCAATTAAGTAAACTCGCTTACGCGCATGCGCGCTGATTGGCTGGTTTAGTTTAGCCCTGCCTACCCGGCGTGAGGGCGGCAGAGTGGCGCTTGCCGACATGGAGGACGTGCCCTGGTGGTTGTGGTGCCGGTGCCTGTTGGCGCTCCTGCGCGAACAACCCTGCAAGCCTACCCTCGACTTACCGCTTGACGCTACTTTGTCTAGCCGACTCAGCTGGAGACGATGCCTGGATCGTGGCTTGAGTTTCGGTCCTCGCCGCAGTGTCGCCTGTTCAAGCCAATTCCGATTGCGATCCAGTCCTGATTTATGTGTGGTTACCTCCGTCTTCTGTTGACCTTCATTAGGCTTAGCGGAACTCAGGTCCTTTTTGGCGACATTGGTCTGGTTCGCTTCCACCCATTCCACTTCAAGCTTTTCTGTGTAAGAACTAAGACGTTGTGAGTTGCTAGACCAAAGTTCCTCGGATTGACTTGCAGAAAACTCATGAGGGTAGCCGCTTCCTCGTAGCGAGCTGTAGAGCATCCACTGAGGTTCGGCATCTCTATCCTTTTCCTTTGCGGGTTCATATATCCCCCGCTCCCTCAGCTCGTGAGCAACCCGATTCGCGGCAGTCTCTGCTTTTGCTTCGTTATCGAGACCATTTGCGATATACTCATTCTCGCCAACGGACGTGACGTCTCGATATTGGCCGCTTTGAATCTGGGAGAGATGTTCAAGTTCGTGAGCAAGGGTCGTAACCTTCCGGGCACGACTTTGCTGAGCGTTTATCGCGACTTCTACGTTTTCCTGGTGGACTGTTAGTTGCCCAAGTGTCGTCTCGAACGGCCTACTTTGGAGCTCACTGTCAGGAACGATCGAGATTCGTGCGTTGTGCTTCCTAGCAATTTGAAGCAATACATCGCCGGACGGACACTGCTCTAGTGTCGCTTCTAGCGTTGGTACGTCGTCTCTAGCCTTTGAACCTCGGAACCGATCAAAAACTCCCAACTACATATATCCTTTGATGGGGACGGACTCCACACCTGTGCCTTCAAGGTCAAAACTTAACACTTTACCGTCCGAATCACTCACCCGACACGTTAGTCTGCTTACAAGGGAGTTGATATCGAGTACGTATGCTGAAATTCGAAACGCGGAGTTTATACGCTCAACCTCAATTAAGCTCTTCGCGTCTATACCCTTAGCAATTAAGTGTCGCACGCTGCGAGGCTGAATCAAGTCGAAGTCGTCTTTTCCGGGCAAATACTTTAGCAACATGGCAGCGTAATTAAATATGGAGTTCTCCGAAGCCTCGAAAGAAGCCGACCCATTTTCTGCGACGGTTCGAATAAAGCCGTGCATCGGGTAAACCCCGTCAACCGTAACCATATACGCAAAGGGTCCAGAGACGGTACCGACTATTCCGGTTTTGAATAGACCGACCACCCACGCGTCTCTTAAAAAAGGACATTGCCATGTCCCCGTCCGCCGCTGGAATTGTCCCGGTTTTTCTTCCTTGAAATTATCAAGCAGAACTGCCGCATGCGCTGGAAGCTCGCATTCGGAGAAGTCGATTCCCCACGGAGCAAACTGTTCTGACATCCCCGTCCCCCTTGCTTGCAAATCCCAATCTGTAAGGTAGATCTCCAGCATCCAGTGGCAACTGCAAGGCCCTTATCTCAGAAAGCCGATTGGACTTCCCCCAAGTCGGCTGCCCTTGTCTATCCCAGAACCTGCAAGCCGTGCTTCTAAACGATTGTGAGAAGTTTCAGCGCTATGCCGGCAGGCTTCCTGGCGCCGGTCTCCCACTTTCGGCAGCACTTTCAGTGGTGTTGCATGTGTCATCTCTAAATTTCGACTTCGCCCGAACTTGAGCCACCACGACCTTAGAGCGTTTGACCCTAGGTGGAATCGCGGATAGGGGCTTCCGGCACGGGTGTGCGATGTGATTCCTAGGTATCCGGTTTGACCGGAGGCGGGTATGAAGTGGCGTCGGGGGCGGGCGTACTCGCAGGACTTGCGTGACCGGGTGCTTGCGTGCAACGGCCTCAGTGCTGCGGCGGTTGCCGCGCGGTTCGGGGTTAGCAACTCGTATGTGATCAAGGCCCGCCAGCGCCGTGACCGGCTTGGCGATAGGGTGGCAGGCCAACAAACGTCGCACACGCCTGGCAAGCTCGATGGTTACGAGGACGCGTTGCACGCCCGTGTTTTGCAGTGCCCAGACGCCACCCTGGCAGAGCATTGCGCCTGGGCACGGACCGAACTCGGGGTTTCGGTTTGCTTGACGACCATGTGGAAGCGGTTACGTCAGCTCAAGCTGACGCTCAAAAAAAGTGTCTTGTCGCCACCGAGCAGGCGCGGGCCGCCGTCGCCCAGGCACGCGAGGTATGGGACAAGCTGAAGTGCCACTTCGATGTACGCCGCTTGGTCTTTCTGGATGAGACCTGGTTCAAAACTAACATGACACGGCTTTACGGCAGAGCGCCGCGGGGACAGCGACTGATCGGCCGCGTGCCCTATGGTCACTGGCAGACGACAACCTTCATCGCCGGTCTGCGACACGACGGCATCGTGGCGCCCATGGTTCTGGACGGGCCCATAAATGGACCTGCGTTCCGTGCCTACGTCGAACATTTCCTCGCACCGACGCTGACCCCAGCCAACATCGTGATTGCCGGTAATCTCAGCAGCCACAAGGGAGCCGAGGCGCGCGCGGCAATCGAAGCCCGCGGCGCCACGCTGATGTTCGTGCCACCGTATTCGCCGGACCAAAACCCTATCGAGCAGGCGATTGCAAAGCTAAAATCGCTGGTCGCAAGGTGGCTCCACGCACGCAAGAGGCCCTATACCAATGTATCGGAAACAGCCTTGGCGCATTCAAACCTCAAGAATGCGCAAACTACCTCGCTAACTCCGGCTACATACAGTCAGCATGAAAACGCTCTAAACCGACGGCAAAAAACCTTTGTCCGGCTGTGGCGGATCAGATGAACAAAGGTCTTTGGTCCTTTTTGCAAAAAGGACTGCTACCGTCTGCCTTGTGGAGCGGTGGATTACGTCGGCCAGATGGCCTAGCGATAACGGTAATGGAAGTGGACGGACGGTTGCCTACGCGCTCTGCGTCAGCGCGCGCCTCACCTCCGCCTCGTGCACCGCCTCGTCCGCGCGGGCCTGGGCGGGGCTCCAGCGGCCATGCATGCTGAAGATGAAGGCCACGAACACCAGCACGCCCAGCGCACAGGCCATGAACCAGGCCTGCCACTGGCGAGGGGCCGCAGCGGCGGCCTGAACCACCGTCTGCATGCGGGCCACCAGGTCGGGCGGGATGGCGGCGTGGGCGGCGCTCAGGCGGGTGAACGCGTCGATAGTCGGCGGCGCCTCCACCAGCGGCGTCACCGTGTTCACCACGTGCGGCAGGATCAGGAACGACGCCGTCACGATCAGGCGCAGCAGCCATCCCCAGACGGCAAGCCCGGTCGCGGTCAGCGCAGGGTTGTGCGC
This sequence comes from Acetobacteraceae bacterium, assembly GCA_965199235.1. Classification (GTDB taxonomy): domain Bacteria; phylum Pseudomonadota; class Alphaproteobacteria; order Acetobacterales; family Acetobacteraceae; genus BOG-908. Next base: position 823,831 of record CBDAQU010000002.1, on the reverse strand, counting down.
CTCCACTGTCTCCGTGAAGCTCGCCATCCAGGTGGCATAGGCGGCGCCCATCAGCACGGAGATCGACGCGCCCACGCAAGCCATCGCGAAAAAATCGGGCGGGGCGCCCTTGGCGGTGAGCGGTTGGCCCATGAACATCGCGATCAGCAGGGCGGCGCCCAGGCCGCCCACCAGCATGAAAGGCTTTCGGACCCGCACGGCATCCGACCAGACGCCGGCCACGATCAGCGCAACCGCATTGGCGCCCCAGCTCCAGTTCAGCAGGCTGTTGGCCCGCGCCGGCGTGAAGTGATAGACGGTGACCAGGTAGATCACCCCGAACGCGACCGTCGTGTAGTACACCAGCAGCAGCAACGAGACGCCGAGTGCCGAGCCCAGGACGTCGGGCCGCAGCATCTGCGCCCACGGATTGCGCGTATCGACCTTCACGCCGGCCTGCGCGCGCCGTTCGTTCAGCAGCCGGTCCTGCTCGCTGACCATGACCTGGTCGCGCAACCCCGCCCGCAACTCGCGCAGGCCGAAAAAGGCCAGCACCCACACCGCCAGGCAGAACGCGCCACAATACAGGAATTGCGTGCGCCAGTCAGGATGCGTGGGCAGGGTGGCGCTGTTCACCGCGCTGGTCAGCAGGCTGCCCAGCACGGGCCCGACCGTCCAGAACCCCATCGCCGTCGCGCGCCCCACCTGCGGCGAGAAATCGCGGATCAGCGCGGGCGTAGCGACCAGGATGATGCCCTCGACGAAGCCTGTCACCACTGCGAGCACCGCATAGCCGAGCTTGCTGTGCACAGAGGGCACGGCCAGCGCGGTCAGCAGGGCCACCAGCAGCAGGCCATAGACCACCAGGTTGGCCCGCCCGAACCGGTCGGACAGTCCGGCAAGCAGCGAGGAAAAGGCGCCGAGCGCGTTGGCCAGCGCCAGCAGCCCCACGAGGTAGCCGAACGACATGTGCAGCTCGCTCATCACCAGCGGGATGACGCCGCCGCCGACGTACAGGGCATAATAGAGGGCGACGGTGATCAGCACGACAAGGCCGAGCTGAAAGCGGCGCTGCGTCGGCGCCGGATAGTGGTCTAGCTCGCGGTTCCAAAGCTTCACTTGGACGGCTCCCCTGTTTGTTTGCAGCATAGGGGAAGCGGTTCTTTTTTGAAAAAAGAACCAAAAAACTTTGCTTATGATAGGAGTGCCGTCACTTCCATCGATGCCAATGGCGTTGGCACGCTGGTTCTGGACGCGCTTACTGTTTGCAGGATGGAGCGGTCCACGCCCAGCGCGGTTCTGCTCGACAGGTCGGCACCGACGGTGGCGCTCGCCGTGCTCTCCTCGACGAACATGCGGCCGCCGACCATCACCAGCAAGGCGGGGTTCTGCGAGGCTCGGCGGGCCTGCGTGATGGTTTCGGTCATCCTCCCCATCCAATGCTCGCGCCGGAACGCGACGCTCAGCGACAGGTCGAGCACGTCCACCCAGTTCGACGAGACCAGGTCCTGCAGCGCCTGATCGTTGGCGGGGTACTCGCAACGTGGCGACCAGCCGGCGTCGCGCAGCACTGTACCGTCCATCGCAGCACCCAGGCGGTGCAGCTCGCCAGGCTCCGGCGCAATCAGCACCACGGGATGCTGCGCCTTGTTCGCCAGCCGGACCGGGTTGCCGGCCGCGAGCAGCCGGACCGCGTTCTGCAGCCGGCACAAGCCCAGCGTCACGTCGAACTCACTGCAGAAATCCTCGGTCCACAAATCGCCCAGCGAGCGTGCCGCGGGTTCGAACAGGGTGGCGTACAGCATGGGCTGCGCCCCGCCGGCGGCGCGCATTTCCTCGATCAGTTCGCGCGCCGCTTGCTCGTCCGGTGCGATCAGCAACTCGGCTAGCTCGGCCGCACGCTTGCTTGCCGCCGGTCCAGCGATGCCCACGTCGCGTGCCAGCTGCGGGATCACCTTGGCCAGTATCACGCCCTTGAGAACCGCTGCCGTTGCGCTCTGCAAAGGCATCCCGGTGATCGCGTCGGCGACCGAGATGGCCTCAGACTCGATTGCGGACAGAGGCAGCAGCTTGGCAAGCAGCACGGGTGCCGCCTCCGGACGTTGCCGCAAGCCTTCGACAATCTCCTTTGGCGGCGCGATCACCTCCCGGCGCCAGGATGCGTTCGCCGGCACCTGAGCGGCCAGCTTCATCGTCCAGCCATCGAACGTGCGAGCCTTGGCCGACTGGTTTTCCAGGATCTCTATGTCGTGGTGACGCTTGTCCGCGCGGATTGATCCCATGACCCGGTCGACGCCGCCGGGCGGGCCTTCCAGCCACTGAAAGAAATGCTCGTTGTCGTAGAGCATGAGCCCGGTGACAGACTCGCGTGCGTTGCGGGCCTGGGCCACGCGGGTCAACTCATGAAGCTCACGCGGCGACAGGGCTTTGACGGCCTTGCTGCGATAGACGATCGTCGACAACGCCGGGGCAGTTTGAAGCGAAGTAAACGGGTTCAGCATTTTGCCTGACCCACGCAGATGCACCATCCCAATGGCCGCTCCCGATCGTTATCGGCCGGTCAGGCATCTTGGCCGATGCCTTGGCCGCAGGTTTGTCCCGACATAATCTGCCGGGCGGCTCCTTATAGCCTCATCTTGAACAAGTTATTCGGCCCGTCAAGAAAGTTCGTAGCCGGCCTGAAAACATGTGTGGATAGTCGTTTGGCGTAACAGGCTGCGATGGCCTTCGTCGACACGACCAAAACATGATGGAGCGACGCGCAGGCTGGCGCGTTCTGCGCCCGAACACTCATTCGGAGCAGGACCTTGGAGAACGACCCACTTTCCCGCCGCGAGATATTCAGCACCGCCGGCCTGGGGCTGGCCGCGGCAGCCGTCAGTTCGGCCGCCATGGCCGGAACGGCCGCGCAAGCGCCGGCGACATTGCCGTCCGAGCCGGCGATCTCGGACCCGCGTACAAAGTATCCTCGGCCGCCCTTCCAAAAACAGTCTCAGCCCTGGCCCGGTCTGGCGAGCCAGATGGATCCGCCGCCGGACCATGGAGAGACCAGTTATCGCGGTTCCGGTCGCCTGGCCGGCAGGCGCGCGCTGATCACCGGCGGCGATTCCGGCATGGGCAGGGCCGCGGCCATCGCGTTTGCGCGCGAGGGGGCAGACGTCGCGATAAACTACCTGCCTGCCGAAGAGCCCGACGCGCGCCAGGTGATCGCCCTGATCCGCGCCGAGCACCGTATCGGCCTGGCCATCCCCGGCGACCTGAGGGACGAGGCGTTCTGCCAGCATCTGGTGGCAGAAGCGGTGCGCGGCCTGGGCGGGTTGGACATCGTGGTCAGCAACGCCGCCCGCCAGCAGGCCCGCGCATCGGTCCTGGACGTGTCGAGCGAGGATTTCGACGCGACGATGAAGACCAACATCTACGCGCCGTTCTGGATCATCAAGGCCGCTCTGCCGCACATGCAGCCTGGCTCGGCGATCATCGCGACCACGTCCGAGCAGGCCTACGATCCGTCGCCCGAGCTGTACGACTATGCGCAGACCAAGGCGGCGACGATGAACTTCGTCAAGTCGCTCGGCAAGCAGCTGGGGCCCAAGGGCATCCGCGTGAACGGGGTGGCGCCGGGGCCCATCTGGACCCCTTTGCAGGTCAGCGGCGGCGCCACGATGGAGAAGCTCGCGACCTTCGGCGGCAAGACGCCCCTCGGCCGCCCAGGGCAGCCGGCTGAACTAGGCTCGATCTACGTGCAACTCGCCGCAGCAGACGCCAGCTACGCCAACGGCCAAGTGTATGGCTCGGCAGGCGGCAGCGGACAGCCATAGCAGGCGGGGCGCAGCCGTGACCGACGACGCCGACTATCGCCGCGGCTGGGCAGCCGGCGTGCTGGCGGTCAAGCAGTGGCACGAGGGGAAAGCCAAGCAGGCCCTGGTGCAGGCCAGGCGCGAGCGCTTCCCCAAACGCTACGAGCAGGAGGCGGAGATCCACACCCGCGCCGCAGAAGCGATTGCGACGCTGTCGCCCGACGACGTTTGACCGGGGCGCGCAAACGCTCGGCTACCTCGCGGAGCCGGTGTCTGCGCCGGTCGGCTCGCCCTTGAACGGAGGCGGAGGCACGACCGGGCCGTTGAACAGGGAACAAGCTGAGACTGCCAGAGTCAAAATCACCAATGCCCAACGCATGTCGCATCTCACCAGATTTGATCACCGACAATGGGCAGGTCCTGTTATCCTGCAAGCGCGGCGGGATGGTATAGCCGGTATCCAAGGCAGCACTGTGCTGACGAAGCTTAATGACGCTGTCCATGGCTTCCAGCTCCGACCTTGCTCAGATCACATCACCTCCGCTATCGGGCGAGTTCTTGGAAGACGCTCAATGGTGCCCACCACCGGACTTGAACCGGTACGCCCATAAGGCTGCGGATTTTAAGTCCGCTGCGTCTACCATTTCGCCAGGCGGGCAGGCGGGCAAACTGCCAAGCGGTGGGGCGCCGTGTCCAGAGGCAGTTCAGCCCCGGATGCCAGCCATTACGCCTCGGCGTCCAGACGGCGTGTTCGGTCGGGCATTCGTCGTGTCGTGGCAGCGTAGAACGCGCCTGCCACGGCCAGGAACACGGCCAGCCCGAGCCAGCCCGCAGCACCTTCGAAACCCGCGCCGACCAAGGCGAGCGGCGACTGGCTGCCGGACAGGCCGATGACCGCCGCCATCGCGACGCCCACCAGGCTCTCGCCGACGATGAAGCCGGAAGCGAGCAGAACGCCGCGACGGCGCGCCTGTTCCGCGGTCGGGCGTCCTCGCAGCCGCCTGTCGGTAATCCATCCCAGGACGGCGCCGGCCGCCAGGGTGACGCCCACGGTCGGCGGCAGATAGAGCCCGATGCCGACGGCCAGCACCGGCAGCCCTGCCCGCCCGGTGCGCTTGAGGGCGAGGTCCACCAGGATCAGCACCAGCCCGGTCGCCAGCCCGACGCCGATCGAGGTCCAATCCAGCGCGTGGCCGAAGATGCCGCGGGCGATGGCCGCCATCAGGGTGGCCTGCGGGGCGGCCAGCGCCTGGTTGCCGTCCATGTTGGGCTGCGGCATGGCGCCGGGAAAGCCGTACGCGTGATAGAGCAGGTCCAGCACCGGCGGGATGATCAGCGCGCCCACCACGCAGCCCACCACCAGCACCGCCTGCTGCCGCCAGGGTGTAGCGCCCACCAGGTAGCCGGTCTTGAGGTCCTGCAGGTTGTCGTTCGATATGGTCGCCGTCGTCAGTACGACCGACACGGTGAACAGCGCGAACGCGACGGCCGCCTGCCGCCCCTGCTCGCTGGCCAGCATGCCGTCTCCGCGCAGGATCAGCAGCAGAAGCAGCGAGGTCAGGATCGTGGCGATGATGGCGATGCCTGAGATGGGCGAGCTGGAGCTGCCGACCAGGCCCGCCATGTAGCCGCAGGCGGCCGCGACCAGAAAGCCGAACAGCACCGAGAACGCGCAGCCGAACGCGACCAGGCCCCAGATTGTGACGGCTGGCGTGCCGGCCAGGAACGCGGCGAACGTCACCGCCATCGCCAGCAGCGCGGCGCCGAACACGGCCAGCACGGTGCCAGGCGAGAGGTCGCGGTCGGTTTCCGGCGCCCCCGCCTCGCCGGGCGTGCGCCTGCTTGCGGCCAGGCTGTCGCGCACGCCCGCGATTGTCGGCCCCATCAGCCCGGCCAGCGACCAGATCGCCGCGACCGCGATGACGCCGGCGCCCATGAAGCGCACCTGGTGCGCCCACAGCCCTGTGGCGTAGGGCACGATGGCCGTCCCGACCGGCGCGGGATGCAGGGAGGTGAGCACGGGCACGGCCACGCCCCAGGCGAGCACGGCGCCCAGCAGCATCGACAGGCCGCCGGCGATGCCTACCAGGTAGCCGGCGCCGAGCAGCGCCAGAGAAAACCCCGTGGACAGCCGGAACGCGGCGTTGCCCAGAGTGAACCACTGGCTGATCCCTTCGCCCAGCACGTGCAGGCCGGTGGCGGCGAAGCTGGCTGCTGCGGCGACGATGCCGCCTGCGGCGATGTCGGCGGCGCCCGGCTCGCCGGGCGCGGTCTCGCCCCCATCTGCCGCACGATGGCCGACGCGCAGGATCTCGGCTGCGGCCACGCCCTCCGGATAGGGCAGCGGGGAGTGGACCACCATGGCGCGGCGCAGCGGGATGGTGAACAGCACGCCCATCGTGCCGCCCGCCGCGCACACCCCGGCACTCTGCCAGAACGGAAAGCCGTGCCAGTGGCCGACCATGACCAGGGCGGGCAGTACGAATATCACCGAGGACAGCGTGCCGGCAGCCGATGCCTGGGTCTGCACGAGGTTGTTTTCCAGGATGCTGCCTCCGCCGACCGCGCGGAGCACGGCCATGGAGATGACGGCGGCTGGGATCGAGCTTGCGAAGGTGAGCCCGACCTTCAGGCCGAGATAGACGTTCGCCGCGGTGAACACGACCGTGATAAGGGCGCCCAGGACCAAGCCGCGGGCGGTGAGTTCGCGTGAGATGGCCGGGCTCCAAAGCACTCTGCGCTAGCAAGGCTCAATACGGCGCCCGATGCAAATTCCCGGCGATCGCTCCGGCCAGAATTGGGTGTGCTCAGTCCAGGGTGCGAGCCTCGTCGGGCAGCATGATCGGTACGCCGTCGCGTATGGGGTAAGCCAAGCCTGCCTTGCGGCTGACCAACTCGTCTGCGTTTCGATCGTATTCGAGCGGCCCCTTGGTGACGGGGCACACCAGGATTTCCAGCAGCCTTGGGTCGAGCATGCGCGGGCCTAGCTCGGCCTGGCGCTTGGGTCGCCCTCGTGGATCGACATCCGCAACAGCGCCAGCAGGTCGGCGGAGCGGTCAGCATCGGTGGGCGCTTCCAGCAGCGCTTGCTTCTCCGCATCATCAAACGGGCACAGCATGGCAAGCGTCGTCACCAGCATCGCCTCCGGCATGCGCTCGATCGCGTCCCAGTTGGCATCGATGTCGTGCATGGTGAAGAATGGGCGCAACGCTCCGAGCAGCTCCTCGCGTCTGGTGCCCATGCCGGTGCTCGGCGTGGCAAGGTCTGCGCTGAACGGCGCAAAATCGGCGGCGATGCGCCGGTAGCCGTGACGAATCGGCAGTTCGTCGTTGACGCGGAAGCGGCTGATGCCGGTCAGCGTGATGAGATAGCGGCCATCATCCGTCTCGGCGAACTGGCTGAGCCGGCCAAGGCAGCCGATCTGGTAGAGGCTGGGGCCGTTCGGCACCCGAGGAGCATGGGCGTTCGGCTGGATCATGCCGAAATACCGGCCCTGGGCCAGGCTGTCATCGACGAGGGCGAGGTAGCGCGGCTCGAAGATGTTGAGCGGCAGGCGGCCATGCGGCAGCAGCAGCGCACCAGGCAGCGGGAAGATCGGGAACTCCGACGGCAGGTCGGCCAGGGTCGGACGGAGGAGGCTCATCATGGCTCAGGCGAACAACAGGGCGGACAGTTTTCGCCGTGCCGCCACGGTGGCGGGGTCGGCAAAGCCCCAGGCCTCAAAGAATTTCAGCAGCTGCTGGCGGGCGGCATCGTCGCGCCAGCTTCGGTCCCGTCGAAAGACCTCCAGCAACGCGTCGGCAGCCTCGTCGCGTTTGCCTGCCGCGTTCAATGCGGTGGCCTGCTCGTAGCGCGCCTCATGGTCGTCCGGGTTGGCGGCAAGGCGGGTGGTGAAGACGCCGATCTGTCCAGCGGCTCGTCGGCCCTCCGCGGCCAAGGCGAGCGCGCTGCGGGCGCCGGCGACCTCTGCGTGGTCGGCAATCTTGGCAGGAACCTGGGCAAGCGCGTCTGCCGCTTGCTCCTCGTCGCCCAGGGCCAGCAGGGCGCGGATCAGCCCGCCCCACGCTTCGGGGTTCTCCGGGTCCTCGTTCAGCAGGGCCGAAAAACCATCTGCCGCTGCCTCCGGCTGCCCGGCCTCCATCACAGCGCGGGCTTCGGCCAGCAGGTCTGCCGTGGGCATGCTGCCGCCGGCCAATTTTAGCAGCGCCTCGGCGAAACGCTTGATCTCGCTCTCCGGCAGGGCGCCCTGGAAGATGTCGGCAATCTGGCCCTGCCAGAACGCGGCCACGGTCGGCACGGATTGCAGCGGCAGCCCGAGTTGGCTCAGCTGCGCGACCAGGGGCTTGTTCTTGTCGATGTCGATCTTGACAAGCTTCAGCCGGCCGTTCGCGGCTTTCGTCACCCGCTCCAGCGCGGGGGTGAGCTGCTTGCACGGGCCGCACCAGGTAGCCCAGAAATCCACCAGCACGGGGATGCTGCGCGACGCCTCGATGACGTCCTGCATGAAGGTTCGCTGGTCGCCATCAACGATCATGTCGCCGGCCGGCGCAGGGCCGCCCACGGCAGGTGGCGTCATGGCGGGGCCTGCCGCCGGACGGGCCGCCGGGCGCTGGCGTGCCCCGCCCGGGGCCGCGGCCGGTTTCTGGCCGATGATGTAGTCCATGCTCGTTCGTCCCTGAGACTGGGGCCTGATAGCCGTCTCACTAACATGTTTCTTAGCCGCGTCGCTGCAACCCGCGCTAGGGTGCCGCTCCCACGCAGGCGCTTGCTGCCGCCCGGACGACGCGCCACTTGGGATGGCATGTCGAAGATTGCATATCTGCCAACCCGTGCTGTGCTGTCCGTATCGGGAGCCGACCGGGTCGGCTTCCTCAACGGGCTGGTTTCGAACGACGTGGCCCTGGCCGCGCCGGGCCAGGCGGTGTGGGCCGCCTTGCTGACGCCGCAGGGCAAGTGGCTGGCCGACTTCTTCGTGCTGGCCGACAGGGACCGGCTGCTGCTCGACTGCGAGGCAGGGTTGGCCACAATGCTGGCGCAGCGCCTATCACGCTACCGGCTGCGAGCCGATGCGGTGGTGGCCCCAACCGGCTTGCACGTGTTCGCTGGCTGGGAGGGCGTGCCGGAGGGCGGGGGCGCTATGGCTCCCGACCCGCGCCTGCCGGAGGCTGGGTGGCGAGTCCTAGCGAACGACCTGCCGCCCTTTGGGCTGACGGTGAACGCGGATGTGGCCGACTACGACGCGCACAGGCTGTCGCTCGGCTTGCCGGACGGCTCGCGCGACCTGGAAGCGGAGAAGACCGTGCTGCTGGAGGCCGGCTTCAACGAACTGCACGGCGTGTCTTGGACGAAGGGCTGCTACATGGGGCAGGAGCTGACGGCGCGCACGCGCTATCGCGGCCTAGTCAAACGGCGGTTGCTGCCGGTGCATGGCGCGGCGGCGCTGCCGCCGCCTGGCACGCCTGTGCTGTCGGGTGAGCGCGAGGTCGGGCTGATGCGGTCCAGCATAGGCGGGCTCGGCCTGGCGGTGCTGCGACTGGACGCGCTCTCCTCCGGCAGGCTGACGGCGGCTGGCAAGCCGTTAAGTGTGCGGATACCTGTTTGGGCGAAACTGCCCGAGTTGGCCTGACCCAGGGCCTCGTCTTACAGCCGGCGGCTCACCATATCGATGACATGACCAGAGCATTTTCTCTCCGGCGTTTCGCCCCCTTGGTGCTGGCTGTCTTGCTCGCCTTGGCGCCTGCCCTGGCCGACGCGCGGCCGGGCAACGGCATGTCGTTTGGCAGCCGGGGCAGCCGGACGTGGAGCAGCCCGCCTACGACCGGCACGTCGCCGTTCGGCGCGGCGCCCATGCAGAACAGCATGACGCCGAACGCAGGCTCGTCGTTCGGCACCAGGTCGTATGCTGGCTACGGGATGCGGCCGCGCTCGGCCTTCGCCAGCGGCCTGATGGGCGGGCTGCTCGGCGCCGGGCTGGGCGGCATGCTGTTCGGCCGCGGCTTCTTCGGCGGCATGAGCGGAGGAGGCAGCCTGATCGGCCTGCTGCTTCAGCTGTTTCTGATCTACATGCTCGGCCGCTGGCTCTATCGCCGGTTCTTCGCAAGCGGCCCGGCACTGGCGGGCGCCAGCGGGTTCGCCCGCTCCGTGGGGCCGGGCATCGGCCCGCCCCCAGGCGGTCGGCCAGCTATGTTCGGCGGCGGATCCCGAGTAGCGTTAACGCTGACCCCGAACGACTACAAGGCGTTCGACCATCTGCTGCACAGCATACAGGCAGCGTGGACCGCGAACGACCTAAACGGGCTGCGCAGCATGACGACGCCGGAGATGGCCTCGATGTTCGCGGAACAACTGGCCGAGCAGACCAGCCGTGGCGTGCGTAACCAGGTCACCAACGTGCAGCTGCAGAAGGGCGATCTGTCGGAAGCTTGGTCGGAAGGATCGCGCGACTACGCGACCGTCGCGATGCGCTTCTCGATGATCGACGTGACGCGCGACGCGAGCGGCGGGGTGGTCGATGGCAGCCCGACCGAGCGGGTGACGGTCACCGAGATCTGGACCTTCCTGCGCGCGCCTGCCGGACGCTGGGTGCTGTCGGCCATCCAGCAGGCCCGCTAGACTAGCTGCCGGGGAGCGGGGCTGCTTCAGGTCCATCGGCAAACGACCATCGGCATCGGCTAGCTGAACTTGCTGGATTTTGGAAAGCCGTTTGGCGGCAGCTTGCCTGCCTGGCCGCGTTCGCCCAGCCAGTCCTGCAGGTTTGTTTCGGTGCGTGTGCGCTCGCCTGAGCGCCAAGTCAGCCCGTCCTTGATGTGGAACACTTTGAGGTCGGCCAGCCCGCCGTCCTTGTAGCGCTGCAGCGTGACGCCGAGACCGCGAGATAGCTCGGCGACTTGGCCGAGAGGGAAGACCAGCAATTTGCGATTGTCGCCCACGACCGCCACGTGGTCGCCGTCGGCGGGCACGCATATTTTCGCGGTCTCGCCAGGACGCAGATTCAGCACCTGCTTGCCGGTGCGCTTTTCGGCCAGCAGGTCCTCGGCCGGGATGACGAAGCCGCGTCCGCCGCTGCTGGCCAGCAAATAGCGATAAGCGTTGCTCCAGACGAAGATGTGGGCGATCTCGTCGCCACTGGCCCCCGTGTTCGCGCCCATGTCGAACAGTACGCGGATTGCCTGGCCGTCTCCCCGTCCGCGCGGCAGGTCGCCGGCGCGCAGCGTGTAGGCGCGGCCCCGCCCGTCGAGCAGGATCAGCTTGTCGGTCGTCATGCAGGGCAGCATTAGCCGCAGCTGGTCCCCCTCCTTGAACTTTTGGGCGTCGGCGTCGGTGACGTGGCCGGGCCGGGCGCGTACCCAGCCGCGTTCCGAAAACACCACGGTGACCGGTTCGCGCTCAATGGGCACGAAGCTGGCGATGTCGACCGATGCCTGGATGGTGCCGAGTTCGGTGCGCCGTGCGCCCATTGGGCCGGCGCCGAATTTGCGGCGGGTCTCCTCGATCTCGGACGTGACCCGCGCCCAGCGCAGTTTTTGGCTGGCGAGCAGCGCGTTCAGGTCGCGGCCCTCTCGGCTGAGTTTTCTGTGTTCGGCGTTGATCTCCATCTCCTCCAGGCGGCGGAGGCTGCGCAGGCGCATGTTCAGGATGGCCTCGGCCTGAGTGTCGGTGAGCGTAAAGGCGCGGATTAGGCCGGCCTTCGCGTCGTCCTCCTCGCGGATGACGCGGATCACCTCGTCGAGGTTGAGAAAGATTTTTATGAAGCCATCGAGGATCTCCAGACGATGTTCGATGGCGCGCAGGCGAAAGCGCGAGCGGCGCTGCAGCACCTCCTCGCGGTGGATGATCCAGGCGGCAAGCACGCCGCGCAGGCCGAGCACCTGCGGCGTGTGGTCGGCGGTTAGCACGTTCATGTTGAGCGGGAAGCGGGTCTCTAGCGCGGTTGCGCGGAACATCGTCTCCATCAGCACTTCGGGTTCCACGCCGCGCGTTTTCGGTTCCAGCACCAGGCGTATGCGCTCGTCGGACTCGTCGTGTATGTCGCCGAGCAGCGGCAGCTTCTTCTCTTCGAGCAGGGCTGCGACCTGTTCGATCAAGCGCGACTTCTGCACCTGGTAGGGGATTTCGGTGACCACGATTGACCAGGTGCCGAAGCGGCCCTGTTCGACCGCCCAGCGGGCGCGCAGCCGGAAGCCGCCCCGGCCGGTTTCGTAGGCGGCCAGCAGCGCCTCGGGCGACTCGGTGAGGATGCCGCCGGTGGGAAAGTCCGGACCCGGCATGTGGGCCAGCAGCTCGGCCGTGGTTGCGGCAGGATCGGCGATCAGGTGGATGGCCGCGGCGCACACCTCTCCCGCGTTGTGCGGCGGGATGGAGCACGCCATGCCGACGGCGATGCCGGCGGCCCCGTTGGCCAGCAGGTTGGGGAAGGCCGAGGGGAGCACCACCGGCTCCTGATCCTCGTTGTCGTAGGTGGGGCGGAAATCGACCGTGTCTTCGGCAATGCCGGCGAGCAGGGCGGCCGCGACCTCGGTCATCCGCGCTTCGGTGTAGCGCATGGCGGCGGGGTTATCGCCGTCTATGTTGCCGAAATTGCCCTGGCCTTCGACAAGCGGGTAGCGGACGGCGAAATCCTGGGCGAGGCGAACCAGCGCGTCATAGATGCTGGCATCGCCGTGCGGGTGGAACTTGCCCATCACGTCGCCCACTACGCGCGCGCATTTTTTGAAGCCGGAGGCAGGGTCCAGCCGTAGCTGCTGCATGGCGTAGATCAGCCGACGGTGCACGGGTTTCAGCCCGTCTCGGGCGTCGGGCAGGCTGCGCTGCATGATAGTGGACATAGCGTAGGCGAGGTAACGCTCGGACAGCGCCTCGCTGAACTTGGTGTCCTGGATGTCTTCCAATTCTTTGTTCCCGCGCGGGTCGGCGACGTTCTATCGGCGAACCGCGCGGCGGGACAGCGCCAGACCGAGTGTTCGGTGCGGGAGCGCAATCGCTTCAGGTTGATGTTCAACGACGATGAACATGCTCGCCGAACAAAGAGCCCGATCGCTTCGGTTACCAGAAGCGATCGGGCTCAAGCGGGGGCGGCCGTGATCGCAGCCGCTCGGCCAACTCGGCTGCGCGTTCGAGCGCGGTGAGCGGTCGAGGACGGGGCTGGCCGGGCGGCTCGGCTCCTCGCTGCGGGATGGGCGCGGGCTCGCGGCCGGCGTTCGGGGCGGTGGAGCAGCCGGCGTCCAGGGCGGCGCCGAGATCGCGGCAGATGCCGGAGAGGATTTCGGGGATGGAGCGTTCGAGGTCAAAGGATAGGTCGTCCTCGACCTACTCCGGGCGATCGGCCGCGATGCGGGCCGGGCGGATTAGGGCGGCCTGGTGGGGCGTGGGCTAGGCGCTGGCGGGCGCAGCCTGTCATGCGGTGGCGTCGGCTGGCGGGTTGTCATAAACGCTGGCAGCGAGGCGTCCTCGAGCAGGATGGCCTGGCGGACGCAGCGGGAGGATTGGGCCAAGAACTGGTCAAGGTGGCGTCTCGGCCGGCCGGCCGGGTCGGCACGCTGCGATGGTGGCCAGGGCGGGCAGTGGCGATGGGCTGCGAGGGGCCGGCAGCTGGAGGTCGCGCAGCGCCTTGCGGTCGGCTGCTTCGGCCAGCTCCATGCCGAGCTCGGCCAGGCGTTCGCACAGCCGCAGGTGGCGTGCGCGGCGCTGGGCATGGCCGTTTGAGGCTAGCTCGGTAGGGGGGATGGCGTTCAGGGCGCCTGGACGCATCGCGGCATCGGCTGCGAGTGATCCAGCGCCTGGATCTGGCTTTTTCGTTCACGCACAGCACCAGCGCCCGCTCGGGCGGCGCCATGTAGAGGCCGACGACATCGCCGACCTTGGCCACAAAATCGGGGTCGGTAGACAGCTTGAACCTTTCGGACCGATGCGGCTGCAAGCCGAATGCCCGCCACACACGCTGCACGGTGGACACGGACAAGCCGCTGGCACGCGCTATGCCACACGAATTCCAGTGCATGCTGTCCGAAGGTAGGCTCTCCAAGGTGCGGGCAATCACCGCCTCGATCCTGGCGTCCTCGATTCGGCGGGGAGCGCCCGATCGGGCTGTCGCGCAAACCCTCCAGGCGATCTTCGGCAGAGCAGTGCCACCACTTGCGAACCGTGTCAGCATGGACGCCGAGCCGGGCCGCCATGGCCGGACTGCCGCCCTCGGCGCACGCCAGAACAAGGCGCGCGCGACCCGCCAAGCCTTGGAGCGTCTTGCGCCGGCCCGACAGATACAGCAGCTCCGCACGCTCGCTGTCCGTCAGATCAACGCCGTCAAACGCCGACAATCCATGGCCACCTCCCTCCTCAGAAGACCATCATAGCAACCAACACCGTCATCGTAGACGCTGCACAACGAATTCAGACCCGGGACACTAGCGCTGAAAAGCGTTGTCGATAACCCACCGATAAAGTGGTTCAGCCAGCCAAACTGCTGCGCTGCCCATTACACCGACCGCACACAATAAGCCCGCTGCACGAGCCTTAAGGGCTGCTACTTCGGCTATCGGCTGCCTTAGACCATCGACTGATGATACAAGCTCGTGCAACGCTCGTGCATCATCAGCACTCCGTAGTCGTAGAGCATCGATATCACTCTGTGCGAGCCAAAAAACTCGATTAAGCTTCTCCTCCAACTCGCGCTGATCGTGGCGAAGGATCGTCAAATCCGAACGCATCAAATCGTAGAGTTGCTCGGCCTGGGCCTGCCGTATGTCTATTGTGACGTTCAGACTACGAATACCACTCAAGACTTCTCCCATTTGCTGAAAGAGAAGATGTGTGTCGTCTTTCATCTACGAGTACTCTCTTCGCAGTTTATGCGATGCTTAGAACTCCGTTATTGTTCCATACCTGCCCAGAACCGGCGACCGGCTTAGAGGCTGGTAACCCTGTCATGAACAGCCCACCTCCTGCACTCAACCACAAAGCTCCTTTTGGCTGAATGCTTATGCCTCCAGCATTCGTTGTCAGTAAACTTAGGTTGCCTGAAACAGCGTTTTGGATGACGAGCTAATTTGTCGCTCCAGCGACGTTTGTCAGTGAAACCAGGTTTCCGCTACCCGATGATCCTCCTGCTGCGCTGACTATTAGATTGCCGCCTTTCGTTTGAATCACGCCACCAATCACAGCGTCTAGGCCATCGAAACAAACGGCTGGAGCCGTACCTGCTGTTGCAGGCTCGTGGCGAACGTAATTCGCCGCCGAGGGTACATCATTTACCCGAAATACTATGTTTCCGCCGACGTTACAGATTACGAAGTCCTTGAGAGTGGCAAGCCCAGCTGGAGTACCGGGCACCCCCGGTGAGATGAACGAGATATAGTTGCTTGCTTCGGGCGGGGTGGGATCGACAAAGGCAGTACTTAGCGGCACGTTATCCAAATGGAGTCCGTAGGTAGTCAAACCCACGGTTCCATTTGGCCCTAGAATTTGTATGACGGTCGCCATATCTTCGAAATGGCAACCGCTAAGTATGTTGCTTGAGGAGTTAGCAGTGCTACTAAACTGAAAAGCTATATCTTGCGAATTACCTCCTGTGGGGCCACCGACAAAGTTGCAACCTGTCACGTGGAGATTAGACACGTTCAGGAGTTGGAAAAACACTTGAGGTGTATTGGGTCCGAGGTCACGGGTAAGGTCAAGATTAGATATGAAAACGTCTGTGACATTTGCGAGATGCATCGTACCTAGATTTGTGTTGACCTCACCATTTGACACCCAAAGCCCGAGAAGCATCGCACGTCCAATGACATAGCCGGCCCATTTTGTTTCGTCTGTCTGCGTGACCAGATAATCGACCGCGACCACAAGAGGATTAGAGATGTATATACCTTCACAATACCCCGTTTGGATAACAACAGCATTACCATAGTAAGCCTGAAGGCAGTTCAGGCGAGTATCTATCGAACCATTTAATTCGATCACACCCGCGTTCGTGGAACCAGGAGGTCCGGGGGGGCCGAACCACGAAACGTTATCGACCTGAGCGCTCCAGCAATTATTCAGCACGATGCCACGTACGAATGTTTGTGGAAAAGGCGTGAGCCCATTAGCTGCATTTGGATAACCAAAGAGTTCAACATCATGCACGTTGGTTGTCACATAGCCAAAGGCCGTTGATGCTGGATAAGTGAACCTAAGTGCACAAGCTGTAGGCCCAGCAACACAATCGGCATAAATAGACACTGCCGACACTATGACCTTGTTAAATAAATTGCCGGGGGAAAAATCGAATCCCACCCCAGTATGCTGCAGGTGGATGCGGGTCTGACCCTGTCCTGCACCCCGTAGCGTTAGAGATTTACCATTGATAATTACTGGACTAGCTAACCAGTAATCACCTGCAGGAACAAATACTTCTCCGCCCGTTGCTGGAAGTTTTCCGAACGCCAAATTGAATGCAGATGTACAATCTGCGCCGCCTGTCGTTGCCCCAAAGTCGAGCACGTTGATTGTATCAAGAGCACGAACGTTGAAAGTCCGAGGTGCGGCACCGCTTGTAACAACGGTCGCTAAACTCGCGTCACCTATCAAAGGTGCTGCGAGTTGTCCGTTGCTGTTTAGAGATGCAAAGCCGCCAGTTGGGATTTTTGCAGCAAGCGCTGCTATACTACCCTGCGCAGATCCCAAGCTCTGGGTTAGACTCGTAAGGCTGGCGGAAACGCTTGAGTCGGTATTCGCGCTAACTACCCCGTTAGTGTCGATTGTTACGTTTTGGCCGCCAGAGAACAGTGCGTGGAGAGCGGTGACTGGCAATCTTTTAGGCGTACCACTTGCATTGACTATCAATTCATCGCTGGTGCTAAAGCTCACTTCTCGCACAAACGTCGCATGATCACCGCCGGTAGCTGTCAGCGCGGTGCCCTGGACCAGCAAGCCAGCACCCAAGGTCAACGCCTCTGGCCCACCAGGCCCAAGCGAGGCTCTACCTAAGACGCTGGGGCTTGGCACCTCAAGAAGCTGTTGCGTCCCGCTGAGCAACTCTGAGACAGTCACCTCTCGAGTGATGCCAGCTTGGCTGACTGGGATCTCGTCTTGTGCCCCGGTTTGCTGAGCACTCGGCAATTGTGGGATGGTGGGCATCACTAGTCTACCTATAGAAGTCCCAAGGACATAGTGCTTTAGGCTAAGCGCAGCCGCGTAGCCGGCGACTTTGACTTTAGGCCGTAATTGAGGTATTTGTCTGGTCAGTTAGCGGCGCGCCGCTTTGATCAGTAATCGCTGGGCCAGAAGAAGTCTGTATGCTCAAAGCTACCACAGGTAAGTATATGGTTCTCACAATGCTGCGACCATTATTAGTAGTCACAGAAACGGTAACCGAGTAAGTGGTCCCGATTTGGCCACCTGTTAACCACAGGATGGCTTGACTTCCATCGGCACCGGAAGTGGTAAGTGTAAGGTCGCCAGTCTGATTAGGCGAAATCACAACGTCCAGAGTCTCAATAGCATCGCCGTTATCGCCAGCTAAGGCCTCGGAGTAATCGACAACATAGTCTAACGTGTCGCCCGGATCTTTCGTCGGCCAAGCGAGAAGTTGCGGCAGTGTTTGTAAGGTCCCACGCGGGATTGGACCACAATAATCAATTGTGACGACCCGAGTCGTTGTGGGTTGCCATCTATAACTAACCGCGGTTGCCACTGTGTGTTCCTTCACTCTTATAATGAACAGGAGCAGTGCTCCTCAAGAAGAAAACAGGTTCTAAGAGTTTCCGGTACTGCCCCACCTCCCCATCTACCATTCGACCAGAACTAAGCCAGCTCCCCCTTGTCCACCCAAGCCGCTTCCCACTCCTCCAGACCCTCCGCCGCTCAGACTTGGCGCGTTCCGTCCATTGCTTGATGGGGTCGCAGCACTGGAAACAGCCAAGGCTCCTGCCACGGCATAAGAGGAACCTCCAGGCCCGCTTAGCCATGTTCCGCCGACGCCAAATGAGTCCCCACCAGCGCCCCCCCCAACGGCGAAACCTGATCCGAACCCCGTGCCAGCAAGCGCGCCACCGTTTCCGCCAGTTCCCCCGTTCCCGCTCCCGCCTGATTGGCCGCCCGTCGCCGACGCTAAACTCCCAAAACTGGATGTCCCCCCGCCTGCTCCAGATCCAGCACCACCATTGCCAACACTAACTATGAAGCTCTGTCCCGGAGAGACATTGTAGAAACCCTCGCAATACCCTCCGCCCGCCCCACCGCCGCCAGCAGTGCCGAAGCCCGCCCCGCCGGCACCACCTGCTCCCCACGCTCGGACTTTGACTACGGAGACCCCTGGCGGAACTGTCCACGATCCTTGAGTGGTGGTTTCGAATATAGCAAGATTACGCGTCCCGGGGGATAGTTGAGGTAGCTTCCAAGGCAGAAATGGTGCTGTTGGAAGAGCCGCAATGTTTCCAGCGGCTATTGACGATTGGCCATAACCAATAGTGACAGCGTAAAGTCCTACCCAACCTGCGTCCACAGCAGGAAAACTCTCTAATCCAACAGCCGTCGCGGTGCCAGGTTTTAATTCAAGCTGAACAGACTGCAAACGCTGCGTATTTTGCGCTGCAGCAGTATTCGTTGGTCCACTGTAAGGCTGTGACGGATTCGCTGCATTGTAGTAGGGGAGGATTACGGGTGTTGCGTCAGCTTCGTCAAAACTAGCTTGGATCAAATAGGTTATCACCTGACCCGGACTACTCGGCGCAGACAACGCGAAATCGACGCTTCCCAAGTTAATGCCGATGCGAACGAGCGATGTGGCAGGGAGCGCAGGAAGTGAACCAAACGGGGTTGCGTCTACCGGGCCAAATTGCGTAAGACATCCTGGCCCTACAGTGACCGTCATAGACGCGGGTTGAGTAGGAATACATGCCAGCCCGTCCGCCACTGCAGTCATCCCTAAAGTCACCTGCGCAAGCGAACCTATGGCAATCATAGTATTACGCTGGATTGAGAGGACATCCGTGTCGAGCGGTATACTACCTGGATAAACAATCTGTCTGTCCACAATGAACTCCTTGCAAACCATTCTAATGCCATAGACGTAAGCGCGCGGTACTAGACAGACATTAGTTTTCAATACGAAGCCAGGCAGTTGTAGCCAGGGGCAGAACGGCGATCACGGCTGAGCGTATATCGATGTCACTAATAGAAGTCGTTACCATGCCGATATTTCCGTAAACTATCGGACCTCCTGTGCCGTAGCCAGCTATCTGAGTTATACCGCTGCCCGTTGGACGAAACGCTGTAACAAAGAATGTGTGGTCCGAGGATAGGTTTCCCCATGCGCCTGCTTGGCCGTAGCCGACTCCACCCAACGAGTACCCACCCGTATCTCCTGGTCGAGCTGGTTCTACTATAAACGCCGAACGCCCGGTCACATTTTGGACGGCTTGCTGCACTGCAGATCGAGTACCTCGAAGGCGAAATAGCTCCTGCTTAATCCTTGTTGTAAATGTAGCATCTGTCTCACCCTGTCTGCGCGGTAACATATCTCCAAAGTAGTCCAAACTTATCAGGTCTAAAAACGACCCAGTACTTGTGGTTATCCTGGTGAGATCCGTGACACCCTGTATCAGACCATATATAGAGGCCCATGCAGCACCAAAACCCGTCAAGAGCGCACTAGTCACTGGCGTGACGTCAGAAAACCAACCCCGTGGCAACACACTGTATAGCCGCCTGACGAAATCCGCGGAGTCGCCAATCATATCAACTACTACTAACGTTTACTGAGACGGCCCTAAAGACTGTTCCAGGACTTGCGCTTATATCACTAGAGACGCCGTTTACAAGCATAGAAGGAATGCTAACTATGGCACCGCTGGCGTTATGCGCAAGCGCTTCCAGCTTTGAGATAGAAAGCAGTCCTCCCATTGGAAGGGTTGCTACCCAGGATAGGATGGCTTGCTGAACAGCCAATGCAATTGTTGGAGTCATGCTTGGCATCGACGTCAAAACAGTCATCTCTACGGTAACTTGCAGTATAGAAGCAGCTGTTACCGAAAATGTCGTACCGATAGGTCTAACTACGTCAATCGCAGCACTTACAGCCGCCAAGAACGTAGTGCTAGCTGTGCTGCTACCATCGTCCACCACGACACAGAAGTTACCTGGTGCCGCAGACCCTTGAAGATTGACGTTTTCAATGACAGTATAGCGAACCCCTTGCTGCAACGATGAGATTGCCGCCCCAACTGCGGTAGCCGTTCCAAGAGATCGACTATTTATGTACAACGGAAATCGCGCTCGGAACGCGACATCACTTTCAGCGTCAACGCCACCCGAAAAAGCACTTGCGTTTGTTACTTCGTCAATTCCGGAAATCGCGCTTCCTAGGAGACCGATAGTCCCAGCTAGAATGTTACCTGCTGCGCCGGGGTTTATCGCTTGAACGGGAATAGTGATGCTGGCCGCATTCGGCGGGACTACGTAACTTAAACTTGCCTCATCCCAAGAAGCGTTTGCCAAGTCGCCAATCACAGAAAAACTCAATGTTCTGTCTGTCGTAAGCACGCTTGTCGCTTGCGGAATAGTAGTAGATAGACCAGGAGTGAAGCGGGAAAAGGTCACCAAGCCGCCACTGTAGGCGCCAGGTAGTCGCACGAAAGAGAAGTCTGCCATCCAACTGTCTAAATCGATACCGCTGCTAGTCGCCGCCCGTGTCATGGACAGAACTTGCAGGATCAACCATTGCATCCACAATGCTATTGACGCGCATGCTTCAAGTAACGCGCGCAACACACTTCCCACTGACAGATCGACGAGCTGAACTGCGCGCCCTTGCAGGCCAGCTGACATGTTTTCCAGCATCGTCGTAAAGCTCTGAAGTGGTAGTATCATGTTAAGGGCTCACACTGAACGACAATACTTGGCTTGCTCCGGTCGTAGCTTCAACGTATGTTATCTGAACGTATACGCTCCCGTCCTGAGAAATTTCTACCGTGATGTTGGGCTCGGGCAAGCGGGCGACAGTCGCTTCTTGAAATACTTGAGACCTAATCACTGCCTTTATAGAGAGGACGTCGCAGGTACTGCCTATGAACTGTCCGATACCTGCTCCGTAAGCTGATTGCCACAGGTAATCGCCTCGGTTCGTAAGCAAACGTCGCAGCAGCCGTTGTTGCCCAAGAGCTTCGTCAGAAACGACCAGGAGGTCGCCGACGCTACTAGCATCAAGGTCGCTGCCCCATAGCAGACTCGCGTCGCTCATGCTCACTCCTCTAATCAATTGGCGTGGGAGGCGTATTCGACGGAGGATGAACGTGGTCATTATAATGACCACGTAGTCGACTCATAGGCCCTATTTGATCATAAATATCACCAGTCACACACAGATCGCCGCTATGAACCCAACGAGACGCCGAGCTTGATATGGAACCGTCGTTGAGAAACTTCAGGTAAGCTCCAGTCTGATGAACCAACCAGAACTCACCGACAGGCGCAGTTGGTACTTGAATGGAGTTGGACCAAAGACGGCCCACGACGATTCCATGCTCAGCATCGCCTTCCTGCCATAGGACTATGACTTGGTCACCAACGGCGGGAAGAGACACCATCCCCCAGCCTGCACCCACCCACGTAGAAGCTACAGGAAACCAGCCAGATAATACATTTTCGGGCTGTATCATCACTCTTACAGTGTAAGTTGAAGGATCAACAGAGGAGATAACCGCGATGCGGGTTTGGCCGCTGCTTTGTTGGAGCTGCACCGCTTGTAATTTGAGCCGGTTTAGGAAATCGTCCATGGTGGCGTCCTCGCTTGGATAGTCTCAGTAAAACCATGCTGAAACGATAGCCTACGTTCAACGCTATTAATGACGTACATACCGTCGAAGTCAGTATTACTGTTGACTAAGGATAGACTTTGGCGAGGCTTAGCAATTAGCTCACCCGGCCACTCTAAAGTAATAACGCGAGAATGCTGTGATATCTGCGATAGGAATTGGTTGGAAAGCTCCGCAGCTTCTGCTTCCGTCAGATTAGGCTTCACAAAGACATAGCTTTGGGTGCCGCTCCCTTGGCCGATACTCGCTGTCTGCGAAACAGACGTGTGCGCACGGCAGTCCCAGCTTTTTACGGTAACTTCCAGACCCGAACTTAAGGCTAGTGCACGGTCAAGGCGGAGGGACTGACAATCCCAGCAATTTACCACCAAGGGAAAAGACCCGTCCAACGGCGGAGCAAAATTCAAAGTTTGACCCTCGACCCACACGTCGAAACCCTCGTAAGAGGCAAGTTTTGTCAGTAGATCCCATTCTGTGGTAATCGAGGAATACCGGTTGAGCGTCACTTGCGAGTGATCGCCGCCGTAATAGCGACCAATCAAAGCCGTAGTTGGGGAAACATTCGGTTTGAGACCCTGGCGTCCAGCAATAAGCTCAGCGACTTCGCTTGCCGTCCGATTCTCAAAAGTCTCCTGTGTCGTCGTTCCGATAAGGCGCGCAGTTAAGTCGCGCCCGTCAACGTAGACTAGGGCCGCACCGACGTCTACCTCAACTCGATCCACATCTCCCCTAACAAGCTCGAGCCACTCACCGTTTAGTCCGACGTTGATGACGACCTCAATCGCGTCGGAAACCCACAATGCGTAATCCGCAACATTGAAAGCTAGCCGTAGACGAAACCGATCTGCGCCTAAGAAACTGTTATTTTGGACTTCCACGTCCAAGACGTTTTTGATCGGGGCATCGTTGGCGGTCGCCAAAATGTCCGGTGCTCGAACGTTACTAACTGACAAATACTCCTCCTGGGGCCACCTGAACATCAGGTAACTGGAGGGTTTGCACGCCAGACAACCAAGGATCTTTGATACTGTTTATCTCGGCAATCCGGAGCCAGAGCGTCGCATCACCAAGATACTCAAGAGCGACTGCAAACAAAGTACCTCCCGTGACTGTAACGAATTTCATTGAAAGCTCGCATTTGTGATATTTGCGGCGCATCGGCCGACGTATCCCTGTGCACAGCAAAGCTGCGCTAGAGAGCCCGCCGACGAAACTAGTAGGCTAACATCATCGGACTGGAGACTTGACTCAGCAGCACGAATGCCTTGTGATACTACAGTTTCAAGCGCCGTCGTTGAAGCTAACGCTTGCTGCTGCCCAGAAGCCCCGAGGGACAGAAGATCTAAGGTGGTATCGGGGTCAACCGCGACTGAGGGTGCCAAGAGTCGACCCACCTCCTCAAGATCATAGAATATGCTGCTGGCTGAACTCGGACTGTAGACAACTGCACTCTGTGCAAGATCTTGCTGCACAGCACAATCTATTTTGTAGGGTATCCACCACGGACTGCAAAAGCTAAGTCGTAGTTGTGATATTACGACGGTATAGCAGAAAGCGTTCCAAGTAAGTAATTGAGGGCTTCCTGCTGCTCGCATCGCGTCCAAAGTCCGCGCCCGATCGGCTGCTTCAACTCCTGATAGGACCCCACTCCACGTTAGCGCAGCATCGTCGCGCCCCAAAGTGTCGATCACTCTCGTTCCACCAATAAGCCTGTGAACTATAAGTTGCTGTTTGCCACCGAACTCCACACGGGATGGAACTTCGAACCCATCGAAGACAATGCTTCCTAGGTTTATGATGCCCATTTATATTCCTACACTTGCGCCTGGTAAAAATCGACCTCGTCTTATATCATAGCCTATTGGGCCCGTAGTTGAACGCTCTGCTTCTTTGCTAAGTTGACGGGATAGCCATCGGCCAACGAGTGCACCATCCAAAAGCACGTCTCCGCTTACTGATTGATGATCATGTGGTCGTGATACGGCGTTTTCGGATTCCAGATGTGGCCCTGACCACTCTTGCGTCGACTGCCAGCTGAACGCTCCGTAGTTTCCGGTTTGCCCGAGGTCGAATGGAGTAACCGCCTTCCCATAACCAGCCGCCGTTCCATCCTTCCCGTCTCTTACAGGTGCTGAGTCGGTTTGTACGTTATCAGCCCCGATTACCGTTTGAGTCCTGGGAGCCGTCGATTGGTTTACGAATCGTTGCTCGACGTCATCTGACAAGACGTTTGAGAAGGTTTTTGCAGTATCGTCAGCAGTCCAAGCCGCTTGTGCCGTAGGTTCTTGTTCAGATACCGTGAACAAGATATTTGGCGGAACCGCGCCGTTTGAGCCGCTCACTAGCGCACTACCTTGGTATGACTGTGTACCACTTTGAACTATGCGCCGAGATCTTCCGTTTCCTAACTCCAGCCTGGAGGTTGTGAGTGCGGGAGACATCAAGCCTGTCTCAGCCCGCGGATATGTCATAGCCTTTTCAGACAAGTTTGTTACAAGCCGATCGGGAGATGACACGGGTAGTCGCTCCACTACGCTCATTGCGGACTTTATTTCACTGGCAGCGTTGCCCAACATAATACGACCGCTCAAGCCCCCTTCCTGAGAACCAAGTTGTGAAGGGACGATAGATGGCGTTTGAGGGTGGGTGAACGCGTCAGCAGGTAATCTCGCTGAGCTCGTGACATTCATTCTCTCAGCTTGCTGTAAGTCAGCGCCGACGACTAATTGAGTTGGCTTGACGAGCTTAACCGACTGAGTGCGTCTAGTCGATCCGAACGTCGTAAGTGGGATTCGTTCGCCAGCCCCGAGCTCATGCAGACCTAATTCGTCATCATGCTCATCAGTGGCGTTTAACGATGCGGCTCTTTGCACCAGAGACGTTCCGAACCTATCCAACGAGTTCGTAAAATCCTCATCTCGTTTGACGGTACTCAGTCCATCGCTCGTAAGGCGCTGCGGCATACCTTCCTCAGCCGCTGCTATATGGGCTAAATATTGCAAGCTAACGCCATTAGCGGCCAAAGCAGCGCTTAAAGTTTCGATCTCCAGCTTGGCTCTTTCCGTCGCATCACCAACACCGCCCCTCAACGCTAGCGCCAGACCCACTCGAAACGGCTTAGCCATAGACTTCTCCGTTTACCGACTTTAGTTTATCTGTCATGTCTTTGAATGAAGCGGTGGAAAGACTCGCTTGGATTACGGCAGGGCTGTGCTCCTCATATTTTCGCTGAATTTTTGGCGTGGCTTTTTGCCGTTAGTCAGAGCTGTTTCCACCGTCGCGTCTCCCAGTCGAACTCAAAGCCGTCTAATCGCCCAATTGCCACTACCCAAGCTACACGTTCGTTCACAGGAAGTGAGAAAGCCACGTCGAATGGCACCCCGTTCTTGACTAAGTATAAGCAGTCTACAAGATCGGGGTGCCTGCTCAGTTTCCCTGATATGTGCTTCCTGAACACTGCATTTGCGCAACGGCGTGAGCCTCTGCTGCAGCTGCAATACCTTCATCTCCCAGCTTTGCGACCACAGCTTCAACTTGCGCTTCGGTATGAGGGGCAGGTATTGGCACGCCGTCGATGCTAGTTACCATGGACGCAAGCATCGCCATTCCGAGATACAGACTATTCTGCGAAAGAACGGGACCGATAGCCTTGAAGAGGCGCAATCGGTCTAGAGCCGTCATCCGCCGAACTACCAGCTCTCGTCCTAGACTATCTCGACATGTCTCCGTAGTAGCAGCCGCTGCCAATATCTTAGTACTGGGAGAATCCATTAGACACGCTGCCGTTGTGTTGCGAAAAACTCAAGCTTTTGCTTAACGCTGGCGTCTCCCTTCCAGGTCCCTGCGTTGACTAATTTGAAAACGACCCCGCTATACTGGTAAGTAGATACGGAGCTGTCCACCTCCGTGACGTATTGGTATACAGTACCTGCAGGTAAAGACCCCTGGGTCAAAAACGTCTGCTCTGATGCTGCTATAAAATCGTCCACAGCACTCGTCCCCCGCTCAACATCGAAGTTCCCTTCCCAACCTTTAGGTAGTTCTGCGCCCATGGGCACACCGTCCAACCTGTCTAGCCGGACAGACTGTGTCACTTGTCGGCTCTCAAAGCCGGTGACGTAGGTTAGGTCAACTCGCCCTTGCGGCCCCATAATCACCAGTTGGCAATCACGCCCAATCGAAAATGAGTTTATAGGCATACTGGAAGTCCTTGCTGATAGCCTGCCATGTCAACGTAGAAGGATTAGTTGATACCTGTCGGAAGAACTTGGTGCTGAACGACGACAGTCTGTCCACCTTCGACATTCACGATAAACTTCTCGTTTATACTTTGAAACTGGACTTGAGCATCGCTTTGTACAAACCCGAGACTAGTCCTAGCTGAAGGATTGTTACTGTTATCACAAATAACCGAATACGGCGTGCCGCCGTCAAGACTTCCTAGGACTCCTTGAGACAATAACGTCTGAAGGAAGCTGAGCTGAGTTGCCCTTATCTTCTGAAATAGCCCAGCATTTATCACCTGTCCGACAAACTGTCCCATACCAGCCGCAAGCGTAGCTGCTATGTAGTTTGTCAGGCGTGTGTAATTGTCACCGTCTATCGCTGGGTTGGATGAACTGTTATGCCCACATCTGACACCCCAATACGAACCGCCCGGCTGAGGGTTGGATATCACATCCATTCCGTTTTGAAAAAGTACTTGTAGTTCCGAGTCACTGTAGGTAGACGTCTGACCACTACCCGGAACACCAGAGCGTTGAGTGCCAACAACACTGTATAGTGGCTTGTTCAGGCTAGACTGTTCGGGCGAAAGATTGCTTAGACGACCTGCAACGAATGCCTGGGGGGAGACGAGTCGTGTTATGCCGTTTGCCTGGTCGTTCCAAAATATCCAATCGCCAAACATGAGTTTGCCCGCATAGGTATCCAGTCCCGCCTGCTGCTTCAGCGCCACCGCGTCCGGTATTGCCTGTCCGGGTGGGCCGGTCATGATCATGTAAACGCCCTCTGACAGACCGAATCCGCCCTGCGTTACCCATTGTGTGGGATCGTCCACGTCCGCAAGTAATCCGATGCCACACCCTTGAGATCGAAGAGCAAACATTCCCGTACGCGGGAGAACGTCCTGTCCGATAAGCATCAGTGACGTAACGCCCGCAGCGCCGTCGCTCCCACCGCTCAACCCTAGTGGACCGATACTGGAGGGTGCTGTGCTGGTTACGGTTCCAACCGTCGCCACCACCATCTGTGAGGGGCCACGTAACGCTCCATTGCCAATATTAATCGCAGCCGCAAGACTTTGCCAGAACGCGGAGGACGTCGAAGCTGGGATGTTCCGATAAACTTCTGGCACAAGCCCCGGCATGGCGATAGTCGCCTGCCATTGTCCTGGGACAGATCCGGGAGCGAGACTGAACTCAATGCTGTTGCCCCGAGATCCGCTATAACGAGCACTCAAGAGCACCGCAAATGATCCGCCAACTAAGCCAATAGCGAGACTTGCAGCAGCGTCGGTTCCATCACTGACTCTGACACACCGAAAATTCGAAGCGCCTTGTTGTACGGCGATCGCAACCGCCGTACCCAAATCATACTGGCGGGCAATGACAGCTCCAAAGCCTGTTGCGTAATCGGACATCGTGCCCACCGCCACGGGCTGATCTATTGGACCCCAAGAAGCAGTACCGACTATGCCGATAACGTTGGTCGGAACGCCGTTAAGCACAAGGTTCTGCGGCGGAACGATTTGAACGTAGAGTTCCGGCACAACAAGAGATGTCGTGTTCAGAGAGCCTTGCTGGAAAATCGGCATGCGTCAGTTATCCTCAGATTGATCGTCGCTTACTGCGGGAGACAGTACGCGAACTGCTCGATTAGCATGTTCGCCTTGACCGATCCCGGCCATCTCCGCCTTTTCGACAACTACGTCTCCGACTTTGTAGGGTCCGAAAGGATGTATCACGACCAGCCACTCAGCCACAGTTACGTCTCCTAGCCGTATATGAAATTGTCAGCTAAACTTAGATCTCCAAACAGCATAACGGGCGACGTAGTCTCGACCAAAGTTCCATATTCCACCTCATAGACGAGATCGCGGCGATATTGCCGGGAATCTTGATGGTCATCAATACTGGTAGACGAGCAATATCTTATTCGGCCTGCACTGCCATCTGACATCGTCAGGAATGACAATGTGGCGAACATGCCGCCGAGCAAGCTACAAATCTGATCTCTAAGCGTCGGAGTTGCACACCACGTAGTTACTCGGATCTCTTGTGACTGCCTCGCCCACTCAGTCATTGTTGCGCCATCTGCGCTTGTTCGGCCCACGAGTTTAGTTGCTTCCGGCACAGTAAGCGTCGCCGCCGAAAGCCAACATGGTCTTACTACCCGAACCATCTCTGCCAAGACGGCCGCCACGAGCAACGCCGTGTCGCCGGCGACGCTTCGATACACAAATGGCTGTCCATCGACAAGCAGGCCTGCGACTTGCCCAACGCCTCCAATCCCACCTACCGTCGCCGACGTTCCACACGTTTGCACGGTCAGCGTAGCGGATCCAAGCGTCACGTATGGCAATGGTGTCCATCTAGTGGTGTTCCGTCCTGTACCAGGGACAGAAAAGACACTAACGTTCGATACGCCAGCACTAAGATCTAACTCAAGCGGACCAAGTAACGGCCAACCACGGAAAACTCGCACCGGTATTCCGACGCAAGACGGCTGATTTAAGCCTGCCGGATACAAAGCGAGAGTTGCAGCGTTGACGAGAGCTAATTCCACGTCACTGAGATCTGCCACTGTACCCCTCAGACTGCGTTATCGTCCTCGCGCCTCGCACGAAGATACAAATCCCACTCGCGCTCAAGCTCTGGCTTATTGCCGGCCCATTCTAACACGCCATAGCTGTTCCGTTTCAGGTCCGTGTCTGGATCAAAACCGTGTCTTACGAACATGTCCCACCTTCCAAGATACCCACGATTATGCTTTGCTCCATGGAAACGATGTTCTATGATACCTGGTAGAGCACAAATCCGACCGTTCACGTAACGTCGTGCTCGCGACTGCCAGCGAAGAAGATGTCCGCGATAAGATAAGCTGGTCTCCGCCGGCCAGCTTTTCTCGACGTGTCCCACTAACGCCAACGCCATATGATGATCTGCGCTTCCCATGCCAGCGAGCTCAAATAGACCGCCAGTCCAATCGAGCATTTCACGTCGACAAGCCCAAAAGTATCCGCTATGAGGATAGTCGGCGTATCCTCCGTCAAACTTCCAGAACTTCTGCCCGGTTGAGACAAGCGGAGCCCCAATCAGGTA
Organism: Acetobacteraceae bacterium; assembly: GCA_965199235.1. GTDB lineage: Bacteria > Pseudomonadota > Alphaproteobacteria > Acetobacterales > Acetobacteraceae > BOG-908. Next base: position 794,947 of record CBDAQU010000002.1, on the reverse strand, counting down.
TTGAGCGCAAAATGACTGATGAACTGCGATCAACTCATCATGCGGGCCGAGATCCAGGGCACGTGACCACGTTTGGATGACGCGGTAGTGCTGAAGATGCTCGACTACCTCGCGGGCCCATCCTGGCTTACGATGCCAAGTGTCAGCATCACCCCAAGCGATATACTCAGCTTCAGGGATACGACGAATGCCTTCATTAATAGCGCACTCTTTACTCCAAGCCCAACTGTCAGCCCGCAACCCAACATGGTGCACATTCGGTATGTCGCAGGTGAACGGCCGTTTGCCATATTGCACTTCAACAACAGTCAGCTTAGCTCCTGAGTCAAGAATGTGCGTCACCCAGTTGCGGAAATGGCTGTCTGGCGTCGTCCATCTAAGGGGGTTAAATCGTGCAGTGACGACATGGAGCTGGTCTGTTTGGAGGCTCATATGTTAGTCAAGCTCCGATTTGTCGAACGATCAATCGCCATCCAAGCACAGCTTGTTCCGCTGTCTCTACCGTGTACGTAGAACCTAAATCGTCTGTGATGATATCGGCAGCACGAGGCACCGCCGGCACGACGGGTAGCAGTACAATCCATGTTCCTAAGCTCCGACCACCGGCAAGCGGTGCTGACTGGCTCGCACTTAGGTTCACAAAGCTTGCGGGCCAACCACTTAGTAATGCCTGGCTGTCGGCACCTGAGACCCCGCTGTATCCGCCTTGCGGCGAAAACACTGGTCGGTGTGAGGAGACAACTCGATTTGTCAGAATGCATTGCACACCTAAGGCAGGTGTCTGACTACCAATAAAGAATGTTTGGCTCGAGTTTACTAGGTAGTCACCTGGCTGCGTGTAGAGAGTATCGAAGGTGCCTTGCCAAACTGGCGAGATCAAACCCTTACTGTTGGCCGATCGTGCTTGCGGCTCAAAGGCCGCCAGTATCTGAATAACTCTACGATGTTCCCCGATAGGTTGTGAAAGCCCCATAGGGCGATAGACGGTCGTCGGCACACCAAGTTTGCGGGCCGCAACACCCAGCGCCCGCGCCAACTTGTCCTGCAAACCGAGAATATCCATTAGATTGCCCAGCGTAAACCAGGCCGTTCTAATCCCTCGCCAAGCGGCACACCTAGAAAGCTGCACAGGCGACGGCGCCATTCATCCAGTAATTGGAGTCTGTCGCCCACCTCGTTGCGATCATGCGTCCACACCGAGGCTGAGTCACTGTCGAGGTTGTTACTTGCAGACGGCACGGCCATCTCAAGTTGTTGTAAAGTCGTAAGATAGTTGATGACGATCGCGTTTTCAGGTGTCGAAAGATTATTCATTCTGTATTCAAGCAGCCCGTAAGCTGTGTAGAAACGCCAGCCGATGTTTCCAGCTGGTGACGCGCCATAGGCTGAATAGCCGCAAAACCGGCGAATGTCTGCTTTTTGTTGGTCCGTGAACACCTACATCTCCGAAGCTCGAGTCCGACACTTGATGTGGGCTGTCAACGAAGGTGCAAGCTCATCCCAAGTGTTCAATCATGACCGCTCTTTTATAATTAGCGTTTGTAGCGGTTGGAACAATCAAGCTATTTGTCATGGTGTCAGACGGAGCACAAAAACCGCCAATCCAATACCAGGACTGTGCGATGATTTGTTGCAGCCGATCGATCGGCTCGCGCGTCACCATGCAGACACCATCCACAAGTGACACGATCGAGTCTTTTGGAGCAACATCATCGGCGGCCATTCCCGCAAAGTCGCCCTCGATTAATGCCCCTTGTCCTACAACGATGGGGCGACGGATTATAGCGCTAGCAAGAGTAGGATGTGGCTGTACGAACGACTCGGTCGTCAGCACAAAGCGAAGCCCAAGAAACTCGTTGATCACGCCCTGCCCCGGGCGGAAGATCTCATTCGCCGACGTTGATCCGATGAACAGCCGTTGAAAATCCTGATCAGCGAATAGCTGGCGTGCGCTGATGGGGTCCAGATAACAGTTATACGCGCCATCAATGTCTGGAACGGCATTCAATCTAAGATCAGCAACGGCATCGAGAACGTTGGTCATCGATAACGTATCGCCGGCCTGAATGAGAGAAGTGTTCGACCGACCGTTCGGGCGCAAGACGAGCGATGCGGTCGCTGCTTGCACCGAGTTACCTGCAACTCCATCTGTCGCGCTAATATTGCCAGAGAACGTTAGGACGCCACTCTGACCGCCTGGCGTCGTGGAACTATTGTTTGCATCGGCAGCTACTCCAAGAAGAGTATATACATCCGCGCCAACTGTTACGGTCAGTGGGTTTGCGGCACTCACAGGTTGCTGAACGCCATTAACGAAGGCTGTCTGGAACCCCCGAGTGTCATCTACAGCGATTGCGGGCCCAGAACTGGCTAGAGATGTTCGAACCCGCGTATTGCCACCAAAATAGGCCGCAAAAAGAGCGTTTCTTGCCAGATCGTCCAAGCTTCGTGCGGCTTGTTCACCGTTAACGTAGGCATTCTGTAAGAATTGACTGGCAATGCCCACTCGACTTGTAACCATGTTAAGGTCCATGGTCGCCGCGTAATGATTGAGTGTTAGGGTGAACTGCTCAACATTCCAACTGCCAGGTGTCAAGCCGTTGTCTAAGTTCGTGTTAGTGGCAGCAGCTATAGGCGTCGTTACCGCGGGCTTGAGACCCGCGCGCGTTTTCGTCAATGTCTCGCCAATACCGACCGAGAAGTCTTCCCTATCTGCACAGGCGCGATAACCAATTCGGGAGCGTAGAGCTTGCATGAACTCGCGCTCAAGAAAGCCTTGCTGAATGATCGGTTGCAGCGCTGCAGGAAAGTTCGAGATGCTCATTCGTGCCCCCAAAGTAAAGGAGGCTAGATGCCTCCATTAAACGCTTACAAACTAAATTGTGACTAGCCTAATGCTACTTTCGCCGAAGTAAGTCGGACCGAGCCGCACGCCACTCGTCTACCGTCATCTCCGTCGCAAGCTTACGTTTTGCTGGCACGGCCGCAGGCGTCGATGCTAAACTGCTCGAGCTTGGTGACCCGAACAGCCAAGGCCTTTCCTGCCGTAGCTGGCTAACAACTTCAGAAGGACTGCTAAAGTTAGCGGTGTTCCCCGAAAGTTGTTTTGGTTCAAGAAGGCGAAGCCCGTCTAAGTCGAGTATCCCTGCCCGCAAAGCCTCCGTTTTTAACTCAAAATCCCGTAGACGAGTGATGGCATTCGATTCTACCTCTTGCAACTGGCGCTCCAATGCGTCCGCACGAGTCCTCAAAGCCTCAAGCGTATCGTCGCTCGTAGTGCTGTTGACGTCAGTCATTTATGTCTCCGCCTCGATCCTTTTAAGCTCTGCGTCCACGTCCTCGATGTCGTAGCCTGCGGCCAAGATCCGCATTGCAGTCCGCCGAGACATTTGCTTAGCAGTGACAAGAGCAATAACCGTCTCAGCTGTTCGCTGGCCATCCAAAGCATCAGGCGGATACCAGTCCGGCCATCGGAGACCAATAGCCGCATCAGCATGGAGGTTTGTGACAACGTCTCCCCCCATCCGCAATGGATACCGCTCACTCGCTTTAAGAAACATACGCGCAAGGCTAAGTAGGGCAAACTGTCCGTAGCTTACACGCAGATTATCTGCGAGCCACAACAGACCTTGATTCATAAGTTGTAGAGCTCGACCACTAGCAGGTGTACTCAGCCTGCTTGCCTCTGCGCGATTGCCGTGTAAGCTCTCTAAGGCAAGTTCCCGAAGTACCCGAACGTAGTCGATGACGGCCTGACTCGCTGTCCCGCCGATTTCAAGGAGCTTTGCGTCGCCTTTCTCACTCACAACTAACGCATTAGCCGCTCCTCGGACCATAGTGCCGTCAAGCCCGGCAGGCTCTTTTATCAACAATGTCGGGTCACTGCTATATTTTAGACCACGTCCAGCCTGGCTCAGTTGATAGTCGATCTCGATGGACGTCTCTACTGCCGAGCGGAAGGTGCATGCGCCGTCGACGCCTTGCCCTCCAGGCAGGTTCTTAATCCAGACGATCGGCACAAAGCCTAAGCCATGCCTGACCGTCCTTGTCTCGTCTTCTCTTAAATCAGCTGCAGCCCCAACCAGCATCGGCCAGAACCAGCGCTCATATTCGGCATCCCAAGCGCGCCGAAACCAGTAAACCGCGTCGGCATCAATGGAGTCATAGCCTTGCTCCAGAAGCGAACGTCCACTTACTTTGTACGTCTCGCAAACGTTGAGCAAGGCGTCTGGCTCAGAAGGATCCCACTTCGGCGTAAGATAGGTTGTATCCAGCACATCGACAAAGATTCTGCCCTTAAGCACGCGAAAATGCAGGCACACCGAGCCTACACTGCCCCGCAACGCAGCCTCGACCATAACTGTATTTAGCTTCGTCTCCCTAACGAAGCCAGCCAACGCTGTGCATATGGCGTCGTTTGAAGACTCGAAAACGGGGAAATGTCCTTCGCTAAATAGTAGAGCGACGCTGTCTTCGACTACTAATCTGGCTAGGCCATAACGAACAGAAGGTCGGCGCTGCCTCAACGGGATATATTCCCCGCTACTAGTACGTTCCTCGTGAAATTCAAAGGGAAGTACGTCGTAAAACGTACCGTCTAAGATATGTCGATTGACTATAAGAGTCCGTGCTCGCTCAGGATAGTCGAAGTCGAGCGGGATAAGATCTGAAATCGTTTGGAACAAACCAGTCCCCTTTGAGTCAACGTCATCGGCTGGAGAAAGGCAGCCGCGTAAAATGCGCAGGGTGCTTGGCCGTCAACAGCATCGAGAACGCTCGTGATAGAGCGTCGACTTGATCATCCTTGCGGCCATGCGGAAAGCTCGATATCTCGTCGACAAAAACGGCGTTCCAGTGTGCCCGTCGAATGGCCATCGTCCCATTTGATATCTGGGCCGCTACCGGCATGGCGCGAACGGACTTGGCTCCAGTTTCAGGTGTCGCGATTACCTGATAGCCCGCGAGAACTTGTGTAAGGAACATAACTTGGCTCTTGCCAGCTTGGCCTGGGTCCTGCGGCAAGCCAATCGCCACACTCTGTCCATCAATTTCAGCAATCGCTTTTATCCGTTGTGCGACATCGCCCGGCAAGCCGCGAAATCTCACCACATCATCCACAACAGTGGCGCCTGCACCATCACGTACCAGCTTAATGCCAACGGTCCAGTCCGGGTCGCCAGCACTGTCAATGCTACCCGCGAGATCCCAGGCTCTCACTGCGGTGCCCTCCGAGCAGCTGTCAACAACGCGAAGCTTTCGAGCATCAAAAAGCTGCCCTCCATCTCGCATCGGTGTCTGCTGAAACAACGCACTGAAGTGGCGTTCGCCTAGTAATGCCCGTTTCTCTTCCAGCGCTGCAATGTCCTCCCACTGCGGCCAGAGTGCGCTGCCCGGTTCACGTCCCAGCGGATCGTCCGACTCAGCAAGCGCTGGTAGGCGAAGCACCGTCCAGCCCCCATGTTCCAGAAGGCGTCCTGCAAGATCGTCGCTGTGCCAACGTGTCATGATCAACACGACTCGCCCTTGAGGTTTCAAGCGTGTCACGAGTTCAGATCGAAACCATTCCCAGAGATGTTCGCGTGACGAGAAGCTCTCCGCCTCTGTAAATGATCGTATCGGATCGTCAATCAGGGCCAAGTCCGCCCGGCGACCCGTAACTGCACCATTGATACCTATACCAAAGTACTCTCCACCGCGTTGCGTTATAAAACGTCCAGTGGCGCGTGCGTCTCCACGTAGCTTTACTCCAAGTCGTGCCGAATGCTCGTCTAGCAGTCCTTTTACACCCCGACCGAAATGTTCCGCCAGTCGTGCTGTGTGACAAGCGGCGATAACGGCGCTCGTCGGGTGTCGAGCCAACCACCACGCTGGGAAGAACTTGCTGGCGTATGTGCTCTTGGCCGAGCCTGGCGGTAAAAGAAGCATAAGTCGTCGCGTTTCGCCGCGTGAAACTCGTTCCAGGGCATCCATCATAAGCAAGTGATGCTGCGCTGGTGCGTGCCCCGAAGGGGCCAAGGCGTAGGTCGCCCAAGCGGTCAGGCTATTTCTTATCGCGTGGCGTAGACGCTTCTCCGTCAAGGGTGCCTCGGCAGAGCTCATCCAACTGGTCATCCTCTAACGCCGCAAGCGTCGCCGCTACGCGGTTTCCCCCCGGTTTGGCGTGCAAATAAGGTGCTGCGGCTTTTGCGAGTGCAACTGCTTCCTCGACTCTTCCTTCCTTCCAATGGAGCCGCATTATGTGCAGCATGACGTCGAGAGGCATAGGCGTTTCTATTGCCAACTTACCTCCAAGCCAAATTACTCCCAAGCACAGTCAACTGAGCTAATCTCTCTCGTTCAGCTGATGGTATTGCGCTGCTGACGGACGGCAACCTTCACTTGCGCAAGTCGCCATCGTTATTCAAAATATACCGAAAGTTGGGTTATCTGGGCAAGCACAACCAGTCGAGTGAGTTTTGCTAGCTTGGCATGTCTCTGGTAAAGCCTGCTTCACCACCATGCCGTCGCACCTCCAATATAGCTGGCTCGCCGGAGAGCTTCCTTCCACACAATTTCGTCGTGGCACTATCTCGAAAGTCAAAAGATCGCTAAACGGACGGATTATGAGACGCCAAAGCTCGGTCCTGCAGAAAATCATATCAGCAACGACGCTGTCTCTTGCAGCCTGCGGCGTTGGTAACGCCACCCGTATGTACATTGGTTTGCTGGAGCCGACGAGTGGAACGTGTGATCCAGCCGCTCAGGCGCAGCTTGTCATACGGGATGGTGTTGTCTTGTTCGTGCCGAATAGCGGGACGCTGACCTTGAAGGGAACGCAGAAAGGCAACAGAGTAACGGCAACACAAGCGCTGCTCGGCCCAGAGAGGAAGCCATACCCTCTAGAGTTCAAGGGGACTTTGAATGGCTCTCTTGTCAATGGCACTTACGAGACGACACGCTGCCGATATCATGTCTCAATGCACAAAGTAGATTACTAACAGCAGCCCCGGACTGATCAACCCGCCACCGCCTACTCTAACGGCGTTAGCGCGTACAACTATAGCGCAAGATCGTTCACTTTCACCAATGCTGCGACAATTAGATCGACGCCATCACAATGCCACCGTTGGACAGCTTTGTGGTCGGCGCCAAGAACACCAGCTAACTTGCGCCAGGAAAACAAATGCCGCGCGGTGACAGGGCTCACCAGGCTGCGCGCGCCGACAATCCGCCTCAAGACGTAGCGAGTTTGCGGGATCACACTCAACCACCCAAGGGCCTCATCCATACGCGTGATCTGCGCCGACGACGGTGCTGCGGGTCGTATCCGTTGGGTGTCCGGAGCGTAGGCCTCGCAGGCGCCCGCAACGAACTCAAGATGGCTTGCTTTAAGCTTTGTCGAGTAACCGGAGTTCGGCAACGCAAGCAGAGTGGAGCCAGCCTCTTCTAAACGCTCGATGACATCACGAGCGCACAAGCTTCCGGCGGCAGCGCTGCTCAGTCTAGTCTTACATTCCGTTAACAAAGGCGGTCCTCCGGTTGCAGGTCCATGTTGTGAACCGAAAAGGCATTCACGTTTTGTTCCTACAGGAAAACTGGGTAGGGGTAAGCCTCACCCTCCAATAGCGTACCACTCGTGATCATCGCCCAAGTCAGCGGATGTCCGGCTTGCCTCGGCGGCCGATCTCGCGCCTCCTCAGCCGGAGGCGGTGCAGCCGGCGGAAGCCGCCTCGCTCCAATCTTCCGACCTCTTTCCAAGACGGTGTTCCTGCCCAGCGACATCGCACCTGCAATGCCGTCCCAAGTCACGCCTGCGCTGCGCAAGTCTCGCAGCTTTTCGTCAAGTTCCGGGGTCCATTTCACGTGCGCGCGCGTTGCCACACTCCTTCACTAACGAAACGTTAGACTTTCTGACCATTATGTGTCAATGCCGTTATCGACTCGATGGTCGGGCAGGAGGCAAGTCTGGAGATGCAGGATGAATCGACTGTGGGAGCCCGTATCCGAGCCGCACGCCGTGCGAAAGGCCTTACACAGGATGCCCTTGCAGAAGCATGCAACGTAAGCCGAAGTGCTGTCGCTCAATGGGAAACAGATAGAGCCGGCCAACTGCGGGGTAACATCGCCCGGATTGCCGCCGCCCTGAACGCCTCGGTCGACCATCTAGTCCAGGGCGGACCGGCCTCAGGCACCACCGGCGATCAGCTCGCCATGCTGCGGCTCTATCTTGCCTGTGACCCTGACGATCAAGCCTTTCTGCTACGGACCGCCCACAAACTTGCCAAAAAGCAGTAGGCCCATCCTGATCCTCATTGGTTAGGGCTGGCGTCGGCCATTGCCTGAGCCAGTCGCGCCATACCGAGGCTTCGGCGCGTCGTGCACCGCGCAGCTCGCAAAACGGCCCTGACCTCGGCAATGCAAGTGCTCAGATCTTCGTTCACAACCACATGGTCGAACTCGTACCAGTGTGATATCTCCTGCTTCGCGGCGTCCATCCGGCGTTCCACCTCCGCTGCATCGTCGCTTCTGCGTCCTCGCAAGCGGTCGTTCAGAACCGTAAGAGAAGGTGGCAGAAGAAACACACCTACCGAGTCATCCGGCATTGCCGCCCTTAGCTGCCGCCAGCCTTGCCAATCGATGTCCAGCGCCACGTCCCTGCCACTCGCTACCAGCGCCTCCACCGTCCGTCGTGGCGTGCCGTAACGTCTTCCAAAAACTGTCGCATGCTCCAGAAACCCATTCATGCGCACTGTCTCAGCGAACTGCTCTTCCGACACAAAGGAGTAGTCCACCCCGTCCCGTTCGCCAGCTCGAGGGTGCCGAGTTGTTACGCTTACAGAGTTGACTAAGCTACGGTCTTGCTGTGTCAGAGCATGCAACACACTGCTTTTTCCGGCGCCTGACGGAGCGGAAAGCACAAGGCACACTCCACGTCGGTCGGAGTGGTCGTCGGCGGGATCACAATGGTGCATCAAGTCGTTCAGCCTCTTGCACCACTGCGCTTGCTGTCAAGGATGGTTGCCTCCAAGAAGGCAAGCCTACGGTTTGGCGCAACCCCAGCATATCCTAGCATCACAGTAGATTTAATATCATACTCTTTTAATATCATACTCTAAAGATAGACATGATGCCTAATTGCAACTTCCCCGTATAAGTCGCCGGTTGCATTCTCGCCCCGCCCGCAAGGCCGAAAATCTCTAGCTTATTAACCATTTCGATGTTGTTCTCGACGCTTACCTTTGTTATGAGGTTTGGGGCCAGCGGGTTTTGGCTTGCATAGCGTTAGGTCAGTGATTTTTAGGGTGGGGTAGGATAGATGGCAACAATCTCGGTACCTGGGGCAGGTGGTTCACACCTGATATTCACCGTAACCGGCGAGAGCACCATCAACTATGCAACCGCCTTTGCCGCCGCGGTAAACTCTGCCGAGTCTAAAGGTAAGCTTACACTGAACGTTGTTAACGGAGCAGGTAAGTCTACTGTTGGCGGGGTCGTCCTGAATGAGCTGGTGAAGGGGAGCAAAACCCAGTTCACGCCGACAACTGGTCAGTATACTGTCATCGATGAAACCGCCTCGGTTACCGGCTCAGTGCTGGGTCATGATACTGTCCTCGCCGGAATGGACACGGCCTCGACCGCCGGCCCGTTCAGCGCCACCTACACGGCGCGCGGTAGTGACAACAGGGTCACGTTTATCAGCGGCAACAATACGTATGACGGTTCAACTGCGGCGGGAGCAGGCGGCGACACGATTACGGCTGGTTCGGGAAGCGACGTAATCAGCACGGGTACTGGAAGCTCTACCGTGTTCAGCGGAGTAGGCACCGCGTTCATCACTCTGAACGACACCGTCGGCGGCGACGTCGCATACCTTGGCGACGGCAAGTCGACTGTGATTGCAAATGGTATCAGCGATATTGTCGCTGCTGCGTCGCCCGGTCAGCTGATCATTGGTGGTTCAGCCGGTGACAGCTTGGCCGTCGCAATTCAGGAGCCATCATCGACAGTGGTGTCGAGTTCGGCAGGAGATGTCGTCGTCGCGCGCGGTTCGGCCACCACTGTGTTCGACTCGGTCGGCGGGAATACTATCTTCGGCGGCACCGGCAATCTAACGTTTGTTGGCCAGTCCGGTACGTCTCAGCCGGTTTCTGACACGATCCTTACCGGATCGGGCTCCAACGTAATAGTCGGCTTCTCTAACGCAGACATTACGTTTGGCTCTACGTCCACAAGCGGTGGTGTAGCTGTCATTGCAGGAACCGGCAACGAGACCCTTAACGGGGCAAACGCTACCAGTTTCAACCTGTTCGCTGATACAGCGGCAGCAGCCTCATCTACTGGAACGTTTGTCGGCAGCTACGACAGCGTAGCATCTGACACGTTCTTGACCGGCGCAGGTAACGAGACGTTCATTTCCGGAAACGCAAGTGACCTGTTCGAACTGGACACCGTAAGCTCTTCGAGTGGCCCCGCCCACATTACGATATTCGGCTTTGGAGGATCGGACCTTGTTGGTTTCGGTAACGACTCCGTAAATGCTCAAAGTGATCTTAACTCCGGAACGGTAACAGCCGGAAATCTGACGATCACACTTTCCGACAAAACTACGGTTACCTTCGTGGGCGTCACCAGCCTGACGGGTCACACCATAACCTAGCAAGCTGCGATAACCTGTGGAAAGGCCGGTCGCGAGACCGGCCTTTCTTATTTCACGGTTGCGCGATACACCCCGACATTCTGATTGTGTGTCTTTAGAGTTTCAGCAAACACAAGCCCGCCATGCGCGTCGGCAACGAAATATAACGCGGCGCTTGTGGCCGGGTGCGCTGCGGCTAAAATGGAAGCTACTCCTGGCGCGCAAATCGGCCCTTCCGGCAACCCGGGTAGAACATACGTGTTGTAGGGCGTGAAGCGTCGCAACGCCGTAAGTGTCAAGCCATGGGGCAAGTCTCCCGTGCCGCCGCTCTCACCATAGACGACAGTTGGGTCGGACTGCAGCCGCATACCACGCGCAAGCCGATTAAGAAGCACTCTCGCCACCATTGGCCGTTCGGCCGCAAGATGTGTTTCAAGTTCAACCATGCTCGCCAGTATAAGAAGCTCGCGTGGCGACCGCAGTGCTAATCCGGCTTCGCGGCTGCGCCACGCACTATCGAGCGCGGCCTTCATGGCCCGGCCAGCCCGCGCCAGCAGGAAGTCTCGCTGCTCTCCAAAAACATAGGCATAGCTCTCTGGAAAGGTGGCACCTTCTTCCGGAAGGTGGACGGCTCCGGCCAGGTCGTCAGCATCGGCTGTCAGCGCCCCAATGCGAGACGCGGTCAAACCCTCCGGTATGGTCAAAAGATGCTGGACAGGCCGACCCGTTCGAAGCACAGCCAGAACCGACGCGATACTGGCCGCTTTCGGAAACAGAAACTCAGCTGAACGAAGGGGACCCTGCCAAGCCGTCAGAGCAACAAAAGCCCGAAACACCACCGCGTTGCCTAACACTCCGGCCCTATGCAGCACGATAGCAACAGCATCAGTCCCGCCACGCGGAACAACGACGGCTTGTGGATGGGGTAGGGGCCCAGGAGCATCGTATGCGACCAGAGCCTGGTCGGCCAACAATGCGCCGCCCCCAACAAGCAGCGTGCCGACAACAAGCAGCCTACGCAAAACTCTTATTCGAAACGATCAGCCGGGAGCGGCCTGAACCGTCACACCCGTTGAAAGATAATGCTCGCATTTGTACCGCCAAAGCCGAAACTGTTCGACAACACGCAGTCTATTTTACGCTCCTGAGCCGTTAGAGCGACGCGGTCGATCACGCTTTCCCGGCTTGGCTGCTCCAGGTTCAGGGTCGGGGGAGCCACACCGTCCCGTATCGCCAGAAGCGAAAAGATAGACTCGATCGCCCCGGCCGCTCCAAGAAGATGGCCGGTGGCTGACTTGGTGGAAGACATCGCTATGTGTCCCGAGGCGGTTCCAAAAAACCGCTCAACGGCGTCGAGCTCCAAATCGTCCCCGATCGGCGTCGACGTGCCATGCGCGTTTATGTAATGGACGTCGTCCGGCGAAACGCTTCCATTTCTGAATGCCGCCCGCATCGCCCGAAACGCACCGTCATGTCCTTCCGCGGGCGCAGTAATGTGGTGCGCGTCCCCTGATAGCCCATACCCGACAACCTCGCCGTAAACCTTCGCCCCTCGCCCACGCGCATGCTCAAGTTCCTCCAGCACGACCACACCAGCACCTTCGCCCATGACGAATCCGTCGCGGTCCCTATCCCACGGTCGGGACGCACGCGTTGGCATGTCGTTGAACGACGTTGACAACGCCCGGCTGGCACTGAACCCACCAATGCCAAGCTCACAGACGGTCGCTTCCGCTCCCCCTGCAACCATAACGTCGGCATCGCCCAACCTTATCAGGCGCATCGCATCACCGATCGCATGCACGCCGGTCGCGCAAGCGGTAACTGCCGAATGATTCGGCCCCTTAAAACCATATTTTATGGAGAGATGACCGGACGCTAAGTTGATCAACGCGGACGGAATGAAAAACGGCGATAGCCGTTTCACCTTACCCTCCAGAACTAGCTTGCTGGCTTCGAAAATCGTCTGCAACCCGCCAATCCCGGACCCGATCATCACGCCCGTGGCTTCCTGCTCATCCTCATCCTCGGCAACCCAACCGGAGTCCTCGACGGCCTCTGTGGCCGCTACGAGTGCAAGATGGATGAACCGGTCCATCTTCTTCTGGTCCTTCACCGGTATCCACTCGCTCAGCGTAAGCCCACCCTCGCTGCGCGTGCCTGCCGGAACCTGGCCCGCGATCTTGGCTGCCAAGTCGGTCGTGTCAAACGACTGGATCGCCTGTATCCCGGATTCACCCTCTATCAACCGTTTCCAGACATGCTCGACGCCAACCCCAAGCGGGGATGCTATGCCCATGCCTGTAATAACAACCCGACGCTCCGCTCCGCTCATCACAAGTCTTGTCCCGGCTCAGGCAGCCTTCTGCGTCTCGATGTAGTCGATTGCGTCCTTGACCGTGCTGATCTTCTCCGCGGCATCTTCCGGTATCTCGACGCCGAAAGCCTCCTCGAACGCCATAACCAACTCCACCGTATCAAGGCTGTCGGCGCCAAGATCATCGATAAAGGACGCTTCCGGCGTCACCTTGCTCTCTTCAACCCCGAGGTGCTCGACCACAATCTTCTTAACCTTGTCGGCGATTTCACTCATCGGTGCCTAACCTTTGTCTGTCGTTTGCCGTCAGGGCATACGCACCGGCGCGCGTCAACGCTCAGCGCGAGGCCCAAACTCGTGGCCGCTTAGCACGTCTTTTTCGCCCTCGCAAAACCCGCACGTCGCTTGGCAGGCGTCGGCGCCCAAGCAGGGAACACCCGCCGAGCTTCTCACATCCTCGGGCTCAACCGTTCTGCGACTTCGGCGCGGACCGGCGGCTCCAGCGCATCCAGCACCAATCGCAGCTGCCGCCTTGTCGCGTAAAGCTGGTCAAGCAGGGACAGAACCAACGGCACCGTCGGCTCCTCCACCTCCAATGCCAGATGCAGCTCCGCAATCAACCGCGCGCGCGCCATGTCGATGTCGCGAAACGAAGGCTCGCCGCCAAGCCGATCCGGCCGTATCCAGTCCTGGTCCAACCAGCGACGCAGCTCGGCCTCCGTCAGCCCAGGGATGGAGGCACACACAGTCTGCAGCGTGATCATGCAACCTCGCTCATTTGCCGGCGTGGATCGGTCGGATTGCGCTCGTAGAACGCACGCAGGGCGTCCTCCAGCGCCTGGTCGGCTGCACCAAGAACAACCTTCAGCGTCACATACAAGTCGCCCGCCGGCCGTCCCGCATGCTCCGGGATCCCACGCCCACGCAAACGCAGTTGCCGCCCGGTGTCGGACCCGCGCGGCACGGTCAGGTTGACCGGTCCCGCAGGTGTAGGAACAGCCACCTTGGCGCCCGAAGCGGCCTCCAACGCCGTCACCGGCAGATCGAGGTGAATGTCGTCACCCTGGCGATTAAAGAAAGCGTGTGGCTTCACCGCAACCTCGATCAGCGCGTCTCCTGCTGCACCCCCGTTCCACCCTGCATCGCCCTGGCCACGCAGCCGCAGCGTTTGCCCATCCTCCAGCCCAGCCGGAATAGTCACATCCAGCGTGCGTCCGTCAGGCAAGGTCAGCCGCCGGCTGGCGCCCAGGGCCGCCTCCACGAAGCTGACCGACAATTGGTAGTTCTGGTCCTGGCCGCGCATGCGCTGGTTCTGCGCCTGACCTCCACTCCCGCCGCGAGCGTTGAACAGATCAGCAAAGATGTCGTGAAACGCCGCGCTCTCGCTGTCTCCCACGCCACTCCTGTAACGGGCGCCTTGATCGCCCTCGGCGTAGGATCGGTAGGTCCTCTTGGGATCAGGGCCGCTTTGGGCCTGCCCTGTCGCGTCGATTTCACCCCGATCGAAGCGGGCGCGCCGCTCGGGATCTTCCAGCAGATCATGCGCAGCACTGATCGCCTTGAACGTCTCCTCAGCTTTCCGGTCGCCAGGATTAAGGTCAGGATGATGCTTCTTGGCCAGCTTCAGATACGCCGATTTTATCTGGGCTGCAGTCGCATCCGGTTTGACGCCGAGCGTTTCGTATGGAGTGGGCATCGTCGCGATATGGGAACCTGAATGGCCCGTTAAAGTAATCGTCACCCGCTGTGGCGACCGTCTCCCTGCAGCCTTTCTTTGACACGCTTTCTAACCGATAAGCCGGAGCCATGAACCTCGTCGACCTACTGGTACTTGCCATACTCGGCGTGTCAGCGCTGCTCGGCCTGTCGCGCGGCCTGGTGCGCGAGGCCCTCGGTCTGGGCAGTTGGCTGCTGGCTGCCTACGCCGCCTACCAGCTCGGGCCGAACCTGCAGCCTGTGCTGAGCCAGGCAATCGGCAACCCCGATCTGGCCGATCCTCTGGCCTACGTGCTGGTATTCGTGGCCGTGCTCATCGTGCTTTCACTCCTGTCAAACCTCGTCGGCCGAATAGTGCGCGTATCGGCACTGGGCGGGGTTGACCATACGCTTGGGCTCCTGTTCGGACTGGCCCGCGGGGCGATACTTCTCATCGCCGCATACATACCGTTGGGCATCATGCTTCCACCCGAACGCTGGCCCGAGCCGGTGCTCCGTGCTCGTACGCTGCCTTTCATATATGATGCCGCTGCTTGGGCGGCCGGCGAGTTGCCGATTCAGTATCGCCCCCGCGTAGCCCCGCCACCCGATGGACGACCGACGACAGAAGCCGGCCTTCTGCATGGCACCCCAGACAACCACGCTCTTGGACCGCAGGAGGAGCACCCCTAGCTAGAGCCATCCTTGGTGACAGTGGCAAGACACGGCGCGATGCATGCGCTAAAGCGTAGCCGTGCTGCGGAGAATGTTCATGGTTCCGTCCCCCGCGTTGCCAGACCCCGCCAACGGTGACGAGGACACGCTTCACGAAGAATGTGGCGTTTTCGGCGTATGGAACATGGTCGACGCAGCCGCCGTTACCGCGCTCGGCCTACACGCCCTTCAGCATCGTGGGCAGGAAGCGACCGGCATCGTCAGCTATGACGGGCAACGCTTCCACCAGCAGCGCGGCCTCGGCTTGGTCGGCGACAATTTCGGCGACGCACGGGTCATCGCCTCTTTGCCTGGCTACAGCGCTATTGGGCACAATCGTTATGCCACAACTGGCGAAACCATCCTCCGCAACGTCCAGCCGCTCTATGCAGATTTCGAGTTCGGCGGCTTTGCCGTCGGCCATAACGGCAACCTGACCAACGCGGTCGCGCTGAGAAAGTCCCTGGTTCGCCGTGGCTGCCTGTTTCAAAGCAGCACGGACAGCGAAGTCTTCGTCCATCTCATCGCCATCAGCCTATACTCCACCGTGGTCGATCGGCTGATCGACGCGCTGAAGCAAGTCGTTGGCGCCTACTCGCTTGTGGCCCTGTCCAACGAAGCGATGATCGGCGTCAGAGACCCTCTCGGCGTCCGGCCGCTGATCCTCGGCCGTATCGCGGGCGCCGCTTCGACGGTCAGCTGGGTGCTCGCCAGCGAAAGCTGCGCGCTCGACATCGTCGGCGCCGAGTTCGTCCGAGATGTCGAACCGGGCGAGATCGTCGTCATCAACGACGCCGGCGTCCGCAGCATCCGCCCCTTCGGTGCAACAACCGCCCGGTTCTGCGTTTTCGAATACGTCTATTTCGCCCGTCCCGACTCGGTCATGGAGGGCATGCCGGTCTATGAGGCTCGCAAGCGCATCGGTGCCGAACTCGCCCGTGAAAGCCATGTTGCAGCAGACATTGTCGTCCCGGTGCCCGATTCGGGGGTCCCGTCCGCCATGGGCTACGCGCAAGAAAGCGGCGTCCCCTTCGAGCTCGGCATTATTCGAAACCACTACGTCGGCCGCACCTTCATCGAGCCGACCGACCACATCCGCAATCTCGGCGTCAAACTGAAGCATTCGGCCAACCGGGCAGCCCTAGAGGGTAAGCGCGTCGTTCTGGTTGATGACAGCATCGTGCGCGGCACCACCAGCAAGAAGATCGTGGAGATGGTTCGGGCCGCGGGCGCCTCCGAGGTGCACATGCGGATCTCCTCGCCGCCCACCACCCATTCCTGCTTTTACGGCATCGACACCCCAGAGCGCAGCAAGCTCCTGGCTGCCAGGCACGACGTCGCCGAGATGGCCTTCCTGATCGGCGCAGACAGCCTAGCCTTCATCTCTCTCGACGGACTATACCGCGCCCTCGGCCGCAATGACCGCGACGCCGCGCGTCCCTATTACTGTGATGCCTGCTTCACCGGCGAGTACCCGGTCCCGCTTCCAGACGTGGACGCGCGTGCCAATCGCCAGCTCAGCCTTGAGATGACCTGATCGGTGGCTGAGCTCGACGGGCGCATCGCACTGGTAACTGGCGCCAGCCGGGGGATCGGTCGCGCGGCGTCCATACAGCTCGCATCCCTGGGCGCTCACGTCGTCTTGGCGGCCCGCACCCAGGGCGCTCTGGAGGAGGTCGACGATGAGATCCGCTCAGCCGGTGGCAAGGCGACCCTTCTGCCGATCGACCTGAAAAACCCCGACAGCATAGATCCGGTCGGCCCTTCCCTGCACGCCCGGTTCGGGCGTTTCGACATACTGGTCCACAACGCCGGCGCACTCGGCAAACTCACGCCCGTGGGCCACATCCGTCCCGTCGACTTCGCCGAATGCGTTGCCGTAAACCTTGCCGCCACATACCGACTGATACGCACCTGTGCACCCGTGCTGGCACTATCGGATGCCGGCCGTGCCGTCTTCGTAACCAGCTCGGTCGCCCGCACGCCACGCGCCTTTTGGGGAAGCTACGCGGCCACCAAAGCAGCCATGGAGAGCCTAGTGCTCTGCTGGGCTGACGAGGTGGAGAACACCAATCTCAGGGTGAACCTTTTCGACCCAGGACGCACCGCGACGCGCATGCGCGCGCAGGCCTTTCCAGGCGAAGACCCAAACTCGCTGCCCACCCCGACCGAGGTCGCAAGCAGTCTGATCACGCTGTGTCTGCGAAACCTGCAGCAACACGGCACCATCCGGCGCCATGCTTCATCGACAATTGCTGAAACTTCTCTCGGAAGCGCGCGCTGATCAACTTACGAACGGAGATGATTATGACCGCGCAAACTTGGTTGTGGCTGGACGTAATATTGATGCTGGCAGGCGGCGGCCTCATTCTCGCACTCGGTAAACAGCGCATCCCATCCGAGCAGTCCCACACGATCTATCACGGGATCGTTCCCATCATTGCTGCCTGCTCGTACTTCGCCATGGCCTGCGGTCAGGGCAGTTTCATCCTGCCGCTAAACGCGTCGGCCGGAACAGGACGGTTGTTCTACTTTGCGCGCTACCTCGATTGGTCCATCACTACACCGCTGCTGTTGCTCGCGTTGGCGGGAACAGCCATGCACTCCGGCACGAGACGCCGCGGCATGGTCGCCGGGTTGCTGCTCGCAGATGTGATGATGATCGTGACTGCCTTGTTCTTCGGCGTGAGCGAGACGGTATGGATCAAATGGGTATGGTTCACCGTATCCTGCGCTGCATTCCTGGCCGTCCTTTATGTAATGTGGATACCCATGATGCGGGAGAACAGGTCCGAACACCCCCAGGCACAATCGGACTATAGAAAAAATGCTACCATGTTAACGGTGCTTTGGTGCGTTTACCCAATCCTTCTGGCCTTGAGTGAGGACGGCTTGGGGACTATGGGGTTGACCGCCGGTGTAGCCGGGTTTGCGATAATAGACTTCGTCTCGAAAGTAATTTACGGCCTATACACCATCCAGTCCACTACCAAGCTTGTCGATCAGGACTTGTCGGCGACACCGACGAAACAGATCTTTCCTGCAGCTGCCTAGTGCAGCCGTTAATCCGACATACTAGGCCGGCCATTATTGCTGACAGAATGCAATGTAAGGGCTGGGTCAGTAACGCCGATAATAGTGATGATGGCCGAACAGCAGGTAGAGAACGCCGAGTAAAACGATAAGCCCGAGACAGCCGCCGCCAAAACCAGCACTGGGCGGTGGTGCATAGTACTGGTCCCGCCCATACCAGCCACGCTGATATCCGCCATGTCCAAACCCGCCAAACGCCAAGACGAGAAGGATGATTAGTATCAGCGTCACCAGAAAACCTCCGTATACTTCGCTGACCAAACTATGCGACAACCCGCGTCGCCGCCAGCCGCTTCGACACGGCCTCAGTACGCCACGTTTCGCGCGGGCCAACGCACCACAAAACTCGGCGGCGTATGGCGCACCCGGAAAGACTCGAACTTCCAACCCCCAGATTCGTAGTCTGGTGCTCTATCCAATTGAGCTACGGGTGCGACGCAAGGGCGCCATGTAGCCTAGAGGGTAACGCGCTGCAAGTCCCGGCAAACGCGCTCTTGACCGTGCCAGAGCATGGTCGCTTTAGGTTCATCCTCGACCACAACGAACGTGAGCGGCATCGGCTGGGTAAGATCGAGCGCCTGGACTAGCTCTTCCTGTGCACGCACAGCACCATCGCCCGATCTGGCGGAGACATAGATAGGCCGACGACGTCACGCAGTTTAGCGACGAAGTCGGGATCGCTCAAAAGCATGAACGTCTCAATCTGGCGCGGCCGCAGGCCGAAGGCGCGCCAGAGCCGCTGCACCGTCGACACCGACAGATCGCACGCGCGTGCCATGCCACGCGAATTCTAATGCGTCGCGTCCGGCGGCGTGCTCTCCAGAATGCTGACGATCACCGTCTCGACCCGCTCGTCGCCGATCATTCGTGGCGCGCCCGACCGCGGTTCGTCGCGCAGGCCCTCAATACGCGGTTCGACAAAGCGGCCGCGCCACTTACGAACCGTTTGCGGGTTGCTGTTCAGCTCCGCTGCACCTGCTTGTCATGCTGCTGGCTGTCCACATAGACTCCGGCATGGCCGACTCGGCGCGAAACATTTCGTCTTCTCGGCGGCCTTGGGAGTTCCACCCGGCGCTGACCGAGGAACGCCTGAGGTTCTGCGCGAGGCTGCTCGCCAATGCGCGCCGGGACGCCGTAGCCATGGCAGCCTACGAGATGGGAGACGATAGCTGGTCGGTCGGCTGCCGAGCCTATGCGTTCGGCAAGCAGCGCCTGAAGCGGACGGCCAGCGCGCGCGTCCATGCCTGGCTGCGGGTGATGGATGACAGCCATCACTTCGTGATCCTGATCGAGCAAGTGCCGGTGCGCTTCTACCGCGGTTTCGCAGAAGAGCCGACCGTGCGGACGCTGCGGCGCCAGGAGTCGGAGGCCCAGCAGCTCGGTCTTGCGCTCGGCATCGATGAAGCGGACGGCTTGGTGTTCCGCCTGGCCATCGAGACTAGGGTGACGGGCAACGTCGAACGGGTGGTGTTCCTGGCGTTGAGGGGCGAGGAGGGCCATGCCGAGTGCGCTTGGCCCGTGCCGCTCGACATGCCGGTCGAACAAGGCAAACCAGGCCTGCAGCTTCGCTTAATCGAGGATGACGGCTACCAGGGACCAGGACGGCCGACCCTCGGGACACTTCCTGCGCCCCAGCCATCCCGGACGCGCAGACGTAGATCGGGCTGACTCCGCGAGGGCTGTCTTGCTCACCAGCTATTGTCGAAGTGAGGACCGCGAAGCGTTTACGCTCCTGTCGCCGATGCTGAGATAGCCAAGTCCGCCTCCAAGCCCTGTGATGCTGGCGCGTCCGGAACAAACGGCTTTGCCCTGCCTGTGACGAGGCTGTGGCGAAGGTGCCGAGTGATGCGCCTAGCCGCGAAGCCGGCACCGCATGCGAAACGGAGCATGGGACCGAAGGCATAGGCTGCACTCGGGCCAACGAAAAACAACCCAGGCACCGAGGTCTCGAAATTACGGTCGAGGACAGGAGCATCCCAAGCCTGCTCGATGCCGTCGATCACGGACGTGTCGAGGAAGGTGAGGCGCCGTAAATCGGTTCGAAAGCCTGTCGCCGCGACCACGTGGTCGACGACCAAGTTCGATTTCATGTTTTCGGTAACGAAGTCGAGAGACACAGCGTCGCTCACGTCCGTCAGGGACACGGCCGAGAGTGACAAATCTTTGACAGCCTTGTGCGATGTGACATCACGCTCGAATGCTTCGCGGGTGAACCAGCACGGCGCCGGGCCGAGAAAGCGGCGTATCACCTCGAACCGGACTCGTTTTGGAAGCCGTTGGAACAGGTCTGGGAGCCGCGTGAACAGGACAGATTTCCAGCCGGGTCCAACGGTCGACATGGGCCAGCGCAGCCTCGCGTACAGGCTTCGAGGGCTGGGCGGCGTATGGAACGCCAGCCTGTCCCGCCTGGTAACCAAATGTGTTTCGGCCCCGATCTCGGCCAGCATGACGCTGCAGTCGATCGCCGACGAGCCTCCTCCTATTACGGCGACGCGTCGGCCTTTGAAGCGGGACAAATCACCGCTCATGGACGAGTGAGAGATCAGATCCGACGAAAGATGCGCAAAGCTTTCGGGTATGTGGCTGAAATGGCTGATCCCAACCGCCATCACCACCTTGGAGGCGAGAACCCGCTCCACACCGCCGATTTCGAGCTCGAACCCATCTTCGGTGCGAGTGACATAGGTTACGCTACGCTCGTCGAGGTCGGGTACGAAACGCCGCTGGAACGCGTTGCCATACTGGCAAAAGATCTCGCGGCTGACCGGTAGCCCGACATCCTGGTAGGGTATTCCTCTCTCCCGGCAGAAGCGCGAGAGCGGAAACGTCCGGCCGGGATCATAGAGGTCCGTTGCGAACGGCTCCGACTTGAGGTGCATGAGCCTGGGCATACGTTCGTGCCACATCTGCATCGGACGGCCGAAAATCTTAAAATCCACTCCGGCGGCGCGCAAATGCGCTGCCAGCGATAAGCCGTAGGGGCCTGCGCCGATTATCGCGACACCGTGATGGGAAGCCTTACCGCGTCTTTGGTGCAACACCATTCACCATGCCTCAGGAGCTTGCAACAATTCTTACAAACCTCATACAAACGAGTTATACAGAATTCTGGACGATATAGAGCTTTTTATGAACATGCTCAAGCCCGGTCTTGAACGACAAGATTCCTGCTGGCTGTCGGTAGGCGCCGATCGAGCCAAGCCGCGGGTTCTGTTTAGCACGACCAACACTTGGGCGTCCGACATAGCTTTGCTACGGGCCTTGCGTCGCGCTGGCGGAGAGGTGGCGATGCTGTGCCCTGTCAGCCACCCCGGGCGGGTGGCACGTCTCGACGGAGTGTTCAATCTGAACGCGTTTCGGCTGGTCGCGTCGTTGTCCAGCGCAGTCGCCCGTTTCGATCCAGACTTGCTGATCCCGGGCGACGAGCGCGCAAGACGCGCTATGCATGTGCTGTTCGCGAACGGCACCAGACGTGAGCGCGCCTTGATCGAGCGGTCGCTTGGTCATCCAAGCTCCTTTGCTGTTCTCCTCTCGCGGCAAGCAAGTATGGCCGAGGTGCAGGCGGCCGGCTTGCCGGTCCCCGACTTGCTCAAAGCAGATTCGACCAGAGTTCTAAAGGCGCATTTTACAAGCGGCGGAGAGACCATCGTTCTCAAGGTGGACGGGACGTGGTCGGGTCAGGGCGTTCGTATCGTGCAGCGGGCAAATGATATTGCCAAGGTGCGGCGAGCACTTCGGTGGAGGCCGGTGGCATCTGGATTCAAGCGGCTTTTCACGAACGGTGATGCGTTGCGTCTGATGGATTGTCTGATCGGGCCGGCGCGAACGCTCAGCGCGCAATCCTTCATCCCCGGTGGGCGGGCAGGCGACCTGGCAGCATTCTGTCGGGACGGTGAAGTCTTATCGATGGTCGCGGCAGAGCGTGAGGCAGGATACGGCGAGTTTGGACCATCGACGATCGTCCGGGTCACCCGCCACCCCGTGCTTGAGGACGGTGCGCGGCGTTTCGTCAGGCGGCTTGGTCTGTCGGGCTTCATCGGCTTCGACTTCGTCGTCGACTCGGTGACGGAGCAGCCGCGGGTCGTGGAGGTCAACCCCCGGGCGACTGGGCTCGCCGCGATCCGTCCGAGTTATGGCGTCTCACCGGCAGCAGCAGCGGCTGCAAGTTTCGGCGCGGTTGCTGTGGCGGAGGAGCCGGAACGAGACCTCGTTGCCTATTATCCGAAAGCGTGGCTTCACGAGCCTGACGACCCACGGCTGGCACTCTGCAACGTCGACATTCCTGCAGACGAGCCGGCGCTTGTCGCTCGGATGGGGACTTGCCAACAGGCAGAAAGACAATCCTTCTTTTCTGAAGAAAAGAAGCGAAAGACTTTTGGTTACTTGCGCAGTGCATCGGCCGCGCGTCTTGCGGCCACAGACGTCGTTCGGCTAGAGGCCGATTCGGGAAACAACCGTGTCGAGGCGAATCTGCCATTTGGCTAACGATAGTTCTCGTTCCGCGTAACCGAGCCCGCATGACGATAGCCGTTGCCAAAGAGCCTCCTGGCTGTAGACCTGAATTATGGCCGCTGCGAAATCGGTCGGCACGTCACGGATGAGAACACCGTCCTCATCAGCCAAGGACATGCCTTCAGCGGCGACGCTGGTGACAACGCATGGCACGCCTTGGGCCAGGCTCGACGCCACTTTTCCCTTCGCACCTGCGCCGTAGCGCAGCGGTGCTATCGTGAGGCGTATCGAGTCGAACCAGGAGGTGACATCGGCCAGATAGCCGATCACGCAGACATTGTTCGTGTGGGACGCAAGATCTATAGGAGCATCAGGACCGACGATGCTGAGTTGACAATCCGGCAACGCTTGCAACACGTTGGGCCAGATGTCGCTGAGGAAGTAGCGAACGGCATCCAGGTTCGGCGTGTGCGCGAAACCGCCGATGAACCCGATCCCCGTGCGCCGCGCGAAACCTGCCGTGGGTCGTCGGACCGGACGCGCCAACGGCATCCTGATCGCGAAGACGTCCGGCATCGTCTCTGCCAGTAGCTGTCGCTCTGTCTCCGACACGACAAGGGTAGCATCGCTGCTGCGCATCACATGCTCCTCTCGAGCACGCAGGTGCGCGAGCGTCTCGAGCAAGGCGTGATCTTGAAGAAGATGCGCCTTGCGCTCTTCACGAACATAATTGAGGTCGATGGAGTTGAACACCAGCCTTGCCTGTCGAGCATGACGCTGCAGCTGCTCTAGAAATTCGCCCCCACAGAACACCCGGCACATGACGCACACTGCGATGGCAGAGCCATGATTAGCTATGAACGCCTGCACGGATGGAGAATGGTCCGCCGTCAGGCATTCTATCCCCTGGGATGTCAGGCGTTCGCGCGCGGGATCGCCGGCATGCTGGTCGGACGCCGCCAGTATGGCCCTGAAACCGATTTGCTGCAGTGAGTGGACGAGGTTGACGATGTCGATGGACCCGGAATCGCGGTCAGGCTGCGGCCATTCACGATCGATCACCAACGCCAGACCGCGCAAGGCGGTAGTCGACTCGAGCTCGTCCTGCTCGGCCGGGACGAGAACGGAGGGTTTCGAGAGCAGACGTCTTGCGAGTCTGATCAGCTGGCGGGCCGGCGCGAAAAGCCGACGGGACGGACTGCGCTCGAGATTGGCAATCCTTTGGTTGAGCGCCACGACTTTGCCATGCAGGTCGGCAATGTCTTCCTGTGCGGCCTTCAGCCGAGCGCGATCACGCTTTGCCTGGGCGGCGGCAAGACGCTGTATACCCTCCGCGGTCGTTGGTCCAACAATGTCGGCTGACATCATCAAGCTTGCAGCTTAACGGTCGCCGCGACAGCGGCGGTGCGACGGAAAGGCAGCCGATCATCGGCCGGGTCGAGTGCCGGGTGCAGGTATGGGTCATTTATCATCAGGCTTCCCCAGTCCCGCGCAAGCCGGTCGAGCTCCTCACGCACGCGTTCGTGCTGCTCTGGCGTCACATCGAGTCCTCGCGAGGCAAGCTCACGGTGCTCAAGCTCTGCCCAGGGAGTCCAGATGATGCGGTAGCCGCAGGCCCGCAGACGAAGACACAGATCAACGTCGTTGCTGCCGATCGGAAACGACTCGTTCAAGCCGCCGACGCGGGAAAACACGGCCTTAGGCGTGGCGAGACAAGCCCCGGTAACGCCCCAAACCTCACGCGCGATCTTCAGCAACCCGAAGGGACCCTCTGAGTCCCGTGGCACGTGGCGAAGCAGGTGCCGCGGCAGACCAGTCATGTCCGTGGTGATTGCGGCATGCTGTATCCGGCCGTTCGGGTAGAGCAGCTTCGCGCCGACAGCCCCCACTCCTGGCTGAACCACGTGCGAGACGAGCTCACGCAGCCAGTCATGGTGCAGCACTGCAACATCGTTGTTGAGAAGGAGGAGTACGTCCCCCGCCGCGTGAGAGGCGGCATGATTGTTCAGCGCAGACCAGTTGAACGGAGCTGGCTGACGCAACACCCGAACCCTGCGGTCAGCGGAAAGGGTTTCAAGCAGGCTCAGAGCATCGGCTTCGACCGTTCCGTTATCCACGATCAGCAGTTCCAGACGATCGTATCGCGTTTGTTTCAGCACGCCCGACGCGCAAACTCGCAGCAGGTCGGCGCGATCCCGGGTAGGCACGATTATGGAAACGAGCGGTTCAGGATCCGGCACGGCATAGACGACGCGATGCAGGTCAGGATGCCCGGCGACAGGCAGGAGCTCGGCCCGTACGTCGTCACGCTTGAGCTGAGCCAACGCGACGTCCCGGCGTGCGACGCCCTGTCCAGGCAGCGCAACGGAGCGGTGACAGAGCACGGCAGGAATGTGGTGTATGCGTTCCGGCCTGCTCGATGCAGCAACCTGACAGGCGAGGTCGTAGTGCCAGGCGAGTCCTGCCGAAACTGTGGCAGCGCGCACCAGGCTGGTGCGGAAGAAGGCGAACGGGCCAACAAGGTCACGGCCCCGCTGCAGTTCCGGGTCCCATCCTGGCTTCAGAAACGGCCTCTGCCGGCGGCCGGCACCGTCGAGCCAGTCTTCATCTGCAAAGACGAGGTCCAAGTCCGGATGACGAGCCAGCACGTCCGCGCTCAGGTCAAGTGCGTTCGGCGCCAACCGGTCGCGCACGTCCAGAAAGCATAGGAAGTCGGCGTTCAGCCGTGAGGTCGCCAGGCTGATGATCGCGCCGCCCGAATCCTGCGGCGGCAATTGGTCGTACATCACTCGCGCGTGGCCGGGGTCGGCCGGCGGCATGGAATCTGTCCTGAGCAGCAGGATGGTGCAAAAGCTGGGTGGGGCTGCGAGCAGAGCCTGGTCAGGCTCGCCATCTGGTGGACAGAGAAGCACCAGGCCGAGTTTCGGCTCCGACACGCGGCGGCGGCCTCTCTCCGGCCGACGCAGCATGCCGTATTTGGGCTCCTCACTGGCGATCCAGGCAGCATAGTCAAGCGGCTCAGGTGGCAGCTCAGAGGCGGGCGCGCTTTGCGGCTTGCGGCGCCAGCTTTGCAGGGTGTCGACGAGCTGACGAAATGGCGCGGTCAGCCGCCAACTCGTGCTTGCCTGAAGGGCCTCAAGCTTCGCCTGGGCCGCTTCCGAAGCACGAACGCGGTCGGCCACCGCTCTTGGCGAGGGAACAGGGCTGTCGTAGCTGCGCCTGTTCGCGTCGATGAGCGGCCACACGCTGGCAGTAGACACGGCGGCGAACCCGCGGACCGGCACTGCCGCAGTCTCGCTCGTTTCCACGACGTCTTCGGTTTTCTCGGGATCCTGCAAGAGAGTGCTCGCCCCGCTCATCGACCAGACAGGTAGGTGCGTTCTATCCAGGACGCCGTCCGCTGCAACCCGTCCGTCCAGTCGGTGCGCGCCCGCCAGCCGAGCACCTCGCTTGCGCGGGCGACATCGAGCACGTTGGCTGAAACATCGGCCTGCCGTGCTCTCTTATGGACGATGGCAGAGGCCGGCCGAGCCAGCACCTCGCAGATCGAGGTCGCGACGTCCAGGACCGAACGGCCGATGCCGGACCCGACGTTGAGCACCGTCTCAGTCCCGTCATACACCGCGCCCAGCAGCAACGCTTCAGCAACGTCCTCGACGTAGAGAAAATCGCGCACTGCGCTGCCATCGCCCCAGATCTCGACCGGCCGGCGCGCCAGCACCGCCTCGATCAGGGCTGCGACCAGGCCCTGACGCCGAAACGGGCTCTGAAATGCGCCGTAAGGGTTTGCAACCCGGAGACTGAGCGCATCGGGGCCGCCCAGCTTGGCGTAGAGCTGCAGGTATTTCTCGACCATCAGCTTGTTGATGCCGTAGGCGGAAATCGGATCGGTCGGCGCGGTCTCGGCAATCGGTATGGTGCCGGGCGCGCCGTAGACGGTGCCCCCGGACGAGACGAACACGATCTTGCGGACGCCGGCCGCACGGCAAAGTTCAAGAAGCTGCACGGAGGCGACTGCGTTGGTCTGCAGGTCCGCGATCGGGTCCTTGTTCGAAACCTCGGGGTTCGTGCCTCCCAGCAGGTGGAAGACGATTTCCGCACCGTCCACCGCCAGGGCAAGGGCGGCACGGTCCGAAAATTCGCCCGCGGTAAAGCGAATGGGGGGCAGGCCGTCGGCAAAGGCGGGCCGGCGTCCGAACCCGTGCACGCGGGCGCCGGCCCCGACCAGAGCGCGGCAGAGATGGGTGCCGATGAAACCGCCGGCGCCAAGCACCAGGCAGGATGCGCCATCCAGCGCTACGCTTCCGCGCGCAGAGGGCGATGCCGCTTCACTCACGGTGACGATGACAGGAACTCGGCCATTTCGCCAACCATGCGCTCGAACGTGAAGCGGGAGGCCGCCATACGGCCGCCTTCTGCAAGCCGGCTTCTGAGGGCGCCGTCGGTGGCGAGCCGCGCAATCGCATCGGCAAGTCCGGCGGCGCTGCCTTTGGGGAACAGCGCCCCGGTTCGGCCGTCCTCAATGATTTCGACGTTGCCGCCGGTGGCCGAAGCAACGGTCGGGATGCCGAGCGCCAGGGCGTGGATAAGCGTCAAGGAAAACGGCTCGTACAGTGACGGGAACAGGTATATGTCGTGCGAATCGAACAGGGCTGGCAAGGCGTCCTCGGGGACGCTCGGCCGCAACTCGATGTCGGCACGTTTGCCGCTGGCCGAGACGGCCGTTTCAAGCTGGGCCACGTAGACCGCGTCCTGCGCGTCGCCGAGCAGCGTCAGTTTTATACGCGAGACGCCGAGCGCTTCGGGGTCCAGACGGCCGAGGGCAGCGACCGCTATGTGGGCGCCTTTCAGGTCGACGAGGCGGCCGGCAAACAGCAGGCGCAGCGTTCCAGCACTGACCAGGCTACTGCGATCCGGCGGCTGCCGGCCGGCATAGCCGCCTTGTCGAACGCCGTTATGGATGACCTTGTTCCTGGCAAAACGGCTGCCGCCGGCTTCGTAGAAGCGGCCCATGAAGGCGGCGCCGAATATCGCTTCCAACTCGCCTTGCCGGCCGGAATGCGTCGCAGGCTTCCCTGGCAGAAGGCGTTTGAGGACGCGCTTCCATACAGGACGCAGCTCGGAAAGCGCCTGCCCATTCGGGAATGGCATGTCCTGATCGCCATGCACGACGTTCTGAAAGTAGTCGCTGACGAAAATCGGATTGCGCATCACCAGCAGCCAATTATCGGTCAGCATGACGACCGTGCGCATGCCGCTTTGCTCCAGGGCATGCAGCAGGCTCACGTCGAGGAAGAACAGGTTCCAGGCGAATACGACGTCCGGCTTCTGCTCGGCCAGCACGCGGGTCAGTGTCGCCAGGTTTTGCCGGTTGATGGCGGCGCGGTCCTGCTCGGTTCCGGCAAACGGCGTGTAGATGTCAGCGCCCGTCAGCAGGTCCAGCTCGCGCAACACGTGCTGGCCAGGATAGCTGGCCACCTTGCCGCCATAGCGCGAGGTCAGCACCATCATCTCATGTCCGGCCTCTGCCAGGCCGGACGTAACCTCGAAGCACAGCCGCTCATATCCGCCGATGACGTTCGGCGGGTAAAGATTGCTTAAAACCAGTATGCGCATCAGATCCAGCGTCTGACGCGAGCGACAAAAACCGTGTCGTCGAGCAACGTGGCGCGGTCGAGCCCGGCCGGTCCAGCGCGGCGAAGATACGCCATGCAAAGGGCGGCAGCGCGGTCCAACTCGTGCTGCCGCAGTACGGCCTGTGCGGAAGCAGCATGCTGCCAATCGACCGGCGGCGCGCCTGGGCGGTCCCACAGCATCGTCAGGTAGGCGGCCGCAGACATCGCCCACTCGGCGCGAACGCCTGCATGATCCTCCGCGATCGTGTTGCGCGCATGGATGCGGTAGCGCAGCAGCTCCGACTCCACCACGGCGAGCCGGTAGCCCAAGGCGAGCGCACGCAGCAGCCAATCCAGGTCGTGCGTGTAGCGCAAGGCTGCGAACGGCCCGACCGCGTCAAACACCGGACGGCGAACCACCAAATTGGACGTTGTCATCACGAAGTTGCCGTTCAGCAATGCCACGCCTGCATCAGCGCCGGCACCATAGGCGAGCGCCGCATCATACCAGGCGTTTGGCACGTCAACGCCCGCGCTGTCCATGCAGCGCACATGCGACGCCGCTATCCCGATTGCCGGGTCTGCGTCGAGGCTGGACACCAGGGCGGTCAGCCGGCCCGGCAGCCAGACATCATCGGAGTTCAGGATGGCCAGGAACTCACCCCGGCATTGGGAGAGCGCCGTGTTGATGGTGGCGTGCGCGCCCCGGTTCGGCTGGCGCGTAAAACGGATGCGGTCGTCCTGCGCCGCCAAGCCTTGCGCGATGTCGGCGGAGCCGTCCGTGGAACCGTCGTCGATCACGACGACCTCCTGCAGCAGCGGACCCTGCGCCAGGATGCTCGCGATCGCTTCGCCGATGAAGGCCGCATGATTATACAGCGGCACCACGACGGAGACGCGCCCGACGGTGACGCGAGCCGCCTGCGCCGAGCGTTTCCACGGCAGGTCGAACAGGGCTAAAAACCCCTCGCAGCAAGCCGGTCGGCGAGCCCGGGCGGCACGCGTGTCATCATCGGTGCGGGCTCGTCCAGAACGGCAACAGGCGCCGGGCCGCTCAGCGCGACGCCGTGTTCCACGATGAAGCGGCTGAGCGCCACAGGGCTCGTCAGCTCTGCGACACAGGACGTGTCGTGGCACAGCGCAGGGTTGGCTATCTTCATCCAGCTGTGCCCGCTCCGCTCGCAGACGTGGAAATACAGCCGCTCAATGGCGTGCGCCGGAGTATGGTCCACCTGCGCGCCCTCCTCGGGAAAGTCCTCGAAGGACAGGTGCAGGTCGAGCAGGGGGCGGAGTGCCGCAGGCCGCGCCCAGAACATCGAGCCGGACGGAAAATCCAGTGCGCGGCGAGGCGACACGGCAATGCCCATTTGCGCAGCAAGCGACTGCGCCGCCGCGAAATTGCCGTTCCAGCCGAGCCAGCGTCGAACCCCCTCGTAATGTTGTGCCGCCACCATGCCGAGGTCGGGCAACCGCTCGAACGCGTCGATGATGCTGCGCACGATCTCGGGCGACCCAAGCAGATTTTCCAACAGGTAGGACCGCCAGGGCGCCAGGAAGCCTGCATGGGTCGACGCCTTCGAGTGCAGGTGCAGAACCAGGTCGTAGCGGTCATAAGAATCGGCGAAGCCAACCAGCTTGGGTGCGATGTCGCGGCCGCGATTCGGCGTAACGCGTATCGTCACGGTGCCGCGTCCCCAATCGGCGAAACTGGCCTGCAAGGCGGCCTGCTTCTCGGCCGTGTCGGTCGAGATGAACAGATCGGCGGGACGCTGGATGTTGCGCAGGTAGGACAGGATCTCGCCGGCGAACTGCAGGTGGAACACATGGCAGAGCACCGCCAGCCGGCAAGCGGACGGCATTGGCAGAAAACCGAACGGCACCGCTGCGCTCCAGTCCCCCTCGGACGGCCGGCTGGTCAGCGGCTCCGAGGCAGTTTCTTGCTCCCTGCGCGCGGGCTGGGGCGCCGGAGGCTCTGGCATGCGGTGGACCAGCGGCAGCCGCGCCACGATCTCGCGAACCTTGGCGGTGAAGGCAGCCGGCGCGCAATCCTGGCGCACCCTGGCCAGGGCCGCCTGGCGAACCCAGTCCCACAACGCCCCGTCGGCATACAGGCGGGCGCAGGCGGCGGCAAACCCTGCGGGGTCGTCGGCCACCAGCAGCTCCTGCCCGTCGCGCCATCCGAGCTGTCCCGCTATCAACCCAGTGACCACCATCGGGATGCCCAGCATGGCTGCCTGATGCGCCTTGTGCGGGATGCCGGCGGCGAAGCGGGTCGGCACCACCATCACGCGGGCGTGCGCCAGCGCCGGTGGCAGTTCGTCCACCATGCCGACCAGGTCGACCAGCGTGCCGTCCATCGCCGCGACGCTGCCGGCTTGGTTGAGCCCCACCACCGTCAGGCGGAACGCCTCCTGCCCCAGCGCGTGGCGAAGGCGGGGTAGGATCTCGCCGGCGAACCAGCGCACCGCGTCGGCGTTCGGCGCGTCCTCTTGCTGGATCGCCCCCAGGAACACGATCTGGTCACGCTCGGAAAAGCCGCTCGGCAGCGGCTCTTCGTCCAGGGCATGGCCAAGCAGGTGGATTTCGCGCACGCCGTAATCTTCCAGCAGATCCCGTTCGGCCTCGTTGACGGAGATCACGGTATCGGCGATCCGGGTCAGCGAAGCCTCTGCCGCGATCAGCGCATGGCGCTCGGTTTCGGTCGCAGGCTGGCCGTCCGCCTGCCGCCTGAGCAGGGTGCGCGTGGCGAACAGCGCCTCCGCGTCGTAGAGCACGGACGCCCCGCCGAGTAGCCCGCGGTCCGGACCGATCGCCTGCAGGAACATCTCCATGTTCGGCGGCCGGCAGACCAGCATCGCGTCGAAATGCCCCTGCCGGGCGATCAGGAACTCGCGCAATTCGGAAAACCCGGCGTCGATCCGCACTTCGATCCGCTTGTCCAGCGCGCGCCGAACCCCATGCCAGTCCTCGTCATGGCGGTATACGGGAAACAGGGTCACCCGGGCGCCCGCCTGAACCAGCTCGTGCAGCAGACGGTTGGCGCGCGGGTAGCCGGTGCCGAGCTCCACCTTCGGCACACGATCCTCGACCACCAGCACGCGCGGCGCTGTCGAACGTGCGCTGCTGGCAGCCAGCACGTTCAGCGGGCTTGCCGGAAATTGCCCGAGCAGCCACTCGGCATGCCGGGCGGTGAACACTGCGTGATTGGCCGTCTGCAGCGCAAGCGCCTCGGCCGTCGCCTCGGCGCTGCCGAACTCGTAATGCACGATCGCGGCGTCCGGGTCGTACACCACACGATGGCCGCCCTCCCACAACCGCACGCAGTAATCGGTCTCCTCGTAATAGGCGGGCGCGAACCGTTCGTCGAAACCGCCCAGGCTCCTGAACAGGGCCGCCGGAGTGAGCAGAAAGGCGCCGGAGCAGTAATCCACGTCGCGCTGGAACATGATGTCTGCCGTGGCCGGCTTCTGCCCCCGGGCGTAACCCGAACAGGAGCCGTCGCGCCAAATGATCGAGCCCGCTTCCTGCAGCGTGCCGTCCGGCAGGATGATGCGGCCACCCACCGCGCCGATCGAAGGATCGGACTCGAGCGTCTGCAGGGCGGAAGCAAGGCTGCCGGGCAGCAGCTGCGCGTCGTTGTTGAGCAGCAGCAGGGTGCGCCCGCGTGCCTGGCCGGCGGCAAGGTTCACCGCCTTGAGGAAGTGCAGGTTGGCGCCGTTGCGCATCACCCTCGCACCCGCAACGCGGCCGAGCAGCGTGCCCGTCAGGTCGGTGGAGGCGTTGTCGGCGATCACCACTTCAACGCCGAACGGTGCTGCGGTCAGCGTCTCCGCGATGGAGGCGAGGCAGCCGAAGGTGAGCTCGGCCTGGTTGTAGAGCACCAGGATGATGCTCACCTCCGGCGCCTCCGCGTTCGGCATCGCCAAGGACTGCGTGCCTGAGAGGAACGCCTGCAGCCGTGCCGCGAGCAGGTCCCGCATCGCGCGCTTGATCGAGTCCTCGGTGGGCGCCGGCGTCGGCGGCTTCGCCTCCGCCGCACGTTCGGGCGCTTGCAGCGCTGTGGGCATCTCCGGCATCGGCGGACGCGGCGGCAGCGTCAGGCCGGAGGAGGACGTGGAGCGTCCGCTCAGCAGCCGGATCGCGGCGCGCAGCGGCCTGGTCAGCTTCCACGAGGTGGAGTTGACGTAGAGCAGAGCCGTTGAGGTGGCGATCTCCTCCCAGCGCGAGCCGACGGCACGGCGCAGCACCTCACGGTCGGCATTGATGCCGGTGATTGCCTCCTCGTAGCCCGCCTGCATCTCGTCACGGAGGCGGCGCTCCTCGCTTTCCATGAACCTGTGGTGGCGGAGCTTTTCGCCGATCTCCGAGGCGGCTGCGTCGCGCTCGTCGATCATCTGGTCGCGTATGGCCACCACCTGCGACCGTGCCGCGACCACCGTGGCCAGCGTGGCCAGGGCCGCTTCTTTGGACTTGATCACGTCACGCTGGGCATCGATCAGCGCGGTGCGCCAACCAAGATCGTCCTGCAGCGTCGCTTGCAGCGTCGCCGCTTGCAGCGCCGCCGTCTCAGCCCTGGCCTCCGCCTCGGCAAGGCGGGCTCCCGTCTCGGCAATGCGGGCTTCCGCCTGGGCGACCTCCGCGCGGAGTTCGGCCATCGCTGCCTGGTGCTGCGCCTCCTGCCGCGCCGCCGATTGTTGCAAACCAGCTTCGGCCTGCCTGGCGCGCGACTGTATGTCGATGATCTCGACCTGGCGTTGAAACGCCTCTCCTCGGGCGGCGAAGCTTCGGCGCAGGGCGCCGGCCCTCTGCGGATCGTCCGACAGCCTGAACAGCGCCTGCAGAGCCGGCGCCTGCTCCGCCCCCATGCCGAGCACGCCCAGACCGTTCGAATGATCGAACTCGAACGACGGGTGTTGTGCCGCGAGTTCGCGCCACAGCCGCCACACGCCGAAATCACGCTCGCGCACGTTGGTGTCGTGGAACACCACGACCGCCCGTTGCGACAGAGCGCTGCGCCAAGTCTCGAAGTCGTGTTTGACGGCGTCGTAGCTGTGCAGCCCGTCGATGTGCAGAAGGTCCAGTCCGGAAGAGCCTTCCCCGCCGCCGTCCGGAAAATAGGCGCGTGCGTCGTCGAAGCTGGTGCGGAGCAGGGTGGAAAAGGCGCGGAAATGCTCCGCGTTCACCCGGCTCACCTCGGCGAACACCTCCTCGCCGTAATAGCCCGCGTGCTCGTCGCCCGCCCAGCTATCCACGGCGTAGGCGCGTCCGGACGGGACGAAGGCGGCGATCGCCTGGCAGAACGCGAAGTAGGAGTTGCCGGAATGGGTGCCCAGTTCGATGAGCGTGCGCGGCCGCAATACCTTCACAAGCCAGAATGCGAACGGGATGTGCCCGGTCCAGGGATTGGGCGGCACAAGGTGCAACGGCTCCCAGGTCAGCTCGTCGCCGAGGTCCATGTCAGCCAGGGCGTCGTGCATCGGGCTGTCACTCCTCCTATCCCCAGGCTCTAGAGATACCCGGCGGCAAGGGGCGGGGAATATCCCGGGGGCTCGGGTTTCGCCAGACCCCGCCAGTCGGCCAGCGATTTACTGAACCGGCAACTCGGCCTGCTTCTCACAGCCGGCTGTGCCGCTCAGCGCCTCCATCCGAGCCAGGCCCAATCCCAGCTTGCGGTGATCCAGCCCACCGGGAGGCTGCTGGGGCAAGCCGATATCGATCCTCATCTGCAGCAAACCCGACCCCGACACGCTGCCGGAGGGGAGCGGAACGCAGAATATTGCCTGCGCATGTTTTGGCCGCCACTCGCCAATGCTCCTGCCATCGGCGTGCAGCCGAAAAATCTGACCACCTTCGGAAGGCTGAGCGATCACGGCCCATAACTGAAGCACTGGGGACGGAGGCAAAGGTTGAGGCAAGGCGACGGCCAAATCCGCTTGTGCGCCGTCCGTCCATACTCCCCAGGGTTCGGCGATAGACCATCCTTGAGACAAGGCGAAGAACGGCACGATGTGCCCGTGCTGCGAAAGCGCTATCGGCGAGCCGAGCGGCAGGCGGAACTGCAGCAATCGACGGAGCTGAACCTGCCGCCGTTGAGCAAAGAATACGGTGTCGACGCGTATGCTGGCCGACTGTAGAACAGCGAGGGTGCCGGCATAGAAAACAGCCAGCAGCACGCAGGCCGCCAGGCACCAACGCTCACGCTTCTCGTCAAGACCGAGAGAAAGGCTAAACATAGGCCTCGCTGCCATGAAACCACAAGGTTGCGAGGGCCGACCCGATGAGAGCCAGACAGAGGAGCAGCACGCGCATGCCGACATAGCGTCCACACAGCCGCCCAATGGCCATATGGACGGGATAGAGGCCGATCGTGTAGCGGACCAAGCTAGGGCTAACCGTTTCCATTGACGCGAAGCTGGCCACGCTGGCGACGACGAACAGCATTTCGCCCAAGCTGAACCAGCGCGCCTGAGTCAGGGTGATCAGGATCATGCCCAGCGACAGCACGCTCACCATCTCCAACCTGGGTTGATTCGTATGGGTGAACAGCAGCAGACTTTGAAACGGGATGCCGAAACGCTGCTGCCAGAACGAGAACTGGCTGTGCAGCTGAGCAAAAGCGTCGCCTGTCCTGTACAGCATGTAAACGAAGAACAGCAGGAGCGGCAGGGGCGCGAGACAGATGGGCAGGAGCCGACGATACGTCGCCCCTCGTCCTCTTATGCGATCCACCAGCCAGTCAAGCGCAAAACCTGCCGCTTGGAAGATTCCTGTCACCCTGGTGATGGTCAGCAAGGCGCTGCTGGCTGCAGCGGCATCGCTCCTGGTCGGGGCCAGGTAGGCCGCCGCAATCGAGAGCGCGAGAAACGGCGCTTCCGATAACGGGCTGGATAGCGCGAAAGAGCCAGGGAGGGTCATGAGCGACAGCACGGCCCAATTAGCCGCGTTTCCGTCGAAGCGTCTTGACACCAAGCGGTGCATGATTGCGGCGGCCGTCAACAGACAGGCATTGGCCGCTATAAGCCCCGCCACCCGCACGGACGGAACGATCAGATGAACGAGCGCGGTCATGAGCGGCATCATGGGAGAAAAAGCCAAGTTTGACTGCCCGATCTCCAAGCCGGTGATCACGGTCGGCACTTGGTATCCACCACGAGCGATGCTGAGATAATAGGACGCGTCCCATTGCAGCCACATGCTGATCCAGGGGACCGGTTGTCCGTTCAGCCTGAAGCTATAGGTGCCTATCAACGAAAAAGTGAGCCGTGTAGCCGCCCAGAGTGCGGCTGCAACCAGGATGCTCTTTGACCAGCTATCGTTTGACGTTGCTTTTAAGGAGTCCGTAGTTTTCGTCATCCGTTGTTGCGGCTCGCATGAGAGAATATCATACGTCATGCATTATTTTAAGCTGTCGCTCTTTCATGAAACGAGTTTCCACAGCTCACGGTATGTTATGCGCACTGGAAGTCTGACCGAATTACCAATACGCCTCCCGCACCTGTAGGGTCAACAGCGTCACAGCAATATGCGGATCACAAGGTAAAGACACAGGAAAGAGAAACCTCAATATGGTAGATAAGATTATGACTCGGTAGTAGTGACGGTTTCTTCAGGCGCCAGCACAGCATTCCGCGTGGAAGCATCCGGCTCTGGGACTAGCCAGAGTCTCCACTGGAACAGATTGGATATCCAGTGACAATGTCGATTCTGGAAACACAGAGGTAAATGGATTGCAAGTCTACCAGAGCGTTGGAGGCTCTCAAGTGACGGGCCCGAGGAGCGCTGTTGCAGGCGTTTTAGTCCTAAGCGCCGCGAGTTCAGCAAGCAATAGCAATAGATACTATGTCGGGGTACATTTACGGCCGACATGCGCGCAAGCGATGGAGGAAGGCCAGCTACGTCAGAGGGTGCAGCGTTTGGACCGAACGCTGTCGGTATCCTAACAGCCTCCGCAACAAACTTCACAAACCTGACAGCTGCGGATTTAACGCGACAGCTACAAAAGAAGCAGTGTTCAGTATAAAAGCATCATTCAGCTGACCGGCGGTGGTGGAGAGGCGGGTGCTGATGCCGTCCAGGGATCGCTATACGACTGTGTAGTTGGCATCTGCTCACAGGCCGGCGCTGGGGTTCGGAATTGAATCTTGTTTGGCCCGATGAACGGAACACAGCCATTATCTTCGAATGATTTTCTTCTAGCAACGGTCGGTAACGCTACGATTGCTGGCGGTTTCGATCTGAGCAGCTGTACCATAACCGGGCCGGTTCTACTCACCTCCTCGATAAACTTAAGCAATGGCAGCTTCGCAGCAAACGCGCCGAATGTCGGTTTGGAGCTTGGAAGTTCGACACAAGCAAACACTCCTTATGTCGATTTTCATTGTAGCGGTCAGAACCTTGATTACGATGTTCGTATCG
The DNA here is from genome assembly GCA_965199235.1 of Acetobacteraceae bacterium. Classification (GTDB taxonomy): domain Bacteria; phylum Pseudomonadota; class Alphaproteobacteria; order Acetobacterales; family Acetobacteraceae; genus BOG-908. The sequence continues at coordinate 758,031 of CBDAQU010000002.1, read as the reverse complement.
TCTCCTCCGGAGGGGGGAATAGCGTCGGTCAAGGCGCGCTACAAATAGTTTCGGCGAAACTTGGTTTCTTCAACGCTGCGCCAAGTGCAAAGCCGACGGTAAGCGGGTCTCGCGGCGGAAACGCTTCTCTGGGAAGCCTGATCTCCGCCTTGTCGCAACTCGGTCTTAGTCAGGACTCAACGACGGCCTAGGTAATTGATCGCCCGATGAGGCTTACTCTCTACGCCATCTATCTTTAAATTTGCCCAGATGAACCTGAGCATACCTGACAGTTTTCCTCTTCCCGGCATCGTCTCGGCTTTAGCCGATGACGATGCCATGTTCGAGGGGCAAGGTGAGCACTACCTCAGCGTAGGCCTGTCGGCGGCCAGGCTGATCCAGGGTGCGTTGCACGAACAGCCGGCGCCGAAGCGGATACTGGACCTGCCATGCGGGCATGGACGGGTGACGCGCATGCTGCGCGCTTGCTACCCCGTCGCGCAGGTCACCGTCTGCGACCTGGACCGCTCGGGCGTCGATTTCTGCGCAAGCCAGTTTGCTGCCCGGGGCGTCTACTCGCACGAAGATTTCCGGCTGCTGGAGCTGGGGGAGCGCTACGACCTGATCTGGGTCGGCTCCCTGATCACCCATCTTCCGGAACAGCACACCCGCCGGTTCCTCGACTTCGCCGTTCGCCACCTGACGCCGCAGGGCACCCTGGTCGTCACCTCGCACGGCGCCTGCGTCGCCCAGCGGCTGCTGTCGTCCAATTACGGCCTGACCGACGCAGCCGCTCGCGGGCTGCTAGCCGATGCCAGGACCAACGGCTACGGCTACCGCAGCTACCCCGGCGGTGAGGCATACGGACTCTCGCTCGTCCGTCGCGCCTGGTTCGAACGCCTGTTCGCCCAAGCGCCTTTGCGCCTGGCCGCCTATCAGGAGCAAGGCTGGGACGACCATCAGGACGTGCTGGTGCTGCGCGCGCCCCAGGCGCAGGCCGCCCCACCCGGCACCATGCTGTCCCGCCTGCGTCCGCGGGCGGCGCCGAAACCACGGCCGCTCTTCGACCGGCCCGGCACTGCAACGATGCCCGCCGCCGCGCAACAGGCGGCGATGGACGACGTCACGGTCAGCGGCTTCGACGAAGCCTGGTACGTGGCCTCCGACCCGCTCGTCGCAGCCGCCGTCGTCGACGGCATTTTCGCCTCCGGCTTCGACCATTACTGCAGGTACGGCTGGCGGGAGGCGCGCGCCATCGGCGCTCCTGAGACCGAGTACGACGCTGTCCTGCGTCCAGCCAGAGACCGGTAATCCAGTGCAGCCTACGCCAGGCCGAGCAGGCGTATCAGGCCCAGGCTGATCGCGCCCAGGACCAAGAGGGAGGCGGTGACGCAGGCGATGGCGCGTCCGCCGGCACGCGCCACCACACGCAGGTCGGTGCCGAGGCCAAGGGCGGCCATGGAGATCACTGTCAGCAGGCTCGCGACGGACGCGGCAGGCGCCAGCGACGCAGCAGGGATCAGCCCGCACGAGCGCAACCCGGCCAGGGCGAGAAAACCCACGATGAACCACGGCACCAGGCTGTGCAGGGGCAGCTTGCCAGGCGCCGGCCGGTCGCCCGCCGTCACGTGCGGCGCAGGCTCGCGCACCTCGTCGCGAAACCGCCTGGTCAGCAGCGACAGGCAGAGCACGACGGGGCCGAGCATCAGCACCCGCACCAGCTTGACCAGCGTGCCGAGCTGCACGGCGACGGCGCCGACCGGCGCTGTCGCAGCCAGCACCTGCGGCACGGCATAGACGGTCAGGCCCGCCAGCGCGCCGTATTGCAACCCGCTCAGATGCAGCAGCGGCACCGATAGCGGCAGCCCCAGCACCACGATCACGCCCAGCACCGCGGTGAAGGCGATGGAGGACGCCACGTCCTCGCCGTCGGCGCCGATGATGGGTGCGACGGCGGCGATGGCCGAATTGCCGCAGATGGAGTTGCCGCACGCGATCAGCGTCGCCATCCTGTGCGGCAGGCCGAGCAGCCGGCCGATGCCGTAGGAGCAGCCGATCGCCAGCACGACCACGGCGGCGATGCCGAACAGCAACCCCGGCCCTGCAGCGAGAACGGTGCGCCCGCTGACCGACGCGCCGAGCAGGACGACGGCGGTTTCGAGCAGGAATTTCGCGCTGAAATCGATGCCGGCGGTCCAGCGCCGGCCGGGCGTCCAGGCGGTGCGGATCGCGGTGCCGACCAGGATGGCCAGCACCAGCGCCTCCAGCCAGGCTGCACCGGCGAGCCGGGCCTCCACTTGCTCCAGCCCCATCGCCGCCAGGGTGACGGCGATGCAGAGGAGCAGCCCCGGCAGGATCCGGCCTTGCCGTGTCTTCAGCAGCCGGGCGACAGGGCCTCGCACGCTGTGGCTCGGCACAGGGGAACAGGTGAGGTTGACGGCCATGACATTGCCTTTCGCGTCTGGACGCCAAACTGGACGCGTGCAACCAATCAATCCAACAGCATGTAGTGATTGAATCGATCTTGTTTTCTGATGAGCCGGACCTGCAATCGGCGGTGTCCTTGCGCGTAGGGTCGGTAGGGTGACCCTGGACCAGCTTCGGATCTTTGTTGCGGTGGCCGAGCGGCAGCACGTCACCCGCGCTGCCGAAGCGCTGAACATCGTGCAGTCCGCGGCCAGCGCCGCCATCGCCTCCCTGGAGGGCCGGCACGGCACAAAGCTGTTCCACCGCATCGGGCGTCGCATCGAGCTGACCGAACCAGGACGCGCCTTTCTGGAAGAGGCAAGGGCGGTGCTGGCGCGCGTGGCGTCGGCCGAGCTGATGCTGGAGGAGTTCGGCGGATTGCAGCGCGGCAGCCTGTCGGTTTGCGCCAGCCAGACCATCGCCGGATACTGGCTGCCCCGCCACCTCGCGCGCTACCGGCGGGCGCATCCACGGATCGAGGTGCGGCTGACGGTGGGCAACACCGCCCAGGTCGCCGCCGCCGTGCACGAAGGCACCGCCGAGCTCGGCTTCGTGGAAGGTGCCGTTGACGACCCCGCGCTGCTGAGCGAGGAGGTCGCGCGCGACCAGCTGGTGCTGGTGGTGGGGCTGGACCACCCCTGGGCGGGCCGGCCGCGTGCCGAGTTTGCCGAGCTGGCCGAGACCGAGTGGGTGCTGCGCGAACCAGGGTCCGGTACACGATCGGTGTTCGAGGCGGAGCTGGCGCGGGCCGGGGTCACGTCCGCCTTGCGCGTGATGCTGGAACTGCCGTCCAACGAGGCGGTGCGGGCGGCCGTCGAGGCCGGCGCCGGCGCCGGCGTTCTCTCAGCCTCGGTGGTCGCGCCGAGCCTGGAAGCGGGTCTGCTGCACCGGGTGCATCTGGACCTGCCCGACCGCGCCTTTCTCGTGCTGCGACACCGCGACCGCCATTACAGCCGAACGGCCGCCGCACTGCTCCAGCGGGATGTGATTGGGTCGGGTCAGCCGCCCAGTTGCCCCGCTTGCATGGCTTGAGTGGCGAGAGCGTCGACGCGGTCGTTCATGGGGTTTCCGGAGTGGCCTCGGACCCACAGCCATTCGATCTGGTGCGGCCGGGCGGCGTCGAGCAGGCGGCGCCAGAGATCCATGTTGGCGACGGGGTCGCCGGAGGCGGTGCGCCAGTTGCGGCGTATCCAGCCGGTCTGCCAGCGGGTGACGCCGTTGCGCACGTATTCGCTGTCGGTGTGCAGCACCACGCGGCAGGGCCGGGTCAGCGCCTCCAGCGCGCAGGCGGCCGCTGTCAGCTCCATGCGGTTGTTGGTGGTGGCCGGATCAGCGCCGGACAGCTCGCGGGTAGCGCCGCCGAACACCAGGATCGCACCCCAGCCGCCAGGGCCGGGGTTCGGCCTGCAACCGCCATCGGTCCAGATGGTGACCGGCTCGGGGCTGGCCGGGACGGATGGGGCTTCCGACGGGTCAAAGTCCGTAATGCTGAACGTCCTTCACGTGAAGGTGGAAGCGCAGGCGCCGCAGATACTCGATTGGGCTCTTGCGTGCCACCAGCGCCCCTGGAGGCGTGTTGAGCCAGTCGAACAGCCTGGTCAGCAGGAAGCGCAGGGCGGCACCCTGGGCCAGGACCGGCAGGCAGGCGCGTTCCTGCTCGCTCAAGGCACGCACCGAATCGTAGCCGCGGAGCAGCGCCCTGGCACGGGTGACGTTGAACGAGAAATCCGCCTCGAAACACCAGGCGTTGAGGCAGACGGCGACGTCGTAGGCCAGGACGTCGGTGCAGGCGAAGTAGAAGTCGATCAGGCCGGAAAGTGCGCCGTCGAGGAAGAACACGTTGTCGGGAAACAGGTCGGCGTGGATGTGGCCGGTGGGAAGGTTTTGCGGCCAGGCGCCCAGAATGGCCCGGGCGGCGTCGTCCAGCTCCCTGGTCAGGCTAGGTTGCACGCCTTCGGCACCGTCCCGGCAGCGGTCGAGCAGAGGCGGCCAGGCTTGCGGACCAAGCGCGTTGGCGCGGACGGGGGCGTAGGTGGCACCCGCCAAGTGCAGCCGCGCCAGCGCCTCGCCGACCGGCCCGCAATGGGCCTGCTGCACGCGGCGCGGCCACACCCCGGGCAGGAACGTGGTGACTGCCGCGTGACGCCCGCACAGCATGCGCAGCGCGCTGCCATCCAGGCCCGGCACCGGCAACGGGCAGGTGATGCCGTGTGCGGCCAGATGCTGCATCAAGCCGAGGAACCAGGGCAGGTCGGCAGGATCGACGCGGCGTTCGTAGAGGGTGAGGATGTAGTCGCCCTGCGTCGTGCGCAGGGAGAAATTGCTGTTTTCCACGCCCTCGGCAATGCCGCGAAAGGCGACCAGCTTGCCCACCGCGTATTCGGACAGGAAGGCCGCGAGGGCGTCGTCGGAAACGTCGGTGTAGACGGCCATGAGATCGCTTTCGGCCTAGAGCATGATCGCTTCAGGTTGATCGTCAACCACGATGAACATGCTCGCCAAAACAAAGAGGCCTTACGCTGTAGGCTGCCCGCCGCAGCCTGTGTTGCGCAGCTTCAGCCCGAGAAGGTATCGGCGGACCGGATAGTCGTAGACGCGGTCGGCCAGAAGACAGACCGGAACGAGTATCAGGAAGAGACCGACTCCAGCCGAAGGAGCGTAGGTATCCAGCGAGGTATGGATCAACGCTTCGTAGAGGCCTTCGATCAGACCGCCCACCGGCGCATGCAGCGTGTAGACGGCATAGGAGATCGCGCCGAGAAACCTGCACGCGACGGCACTGGCGCCGGCCGGTTGAACGAGAAGCGCCAGGTAGACGAGAGCCGGAAAACCCAGGGTCACGGCGGTGAAATCGTAATAGGGCTGCAGCCGGGCATCCGGCGAGCACGCGAACAAGAGGCAGACGGCCGAAATGACGGCCCAGCACGCGACGGTTGGCCACCTGCCGCTGCTCTGCCGATGATGTTTGGCATGGAAGTCGAAGATGAGCACGCCGGCAAAGAACGAGTATCCCACACGGAACACGCCGAACGGAAAGCTGCGTGCCCAAAAACCGATGTTCAGGCTGTGCGACTGCGCCTTGTAGAGGGTGAACGCCAGGCCGGCCGACGAGAGGATCATCACCGCCGCTATCGCCGTCTTGCTGAGGACGCGAACGAAACCGGCGTAGAACAGGTTTACCAGGAGTTCGAGCGGCAGCGACCATGAGGGATTGTTGAGCGGGTAGACGTTGGCCGTTCCGATGCCTGGGTTGGGAATCATGAACATCCCCAGAACCGTGTACAGCGCGACGTAGCGCATGGGGCCAAACGCCACGAAACCAAGCGCGACCGCAACAAGCGATATCGCGGTCCCCAGCAGATAGAGGGGCAGGATCCTGACCGCGCGCACCCAGGCGAAACGCCAAAATCCCAGGCCCGATTGCAGGCGCGCGCCGTAGGCCTGGGATATAACCACGCCGCTCAGCACGAAGAACACGTCGACGGCCAGGTAGCTTTCCTGCAGCCGCCACGGGTTGAAGAGTGTTTCGGTGTGGCGCAGCACGATGAGCAGCGCCGCCACCCCGCGGATGCCGTCCAAAGTGTAGAAAAACGTCTTGTACGCGGCGCCGGACGCGAGTCCGCTGTCCGCCTGTTCTGGTTTCATTTCGGCGACCGGTCGGCAGGACTCGGCTGTTGGGTCACGACTCTAAGCTCTCGGCAGCAGCACGCAGGCGAACGGCAGCCATCATCGCCTACAGCGCCCCGCCGCGCCGCCCGGCGGCTGCCCCCAGACGCAGCCGAAGCGCATTCAGCCGGATGAAACCCTGCGCGTCCACCTGGTCGTAGGCGCCCTGATCGTCCTCGAACGTCACCACGCGCGCGTCGTACAGGCTGTGCGGGCTTTCGCGGCCCACCACCGTCACGTTGCCCTTGTAGAGTTCAAGCCGCACGGACCCGGTGACCGAGGCCTGGCTTGCGTCGATGGCGGCCTGCAACATCCTGCGCTCCGGAGAGAACCAGAAACCGTTATAGATCATCGATGCGTATAACGGAACGAAACTGTCTTTCAGGTGCGCGGCCTCGCGGTCCAGCGTGATCGATTCCATCGCTCGGTGGGCGGCGAGCCAGATGGTGCCGCCAGGCGTCTCGTAGACGCCGCGCGACTTCATGCCGACGAAGCGGTTCTCCACCAGATCCAGCCGGCCGATGCCGTTGGCCCGGCCCAGCGCGTTCAGCCGGGTCAGCAGGGTCGCCGGCGACAGGCGTTCGCCGTCGATGCCCACCGGGTCGCCACGCTCGAACTCGACCGAGACGATGGTGGCCCGGTCGGGTGCTGCCTGCGGGCTGATGGTGCGCTGGAACACCATCTCGTCGGGCGGCAAAGCAGGGTCCTCGAGGATTTTGCCTTCCGAGGACGAGTGCAGCAGGTTGGCGTCGACCGAAAACGGCGCCTCGCCGCGCTTGTCGCGGGTGACGAGGATCTGGTGGCTGTCGGCGAACTCCAGCAGCCTGGTGCGCGACGTCAGGTCCCACTCCCGCCAGGGGGCGATCACCCTAACATCCGGCTTTAGCGCATAATAGGCGAGCTCGAAGCGAACCTGGTCGTTGCCTTTGCCGGTGGCGCCGTGCGCGACCGCATCGGCGCCGACCGCCTCGGCGATCTCGACCTGGCGCTGGGCGATCAGCGGGCGAGCGATTGCGGTGCCGAGCAGGTACTGGCCCTCGTACAGCGTGTTGGCGCGGAACATCGGTCCCACGAAGTCGCGCACGAAGGTCTCGCGCAGATCCTCGACGAAGATCTCGCGCACGCCCGCCTGCTCGGCCTTGCGCCGCGCCGCCGCCAGCTCGGCGCCGCCATCCTCGGCCGATTGGCCGAGATCGGCGGTGAACGTCACCACCTCGCAGCCATATGTGGTCTGTAGCCACCGCAGGATGACGCTGGTGTCCAGCCCTCCTGAATAGGCCAGCACCACCTTCCTCACGTCCTTGAGCACAATAGCACCCCGTGTTCATTGCGGCGTTACCGGTATCAGGGTTCCGGCAGGCGGGGCAGTGGGGCATTGTGCCCGCGCGGGGTGCCTGGAATGGCTGGCGCCGGCCCGCGCGTAGGACAAGTGACTCTGGCAACCGACCCCGCACCGTTCGAAGACACGGCGTTCGTCTCCCGCCTGCAAAAACTGCTCTCCATGCTCGGCTCCGAGCAGCCTGGAGAGGCCGACGTCGCCCGCCGCAAGCTGGTCGAGCATCTGGGCAACCACCGCCTGTCGCTGACGGAACTCGGGGCCAGGCTTCGCGCCCCGCCCGCCGCGGCGCCGCGGCCCAGTTTCGGCGGGGCGGAGATGGGCCTCGACCGGCAGCTTTATCTGGCACGGGTGGCGCGGCAGGAGGCGGAAGCCGACACCCAGCGCGCCAGGCAGCGGATCACCGAGCTGAGCCGGTCGCTGCAGGAGGCGCAGGTCGACTTCACCCGTGCGCTGCAAGGCCAGGCGAGGACACGGTTGCTGGCGCTGGCAGGCTGGCTGCTGGCTGCCGGCGCCGGCTTGCTGCTGTGGAACCACCAGACCCATGCTGTCACGCAGGCCAGTTCGGCCATTGTCGACCGGCCGGCCAGCCAGGCGGTGGCGCGCCCTGCCGATCCCGAAGACGGGCAGGCCCTGCACGCGGCAGAGGATGAGCGGCCGGGCACGGTGCTGGTGCAGGACCTGCCGGTGCGTCTCAGCCCGAACGACAACGGCGAGGTGCGGGCGTTCCTAAACCGTGGCACGCACGTGCTGATCGGCCGCCAGACCCGGGTAGGCGTGCAGACCTGGCTGCTGATCCGCACCGTCACCGGCTCCGGCTGGGTGCGCAGCGGAGACGTGCTGCATTAGAGCAATGTCACGCAGACTGGAATCGTCGGAGTGACGAGATTGCTCGCCAAACAAGGCCTAGACCGGTTCTAGGTCCGCCTACTCGCGGACACTCTGCGTGCAACCGGCCAAGTAAAAACAGCTAGGCTCGCCGCCTCGAATGTCATACGCCGAAATCGGTCAGGCGGTGCGCCATCTCCGCCGGGGGGATGCCGTCATCGAGCAGGCCGGCGAAGCTGCCGTCCGGACGCATGACGTAGACGATGGAGCTGTGGTCCATCGCGTAGTCGCCGTCCTTGAGATCGTGGCGGTGCGCGTAGACGTGGTAGCTGGCCTCCACAGGGGCCAACTCGGCCTGCGTGCCGGTCAGCCCGACGAAGCCCGGGCCGAAGGCGCGGACGTAGCTGCCGATCACCGCCGGCGTGTCGCGGGCGGGGTCGACGGTGACGAACAGCACACGCACGTGGTCGCGCACCGACTCCGGCAGCTTGCCCAAAGCTGCGCCGAGATCGCCCAGCGTTGTCGGGCAGGCATCTGGGCAGTGGGTGTAGCCGAAATAGACCAGCCGCCAGTAGCCGTCGTAACTGTGGTCGGTCACGCGGCGGCCTGCGCCGTCGGTCAGCGCAAACGGTCCGCCGACCTGCGGCGGGTCGTCGGCCGAGCCGGTCGGCATCCGGGCTAGGTAGGCGGCGCCCAGCCCAGCCGTCGCGGTGACCAGCAGTATCGCGAGCGCGATCCACAGGCGGCGTGCGGTCCGGTTCATCCTGGGAGCAGGCTGCAGTTGAGTTGGGTTAAGGAAGGTTGGAGGACGCTGTCCCCCAAATCTCCATTTCTCTGGGACGCGACAACCATCCGAAGACGAGAGCAAAAGGAATGGGGGTCTGGGGCGCCTGGCCCCAGTGGGGTTCTAGGGGCAAAGCCCCTAGCCCTGCTGATCCCACCCAATTGCATCCCGCTCTAGCCCCCCGGTCCGGGCGAGCCGATGGGAAGCACCGGAGCACTCACCACCACACGCCCGGCATGCTCGAAGGCGAGGTCCATTTCCACCGTGCCGCCTGCCACCAGCGGGTGCTTCAGACCCATCAGCATCACGTGCATGCCCCTCGGCTGCAGCCTGACCGGCCGGCCTGGCTGCAGGATCAGCCCGTCCATGTCTTCCATCCCAGCCATGCCTCCCTTGCTGGTGGAGCGGTGCAGCATGGCGTCCTTGGCATCGGGGCTGGCCACGCCGGTCAGCCGGTCCGCCACCTTGCTCGTCACCGTGAAATAGCCGGCGCCCGCCTGCTGCCCAGGCGCGGTCGCACGTGCCCACGCCCCTGTGACCGACACCGGCGCGGGGGTTTGCGCGCGGGCGGCTCCCGCAGCCAGGCCGAGCATCGCCATCAGTAGGGCCAACCGCATCACTCTCTCCGGAACGTGGCAACCAGCACATCGCGATAGGCGGGCCGATCCGCAACCAGCGGCTCGATCGCGGTCACGCCGTGGAACACCCGCCCGTCATCGACAAGCGCCGCTTCCATCGGCGACGTCAGCGTAAAACTGCCCAGTGGCCGGCGCTGCAGGTCGTATATGGAGGTTTCACCGCTCGCCACGTTTTCGCGCCGCACCAGCAGCACCAGGACCCAGTCCACCCCGTCGCGGTGCAGCCCCTCCGGCGTCGGCTGGCCCGCTTCGCCTGGCCTGGCCTCGATGCGGAACTGGTGCAGTTCCACGTGCCAGGATGGCGGCCGGGTCGCCAGGTCGGTGCAGGCATCGAACATTGTGAAGCAGGTTCGCAGGATGGCGCGCAACGCCGGGTGATCGATCGTCGATTGGGCCAGCGGGTCGAACCAGCGGGCCAGGCCGCCATTCAGCGCGTTGTAGTCGCGGCTCTGGTAATGCGGCTGGTGCGGCTTGCGCCTGATGCCGCCGGCATCGACACAGAGCGCCGCATGACGTCGCCGCCTGTAGCGCCCGCCATCGGCCATGTAGGTGTCGAGGCCCAAATCGTTCCAGCTGTCGGCGAAACCCTCCCAGTCCAGCAGGCCGTTCGCCTGCAGCACCGCGCGCATCGCGTTCGCGGCGGCGTGGGCGAACCCCTGGCTGGCCAGGTCGGCCTCGATGTCCTGGAGGGTTTGGGTCAAGAGGTGTTTCCCAAGGCCGCCGGCGGCGGCGAGTGTTCCAGCTGGTTGGCCGGGGTGGCTCTCGCGTGGCCCGTCACGGCAGGCGGAGGCGCCTCGCTTGCGATATGGTTGTAGACCGTCTGGACGGGAGTGGCGATGCGCAGCCCCTGCTCCTTGAAGCGTACGGTCATGCGCCGGTTGAACTCGCGCTGCACCGCCCAGCGCCCACTATCGGTGCACACGATCTGGCCCACGATGGTGATGATCCCTGCATCGACCTTGTCCACGCCCCAGAGCTGGAAGTCGCTGCGCATCATCTCGGCAAACCGGTGTTCCGCGCGCATCTCTGCGGCGATGCCGGTCAGCACCTCGCTGACGCGGTCGGCATCCTCGTCGATCGGCACGTTCACGCTTATGGCCGCGTTGCCGATGCCGCGGTTCACGTTGGTGACGGTGGAGACCGAGCTGAACGGCACGATGTGCACCGATCCGTCGCCCGCGCGCAGGCGCATGGTGCGGATGGAAAGGTTCTCCACCGAGCCGGACAGGCCCGCCACCGTCACCCAGTCGCCCACCTGCATGGCGTTCTCCACCAGCAGGAAGATGCCGGTGATGAAATCCTGCACCAGTTTCTGCGACCCGAAGCCGATCGCCACCCCCAGGATCCCCGCGCCGGCCAGCAGTGGTGCGATGTTGACGCCGACCTCCGACAGAGCGGTCAGGCCGAACACGGTCGCCAGCATCGCCAGCAGCATGGTGCGCAGGATCGGCAGCAGCGTGCGGAACCGTGCCGCGCGGGCCAACTGCAACTGCTCGGTCAGGCGCGCCACGTGCTGGTCCATCGAGGCGTTGACGCCCTCCCAGAAAGCCAGGGCCAAAGCCGCAGTCAGCAGGATGGTGAGCAGGGCGGAGACGAGTCGGCTGCCCAGCGCGTTGTTGCGGAACCACGCCAGGGTGTTCACGCCGTAGGCCTGCAGCAGCGCCACCCCTGTCGCCAGCACGATGATGCCGGTCAGCGTGCCGCGCAGCAGCGGCAGGTAGCGGGCCCGGCGGTTTTGCAGCACGCTCGTCTGCAGGTCGGGGTCGACAGGGCTTCGAAGCGCGCGGTCCACCATGCCGAGCACGACGATGCTGACCAGGCGCGCGGCTGTGAGCACGCCTGCGGTCACCAGGAACAGGTGCCAGATGCGCAGGTAGCCGTTGCGCACCTCGGCAGCCCAGACGAGCCAGAGGCCGACGATGTAGAAGATCGCGACCAGGTGCCACATGGCGGCCAACCGGTTGCGCACCCGCCCACCCAGGCCAGGCGCCCGGCTGTGGCTTCGGATGCGCGCCGCGACCCAGCCTCTGGCCTGCAGGACCATGACGATGAGAAGCAGGTGCACGAAAAGAAACACCGCCTTGAGGAACGCGTCGTTGGCCTGTTCCGGCATGCCGAACTGCAAGCCGACTTGAGATGCCGCGTACCCCAACGCACCCAGAGCGAAGATGCGCCTCACCCAGAGCACGGCGCGGGAGGCGCCAGCATCGCTGACGTGGATCAGCCTCAGGCTCGGCCGGCCGGGCGCAAACATCGTCAGGGCCAAGGCGATGGCCAGCCGGTAGACCGCATACGAAAGCAGCACCACCTGCAGCACGCCCAGCACCCGTGGCTGGACGAACGCCGCGCCGGCGACACCGACGCCGACGAAAAGGCCGAGCGGCACCAGATCGAGCACGAAGCACAGCAGCACGTAGGGCAGCCGAGTAAGAGTCCTGATCGTGCGGGCGAAACGGCGGTGGCGCAGCACGTGCTGCACTTCCTTCTCGACCCGGGACGGCGCGGCGACGGACTCCGACAGGAAATCGGGCTGCGTGGCCGATTGCGGCTGCTCGCCTGGGTCGGCCGACACTAACGCCAAAGCCGGTTCTGCCAGCCCGCGCACGGCGGCCTCGCGTGCGAGCACCTCCGCCTGCACGCGCGGGCTCACCGGTTCGGCCGAGATCGGGGGGGGCGACGGCGAGGCATCCGGCGCGCGCGCGGCCAAGGCGCGCACCGGCCGGCGCAGCAGCCGCCAGCTGCCCCATTCCACCGTCGCTGCAAGCGCCAGGATCAGGGCCAGCCGCCAAGCCGCGTCGAACGCGCGCCGCCGCAGCACCGGGTCCTCGATCGTCCGCTGCGTGAACAGCCAGACGGAGGGCAGGTCGCCCAGCACGTGTTTGAAGTTGGCGAGCTGGCCGGACAGGCCGCTCATCCAGGTGGTGCTCTCACGGACCAGCTGCTCGCCCACGCTGCCCGGCGCGAGCTTGACGGGATCGGCGGGCTTGGCCGGGTTTGCCGCGTTGGCTGCCTTGGACAGGGTTTCCAGCGTGGCCGTGAAGGCCGCGCGCTTCTGCGGGTCGTTCAGCAGGTCCAGCATCTGCCTGGTCTCGGCCGGCGACAGGGCAGGCGAGGATGGGGCCGGCGCGGACTTCGCGGCAGGCGGCGCCAGCAACGAGGCGCCGGCCTGGGCCCAGGCCGGCGCGGCCGCGCCGCTGCAGAGCAGGACCAGCGCACAAAGCAGCACTCTCATGGGCGGAAAACTGCACGTCCTGCGCGCGCGCGCAATCCTGATAGCCGCCAAGTGCACCGGTGGGGGTGCATATCGCGGGCCTCGACCCACCTGCGCGAAATGATAACAGTCCTGGCTGTCCTGCTGGCACTCTCGATGCTAGGCGTGGTCGTGGTCCTGGGCCTCGGCATGGTCGGGGTGGTGAAAGGCGGCGATCCGCGGCGGTCGAACGCCCTGATGCGCGCGCGCGTTATGCTGCAGGGGGTGGCGCTGGCGTTGATGGCCGCGATCCTGCTCCTCAGACACTGACTGCTCGAACAGGAGACGCGCACATGCCTCTGGACAGCACGGGTGGCGCGCCGGTCCCGGCCAAGAACGTGCTGGGCGGCCGCCTGGAGACCTGCTCGGTCGACCCGATGACGGGTTTCACCCGGTCGGGTTGTTGCGAGACCGGGCCGGGCGACGTCGGCAGCCATACCGTTTGCGCGATCGTGACGGCCGAGTTCCTGGCTTTCAGCCAGGAGCGGGGGAACGATTTGTCGACGCCGCGCCCCGAGTACGGGTTTGCCGGCCTGAAGCCTGGAGACCGCTGGTGCCTGTGCGCGCCGCGCTGGCAGGAAGCGCTGCAGGCCGGCCGCGCGCCGAGCGTGGTGCTGAATGCCAGCCACATGGCCGCGCTCATGCATTGCGAGCTGGAGGACCTCAAGGAGCACAGCGCTTAGGCCAGGCTGCGCTTTGGCAGTCCGGCGCCCGCACGCCGCCTACTTGCCGGGGGTAGGCACCGTGCTGACCGACCCGTTGGGGCCGATGACCGTGCTGGTGCCATTGCCGTTCGGCACGACGATGCTGCCATTGCCGGTCGGGCCGTTCAGCGACCGAACCTCGCCGCCGCCGCCGGTGATGATCCCCGGACGCCCGCCTGGCAGCGGCACGATGCCGCCCGGGAAACTGCTGCCCGGCGGTGGCGGATGGTTCTGCTGCTGGGGCACCTCGTAGCCCGGCAGCTCCGGCAAAGGCTGCAACGGCGTGTAACCGCCGCTGCTGCCGTCGCCGCCATGTGCGATTTCCTGGTTCTGCTGGATCTGCAGGTCTTTCAGCGTCGGCGGCGCCTTGGGCGCTTCGGGCCAGATGTCGCCGGCCTCGTATAGGATCGGCGGCGGCACCTGTATGTCGTGGCTGTGGACTTTCGCATCGGTCTCGCTGTTGCCGTGCGCCGCGTTCGGGTTGGCGCCGAAGGGCAGCGTGAAGGTGTCGCCGAGATAGGAGTAGAAGCCCGAGCCCGCGCAGCCCGTGAGCATCATCGTGGTCGCGAGCAACGCCATACGCCGCATAGACAAGGTGGCCCCCCGGCAAGAACGCGCGCACCATGCCCCCGGGCGGGGCCGCGCTCAAGCCGCCGTGGGCTTGCTGGCCACGAAAGCGACGACCCAGGCTGCGATTGCCGTCGGATCGTTGATTGGGAGCAACGGATGCGGACAGCCGGGCAGCGCCGGGTCGTCGGTTGCGACCGCAACGATGCCGGCCGTCTCCGGCCAGATCGGCGGCTTGCCCAGCGTCGGGCGGTGCACCTCGATCTTCTTGAAACCGTAGTTCTTGAACCCCTCCACGAGCACGAGGTCGACGGGCGCCAGCTTGGCCACCAGGTGCTCCAGCTCAGCAGGTGCGTCTGGCGTCTCGTGCAGCAGCGCCCAGCGCTGGCCGCCGACCACCAGCACCTCGACGGCACCTGCCTCCCGATGGCGAAAGCTGTCCTTGCCGGGCACGTCGAGGTCCATGCCGTGATGGGCGTGCTTGATGGTGGACACGCTCAGCCCAGCGTCCCGCAGCTTCGGTATCAGTTTGGTCAGCAGCGTGGTCTTGCCGCTGCCCGACCAGCCGGCCAGCCCGAGCAGCTTCAGCGCGGGGCTCGTTCGGGACCGGTCATCGGCTGCGCGAGCGAGGGCACCACGTGCCGGATGCCCGCCATCAGGTAGTCCCAGCCGGTGACCAGAGTGAGCAGGGCTGCGGCCCACAGCATCGCGGTGCCGATCAACCCGACCGGCAGGAAGCCCAGATGCAGCACGGCCGCCCCGCTATCGCCCGCCAGCAGCGTGCCGAGCGCTGCCATCTGCAGGCCGGTCTTCCACTTGGCCAGCCGAGTGACGGGCAGGCCGACCGATAGGCCTGCAAGGTACTCGCGCAGGCCGCTGACCAGGATTTCGCGGCACAGTATGACGATGGCCGGATACAGGCCGTGATCAGGCAGCCGTCCCTGTCCGGCGAGCACCATCAGGGTCGCGCCCACCAGCAGCTTGTCGGCGATCGGGTCCAGCATACGGCCCAGTTCGGATTGCAGTTTTCGTTGGCGCGCAATCCGGCCGTCGAGGAAGTCGGTCAACCCGGCCAGGCCGAAGGCCGTGCAGGCCGCCACGTCGCCCACCGGCGTGCGTAGCGCCACCAGCGCCACCATCACCGGGATGGCCGCGATCCGCGACAGGGTGAGCATGGTTGGAAGGTTGGGCATTGCGAAAACGGTGATAGCGGAAACGCCCGCGCCGGTCAGCCTGCTCGTCAGATATCCAGGCCGATGTCGAGCACCGCCGCGCTGTGGGTCAGCCAGCCGGCGGACAGCAGGTCGACTCCGGTCTCGGCCACTGCCGGCGCGGTCTGCAGCGTGATGCCGCCCGAGGCTTCGGTGATCGCGCGGCCGGCGACCCTGCGGACTGCCTCGCTCAGTTGGTCCGGCCGCATGTTGTCGAGCAGGATGGCGTCCGCACCGATCGCCAGCACCTCGTCGAGCTGTTCCAGAGTGTCCACCTCGATCTCTATCTTCACCAGGTGGCCGGCCTGCGCGCGTGCGCGTGCGAGCGCTGGCGCGATGCCGCCGGCGAGCGCGACATGGTTGTCCTTGATCAGCATGGCGTCGTCCAGGCCGAAACGATGGTTTACCCCGCCGCCGCAGCGCACGGCGTATTTCTCCACCGCGCGCAGGCCGGGTGTTGTCTTGCGCGTGCAGGCAACCCTGGCGCGCGTGTGAGCGATCGCCTGGGCGATGCTCGCCGTGGCCGATGCGATACCGCTGAGATGGCCGAGGAAATTGAGCGCCACCCGTTCTGCCGTCAGGATGCCGCGCGCCGGCCCCTCTATGCGGGCGATGGTGTCGCCCGGCGCGACTCGGCTGGCGTCTGGGGCGGCGACGGTGAAGCGCAGCGCGGGATCCACCGAGCGGAACGCCATCTCCGCCAGCGCAAGGCCCGCCACGATCCCTGGCTGGCGCGCAACCAGCAGGGCCGTCGCCTGCGCTTCGGAGGGGATCAACGCGTCGGAGGTGATGTCGCCTGCACGACCCAGATCCTCCAGCAGGGCCGCCCGAACCAGCGGCTCCAGGTTCAGGGAACTCAGCAACGGGGGTTGGCCAACGCCCCGCCCTGACGCGGCAGCTCCCTTGCCTGGTGCCGGCTTTGGCCGAGCGTCGTCGTCGTGCGCGCCGCCGCCGCCGCCCGCGGGAAATCCGTCCGGCTATGCCCGCCGCGGCTCTCCTGCCGCTGCAGCATCGCCGTCGCCATCATCAACCCGAGCGCTGCCGGGTCGTTCTTGTCGGCCAGCGGCAGAAGCGCCTCGATTGCGGTCTGCAGGCCAGCGCCGTCGCGCAGCACGCCGGCGTGCTGCGACAGGATGGCGCGCACCGGCGCAGGATCGTGCACCGCGGGGTCGGTCACGGCAGCGATCGGGAAGGCCGCCTTGGCGGGCGTGCCTGCGATGTCGTCCGCCGCCATCCGGCCGGTCACTGCTGCCTCCAGCAGCGAGTTGCTGGCCAGACGGTTGGCGCCGTGGAGCCCTGTGCAGGCGGCCTCGCCGCACGCCCACAGCCCCGGTACGGTCGACCGGCCATACGCATCCACCGCGATGCCGCCCATATGGTAGTGCGCGGCCGGACGGATCGGTATGGGGTCGATTGCCGGGTCGATGCCGGCAGCGGCGCAGGCCGCGTGGATGGCGGGAAAATGCGCGGCGAAGCGCGTGCCGAGCGCCGCGCGCGCGTCGAGGAACACGCGGTGTCCCTGCTGCATGCGCGCCCACACCGCCCGGCTGACCACGTCGCGCGGCTCCAGCTCCGCCCGCCCCTGGCCCAGCATGAACCGCACGCCAGCCTCGTCGATCAGGGTGGCGCCCTCGCCGCGCACCGCCTCGCTGACCAGCGGCATCGGATCGAGCCCGACATCCAAGGCCGTCGGATGGAATTGCACGAACTCCAGATCGGCGAGTGCCGCACCGGCCCGGGCGGCCAGCATCAGTCCCTGCCCCAACGCGCCGGACGGGTTGGTGGTGTGCTCGTACAGGCCGCCCAAGCCCCCGGTCGCGATCACCACGCGGCTGCTGCGCAGCACGCGCGGGCTTCCCTGGCCCGCCGCATGCGCCAGCACGCCGGCAATCGCCGCGTCGCGCAACACCAGCCGGGTTGCCGATAGGCCTTCCCACACCGTGATCGACGGCGTGCGCCGGACCGCCCTGATGACCGTGCGCAGGATTTCGCGCCCGCTGCCGTCGCCGGCCGCATGCACGATGCGCCGCCGCCCGTGCCCGGCTTCGAGGCCGAGGCGGACGGCGCCGTCCGGAGTCCGGTCGAACCGCGCGCCGAGCGCCAGCAGTTCATCGACCAAAGCGGGGCCGGCCTGCACGATCCGGCGCGCCACCGCCGCGTCGCACAGCCCGTCGCCTGCGGCCAGCGTGTCGGCCAGATGAAGATCGACGCTGTCGTCCGCCCCGATCGCGACGGCCAGCCCGCCCTGCGCCCAGGCGCTGGCCGCCTGCTCGCCCAGCGGGGCGCGCGACAGCACCAGTACCGGCTCCGGCGCCAGGTGAAGCGCGGCCATCAGGCCTGCAAGGCCGCCGCCGATGATGATCGGACAGTTGTCGGCCGGCAGCGTGCTGTGAATGGACATCGGCTACTCCTAACGGACGGCGAGCATGCGCTCGACCGCCTGGCGCGCCCGGCCGGCCACGGCGGGGTCGATGGTGACCTCGTGCGTCAGCGTCTCCAGCGACCGGCGCAGGCCGGGCAGGGTGATGCGCTTCATGTGCGGGCACAGGTTGCACGGCCGCACGAAATCCACCTTGGGGTGCAGCACGGCAATGTTGTCTGCCATCGAGCACTCGGTAATCAGCACCACTCGGCCTGGCTGGTGGTCGGCCACGTAATCGGCCATCGCCGCGGTGGAGCCGGCGAAATCGGCCTCGTCCACCACCTCGGGCGGGCATTCGGGGTGGGCGAGCACGATCACGCCAGGGTTTTCCGCCCGCAGCTCGCGTATCTGGGCGGGGGTGAACCGCTCATGCACCTCGCATGAGCCGGCCCAGGAGATGATCTTCACACCGGTCTCCCGCGCCACGTTGGCGGCCAGGTACTGGTCGGGAATCATGATCACTTCTGGAACGCCGAGAGACTCGACCACGCGGCGCGCGTTGCCGGACGTGCAGCAGATGTCGCTCTCCGCCTTCACCTCGGCCGAAGTGTTGACGTAGGTGATCACCGGCCGGCCGGGATAACGCTGCCGCAGCAGCCGCACGTCGGCCGCAGTGATGGACTCGGCCAGCGAGCAGCCAGCGCGCAGGTCGGGGATCAGCACCGTCTTGTCGGGGTTCATCAGCTTGGCCGTTTCGGCCATGAAGTGGACGCCCGCCATCACGATCACGTCGGCATCCACACGCTGCGCCTCGCGCGCCAGCAGCAGGCTGTCGCCCACGATGTCGCTGACGCAGTGGAAGATCTCCGGGGTCATGTAGTTGTGCGCCAGGATGACCGCGTTGCGCTCGCGCTTGAGCTGCAGGATGGCGTCGATGTCCGGCGCGAAGACCGGCCACTCGATCGGCGGGATGACACGCTGAACGCGTTGATAGAGGGCGGCGGCGGAAGACATGGGGAACGCTCCTGAACGGCCAGCTCGACCGAACCATTATGCTCTTAACGAGCATTAGTTGGTTGAACGCGGTGCGGTAACAAGCTTTTCGCCAACGCTCTTATGCTGGGTATGAGCATAAGGGAGTTCAAGATGACAACCGCGCAACGTAAGGGTTGTCAACTCCGCAGGAGCGGCAGCTTGGTTCCTGCGATGGCCCGCTCGTCCTGAACATCGCCGCGGAAGCGAAACAGCTTGGCAGGCCGCCCACCCGTTTCGGTGGTAACCGCACCGGTCTCCTCGACCAGTTTCTGGGCGTCGATCAACCGGCGGAAATTCTGTTTGTGCAGCGGTCGGCCGGCCAGAGCCTCGACCGTCCGCTGCAGTTTCAGCAGGGTGAAGCTCTCAGGCATCAGCTCGAAGAACACCGGGCGGTACTTGATCTTCGTGCGCAGGCGGGCGATGCCGGTGGCCAGGATGCGCCGGTGGTCCAGCGCCATGCCCTCGCCAGGCAACACCCTGTGCTCTGCGCAGCTTGCGTGGCGGCGCTGCCATTCTGCGACCAGGCCGGCTTCGTAGAGCAGCTCGTAACGCTGCAGGACCAGCTCTTCGTTCCAGGCGCGGCCATCGAGGCCGAAGGTGATCGCAGCGCGCTGCCGCCGCACGGCGCTGGACGCCCATTCCAGCAGCGCGGGCGCGATCTGCGCGCCGATCATCGACGGCGCGCCGGCGCGGTGATCCTCCCACGGGAAATACCGGTACCAGCTTTGCCAGCCGGCCTCCTGCCCTGTCACCTGCGCCTCACGGGTGAGGCCCAGGTAGCTGACGGAGATGGATCGGCCAGCTTCCTCCAGCCCTCGGTCGCTATCTGCAAAGGTGTAGAGCTGCTCGACATAGCCCAGCGGCTGGTGGGTCTGCCGTTCCACCCAACTGCGCAGGCCCGCCTGCAGCGAGCGATGGCCGCTCTCGAACGATCCCGAGGGCAGAGCCGACGCGTTCGAGATGGTCAGCACGCGAGGGTCGCCGCCTGTCACGGCGACGATCACGGCGATCAGTTCGGTGGAGGTAGCCGTCTGCATCGCTCAGCCGGCGGATGGACGCAGGATCATGCCGGCCGTGTTTGCCCGTAATTGTCCTGGAGGACCAGAACTGGGGGAACCAGCAGGACACGGGTTACAGCGCTGTAGCTGCTACAGCGGGGCTTCTTGGGACGGACCTCGTTCAGTCGATTCGGATGACCACCTTGCCGACATGTGTCGCCCCTTTGAGGTGCCGGTAAGCTTCCTTCACCTCATCGAAGGCGAAGACCCGGTCGATCACCGGCTCGATACGGTGCAGAGTGATCGCGCGGTTCATCGCTTCGAACATCTGGCGCGAGCCGACATAGATCGGCCGAACGATCCCGCCTGAGCCGAAGATCGCCAGCGGGTCGATCTGCCCGCGAGTCAGCACGCCGATCAGCGTGACCACGCCGCCGCCGCGCACGGCGCCCAGCGAACGGGCGAGCGTGCCAGGGCCGCCTACCTCGACCACGTGGTCCACGCCGCGGCCCGCGGTGAGCGCGCGGACCGCGTTCTGCCATTCCGGCTCGGCCTTGTAGTTGATGCCGTCCGAGGCGCCCATGGCCCGCACACGCTCCAGCTTCTCGTCGCTGGACGAGGTGGCGATCACCCGCGCGCCGGCCGCGTGGGCGAATTGCAGCGCGAAGATGGAGACGCCGCCCGTGCCGAGGATCAGCACCGTCTGGCCCGGCTGGAGAGGGTGCAGGCCGAACAGGGCGTTCCAGGCGGTGACGGCCGCGCAGGGCAACGTCGCCGCCTGCTCGTAGGACAGGTGTTCGGGGATGTGGACCAGGCCATGCTCGTCGAAGACGACGTACTCGGCCAGCACGCCGTCCACGGCGCCGCCCAGCGCCGACTGGCCGTGCGACGGCTCCATCTCGCCGCCGAGCCAGCTCTGCATGAAGATGCCGGCTACCCTGTCGCCGGCCTTGACGCGCGAGACGCCCGCCCCGGTCTCGATCACCTCGCCCGCCCCGTCCGATAGCGGCACCAGGTCGGGCGGCAGCGCGCTCAGCATGTATTTGCCTGTCGCTACCGACAGGTCACGGAAGTTGAGGCTGGCAGCGCGCATGCGCACCAGCACCTGGCCACGGCCGACAGGCGGCAGGTCGGCATGGGTCAGGGTGAGGTCGTCGAACCCGGTGTGCTTGGGCAGGCGGTAGAGGCGCATGGACTTGCTCCGAGGTCAGGCGGCGCGGGTGGCGAGTCGCGCGTCCCATAGCAGTGCCACGGCCAGGCAGATGCCGACAAACCACAGCAGCCAGGCCCCGATGTGTGCCAGCACCGGCTGGGCATCCACCCCATACAGGCCGGGCGCCCAGGCGATCGCCAAACCGTCGAGGAGCAGCGCTGGCATCGACGCCTGTGCCGCTGCGGTCAGGCTGGCAAGCCGGCGGCCGGTGAGCCGTGCCGCAAAATTGACGGTGCTCCAGGCCAACGGCACCGTCGCCAGGAAGAGGATGGCCAGGGGTGTCGGTGCAAACAGGCCGAGTGGGGCGCCGAACCGTATGGCCAGAACGCCCAGCCCCCAGAGGACGACGCTCAACCCGAGCAGGGGCGCGCTTGCGACGCGGATCATGTGGCGATACGGCAGGTCGGCTGCGCTGGACATGGTCTCGCTCCTTTGTAATGGGCGCTACATAACAGAGGTGGTGTAATAGCTGCTACAAAAATCGCATGAGCGTTCGCAAAACCAGGCGGGATGCGGCGCTGGACCGTATCGCCGACCACATGCTCAGCCACGGCCTGGCGCCGTCCAGCCTTCGCGCCCTGGCCGCGGCTGCCGGCACCAGCGACCGCATGCTTCTGTATTATTTTGCCGACAAGGACGAGATCGTCGTGAGCGCGATGCGGACCGTCTCTGCCAGGCTGTCGGCGTTGCTGGCGGGCGCCGTCGGTCAGGCGTCCGCCTTGCCGCCCGATGCGCTGTTGCGGCAACTGGCGCCGTTGCTGCGCGGGCCGGAACTTCGCCCATACATGCGGCTCTGGCTCGAATTGTCGGCGCTGGCGGCACGGGACCTGCAACCGTTCAAGGCGGTGGCGGGACAGATTGCAGACGCTTTCGTGCTGATGATCAGCCAGCGGCTCGACTTGCCCGACGAGGCTGCGCGCAAGACGGAGGCGTGCGCCCTGATCGCGTTGCTGGACGGGATGGTGCTGCTTGACTGCGTCGGCCGCCATGCCAGTTCGGATGCCATACTCGCGCGCGGGAGCATGGGATGAAGCGGATCGGAGGCTGTCTGGCCATCGCAGCATGGCTGGCTGCCGGCGCGGCATCGGCGCAGAGCGTCACCACCTACCACAACGGCAACGACCGTCACGGCGCCTACGTCGTGCCGGGGCTTACGGCGGCGGCGGCGGGCGGCCTGCACCTCGATGCCGGTTTCGACGGGCGGGTGAGCGGCAGCGTCTATGCCCAGCCGCTGTTCTGGCAGGCTTCGGGCGAAGCCGGGCGGGTTATCGTGGCGACCGAGGCCAATACCGTCGAAGCGCTCGATGCCGAGCGCGGTACGCCGGTCTGGCGGACGCGGCTGCCCAGGCCCGCGCCGCTGAGCGCGCTCGGCTGCGGCAACATCGAGCAGGAAGGGATAACCGGCACGCCGGCCATCGATGCGGAGAGCGGAACCATCTACCTCGACGCGGTGACCGACGAGGCGCCGGGCGGCGTCAGGCACATGATCTATGCGGTGTCGGCGCAGACCGGCGCCGTCAGGCCTGGATGGCCGCTCGACATGCAGGCCGCCCTCCAGGCGCAGGGCGTGCCGTTCGATTCGACCGTTCAGGGCCAGCGCGGCGCGCTGCTGCTGCAGGGCGGCAAGCTGTTCATCACCTATGGCGGCCGGTGGGGCGATTGCGGGCACTACCGCGGCATGGTGGTGCAGGTCGACTTTGCGGGCCGCCCGGCGATCACCGGACACTGGGCCACGCGAGCCGAGCAGGGCGGCATCTGGGCGCCGGGCGGGGCATCATCGGATGGCAGCTCGATCTACGTCACGACAGGCAACACGACGGGTGCCGAGGGGTGGAGCGACGGCGAAAGCATCATCCGGCTGCGTGCCGGCCTGGCCCGCTCGAGCGCACCGGCCGATTATCTTACGCCGGCCAACTGGCGCGAGCTCGACGACCAGGATGTCGATCTGGGCGGCACCGGCGCCGTGCCGCTCAGCGTGCCTGACGCAGCAGGGGCAGCGGCCCGGGTGATGGCGTTCGGCAAGGACGGCAACGCCTACCTTGCCGATGCCGCCAGGCTGGGTGGCATCGGCGGCGCGCTCGCCGTGGTGCCGGTTTCGAACGGCCAGGTGATCACCGCGCCGGCCGTGCTGCAAACCCCCGCCGCCACGATGGTCGCGTTCCGCAACGCCGACGGCCCGGTATGCCGCGGCAGCAGCCTGAGCATGCTGAGGCTTTCGTCCCAAGCGGCGAAGCCTGCGGAAGCATGGTGCGCCAAGCTGTCAGGCGCCGGCGCCCCGATCGTCACGACGTCGGACGGGAGCGCAGACCCGCTTGTGTGGGTAGTCGGTGCCCAGGGCGATGGAAAGCTGCACGGTTTCGATGCCTTGGACGGCCGAACGGTGTTCGATGGCGGCGGCCAGTCGATGACCGGGCTGCGCCATTTCGAGACGATCCTGGCCGCGGACCGGCACTTCTACGTCGCCGGCACCGGCCGCATTTACGCCTTCACCCTCACGCGCTGAGGGGCTCGCGGCGTCGTCCTGCCAGGCGATTTCTGGCTTGATTCTTCTGCGGCAAAGGCTCACAGAGCGACCTCCCGGAAGCCGAGCGTTTCCCGGTCCCCGCCCTATGCGGGGGATACGCCGCTCCGCGAGTGTTCGCGCAGCGGCGCGAGCCGTTTTGGAGGAGCAATCGATGTTCGACGCGCTGTCGGACAAGTTCACCGGCATTTTCGACGGGCTTCGCAAACGCGGGTCGCTGAGCGAAGCAGACGTGACCGAGGCGCTTCGCGAAGTGCGCCTGGCCATGCTGGACGCCGACGTGGCGTTGCCGGTGGTGAAGGATTTTGTCGCCCGGGTGCGCGAGCGCGCCATAGGGGCCGAAGTATTGTCTGCCGTGTCACCGGGACAGCAGGTGGCCAAGATCGTCAACGACGCGCTGGTCGAGGCGCTTGGCGGCGCAGGAGCGGTTCCGCTGAACTTCGCCGCGGCCCCGCCGGTGCCGATCCTGATGGTCGGGCTGCAGGGCTCCGGCAAGACCACGACGTCCGGCAAGCTCGCGCTTCGCCTGACCGCGCGCGAGAAGAAGCGCGTGCTGCTCGCCAGCCTCGATACGCAGCGGCCTGCGGCCCAGCTTCAGCTGGCGCAATTGGCCGAGCGCGCCGGGGTGGCCAGCCTGCCCATCGTCGCGGGCCAGACCCCTGTGCAGATCGCCCGTCGCGCGA
Source organism: Acetobacteraceae bacterium (assembly GCA_965199235.1). Classification (GTDB taxonomy): domain Bacteria; phylum Pseudomonadota; class Alphaproteobacteria; order Acetobacterales; family Acetobacteraceae; genus BOG-908. The sequence goes on along the minus strand of CBDAQU010000002.1, from coordinate 733,790 downwards.
TGGAGGCCGGCCGGCGCGAAGGCTTCGACGTGGTCATTCTGGACACGGCAGGACGGCTGTCGATCGACCAGGCGCTGATGAACGAGGTCCGTGAGATACGCGAGGCGACGAACCCGGTCGAAACGCTGCTGGTGGTCGATGCGATGACCGGCCAGGACGCGGTGCAGACCGCGCGCGCGTTCAACGAGACGGTCGGCGTGACCGGCATCGTGCTGACGCGCATGGACGGCGATGCGCGCGGCGGCGCGGCCCTCTCCATGCGCCACGTGACCGGCGCGCCGATCAAGTTTTCCGGCTCGGGCGAGAAGATCGACGCGCTGGAGGAATTCCATCCGGAACGTGTGGCCGGCCGCATTCTCGGGTTGGGCGACATCGTGGGCCTGGTGGAGCGCGCCTCCGAGACGATCGACCAGGACGAGGCCGAAAAACTCGCCAAGCGGATGATGCGCGGCGCGTTCACGCTGGAGGATTATGCGGCTCAGTTGAAGCAGATCAGCAAGATGGGCTCCATCAGCTCCATCGTCGGCATGCTGCCCGGTATGGGCCAGATGAAGCAGAAGATCCAAGACGCCAACATCGACACCACCGTATTTAAGCGCCAGCAGGCGATCATCGGCTCGATGACGGTGAAGGAACGGCGCACGCCGGAGATCATCAAGGCGAGCCGCAAGAAGCGCATCGCCGCAGGCTCGGGCACCAGCGTTCAGGAGATCAACAAACTGCTCAAGCAGTTCGACGATATGGCGACGATGATGAAGCGCATGGGCAAATTGGGCCAGAAGGGTCTGATGCGCCAGGGCATCGGCGCGCTGATGCCGAAAGGCATGAGCCAGCAGCGGCCGCGCGGTTACTAGCGTTACGACAACACAAACCTGACAACGGGAACCCGATAATGAGCTTGAAAATTCGCCTTGCCCGTGCTGGCGCCAAGAAGCGTCCTTATTACCACATCGTCATCGCCGACAGCCGTAGCCCGCGCGACGGGCGCTTCATCGAGAAGGTGGGCAGCTACAACCCGATGCTGCCGGCCGAGCACGAGGAGCGCATCCGCCTGTTCGGGGAGCGCATCAAGCACTGGCTGGGCGAGGGCGCCGTGGCGACCGACCGTGTTGCCAAGTTCCTGGGCAATGCCGGCCTGATGGCCAAGCGCGCCTATGCCGAGCAGCCCAAGCAGTCCCTGCCGAAGAAGAAGGCGCAGGACCGTGCGAAGGCCGCGGCAGCAGCTGCGGGCTAGATGCCCAATCCGCGCATTCTGATGGGCGTGGTCGGCCGGCCGCACGGCGTGCGTGGTCTGGTGCACGTGCACAGCTACACCGCAGAGCCGGCCGATTTGGCCCGCTACAACCCGTTGCTGGACGACCGCGGCCGCGCCTGGACGCTGGCTTGGCGCGGCGAGGGCGTGGCCGAGTTGCGCGATGCGGACGGCAAGCCGCTGGCCGACAGAACCGCGGCCGAGCGCCTGGTGAACCTGAAACTGCATGTTGACCGTGACCGCCTGCCGGCGCCGGAGGGCGAGGACTTTTACCTGGCCGATCTCGTCGGTCTGGAGGCGCGCGATGCCACAGGAGCACGTCTGGGTCAGGTCACCGCCGTGCACGATTACGGCGCGGGCACCAGCCTGGAGATCGAGCGGATCACGCTTCCCCCGGTGATCGTGCCGTTCACGCGACGTGCCGTGCCGGACGTTGACGTCGCTTCCGGCAGCATCACCATCGTGCCGCCCGACGAGATCGAAATGCGCGAGATGGCCCGATGAGCTGGCGGGCGACCGTGCTGTCCCTGTTTCCGGCCATGTTTCCAGGGCCGCTCGGCCAGGCGATCGCCGGCCGTGCGCTGGAAGCTGGTCTGTGGTCGCTGGAGGCGCGCGACATACGCGATTACGCCACCGACCGGCACGGCCGTGTGGACGACACGCCGTTCGGCGGCGGCGCAGGCATGGTGATGCGCCCGGACGTGGTCTGCGCCGCGCTGGCCCATGCACAGGACGGACGCCCAACCATCTACCTGACGCCGCGCGGCAGGACCCTGAGCCAGGCTGACGTGACGGGGTTTGCTGCAGGGCCTGGCGTGATCCTGTTCTGCGGCCGCTACGAGGGCGTGGACCAGCGCGCGATCGAGGCGAGCGGGGCGCAGGAAATCAGCGTCGGCGACTACGTGCTCGCCGGCGGCGAGCTGCCCGCCATGGTGCTGCTGGACGCCGCCGTGCGCCTGTTGCCGGGCGTGATGGGGGCCGCCGACAGCGCGGTGGAGGAAAGTTTTTCTGCTGGCCTGCTCGAGTATCCGCATTACACCCGACCCGCTGATTGGTGCGGGCAGGCCGTGCCGCCGGTGCTGCTGTCAGGCAACCACGCCGCCATACGCGCCTGGCGGCAGGCTGAGGCCGAGCGGGTCACTCGGGATCGCCGGCCCGATCTTTGGGCAGGATACGTGCGGAACCAGCGTTCACGCGGAGCGCCCGGGCCGATTGCCTCAGCCGCCGCCGCGCCGTAATCACATCGTCAAGACGAAGGATCAGTCCCATGAACATCCTGCAGACTTTCGAGGCGGAAGAGGTGGCCCGCCTCAGCGCCTCCCGCGCGGTTCCGGCGTTTGCGCCGGGCGACACGCTCAAGGTGTCGGTCAAGGTGGTGGAAGGCGAACGCACGCGCGTGCAGGCCTACGAAGGCGTGTGCATCGCGCGCAGCAACCGCGGGCTGAACAGTAATTTCACCGTGCGCAAGATAAGCTATGGCGAGGGCGTGGAGCGGGTGTTCCCGTTGTACTCGCCGCAGATCGCCGCAATCGAGGTGGTTCGCCGCGGCGACGTGCGTCGGGCCAAGCTGTATTACCTGCGCGGCCGCCGGGGCAAGTCGGCGCGCATTGCCGAGAAGGCGCGGGATGTGGCGGCTGCGGAGTAGGCAAGGCCAGGGCTCTGTCCCCTTGCCGTCGTTTTTTGAACCGATGGCGAACCGCCGGCAAGCCCGCTAAGGACAAGTCCTTGGAGCAATGTCAAGCAGACCGGAAAGGTCGGAGTGACGAAATTGCCCGTCAAAACAAGAGCTGGACCGGTTTGGCGTCCGTCTCCATGCCGACACGCTGCGTCAAACCGGTCTAGAACCTGTTAGGGGTAGGAGGATGAGCGGCTGACTGGCTCTGTGCCACAGACCCGGGTGGCCCTCATCTTCCTGTTGTTATCAAAACGCAACCAAAGTCCTGCCTTGGTGGGAGTCCAGCGGGCAAAGTCCCTAACCTTCCTTTCACCCGGAGCCGCACATGCCCCTTACCCTCTTCGACAAAGTCTGGGACGCCCACGTCGTCGAGCGGCTGGACGACGGCACCTGCGTTCTATACATCGACCGCCATCTCGTGCACGAAGTCACCTCTCCGCAAGCCTTCGAGGGCTTGCGACTGGCCGGCCGCCGCGTACGCCGTCCGGACGCCACCATCGCCGTCACCGACCATAACGTTCCGACTTCGGACCGCCGTGCAGGCATCACCGAGCCTGAGAGCCGGCTGCAGATCGAAACGCTGGAACGCAACGTGGCGGAGTTCGGCGTGCCCTACTTTCCGCTGCTTGATGCGCGGCAGGGCATCGTGCACATCATGGGGCCCGAGCAGGGCATCTCGCTGCCAGGGATGACCATCGTGTGCGGGGATTCGCACACCTCCACCCACGGTGCGCTCGGTGCGCTCGCCTTCGGGATTGGCACGTCCGAGGTGGAGCACGTGCTGGCCACGCAGACCCTGCTGCAGCGCCCGGCGAAGAACATGCGCGTGCAGGTCGACGGCGCGCTCGCACCCGGTGTCACGGCCAAGGACGTCGTGCTCGCGATCATCGGACGCATCGGCACCGCCGGCGGGACGGGGCACGTCATCGAATACGCCGGTTCGGCGATACGGTCGCTCGACATGGCGGGGCGCCTGACGGTCTGCAACATGTCGATCGAAGCGGGTGCGCGCGCCGGCATGATCGCGCCCGACGACGTGACTTTCGACTACGTGCGTGGTCGCCCGTACGCGCCGGCTGGCGAGGCGTTTGACCGCGCGGTCGCCTATTGGCGCACGCTCGCCTCCGACGACGGTGCGGTCTATGACAAGACCGTCGTGATGGATGCGGGAGAGATCGTGCCGATGGTGAGTTGGGGCACCAGCCCCGAAGCGGTGGCGCCGATCGACGGTATCGTGCCTGATCCGGCGTTGGTTGCTGATGAGGCCAAGCGCGCGGACATGGTACGAATGCTCGAGTACATGGCGCTGTCGCCAGGGCAGGTTCTATCGGAGATCCCGATCGACGTGGTGTTCATCGGCAGCTGCACCAACGCCCGCATAGAGGACATTCGTGCTGCTGCCAACGTGGTTCGCGGCCGGCACGTGGCGGCCGGGGTGCGGGCGATGGTCGTTCCCGGCTCCGGCGTGGTGAAGCTTGCTGCCGAGGCCGAAGGACTCGACCGCGTGCTGATGCAAGCCGGGTTTGAGTGGCGCGAGCCTGGCTGTTCGATGTGTCTCGGCATGAATCCGGACAGGCTGACGGCGGGCCAACGCTGCGCCAGCACGTCGAACCGCAACTTCGAAGGCCGTCAGGGTCCCGGCGGGCGCACGCATCTGCTCTCGCCGGCGATGGCTGCTGCTGCTGCGGTGACCGGACGGTTGACTGATGTGCGGACGATGATGTGATGCGCGCGTTCACCACGCTGACCGGCGTTGCGGCCCCGCTGCCGATGGCAAACGTCGATACCGACAAGATCATTCCGGCACGCTTTCTAAAGACGATCAAGCGGACCGGTCTGGGCGACCATCTCTTCGACACGCTGCGCTTTGACGCCAGCGGCGCGGAGAGACCGGATTTCGTGCTTAATCAGGCGCAGTATAGGAGTGCAGAAATCCTGATCGCGCATGAGAATTTCGGCTGCGGTTCTTCGCGCGAGCATGCACCCTGGGCGTTGCTGGATTTCGGCATACGCTGCGTTATCGCGCCCGATTTCGCCGACATCTTCCACACCAACTGTTTCAAGAACGGCGTATTGCCCATCACCTTGCCGCGCGCGATGTGCGATGCGTTGATGGAGGATGCGCGCTTGGGCGCGAACGCGCGCATCACCGTGGATCTGCAACGCCGGGTAGTAGTGCGGCCGAATGGCGAGGAGATATTTTTTGCCGTGGCGCCCCTGCTGCGAAAGATGTTGCTGGAAGGATTGGACGAAATCGGTCAGACCATGCAGCGCGGGCCAGCGATCGACGCGTTTGAGGCTCGTGCGCAGCAGGAACAACCCTGGATGCCCGCCATCGCGCTCGTTTGAACGGAGGAACGATGACCGGCAAGAGTTCCGAGCGCAAGAAGTTGCTCGTGCTACCAGGAGACGGCATCGGTCCTGAGGTGATGCGCGAGGTCAAGCGCGTGATCGACTGGATGGAGCGACGCCGTGATGTTACCTTCGAGATAGAGGAGGACCTGGTCGGCGGCGCCTCCATCGACGCACGGGGCACGCCGTTGGCCGACAGTACGGTCGCGCTGGCCAAGCAGGCGGACGCCGTTCTGTTCGGCGCGGTCGGGGGACCGGTCTGGGACCATCTTGGCTTCGATATGCGCCCGGAGATCGCGATACTGGGTCTGCGTCGCGAGCTCGGCCTGTTTGCCAATCTTCGGCCTGCCATTGTCTACGACCCGCTGGTCAGCGCCAGCACTTTGAAGCCTGAGATCGTGCGTGGTCTGGACTTGATGATTGTGCGCGAGAGCACCGGCGGCATCTACTTCGGCGAGCCGCGCGGTATCGAAACGATACCGGGTGGCAGGCGCGCGTTCAACACCGAGGTCTACACGACGCAGGAGATCGAGCGTGTGGGCCGCGTGGCGTTCGACCTCGCTTCACGCCGCCAGAAGCGAGTGGTCAGTGTCGAAAAATCCAACGTCATGGAAAGCGGCTTGCTCTGGCGCCAGACGATGACGGCTCTGCGCGATGCCGAGTACCCAGACATAGCCCTGACACACATGTTCGCCGATAATTGCGCCATGCAACTGGTGCGAACGCCTTTGCAGTTCGACGTGATCGTGACCACGAACCTGTTTGGCGATTTGCTGTCCGACCTGGCAGCGATGTTGACGGGCAGCCTCGGCATGCTTCCTTCGGCAACTCTGGGCGCCGTGATCGACGGCAAGCGTCATGCGCTTTACGAGCCGATCCATGGCAGCGCCCCCGACATTGCAGGCCGCGGCACCGCCAATCCTCTCGCACAGATACTGAGCTTCGCCCTGCTGCTGCGGCATTCCTTTGACATGGAAGACGTTGCGATCGAAATCGAACGCGCCGTCGTGCGCGTACTGTGCAACGGTCTGCGAACTCCTGACATCATGGCACCGGGAGCCGCCCGCGTGGGTACTGGCGTGATGGGAGAGGCGGTTCTGCGTGAGCTCGACAAGGCAACCGGCTAGGGCAGTGCCACCGGCTAGGGCGTGCCACACAGACGGGGCGCCGACGTGGCAATTTGCTCTTCGAGCCAGGACCGAGCCGGTTGGTGGCGCACCCGATTGCGGTTCGTCGAGCAGGCCATCAACACGCCGTTCGATGAAGCGGCAGCGCCACTTACGAACCGTTGTCGGGTTGCAATCAGCGCCGCTGCAACCTGCTCGTGCTGACGACCCGTGGCACTCGCCAACACGATCCGGGCACGCAATCCAAGGGCTTGCGCCGTCGTCCGGCGCGCCGCCAAACCCGCGCAATCCGCCGAGTTCGGCTGGCGTCAGCTCGATGATGCATCGCTGCCGCACCGCTAACACCCACTCGCTCAAAAGCTGCAAACCCTGACAAAGCCCCTCGGACCGACGCAACGGCGAACTTCATATTCAGGACACTAGCTCCTTGTTTTGGCGAGCATGTTCATCGCGGTTGAGGATCAACCCGAAGCGGTCATGCTCTAGGCTGAGCCAATGACCCACGAGTCCCGCCTGCTCTGGCCCATGGGGGCGTTCGGCTTCCTCAGCGGGCTGCCGCTGTCGCTGACCGCGTTCACCCTGCAGCTGTGGTTCACCACCTACGGCCTTTCGGTGCATGCAATCGGCATGACGGCCTGGCTCGGGCTGCCCTACACGCTGAAGTTCCTGTGGTCCGGACTGTTCGACCGATCCCCGCCTGGCAGGCTGCGGGCACTCGGTCGGCGGCGCGGCTGGCTGCTGATCGTGCAGCCGCTGCTTGCCGCCGCCGCCGCCTGCCTGGCGCTCAGCCGGCCCGGCAGCAACCCCGGCTTGACCGCCGCTGCCGGGCTGACGATGGCGTTCTTCTCGGCCAGCCAGGACGTCCTGATCGACGCGTGGCGGATCGAAAGCTTTTCCGAGCGCATGCAGGGTACCGCACTGGCCGCCTACATCTGGGGCTACAGGGGTGCGATGATCACCTCGACCTCCGGCGTGCTGTGGCTGTCGGGCGTGCTGGGCTGGCACACGGCCCTGCTCACCATGGCGGGGCTGCTGGCGGCGGGGCTGGGCGTGACGCTGGCTGCACGCAATGCCGACGCGGCCCCCACCCAGATACGCGGCCTGGGCTGGCGGGCCGGGCTGCAGGCGGCGTTCTTTGCGCCGCTGCGAGACTTCCTCGAACGGCCCGGTGCGGCAGCCGTGCTCGCCTTCGTGATCTTCTTCCGCGTCGGCGGTGTTCTGGCCGACGGCACTGCCGCGGCCTTCTATCGCTACGGCGTGGGCTTCAGCCAGCACGCCATCGCCAACGCCAACCTGTACGGCTGGGCCGGAACGCTGGCCGGCGCCGGCGCCGGCGCCTGGATGGTGCTCCGGCTGGGAACCGTGCCGGCGCTGCTGCTGACCGGCGCGATGCGCGCGGCCTCTCTCGGCCTCTACCCGCTGCTGATCGCGACCGGCCCTCAGGAATGGGCGCTGACCGCCAAGATGATCTGCGAGAACTTTGCCATGTCGTGCGCGGACATGGCTTTCCTGACGTTCATCTCCGCACTCTGCTCAGCCTCCTACACCGCGACCCAGTACGCGTTGCTGTCGGCGTTGGCTGCCCTGGCGTTCCACACGCTGGGCGGACTGTCCGGCTACGCCGCGGAGGCGCTTGGCTATCCGCTTTTTTTCGCGGCGACGGTGCTGCTGAGCCTGCCCGCGCTCCTGCTGTTGCAGACCAGCCACATCAGGCGCCCTGCCGCCGCCTAGCTCGCGGGGGTTTGTGCCGGTCGGCGCGGGAGGCGATCCGCCCGGCAGGGCTTTCCAACAATTCCGGCTTCTTAGGCCTGCTTTCGTGGTCGTTTCAGCGGTCCGTCCTCCCCGCTCGGAGCGACCGCGGGCGAGCTAGAACATAATGGGTTCGTCGCAGATATGGCACGCCTGTGTGGCCAGTCGGACGCAGCTCGCCAGAGTTGCCGATGGCCGACATCAAGCACAACGTGCTCATTTCGATGTTGAACATTGTCGCGGGTATAAACTGTTCATAAAGGAGGCAGGCTGCATTGCCTGATCTGTCGATGCAGGCAGCGTAGAACAGCCACAATGAAATTTGTGCTTGCCAACACGAGCCACTGTAGTCTGAATAGGCGGCAGCATCACGAGTTTGCGACCAGACCGTAACGTCTGGAACTCTTCCTGAAGACCCGGAACCGTCCTGAAACAAAGGAGACTTCATGCGGCTGCGCACCTTCGGTATCGTGTCATGCTTCGTCGCATGCGGCGGCATCTTTGCGGCAGGCGCTGCCTTGGCGACGGTGCAGGAGGAGGCTGGCTACACGGAAAGCGGGCAGGCGACCTGGTACGGCGGGGTGCATGAGGGCAAGCGGACCACCAGCGGCGAGATGTTCGACGGGGCCAAGCTGACCGCCGCCCATCACAGCCTGCCGATGGGCAGCTACGTGCGGGTGATCGTCGAGCAGACCGGGCGGTCCGTCGTGGTCAGGGTCAACGACCGTGAGCCGTCGCATGGCGTGCGCTGCATCGATCTGAGCCACGCGGCCGCCGAGCGGCTGGGCATCGTCAGCCGCGGTGTGGCGGACGTGTCGCTGGCCCAGGTGAGCGGCGACGATCCTGTCGAGGTGGCAGAGGCGCCCGAAGATACCCTACCCCGTACGGGACGCATGCACCCTACTGCGCAACATGGTCGGCGACATACGCGCCACGTGCGCCGATAGGCTTTTCCTCGCCAACGGTGCTGTCGCGAACGGTCTGCAGTTCCAGCTCGGCATTCAGCTCGGCGCCCACCAGAACGGCAAGCGCGCTGACGTAGAACCACATCATTACGCCGACGACAGCGCCGAGCGGGCCGTAGGTGGCGTCGTAGCTCGCCAGGTGCTGCACGTAGAACGAGAACAGTGCGGATGCCAGCAGCCATAGCACGGTCGCGACTACCGAGCCGGGGGTGACCCAACGCCAGGCGGCGCTGCGGCGGGACGGCCCGAACCGGTACAGCAGGGAAAGCGCCAGCAGGACGAAGACGACAAGGGCCGCCAGGCTGCCGATGCGTGCGATCAGGGCGGCGTAGGCGGTGACCTGGAAGAAATCCTCCAGCACCGGCAGCAGCACCAGCGAGGCGAGCCCGATGACCGCGGCTAGGATGCCGCCCAGGGTCATGCCGAGGGCGGTCAACTGGAAGCGCATGAAGCTGCGCGCCTCGCGCTCCTCATAGGCGAGGTTGAGCGCGCCGAGTATGGATTTCGTGCCGGTCGCGGCCGACCACAGCGCCACCAGTATGCTGATGCCCAGGCTGACGGTGAGCGTGCCGGCTGGCTTGCTGACCAGGAGCTGCACGCGGTCGGCGATCAGCTGGTAGGCGCTCGGCGGCAGCAGGCCGCGCAACTGCTCCATCTGTGGGCCGACGGTCGAGGGGTCGAACACCAGGCCGTAGATCGAGACCAGCATCGAGATTGCGGGGAACAGCGCCAGGGTCGCGTAGAAGGCGCAGCCCGCCGCCGAAAGCGATATGCGGTCGGTGATCACCTCGCGCCCGGTGCGCACGATCACGCGCTTCCACCCGGACCAGGGAATGTCCAGCGGGGTGTGCGCCATGCGGCCCAGGCGGGCGGCATCCGGCCGGCGGGCTACGGCCTCCGCGCTCAGCATGTCGCCGCGCGCTTTCGGCATAGGAGCTTGGGCGGCGCTGATGTCGTCCATTAACCTGTCGGAAACCTCAATATGTTACGCTTCGAACGTGGGCAGGGCCGCCGTGGTTGCGATCCGGCTGCGCCTTGCGCCGCTGGCCGGCCGTCCCTAATCAGGCGCCACATGCGGCGAAGGGCGTTTGAGTGACACCTAAGATTGCAAGATTTCTGGCGGCCGAGAAGCCCCCGACGCCCTGCCTGGTCCTCGACCTCGATCGTGTCGAGGAGAACTTTGCCGCGATGCGGGCGGCGTTCCCGGACGGCCACATCTACTACGCGGTCAAGGCCAATCCTGCCCAGCCGGTGCTGGAGCGGCTGGAGGCGCTCGGCAGCCGCTTCGATGCGGCGAGCTGGGAGGAGATCGAGCTGTGCATGCAGGCGGGCATCACCACCGATCGCATATCGTTCGGCAACACGATCAAGAAGGCCGGCGCCATCCGGCGGGCCGCCGCGGCGGGGATCGACCTGTTCGTGTTCGACAGCGGGGAGGAGTTGGAGAAGATCGCGCAGAACGCTCCTGGCGCGCGCGTGTTCTGCCGGCTTGCCGTCGGCACGGTGGGCTCGGTGTTTCCGCTTGCCAGGAAGTTCGGCGCCGGCATGGAGCTGGCGAGCGAGCTGCTGCTGCGCGCGCGCGACCTTGGCCTGGAACCGTATGGCCTCTCGTTCCACGCCGGCAGCCAGCAGACCAGCGCCGAGGCGCACGAGGCCGCGATCGGCCAGGTGGCGATGCTGTTCGACGAGCTGGAGCAGGCCGGCGTCAAGCTGCGGATGATCAACCTGGGCGGCGGCTTTCCGACACGCTACCAGGAGGAGATCCCCGCTATCGGCAATTTCGCCCAGGGGATCGACCGGGCGATGCGATTCCACTTCGGCAATCATCCGCCGGAGATGTTCCTCGAACCCGGCCGCTACATGGTGGGCGATGCCGGCGTGGTCAGCACCGAGGTCGTGCTCGCAAGCCACCGCCTGAAGAACGACCCGCTCCGCTGGATCTACCTCGACATCGGCAAGTTCGGCGGCCTGTCCGAGACCGAGGCCGAGGCGACCCAGTACGAGTTCCGCACGCCGCATGACGGGACGGAGGACGGCCCGGTCATCATCGCCGGCCCAACCTGCGACAGCGCGGACATCCTCTATGAAAAGGCGCCATACCGCATGCCGCTGGCGCTGCGCGACGGCGACCGGGTGGAGATACTGGCCGCCGGTGCCTACGTCACCACCTACGCCAGCACCGGGTTCAACGGTTTCAGGCCGCTCGCCGAGCATTATCTGTAGCCAGGCCGACGAGACCGGCCGAGGCGATGCCCAGGAACGCCCCGGCAAGGCAGTCGCTGACGAAGTGGAAATCCGCGCCGATCAGCCCGGCCGCGACGAGGCAGGGCAGCGCCGCCAGCGCCGGCCGCCCTCGTTTCGTGTGCGCCCACAGGGCCGCGCAGGGTGCGGTGATGGCCGTTGTGTGGCCCGACGGGAAGGACGCCCATCCCTGGCCGCCGTGGAAGGGGTAGAAGCCGTAGGTGCGGGTGCCGATCCAGGACGGGTTGTTCACCCAGGTCTCCGGCCAGGGACGGCCGAAGGCGAGTTTCAGCACGTCCTTGGCCTCGACGGCAGCCAGCGTGGTCAGGCTCGCGAGAAGAAGCAGGCGGCCGGCACTGCCTGGCCGCCATCCGCACAGCCACGCGACGCCGGCGCACGCCAGGATCGTGACCGCGGCGGGTATCGGCGCGTCGGCGATCCAGGTCAGCCACACGCACCAGGCCGGCCGGTGCAGGCCGTGCGCCCACTCGGAGATCGGCCGGTCCAGCAGCAGGATTGAGGCTATGATGGCGGCCAGGCCTGCGCCCGCCAGCGCTGCTGGCGTCCAACTTGGGTCCAGCGCTGCTGGCGTCCAATTTGGGTCCAGCGCTGCTGGCGTCCTAAACGAGTCCAGCGCTGCTGGCGCCCGACGCGCATCCTCTACCATTGCGGTCCTTGCTCCAAGGGCTTGTCAGTTGAAGGGGTATGCCAATGGCTAAACCATCCGGCTACAGCCGTGGCGGGGCGACGGGACCGGAGCTGACGCGGCGTGGCCTGTTGGCGGCAGCCGGCGTGTCCGCGCTGGCCGGGCCGTTTTCGCCTGATTGGGCTGGTGGGCTGTCGGCACGGGTGCGCGCCCTGGCAGGCCCCGGGCTGCTGCAGAGCTATGAGGTGGCGGGAGACGGCGATTTCGACCGGACGCAGGCGGGATGCGCCTACGTCTACGACAACGCCGTGGCGGGTCTGGCGCTGCTGGCCGCAGGGGACAGGGCGGGCGCCCAGCGGATCGGCGACGCTCTGGCGCACGCACAGGGTCATGACCGCTTCTGGCACGATGGCCGGCTGCGCAACGCCTACCGGGCGGGACCTGAAACCGGCGGGGCGAGCAGGCTGCCAGGCTGGTGGGATTCGGGTGGCGGGCGATGGGTGGAGGATGCCTACCAGGCCGGCACCGCCACCGGCGTGCTCGCCTGGGCCATGCTGCTCTGGGTCGGCCTTGGCGAGGCCTATCGGCCGGCTGCGCTGCGCGCGGCGGACTGGCTGGAAACGCTGCGTGGTCCGCGCGGCTACCAGGGCGGCTTTCTGGGTTTCGAGCCGCAGCCCCAGCGCCTCACCTGGGTCAGCACCGAGCATAATGTGGATCTCTATGCCGCGTTCACGGCTCTCGGCCGCGTCGAGCAGGCGGCCCACGCGCGCGCCCTTGTAGAGGGCATGTGGCGGCCGGGGGAGGCGCGGTTCGCGACCGGGCTGCGGCCGGACGGCACGCTCAACGACCACTCCGCGGTTGACGCCAACCTCTGGCCGCTCTTGGCGCAGGATGCCCGACCCGCCTGGCGCGATGCGATGCGATGGGTACTGGCCAGGCACGGCCTGCCGGCGAACGGTCCCGTAGGCGAGATGCGGGGGGTCGACTTCAACGATGACCGCGACGGCATCTGGCTTGAGGGAACGGCGATAACCGCGTTGACTGCGAGGCGGCTGGGGCAGCCGGACGTGGCGGCGCGGCTGATGGCGACGCTGCGGGCGCAGACCTCGCCAGGCGGGCTGATCTACGCGTGCACGACGCCGACGTTGACCACCGGCCTGTCCACCGGGCTCGACCCGCACGCTCCGGATTTCCTGTACTATCGCCGTCCGCATGTGGCGCCGACCGCCTGGGCCGCGCTGGCGCGGCTGGGCGTCGACCCGTTCCCCGGAGCGTAGGGGAGATGTTTCGCGCCCCATTCGGATGTCTCGAGCCGGCGGGATTGGGCCGCGTCCGTGATGGGCCCAAGCGCAACCCATTCAAGACCGCTTTCACATTGAGTGTCCGCGAGTAGGCGGACGTGCAACCGGTCTAGCTCTGGTTTTGACGAGCGATTTCGTCATTCCGACTGTTCCAGTCTGCATGACATTGCTCACAAGGCAGAACTTTCCTTGAGTTCCAGGGCGCGGGCGTAGACCTGGCGGCGGGGTAGACCGGTCGCTTCGGCGACGGCGCCGGCTGCTTCGCGCACGCTTTGCACGCGCAGCGAGGCGAGGAGAAGCGCGTCCAGGTCGTGCTCCGGCTCCTCCGGCGCGGGTCCTACGACCAGCGTGATCTCGCCGCGGGCAGGGTGCTCGGCGTAGTGGGCGGCCAGCTCGGGTAGGGTGCCGCGCCTTACCTCCTCGAAGCGCTTGGTCAGCTCGCGGGCTACTGCGGCGGGGCGGTCGCCGAAATCCTGCGCCATGTCGGCCAGCGTTTCGGCCAGCCGGTGCGGCGCCTCGTAGAACACCAGGGTGGCCGACAGTCCTGCCCGTTCGGCCGCGCGCAGCCGGGCGAACCCCGCGCGCCTGGCCGCCTGCTTGGGCGCCGCAAACCCCAGGAACAGATAGGGCTGCGGCGGCAGGCCGGAGAGCACCAGCGCCATCGTCGCCGCGTTGGCGCCCGGCATCGCGCTCACCCGGTGTCCGGCAGCCACCGCGGCCCGCACCAGTCGGTAGCCGGGGTCGCTGACCAGCGGGGTGCCTGCGTCCGAAACCAGGGCCACGCGCGCGCCGCCCGCCAGCCGCGCCAGCAGGGCGTGGACCCGCGCCGCCTCGTTATGGTCATGCAACGGCTCGGTCCTGGTGGCAATGCCGTGATGGGTCAGCAGCCTGGCGGTCAGCCGGGTGTCCTCGCACAGGATGAGATCGGCCTGCCGCAGCGCCTCGATGCCGCGAACCGTCATGTCGCCAAGGTTGCCGATGGGGGTGGAAACCAGCACAAGTCCGCCTGCGTCGGGGCCGGTTTCCAGGGAAACCGGCGCCTGATCGGAGGGTGGACATGTCTCGTCGGCTAATGGGGCGTTATCGGTCATCGGGGGTTCTCGCATGCGGGCTGCTGCTCTCCGCCTGCGGGCAGATGATGCAGGAGGGCGCACCGGCACCGCCGCTGACCGTCGCATCGCCGCCCCCGCCTCAGCAAGGCCCGCGCCGGATGGCGCTTCTGCTGTCGTTGAGCGGGCCCAACGCCGCTATCGCCGTCGCCATGCAGAAGGCGGCGGGCCTGGCTGCGTCGGCGCCAGGCAGCCCGCCGCTCGACATACGCGACACCGGCGGCGACCCCGCACGCGCGGCCGATGCCGCACGGGCTGCGATTGCTGCCGGCGACCCGGTGATCCTTGGCCCCCTGACGGCCGAGGAGACGCAGGCGGTGGCGACCGTCGCGGTGCCGGCCAGCGTGCCTGTGCTGTCGTTCAGCTCGGACCCCGGCGTTGCCGTGCCCGGCGTGTGGCCGCTGGGCGTGACGCCGGCGCAGCAGGTGAGCCGCCTGGTGGCGGCGGCGCGCCAGGAGGGCCGGCAGCGTCTGGCGGCGCTCCTGCCGGAAGGCGCGTTCGGCGACGCGATGCAGGCGGCGCTGGCGGACGCTGCCGGGCTGGCCGGGTTCGACCCGCCCAACGTGCAGCGCAGCGGCGGCGAACAGGCAGGCGCCGAGGCCGCCCTGAAAACCTTGACCGACTACGAGGCGCGCACGAGCGAGCTGGAAGGCCGTATCAAGGCGATGCGCGCATCGACCGACCCGGAGTCCCGCCAGCAGGCCGCAGTGCTGGCGGCGCAGCCGGTGCAGCCGCCCCCGTTCGACACGCTGCTCCTGGCCGAGCGCGGGGACGAGCTTCGTCGGCTGGCAGAGTCGCTACCGCACTACGACGTGCTGGCGCCGCAGGTGCGCATCCTCGGCCCGTCCTTCTGGGCCGCCGGGGCGAGCCGCCTGCGCTCGCTGGCAGGCGCCTGGTACGCGTTGCCGGATGCGACACAGCGCGACGGCTTCGTCAACGCCTTCCAGGGTAAGTATGGCGACCGGCCGCCCCCCATCGCCGACATCGCATTCGACGCGACGCTGATCGGCAGGTCGCTGGCCGAGGACGACGATTTCAGCATCGGCGCACTGACCAAGCCGGACGGGTATTCGGGCGTGGACGGCGCGCTCGTGCTGCTGCCGGACGGCCACGTGCGCCGTGCGCTGGCGATCTACCAGATCGGGCAGGCGGGCGGCGCCACCGTGGTCAGCCCTGCCCCCACGGATTTGTCCTCGCCAGGCTCCTGACATGGTGTCCAGAGGCCGGTTGGCCTTTGATAGGGCGTCTTGACCTTGTCTCTGACAATCGTGGGCCTGGCCGCGGTCCTGGCGTGTTTGGGATTAGGGCTGGCGCTGATTTGGAAGCGCGACATGCGGAGGCTGGCAGCGTTGCTGCGCCAGATCGGCAGCGGGCACGCGCCCGGCCCAGGCCCGCGCTTCGTGGGACAGGCGATGCTGAGCGAGCTGCATCTGCTCACCGACGCGGTGGCTGCGAGGACCGCGCTGGTGGACCGGCTGCTGCGGGCAGAAAACTCCATCGTGGAGCGGCTGCCGGATCCGCTGATCGTGCTTGGCCAGGACCGGGCGGTGCTGCGGGCCAACGCCGCGGCGCGCGCGGCCTTCGGGGCCGATCTGCCGGCCGTGCTGCGTCATCCGCAGCTGCGCGCGGCCATCGACCGCGCGCTGGCCGGCGGGCCTGACGCGAACCCGTTTTTGGCCGACATGCGCGTTCCAGTGCCGGTGCCGCGCGAGCTGCAGGCGATGGTGGTGGCGCTGGACACGCCGTTGGCCGGTGGAACGGGCGTGCTGGCCGTGCTGTCGGACCGCTCACGAGAGCGGGCGGTGGAGCGGATGCGGGCCGATTTCGTGGCCAATGCCAGCCACGAGCTGCGCACCCCCTTGGCCAGCCTGATCGGCTTCATCGATACGCTGCGCGGGCCGGCGGCCGACGATCCGCCGGCGCAGGCGAGGTTTTTGGAAATCATGGCCGAGCAGGCCGAGCGGATGAACCGCCTGATCGACGACCTGCTGAGCCTGTCTCGCATCGAGATCACCGAGCACCAGCCGCCGGCCGGCCAGGTGGACATGCCTGGCCTGGTGGAACGCGTGCTGGCCGGGCTGCAGCTGAGCATCGTCAAGCGCGGCGTGCGGCTGGTATGGGTGCCGCCGCCCGTTCTGCCGAGCGTGCCGGGCGATGCCGACCAGTTGGAGCAGGTGGCGCAGAACCTGCTGGACAACGCGCTGAAATACGGCAGGCAGGGGGGCGTGGTGCAGGTGACGCTGGTAGCCGCCGAGCCAGGGGGAAAATGGCCGGCGCGGCCCGGCCAGGTGTTTTCGGTGTGCGACGACGGCGCGGGCATCGCGCGGCAGCATCTGCCGCGCCTGACCGAGCGGTTCTACCGCGTCGATACCGGACGGTCGCGTGCTGTGGGCGGCACCGGGCTGGGGCTTGCCATCGTCAAGCACATCGTCAACCGCCACCGCGGCGTGCTGCTGGTGGAAAGCGAGGCAGGAGGCGGAGCGACCTTCAGCGTGTGGCTGCCGGCGGCGTGACTAGCACGTTTCGAACCGCTCCGGTGCTCGCAAACACACGCTAGCTGACTCATCGGACCAAGTTTTGAAACGCACCCTTAGCTGTCGTTACCATGAGCGTGCCTGCAACCGCGGCCCTATTGCGGCGCTTGGCGCTGCACACGCAGGAGCGCCGAGATGGCCCACGAGAAGACCAAGTCCGACAACGACACCAGCCACGCCCGTTCGGCCAAGGCGCAGAAGGCGGACGAGGTCCAGCAGGCCGGGAGCGCGCGCGCCGATGCGGGGCATCCGCCTGTGCCCGAAGGCGGTTCGGCGCCCAAGCCGACCCACAGCAAGGGCGAGCCGATGCCCGCACGCTCACGCGCCGTGGCGGAGGGCACGGGCGAGGAGGGCACCAGCGCCGCCACCGCCGGCAAGGCGGAGAAGGAGGCCGCCGCCCGCAACGCCGAGCTGACCAAGGAGCAGCACGGCCGCGGGCACCGCAAGGCCGAGTAGGCGCGGTTCAGCGCCGGCCGGACATCTCGTCGCCGGCGTCAGGCGACAGCCGGGCACAGAGCGGCACGGCGAGCAGGGTGATCAGGCCGAGCACCAGCCAGGTCACGGAGAAATCCGACAGCTCGGCGCTTGCGTGCCCCTGCAGCGCGATGGAGGACGCGAGCACGACGGTGGCGGTGCAGATCCCGGCACTGAGCATGAGCTGCTGGAAGGTGGTGTAGAAGCTGGTTGCGGCACTCATCAGCTCCACCGGCATCTCGGCGTAGGCGACCGTGTTGTAGGCGGTAAACTGCAACGACTGGAAGAAGCCGCCCACGAACATCACGGTCATGATCAGCCATACCGGCCAGCCGGGGCGAAACAGTGCCGCGCACATCAGCAGCAGCGTCGCGGCCAGGCCATTCCAGACGAGCGTGTTGCGAAATCCCCAGCGCCGGAGGACCGGCGAGCCCGCGGCTTTCATCAGCACGGCGCCTGCGGCACTGGACAGGGTGATCAGCCCGCTCTCGGCGGCCGAAACGCCGAAGCCCAGCTGCATCATCATCGGCAGCAGGAATGGCAGCGCCCCGCCGGTGATGCGGGTAAGCGCGCCGGCCCAGACCGATATGCCGAAGCTGGGCAGGCGCATCAGTCGCAAATTCAGGATGGGATGCTCGGCTCTGCGCGCGTGCAGCACGTAGAGAGTGCCCGACACCAGGCCGGTGCCGAGGAGAGCGTTGGTGGCGGGCAGAGATGAGGCGCCCCGGCTGGCCAGCTCGAAGCCGAACATCAGGCAGGCCAGGGACAGGCCGGACAGCGCGAAGCCGGCCCAGTCGAACGGCGTGCGCACGGCCTCGCGCACCTGCTCGATGGCCAAGCCCGCCAGCACGAAGCCGGCAATGCCGATCGGCACGTTGATGATGAAGATCCAGCGCCAGCTGAGATAGGTGACGAAGAACCCGCCCAGCGGCGGCCCAACGACCGGGCCGATCAGCCCCGGCACCAGCACCCAGCTCATCGCACGCACCAGCTCGGCCTTGGGCACCGTGCGCAGCAGCACCAGTCGCCCGACCGGCATCATCATCGCGCCCCCCATGCCCTGAACTACCCGGCTGGCCACCAGCATGGGCAGCGAACCCGACTGCGCGCACAGGATAGAGCCGAAGGTGAAGACTGCGATCGCGCTGCGGAACACGGTGCGGGAGCCGAACCTGTCGGCGGCCCGGCCGCTGGCCGGGATGAACACGGCCAGGCTCAACAGGTAGGAGGTCAGCGCGACGCTCATGCGCAGCGGATCGACGCCGAAGCTGTGTGCCATGCTCGGCAGCGCGGTCGCGAGCACCGTGCCGTCGAGCTGCTCCATGAACAGGGCGGCAGCGATGACCAGGGCGGTGGTGCGGAAATCCCTGCTGGCCGAATTGACTGCCGTTGGGGTGGTCAGTGTCGGCATGCCCTGCATGGGGCGAAACTGTGGGGACCTGCCCTTTGCCGCAAGCGCCAGCTCCGCCGTGCTGCATTGCAGCAGCCTGATGCGTCCGCGCTGATGCGTTCGCGCTGATGCGTTCGCGCTGATGCGTTCGCGCTGATGCGTTCGCGCGCGCGGGCTGGCCGGTGCGTTCCTCGACGCGCCATCTGGAGCATGATCGCTTCGGGTCGATCCTCGACCACGATGGACATGCTAGCCAAAACAGAAAGGTGGAGCCTGATCGCGTCGGCTACCAGAACCCATCAGGCTCTAGCCCGGGTGTCCGCGTTGGCCTAACCAGCCGATATGTTTCGTTCCTGCTGGGCTCGCCGTGCCCTCTGCCTTGCCGGCGCCGCTCTGCTGCCGCTCCGCGTATGGGCGGCCGATCCGGTCGGCTACACGGTGAAGATCACGCCGACCGGCAACGCTGCCCTGGACGGAGCGCTGGCCGGCAGTTCGCAGCTGGCGGCGCTGCGCACGCGGGCGCCGGCTGGCCCGTTCGCGCTGGTGGCGCGCGCGCGCGCCGATGTCGGGCGGCTGCAGACCGCTCTGGACAGTTTCGGCTACTACCAGGCCAAGCTGTCGGTCAGCATCGCCGGGCGGGCGCTGGACGATCCCGGCCTGCCGGACGCCCTGGACGCCCTGCCCGCCCGCACGAACGCGCCCGTCATCGTGCAGGTGGACCACGGACCGCTGTTCCACTTGCGAAAGGTGACGCTGGACGGCGCGGTGCCGGAGGACGCGCGAAGAAAATTCACCCTGGCCCCCGGTGCGCCGGCGGTGGCGTCCGACGTTCTGGCGGCCGGCGGCACGCTGCTGACCGCCCTGCAGGAGCAGGGCTACGCGCTGGCGCGGGTGGACCCGCCGAACGCCACCGAGGTGCCGGACGCGCGAGCGTTGGACGTGTCGTTCCGCGTGGTGACCGGGCCGCGCGTCGACCTGGGGCGGATCACCATCACCGGCCTGCGCCGGACCAACGAGCGCTACGTGCGGCGCCGCCTGCTGCTGCACCCCGGCGAGCTCTACCAGCCCAGCAAGATAGAGGCGGCGCGCGAGGACCTGGCCGCCACCGGCGTGTTCTCCGGCGTGAAGATCAGCGCCGCGCCGGCGCTGGACGCGGACGGGCGCATCCCGCTGCGCGTCGATGTGAGCGAGCGCAAGCTGCACGCCGTCAGCTTCGATGCCGCGTTCTCCACCGACCTCGGCGGCAGCCTGGGCGTCACCTGGTCGCACCGCAACCTGTTCGGCAACGCCGAGCGGCTGAACCTGACGGCGGCAGCGACAGGGCTGGGCGGCAGCGCCAACCGTGGCCTGGGCTACACGGCGCGCGCGCAGCTGATCAAGCCAGACTACTACCGACGCGACCAGACGCTTGAGCTGGACCTGTCCGCCATCAAGCAGAACCTCGACAGCTACGACCAGACCGCGGAGATCGCCGGCGCCGTGCTGACGCGCAAGCTGTCGCGCCGATGGAGCGCCAGCGTCGGGGTGACGGCGACCGAGGAGAGCATACTGCAGGAGGGCGACAGGAGGAGCTACACGCTTGTCGCCTTGCCGCTGAGCGCCCGCTACGACAGCACCGACGTGCCGACCCCGCTTGAGGACCCGACGCACGGCCTGCGCGGCACCGTGCTGGCGACGCCCACCGAATCGCTGTCCGGGCAGAGCAGCACGTTCGTGATCCTGCAGGGCACGGCATCGACCTATTTCGACCTGCATGGCATCGGGCTGGCCAAGCCTGGGCTGAGCGTGCTGGCGTTCCGCGGCCTGGTGGGCAGTGCCGAGGGCGCCACGCAGTTCGAGCTGCCGCCCGACCAGCGCTTCTACGGCGGCGGCTCCACCACGGTGCGCGGGTTCAAATACCAGTCGCTCGGGCCGCTGTTCCGCGACGGCTACCCGGAGGGCGGGGCGGCGATCGACGCTGCCACCATCGAATTGCGGCAGCGTGTGTGGCACAACATCGGAGCGGTGGTGTTCGCCGATGCGGGCCAGGTCAACACGTCCAGCGCCCCGTTCCAGGGCAAGCTGCAGGAGGGGGTGGGCGTGGGCGCACGATACTACACGTCGATCGGGCCGATCCGGGTCGACGTCGCCGTGCCGACGACCAAGCCGCCGCACGGCGACAGTTTCGAGCTGTATCTCGGCCTGGGACAGGCGTTTTGAGCGACTGGGCGCCTCGCCCGCATCGGCTGGGCCGCGTCCTGCTGTGGGTCGGCGGTGCCGTTCTGCTGCTGCCGGCAGCACTTGTGCTGCTGGTCCTGGCCGTCGCCAATACGGGGCCAGGACGCGGCTTCATCGAGAGCGAGGTGACGAGCCTGAGCGGCGGCAGCGTGGTGTTGCGCGGGCTGTCCGGCCGCTTCCCCGATGCGCTTCGCCTGGCCCATGCGGAGGTTCGCGACGCGCAGGGTGCGTGGCTGACGCTGGACGGGGTGGCGCTGGACTGGTCGCCGCTGGCCCTTGCCGGGCGGGTCGCCGAGATCGACCGGCTGACGGTGGCGCATGTCGGCGTGCCGCGCCTGGCCGTTGCGTCCGCGCCCGCCAAGCCGGTCAAGCCCTCCAGCGGCGGGTTCAGCCTGCCGGTTCGCGTCGAGCTCCGTGCCGTGCAGGTCGCCAGGATCGACATCGGTGCGCCGGTGGCAGGGTCTGCCGCGTCGGTGACGATTGCCGGGTCGGGGGCGTTCCGCTCGCTGGACGACGCGGCCGCCAGGCTGACGGTGACCCGCGTGGACGGGCAGGGCACCTACACGCTGGACGGGCACGTCGACGCCGGCGCGATCCGGGCGGCGCTGAACGCCGACGAGCCGGCCGGCGGCCTGGTTGCCGGCCTGGCCAAGCTGCCTGCGCTGGGCGCGCTTTCGGTTCACGGCAGCATCGCCGGTCCGCGCAGCGAGGAACGCGCCGACCTGACCGCCACGGCAGGCGCGCTGCGCGCCGAGGCGCACGGCACGGTCGACCTGGTGGGCCGTTCGGCAGCGCTGGATGTGAACGCCTCGGCCCCCGCCATGGCGCCGCGCGCGGACGTCTCCTGGGGCGGGGTGTCGCTTCAGGCGCACGTGCACGGGCCGTTCACCACGCCCGACGTGGCGGCGCACGCCGTGCTGACCGGCCTTCATGGCGGCGGCGCCACCATCGACAGCCTGACCGCCGACGTGACCGGCAACCGCGGCCTGGTCGACGCGCACACGGTGCTGAGCGGCGTGCGCCTGCCGCCCCCGAAACCCGACCTGTTCGCGGCCGGGCCCCTGGACCTCACGGTGCATGCGGAGCTCGACAAGCCCAGCCTGCCGATACGCTTCGCCCTTCGCCACCCTCTGCTGACGGCGGACGGCACCGCCCAGGTAGGCGGCGACATCTCCGCGCGGGTGCACACGGTGGTGCCGGACCTCGCACCACTTGCGGCTATCGGCAACATCGTCCTGCAGGGCCGCACGGACGCTGTCGCCACGCTGGCCGCGCATGGCCGGACGACCGACGTCACCGTCGATGGCACGGCGGATTTCACCGGCGGGCAGGCGCCGGTGCCGACCCTGCTCGGACCGACCAGCTATGGAGTGACCGCAAGCCTGGTTGGGCAGGACATCGCCATCACCCGGGCGGTGGTCGATGGCCGGGCGGCGCATGCCTCCGTCACCGGCACCGATGCCGGCGGCACCCTGGCGCTGGCGTGGCACCTGGTGCTGACCGACCTGGCTGCGGCATCGCCGGCGGTGGTCGGCGCCCTGGACGCCACTGGCCGTGTCGATGGGCCGAAAGCGGGGCTGGCGGTGCAGGCCGACATCAAGGGGGAGGTCGGCACGAAGGCCGTGCCGCGCGGGCCGATCACGGTCGCGCTGCGCGCCCAGGGCCTGCCTGCCAACCCGTCCGGCACGATCGCGGCCCAGGGCAGGCTGGCCGGCTCGCCGCTGAACCTGGACGCGTCCGTGCAAAAGCAGCCCGATGGCGGCCTGCATGCGGTGATCACCAGGGCTGGGTGGAAGTCGCTGGCGGCCGATGCGAACCTCACCCTGGCTCAAGGGGCGAAGGTGCCGGTCGGCACGCTGTCCGCGCGCATGTCGCGGCTGGCCGATTTGGCGCCGCTGATCGGCCAGGAGCTGGCCGGCAGCCTGACCGCCAGGCTCGCGACGACGCAGGCGGGGGGCGTGCCGGATGCCAGGCTGGACGTCCAGGGGCGCGACCTCGCGGCCGCGCATGCGACCCTCTCGCGCTTGTCGCTGACCGGCACCGTGCGCGATCCTGCCGCCGACCCGCAGCTTGCTCTGGTTCTCGCAGCCGACGGGCTCGCCGCATCGGGCGTTTCCGGCAACGCCCGCGTCACCGCCGACGGGCCGCAGACCGCGTTGCTGGTCCGCACGACCGCCTCGCTCAGAGTGTCCGACGCGCCGGCGAGCCTGGCTGCCTCCGCCCGGCTGGATGCCAAGGCCAGGCAGGTCACGCTGCAGGCGCTGACCGCCGACTACAGGGGCGAGGCTTTGCGCCTGCGCGCTCCGGCCCGCATCGCGTTCGGGGCGACAACCGCTGTGGACCAGCTGCGCCTGTCGCTGAGCGGGGCCACCATCGACGTGGTCGGCAGGGTGGCGCCGACGCTGTCGCTGACGGCTGCGATCCGCAACGTCACCCCTGAGCTGGCGCGGCCGTTCGCCCCCGACCTGCGGGCGGCTGGCTTGCTGACTGCCGACGCGCGGCTGACCGGCACCACGGCCGAACCCCAGGGCAGCGTGCGGGTGCAGGCGAGCGGGGTGCGCATGCGCAGCGGCCCTGGCGCTTCGCTGCCGCCAGCGTCGCTGCTGGCCAGCGTGGATCTGCACGGCACCAGCGCGAGGCTGGACGCCCGCCTTGCTGCCGGTCCAAAACTGCAGCTCGCCGCCAGCGGGACCGCGCCGCTACGGGCCGGGGCGCCGCTCGCCATCCGAGCTACGGGAGCCGCCGATTTGCGGCTGTTCGACCCGATCCTGAACGCCAGCGGGCAGCGTGCGGCCGGCAACCTGGCGCTGGATGCGACGCTCACCGGGACGACGGCCGCGCCGCGCATCGACGGCAGCTTCACGCTCGACCGCGGCGAGCTGCAGGATTTCGCCCAGGGCGTGCACATCACCGACATTGCGGCGCGCCTGGCCGCCGCCGGCGACACGGTGCAGATCGAGCGGTTCTCGGCCAAGGCCGGCCCCGGCAGCCTGTCGGCCAGCGGCAGCATCGGCGTGCTGGCGCCCGGGTTGCCGGTGGACCTGCATCTGAAGGCGGACCACGCCCAGCCTCTGGCGAGCGACCTGCTGACGGCGACGCTGGACGCCGACGTAAGCGTGCACGGCCAGGCCTCGGGCGAGCTGCAGGCGGCTGGCCGCGTCTTCGTTCGCCGGGCCGACATCAACATCCCCAACGCCCTGCCGTCCAGCGTGGCCGTGCTGCACGTGCGCCGCCCGGGCGACAGGCCGCCGCCCCCCAGCACGGCGCCGGCCTCGGTGGTGCACCTCGCGCTGGAGGTGGACGCGCCGAGCGGCATCTTCGTGCGCGGCCACGGGCTGGACAGCGAGCTCGGCGGCAAGCTGACGGTGGGCGGAACCAGCGCCGCGCCGCAGATCGGCGGCGGGTTCCAGATGCGCCGCGGAACCATCAGCGTCGCAGGCACAACGCTGACGTTTTCCAAGGGCGAGGTGGGGTTCGACGGCACCGGGGTGAACAACAAGATCGACCCCTCGCTCGACTTCGTGGCCGACAGCATTTCCAGCAGCGTCACCGCGACGCTTACGGTGGGCGGATACGCCGACGCGCCGAAGATCACCCTGAGCAGCGTGCCCGACCTGCCGCAGGACGAGGTGCTGGCTCACCTGCTGTTCGGCACGTCGGTCAAGGACCTCTCGGCCATCCAGATCGCGGAGATCGGTGCGGCGCTGGCCGAGCTTTCTGGCGTCGGCGGCGGAGGCGGCGATCCTCTGGGCGCGGTCCGCAAGGGGTTGGGGCTCGATCGCCTGTCGGTGGGCGGCGGCGGCGGCAGCTCCGGCACCGGCGCGTCGGTGGAGGCCGGCCGCTACGTGGCGCGCGGCGTATACGTGGGCGCCAAGCAGGCGACATCGGGCGGCGGCACAGCGGCGGAGGTGCAGGTGGACATCACACGCAGGCTGAAGGCGCGCGCGCAACTGGCGACCGGCGGCGGCAGCGTGCAGGGGGCCACGCCTGACAACGACCAGGGGTCGGTGATCGGGTTGTCGTACCAGTTCGAGTATTAGAGCAATGTCACGCAGGCTGGAACAGTCGACGTGCCAAAATTGCTCGCCAACGTAACGTTGCGACGCGTTGCTGCCGGCAGCACCGCCCGGCGCTGCCTGAGACTTGCGGTGCGAACGTGCAGGCCGCCAAATTCGTTGCCTAGCAGCACTCAGTAACGTTAGTCCTGATAACATTGTGTGTCCCGTTCGTGCGGGGCTCGTGTTGTCGGGAAGGCTGGCCGCCGAATGCTGCAACTCGTCGTCACGTCGCAGTTCGACACGTATCCGGTCGGCGCTGCCATTACCGATCCTGGCGTGATCTTCTCAATCTTGAACGGGCCGAACCGCGACGACGTGGTCGAGGTCAACCTGCCAACCGGCAACGCCGGGCCGGAGTCGATCACGCTCCGTGTGGCCGTGGCAGCAGCGTTCCAGCCGTTGTCGCTGGCAGGCGAGATCACCAGCGCCACGCCGTCCGCGCTGGAGTATTCGACCGACAACGGCGTTTCCTGGCAGGCGGTCGGCACCTACATCCTGTCCGGCGACAGTTGGACCGGCACCGGGCCCACCTACGGCGTCGCCTATAGCGGAAGCATCCAGGTCAGGGACCATGCGACGCCAAGCGTGGTCTCGGCACCGGCCTCGTTCGTCGTCGTGATCTCGAGCGGCGGCGCGACTGCCAGCACCGGCACCCTGGCGCTTGGCGACGGGTCGGTGATCGACGCGATCGGGCCTGGCCTGGCGGCGCCGCAGGGGTCGGCGGCGGGCTCTCTTTCGGTGGCGTTCGGCGCGGTTGTGGGCACTGTCGCCGATGGGGGGGCGCTGGCGTCCGAGATCGCCGCGCGTGAGGCTGGGCAAAGTGCCGGCGCCGCGGCGCTGGGGGTAGAGAGCCAGGCGCGTCAGGCGGGCGACGCCGCGTCGGCCACGGCACTGTCGGCCGAGACGCAGGCGCGGCAGTCGGGCGATGCGGCGGCCATCAACGCGGTCGGGACCGAGGCTACGGCACGGCAGGCCGGGGATGCGGCGGCCACCAGCGCGATCGGGGCAGAGGCTGCGGCACGCCAGGCGGGCGACGCGGCAAACGTGACCGCCCTGGCGGGCGTGCAGGCGACGGCGATCGCGGCGATCCCGACGGCGCAGCGGGGGGCTGCAAACGGCGTAGCACCGCTGGACAGCAACGCCCTGCTGCCGCCGGTCAACGTGCCCGCAATCGGCAAGCTGCCCTGGAGCGACGCGCCCGCAACGCCGGCGATCTTCCACCGCGGCCCTGTGCCAGTCCCCGCCGCGGTGCGCACGGGGGTGATCCTGGCCGACCGGACCAAGCTGACCGGCACCTACAACTTCGCCGAGGTGTGGGACACGCAAGCGACCTACGATGCCTGGCCGGCGCTGCAAAACTTCCTGCTGTACTGCCAGTCGATGGCGCTGGCGATGAAGACGAACGGCATCGACAACATCGCCGAGCGCAACTGCGTGCGCGCCCTGCTGCCGCGCGGCGCCTATTTGGTCAGCCAGCCTCTGGTGGTGCCGGAATTCGTCGATCTGGACTGCCGCGGCACGATCTACCGCGCGGCCTACACGGGCAACCAGAGCAACGACGGCGTGAACTCGGTGCCCGGGATCTTCGCCAGCAACCCGTTCCTGCCCACCGTGGTGATCACGCCGCGCGCCCACAGCCGGGCGCTGAACATCTACGTCAACACCGACGGCAACATCGCCCATCGCGGCAGCGGCGTGTGCATCGGCAAGACCTGGGCGGCGCAGGTGGGCGCGGCCTGCACGGTGGGAAACGCCGGCACCGGCTACGCGGTGGGCGACACGCTCTACATGACGCAGCCGAGCGTGGGGCCTTACTTCAACTGGGCGGCCAAGGTGACGGCCATCTCCGGCGGGGGCAGCATCGGCCCGATCAGCGCGGCCACGGTGTCCGCGGCCGGTGCCTACGCGCTGCCGCCCACGAGCTACAACGGCGGGCCTTCGCTGCAGCAGCAGCAATGGACGGCCGCCAACGGCTTTCCGGGCGTGCTGGACGCGGCCAACCCCGGCTGCTTCACCGTCCACTCCGCCTATCAGGGGACCAGCAGCACGCCGTCCGCCGGCACCGGCGCCACTCTGGCGCCGACCTGGCAGTCCGATTTCGTCTCCGGCACGGCCGCCTACAACATCGGGTCGGCCATCACCAACGGCAGTCAGATCGGCAAGGTGCAGATCACCGGCGCCATTCCGGTGCAGATCGATGCCGTCCATGGGCCGACATTCGGGGTGATGGTGACCGGGCTGGAAACGGTGATCGGCGAGATTCAGCTGCTCGGCGCCAACGCGGGCATCTACGGCTACTTCGCCCAGGACGTGCGCATCGGCGTGATCAACGTGGTCGAGGCCGGCGTGGGAGTAGAGCTTTACGGATGCGGATCCTGGCACTGTCCCCTGGTGGTGCTGGACACCTGCGGGGCCGCGTTCCTGATCAACGAGACGCAGGGCGTGAAGATGGGGTTCCGGGCGTTCTTCGAGCAGAACAACATCACCATCCCGAACGCCTATCCCAACAGCCTGGGCAGCGCGGTCCAGATCGGCAATGCCAGCAGCGCCACCTACCCGTGCGCCGACATCCATCTGGATGGTACCCTGGTCAACATGGGCGGGCTGCCGAAATCGACCATTGCCGCCTATCCCGGCACCTCGGTCGGCGGGCAGGCGGCACGGCCGATGGCCGCCAGCATCAGCCTGTCCTGGCTGTTCAGCAGCGTGATCCGGGTGAAGGTGACCAACATCGGCGAGCAGGGCGGGCTGCCCACGATCCTGCCCACCGCCGGCTTCTGCGTGTTCGGGCAGGGGGTGGACGCGGGGAACGTGATCGAGGGCGCCATCGACACCATCCCCACGATCGATGGCGTGGCGCCGCCGGCGCAGGTGGTCACGTCCTCGTCCGGGCATGCCTTTCCGACATGCGCCATCCGCGTGTGGGACGGTCTGCATCAGTGCTGGGTGGGTCCGTTCGGCACGGTGGACATGTTCGGCTCTGCAGCTCCGACGAACGGCGCGAGCGGCACCGGCGCCGGGCTGGCCGGGCCTGGGTCGAGCTACATCGACACGGCGGGCGGGGCGGGTCGGCGCTACGTCAACACGGGCACGCAGGCAGTGCCGGCCTGGAGCTAGACGGCGGCAAGCCCGGCCAGCGAGGCGCGTAGATCCTCGATGCCGTTGCCGGCACGGCTGCTCGTGGCGATCACGTCGGGGAACGCCGCCGCGTGGCTCTTCACCACCGCCTGCACCTCGGCCAGCTTGCGGGCCAGGCGGTCCGGCTTGAGGCCGTCGGTCTTGGTCAGCACCAGCTGGAAGCCGACCGCCGCACGGTCGAACAGCTCCATCACTGCGTGGTCCGACGCCTTCAGCTCGATCCGTGCGTCAAGCAGCAGCACCACGCGGCGGAGCACGACGCGGCCGCGCAGGAAGTCGAACATTAGGCCCTGCCAGTCCTCCTTCACCGCCTTGGCCGCCTGCGCGTAGCCGTAGCCGGGCATGTCCACCAGCACCAGGCGGCCACCCAGGTCGAAGAAGTTCAGCTGCTTGGTCCGCCCCGGCTCGCTCGACGCCCGCGCCAGCGCCTTGTGCCCGGTCAGCGCGTTGATCAGCGACGATTTGCCGACATTGGAGCGGCCGGCAAACGCCACCTCCGGCCCCCTCGGCTCAGGCAATTGATCGATCCGCTGCGCGGCATAGTAAAACCGGCATTCGGCAGCAAACAACAGCCGTCCCGCCTCGACCTGGGCGGCGGCTTCGTCCGGGGTCATGGGGGGAGGCAAGGCCAGGGGCTCTGCCCCTGGACCCCGCTAAGGACAGTCGTCCTTAGAACCTGTTTGTTGAGGGTAGGACACCAGCGGCGGCCCGGGTCTATGATACAGACCGACTCGGCCCCCGGTGCCCTACCCTCAGTCATGGTGTCCACAGGCCGACTGGCCTTTGGTGGGGGTCCAGGGGGCAAAGCCCCCTGCCTTGCTTTCCCCGCATCACGCCCTGACGACGCGGCCGCTGGGGCCGAGCTTGGCTTGGCGCTGGATATACCATTGCTGGGCCATGGTCAGCAGGTTGTTCCAGGTCCAGTACACCACCAGCCCGGCCGGGAAGCGGCCCATGGTGAACATGAAGATCAGCGGCATGAACTGCAGCATCTTCTGCTGCGCCGGATCGGGGGCGGGCGGATTCAGCTTCTGCATGAAGAACATGCTCGCCCCCATCAGCAGCGGCCACACGCCCAGGTGCAGGTAGGGGGAGATGGCGCTGGGGTCGACGGGGATCAGGCCGAACAGGTTGAAGATGTTGGTGGGGTCGGTGGCCGACAGGTCCTGGATCCAGCCGAAGAAGGGCGCGTGCCGCATTTCTATGGTGACCAGGATCACCTTGTAGAGCGAGAAGAACACCGGAATCTGCAGCAGCATCGGCGCGCAGCCGCTGACCGGGCTGACGTTTTCCGCCTTGTAGACCGCCATCATCTCCGATTGCAGTTTCGTTGGATCGTCCTTGTAGCGTTCGCGCACCTGGGTGATTTTCGGGGCCAGCAGCCGCATCTTGCCCATCGACCGATAGGACCGTGCGGCGATCGGATAGAACAGGCCTTTGACGCACAGGGTGAACAGCAGGATGGCCACGCCGAAATTGCCAGTGATCGAATACAGGAAGTCGATCGCATAAAAGAACGGCTTGGTGATGAAATAGAACCATCCCCAATCGACGGCATAGCTCAGCAGCGGAACATGGCCGTCCGCCTCGTAGCGGTCCAGCAGGTGGACCTCCTTGGCGCCGGCGAACACGCGGCTATCGAACTGCGCGGTCGAGCCTGGGGCCAGGTTTTGCGGATCGGTCGCGAGATAGCTGACCTGGAAGCGGTCGCTGCCGTCGTCCAGCCAGTGGTCCCAGGAGGCGTGCATGGGAACCGCCTGGTCGGGCACCAGCGCGGTCAGCCAGTATTTGTCGGTGAAGCCCGCCCAGCCGCCGGCACCGGTGTGGTCGTAGCCGACGTCGTTGTGTTTGTCGGCCTCCGACTTGATCTTGCCGTAGCCGATGTCCTCCAGCTTGTCGTCCATCACGCCGATCACGCCTTCGAACAGCACGCTGTAGCCCGCGGTCTGCGGCAGGTATTCGCGGCGCACGCGTTCCCATGGCCAGAGCTGCAGGGGGGTCGAGCCGGTATTGTGCACGCTCTGATGCACGGCGAACATGAAGTTGTCGTCGACGGAGAACGCGATGGCGAAGATCAGGCCTGCGCCGTTGTCCCAGGTCAGCGTCACCGGATGGCCCACGCCGAGGGTCCCGCCGCTGCTGGTCCACAGCGTGTCGTCGCCGGGCAGCTTTACCTTGTCGGTGCTGCTCCAGCCGAACTGCACGTAGCTCGGCTGCGGGTCGGCTTGAGGCTCCAGCACGCGCACCAGGGGAGAGGTTTTCTTGACCGTCTCGCGGTAGTCTTTCAGGCGCAGATCGTCGAGCCGCGCGCCGGTCAGGCTGATCGTGCCGGTCACCCTCGGCGCATCGACCTGAGCGCGCGGTGCGTTCGCTGGCACGGCCACGTGCACGGGCTGCGTGCCCGGGGTGGCAGGGTCGTGGGTCGGCGCCGGCGTCTGGGACGACGGGGTGCTGCGCGTGCTCTGCACGGCCTGCCGCGCCAGCACGGGCTGCGGCTTGCGGGGCGCCACGTATTGGAACAGCAGCAGGATCGCGACCGAGATCGCGATGAACAGCGGCAGGCGTTTCTGGTCCATCAAGGAGCCTTAAAGCGGGATGTGTTTAGGTTGGCTCAAGAAAGGTTGGGGGACGCTGTCCCCCAAACCCCCTGCTTGGGCCCCTGACCCCAGTGGGGTTCCAGGGGCTGCCCCTAGCCTTGCTGACGCGACCCGATCGCATCCCGCTCCAACGCAGTGCGCGCCCCGCAGCGCGCGGGCGTGATCACCACAGGGCGGCACGGGGTCGTAGCCGGCGGCGCAGAACGGGTTGCAGCGCACGATGCGCCAGGACGCAAGCACCAGCCCGTGCCACGCGCCATGCGTGTGCAGCGCCTCGATCGCGTAGTCGCTGCAGCTCGGCACGAACCGGCAGGCCGGCGGCAGCAGCGGCCGCAGCACGAGCTGGTACGCCCTGACCAGCAGCGCCATGCCTGATGCGGCCGGCTTCAAGGCTGGGCGTTCACGGTGACGCCCAGCTTGGCCAGGCCGCGCCGCAGATCCTCGATCAGCACGCCGAACGGGCGGGTCCGGGTGCCCGCGCGGCCGACCAGCACCAGGTCGGCGCCCGTGGCAGGCGTCTCGCGCAGGAGCAGTCGGGCCGCTTCTCGCAGGCGGCGCCTGGTGCGGTTGCGCACCACCGCGTTGCCGACCTTCTTGGTGACGGTGAAACCGAGCCGCACGGGCAGGTCGTCGCCCCGGCTCAGGGCTTGCAGAACCAGGCCGGGCGAGGGTGCCTTGCGGCCCTTGGACGCCACGCGCAGGAACTCGGCGCGGCGCTTGAGGTGCGGCGGTCGCACCTGACCGTCAGCCATGTTAGGCCGAGAGCTTCTTCCGCCCCTTGGCCCGGCGGTTGGCGATCACCTTGCGCCCACCCACCGTCTCCATGCGGGCGCGAAAACCGTGCCGGCGCTTGCGGACAAGCTTGGATGGCTGATACGTACGCTTCACGACGAGAACTCCACTGGTCCGGCCCGGCACACGCCGGCGCAGCACGACGAGGGCCTTTGAGAGGCCCTGCATCCAGGCGCGGCTTATAGGTTCGCGGGGGTGCCGCCGTCAAATCTAACGGCCCATACCGTTCGCACGTCCAAATGGCGCGCTCGGGCGTTCTGATGATACACACGGGCGCAAACGCATGTCTTATGAACTGTTGAGTTTTCTGGGCGGGCTGGCCGTGGGCGCCCTGCTGACCGGCCTGTCGATGCTGCGCCTGATCACCCGCGAAAGGCGGGCTGCCGTCGCCCTGCGCGCACAGTTGGCTGAGGCGGGTTCGGCGCAGGCAAACCTGGCCGAGCTGCGCGCCCACCTCTCCGGCCTGCGGCACGACGTTCGCGGCATATTGTCGCCGGCGATGCTGGTGGCCGACAAGCTGCTCGCCCATGCCGAGCCAGGGGTGCGCCGCGCCGGCGAGGTTGTGGTGCGCACCGTCGACAGGGCGACCGGGCGCCTTGGCGAAACCCAGCTCGATCAGCCAGGCGCGAACAGCGCCCAGCCGTAACGCTCGTGAACCAGGGCGATGGGGCGCCCGTCGGCGCCAGCGAGCAGGGCGCGATGGTCCAGCGCGCATGGCTCGCCCGGATCGCAGATGCGGGCCGAAAGCGTCGCGCGGCGAAGGCGCAGCCCGCTCACGACCCGGCCGAACGGCAGCGCGGTGGTGGACAGGGCGTGCGCCATATCTTCAGGCAGGCGGGCGGCCACGTACCATAGCTGCGCCTGCGACAGTTCGAGCGGGCCATGTGTCAGCCGAACGTGGCGTCGCGTGACAGCCTGGCCCGCGCCGGCCTGCAGCAGTTCGGCGCAGGCCGGGTCGCCGTCCACGGCGTCGGGTGACAACCGGCAGGCGAGCACCGCGCCGCCGCACACCTGCTGCAGCACCGCGGTGGCGCTGTCGGACGCGAGCAACGCTGCGTGCAGGTCGGCCGGTCGCAGGCCGGTCGCCGGCAGGCGGGTCAGAGCAGCGGCAGCAGCCGGATTTCCTGCCCTCGCCTCAGCACGACGATGGCCGCCTGGCGGAACAGCCGCGCCAGCTTGGCCAGGCGGCGGCGGTCGCCCGTCGCCAGCACATGCTCCTCGCACCACCCGGCGCCGGCGCCGGCGGCCGGCAAGCACGGCGTGCTGCCGAGCCGGCGGCGCAGCGCCGCCATCATGCGCGCGTTCCAGCCCGGCGGCATGCGCCGGCTCGCTGGGTTCCAGGCGGTGATCAGAACGGCGTCGCGCGCACGCAGGCCGGTCAGCACACCGTCGAGCGCGGCCGACCGCCGGCCGATGGCGAGGTCCAGCCCGGCGACCCTGTACCGGGCGCGCCGATAGGCGGTCGCGAGATGGGCAGGCAGGGCCATGGCGCGCGGCATAGGCCAGCGCAGCCGAGCGCACAAGAAAGCTGATCGGCCAGAGCCACCTCAAACTGCATGCGCAGATGACGGCTCCACTCGCGTGCCAACCTTTCAAGGACTGAGCGCAACCCGCCTTGCGGGTCAGCCGGCTTCATGAAACGGCAAGAACGTCAGTCCAGCGCGTCCCTCCTGTCCGGAAACACCACGTCGCGATGGACGTGCACGCTCATCAGCAGGCCCATGGCGAACATCACGGTCAGCATGGCCGACCCGCCATGGCTGACCAGCGGCAGCGGCACGCCGCCCACCGGGATCGCGCCGACCACCATCGCCACGTTGACGAACACGTACATGAACATGTTGACCGAGATGCCCAGCGCGAGCAGCCGGCCGTATTGGTGGCGGCAGCGCAGCGCCACCAGCATGCCGCCCAGGATGATCAGCAGCAGCAGGGTCAGCAGCGCCAGCGCGCCGACCAGCCCCCATTCCTCGGCGACGATGGAAAAGATGAAGTCGGTCTGCTTTTCGGGCAGGAAATTCAGGTGCGCCTGGGTGCCCTGCATGAAGCCGCGGCCCCACATGCCGCCAGACCCGAGCGCGATCTTGGACTGGATGATGTTGTAGCCTGCGCCGAGCGGGTCGCTCTCAGGATTGAGGAAGGTGGTGATGCGCGCGCGCTGGTAGTCGTGCAGGTGGCGGTAGGCGAACTCGGCCAGGAACGGCATGGGAACGGCCAGGATGGCCATCTGCCACAGCCGCATGCCCGCGCCGACCAGGATGGAGAACCCGACGACGCCGGTGATGAAGGCGGTGCCTAAGTTCGGTTCCTTCAGGATCAGCGCAACGGGCGCCAGTATGGCCAGCGCCGGCGGCACCAGGAACAGCGGGTTGCCGACGCGCGCCCAGCTCGCGCGGTTGAACCAGTGCGCCAGCGCCATGGCGAGCGCCACCTTCATGATCTCGGACGGCTGCAGCTGCACCGGCCCCAGCTCCAGCCAGCGCTCGGCGCCCTTGCCCACATGGCCCATGCGCAGCACCAGCAGCAGCAGCACCAGGGCGGCGGCGTAGATCGGCCAGGAAAAGCGGGCGATCACGCGGATGTCCACCATCGCCAGGGTGAGCATCATCACCAGGCTGAAGCCGAAGCGCAGGCCGTGCCGCCACGCGTACGGCTCCGGCCCGCCGCCGGCTGAGTACAGCGCCACGTAGCCGCAACCGGCCAGCGCGCAGAGCAGCAGCACGTAGAGCCAGTTGATGCGCCACAGCTTTGTGAGCAGCCCGAAATCGGGCTCGGCGCGGAGCAGACGGCGTTCGGAGATCATCGAGGCAAGCAAGACCTGGTTTCGTGGAAAGCAGCAAACCGTCCTGGCCGCAAATTACGCAGGTCAGGGTCGATCCGCACGACCTCGCGCGGAGCAGCAGGCCTACTTGCTGTGGAAATAGGCGTAAACCCGCCCGGCAGTCTCCTTGGAGATGCCGGGTGCGGCCTGCAGATCCTCCAGGCCTGCCTGCTTGACCCCTCGGGCCGATCCGAAATGGTTCAGCAGCGCGCGTTTGCGTGCCGATCCGATGCCGGGCACCTCGTCCAGCTCGCTGGTGATCAGCGCGCGCGACCGGCCGGCGCGGTGGGTGGTGATGGCGAAACGATGCGCCTCGTCGCGCAGCCGCTGCAGGTAGTAGAGCACGGGGTCGCGCGGCGGCAGCTGGAAGGGCGGCTTGTCGGCGGTGAAGAACCATTCGCGGCCGGCATCGCGGTCCGGCCCCTTGGCGATCGCCACGAGCGCCACGTCGGTTACGCCCAGATCGTCCAGCACGCCGCGCGCCGCGCTGTATTGGCCCGCGCCGCCGTCGATCAGCACCATGTCCGGCCAGTTGTCGTCGCCCTCTCCCGCCTCGCGCTCGCGCTGTCCGCGGGCGAAGCGGCGCTCCAGCATTTCGCGCATCATGCCGAAATCGTCGCCTGGGGAGATCGCGCTGCGGATCGCGTATTTCCGGTAGGAGGTTTTCCGGAAACCCTCCGCGCCGGCAACCACCATCACGCCGTAGGGCGCCTGGCCCATGATGTGGCTGTTGTCGTAGGTTTCGATGCGTTCGGGACGTGCTGCCAGCCCGAACACGCTGGCCACGCCGTCCAGCAGCTTGGCCTGGCCTGTCGCCTCGGCCAGGCGGCGCTCCAGCGCCTCGCGCGCGTTGGTCTCGGCGTGCTTGACCACGTGGCATTTTTCGCCGCGCTTCGGATTGGCGATCTCCACCCGCCGGCCGGCCTTCAGCGCGAGCGCGTCGGCGATTAGCTCGGCTTCCGGCAGGTCGTGGTTGGTCAGGATCAGCGGCGGCGGCGGCTTGTCGTCGTAGAACTGGGCGATGAAGGCGGCCAGCACGTCTGTCGGCTCGTCGGACTTCACCGTGCTGGGGAAGTGCGCGCGGTTGCCGTTGTTGTTGCCGCCGCGCACGAAGAACACCTGCACGCAGCTTTGCCCCGCTACCTGCCACAGCGCGACGATGTCGGCGTCAGTCAGGCTTGCGGGATTGATCACCCCCGAACCCTGCACATGGGTCAGCGCGCGGATGCGGTCGCGCAGCGTCGCCGCGCGCTCGAACTCCATCGCCTCGGAGGCTTCCTCCATCTGCGCCGACAGCTTTTTCTGCAGCGTCGCCGTCTTGCCCGACAGAAAGGCGCGCGCCTCGGCCACCAGCTCGGAATAGTCCTCGCGAGAGATGCGGCCGACGCAGGGAGCGGAGCAGCGCTTGATCTGGTGCAGCAGGCAGGGGCGAGAGCGGGTCGAAAAAACCGTGTCGGCGCAGGAGCGCAGCAGGAACAGCCGCTCCATCGCGTTCACCGTCTGGTTCACCGCCCAGGCGCTGGCGAACGGGCCCCAGTAGCTGCCGCGGCGGGACTGCGCGCCGCGATGCTTGGTCACCTGCGGAAAATCATGGTCCTCGGCCAGCATCAGCCACGGATAGGATTTGTCGTCGCGCAGCACGATGTTGTAGCGCGGTTTCAGGCGCTTGATCAGGTTGGCTTCCAGCAGCAGCGCTTCGGCCTCGGTATGGGTGGTCACGATCTCCATGCTGGCGGTGTCGCGCACCATGCAGCGCAGCCGCTCCTCCAGCCGGTTGAGCTGGGTGTAGTTGGAGACGCGCTTCTTCAGGCTGCGCGCCTTGCCCACGTAAAGCGGCTCGCCGCGTGCATCGAGCATGCGGTAGACGCCCGGGGAGAGGGGCAGGGTCGCCACCACCTCCTCGATCACTGCCAGGCCGGTGCGAACGGCCGGGGGCGGGGAGCGGTCCGGTCCGGTCCGGTCCGTCGGGGTGTTCGGCGCGTCGGGAGCAAGCTGGTCGGACATCTGGGTCTAGGGTGGGCTTTGACGCCGTAAGGCTCAAGTCCGCTCGCTGAAGCGGCCAGGGATGTGGACAAGTCTGGGGATTGATGGCCTGCCCCGGCCTGTCAAGGCCCAGCTCGCATCAAGCTGCTCACGTTAGCCCGATACGGCCGCGGGAGAAAACCACAGAGTTTGCTGGACTTCGCTCGACGATACGAAATCAAAACGACATCAAATTGTAATTTACTGAAAATGTTCGGAGTCAAGCCGTGCGGGGGATGAAACCGCGATGCCGGCATCGGCTCGCCGCTCGATCTCCACGCCAACCGCTGCGACGTCGGGAAAGATGTCGAGCTTTTCAACCCTGATGCGGACGCTGCGGACGCGGCTGTCTTCCAGGCACGTTTCGGCCAGCCGCTCCGCCAGTGTTTCGAGCAGGCGCACGTGGCCTGCCTGCACGATGCCGCGGACGCGCGCCGCCACCGCCTCGTAATCCACCACCCGGCTGAGGTCGTCGCGGCGCGGGGCCGCCCGCGACAGGGATGCCGCGTCCTCGTCCGTCACCGCGAGGTCGACGTTGATGCGCAGGCGCTGCCGCGCCTCGTGCTCGAAGGCGTGCACTCCGACGCTTGCCAGCAGTACCATGTCGCGCAGGAACACGTGGCGCAGCCGGGCGGCGGCACTGGCCGGGCGGAAGGCGTCCATCAGGCATCAACCGGGCGGAAATCGCCTAGGCGGATGAACTGTCCGGTCATCGAGGCTGCGCCGGCAACGAAGCGTATGGTGCGCACGACGTCCTCCACGCTTGCGGACTCGGCCCGGATGGGGGCTGCCGACCGTCCCCTGGCAACGGGGTCCTGTCCGGGCGGCGGGCCGACGCCGCACCCGACCACGTTCAGCCGCACGCCGCGCGGCGCCCAAGCCAGGGCCGCGTGGCGGGTGAAGGCCCAGAGGCCGGCCGCCGCCACCTGCCACTCCACTGTGCCGGACTCGTCCGATTGGGCCAGTGCGGTGATGATCAGCGCGTCGCCTCCGGCCGACGCCGCGAACTGGTCGCAGCGCTGCATCAGCGCGGCCAGGTCGGGCCAGACGCCGATGTTGACCAGGACGGGCAAGGTCAGGCCAGGGGCGGCCTGAAGGGCGCAGGCCAGCACGGAGCCTGCCTCGCCGGCCTCGGCGACCTGCAGCCTGCCCGTCATCGATGGCGCGGTCACGCGCGCCGGCCGCTGATCCGGACCAGCATCCGCTCGTAGCCCTTGACGAATGCCGAGTACACCCGCTTCGGCTCCTCGACCACCTCGATCCGTCCGAAACGGGCCAGGATCTCCTCCCACATCACCCTCAGCTGGAGCTCCGCCAGGCGCTCGCCCAGGCAGCGATGCACGCCGAAGCCGAAGCTGAGATGGCGGCGCGGCCGTGCACGCCCGATGTCGAACTCGTTTGGGCGCTCGATCGCGTCCTCGTCGCGGTTGCCGCTCACGTACCACAGCACCACCCGGTCGCCCTGCCTGATAGTCTGGCCGCCGAACGCCACGTCGCGCGTCGCGGTCCGCCGCATGTGGGCCAGCGGCGTCTGCCAGCGGATGATCTCCGGCACCATGCCGGCGACCAGCCCCGGGTTGGCCAGCAGCCTGGTGTACTGGTCGGGGAACCTGTTCAGCGCCAGCACGCCGCCGGTGATCGAGTTGCGTGTGGTGTCGTTGCCGCCGACGATCAGCAGGACGAGGTTGCCGAGGTACTCCATAGGCGTCTGGTGCCGCGTCGCTTCGGCATGCGCCATCAGCGAGATCAGGTCGCCCGTTGGCTGCGCGTTCACCCGCTCGTTCCACAGCCCGGTGAACCGGGTCAGGCATTCCAGCAGCTCCGCCTGGCGCTGCTGCTCGCTCTCCACCACGCCCGCGCCAGGAATGGCGGTGGACACGTCGGACCAGCGCGTCAGCTTGCGGCGTTCGTCCTGCGGAAAGTCGAACAGGGTCGCCAGCATCTGCGTCGTCAGCTCGATCGAGACCGTCTCAACCCAGTCGAACACCTCGCCCACCGGCAGGCGGTCCAGGATCGTGCCGGCGCGTTCGCGGATCAGCACCTCCAGCCGCGCCAGGTTGGTGGGCGAGATCACCGGGTTCACCGCCTCGCGCTGCAGATCGTGCCTCGGCGGGTCCATCGCGATGAACATCGGCATCACGAAGTCCGGTTCAGGGTCGCGGATGACGATGCCGCCGCGATAGGCGTCGGACGAGAAATTCCCGGTATCGACCTCGACCTGCATGATCTGCCTGTACTTGCTGATCGACCAGTAAGGCCCGAACTCGCTCTCGGCGGTGAAATGCACCGGCGCCTCGCGCCGCAACCGCTCGAAGGTGGACCATATGGCGTCGGCCTGGAACAGGCCCGGCTGGGCCGGGTTCACCGCGTGCAACGGAACGGAGTAGGGGTCGGTCACCAGCGGAAACTGGCTCAAGCTCACGCCGTCCATCTGCGCTCTCCCTGAGTTTTTTTGGGGACGCTAGCACAGCGATGGTTAACGGCAACGTGCCGTCGCCGGCGGACCAGCCGCCCAGTCTTGCCAGCCGCCCAGTCTTGCCAGCCGCCTACTTCTTGCCAGCCGTTTATTTCTTGATCGAGTGGCGCAGGTCGATGTCCGGCGTGGGCAGCGTGTCGGCGTAGGTGCGGCCGTTCCACACCCAGCGGTCGTGCCCGTGCACGAGCAGGTCGTGCATGCCGCGATGCACGTGGGCGGACATCTTGATCGGCCCGCTGATCGAATCCATCACCTTCGTCCAGGCATCCTCGTGCTGCACGTAGACCGAGGTGGAACAGCCGGCAGAGCCGCAGAACGACGCCGACTGCACCTGGACGAACAGGGCCGCCGGCGCGCCTGGACGGGTGGACAGGCGCGCCGACCCGACCAGCATCACCGGCGGGTCGCCCTCGCTGCGCGACTGCTTGAGGTCGCCGCTGACGAGCCTCATCGCGGTCGTTTCCAGCGCGCTGCCCGGCTGGGTGGTCAGGGCGATGGTGGCGTCGGGCGGCGCCGCGGCGCACAGCAGCAGCGCCGCGGCCAGCATCGTGCAGGCGCGTTCAGGCATGGTTCTGTTCATAGTGCTCCGATCGCATCGCGATGGCTTCCAGCCGTGTTTCGTTCCGCTTGATGAAACGCAGGATCCAGACGACGGCGGCAACGGTCGCCAGGCCGAGCACCACCCTGAAAGGGCCCGACATGCGGCGCGCCGCGTCGCCAAGCACGTAGCCGAAGGTGCCGTGTACGACCGGCCAGGCGATGCCGCCCGCAACCGTCCATCCGACGAAGCCGCGCCAGGGCATGGCGCTGGCGCCCGCCAGCAGCGCGTTGAAGCTGCGCAGCACGCTGACGAAGCGGCAGGCGAACACCACCTTGCCGCCGTGCTGGCGGAACAGGTAGCGGCCCAGCGCCAGGCGACGCGCGTTCAGCCCGACGCGCCAGCCATGCTTGGCCAGAATCGGGCCGCCGATCACCCGGCCGATCGTGAAACCCACGAGATTGCCCAGTATGGCGCCAGCACTGGCCGCCGCAATCACCCCGACGATGCCGATGCGCCCAGTGGTGGACGCGTAGATGGCGGCGCCGAAGAACAGCGTCTCGCCGGGGAACAGCAGGCCGGCACATTCGATGGCGACGGCCAGCGTGATCACGCCATAGCC
The DNA here is from genome assembly GCA_965199235.1 of Acetobacteraceae bacterium. GTDB lineage: Bacteria > Pseudomonadota > Alphaproteobacteria > Acetobacterales > Acetobacteraceae > BOG-908. Next base: position 693,694 of record CBDAQU010000002.1, on the reverse strand, counting down.
GTATTCGCGCATCAGATGGTGGGCGAAGTGGATCATGGCCGCAGCCTAGCGCGATGGTGCAGGGACGCAACGCACCAGATCGGCGACGCATCACCAGCTTGCGTTGGCGCCCCAGACAGAGCTGTGAGTTCCGGGGCTATAAATTCCCGCCCCCCAACTCAGCGTGACCGTGACCGGATTCGGCGAAGCGTTCCGGTACGGCGTTGCAGCCATCATGTTGTTCGACACCGTGCCGCCCACGCCGAGCTGGGTCAGCACGAAACGGATCAGCAGCTTTTCGAAATTGACCCGCACACCGTCCACGGGCCCCTCGCACGGCGCGCCATAGGATGGCACGGCCATCCACGCAGTGCTGCCTGTATCCTGGGTTACGACCGTGCCCCAGTTGACTCCGATCCGCCTCATCTGGGCGTTGGAGAACCCGGCTTCGGTCACGGTCGCCATTCTGCTGTTGAAACGACGGGCCAGGTTGGTGGAGATGCCGACGTAGCGGTTGTTCGTATCGTCGTTGACGATCAAATACATGCCCTGTCCAACCAGCCCCGCAGGCAGGTTGGCGTTGGTGAAGCGGCCCCCGGGCAGGCTGGTCGGCGCCATGCCGTCCAGCGTCGCGCCGTCGAGCAGGTTGTAGACGATCGCGGACATGTGGTTTCCGTGGTTTGTGCGCGGCAGTCTTAGCGCAGCTCCGCGGCCTCGCCGAGCCGATAGATCACCGTCGTCCGTATCAGCTGATCCTCCAGTTCCAGGCTGGTCGGCACGTCGGTGCGCGAGACTTGCTCCATGCCGTCGCGCGGGACGTAGGCGCGGCCTGGGTCTGCCACCCACACTTCGGCACCCTGCGCCACCATCGTGCGCAGCCAGGGCAGGATGTGCCGCGTCATCGGCGCCTCGTAGCAGACGTCGCCGCACAGGATGACGTCCCACCTGCGGTCGGCACCCACCACGTCGCCCAGCTGCGCCCGCACGCTCAGCCCGTTGGCCGCCGCGTTCACCTCGATGGCCGCTATGGCGAGCGGGTCGATCTCCGCCGCGTCCACGGAGTCCGCGCCGGCGCGTGAAGCGGCCAGTGCCGCCAGGCCGCAGCCGGCGGCGAAGTCCAGCACACGCCGCCCGCGCACCAGCTCCGGCCGGTCCAGGACCATGCGCGCAAGCACCTGGCTGCCTGGCCAGGCGAACGCCCAGAACGGCGGGGCGATGCCGTGCGCGCGCAGATGCTCCTCTGTCGCCTGCCAGATCGGCGTGATCTCGGTGGCCAGCCGCAGCACCAGCTCGGGCACCAGCGGCGCCGTGCCAAGCCGCGTGTTCGCCGCGATGAACGCCGCCTCCTCGCCCGTCACACCCGGCCGGCCGCGAGCGCCAGCGCGGCCGCAAGCCCCGTCGCGCGGTTCAGCTTGAACAATCGCAGGCACAGGCTAGGGTCGGCGATGTCCAGCCGGAGCACCTGCAGGGCGAGCAGGGCGGCCGGCGCGGCCAGGGCCGCAAGGAACATCGGCCGCAGCCCGGCGAGCAGACCGCCGGCCGCCAGGGCGGCAATGCTCAGCGCGTAGGCCGCGCCGACGAACAGCCTCGGCCGGTGGGCGAAGCGTCGGGACGTGCTCTTCACGCCGACCACCGCGTCGTCCTCCATGTCCTGGAACCCGTAGACCGTGTCGAAGCCGAGGTCCCAGGCAATGGCGGCGGCGTAGATCGCCACCCATGGGCCGTCGATCCGCCCGGCAGACGCGGCGTAGCCCACGGGCGCGCCCACGCCGAAGGTGAACCCCATCACCAGCTGCGGCCACCAGGTGAACCGCTTGGCGAGCGGATAGGCGGCAACCAGCAGCAGCGAGCCTGCCCCCAGCACCTGCGCCAGACGGTTGAGCTGCACCAGCACGCACAGCCCGGCCAGCAGCAGCGCCAGCAGGAGCGCTGCGGCCTGTCGCAGGCCGAGCGCGCCGCTGGCCAGCGGGCGTCCGGCGGTGCGGCGCACCAGCCGGTCCAGGTCGCGGTCCCACATGTCGTTGACCACGCAGCCGGCCGCCCGCATCACGGCCGCGCCGAGCGCGAACAGCAGCAGCAGCCGCGCGCTCTCCCAGGCCGGCGCGCGGGCGAGCAGGATGCCCCAGGCGCCAGGCAGGAACAGCAGCCAGATGCCGGTCGGCCGGTCGAGCCTCGCCAGGAGCAGATAGGGCCGCATCCTGGCAGGCATGCGCGCCACCCAGCCATCGGCTGCGATGTCGGTGAACGGGGTCCCCTCTTCAGCCAACGCCATACCGCGTATGTCCGGCGTGCTGGAGGATCGGTCAACATGCTCAGGCTTTGGGTGCCCTCGCCGCTCGCCGCAGGCCGCGACGTCGATGCCAGCGAGAGCCAGGCGCACTATCTCGCGAGCGTGATGCGTCGCGCGGCGGGCGACGTGGTGCTGCTGTTCAACGGCCGGGACGGCGAATGGCGCGCCCGCATCGCGCAGCTCGGCAAGCGCAGGGCCGTTCTCACGCCGGAGAGCCAGGTTCGCGGCCAGATGCCGGGGCACGATCTGTGGCTCGCCTTCGCCCCTCTCAAGCGCGACGCCACCGACCTCGTGGTCCGCCAGGCGACCGAGCTCGGCGTCTCCGCCCTGCTGCCGGTGCTGACCGAGCGGACCAACACAACCAGGATCAACCAGGACCGCTTCACCGCCATCGCCATCGAAGCCGCGGAGCAGTGCGAGCGCCTCAGCCTGCCCGAGATCCGCCCGCCCGTGGCACTGCCCGCCCTGCTCGCCGCCTGGCCAGAGGGACGCCTGCTGGCCGCCGCCATCGAACGCGCCGGCCCGGCCGCGCCGCCCATCGGTGCCGGCGCCCTGCTGATCGGGCCGGAGGGCGGGTTTGCGCCCGCCGAGATTGACGCGCTGCGCCGGACCCGCTTTGTGGCGCCAATCTGCCTGGGGGAACTGGTGCTGCGGGCAGAAACCGCTGCCGCCGCCGGCCTGGCCCTCTTGCAGGCACAGAGCTGGTCGACCAGCTAGGCGCGACCGGAGTCTGGCACCTCCCACACCGCCCGGAGAACGAGACCAAACCATGTCCAACCCCGGTGAGGAAGACGCGACGCCGATCACGCACGTGCGTGAGTTGGCGGCCTATTTCGAAGCGGGGTGCAAGCAGCAGGGCTCCTTCCGCATCGGCACCGAGCACGAAAAATTCGGTTTTCGGCGTCCCGGCAGCCCCTTTGGCGAGCCTTGGTCCGCACCCGCCTACGAACCGCACGGCATCCACGCCATGCTGGATGGCATCGCGGCCCTTGGCTGGGAGGGCATCCACGACCAGGGCCAGCTCATCGGCCTGAGCCGCGACGGCGAGAGCGTCTCCCTCGAACCGGGCGGCCAATTCGAGCTGTCCGGCGCGCCGCTGGCCGGACTGCACGAGACGCGCGCCGAGCTGGAGCGCCATTTCGCCGAGGTGCGCGCTGTCGGCGGCCCGCTCGGGCTCGGCTTCGCGCCGCTCGGCTTCCACCCGCTGGCCCGCCGCACGGACATGCCGTTCATGCCGAAGAGCCGCTACGCCATCATGCGCCGCTACATGCCGCTGGTCGGCAGCCTGGGGCTCGACATGATGCTGCGCACCTGCACGGTGCAGGTGAACCTCGATTTCTCGTCCGAGGCCGACATGGTGCGCAAGCTGCGCGTGGGCCTGCTGCTGCAGCCGGTCGCCACCGCCCTGTTCGCCAACTCTCCGTTCACCGAGGGCCGCCCGAACGGCCTCCTCAGCGCGCGCGCCAATGTCTGGACCGACACCGATCCCGACCGCACCGGCATTCCGCCGGTGTTCTTCGAGGATTGTTTCGGGTTCGAGCGCTACGCCGGCTGGCTGCTTGACGTGCCGATGTATTTCGTCGCCCGCGACGGCAGGCTGATCGACGTCGCAGGCGAATCGTTCCGCGCCTTCATGGCGGGCCGCGTGCCGGCGCTGTCCGGCATCACCGCGACGGTGGGCGATTTTGCCGACCATTTCACCACCGTCTTCACCGAAGTGCGCCTGAAACGTTTCCTGGAGATGCGCGGTGCCGATGCCGGCAGCCCGGCGATGATGCTGGCGCAATCGGCCTTCTGGGTCGGGCTACTGTACGATGGCGCTGCGCTGTCGGCCGCTGCCTCGTTGGTCGGGCGGCATGATTGGCGCGTGCTGGCCGCCATCCGCGCCGAAGTGCCCAGGCGCGGCCTGGACGCGCCGTTCGCCCGCGGCACCGTGCGTGACCTGGCCCGCGACGCGCTCGCCATCGCCCGCGACGGCCTGACCGCACGCGGCCTGGACGAGCAATCGATGCTGGACCCGCTCGACGCGATCGTGGCCGGCGCGCCGAACCAGGCGCAGCACTGGCTGGAACGGTACCACGGTGCCTGGCAGGGCGATGCGTCCCGGATTTTCGGGGAGGCTGCCGTCTAGCCAAGCCGGGCGTGTCCGCCTCCTGCCGCCCGGGCACGTGGTGCTCGGCTCCGGGTCAGCCGCGACACTGCCGGATGCCGGCTCCCATGCATCTTGAAACGGCTTCTCAACAGTCGAAAAGCAATTAAGAATAGCCTGGCGGCAGTGATCGACGGAGCCTGACTTGGAGCTGACCACTTCTGATCCTGACAAGATCATGGACGCAGCCTACGCGGCAGAACGGGCGGGCAGGATCGACGAGGCGCTGCAGCATTGGGCGGAGTTCCGGGCACAGCACCCAGCGCGGTCCACCGGCTTCAGGAACGCCATCGAAACGGCAAAGGCGGCCGGCAAAAGACAGCTGGCCAACCAGCTTATCCTTGAAGGTGCGAGGCAACATCCCGACCAGCCGGCGCTGGTGAGTCTGCTGGGTCAGCTATCCCCCAAGGAACTCGAAGTGGCGGAGCGGCAACTCTCGGCCAGGCTGGTAAGGGAGCTCAGGCAACGACGTGAGACGGGCGACACGCTGCTCGACGCGGCGCTCGCTCCAACGCAGAGGCGGCGCCCGAGTAATCCTGCCTTGTCGACCGCCCTGATGCAGGTCGGAGCGATAGAGTTCCTGCGACCAGGTCGTCCGGAGGTCAGGGTGGCCTGCCTGCGCCTGTTGCGAAGCCTGAAACGTTTGTCCAAAGCACGGGAACGCGGCCGAGCCTGGCTTGCCGATCATCCGGACGACGTACCCCTCGTCCTGCTGATTGCGGAGATCGTCGACAGCTCGGGCGAGACGGCCGAAGCCCACGACATCGTGCAGGCCCTTCGCACGCGGGTGGGGTCAGATCCTGCCATTGATGCGGCGCTGATGTCCCTGACCGCACGCCTGCCGGGGGCGGACGTCGAGTCCGTGAGCAGCCGCGCCCTTGCCGATCATCCCAGGAGCCCGCTCGTGCTGCGCGAGTGGGCGGTGATCGCCCAACGCCAGGGCGACTGGGACGAAGGCTTGAGGCGATGGGAAGCCGCCGACCGGATCGTGCCCAGGAACAAGCTGATCAGCACGGGCCTGAGTGCCTGCCGCCTGCAGCTCGCGGTGGACCGCTCCATCGACACCACCGACCTGGCCAAGTTCTTCGGCAGCTTCTCGAGCCTGGGCGGCACGATGGGCGGCTGCGAGTTCGGCATGGTCCAGCGTCGTTACGGGTCCAAGGCGCTTGGTCTTTTCCGCTGGAGCAACATACAGGTGGACGACCTGGTCAGAGGCTTGGACAGCAACTTCGCAGGGCTCGGAACGCCGGAAAACACCGAGCTCACGATCAGCCGGGACAAAGGCGGCCTCGAAGAATACATCGTGCAGGACAAAGCCTACAACTCGGCTTCCCACACGCTGATCTATACCAGGGACGCTCCCATGGAGAAGGTCCGGGACCAGACGGTGCGTCGGCTCGGCTACCTCAGAGACGGCCTGCTCGACCAGTTGCGCAGCCCGGATAAGATCTTCGTCTACAAGTTCGTCAACACGCGTCAGACGTCGGAGACGTTGATCCACCGCATCTGGGCGGCTGTTCGGCGGCACGGCCCCGTCAAGCTGCTTTGCGCTGTGCTGGCCGACGACGACAGACAGCGCGGCACGATCGAGGTGCTCGGCGACGGGCTGTATGTCGGCTTTCTCGGCCGCATGATGGACAGGAACGGCATTCCCGATGACGGTTTCGACGACGTAGGATGGAAAGGCGTCTGTTCTGCGGTTCTCAAGGAGGACGCAAATTCGAAGTTTTCAGAAGCCGCTGCTATTCAGACGAACCTGTCTGACGGAATACACGCATTCTGATGACGTACGTTTCGCACGGACAAAGGCCAGGGACTCCGCACCGTGACCTCGTCAGACGCGAGGCTTTCACGTCTTCCGACTAGATTGGGGGAGGGGATCAAGCTCCAACGCGTCTTCAACGACCTTGGGCCTTGTGCTTGGCGATCAGGGCGGCCAGGTCGCCCATCGACGTCAGTTTGTCGGCCTCGTCGGCCGGGATGCGGACACCGAAACGGTCCTGCACGGACAGCACGATTTCGACCAGCATGATGCTGCTCCAGCCGACGATGTCGTCGGCCCACATCCCCGGGGTGAGCGTTATCGTGTCGTCCATGAACACGTCCCGCACGATGTCCGTCAGTCCCGCCATGATGTCGTCGGCCATGACGCAGATGCTCCTCCGCTCGTCGCACCCCGAGAGTGCTCAGATCGCGCCAGCAAGGCAAGCAGCGGGCGCTGGGCGGACAGGCGCGCCGGATCGATCCGCTTGCCGGACCATCCGTGACTGATTATCAGCCTTTGCGATAGATCGCCACAGGACGCCGGGATGATGGACTATCCGCTCGACTTCCAGTCAGACCAGCCGGTGCTGCGGTACTGGAAAGGCGGCGTGCGGCAGGATTTCTCCGCGGCGGGCTTCTGGGGGCTGGTCGCGGCACGGATGCGGCAGGTCGGGCAGCATGCCGACCAGGGGCGCGTCTGCATCGTCTTCGGCGCGACGAGCCCCGATCAGATGAGCCTGTTCATCGCCTTGATCGCGTCCGGCCGTCTTGCTGCCATCTTTCCGCCCAGCAACAGCATCCAGGATCAGCAGGCCTATCTGACCCAGCAACGGGAAAGCCTGCGCAAGATCGATCCCGGCACGATCTACGTCTTTGACAAGACCACGCACGACATGCTGGCCGAAATAGACCCTGCGCTGGGTCAGCGCGAGGTGCTTTTGGGAACTGGAATAGAACCGCTGGAGCACGAGGCGTCATCGGCCAGGGCTCGCTTCGTCGAACGCCTGGCCGAACCAGGCCCGATTTTCGTCCAGCACAGCTCGGGCACCACAGGGATCAAGAAGGCAGTCGCGATCACCGGTCGTAAGCTGGCCGCGCAATATGCCGCCTACTGGCCCGAGATCAGGGCGATCGGCGGCGGCCAGGCAAGGATCGCCTCGTGGTTGCCGCTGTATCACGACATGGGCCTGCTGACCTCTCTCCTGCTCCCCGCGATCGGGGGCGATTGCGTCTCCATCCTCGATCCGTTCGAATGGATCGGGCGCCCCGGGCTGCTGTTCGACGTCATAGAACAGGATTGCTGCCAGCTCGCCTGGATGCCGAATTTCGGCTTTCGTCACCTGGTGAGGCTGTCAGAGAACCTGGAGCGTCGCGACCTGGCGTCGATGCGGGCGTGGGTGAACTGCTCCGAACCCTGCCGGTTGGCCGATGCGCTCGGCTTCGAAACGGCGTTCGCCGATTGGGGAGTGGCGGCGAACTCCGTTGTCGGCTGCTACGCGATGGCTGAAACGGTTTTTGCCGCAACCCATTCCCGCCCGGGCGAGCGAAAGGCGCTGGCCGTTTCCGCAAGCATGCTGCCTGGCGCCGACGTGACGCAGGCGGGCTCGCGCCTCGTCGAGGACCTGACGCTGGACGCCGACAAGCACGTGCTCTCGTCCGGCCAGACCCTTCCCGGCCTCGACCTGGCGGTCCTGGTCGACGACCAGCCGGTGGGCGAGGGCATCTACGGCGAGCTCGCCGTAAGAGGACCGTTCGTGTTCGAGGGCTATGCCGCCCTTCCGCCGTCGGACACCATAACCGCAGGCGGCTATTTTCGGACGGGCGATCTCGGCGCCATCATCGATGGCCACGTGTTCGTCTTCGGCCGCCTGAAGGAGATCCTGATCGTCAACGGCAAGAACCTGTTTGCCGGCGACGTGGAGACTGCGGTGAACGCGATCGCCGGCGTCAAGCCGGGCCGCGTCGTCGCACTCGGCCTGGAGAGCGCGCAAACCGGAAGCGAGGAGCTGGTCATCATCTCCGAACACGACCCTGCGGCGGGGCGGGATGCACAGTCCGTCCGTGCCGACATCAGCCGCACGGTCGCGCAGCTGTTCCTGGTGGTTCCGCGCGACGTCCGCGTGGTCGAGGAGCGCTGGCTGGTAAAGAGCACGAGCGGAAAGATCAGCCGCTCCGAAAACGCGACGAAATACGTCCAGGCTTTTCGAACCAAATCATTATCACGCTGAAATCATTGCTCAAACGTCGCACAAGGCGCCGGCTGCACGATACCGGCCAACGCCAATCAGTTCACCGCGGCCCCGCCTTCTGCACCGGCTCGAACCGGTAGGGGCTGTCGCTCTCCAGATTCGGGTCCAGCGCCAGCCGGTGCTCCAACGGCGGGAACGCCCTGCTTCTGCAGTGCTGCCGGTCGCATAGGCGGCACGAGAGCCCGATGCCGACCACGGCATGGTCCAGGTTCAGCCCGTCCCCATACACGATGTCGCCCGCGTGGCCGATGTCGCAGCCCATGGCGATCACGTGGGTGGGCGGCGGTTCGCCCCAGGCGGCGGCCGGGCCCTCGATGCAGCGCGCGAAGCACAGGAAGGTCGCCCCGTCGGTCAGCTGCGCCACCTGCACGCGCAGGGTGCCTGGGGTGGCGAAGGCCGCGTGCACCACCCAGCGCGGGCAGGATCCGCCATAGCGCGCGAACGGAAAGCCGCCGGCGGAAAACCGCTTGCTGACGTTGCCCGCAGGGTCCAGCCGGAGGAAGAAGAACGGTATCCCGCGGGCGCCGGCCTTTTGCAGCGTGCTCAGCCGGTGGCACGCCTGCTCGAAGCTGACGCAGAACCGTGCCGCCAGCGCGTCCACGTCGTGGCGCAGCAGCCGCGCGCTTTCCAGGAACGCCGTGTAGGGCATCAGCAGGGCGGCGGCGGCGTAGTTCAGCAGCCCTATGCGGATCAGGCTGGCCGCCTCCGGCGTGCTCGGCGCGATGCGGGCCAGCAGCGCCTCCACCATGTCGCGCGCTTCGAGCAGGATGATCTGGAAGGCCATGTGGAACCCGCGGCTCTCGCGCGGCAGTTGTTCGGACAGGGTGAGCGTGCGTGTTTCCGGCTCGTAGCGGCGCAGCGCATCCTCCATGGGCGAGACGCGCACGCTGACCTGATGCTCACGCCGCAGCCGCTCGGCGATGGCGTGGTTGGTCTCGGCGGGCGTCGCGTTCAGCGTGTTGGCGAGGCCCTCCGCCGCACTCTCCAGTTCCGCGAAGTAGTTGCCGCGCTCGTGGAAGACGTCACGCGCCTCCTCGTTGGGCAGCAGGATACGCCGGCCGGAGGGCAAAGCCAGCCCGCTGGCATCCTCGCGCGCCACGCGCCATGCCCGATAGAGCGAGAGCACGCCGCGGGCGGCGTTCGGATTGGCCGCAACCCCCTCGATCTCGGTGTCGGGGATCGAGTCCGCGCCCAGCATGGGGTCTGAAAACACCTCGCGCAGCCCCGTCTCCAGCTCGCGCTCCTGTGCGCCGGACAGCGCGGCCAGGTCTACCCGCAGCATCTCCGCCAGCTTGATGATCAGGCTGGCCGTCACGTTGCGCTGGTCGTGCTCGATCAGGTTGAGGTAGCTGGGCGAGATGCCGAGCCGCCCCGCCAGCGCCTGCTGCGACAGGCCCTGCTCGGTGCGGAGGCGGCGGACGGTGCGCCCTATGAGTGGCCTGGCCATTTACAACATTTACAACTTTACAGCCCATCTTGTCAGCACCGACACGCGATAATGGCTGATGCTGCACCTGCAAACTATCTTCCAGCCGCTGCGAGGTCGATATCGGCGTCACAGCGCTACCTGAGGACCCCAAGCAATGTATCATCCCAACCCGGCCCTGGCTCCAGAAGGAATGTCCGGGACGTTGTCCGCTGCCATCGGCCGCTCCGCCTATAAGGAGCATACCGACAGGGCCGACAAGCTGATCGATGCAAAGCACGGCACGTGGACCGGTATCAGCGCCGAAGCCGTGGCCCGCATGCGCCTGCAGAACCGTTTCAAGACCGGGCTTGACGTCGCCCGCTACACCGCCGCGATCATGCGGGAGGACATGGCCGCCTATGACGCGGACTCCTCGCTCTACACCCAGTCGCTCGGCGCCTGGCACGGCTTCATCGCCCAGCAGCAGATGATCGCCGTCAAGAAGCATTTCGGGACCACCAAACGCCGCTACATCTACCTCTCCGGCTGGATGGTCGCGGCCCTTCGCTCCGAGTTCGGTCCGCTGCCCGATCAATCGATGCACGAGAAGACCTCGGTACCCAAACTGATCGAGGAGATCTACACCTTTCTGCGCCAGGCAGACGCCCGCGAGCTCGGCGGCCTGTTCCGCGAGATCGACGCCGCGCGCGCCGCCGGCAACGCCGCGCGCGAGGCCGACCTGCTGGCGCGGGTGGAGAACTACGAAACGCACGTCGTGCCGATCATCGCCGACATCGACGCAGGCTTCGGCAACGCCGAAGCCACCTACCTGCTCGCCAAGAAAATGATCGAGGCCGGCGCCTGCGCCCTGCAGATCGAAAACCAGGTTTCCGACGAGAAGCAGTGCGGCCACCAAGACGGCAAGGTGACGGTGCCGCACGAGGATTTCATCGCCAAGGTGCGCGCCTGCCGCTACGCGTTCCTGGAGCTGGGCGTCGATGACGGCATCATCGTCACCCGCACCGATTCGCTGGGCGCTGGCCTGACCAAGCAGATCGCCGTCAGCCACACGCCGGGCGATCTTGGCGACCAATACAACGCCTTTCTCGACTGCGATGAGGTGACGGCGGACGCCGCCCACAACGGCGACGTCATCATCAACCGGGATGGAAAACTGCTGCGGCCGAAGCGCCTGCCCAGCAACCTCTACCAGTTCCGAGCCGGCACGGGCGAAGACCGTTGCGTGCTGGACAGCATCACCAGTCTGCAGAACGGCGCCGACCTGTTGTGGATCGAGACGGAGAAGCCGCACATCTCACAGATAGCCGGCATGATGGATCGCATACGCGCGGTGGTCCCCAACGCCAAGCTGGCATACAACAACTCGCCTTCCTTCAACTGGACGTTGAACTTTCGCCAGCAGGTCTATGATTCCTGGAAGTCGGACGGCAGTGACGTGAGCGCATACGATCGCGCAAAGCTCATGGGCGTGGATTACGACGGAACGCCTCTGGCCACCGAAGCCGACGAGCGTATCCGCACCTTCCAGGCAGACGCTGCCAAGCGCGCCGGCATCTTCCACCATCTGATCACGTTGCCGACCTATCACACCGCTGCGCTGTCGGCAGACAATCTGTCGCGCGACTATTTCGGGTCGCAAGGCATGCTGGGCTACGTATTGGGTGTCCAGCGCCAGGAGCTGCGCCAAGGGATCGCCTGTGTCAGGCATCAGAACATGGCGGGATCCGACATGGGCGACGACCACAAGGAGTATTTTGCTGGCGATGCGGCGCTGAAGGCTGGCGGCGCACACAATACGATGAATCAGTTCGGCTAACGTTCTGATACCGCGCCGTGCGCAAGCGCGGCGTGGTGCTCACGATGATTGGCGCAGGCCAATCTCTCAGCGCTTCGCCCGGTGAGTGCGTCTGGCCGAAACGGCCAACCCCTTGATCCTTGAACGTTTTAGATTTTTTCACATCCTTTAATTTGTCCGCGTTGGCTGGGCGGACCTTCCTGATCCTGCGTCCTCCCTCCTAGGGGCCGCCGCTCGGATTGCGCGAAGCAATCGGGATCACGGAGACCACGTCATGTCAGAGATTTTGGAGAGGCCGTCGGCGCTCGAGATAGCTCCTGAGCATCGGATTCCCACCATCCGCCAGGTGCCGCCCGGCGCCACGGTTCGCCAGAACCTTGGCCTGCTTGCGGAACTGGAAGGAAGCTGGCGCGGACAGGGGTTCAACCTGGTCGCGCGGCCAGATCGCGAGGGCGGCGCGAACCTCTATCTGGAGCTCAACCAGACCGAGGAGACGCTGAAATTCGACCCGATCGCCTCGTCGGTCCCCAACCGCGGCTTTGCTCAGAACGATATTGAGTTATTCGGTCTGACCTATCTGCAGAAGATCAGCGACGCCGTGACCGGCGGGGCGCTGCATATCGAGCCGGGCATCTGGGTGACGCAGCCGAACACGACCGTGCCCGCCGAGACGTCGCCCCCAGGCGCGCAGATCGTCGGCCGTATGGGATCGATCCCGCATGGCAACGCCATACTGGCCGAAGGACTGGCCGCCCCTTTCACCGGTGCGCCAACCCTGCCCAGTCCTGGCGCGCCCTATAACGGGTCCAGCTTTCCGTCCTTCAACAGCACGCCGTTCGCGGTGGGCGGCCCGATCTTTGCGGCCGGCACGGCGCAGTTCGACCTGCCTGCGCCGCCCCCTCCCGCCCCGGCGCATGGCTTCACCCAATACACCCTGACCAACCCGCCCAGCCTTGCCAATCCCCGAACCCCGTTCGGCAACGTTCCGGCAACGCCGCTGCCGCCCGACATCGGCGGGGTGGCCATGCAGGATGTGGTGAACGATCCCATCCGACTGTTGCAGGCGCATGTGTCGAGGCAGCTTAGCGAGGGTTTCGTCTTCGAGGGTGTTGCGATCAACATAGCGTCCGAGGCGCAAGTAACGTTCGGCACCGCCAAGAACGCCGGCTCGCCCACGGTCTCCGTGTCGGTCACCGATGGCGGTGGCGGGATAGAGAACCTGACGTTCCTGGAAACCAACGCGAAATCCGCGCTGGTCTACGCGACGTTCTGGGTCGAAAGGGTCAGCCACCCGCAGCGTCGAGAGAGTTTCCTGCAGCTTCAGTATGCGCAGATGGTGCTGCTGAACTTCCCCATTCTGCTTGCCGGCGCCTCACCGCCGAATTTCTCGTGGCCGCACGTGTCCGTCGCAACGCTGCACAAGGAGTTCGGTTAGAGCATGGTGGCTTCAGGTTGATCCTCAACCACGCTGAACATGCTCGCCAAGACAAACGGCTAGCTGTCGCCACCAAGCTAAGTGGGGGTGGGTCTGACTCGTGAAAGGCAAGCAGTCCTTTTTGCAAAAAGGACCAAAAAACCTTTGTTCATTTGATCCGCGACAGCCGGACAAAGGTTTTTTCCTTCTTTTTGCAAAAAAGAAGGACTTGCCTTCGGTTTTGGGGACACGTCCCCCAATCTGCTGGCCCTGATTACCTGCGTCTCGCTCAAGATCGCCGAATGCCAAAGCCGGGCGGCGATTACTGCGGCACAGTGGGCATCGCCGGCATGCCGCCTGGCACGGCGGGCATGCCGCTCGGCATCTGGGGCATTCCGCCCGACATGGCCGGCATGTGCATGGTCGTTCCCATGCTGCCCTGCTGCATGGATGCGACCTGAACGACGTTTGCAGCCATCTGCTTGCACAGGGCCGCCTCGGTCGTGTTGTGCGCGCTCGCCATGCTGGCCATCGTGTAGCTGTTGCCGTTGGCGACCAGCGTTCCCTGCCTGCCAGACGCCTCCGCCGCCTCGGTGGAAACACCGGGCCCGCTGGCGGGCAGCCGCGACATGACGGTTTTCTGCGCGGCGACGCCGCCCTCATCAGTATAGCCCTGCTTGTGGCAGTATTCCAGGATGCCAAGCTGGTTCGCTGCCGCCTGATGCGCGCTCGCCATCTGGTCGGTCTGTGCAGAAGCACACTGTGTCGCCAAGGCCACGCAAGCTCCGGCTGCAGCAAGGCTGAGGTAGTGCATCATTGTCCTCCGTGAGATAGTAATGAGATCGCATCAACAACGATCCGGCGCCCGGGTTCCGTGCAGGCGCTGAGCGGCCAGACGTCCAAGGCCAGCCACCGTATGCGCGTCTCCGCCTCCAGCCGCCGGCCGTGGAACAGCAGCACCACCGCGCAGACCACCACCATCAGCTTGGGCCCCAGCGGACGGCGCGGCCGCGCGCCCGCCAGTGCCCGCATCAGCACCGTGCCTGCCACGCCCACAGCAGCCCCGCACACCACGTCGGCCACCGTGTGTACGTGCAGCGCCAGCCGTGTCAGACCGAACACCAGGGCCACCAGCCCGCCGGCCAAGGCGGCGAACACCGCGCCGGCGGCCGAGGGAGGGGCCATGAGCGACAGCAGACCGCCATAGACGACGGCCGAAGCCGCCGTGTGGCCGCTGGGGCTGGACAGGCCGGTCCAAGGCACGCGCCAGCCGCAGGCGAACACCACCAGCTTGAACACCAGCATCACGGCCAGCACGCCGCAGACGCTCAGCGCCCAGGCGGCCGCGCCTTTCCGCCAGCCAACCGCCACCAGCAATGCCAGCACCGTTGCGGCCAGGGGCAGCACCACCGCCTGATCGGCAAAGTCGGTCAAGAAGAGCAAGTGCCAGCCCCGGGTTGTGGCAGCAACGCCGATCCAGCAGGGTGCAGCCAACACGAAGACCATCCCGGAGACGGCCCATGAACGACGCCAGCCTGCCCCCATCTGCGCCAGAGCCCCCACCTGCGCCAGACATGACTGCCGCGTCCGCCTACGATTATCCCCTCATCATCAAGCAGCTGCTGATCACTCCTCTGCGCCAATGTCCCGACCAGGAGATCGTCTACCGCGATGCGTTACGCTTCACCTACCGCCAATTCGGCCAGCGCGTGCACCGCCTGGGGAGCGCCCTGGGCACGCTCGGCGTAAAGCATGGCGACACCGTGGCGGTGATGGACTGGGACACCCACCGCTACCTTGAATGCTTCTTCGCCGTCCCGATGACCGGCGCCGTGCTGATGACGGTCAACATACGTCTCTCTCCTGAACAAATCCTCTACACGCTCAACCACGCCCGCGCCGACGTCATCCTGTGCAACACCGAGTTCGCCGGCCTGCTGTCGGCGCTGCGCCCCAAGCTGACCACGGCCAAGACATTCATCTGCATGCGCGACGCTGGCGCCGAATCACCCGCGCCCAGCGACGTCGCATCCTGGGACGGCGAGTACGAAGCCTTGCTGGCCCAGGCCGACCCAAACCACGCCTTTCCCGATTTCGACGAGCGCACCCGGGCCACCACCTTCTATACCACCGGCACCACCGGCAGCCCGAAAGGGGTTTACTACTCGCACCGCCAGATCGTCCTGCACACGCTCTCCGGCCTCGCAACCATGGGGTTCAAGCCGAACGACGTCTACATGCCGATCACGCCGATGTTTCACGTGCATGCCTGGGGCAACCCGTTCAACGCCACGGTGCGCGGTCTCAAGCAGGTCTATCCCGGCCGCTACCAGCCGGACATGCTGGTCCGCCTGTTCGTGACCGAGGGCGTGACCTTCTCGCATTGCGTGCCGACCATCCTGCAGATGTTCCTGATGGCGGCCAAGGACGTGGACCTCAGCGGTTGGCGCGTCATCATCGGCGGCTCGGCCCTGCCGCGCGCTCTGGCGCAGGCGGCGCTGGACCGCGGTATCGACGTGTTCGCCGGCTACGGCTTGTCGGAAACCTGCCCGATCGTGACCGTCTCGCTGGTGCCGCCGGAGTTGCGCGACGGCGAGACCGAGCTGACCTATCGTTGCCGCGCCGGCCGTCCGGTGCCGCTTTGCGACGTGCGCATCGTGGATGCCGAGATGCGCGACCTGCCGCATGACGGCGTCAGCACCGGCGAGATCGTCGTGCGCGCCCCCTGGCTGACCCTGGGCTATCTCGACAACCCGGAAGCCAGCGCCGCGCTGTGGGAAGGCGGCTGGCTGCACACCGGCGACATCGGCGCCATCGACGAGCACGGTTTCCTGCTGATCACCGACCGCATCAAGGACGTGGTCAAGACGGGCGGCGAGTGGGTCAGCAGCCTGCAGCTCGAAGACATCATCGCCGAGCACCCATCGGTGGGCGAGGTCGCGGTGATCGGCCTGAAGGATGCGCGCTGGGGCGAGCGGCCGGTTGCCGTGATCGTGCCGCGGGCGGGCCAGACCGGCGACGCGGCGGTGCTGCGCGCGCATGTGCTGGCGCGCGTGGAGCAGGGCGTCATCTCGAAGTTCGCCGTGCCCGAGCGGATGGAGTTCGTGGACGCCATCGCAAAGACCAGCGTCGGCAAGCTGGACAAGAAGGCGCTGCGGGCACAGTTCGGGCCGTGACCGACACAGGGTGACGCATCGCACCGGCGGCGCTAGGCTGCGCGAACGCAGTTTTGAGAACGCCAACACATGACCGCCCGCTCCTTGACCAAAGCCATGCTGGCTCCCGCCCTGATGCTCGGCGGCCTGAACGGCGCCCAGGCCGCGCCATCCGACAACCCGCTGCTGGCACCCAGCAACCTGCCCTACGACGCGCCGCCCTTCGACCGCATCCACGATGCCGACTACGCGCCGGCCATCGAAGCCGCGATGCGCGAGCACATGGCAGAGATCGAGCGCATCGCCGCCAACCCGGCCGCACCCGATTTCGACAACACCATCGTCGCCATGGAACGGTCCGGCGCCACGCTCACCCGCGTCGTGCAGATCTTCGAGAACGTCACCCAATCCAACACCGACGACGCGCTCGATAGAACCAAGGCGGATATCGAGCCGAAACTGCAGGCGCATGACGACAGCATCCACCTCAACCCGCAGCTCTTCGCCCGCGTGCGCGCGGTGCACGCCTCGTCAGAGGCGCACACGCTGGACCCCAAGTCGCGCTACCTGCTCAACGAGACCTTCAAGGATTTCGTGCACGCCGGCGCCGCCCTCTCGCCCGCCGACCAGGCGCGGCTGCGTACGCTGAACCAGCAGATCACAAAACTGCAGACATCGTTCCAGCAGAAATTATTGGCGGCAACTTCGGGCGGCGCCATCGTCGTCGACAGCGCCGCCGAGCTTGCTGGCCTGGATCACACCGCGGTGGACGCAGCTTCAGCGTCCGGCAACACGCGCGGCCATCCCGGCAAATACGTGCTGCCGCTGCGCAACACCACTCAGCAGCCGCCGCTCGCAAAACTCACCAACCGCGACCTGCGCGCGCGCATCATGGCCGCCAGCGAGCGTCGCGGCGATGCCGCAGGACCCAACGACGTGCGCGACCTTGTGGCCCAGCTCGCCCTGCTGCGCGCCGAAAAGGCCAAGCTGATGGGCTTCGACAGTTTTGCGGCCTATACGTTGGACAACCAGATGGCCAAGACTCCGGCGGCCGCCATGAAACTCCTGGACAGCCTGGTGCCAGGCGCCACGGCCAAAGCGCGCGGCGAGGCAGCCGACATGCAGGCCATGATCGACAAGCAGGGCGGCGGCTTCAAGCTCGCCAGCTACGACTGGAATTTCTATGCCGAGCAGGTGCGGGCCCAAAAATACGCGTTGGACGAAGGGCAGACCCGCCCGTATTTCGAGATCGACCGCGTGCTGCACGACGGCGTGTTCTTCGCCGCCAGCAAGCTCTACGGCGTCACCTTCAAGGAGCGGCACGACCTGCCGCTGTATTATCCGGACGTGCGCACTTTTGAGGTGTTCGACGCCGACGGCGCGCCGATCGCGCTGTTCTACGCCGATTACTACGCGCGCCCGAACAAGCAGGGCGGCGCCTGGTGCGACGCCATGGTTCCCCCATCCGATCTGCTGGCCCGCCGCCCCGTGGTCGTCAACGTCGCGAGCTTCACCAAGCCCGCCGCCGGCCAGCCGGCGCTGATCAGCTTCGACGACGTGACGACCATGTTCCACGAGTTCGGCCACGCGCTGCACGCGATCTTCTCCAAGCAGCACTACCCGAGCCAGGCCGGCTTCAACATGCCGCGCGACGTGATCGAGTTCCCGTCGCAGTTCAACGAGCACTGGGCGCTCGACCCCGCCGTGTTCGCCAGCTACGCGCGCCACTACCAGACCGGCGAGGCGATGCCCGCCGAGATGGTGGACAAGATCAAGCGCGCCCGCACCTTCAACCAGGGCTACATGCTGACCGAATACCTGGCCGCCGCTTTGCTCGACCTCGAATGGCACGCGCTTCCCGCCGATGCGCCGCTGCAGTCGCCGGACGCGTTCGAGGCCGCCGCGCTCAAGAAACACGCGGTCGACCTGGACGCCGTGCCGCCGCGCTACCGTACCACCTACTTCGCCCATATCTGGGCCGGAGGATACGCCGCCAACTACTACGCCTATCTGTGGGCCGAGGTGCTGGACGACGACGCCTATGCCTGGTTCACCGAACACGGCGGCCTGACCCGCGCCAACGGCCAACGTTTTCGCGACATGATGCTGGCGCCGGGCCACACCGCAGATCCGATGGAGCTGTACCGCGCCTTCCGCGGCCACGATCCCGACACGGCACCTCTGCTGAAGCAGCGCGGCTTGGACGCGAAGAGCTGACTTCCCCCACGTCATTGCGAGGCCGCTCGGCCGAAGCAATCCACGGTTCAAGCGATGCACCGGCGCCGTCTGAACGTTGGAGTGCTTCGCTGCGCACGCAACGACAACGGATCGTCAAGTCTCAACCGGCCAAAGCCAAGCCGCCCCGCGCACGCCCGAACTGTCGCCGTGCAGGTTGCGCAAGATCGGCGTGTCCGCACTGTCGGCCAGCACGCGCTGCCGCATCAGGCCGGGCACCACGTCGTAGAGATGCGCCATGTTGGACAGCCCGCCGCCGATGACGATCGCGTCCGGGTCGAGGATGTTCACGATCACCGCCAGCCCGCGCGCCACCCTCTCTGCATGCTGCGCCAGCACGGCGCCAGCATGCGCGTCGCCGGCCGCCGCGCGCGCCGGGATGCCGCTGGCATCCGAATGGCCCGGTCCGTCGCACGCCTCGGCGAGCGAGGGGCCGGCGATGTAGCGCTCCAGGCACCCTGCATTGCCGCAGAAGCAGGGCCGCAGCGGCAAATCGGCTCCCTCCGGCCAGGGCAGCGGCGTGTGCCCCCATTCGCCGGCAATGCGGTGCCGCCCAGGCAGCAGCCGCCCGTCGGAGACGATCGCGCCGCCGCAGCCGGTGCCCAGGATCACGCCGAACACGGTGCCATAACCCCGCCCCGCGCCGTCTGCCGCCTCGGACAGCGCGAAGCAGTTCGCATCGTTCTCAACCCGCACCGGACGGCCCAGCACGTGCGCCATGTCGCGGTCGAACGCGCGCCCGTTCAGCCAGACCGAGTTCGCGTTGCGCACCAGCCCGGTGGTCGGGCTGATCGCGCCGGGTATGCCCAACCCCACGCTGCAGCCTTGCCCGGTGTCTCTCTCGGCCGCCCTGACGAGCCCTGCGACGGCTTCCAGAGCCGCCTCGTAGCTGCGGGGATTGGGCACACGCCGCCGCAAAGCGACTGTGCCGTCCGGCGCGAGCATCATGATTTCGATCTTGGTGCCGCCGAAATCTATGCCGATGCGGTGGGTGGTCATTTTGCCCTATCAAGCGCATGGGGCTTTGCCCCTAGCAGCGCGAAGCGCCATCGGTCCGAGCAGAAGCGCTGCACGCCCACCGAGGGGCAGCCGGCCTTCAGAACCATTTTTAGTCCACCTTGCCGAATTGCTCCACCAGGTCGGCCAGGTGGCCGATCTCTTCGAGTTGCATGCCTTCGCCCGCCGGGGCGCGCCCGCCTCTCGCCACCCGCCTCGGCAGCACCGCCCGCTCGAACCCCAGCTTCTGCGCTTCCTTCAGCCGCGCATCGGCCTGGCTCACCTGGCGCACCTCTCCGGACAGGCCCACCTCGCCGAAATACACGCTGCCCGCGTTCGTCGGCGTGTTCGTCGCGGCAGAGACCAGGGCGGCAGCAACAGCCAGGTCCGCCGCAGGCTCGGTCACGCGCAGCCCGCCCGCCACGTTGAGGAACACGTCCGAGCCAGACAGGCGCATGCCGCACCGCGTCTCCAGCACCGCCAGCAGCATCGATAGCCGCCCGCCGTCCCACCCCACCACCGACCGCCTGGGCGACCCGCCCGCGTTGGGCGCCAGCAACGCCTGCACCTCCAGCAGCACCGGCCGCGTGCCCTCCAGCCCGGCGAACACCGCGCTGCCGGCGATGTGCCCGCGCCGCTCGGCCAGAAACAGCGCGGACGGGTTGGCCACTTCGGCCAAACCCTTGTCGGTCATCTCGAACACCCCGATCTCGTCGGTGGCGCCGAACCGGTTCTTCGTGCCGCGCAGGATGCGGAACTGGTGCCCGCGGTCGCCCTCGAAGTGCAGCACCGCATCGACCATGTGCTCCAGCACGCGGGGGCCGGCGAGCGTGCCCTCCTTGGTCACGTGCCCCACCAGGATCAGCGCGAAGCCGCGCTGCTTGGCCAGCCGGATCAGCTCGAACCCCGCCTGCCGCACCTGCGTCACCGTGCCGGGCGCGCTCTCCACGCTGTCCAGCCACATGGTCTGGATCGAATCGATTACCACCATGGCGAGATCCCGCTCGCTCTCCAGCGCGCCGGCGATGTCGCGCACGCTGATGGTGGCGGCCAGTTCCATCGGCGCCCCCTCCAACCCCAGCCGCCGGGCACGCAGGCGTATCTGCTCGACCGCCTCCTCGCCCGAGAGATAGAGCACGCGCCGCCCGGCCCGGCTCAGCGACGCGGCCGCCTGCAGCATCAACGTGGACTTGCCGATCCCGGGGTCGCCCCCCACCAGCACGGCCGAGGCCGAAACCAGCCCGCCGCCGAGCACCCGGTCCAGCTCGCCGATGCCGGTCAACAGCCGCGGCGGCGGCTCGGCCTGCCCGGCCAGCCCCACGAAGGCCACACGGCCGCCCGGCTTGCGCGCGGGGCCCGGGCGCGCCTCGGCCTGCTCCTCCACGATGGTGTTCCACTCGCCGCACGCCTCGCACCGGCCTGCCCATTTGGGCGAGACGGCGCCGCAGGCCTGGCAGACGTAGCGGGCGACGGGTTTAGGCAAGGGGAGGCCAGGGGCTCTGCCCCTGGACCCCGCCAGAGGCCAGTCGGCCTCTGGACACCATTCTTACCCTTACGAACCAGGTTCTAGAAACGACTGTCCTTAGCGGGATCAAGGGGCAGAGCCCCTGGCCTTCCCCCCGGGCGGCAAGGCCTCGCAGAACCGCAGCGCATACCCGTCCGGATCGACCACCTCGAACGCCCGGTGGCCCACCCGCGCGCCGTCTTCCTCGCGCCAGACCTCCGTCATCGGGCGGTGCAGGCGCGCGCCGTAGGCTTCCACGCCGCTCAGCACGGCGTCCGCGTCCGGCGTCCACAGCACCAGGGTCACGCCGCGGCCGAACGGGTATTCCAGCGGCGCCAGGCCGTCGGCCACGCCCTCGGCGATCTCCATCACGATGCCGTCGCGTTCCAGCTCCGCGCGCCTGTGCTCCGGCTGGTAGCGCATGGTCGTGAACCCGAGCACGTCGGTATAGAAACGCAACGAACGGGCGAAGCCCGTGCACACAAGCTGGACGGCGAGCGTCACCGAAGCCTCAGCGCGGGACCAGTGTCAGCACCGCCTGCGGAGGGGACGGCGCGGTGGAGACCAGCACGTGCATCGGCTTGCCGCCCAAGGCGACGCTGTAGGCGGTGTGCTGCACGCCCGGGCGCCCCTTCGGATCGGCCTGCGTGCCGAGCGGCTTGAGCACCACCTGGTTCTCCTGCGCCGCCTGGCCCAGCACCGCCAGCACCTGCCGCGCATCGGCCTGCTCGGTCACCGCCTCGCAGCCGCCATCGTCCAGCGACACCAGAGCGAGCTTGGTGGCCTGGTAGCTCACGTCGAACACCTGGCCGCGCCGCCCCGCCAGGAACGCGTCGCGCGCGGCCACCGGCATCTCCGGCGCACCCTGCTGCATCAGAAAGCCCCGCATCGCAGCAACGTCGCCGGCGAAATGCAGGCAGGTGGCGCCGAACAGCCCCACCACCTGGTCCGCGGCGCTGCTCTGCTCGCCGGGCTGCGGCTGTGCCAAAGCGGGTCCGGCCGCCAACAAGGCCGCACCGATCATCACCTCTACCCGCACACCGCACCTCCCCAAAACGCCGACCTGACGACTGGCAGCTCAACGCTGCCGACTACCGACGCAGCTCCATCTGGATCGGGCCGTCGCGCCGTCCATGCGTGAACTGGTCCACCATCGCGTTGCCGCTGTCGAGCAGATGGGCGGCGTCCCCCTGCCACACCAGACGGCCACGGAACAGCATGGCTGCTTTGTCACCGATCCGTACGGCGCTGGCCATGTCGTGGGTGATTGCGATGGCCGTGCTGCCCAGCGTCTTGACGCAGTCCACGATCAATCCGTCGATCACCGCGCCCATGATCGGGTCCAGCCCCGTCGTCGGCTCGTCGAAGAACAGGATTTTTGGCCGCGCGGCGATCGCGCGCGCCAGCCCCACACGCTTCTGCATGCCGCCTGACAGCTCGGCCGGCGACAGGTCGCCCACGCTCGGCGCAAGCCCGACCTGCGCCAGCACCTCGCCGGACCGGCGGCGGGCGGCATCCCGGCTTATGTCGCCCTCGGCGAGAAGCCCGAACGCCACGTTCTCCCAGACGGGCAGGCTGTCAAACAACGCGCCGTTCTGGAACAGCATGCCGATTTCCGCACGCCTGGCCGCACGCGCCCGTCGATCGAGCCGTGCGAGGTCCTGCCCGTCGATCTCGATGCTGCCCTCGTCCGGCTCGATCAGCCCCAGGATGCATTTCAGCAGCACCGACTTGCCCGTGCCCGACCCGCCGATCACCACCATCGACGTGCCGCTCGCCACGTCCAGGTCGATGCCGTCCAGCACTTGTTTGCCGGCGAACGCCTTGCGCAATCCCCGCACGCGTATTTTTGGCAGGCAGGCGCTCATCGCGAGAAGAACAGTTCCGTCAACACGTAGTCGAACGCCAGGATCAGGATGCTGGCAGACACCACGGCCGACGTCGTGGCGGCACCCACGCCCTGCGCCCCGCCTCGGCTGTTGTAGCCGTGGTAGCAGCCCATCAGCGCCACGATCACGCCGAACACCGCGGCCTTGGCCAGGCTGACCACCACGTCGTCGACGGCGAGGAACCCGATCGAGCTGACCAGGTAGGCGTTCGCGTTGAAGCCGAGCTTGGCGACGGCGACCAGGAAGCCGCCTGCCACCCCCAGCACGTCGGCCACCAGCACCAGCAGCGGCAGGGCCAGCAGCCCTGCCAGCAAACGCGGTGTAACCAGGTATTTCATCGGGTCGGTCGACAGCGTGCGCAGCGCGTCGATCTGGTCGGTCACCCGCATCGTGCCGAGCTCGGCCGCCATCGCGGCGCCCACGCGCCCGGCCACCATCAGCCCAGCCAGCACCGGCGCCAGCTCGCGCACCACCGAGATCAGCACGATGTTGGCGATGGCGCTGCTGGCGCCGAAGCGCGAAAATCCTGTGTAGGATTGCAGCGCGATCACCATGCCCGAGAACACCGCCGTCAGAGCGACGACCGGCAGGCTGAAATAGGCGAAATCGATAAAATTGCGCCAGAACAGCCTCCCGTAGAAGGGCGGCCGCACCAGGTGCGAAAACCCCTCCGCCCCGAACAGCACCACACGTCCTGCCCCGCCGAGCATGCCCAGGATGAGCTGCCCCAGACTGCCGGGCAGCGCCAGAAACGCGTTCAACGGCTCACTCCGGTTTCAGAGCGGGGCATACAGACGGCCGTGGCGCGGCCGCAGCGAGGTCAGCACCTCGTAGCCGTTGGTGCCGGCCCAGACCGCCACCTCGTCGGGCGGGATGGCGGGACCGATCAGCTCCAGCTCGCTTCCCTGCCTGATGTCCGGGCGGCCGGTCGCGTCGAAGGTGGCGAGGTCCATTGAGATACGGCCTATCAGGGGCAGGCGTGCGCCGTCAAAAGCCGCCGACGCCCCGTGCCGCGCGGCGTCGTTCGAAATGGCCCGGTGGTAGCCGTCGGCGTAGCCCACCGAGACGGTCGCGACCAGGGTCGGGCGCTGCGCCGTCCAGATGCCGTTATAGCCCACCGTCTCGCCTGCCTTCACGGCGCGGAGCTGCAGCACGCGCGCCGTCAGCCGCATCACCGGCCGCATCGGGTTTGCCGCCCCGGGCGTGGGATTGATGCCGTAGACGGCCGCACCCGGCCGCGCGAGGTCGGAGCGAACGACGCCGCCCAGGAACACGCCCGACGAGTTGGCGATGCTGCGCCGCGCCGGCGGCAGCAGGGAGCAGGCCTCGGCGAACCGTGCCGCCTGGCCCGCGTTGCGCGGGTCGTCCGCCATCTCGGCGTTGGCCAGGTGCGTGATGACGAACAGCACGTCTATGCCGTCGAGCATGGCCGGCTCCGCGGCCAGCCTGCCCAGCTCCGCGCCGGACACGCCGAGGCGGTTCATCCCGGTATCGACGTGGAGCAGGGCGGGCAGGGCGCGGCCGACCCGGCGCGCCTGCGCCGACCAGGCCGCAACCTCCTCCAGCGTGCCCAGCACCGGCGCGAAACCCTGGGCGGCGTACAGCCCGGCCATCGCAGGGTCGAGCCCGTTGAGGATCGCCAGCATGGCACCCGGCACGTGCGGGCGCAGCACCAGGCCCTCCTCCGCATAGGCCACGAAGAAATGCCTTGCCCCCTCGGCGAACAGCCGCGCGCCGACCCGCTGCGCGCCCAGCCCGTAGGCATCGGCCTTCACCACGGCGGCCACAGGCGCGCCATGGCGTGCGCCGAGCGCGCGCCAGTTGTCCGCAATGGCGTCGAGGTCGACCGTCAGCGTGGTCACCGGCCTGCGCTCAGGCGTTCAGCGCGGCCTCGACCTTCGGGGACAGGGCGTTCGGCGAGGTGGTGGGCAGAAACCGGTCCAGCACCGCGCCGGCGCGGGAGACCAAGAACTTGGTGAAGTTCCACTTGATCGCGCCGGTCAGAAAGCCGGTCTTTTCCGCCTTCAGCCAGGTCCACAGAGGATGCGCGCCCGCACCGTTCACCGCCACCTTGGTGAACATCGGGAAACTGACCTCGTACCTGGTCGTGCAGAAATCGGCGATCTCGGCCGCGTCGCCAGGCTCCTGATGGCCGAACTGGTCGCAGGGAAAACCGAGCACAGAGAAGCCGCGGGCAGCGTATTTGCGCTGCAACGCCTCCAGCCCGGCATATTGCGGCGTGAACCCGCATTTGCTGGCAGTGTTGACGATCAGCAGAACCTGGCCGCGGAATTTTGCCAGGCTGATCTCGTCGCCGTCCAGCGTGCGGGCAGAAAACTCGTACAGCTCAGGCATCGGCGGCACCTCGGATCGACTGCCGACTATATAGGCAGGGTCAGGCTGCCGCCACCGTATCGGCGCGCCTGGCCCCGCGTGCGCCGAGCGGCTTTTCCGGTCCCACGGTGCTGTCGCGCGCCGTCTGGTACTCCGTCTCCGCGTTCAGCTCCGCGCCGACCAACACGATGATGGTCGATATCCAGATCCACGTCATGAAGCCGACCACCGCGCCGAGCGACCCGTACGTCTTGTTGTAGCTGCCGAAACTGGCCGTATACCAGGAAAAGGCGAGCGAGCCGGCAAGCCAGAACACGCCCGCGAACGCGCTGCCCCAGCTGACCCAGCGCCACTTGGCCGTCGTGCGGCTCGGCCCGTAACGGTAGGTGACCGCCAGGAACAGCATGATGCCGGCCAGCAGCAGCGGCCAACGCCCGAACGACAGCAGCAGGTCAGCGCCGAAGCCAAGCCCGACATATTTGAGCACCGCAGGCACCACGATCACGGCTGCGACCGCCAGGATCACGAACAGCAGCGCGCCCAGGGTGAACAGCAGCGACAGCCAGGTGAGGTGGACGAAGCTGCGGCTCTCCTTCTCCTCGTAGACGGAGTTCAGGGCGTCGAACAGCGACTTCATCCCCGCGTTGGCGCTCCAGATCGAGGTCAGCAGGCCGACCGCGAAGCCGATCCCCAAGCCCTTCTTCGGCGCGGTCACCAGCGCATGCACCTGGTCAGTGATGATCTGCAGGCCGCCGCCCGGCATCACGCCCTTGAGCGCGTTGAGGTGCTCCCCGATTGCGGCCGGGTCTGCCACCAGCCCGTAGAGCGAAATGAGCGCGGCGATGGCCGGGAAGATGGCCAGCAGCGTGTAGTAGGTGACGCTGGCCGCCTCGGCCAACACCCTGTCCTCGCCGATCGAGCTGAAGACGCGCTTGGCGATCTGCGTCCAGCCGCGTGACGGTATCTCGCTGGGCGTCTCCGCGTCGGCCCCGGCCGAGCTAGCGTTCTGCTTGGTTGCATCGGCTTCGTGCGTGGCCGGCAGCCCGGACAGAGCGTGGCGTGGCGCGGGTTCATCCGGCAGCCCTCTCACGCGCCTGGACGCGGCGTTGAACACCGACACCCCGGCATCGACCACCAGCGTCAGCAGCACCGCATCCATCGCACGCCTGAACTTCATGTCTTTGTGCCAGCCCGAACGGAGTAGATCATAGTAGCAACGTGCAACGATCGCCCAGAGTTCTCCGGGCCAATGCCCTTGATGCCGACGGCGAACCGCGCTGTCGAAACGACATAGCGCGGGCCAGGCGATCAGGGTTGCATCCTCCTCGGAACGGGCGCTGAGCACACGCATGCCGAGCCGGTTATGGGAGCGGCTGGTGAGCGCCACAGCAAGGCCTCCGCGTCCGGCCGTTCGTTTGGCCAGCCCAACAACGTGGAATGATCTGCCGGCAAACATCAAGACCGCCAGGCACCGCACCGCCCGGGATGGTCCGGACCGCCAACGCAGCCTAAGAAAGTGGCGGCTCAGGCCTGGGGAACCATCATGCTACGCTGGATCGGCGCGCTGGCCGTGCTCTGCCTGGTGACCGGGCTGCTGACCTCGGGCGTCATTCCCAACCAGGCGTTCGGCCTGACCCGCATCCTGTTCTCCATCTTCACCGGCCTGCTGGTGGCAAGCCTGGTCGCGAGCATCGTTCGACGCTGAGAGGCGGCGACCCAGGCAAAACGTTCCAATATCAACACGAATTGACTCGCTGTCGTTACCCTGCGATTAAGCATTCCGTGTCCAAAACAACCTCTCCCGCCTTCGGCGCTAGGAGAGGACCTGATGACGGCACGCAGTTTCGTGTGGCTTTCACTTCAGGGTGGCGCATGGTCGCTCGCATCGAACTGGGCCGATACCACCGATGGCACCAGCCCGTCGCTGCTGGCGCCTGGCGCGCTGGATAGCGTGACGGTGGGCGGACCCTCCGGCGCTCAGATGCAGACGATCACCGGCAGCGCCTCGGTGGCGGCCGCCCTGTTCACCGGCAACACCGCACTCTCCGGCAGCTTCTCCGCAGGCGCACTCACGCTGGGCGGCTCCGGCTCTGGCGGCGTGCTTCAACTGGGCCGCGGAACCTCGCTGCAGGCAGGCAGCGCCAGCATCGCCTCGGGCAGCGTGGTCGCCGGCCCCGGCAGCACGGTGTCGGTGTCGGGCACGATGTCGCTGGGTGCGGCCGGCGGGGCGGCAGCCCTGGACGCGACGGGCGGCGGTGCTGCCTGCGTGCTCGCCATGCTGATGACGAGCGCTGCCGACAGCATCTACGTCGACCCCACCTCGATCGTGGAGGTGGGGTCGGCCGGCGCGCCCTCTTCCGGCGACCAGGCCGGCTGCCTGACGATCGACGTAGGCGCCTCGCTCATAGGCCAGGGCAGCGCGGACGCCTACGGCAGCGTCGTCAACAACGGCACGCTGGCGGCCAGCGGCGGCACGCTGAGCGTGGGCGTGCTCGGCGGAACCGGCACGCTCCAGATCGGCGCGAGCGCCACGCTGGCGCTGAACGGCGCCTGCGGATCGGGCCAGGCGGTGGCGTTCTCCGGCGCCAACGCGACGCTTGCCATCAACGAGGAGCTGTTCGCCCCGGCCGGCGCCGTCTCCGGCTTCGCCGCGGGCGATGCGATCGACATCCGCGGCAGCACCATCTCGGCGGCCAGCTATGCCGGCGGCGTGCTCACGCTGTCCTATGGCGGCCAGGTCGCAGCCACGCTCCGGCTGACCGGCAACTATGCCGGCTGCGTTTTCCTGACTGCGGGTGACGGCGCGGGCGGCACGCTGGTGACCGTCGCGCAGGGTTCCGGCGCGACTGGCGGCCCCAGCCCTGGTACCAGCGGCCCCGACCAGTACGCCTGGATCGCCGGCGGGTCAGGAGCGTGGAACCGGTCTGGCAACTGGCAGGACCTGACAACCGGCGCCACCCCGGCACCCATCGCCCCCGGCTCGGCGGACCTCGTCACCGTAGCCGCAAGCCAGACGGTATTCTCGGTGATCTCGGGCGTCGGCAACGCCGCCTCCCTGACCCTGGAGGGCGAGGTCGCGCTTTCCGGCACCTACAGCCTCGGTACGCTCACTGTGGGCCAGGCTGCCGGCAACAGTTTTGCCAACGGCACCTTCGACCAGTTCGCGGGCACCGCGGTCGGCGCCGCCTCCGCCTGGGTGGCCGCCGGATCGGTCTCCGTGGCGGGAAGCCTGGCCGCCCTCTCGGTCGCCGGCACGCTGACGCTGGGCGGCGGGGCCGCCGGCGTGGGCCTGCCGACGGCCAGCCTGCAGGCGACCGCCGGCGGGTCGGTCCAGGCAGCATCGCTGGTGATGGGCGGCGGCTCTGGCGCCAGCATCACCACCGACCCGACCGGCGTGGTCGAGGTGGGCTCCGCCGGCGGCGCGCAGGCCGGCGCGGTGACGGTGGATGCCGGCGCGACCCTCAGCGGCAACGGCGACGTCAACCAGTTCGGCAGCGTCGTCGACAACGGCACCATACTGGCCACCGGCGGCACGCTCAGCCTCGGCGCGGTGTCAGGCGCCGGCTCGCTGCTCGTCGCGGCCGGCGCGACTCTGGAGCTGATCTCGCCCACCGCCGCGCCCATCACCCTGCAGGGCATCGCGGCTTCGGGATCGACGCTGGCGCTGGCCAACGCGCGCGCGGCGCCGACCGGCACGCTCACCGGCTTCGGCGTGGGCGACCTCATCCACCTCGAAGGGAGTTTGCTGACCAGCGTCCAGCTCCAGCAATCCGGCTCGGGCGGCACCCTGCTGCTGATCTACGGCACAACCATCGTCGCCCGCATCGCGCTCGCCGGCCTGGTGGGCACGCCGCATGTCATCATGACGCCGGACGGCGCGGGCGGCACCGACATCACCGTCGACGTGCTGACGGGCGGCGGCGGCACGGGCGGCCAGACGGGCACCGACCAGCTCTCCTGGACCAGCCCGGTCAGCGGCAGCTGGAACCACGGCGCCAGCTGGACCGACGTGACAGCTGGCAAGACCGCGACCCTGGCGCCTGCCGCACAGACGCCGGTGCTGATCGCTGGGCCAGGCGGCTACACCTTCCAGTCGATCGCAGGACCAGGCACCTGCGCCAGCGCCACCTTCCTCGGCAACACCGCGCTGGGAGGTGCCATCGCCACGAACCAGCTGATCGTGGGGCAGGCGGGCACCCAGACCGCGTCGGCCCTGGCCGGCGCGGTGGACGTCAACGGGGCCACCACGCTGACCGCGTCGCAGGGCTTGCTCATCGACGGGCAGATCCTGTGCATCAGCTCGGGCGCCCTGCTATCGATCACCGGCACGCTGGCGCTGGGCGGCGCGCCGGCCGGCGCCGGGCAGCCCGACACGCTGCTCGACATCGGCGGCCATGCGGGCGGCCAGTTGGGCGGGCTGTCGCTGGGCGGGGGCGACAGCAACACGGTCACGGTCGATCCCACCTCCTG
Organism: Acetobacteraceae bacterium; assembly: GCA_965199235.1. GTDB lineage: Bacteria > Pseudomonadota > Alphaproteobacteria > Acetobacterales > Acetobacteraceae > BOG-908. Next base: position 664,042 of record CBDAQU010000002.1, on the reverse strand, counting down.
GCTGGAGGTCGGCAGGACAGGCGGCGCGGCCACCGGCGTTCTGACGGTGGATGCCGGGTCGCTGGTCAGCGGCAACGGCACGCTGAACGCCTACGGCCTGGTCACCGACAACGGCACCATCCAGGCCCAGGGCGGCACGCTGCTGGTCGGCGCGGTCAGCGGCAGCGGCTCGCTCGCCATCGCCACCGAAGCCGCGCTGTCGCTCGGCAGTGCCACCGGATGCGGCATCGCGTTCACCGGCAACGGGGCCACGCTGCTGCTGTCCGCGTCAGGCGTGCCCACCGGGGTGATCTCCGGCTTTGCCGTCGGCGACAGCATCGTCGCAACCTCGCCCGTCGATACGCTCGGCTTCGTGCCGGGCGCGGGCGGCGTCGGCACGCTGTCGCTCTGGGCGGCGGGCGCCCTGGTCGGCCAGCTCGCGCTGGCGGGGAACTTCTCCGGCGAGGTTTTTTCCGCGCTGACGGACGGGACGGGTGCGGCCATCGTGCTGTCCACCCAAACCTTCTCCGGGCCGCCGCCCGGCACGGTCACGCCGGACGCCTATCTCTGGACCGGTGCCGCCGGCACGCCCGCCTGGAGTAACGCGGGCAACTGGACGGACGTGACCCAGGGCGGTGGCGCCTACCAGCCGCCCGGCCAGAACGACCTCGTCACCGTCGCGGGCGGCAACGGCGCGGCACTCTCGCTCGTCGGACCGGCGAACGCCGCCAGCCTGTCGGTATCCGGCACGGTGGCGCTGGCCGGCACCTTCGCGGTGGGCACGCTGACGGTGGGCGCGCCGCAGGCGGGCGCCCTGCTGGCTGTCGGTTTCGGCACCAGCCTGTCGGCCGCAAACGCCAGCGTGGCCGGCGGGCTGGTCGTCGGCGCGGGCACGCTCAGCGTTGCATCCATGCTCACCCTTGGTCCTGGCAGCGCTCTGGCAGTGTCCAACCAGGGCACCGTCCAAGCCGGCACAGTCACCCTGGACGGCACGGGCTGCGCGATCGCCGTCGATGCGGGCAGCTCGGTCGAGGTTGGCGGCGCTTCGGGTGCGGCTGCGGGCAGCGTCACGGTCGATGCCGGCGGTGTGCTGCAGGGCGCGGGCGCGGTCGGGGTTTCCGGCCTGGTGGTCGACCAGGGCAGCATCGTGGCCAGCGGCGGCACGCTTGTGCTTGGGCCGGTTTCGGGCGGCGGAACGCTGCTGACCGGCGTGGGCGCCGACCTGGTTCTGCAGGGCACGGTCGGCGCCGGGCTGACCGCGGATTTCGCCGGTGCGGGTACGCTCGACCTGACCGGCGCGCAGGGCGCCCCGTCCATCGAGGATTTCGGCACCGGCGACAGCATCCTGCTGGGCGTCAACGGCGCAGCTTCGGCCGCTTACGCGGTCACCGCGCCCGGCATGGGCCTGCTCAGCATCTTCGACACGACCGGCCAAGTCCTGACCCAGTTGACCCTTCTGGGCAGCCAGGCCGGCCGGGTCTTCTCCGTCGCGGGAATAGCCGGCGGCGGCACGATCCTGACAACGCAGCCGGATGGTTCCGGCCCAGGAGGCACCACGATGACCTATCCAATCCTGACATCCGGCCAGATTCAGCGGGGCGACCTGCTGAACGACGTCGCGATCGGCTTCCCCTACGTCTCCCAGGACGACATCGGCGAGGTGATCGGCAACCAGGGCATCTACCTGGATTTCTCCACCGACGGGTTGCCAGCCGCCCCGGAGTTCGGCGGCGCCGGCCAGCCGGCAGGCACGAACGTGGAAGTGGTGGCGCCCCTGAGCGGCCAGGGCGGTTCAGGCGTGGGGCCAGGCAGCCTGATCACGATGCAGCCGGGCTACCAGGCGGTGATGCTGGAGGGCACCGAGAACCTGGCCTTGAGCGACTGGGACGGCGTGCCGGCGGACGGGCCGGTCGGCTACGCGCTGCTGGCCGGCAATTACGGCAACGACACCATCGTCGCGGCGGGCGACGGCGACACGCTGGTCGGAGCCACAGGCGGCAGAACGCTGTTCTACGCCCACCTTCAGAACGCCAACAGCCACACCAGCCTGCCGGTCGACGTCCACATCCACGGCGGCGGCAACGACACGATCCTGACCACCCAGGACAATGCTGACGTGACAACGAGCGGAGGCAGCAGCCTGCTGTACCTCGGCACCGGCCAGAACGACGTGGTGTCGGACGGGTCGGACACGATCGTCTGTTCCAGCCTGGGCGGCAGCGACACGATCTATGCCCAGACGACGGCCGGAAACGTGGGCGACCTCGTGTTCGCGTCCGGACAGGGATTGCTCAACTTCATCGGCGGCAACGCGCCCAGCACCATCGTCGGGCAGGGCATGGAAATCAGCATGCAGGGCGGGCGGGGCGGCGGCCTGGTGTTCGCCGGCGACAGCAGCCTCAATTATCTGGGCGGCGCAGGATCGGCGATCATCGTCGGCGGCGGCGACCAGACCCAGACCAGCGTTCAGGGCGGCAGCGGGCCGGTCACCGTGTTCGGCGGCACGGGCATCGGCATCTACTCTGGCGCCGCGGGATCGGTCTTCGTCGTGGGTGCTGGTGCCAGCACTGTCACCGCAGGCGCCGGAACAGCGGTTTATGCGGTGGGCGCAGGCAACGTCGACGTTTCTGCGGGCAACGGCGCGGTCGTCTATGCCGGCAGCTCGACGGGCAACGACGTGTTCCAGGCCACCCAGGGATATCAGGTGATGTGGGGCGGCACGGGCACCGACACGTTCCTCTCCGGGACTGGGCCGGACGTCATGATCTCCAACGGCGGGCGCGACGTGTTCAGCTTCGCCAATAACGGCTTTACCGGCACCGACGTGATCTACGGCTTCCAGGCCGCGCAGGACGTGATCGCCCTGCCGGGGTTCGGCAGCCAGATGCCGCAGGTCACCACCGCGTTCGGCGACAGCATCCTGAACCTGCAGAACGGGGCGCAGATCATCGTGGCGAACGTCACAGGCCTGACCAGCCAGAATTTTCGTTTGACCTGAAGGCCTCACCGGCAATGCCGTATATAGGCATCCGTTGCGGTCGGCTGGGCGCCGAGGCCCGCCAACTCAGGCCGTTCGGCCCGGCTCGGTACGTCTCGTCCCCGGAAACGTTCGCTCCTGTATCCACCTTCCCTTGCGGCGACTCCGCTGCGCGCCGTAAGTTGCTGAAAGCAGGCGGCCGTCCTGGGCGCTGACGGCAGGCGCGCAACTCGACAGGCGCCCTGCCTTGATGGGAGACCACCCCATGTCTCTTCACATGCAGGCAAGCGCGTCGGCCAACCCGCTCGACGTGATGGAGCAGATCGTCTCGGCCAACGAATGGGTGTTCGATCGCCGCTCGGACGCTGAGATGGCGGCGGAGGCGCCGGGCAAATGGTGCGACTACGGCCTGTATTTCAGCTGGTCTGGCGAACTCTCCGCCATGCACTTCACCTGCATGTTCGACCTCAAGGCGCCCGCGCCGCGCCGCGCCGCTCTCTACGAATTGCTGGCGCTGGCCAACGAGAAGCTGTGGATCGGCCATTTCGGCATGGACAGCGACGACGGCATGCCGCTGTTCCAGCATTCGGTGCTGCTGCGCGGCGCCCCCGGCGCCTCTGCCGAGAGCCTCGAGGACATGGTCGATATAGCGATCACCGAGTGCGAGCGTTTCTACCCGGCGTTCCAGTTCGTTCTGTGGGGCGGGAAAACGCCCGCGGAGGCGCTGGAAGCCGCCATGCTGGAGTGCGTGGGCGAGGCGTGACCGCACGCCTTGCGCCCGTCCTGCTGCTGGGCGCAGGGCGGATGGGATCGGCGATGTTCGCCGGCTGGTGCGCGGCCGGCCTGGAGCCTTCGGTCCTGGTCGACCCGTCGATGCCGCGCGGCCTGGCGCGTCCGGCCGACCTGATGGCGCCATCGCTCGACTCGGTGCCTGAAGACTTCGTACCTGGCGCCGTTGTGCTGGCGATCAAGCCGCAGGTGGCGCCCGGCACGCTGCCTCAGCTCGGCGCGCGTCTGCCCGGCGGCGCGGCCGTGCTCTCGATCCTCGCCGGCCTCACCGTCGCGCGCCTGTCGGCGTTGCTCGGGGGCAGCGCCGCCATCGTCAGGGCGATGCCCAACACGCCCGCGGCGATCGGGCAGGGCATGACCGTCGCCTTCGCAGGCCAAGGCGTCACGCCGGCCCAGCGGGCGCTATGCCACCGGCTGCTCGAGGCGTCGGGCGAGCTTGCCTGGATCGAGGAGGAGGCGCTGATCGACCCGATCACCTCGGTTTCCGGCTGCGGCCCCGCCTACGTGTTCCTGCTGGCCGAACTGCTGGAGCAGGAGGCGCTCGCGCAGGGCATTCCTGCCGGGCTGGCGCGCCAGCTCGCCCGCAAGACGGTGTCCGGCGCCGGCGCCCTGCTGGCTGCGTCGCCAGAGGAGTCGGCCGAGCTGCGCCGGGCCGTGACCAGCCCGCACGGCGTGACCGAGCGCGCGCTCGCCGTGCTGATGCGGCGGGGTGCCTGGCCCGACACGATCAGCGACGCGCTTCGGGCAGCCACCGCACGGTCGCGCGAGCTCGCCCGGTAGCGGATCGCCCGCCGCGTTGCCGGGGTGCAGGAGTGGGTTGGAGCACCCACTTGATCTGGGCGACGACCGATGAGAGCCAGAGGATGACCGACGACGAGTTCGACGCTGCCCTGATCGGGAGCGCTTTTGCCATCGCCGCGCGTGAGGGTTGGTCGGGCGTCTCCGCGCTGCAAGCCGCGCGGGAGGCAGGTCTGAAACTTGATCGGGCGCGCCTCCGCTTTCCTGACGCGCGTGCGATCCTGCTCGGCTTCGGCCGCCACGCTGACGCATTGGCGCTGGCCGACGCGGAGGAGACCGGCCCGGTGCGCGAACGGCTGTTCGACGTCGTGATGCGCCGTTTCGACGCCCTGCAGCAGCACCGCGCCGGCGTGCTCGCCCTGCTGCGGCACCTTCCGGCCGATCCCGGCCTGGCGCTGCTGCTCGCAGGTGCGACGGGCGGCAGCATGGCTTGGATGCTGGAGGCGGCGGGCGTGCCGGTCCGCGGCGTGCGCGGCGCGGTCGCCGTGCAGGGCATGGTGGGCGTGTGGCTCTATGCGCTGCGGGCCTGGCAGACCGATGAGAGCCCCGACCTGTCCGGCACGATGGCGGCGCTCGACCGTGCCCTGTCGAGGGCCGAGCAGCTGGCAGGCTACACGATGCAGCCGGCGCCGATGGCGGACCTGGCACCCGAGCCCGGTCCGAAGCCGTTCCCCGACCCGGAGGCGGAGATCGCCGCCGAAACGATGTCCGGCACCATCAGCGGCGCCTCGGACATGCCTCCGCCCGAAGCTGGCGCAATTTGACCCGCCGCCCTTCCGGTAATCCGGCCCGTCGTGTAATCGCCCGGGCAAACGAAAACGCAGCCCAAGAAAACGCAACCCAAGAAAACGCAACCCAAGAAAACGCAATCCAGTAGGAGTTCACCCAGTGGCAGACAGCAGCACACCCTCAGGCGATGCGATGAACCCGGCCGCCCTGCTGACCGAGATGACGCGACGCTTCACCGAAATGCGCTTCCCCAGCATGATCCCGGACAGTTCCGCCCTGCTCGCCGCCCACCGGCGCAACATGGAGGTGCTCTCGAACGCCAACCGTCTGGCGCTGGAAGGCGCGCAGGCCGTAGCCCGCCGGCACATGGAAATCATGCAGCAGACGATGACCGAGCTGTCGGAGCACGTCCGCGAGCTGTCCACGTCGGAGAGCCCGCAGGCCAAGGCGGCGCGCCAGGCCGAGCTGGTCAAGAAGAGCTACGAGCGCGCGGTCGCCAACATCCGTGACCTGTCCGACCTGATCCAGCACTCCAACACCGAGGCGCTGCAGGTGTTGAGCGAGCGGTTCCGCGAGGCGATGGACGAGGTAAAGGGCCTGCTCGACAAGTCCGAGCCGAGCCATTCCTGACGGCGGCACGCGCGCGCTGCCAGTGATCGCCGGCGTCCGGCAAAGCTACGCGGTCAAGGAAATCTTTCTGACGCTGCAGGGGGAGGGCATGCAGGCAGGCCGCGCCGCAGTGTTCTGCCGCTTCGCCGGCTGCAATCTCTGGTCAGGGCTGGAGCGGGACCGGGCGGATGCCGCCTGCAGCTTCTGCGACACCGATTTCGTGGGCCTGGACGGCACCGGCGGCGGCCGTTTCGCCGGGCCAGACGCCCTGGCCGAGGCGGTCGGCGCGGCCTGGCAGGGCGGCTCCCGCCATCGCCTGGCCGTGCTGACGGGCGGCGAGCCGCTGCTGCAGGCGGACGCCGCGCTGGTGGATGCGCTGCATGCGCGAGGCTTCGAGGTCGCCGTCGAGACCAACGGCACCCAACCGGCGCCGCCCGGGCTCGACTGGGTTTGCGTCAGCCCGAAGGCGGGCGGCCACCTCGTCCTGCAGGGCGGCGACGAGTGCAAGCTGGTCTATCCGCAGCCGGGCGCCGAGCCGAAGCGTTATGAGCACCTGGCGTTCCGCCACTTCCTGCTGCAGCCGTTGGACGGCCCCGGGCGCGAGGAGAACACGCAGGCGGCGATCGCCTACTGCCTGGCCCACCCGCTTTGGCGGCTGAGCGTGCAGACGCACAAGACTGTCGGCCTGAGGTGACCGGTCAGGGCGATCGCACAGGGCCGATTGCGTGCCGGACGGTCCCAGCCAAGCACGCTGTCCCTCTGTAGAGCCACGTCACGCAGACTGGAATCGTCGGAGTGACGAAGTCGCCCGCCAAAACATCGCTTCCGGTAGCCGAAGCGATCAGGCTCCAGCTCTTGTTTTGGCGAGCATGTTCATCGTGGTTGAAGATCGACCTGACGCGATCATGCCCTAATATTCATCCATCACGTCGCTGCCCACCGTCGCCAGCTGGGATTTCGAGTACATCATCTCCGGCTCCTCCTCCTCCGCCGGCGGATTGGCCAGGGTGGCCAGGAACTCGTCCGTCGCCGGATCGCAGAGGAAATCGGCAAACCAGTTCATGCCTGGCAGCTCGTCGCGCCAGAACGACTCCAACAGATCCACCGTCCAGATCCCCGCGCCGGCCGCGAACAGGATGGACCCGCCCGCATCGCGCCCGCGCTGGCCTGGCCCGAGCGCCAGCGACGCGCCCAGGGCCGGGGATAGCCGGGCGACCAAGCCGTCCAGAACGTAAGGGACACCCATGCTCAGGCCACCGCGCTGCGATGTTCCGCCATCGCACGATGCCGGGCCCAAACCAAGGGCAGATCGGCCGCCAAGCCGAACCGACAGGCCGCAAGCTTCAGCAAGGCCGGCCACCCATGCTGCCGCGACGACAGGGCCACATCGCTCGCTCAGGCCGCTTCGGGGGCCACGACCACACGCCGTGCCGGCGCCCGCATTGGCAGTGCGGCATAGATGTCCTTGACGGCCTCCACGATGATCACGCCGGCCAGGTCAGGCAGCATGGCGTGCCCCACCCTCTCCCAGGCCGAAGCCGTCCGCATCACGCCGCGCGAGCGGCTCGGCGGCGCGAACAGCGCACTGTCCTGCGCCTCCGGCCGGAACATCGCGGCGGCCAGCAAACGCTGCAGCTGCAGCCGCGAATAGGGCTGGCCCTGCCCGAACGGCGTGCCGTCCGCATGCGCCCACAGCCCGGTCCGGTTTGGTGCGGCCACCAGGATGCGGCCGTCATCCTTCAGCACGCGCCACACTTCCCGCAGCAGGCGCCCGTCCTGGCCCGCCGGCTCCACGCCGTGGATGATCAGGATGCGGTCGAATGCCAGGTCAGGAAAGGGCAGAAGCAGCGCGTCGATGGCGCAGCTTCCTGGCGGCGCAGGCTCGTGGTGCGAGGTGGTGGCGTTCAGGCAGCAATAGGCGCGGGCGTCCCAGCAGGACAGGAACGGCGCAGGATAGCCGAGGCCCAGAACCGACATTCCCGCCAGGCTGGGCCACATCGCCAGCAGCCTGCGCCGGATAACCGACGCCGCCAACGCCCCGAGAGGAGTGGCGTAAAAGGCCGGCGCGCTGCTGGCATCGCTGTGCAAGGTCGTTCCGGTCCCGGTTATCGCCAAACCGCAAGGTGCTGCGTACTGGCGATGAATGCTAGACCACGGAAGCTCCGGCAGCCGAGGCGAGGATGCTCCACAATGTGCCGGCGCGCGCAGAGAGGGTGAACCAGATGAGTGTTAGCGTGCAGGCGGTGCCGATGTTCTCCGACAACTACGCCTGGCTGTTGCGGGACGGTGCAAGCGGGGCGGTCGGCATTGTCGATCCCGCTGAACCCGACGCGATCATCCGCGCGGTGGACGCGGGGGGCGGCAGGCTGGACGCCATCTTCCTGACCCATCACCACGCCGACCACGTGGCGGGCACCGACGAGGTGCGCGCACGCTACGACTGCAAGGTCGTCGGCGCGCGCGCCGATGCGCACCGCCTGCCGCGTCTGGACCAGGCAGTGTCGCCCGGCGACCACGTGGCGTTCGGCGGCACGCAGGCGCTGGTCATCGACACGCCCGGCCATACGCGCGGCCACGTCGCTTTCTATTGGGCCGATGGCGGGGTGCTGGCCTGCGGCGACACCCTGTTCTCGCTCGGCTGCGGCAGGCTGCTGGAAGGCACGGCCGAGGAGATGTTCGCCTCCCTCCGGCGCCTCTCGGCGCTTCCCGGCGAAACGCTGGTCTGCTGCGGCCACGAGTACACCCAAGGCAACGCGCGCTTCGCCGTCACCATCGAGCCAGGCAATCAGGCGCTGCTGGCGCGGGCAGCCTCCGTCGCAAGCCTCCGGGCTGGCGGCCAGGCGACGGTGCCCTCCGCCCTGCGCGACGAACGCGCGGAAAACCCGTTCCTGCGCGCTCCCGATGCCGGCCGCCTCGGAGAGATCAGGGCGGCGAAGGACCGCTTCTGAGCGCTTACACTAACCGGTCTTAAGATTGACGCACCCGAACCGAAGGCAAGAAACCTACGTCCGGATATCGCCGATCAAATAAACAAAGGTTTTTTGGTCCTTTTTGCAAAAAGGACTGCTTGCCTTTCATCAGTCCAGACTCAACCCTGGCGATATCGGTCTAGACCGGTTTCACGCAGAGTATCCGCGAGTAGGCGGACTTCAAACCGGTCCAGGCCTTGTCTTGGCGAGCAATATCGTCACTCCGACTATCCCAGTCTGCATGACGTTGCCCTAGCCGGCGCTTGGCCGAAACGGATAGGGCACCGAAGAGGCGGCCGAGCCGAACCAGGCCTGCGGCTCCGACGGCTCGGCGCCTTCCCGCCGCTCCTCGGCGGTCACGCAGCCCTGGATGGACCCGTACGCCTGCCGCCACCCATGGACCTGGCCCAGCGCCTCGATCAGGCAATCGTCATAGACCGTGTAGGTCCTGCCCGCCTGGCAGCCGAAGGAGGTGCGGTCCGGGCGCGCGGCGGTCAGGATCACGCGGTTGGCGCGCGTCATCGGCGGCCTGGCGAAGCTCCCCGAGAAGCAGCTCGATACGACCACCGCCGTGGGCGCGTCACCGCAGCCCTGGACCAGCGCGCGGTCGAGCGCCCGCGGCGTCAGCACCTCGTCGAGCAACGAGAGGTAGAGGCCCGCGTGCGGCACCCCGTGCGAGGTCGCGAACACCAGGCAGCCCTGCCCGGCCCGCGGCTTCATCGCGGCGACCGCCTGAAGGATCTGCGCCGCCGTCGCCCTCCGCGCTCCGGTCTGCAGGACCGGCCGGGACGCGCTGAGCCGCGTGATCTCCGACCGGTCGCTCGCACCGGCCAAGATCAGGCGCGTATCGACGGCGGCGATCGCGTTGTCGAACACCGGCAGGCTGCCATCGCCCGCGACCTCGACCACCTTGAAGCCGGCTGGTCTCGCTGGCGGCTGCGCCACTGCCTGGCAGGCGGCGAGCGCCACGGCGAGCACGAGGGCGCAGGAGAGCCAAAAGGCGGGCATGAAGCATCCTGTCGCGGTTGGGCAGGCATGTTGGCCACGAAGCGCAGCGACCGCGCAAGGCGGCAGGGGAGTTATTGCCAATGAGGGTGTCCGCTTGGCCGTGCAGCGTGCGTGGCGGCTCGCCCTCAAGGCTGAACCCCTTCGGGGCGTCTGAGGCGGCCTCGACCACGAGCCGCCCCGCCAAGCGAGAGGCCTAAATCAAAGAATGACGCAGTGAGGACCACGTCCGCAAACCGTCATCCGCTCACGATGTCAGCCCGGCGAGACACCATCGCGGATGATGGCACCCCTTGCCGTCCGTTCGAACAAGCAAGCACGCCGGCTGTTCCAGTCCGTGCGCGTTTGCTCTAGCACGCTCGTGTCGTTTCGTGGGCGAGGGCGTGTGCAGGCTGTTGCTGGGTACCCGCTTCTGGTCGCCGCCGCCTGGTGCCTCAGCGAGAACCGGCACGCGATCGCCTGGCGAACCGTGTGGTCCGGCCTCGGCCTCCAGATCGCGCTGGGCCTGGTGCTGCTGCACGCCGCCCCCGCCCGTTGGCTGATCCTGCTTGCGAGCCGGGCGGTGGGCGCGCTGCAGGATGCGACCGATGCGGGCACCGCCTTCGTCTTCGGCTATCTCGGCGGCGGAGCGCTCCCCTTCGTCGAAACCCATCCTGGCGCCAGCCTGGTCCTGGCGTTCAAGATATTGCCTCTGGTGCTGGTGATCAGCGCGATCAGCGCGCTGCTGCTCTACTGGGGCGTGCTGCAGCGCGTGACCGGCGTCTTTGCCTGGCTGCTGCGCCGCTCGATGGGCGTGGACGGGGCGCTGGCGCTGGGGGCTGCCACCCACATCTTCCTGGGCATGATCGAGGCGCCGCTGCTGATCCGGCCCTACCTGGCGAGGATGTCGCGCGGCGAGCTGTTCGCGCTGATGAGCTGCGGCATGGCCGGGGTTGCCGGCACCGTGATGGCGATCTACGCGAGCGTGCTCGGCCACGTGCTGCCGAACGCGCTCGGCACCATCCTCGTCGCCAGCGTGATCAGCACGCCGGCCGCGCTGTCGGTGGCGGCCCTGATGATTCCCTTCGCGCCCGTTCGTGGGGAGCAGGCCGGGCTGCAATACGAGCGCCCGACGGGCGTGCTGGACGCGGTCACGCGCGGCACTGCCGAGGGTGTCGCCCCGCTCGTCGGCATCGCCAGCACGCTGCTGGTCACCGTGGCCCTGGTGGCCCTTGCCAACGCCGCGCTCGGGTGGCTGCCGCACGACGCGGCACCGGCCACCCTTCAGGGCTGGCTCGGCGTGCTGTTCCAGCCGGTGGTCTGGCTGATCGGCATACCGTGGAGCCAGGCGCATGCGGCAGCCCTGCTGATGGGCACCAAGACGATCCTGAACGAGCTTGTGGCCTACCTGGACCTCTCGGCGCTGCCGCCTGGCGCGCTGTCGCCTGCCTCGCGCCGCATCATGACCACCGCGCTGTGCGGCTTTGCCAATCTGGGCAGCGCCGGCATCCTGGTGGGCGGGCTGGGCGCGATGCTGCCTGAGCGGCGGGCGATGATTGCAGCGCTCGGCGTGCGGTCGATCGTCTCTGGAACGCTCGCCACGCTGCTGAGCGGCGCCGTGGTTGGATTGCTGGACTGACGGGAGCCGGTGGTCACGGATGCCGGCGAGGAGCGGGGTGGCTGGCCAGGCCGGGCGCGAGATCGCGCGCCACCCGGCGCAGTTCGGGGAGCTGCATCAAAGCCGAGATCATCGATCTGTTCGCCGCCAAACTCCTCAATTTTGTGCGTAACCCGTTTTGCATTGCCAAGGTGCTGAACAGCTTTCCCGGTGTCGCCAGCTACGAACGCTCTCACCGTCCGCGAGAGCCGTCCGGAGACGCAAATCACCGTTACGCACGTGCGCGACAACTTAGACATGCTTGCGCGCTACAACCGGCGCGTGGTCGGGCGCAGCGCCAGGCCGTCGCCGCCCAGGCCGGCGGCGAGGTGGTGGCGGAGTTTTGGAGGTGGAGAGCGGCAAGCGTGCTGGCGGGAGGGGCGGAGGGCCTGCATAGGCAGTCGACCCGGTGGCCGAACCGGGCTAGGCGGGCTTCCGCCACCGGGACGGGACGGCGTATCCGGCCGGTTAATCCGGCCGGCCGGCACGGTGGTAGGGGTGGCCGGTGGCGAGCGTGCGGGCGCGGTACAGCTGCTCCAGGAGCATGACGCGGACCAGCATGTGCGGCCAAGTCAGCGGCCCGAGACTCAGCACGTGGTCCGCCCTGGACAGGACGGAGGCGGCCAGGCCCTCCGCGCCGCCGATCAGGAACGCCAAGGGCCGGCCCGCGCCAAGCCACGATTCCAGCAGCCTGGCAAACTCCTCGCTGGTCGGCGCGGGCCGGCCCAGGTCGAGGACCACGGCGAAGACCTCGGGCGTGAGCGCCGCAAGCAGCGCGCCCGACTCCCGCCGCTTGATCTCGGCCGGCGCGCCGTGCCCGTCGGCAAGCTCGGTGATCGACAGTTTGGGCCGTAGCCGCGCGACGTAGCGGGCGCAGAGTTCCGCCTCCGGCCCGGGCCGCATACGCCCGACGGCGATCAGCCGCACCGCTTCATGCGCGCCCGCACGGCTCCGAACACGAGGCCGTGCATCATCCACCTCGCCATCCGGTCAGACGCTCTGCGCGGCCGGCTCGTCGAAGTCCGCGCCCCACATCTTTTCGAGCGCATACAGCGATCGCGCATCTGGCTTGAACAGATGAATGACGATGTCGCCAGCGTCGATCAGCACCCAGTCCGACCCGCCGGCACCCTCCACCCGCACCCGCTTGACGCCCGCCTCCGCCAGCTTGTCTTCCAGATGGGTGGCCATCGCGGTGATCTGGCGGTCGGCCAGGCCGGTCGCGATGACCATGCGGTCGGCGAACGAGGCGCGGCCGGCAAGGTCGATGGCGACGACCGCCTCTGCCTTGTCGCCTTCCAGGCTTTCCACGATGACCGCCTGCAGCCGCTCCAGCATGCCCGTGTCGGCCGGCTCCTCGCGCTTGCCGCGGGGACCAGCCGCCACCGCCTTCTTGCGCGGCGTGCCCGGCGCCTTGGCCGCTTCCTTCAATACGGCCGGAGTCTTGGGGGCGCGCCGTTTCGGCTCGTGGGCGCCTGGGCCTGTGGGTGCTGCTGGCTTCCTGGCGATAGGTCTTCTCCTGTGACCCCCTGGCTTCTCAGCGCACGCAGGGCCGTTGCCGACAACGCATTTTCCCGGCCGCCCAGCACCACCCAGGCGGGGGATGACCGGCCGGCAAGCACCGGCGCCTGGCGATCGGGCCGCCGGAACCGCGCCAGCCGTCGCGCTGCCTGGGAGACGAGTGCTGCGCGAGTGTAGGTTGGCCGCGGCAGGACCGCAAAGGGAACCGCGCGCGCGATCTCCATCCAGCGGCGCCAGCGCGGGAATTGGCGAAGGTTGTCGGCGCCCATCAGCCAGACGAAGCGGGCGTTGGGGAACGCGCGCTGCAGCGCGCGCAGCGTGTCGAGCGTGTAGCGCGTGTGCAGGTGGCGTTCGATGTCGGTGGCGAGGATGCGCCGCCCGTCCGCGATGGTTTCCGCCGAGGCGAGGCGGTCGGGCAGGCTTCCCATGCCTGCCGCCCGTTTCAGCGGGTTGCCGGGAGAGACCAGCAGCCAGACCTGGTCGAGCCCCAACCGGCGCAGCGCCAGCCGTGCGATGTGCAGGTGGCCGGCATGGGCAGGATCGAAACTGCCGCCGAGCAGGCCGATGGAGATGCGCCGGCGATCGCCGTAGCGGGGCAGGGTGGTGTGCTGCGGCTTCATGGGCGCATCGTAGCTGTCGTCACCAAGGACGTTGTCCCTATTTGCTGTCGCGGCGTGCTTGCCGCGGCGTCTCGCTCTCAAGACTGAACTTCTGCGGGGCGCCGGCGGGGGTCTTGACCGCGAGCCAGTCAACACCGCCGGAGGGCGCCCGAAGGGTCAGTCTTGAGGCGGCCCGGCAGACGACAGACACTCACCGCTCGTGGCAGCCCGGACGGGTACAACGTCCGTGGTAGCGACAACCAGAGCCTGATCGCTTCTGGTAGCCGAAGCGATCATGCTCCAGCCGGCTTGGATGCTCTCCGCCGTCGATCCGTGGTGGTCTCTCGGGCGGCGGTTCGCCTCTTGATCAAGCGAGACGGTCGCAACCAATCCTTTTTCAAGTTTCGGGCGTCAGGCCCAGCTCTCCACCTCGCCAGACCGCGCGGCGGCACGGTACCTCTGCGGTTCGGGCAACGGTCCGGGCCGGCCGAACAGCCAGCCTTGCCCATACTGCACGCCCAGGCCAGCCAAAGTCTCCGCTTCCGCCTCGTTCTCCACCCGTTCGGCAACCACTTCGGCTCCCACGGCCTTGGCGATCGTCACCATACCCGCCACGAACGCATGTTCGCGCCCCGCCGCAGTCACACCTGGCACGTAGGATCCGTCGAGCTTGACGATGTCGGCCGACAGCGCGCGCAACAACCGCATGTCGGCCGTCCCGGCGCCGAAATCGTCCAGGCAGAACGGCACGCCGATAGTCCGCAACGCTTTGGCCGTCGCCGATGCTTCCTCGATGTTCTCCAGCTCCGCCGTCTCCGTCATCTCGACGACGATGAGCCCTGCCCTGCAAGCGGGGCTGCCGGTCAGCAAGGAAACCAGGTCCTGCCTGAAGCGCGGGTCCTGCACGGATTGCCCTGACAGGTTGAACGCGACCGTCCGGCCAGCATGGGCGGCGTGGTCGCAGGCCAAGCGCGCCACCGTCAGGTCGAGTTCGTGGGCCAGGCCCAATGCCTCCGTCAGCATCACGAAATCCTGCGGAGAGGCCAGCGGCAGGTCCGGTACCGGCCTTGGCCTGATCAGCGCCTCGTAATGATGCACGGCCCTGCCCTGCAGGAACACGATAGGTTGGAACATCAGGCCGAACTGGCCGCCCCTGATCGCCCGGCGCAGCGCAGCGGCCTTTCGGCCAGCATGCTGAAGGTAGCCCGCCAGGCTGCTGCCCAGACCGGCCTGCTCGACACCCTGAAGGCCCTCGCGCGAGAACACGCCCAGCGCCTGGCGTAACGCGCGGGCCGCCTGGGTCGGGGTCAGGCCCTCCGCTGTCAGAGGAAGATGGCGGGCAGTGACCGAGACCTCCAGCCCCTGCGCGCGCAGAAGCTGTTCCAGTTCGGTCGAGGCCGAAAGCAGCTCCGCCTGCGTGCCGCCGGTGCCGAGAAGGCCGTAGCGACCGGGTGCGAACTGGCCGGCGACCGCATGGGGCGCCACGAGCTCGATTGCCTGGGCAACCGCCTCGCTCGCCATCAGCCCGTTGCTGCCCCCGCCGAACACTTCCAGCAGCCCTACATCGCATGGCGCTCCCGCCCGCATGCGCGCTTCGGTCATCCTGGCAAAAGCCTGCGACGAACCGGCGCGCAACACGCTGGAGACCGGGGCAGGCGGGCGTGCGAAGGTGAGGCACAGGCGAGGTGGCCGGTCGGCAGCGCGCGGCATGACGATGCCGGCCAGGGCCAGGCGGTTGCGTCCCGCGCTGGCCAGCCGCACCATCATCGGCGACAGACGCCCGCGGTTGGCCAGCAGGGACAACGCGCCGTCAACCACGTCATGGTCGGCCGGCGAGACCAGGCTGCGCAGGGTTCGTCCGACGAAAGCCTCGGCCGGCTCGCCGAACGTGCTGTGGAACGCGCCGGCAGCATAGGTGATGGCGCCGCCGATATCGGTTTCGACCATCAGGTCGGCGCCAGAAAACGCGAACGCCACGAACCGCTCGTTGTTGTCGCTGCGGCGCAGGTAGATCGGGGTGGCCGCCGAGGCTGCTGCTGTCAACTCGGATCCTGGACCTCTGGTTATGCCGAGTGTCGCGGAAAACGGTTGCCAAACCGTAAGCAGGCTCGGTCAGGGCCTCGTCTGGCCGGTCCCGACCACCTGGTAGCGAAAGCAGGTCAGTTGCTCCGGCCCGACAGGGCCGCGCGCGTGGATGCGGCCGGTCGCGATGCCGATCTCCGCCCCGAAGCCGAACTCGCCGCCGTCGCAGAATTGGGTGGATGCGTTCCACAGCGTCACCGCGCTGTCCACCGCGGCCAGGAACTCCGCCGCCGCGCCCGCATCCTCGGTGACGATCGCGTCCGTATGCGCGCTGCCATGCCGCCCGACATGCGCGATCGCCGAGGCGAGTCCGTCCACCACCGCGACCGACAGCACGCTGTCCAGCCACTCGGTGTCGAAATCCTCAGGCGATGCCGCGGGCAGCGTGCCCACGATCTCTCGCGCGCGATCGTCGGCACGGAAGCTGCAGCCCAGCGCAGCCAGGTCGGCCACCAGCAACGGTAGCAGCGCAGGTGCTATGGCCGTATCGATCAGCAGCGTTTCGGTGGCGCCGCAGATGCCGGTGCGACGCATCTTGGCGTTGGCGACGATGCGCCGCGCCATCGCGTGGTCGGCGGCCGCGTGCACGTAGGTGTGGCAAAGCCCGTCGGCATGGGCCAGCACGGGCACCCGCGCCTCGGCCTGCACGCGCGTGACCAGCGACTTGCCGCCGCGCGGGACGATAAGGTCGATCAGCCCGCTCGCGCCCAGCATGTCGGCCACGAACGCGCGATCCGTGCCAGGCGCCACCTGCACGCAGTGGTCAGGCAGTCCCGCTTTTGCCAGCCCCTCGGTAATCGCCGCGTTGATCGCGCGCGCGCTGGCAAAACTGTCCGAGCCGCCGCGCAGGATCACCGCGTTGCCTGATTTGATGCAGATGCCGGCAGCGTCCGCCCCCACGTTGGGGCGGCTCTCGTAGATCATGCCGATCACGCCGATCGAGGCGGGCACGCGGCGGATGACCAGCCCGTTCGGCCTGGTCCACTCGGCAAGCGTGCGGCCCAGCGGGTCCGGCAGGGCGGCGATGTCGGCCAGGCCCTGGGCCATCGCGTCGATGCGCGCCGGGGTCAGCGTCAGCCGGTCGCGAAATGCGGCGCTGGCCGAGGAGGCAGACAGATCGCGCCGGTTCGCGCCCTCGATGTCGCCGGTATGGCGGCGCACCGCCTCGGCCGCGGCGAGCAGGCCGACATCGCGCTGCCCGGCCGGCAGACGGGCCAGCGCACGGGCTGCGCGCCTGGCCGCCTGACCCAACTCCCCGATGCTGGCGGGCATCTGTGCTGCGGCATCCATGGCGGAAGACTACAGGCCGGTCCGCGCGGGCGTAAAGCTGCACGGCACATCGTTGCGGGAGCGCGGTTTGCCTGGCATTGCTGCAGCCGATGCTGCCGTCGCAGCGAAGGACCATCGATGAAGATTCTACCATTGACCGCCATGGCCCTGTTCCTGCCCGCCTGCGCGCAGATCGTGCAGGCTGCCTGGACGCCGCCAACCCGCGACGCCGCCAAGGTGAAAGCCGGCACCTACGCCGTCGAGCCCGCACACACCCAGGTGATCTTTTCCGTCATGCATATGGGCTTCACCAACTACGCGGGCACCTTCTCAGGCGCCAGCGGCAGCCTCTCCGTGGTGCCCAAGAAGCCCAGCGCCATGGCCGTCTCGATCAGCGTGCCCGTCAGCAGCGTCGCCACCACCAGCGGCAAGCTCGATGGCGAACTCAAAAGCGCCGATTGGCTGGACGCCGCGCGTTACCCGACGATGGTGTTCCGCTCCACGAGCGTCACCCAGACCGGGCCCGATACGGCAGACGTCGCGGGCCAGCTGACGCTGCACGGGGTGACCAAGCCGCTGACCCTGCACGCGACGTTCAACGGCGCCGGCGTCAACATGCTCGACAACAAGACAACGATCGGTTTCCAGCTCTCCGGTGCGCTGAAGCGCAGCGATTTCGGCGTGACCAAATACGTGCCCCTGGTCAGCGACGACGTGACCCTGATGATCGCCGCGGCTTTCGAGAAGGCTTGAGCCCAGGTTGTAGCTTGAGCCCAGGTTGTACCGGCACCGACTGGCTGCCAGGAGGGACATTGCTGGTAAAAAACGGCTGGCCCGGTCCAGACCGGTGTCACGCAGAGTGTCCGCGAGTAGGCGGACCTCAAACCGGTCTAGACTTCGTTTTGGCGAGCAATTTCGTCACTCAGACTATTTCAGCCTGCGTGACATCGCTCTAATGCGCCACTGGGCCGACCACGACCTGCATCCCGTCGTAAGCAACCTCGAACCCGGCCGCCTCGACCGCCAGCCGTTCTGGCGAGCCGTCCAGCAGCATCGGGTTGGTGTTGTTGACGTGAAAGTAGATGCGCCGGCCGGCCTGCGCGGCCAGCCGCGCCATCGACCCTTCGGGGCCGGAGACGCAGACATGGCCCATCCGGCGCCCGGTCTTCTGGCTGACGCCGGCGCGGATCATCTCGTCGTCGGTGAACAGCGTGCCGTCGAACAACAGCAGGTCGGCACCGGCGAGTTGCCGCAGCACCGCCTCGCTCACCTCGGCGCAGGCAGGTGCGATGATCGCGGTCCCGCCGTCGGTCTGCAGCCTGGCGGCGTAGGTGGCGGCCTGTTCGGCGGACGCGGCTGCACGGTCCTCGTGGTACAGCGGCACCTTGCCAGGCATCTCCAGCAGCGTGAGGGTGATGCCCAGCCCGGTATCGATCGGCGTGCCGGGCACGACCGCCACGCGCTCCACCAACGCGGGGTCGAGTGCGGCAAAGATCGTGTTGTCAGCCAGGATGCGCAGGATCGGCTCCGGCGCGAACACGCGCAGGCGCTGCTGTTCGCGCAGCACCAGCAGGCCGGCAACCCCATCCACGTCGGCGCTGACCAGCACCACGCCGGCTACCGGCGAGTGGCGGGGTCCGACCGGGGCCAGGGCCGGGTTGCCCAGGATCTGCTGGCGAAGGTCGGGCGAGGCGCCGACCAGCAGCCAGCGTTCGCCGTCCTGGCTGGCGGCAACGCTGACCTGGCTGCGCGGCCGCGCCCGCGGGTCGCCCGCGCGCGCCAGGCTGCACAGCGAGCAGCCGCAATTCCACTGCGGAAAACCCCCGCCGGCAGCCGAGCCAAGAACCAGGCATCTCATCATGGAGGTCTGGCAAGCCTGACGGAGACTGGCAAGGCCAGCTTTCATCAGGCGCGCAGTAGTTTTCATCAGGCGCGCAGTAGTACAGGGAGATCAGGCGCGTGATACATGGCCAAGGACCCGCATCGTGTTCGGGCACCATTACTGCACGCGCGTCACCACGAAACCGGCCTGTGTGAGCAGCGCCGGCACGCCGCTTGGCCCCAGCAGGTGTGCCGCCCCTACGGCGACGAACGCCGTCCCACCGCCGCGCAGCCGAGCGCCGAGTTTTTGAGCGAAGCGTTCGTTGCGGTGCTGGATCAGCTCGGCCCAGTCGGCCGCGTCGTGCGCGCGCATGTCCTGGTTGGTCAGGCGATCCAGCGCGTCCACGTCGCCGGCCAGCCAGGCGGTCAGCAACTTCCTAAACATCGGACCAGCCTGGTCGAACTCGTCGACCTGCTCCTCCAGGGAGGCGAGCTGGGCCGCCTGGGGCATGTTGGCCATCATGGCAAATTGCTGGTCCAGCGTCTCGAACGTGAGCAGGCGCAGATGGTGGTGGTTGGCATAGGCCAGCAGGCTACTTTCCGCGCCCAGCCCGACCGGGCCGGAACGCTGCACGGCGGCCGCGTTCAGCAGGATTTCGGCCAGCCAGGGACGCGCATGATCGACCAGGAAGGCGGGCAGCCCGCCTTGCGCCACCTGGCGCGCGAAACGCCTACGGTAGGGCGCCGGCAGCAGCGCCGCGGCACCCGGCCCTTGGCTGAGGCCGTAACGCCTGATGGCGGCGACGCTGCTGGACAGGTCGCCGATGTCTGCCTCGGTCCACAACTCGGTGGAGGCCTGGAGGGCCTTGCTGATCGCAGCGTCCATCCAGCTTCCCGCCTGGCCCTGCGGCAGCACGTGGATGGTGCCGAACAGATAGACGATGGTGCTGGCCGAACGGGCAACCCACAGCGCCGGATCGGCGCGCGCGCCGGCGCCCCAGACCAGGGCGATGCAGATTGCCAGGCAGGCGCAAGCTTTACGGCGACTAGGCAGGATGCGTTTGGGTGAGTTGAGAAAGGTTGGGGGACGCTGTCCCCCAAACCCCCTGCCGGGGTCAGGGACCCCAGACCTCCGTTCCATTTTACGTGTCCTCTGGATAGTTGCCGCGTTTCAAAGGACCGGGCTCCCTGGGCCCAGCGGAGTTCTGGGGGCAAAGCCCCAAGCCTTACTGACTTTCCGCAGTATCATCCCGCTCTACACGTTGAAGCGGAACAGCAGCACGTCGCCGTCTTGCACCACGTAGTCCCGGCCTTCCACGCGCATGCGCCCCGCCTCCTTGGCGCCGGCCTCGCCGCGCAGCGCCACGTAATCATCGTAGGCAATGGTTTCGCAGGCGATAAAGCCGCGCTCGAAATCGTTGTGGATCACGGCCGCCGCCTGCGGCGCCCTGGTGCCTGCCGTGATCGTCCAGGCCCGCGTCTCCTTAGGTCCGCAGGTGAAATAGGTGACCAGGCCGAGCAGCCCGTAGCCGGCGCCGATCACCCGATCCAGCCCGCTGTCATGCAGGTCGAGCCCGGCCAGGAACTCCGCGCGGTCGGTCTGAGGCAGCGTGCTCACCTCGGCCTCGATGGCGGCAGACACCACGACACAGCCCGCACCCTCGGCTTTGGCGAGCGCCGCCACCCGCTCGGATTGCGCGTTGCCGGTGGCGGCGCTCGCCTCCTCGACGTTGCATACGTAGAGCACGGGCTTGCTGGTCATCAGCTGCAGCCTGCCGACGGCCAGCGCCTGGCCGGGAGGGATGGCGGTGCGCGCGGGGCGACCGGCCTGCAGGGCCGCGATGATCGGCTCCATCAGCGCCACGGTGGCAGTGGCTTCCCGGTCGTTGCCGCGCGCCTTTTTTTGCAGCGGGACGACGCGTTTCTCCAGGCTGTCGAGGTCGGCCAGCATCAGCTCGGTCTCGATGGTCTCGGCGTCGCGCACCGGATCGATCGTTCCCTCGACATGGGTGACATCGGGATCTTCGAAGCAGCGTACCACATGGACGATGGCGTCCACCTCGCGGATGTTGCCCAGAAACTTGTTGCCCAGGCCCTCGCCCCGGCTGGCGCCGCGCACCAGGCCCGCAATGTCGACGAACTCCAGGCTGGTCGGCACGATCTTCTGGGAGCGGCCGATCTCCGCCAGCGTGGCCAGGCGCGGGTCGGGCACGGCCACCCGGCCCACGTTGGGCTCGATGGTGCAGAACGGGTAATTGGCGGCCTGGGCGGCGGCGGTTGCCGTCAGCGCGTTGAACAGCGTGGATTTGCCGACGTTGGGCAGGCCCACGATCCCGCAGTTGAAGCCCATTACGTCGGGTCCTGGGTCAGTATCGAGACGCGGTTCATGAAATCCTCCGGCTTGTTCTGGGCGAGCATGGGTGCGGCATCGGCGACCGCGTCCAGCAGCGCCTCCAGCCATACGGCGTCCGACTTGGCGAAGTCGCCCAGCACCCAGCCCAGCACGCGCGCGCGGTCGCCAGGATGGCCGATGCCCAGTCGCACCCGCCAGTAGTCGGGCGTGCCGAGCGTCCGGTCCATGCTGCGCAGTCCGTTGTGCCCGGCCGCCCCGCCGCCGCGTTTCACTCGGACCTTGCCGGGCACCAGATCGAGTTCGTCGTGAAACGCGGTGATCGCGTCCGGCGGCAACTTGTAGAAGGCGGCGGCCGGCTGCACGCTCTGCCCGCTATCGTTCATGTAGGTAAGCGGCTTAAGCGCGGTCACCCTCTCGCCGCCGACCAGCCCTTCGGCCGCCAGGCCGCGAAAACGCTGGCGCCAGGGCCCGAAACCGTGGCGCTGCGCCACGCGGTCCATCGCCATGAAGCCGATGTTGTGCCTCTGCCGAGCCATCGCCGGCTCGGGGTTGCCCAAGCCGACCCACAACAGCACCTCGCCCTGCTCGGCGGGCCGGCTACTTCTTCTTGGCGGCCGGTGCCTTGGCAGCCGGCGCCGGTGCCGCCTTGGCCGGGGCGGCGCCCTTGGCCGGCGCCTTGCCCTTGGCCGGGGCGGCGGGTGCTGCTGCTGCCGCGGCCGGTTCGGCAGTCTCGGCCGAGCGCGTGGGCGGGGCTACGGTGGCGACCACGAAATCGCGGTCGGCGACCGTCGGGCGGGTGCTTTCGGCCCCCTTCAGGTCGTGCCAGCGTATGTTGTCGTTGATGTCGAGCGCGCCGAGGTCGGCCTCGAAAAAGCCAGGCACGTTCTCGGGGTCTGCCCATACTTCGACGGTGTGGCGCACCACGTTCAGCACGCCGCCTTTCTTCAGGCCAGGGCTGGTGGTCTCGTTGAGGTAGTGCACCGCGACGGAGACGCGTATCTGCTCGCCAGGCGCCAGGCGCTGGAAATCGACGTGCTCGGCGGTATCGGTCACCGGATGGAACTGCACGTCCCGCATCAGCGCCCGGGTGCTCTCCCCGTCCACGTTCAGCTCGAACAGGCGCGACCGCCAGCCGCCCTGCTTGAGCTGGCCCAGGATCGCCTTGGGCTCCAGAGATATCAGGGTGGGCGCCTGCCTGGCGCCGTAGATGATCGCGGGAACTCGTCCCGCCCGCCGTGTCGCACGCGCCGCCCCCTTGCCGGCTGCCGCACGCGCCTCGGCCTCGATCGTCACAAAATTGGCCATCGCCGTCTCCAAGCACAAAACGCCGGCCTCCAGGGGTGCCAGCGCGCTGGGCAGGTGATTAGCCGAGGCAGGGTGGGCTGACAAGCGTGCAGGCATCGGTCGGTATGGCTGCTGCCTGCACGCCCGCGCGTCATCGTCAGCGCGCCGGTTTGCCGACCAGAGATGGCCGTGCGCCCTCGCCAGGCTTGCTGTCGAGCTGGGCGACCCTGTTCGTGCCCGGCTGCGCTTTTTGAAGCGGGCTGCCGAGCTTGGCGACGAGCACGCCCGGCGCGTGAGCGTTCTGTGCGCTTGCCTCCTGCTGCCGCGCCACACGCCTGCCCTCGGCGGTATCGGGCAGGACGGGCGAGCCAGACAGCCATCCCCGTTCGACCCACGCCCTGTGCTGCGCATCGTAAAGCTGCTGCATCCGCAGCGACGCCGAGGCGGGAGGAGTTGCTGGACTGGACGCCACGGCCGTGTCTGCGTCGGTAGCCTGGTCGTCCAGGGCTGCCATCCGGGCGGCGGCGCAGGAGAAGCGACACGACCCCAAAACCACCGCCAGGATCACGGCCGAGCTGCGGGCTGTTACGGGCCGCACGGCACGTCCTCCAACTGGCCGCAGGTTTGCGCCAACGCCGGACCCGACCGGATCGCCGCTACCAAGGCGAGTGCTGCCAGCATAAGGATTGCGAGCGTCGCCCTCGCTGCGTCCGTGCCGCGGAGTTCCTGATCCTCGGCGCAGCCTGGGTGCGCCGACGCACCCTCCGTGACTGCCTGCTGTGTGGTTGGTCGTCGATCAGACGAGCGCATGTGCCGGTTCCTGTTTGCCGTTGGCCGAACAGGGCCTGGCACCCCGCAGTCATGCAAACGAAAAGATGTGAATCGATATAAATCCATCTGCTGCAGATACTTAAGTGACGCTTCCGACCATCAATGCGCTCACGGCTGCCTTGCGAGCTGTATGCGGAATCGCCCGGTTTGCTTCACGCCAGTTTAACGAATTGCTGGGATGCTGGCTCCGTCAACAACCGGCCTGGACAGAACAGTCATGAGCGACCTGCCTGAAGCGCTCCTCGCAACATCAGGCGCCGACCTGCGTCTGGCAGAGCGGCCTGACGTGAAGGAGCGACGGCGCGAAGGCAGGCCCCCCATCGTGAGCCAGGCTCTCGTCCCGCTGCTGCGCGACACGGTCCAGTTCGAAGATGAAGCATCGTCGGCTCCTTCACCGTCCGAAGGCGCCGACACGGTCTCGCAACAGGCCAAGGCGTGTTCTGCCTGTCGGGAGGGTGTCGGCATTTTCCCGTTCACCATGGCGTTCCAGCCGATCGTTGACATGCAGGAGAGCCGGATCGACGCCTACGAAGCCCTGGTGCGTGGACCGGCGGGGGAGGGCGCCGGCTTCGTGCTGGGCCAGGTCACTCCTGAAAACACCTATGCTTTCGACCAGGCATGCCGGGTGAGGGCGATATCGCTGGCAGCGCGCCTCGGCATGGACAGGCAGCTTAGCATCAATTTCCTGCCCAACGCGGTCTATCGGCCGCAAGCCTGCATCCAGGCCACCCTGAAGGCGGCAGCGAGCAGCGGATTTCCACGTGATCGCCTGACGTTCGAGATATTGGAATCCGAGACGATCGCGAACACCGACCACCTGCTGGCGATCATCAGCGAGTACCGCAAGCATGGTTTCAAGATCGCCCTTGATGATTTCGCCACCGGCTACTCCGGGCTGGCGCGTCTGGCGCAGCTGAAGCCGGACATCATCAAGATCGACCGCGAACTGGTGCAGAATTGCGACAAGGATCGCAGCCGGCTCGCAATCGTCGCGAGCCTGGTTTCCCTCGGCAACGAACTGGCCGTGAAGGTGGTGATCGAAGGCGTAGAGCACGCCTCCGAAGTGCAGGCGCTGAAGTCGGTCGGCGCCCGCTTCATCCAAGGCTTCTATTTTGCGAAGCCGCTGTTCGAAGGTCTCGTCCATGACAGCGACATCGGCTGGCCCAGCCCTGAAGTGATGTAGATAACAGCTGCGTCAGCATAACCTGTTGTTGGTATTGTTTTCATAAGTTTTAAGATTTATTCAGTAGCAATAGCACGATGCGCCACCGTTACTGCGCGGGGATAGCGGCCTCGTGCGGCCCGGCAATCGGTGCTGACGCGCGCTTACCCCATGCGTGACAAGGGGGGGAGCATACGTGAGCGTTTATCAGTGGGTCGGGCCGAACGACGGCGATCTGGGCAACGAGGGCAACTGGGTCAACACGAGCAATCCGGGCACGGTGCAGACGCCAGGCACCAACGACGTGGCCATCATCCAGGTCGGCGAGAACCTGTACGGCACGCTGGACGTCGCCGCGCTCGACCTCGTGCAGGCCAGCGGCGCGCCGACCGTATCCATCACCGGGTCGAGCACGCAGGTCACTGCGGCCTCGGTGGGCATCGGCTACGGCTTCACGCTCGACACCGGCGCCTACCTGCAGGCGGGCAATCTGGGCATCGACGGCGACGGAACCGTGGTCACCGTGCAGAACAACGCCTATCTCTACGATTCTGCGGGCGAAAACGACGTGCTCTCCATCGGCGCCGGGTTTGGCAGCGCCTCCCTGATCGTCACCCGCGGCGGCACCTTCGCCTACGCCTCGACCGCGGCGACCGGCACGCTGAACCTGGGCGACGCCAGCAACAGCACGGCCACGCTGACGGTGAGCGCCGGTGGCAATGTCGAGTCCACGCTCAGCAGCTTGAACATCGGCGCCGCCTCTGGCGCAACCGGCATCCTGAACGTGACCGGCGCCGGCAGCCAGGTCCTCATCGACAATTACGGCGACACGACGATCGGCGATTTCGGCGAGCTGGGCGGCAGCGCCCAGGGCACCGTCTCGGTCACCGCCGGCGGCTACGCTTCACTCAGCTCGGATGGCGAGGTGTATGTCGGCACCAGCGCCGGCATGGCGAAAATCCTGGTCTCCGGCGCGAACTCCGCGGTCGAGGCCGGACCGTACACCGAAATCGGCGAGTACGGCACCAACATCGCCGGCGAAATCCTGGTGCAGGCTGGCGGTGAATTCGACAACGCCACCGACACTTACCTGAGCAACGGCACCATCTCGGTCAGCGGCCCCAACTCGGTGTTCACCGGCCGGATCCTGTCGGCGGACGACGGCACGATCGTCCAGGTGAGCAACGGCGGCTTCGTCCATGTCGCCGATGTCCAGCTGGCCGGCACGGTGAAACTGTCCGCCGGAACCGTGAACGCGCGTGCCGGCTTCTACATGTATGGCGGAAGCGAGGTTATCGGCGCCGGCACCCTGAGCGCGGCAGCGGTCGGCAATGCCGGCCTGCTCGTCGCCAGCGGCGGCAAGCTGGTGGTCGGCGGCTCGATCAGCGGCACCGGCGCGATGCACATATTGAGCGGCGCGCTGCTCGATCTGACCGGCTCGGTCGTTGCGAGCCAGACCATCACCTTCGAGAGCGGCGCAAACACCCTGGCACTCGGCGACCCGCTGGGAGTTTCCGGCCACATCCTGGATTTCGCGACAGGCGACGCGATCGACCTGTTGGGCAGTACCGCCACCAGCCTGTCCTACGCGAGCGGGGCACTGACCGTCTCCAACGGCACGACGAAGATTGCCAAGCTCGAGGTCAAGGGCCATTATTCCTCTGGCAACTTCAAGCTCGCCTCCGACGGCCATGGGGGCGCGCTGATCAGCTACGCTGCCACGGGCGCAAACGCTGACCCGAAGGAGGTCGGAGGACCGCTCGCCGCTTCGTTCCCGCATTTGCCGTTTCTGTGAGTCGGAGGCGGGCGGCTTGCCTTCGACCCCGTCAAGAACGGGGTTCGGTGGTATTGCGGGCTAGGCTGGCCGCACCCACCGCCGAGGCCTGACGGAGCCGCGATGACACTTGAACTCACCGGCATACACCACCTGACGGCCATAACGGCCAGGGCCAGCGAGAATTTTCAGTTTTACACCGAAACGCTCGGCCTCAGGCTGGTGAAGAAGACCGTCAACCAGGACGACACCAGCGCCTACCACCTCTTCTACGCCGACGGTCAGGCGAGCCCGGGTTCCGACATCACCTTCTTCGACTGGCCGGCCCGGCAGGAGGCGCGCGGCACGCACGCCATCATCCGCACCGGGCTTCGGGTGAGCGGGGACGGCGCGCTCGGTTGGTGGCACGACCGTCTGAGCCGGTCCGGCGCCGTCGTGGGCAAGCCTGTGCAACGGGTCGGCCGGACCAGCCTGGATTTCGAGGACCCCGAGGGGCAGCGGCTGATGCTGGTGGATGATCGCGGCGCGGGCGAGGCGCATCCCTGGGCGAGGAGCAGCGTGGAGCCGGAGCGGCAACTGCGCGGTCTCGGCCCGATCATGCTGAGCGTGCCGCGCCTGGACGCCACCGCCCGCGTGCTGACCGGCGGCCTGAACATGCGCAAGGTGGACGAGTACGGCGATGCGGAGGTGCCGCAGGCGAGGGTGCATGTTTTCGCGATGGGCGCAGGCGGGCCGGCGGCGGAGCTTCACGTGGCCGTCGAGCCCGATGCGCGCGCAGCCGTCCAGGGGGCGGGCGGCGCGCACCACGTCGCCTTCCGCACGCCCGACACCGCGCAGCTCACGGCGTGGACCGAGCGTTTAACGGCGTTCGGCCTGAAGACGAGCGGCGAGGTGGAGCGCTACTATTTCCGCTCGCTGTATTTCAGGGAGCCTGGCGGCATCCTGTTCGAGATCGCGACGGACACACCCGGTTTCGCGGTGGACGAACCGCTCGACAGGCTCGGCGAGGCGCTTTCGCTGCCTCCGTTCCTGGAACCCAGGCGGACGGAGATCGAAGCGAAACTCAAGCCGATTTAGAGCAATGTCACACAGACTGGAACGGTTAAAGTTACGGAACGGCTATGAGTGCCTTGCGAAACTCGCAAGCCCGAGTCGACTGGCGTCCGTTTTTGAGCAGCGGAGCGGCCTTTTGGGCCGTGAGCACCGGCGCAACGACAGGGTTGTCGCGACAGATGCCCGACAGCGTCACCAGCGAGAAAAATACCGTCCGGTTCAGCAGAAAACCCGGTGCGTTCGCCAGCACGTAACCCGGACCTCGCTTTGTTGCTGCGGGCGGCGGCACGCGACGAGCCGATCGTGGTCGGGGAGGGCCTGCAGTACCTGCAGCTGTTTGAGGCCGCCCCTCCTGCGCTGCGCAGGCGCCTCGTGTTTCTCAGCATGCCTAGGGCCAGCCCCGACCCGACCAACGCCCACCAGGTGGAGCGCTGGGCGCCACTGCGTCCCGACCTGGCCCGCCCGTTGCGGCCGGCGCTAATGGGTGGGATTGGCACGGACCGATGGCACCAGCGACATTGCAAACCGAACGATCCGCCGCCCGGACTCCTGTGATCGGGCCCGGACCGAAAAGTGTCTGGACGCTGCGCCCGGCGTTGCCCGTCCTGTACGGGCTCTGCTTGGCGGGCTGCGCCATCCATCACGTGACGCCCTACGTGCCCCAATACAGCAACACGCCGCAGAGCTCCGACGCGGTCGATGCCAGCGCCAACTGCCTGGAAGCCAGCACGGCGGCAGAGACCGCGATCTGCGGGTTTGCGCCGGCCTCGGCCGCGAACCGGACGATGGTGGCCGCCCTGCAAGCCTCCCTCGCCCGGGCGACCCTGTTCGGACGCGACGCGCTGCTGGCCAGCCAGCGCGCCTGGCTGCTCGACCTGCCTGCGCGTTGCGCGATGGCGGCGCTGCCCGCCAAGTCCGCGCCCGATGCAGGAGGCTGCCTGCAATCGGCGCTGCTGGCGCGGGCGGACGCGCTGCGCGCCTGGCCGGACGCCGCGCCGGGCAATACCGGCATCGCCGACTATGTTTCGCTGCGTGATTCGGCGGGCGCCGGAGCGTCGCCTGGCGGCGCGTTCTGCGCCGGGTTCGCCGCGCGTGCCAACGCGGCGCTGCGCCGGGCGGGAACGCTCGATCCGGCGGCGATGGGCTACCAGGAGGTGGCGGGCACGCATGGCGAGGCGTCGGCGCCGCCCGTCAGCGTCGACCTCTACGACGCGAACGTGTTCGGCCTGTTCCAGCGCCGTGCACGCAGCGTCAGCATTGCGGGTGCCGCGCCGGTGATCACCCCGGTATCGCTGACCGAACTGGTTGACCGCCAGAACACCGCCAACGGCGGGGGGCGGTTCTCCGCCTTCGCCAGCCAGACCGGCGATTACGGCAGCATCGACGTGTTCCGCGACGGCGCGCGCCTGCTGGTGCTTGCAGCCGATGCCTGGGGTTCGACCACGCCGGCGGCTCCAGGCGAGGCAGCGCATGCGGGCGTGTGGGAGATCACCGGCGCCACCGCGGCGCCGGTCTGCGCGTTCGACAGCTACACCCGGCCTGCCGAGCCGGGGCCGTTCGACTCGCTGCCGGCGTTTTCGCGCTGGCTCGACCTGCTGCACCAGATACGCGACAGCGGCAGCATCCCGCTCGGCACGGCGTTCGCGCGCGACCAGGGCCAGTTGACGGCCGACGCCAGTTTCATCGTGCTGCACATGCCGCTGCTTGCCGTGCAGCAGGCCAAGGACGGCTGGACTCCCTGGCTGCGGCACCGGCACGACCAGGTGCTCGACACGCTCTTCGCCTGGTCCACCAGAGGCGAGGCCAACAAAGCGCTGTTCGACCAGGCGTTTGCGCGCCTTCGCCCGGCGGCGACCGAGTTGGTGCGCACCTACCAGACTGCGCAGGGGCTGGACGCCACGGAAGCGACGCAGGCCGGCGGGATCGCCGTGATGGAACTGCTCTACGACTCGGTGGCCACTATTGACCCTGGCCTTGGAAGCAGTCCGGCGGCGGCGCCCGGCTACCGGCCGCGTTACCCCATCCTGGCATCGCCGCAATAGCGTCGCCCGTGGGCAGTCGCTCATCATGCGATCGAGCGCTAGACCGGTTTCACCTGGAGCGTCCGCGAGTAGGCGGACGTGAAACCGGTCTATCTCTTTTTTTGACGAGCAATTTCATCACTTGGCTTCCAGTCTGCGTGACATTGCTCTAACGCACCGTTTCCGAAGCAGCTGTTTCGTTGAGGAAGCTGCGGGTCTGCTCCACCGCCTGGCGGAGGCCGACGCGCTGCACGTCCACGCCTGGCGGCATGGCCGAAAGCAGGCGCGAGGGAGTTCGGCGGTCGAGCAGGACGAACACGCCGCGGTCGGTCGCCGTGCGGATCAGGCGCCCGAACGCCTGGCGCAGGCGCAGCCTGGCGATGCGGTCGTCGTAGGCGGTGGTGTCGCCGCCCGAGAGGTGGATGCGGCGTTCGCGGTGTAGGATATCGGGCCGTGGCCAGGGCACGCGCTCGAACACCACCAGGCGCAGCGCGCGGCCCGGGACGTCCACGCCGTCGCGCATCGCGTCCGTGCCCAGCAGGCAGCTTTCCTCCTCCGTGCGGAACACGTCCACCAGCGTGGTGTTGTCCATCGCGTCGACGTGCTGGGCCAACAGGGGTATGCCCGCCACCTCCAGCTCCGGCGCGATCCGCGCGTGCACGGCGCGCAGGCGGGAGATGGCGGTGAACAATCCCAGGCCGCCGCCGCCCGCGGCCAGGAACAGGGTTTTATAGGCGCCGGCCAGCTGGCCGATCTCTGCGCTGACGTCGTTGACGACGAAGGCGCGGGTCTGCCGCGCATAGTCGAACGGGCTGCCGACGGCGGCGCGTATGGCCGGCGATGGCAGGTGCACGGCGCCGACGCGCGCCTCCGCCGCCTCCCAGTCGGCTTCCGCGTCCCCGCCGCCCTCCTGGCGGGCGCGCGTCTCGTCGCGCAGCGTGGCCGAGGTGATCAGCAGGCCGTGGGCGGGCGCCACCAGGGTGATGGCGAAGGGCTGGGTGGGGTCGAGGTGGTGGCGGCAAAAAGCGACGTCGCGGTCGAACCCCTCGCGCCGGTCCAGCCGCAGGAAGAAGATGTGGGCGGGGCGTTCGCCCGGCTCCGGGCGGGGTTCGGCGATGGCGCCCAGCATGGCGCGCCAGCTGTTGACGCGGTCCAGCACGCGCCGGCGCAGCGACCGGCAGGCGGCTTCGATGCGGCCGCGCGTGCTGCTCTCCAGCTCCTCGGCCTGCTTCTCGAGCCGGTCCTCCAGCCGGGTCAGCAGCGTGCGGGCCGGCTCGGCCAGGCGGGACAGCGCGCGTTCGAGAACGGGGGCCGCCTGCTCGGCTTCCAGGTTGGCGGGAAACATGTCGCATTCGGCCGTGGTGCGCGGCCCGGGCTCGGACTCGCCCGGAATGCGCGCCAGGACCTGCGCGCGCGCGGCCCGCAGGAATGCCTCGAACGGATTGGCCTGGCCGGGTGCCACCCCGTCCAGTTGGGGTCCCTCCTCGTCGGTCAGCCGTATCGACCAGCCTGGGGCGGGCAGCGCGCGTGCGGCGTGCAGCAGCGCGTCGAGCGGCGCTTCCAGCTCGGCCACCCCCACCACCAGCTCGTCGATCCGGCGTTTCAGCCCGCGCGCGCGCGAACGGCCCCCTTCGGCGCCCAGCAGCCAGCGGCGCAGCTCGGCGCCCTCCATGCCAGACAGTTCGGCGGCGAACGCGCTGTCGGCGGCCTCGAACACGTGGTGGCCCTCGTCGAACACGTAGCGTGTCGGGACCGTGTCGTCGTCCAGCCCCTGCCAGGCGGCCTGCGTCATCACCAGCGCGTGGTTTGCCACCACCAGGTCGGCAGTGCGGGCGCGGCGCACGGTGTGTTCGATGAAGCAGCGCTTGTAGTGGGTGCAGGCGCCGTGGATGCACTCGCCGCGGCGGTCGGCAAGGGTGGCGGCGGGCGAGGAGCCGAACAGTTCGGAAAACCAGCCGGGCAGGTCGCCGCCGGTGAGGTCGCCGTCGGCGGTGGCCGAGGCCCAGCGCGCGAGCAGGCCGAGCGGTACCAGCCGTGCGTCGACGCCGGAGGCGAGCGCCTGGCCGACCTGGTCCTCCAGGTTCAGCAGGCAGAGGTAGTTCTCCCGGCCCTTGCGCACCACGATCTTCTGGCGGCGTGTTGCCGGATCGGGGTAGAGCCGCACCAGCTCCGCATCGATCTGACGCTGCAGCAGCTTGGTGAACGTGCTGATCCAGACGGTGCCGTGGTTGCGCTCGGCCCAGAGGCTGGCGGGCGCGATGTAGCCCAGCGTCTTGCCGGTGCCGGTGCCCGCTTCGGCCAGCACCAGATGCGGGTCGCCGCGTTCGTGGCGGGGGGCGAAGGCGGCGACGGCAGCGTCGGCGTAGTCGGCCTGGCCAGGGCGCTGCTCTGCGTGCGGCCCGAGCAACCGGCTGAGGCGGTTACGCGCTTCGCCGGGGGCAACCGGGTAGGCGGAGGCGGGCGGGGGCGGGGCCTGTTCCTCCCATTCCGGCAGGCGGCGCCAGACGCGGAAGCCGTCCACCCCGTCGCCTGGGTCGCCGAGCGCGGCCAGTACCGCAGGCGCCCATAGCCAGCCGGCGCGGCCCATCCGTGCGGCAACGCCGGCCGCGTGGGCGTGCACCGGCAGGCTGCGGCCGGTATGCAGGCGGTGCAGCAGCACATCGGCGATGTCCGGCAGCAGCGCGGCGGCGTTCTCCAGGCTCGCCGGCGGGTCCATGTCGAGGGCCAGCGCCAGGCCGCGCGGCGTGGGGGTGGCCGGGCGGGCGGGCAGCACGAAGGCGAACAGCTCCAGCAGGTCGAGCGCCGGGCCGCCGCGCTGGCCCAGACGGCGAAAGGTGGCCGGCGCGTGCACCAGCACCGGCGGTTTCATCCCGCGCAAGGCGGATGCTGCCTCGCCCACCGGCATGGTCAGCAGCTCGCCATCCGGCGTCAGCAGCGCCGCACGGCCGGTTCCGGCCACAAGGGCGGGGGAGGAGGGCATGGGCTAGTATAAGGGGGACCGGCCTGTTGTCCGCCAGCCGAGAGGTCGCTGGCATGGAGCAAGATGACGCTGTATCGTAGTCTGAACGTCGCGATCGGCCCGAGGCTGTAGCAAAGCTTCGCTCGGCTATAATGGACGCGACAGCGGTCTTGGAGCATCGCGAAGGCACCAGCCTTCCTGCACCGAGGCCTTACCCCGAGCTGACTCATGATGGTGAGGCTTGGATCAAGTTCGGACGATACTGGCTTTGCTACTCCATGGCCGAACCAAGGCAGATACTCGCGATTTCCATGAGCCAGCGGACACAGCGACACGCTTCTGACGAGCGTGTTTTTGCGTGCACTCGGCCAACACTGTAACTTGCCGGTCATGACCGAAGCCGACACTCCGCTCCCAAAGGCCTGGCCGTTCGAGGAGGCGCAGAAGATTGCCCAGCGCGCCGGCGAGCTGGGCAAGCGCGAGATACTGTTCGAGACCGGCTACGGACCGTCGGGGCTGCCGCATATCGGCACCTTCGGCGAGGTCGCCCGCACGTCCTGGGTGCGGCACGCCTACACGGTGCTGACCGGCCACCCGTCGCGGCTGCTGGCGTTCTCCGACGACATGGACGGCCTGCGCAAGGTGCCGGACAACGTGCCCGACCGCGACATGCTGCGCGGCTTTTTGGGCAAGCCCCTGACCCGCATCCCCGACCCGTTCGGCACGCATGAAAGCTTCGGGCACCACAACAACGCCATGCTGCGAAGCTTTCTGGACCGTTTCGGCTTCGACTACGAGTTCGCCTCCTCGTCGGACTACTACGCGCAGGGCCGTTTCGACATCGCGTTGAGGCGTGTGCTCGAGCTGTTCGACGAGATCACCGCCGTCATCCTGCCGACGCTGGGCCCGGAGCGGCGCGGCACCTACTCGCCGATCCTGCCGGTGCATCCACGGACGGGGATTGTGGAGCAGGTCAGGATCGACAGGGTCGACGCTGCCGCCGCAACCGTGTTCTGGACCGATGCGGACGGAACGCGCTTCGAGACGTCGGTGCTGGGCGGGGCGGCGAAGTGCCAGTGGAAGGCGGACTGGGCGATGCGCTGGTTCGCGCTCGGCGTCGATTACGAGATGTCGGGCAAGGACCTCATCGACTCCGTAAAACTGTCGGGCCGGGTGTGCCAGGTGCTGGGGGCCAGGCCGCCGGTCGGCTACACCTACGAGCTGTTCCTAGACGATCGCGGCCAGAAGATCAGCAAGAGTAAGGGCAACGGGCTTTCGGTGGAGGAGTGGCTGCGCTACGCGCCGCCCGAAAGCCTGAGCCAGTTCATGTTCAACCAGCCGCACCGGGCCAAGAAGCTGTTCTTCGACGTGATCCCGCGCGCCGTCGACGAGTACATCGCCAACGTGGAGCGCGCCAAGGCGGAGGCGAGCAGCGAGGAGGGCTCGGCCGCCCTGCTGGCCAACCCCGCCTGGCACGCGCATCTGGGCCACATCCCGGACCAGGCAGGCAGCCCCATCCCGTTCGGCATGCTGCTCAACCTGGCCAGCGTGATCAACGCGGAGACGCCCGACATATTGTGGGGCTTCGTCAAGCGCTATTTGCCGGATGCCACTCCTGAGCGTCAGCCGTTCCTGGCCCGCCTGGTCGACCACGCGGTGCTGTACTACCGCGACTTCGTCAGGCCCAGGAAGCGCTTCCGCCCAGCCGACGCGACCGAACGGGCGGCGCTGGCCGACCTGGCCGAAACCTTGCGCGGGATGGCGCCCAGGGCGACCGCAGAAGCCATCCAGGACATGGTCTACGAGGTCGGCAAGCGGCATCCGTTCCCGAGCCTGAAGGCATGGTTCGAGTGCCTCTACCAGGTGCTTCTCGGCCAGCAGGAGGGCCCGCGGTTCGGCGGCTTCGTGGCGCTCTACGGCACGGCGGAGACGGTATCGCTGATCGACACCCAGCTCGCCCGCGTCCAGGAGAGTGCTGCCTGACATGCCGCCCGTGCTGAAGCGGGCGTTGCGACATGCGCCGGCGGTGCTCGGCATGGTCCTGCTGGCGGGCGCGGTCTATGTCGTGCAGCGCGAGTTCCGCCACCTCAACGTGCGCGACGTCGGCCGCGCCCTGTCGGCCATTCCGGGCCGCGCGCTGGTGCAGGCGGCGGTGCTGACGGTGCTGTCCTACGGGCTGCTCACCTTCTACGACAAGCTGGCGACCATCTATGCCGGCCATTATGTGAGATTCAGCCGCACGGCCTTCGCGTCGTTCTGCGCCTACGCGCTGGCGCACAATCTCGGGTTTGCCGCCGTGTCGGGTGCTGCCGTGCGCTACCGGCTGTATGCGCACTGGGGCCTGACGCCGGTGCAGATCGGCAAGGTGGTGGCGTTCAGCAGCCTGACGTTCGGCCTGGGTGGCATGACGCTCGGCGGCATCATCCTGTTTTCCGAGCCGCAGGCGGTTCCGCTGCTGGGCGACGTGCTGCCGCGCTGGGTGATGTACCTGGCCGGCGCCGGCATCTGGACGGTGATGGGCACCTATGTCGTCCTGGCCAGCCTGTTCCCGGTGCTGCACATCCGCGGCCACACGATCCAACTGCCTGGCTGGCGGATGGCGCTGGCGCAGGTCGCCCTCGCCACGGCCGACGTCTCGCTCTCCGCCTCGATCTTCTACGTGCTGCTGCCCCATGCAGCCGGGCTGAGCTGGGTCAAGTTCCTCGCCGTGTATCTCGGTTCCTACGCGGCCGGTCTGGTGTCCAACGTGCCTGGCGGCTTGGGCGTCTTCGACACCGCCATGCTGCTGGGTCTGGAGGGCACACACCTGTCCAAGCCGGTAATCCTGGGCGCGATCGCCGTGTTCCGCCTGTTCTACTACGTGGTGCCGCTGTTTGCCGCCGGCGCCCTGTTCGCCGGCAACGAGGTGCTGGTGGGTCGCCGCAAGCTCGCGGGCGTGGCCGTCGGCGCACCCGGCCAGCCGCGCTGGAGCGAGCCCGATTTCGCGGTCGCTGCCAGCACCGGGGGGGTCGCCATCTGCGGTGCGATGCTGCTGTCGATCGGCGTGCTGGACACGCACCCTGACTACTCATGGGTCGACCCGGACTTCTCGGCCTTCGCTGCCAGCGCCGGCCAGTATGTGCCCTCCCTGCTCGGCACCGCCCTGATGGTGCTGGCGCTCGGCCTGTCGCAGCGTGTGACGCTGGCCTGGAGCGCCACGATCGCCGCCTTGCTGGCGGGCGCCGGACTGACGGCCCTGCAGGGCGAGCCGGCCTTCGTGCCTGCCATCCTGGTGCTGGCGGCGCTGAGCATCGCCCCGTTCCGCGACGCCTATTACCGTCACGCGCGCCTGCTCAGCTATCCGCTGCGCACCAGCACGGTGGTGCCGCTGCTGGGACTGCTGTTCAGCGTGGTTTGGCTGGCGAGCTTCGAGCCGCGGGTGCGCACGCTGGCGCAGTCGAGCTGGTGGGCGGTGGTGCTGTCGCGCCGCGCCCCCGCGTCGATCCGGCTGGCCGTCGGTCTGGCCGTGCTGCTCGGCCTGGCTGCGCTGTGGAACGTGATCCGGCCGGGGCGGGTGCGCGCGCTGCCCTGGAACGCCGAACAGCGCCTGCGCTACGCCGCCCTGGGCGCGCTGCCACCGGCCGAGGCGGACGGCCTGGTGATGGGCGAGGCCGGGCGCAGCGGCATACCGTTCAGGCGCGTCGGCGGCGTGCTGCTGGGCCTGGGCGACCCTGCAGGAGCGGACAGCGACCGTGTTTCGGCGGTTTGGCGGCTGCGCGACCTCGCCCAGCAGGAAGGCCGGGACGCCGCCGTCTGGCGCGCCGGCAGGGACCTGCTGAAAATCTACAGCGATCTCGGGCTGACGGCGCTGCCCTTGGGGCCTGACGGGCTGCCCTTGCCGGACGGCCAGCTGCCGGCAGGCGGCGCACGGCGCTACCTGTGCTGCGTGATCGAGCGCGACCTGAACGTGCTGCTGCCGCTGTTGCCGGTGCTGGGAAGGCCGCGTTTTCAGGCTGCCCTGTAAAACCGGACCACGCGCGCAACGGCTGTGCTGCAACCGAACGGGCCGCACCCTGTTATCACGATGCGGCCTGAAATCCGCGAACCCCCTCCTTCGGAGCTCTTCATGGCTGCAGCCCAGCGTAACGTCCGCTTGTCG
The DNA here is from genome assembly GCA_965199235.1 of Acetobacteraceae bacterium. Taxonomy (GTDB): domain Bacteria; phylum Pseudomonadota; class Alphaproteobacteria; order Acetobacterales; family Acetobacteraceae; genus BOG-908. The sequence goes on along the minus strand of CBDAQU010000002.1, from coordinate 627,684 downwards.
GAGGGATTGCCGTATCCATTGGGGGCGAACTGGGATGGGTTGGGGGTGAACTTCGCCCTGTTCTCCGCCAACGCTACGAAGGTGGAACTGTGTATTTTTGATGACAGCGGCGACAAGGAGGTCGAGCGGATCGAACTGCCAGAGTACACCGATGAGGTGTGGCACGGCTACGTGCACACCGCCCGGCCGGGAACGATCTACGCCTACCGCGTCTATGGACCTTACGCGCCTGAGGAAGGCCACAGGTTCAACCACAACAAGCTGCTGCTGGACCCGTATGCGCGGGCGCATGTCGGCGAGCTGTCTTGGGACCCCGCCGTGTTCGGCTACACGATCGGCGCAGACGGCGACGACCTGACCTTCGACGAGCGTGACAGCGCCGCCTTCATGCCGAAATGCCGGGTGGTCGATCCTGCCTTCACCTGGGGCCGGGCGAAAAAGCCCAGCGTGCTGTGGGAACGCACGATATTCTACGAAACTCACGTGCGTGGCTTCACCAAGAAGCATCCTGCCGTGCCGGAAGCCATGCGCGGAACGTTTGCCGGCCTGGCCGTCAAGGACGTCGTCGATTACATCAAGTCGCTCGGTGTGACCTCTGTCGAGCTGCTGCCGATACACACCTTCATCAACGACGACTACCTGCTCACCAAGGACCTCACCAACTACTGGGGCTACAACACGATCGGTTTTTTTGCGCCAGACCCGCGCTATGCGCGCGACGCGGCCTTCGCGTTCGCCGAGTTCAAGGAGATGGTGGCGCGGCTGCACGATTCCGGCCTCGAAGTGATTCTCGACGTGGTGTACAACCACACTGCGGAAGGCAACGAGCGTGGTCCCACCTTGAGTTTTAAGGGCATCGACAACGCGTCCTACTACCGGTTGATGCCGGACAAGCCGCGTTTCTACATCAACGACACCGGCACCGGGAACACCGTCAACCTCAGCCACCCGCGGGTGATCCAGATGGTGACCGACAGCCTGCGCTACTGGGCGACGGAGATGCAGGTGGACGGCTTCCGCTTCGACCTCGGAACCATCCTGGCGCGCGAGACGTACGGCTTCGACGACCAGAGCGGGTTCCTCAAGGCGTGCAGCCAGGATCCTGTGCTGAGCGGTGTGAAGCTGATTGCCGAGCCGTGGGATTGCGGGCCGGGCGGCTACCAGGTGGGCGGCTTCCCGCCTGGCTGGGCCGAGTGGAACGACAAGTTTCGCGACACCGTGCGCGATTTCTGGAAGGGCGACGTGCCGCCGAAGGGTCTGGCACCGCGCCTGTGCGCGTCTTCGGACGCGTTCAACAGGCGCGGGCGCAAACCGTGGGCCAGCGTGAACTTCCTGACCGCGCATGACGGTTTCACGCTGAACGACGTCGTCAGCTACAACGAGAAGCACAACGAGGCGAACGGCGAGGACAACAAGGACGGCACCGACAGCAACCGCAGCTGGAACCACGGGGCGGAGGGCGTCACGGACGACGATGCGATCTGCACGCTGCGCAACCGCCAGATGCGCAACATGATGGCGACGCTGCTGCTGAGCCAAGGCACGCCGATGATTCTTGCGGGCGACGAGTTCGCCCGCACGCAGGACGGCAACAACAACGCCTACTGCCAGGACAACGACGTGTCCTGGGTCGATTGGGACGTGCGCGAGAAGGGCGCCACCATGATCAGCTTCGTGCGCAAGCTGACCCAGCTGCGTCACGACTATCCGATCCTGCGCCGCGGCCGGTTCATGACGGGCGAGTGGAACGAGGAGCTTGAATCCCGCGACGTATCTTGGATCAACGCCTCGGGCGAGGAAATGAGCCAGGGCGACTGGGACGATGGCAACATGCGCTGTTTCGGCATGCTGATGGACGGGCGCGCGCAGGCGACCGGAATCAGGCGGCGCGGGTCGGCGGCGACGATGCTGATGGTGCTGAACGCCTACCACGATCTGGTGCAGTTCACCCTGCCAGACTGCCGCGACGGCAAGCATTGGAAGCTGCTGTTCGACACGAACACGCCCGACGAGACGCGGGAGGAGGCGTTCAACATCGGCGACGTTTACGGCGTTACGGGACGAAGCTGCCTTCTGTTCAGGCTGAACGCCTGAGAGTGCCTGTCAAACCCGCATGTCGATCGTGGTTGAGGATCAATCTACGGCGCAAGTCCTTCTTGTTTGCAAAAAAGCAGCAAAAAACCTTTGTCAGGCTGTCGCGGATCAGATGAACAAAGGTTTTTTGGTCCTTTTTGCAAAAAGGACTGCTTGCCTTTCACGAGCCAGACGCAACCCCGCTTGGTATGACGCAGCCTACATCTCCAGTTCCAGGCCCACGGCGATTGCCTGGTGCGGCGGGATCTCGAACCATTCGATCGGGCTCAGGCCGGTTTTGCTCAGGAACAGATAGGCGTGCTGCAGGAAGCGACGGCCGGCACTGCCTCGGTCGGTCGGGATCGGCCTTGGAAGCAGGAACACCGCGTCCGTCCAGTCGAACGGCAGCGCGCCGGGCAGCACTGTGCCGATGCAGGGGTTCTCCATGAACCCGAAACTGGCGGTTCCGGTGTAGAAACCCTGGCAGACCTGATCGATGGCGATCCTTTTGTCGTGGTCCACGTAGGGCGTCTTGGCCAGGTCCACCTTCAGCAGCAGCACGTTGTCGTAACGGCAGTTCTCCCATAGCCACTTGTGCCGCCCCACGAGAGGCACCCAGTCGAGGTTCGAGGTCAGGAACACCGCGCTTCCGGCCCGCCTCTCCCAGTCGGTCATGCCGCGCTTGAAATCGGCCACGTTCATCGACCAGTCGGCCAACGCGTGACGGTACCGCGCGCGTCCGACGGTCCAGATCGTCAGCAGGGTGAAGACGAATGCGCCGACCGCCAGAGGCACCCATGCGCCCTGCAGGATCTTGGCCAGGTTGGCGCCGAGAAACGCGCTGTCGAACGCCAGGAAAGCGGCAGCCAGCGGCAGGGCGGCCCATAGCGACCAGCGCCAGACGCGCCTCGTGACGACAAAGAACACGATCGAGGTCACCGTCATGGTCCCCACCACGGCAAGGCCGTAGGCGTTGCCGAGCGCGCTGGACGAGCGGAAGCCGAGCACCACGGCGAGGCAGCCGATCATCAGGAAGCCGTTGACGACCGGCATGTAAACCTGTCCGCTGCTCTCGGCAGAGGTGTGGCGCACCGAGTAGCGTGGTGCGAGGCCGAGGTTGACCGCCTGACGCGTCAGCGAGAACGCGCCGGAGATCAGCGCCTGGCTCGCGATTACGGTGGCCGCCGTCGACAGCGCCACCATCGGGTAGATGCCCCAATGCGGCAGCAAGCCGTAGAATGGCTTGCCGGATTGGTGAGGGTCGCGCAGCAGCAGCGATCCCTGGCCCAGGTAGTTCAGCAGCAACCCTGGGAGCACCAGGAAATACCAGCCCAGGATGATCGGGCGCCGGCCGAAATGGCCCAGATCGGCAAACAGCGCCTCCACGCCCGAGAATGCCAGCACGACGGCGCCCAGGGTGGCATACCCCGTCCAGCCATGGCCGGTGAGGAAGCGCAAGCCGAGCAGCGGGTTGAAACAGACCAGAACAGCCGGGTGCTTGAGGATGCTGAACGCGCCAAGCACGCCGATGGTCACGAACCATGCCAGCATCACCGGGCCGAACAGCCGCCCGACCGCCTCCGTGCCGCGATGCTGCATCAAGAACAGCGCGGCCAGGATCGCCACCGCGAGCGGCAGCACGTAAGGCTTGAGCGCGTCGGTCGCGACGTCGAGCCCTTCGACCGCGGACAGCACGGAGATCGACGGCGTGATCATGCCGTCGCCGTACAGCAGTGCCGAGCCGAACAGCACCATCAGGGTCAGCATGCCGGGGGCGGCGAAGGGCTCGGGCGGGTCCGTCTGCTGGATCAGGCCGAGCATGGCCAGCGTGCCGCCCTCGCCATCGTGGTCGGCGCGCAGCACGAACATCGTATATTTCACGCACACCGCCAGGAAGATCGCCCACAGGATCAGCGACAGCACGCCGGTGATGGCGGCGGGGTCTTTGGCGAAATCCGGCGTGTCGGAAAACACCTGCTGCACGGCGTAGAGCGGGCTGGTGCCGATGTCGCCGAACACCACGCCGAGCGCGCCCAGCATCGCCGTTGGCAGTTTCCTCTCCGACATCGGCGGGCTCCGGCTATCAGGCGACGCGCCCATGGACCATGGCCGGCTGTGCCGCGCAATCGCTGCGAGCGGACGATGGCCGGGCTTGCGACTCGGGCCGCACTGGGCGTTATAGATCATATCATGAACGGATGTGCCGACCGTGTTTGATCAAAGCGTTCTCCTCGCCGAGGCGGCTGCGGCATTGGCGCTGCTGGTGCTGGTTGCGCTGGCGCTCAGGATCCTCGCCGTGCTGGCGCGTGGCGACGACATGCAGGTGCTTCGCCTGCTGTGCGAACAGTCGCTGGCGGCCCAGCGCAGCGAGGCGGACCGGTCGCGCAGCCTGTTGGCCGCCACCGACCGCGCGGTGACCACGCGGCTCGATGCGGTGCAGCTGACCATGGAGCAGCGGCTGGGCGGGCTCACGACCAGGATCGCCGCCGATGCCGGGGAGCATCGGGTGCTGCTGGAGCGCAAGCTGGGCGAGATGGCCGACCACACGACCCAGCGCCTGGCCGAGATACAGCGCAGCGTGAACGAGCAGCTGACCCAGGCCGTCGAACGGCAGATGCAGACCAGCTTCGGCCGCGTCATCGACCAGTTCACCGCCGTGCAGAAGGCGATGGCGGAGGTGGCTTCGGTCACGGCGCAGATCGGCGACCTCAAGCGCGTGTTCTCCAACGTCAAGACGCGCGGCGGGTGGGGCGAGACACAGTTGCGCGCACTGCTCGACGACCTGCTGCCCGCGGGCGGCTACGTGGCCAACGCCCGTCTGCGGGAGGGCAGCATGGAGGTGGTGGAGTTCGCCGTGTGCATGCCGATGCAGCGGAGCGATGCGGGGCAGGCGCGTCCTCTGCTGGCCATCGATGCGAAGTTTCCGACCAGCGACTACGAGCGGCTGCTGGACGCGGCCGAGGCGGCCGACGCTGAGGGGGAGCGTGCCGCACGCCGCGCGCTGGAAGCCCGGCTGCGGCTGGAGGCGCGCAAGATCGCCGACAAATACATCGTGCCGCCTACGACCGTCGAGTTCGCCGTGATGTACCTGCCGACCGACGGGCTGTACGCCGAAGCGGCCCGCATCCCCGGCTTGATCGACGAGCTGGGCCAGCACCTGCGGGTGATGGTGATGGGACCGAGCCTGCTGCCCGCGCTGCTGCGCACCGTGCAGCTCGGCTACGTGACCTTGGCGCTGGAGCAGAAGGCGGGGCAGATCGCCGAGCTGCTGGGGGCGACCAAGCGGGAGATGCTGACGATGGATTTGACGCTGGACAAGCTGTCGCGCAGTGCCACGACGATGTCGCGCACCATAGAGGACGCGCGCAGGCGGACCCGGGCGGTGACGCGCAAGCTGAAGGGCATGGAGACCCTGCAGCCGGAGCAGGCCGAAGCGCTGCTCGAACTTGGCGTGGAAGAGAGCGAGGAGGTGGAGTTGCGAGCCTAGTGGGTGCTGCTATGGGCGTCCCTCTCCGCTTTCGCGCTGTGCTTGCCGGGGCGGTTCGCCTTCAAGGCTGAACCTCTTCGGGGCGCCTGGGGCGGCCTTGGCTGCGAACCACCCCGAAAAGCGAGCGGCTGACATCAAGGACTGACGGAGCGGGCCGTTGCTGCCACCCTGTCTTGCTTACGACGTCAATCCTACGACTGACCATCGCGGTTCGTCTCGCCCGAACGGGAACAACGTTCCCATCGACCACATCCAGCCTGTCGGCTCGCGCGCCTCTTGCCTGTTTGTCCTCAGCCGGTTTGTGTGTGTCCATGCAGGACATGACGATGCGACGCTCTGGGACTTTCTTAGGCCATCCTGCCGGCCTGTCGGTGTTGTTCAGCACCGAATTATGGGAGCGGTTCTGCTACTACGGCAACTCCGCACTGGCGACCTACTACATGGTCGATTTCCTGTTCGTGGGCGGACGTTCGCGGGGCGTCCTCGGCTACGCCACCGTCAGATCGGTGCTGGAAGGCATCTACGGCCCGCTCGGACCGCAACCGCTGGCGGCACTCGTCTTCGGCACGTTTTCGGCTGCCACCTACCTTGCCGGACTCGGCGGCGGCGCGCTGGCCGACCGGGTGCTCGGCCAGACGCGCTCGGTCGTCATCGGTGCGATCACCATGGCGGCGGGCGAATTCATGCTGGCCGACCCGGCTCTGTTCTTCGTGGGGCTGCTGGTCTTCGTGCTCGGCGTGGGACTGTTCAAGCCGAACATCGCGACCCAGGTCGGCGGGCTTTACGAGCCTGGCGATTCACGGATCGACAGCGCCTATTCGATCTTCTACGTCGGTATCAACATCGGCGCCCTGATCGCACCGATCGTCTGCGGCCGCCTGGGCCATGCTCCGCCCGGCCAGCCGCCGCGCTGGCAGTACGGTTTTTCTGCCGCCGGTGCGGGCATGCTGATCGGCCTGTGCGTGTTCCTGATCGGCTTGCGCTGGCTGCCGCCCGACGCGCGCGCACGCCGCCGCGCCGCCGAGCTTTCCCGCCGCCAGCCAGGCGCGCGCATCACCGCGAAACTGACTCGGGCGGAGCGGCGCACCGTCGGCGCCCTGTTCATGGTGGCATTCTGCAACATCTTCTTCTGGGCGTGCTACGGCCAGCAATACAGCACCATCGCGCTGATGGCGCAGGACAACACCGACCTTTCAGTCGGCTTCGCATCGTTCCGGCCGGAGGACGTGCAGTCGTTCAATCCCTTTTTCATCTTCACGCTGACGCCTGCCGTCATCGCGTTCTGGGCCTGGCAGTCCAGACGCGCGCGCGAACCCGCTCCGGTCACCAAGATGGCCGTCGGATGCACGCTGACGGCGGCCTGCTTCGGGCTGCTGATCCTGCCGTCCGTCGGCATCGATCATGGAGGGCGCGCCAGCGTCCTGTGGCTGGTCGCCGCGCTGGCGTTGCAGACGGTGGGCGAGCTTTACCTCTCGCCGGTCGGGCTGTCGCTGTTCAGCAGGACGGCGCCGGCGAAATACCTGTCTGTGATGATGGCAGTGAACTTCTTGTCGCTGTCGATCGGCTTCTACCTGTCCGGCTATCTCGCGTCGTTCTGGAGCGGCATGGGCAAGGCTGCGTTTTTCGGCATGATCTCCGGCATCGCCACATGCGCGGCGCTCGGCATCTTCGCCCTCAGCCGCGTGCTGAACCCCATGCTGAACCAGCCGGCGCCGGTCGCAGCACAGTGAGCCTTGCCGCGGCAGTCAGGCTGCGCGTGGGCCGCGCGCTTGGCCGGCGGGCAGGGCTCGGTCCCCTGGTGTTCCTGCACATCCCCAAGACCGGCGGCACCACGGTCGCCCAGGCGTTGAGCGCGCATTACCGGCCGGAGCGGTGCCTGACCGATAACGGCCGCATCTCTGTCTCGCTGCTGACCAGGCATGCGGACGACATCGCACGCGGGTGCTTCGTGCACGGGCATTGCGAGCATGCGACGTTGCCGTACATGGCGGGCGCCAGGCTGGTGACGGTCCTGCGCCGTCCGGAGGATCACGCGATATCCAACTACCTGTACCTGCGGCGCGAGCCGGACCAGGTGCTGCACGAGGCGGCGATGACGCAGGAGTTCGCCGAGTTCTACAGGACCAACTGGAAGATGATGGCATTCCAGGCAATTTCGCTGGACGTTCCGCAATCGAGCACCTCGGTCACCGATCATGAGAGTTTCTTCAGCCGCGTGCCGGCAATGCTCGCGCTGCTTGACCGGATAGACTTTGTCGGCTGCCTCGACCGCGTGGACGCGTTGTTGACCGCGCTGACAGGCGGCAGGCGTGCGCCGCCCGCCCTGCGCCTCAACGCGGCACCCGGCTCGGCTGCCGGTGGGGCTGAGATCGACGGGATGCGCGCCCAATACCGAGCGCTTGCGCAGGCGCCCGACACCGGCCCAGTGCTGGCCGTCGAGCAGAACATCTATGAGCAAGCGCGGCGCCGCTGCTCCGCTCACGGCAATCTTGGGTCGGACGCCTCAAGCGTCTGAGATTGCGACAAAGCGAGCTGTGCAGCCGCGTCCACACTGCGGAGAGGCAAAGCGGGACGCCCTCCGGTCGAAACATGGAAGGCAAGCAGTCCTTTTTGCAAAAAGCACCAAAAACCTCTGTTCATTTGATTCGCGACAGCCGGACGGAGGTTTTTTGCCTTCGGTTTGGGTGGGCCGATCGGTTAGAAGTAGCGCAGGGCGAAGCGGATGGCTGCGTCGGTCTGGCCGACCCTAAAGGCGGCCGCATCGAAGTGCGGCGGCCCGAGGTGCATCGGCGCGTCGTTGGAAAAACCCATCGCCTCCTTCGGAAGCCCGAGAATGTTGCGGTCCAGCACGCCGTCCGCGTTCTCGTCGTGGAACGCCTCGGCGGCGTAGATGCCGGGCGGCACGTTGTCGACCCGAACCAGAACGGCGCCGGCGGCGGCGGGCGACCGGCCGCGCCATGGACAATGCGGCCGCAGGAAGTCGGCCTTGGTACAGATCGCGACGAGCACCTGTCCGTGGTCGTTGCGCACGTTCGATACGGTCACCAGAACCGTGGCTGCATGCGCGTGCGCGCTTAGCAGCAGCGCCAGCCCGGCTGCCCCGGCACGCATCAGCCCTGGGCCGTATAGGCTCGGCCGCGCCAGGTCGCAGGACGTCCGGCGGCGGCGCGCAGCAAGGCCGCCCATTGCAGAGCCAGAAGTGCCGCAATTCCCAGAGGATGCAGCAGCGCGCTCAGCAAACTCTGACGGAACCGCCAGGCGAGCGTGAGGCGGAGTGCCAGAAAGCAGGCGCATGCCAGCGCCGGGACCAGAGTCGGGTGCAGCAGCAGCAGGATGGCGGGCAGCACCGAGCCGCCGCCCAGGATCAGCGTCCATACGGGCAGGGCCGCCGGTTTCGCCATTCCCTCGGTCGCGTTCTTGGTCAATCCCTCCCAAACGCCCGCCGCATCGGTGTACATCCGGCAGGTGGCGAAACGGCTGGCATCGAACAGCCCGGTCATCAGGCCGGCGGTCCGGAACGCGCGTGGCAGGGTCAGGCCATCATGCAGAGAGGCGCGAATGGCTGCGTGGCCGCCGGCGCGCCTGTATGCATCGGCGCGCGCGATGAACAGCTGGCCGCATCCTGCGCCGAGGCCGGGTGCGGCCGAGCGCTGCATCTGCACCAGCGGCAGGTAGCCCAGCAGCAGGAAATGGATCAGCGGCAGCAGCAGGATTTCGGACCAGCTGCGCGTGATCTGCCGGGGAAAGCCGCTTGCCAGGGCGACATCGTGGCGCTGCATGAAGCCTGCCATCCTGGTCAGCGCGTCCGGCGCCAGCCGCACGTCCGCGTCGACGAACACCATCAGCCCGTGCGTCGCCAGCCGGGCCAGCGCGGCGCAGGCGTGCTGCTTGCCGGACCACCCGGGCGGCAGGCCTGCGCCTGTCGCAACACGCAGGCGAGGGTCCGCAATCCCCGCCAGGATCGCCGGCGTTGCGTCCGTGGAGCCGTCGTCCAGCACGATCAGCTCCACATCCACGTCGCGGCTGGCCAGGACGCAGGCGACCGCCTCCCCGATGTTTGCCGCCTCGTTGCGGGCAGGGATCAGCACCGACACCCCCACGCGGCCCGCTTCGGGCGCCGGCGTGCGATAGCGGCGCAGATTGTCCAGCGACAGGCAGAGCGGCAACGCGGCGAGGCCGAGCGAGGCCCAGCTTGCGGCGGTCCAGAGCGCGGTCACTGGCGTTCCGGCTGATGGCTGGCCCTGAACGGCTGCCCACCGGTGGCCGCGCGCGCCCGTCGCCAAACATCGTAGATGCCGCCCACGCCGGCCGTGCCGCCGAACAGGGTGGCGAAGGCAGTCACGGTCCGTGTCGCCGATTCGGCCGCCAGCACGTCCATCGTGTCGGTCAGCCCCGCCTCCAGGGCGGTTTGCCAGGCAGCCAGGCCACCATCCCCGGCGGGACGGACGGGCGCGCCGAAACGCATCAGCGCTTCCGGCTTGCTTTCGTTCCAGAAACAATACTCTAGGGCGACCGGCAGGAACACGGCGTTGGGGCAGGCGCGCGCCAGATGCGCCAGCCCCGGCCGCAGCCGCACCGGCCGCAGGCGCGGGTCGGTAAAGGCGCCCTCGGCGGTGATGCACAGGCAGGTTCCGGGCTGCTGAAGAATGCTCCTGGAGACGCGCAGAAAGGCCACCGCGCCGCGGTTGGCGTGAACGTCGATCCCAAAGATGCCCATGCGACGGAACAGCCCGTAACGCTCGAGCTCGGCCCCGTCCATCGGCGCGAAGCCGCGCCGGCCGGGCGCCACCTTCGGCAGCACCAGCACGAACAGCGCCGGGTCCCACCAGGAAGGATGATTGCAGTAGATCACCACCGGCCGGCTCGGATCGACGGGCAGGATGCTGCTGCGCGACAGCCGGACGGCGTGGAAGCGGTGCCAGACGTACCAGCGCAGGTAAAGCCGGAACGCGCCGATGAGGAACGGGGAATACGCTTCCAGCGGGGTCACCGCCGGACGCGTATCCGCAGGCCCGGATTTAGGCAGTTTGGGCAAGTGCGGATGCTGCGATGTCCTGATCGACCGTGTCGCCGGCGATCCAGCCCGACATCAGCACCATCGGCATGCCTGGCCCTGGGTGTGCCGCGCCGCCGGCCAGATACAGCCCCGCCAGGTCACGCGACCGGTTCCCCGGCTTAAACGCGCCGAACATGCGGCCGTGGCTGGCCAGGCCGTAGATTGCCCCGTCGAGCACGCTGTAGCGGTCGTTGATGTCCTGCGGCGTGAGCACGCGCTCCACCTTTATGCGGGACTCAAGGCCGGTCAGGCCGGCAGTGCGCGCGAGCTTGTCGAGGATCACCCGGCGATAGTCGGGCAGCATCTTCGTCCAGTCATGATGCGGCCGCAAATAGGGGGTGTGCACCAGGATGTAGAGCGCCTCCCCGCCGGGCGGCGCGACACCTGGCTCCGTGCGGGAAGGCGCGGCGATGTAGCAGGTGGGGTCGGGCGCCGGCTCGCCACGGTTGTAGATGTAGTCGAATTCCTCCTCGGGATCACGGGAGAAAACGAAGTCGTGGTGCGCCAGGTGCTCGTAGGCGCGGTCCAGGCCGAGATACAGGACGACGCCCGAACAGGCGGGCTCGCGGTTCCAGCGCTTGGCAAAGCTTTTCGCCGGCTGTCCACCGACCAGCTCGCGATAGGTGCGCACGCTGTCCATGTTGGACACCACGGCGGCCACGCGGATGCGGTCGCCGCCGTCGGTCTCGACCTCGCTCACGCGGCCGTTCTCCGACAGGATCCGCGAGACGCCGGTGCCCGTGTGGATCTCCACGCCCAGCTCGCGCGCGAGCTTTTCCAGGGCGACCGGCACCGCGCGCGTGCCGCCCATAGGATACCAGACGCCGTCATTGGTCTGCATGTGCGCGATGCTGCACAGCACGGCCGGCGAGCCGTAGGGCGAGGAGCCGACATACTGCACGAAATGGTCAAGCATCTGCGCGACCCGGCCGTCCTTGACCCGGCGGCGTATCTGTCCCGCGACTGTGGTGCCCATGCGCAGGCTCAACACGTCCTTTAGTGTGGCGAGATCAAGATTCTTCTTGAAATCCAGCGTGTCTCGAACATCCTCGACCGAACGCCAGAAGAAGAATTTCTCGCTCACTTCGTGGAGCTTGGCCGACATCGACATGAAATCTTCGTAGCCGGCTTCCGTGCCCGGCGCGTATTCCGCAAGGCTCCGCTTCATCTCGGCCACGTCCTGCTTGAGGTCGAGGACGGAACCGTCCTCGAAGAAGCAGCGCCATTGCGGATCGAGCCGCCGCAGATCGAGCAGTTCTGGGGTGTTTCGGCCGGCTTCGGCAAAAATCCTGTCCAGCACGCGCGGCACGGTCAGGATCGTCGGGCCCATGTCGAAGCGGTAGCCGTCCTGCTCGAACACGGCCGCCTTGCCGCCGAGCCAGTCGTTCTTCTCGAACAGCACCACCTTGTGACCGCGCGCGCCAAGCGTGCAGGCAGCGGCAAGGCCCGCAAGCCCGCCGCCGACGATGGCGATAGGATGTGGCGAGGGGAGGGAGAGGTTCTGGCCGTCTGGCACGTCGCGGCTCCTTACAATGCTTCGGCGAGAACGGGAGTGTAGTCGGGGGCCGCCATCTCGGAACCTGCCGACCAATGGCCTGTCAGCCCGAGGTCGTCGGCCATCAGACGGCTGGTGATGCGGGCGGACTCAAAGATCACCGGCAGCCCGCTGCCTGGATGGGTGCCGCCGCCGACCAGGTAGACGCCGTCCAGGTCTTCGAACCGGTTGCGTGGGCGGAAACACAGCATCTGGTCCAGCGAGTGCGCCAGGTTGAAGGTGGCGCCGCGGTAGATCGAAAGGTCGTGTTCCCAGTCATGCGGGGTGATCATGCGCTCGAAGCGTATGCGCCTTTCCACGTCCTTCACGCCGACCCGCTTGAGGCGGTCCAGGGCGGTGGCGCGCAGACGCGGCGCCTCGGCCGCCCAGTCGATCCCTTCAGCGGTCTTGTTGCCGACCGGCAGGAGCACGTAAAGCGTCGAATGGCCGGGCGGCGCCAGCCCGGGATCGGTGACGCAGGCGTTCTGCACGTAGAATGAAGGCTCCGTCGGCGGTGCACGCCCGGCCTCTATCTGGGCGATGTTTCGCTTGTAGTCGGCGCTCAGATAGATCGTGTGGTGCGCCAGTTCCTCGTCGATGCCTTCTAGCCCGAGATAGAGCATGAAGGTGGAGCAGGAGAATTTCTTCTCAGCCAGCTTGCGGTCCGTCCAGCGTCTGCGCAGCCTATCCGGCACCAGATGCTGCATGGCATGGGCAAAATCGGCGTTGACCACGATCGCGTCGAAGGCTTCCTCTCCGGCTTCGGTCCGCACGCCGGTCGCGCGCCTTCGGTTGAACAGGATCTCCTGCACCGGTTCGCCGAGCCTGAAATTGGCGCCGAGGTCGCCCGCGACACGGGCCAGCGTCTCCATCACCGCGCCGCAGCCGCCGCGCGGATGAAACACGCCGAACTCGTACTCCATGAACGACAGGATGGTGAACAGGCTCGGACAGCGATACGGCGACATCCCGAGGTATTTGCTCTGAAAGCTGAAAGCCAGGCGCACGCGTTCGTCGCGGAAATAGGTGGAGAGGTCGGAATCCACCGTGCGCAACGGGCGCATCATCGGCAGAGACTTCAGCATGTGCGGCCGCACCAGATCGCGCATGCCGTGGAACGCCGCCTCCAGCACGGGGCGGAAGGCCGCCAGTTTCTGGCGGTTGTCTGCCATGAAGCGCGGCAGGGCGGCGGCATCCCGCGGCGCGAGCTTGGCCACCTCGGCCATCATCCGCTGCAGGTCGGGCGTCGCCTTGATGTGGCCGCCCGCCTCAAAAATCAGGTCGTATTGCGGATCCAGTCGTATCAGGTCGATCTCGCGTGCCATCTCCCTGCCGCAGGCCGTAAAGATGTCGTCCAGCACACGCGGGTAGAGGAAGAAGGTAGGCCCCATGTCGAAGCGAAACCGGCCGGGCGCCGCATTGGCCTCTATTGTTGCCGACCGGCCGCCCACATGCTGCGCGCGCTCGAAAACGGTGACGTCCGCGCCGGCGCGGGCGAGCAGCATGGCGGAGGCAAGGCCGCCAGGCCCGGCACCGATGACAGCGATCCTGCGGCTCAACGCTGCACGCTCCGTGGAGCGATCACGGGCGGTTCAAGCGGACTGGACGCTGGCATGAGGGCAGTGTTCCTGACGTGGCCGAAGGCCTAGGTAGGCGCGTATCCGGGCTTGTCATGGCCCTGAATGCTCATGCGCGCAAACGGCTTGGATGGAGTTGAGGTTGCAGGGGCACGCGCTGGACGTTCGGCCCGCCGGTCCGGCTGGACGGTTCGGCGCGGTTCTGCCGGCCGGGGCGGCAGGCCAGTGGTGCCGGCTGGCAGTGAGCGTGGCGCATACGGACGCGACCTGGTGGGTGAAACTGGAGGCGGCCGACGAGGCGCGCGGCCATGTGGTGCGCGAGGCGTTCCTGGGCCGCCAGCATCGTTCGGCGGGCCGGACCTGGCGGACGATCCTGGTCCATCTGCCCTACGCCGCGGACCGGCTGACGCTGCAGGTGTTCACCGCAACACTGGGCCAGGTGCAGGCGCCGTTGGCATCCCTGCACGTGCTCAGGCGAGGCCGGGCGGCAGCGGCCCTGCTTGCGAGCGGCTGGCCGGCCCTGCCGCGTGCCTTGGCCGGCGATGCGCGCGGCCTGGCCGGACGGGTGCGCGCCATGCTGGGTCAGCGCCCCGCCCGCCGGGGCGAGGCGCCGCCTTACGACATCTGGGTTGCGCGCTACGACGATTGGCGACCGCTGCGGAACGGCCTGACCCTCGCCGTCGCCGAACTGCCGGTCGACGTGGCCGTGATCGGACAGGACGATGCAGGATTGCGGGCGACGCTCGAGAGCCTGCGCGCGCAATGGGTGCCGCCTGCCAGCATCGATGTGTTTGCACGGCCCGGGGATTGGCGCGCGAGGAGCAGCGCGTGGGTTCTGGTGATGCAGGCGGGAGAGGTGCTGGCGCCGCACGGGCTGGCCTGCCTGGCGGACGCGGCGCGGCGCGACCCGGACGCTTCGGGTTTCTACGCCGATCTGGACTGCATCACCGCGAACGGCCGCGCGAATCCCCTGTTCAAGCCGCAGCCCGATCCCTGGCTGCTGCGATCGGGGTTGCTGACGCGCGGCGCATGCCTGTTCCGCGCCTCCACGCTCCTCGGCGCCGGCGAGGACGCAGCAGCCTGGCGCACCGCCGCTGCTTGTTCGACGAACACAGCCGTTCGGAGCGTTCCTTTCATCCTGACGCACGTGCCGAACGGACAGGTTGCGGCCACGAACGCTCCCGTTCCAGGCTGCGCGAATTCGCCCCTTGTCAGCGTGGTCGTCCCCACCTCGGCACGGCACGGCCACATGCTGCGCTGCCTGCGCGCGATACTGGCGCGGACCGATTACGAGAACATCGAAATCCTGCTTGCGGTGTCCTGCGTCGATGCAGGCGACGAGAGACAGGCGGCGAACCTCGCCGAGGCGGCCCGCCTGCCGACAGTGCGTGTGCTGGACCTGCAGATGGCAGCGTTCAACTATGCCGCGATCAACAACGCGGCGGTTCGCCAGGCGCGCGGCGAGCTGATCCTGCTGCTGAACGACGACGTGCTACCGACCGAGCGCGACTGGCTGCGGCGCATGGTCGCGTTCGTTGCCGGTGCGTTCCACGTTGCAGCAGACATCGTGGGAGCACGGCTGCTGTACGGCAACGGCCTGGTCCAGCATGGCGGCGTCACCCTGGGACTGGCCAATCTGTGCGAGCACAGCTTTCGTTTGTCGGAAAATGTGTCGCCTGGTCCACACGGCCTGGCAATGCTGAACCGGCAGGTCAGCGCGGTGACTGCGGCGTGCATGCTGCTGCGCCGTTCGCTGTTCGAAACGCTTCACGGCATGGACGAAGCGTTTTCCGTCGCCCTCAACGACGTCGATTTCTGCCTGCGTGCCTCTCAGTTGGGTGCGCGAACGGTGCTGGCGGCGGAGGTGACGCTGATCCACTACGAATCGTTGTCGCTCGGCCGCCATTACCAAGGTAAGCGCGCCGGTCTGGAAGCATTGGAAGTCCGACGGTTGCGGGAACGCTGGGCCGGGGCGATCGCGGCCGATCCGTTCTACAGCCCGTCGGCGTCGTTGGAGCCTGGCCGCGAGTTTCAGCCCGGTTTTCCCCCGCGCGCCACTCCGGACTCATGGTGGCAGGGCAGTCCTGCTGCAAGTACATAACGGTTCTGCGCCTGTGTCGGTCGAGTCGGCGAAAAAACTCACGAAACCTTGAAGTTTGCCGAGTCTTATGCGATCAACACCGGACAAGACGATTCGCCTTGTGAAGATTGTCATGAACGCCACGCGCTCGGACGCACGTGGTGCAAGAAGAAGGGTTGCAAATAGATGAGCAAGGCTTTCATCGCAGACATCATCCAGCAGAGCACGGATTGTACCGGGGTTGCCGCTAACGCCGCTGCTGGCACGCTGATCGATGCGATTGTGCGGCAGTTGAAGAAGGAGGGTGGCTTCACCCTGCCGTCGTTCGGGACCTTCACCGTCAAGAAGACCAAGGCGCGCAAGGCGATGAACCCGCGAACCGGCGAGCCGGTGAAGGTGAAGGCCGGCCGCACCGTGCGCTTCAAGGCGAGCCCGAACTTGAAGAAGGCTGTGTGATCCAGGCAGCCCGTACACGTCCCGGAACGGAACCGGCATGGCAGGCCTGAAGATCGGGATCGTGCCCGTCACTCCACTGCAGCAGAACTGCACGCTGATCACCGACGCCGATAGCGGCGAGACGGCCGTGGTCGATCCGGGCGGCGACGTGGCAAGGATACTTGCCGCCCTGCAGGAGAACCGCCTCGATGCCGTCGCGATCTGGCTCACGCACGGCCACCTGGACCATGCCGGAGGCGCCGCAGAACTGGCGCAGACATTGAACGCCCGTGCCGGTCATGCGCATGTCGAGATCGTCGGCCCGGACCGGCGCGACGACATGCTGTTGCGAAATCTCGTGCGCCAGGGGGAGATGTATGGGCTTTCAGGCATGCAGGACTGCACGCCCGACCGCTATCTGAGCGAAGGCGAAAGCGTAACCCTGGGCGCGCATGTGTTCGACATACTGCACTGCCCGGGCCACACGCCTGGCCATGTGGTGTTCGTTGAAAAGACCGCACGGTTTGCGCAAGTGGGCGACGTATTGTTCCGCGGGTCGGTCGGGCGAACCGATTTCCCCTACGGAGACCACGCCGCCCTGATCTCGTCGATCACGAACAAGCTGTTGCCGCTGGGCGACGATCTTGCCTTCGTCTGCGGCCACGGCCCGAACTCGACGATCGGCGCAGAACGGGCAGGCAATCCGTTCATAGCATCGTAGCCCCTATATCCGGAAGTTGCCCAGAGCATGATCGCTGCAGGTTGATCCTCAACCACGATGAACATGCTCGCCAAACGAAGATCTGGCGCTAGAGCAATGTCACGCAGACTGAAATAGTCGGAGTGACGAGATTGCTTGCCAAGACAAGGCCTAGACCGGTTTGAGGTCCGCCTACTCGCGGACACTCTGCGTGAGACCGGTCTAGCGAACGCCCTGTCCGCCGCCCGGCGTGAGGATGCCGAAATCGTTGGCGCGCGCGTCCAGCTCCGTCGTCCGCCCATACATCCAGGCTTCCGCTTCCGCCTGCGTTTCGAAATTTCCGTCCTCAGGTAGGGGCGCCCCTTCGGTCACAACCGCAAACCGCCCGTTTGCGAGCTGCACGATTGCCAGCTTGGCCGAATCCGTCGTGTCCACCATTGCATGGTCCCTTGCTTCAGCACAGTGAACACGGGGCGCCCGCGACGGTTGCCGCCCAGCCGCTCAGGCCGCCTGCCGCGCGCTTGGCAGCAGACCCAGCAGACCTTCGAGCCCTGTGCGATGGCAGAAATCGCCGAAGCCCTCGGACACCCCGCTCGCTGCCCAGGCGGCGAAGAGCGGGTCGAAACTGCTGATCACCTCGGCGTGCGGCACCTTCTCCAGCAGCTTGAAGCTCAGCCGTGTGCCTTCGAAATCGCCGCCCACGTAGATGGCGTAGAAGCCAGGCATCCGGCCAACGATGCCGATATCGCCCGCATAGGTGCGCGCGCAGCCGTTCGGGCAGCCGGTGACGCGCACGCTGATGCGCCGGTCCGACAGGCCATGCCGCGCCAGCAGCGTGTCGAAGCCGCCAACGATCTCCGGATGCATGCGCTCGGCTTCCGTCAGCGCCAGGCCGCAGGTCGGCAAAGCGGGGCAGGAGATGGCGTATCTCGCCATGGGCGACATCGCCTCTGCCGGCACCACGCCGTGCTCGGCCAAGAGGCCGCTGATCCCCTCGCGGTCCTGCGGCGCTATGTCGGTCAGCAGCACGTCCTGCTGCGGCGTCATCACGACGCTGGGCGCATACCGCTTGACCACCTCGCGCAAGGCGGTGCGCAGATGCGACGTGCCGCCATCCACGATCCGGCCCGCGGCGACCGGTATGCCTAGCCACAGCCGCCCGTCGCCCTGCTCGTGCCAGCCGAGCAGGTCCGGCACCTCCAGCCGCATCGGCCGGGCGTCCTCGAAGGCGCCGCCATAGTAGCCGGCCAGCGTCTCGCGCACCCAGGGCAGGCCCATGTCGTCGACCACGTATTTCAGGCGCGCACGCCGCCTGTTGGTGCGGTCGCCATGGTCGCGCTGCAGCCTGATCACCGCCTCGACCATGCGCACCAGGTCGTTCGGTCCCACGAACGCGATCGGGGTCGCCAGCCGAGGATAGGTGCGCGGGTTGTTGTGGGTCATCCCCAGCCCGCCGCCGACGGCTATGTTGTAGCCGATCAGGCTGTCGCCTTCGAACAGTGCCACCACGCCGAGGTCGTTGGTCAGCACGTCGATCGTGTTGTCGGCCTGGTGCGTGATGCCGATCTTGAACTTGCGCGGCAGGTAGGTCGGGCCGTAGAGCGGCTCGTCCTCGTCCTCCGTCGTCGGCGCCTCGTCGAGAAAGATCTGGTAGTAGGCGCGCGTGCGGGGCTTGAGGTGCTCGGACAGCATGCGCGCGTCGGCCTCGATGCGCGCCTGCTGCGCATTCCGCAGCGGCGCGGGGCTCGCCATGATGTTGCGCACCACGTCGCCGCAGGCCGACATGGTGGTCAGCAGCGTCTCGTTGATCTCCGCGATGGCAGGCTTCAGGTCGCCTTTCAGGATGCCGTGGAACTGGATTCCCTGCCGCGTGGTGATGCGGAGCGAACCGTTTGCGCGCGTGTCGGCAAGCGTGTCGAAATAGAGGTACTGCGCCGCTGTCATGTGGCCGCCGGGCATCCGGCAGCGCAGCATGAACTGGTATTCCTTTTCCTCGCCATGCTGCTTGCGCTCGGTCGCCGTGTCGCGGTCGAACTGCTCGTAGCTGCCATGGAATTTCAGGAGCTGGTAGGCATCCTCGCTCACCTGGATGCCGCCGGCAGCCAGCTCGTCGGCCAGGGTTCCGCGCAGGCGGTGGCTTTCGATCTTCAGAGTTTCGACAGCGGACAGCTTTGCCGGCATCGGTTCCTTGCGCCCTCTTGTGCAATCCACGTTATTGTGCGGGCCATCCAGCTTAACAACCACGTTCGGGGCATAAACTGCGGCGCAAAACCACGCGGCGTTGCGGAGTCAGATCGAAAACGTGATCGGCTCTGCGCATGGCCGCACCAGGCCGGCCCGTTCGGCGCGCTTGACCAGATCCTCCACGGTCAGCCCGCCCAGCATCCCGGTGCAACTGCGATCCAGCTCCGACCACAGAGGATCGAGCACGCTGAGCAGCAGCGCGCCGTGCGGGCCATCCTCCGTGCCCGCCTCCTCGGACAGCGCCGTCCTCACCACCTCGTCGAGCCGTATGTCGCGTTTCGGCCGGCCCAGCCGATAGCCGCCGCGCGGGCCGCGCAGGCTTTCCAGCAGGCCGGAGCGGGACAGCACCTGCAGCAGCGGTTCTATGCCGCGCCGCGCAAGTCCCGCCCGCTCGGCGATCTCGGCTGCGCTCACCGTGCTGGTGCGCCCGGCATGGAACGCCACGTCAAGCACGATCAGCACGGCCAGCATGCTCCTGTCGCGTCGGACGATCATCGCCCGGCGCTGCTGTGTTCGGGCGAGGGGTGCAGGCCCAGATTTTGGCGCATCGCGTGTTGCTCCTGCCGCGAAATCCGACAAGACTCCATCAAGGCCGAGTATGCTCCGGGGTGCCGCCATGTCCAACCGTAAGCCGCACGCGGCCAGCACAGCCTGCACCTCCCGCCCCGGCCCGCACACCGCAGCGCCAAGGGGCAGGATCTACGATTCGGTCCTGCAGACCGTGGGCGGAACCCCCATGGTGCGCCTGCCGCGGCTTTCTGCCGAGGACGGGCTCGTCGCCGACCTCGTCCTCAAGCTCGAGTTCTTCAACCCGCTCGGCTCGGTGAAGGACCGCATCGGGCTTGCGATGGTGGACGCGGCCGAACGCGCCGGCGAGATCGAGCCAGGCCGCACCGTTCTGGTCGAGCCCACCAGCGGCAACACCGGCATCGCGCTCGCCTTCGTCGCTGCCGCGCGCGGCTACCGGCTGGTCGTGACGATGCCTGAGGGCGCCTCGATCGAGCGCCGGCGCATGCTGCGGCTGATGGCGGCCGAAGTGGAGCAAACGCCGCAAAGGCTCGGCATGGCCGGCGCCATCGCCCGCGCAGGCGAAATCCTGGCCGAAACGCCGCATGCCTGGATGCCGAGGCAGTTCGACAACCAGGCCAACCCGGACGTCCACCAGACGACCACGGCCGAGGAGATCTGGGTAGACACCGACGGCCAGGTCGACATGGTGGTGGCGGGCCTCGGCACAGGCGGCACGCTGACCGGCATCGCGCGCGCCCTGCGTCCGCGCCGGCCAGGCGTGCGGATGATCGGCGTCGAACCCGCCGAGAGTGCGGTGCTGTCCGGCGACGAGCCGGGGCCGCACGGCATCCAGGGCATCGGCCCCGGTTTCCAGCCCAGCGTGCTAGACCTGTCGGAGGTCGATCAGGTGATAACCGTGTCCGAACGTGATTCGATCGCCAGCGCGCGTCGCTGCGCGCGGCTGGAGGGGCTGCCGATCGGCATCTCGTCCGGCGGCATGCTGCACGTGGCCCTCGGCCTGGCGCGGGCGAAGGAGAACGCGGGCCGAGTGATCGTCGGCATCGTGCCCTCGTTCGCCGAGCGCTATCTCTCCACCGCGCTGTTTGCGGGTCTATGCTGAGTCGAATGCGGGCGGGCTACGGCTACGTGCAGGCGATCCCGACGCGGTGGATGGACAACGACGTCTACGGCCACGTCAACAACGTGGTCTATTACAGCTACTTCGACACCGTGACTAACACCTACCTGATCCAGTATGGCGGCCTGGACATCCACGCCGAGACCGGCCAGATCGGGCTCTGCGTCGAATCGCATTGTCGCTACGCCGCCCCTCTGAGCTTCCCCGGCATCGTCGAGGCCGCGCTGCGGGTGGAGACGCTCGGCCGCTCCAGCGTGCGCTACGGCATCGGCCTGTTTGCCGCCGACGCTTCCACGCCGGCTGCGGAAGGCTGGTTCGTGCATGTCTTCGTGGACCGCGCCACAAGCAGGCCGGAGCCGATCGGCGATGCGCTTCGCGCGGCGTTGCAAGCCTTCACGCCGGACGGGCGTGACCTGGGACAGCGATCATGAGGACGCGCGCCGCCGTGCTGACCGGGATGGGCCTGCCACGCCCCTACGCGCAGTCCCGCCCGCTTGCCGTGCAGGCGATGGAGCTGGCGCCGCCTGCCCCGGGCGAGCTGCTGGTGCGCGTTGGTGCAGCCGGGCTGTGCCACTCGGATCTCTCCGTCATCGACGGCACGCGCCCCAGGCCGATGCCGATGGTGCTGGGTCACGAGGCTGCCGGTGTGGTCGAAGTGGCCGATCCCGCGACCGGCTTCGCGCCAGGCGACCACGTCGTGTTCGCTTTCGTCCCAAGCTGCGGCGCCTGCCTGCCCTGTGCCGAAGGACGCCCGGCCCTGTGCGAGCCGGGTGCCGCGTCCAACACCGCGGGCGTGCTGCTCGGCGGCGCACGCCGCTGGCGCGATGGCCCGGACGGCCCGGTCAGCCACCATCTGGGCATCTCCGGTTTCGCCGAGCACATCGTGGTCAGCGCACGCTCCGCCGTGCGCATCGACGCGGCGCTGCCGTTCGACGTCGCCGCCCTGTTCGGCTGCGCGGTGATGACGGGCGTTGGCGCCGTCGTGAACACCGCCCGGGTGTCGCCTGGCCAGAGCGTGGCCGTGTTCGGCCTGGGCGGCGTGGGCCTGGCCTGCGTGTTGGGTGCCGCCGCGTCGGGCGCCCACCCGATCGTGGTGGTGGATCCTCTGGCCGGCAAGCGCGCGCTGGCGACCGAGCTCGGCGCCACCCACGCCTTCATAGCGGGCGAGGGCGCGGTGGCAGCAATCAGGGACGCGACCGCCGGCGGCGCTGCGTTCGTCTTCGAGTCGGTCGGGAGCGAGACGGTGCTGGCCCAGGCCTACGCCGCCACGAGGCGAGGCGGCACGACGGTCGCCACCGGCCTGCCGCACCCGTCAAAGATGTTTTCCGTGCCGGCGGTCAGCCTGGTCGCCGAGGAACGCACCGTGCGCGGCAGCTACATGGGGTCTGCCGTGCCAAGGCGGGACCTGCCGCGCTTCGTGGCGATGTATCGGGCAGGGCGGCTGCCGGTGGACCGGCTGCTGACGCACCGGCTGACGCTGGACCAGGTCAACGAGGGCTTTGACCGGCTGGCGGACGGGACTGCGGTCAGGCAGGTGATCGTCTTCTGACATGGCGGGCAAGATCAGCCGACAACTTGGCCGCCTCCCGTCTCTTGATGTCAGCCCGACCGCACCCTGCGGCAGCAAAGCGGGACGTCCACACCCAGCTCAGTGACGTAAGCGCGCAGGCTCCGCCGAAGGATCGGTGCTGGGCCGGGCGGCCAGATAGGCGCGCCTGGCAATCGCCTGCATCTCGCCCAAAGTCGCGGCCACGAAGCCGTCCGCCTTGTCGGCCCGCTGGTTGGCGGAGACGAACCGCCAGCCCTGCGCTTCCGGCAGCATAATCGCGGCGCCGATGAACTCGCCGTTCATCTCGATGACCTTGGACGTTTTCATGGTCTGAACCAGAAGGCCCGCCTGTATCTTCTAACTTTGTTGATTCTTCGTTGAGCCCGCCTGCGGCCGCTCTGCCGTCCCGCCAAGCAGGATCAGCACCGGCCCGCCAGCCGACCAAGCGCCCGCAGTGGATGCAAGTTCCTCCAGCCGCCCGTGCAGCACGCGCGTATGCGGCGTTCCGCCGTTTTCGACCAGGACCGCCTGCATGTCCGTGGGGAAACCCGCCTCCGCAAGCTCGTCGCGCAGCCGCGGCAGCGTCGCCAGCCCCATGTAGATGGCCAGCGTCACGCCGGGCCGCAACAGGCCTGCGAAGTCGATCCCGAGATCCGGACGACGCCTGTGCGCGGTCACGAAAGTGACGGCGTGGGCGGCGGCGCGGTGGGTGAGGGGGATGCGGGCCGAGGCCGCGCAGGCCAGGGCGGCGGTGATGCCGGGCACCACGTCGTAATCGATGCCGGCTTCCTCCAGCGCCTCGGCTTCCTCCCCGCCACGGCCGAAGATGAACGGGTCGCCGCCCTTCAGCCGGACCACGCGCCGCCCCTCGCCCGCCAGTCGCACCAGCAACGCGTTGATGTCGCGCTGGGGCATGGTGTGGTCGCCCTGGCTCTTGCCGACGTCGATCCGCTCGGCGTCGCGGCGGGCCAGGTTCAGCACCTCTGCCGTGCCAAGGCGGTCGTGCACGATCACGTCGGCTTCGCCCAGCAGGCGCAGTCCTCGCAGGCTGACCAGATCGGCCGCCCCTGGTCCCGCGCCGACCAGGTGAACGAACCCCACAGCCGCGCGGACGGCGCCGGCTTCGGCGGCCTCGAGCTCGATCCTGTACTCCTCTTCGGCGGCGGCCTCGTCGCCGGCCAGCACCAGCTCGGCCACCCGGCCCGCGAACACGCGCTCCAGCATGCGCCTGCGCTGCACCACGATGGGAAGCCGACGCCGCGTTTCCGCCTTGAAACGGTCGGCCAGCGCGGCAAGCGCTCCCCAGGCAGGCGCCACCCAGGTCTCTATCCGGCCGCGGAGCAGGCGGGCCAGCACAGGCGCCGCCCCGCCGCTGGAAATCGCGATCGTCAGCGGGTCGCGGTCCACGATCGCCGGCGTGATGTAGCTGCACAGCTCCGGCCTATCCACCACGTTGACCGGCACGCCGAGCGCCTGGGCCGCCTGCGAGAACGCGGCGAGGTCGGCCTCGCTCGCGCCTGACGCGACCGCAAGGACACATCCTTCGATCCTCGCCTCGGCCGCCGCCGACACGCGTTCGATGCGCGCGCCCAGGCTGGCGAACAGCTCCGCCCGCCGATCGGCCGCTTCGTCATGGCCGAGCACCACGACGCGGCGGTCCTGCAGCTCGAGAAAGATCGGGTAGCCGCGCATCAGGTGCCGATGGTCAGTTTGCAAGTCCCAGAATTGGGCGTTTCAGTTGGGCGTTTCACGATGCCGCGCTTCTCGCCCTGGGGACGGCAACTGGCAACCGGCAACCGGCTTTGCTGGCTGCACGATCACTGGAGCGTTTGCCATGCCGCCGATCACACGACGCGGACTGGTCGGTTCGACCACCGCCGGCCTGGCCGGCCTGGGGCTGATCGGCGCCGCGCAGGCCGCCGAACCCGACGCCGGCCAGCCGCGCGCGCTGTTCGGCACGGTCAAGAACGGCCAGGTGAGCCTGCCGCCGCTCGACACGCCCAGCGACATGCCAGGAAAAGTCCCGGCGCGCGATCCCACGAACAAGCGTCTCGGAATTGCGGTCGTGGGCCTCGGCCACCTTTCGCTGACGCAGATCCTGCCCGGCTTCGCCGAGGCAAAGCACGTCAGGGTCGCAGCCCTCGTCAGCGGCGACCGTGAAAAGGCGCGCGCGATCGCCGCGCAGTACGACGTGCCGGAGCGCAACCTCTACGACTACAAGGATTTCGACAGCATCAGGAACAACCCTGACGTGGACGTCGTCTACGTCGTGCTGCCCAACGCCATGCACCTCGAATACACGCTGCGGGCGGCCGCGGCGGGCAAGCACGTGATGTGCGAAAAGCCGATGGCCAATTCGGCTGCCGAAGCCCAGCGCATGGTGGATGCCTGCCGCCAGGCCGGCCGGAAGCTGATGATCGCCTATCGCTGCCAGTACCTGCCAGAGTATCGCGAGCTGATCCGGATCGCGCGCGACAAGAGGTATGGGGAGGTTCGCCTGATCGAGGCGAGCAACGGCCAGGACAATGCCAACAACGGCCAGTGGCGCCTGAACAAGGCGATGGCGGGCGGCGGATCGCTGCCCGATGTGGGGCTTTACTGCCTCAACGCGGCGCGCTTCATCACCGGCGAGGAGCCGGTCGAGGTCACGGCACGCATCACCCAGCCGAAGCACGATCCGCGGTTCGGGGAAGTCGAGGATCTGTGCGCCTTCACGCTGCGCTTTCCCTCGGGCGTGCTGGCGAGCTGCAGCTCCGGCTATTCCTACCACGAGAACCGCTTTCTCCGCGTGATGGCGACGGAGGCGGCGTTCGGCCTGGATCCTGCGTTCAGCTACGACAACCTGGCCATGCAGGTCAGCCGGCGCGCGGGCATGAGCCAGAGTCTCGAGCACCGACGCTGGTCGCCGAAAAACCAGTTCGCTCTGGAGATGGACGCCTACGCCCAAGCCATACGCGCCGACCGCGTGCCGCTGACGCCCGGCGAGGAAGGCTTGCAGGACATGCGCGTGATCGAGGCGATCTATCAGGCGGCGGCCTCAGGCAGCGTGGTGCGCATGGCGCCTGCGGCCACGCTGGACGCCACCCGTGGGCCGCCTCCCAGCCAGGAGAGCTGACGCGGGCGCGCCCGATCACGATGGTGGGAACGCAATTTCGACACGAGATGCGGCAAAACCAGAATCGTCGTTGCCAGACCGTTAAAACGGCTGGATGTTGGCACGCCATCGGGGCGGAGCATTCATGAGCATCGTAAGACTACTGGTCGCGGCCGGCTCGATCGGATGGGGGGCAACGGCTTTGGCGCAGGAGGCCGAGCATCGCCCCGCGGTCTACAGCCTTGCGGCGCCACCCAGCGGGTTCAACGCGCTGATGGCCACCGACGAGGAACGGGCACGCTACGGCCTGCCGCGCCGGCCGAACCCGCTGGCCAAGAACTCCGTCGCCTACCGTGCCTGGTCGCGGGCGATGAGCGCCGCGCAAACCTACGTGGCGCCGGACGTCTTCGCCACGAACCGCCGGCATATCAGAGCCTTGGTCCGGCGGACAGCGGCCTCCGCCGGAACCTATACGAGCACGAATTGGGCCGGTGAACTGGTCCTCAACAGCGCCCTGAGATACGGACCGAGCTCTTACACCGAGGTGTTCGCTCAATGGGTCGTGTCTGCCGTGCAGCAGCCGCCCGGAACGTGCGGCGGCACGGACGTCTCGTCGATCTGGGTAGGCATCGACGGTATCAACGGCAGCGACGACGTCCTGCAGGGCGGCACCGAAGCCGATGCCGGATGCTTCACCGGCAACACCTCGCCAGTGTTCTATCCGTGGTTCGAGTGGTACCCGGATTATGAATACGAGATCACCAACTTCCCGATCCAAGCGGGTACACCGATCCTGGTTGTGGTGCAGGCTTCCAGCCCCACGGTCGCAACCGTGATCTACGTCAACATCGAGTCGCGGCAGTACACCGTTGCGGGCGTCACGGCGCCTGCGGGGACATCGTTGCTTGGAAACAGCGCAGAGTGGATCGTCGAGCGGCCTTCGATCGACGCTGCGGGCACACTCGGCACCCTGGCTGATTTCGGCATGGCCTTGATGACGTCCGAGGTGGCTTACCTCTCCAGCGAGATCGGCACGGGCAATTACGATGTTCCTGGTGCGCCCGGTGGCGGCCGGTCGGGTTACACCATCATCATGCTGGACTCTGCGGGGAACATTTTGGCCTCTCCTCGGCCGCTGAGCACGAGCTCGATGGAAGTCGACGCTGCGGGTCCGACCGTCAGGTAGGTCTCCGCACCAGGATCAGCGGCAATCAAGCCAAGCTGGCAACTCCGAGAGCGGCATGGTGGGTTGCCGGATGATGGGGCGTCGCGCCGCCGAACATCGCCGGTATCCCGGCCGCCGGTGTAGGCCGTGCGAAGAGGAAGCCCTGCGCGAAACAGCAGCCAAGCTCGCTCAGTCGGCCGGCAACCTCTGCCGTCTCCACGCCGGCTGCAACCATGTCGACGCCGAGCCCTTGCCCGAGCCACAGCATGGCGCGCACGCAGGCTTCCGCCCTCGGGTCGTCGATCAGGTTCTGGATGAACGTCCTGCCAATCTTGATGCTGTCGAAGGGCATCTCCTGCAGGAACGAAAAATTCGAGTTGCCGGTGCCGAAATTGTCCAGCCCTGCCCGCGCTCCATGCTCGTGCAGCGTGTCGATCAGCTCGCGCGCCAGGACACGGTCGTGCATCAGCGCCGCTTCCGTGATCTCCACGTCCATCCGGCTCAGATCCATGCGGCGCTGCCACTCGCCCGGCTGGTTTCTTAGAAGGTCGGTCAGCTCCCTGACCTGGCTGGCCGATACGTTGAAGGCAAACCGGCAGGTCTCCGGCCAATCCCGGCAATCGGTCGAGACCTGCCGCAGGAGCGCCATGCTGACATGCCCGGAGAGCCCCATCTCCTCGGCCAGCGGAATGAACTCGTCCGGCGTGAGTATGCCCTGGCTGGGATGGTCCCAGCGTGCGAGTACTTCGAACTTGGCGATCTCGCCCGATGGCAGGTGCATGATCGGCTGGTACCAGGGAACGATCTGCCCTGCCGCGATAGCGTGCTTGAGCTCCTGGCGCGAATGGTGGCGTGATCTGGCGGCCAGGATGATGTCCTGCTCACACAGCAGCCAGCGGTTGCCGCCGGCGTTCCTCGCCTGATGCTGGGCAAGGCTCGCGGCCCTCAGCAGAGCTTCCGCGCTCTCGCCGTGGCTGGGTGCCAGCGCCACGCCGATGCTGATGCCGAGATCGATGAGCTGGCCTCCCGCCGCGCAGGGCAGCGTGAGGTCACGCAGGATGCGGCCAGCCGTTTCGGCAAGCGCCTTCAACGCGTCCGCGTCGTCGATGAGCAGCGCGAACGCGTCCCCATCCAGGCGGGCCGCATGCTCGCGCCGGCCGGCCAGGGCGCGCAGCCTGTCGGCGAACAGCCGCAGCACGTCGTCGCCGGTGGCCTCGCCGAAACTGGCGTTCACCGTGGAAAACTCGTCGATGTCGATCAGCAGAAGAGCAAACGGCCGCCCGCCGGCAAACGCGGTCGATATGGTGTCGAGGAACACCGCCCGGCTCGGTAGGCCTGTCAGGCTGTCCAGCCTGCCGACCCTGAACAGCTCCACTTGCAACTGCGCCTGCAACGCCTGCGCCTGCGCCTGCTGCTTCCCGGCCTGCCGATGCGAATGTATCATCAGTAGGATCGATGCCGGGACCCAGCACAGCAAAGCCAGTGCTGCGATCAGCAGGCTCGAATGGTCGGCGGCGCAGCCGGCGATTTGGAAAAGGTGCATGTCGGACCAGTGCTGTTGGCGAGCAGGCCGAAACGACCGACCCCTCGCCCGCCACTCTGGCCGTCAATCCTTAACGAAGATTACCGGAATACGGCCCAGCCCCGAACTACACGCAAACGTGTACGGAGACGGTGCCGTCACAAAGCCTGGAACGGTCGAGCGAGCAAAGTCGTCACCCCGTCTAGGATTTCACCCTCACATAGCTGCCCGGCGCGTGCTCGATGATCGCCAGCCTGCCGTCGCCCGGCACGCGGGCCTGCACCTGCTCGGGCGCGCGCGCTGTCACCCAGCGGTTCCAATCGTTCCACCAGGAACCCGACATCTCGGAGGCACCCTCCAGCCAGTCCTGCGCCGACGGGGGAAGCGCCTCGTTGACCCAGTGGTTGTACTTGCCGCCGTCTGGCGGGTTCACCACGCCGGCGATGTGGCCGGAGGCGGCAAGCACGAAACGCTTTTCGCCGCCCAGCAACTGGGTCCCCCGATAGGTGGAACGCCAGGGCGCGATGTGGTCCTCGCGCGTGGAAAGGAAGTAGGCGGGCGCCGTCACCTTGCCCAGATCCAGCGCCTCGCCATCCAACGTCACGCCGCCCGGCTTGGACAGCAGGTTTTGCTGATACATGTTGCGCAGGTAGAAGCTATGCATGCGCGCCGGCATGCGTGTGGCGTCTGCGTTCCAATACAGCAGGTCGAAGGGAAACGGGTCGTTGCCGAGCAGGTAGTTGTTGACCACGAACGACCAGATAAGGTCGTTGGCGCGAAGCATATTGAAGGTTGCGGCCATGTCGCTGCCTTCGAGGTAGCCCTGCTGCTGCATGCGGCCCTCCAGCGCGCGCAGCTGCTCCTCGTCGATGAACACGCTGAGCTCGCCCGCCTCTTCGAAATCCAGCAGGCAGACGAAGAAGGTGGCCGATTTTACGCGGTCGATGCCTCGGTTCGCCATCCAGGCCAGGGTCGCGCCGAGCAGCGTGCCGCCCAGGCAGTAGCCGATCGCGTTGACCTCACGCTCTCCGGTCGCTGCCTCGATGGCGTCGAGCGCGGCAAAGACGCCCTTGTGCATGTAGTCCTCGAAACCGGCCTCGGAGAGACTTTCGTCGGGGTTCACCCAACTGACCATGAACACCGTGTGCCCCTGGTTGACGGCATAGCGCACAAGGCTGTTCTTCGGCCGCAGATCAAGGATGTAGAACTTGTTGATCCAGGGCGGCAGGATCAGCAGAGGCCGCTTCAGCACCGTCTCCGTGCTCGGTGCATACTGGATCAGCTGGATCAGCTCGTTCTGGAACACCACATGTCCCGGTGACACGGCGATGTTTTCGCCCAGCTTGAACGCGTCCGGGTCGGTCATCCTGATGCTGAGCTTGCCGCGCCCTCGTTCGAGGTCGGCGAGCAGATTGTTAAGGCCACGCAACAGGTTTTCTCCGCCCGTCTCGCGCGTGCGCCGGAGCACCTCGGGGTTGGTCAGCACGAAGTTCGACGGGCTGATCGCGTCCATGAACTGGCGCGCGTAGAAATCCACCTTTTTGGCGGTCTGCGGCTCCAGCCCGTCCACGCCGCCCACCACGTCGTTCACGTAGCGCGCGGACAGCAGGTAGCTCTGCTTGATGAAGTCGAATACCTCGCTCTGCTGCCAGGCATCGTCGCGAAAACGCTTGTCCTTGGCGTCAGGCTCGATCACCGGCTTGCCGTCCAGGCCCGCCATGCGCCTCGTGGTGCTTTGCCACAGCGTCACGTAATCCTGCCAGAAGCCGATCTGCGCCTGCACCAGGCGGACCGGGTTCTGCATCAGCTTGGCAGTCATCTCCAGAAAGGCCTGACCGATCTTCAGCGGCTCGGCGTTGGCCGTGGGCGTGCGCGACTGGCGCTCCAGCCAATCGCCCACGATGCGCTGCGACCGCTCGGCCACGTCGGCCATCGAGCGGCCTATCACCTCCGGGTCGGCCAGCTTAAACTCGCCGAGCTTGAGGTCCGGCGACAGCAGATCCGGCTTGAGGCGCGGATCGCCTGATTCGGGCGTTGTGGGCATTTCCTGTGTGTCCTTTCCGGCGGGCGCTGGTCCGGCTAGACCGGCGCGTCGATCGGAGGCTGCGGCTTTATGCCTGGTTGTAAGGATGAGGGTAGGAGCCAGCAGGCGCGGGTTCAACCCGGCGTCGTGTTCCGCACCGCAGCACCATGCAGCACAGCGTTTCGCGCGGTGGCGCTCTGCTGCGCGCTGGGCGGTTGCAGCGACCCGCTGGGGGGCCCGATCGACCTGTTCCACAACCTCGAGGGCGGCACCATCGCCGCACAACGGCCGCCCCCGCCCGGCGTGGGCCAACCCTATCCGAAACTCGGCACGGTGCCGCCCAAGCCGGCGGTGGCCGATATCGGCTACCGCCGGTCGCTGCAGGCGCAGCTTGCAGCCGAGCGCGACCGCACCCAGCGCACCGCGGCCGACACGCCGATCGAGCACGTCCCGCCGCCACCTGGATTGCCACCCGCTCCACCGCCCAACGCGCCACCCGTGGCCAACGCCACGCTTGAAACCGCAGAGGCGCCGCCCACGCCCGAACAGCCGCCACCAGCCTCGCCCCAGCCGGCCCAGCCGAACGCGACCGTGCCTGTCCTGGCCGATATCGGCCCGCCGCCCGGCACGCCGTTGACGTTGGCAGGCGCGCCCGCCGACATGTCAGGCCTGCCGCCCATCCCCGACGCACCGCCGCCGCCCGCGACCTTCGAAGGCGTGCCAGCCGAACCGGCGCCCACACAGCGCGTGGTCAGCATCCAGCAGCCCCCGCCGCCCGGCACGCGCGTGTTCTTCGGCGCGGACAGCACCGTCCTGTCGCAATCGCAAGCCCAGGCCGTCCGCGACTTCGGCAAAAGCGCCGGCGGCCGATCCATCGAAATCATCGGCCTGGGCGACGCCGCCGACGACTCGCCCGGGGGCCAGACAACCGCCATCGCCCTGGCGCTCAGCCGCGCCCGCGCGGTCGCCGAGGTGCTGGCGGCACAGCACGTGCCCGCCGGCACCATACGCATCGGCGCAAACGCCTTCGGCCGCGGCGCGGTGCTCAGGTTCATTTAGAGCGGGATGTGTTTTGGTGTGGTAAGCAAGGTTAGGGGCTCTGCCCCTAAAACCCCACCAGGGCCAGGCACCCCAGCAGGCGGTTTGGGGAACAGCGTCCCCCATCCTTACCTTGCTCCAACAAAGCGCACCCCGCTCTAACCTGTCTCACGCCCGACCGAGGCCTGCCGATGAACGAAGAGTTCCACCGCATCCGCCGCCTGCCGCCCTACGTGTTCGCCGAGGTGAACGCCGCCAAGGCGCGGGCGCGCGCCGAACGGCACGACATCATCGACCTCGGCATGGGCAACCCCGACAGCCCGACGCCACCGCACATCGTGGCCAAGCTGGTCGAAACCGTGCAGGACCCGCGCACCCATCGCTATTCCACCAGCCGCGGCATTCCCGGCCTGCGACGCGCACTGGCCGGCTACTACCTCCGCCGCTTCGACGTGCAGCTCGACCCCGAAACCGAGGTGATCGCGACGCTCGGCTCCAAGGAGGGGCTGGCCAACCTGGCTTCGGCCATCACCAGCCCTGGCGACACCATCCTGGTGCCCAACCCGTCCTACCCCATCCACCAGTTCGGCTTCATCATCGCCGGCGCTAGCGTGCGCAGCATCCCCGCCCACCCGGGCGAGGCGATGCTGCGGGCGCTGGACGTGGGCGTGCGCCATTCGGTGCCGAAACCGACCGCGCTGATCGTGAACTTTCCGTCCAACCCGACGGCATACCTCGCCGACCTCGATTTCTACCGCGAGCTGGTCGCCTTCGCCCGCCGCCACGAGATCTGGGTCCTGTCGGACCTCGCCTACGCCGAGATCTATTTCGGCGACGCGCCGCCCCCATCGATCCTGCAAGTGCCAGGCGCGCGCGACGTGGCCGTCGAGTTCACCTCGATGTCGAAGACCTACTCCATGCCAGGCTGGCGCATCGGCTTCGCCGCCGGCAACCAGCGCCTGGTCTCGGCCCTGGCGCGGATGAAATCCTACCTCGATTACGGCGCCTTCACCCCCATCCAGGTCGCCGCCACCTGCGCGCTGAACGGCCCGCAGGACTGCGTGGCAGAGATGCGCGCGCTCTACCGCGAACGGCGCGACGTGCTGATCCGCGGCCTGGCGCAGGCCGGGTGGGACATGCCGAGCCCGGAGGGCAGCATGTTCGCCTGGGCGCCGATCCCGCCGCGCTACGCCCGTCTTGGCAGCGTCGAGTTTTCCAAGCTTCTGCTGGCGCGCGCCCACGTGGCGGTCGCCCCCGGCCTCGGCTTCGGCGAGCACGGCGACGGGCACGTGCGCATCGGACTGGTGGAAAACACCCAGCGCTTGCGTCAGGCCATCCGCAACATCCGGGGCTTTCTGCAGGCCGACAGCAACGTGGCACGGCCGGAGCCGGTTCTGCAGGCCGCACCCTGACCGACGGTGCGTTGAAAGTCGGGATCGCCGGCCTCGGCACGGTCGGCGCCGGCGTGCTGCGCCTGTTGCGCGAGAACGCCGACATCGTGGCCGCCCGCGCCGGCCGGCCGATCACGGTCACCGCGGTGTCGGCCCGCGACCGCGCGCGCGACCGCGGTTTTTCGGTGGCCGCCTTGCGCTGGTACGACGATCCTGTGGCGCTGGCGGCCGACCCCGACGTTGACGTGGTGGCCGAACTGATCGGCGGCTCGGAGGACCCGGCCCGCTCGGTTGTGCTGACCGCGCTGCAAGTCGGCCGCCCCGTGGTGACCGCGAACAAGGCGCTGCTCGCCCTGCACGGCGCCGCATTGGGTGCGGCTGCCGAGGCGAGCGGCGCGGCGCTGGCTTACGAGGCGGCCGTCGCAGGCGGTATCCCGGTGATCAAGACGGTGCGAGAGGGCCTGGCCGGCAACCGCATCCGGCGCATCGCCGGCATACTGAACGGCACCTGCAACTACATCCTGACCACCATGCGCGAGCGCGGCCGGGAGTTCGCCGAAGTGCTGGCCGACGCGCAACGCCTGGGCTACGCCGAGCTCGATCCATCCTTTGACGTGGACGGCATCGATGCCGCGCACAAGCTGGCCATTCTTGCGGCCCTCGCCTTCGGCAGGCCGGTCAGTTTTTCGGACATCCACGTCGAGGGTATCCGCACGATCTCCTCGCTCGACCAGTCGTTTGCCAAGGAACTCGGCTACCGGATCAAGCTGCTTGGCATCGCGCGCGAAACCGAAGCCGGGATCGAGAGCCGCGTGCATCCCTGCATGGTGCCCGAAGGTGCGCCACTGGCGCGCGTCGACGGCGTTTACAACGCGGTAGTGGTTGAAGGCGATTTTGCAGGCCGGGTGATGCTGGAGGGACGCGGCGCAGGTGGCGGCCCGACGGCATCCGCGGTAGTTGCCGACCTGATTGATATCGCGCGCGGCCGGCCGGTGCCGGTCTGGGGGGCGGCGTCGGCACATCTAAGCCAGGCGCCCTCGGTGCCGATGTCGGCCCATACCGGCGCCTACTACCTGCGGCTGATGGTGGTGGACCGCCCGGGCGTGATCGCCGACGTGACGGCCGCGCTGCGCGATACCGGCGTGTCGCTGGAAAGCATGCTGCAGCACGGCCGCTCGCCCGGCGAAACGGTGCCGATCGTGCTCGTCACGCACGACACGCGCGAGACGGCGATGCGCGCCGCCCTGGACCGGATCGAACGGCTGGACGCGGTGCTGGAGCGGCCTTCGCTGATACGGATCGAGCACGGGTAGGCCAGGGGCTCTGCCCCTGACCGCGCTGCGGCCAGTTGGCCCAGACCAAGTTTCTTTATGCCAAAGCGTCCGCCACCCGCCGCGCGAACGCCGCCGGATCGTGCGGCGCCTCGCCATCCTGGACGCGCGCAAGGTCCAGCAGCGTCGCCGCCTGGTCGCCCAACGCCTCGCCCTGCTCCGCGCGTGCGGCCAGCGACACGATCAGCCGGTGGCGCGGGTTGATTTCCAGCACCGGCGCGCCACCCGTCATGCCCATCGGCGCGCGGCCGGTGCGGCGCAGCAGCCGCTGCATCTGCAGGTCCGGCCCGGCTGCCTTGGCCGCCAGGACCACCGCGCTGTCCACCAGGCGGTCGGTCGCCCGCACGTCGTCCACCTGGGTGCCCAGCGCCGCCTTCAGCGCCTCGACCAGCTTGGTGACGTCCGCCGCCTCGCCCGTCTGCTCGGCGGCGGCGAATTTCGACAGGTCGGCAGCGCCCTGCGTCACGCTGCGGATGGCCTTGCCCTCGTACTCGCTCATCCGCTCCGGCCAGAACGCGTCCACCTGGTCGGACAGCAGCAGCACTTCCACGCCGCGCGACTTGAAACCCTCGAGCTGCGGCGAGCCGGGCAGGCTGGCCTCGTCCTCGCCGACAAGGATGTAGATCGCTTCCTGCTCGGGCTTCATGCGCGACACGTAATCGGCGAACGATGTAAAACCTTCCTGGGTGCTGGAGCGGAACCGCATCAGCTCGGACAGGGTGGCGCGGTGTTCGGTGTCGTCCCACAGCCCCTCCTTCATCACCGGCCCGAAGTTTTCCCAGAACTTGGCGTAGGACTCAGCATCCTTGGCGCGGGTCTTCAGCTCGCTCAGCACGCGGTTGGTGACCGCCTTGCGAATCTTGGCCAGCACCGGGGTCGCCTGCAGCATTTCGCGGCTCACGTTCAGCGGCAGGTCTTCGGTATCGACCACGCCCTGCACGAAACGCAGCCAGTCCGGCAGCAGCTTGGCGTCGTCGGTGATGAACATGCGCTTGACGTGCAGGCGCACATGGCTGGTGCGGTCGCCCTCCACCGGGTCGAACGGCTTGGCGCCCGGGAAGAACAGCAGGGCGTAAAATTCGAGCGCACCCTCGGCGCGCCACTGCAGCGTCGCCCAGGGCGTATCGAAGTAGTGGCCGAGGTGGCGGTACAGCTCGTTGCTGGCCTCCTCCGTCACCTCCGATTTCGGCTTGCGCCACAGCGCGGTACCGTCGTTGGCGGGCTGATCCTTGCCGTCGCGTGCCACCGTGATCGGCAGGGCGATGTGGTCGGCCCACTTGCGGATTGCCGTCTCCAGCCGGTACGGCTCCAGGTACTCGTCGGCGTCCGCCTTCATGTGCAGCACGATGGTGGTGCCCGGCGCGTCGCGCTCGGCCGGCGCCAGCGTGTAGTCGCCGCGCCCGTCCGACGCCCAGAGCCAGGTCGAGCCATCGCCGCCCGCCTTGCGCGACGTCACCTCTACCCGGTCGGCCACCATGAACGCGGCGTAGAACCCCACGCCGAACTGGCCGATGAGCGACGGCTTCTCGTCGGAGGCGCCCTCAAGCGTGCTGGCGAAGGCGCGGGTGCCGGAGCGCGCGATGGTGCCGAGGTTCTGCGCCAGCTCCTCCCGCGTCATGCCGATGCCCTGGTCCTCGATGGTCAGCGTGCGCGCCTCCTTGTCCGGCAGCACCCGCACGCCCGCGCCCTCCGGCAGGCTGAGCGCCGGATCGGTCAGCGCCTCGAACCGCCGCCGGTCGGTGGCGTCCGCCGCGTTGGCCACCAGCTCGCGCAGAAAAATTTCGCGCTCGGAGTAGAGGGAGTGAACGACAAGATCGAGCAGTCGCCCGACTTCTGCGCCGAACTGGTGCCGTTCGGGGGCGGATGCGTCTGGGGTGGTGGTTTCGCTCATCGGGCTAGGGTCCTCCTGAGCGCGCGAGTTGGGGAGGGCCGGTCGCCTAAGCAAGCGTCGCAGTCCGTACTGCGCTCTTGCGCGGTGCGGAAGTGTGCGAGGTAGGGTGGCTGCCTTCCGCCATCCTCAATGAGATCTGGCCTCAATAAGATCTGGCCTCAATAAGATCTGGCGAGAATCTTTCGTTCGTCCGTCGGACACTGGACCAACCTTTCACGGGACCCACCTTGCCCAAGAGCAGGACGGGCTACGGCCTAGCTGTCGTTACTAAGGACGTTGTCATACCAATCGGCCTCGGGATCGACATACTTCAAACCGAAGGCAAGTCCTTCTTTTTTGCAAAAAAGAAGCAAAAAACCTTTGTCCGGCTGTCGCGGGTCAGATGAACAAAGGTTTTTGGTCCTTTTTGCAAAAAGGAGCGCTTGCCTTTCACGAGCCAGAGTGATGTGCAGACTCGATCAGGCCACCCGCGCGCTGTTCCGGCTGCTTCACGACGACGAACATTGTTCCGGCCTCGCTCAAACCAGCATCAATCAACCATGAGAAAGGTGTAGTTGCCAGGCGAGCTATCGCCACTCGACTCCTTTGGGCTTTGATAAGTCCACTACAGGTCTACTCCTGGCTGCACAGCTTGACGATTTCCATCTTGGTGACCTTCAGTGTTGGCTCATGGGCTTGAACATCTCTTGGCGCGCTGGAATACTCGACTCCGGTTGGTTAAGCCTGATAACGTTTTCCAAACGACGGCTCTCTGCCGAAACGGTTGACGTCATGAGCTCTAAAACACTGTCGCGATCGAGGTCGTCACATTGCAGCATGGTTCGAAAAGCTAGACCACTTTTGAAGGAGAGCTGATCGCAATCGCTTTTGTGGAACAGCATTGACCAGTGCTCAAATACTCGCCGATGAGCGGACTCAGACTGTAGGAGGTACACGTTCTTGTGGCGACGATCACGTTGAATCCTTGCAAACGTTTTCAAGACTTGCTCGTCAGGCCCCTCCAACATCTGAACGAAGCTGAGCGAGCTGTAGACAAGACACCCGGTGATGTTATCGCGGTCATTGTTCGAGCGAGACTGTTTAACAAGCTCGTCGAACTCGAACTCGAATCGGTCTGACTTGAATATCGTAGTCGAACTGCAATACATCAAACGGCGGAAAGACATTATTTTAGATACCTTGCAGCTTGAGGGGGGACTCTTGCTCGTCCAACACCGAATCCAGTGTCAGGCATTTACCGGACAGGATCCGGGCGGTAGGGCGCTGAGGTTTGGTCCGGATAGGTCTGACGTGTTTCTCTCGTAGAGGTAATCACCCACGACGTCCTCCAACATTGGCCTACCCATCAAGTATCCTTGGATGAGGTCAACCTTCTTTTGATGCAGAAGACGTCGTTGACCGACAGTCTCCACTCCCTCCGCAGTCACGGTCAGATTGAGTGACCGGGCCATATCGAGAATTGCCCTGATAAAAACTCGGCGACGCGAGTCGATTTCCAGCTGAGATACGAAGCTCTTGTCGATCTTGATCCCATTGAACGGATAGTCACGCAGGTAAGCAATCGACGCGTTCCCCGTACCGAAGTCGTCCAATATGACGTCGATGCCGAGGCCGCGCAGCTCTAGCATTATGGACCTAACACGCTTAGCGTCTCGCAGAAGAATGGTCTCAGTAACTTCCAGCTTCAGCCTGTTAGGCTCGACCCCATACCGGCTTAGGGCTTTGCATACGTCTGCTACTAGATGACCTGATAGGAAGTTGGCTGCCGACACGTTGCATGAGATTGTCAAATGACTGGGGAACGTTACAGCTCTTCGGCAGGCTCGGTCGATGACCCAACGATCGAGCTGAACGATGAGTCCTGTCGCCTCCGCTGTTGGAATGAAATCTCCTGGCAACATCATGTTCCCGTCCTCGCGTGGCCAGCGGATCAAAGCCTCGAACCCTGTGAGTGCGCCAGAGTCGGCGTGGACAATCGGCTGCATTGCCAATCGGAATGGCTCATTGCCTGACGGAATGAGGGTCGAATACAACTCACGCTGCATCTCCTGCCTGCCAAATCCCCGACTACCTGCAACGGCTTCTGAGCGCGCAAAGATCGTGGCGCCCCCGCCGCTGCGTTTTGCGGCATACAAGGAAGTGTCCGCGCGAGCAGCCAGTGTATTGGCGCAGGCTGCATCGTTCGGGTAAACGGCGACACCTATCGAGGCCCTCAAGGGAACCAGACGCTGGTCGATGCAAAACCGCTTTGCGAAAGCCGACTGGATCCTGTGGGCAACAATCTCAGCGCCAATGTTGTCTGAAATATCGACGATAACGCTGAACTCGTCTCCGCCCACGCGGAAGACGCTGTCGCGGGTGCTGAGAGCCGCACTGAGACGTTTAGCAGCTTCCTGCAGCGCAAGATCGCCGCCAGCGTGCCCAAACAGGTCGCTAACAGACTTGAACTGGTCTAGGTCGATTGACAGCAGCGCAATACTGCGCTTCGGGTCACGCTGGCAAGCCGCAATTTTCTGCTGCAGGCGATGATCGAAGCTCGATCGGTTGCCGACGCCCGTGAGTCCGTCTGTCATCGAACGTAGCCGGTGCTCCTCACCGGCCGCATGTAATCTGATCGCGCCTTCGACACCAATCGCCATGTATTTGAGCTG
Source organism: Acetobacteraceae bacterium (assembly GCA_965199235.1). GTDB lineage: Bacteria > Pseudomonadota > Alphaproteobacteria > Acetobacterales > Acetobacteraceae > BOG-908. The sequence goes on along the minus strand of CBDAQU010000002.1, from coordinate 589,195 downwards.
CTCAAGCCTCTCACTGGAAAACGTACGGGGTACGTGATCGTACACGCACAGCGCACCGAGGGGCATGCCAGTCGGTCCAGAGATCGCCGCGCCCGCGTAGGACCGGATACCCCCATCGCGAACCACACAGGGATTGTCCGAGACACGAGGATCGATAGTCGTGTCCGGGATGTAGAGAATTTCGAGCGGATGCAGGAGCGCGTACTCGCATATGGAATGTGTTCGTGGATCCGAACGCCCCGACAATCCGACGCCGGCCTTGTACCATTGGGTATCGTGGTCGATAAAAGTGATCGCGGCGCCTGGCGTGTCAAAGACTTTGCTCGCGAGCAAGGGAAAGATTTCAAAGCCAAGATCACTTCCCGGCTCAAGGATGTTTAACCCTGCAAGAGCTCTAAGCCGTTCATCCTCACATTGCGGCAATTGCGCGGCAGGCATGTTTTCCTCGAATCTTACACTATCAAGAAAACATCAAAACCTAAATTCATTCTTAATAGCACGGAAGCCGGCAAGTCATCTATTGCATGGAGCGTGAGCCTGTACATCGGAGCAATGTCACGCAGGCTGGGACAGTCGAAGTGATATTGCTCATCGAAACAAAGGCCAGACCGCTTTCACGTCAGCCTAGAGACTCTCGGGCCTGATCGCTTTTGGTAGCCGAAGTGATCAGGCTCCAGCTCCTTGATTTGGCGAGCATGTTCATCGTGGTTGAAGACCAACCCGAAGCGACCATGCTCTTGAGCAATACACGCAGACTGCAATAGTCGGAGTGACGATACCGCTCGCCAAAGCAAGGCCTAAACCGGTGTGAGGTCCGCCTACTCGCGGGAGACTCTGCGCGAAACCGGTCCAATCGCTGCAGGTTGCGCCGCTACGACTGCCGCATGTGCCACTGCCGTACGTGTCGATTGCCGATCGTACCCCGGCGTCCGGCACACGTCAGGCGAGAAAGCACGCGCAGCCCGTGCCGCGCCGTTGCGCGATGCGGAGGGACGACGCACAACGGTGACCGCGCGCTTGCGAGACCCGCATCGTCCAACAGCAATACGGGCTACGAAGCCAGTAGAGCCTGCGCGCACGCGTCCAGTATGGCGCTCTCGTCCAGCCCGTACTCGCCGTACAGGTCCGGGATGTCGCCGCTCTGCCCGAAGCGGTCCACGCCCAGCGGCACCACGCGCTGCCCGCGTATCGCGCCCAGCCAGGCCAGCGCCGCCGGGTGCCCGTCCAGGATCGTCACGACCGCGCTGCCCGAAGCCATCGGCGCCAGCAGCGCCTCAACGTGGCTCACCGTCGAACCGCCCTCCCGCCGCGCGCGCGCCGCGGCAAGCCAGCCGGCGTGCAGGCGGTCCGGACTCGTCACGGCCAGCAGCCCGGCATCCGGTGCCTCCTCGCGCACCACCTCGAAGGCGGCTTCGGCTTCGGCCGCCAGCGGACCCTGGTAGGCCAGCGCGAGCGGCGCCCCCTCGCCGGGCGGCACCACCCAATGCGCCCCGGCGATCACGGCCGCCGCATCCAGCGCGCGGGCGCGATGCGGCAGGGCGCGGGTGGACAGGCGCAGCCACACCGCCGAGCCGTCCGGCTTCTGCATGTGCTCCAGCGCCCAGCGCAGCATGATGGCGAGCTCGTCGACGTAGGCCGGCTCGAAACTCGCCAGCCGGTCCAGCGCCATGCCCAGCAGCGGCGTGTTCACCGACTGGTGCTGCCCGCCCTCCGGCGCCAGGCTGATGCCGGACGGCGTGGACACCAGCAGGAAGCGAGCATCCTGGTAGCAGGCGTAGATCAGCGCATCGAGGCCGCGGTTGACGAAGGGGTCGTAGACCGTGCCCACAGGCAGCAGCCGCGCGCCGTTCAGCGCATGGCTCAACCCGGCCGCCCCCAGCAGCAGGAACAGGTTCTGCTCCGCGATCCCGAGCTCGATGTGCTGGCCGGACGGGCTCATGCCCCAGCGCTGCATGCTGGCCACCTTGGTGTCGCGGAACACGTCGTTGCGCGTGTGGCGGTCGAACAGCCCGCGGCGGTTTACCCACGGCCCCAGGCTGGTGGAAACGGTCACGTCGGGGCTGGTCGTCACGATGCGCGCAGCAGCCTCGCGCCACGGCCCCTCGGCGCGGCCGATCTCGCCCAGTATCTCGCCGAAGCCGGTCTGGGTGGAGAGCGTCCGGCCCGCGAGCTTACCCAGCGGAACGGCGGAAGGCAGCGCGATCGCAGGCGGCGCAAAGACGCGGCCCTGCGGCGAGAGAGGGGTTGCGAACGGCACGCCGGCCACAAAACGCTGCATCCCATCCGCAGAAGACTTCAAGCCCTCCCAGGAATCCCATTCATGGCCGGGACGGATTCGCATCTCGGCGCGAAAAACCTCCATCTGCTCGCGCGTCATCAGGCCGGAATGGTTGTCCTTGTGGCCGGCGAACGGCAGGCCCATGCCCTTGATGGTGTAGGCGATGAAGCAGGTCGGCCGGTCGTCCTGGGCCGCGCCCGCGAACGCCTCCAGCAGCGTCTCGATGTCGTGGCCGCCCAGATTGGTCATCAGCGCCGACAGCTCGGCGTCGCTCAGCGGATCGACGATGGCGCGCAGCTCTGCCGAGCGCCCGAGGTCGGCCAGCAGCGCGGTGCGCCACGCGGCCCCGCCCTGGAAGGTGAGGGAGGCGTAGAGGCTGTTGGGGCAGTCGTCGATCCAGGCGCGCAACAGCTCGCCGCCCGGCCGGGCGAAGGCGGCGGCCTGCAGCCGGCCGTGCTTGATGCGCACCACCGTCCAGCCCATGTCGCCGAACAGACCCTCGAACCGTCCGAACAGCCGGTCCTGCACCACCGAGTCGAGGCTCTGACGGTTGTAGTCCACGATCCACCAGACGTTGCGCACGTCGTGCTTCCAGCCTTCCAGCAAGGCCTCGTAGATGTTGCCCTCGTCCAGCTCCGCATCGCCGGCGATCGCTATGTGCCGGCCAGGCGGCAGATGGGCGGGCAGCAGCCCGTGCAGGCGAACGTAATCCTGGATCAGGGCGGCGAAACTCGTCGCGGCGACGCCCAGGCCTACCGAGCCGGTGGAGAAATCCACCTCCTCGCCGTCCTTCACCCGGCTCGGATAGGCCTGCGCGCCGCCGAAGCGGCGAAGGCCCTCCATCTGCGCCACGCTCTGCCGCCCGAGCAGGTAGTTCGCGGCGTGGAACACCGGGGAGGCGTGCGGCTTGACGGCGACCCGGTCCTGCGGGCGCAGCTCGGAAAAATACAGCGCGGTCATGATGGAGACGACCGAGGCGCAACTCGCCTGGTGGCCGCCCACCTTCAGCCCGTCGCGGTTGGGGCGGATGTGGTTGGCGTTGTGCACCATCCAGGCCGACAGCCACAGCAGCTTGCGCTCGATCTGCCGCAGCGCGTCCAGGCGTTGAAGGGTCTGGCCGGTTTCCGCTGCGTCCATCATGTGCCTCCGCTCGAAGCGCTGGAGCCTGATCGCTTCTGGCAGCCGAAGCGATCAGGCTCCAGCCCCCTGTTTTGGCGAGCTTGTGTACCGTGGTTGAGGATCAACCTGAGGCGATCATGCTCTAGCCTAGGAGATGGACGCGATCCAGTCCGCGCCAGGCTATGCGCAGGCAGTCGCGCAGGCTATGGGCGTGGCCGAAGCCAAAATCCCGGTCAGACAACCGCCACCCGACGCGCGGCGCTGACCCAGGTCGTACCGGAGACCGCACGATGCTGTTGCTGAACACCCTGCTGGCGCTGCATCTGCTGGCCGCGACCGCCTGGGTGGGCGGCATGCTCTACGCGCTGGTCGTGCTGCGCCCGGCCCTGGCGGTGCTCGATGCAGGGCCGCGCCTGCAGCTTCACATGCTGACGCTGAAACGCTTCTTCCTGGTGGTGTGGCACGCGATGCCGATCATGCTGCTGACCGGCTGGGGCATGATAGGGGTCGCCGGCTGGCGCATGGCGCACCTGCCCTGGTACGTGAACGTCATGCAGACGCTCGGCCTGATCATGGCGGCGTTGTTCCTGTGGGCCTATTTCGGCCCGTTCCGCCGCCTGCGCCGCGCCATCCGGCCGGGGCCGCAATTGCTGGCCCGCATCCGGCTGTTGACCACCGTCAACCTGGTGCTTGGTGCGGCGGTGATCGTGGTCGCTTCTGCCGGGCACGGCTGGTGAGGCACGGCTTGGCTGCCGGCGGCCCCCGACCGGCCGGGCGCCGCGCCTACCCGGTCCTCGGCTGGTCGGGCAGCAGGTGGCCCTTGAAGTCGGGCAGGTCGCCGACGTTCCACCCGCCGCCCAGCGCGCGCACCAGCTCGACATCCGCCTGCACGCGCCGGGTGCGCAGGTCGGTCGCCGCCTGCTCGGATTGCAGCTCGGCCGTCTGGGCGACGACGACGTCGAGGAAGCTGGTCGCACCGTCCTTGTAGAGATTCGTCGTCATCGTCACCGTCTGCCGCGCCGCGTCCACGGCCGCATCCTCCTGGCCGGTCTCCTCGCCCAGCAGCCGCCGCTGCGAGAGCGCGTCCTCCACGTCCTGGAACGCCGTCAGCACCGCCTGCCGGTAGCGCGCCTCCGCCAGCCGGAACTGTGCGACCGCCGCCGCCTCCTCGGCGCGCCGCAGGCCGCCCTCGAACAGCGGCAAGGCGAGGCCCGGCCCCAACGCCCAGAAATCGTTGGGCAGGCTGAACAGCTGGAAACCGGTGTCCTGCAGGCCGTAGAGAATGTTCAGCGACAGCGTGGGATAGAACGCCGCGCGGGCCACGCCGATCGTGGCGTTGGCCGCCGCCATCTGGCGCTCGGCGGAGGCCACGTCGGGGCGGCGTTCCAGCAGCGTGCTCGGCAGCCCGGGCGAGATGTCTGCCGGGCTGAGCGCCCATTCGGTGGGCGGCAGGCTCAGCTCGGCGGGCAGGCGGCCCACCAGCACGGCGATCGCGTGCTCCAGCAGCGCGCGCTTGGCGGCCGTGTCGGTGATGGCCGCCTCCGCGTTGCGCAGCTGCGTCTGCGCGCGGCTGACGTCGATGCCGGACGCGATCTTGCCGGCGAACCGGTTTTCCGTGATGCGGACCGCCTGCTGATAGGCGCCGGCGGCGTTGCGCAGCACATCGCTCTGCGCGTCCAGGCCGCGCAGAGCGATGTAGTCGTCCGCCAGCTCGGCATGCAGGCTCAGCCGCGTGCCCTCCACGTCGGCGGCCGTCGCCTGCGCCGCGTAACGGCCCGCCTTGATCGCGTTGGCAACCCTGCCCCACAGGTCGATCTCGTAATCGGCTTGCGCGCTGATGCTGTTGCTCAGGTACTGGTTCGGCTGGCCTCGGCCCCGCGTCGGCCTGCGGTTGGACTGGCGGTCCTCGTTGATCTCCCCGCCCACCGACAGGGTCGGGTAGAGGCCCGCTCGCGCCTCGGCGGCAGAGGCGCGCGCCTGCTGCAATATGGCGAGCGAGGCCGCCAGCGTCGGGCTCGCACCGTCCACGCGCGCCTCCAGCGTGTTCAGCACGGGATCGCCGAAAGCCTGCCACCAGGGTCCGCGCCGGAGGTCGTCGGCGGGGCGCGCTGGCCGAAACGCCGCCTCCTTGTAGTCGGCCGGCACCGTGGTCAGCGGCACGTGGTAGTGCGGCGCCAGGTCGCAGCCGCACAGCACGGCGAGCAGGCCGCAAGCCAGGACGGCCGGCCATCGGATCGTTGTGAACACGCCTATTCCGATGCGGTGGCGGGTGAGGCGGGCGACGCCGCGACGGGCTGTTCTGCAACGTTGACCGTGTCGCCGTCCTCCAGCGTGTCGAGAGGCGTGGTCACCACGCGGTCGGCCTGCGTGATGCCGTCCTCTATCTCGATCTCGGTGCCTAGATTGCGGCCGATGGTCACGTCCTTCAGCGCGATGCGGTTGCCTGGGCCGACGGTCGCGAGCTGCGCGCCGTGGGAGCGGAACACCAGCGCGCTGGATGGCACCCGAAGCACGCCGGCGTCGCCGGGCACGTCGAAGCGCACCTCGGCGAACGTGCCCGCCCACAGCTTGCCGTCCGGGTTCGGCGCCATCAGCTCGACCAGCACCGTCCGGCTTTCGGCGGCGACCGATTGCGAGGTGGTGGCGAGCCTGGCCGGGAACGCGCGGCCCGGATATTGCGGCTCGGCCAGCGTCGCCTGCATGCCGGGCTTCAGCTCGCTGGCATAGGCCTGCGGCACGCGCACGTACACGCGCATCTCGTGCATGTCGGCCACCTTGAACAGCGGCACCGCGGCGCTCGACCCGCCGGTGATCAACGCGCCGACATCGGTGTTGCGCGCGGTGACGACGCCGTCGAACGGCGCGGTGATGCGCTTGAAAGCTTCCAGCGCGCGCAGCCGGTCGACATGGGCGCGCTGGGCGTTCACCTCGGCGTGCCTGGCCGTGGCATCGCCCTCCTTTTCGTCGGCCGACTGCACGGAGACCGAGTTCGAGGCGAGCAGCGCGTGCCAGCGCTTGGCGGTCAGGTCGGCGAAGGCGGACTGCGCCTGGGCGGTCGCCAGGTCCGCCTGCGCCTGCGCCAGCTCCTGGTCGAGGTCGGGCGTGTCGATGGTCGCCAGCACCTGGCCTGCGCGCACGCGGGCGCCGATGTCCTGGCTCCAGTTCTGCAGGTAGCCGCTGACCCTGGCGTAGATCGACGCCTCGTAGAACGCCTGCACGTCGCCGGGCAGCACCAGCTTGCGCGGCGCGTCGTCCAGGCTGGGATGGGCCACCGTCACCGTCGGCACCGCCTGCTGGCGAGTCCAGCTCGCCAGCTCGGACTCCGAACGCCTGCGCGAGAGGATGCCCCAGGCCGCGGCCGCCAGCGCCAGCAGCAGGACCACGGCCGCGACCAGCCCCAGCCGCTTCGGGCGCCGGGGTCCGGGGGAGTGATCGGTGGCGGGGTGCCTTGCCGATCGGGTTTCGGAGGGCGCCGGAAGGGCGGTCGGGCGCGTGTCGTCGGGCATGTCGTTCACTTCGCCGCGGACCTAAGCGGGTACCGCGTCGCGCGCACGCGCGGGCCGGCTGCCCGGCATGGTTTCGCGCCGGTGGACCAGGCTGAAGATGGTCGGCACCACGAACAGGGTCGCGGCTGTGGCGAACAGCAGGCCGCCGATCACCGCGCGGCCGAGCGGCGCGTTCTGCTCGGCGCTGAGTGCGGTCGGACCCATGCCGATGATCATCGCCAGCGCCGTCATCAGCACCGGCCTGAAGCGCGTGGCGCCGGCCTCCATCGCGGCCTGCGCGGCGTCCATGCCGGTCTCCATCCGCTCGCGCGCGAAGCTGATGACCAGGATGGAGTTCGCCGTCGCGACCCCCATGCACATGATGGCCCCGGTCAGCGCGGGCACCGACAGGGTGGTGCCGGTCAGGAACAGCATCCAGACGATCCCGGCGAGCGCCCCGGGCAGGCCCATGACGATGACGGCAGGGTCGGTCCAGGATTGGAAGTTGACCACGATCAGCAGGTAGATAAGCACGATGGCGAAGGCGAGCCCGCCGAACAGCTGGCCGTAGGCTTCGGTCATCGTCGTCACCTGGCCGCGCAGGACGACCTGGCTGCCATGCGGCAGCCGGTGCGCCTCCTCGGCCACGATGCGGTCGATGTCTGCCGCCACCGCGCCCAGGTCGCGGCCGGCGTTGGTGGCGTAGATGTCGATCACCGGGCGGACGTTGTAGTGCGAGACGACTGCGTCGCTCGTTTCGGTCCTTACCTTGGCCAAACCGCCGAGCAGCTCGGTCTTGTTGCCCGAGCCGAGCGTGGTGTCCTGCAGGCTGCCCATCGTGTCCACATCGTATTGCGGCGTCTGCACCACGATCGGGTAAGACACGCCGTTATGCGGGTTCAGCCAGAAGGTGGGCGCGGTCTGGATGCTGCCGGCCAGCGTGTCGAGCATGGAGGTGGCCGCGTCGCGCTCGGTGATGCCGACCAGGGAGGCGAGCTGGCGGTCCACGTCCACGCGCAGTGTCGGCTCGTTGAACGTCTGCTGGACGCGCGCGTCGGCCACCCCAGGCACCCGGGCGATGCGCGCCAGCAGCCGGTCGGCATAGGCGCGGTTGGCTTTGATGTCCTGGCCCACAACCTGCAAATCGATGGGCGCCGGCAGGCCGAAATTGACGATCTGGGTTATGATGTCGGCCGGCAGCAGGGCGAACACCGTGCCGGGAAACTGCTTGGGCAGAAAGGCGCGCAGCTTGCGGGCGTAGTCGTCCGACGTGGCGCCGCCCTTCAGCGTGATCAGAATGTCCGCGTCGCCGCCGCTGATGGTGCCGGAATTGCCATACGCGAGGTTGATGCCGCTGACCGGCAGGCCGATGTTGTCCACGATCGTGTCTAGGTTCCCGGGCGGGATCACGTGGTCGCGTATCGCCTGTTCGATGCGGCCGCAGAGTGCCGACGCGTCCTCTATGCGGGTGCCGGTCTGCGCACGGATGTGCAGCTTGATCTGGTCGCTGTTGACGGCCGGGAAGAAGTTCCGGCCAAGGAACGGCACCAGGCCGAAGGACAGCAGCACGGCGGCAAAGAAGCCCAGGATCACGCGGGGCCGGTTGCCCAAAGCGAGTTCCAGCAGGCCGACATACCCGTCGCGAAGGTTTTCGAACCTGCGCTCGAAGCCGCGCTGGAAACGCCCGAACACGCCGGGCTTGGCGTGGTCCGCGTGGACGTGCTTGCGCAACAGGAAGTTGGCCAGCGTCGGCACCAGCGTGCGCGAGAGGATGTAGGAGCCGATCATCGCGAAGACGACCGCTTCGGCCAGCGGCCGGAACAGGTAGCCGGCGACGCCGCCGAGGCCGAACATGGGCACGAACACGATGCAGATGCACAGCAGCGACACGGTCGCCGGCACCACGATCTGCCTGGCGCCGTCCAGGATTGCGGTCTGCACCTCCTTGCCGTTCTCCAGGTGGTAGTTGATGTTTTCGATGGTCACCGTCGCGTCGTCGACCAGGATGCCGACCGCGAGCGCCAGCCCGCCCAAGGTCATGACGTTGATCGTCTCGCCGACCATCGACAGCATGGTCAGCGAGAACAGGATGGCCAGCGGGATGGACACCGTGATGATCAGGGTGGACCGCCAGCTGCCCAGGAAGATCAGGATCAGCAGGCCGGTCAGCCCGGCGGCGATCAGTCCTTCGCGCACCACGCCCATCACCGCGGACGTCACGAACACGGATTGGTCGCCGACGGCCTTGAGCTGAAGCGACGGCGGCAGGCTGGCCTCGATCTGCGGCAGGATGGCCTTGACGTTGGCGATGATGTCCAGCGTGGAGGCGGCGCCGGATTTCAGGACGGTCATCAGCACGGCATGCGTGCCGTCCAGGTGCACCACGTTGGTCTGCGGCGGCGATCCGTCGCGCACGTGGGCCACGTCGCGCATGGTGACGACCGTGCCGTTGACCGACTTGATCGGCAGGTCCTCCAGCTCGGCGAACTCCTTCGGCGCGTCGTTGAGCGACACGTTCCATTCGAACGTGCCGACCTTCTGGGTGCCGACCGGGGTCACCAGGTTCTGCTCGGCCAGGGCGGCCACCACGTCCTGCGCCGACAGGCCGCGCGCCTGCAGCGCGTGGCTGTCGAGGTCGATCTGGATCTGGCGCACCTTGCCGCCGTAGGGCGAGGGGATGGCGGCACCGGGCACGGTTGCCAGCTGCGGTCGGATGAAGTTCTGGCCGTAGTCGAACAGCCTGGCCTGCGGCAGGCTGTGGCTGGACAGCGCCAGTTGCAGGATCGGCACGCTGGACGCGTTGAACTCCAGGATCTGCGGCGGCGTGATGCCGGGCGGCAAGGCCTTCAGCACCGTCTGCGAGGCGGCGGTGACCTGCGCCAAGGCGGCGTTGATGTTGACGTGCGGCTGGAAGAAGATCTTGACCACGCCGTAGCCGAACATCGACTGGCTCTCGATGTGCTGGATGTCGTTGACCTGGCTGCTCAGCGTGCGCTCGTAGTAATAGATCACCCGGCCGGACATGTCGTCAGGCGACAGGCCGTTGTACGACCAGACGGCCGCCACGACCGGGATGCCGATGTCGGGCAGGATATCGGTCGCGGTTCGGACGGCCGAGAGCACGCCGAAGATGAGGATGAGCACGGCCATCACGACGAAGGTGTAGGGGCGGCTCAGAGCCACCTTGACGATGCCGATCATGTATCCGCGCTGCCTTCGCACCCTGCCTCCGGGCACGTGCCGCGTGCCCGGTCAGCTCTCATGGCATCGCAATGACCGATTGTCGGCCAGGCCGCCATTATATTCCGATTTACCGCGGCCGCTCCGGGCCAGGCAGGCGTGTGTGACCGGCAGGACACACCGCGCTGCAACAAAGGCGGGGCATCCGCCGCGGTCATCGAACTGTCGTTAAAATTCCCGCGGGCTGGGCTAATGGAAACTGTCCGCTGCCGACCGGGTGGATGGCGCCTGCCGGAGTCTCACCATGCGACTGTCCCGACCGATCCTTATGGTAGCTTCGGCGCTCACCCTGACGGGCGCGCATGCGCGCCCGGCCGCAGCACAGGACAGCTCGGCGCAGCTCGGCTCGATCGAGAAGCAGATCACCGCACTGCAGGCCGAGCTGCGGCACATGAAGGCGGAGATGGCGCAGCGCAACCGGGAGCTGAAGGCGGTCCGGGGCGAGTCCTACACGCGCGCCACCCCGCCGGTGACCCAGATCACCCCCGTGATGCCGCAGATACCGGCCGGCTACGCCCTGGTGCCCGCGGCGCCAGGCTCGGCCCCTGGATCGGTGGTGCTCGCGCGCGCCGAGGCGCCCAAGCCCAAGCCCCTGCCGAAGGGGACGTTCCAGGTCGGTGCCGTCAACGTCACGCTCGGGGGCTTTCTCGAGGCGGCGACGGTGTATCGCTCGCGCAACCTCGTGAGCGACATCGCCACGCCGTTCAACACGGTGCCGTTCCGCTACAGCCAACTCTACCACGAATCGGAGTTCCACGAATCCGCCCGGCAGACCCGGCTTTCCGCAGCCCTCGACGCGCATCCCGACGAGGTCACCAAGCTGGAGGCGCTGGTGGTGGCCGACTTCCTGGCCGCCTCGCCCACGTCGAACTACAACGAGAGCAACAGCTGGACCCCGCGCCTGCGCGAGGCCTGGGCGGCCTATGACAGGAGCGACTGGGGCTTGCAGGTGCTGGGCGGCCAGACCTGGACGCTGCTGACGATGAACAAGATCGGCGTCAACCCGTCGATGATGAACCTGCCGGTGCAGGTCGATCCGCAATACGTGGTGGGCTTCAACTGGGCCCGCCAGGCGCAGATCAGGGTGGCCAAGAGCTTCGGCGCCGGCCAGTACTGGCTGGCCGCCTCCGTCGAAAACGCGAGCGGCGTGTACGCCAACACGTCGATACCGAGTTCGCTCGGCACGCTGAACGTCAGCAACCCGGGCGTGGGCATCGACGCCACCGGCAGCAACGCGGTCACCAGCGTGGTCACCGGCGTCACCACGACAGGCGGCAAGACGACGACGACCACGACCAACGTGCTGACCCCCGGCAACATCCCCGACGACGTCGCGCCCGACATCGTGGTGAAGGCGACGGCCGACTACGATCTGGGCCATTTCGAGGCCTACGGCGTCGGGCGGGTGTTCCACGACCGCCTGAGCCAGCCCGGCACGGGAGAAAGCCAGACGACGTTCGGCGGCGGCGGCGGCGCGGCGGGCATCATCCACGTCGTGCCGAAGCTGCTGGACGTGCAGTTCAGCGGACTGGCAGGAACCGGCATCGGCCGCTACGGCACCTCGCAGCTGCCCGACGCGACCATCGGCAGCCATGGCCAGCCCGTGACGCTGCCGGAATGGGACGCTCTTGTGGGCCTGGTCGGCCATCCGTCGCCAGCGGTCGACGTCTACGGTTATCTCGGCACCGAGCAGGTGATCTCGCCGCGCAGCTTCGACGCGGAGAACGCCGGCAAGCTGACCGGCTACGGCTACGGCAACCCGCTCTACAACAACACCGGCTGCGAGGTGGAGCTCTCGCCCGCCAGCACGTGCACCGCCAACACGTCAGGCATCGTGGAGGGCACGGTGGGCACCTGGTACAAGTTCATACGAGGCGCCTGGGGCACGATGCAGGTCGGCGCGCAGTATTCCTACGTGCATCGCTCCGTCTTCCAGGGTGTCGGACGCACGCCGCAGACCGACGACAACATGGTGTTCCTCAGCTTCCGCTACTATCCGTTCCAGTAGCGCCAAAACCGCCTATGCGGGCGGCCGGAGGGACGGTCCCGGGTGGCGGGCGGCGCACACAACCTCGATCGCGAAACCCGGAGGAGCGTCGAGCATCCTCAGCTGGAAATCGTGCATGCGCAGGATGGCGGCCACCAGACTGAGGCCCAGGCCGTGTCCCTCCACACGCCCCGCCCGCTCCGACCTGTAGAAACGTCTCAGGACAGCGTCCCGCTCGGCCGTGGCGATTCCTGCGCCGCTGTCATAGACGCGCAGCACGGGTCCCGACGAAGTGCCTGTCAGCTGCAGGCTGACCTCGCCGTTCTCGGGCGAGAACTTGACGGCGTTGTCGGTCAGGTTCGCCACCATCTCGAACAGGAGGTCGCGGTCGCCCAGTACGATCTGTCCGGTCTGCGCCCTCGTCTCGAATCGCAGGCCGCGCAGCTCGGCCACTGGCTGGTACAGGTCGCCGACCTCCGCGACGATGGCGCTCAGGCTGACCGCCGAGAACCCTGACCGGCGTTGCGCCGTCTCCAGCTCGCCGATGCGCAGGAGGGCGGTGATGATGGCGAAGCACTGGTCCAGGTCGGCGATCGCGTGGCTGGCCACCTCGTCCAGTTCGGCCCGCGTGCCGGCGCGCCGCCTGCCGCCTTCCAGCCGCGCCCGCATCCGCGCGAGCGGGGTGCGCAACTCGTGCGCTATGCTGTCGCCGACGCCGCGCACCTCGCCCACCAGCCGCTCGACCTGCTCCACCGTGCGGTTCACGCTGGCCGCCAGCACGTCCAGCGTGTCGCCACGGCCGTCCGCGACCGGCAGCCGCTCGTGCAGGCTGCCGTCCATGATGCGGTCCAGTGCCCGCTGGAAGCTGGCGATCCTGGCGTTGGTCCGCCGGCTGGCCCAGGCGCCCGCGGCGAGCGACAGGACAACCGCCGGGCCGACGCCCAGGGCCAGCGCACGGCCGATCAACCCGGTCAGCAGCGACAGCTCCTGGCGGCTGCGGCCGATGACGACGATGCGGCCGTCCGGCAGAGCGCGCGCGATCGCCGCGACGCGCTCGACCGCGACCCCTGACGCGACCCTGCGCGCGGCATCCACGACGTGGGGCTGGCCGTCCACCGGAAGGCCTGCGGGATAGGAGGCGAGGTCGCCCTCCACCACGCGTCCGCCTGGCGAGAGGACCGCGGCGAAGGTCAGCCGGTGCATGTCGTCGGGGAAGCGCGTCCGGACGTCGGTCTCGACGTCCTCTGGGCGGGCGCGCGCCATCGCCAGCGACTCGTGGGACAGGAACGCGTCGATGCGCCCGGTCTCGTAGCCTGCGGTCTGCCAGTAGATGAAGGCGAACAGCAGCAGCGCGCCGGACGCGAACATGGCCGAGGCGAGCGCTGCAGTCCTGAACGTGCTGGTCCGCAAGACCGCGACCCAGCTCACGTCCCGTCCGTGGCGGGAGGCTCCCCGGCTGCGAGCGTCGCGGCGGCGCGGAAGGAGAAGCCCACGCCCTTGACGCTCTCGATCATCGACGGCTCGCCAGGCAGGTCGATCTTGCGCCGCAGCCGCCCGAGATGGACGTCGACGAGGTTGGTCTGCGGCACGAAGCGGTAGTGCCACACGTCCTCCAGCAGCATGGCGCGCGTCACCACCTGGCCCGGGCGCCGCATCAGGTATTCCAGCAGGCGGAACTCGCGCGGCAGGATTTCGATGTCGGCGCCGTTCCGCCGCGCCACGCGGTCGATCAAGTCGAGCTCGAAGCCGCCGTAGCGGAGCACCGTCTCGCGGGTTTCCAACGGCCGGCGCAGCAGCGCGTCGACGCGGGCGGCCAGCTCCTCCGGCGCGAACGGCTTGGTCAGGTAGTCGTCCCCGCCCGCCTTCAGGCCGCGCACCCTCTCATCGACCGCGCCGAGCGCGCTGAGCACGAGGACAGGGACGGCGATGTTCTCCTCGCGCAGCCGCCCGAGCATGGCGAGGCCGTCCATGCCGGGCAGCATTCGGTCCAGGATCAGGGCGACATAGGGCCGAGACCTCGCCTCGGCCAGCGCCGTCTCTGCGTCCTGCATGCGGACCACCTCGTAGCCGCGCTCGCCGAGGTCGTCGGCGATCTCGGCTGCGATGTCCGCATCGTCCTCGACGAGCAGTATCCTTCGCCCGCCCCCGTCGCCCCTGCGCTCGCCAGCCATGCTCACCGACGACACGGTGCCGATTGCCCAGGGGGCGTCCGGGCGGCGCGGTCCGAAAAACGCATCTGCATGCCGGACCATCGTGCCTGCGGGCAACGCGGACCAGTAAATTACGGTTTAGGGTGCCTGCGAACCGCTCTGCCAGCCGCCTGCGCTGACGCCCGTTTACTGGAACGGAAAATAGCGAAAACTCAGGAACACCATGTTGTTGTCGGTTTGCGGGGTGGGTCCGACGCCCTGGAAGACGAACCGGCGGGTGTAGGAATACTGCAAGCCGGTCTGCAGGGTTCCGTAGGATCCCTTGAAGAAGCGGTACCAGGCGCCGACCGTGCCCTGCACCACGCCCGATGTGTTGGCGGCACAGGTGCTGGCTGGCGAGAGCTCTATCTCGCAGCCCGTGTTGTTGTACAGCGGGTTGCCGTAGCCGTAGCCGGTGGTAACGCCCTTGACCGTGTTGTCGAAATGCCGGGCGGAGACCTGGTCGGTGCCGATGTAGCCGTAGAGGTCGACCGCGGGCGTCGGATGGCCGATCAGGCCCGCCAGCGCCTCGTATCCAGGCAGGGACACCGGCTGGCCATGGCTGTCGATGCTCGCGTCTGGCAGCTGCGTCGGGTCGTAGCGGCTGATGCCCCTGCCCGCCAGCCCGCTGATCTGGAAGTCCAGCAGCTTGGGGACCACGCGGATCAGCGCCGCAGCGCCGCCGCCGCCGCCGAACAGCGTGTTGCTCCGCCCCGTGCCGAGCTGGCTGAGGCGGTCGTGGAACACCCGCCCGAGCCCGAAGGCCTCGAGATGGGCGCGGTCGTAATCGGCCGTCGCCTTGAGGATCACGTCGGGTGCGATGTCGTCGGAGATGTTGCCGGGCGTCAGCACGTTGGTCGTCGTGGTGGCGGTCTTTCCCCCGGTGTTGGTGACGGCGCTGACGACACCGGTGGTGGCGTTGCTGCCGGTCGCGTCGATGCCGACGCCCGGGTTGCTGACGTTCAGCGTGCCGAGCGTGCTCGGGATCGAGGTGCCGCCGTAGATCGTCGCCGGGTTCTCGAAGGAGACGGCGAGCCTGTACTGGCCGCCGGCGAAGCTCTTCATGAAGCGTAGCTGCGCCTGCCTGGCATAGGTGAAGCCGGGCAGGTAGTTTGGATCGATGGTCTGCGGCGGGTTCACGTTCAGCGGGTCCATGCCGACCCGGTTCATCGTCAGCAGCGACCAGGCCTGGCCCGCCAGCACCTCGAAACCGAGGTCGCTGCGGTCGTAGGAGGCCCAGCCCTCGCGCAGGCGCGGCACCCAGCTGTTGCTCTCGTTGTAGTTCGAGGTCGGGGCGCCACCCTGGAAGTCGACCGAGACGTAGGCGCGAAGCTTGGTCGCCTCGCCGGGGTTCGCCGTGAGCAGGCCGGTCAGCCGGCTGGTACGGGCACTGAGGTGGTATTCGCTCTCGTGATAGAGCGGCGAGTAGCGCTCGGGTATGCCGGTGTTGAAGTTCGACTGGATGTCGTCCACGTCGTTGCGCGAGCGATACACCATGTCTGCGGTCAGGTAGCCGCCGAGGGTGATGGTGGCGGCGCCGACCTGAAACGTGCCGGTCGGCATCCTGTTCGGCGGCGGCTCGGCTCGGGCCAGGACCACCGATCCGGGCGCCGAGCCGGGCGATGCGGGCACCAGCGCGTAGCCCTGGGGTATCTGCGGCATCACCGGCGCGAGCTGGGTGACAGGGGGCGTGGCGCGGGACGAGGCCGCCTGCCTGGCGGCGGAGAGTTCCCGGTACCGCTCGGCTTCGTCCTGCCTGAGGCGGCGCAGCTCGGCCTTCAACGCGGCAATCTGCTTTTCGACGGTCGACATCTGCTCGGGCGAGACCTGTGCGGCGGCCGGGGAGGCGCCCAGCACGGTCGCGCAGATCGCCGAGGCCGCCAGCAGGGTGGTGCGACAGCACCGGCGATTGCGGGTCGGGAGCGGCCAGGCATCGACTCTGTTCATCCGGCCCGAGTTGGACATCGCCTGCACGCTCGCCTCCGTCCGACTGGTCGCCCCGAGGCTGCGGCCCGCGACATTTCGGGGTAACGAACGGAAAGCATGTTGCTTCCCTACTGGTCAACTATGATATGGCGCGGGCAGGGGTCGAACGGGGCGGCGTGACCGTTAGGCAACACTCTGCGTCTGTCCGGCGGCGGTCGCTCAGCTTCGTGGGCTGGCAACCGGCGGCTGGAACAGGTCCGGCGTCAGGGCCGGCGACGGATCGAGGCCGGAGAGCTGCATGGTCAGCGCCTGCCGATAGGGGTTGACGATGGTGACCGATGCCAGCCGCAGCGGCTGGTCGATGAAATCCAGCGTCAGGGTGCCCTGGCCGCGCAGCCCCTGCTTGCTTAGGATCAGGCGTATCTGCTGGCCGTCATGGATCACACTGTCGACGTGGGCGGCGCCGGACAGGGTGATCCGTGGCGCCAGGAGCAGGCCGAGAGGGGTTCGAGACACCGGCATCGTCGTGACCGCGCCGGTTGCACGGTCGAGCACGCGCACCCGGCCGTCGGCGATGACCATGACCCGGGAGGCGGCACCTTCGTAATCGATGCGTAGATGGCCGGGGCGGTCCAGCCAGACGAGGCCGGCGCCAGGGCCGAAATCGCCGGTCTGGGTGAAACGCGCCTCGAATCGCGGCAGGTCGTTGAGGTAGCGCTCGATCCGGCCGACGTCGCCTTGGTCGGAGGCTTTCAGGACAGGCGCGCGGTCCATCGTGCAGGCGCCCAGCAGGGCGAGCAGCGCCAGGGCGGTCCGGAGCGGGGCCAGGGTCTTCACGCGGTGTGCTCCTTGGCGAAGGCTGCGGCAGCACCGAACTGCCCCGGCTCAGGATGGGTGATGAGCTTTACGGGGATGGTGGACAGCAGAGCCTCCATGCGGCCTTTGGCGACGAAACGGGCGGCGAAGCCCGAGCTCGGCAGGACCGTGCCGAGTCGCGCGCCCAGGCCGCCTCCGACCACCATGCCCTGCGCACCCTGCGCCAGTGCGAGGTTGCCTGCGAAGCTGCCGAGCGACAGGCAGAAGCGCTGTAGTGCCGCACCCGCCAGCGCGTCGCTGCCGTCCAGTGCCGCAGCCCAGAGCGTGTGGTCGTCCGGTGCGCGGACCGGCAGCCCCTGCATGGAAGCGAGGTGTTCGTAGATGGCGGCCAGGGCAGGGCCGGATACCACGCGTTCGACCGAGACGCGTCGGTAGCGGGCGCGCAGGATGGCCAGCAACGCGTCGTCTATGGTGTCGACGGGGGCGAAATCGACGTGCCCGCCTTCGGCCTCGATCACGTCGTAGCCGGTTGCGTGGCGCACCACCTGGGCCACCCCCATGCCCGTGCCTGGGCCGAGCACGCCGATGACGCCGGTTTCTGGCAGCTTCACGTCGGGGCCGGCCAGGTGCTGCATCGTGTCCGGCGGAAGCTGGGCGACGGCGTGGCCCACGGCGCCGAAATCATTGACCAGGGTCAGCGTCTGCACGCCGAGTTCCCGGGCCAGGGTCGCTGGGCGCAGCACCCACGGGCTATTGGTGAGCTTGAGCACCTCGCCGCTGATCGGGCAGGCGATGGCCAGGGCCGCGGCAGGCGGCAGCGCCCGCCCGGCTTTCGCCGCGTAGGCGGCCCAGGCGGCGGTCAGGCTGAAATAGTCGCGCGTGTGCAGGGTCACCGGCGGGCCGAGCGAGGTCACCCGTCCGGCAGCGACCTCGGCGATGGCGAACCGCACGTTGGTCCCGCCGATGTCGACCGAAACAATCTCCATCTGACTCAGTGACGCTCCCCCGGGATCACGGAGTTCAAAGGCGAGCCTCGGTCGGGGTCAAGGGCGAGACCTAGCGCGTGACGTCCCCAGCCTTGCCGAGCCAGTCGTCCACCCGGGCCTCCAGGATGGCCAGCGGCATCGCCCCCTCGTCCAGCAGCTCGTCGTGGAACGCCCGCTCGTCGAACCGCGTTCCGAGCGCGGCTTCCGCGCGGCGGCGGAGGCCCAGGATGCGCAGCTCGCCGATCTTGTAGCCGAGCGCCTGGCCGGGCCAGGCGATGTAGCGGTCCACCTCGCTCTGCATGTTGTGCTCGGCGAGTGCCGTGTTGTCGCGCAGGCACGCGAGCGCCTGGTCGCGCGTCCAGCCGCGCCAGTGGATGCCGACGTCCATCACCAGGCGGCAGGCGCGCCACATTTCCATCGACAGCAGGCCGAAGCGGTCGATCGGCGTCTGGTAGAGCCCGAGTTCGATGCCGAGCTGCTCTGCGTATAGCGCCCAGCCTTCGACGAAGGCGGTGATCTGCATGTCGCGCCGGAAGGCGGGCAGCCCGGTCAGCTCCTGCGCGAGCGCGATCTGTATGTGGTGGCCAGGCGCGCCTTCATGGGCGACCAGCGCCGGCAGCTCGTAGAGCGGGCGCTGGTCCAGGTGGGAGGTGTTGATCATCAGCCCGCCCGCGCGGCCCTGTTCGGGGCTGCCCGGGTTGTAACGCGCGCTGGTGTAGCCCTCCTCAATGGAATGCGGCACCGGGCGCACGCCGTAGGACAGGCGGGGGAGCCGGCCGAACAGGCGCGGCAGCTGGTCGTCGACGATCTTGGCGAGGCGGCTGGCCCGCTCCAGCAGGGCTTCCGGCGAGGTGGCGTAGAAGCGCGGGTCGTGCCGCAGCGTGGCCTGGAACGTTGCGAAGTCGCCATGGAACCCTGCCGCCGCGATTTGCACGTCCATCGCCGCACGGAGGCGGGCGATCTCGGACTGGCCGAGCGCAAAGACGGCGTCCGGCGTCATCTCCGTGGTCGTCTCGCGCCGCACCAGATAGGTGTAGTAGGCGCGCCCGTCCGGCAGCGACGACGCGCCGACGGTGTCGCGTGCCTGGGGCAGGTAGATCTGTTCGAGGAAGGCGGCGAGCCTGGCCTCGGCCGGTTTGACGCGCGCGCGCAGGATGGCGAGGCCCTGGTCGCGCAACGCCGCCCGCTCGGCCTGCGGCATCGTCTCCGGTAGCGTGGCCAGGGGGGCGAGCAGGGGGTCCTGTTCGGCCGGCACGGCGGCCTGCGCGGCGGTGGTGCGCAAGGCTGCGCCGACGGTGATCTTCGGCTGCACGAAGCCGGTGCGCAGGCCTCGGCGCATGTTGTCCGTCTCGGTTTCGTAATAGGCGGGGATCGCCGCCAGCCGGGTAAGCCAGGCATGCGCCTGGTCGGCGTTGCGCAGCCCGACCGTTTCGGCCGCGTAGGCAGGAACCAGGAAGAAGCCCTCGTCGCTGGTGAACGGGATGCGGTCCTCGTCGAACGCCGCGCCGCGCAGGTCGATGTCGATCGTCCAGCCGAGCAGTCGGGCGTTCAGCAAATCCTCGCCGCGCAGCTGGCCCGCCTGGATGGCGGCGAGCCTGGCCTGGAGCTGCGAAAGCCGCCTGGTGCGGCCGGCTACCGAGGCAGCGCTGTGGTCGGGCCAGCGCGACGCGGCCCGGAGGTCACCGCGCGCGCCGGCGGAGACCGGATCGGCCTCTGCCAGCCAGCCATCGTAGTCGGCGAGCAAGGCGCCGAGCTGGGCGGAGGCGCCCGGCGCATCGCCGGCCCTGGCAGAGAGGCCGGCCGAGACGACCCAGGCCGCGGCGACCCGCACGGCGATGCGCCGCAGGACGGCCGCAAGCTGTCCGCTGCGCCGGCTGCTCGCTGGCGGTGTCATGAGACGGAGAACGGCACCCACGGCGAGGCCACGTACCGCGCGAGGGTCTGGCACACCGTGAACACCCGCCAGGCGTAACGACCTGGCAGAGGCGGCGCGTCGCTGGTGATTGCGGACAGCTCGGTCCGCATGGTGAACACATCGTGCGGCGCGCCGCCTTCGAGGGCGGTGACCTCTACGTAGAACTGCGACAGGGCAGGCTGGGCGGAGGCGGTCCAGACGAACTGAAGGCTCGCCCGCCTGGACAGCCTCGCGCCTGCGGTCGGCAGCACAGGGATTGGCGGGCTGGGAGAAACAGCGGCGCTCGCGGGGTCCGGCGGCGGCAGGGCCGACATTCGGCTGCGTGCCGCCGAGATGCCGTGCGACGCTGCAAGGCGCATCCACGCGCGGGACAGTCCCGGGTTGACGGGAACGCCCTCGCCATCGGCGTAGAGCTGACCGAGGTCGTAGGCTGCGCGGGCGATGCCCTGGCTTGCCGCGAGGGCATAGTAGGTTGCGGCAGCGGCGGGGTCATGCCTGGCGCCGCGGCCGCTATCGAGCATCACCGCCACGTTGAGCTGTGCCGGGGCCAGGCCGGCTTGCGCCGCCTGACTGTAGAGAGAGAAGGCGCGCTCGGCATCCGGCCGGCCATGGATGCCGAGGTCGGCTGCGACCGCCTCCGCGAACAGCATCTTCGGGTCGGGCAGAGGAGGCGGCTCGGACAGCGCCGATCGTGCGGCGCTGGTCAGCAGGACGAGGCACGCGCCGGACCGGAACCATCTCTGGCTTTGCTGGAACCGTATCGGCAACGCTATTTCCAGGTGATTTCTGCGCGCCGGTTATGGGCGTCCTGTACGTTGTCCGGCACGGCGGGGTCGGTCGCCCCCTTGGCGAGGATCTGGAACCGGTTGGCCGGGATGCCGCGGGCGACCAGCCCGTTATAGACGGCGTTCGCTCGCCGCTGAGACAACCGGATGTTGGCTTCCGGCGACCCGCTTCCGTCCGCGCCGCCCGCCACCGTCATCAGGATCGGCTGGCCGTCGCGGTAGAGCCGGGCCGCGTGGTCCAGTTGGGCCAGATCCTCCTGCCGGATGCGGGCGCTCCCGACCTCGAAATAGACGTCGATCGCGTCGGGTGCGGCGGGTTTGGAGTCCGGTGCTGCGGTGGCCGAAGCGGCAGGCGGTGCCGCCAGGGCAGGCACCGCGCCGAGCAGGGCGGAAACCACAAGCAACGGCCAGAGATCATTGGAGCGCATAGGACACCCGTGCATGAGTTGATTCGACCGACTGTAATGAAACAGCGGCTCAGGGCAACTGTATCTCGATCAGCCCCGGCTGCCTGGACGGCAGGCCCGCCGGCGGTACAACAAGCCGTGGGGTCAGTGCGTTTCTGGCCAGGCGCGGCCAGTCTTCGACCGCAAGAATCTGGGTGATCCTTTCCGCCACGGGCAGGTCGTCGGCAAAGAAGTAGGACACCGGCCGTCGCGCATGGGCCGACGACGAACTCTGGGTTTCAACCTCGCCGATGCCGGCAGCGTGCAGGTGCTTTGTCAGACTATCCAGCTTCTGCGCGGTCGCTTGACCCTGCGAAGACACCATCAGCACCACGCGGGTCGGCGGGCCGGCGGGCAGGTCGGGCGGAATCGGGGGCGCGCTGGAGGCTGCGGCAGGCTTGGGCGCGGCAGGCTCGGGCGCGACAGGCTCCGGCGCGGCAGATAGGGGCGCCGGCGCGGCGGGCTGAGCCGGCGCAGGAGCTTGGGTGACCGCAGGCGGAGCAGGGAGCGTCTGCGGCAGGGTAGCCTGGGCGTCTGGCGGCGGCTGGCGTTCCGCTTCGGCAGCCAGACCTTGCGGCGGCACGGGGACGGCCTGGGCCAGCGTCGTATGGGCTGGCTTGGACGCCTCCGGGGATGACGGACGATAGACGAGCACCGCCAGGCCGAGCGCTGCGCCCGCGGCGAGGCAGGCTGCCGGCACGAGCACCCGTTTCCATCGGCGCGGCACAACAGGAGGCGCGGCCGGGATGTCGCCGCTCTCCTGAAGGGCGCGGGCCACCAGCGTACGGCCGATTCGCGGCGCATCCTCGGTGGAGGCCAGGAAAAGTGTGGCCGCCAGCGCCGCGCGCAGCCGCACCCCAGAACCGCCCGCATGTTCAATCAGGGCCGTGATTGCCTGGTGGTCGAGCAGGTCGGGCGGATGGCCCAAGGCGCGAAGCCTGGCGGCGATGACAGCCCGTGCGGCTTCCCTGCCGAGGACCGGCGCGGTAGCGTCGTCCTGCGAGGGATGTTGGAGGGGTGTTTGTACCGCGGTCACCCTGCAACCCTACACTGTCGAGGGCATCGCGCAGCAATCGAACGTTTTGCGGCGACGGCGACCCGCCGCATTATGGTCCTCGTGCGCGCGCATCCTGTGGACCTGCGTGCATGGTCGTCTCGAGGATCTGCCGGCTGTTGCAAGCTCGCCGTCGAACGTTCAAGAAGCAGACGTAATGAGCCAGGCGCGGGCGGCAGATTTCTGCTCAAGCGAAGGCGTGTTTCAGCGACATCCTGTTCGGGCTGTCGTATCATCCTCGGTGTCGGCAGATTGAAATCTCGGGTGTCATGACTGGTCTTAACACCTGTGGCTCTGTCCGTCATGCGCAGATGGCCGCCGCGCGGACCTGGCTTGGGGGTGTGCCTGTCCTGATACTGGTCGGGATCGCCGCGCCGGCCCGTGGGCAGGTCATAGAGCAGTACCTCAACGTCAACATACCGGGATACGCCACTGAACCGGGAGTGACGGTGGAATCGCGCGCCCACCCCGAATACGATGCGCAAGGCGTAAGGCTTGGATCGTTTCTGATCACGCCGGTATTGAACGAGAGTTTTGGATATAACGACAACGTCACGTCTCTCCCTAATGGCAAGGGCAGTGCCCTGATCGAGACGAATGCGACCCTCAACGCCGTCGGGGGAACGGCAAGCACGGCCGTGGTGGGCGCCGTGGTCCTTGATGACGTCGAGTATCCTCAGCAATCCAACCAGAGCTATACGAACTGGAACGCCGCGCTGGGCATGACCCATAATTTCGGCCAGGACATCCTCAACATCGGTGCCACGCACCTCAACCTGAACCAGACACCCGGTGAGCTGAACGTCCCCGGCCTTACTCAAAGCATCGCCTATCGCGTCGAAGACGGGCGGGCGAGCTACAAGATCGACCTCGACCGCTTCAGCGTCACCCCCGGTATAGACGTATCATATTTCAATTTCGATAACGGAACCGTCGACGGGGCGAGCTACCTGCAGACGTATCGAAACCGGATCGTGTTGCACCCCAGCGTCGTTGCCGACTACGAATTTGCCACCAGGCGCCGGCTGGTCGTTGTGCTCACCGACACGCAGTCGGACTTCGACCGTAGCCCGCCCGGCCTGCCCAGGCAGAATTTCAACGACGTGTCCGCCCTGGCCGGCATCGCCTACGACCTCGATGCCGTGATTACGTTTCGGGTGCTGGGCGGCTACGAGCGGCGCGAGTTTGCAAGCGCGCGCTACCAGACGACCAGCGCCCCGATCGTCGAAGCCTCGGCGACCTGGACACCCACCGGGCTGACCACCGTGACGGGCTCCGCGGAGCGCTACATCGAGGATTCGGCCGCTGAATCGACCGTCGGCTACACCGAAACGGCGTTACGGCTGAAGGTCGACCACGAGTATCTTCGCAATGTCGTACTCAGCGCGCATGGCAACGTGTTTCTCGACAGCTATCCGCGCAACCCGGACGGCTCGGGCGGCGGCGGGCAGACGTTCCTGAGCGCCGGCGTGTCTGCATCCTGGCGGCTCAACCGGAACGTTTGGCTGAGTGGCGCATATACGTATTCGACGCGGCACAACATGAACGGATCAAGCCCGCCTTTGAACAGCGCCACCGCGACCGAGGACCTGATCGGATCGGGCGAGGTCTTCGGCGGCAACTACTCGTCGAACCTGTTTCAGCTCACCCTGCGCCTGGCGCTATGAGGCGAGTCCCATCGGAAAGGCGTAAAACGATGTCGAGGCGAATAGCGATCTGCGCCACCTGTGTTGCCCTGATGGCAGGCTGTGCACCGGGGGCCGACCTGCAGCCGCTATCGGATTACGCGCCAGGAGCGTATCGGCTGGGCGGGGGCGACCAGATACGGGTCATCACCTTCGGCTCCGACCAGTTGAGCGGGCAGTTCAGGGTCGATGACCAGGGCCAAGTGGCGATGCCGCTGGTCGGCAACATCACGGCTGGCGGGCTGTCATCGACGGATTTTGCAGCCAAGCTCAGCGATACGTTGCGTGAGGAGAAGTTCCTCAAGGATCCCAGCGTGTCGGTGGAGGTGCTGGCCTACCGGCCGATCTTCGTTCTGGGGGAGGTCACCAAGCCTGGCCAATACGCTTATTCGCCCGGGATGACGATGCTGACCGCAGTGGCCGTTGCAGGCGGATTCACCTACCGGGCGGTGCAGGGCTACGCGTCCGACGTGCGCACGTCTGGCGGACCTGCCAGGGAAGGCAAGATAACCCCACGCACTTTTCTGGCGCCTGGCGATGTGGTCAAGATCTACGAACGGCATTTTTGAGCATGGCCTAGACGGTTGAACGGACGGCTCTCCTTTGCGCGCGCGTTCACCCGCCGGCAGGCGCTGACCTTTGCGGCCGCGGCGGCGCTGCCGCCCACTCCAACCGGGGTGGCGGGCGGCTTCAAGGTCGCGGCGGATTGGCGGTTCGGCGCGCGGCGCGCCGACGCGACGGTCAGGACCATGGCAGACCTGCATCGCAGCTTTCGCACGCGCTACATCTACGACCAGGGCCGGCTGGACGGCCTGCCGAGCTACTGGTCCAAACACCGTGAATATCCCGAGGGCGATCCGCGGTCGCTGCACGTGTTCGAGGACGATCACCTGGCGCTGAAAGGCAGGATACCGGCAGGGGGCGGCCTTCGGCCTGGCGGCATCGAATCGGGGATGTTGCGGGCGCTGCTGCCGGTGCAGCCAGGCATGGTGGTGGAGATGCGCGCCAAGCTGCCCAGGGGGTTGGGCGTGTGGCCGGCTTTCTGGCTCAATCCTGGCGTCGAAACTGCCACCGGGCAGTTTTCGGCAACGCCCTGGCCGCCGGAAATCGACATCTTCGAGTTCTTCGTCTGGCAGCGGCGCACCGAGCCGCGCCTGATGACGATGCACGTGCAGGATGCCGGACGTCCGCAAGCGTTCGGCAACCCGCATCCCGTGTTCTCCCGTGCCGGGCCGGATGGCTACAACCCCGGAATAGATTTTTCGGCCGACTACCACGTTTTCGGTCTGGACTGGCAGGCCGGCCGCCCGGTCTGGCTGCTCGACGGCGAGCGGGTTCAGCAGATGGTCTATGAGTGGTCCGCTCCCCCTGCGCACATCCTGGTCACCAACCAGATCGGCATGTCCCTGCAGGGCACCGACATGAGCGGGATGGTCGATGGTGGCAGCAACTGGGATTACTGCGTCGACTACCTCCGGGTGTTTCGGCGGGTTTGATCGGGCTGCGTGCTGGCCCAGAGCGGGATGCGTTGGGTGGAGCGCAAGCGCAACGGCAAATCTGCGAGAATTGCCGAAGCAGCGAAGTCTGGGGTTCCCTGACCCCGGCAGGGGTTTGGGGGACAGCGTGCCCTGACCTTTCTGGAGGCCGATCGCATCTGGTAACGGGCGATCATGCTCAAGGCGTTGTTTTGCGAAGCAATTTCGTCACTCCGACCAGTCCAGTCCGTGTGACATTGCTCTAAGCCGTGGTGTGCAGCGCGTCGACCGCTTCTCGTCCGTGTTTGATGGCAGACCTCGCTTGTCGGGGTGGCTCGCGGTCAAGACCCCCGCCTGCGCCCCGCAGGAGTTCAGTCTTGAGGGCGAGACGCCGCGGCAAGCACACTGCGACAGCAAAGAGGGACCACGTCCTTGGTAAATGGCAGTTGGCTGTTTGCTTCGGCGAGCATGTTCATCGTGGTTGAAGGTCAGCCTGAAGCGATCACGATCTAGGGTGTCAGCGAGTTTCGCAGAGCCCACACGTCCATCAGGATACGTCGGCCGGAGGGGAGTAGGGTGATTGCTGCCCCACAGGCGGCGTAGGCGAGCAGCAGCTCTGCGCCGAGCCGGAAGGCGATCAGATCAACGCCGCCCGGCAAGCCAGGCAATTGCACGGCGCACGCCGCGGCCAGGCCCAGCATCACCGGCGCCGAGGCGCGAAGCATGCTGGCCAGTCCGACAGGGCCGTGGCGCGTGGCGCCCCATACCGGAATGCCAGTCATCAGCGGCATGAAAGCGGCATAGGCGCGCGCCACGCCGAGCGGGCCCCAGTGGATGCCGGCCAGCACGGACGCCAGCAGGGCGCCGCCGCCGGCAAACCCGTACTGCAGCTGCGCCCGTGCCCGGCCTTGGCTGACGAACAGCCAATAGGCTGCCGCGCCGAACGGGCCAGGGACCAGGGCGATCGCCAGCCAGCCGAAGACCGGCGCCGCCCCCACCCAGGCGTGCCCAAGCAGCAGCGGCACCAGATCGGCCGATTGCGCAGCAGCCCAGATCAGCCCCGGCCCTGTCAGGAGAAGCAGGGCCTGCAGCATCTGCGCGTGCGCACGGGCATAGGAAGCGTGCGACCCCACGAGGCGCGACAGGAGAGACACCGCCACCCTGTCCACCGGCAGGCTGACCTGCCACCAGGGCACGATAACCAGACGGAACGCCCGGTCGTACAGCCCGACCGCCGTACTGCCGTACAGACGGCCGATCAGGACGGTGCTCAAATTGGTTTCGAAATACATCAGCACGTTGTAGCCGGTCAGGTGTCCGCCCATCCGCAGCAACGAGGCGATGTCAGTGCCCCGCCGCGGCCAGGACGGCCGCCAGTCCGACAGCAGCCAGGCCAGCAGCAGGATGGTGGCGGAGTTGGCCGCCTGCATCAGCACCAGCGACCAACTGCCGAGCCCAGCCATGGCGGCAGCAAGGCCCGCCGCCGCCGCGGTCGCGGCACAGGCGATGTCGATGCCGGCCAAAGCTCCGTACCGCATGTGTCTGTTCATCAGCGCGATCTGCTGTGATCCGGCGCCGCTGAGCACCAGCAGGGCGCCGAGCGTTGCTACCACCGGCGTCAGCGCCGGCTGCTGGTAGAAACGGGCGACCAGCGGCGCCGCCATGCCGACCAGCAGCGCCAACGCCACGCTGAGGCCGAGGTTGATCCAAAACAGAGCAGAAAGCTCGTCACGGCTGATGCTCTCGCGCTGGATCGTCGCCTGCGACAATCCGAGATCGTTGAACACCTGTACAAGGCTCAGCACAGGTGCGGCCATGGCGACCAAGCCGAACTGGGCGGGTATCAGCCAATGGGCGAGAACGATCTGAGTGCCGAATTGTGCGGCGAACCGGAATGCCTGGCTGACGAAGGTCAGCGCCGCACCGCGTACTGACGCCCGCTTGAGTTGACTGTGGTCCGGAGGAGCGTTTTGGCCTGAGGTGGTCTGCATCGGACGAACATCCCCCCCGGACGGTTGAAATCGGTTTGGCGGGGGCTTGATGTCCAGAACGTCACGTCGGTCCGAACGTGAGTGAAGCCCCGCGCGAAACCCAGTCTAGAGCCTGTCGCTTCTGGCAGCCGAAGCGACCAAGCTCTAGCCCCCTGTTTTAGCGAGCATGTTCATCGTGGTTGAGGATCAACCTGAAGCGATCATGCTCTAGACCGGTCTCACGCGGAGTGTCCGCGAGTGAGCGGACGTGAATCCGGTCTAGCTCTTGCTTTTACGGGCAATGTCACTCCCGCTGTTCCAGTCTGCGTGGCGTTGCCCTAGTGGACGAGCCGCCATGCCAGGGAGAGCAATCCTGCCCAGAGAACGGCGCCGACACCAACGCCGATGGCGATGCCGCGAGCTGCACCGAGACCTTCGCCGGCTGCGAGGTCGATCAACGGCTGGCCGTCAGCGGAAACGCGGGGCATCGTCAGCACCACCGCTATCGGACGGCTGACATCTGCGGCGTCCACATCGACGGCACGCGATGTCGGGTCTAATTCAGCCTGCATGGCCATTGTAACCTCGGATCACGCGCATCGGCGTAAATTGTATTTTGGGATCGCGCCCCACAAGCGTGACATTGGTATATGCCCAAACGTTTTAAGATCGGTTAACGGCGACCAGCGGGCTATGCGGCGCCATCTTGCAGCGGACTTGCGGCCGGAGCGGATGGGCTGGCGCCTTGCAGCAGGCACGTTGTAAACACTCCGCCCCCGGTACGTACGACGCGGTAGACTGCCCTCTTGGCAGGTCCTGCCAGGTGCAATGCACCGATCGGGGCATATGGTGGGCGAGGCTCGCAAAAGGCGTTCGCCTGGTCATTCCACATCGGGATTCCGCGGTCGCAGATCCAGTTGAAGCGTGGCGGCAGCAGGCAGGCAGGCAGCGCGTCCCGGCCGAACAGACCGCCGTGCAGGGCCTGGTTCAACGCGAACTGGTCGTGCGGCACCAGATCGCCGGTGCGCAGGAGCGCAGCCTCGTAGCGTGCCGCCCAGGCAGCCCAGTGCTGGGCGCCCGCGCGGATCGCGAAGAACCCGGCATTGACGTGCCGGCGGGTCAGCAGCCAGGCCGTATCGGCGGCCCCGTAGCCGCGCAGCAGGTGCTTGCCCGTCCAGCCGAGCAGCCAGGCCTGAAAACGATACGACCGCTCCCGCTCATGCGTGATCGCCATGCCCTGGGCCAGCGCGCCCTCGACATAGGCGTCAAGCACGGCCGCCTCCTGCAGCCAGACGTCGCTGTCGACCCACAGATAGACGTCGTGTCCCGGGAAATACTCCTGCAGGAAGGGTCGTGCGAGAAACGACAGCAGGGCCGGCCGCACCCCTGCCGCGCTCACGCCGAGATGCGCGCGGGGAACGACGACGTCGATGTCGTGCGCGCGCAGCCACGCCTGGTCGGCCTGGTTCAGCCCGATGTCGAAACAGGCGACGGTCGTGCCGGCCTGGCCCAGCCGGTCGCCCAGCGAGGCCAGCATGCCGCGCAGGAAAGGCATGAAGCGCGAGTCGCTGGCTGTGACGAGCATCACCTTGGTCACGCTCGGCGACGGCGCGGTCATCGTGCGGGAGCTGCCGGTGCGCGCCTGCTCCGCCACGCGCGCACGGCGCGGCCGGCGATGCGCTGCGCCAGCAGCCTCCAGGTCGAGGGATGCCCGGCGATGGTGCGCAAGGCCGCCCCATGCGCCCCTGCCTCCGCCTGCTTCTGGGCGTCGATGTAGTGGATCATCGATGTGTACTGACGTCCTCGCCGTTCCAGCAGCGCCACGATGTCCGCCTCGCCTCTCTCGCGCATGTCCGCGACAAGCTGGGTGTTGGCGAGCAGCGCTTCGCGGTAGTTGTAGCGCCATGCGCCGGCACCGGTCTGTGTCCAGCGGCGCGACAGCGTGCCGAACGGCATGGTCCAGGAATAGAGCGGCTCGCTGACCAGGACGCAACGGCCACCGGCGACGAAGTAGGTGAGGAGGTAGGTAAAATCCTCCGCCAGCCGGCTCGCCTCGTGATAGCCGATCCGATGGGCTTGGACAAAGGCGCGCCGCACGACCGGCTTGAGGATGCCGAAATCGAATTCGCCGAAACTGTCGGCGCCGGCAACCAGGTCGCGGCGTCCGATGATCCGCTCCTGGCTGGCTGGGTCGAAGGCGGCGCGCAGGACGGTTCCGAACGCGGAGGGGTCGTCTTCTGGCTGCACGCCGGCATCGATGTAGAGGAGGTTGTCGGCCGCCATGTCGACGCCGTTCGCTTCGGCGCGGCCGATCAGCCGTTCAAGCCTGGTTGGGTCGATCGCGTCGTCGGCGTCCAGCACGGCGACCCAGTCGCCCTGGGCCTGCGCCATCATCACGTTCATCGCACGCGGCTTGCCGCCGTTGCTGGACAGCCGGACGACACGGATCCGGGCGTCCTCCCCGGCGATCCGTTCGGCGAGCGCGGCGCTCCCATCGGTCGACGCGTCGTCGGCCACCAGGATCTCGATGTCGGCCAGGGTCTGGCCGCGCGCCGAGGCCAGGCAGCGCTCCAGCGTGGCGGCGCTGTTGTAGAGGGGCACGAGGATGCTGGCGCGCATGCCGGCTCAGAGGTCCAGCACGCGTTCTGGACGCATGCGGCCGAGGACGAGGTCGACGAACGCGAGGCAATTGCCCAGGAGCCGGCCGCGGCGATCGATGTACGGCTCGGGCCAGAACGAGCGCATGGCGTTCGCGGCCAGGTTGCGGCCGACGCTGCCCAGCGCACGCCGCCAGGAATAGCTGCCCTTGCCCCTGAGGTAGATCGGGTTGGCGACCTGCGAATAGCCCAGCCTGCGGCCGGAGGACCGGCCATGCTTGACGCCGAGATGGACCCCACGCGCGCCGCGAAGCTTCACGATCCGGCCAAACCGGCCGATCCTGTGGGTGAAATCGACGTCCTCTGACCAGGCATAGAGCGGCAGCCGTTCGTCGAACCGCAGGCCATGCTCCCTGGCTGCGGCGATGCTGATGGCCATGTTGCAGCCGTAGCCGTGCGGGGCAGGATCGAAACCGTGATCCGGCGCCGCATCGTCGGCAGCGATCAATGCCAGACCTTCAGCCACGCTCAGCCCAGGTCCCTTGATGTCGTCGGCGATTGGCGTGCCAGTTGCCGCGACGATGTCTGGATGGGCGCCCATGCTCGCCAGCACGGTTTCGGCATAGCCGGGTGCGACCAGGAAATCGTCGTCCAGAAACAGCAGGAAGTCGCAATCCTGGACACGGTCCAGGATGGCGTTGCGCTGCTTGGGCAGGCCGGGCGGCGAGATCACCAGCTCCAGCCCCATCTGTTCAAACTCCTCCACCGCAAGTCCGGCGACATCCGCGGCCGCCGTGTAACTAATGATTACGCGATGTGGCAAAACGGTTTGGGACGAGAGCTGGCGAACTGCCTGGAGCAATACGTTGGCACGACCACGAGTTGCAAATCCCACCGCTAGACATAGTTTTTTGGTCGGCATCGCGATCATCCAGCTATTTTGAGACAAATACCTGTGGCCGGTTGAGGTAAATTTCTGTAAGATGCGATTGTGAGCGGATGCAGCGCCAAGGTTAAAAAAAAAGTGACTGCTGCGGTGCAGCATTCTATGCGAAACGTAGTGTTAGCAGCTATCCGGACCGTGGCGCCCAGGAGTTTGCGTGGGTAGTCGTTCGCCCTTGGATGGACAAGCCTGTCAGCAGCGGAGCCGACCGATGCCTGTCGCCCAGCGTATGCAACGCCTCCAATTGATGCTGGCCGAGGCTGGCCGCGGTCAGCCGCATAGTTACGTCCGGGCGGAGACGATGTTTCGCGGTCAGGTCCGGTCCGCGGAGCTGTTCGGCGAAGGCGCGTTGATGGCGGCCGACGCGCTGGCGTTCCTCATCGCCGCCGCAGTGGCCGGGCTCGCCGGCGTTGCGTCAGGCGCTACCTCGGCGGAGATGGTCGTTCAGCCAGACGCGCTGATCAGGCTCGCTTTGTGCATCGGCGCCGGCATGGTGGGCTACCTCTCGTTTCATCGCTCCTACAGCGACCGCATGCCGTTTTGGGTGGAGTGCCGGAACCTCGTGATGGCGACGCTGGCGGCCCTGGCGTCGGCGTCGGCGTTCGCATTTCTGGCCGGCCTGCCGTTGCCGCGTTTGCCGCTGCTCGGCACCGCCATGCTGTTTCCTTTGTCGGCGATGGCGCTGCGCTGCCTTGCACGCTCCGGGCTTGACGCGGCCGGGTTGTGGCGCGTGCCGGTCCTGGTGGTGGGTGACGGGCAATGGACGGGGACAGCCGTATCCGCCTTGCACGCCCAGCCTGAGCTTGGCTTCGACGTCGTCGCGCATGTTGCGGCACCGCTGCCGGCTTCTGGCCCGCAGAACTGGAGCCGGCTCATGCGGCAACACCGTGCGCGCCTGCTGGTGCTCGCGACGGGTGGGGATTGCACTCTGCCGCCCGACCTGGTTCCGGCCCTGGTGCGTGAGCGCATACCGTATGCCCTGCTTCCCCAGGCTGACGGCTTGCCGACCGTGGGCCTGCGCAAGGTGCGGTTGAGCACCGATTGCGTTCTGCACTCATACCGTAACAATCTCGGCCGGCCGCTGGCACGGGCGGCCAAGCTGTCGTTCGATGTTGCGGCGGCATCTCTGGCCATCGCTTTGGCAGCTCCGGTGATGCTCGCCGTGGCGGCCCTGGTCGGGCTGGATGGCGGCCCGGTGTTCTATGCCCATCGCCGGGTAGGCGCCCGGGGCCGCGTGTTCGATTGCCTGAAGTTCCGTTCGATGGTGGTCGACGGAGATTCGGTGCTGCAGCGCGAACTGGCTGCGAACCCCCAGGCGGCGGCGGAATGGGCAAGCACGCACAAGCTGCGCCGCGACCCTCGCGTGACCTGGATCGGCAAAGTCCTGCGCAAGACGAGCCTGGACGAGCTGCCGCAACTGCTGAACGTGCTGCGACTGGAAATGAGCCTGGTTGGCCC
This sequence comes from Acetobacteraceae bacterium, assembly GCA_965199235.1. GTDB lineage: Bacteria > Pseudomonadota > Alphaproteobacteria > Acetobacterales > Acetobacteraceae > BOG-908. The sequence continues at coordinate 556,841 of CBDAQU010000002.1, read as the reverse complement.
GCGCCCCATCGTCAGCCTGGAAATCCCGAAATACGGCGAGGACATCGCCTATTACTACGAGACGCGCCCGGGCATCACCGGCTTGTGGCAGGTGAGCGGCCGCAGCACCACGAGTTACGCCGAGCGGGTGCTTCTGGACAGCTGGTATGTAAAAAACTGGACGTTTTGGCAGGATATTGCCATTCTGGCGCGGACTATACCTGCGGTTGTAAGCGGACGGGGTGCCGGCTGATGCACATGCGCCGTGTTTAGAAGGTTTTTATCTTGGCTTGGGCTCCGGCCGAAGCGGGAGTCTTCTCCGGTCGTGGCGGCACAGGTGGCCAGCAGGGCCGCCCCCGCTGTGGTTTCGCCGAACGACATTTTCACCCCGACCCGCCCGCGCGCCGGGCGCCGCGCATTGGTTGGACGGCAAAGCGAGCTCGCCCGCATACTCGACGCCATCCTGGACGAGACGGCCCATGTCGTCCTGTATTCCGAGCGCGGGCGCGGCAAGACGTCGCTGTCCAACCTGACGATCGAATCCCTGCGACGCCGCGGCGCCATCGTGGCGCGCTGCGCCTGCGAGGCGGAGAGCACGTTCGACACGATGGTCCGGACATTGGTGAGGGACCTGCCGGCCTCCCTCCTGGCGGTGGACGTGCCGGCCGGCGACGCGGAGGGCTGCGAGGCCATGCTGCCGAATCGAAGCCTCCGTCCGGCCGACGTCGCTTCGATACCGCAGAACCTGAACTGCCCGTTCGTGGTGTTCGTCGTCGACGAGTTCGACCGGGTCACCGACGTGGAGACGCGAACCCGGCTGGCCGACACCATCAAACTGCTGTCCGATCGCGGCATAAAGCTCTACTTCATGGTCGTCGGCGTATCGGACACGCTGGAGCAGATCATCGGACAGCATCCCTCCATCCAACGGAACATCGTGCCGATCCACCTGCCGCTCCTGCGCGACGACGAGATCGCCGGCATGCTCACCAAGGGCGGGCAGCAGGCGGGCATCTCGTTTACGGACGCGGCGGTAAGGCTGGTCGTCAACGTGGCGCGCGGCATGCCCTACATGGCCCAGCTGCTGGGCCTGCGCATCACGCAGGCGGCGCTGCGTCGCGGCGACGAGCAGGTGCAGGACGTGGACCTGGTTGCCGCAGTCGACCGCCTGCTCGACGAATCGAGCCCGGCAGTCGTAAGCACGTATGCCTCCCTGGTCGGCGCCGGGTCGGAGCCGGGCATGTCGGCGTTGCTGTTCCGCCTGGTCAACGCCGAGCAGGACCAATGGGGCCGGATGGGCGTCGTGCGTACGACCCCCCATGTTCTGGTCGGCGGCAGGCGCATGTCCGAAACAGTGTGGAACAGGCTGATGGATGCCGGCGTGCTCGTCCAGCCGGAGGGCGAGGGCGGCATGGTTCAGTTCCGTGACAGGGGGCTGGTCTATCACGTGCAACTCCTGGCGGCGCGCGCCGACCTCGCTGGTGAGCGGTCGGCGGCGGTGGCCAACGGAACGACGGCGCTGCTTCGGCCAGTCGCGTCCGGCAGCTGAGGCCAGGGTCATGAAGCCATACGCCTGCCTGGAACACCGCGATGGATAGCCTCGTCCAGACTGCGCCGGTGGCTGCGGCCTCGCCGCTCTCTTCGCTCTCGGCGACGGTGCTGCTGGCCCAGCTTCGTCGCTTCGCGGTGCTCATCGGGCTGTGCGCGGCGATCGGCGCGGTCGGCGCGTATTTCTACACGCGCTCTTTGCCGAAATCGTACACCGCCTCGGCGGCCGTCGCGGTGGAGGGCGACCGGATGGCGATCCCCGAGCTGCAGGGGGCGTTGAAGGACGACAACGCGCCTGACCCGATGCCGCTGGTGCACACTGAGGTGCAGGCCTTAACCGGCCGCCAGCTCGTCGAAAGCGTGACCGACGAGCTGCATCTCGAGCGCAATCCTGAGTTCAACCTTGCCTTGCGTCCACCGACCGAGCTGGACAGGGCACGGGACTGGCTGAAAAGCTTTCTGCCGAGCAGCGGTGCGGCGAGCACGCCGACCGCCAGCAATGACGGGCTGATCGCCGCGGTCATGCACAACCTGTCGATCACCCAGGACAATCGCAGCCTGGTGATCGGGATTGCCTTCAGCGCGCACGACCCTGATCTGGCCGCGCGTTTCGTCAACACTTTGATCACCGACTACATCGACCGCCGTGCGCAGCGTCGTGCTTCGGCCAACCTCGGCGCGAACGCCGCGATGGGCCAGCGTATCGACCAGGTGCGCGCCGACATCGAGCATATCGAGCAGCAGATGCGGGATCTGCGCAACAAGTCCGGCCAGGTCGGCCTGCCTGCCGGCAGCGTCGGGCAGCAGCAGCTGCAGGACCTGGCGACTGCGGCGTCCAGGGCGACGCTCGACCGCAGCCAGATCGAGGCGAACTACGAGCGCGCTGCGGCCATGGCGTCGGGCGGCTCCTCGGACGCCTTGGCGAGCGTGCTGGGGTCGGAGACGATATCGCGGTTGCGCGGCGAGGAATCGAAAGCGGAGGCCAAGGTTGCCGACCTGTCGCAGCATTATGGGCCTGCCTACCCCGAGCTGAGGAGCGCCGAAGCCGACCTGTCGGCGACGAGGCGCGAGATCGCCGGCGAGACGCGCCGGATCGTCGCGTCGCTGGCGACTCAGCTGAGGGTGGCGCGCGCCCATGAGGCGGATGTCCAGGCCCAGCTGCAGGCATCCAGGCAGGCCGGCGTCACGGCGCAGAACACGCAGGCCGAGTTGGACCAACTCCAGCAGGACGCAGCCACCAGGCGCGACCTGTATCGAACCTTGCTCGAGCGGGCCCAGCAGACGGTCACCCAGCCCACCGCTGCCGAGACGCCCGACGTGCGCATCATCAGCAACGCGGTGCCGCCCGGATTTCCGAGCGCGCCGAACATGAAGCTGGCCGGCGGTTCCGGCCTGGTCGGCGGGGCGTTGCTTGCCTGCATGGCCGTGCTTGCGTTTACCCGCCCGACCGGGCGGTCCAACGCCGCGAGTTTTGCCCAGCACGCCGGCTTGGCCGTGGCATCAACCCTGGGCCTGCGGGCGGTCCGCTTCGGGCTGGCAGACAAAGTGGTTCAGGGGCCGGGCGTGGAAACCGACGCGCTTCGCCTGGCGCGTTCCCGGTTGAACCAGCTGTCCCGCACGCCGCCACGCGTCGTGGGTTTCGTGGGCGCGCAGCCCGGAACGGCCGCGTCCTCCGTTGCCGCCGCCTATGCCCGCACGCTGGCTCTCGATCAGCAGCGCGTATTGCTGGTCGACTGCGACCCGCAGGGCGGTGCGAGCCTCGGCCGTTTGCTTGGCGCGTCGGCCGGGCGCATTGCAGAGGTTATGACCGGAGCGGCCGACTGGCAGGACTGCATCGTGGCGGACCGGGTGCCTGGGCTGCACCTCCTGCTTGGCCGTAAGGACGGTGGCACCGCCACGCCTCAGCCCGTCGGCCTGGAAAACCTGCTCGCCGGGGCGCGCGGCGATTACGATCAGATCGTGCTCGGCGCGCCGGTCGCCACGGGAGCCGACGCCGTCCCAGTGGTGCGCAGCGCGGACGTGACCGTGCTGGTCCTGGACGAGCGTGCTCTGGACGCCACCGAGGACGCGACCCTGGTCGCGCGTTTGCGGGGCCTCTCCCGCAGCCCGCTCGCTGCCATCCTTCTCGTCCCGTCGTGAGGGTGGCGTGACTGGGTGGGCTTGGGCGTTCGCCGGCATGGCTTCGCTCTGCCTGGCGCTGGCTGCCCACCCTTTCGTCAGCTTCCCGCTCAGCTTACGGGTGCTCGCCCGTGCCAAGCCGCGCCCGGTCGCCAGCGGCCGATCGCCCGATCGGGTGGCGGTGTGCGTGTGCGCCTATAACGAGCAGGCCGTCATCGCGTCGCGGGTGGATAACCTGCTCGCTTGCCGTGCGGCTCTGCCTGGCCTGGACATCCTGTTCTACGTCGATGCGGCGACGGATGCCACCGCGCAGATCCTCGCGCGCTACGGCGACAGGATAAAGTTGGTGGTCTCGGCCGATCGCTACGGCAAGACCGCCGGAATGAACCGGCTGGTCGCGCTGACCGACGCCGAGATCGTGGTGTTCAGCGACGCCAACGTCACTTTCGCCGAGGACGCCATCGAACGGCTGGTGGCGCCGTTCGCCGATCCGTCCGTCGGCTGCGTGTGCGGCCACCTGCGCTATGTCGATCCTGTGGCGTCGACGGTCGAGAGGGCGACCAGCACGGCGGCGACCGGCTCTCTGTACTGGCGTCTGGAGGAGCATATCAAGGATTTGGAGAGTGCAACCGGCTCGGTCATGGGCGCAGACGGCTCGATCTTCGCGCTGCGCCGGTCTTTGCACCGTCCGCCGCCGCCTTGCCTGATCGACGACATGTTCGTCTCCTTGTCGGTGCTGTGCGACGGCTTCAGGATCGTGCGGGTCGCCGACGCGATCGCCTACGAGACGGGCGTGTCGCGTCCGGCGGAGGAATTCAGGCGCAAGGTACGGATCGCCTGTCAGGCGTTCAACGTAAACCGGGCGCTCTGGGGCAGGCTGGTGCGGCTGCCTGCGGTCGATCTCTACAAATATGTGTCGCACAAGCTTGTGCGCTGGCTGTCGATCTACTTCCTCGCCGCCTCCGGGCTGTTCGCCTTGCTCGCCGTGTCGTTGGCGGTCGGCCCCGGGGCAGGCGCATTGGGCTGTTTGCTCGGCCTGGCCTGTGCCTGGCTGGTCTCCTCGTCCCACCAAGGCAAGCTTGGACAGCTGCGCGAGGTGTTTGCCGCGCTGACGGCAACCGGGCTCGGCGTCTGGCGGTCGTGCAGAGGAGACACGTTCCAGACCTGGAACCCGCCAGCCTCTGCGCGGTCGGACCTGTCCAAGCATGTCGGCGCTGTGGTGAGGACCTGATGCGCGTGGCGCTGGTCGACCCGTCGCTGTTCACGCTGCCCTACGACGCGGCCTTGGCGGGCGCGCTCGTCGATCTGGGTCAGTCTGTGACCTTTCACGGGCGCGCGCTGACCGAGCAGGATGGCAGCGCGGGCCGGGTGCCGGTCGAGCCGAGTTTTTACGCCTGGGCCGGTTCGCGGCCGGTGAGGAAACTGCCCAAGGCGGCGCGCCTGGCGATCAAGGGGGTGGACCACGCAGCCTCGATGCTGCGGCTGCAACGTCGCCTCGCCAGCGCACGGCCGGACGTGATCCACTTCCAGTGGCTGCCGCTGCCTGTGCTGGACCAGGCGTTGCTCCCTGGCTTTCGCCGGTTGGCGCCGGTGGTGCTGACGGTGCACGACACCGATCCGTTCAACGGCAGCCCGACGGCGCGCCTGCAGAGCGTCGGCTTCGCGGCGGCGCTGCGGGGCTGCGACAGGCTGATCGTGCACACCCAGCAGGGTTTCGACAGGCTGGCAGCGCTCGGAATCCCCACGCAAAAATTGTTCCGGCTGCCCCATGGCCCACTTGCCGAGCCCGCTGTCGAGGGCGAACCGGACCCTGTGCAAGGTCCGCTCAGCTTCGTGCTGTTCGGCAAGATGAAGCCTTACAAGGGTGCTGACCTGTTGATCGAGGCATTTGCGGCGCTGCCTCCTGCGCTGCAGGCGCAGGCCAGCGTGCGGATCGTGGGCCAGCCGTATATGGACCTGGCATCCCTGCACGCGCTTGCGACCGAACGCGGGGTTGCCGCACGGGTGAGGATCGAACCGCGTTTTGTGGCCGACGACGAGATCGCCTCGATCTTCCCGCCCGATGCTGTCGCTGTGTTTCCGTATCGCGAGATCGAGGCCAGCGGCGTGCTTTCTCTCGCTCTGGCGCATGGCCGGCCGGTGATTGCGTCCCGTCTCGGCAGCTTCGCCGAAACCATCGTCGACGGCGTGCACGGCGCGCTGCTGCCGCCGGGCGACGTGGCGGCGCTGACGCGGGCGATGGGCGCCATGATCGGCGATCGTGAGTCGGTGGCAAGGCAGGCCGCGTCCGTGCGGCGTCTGGTGCGGGACCTGCCAGGCTGGAACGAGATCGCCAGGCTGACCCTGGGCGTCTACGATGCCGCCAGGTCGGATACGCGCCGCCCCGCAATCCCGTCCGCCCGCGCATCGGCCAGGGAGCTCGCGCCATGAGCGTGCCGCGGACCGCCACAGTGTTTCGCACGCATTTCTGGGACGCGTTTGCGCAGCGGCAGTTTGACCGGTTGCTGGCGGTGGCGGACGGAACCGACGTGATCGTGCTGGTCGACCAGACGTCTGGACCGGTGGCCGTGCCGCATGACCGTGTGGTTCGCGTGACCGAAACGTCCCTGCTGGCGATGGGACTGCCGCGCGCGGGTGAGGGCAACCTCCTGTGGTTCAACGGCGACTATCCGCTTTACGCGGTACAGCAGCACTGTCCCGGCTACGACTACTACCTGCAGCTCGAATACGACGTGGTGATCAACCGGGCAGTGTCCTCTCTGATTGCCCAGGCGGCGGCCGGCGCGGTCGACTATGTCGGCTTGACCAAGGGCGAAACGGTGCAGGACTGGTTCTGGCGGGACAGTTGCGCCGGCGTCTATCCGGCCGGCGAGATCAGGCACCAGCTCATCTGCCTATCGCTGTTTTCCGGCGCGGCTCTCAGCCACCTGTTCCAGCGCCGTCTGTCGCAGGCCGCGGCATTCGCAGACGGCACGTTGCCGGCCTGGCCGTTCTGCGAGGGCTTCATCCCGACCGAGCTGGCGCTTGGCGGCTTTGTATGCCGTGAACTGAGCGAATTCGGCGACACCGACGCCTACGACCACTGGCCTCCCTATCTGGAAGCCGATGCTCCGACGCTCTCGGGCCATCCCTTCGTGCATCCCGTGCTAGACCAGCCGCGTTACGTCGCCAGCCTGCACAAATACCACGTCGGTCTTGCGGGCTACCTGAACCCGACCAGCCTGTTCCAGCGAAAGCTGCGCAGGCTGCCGCTGCGTGACTATCTGCCGGTGCTGGCCGGAAGTTTTTTGACCAAGGCCCGCCGAAATATCGGCAACAGCATGGCCTCGCCTCACGCCGGCACTTCGCCGGCTACCGCCGAAAGGGCAACACGATGATTGGTGCGGCAGATTACAAATACGTCGTCGCGGGCAGCGGCTTTTTCGGCGCCGTGATGGCGGAACGTATCTCCTCCGTGCTGGGCGAAAACGTGCTGGTGCTGGAGAAGCGGGACCATTTCGGCGGCAACTCGTTTTCCGAGCGCGATCCTGAGACTGGCATCGAGTATCACCGGTACGGAACGCATCTGTTTCACACCTCGCAGCCCGACGTGTGGGCGTGGATCAACCGGTTCACCAAGTTCAACAATTATCGCCATCGCGTGCTGACGCGGCACGCCGGGCGCATGTTCACGATGCCGATCAACCTGATGACGCTGAACAACTTCTTCGGCGTGGACCTCAAGCCCTCGGAGGCTGAAGCCTTCATCGAGCAGCGAGCCGCGTCGGAAGGCTTTGCCGACCCCAAGAACTTCGAGGAAAAGGCGATCAGCCTGATCGGCCGTGAGCTTTACGAGGCCTTCATTCAGTCCTACACGGCAAAGCAGTGGGAAACCGATCCCAAGCTGCTTCCTGCGGAGACGATCAAGCGTCTGCCGGTTCGCTTCAACTATAACGATTTCTATTTCAACGATATTTACGAGGGGCTGCCCCTGGACGGCTACCACGCCATCTTCGAAAGGATATTCGCCGACCCGAAGATAAAGATCGTATGCAATTGCGACTTTTTCGACGTGCGCCCCGAGTTGAGGCCTGATGCGACCATCATCTATACCGGCGCCATCGACCGGTATTTCGACTACCGGCTCGGCACCCTCGGCTGGCGCACTCTGGACTTCGAGATTGAACGGCCGGCAGTGGAGGATTTCCAGGGCGCCTCGGTGGTCAACTACCCCGACGCGGACGTGCGTTTCACGCGCATCCACGAGTTCAAGCACCTGCATCCGGAGCGCAAGCACAGTAGCGAGAACACGTTGATCATGCGCGAGTATTCCCGGTTCGCCGCCCGCGAGGACGAGCCTTACTACCCGATCAACACGCCGAGCGACCGCGACCTTTACGACGGCTATGCAGCACTCGCCGAAAAGGAGCCAAACGTCATATTCGGCGGCCGGCTCGGCACCTACCGCTACCTCGACATGCACCAGGCCATCGGTGCTGGGCTTAAATCTTTCGAGAACGAGCTGATGCCGATGGTCAAGGGTGCGGACAGGTTAACCAAACAAGCGGCGGAGTAGACCAACCTGCCTGCAACCGGCCGAGCCTGGCACACTCTGTAACAAATACCCTGCTGAAACGGGCTGTGGGTAGGTTACTTTTCAGTTACGGGTGAATAGGACGCGCAATTTGGCGTGGTACATTGGGCTGCGGGTTGCAGGAGGCGGCCTAATGCGCTTGAGCGGTTGTCCTTAACGCGATACGTTACCCGCCATGGTAGAGCTTGGGTTCGCGCACAAACCAGCCGTGCCGTCCCAGTCCGCTCGGGAGGTGCAGCATTTCGACCCGATCAGGCCGACGGTGTTCCACCAGCCCTGGTGGTTGAACGCTGCCACGTGTGGCGACTATCACGAAGCCGTCGTCGTACAATCCGGCCGTATGGTCGGGTCTTTCCCCTACGTGAGGGAGAGGGTTTTCGGCGGACAGTATCTGTGCGGCATGCCGCAGCTGACCCACTTCCTGGGCCCTGCCTTGGATGACGGGCGAGGAGCGACCTGCAACCGTGTGCTCAGGCGCGCCCAGATCACGCGCGAGTTGTTGCGGCAGGTGCCCGGCTGCAGCGGGTTTTGGCAGAAGCTTCACCGCGGCACGCGGGACACGCTGGCCTATCAGGAACAAGGCTACGAAACCGCGGTCCAGTTCACGTTCGAGGTTGCCCCCAAACCGCCCGAGATCATGTGGCGAGAGATGCGCGACAAGACGAGGAACGTCATCCGGCGTGCCGGGGAGCAGTACACGCGGTGCGAGCTGGCCGACGTCGAGGCGTTTGCCGAATTCTACGTCGGCAACGTCGCTGCGTCCGGCCGCCAAAGCCATTATGACAGGGCACTGATTGCCCGTGTGTGCGACGCTGCCATACAGCACGGGCAGGGGCGCATCCTCGCCGCCGAGTCCGCATCTGGTGAACTGGCGGCGGCCATCTTCTACGTCTGGGACACCCAGGCCGCCTACTACCTGCTGACGACCCGCAGGCGGGATTCCGGCAACGGTGCGGTCAGCCTGCTGCTGTGGGATGCCATGCGGGACGTGGCGGCGCGCGGCCTGATCTTCGATTTCGAAGGTGTCGTCAACTCGGGAGGCGCGCTGTTCTTCACCGGGTTCGGCGGCGAGGTCACGCCGCGCTACGTGGTCAGCAAATTCACCCTGGGCCACAAGGTGGCGGGCCGGTTGTCCAACCCGTTTCGAAGCCGGAGCCAGGCGACCTATCTCTGATCCTGCCAGATGCTGGATCGTTGCCGCCGAACTGTGTTCGTCGGCTGGGTGATCTAGGGCCTGATCGCTTCTGCAGCCGAAGCGGTCAGGCTCTAGCTCTTTGTTTTGGCAAGCATGTTCATCGTGGTCGAGGATCAGCCTGAAGCGATCATGCTCTAGGTCCCTGATAGGCTCGTGAGCACAGCGGGCACTAGATCGGGCAGGTCTTCGGCCATCAGGCCGGGGCCGAACCGGGCTGCGGCTGCACCATGAATCCATACGCCCGCGCAGGCCGCCTCGAACGGGGCTGCGCCTTGCGCCAGCAAGCCGAGGATGACGCCGCCGAGCACGTCGCCCGAGCCGGCAGTGGCAAGCGTCGCCGGCGCGTTGGTGTTGATCGCGGCCCTGCCATCGGGGGAGGCGATGACCGTGTCGCTTCCTTTCAGGACGATGACAGCGTTGCTCATCCGGGCTGCCTCTTTCGCGCGCGTAACTTTGTCGCCGTCCAGCTTGAACAGGCGGACGAACTCGCCTTCGTGGGGGGTCATCACGCAAGGACCGGCGATGGCCCCAAACAGGCGCGCGGGGTCGGCGGCGAACACGGTGATCGCATCCGCGTCCAGCAGCACCGGCCGCGCGGTGCCCAGCATGGCGAGCGCGTGGGCGAGCGTCTCGTCCGACACGCCGGCGCCCGGGCCGATCAGCATGGCGGTGATGCGCGTATCGGCCAGCATGGGGGTGAGGTCCGCCGCTTGGTTCAGCGGACGCACCATGATGCTGGTCAGGGCGCCGGCATAGACCGCCCAGGCGTGGCCGGGCACCGCAATGCTGGTCAGGCCCGCGCCCGCCCGCGCCGCCGCGCGTGCTGCCATGCGGGCCGCGCCCGTCATCGTGCCGCCGCCATACAGCAGGGCGTGGCCGCGGCCGAACTTGTTGCCGCCGGGAGAGGCGCTGGGCAAAGCGGTGCGCCACAGCGCGTGCGTGTTTTCGAAGCAGGTGGGCGCCACCGTCCGCAGCGTGTCGGCCGGAATGCCAATGTCGCGCACGACCAGCTCGCCGCATAGCGCCCTGCCTGGCAGCAGCAAGTGGCCGGGCTTCTTGCGAAAAAAGGCGACCGTCAACGCCGCCCGTGTCGCGCCCAGGTCTGCGCCGCTGTCGCCATCAACGCCGCTCGGCACGTCGATGGCGACGAGCGCCGCGCCCGCCGACGATGCTCTGCGCAGGGCCTGCCGCGCCGGTCCGTCGAACGGGCGGGACAGGCCGCTGCCGAACACTGCGTCCACCACCACGGAGGCGCCGTCCACAATCTCTGGCGTGATCGGCTGCACGGCGCCGGTCCAAAGTTCTGCGTGGTGGCGCGCGTCGCCGCGCAGGTCCGCCGGGTGCCCCAGCAGGCCGAGCCGGACGCGCCACCCGGCCCGCGCCAGGTGACTCGCCACCACGAAGCCGTCGCCGCCGTTATTGCCTGGGCCGCATAGCACAGCCAAGTCGCCTGGCGGGTAGCGCCGCCTGATCTCCGCACTGACGGCAAGGCCGGCGCGCGCCATCAGCGCTGGGCCGCTGGTGCCCCCCTCGATCGTTAGCCGGTCCGCCTGGGCCATCTCCTTGGTGGTCAGCAGGGCGTTGGTGTCCGGCATCGCTCCTCCCGCTATCGGGGCCAGCCGCCTGGCCCGGCTTGGCAGTTCAGCCGCTCCGCGTATCGGCGGTTCAGCCGCTCCGCGCGTTGGCAGTTCAGGCGCTCCGCGCGTTGGCAGTTCAGCCGCTCCGCGTCTTGGCAGTTCAGGCGCTCCGCGTCTTGGCAGTTCAGGCGCTCCGCGCCTAGGGTGCGCGCAACAATGTTCGGGGTCCAAAGTGTTTCAGCGTGTCGCGCTCTCCTGCCTCGTCGCCTTGGGACTGGCCGCTGTATCGATGGGCCGCGCGCATGCCGATGCGGCATCCGGCCCGTCCGGCAGCGTGCCGAGCGGCGTGCTGCGCGCGACGCTGGACAACGGCCTTCGCGTGGTGATCGTGCCGGACCACCTCGCACCGGTGGTGACGACGGAGATGAACTACCTGGCCGGCTCCAACGACGCGCCGGCCGGTTTCCCGGGCACCGCCCACGCGCTGGAGCACATGATGTTCCGCGGCTCGGCCGGTCTGGACCGCGACCAGTTGAGCGAACTGGGCTCGCTTCTCGGCGGCGACTACAATGCCGACACGACCGAGACGGTGACGCAGTATTTCTACACCGTGCCGGCTTCCAACTTGCCGGTGGCGCTGCACGTCGAGGCCCTGAGGATGCGCGGGCTGACGATCGACCAGGCCGATTGGGACAAGGAGCGCGGCGCGATCGAGCAGGAGGTCAGCCGCGACAATTCCAGCCCGATCTACACCTACCTGTCGCAGCTGCAGGCGATCATGTTCGCCGGAACGCCCTACGAGCACGATGCGCTCGGCACACGGCCGTCCTTCGACAAGACCGATGCCAGGCTGCTGCGCCGGTTTTATGACACTTGGTACGCGCCGAACAACGCGATCCTGGTGATCGCCGGCGACGTGCAGCCGGAGCAGGCGCTGGCGCAGGTGCGTGCCGCGTTCGCGACCGTGCCCAGGCGGGACGTGCCGGCACACGCGCCGGTCACGGTCACCCCGGTGCTGCCCAAGACCCTGTCCCTGCCCACCGACCTGCCGGTCGGTGTGGTCACCCTGGCCTATCGCATGCCAGGCTTGACCGCGCATGACTTCGCAGTGGCCGACATCCTGTCCGACGTGCTGGGCAGCGAGCGCGGCGCGCTCTACGGCATGGTGCCGGCCGGCCACGCGCTGTTCTCGCAGTTCGCCTTCGAGCCCAAGGCGGATGTGGGCTACGCGCTCGCCGCGGCGGCGTTCCCGAAGGATGCCGACCCCAAGCCGGTGCTCGACGAGATGCGCGCCATCCTGGCCGGCATCGCCCGCAACGGCGTGCCGCCCGACCTGGTGGACGCGGCGCGGCGGCAGGAGGTGGCGCAGCTCGCCTTCAAGAACGACAGCATCAGCGGACTTGCCGAAAGCTGGTCCCGTGCGCTGGCGTTCCAGGGTGCCGACTCGCCCGACGATATCGCGCGCGCCTACCAGGCGGTGACGGTCGACGAGGTGAACCGTATGGCGCGCGAGAGGCTCGACCCCGACCATGCGGTGACGGCGATCCTGACACCGCAGGACTCGGGCAAGCCGGTTGTGGGCCGCGGATTCGGCGGCGCGGAATCCTTCGGCGGGCCCCCGGGCAAGCCGGTGACCCTGCCGCAATGGGCGACCGACGCGCTGAGCGCTCTGCACGTGCCCGATCTGGGGCAGGCGCCTGAGGTGAGCATGCTGCCGAACGGGCTGCGCCTGATCGTCAAGCCGGAGCATGTCGGACGCACGATCAGCGTGTTCGGCCAAGTGCGCCAGGTGACCGAGATGCAGGAGGCGCCGGGACGCGATGGGGTGGCCGAGATCGTCAGCAAGCTGTTCGATTACGGCACCGGGGCGCATGACCGGCTGGCGTTCCAGAAGGCGCTGGACGACATCGCCGCCCAGGAAACGGCGGGGTCGCGCTTTTCTCTCAAGGTGCTGACGCCGGAGTTCGAGCACGGCATGGCGCTGCTGGCCGAAAACGAGCTTCATCCCGCCTTCCCTGCCGAGGATTTTGCCATCGTCCGGCGTCAGGCGGCCCAGGGCTTGGCGGGGCTGCTGCACTCGCCCGATTACCTGTTCAAGCGTGCGGTCGAGCGCGCGGTGGTGCCGGTCGGCGACCCGCAGCTGCGCCAGCCCACGCCGCAATCGATGATGGCGCTGAAGCTGGAGGACGTGCGCGCCTACTATGCCGGTGCCTACCGGCCCGATCTGACCACCATCGTGGTGACCGGCGACGTCACTCCGGAGCAGGCCGAGCGCGTCGTGCAGGCCGATTTCGGCGGGTGGCACGCGTCGGGCCCGATGCCTTCGATCGACCTGCCGCCCATCGGCCCGAACAAGCCGAGTTCGGCCCACGTGCCGGACAGCAGCAGCCTGCAGGACAGCGTGGCGCTGACCGAATCGGTGCAGCTGCCGGTGACCAACCCGGACCGTTACAACCTGATGGTGGGCAACACGATCCTGGGCAGCGGCTTCTCGTCGCGCCTGTATCGCGACCTGCGGGTGAAATCCGGCTACGTCTACAGCGTCGAGAGCCAGATCGACTGGTCGCGCACGCGGTGCGAGTATAGCGTGAGTTTTGGTGCCGACCCCGACAAGGTGGGCCGCGCCCGGGCGCTGGTGGTGCAGGATGTGCGCGACCTGCAATCCAACCCGGTGAGCGACACCGAGCTGACGCGGGCCAAGGCGCAGATGCTGCGCCGGCTGCCGATGCAGCGCGACAGTGTCGACTCGGTCGCGGCCCTGTATCTGCGGCTGGTCGAGCTCGGGCTGCCCTTGGAGACGCCGCAGGTTGCGGCCCAGCACTATTACGATGCGACCGCGGCGCAGGTGCAGGCGGCGTTCAAGACGTATCTGCGGCCGGACGATTTGGCGCAGGTGGTGAAGGGGCCGCCTGTCTTACAGTAGGACTGCCCATTAGCATGGACGACGATTTCCGGCAGGCGGCGCTCGACTACCACCGCTATCCGCGCCCCGGGAAGATCGCGATTGAGCCGACCAAGCGGATGGCGACGCAGCGCGACCTGGCGCTGGCCTATTCGCCGGGTGTTGCCGCCGCCTGCCAGGCGATCGTCGCCAACCCCGCCTGCGCGCGCGATTTCACATCCCGCGCCAACCTGGTGGCGGTGATTTCGAACGGCACTGCCGTGCTGGGTTTGGGCAATATCGGCCCGCTCGCCGGCAAGCCGGTGATGGAGGGCAAGGCGGCCCTGTTCAAGAAGTTCGCCGGCATCGACGTGTTCGACATCGAAGTGGCGGCGGACGACCCGGAGCTGTTCGTCAACGTGGTGGCGGCACTCGAGCCCACTTTCGGCGCGATCAATTTGGAGGACATCAAGGCCCCGGAATGTTTCGTGATCGAGCAGCAGCTGCGCGAGCGCATGCGCATCCCGGTGTTTCACGACGACCAGCACGGCACGGCGATCACTGTTGCGGCCGCCGTCAGCAACGCGCTGCTCCTGCAAGGCAAGGCGCTGGCCGACGTGCGGCTGGTGACGTCTGGCGCGGGTGCGGCGGCGCTGGCCTGCGTGGATCTGCTGGTGGCGATGGGATTGCCGGCGGACAACGTGACGCTGACCGACATACGCGGAGTGGTGTATGCCGGGCGCGACACCGACATGCCGGACAACATGGCGCGTTACGCTCGGCACACCGACGCGCGGGTGCTGGGCGACGTGATCGAGGGTGCCGACATCTTCATGGGGCTGTCCGCGCCGCGCGTGTTCCGCCCCGAATGGCTTCCGCTGCTCGCCCCGCGCCCGATCCTGATGGCGCTTGCCAACCCGGAGCCGGAAATCATGCCCGAGGTGGTGCGCGCCGCGCGGCCCGACGCCATCGTGGCAAGCGGGCGCAGCGACTATCCGAACCAGGTCAACAACGTGCTGTGTTTCCCGTTCATCTTTCGCGGGGCGCTCGACGTGGGTGCGACGACCATCAACGAGGCGATGAAGCTTGCTGCCGTGAACGCGATTGCCGAACTGGCGCGCATGGAGGCGAGCGAGGTGGTGGCCCGCGCCTATGGCGGTGACGCGCCGGTGTTCGGTGCGGAGTACATCATCCCAAAACCGTTCGACCCGCGGCTGATCCTGCAGGTGGCGCCGGCGGTGGCGCGCGCGGCCATGGAAAGCGGCGTGGCCCTGCATCCCATCGAGGATTTCGAAGCCTATCGCTCAGAACTGGAACGTTTCGTGTTCCGCTCGGGCCAGTTGATGCGCCCGGTCTTCGAGGCGGCGCGCAAGAGGCACGCCCGCGTGGTCTACACCGAGGGTGAGGACGAGCGCGTGTTGCGGGCGGTGCAGACGGTGGTCGATGACGGCCTGGCCGAGCCGGTGCTGCTCGGCCGGCGCGACGAGATCGCCCGGTGCGTGCGCGAGATGGGTTTGCGCATGAGGCTCGGCGAGACGGTGCAGGTGCTGGACCCGGCGCGCGATGCTGCCGTGTTCGACCCGCTGGTGGCGCAGTACCAGGCGCTGGTGGCGCGCCGCGGCGTGCCGCCCGACGCGGCGGCCAAACGCCTGAGAACGCGAAACATCGTGGCAGGTGCGATGCTTTTGCACACCGGCCAGGTGGACGCGGCGCTGTGCGGCGGTACTGGCGGCTGGTATCGCCAGATGGACTACCTGCTGCCGATCGTGCCGAAATCGGCCGCCGTCACCCGCATTTTCGCGTTATCGGGGATGATCCTGCAGAGCGGTGCAATGTTCCTGTGCGACACGCACATGAACGTGGACCCGACCGCCGAGCAGATCGCCGAGATGACCGAGCTGGCGGCCAACGCGGTCGCTGGTTTCGGCCTTGTTCCGAAGGTGGCGCTGCTGTCGCATTCCAGCTTCGGCGCCAGTAATTCGCCGAGCGCGCGCAAGATGCGTCAGGCGCTGGCGCTGATCCGGGCGCGGATGCCGGAGCTGGAGGTGGATGGCGAGATGCACGCCGATGCGGCGCTGTCCGAAGCGATACGCGAGCGGGTGATGCCGACCAGCACCTTGACCGGTGTCGCCAACCTGCTGGTGCTGCCGACGCTGGACGCGGCCAACATTGCGTTCAACCTGGTGAAGGCGGCGGCCGACGGGCTGCCGGTAGGCCCGTTGCTGCTGGGCATGTCCAAGCCGGCCCACGTGCTGGTGCCGAGCGTGACCGCGCGAGGCATCGTGAACATGACGGCGCTGGCGGTGGTGGAGGCGGGAAACGGTCAGGCAGTCAGATGATTATATCATCCCGCTTGTTCAGCTTTCGCGATGACCAAGCAGAAAAAGTCAAGGTTTGGATTGAGCCGTGGGCAGAAGAGTCACGCGGAGTGTCCGCGAGTAGGCGGACCTCAAACCGGTCTAGCCTTGTTTTGGCGTGCAATTTCGCCACTCCGACTATTCCAGTCTGCGTGACATTGCTCTAACCGCTCACGCAACTTGCCGAGATCGGTTCTACTGTCACCATTGCGCTGTTCGCGTTTCACTTGGCCAGTCGTATTGTTTCCATAACCTGCCCGCCTGCGCCAACAAGAATGATACGATCTGGCCCGCCGCCGTGCAGCATGACCGCCAAGTGATCGCCAAGACCGGCAACTCCCGCTATTTGCGTGCCTGTCGGCTCGTCCAGCACGATGTTCGAGGGCGCCCCCACCGGGACGGCGATGTGGGTCAGGCGGTGGGCGACGGTGACGCCGATCACAGCGACGCCGGCCACGATCAGCACGCCCATACCTATCACCAGGGTCAGCAAACCGCGCATCATTTCCACGCAACAGACAAGGCCGCTTCTTGCTCCTACCAGGCTCGCTGGCCTAGTGCTTCGAAGACCCGATCACTCTGGTGAGTGCGGACTGGGAGGCGGATGGCGGATTTTTCGGTGGCAACCCGTCGCGGCGTGCCGGCCGGCATGGCGGACCGGCTGATCGTGGCGCTGGACGTGGGCGACGTTGCGTCCGCCTCCGCGCTGGTCGATCGGCTGGAGGGCGTCGTATCATTTTTCAAGATCGGGATGTGGCTGCAATATGCGCCAGGTGTGGACCGGCTGATCGACCGGCTGACCGGGCCGGGCAAGAAACTGTTTTTGGACGCCAAGATGTACGATATCCCGCAGACGGTCGCCAAAGGCGTGGCGGCGGCAGCCCGGCGCGGGGTCAGCTTCGTCACCATCCATGGCGACGCTGCGATCATCGAGGCGGCGGTGCAGGCGCGTGGCGATGCGGGCTTGAAAGTGTTTGCGGTGACGGTGCTGACCAGCCTGGATGACGAGGCGTGCCGGCAGATGGGCTACGGCGTGTCAGCCCGGGCGCTGGTGGAACTGCGCGCGAAGAACGCGGTGGCGCTGGGCTGCGACGGCGTGATCGCGTCGGCCGACGACGATCCCGACGCGATCCGGCGCCTGGCGGGGTCCGACCGCCTGCTGGTCGCGACGCCGGGCGTGCGTCAGGCGCAAGCTGGCACGCACGACCACAAGCGCAGCGCCACACCTGGCCAGGCGATCGCCAACGGGGCGGACTACCTCGTGGTGGGCCGGCCGATCATCGAGGCGGCCGATCCGGTTGCGGCTGCAAGGAGCTTCGTCGCCGAGATGGAGGCGGCGCGGCCGGCGTGATTGACCCGATCCGGGTGACCGCGCCGCCCGAAGCAGCCGGGCAACGCGCCGACCGCTATTTGGCGGAGGTCAGCGGCACGCTGTCGCGCTCGCGCGTCAAAAGCCTGATCGAGACGGGGCACGCGCTGCGGGACGGCGTGCCGGTCACCCAGCCCGCCGAGCCGGTGCGCGCGGGCAGCGATTACGAGCTGACCCAGCCGGACCCGGTTTCGGCCACGCCGCTGCCGCAGACCATCCCGTTCACGATCCTGTACGAGGACCGCGCTTTGCTTGTGCTCGACAAGCCGGCCGGGCTGGTGGTGCATCCGGCGCCCGGCAATCAGGACGGCACCCTGGTGAACGCGCTGCTGGCGCATTGCGGCGACGCGCTGCCCGGCATAGGCGGCGAGCGCCGCCCTGGGATCGTGCACCGGCTGGATCGCGACACCTCGGGCGTGATGGTGGTGGCCAAGACCGAGCAGGCGCTGGCCGCGCTGTCGGCCGCGTTCGCCGCCCGCGATATCGAGCGCCTCTATCTGGCACTGGTCTGGGGCGTGCCGAACCCGGCCGCGGGCGAGATCGAGGGGGCGATCGGGCGCGACCCGCGCGACCGAAAGCGTATGGCCCTGGTCACGCGGGGCGGGAAGCCGGCGCTGACCCGCTACAGCACGCGCTGCGTGTACCAGGCCGCATGCAGCTTGCTGGAGTGCCGGCTGGCTACCGGGCGAACGCATCAGATACGCGTGCACCTGTCGGCGGCCGGTCATCCTGTGGTGGGCGATCCAGTCTACCTGCGGCGCATCCCGGCGGTCAGCCGCGCCGTAACGGAGCCGCAGCGTTCGGTGCTGCTCGATTTCCCGCGGCAGGCTCTGCACGCCGCGACGCTGGGGTTCCGGCACCCTGTCACCGGGATGGAGCTTCGGTTCGATACGCCGCTGCCAGGTGATTTCAACGCCTTGCTGACAACGCTCGCCTGAGGCGAGGCGGGTCACAGCAGCGTGAGCATCGTTGCGAAACCCTGCCCGTTGTTGACTGGACCAGGCAGGTCCTGTATGCATTGCATCATCGGCCTGGCGGGCGTGCCAGGCTGTCTACCGTCACCCTGGGTCGCCTATTGAGGGATTCCAGGGTTGATCCGGTAACGTCCTCGCGCTCCACACTTTCACCCGCAACCGAACCACCCTCTGCGCCGTAATGGGCAGTATACCGGGTGTCGTTGCCGGACAGAAGGAGCCGTTCCGTGGCCTCAGCCTTTGTCAATGTCGCCCCTGAGGGCAATCTCTCCCGCTATCTGCAGGAGATCCGCAAGTTTCCGATGCTTACGCCCGAGGAAGAGCTGTCGCTCTCTCATGCGTGGCGTGATCATGAGGACAACAAGGCCGCTCACAAGCTGGTGACCTCGCACCTTCGCCTGGTGGCCAAGATCGCCATGGGTTATCGCGGCTATGGCCTGCCTGTGGGCGAGCTGATCAGCGAAGGCAATGTCGGCATGATGCAGGCCGTCAAGCGCTTCGATCCTGATCGCGGCTTCCGTCTGGCGACCTACGCCATGTGGTGGATACGCGCTGCCATCCAGGAATACATCCTTCACAGTTGGTCGCTGGTTAAGATGGGTACCACGGCGGCGCAGAAGAAGCTGTTCTTCAACCTGCGTCGTCTCAAGGGCCAGATGCAAGCGATAGAAGACGGTGACTTGCGTCCGGAGCACGTGGCCAAGATTGCGACCACTCTGGGCGTGCCGGAGCAGGATGTGGTCAGCATGAACCGTCGCCTGGCTGCACCCGACCACAGCCTTAACGCGCCGGTCCGCGCCGATAGCGAGGGCGAGTGGCAGGATTGGCTGGTTGACGAGGGTGAAAGCCAGGAAAGCGAGTTGGCCGAGCGAGAGGAACTGTCGGGCCGAAAGGCTTTGCTGGGCGGTGCCTTGACGACGCTGAACGATCGTGAGCGTCACATCCTGATAGAACGTCGCCTGAAGGACAATCCGACGACTCTGGAGGAGCTTTCCCAGCAGTATAACATTTCGCGCGAGCGCGTTCGGCAGATCGAGGTGCGCGCGTTCGAGAAGCTGCAGAAGGCGATGCGAACGCAGGTTACGGAACGTCGGCTCGCGCACGCCGCCTAGGTCAATCCTTCGGAAGGCCCGGCTCAGTCCGGGCCTTTCATTTTGAGCTTGGCTCTGACGCGACTTCGAGCAGCCAGTCCTCATGCAGCTTTTTCAGCTCGAACTCTATTGCCCGTAGCTGAGCGGTCGATCGCACGTCCCAACTGACGCGCAGGACGATCGGGATGACCTGGCACAGAGCCCAGGCGCTGGCGCCCGCGCCCCACGCGATGAGCAGAACGAACGGCTCGGACAGGGCGGCCAGTGCCTGATCGAAGCGGTCGCCGGCGAGCCAGAGATGCCAGACCGGGGAGAGTGATGCCGCGGCACAGGCCACCGACACCGAGCGAAGCAGGCCTCGGTTGACGCCGGGACTGGCGAGCAGGCAGATCAACGCCGGCGCAAGCAGGATGGAAATCAGCAAGGCGGTCGGCGCGGCGAACGTGAGGCAGGCGCCGCAAGCCAGCCCTTGAATCCATAAAGCTGACCCGTGACGCCCGTCCGAACGGGTTCGCGGCTTGGATGCGGCAGCCAGTTCGGCCATCAGTGCAGAGCCAGCGCCAAGGTTGCGCCCAGGCTGGCAATCAGGCCAGCGCCGGTGACGATCTCATGGCCCAGCGACTGGGCTGCCTCTCCATGTTCGGGAAGCCGAGCGGTCGCCTCCAACAAGGTTTTCAGCTGTTTGACGCGGGCGCGTACGGCCGCTGTCGCGTCATGGTCGGCCCGTTTGGCTGCCTCGTCATCAACGACGCCGAGCATGGCCGGAATGTCGCCGCGCTGGGCTGCATCGTTCAGCCTGTCCTGAAGAACGGCGCGCGTCTTGCGGTTGTGCCACTCCTCCAGGCTGGCGAAGCCCGAAGCCAGCAGCCATCCCGCGAGCCCGGGAAGCGGTGCTGTGCGATGGCTCGCCTGCAATCTTCCGAACAGCCGCAGAATGCAGAGACGGTCCGGTGCGGCCGCGAAACTGGCCAGCCGCTTCAAATCGCTGGACAGAGCCGGTTCGAGTCGCGCCGCCAGAAACGCCGCGACGTGCGAGTCGATCGGCGGGCGTGTTCGATCCGCGGTCGCAGACGCGTCCTCGAGCGCCGGCAGCAATTCGGCAGCGCGCACGACCGGACGGCCGCCCAGCAACGGCGACGTGCAGGCCATCATCGGGTTCATGCCGTAGGTCAGCCGTCTTCTTCCCCCCGCCACGCCCTTCGAGGCGAGCCATTGCGTCCATTCCCGTTCCGAACCCTGCAACTCGGCCGGCGCGATAGCGCGTTGGCTGACCTTGCAGAACTCTCCGACAGCCTGGGCAGTGATGACCTCCTCGAGCGGTCCGGCGACGTCCTGGGTATTGCCCGCAAGGGCCGCGACGAGTCCGTCCGGCTGAATGGCCACGCCGCGCCATATCAGAGGGGCGAGCGGATCGATTGCAGCGATGCAGCGCATCAGCAGGAGGCCCTCTGCCCGCGGACGGTCCGTGTCGGTGTCGTCCTCCTTCTGGCGCGTGATTTCCTCCACGCGCATGCCCAGCTGGGGATCGCCTAGGCAGCGGCGAAGCCAACGTTCGACCTCGCCGCTTTTCAGCAGCGAATGACCGCGTTCCGGACGCATGCTCAACCCGTGTGCGAGCTGGCGCGCGGACCAGGCGTTCAGCCCGTCCAGCTTGAGCGGCTGCTCCGCCCGGCGCGGTGGCCTGGTACCGACGCGCCGGGCGCGCGCCTGTTCAGGCCTGAGCAGCAGGCCAGGCGAGGGGCGGTGATCGGGATCTTCGGCAAGCATGCCGCGCAGCAGGTCGGTAATCAGCGGCGTCAGCACCGCCTGGCTCGTCAGTGCGGTAAAGCTGCCGAATTCCAGCTTGCGCGCGAGAATTTCGGCATCGTCGAGACCGGCTAGCGGCACCCGCCCGAGCGCATAGCTGAGCAGCGTCACGCCGAGAGCGTAGACATCGTCTGCGATGCTTCCGTCGCCGCGCCCGTTCGGCAGGCAGCGCGCCATGTAGGGTGGCTCGAACAGAGCCGGTTGCAGGCTGCCTGCCGGCGTGGCCCAGAACGGGCCGAGCGTGACGGGATCGCGCCCGCCCACGCGATACAGGTTGGCCGGGTGGATCGCCCGGTGCGTCAGGCCGCGAGCCAGCATTTCAGCCAGGGCCATGGCGGCCGGCTGAAGCAGTTGAACCATCAGGTCGGACTCGCGCCACGGCTGCGGCCCCACTGCTGCGGGCGAACCGGACCATCCTTCGCCCACCACGAACCAGCCAGGCTTGCCAGCGGCGTCGCGCCCTGGACCGTAATCGACCGGCAGCACGGTATGCGGAACCGGCGAGCTGCCGCGCGTCATCGGTATGCGCGGCCGGCAGGGCAGGTCGGCCCGTGTTTCGACTGCAACCAGATGCTGACCAGGATCGCGCCTGTCGGTCACCGTGAAGCCACGCAGGCCGCCGACCAGGGGCGGAGCGGGCTTGGACGGGTCGATGCGGTAGTAGGTGGCGATAACGCCGTTTTCGTCCGGCATGCCGCATCTATGCCCGACGATGTTTAATGAGTGATGAATGCCCTCAATCCTGGAACGGGTCGCGCACCATGATCGTGTCGTCGCGCTCCGGGCTGGTCGACAGCAGGGTTACCGGCGCTTCCACCAGCTCCTCGATCCGCCGGACGTACTTGATTGCGGCTGCGGGCAGCTGTGCCCAGGACCGCGCCCCTCGCGTCGATTCGCGCCAGCCCTCTATGGCCTCGTAAACCGGCCTGGCCAGCGCCTGCGCGCCTGGGGCGGCGGGAAGATAAGCGTAGCGCGTGCCGCCGATATCATAGCCGGTGCAGATGCATAGCGTCTCCATGCCGTCCAGCACGTCCAGCTTGGTCAGCGCCAGCCCTTGCACGCCGCCCACCTTGACCGCCTGACGCACCATCGCCGCGTCGAACCAGCCGCAGCGGCGCGGGCGGCCGGTCACCGTGCCGAACTCGTGTCCCCGCTCGCCGAGCATCCGGCCGGTCCTGTCGGTCAGCTCGGTCGGAAACGGGCCGGAGCCGACGCGGGTCGTGTAAGCCTTGGCGATGCCGAGCACGAAGCCAACCGTGGATGGCCCGACTCCGGCGCCGCTGGCCGCCGTTGCAGCCACCGTGTTGCTGCTGGTGACGAACGGGTAAGTGCCGTGGTCCACGTCCAGCATCACCGCCTGCGCGCCCTCGAAGAGGATGCGGCGGCCCTGCCGGCGCAGGGCGTCGAGGCGTTCCCAAACCGGTTCGATGAACGGGAGCAGCTTGGGCGCCACCGCCAGCAGACCGTCCAGCAGGGATTGCTTCTCGAACGTCTCGGCGCCCAGGCCGCGCAGCAAGGTGTTGTGGTGCAGCAGCAACTCGTCGAGTTTCTGCGACAGCGTGTCCGCTTCGGCCAGGTCGCAGGCGCGGATGGCGCGACGCGCCACCTTGTCTTCGTAGGCGGGGCCGATGCCGCGGCCGGTGGTGCCGATCCTCTGCTCGCCGCGCGCTGCCTCGCGGGCACGGTCGAGCGCGCCGTGAAGCGGCAAGATGAGAATCGCGTTGTCGGCGATGCGAAGCGTGTCCGGCGTCACCGCCAGCCCTTGCGCCTGCACGCGCGCGATCTCGGCCAGCAGCGCTTCGGGGTCAACCACAACACCGTTGCCGATGATGCCGAGCTTGCCGCGCACCAGCCCTGACGGCAGCAGGCTCAGCTTGAACGTCTGATTGCCGACGACCAGCGTGTGGCCGGCATTGTGGCCGCCCTGGAAGCGCACCACCACGTCGGCGCGGCTGGCCAGCCAGTCGACGACCTTGCCCTTGCCCTCGTCCCCCCATTGCGCGCCGATCACCGCCACGTTTGCCATCGGGCCGGTTACCTGGCGGCCAGGGGATGCGGAACGCCGTCCCGCAGCACGTGCGAGCAGCCGAGCCGGGCCGCCTCCGCCTCGGCGTCGCACGGCCCCAGCGCAGCGACGGTCGCAAAACCCGGCCGCAGCGCGCGCGCCGCGGCCGGGTCCGTGCCGACGGGAACGAGAATCGAAGGCAGCTCGGGCGGCGGCGGCGCGGCGCGCAGCACAGCGTCGGCGAACAGGGTCATTCCCGTTGCGGGCTCCCCGCCGCCTGACCAATAGCGTCCGCCGCGCCCGAGCTCCTCGTGCCGCCCGGGCGCGAACACGGTGACGGCGATGCCGGTGTGATAGCGGAAGCCGCGGAACTCCAGCGGGTCGATGGTGACCCGAAGCTGCGGCGCCTCGGCGCCGAGCAATGAGGCGACTTCCGCCAGGCGCCCGGCCAGCGCGTGCATCGGCGCGGGCAGGGTGGCGCGGCGCAGCGCAGCGAGAGCCGCCGGCGCGGGTCCCGCTGCAAGCAGCAGGTCGGTCAGCATGGGGGCGAGCGCGCCGCCATGCTCGCCCACCGCAGCGGCGTCCTTGCGGTCCAGCGCGCGTGCCAGCGCGGCGCGGCGCGGCGCGGCCAGGCCTGCCTCGTCGAGCAAGGCCGGCACCAGGATCGGAAGGGTCAGATCGAGGCTGAGCCGCGCCAGGCCGAGTGCCGCGAGCGCCTCGACGGCCACCAGCATCGCCTCCGCGTCGGCCGCCGCGCTGTCGGCGCCGATGATCTCGATGCCGGCCTGCATCACCTGTCGGTCGGAATCACGCTGTCCCCGCACGCGGATGCATTCGCCGGCGTACGACAGGCGAAGCGGGCGCGGGCTGCCGGCCAGGCGGGTGGCCGCGATGCGCGCCACCTGCGGCGTGATGTCCGCGCGCAGCCCCATCATGCGGTGGCTGTCTGGGTCCATGATGCGGAAGATCTGGTCGGCGGTGGCAGCACCCGCGCCGGCGAGCATGCCATCCTCGAACTCCATCAGCGGCGGTTTGACTCGCGCGTAGCCGTGGCTGGCGAAGACCGCCATCACCCTCTCCACGGATGCCGCTTCGGTCTGCGCCTCGTGCGGCAGCAGGTCGCGCAGGCCGGCCGGCAGCAGAGCGGGGTTGGGAGGAGCAAGGTCGTCCATGGGCGCGGGGCTATAGCATCCACCGGCGTCCGCTAGAAGCGGCTGGGTCGGGCGCGCCGTGCACAGCCGGCCCAGCTTGTGCCGCCCTGCAGCGATCCGTAGGGTCCAGCCATGCTCGCCAAGGCGCCTTTACCCGGCATCGTTTTCCCGTTCGACGAGCCGCCCGAGCCCGGCGCGGCCATGGAGGTGGCGCCC
Source organism: Acetobacteraceae bacterium (assembly GCA_965199235.1). Taxonomy (GTDB): domain Bacteria; phylum Pseudomonadota; class Alphaproteobacteria; order Acetobacterales; family Acetobacteraceae; genus BOG-908. The sequence goes on along the minus strand of CBDAQU010000002.1, from coordinate 532,001 downwards.
GGCATCCTGTGGATGCGCTTCGCCCTGCCGTTCCTGCTCGACCACGTCAACGTCTATCTCGTGGAGGATGACGGCGGCTGGGCGGCTTTCGATACCGGGCTCGGCATCGATGCCACGAAGGCGGCGTGGGAGGCCGCCCTGTCCGGGCCGCTGCACGGGCAGCGCCTTTCACGGGTGATCTGCTCGCATTTCCATCCGGATCACGTGGGTCTGGTCGGCTGGCTGACGGAGCGGTTCGCGTGCCCGCTATGGATGCCGCGGACCGAGATGCTGATGACGCGCATGCTGCAGCTCGGTGCGCCCGCCTCGCGCACGCCGTTCTACGCCGAGCACGGGCTGACGCCGGACCGCGGCGCGCGCGTGGCGGGCGAGGGGCACGGCTACCTGCGCATGATCACCGGTCTGCCCGACCAATACGAGCGGCTGGCGGCTGGCGGCGTGGTCCGCATCGGCGGGCGGGATTTCACCGTGTTCACGGGAGGCGGCCACGCGCCGGAACAGGCTATGCTCCATTGCGCGGCCGACGGCGTGCTGCTGGCGGCCGACCAAGTGCTGGCCCGCATATCGCCCAACATCTCGGTGCAGGCGATGGAGCCGAACGCCGATCCGCTGGGCGAGTACCTGGCGTCGCTTGAGGAGCTGGGCGCGTGCGTCGCGGAGGGCACGCTGGTTCTGCCGGGCCATAACCTCCCGTTCACCGGGCTGCACGTGCGGGCGGACGAGCTGGCGCGCCACCATGCCGGGCGGTGCGCGCTGCTCGCCGAGGCGGCACGCAACGAGCCGCAGACGGCCGCCGCGCTGCTGCCGGTGCTGTTCAAGCGCCAGATGGACAGCCACCAGCTGGGCTTTGCGTTCGGCGAGACATTGGCGCACGTCAACCACATGCGTGTGCTCGGCGAGCTGCACCAGGCGCGCGGCGATGACGGCGTGTTGCGCGTTCGCACCGTCTGAGCGCGCGCGAAGATGGGGAAGAAGGCCGAGCTGCCGACCAAGATCTGCGCGACCTGTGGGCGCCCGTTCGCCTGGCGCAAGAAATGGAAGAAGGTGTGGGACGAGGTGCGCTATTGCAGCGATGCCTGTCGTGCCAAGCGGCCGAGGACGCGGGATGCGGTTGGGCTCAGTCGGCAAGGCTAGGGGCGATCGCCCTGAAACCCCACTGGGGTCAGGAACCCCAGAAGCGCATCGGTTCAGGAGAGGGTGATCACGAGCGGCACGTGGTCGGACGGGGTGTCCTCGCCGCGGGCCGCCCGGTCGGGCGTGGCGGACAGCAAGCGTTCTGCGACGGTGGGGGACAGCAGCGCGTGGTCGATGCGCAGGCCGCGGTCGCGTTGCCAGCAGCCTGCCTGGTAGTCCCAAAAGGTGTAGCAGGGTCCCTCCGGCTTAATCGCGCGCACCGCGTCGGTCAGTCCCGCCCAGATCATCGCCCAGTAGAGCGCGCGCGTCTCGGGGCGCACCAGCGCGTCGTCCGGCCCCAGCACGCCCGGGGAGAAATCGACGTCCTCTGGGCAGACGTTGTAGTCACCGGCCAGGATCAGCGTCACGTCCTGGTCCAACAGGGACTCCGCGTGCGCGCTCAAGGCCCGCATCCAGCGCAGCTTGTATTGATAGCCGACATCGCCGTTGGAGTTGCCGTTCGGTAGATAGAGGTTGCCGATGCGGATGCCCTGAAAATCCACCTCCAGGTAGCGCGCCTGGGTGTCGTCGTCCGGCAGACCGGGCAGGCCGGTGAGCCTGACGTCCAACGGCGACCTTGCGAGTGCAGCGACGCCGTTGAACCCTTTCTGGCCTACGATTGCGCTGTGCCAGCCGAGTTCTGCGAAGACGGGCGGGAAGCTGGCCGCCTCGCACTTGATTTCCTGCATCAGCAGGAGGTCGGGCTTTTCGGCCTCCAGCCAGCGGACGATGTTGTGTTCCCGCGCCCGGCTGCCGTTGACGTTCCAGGTGGCGATCTTCACGCGCGCAACTTTGCCTCTGGAGCCATATAAGAATTGTAGGGAGCCGGCTGTAAAATGAGATTTCTATGGACCGAGTAAGAGTGGAAAGCCATTCCCCCTTTTGCAACAGCAGAAAATAACGGTTTGGCCTACAGCGTCGGCTTCACAACGAAGCTATGACAGCCGCACTTGCAGAAGCCGGTTATGCTTGCGCCCTTAAGATGGCATCTGAGTAAATCCGGTGCTGGAACGGGCCGCGTAGGTTTATGACGCTATAGCCAAGCTCTCTCGAATGAAAGACGCCGGGAGACGGCTGATCTTGGGCGTGGTCCAGCGGAACGCGCTTCGCTTTTCCGCCCTACAAGGGGCGGGATCAATCGATCGAAAAGCTGGTCCCGCACCCGCAAGAGCTGGTCGCGTTCGGATTCTGAATCTTGAAATAGCTGCCCATCAGCTCGTCGGCGTAGTGCAGCTCGGCGCCGGCCAGCAAATCGAGGCTGGTCGGGTCCACCACCACGCGGGCCGGCCCGCGTTCGATGACCAGGTCGTCGGGGTGCGTCGCCTCGTCCAGGTCGAACTTGTACTGGAACCCGCTGCATCCGCCGGCGAGCACCGCCACCCGCAGCGCCGCCTGGCGCCCCTCGGCAGCCACGATCTCGGCAACCCGGTCCAACGCCCGGTCGGTCACTTGAAAGCTCATCGACTGAACATAGTAAGGCCGGAACCGTTATGCCATGCCCTGCGGCGACCGACGGCTGAAAGCTGACGACTGATATGGACCTCGCTCCCTACGCCGTGCACGCGGCAACCTCGCGCGGGCGGCTGCACCACGAGCCGGAGGCTTCCTCCCGCAGCCCGTGGCAGCGCGACCGCGACCGTGTGATTCACAGCTCGGCGTTTCGGAAGCTGCAGTACAAGACGCAGGTGTTCGTCAACCACGTGGGCGATTTCTACCGCACACGGTTGACCCACAGCCTGGAGGTGGCGCAGATCGCCCGCTCCGTCGCACGCTCGCTGCGGCTGGACGAGGACCTGACCGAGGCACTGGCGCTGGCGCATGATCTGGGCCACCCGCCCTTTGGCCATGCCGGCGAGGACGCGCTGAACGCACGCATGAAGCCGTATGGCGGCTTCGACCACAACGCGCAGACGCTGCGCGTGGTGACGCGGCTTGAGGCGCGCTACGCCGCCTTCGACGGGCTGAACTTGACCTGGGAGACGCTGGAGGGCCTGGTCAAGCATAACGGTCCGCTGTCCAAGCCGCCTGCCTACATCGCCGCCTACAACGCCCGCCACGACCTGATGCTGGGCACGCACGCATCCGCGGAGGCGCAGGTGGCCGCGCTTTCGGACGACATCGCCTATCACAGCCACGACCTGGATGACGGCATGCGCTTCGGCCTGTTCGGCTTCGACGAGATCGCCCATTTGCCGGTCGTGGGCGCGGCTCTGGCGGAAGCTCGGCGCGCCAGCCTGGACGTGCCGCCGCAGCGCCTGCGCCCGGAGACGATACGGCGCGTCATCCACGAGCTGGTGAGCGACCTGGTCGACGAGACCAGGCAGCGTCTGGCGGCGCTGGACCCGGGCGATGCCGACCGGATACGCCGGGCGAAAAAACCGGTGGTGGGGTTCTCGCCGCGGATGGCGGATGCCAACCACGCGATCAAGGAGTTTTTGCGCGCCCGCATGTATGCGCATTGGCGGGTGAACCGGATGACGGCCAAGGCGAGGCGGATGACCGAAGAGCTGTTCGGGCTGCTGCATGCCGACCCGTCCACCCTGCCGGACGGCTGGCGCGCGCAGGCGGGCGAGGGCCAGCCGGCCCAGGCAGCGTCCGTCGTATGCGATTACGTGGCGGGGATGACGGACCGGTTCGCCCAGGAGGAGTACCGGCGCCTGACCGACCTGTCCGAGCATGGGTGAACCCTCACTCGGGCCATGCTGTTTGACCAGGGCACGATGGCGCTGGCGTCGAGGTAAACTCAGTTCTCCTGGCGCAGCGCGTGCAGGAGACCGACCGAGGTGATGTCGACCGCAGGCCGCTGGTCGCGTCGCGTGGTCAGCCATTTCAGGCTGCCATACGAGGCGTCCACGGCCTGCGCCACCGTGCTGGCGGCCGAACAGAGGTTTTTGCTTCTTTTTTGCAAAGAAGAAGGACTTGCCTTCGGTTTGGGTACGTCGATCTCAAGGCCGATTGGTATGACATAGGGCGCAAGGGGATTGTGGGTTCCGCCAACCTCGTCCGCCCTATGACGTCACCCTGCTCCGCTGTTACTACGGCCTGCAAGCCTTAGAGTGCATCGCACCCGTCATCGCCAAGGACGTCTTTGTGACCGAGAACCTGTTTGCCGACATGCGCGCCCATGTCCTGGCTGCGCTGCGGCTCGAGATGCCGGACCTGCCAGAAGAGCTGGCGGCGCGCGTCGAAGTGACGCCGTCGCGCGACCCCGCCCACGGCGACATGTCGACCAACGCGGCGATGGTCTCGGCCAAGCAGGCCGGCCGCAAGCCTGCCGAGCTTGGAGGCGCCCTCGCTTGCACGCTCGCCGCCGGACGCGCGGACTCAGGAATCGAGGAGGCGGGCGTCGCAGGCCCGGGCTTCATCAACCTGCGCCTGGCGCCGTCCGTGCTGCGCGCGCAGGTGCCGGTCATCCTCCGCGCCCGGGAAGCCTATGGTGACAGCACGATCGGGCAGGGCGTGCGGGTGAACGTGGAGTACGTCTCCGCCAACCCGACCGGCCCGATGCATATCGGCCATTGCAGGGGTGCGGTGGTGGGGGACGCGCTGTCCAACCTGCTGGGCAAGGCCGGCTATGCCGTCACCAAGGAATACTACATCAACGACGCCGGCGCACAGGTGGCAGCCCTCGCCTGGGCCGCCTACTGGCGCTACCTGCAGGCGATCGGCACCGCGCTGACCGAGGATGATTTTGCCGCCATCGTGCCCGGCGGCCTGCAATATCGCGGCGACTACCTGGTGCCTGTCGGCAACGAGCTGGCGGTCGTGCATGGCAAGAGCCTGGCGGAGGCGGACGCGACGCCGGCGGCGCCCTCGGTGTGGCTGGACGCCGTGCGCGACCTGACGATAGCAAGGATGCTCCAGTCCATCAGGGAGGATCTGGCCGCCCTCGGCGTGGTGCAGGACGTGTTCACCTCCGAGCGCGCGCTGCTGGACGGCGGGGCGGCGGACCGGGCGGTCGAGGCGTTGCGGGCCAAGGACCTGATCTACCAGGGCGTGCTGGAGCCGCCGAAAGGCAGAATGCCCGAGGATTGGGAGCCGCGCCCGCAGACCCTGTTCAGGGCCACGCGGTTCGGCGACGACGTCGACCGGCCGCTGCAGAAATCCGACGGCAACAACACGTATTTCGCCAACGACATCGCCTACCATGCCGACAAGGCGGCGCGCGGCGCCCAGATCATGATCGACGTGTGGGGCGCCGACCACGGCGGCTACGTGCAGCGGATGAAGGCCGCCGTGCGCGCGGTGGCCGACCACGGGGAAACGCTGGACGTGGTGCTGTGCCAGATCGTGCACGTGCTGCGCGGCGGCCAGCCGGTGCGGATGAGCAAGCGGGCCGGCAGCTTCGTCACCCTGCGCGACCTGATCGACGAGGTGGGGCGAGACGCCGTGCGCTTCATCATGCTGACGCGCAAGCCGGACGCCCAGATGGAGTTCGACCTGGACTTGGCCGTCGCGAAAACGCGCGAAAATCCGGTGTTCTACGTGCAGTATGCGCATGCGCGCTGCCGCTCCGTGCTGCGGCAGGCCGCCGTGATGCTGGGGGAGGCGTCGGTGACGCCCACGGTGCTGGCCTCGGCCGACCTGGCCAGCCTCTGCGCCGAACCGGAACTGGCGGTGCTGCGGCGGATGATCGAATGGCCGCGCGTGGTGGAAAGTGCCGCGACAGCGCGTGAACCGCACCGAATAGCGTTTTTTCTGTATGACTTGGCAGCCGACTTTCATATGCTATGGAACCGCGGAAATGAGGACGCGGCGTTGCGGTTCCTCCAGGGTAGCCGGCCGGTGGAGACGCTGGCCCGGCTGGCCCTGGTGGCGGCTGTGGCGTCCGTGCTGCGGTCCGGTCTTGCCGTCGCGGGTGTGATGCCCGTCGAAGAGATGCGGTAGAGGAGATTTCGTTGGGGAACGCCATGCCGACCGTACCGCCGATCACGCAGAACTTCAGCCGGCCCTCCTACCGGCCGGAAGCGCAGTCCGGCATGGACCCCGACATGAAGCGGATGGCGCTGGTGGCAGCCGGCCTGGGCGGGCTGGTTGCCCTGATCATCGGCGCGGTCAGCCTGACGCCACACGCCCATCGCGGCGTTCCGATCATCGAAGTGCAGGGTCCGGTGCGGGTCAAGCCGCTCGACCCCGGCGGGATGAAGGTGGCCGGGTCCGATGACGGTGCGGGCGGCGTGGAGGCGCTCGCGCCGGCTGCGGAAAAACCCGCCATACGGGCGTTACGCGCCAAATCCCGCTCCGTGACGGCTGCCGGTTTACGTGCGGCACCGGCGGCCGTGCCGGCACCCGCGCCAACCGCGCCGGCGCCCGCCCTGCAGCGAGCGTCCGCGACCCAGGCGATGCCTGCCTCAGGCGCCGACCCGCACCGCGTCATGATCCAGCTTGCAGCCTTCGAGAACCAGCAGACGGCCGAGCAGGATTGGGGCAAGCTGGCCGAAAAGATACCGGGCCTGTTCGACGGACACCGGCCGGAGGTCACGCGCGCCCAGATCGCCGGCCACACCGTCTATCGGTTGCGCACCGGCGGTTTCGCCACGCCGGAGGCCGCCGGCGCGTTCTGCGGCAAGGTCCGCGCCAAGGGGGGCGACTGCCTGGTTTCGACCTCCTGAGCAGGGTGTCGAGGGCTCATGGTTCGGTCTTCGCGTATGACAGGCCTGCCCACGAGCGCAAACCGAACAGCCGCACGACGATGTGGACGGCTTCGCGCTCTCAGCGAGGATGCCCCGACACGGTCAGGGACGCTACAAACGTGCTTGGGCTGCTGGCGACCTCGGGCTGCTGGCGACGTCCTGACTCAAGCTTGCCTGCTGACGAGCTTCTTGCAGAAGCCGGGTGCCCGGACGACGAGTTCGCGCGCGATGAACGCCGCGGAGATCTTGTCGCAGAACAGCGTGCGGACGACGCGCCTGTAATCGGCGCCGCTGAAGGCGGCCTTGAAAGTCCAGAAATAATAGGCCAGGGCCATCGAGCGCCAGTGCCTCCGGATCGACGACGTCAGGCCACGATCGTTCGACACACGCGGGTCCCGCAGAAGGCTCCGCATTCTATAGACGATGTGCCGCGAGTCATCGACCGACATCGTGTCGGTAAGCGAACCTTCCCGGATCGAATACAGATACATTGCCTCAGGTGTGACGAACCACTTCGCTCCAGCAAGAAAGCAATCGATGTATAACAAGAGGTCCTCACCATTGCGGGTCCTCTCGTCATAGCCGATCTGATGAGCCAGCAGGAAGCTGAGGCGGAAGATCGGGTGCATGAACACGTAGTTGACGCGCTTCGGTGCCTTGAGGTCTTGAACGGCCCCTTCAATGAATTCTTGGAAGCTCAGATACTTCGGTACCGGCATATGCCCTTCAGGGATGATCCTGTGTAGGCTGTCCCGACCATCGACGTGCAGCGCCACGTTGTCGGCAACGACGTCCGCGTCCTGGAGGCTTGCCAGCGACAGCAGCACCTCCAGCCTGTTCCTTTCGAACCGGTCGTCGGCGTCAAGCAGCGCCACCCATGCACCCCGCGCGACCGCGATGCCCCTGTTTCGGCTAGCTCCGGGGCCGCTATTGACATGCATCTGCTCCACGCGAATCCGGTGGTCCGCGGCTGCAAGACCGAACAATATCTCTAGTGTCCGATCGGTTGAGGCATCGTCCACGACGATGATCTCGATGTTGGACAGTGATTGCGCGCACGCGGAAACGACAGCCGCCTCGATGTAATCCTCGGCATTGAAGGCGGGGATCACAACCGAGACCTCAGGTTCCACATCCATATCGAACCCTCCAATACTCTATTGAACTCAGCACGCCCCCTCAGCCCGTCCGTGCAAGGCTGGTAAAGAAGCGCGCCCGGTCTGTCGAAGCAGACGTGAGTTATACCGGGCAAGTAGCGAATGCAGACTGCTGATTAAAACTCGTGACTGCAAGAGCAATTTTATAACTCGATTTATTGCAGTGTTCAACAACTGTAGATTGCACAATTTATACTGTATCAAAAATGTTGTGTGCTCGACAATGGTTGTAATAAGGCTAGCTGCGCATCTTTAGCCTGCATCTTGGGTCGTGGATGCTGTCGTGTCCCTCGATGCGCGTTGCTGAACCTGTCTGCACAACTTGAAATTTAACCGAAACGGTAATCGTTGTAATAGCAAATCCGTTACATTACAGGCTGTATTGTGGCCTTGAGTCTGTAAGGCTGCCCGAGGCGGTCATCCTCGACTGCATAATCGCCTCTACACGGCCGCGAGACGGTCGTTCTCGAAGCTTTGGGCGTCCACACCAGCGCTGTCCGACATGGCAAGGCTGCGCAGCTCGGCGGCAGCAATCCCTGCTTGGAGGGTTGTGGCCGAAGTTCTTTGGCAGCTCTTAAGTTGCAGGGCGCTTTGCGCTGCATCGCTCCTGCAGTATCCAAGCTCGCACGTGGCACCACAGAGGAGTACAACGTCCGTGGTAGTCACGCCCAAGGCGATGCCATCGATGGAGTATCGAGCGTGCCCAGCCTAGAAATGGCCCATGCAGGCGAGGGTGGTGCATGGACCGGCCGTTGATGGGCATTCTTGCGGCAGGTCCGATGTTCGGCGATGCGCGCCGGGTCGATGATCGCTGTTCCCACCAGCGTCGTGATCGCTGGTGCAGGGCCTGTCGCAAGGCGGCAACTGTCCGGTTTCTGCATGCTGGTCGTCTGCCCGGGCCGGTCGGACGACTGGTCAGCAGGGCATGATTCGGCCGTGAGGCCTGCCATCGTCGGCGTGTCGGGGTTGTCTCTCACCGGGGACGAGGCCCGTCTGCTGCAACGGGCGCTTGGCGTCATACTTTTCGCGCGCAACATTGATGATCCCGTGCAGCTCGCCTGCCTGGTGGCGGAGCTACGGGCCTGCCTGCCCGCGCACGGGCTGCTGATGGTGGACCAGGAGGGCGGACGCGTGGCCCGGCTACGTCCGCCCGGCTGGCATGCGCACCCGCCTGCCCGCGCGCTGCGCAGCGCGCGGGCCGCGTGGCTGACAGGCGCGCTCATCGCACTCGACTGCGCGGCGGCGGGCTTCGACGTCGTCGCGGCGCCCGTGCTGGACGTGGCCTCCGCAGACGGCCACGACGTGATCGGCGACCGCGCGTTGTCCGACGATCCGGCCGAGGTGGCAGAGCTCGGCGCGGCGTTTGCCGAGGGAATGCTGGCAGGCGGCGTCCAGCCCGTCGGCAAGCACGCGCCAGGGCATGGCCGAGCCAGGGCAGACAGCCACCTCTCCCTGCCGAGCCTGGACGACGTGGACGAGGCGGACCTGGTTCCGTTCGTCCACAACCGCCGCCTGCCCTGGCTGATGACGGCGCATATACGCTACACACGCCGCGATATGCACCCGGCAACCCACAGCGCGGCCATCATCGGCGACGTCATACGCGGCAGGATCGGCTTTCAGGGCGTGCTGGTCACCGACGATCTTGCTATGGGCGCGCTGTCCGGCAGCCCTGGCGAGCGGGCGGCTCGCGCGCTTGCCGCCGGCTGCGACGTGGCGCTGCACTGCTCCGGCGCGATCGAGGACAGCCGTGACGTGCTGTCCAGCATCCCCGACGCCACCCAAGCCTGCCTGGCCCGGCTTGCCGCCGCCCGGGACCACGCGGCGCGCGCGCGCCAGCCCCTCGACGCTGACGCGCTCGCCTGCGAGCGGGTAGCGCTGCTGGCATGAACGGGCATCTCCTTGGCCTGGTGCAGCAGATCGCCGTCTCCGTGCTGCTCGCAGCGACCGCCATCATCCTGCACGAGCTGGCGCATGGCTACGCGGCGCTGGCGTTGGGCGACACCACGGCGCGGTCCGCCGGCCGCCTCTCGCCAAACCCGCTGCGCCACGTGGACCGGTTCGGCACCTTGATCCTGCCCGGCGTGCTGCTGGCCAGCCAGCTGCTGACGGTCGGGCGCGTGCTGTTCATGTTCGGCTGGGCCAAGCCTGTGCCGGTGGATCCGAGCCGGTTCCGCTATCCCCGGCAGATGATGGCCCTGGTCGCCATTGCCGGGCCGCTGATGAACTTCTCGCTTGCCTTTCTGGCGGCCTGCTCGCTGCGCTTCCGGCACCTTTCGCCGGGCTGGCTGTCGGCCATCGACGCGTTCATCGTGCTGAACCTGGTGCTCGGCTTGTTCAACCTGGTGCCTGTTCCGCCGCTCGATGGCGGGCGCATCGCGGTGGGCATCCTGCCGCTGCGCCTGGCGCGCGCCTGGGCCGGAATGGAGCGCTACGGCATCCTGTTCGTGCTGATCCTGGTGGCGGGTCCCGCGCTGCTGCAGCAGGCCGGCTACCAGTTCGATCCGCTCGGCAGCACTCTGGAGCCGGCGGTCGGCTGGGTCTACGACCACCTTCTCTCTTTCGTCGGCGTGTCCGTCGGTGACGGCTGAGGCCAGCCAGGACACACTGCTGGTCTCGCTGGACGGTTTCGACGGTCCTCTGGACCTGCTGCTCGACCTCGCGCGCGCCCAGAAGATCGACCTGGCCAGGATCTCGGTGCTGTCCTTGGTCGAGCAGTATCTTGCCATCGTGGAGAACGCGGTGCGCGTCCGGCTGGAGCTGGCGGCCGACTGGCTGGTCATGGCGGCCTGGCTGACCTGGCTGAAATCGCGTCTGCTGCTGCCGCCGGAGACCGAGGAGGCGGCGGAAGGCGGGCAATCGGCCGACGCCCTGGCCGCACGGCTGGCCGAGCTGGACCGCATGCGCGCGGCAGCCGCCTGGCTGAACGCCCGGCCGGTGATGGGCCACGACGTGTTTGCCCGCGGCGCGCCGGAATTTCACGTGACGGCAGACCGCACCCGCCTGCGTGCCGACCTGCCCGGCCTGTTGCGCGCCTATGTCGATGCGCAGCGCCGCGCCCGCGCGCGCATCGCCTACCACCCCAGGCAGCTGAGTTTCTGGACGGTGCAGGACGCGCTGGCGCGGCTGACGGCGACGCTCGGCAGCGTGCCCGGCTGGGCCACTCTGGAGTTGTTCTTGCCCGGCGCGCTGTCCGGGCAGGAGCACCGGGCCGCTGTGGCGAGCACGCTCATCGCCTCTCTGGAGCTGGCGCGCGGCGGCCAGATACGGCTGCGCCAGGATGCCGCCTTCGCGCCGATCCTGCTTTCGCGCCTCAGGGAGGAGCCGTCTTGAGCGCGGCCGACCAGGAGCATGTGCGCCTCGCCGAGGCGCTGATCTTTGCATCCGCCGATCCGGTGCCGGCGCGCCAGCTCGCCGGCCTCCTGCCGGAGGACGCCGATGCCGAGGGCGTCCTGCACGCTCTGCAGGCGCTCTATGCCGGCCGCGGCGTTACGCTGGCGGAGACCGGCGGCGGCTGGCAGTTTCGCACCGCGCCGGATCTCGCGGGCCGGCTGACCCGCGTGATCTCCCGCCCGCGCCGGTTGCCGCGCGTGGCAATGGAGACGCTGGCCATCATCGCCTGGCACCAGCCGGTCACCCGCGCGCAGATCGAGGAGATACGCGGCGCGGCGCTCAGCCAGGCGACTCTGGACGTGCTGCTGGAAGGCGCTCTGATCAGGCCCGCCGGCCATCGCGACGTGCCGGGGCGCCCTACCCTGTGGGCGACCACGCACGCGTTCCTGACCCAGTTCGGCCTGCGCGACCTGGCAGACCTGCCCAAGCGTTCCGAGCTGGTGCTGGAAACGTCCGTATTGATTGCCGACGCGCCTGGGGAGGACGGCCCGCTAGGCGCCTGACGTTGCGACGAGCGTTGCGCGCGCCTATTGAGCGCCATGGCGCCCGACACCATCCAGCCTGCCGGCCAATCCGCAAACCGCATCGCCGAGGCTCTGGCGTTCGACGACGTGCTGGTGGTGCCGGCCTACTCCCAGGTTCTGCCCGGCCGCACCGACACCCGCACCCGCCTGACGCGCAGCATATCGCTCAACATCCCGCTGCTCGCTGCAGCGATGGACACCGTCAGCGAGGGGCCGATGGCGATCGCCATGGCGCAGCAGGGCGGGATCGGCGTCGTCCACAAGAACCTGACGGTGGATGAGCAGGTGACTCAGGTCCGCTCGGTAAAGAAATTCGAGTCGGGCATGGTGGTCAACCCGGTCACCATCCGGCCGGAGCAGACGCTGGCGGACGCGCGCGCGCTGATGGCGCAGTGGCGCATCAGCGGCATTCCCGTGGTGGAGGCCGATGGCCGTCTGGTCGGCATCCTGACCAACCGCGACGTGCGCTTCGCCACCGACCCGAACATCCCGGTGCGCGAGCTGATGACGCACGAAAAACTCGTGACGGTGACGGGCAATCCGGGACCCGACGAGGCGCGCTGGCTGCTGCACCATCACCGCATCGAAAAGCTGCTTGTGGTGGACGAGGCGTTCCGCTGCGTGGGCCTGGTGACGGTCAAGGACATGGACAAGGCGCAGGCGCATCCCTTGGCCAACAAGGACGAGCTCGGCCGTCTGCGCGTGGCGGCAGCGACCGGGGTCGGCGATGACGGGCAGGCGCGCGCGGAGGCGCTGATTGCGGCTGGGGTCGACGTGATCGTGGTCGATACCGCGCACGGCCACAGCCAGGGCGTTCTGGCCCAGGTGGACCGCATCAAGCGTCTGTCCAACGCCGTGCAGGTGGTGGCGGGCAACGTTGCGACGCCCGAGGGGGCGCTGGCGCTGATCGATGCGGGGGCGGACTGCGTGAAGATCGGCATCGGCCCTGGCAGCATCTGCACGACGCGCGTGGTGGCGGGCGTGGGCGTGCCGCAGTTCTCCGCCGTGATGGAGACGGCGGCCGCCTGCCGGGAGCGCGACGTGCCCAGCATCGCCGATGGCGGCATCCGCACCTCCGGCGACATCGTCAAGGCGATCGGCGCCGGCGCGGAGAGCGTGATGATCGGCAGCCTTCTCGCCGGCACCGACGAGGCGCCCGGCGAGGTTTTTCTGTACCAGGGCCGGTCCTACAAATCCTATCGCGGCATGGGCAGCATCGCGGCGATGTCCCGCGGCTCCGCCGACCGGTATTTCCAGCAGGAGATCACTGATAGCTTGAAGCTGGTGCCGGAGGGTGTCGAGGGCCGTGTCGGCTACAAGGGGCCGATGAGCGGCGTGGTGCACCAGTTGGTTGGCGGCTTGCGCGCCGGCATGGGCTACACCGGCGCCGCAACGATTGCCGAGCTGCGCACCAACACGCAATTCCGCCGCATCACCGGGGCGGGACTACGCGAGAGCCATGTGCACGACGTGGCGATCACCCGAGAAGCCCCAAACTATCGTCAAGAAAGCTAAAAACCCCGCGATCTTCCAGACGACCCCCAATAACCAAAAAGTTTGGCTATTATATACTTGACGCCACAAGGCCCAAGGGGTAGGGTTTGCCTACCAACCGAGGCCAGCCGCCATGTCGAAGCTCTCTGCCCCACACTTTCACGATGAAGACGCCGCCCGCGCCTACCTTGAGGCGCTTCGCTGGCCGTCCGGTGCCGTGTGTGCGCATTGCGGTGAGGTGGGCAAAGCGTACTCGACGAAGCGCCCCGGCAAGTATCGCTGCGCCTCCAAAGAGTGCCGCAAGGACTTTACTGTGAAAGTTGGCACCGTGTTCGAGGCCAGCCACATTCCGCTCCATAAGTGGTTGCTGGCCGCTTACCTGCTTTGCTCTTCCAAGAAGGGCATCAGCTCGCACCAGCTTATGCGCACCTTAGACGTGACCTACAAGACGGCGTGGTTTCTTACCCATCGCATCCGCGAAGCTATGCGCACCGGGACGTTCGCCCCGATTGGGGGCGCTGGGCAGGTTGTGGAAGCGGACGAAACCTACATCGGCCGCAAGGCTGGCACCGTCGCCCGTCGCGGCCATGGGCACAAGCGCACCGTGGTTACGCTGGTAGAGCGCAACGGCGAGGCCCGCAGCTTCCACGTCGAAAGCGCCACCATCGGCACCGTAGCCCCGATCGTGCGCAAAAACGTCCGCCGTGAGAGCAAGCTGATGACGGACGAAAGCCGCCTCTATATGGGCATCGGTCGCGAGTTTACGGATCACCAGTCGGTCAACCATGGCGCGGATGAATACGTGCGCGGCGAGGCTCACACAAACACGGTTGAAGGGTTCTTCTCCATCTTCAAGCGCGGCTTTAAGGGCATCTACCAGCATTGCGGCGAGGACCATCTGCACCGCTACCTCGCTGAATATGACTTCCGCTATAACAACCGTGTGCGCTTTGGGATCGACGATACACGCCGCATGAACATCGCGCTGATTCAGGCTGAGGGGAAGCGCCTCACATATCGGCGGACTGGTGCAGTCGCGTAGTGTGAGTGCGGCGAGAGACGCTAAACCTTCGCCGTTTCGCGACAGATTAGACAAGCTAATGCTGGCCACCAAACGCATTGCTGGCTTGCCAGGATGGACGGTGGGACCTCACGAGGGATGCCAGCGCTGGCTTGCACTACTCGAATTAGACGGAGTGGGAACTGGATTAAAATTGTCTGTTGACGCTTATCCAAGAAGTACAACCGTGGAATTTCATATTAACCTAATACTTGGAGTTACCATTGCTAGACTTGACTTTTCAACACATGACAGGCATCGTAACCACAAGGTGAAACGTGTGGCGACACCACCGGAGATAGACATGGGCTGGATATTTGGGCCACACTTTCACCGTTGGGCTGATAACCGAATGCTTTGTGCGTTCGCATCAGGACCGCCGACACTTGAGTTTGCAGTTCCTGTTCCCGAAACAATCCGCTCGTTTGAGAGTAACTTTCGCCATTTTTGTGACACGGCAAATATACGGGTCCTTGGAATGGATGTTCCTGCGTTACCCACAAGAGACACGATCCTATGACTCGTTTTCTGACGACCAACTACGACAGTTTGCTTAGTGAAATTGCAAATTTCACCGCGCCCTACGCGGATGGTAACAGCCTCGTAGTGCCTACTCTTAACACCTACCCGTCAAATTCAATGGTTCAAGTTTTTGTCGAAGGAGGAAAGCGTTCGTTTGTCATCTCAGATGGTGGTGGTGCAGCGAAAACATTGTCCGAAGCAGGATACTTGGGTCATGCTGGACCGCGCTTTTTGACCGACCATGTAAGAGGCACGGATGTAAGTGTTTCTAAAGCAGGTTGGTTATATCTTGCGCACGTGGAAACAGAAGAAGTGACCGGAGCAATTACCGAAATAGCAGAAGTTTCTAGAGAAGCATCTTATGCGCTTTTGAGACACTTCAAGCCAGAAGTGCCTTTTGACTTTCGCAGTGATTTGGACATAATATTAGACAGGCACTTTCGCGATGCATTGCAGCGAAAGGCACACTTGCCTGGAGCATCAAATAAACTACACACGTTTGATTACCTTTTTCGCGTTCGTGAAAGCATAGTAGTTGTTTTAGATGCCGTGCTTCCAGATGCTTCCTCTATTAACTCAGCAGTAGTCTCTCACATGGACGTTAAAGCTTCAAAATCTTCTAAAATGCACCAATTTATTGTTTATGACGATAAACAAGCTTGGAAGTCTGCAGATTTGGCTTTGCTGTCTGTTGGAGCGCCCCCAGTTGCATTTTCAATGTTTCCACTCACGATGGAGAGACTGATTGCCCAATCCCAGTAAGCCGCCAGTGTCCGGTCTATCCGACCATGAAGAGGAGGCCACCCCCTTTGATGATGTGATGCGAAAACTCCTGACCGCTAAGCCAGCGCCTCGCCACGCGTCGGACAATCAAGCCTCGGAGAAGCAGACAAAGGCCGATGAGCCTTGACCCGCCCCGACACCACATTTTGAGCTTGTGGTGCGAGGTATATAATTGCCAAAAGTTTTGGTCCTTTTCCAAAAAGGACCGCTTGCCGTTCCCCCAACCCACGCGCGCACCCCCGGCCCCACGTGCTAGGCTGGCGCATGACCCCCGCCGCCCGCCTGGCCGCCGCCATCGACCTGCTCGAACAAATCGACTCCTCCGGCCGCAAGCCCGCCGACGCCGTCGCCAACGATTTTTTTCGCGCCCGCCGTTTCATCGGATCGGGCGACCGGCGCGCCGTCTCCGACCGTGTTTGGACCGTGCTGCGGGCACGACGGCGGCTGGGCTGGTGGCTGGCGCGGGCCGGCGCGCATCCGGCTGCACGGCTGCTGGTGGGCGCCAGCCTGCTGCTGGACGGCTGGACCATGGAGGGGGTGGAGCAGGGGTTTGCCGGCGGCCAGTTCGCGCCTGCGCCGCTGGCCGGGGCCGAACGCGACGTGTTGCGCCCGCTCGCCGGCCGCACGCTGGACCACCCAAGCATGTCCGATTCGGTGCGCCTGGAAATCCCAGACTGGATCCTGGCGGCCCTCCAGGACCGCTTCGGCGACGAACTGCTCACCGAGATGGCGGCCCTGGGCGAACCCGCCCCGCTCGACCTGCGGATAAACCTGCTCAAGACCACCATGGACGAGGCACGCGCCGCCCTGCTCGCAGAGGGGATCGAGGCCGAACCGACGCCCTACTCCCCCTGGGGGCTGCGCGTGGCGCATCGTCGCGCGGTCACCTCCGGCGCCGCGTTCCAGACCGGCGCGGTGGAAATCCAGGACGAGGGCAGCCAGTTGGTGGCGCATTTGGTGGGGGCCGCTCCTGGCATGCGGGTGGCCGATTGGTGCGCCGGCGCCGGCGGCAAGACGCTGGCCATCGCGGCGACGATGGAAAACCGCGGCCACATCGTGGCCTGCGACGTGAGCGAGACGCGGCTGGAAGGTGCGACGCGCCGCCTGCGACGCGCCGGCGTGCACAACGTCGAGCGGCATCTGACGGTGGACGGCGACAAATGGGCCAAGCGACGCGCCCAAAGCTTTGACCGGGTGCTGGTTGACGCGCCCTGCACCGGCACGGGAACATGGCGCCGCAACCCCGATGGCCGACTGCGCTTGACCGAGACCGACCTTGCCGAGCTGATCCCCAAACAGGCGCGCATCCTGGACGCGGCCGAGCGCCTGGTGCGACCTGGCGGCCGGCTGGTCTACGCAACCTGCTCGTTGCTGCGCGCGGAGAACGAGGCGCAGGTCGACGGTTTTTGCGGCCGGCATCCCGGCTACGCCCTGGTGCCGGTCTCTGAAACCTGGTCGCTGCCGGCGCCTGTGCCCTGCGCCGACCCCTATCTCGTGCTGACGCCGGCGCGCCACGGCACGGACGGCTTCTTTGCCGCCGTGCTGGAGAGGCGCGCCGCTTGATAGTCCTGCCAGGGTGCGCGCCATGACAGTTTTGCCGAGGCGCGCCCGATGATCGTCGTGCCGAGGCGCGCCCGATGATCGTCGTGCCGAGGCGCGCTCGATGATCGTCGTGCCGAGGCGCGCCCGGTGATCGTCGTGCGGCGGGCCGAGCTGACGGACGCGACCGCCATCGGCGCGGTGCACGTGGCGGCCTGGCGCAGCACCTATCCCGGCATCCTGCCCGACACCTACCTGGCCCGACTGTCTCCCACACGCATGGCGCTGCGCTATCGCGCGGCCATCGCGTCAGGCACCACGGTCATGGTTGCCGCGAGCAAGGGCGGCAGCCCGCGCATTGTGGGCTTCACCACCGCCGGCCCGCCGCGCACGCGGGGTTTGGGCGATGCGGAGGTGGAAACACTCTACGTGCTGGACGACTGGCGGGACCAGGGCGTGGGGCGAAGCATGATGCGGGCGGCAGCGTCCCAGCTTCTGGTCCGCGGCTGCGCCTCGCTGTTCGTGTGGGTGCTGCGCGACAACCCGAACCGCTGGTTCTACCAGCATTTGGGCGGACAGCCGGCGGCCGAGGGGCACACGCGCCTGGCGGGAGTGACGCTGCCGCAGGTGGCGTACCGGTGGGAGCCGATCGAGCGGCTGATTGCTGCGGCAGAAGCGGGTTAGAGCAATGTCACGCAGAGTGGGATAGTCGGAGTGACGAAATTGCTCGCCAAATCTGGGTGGCGGAACGAACCATGCGCTGATGACCGTCGTACCTTGGCGGTTGCTATCGTAGTGAGATCCGAATGCGTCACGTCACACGTGAAAGCTTTCCCCGCACCCGCACCGCCCCTTCTCGTTCGGGTTGGTGAACGTGAAACCGGCGCTCAGCGCCTTCTGCTCGTAATCCATCACCGTGCCGATCAGAAACAGGCTGGCACGGCGGTCCACCAGCACGGTCAAATCGTGGTCGCGCACCACCTCGTCGCCGGGGCCGGCCTCTGCGACCCAGGACATGTCGTAGGCCAGGCCCGAACAGCCCTTGGTGTTGACGCTGATGCGCAGCAGCCTTCCGTCACCGTTCTCATAGAGGGCGCGCAGGCGGGCGGCGGCTGCGTCCGACAGCGTCATCAGCGGCGGCAAGGCGCGGCGTGGGCGGGCGGGCGCGTCGGAGAGGTTCTGGTCCATGGCTTGCAAATCCGGTTTCGTCACTCCGACTGTCCAGTCTGCGTGACATTGCTCTAGAACATGTTGAGCGCGAGGCGCGCTTCGTCGGACATGCGGCTCGGGTCCCAGGGCGGGTCCCACACCGTTTCGACTTCGGCCGCCGTCACGCCTGGAACGCCCAGGATCGCGTCGCGCACCTGCACGGGCAGTTCCTGCGCGCTGGGGCAGCCGGGCGCCGTCAGCGTCATCTCCACCTTGACCGCGCCCGCATCGCTGATTTCGACGGCGTAGATCAGGCCGAGCTCGTAGATGTTGACCGGGATTTCCGGGTCGTAGATCGTGGCGATCGCGTCGAGCAGCGCGGTCTCGCCCGGGCGGGCGATGGTCTCGCCGTCCGGGGTCCACGTGCCGACCGCCTGTGCCGTCTGCGGCTGCTCAGTCATCATGCGCCTCTTGGCCAACATTGAGCGCCGCGACCAGGGCGGCCCACGGCAACGTCGCGCATTTCACGCGCGATGGGTATTCCGACACGCCCGATAGCGGGCGCAGCGTGTCGAGCGCGCCGTCGGCCGACGGCGTGTCGCCCGTCTTGGCCAGCGTGGAGAAGGCTGCGGCCAACGCGCGCAGCTCCGCACGCGTGCGGCCGCGCACCACTTCGGCCATCAGGTCGGCAGAGGCCAGGCTGATCGCGCAGCCGCGCCCCTCGAACGCCGCGTCGGCAATCCTGCCGTCCGGCGCGAAGCCCAGCCGCACCTCGACCTGATCGCCGCACATCGGGTTTTCGCCCTGCGCACGCGCGTCGAACGGGTCCAGACGATGCATGTGCCGAGGGTTGCGGCCACGGTCCAGGATCACGTCCTGGTACAGGCTGCGAACGTCCTGGAATACGTCTGCGCCGCTCACTGGAAAAAGCCTTTTATCCGCACCAGCGTGTCGGCCAGGAAATCGATTTCTGCGCACGTCGTGTAGATGCCGAAGCTGGCGCGCGTGGTGCTGGTCAGGCCAAGGCGGCGGATCAGTGGCTCTGCGCAATGCTGGCCCGCGCGCACGGCGATGCCGTTGCGGTCCAGCAGGGTCGCCACGTCATGCGCGTGCGCACCCTCCAGAGTGAAGCTGACGACGCCGCCACGGTCCTGCGCGCGGCCGATGATCTGCAGCCCCTCGATTGCCGACAGGCGCGACAGCGCATGGTCGGTCAACTCCGCCTCGTGCGCAGCGATGGCGTCCATGCCGATGCTGCCGACGTAGTCGATGGCAGCACCCAGGCCGATCGCTTCGAGGATCGCCGGCGTGCCGGCTTCGAACTTGCTGGGCGGCTTTGCCCAGGTGGAGTGCTCGAAGCTGACGGACGATATCATGTCGCCGCCACCCATGAAGGGCGGCATCGCGTCGAGCAGCGCGAAGCGCGCCCACAGCACGCCGATCCCGGTCGGGCCATACAGCTTGTGCCCGGTGAACACGTAGAAATCGGCCCCCAAAGCCTGCACGTCCACCGAACGGTGCACCACCGCCTGGCTGCCATCGACCAGCACCAGCGCGCCGGCGTCGCGCGCCAGCTGCGTGATGCGGGCGATCGGGTTGTAGGTGCCGAGCACGTTGGACATGTGGGTGACTGCAACCAGGCCGACGCGCCGATCGGCCAGCAAGGCGGGCAGGGCGGCCATGTCGAGCTCACCCGCATCCGTGATCGGCAGCACGCGCAACTCGATGCCGTGCGAATCCCGCAGCATCTGCCACGGCACGATGTTGGCGTGGTGCTCCATCTGCGAGACCAGCACCGCCTGGCCGGGCTTCAACACGCCGCGGCCGTAGCTGTGCGCCACGAGGTTAATGGCGCCGGTGCTGCTGCCGGTGAACACGATCTCCTCCCGCGAGGGCGCGTTCAGCAACGCCGCCACCTTGTCTCGCACGCTCTCGTAAGCGTCGGACGTGCGCTCGCTCATCCAGTGCAGGCCACGATGCACGTTGGCGTATTGCGTTTCCATTGCAACAGTCATCGCGTCGATCACGGCGCGCGGCTTTTGCGCGGACGCGGCGCTGTCGAGGAACACCAATGGTTTTCCGTGCACGCGTTGCGACAGGATGGGAAAGTCTGCGCGCACCCGCTGCACGTCGAAAGCGGGCGCCAGACCCGCACGTTTCGGATCGGCGTTCATGCCGGCACCGTCCACCAGGCATCGACCACCCGGTCCAGCATGGCGCGCGCCTGCAAATTCTGCACCATGTCCAGCACCTCGCCCAGGAAGGCGCGCACCAGGATGCCGCGCGCCTCCTCGCGCGGTATGCCACGGCTGACGAGGTAGAACATCTGGTCGGGATCGAGGTCGCCGACGGTCGCGCCGTGGCTGCACTTCACGTCGTCGGCAAAGATCTCCAGCTGCGGCTTGCAATCCACCTCCGCGTTCGAGGAAAGCAGCAGCGCCTGGTTCATCTGATAGCCATCGGTCTTCTGCGCGGCCTGCGCTACCTCTATCTTGCCCTGGAATACGCCGCGCGCATGGTCGCCCAGCACGTGCTTCACCGTCTGGCGCGACGCGCAATTCGGCGCGTCGTGATCGACCACGGTGGTGAAATCGCTGTGCTGGTGGCCGCGCAGCAACTGGGCCGCGTTGATCGCGACGTGGCCCTTCGACCCCGACAACCGCGCATGCACGTCCACCCGGGCCGTGCGCGCGCCGGTCGACAGGGTAAAACTCTCATAGGAGGCCTGCGCCGCAACCTCCACGTAGATGGTCGCCAGGTGAAACGCGGCAGCAGCCTCGTTCTGCAGCCGCACGTGGTTCAGCCGCGCGGACGGCGCCAGCGTGATTTCGGTGACAGGGTTGTGCAAATACTGTCCGTGCCCGCAATTGACCTCGATCACCGTCAGCTTGGCGCCGGCGGCGAGCCGGATGGCGTGGCGGGGATGGAAGGCTACCGGCGTGCCGTGGATGTCGTGGCCGGCGCTGACCAGAAGCAGCGTGCCGGCATCGACGTTTTCCGGAACCTCGATGATCGCGCCGTCCTCGGCCAGCATCGTGTTCAGTGCAACCAGCCTGTCGCGCTCGGGCTGCGGCAGCACGCCGAAATCGGCGGAGGCGGCAAACGAGCGCACGATGGCGCCTTCCGGCAGCACGGATTCGGCGGCGCTGAACCGACCCTGCAGGAACACCAGCCGCGGAACGCCGTCGAAACCTTCGAGGTCCGGCAGGTCGGCGTCGGCCACGAAGCCGCTCGCCTCCGTCAGCGGCTCGTGAAACCTTGCTTCCGCCAAGGGGGCCAGGCTGGTGTAGCGCCAGCCCTCCTCACGCGTGTGCGGCAGCCCGCGACGGCGCAGGATGTCTGCGGCCAAGCGGCGCGGTTCGGCGTCGCCCGGCAGACGCTGCGTCAGGCCCTCGTATCGGGAGAGGAAACCCTCGGCCGAGGACGGCGCGGGCATCAGAGAGAGTGCGCTGCTCATGCAGCCTCCGCGATAACCTGCGTGTAGCCCTGCGCTTCCAGCGCGCGCGCCAGATCCGCGCCGCCGCTGCGGACGATCCGGCCATGGGCCAGCACGTGCACGGCGTCCGGCACGATGTGGTCGAGCAGGCGCTGGTGATGGGTGATCACCAGGGCGGAGAAGCCGGGCGCCCGCAGCGCGTTCACGCCGTCGCCCACGATCTTCAGCGCGTCGATGTCCAGGCCGCTATCGGTTTCGTCCAGTATGGCGAGCTTCGGGCGCAGCATCGTCATCTGCAGCACCTCGTTGCGCTTCTTCTCGCCGCCGGAGAAGCCCACGTTGACATTGCGGCGAAGCATGTCGTCGGGCATCTGCAAGCGCTTGGCCTCGGCGCGCGCGGCGCGCAGGAATTGCGCCGCGTCCAGCTCCTCCTCGCCGCGGGCGCGTCGGACCGCGTTCAGCGCGGTGCGCAGGAAGTTCGCATTGCCCACGCCTGGCAGTTCCACCGGCGCCTGGAACGCCAGGAACAACCCGGCCTGCGCGCGTGCCTCCGGCTCCATCGCCAGCAGATCCTGCCCGTCGAAGGTGGCGCTGCCGCCGGTGACGGTGAAATCATCCCGACCGGACAGCACGTATGACAGGGTCGACTTGCCCGACCCGTTCGGCCCCATGATGGCGTGCACTTCGCCGTCCGGCACCACCAAGTCGATGCCGCGCAGGATCGGCTTGTCCTCGATGGACGCGGACAGGTTCTTGATCTCCAGCATGGCGTCTACCCCACCGAACCTTCCAGGCTGACGGCGAGCAGTTTCTGCGCCTCGACCGCGAACTCCATCGGCAGCTCCTTCAGCACCTCGCGGCAGAAACCGTTGACGATCATGCCGACCGCTTCCTCCTCGGATAGGCCGCGCTGACGGCAGTAGAACAGCTGGTCCTCGGCGATCTTCGACGTCGTCGCCTCGTGCTCCACCTTGGCGCCTGCGTTGCGGCATTCGATGTAGGGCACGGTGTGGGCGCCGCACTGGTCGCCGATCAGCAGGCTGTCGCATTGCGTGTGGTTCCGCGCGCCGGACGCGCGCGGCAGGATGCGCACCAGCCCGCGATAGGTGTTGTTGCTGTGGCCTGCGGAAATGCCCTTCGACACGATGGTGCTGGTCGTGTTGCGGCCGATGTGGATCATCTTGGTGCCGGTATCGGCCTGCTGATGATTGTTGGTCAGCGCGACCGAATAGAACTCGCCCACGCTGCCTTCGCCCTGCAGCACGCAGGATGGATATTTCCAGGTGATCGCCGACCCGGTCTCCACCTGCGTCCAGCTGATCTTGCTACGCGCGCCGCGGCAGGCGCCGCGCTTGGTGACGAAGTTGTAGATGCCGCCGCGCCCGTTCGCGTCGCCGGGATACCAGTTCTGCACAGTGCTGTACTTGATCTTGGCATCGTCCAGCGTCACCAGCTCCACCACGGCGGCGTGCAGCTGGTTCTCGTCGCGCATCGGCGCCGTGCAGCCTTCGAGGTAGCTGACCGACGCGCCCTCCTCGGCCACGATCAGCGTGCGCTCGAACTGGCCGGTGTTCTTCGCATTGATGCGGAAATACGTCGAAAGCTCCATCGGGCAGGCGACGCCCTTGGGGATGAAGACGAAGCTGCCATCGGTGAACACGGCAGAATTCAGCGCCGCAAAATAGTTGTCGGTCGGCGGCACCACGCTGCCGAGATACTTGCGCACCAGTTCGGGGTAATCGCGTACCGCCTCGCTGATCGGGCAGAAGATCACGCCGGACTTGGCGAGCGTGCTGCGGAACGTGGTCGCGACCGAGACGCTGTCGAACACCGCGTCAACCGCCATCGGGGCACGCGTTTCGACACCCTCCACGCCAGCCAGGATGGCACGCTCGCTGACCGGGATGCCAAGCTTCTCGTACATGCGCAGAAGCTCCGGATCCACCTCGTCGAGGGACTGAGGACCGGCCTTCTTCTTCGGCGCCGCGTAATAGTAGGAATCCTGGTAGTCGATCTTCGGGAAGTTCAGCAGCGCCCAGACCGGCTCCTCCATCTCCAGCCAGGCTGCGTAGGCGCGCAGGCGCCACTCCAGCAGCCAGGCGGGTTCGCCCTTACGCTCGGAAATCAGGCGGACGATGTCGGTGTTCAGGCCTTTCGGCGCGAACTCCATTTCGATGTCGGTCTCAAAACCCCATTTGTAGCCGCTATCGGCAACCGACTGGACGGTGTTCAGGGTCTCGGCGATCGCTGGCATGCTTAATCCTCAGGCAGGCAATGAATGGGCTGTGTCGGCGTGTTGCCGATGTGGGTCGGCGGCCAGCACCTGAAAGGCGGGCGGTAACCTGGCGGCTTCCATGTCGGCCAGGGTAATCGCGGTCAGGGCGGCGCGTATGGCGCTGTTGACCGGGTCCCAGCGGCCGCGCATCGGGCACTGGCAGCCGCTTTCGCACTCCCCGCCCTCAACGCAGGCGGTCAGGGCGATCGGGCCGTCGATCGCCTGG
Source organism: Acetobacteraceae bacterium (assembly GCA_965199235.1). Taxonomy (GTDB): domain Bacteria; phylum Pseudomonadota; class Alphaproteobacteria; order Acetobacterales; family Acetobacteraceae; genus BOG-908. The sequence continues at coordinate 507,637 of CBDAQU010000002.1, read as the reverse complement.
ATCACGTCGGCCACCGGGATGGCGGACAGGCTGCGGCCGAGCCGGTATCCGCCGCGCGCGCCGCGCTGCGACACGACGAGGCCTTGCCCAGCCATCGCCTTCAACACCTTGGCGACGGTCGGCTCCGGCAACCCGACAGCGGCGGCGATGCCGGGCGAGGTCTGCACGGCGTCCGCGCGGGACAGCCTTACCAGCACCACCACCGCGTAATCGGCTAGTTTTGACAGCCTAAACATGAGCGCTACCGCTTCCAGCGAACAATCGGACCGTGCCGGTCCTGATTACGTGCAAATGCGGCGCACACCCTGCGCAGTCAAGGGCGCGCGCTTGCGGCGTGCGGCGTTTGTGGCCCCAGATACACCATGCAAACCGCATCCCCCACGCATCGCGAACCCCGCCCGGCGGCCAGCCTGCTGGTGGTGCGGCATGGCCAGGCGGGCGCCGAACTGCTGATGGCCCGCCGGGCGGCCGGCCACCGCTTCATGCCGAACATGCTGGTGTTTCCTGGCGGTGCGGTGGATGCGGCCGACCACCATGCGCGCGTTTCCACCCCTTTGCGTCCGTCCGTCCTCCACCGGCTGGAACGTTCGGCGGGTCCGAGCCTGGCGCAGGCACTCGCCGTGGCCGCAGCGCGCGAGCTGACCGAGGAGGTTGGCCTGTCGCTTGGGCAACCGCCGGCGCTGGACGGGCTCGACTATCTGTGTCGGGCGATCACGCCGCCGGAGCGCAGCATACGGTTCGACGCACGCTTCTTCGTCGTCGATGCCGACCGCGTCAGCGGCGTTCCCACCGGGTCGTCGGAGCTGGAAGACCCAGGCTGGTACACGCTGGACGCAGCGCTCGCCGCCGACATCCCGGGCGCCACTCGCGCGGTGCTCGGGCGGTTCGCGCACTGGCTGGCCCACCAGGACCGCGACGGCCCGGTGCCCGTCCTGCGCGACAGGAGGTGGTCCGAGGAGTGAGGCGGGCGCTCAGGCCGGGCGTAGCCTGCCTGGGCGCCAGCGCAGCAGACGCCCGTCCAGCACGCCCAGCCCCGCGCCGATCAGCGCCATGCCGGCATAGGCGCGGCCGGACACCTGTTCGCCGAGGAACGCCCAGCCGAGCAGCAGGGCGCTGATCGGAAGCAGGAACGTCACCAGCAGGGCGTTGGTCGGGCCTGCTGTCGCCAGCAGCCGGAAGAACAGCAGGTAGGCCAGCGCGGTGCCGAGCAGGGAGATGCCGAGCAGCGCCGCCCAGACCGGTGCTGCCGGCATCGGCAGCGTCCAGAACCGGTCGGTGAGCGACGCCAACGGCAGCAGCACCAGGGCGCCCGCCGCCAATTGCCCCGCGGTCACCTGCAAAGGCGACAGGCCGGGCAGCCTGCGGGCAAGCGGGCCTGCGACGGCGTAGCTGCACGCGGCTGTGAGGCAGGCCGCCTCGCCGAGCAGGTCGCCGCCCGCGTGCAGGGCGGCAGGGCCGACCAGGACGGCCACCCCCAGCAAGCCGAGGAGAACACCAGCGCCCCGAGCCCAGCTCAGCCGCTCCGTCCGTAACAGGTGGGCCAGCAGCACCGAGAACAGCGGCGTGGTCGCGTTCAACATGGCGGCCATGCCGCTGGACACCCTGGTCTCGGCCCAGGCGAACAGGCTGAACGGCACCACGCTGTTCAACAGGCTGACCACCAGCAGCCCGCCCCACGGCGCCGTCCGGCCGAGCGTCTGGCCGCGCTGCATGAGCAGAGCGTTCAGGACCAGCGCCGCGATGCCCATGCGCCCGAGCACGATGGTGAACGGCGCCAGCGTCTGGTTCATGATCTTGTAGAAGAAGAACGAGCTTCCCCACAGGCCCGACAGCGCCAGCAGCAGCAGCCATTCCCGACCGTTCATCGGCCGCCTTGCAGTCATCGTCCGGCCGCCGTCGAAGTCGTTCCAGGCCTCGGCCGAGCCCCTGGTCTGCTATGGCTCGGCATTGCGCGTCCATTCCTGTCGCTGCAAAGACTGGAGCCTGATCGCTTCTGGTAGCCGAACCGATCAGGCCCTAGCTCATTGTTTTGGCGAGCATGTTTATCGCGGTTGAGAATCAACCTAAAGCGATCAAGCTCTAGGCGAGGATTTGTCGAGCTGGAGGCGCGGCGCAGCAGCAGCGCCCGCTCAAGCCTCGATCGTGCTGTGCTGCAGAATATGGGTGATCAGGCTGCGCAGGCGTGCCGGACGCACCGGCTTGTGCAGCAGGTGCAGCCCTGCCGCGCCGACAAGCTGGGACACTTCGGCGCCGTGGTCGGCGGTGACGATGATGGCAGGCAGATTGCCCCAGCGGCGGCGCAGCATGCCGACCGCTTCGGGTCCTGTCAGGCCGGTGCGCAACCGGTAATCGGCGATGATCAGGTCGGGCGGCGTGCCGGCTTCGGCGGCGTGGGCCTCCAGCGCCAGCTCGGGGCTTGTTGCTCCTCGCACGCGCATGCCCCAGCCGGTCAGCAGCACGCTCAGCCCCTGAAGCACGTGCGGCTCGTCGTCGATCAGCTGCACGCACCGGCCGCGCACGTGCCCGGCGGCCTCGCCGGTGCCGCAGGGCGCCCGCAGCAGCGCAGGCGGCGAGTCCGACAGGGGCACGACGATGCCGAACAGGCTGCCCCGCCCCGGCGTGGACTGCACCACCATGCGGTGCCCCAGCATGCGGGAGACGCGGCGAACGATCGACAGCCCCAACCCGGCGCCGCGGGCCACACGGTCATGCGTTTGCGGCAGGCGGCGGAACTCCTCGAAGATTTCGTCCTGCTGCGCCGCAGCGATCCCTATTCCGGTGTCCCACACGCCCACCAGCAAGCCACCATCCACCCGCTTGTGGCCGATCAGCACGCCGCCGGACTCCGTGTAGCGCAGCGCGTTCGAGACGAGGTTGCGCAGAATGCGGGCCAGCAGGCGAGGGTCGGAGCGAACCACGGCGCCGCCCGCGAACACCCGCAGGCGGAGCTTCTGCCGTGCGGCGAGCAGGCTGAACTCGCCGCCCACGCGCCGCATCACCTCGCTCACGGCGAAGCTGCACGGCACCGGCGGCATCACGCCCGCATCCAGCTTGGCGATGTCGAGCAGCGCGGTGATCATGTCGTCCACCGAGTCGAGCGCCGACAGCGCGTGGCGCACCAGCTCGCGGTTGGCGGCCGACAGGCGGCGCTCGCTCAGCGCGGAGGCGAAGACGCGGGCGGCGGCCAGCGGCTGCAGCAGGTCGTGGTTGGCGGCGGCGAAGAACTTCGTTTTCGACAGCGTCTGCAGCTCGGCTTCCGCCTTGGCCGCCAGTATCTCGGCGTTCGCGCGTATCAGCTCCACCGTGCGCGCCTCGACCTTCTCCTCCAGCTCGCGCTCCCGGCGGCGAGCCTCGTCGCGCTTGACCGCGGTGATGTCGGTGTAGAGCGAGACCGTGCCGCCGCCAGGCACGCGCCGTTCGGACACCTGCAGCCAGGTGCCGTCGCGAAACTGGATGACGAAGGGTTCGCCAGGGTTGCGGTGGCGCTCCATCCGGAACGCTTGCCAGCCCTGGCCGCCATCCACCGTCTGGTCGACCAGGCAGCGCGCAGCAGCCCCTTGCACGATCTCCTCGAATTGCCTGCCGGTTTCGGCCTGCAGCCCGCCCCAAAGCGCGCGATACCGCTCGTTGGCGACCACGATCCGGTCCTCGGCATCGCACAGCACGATGCCCTGGTTGATCGCCTCGATCGCCGCCGCCAGCCGCTGCTTGGCCTGGGCTTCCTGCTCCTTCACCGCGGTCAGCTCCGCGAGCGCGGCGGTCAGCGCCGCCGTGCGTTCCTGCACCTGGTTGCCGAGTGCGGCCGCGGTCTGGAACAGGGCGTAGGCGCTGCCGGCCGTGTCCGGCCCGCGTTCGACGGCGGCCATCAGCGACTGGTTGATCCGCCGCAACTTGGCGTTCTCGCGCGCGAGTGCCTGCATGCCGCCTCGCTCGCTGCCGGCGGCGTCGGACGCATGCACATGCGTGTCAGGCATGGGCAGCGCCGAGTGCTATCCCCGACAGGGTTTGGTTCATGTGCATGGCTTCGTATTGCTCACCATAGGTGCTGAACCCGATCACGTTGTTGGCATCCAGCACCGTGCTCGCCTGGGCGCGAAGGCGGCGCTGGTCCAGCTCCAGGCCGCGCAGCATGCAGTCGAAAGCCACGACCAGTTCGGGACGGCCGAGCTTGCGCTCGATCTGCGCGAAATGGTCCGACAGGCTGCCGACCAGATCGCCGGCCCGGCCGACCGTCAGCACCACCCCCTCGTCGATCGCGCATATAAACGTCAGGCTGTGATCAGGGTTGAGCCGTTGCACCGAGCGCACGAAACACTGCTCGCCCACGCGCACCACCAACGGATGCGTGGCGAAGACCACGGGCGTCAGCCGGTCCAGCGCCAGGCCGGTGATGCGCGCGTATTCGGGGCCGGCGGGTTCGGCGTTGATCTCCGTCACCACGCGGCGGCTCGGGTCGGCGCCGGTCACCACGAAGCGTTCGGTGCCGGCGGTGAAGTGCTCGGTCTTGAAGGCGTGAAACCGGCGACGGGTCGCGACCACGGCGATCAACGCCGCGTCGCTCTGGAAGACGCCGTCCTGGAGGATGAAGGTCCGTTCGAAGTGCAGGCCGTCCCCTGCCGATCCGCCCCGCAGGGGAATGCCCGCCAGCGCCCCGCATGCGGCACTGGCGACGAGCTCCTCGCAGCCGCACATGCCGTCGATCAGCATGATCGCAAACAGGTTGTCGTGACGCGCCCAGGGTGCGGCGTCGTAGATGGCGAGCCGAGTCTGCCTGACAGTGGCCTGCATGTCTGCAGCGTTTTGGCGGCTGAGGCCCCTGATCAGGCCGATCGACGCCGCGAAGTCGTTGCCTGCAAAACTGAAGCCGACGATGGAGTGCTGGGCGTAGCCGCCAGGGCCGATCTCGCCGGAGGTGGTGCAGCCCGCAAGGGGCACGTTTGGAAAAGCTCGCGCGAGTGCCGCGGCGAGCGGAGCCAGGCTGTGCCCTGGCGAGACGAACAGCAGGACCAGGCAGCAGGATGGCTGCCATAGGGAGGCGTGAAGTTCCCGTGCCGCACCGTCAGCGGAAGTCGTCCGTGTTATCGCCCGGCGGATGCCAGGCGAGGTGCCTACCCGTTCCATGACCGGGTTCTAGAGGCGCGCGAGGGTGTTAGGAAGCGGCATCAGCCGTTTGCGCCGCGAGATCGCCGTCCCCGGCGGCTCGCCGCCAGGCCCTTCACTGCATGCGCGGAACCGGCCGGTTCTGCTCGTCCAGCAGGGGGACGCCGTAATCGTTGAGAATCTGCGTAATCTGCCCCTGGTCGCGGGCGATCACGCTGTTCAGCCGGCGCCTGAACGCGATGTCGGCCGGCCGGATGCCCATGGCGATGTGGTAGTCGAGCCGAACGCGCGACTCCTCCGGGTTGAGGAAGGTGAGGCGCAGGGCAAGCCGGTCGTGCCTGGCGTAGTAGCCGGCGATCGGTCCCCAGAGCAGGCCGACATCGACGCGCCCGCCGGCGATGTCGGTGATCATCGCGTGTGCCGGCTGGTCGATGCGGGTGTCCACCATCAGCTGATATATCGACGTCTGGTCCATCAAATTGTGCTGCACCACCAGGTTGGTTGGCGGCGTGGCCGCAATCAGCCCGAAACGCCGCCCGGCGATCCGCCAATCGCTGACGCGATCGGTGGTGATGTTGTCGGCGCGTCGCGTCACCATCATGTAGCCGGTGTGGTAGTATGGTTCGGTGGTGGACATGTCCTGCACGCCGGACACCGTGCCGACGACGAGGTCGCATCTGTTCTTCATCAGCGTGGCGCGCACGAAACCCTGGCTGTCTGGAAACCAGGTGTAGCTGAGCTTGAGTTTCAGCTCCCGTGCGACGAGCTCCGCAATCTTGTTCTCGAACCCTTCGCCCTGTTCGTTGGAAAACGGAAGGTTATGCGGGTCGGCACAGACACGCAGCTCGGTGGGCGAGACGAGATCGGGCAGGCTTTGTCCCGCAGCAGGCACGGCCAGCATCATCGCGATGCCGGCCGCCGCCGGGCGGATCATGGCTCCAGGTGCTCTGGGTGTCCTCGGCCGAGAGCGCCGTCAGAGCGCGCGAGCAGGTAGTTGTAGATGTTGTCCATGTTTTCGACCACGTCCTCGTTGGTGCCGAAGGCGGGCATCACCTTGTCGTTGGACGAGTCGACGTGCTTGCGGCCGTTGATGATGGTGTTCTCCACCTGCTCTTTTGTCATCACCTTCAGGCTTTGCGTCAGGTTCGGCGCGTAGGAGCTGCCGGCGCCGTCCGGTCCATGGCAGCGCATGCACTGGTCGCCGTAGTACAAATAGCCGTGGTAGGTGTTGATGTCCACCTTACCATCCTTGACCGTGTAGGGTTTCTTTTCGGGAGCGGCAGGTGCGGCGTCCGTCGCGCGAGCGGCATGATCTACCGCGACGGCGGACGACACCAGAATGAGGCTGGCACAGGCGATTTTGACGATGGCGCGGGACATCCAAGTCTCCATGGCAGGCGATCCTTGGCAAACGCACGCGGATCATGTCTGGTCGAACCGCTCCGCATGCGTTCGGCGCAGGCGGAGCGGGAGCATCACATCAGTTGGACAGGCCGAACACGGTCAGCACGCCGCCGAGCTGCGTGTAGTTCGACAACTGCTTGTAGGCGCCGACGGCTCCCAGGCCGGCATTGTCCTCGCTCAGGCCCGCAGCCATGCCGATACCCGCCCATCCGCCGACACCGGACAGGACGGCGAGGTACTGCTTGCCGCCAAAGGTGTAGGTGTTGATGTTGCCGATGATGCCCGACGGGGTCTTGAACTTGTAGAGCAGCTTGCCGGTCTTCTGGTCCACCACCTTGAGGTTGCCGTCGAGCGTTCCGTAGGCCACCACGTCGCCAGCCGTCGCCAAGGCGCCTGACCAGACCGAAAACGTTTCCGGATCGGTCCAGGCGATCTTGCCCTGGTTCACGTCGTAGGCGATGAAGTTGCCGAGGTTATTTTGGCCGGAAGGCGGATACATCGAGAGTGTGGCGCCGACATAGGGCTGACCCGCCGTGTAGCTGACCTTGAACGGCTCATAATCCATGCAGACGTGGTTCGTCGGCACGAAGAACATGTGAGTCTTGGGCGAATAGCTGGCAGGCTGCTCGTCCTTGGAGCCGAGGGCGGCCGGGCAGACGTTCTTGGTATTGTGGTCCGCACCCTGCGCGCCGGGACCGAACTGGTCGACTAGAACCGGCTTTCCGGATGCCAGATCGATCTTGCTTGCCCAATTAACCGCGGGATCGAATTTTTCGGCTTCGAGCAGCGCGCCATTTGTGCGGTCCAGCACGTAGGCAAATCCGTTTCGATCGAAATGCACGAGCGCCTTGGTCAGCTTGCCGTGCACGGGCACGTCGGCGAGAATCATCTCGTTCACGCCGTCATAATCCCACTGGTCGTGCGGGGTCATCTGGTAGACCCATTTGGCTTGGCCGGTATCGGCATCGCGCGCGAACACCGTCAACGACCATTTGTTGTCGCCGGGGCGCTGCGTCGGGTTCCAGGTGCCTGGGTTGCCGGACCCGTAATAAACCATGTTGAGCGTGGGGTCGTAGGAGATCCAGCCCCAGGTGCCACCGCCGCCGTTCTTCCACTGGTCGCCCTTCCAGGTCTTCACCGAGCTGTTGGCGCCGACTGGCCTGCCCAACTCCATGGTTTTGTTCGGGTCGAACTTGATCATGTCGTCGGTGCCTGACGAATAGGCGACCCAGGCCTTGCTGCCGTCCTTGACGTTGTAGGCGGTGAGCCTGCCCTGAATGCCGAACTCGCCGCCGCTGACGCCAATGATCACCTTGTCCTTGACGATCAACGGGGCCGACGTGCCCGTCTCCCCCTTGCCGGCGTCGCCGTCTTTGACCGACCACACCACCTTGCCAGTCTGCGCGTTCAGGGCGACCAGGGTGGTGTCTGCCTGGTGCAGGAAAATCATCCCGCCATTGTCGGGAGAGTAGGCGACGCCGCGGTTGACCGTGTCGCAGCACATGACCGGAATGACGTTGGCATCCTGCGTCGGCTCATACTTCCAGGCAATCTTGCCACTGTCTTTCAGGCTGAGCGCGAAGACGGTGTTGGGGAACGGTGTCGATATATACATCATGTCGCCGATCACCAGCGGCCCGCCCTCGTGCCCCCGCAACACGCCTGTCGAGAAGGTCCAGACCGGGTGGAGGTTCTTGGCGGTCTTGGTGTTTATCTGCGCAAGCTCGCTGAAACGCTGGCTGCTGTAGTTGCCGAGCGGCATGACCCACTGGTTCGGGTCCTTCGACAGCTTGGCCAGCTCGTCGTTCGCCAAGCCCTGCGTTGCGCCGAGTATCGCCGAGCCTGCCATCATGCACGCCGACATCATCAGACCGTGTCTGGATTTCATGAGTCCCTCCTTTTTTATTTCCGGTTTGCGGTGTTCGACAAACCGATTCGCAGGTGCAACCGAGATCAAACCGATATGTGAAAGGTCAAGACCTCGTACAGTTTTATCTTTAACTGGTTCAGCTAAACCGCCCTTATCGCACTCGGTGTATTTGTTGCGACGCAATATAGTCCGGCTTGTTCAGCGTGTCGGTGCATCGATGGAGTCGAGGCGTGCCGCCGCGCGGGTCTGGTACACAAGCGAGCCTATGCTGGCGGCGAGCAAGTAATACTTTGGTCGCAGGCCCGGCAGAAAGCTCGGCAAGCCATTCCGCGGCACTTGTGCAGTGCAGCAGTATTCCGTTGTGCGGTGCAGCGTTTCTCAGGCCGGCTGCTGGTGCGGCACGTCCATCTCGCACCGCCAGCTCTTGAGCATGTATTTCGGATGCGCTTGAAGGTACTCCTGGGCGCGTTGCTGCGCGCCCATCGTGCAGGCGGCAGGTGTCGGGAAGTCTTCCATTGCCAGACGTTTTTCCGTGCAGCTGTTGGTGTCGGCCGTCAGGCAGTATACGATAACGAGCTCGATCACGGCGCTCTCCCGAGGTTCATCCTTGACCACTCTTCGATACCCACGCCGCCATCGCGCGCGCAACTGCGCCGTCGCGATCTTGATAGGGGTTGCCTCGTTTTGTGCCGCCCTCGCGCAGGATACGAGGCCGCCGCGTCACGACTACCCCACCTCGGCCCGCGCCGATTACGTGATCGGCTGTCTCGCAGCCAACGGCTTCCAGCACAGGTTGCTCGACCAGTGCGCGTGCAGCATAGACGCCATCGCCGACCAGTTGACCTACGAGGAATACGAGCGGGCCGCCACCATCATGTCGATGCAGCAGGCCAGCGTCGGGCCGCGCGGCGGGCTGTTTCGCGATACGCCGGTGGCAAAGCAATCGTTGCAGCAAATCCAACGTGCGCAAGCGGAGGCCAATCTACGCTGCGGACAGTGACTGCTCGCGTCACCACCTCGCTTGAGCGCGCAGCGCCACCTCTCGCACGAGAGGAACCGCCAGGCAGGCGGCTCCGTGTCAAGCCTACGTCTTGGTTTCGGCGCAGGCGTAAGAGTTGATTTCCGCGCCGAGAGCGATTTCGACGATTTTTGGTGACTTCCAGCTCATTGCATCCTCCATGGCGCCACTGTCCGGCAGGTTTGCAACATCCGACGGGCAGGCACGCCCTACCATACCGCCCATGGGCGGCGTGACAACCGCTCGCTTGGCTAGGATTTGTTACAGGCGCGCGCATGAAAGTTGTGCAGCGCAGCAAATACAGGGTCTTTACTGGCATGCGTTCAACCAGCCCTGTGTTTGCCCGGGTTGACACCATGTCTGTGATGCGTCCACCGAGGACGTTGACATGCTCAGGGGAGAGGCGATGCGGCGAGTGGTCTTGAGCGTCTTGTTGCTTGCGGGCGCAACCATGCAGGCCCGCGCGGCAGGCGATGCCGCGGCTGGCAAGGTGCTGTTCAGCCAGAAATGCGGGCTCTGCCATGCGCCCGTCGAGGGGCAGAACAAGATAGGCCCGAGCCTGTGGGGCGTGGTCGGCCGCAAGGCGGGCACGTTGCCGACCTACACCTATTCGGACGCGATGAAGAACGCCAACCGCACTTGGGACGATGCGACGTTGGACGATTACCTGATCGCACCGCGCCAAAAGATCCCCGGCATCAAGATGATCTTTGCAGGATTGCCGGCGGACTCCGATCGCCAGAACGTCATCGCATACCTTGCCTCGCTGAAGTAGCGTGGCCCTGCCAAGGGAAGCGGGGATTGGATGGAGTGCCGCTCTCCCCGCCTTGCTCCTTGTCGCTTGCGCTAGTCGCACCGCCCAAGCCACCGACCAAGTTGCCATCGTCTATCTGGATATTCAGGACGCAAAGCCGTCGCCGTCCGCGGTGCTCGATCCGCCGCCCACCGGGGTCGGCCGGCGCGGCGCCGAACTGGCCGTGTCGGACACCAACACGACCGGCCGTTTCGTCGGTCAGAGCTATACTCTGCGCAGCATCGTGGCACCCGACGCTGCGACGGTGGAAAGCGGCTTCACCCAGGCGTTGGCGAATGGCCAGCGGCTTTTTGTGGCCAGGCTGCCGGCAGATCTCCTGTTGAGGCTTGCCGGAGCCAGTGGCGCGCAAAAGGCGGTGATCCTGGATGCCGGCACGTCGGACGATAGGCTGCGCGGCGCCGATTGTCGGCCGAACGTGCTGCACACGCTGCCCAGCCGCGCCATGCTGGCCGACGCGCTGATGCAATACCTGGTCAAGAAGGATTGGCGCCGCATCATGCTTCTCGTTGGCAGAGACCCGGCCGATAGCCTCTATGCGGACGCGGTACGGCGCTCCGCAGAGAAGTTTCAGTTGACGATCCGCGCGGACCGCTCCTGGGCCTTCAACCCTGCGGCCCAGCAGGCCGATACGGGCCATTTCCAGGTCAACGACGAAGTCGCCAAGGTGACGCAGGGCGCGAGCTACGACGTGCTCGTCGTGGCCGACGAGGCTGGGCATTTCGGCGACCAGCTCTCCTACCGCACGGACGCGCCGCGCCCGGTCGCCGGCACGCAGGGCCTGGTTCCGGCTGCGTGGTCGCCAGTGATGGACGAGTATGCCAGCACGCAGCTGCAGCTGCGATTTCGCCGAAGCGCCGGCCGGGCGATGACGGTAGCCGATTACGGCGCCTGGCTGGCGGTCCGCGCCATCGGCGAGGCCGCGACGCGGACCGGCAGCGCCGATCCAGGCCGCATCATCGCCGCGTTGCATGGTCCTGATTTCTCCCTGTCAGGCTATAAGGGGCCGGAGTTCAGCTTTCGCGCATGGGACGGCCAGTTGCGGCAACCGGTGCTGCTGGCGGACGAGCGTTCCGTGGTGTCGGTCTCGCCCCAGCCCGGATTCCTGCACGAGAGGAACGATCTCGATTCGCTCGGCGTCGACGAGCCGGAAACCGCATGCCACTTGCATTGACGACGAAGGCCTGCTCCCTGGCGCTGCTTCTGGCCGTGTGGGCGCGTCCTGCGCTTGCGTTCCGGATCTTCGTTTCCAACGAAAAGGACAACACGATCACCGTGCTGGACGGCAAGTCGCTTGCCATCCTGCAAACCGTGCCGGTTGGCGCACGCCCGCGCGGCATCGTCCTCTCGCGCGACCGGCGCAGCCTCTACATCTGCACGTCGGACGCCGACCACATCGAGGTGCTGGATCTGGCCACGCTTACGGTCACGCGCACGCTGCCGAGCAATCCGGACCCGGAGTACATGGCGCTCAGCCCTGACGGCCGCACGCTTTACGTCGCCAACGAGGATAACAGCGAAGTCTCCGTGCTGAACGTGGACGAGGGACGGATCACGTCGGAAATCCCCGTGGGCGTCGAGCCGGAAGGCATGGCCGTCAGTCCGGACGGCAAGACCGCGCTATGCACGTCGGAAACCACCAGCATGGCGCATTTCATCGACGTCGCCAGCCATACCGTTACCGCCAGCGTCCTGGTCGGCACCCGGCCGCGCTTCGCCGTGTTCAGCAAGGACGGCACCAGGGTCTGGGTTTCGTCCGAAGTCGCGGGCACAGTCGCGGTAATCGACGCCAGAACGCACGGAGTGCTGCACACCATCACCTTCGACATCCCAGAGGTGCCGAAGAACGCGATCCAGGCCGTCGGCATAAACCTGAGCGACGACGGCCGCTTTGCCTTCATCGATCTCGGGCCGGCCAACCGGGTTGCGGTGGTCGATCCCGTCACGTTCGCAGTGAAAAAATACCTGCTCGTCGGCCAACGCGTGTGGCACGGGGATTTCTCGCCGGACCAGAAGTTCCTCTATACCGCCAACGGAATCAGCAACGACATGTCGGTGATCGACGTGGACAGTCTGGAGGTGACGCAGTCCGTGCCGGTCGGCCAATCGCCCTGGGGCGTCGTCGTTGCGCCCTGATCCGCCGGCGCTGCTCGTCACGGGCCTGTCCTACGCGTTTGGAGAACGGCGCGTGCTGCAGGATGTGGGTTTTTCTGTCGAGCCGGGCGGCCTGTCCGTGCTGCTCGGCCTGAACGGCGCCGGCAAGAGCACGCTGTTCGCGCTGATCACCCGGTTGTACAGCGCCCGCATCGGCCGGATTGCGGTGTTGGGGCACGATCTGGAACGCGCGCCGCTGCTCGCTTTGGCCCGGCTCGGGGTCGTGTTCCAGCAGTCCACCCTCGATCTCGACCTCACCGTCGAGCAGAACTTGCATTACCACGCGGCCCTGCACGGCATGGCGCGCCGCATGGCGCGGCGCCGCGCCGCCGAGGAGCTCGACCGGATCGGTCTGATCGACAGGGCGCGCGAGCGCGTACGCACGCTGTCCGGCGGGCAGAAACGCCGGGTGGAGCTGGCGCGCGCGCTGGTCCACCGGCCCTCCGTCCTGTTGCTCGACGAGCCCACGGTGGGCCTGGATGTCGAAAGCCGCGCCTTCCTGATCGACCACGTCCGTCTCTTGTGCAGCACGACCGGGCTGGGCGTGCTGTGGGCCACGCATCTGATCGACGAGGCTCGCGAAGGCGCCCGCGTGATCGTACTCCACCAGGGCCGCGTGCTGTCGGACGCGCCGGCAAACCCGGGATCGCTCCATGACATGTTCGAGCGGCTGACGAGGCGGGCCGCGTGAACGACGCGCCCACCGAGTGGGGTCTGGCGCAGAACGAGGCCGGCCGTGCTCGTCGTGCCTCTGTCGCGGACCACGCGCGCTGCTTGCGCGGCATCATGCGGCGCGAGGCCCTGCGCTGGACCAACCAGCGCGGCCGTTTCGTCTCTGCCCTCGTGCGGCCGCTGATCTGGCTGGTCGTCTTCGCGGCCGGTTTTCATTTCGTGCTCGGCCTGTCGATCACCCCGCCCTACCGCACATACATTCCCTACGAGGTCTACATCGCACCCGGTCTGGCAGGGATAATCCAATTGTTCAACGGCATGCAGAGCTCGCTGTCGATGGTCTACGACCGCGAGATGGGCAGCATGCGCACGCTGATGATCAGCCCTTTTCCGCGCTGGTTCCTGCTGACCGCGAAGCTGCTCGCCGGAGTCGCGGTTTCCGTGGTGCAGGCTTACATCTTCTTTGCGATCGCGTGGTTCTGGGGCATCCACCCGCCATGGACAGGCTACCTCGCCGTACTGCCCGCGCTGCTCCTGTCGGGGCTGATGCTGGGGGCGCTCGGCCTGGTGCTGTCCTCGTTCATCAGGCAGCTCGAGAACTTTGCCGGCGTGATGAATTTCGTGATCTTCCCGATGTTCTTCACCTCGGGCGCGCTGTATCCGCTGTGGCGCATGCAGCAGGCGAGCCAGACGCTCTACTGGCTGGCACAGGCGAACCCGTTCACCCACGCGGTCGAGCTGATACGGTTTGCGCTCTATGACAGGCTCAACGCCGTCTCGGCGCTGGTGGTCTGCGCATACCTCGCCGCGTTCATGGCCGCTTCCGTATTCGGCTACGATCCTGGGCGCGGTTTTCTCGCCCGCCGCGGCGGAGGCGAATGAGGATGAGGCGGGTCGTTCTGGCCGCAGGTCTGCTGCTGGCCGGTGGCGCGCACGCGCAGGTGCCGGGCCAGAACCCGGACTGGCCGTGCGCGCAACGCCTGGTGGAGGTGCTGGAGGCCGGCTCGTATTGGACGGGTCCGGTGGCGGGCAACCCCGATTGGCGCAACGACGAGCCCCTGTTCACGCTCGTCACCGAACTCGTCGACCGCGACACGCCGGATGCCGACGGGCTGGCGAAACTCGGCAGCTACGCCGATGCCGTGCCACCCGGCCAGCGCGCCGCCAGGCTGCCTGCCCTGTTCGGCGCGCTGGTCGATCAGACCAACGACCAGCGCGCCGCCTTGATCGCGCGCCTCGAACAGCTCGGCCGCAGGCAGCGCGGCATGGGCGACACGATCGCCGCGATCAGCACGAGGATCGATGCCATGTCTGCGACCGATCCGAGCCGCAACGACCTGGTGGGCGAGCGCGATTTCGACGTTCGGGCGTTCCAGGAAACCCAGCACACCATGCGCTACGCCTGCGAGGCGCCGCCGGCGATGGAGCGCCGCCTCGGCCTCTACGCGCGCGCGCTTCAGGCCAGGCTGGCGGAAAAATAGTCCTGCACCATCGCCTGCGTCACGTCCTCCAGCCTGTGTGGGCGCCATCTTGGCGTGCGGTCCTTGTCGATGACTGCCGCCCGAACGCCCTCGACGAAATCATGGCTGCGCAGACAGCCGACGGCCAGCACCAGTTCCTGCGCCAGCGCCTCCTCCAGGCTGCCCATTCTGGCCGCCTCGCGCAGCGCCCTCAGCGTCACCTTCAGCGAGCTTGGGGATTTGCCGGCGATCTCGTCAGCCGCGCGCCTTGCCGCCTCGCTCTGGTGGGCCGCCAAGGCCGCCGCGATCTCCTCCATCGTGTCGTGCGCGTAGCACGCATCCATCCAGGCGGCATCTGCCATCTCGGCTTCGTCCTGTGGTTTGCTGAACGCCGCAACGATGGTCGGGTCGCCCTTGCACAAAGCCTCGACCAAGCAGGTTACGTCGCCTGACGGCACGATCCAGTCGGCAAGCCCTTCGAGCAGCGCGTCGGCGGCGCCGATGCGCGCGCCGGTCAGCGCCAGATGCAGCCCGCGCGCCGGACTCCTGCTTAGCAGCCACGTCGCCCCCACGTCAGGGAACAGGCCGATGCCCGTCTCCGGCATCGCCAGCACGGTGCGTTCGGTGACGATCCGGACCGATCCGTGTGCCGAAAGGCCGACGCCGCCGCCCATCACCACGCCGTCCATGATGGCGACGTAGGGTTTTGCGTAGCGCGCAATGCGGGCGTTCAACGCGTATTCCGCGCTGAAGAACGCGTGCCCGCTCGCGACGTCGCCCGCCCGCGCCGCTTCGTACAGCGCGCGTATGTCGCCGCCCGCGCAAAAGGCGCGGCCGCCTGCGCCGTCCACGACCACCAGCCAGACGCGAGGGTCGTCGGCCCAGTCGGACAGCGCCGCGTCGATGGCCTGCGTCATCGGCAGGGTCAGTGCATTGAGCGCGTTCGGCCGGTTCAGCGTAATGCGGCCGGCTCTGCCCTCGATACGGGCCAGAACGTCGGTCAAGCGCGGAGCAGCTCTCGCGCCACGATAACGCGCATGATCTCGTTGGTGCCCTCCAGGATCTGGTGCACGCGCAGGTCGCGCACGATCTTTTCGATCCCGTAATCGGCGAGGTAGCCGTAGCCGCCATGCAGCTGCAGCGCCTGGTTGGCGACATTGAAGCCTGCGTCGGTGGCAAACCGTTTTGCGCTGGCGCACAGCATGGTGGCGTCCGGCGCGTTGGCATCCAGCGCTGCGGCCGCGCGCCAGACGATGCTGCGTGCGGCCTCCAGCTCGGTGCTCATGTCGGCCAGCCGAAACTGCAGCGCCTGGAACTCGGTGAGCGTGCGGCCGAACGCCCTGCGGTCTGCCATGTAGGCCAGCGTGCGTTCCAGCGCCGCCTGTGCCCCGCCGAGCGAGCAGGCGGCGATGTTGAGCCGCCCACCATCCAGCCCCGCCATCGCCATGCGGAAGCCCTCGCCCTCCTGGCCCAGCCGATGGGCGGCCGGCACGCGCACGCCGTCCATGCGCACCGACCGCGTCGGCTGCGCGTTCCAGCCCATCTTGTGCTCGTTGGCGCCGAAGCTGAGCCCTGGCGTGTCACGCTCGACGAGGAAGGCCGATACGCCGGCCGCGCCCGGCCCGCCCGTTCGGGCCATCACCACGTAGAGGTCGGCAGCGCCGGCGGCGGAGATGAACTGCTTTGTCCCGTCCAGCACGTAGCTGCCGCCGTCCAGCGTGGCGCGGGTGGTGAGTGACGCTGCGTCCGACCCCGATGCCGGCTCCGTCAGGCAATAGGCGCCGAGCAGGTCCATCCGGCATAGGCGCGGCACCCAGGCGGCGCGCTGGGCGGCATCGCCGAAGCGGTCCACCAGCCAGGTCACCATGTTGTGGATCGAAATGTAGGCGGCCACCGTCGGGCAGCCGGTGGACAGCGCTTCGAACACCAGCACCGAATCGAGCCGTCCCAGCCCGGAACCGCCAAACTCCTCACGCGCGTAGATGCCGGCCAGTCCAAGGCCGGCGGCCAGACGAATGGTCTCAACGGGAAAATGCTTATCCCTGTCCCATTGCAGCGCGTGCGGCCCCAGGTGGCCGTCGGCAAAGCCGCGCGCGGTCGCCACGATCGCGTGCTGGTCGTCGGTCAAATCGAATTGCGAGGCTTGGCGGCCCGAAACGATGGTGTCCATGGCGGTATGCGCCGCTCCCGAAAGCCGGTTCCCAGTCCACGTCTCATTGAATATTTCGGGCGACGATGCAAGCCGTCGGACGAGCATGCGTAAGATGCCGCTTCTGATGCACGCGGCAGGGCGCAGTGAGGCGACCACATACCCGGCTTGAACTCCGCTCCGCGCGTCGCTCCCGGCGCGTGCGGGATGTAAACTCTTCGGAATCGACGCGGGTGAACGTCGGACGATGTTCAGTGTCGTGATTGATCACGCTCTGCCGCAATTTGGTGCGGGGCATCTCACGGTTGGCGATCGTCACGGACGGCATTTTGATGAGAGCGAGGGTGACAGGCGAGCCTGCGATTGTCGGCGACACGGCGGCACGCCTCACATTCGCCACAATCGCCCGTTAGATTTTACGATGATACGCGCATTGTCTTGCGACGTGAATCAACGCGCTTGGCCTAGCTAGCTCTGACGCGGTGGATGGCTGGGGAAGCCGCCGCCGCGTTAAAAGCAGACGTTCAGCTATCTGTGGCACACGTCTTGCATCAGGTTTTGCTTTGCGACTTTCCGTTTACGTTCGGAGGACCTACCAACATCGTCATTGGAGCAGAACAAACCGTCTTGGCCGCTGCATCGTTAGAACGTCGGCTACAATCAGTAAGGAAACGAAAGACATGCAGGTGCGAACCCAGTCAGCCGACCGTCAAGTGCTGCTGTGCTTTTCGCATCTGCGCTGGAATTTCGTCACTCAACGGCCGCAGCATCTGCTGAGGCGAGCCGCACGGGATTACCGCGTCTTCTATTGGGAAGAGCCCACCTACGAAGATTCCGATCACGGTCCTCTCCTGCGTCAGACAATCGGCGACGATGGCGTCACCGTCGTGACGCCTTCGCTTCCGATCGACAGCGACGAGTCTTCCACCGACCATATATTGCGCTCACTGCTCGATGAATTCTTGGCCCAACAAACCCGGCCGATAGAACTTGCATGGTTCTACACGCCGATGGCGTTCGGGTTTGCCGCTCACATCGCAGCCGATACCATCGTCTATGATTGCATGGACGAACTGACGGCGTTCGCCGGCGCGTCGCCGCGTCTCATGCTTTTGGAACGCCGGCTGATGCGTCGGGCAGACCTCGTGTTCACCGGCGGCAGAAGCCTGCAACGCGCCAAGCAGCCTTTGCATCCGGACGTTCACTGCTTTCCGAGTGCCGTCGATTGCGGCCACTACGTACAAGCACGTGGTTTTTGCGGCGAGGAGCCTGCGGACCAGGCGGGCATCCCGCATCCGCGCATCGGCTTTTTCGGCGTGCTCGACGAGCGGATGGATGTAGCACTCGTCGAGGCGGTGGCCGACCTGCGCCCTGATTGGCACATCGTCCTGATCGGTCCTACCGCGAAGATCGACGAGGACGAGTTGCCGCGCCGGCCCAACATCCATTGGCTTGGCGCAAAGAACTACGCCGAGCTTCCCGCCTATCTCGGTTGCTGGGACGCCGGGCTGATGCCGTTTGCGCTCAACGAGGCAACCCGCTTCATCAGCCCGACCAAAACGCCTGAATTCCTCGCAGCCGGTGTCCCGCTCGTCTCGACGCCGGTCGCCGACGTCGTCGCCACCTGGTCCGGTGTCGTCTCCATCGCAGACGGAGCGGACGCAACCGTGTCCGCTTTGCAAAGCGTGCTGCAGCGCCCGCGTGCCGCCTGGCTGGCGCAGGTCGACCGCGCCCTTGCAGGCATATCCTGGGACGATAGTTGGGCCGGCATGCTGACCTTGATCGAGGATCGGCAAGCAGAGCTGTCTACCGCGCAGGCCGGCGACTAGACCGGTGTCACGCAGAGTGTCCGCGATCAGGCGGACCTTAAGCCGCTCTATGCCCTGTTTTGGCGAGCAATTTCGTCACTCCGACTGGTCCAGTCTGCGTGACGTTGCTCTCATTAGGCGGCGTTCGCCACAGCGCGCCGCGTGAAGGCAAGCGTCCCGTCATCGAGCTTGCCGTAGCGTAGCGCCACCAGGTCCAGCGCATAATTCTGATGGAGCTTCCAGGGCTTTTTCACACCCTGGCGCGGCAGTTGATCCAGCGCCCGTTGCACATAGCCCGACGTAAACTCGAGGAACGGTGCTTCGACCACACCGGCTTCTCTCGTCGGACGTGCTTCCGCGTAGCCGCGGGCGGTCATGAACTTCAGCAACCGGCAGACGTATTCGCAGGTCAGATCGGCCTTCAGCGTCCAGGACGCGTTGGTGTAGCCGAACACGGAAGCCAGATTCGGCACTCCGCTATACATCATGCCCTTGTAGCTCATCGACTTGGCGAGATCGACTGGCTCGCCGTCGACGCTGATCGCCATGCCGCTTAGGATCTGCATTTTCAGGCCCGTTGCGGTCACGATCACGTCGGCCTCCAGCTCTCGGCCGGAGGCAAGGCGCAAGCCATGCTCGGTGAACGTGTCGATGATGTCGGTCACGACGGATGCCTGGCCGGACCGGATCGATGCGAACAGATCCGAGTCAGGCACCAGGCACATGCGTTGATCCCAGGGGTTGTAGCTGGGGGTGAAATGCGTGCCGACGTCGTAGTCCGCCCCGAGCTCCGCCTTGACCATGTCGATCAACCGCTTCTTGAATTGGGCAGGCCGGCGGCGCGCGGTCTTGAACAGCAGAAGCTGCAGCAGCACATTGCGCCACCGCGTGATCCCGTAGGCAAGCTTCGCCGGCAAGCGCCGACGCAGCATGTTGGCGAACGCATCTTCCGCCGGGCGGGACACCACGTAGGTCGGCGATCGCTGCAGCATCGTCACGTGCGCCGCCCGGCCGGCCATTGCCGGCACCAGTGTGACGGCCGTCGCGCCGCTGCCGATGACCACAACGCGCTTTCCGGCGACGTCCAGATCCTCGGGCCAGTGCTGTGGATGCACGACGCGCCCGGCAAACTGCCCGACGCCCTTGAAGTCCGGCGTATAGCCCGCCGCGTAGTCGTAATAGCCGCTGCAGGTCAACAGAAAGCCGCAAGTCAGACGCACCGGCTCGCGGTCCGGCCCGCGCTCGGCCTCGATCGTCCAGACCGCGTCGCCCGAGGACCAGGACGCAGACTTCACCATGTGCTGAAACCGTATGTGCGAGTCCACGCCGTACGCGGCGGCGGTTTCCTTGATGTAGGAAAGGATCGACGGCCCGTCTGCGATCGCCTTGGCTTCCCGCCACGGCCTGAACGAGTAGCCGAGCGTGTACATATCGGAGTCAGAACGGATTCCAGGGTAGCGGAACAGGTCCCAGGTGCCGCCGAGCGTCGCGCGCCCTTCCAGGATCGCATAGGATTTGCCGGGCGCGCCCATCTTCATGTGGCAGCCCGCGCCGATGCCGGACAAGCCGGCTCCTATGATCAGCACGTCGAAATGTTCGCTCGCCATAGCGCCGGCTTCCATAACCCTCACCATTCTGCGGGCAGGCTCGCCAGGCCGCGCAGCGTCACTGTCGGCTTCCATGCAACGTTCTCTGTCTCGACCAGCCGCAACGCCGGCAGACGGTCGATCAGCCGTCGGAGTGCGATCTCGCCCTCGATACGGGCCAACTGGGCCCCAAGGCAGAAATGCAAACCCCCACCGAAACTCAGCGCGCGAACGCCAGGCCGGCCGACATCGAGCACCTCCGGGTCGCCCGTGTAGGCCACCGGATCGTGGTTGGCGGCGCCGAGCAGGGCGATCACCTCCTCACCCTGGCTCACACGCTCGCCCATCACCTCCATGTCGGCCAAAGCGAGCCGGCTGGTCAGCTGCACCGGACTATCGTATCGCAACAGCTCTTCAACCGCGTTCGGTATCAGCGTGGGGTCGGCGCGCAACCGCTCCAATTGGGCGGGGTTGCGATGCAGCGCCAGAAGACCGTTGCCGATCAGGTTCGTCGTCGTCTCGTGGCCCGCACCGAACAGCAGGTTGATGTTGGCGATGATCTCGGCCTCGCTCAGCGTGTCGTCAGCCTCGCGCGCGGCGAGCAATCCGGTGACAAGATCGTCGCCAGGGTGTTCTCGCCGATAGGCGAGAAGGTGGCGGAAATAGCCCTCGGACGCGAGAAACCCCGCATTGGCGTCGTCCATCTCCTGGCGTGACAGCGGCACCGGGTCCAGTATGCGCCCCCGCACCGTCGATTCCCCCAGAAACGGCGCCCGATCCTCCTCCGGAACGCCCAGCATGTCGCAGATCACCGTCACGGGCAGGCGATGGGCGAAATCGCCGATCACGTCCATGCCGCCGCGCTCCACCACCCGGTCGATCAGCGCGTCTACGATCGCTTCGATGCGGCTCCGAAGCGCCTCGATCCGGCGCGCGTTGAACGCCCGTGTCACCAGGCTGCGGATGCGGGTATGCGCCGGCGGGTCCATGAACAGCATCATGCGGTTCAGGCTGGCAACCGCCGGTTCGGCCTGCGCCTCCTGCGACAGACGGGCGTTCGTCAGCCTGCCCATCAGAGGATCGCGCAGCAACGCCGAGCACCCGGCATGCGTGGAGACCACCCAGTGGCCGGTCGGCGCGCGCCACATCGGCGCCGCCTCGCGCAGGAACCGATAGGCGGGGTAGGGGTCGGCACGCAGCGCCGGATTGGCGAAGTCGAAACCTGTCGCAGCGTCCATTGCGGTCTCAGCCCCTACGGTCAGCGAGGCAGCTTGATCCGCCACGTCTCATCTGTCAATGTCGAGTGACAGAATGGCCGACGCAGTCTCCTCCGCCCAGCGCAACCGGCTCCCTCAGGATGCACGCAGGGGCACCTTGGCCGGCCGCGTCTATGGCGGGCGGTCGACCGCCGAGCGCGACGAGCAGCGCCGCGCCAGCGTGCTGGATGCAGGGCTGGAGCTGTTCGGCACCAGGGGCTTTCAGCCGACCGGCATGACCGAGATCGCGGAGCTGTCGCAGGTGGCATTCCGCTACGTCGCCCGGTTGTTTCCGGACAAGGAGGCACTTCTGGCCGCGGTGTTCGTCCGCATCCAGGACAGGGTGGTGGACTCCATCGTCCAGGCTCGCCAGCAGGCTGGTCCAGATCTCGGCCGCCAGATACGGTTCGGGCTTCAAGCCGCGGTCGGCGCTTACGCCCATGATGCCAGGCAGGTTCGCGTCAGCTGTCTGGAGGTCGTGGGTGTCAGCCGGGGCATGGAGGCGTTGCGGCTAAGCGTGCGGCGCCGCTTCGTCGACCAGCTGGTGCATGGTCTGAACTCCGCGGTCCTGGCGGGCGAAACGCTGCCGGCCGGCTACAAGCTGCTCGGCGTCGGCCTGGTCGGCGCGGTCGATGCGCTGCTCGCCGACTGGGCGCTCTCGCCAGCAACGACGCGGGTGGCGTTGGACGAGGTGGTCGAGGCGGCGACCATGATCTACCTGCGCACCCTCGGGCTGGCCGATCCGAACGGCTGAGCTGTCGCCAGCCAGACCCATCTGACCGAACGCGATCAGCCCGCGCGACGCTGGCGGCCCGCCGGCAACGGGCCACATGCGCCTGCATGGACGCACATGGAACGCTCACCCGCAGCGCTGGACTGGCCTTGCTGGCCGAAGACGCCGCCGCGCTCGGCCGGCGCTACGCCGACCGCCGCAACACCGATTCTGGTCCGGACGGAAAGGCGACCA
The DNA here is from genome assembly GCA_965199235.1 of Acetobacteraceae bacterium. Lineage (GTDB taxonomy): Bacteria > Pseudomonadota > Alphaproteobacteria > Acetobacterales > Acetobacteraceae > BOG-908. The sequence goes on along the minus strand of CBDAQU010000002.1, from coordinate 485,382 downwards.
CCTCTGCCCTCTCGCCCTTCCTACGCCGGCGCCTTGTGCTGGAAGCCGAGGCGGTCGGCGCAGCACGCGAGGCGCACGGGCCGGCCGCCGAGAAATTTGTCCAGGAGGTTTTCTGGCGCAGCTATTTCAAAGGCCACCTGGAAACCCGTCCCTGGCTGTGGACCGACTATCGCCAGCAGCTGGAGGCGGCCAAGGCGAGGCTTGCCGCCGAATCCGGCCTGCGCACCGCCTACCGGCAGGCGGTGGACGGCCGGACAGGGATCGACGGCTTCGACGATTGGGCGCGCGAGCTGACCGCGCGCAACTGGCTGCACAACCACACACGCATGTGGTTCGCCTCCATCTGGATTTTCACGCTCGGCCTGCCCTGGGTGCTGGGTGCCGATCTGTTCATGCGCCACCTGCTGGACGGCGACCCTGCCAGCAACACGCTGTCCTGGCGCTGGGTCGCCGGATTGCACACGCGCGGCAAGCCTTACGCCGCGCGCGCAGAGAACATCCGCCGCTACACCGATGGCCGCTACAACCCGACAGGGTTGAACGAGGCGCCCGAAGCGCTGGACGAAGCCGAAGGCCCGCCAGCTAAGAGCGTGCCCGCCGCAGACGCCGCGCCGGCCGGCGACGTGGCCTTGCTGCTCCATCTGGACGATCTGAACCCTGAAAGCCTCTATCTCGGCCAGGCGCGGGTCGTGCAACTCTGCAGCCTGGTCGCCCACGCAGACGGCGCAGCCGAGCGCGTCCGCCAGGCGGACCGGCAGTCGATGGAAGACGCGCTCGCCAGGGCGGCAGCGCATTTCGGCTGCCCGATCGGCGGTGTGCCCGGCGACATGACGCTGATCACCGCGTGGGCGCCGGTCGGGCCGTCGGCGGACGCCCTGCCGGCGGCCACGCGGATCAGACGATCCTGGGACGACGCGGTCTGGCCACGCTGCACCAAAGGGTTTTTCAAGGTGAAGGAGGCTATTCCGGCCCTTCTGAAGCAGGAGAAGTAAGCGCCGGGTGGGACGTGCCGTCCCCCCCAGACCCCGCGTCATTCATTTGGAGCGTGCTTGCCTTGCAAAATGCCGTGGTTTCCCGCATTTGCAGGCTATCATCACCGGCTCATGATCGGCGCAGGGACACGGGTCCTGTCTGCGCCCGTCATGGCATGGAGGCTTCCCGTGTCCGCGACCGAACTCGACAAGATACGCAACATCGGCATCACCGCCCATATCGATGCGGGTAAGACGACGACGACCGAGCGTATCCTGTACTACACGGGCGTCAGCCACCGCATCGGCGAGGTGCATGACGGCAATACCACAACCGACTACATGGAGCAGGAGCGTGAGCGTGGCATAACGATCACCTCGGCCGCGGTCACGTGCGAGTGGAAGGACCACCGCATCAACATCATCGACACGCCCGGCCACATCGATTTCAACATCGAGGTGAACCGGTCCCTCCGCGTGCTGGACGGCGCCATCTTCATCATTGAGGGCGTCGCCGGCGTCCAGCCCCAATCGGAGACGAATTGGCGCCTGGCCGACCGTTACAACGTGCCGCGCGTGATCTTCATCAACAAGCTGGATCGCACCGGCGCCGATTTCTACCGTGCCTTCGACACGCTGAAGGAGAAGCTCGACATCGTCGCACTGCCGTTGCAGCTGCCGATCGGCATCGAGGACAGTTTCGTCGGCGTCGTCGACTTGGTCGAGATGAAGGCAATCATCTGGGAGGGCGGCGAGCTCGGCGCCAAGTTCCACGACGAGGAGATCCCGGCCGAGCTGATGGACAAGGCAAAGGAGTACCGCCAGCTCCTGTTGGACACCGCCGTCTCCGTCGATACCGTCGCCATGGAAGAGTATTTCGAGAAGGGCGACGTGGACGTCGCGACCCTGAAAAACTGCATCAAGAAGGGTGCGATCTCCGGTGAGTTCCGCCCGGTGCTGTGCGGCACGGCCTTCAAGAACAAGGGCGTGCAGCCGCTGCTCGACGCGGTGCTCGACTACCTGCCATCGCCCGTCGACGTGCCCGGCATCAAGGTCGCGGCCGAGGAGGGCGTCGAGGAGCGCATCGACGACGACCGCCGGGTGATCCCCGCCAACCCGAAGGCGCCGTTCGCCGGCCTGGCGTTCAAGATCATCAACGACAAGTACGGCACGCTGACCTTCGTGCGCGTCTATGCCGGCACGCTCCGCCAGGGCGACATGGTGCAGAACACCACCAAGGACCACCGCGAGCGTATCGGCCGCATGTTCCAGATGCACGCCGACAAGCGCGCCGAGATCAAGGAAGTGTTCGCCGGCGACATTGCCGCCTTCGTGGGCCTGAAGGACACCGGCACGGGAGACACGCTGGCCTCCTCCGATGATCCGGTCATCCTGGAGCGCATGGCGTTCCCCGTTCCGGTCATCGACATCAGCGTCGAGCCCAAGACCAAGGACGGCGTGGAGAAGATGACGCTCGGTTTGCAGAAGCTGGCGGGCGAGGACCCGAGTTTGCGCCTGAAGACCGACCAGGAGACCGGCCAGACCATCCTGTCCGGCATGGGCGAGCTGCATCTAGAGATCATCATCGACCGTCTGCGCCGCGAGTACGGGGTGGACGCCAACGTGGGCGCGCCGCAGGTCGCCTATCGCGAAACGATCAGCAAGAGCCACACGGAGACCTATACGCACAAGAAGCAGTCCGGCGGGTCGGGCCAGTACGCCGAAGTGAAGGTCACCTTCGAGCCGCTGGAGCGCAACACCGGCATCGAGTTCGAGAACAAGGTGGTCGGCGGCTCGGTGCCCAAGGAGTTCATCCCCGCCGTCGAGAAGGGCATCAAGGTCCAGGCCGATACCGGCGTGCTGGCGGGCTTTCCGACGGTCGATTTCCGCTACTCTCTGATCGACGGCAAGTACCACGACGTGGACTCGTCGGCTCTGGCGTTCGAGATCGCCGCCAAGGCGTGTTTCCGCGAGGGGATGAAGAAGGCCGGCCCGGTGATCCTGGAGCCGATCATGGACGTGGAGTGCACCACCCCCAACGACCACGTGGGCGATGTGGTGGGCGACCTCAACCGCCGCCGCGGCATGATCCAGAACCAGGAGAGCTCAGGTTCGACCGTGATCGTGCGCGCGCACGTGCCGCTGAAGGAGATGTTCGGCTACATCTCGCACCTGCGGAGCATGACGAAGGGCCGCGCCTCCTTCACCATGCAATTCCACCACTACGATCCAGTTCCGAGGAATGTTGCAGACGAAATCATGAAGGCGTCTTAGAGAGCACAAGTTTTCTGGTTCTCTTTTTCAAAAGAGAACTGCTTTCTTACTCCGGTACGAGGGAAGGCGTCCCGATCGTGGACGCCGCCCCGACTGCGGCCGCAATAACGACACCGATGCCCGCCCATTGCTGCAGGCTCAGCAGCTGCCCCAAGAACACCATGCCCATGAGCGCGCCCACGGCCGGTTCCATGCTGGTCACCGTTCCGTAGACCCGCGCCGGCAGCCGCGTTAGCGCCACCATCTCGAGCGAGAAGGGCAGCGCGCTCGAGAACACGCCGACGCCGATTGCGGCCAGCAGCACCGCCGGCCGCAGCAATGCGGCTCCCGCATGGTGGATGCCGACAGGCAGGATGAGCATGGCGCCGATCAGCGTGCCGATGGCCGTGGTCTGCGTGCCGAGCTCCCCGCCCGCCCGCTGCCCGAACACGATGTATAACGCCCAGCACGCCGCCGCTCCGAGCGAGTAGGCCACTCCTGCCGGGTCCAGCGGGTGCGCCATGTGAAGCGGCGGCGAGAGCAGCAGAAGCCCCAGCATCGCCAGCAATATCCAGGCGAAATGGGCTGCGCGCCGCGATGATAGCGCGGAGACCAGCAATGGCCCGCAGAACTCCAGCGAGACCGCAATGCCCAACGGGACCGTCCTGATCGACATGTAGAAGCACAAATTCATCGTCCCGAGTACCAGCCCATAGCCGATCAGCGCCGGCAGCACGCGCCGCGAGGGCCTTGCGCGCCATGGCCGCATGACCGCGCCCAGGATGACCGCGCCGAACACCAGCCGCAGCGCTGTGGTGCCTTGGGCGCCCACCACCGGAAACATGTTTTTCGCAAGCGTCGCGCCGTACAGGATGGACACCATGGCGCCCACCAGGGCGGCGATTGCCAGCCATGCCGAGGCGTTCTCCGCTTTCCGATCTGCAGAAGGGTTCACTGCCGCAGCGCCTTTGTCCGAATGAGCGGACGCTATGCACCAGCGGGACCCAAGGTGCACGCCGGCCGAGTTGAGAACGCTTGCAGCAAGGCTGACGACAGGCCTAGTCTATTACGAACTCATAACAAAACGAGCGTGTGCGATGCGGTGGTCGAGGACGTTGGGCAAGCTGACGCGGTCCGACGAGGACTGGAAACCGGCGGAGTTGTTGCCCCTGACCTCGGTGCCGGGGTTTTCAGAAGCGGTCGGGCGCACCGTCGGGTATGTCGCCGACCTCGAGCCGTTTCACGTGCCACAGGCCGGCACTGACGCCGAACCCGAGGAGCCGGAGGCATTACGCCACGATCCGCCACTGCCGGTTTTCGCCAGCGAAGGCCCGCAAGGCCACCGCGATCGGATGCGCGACCGCCTGTTGAGCCGCGGGCCGGACGGCTTGGCCGATTACGAGTTGCTGGAAATGCTGCTGTTCCTGGTGCAGCAGAAAGGCGACACCAAGCCGCTCGCCAAGCGACTGATCAATCGGTTCGGCAGCTACGCCAACGTGATGTCCGCCCCGGTGCGCGAACTGGTCGCCATTCCCTATGTCGGGCGCCACACAGCGGCGGCCATCAAGCTGATGCACGGCGGCGCCATACGCCTCACGCGGGCCGAGGTGCTCGACCAGCCGATCCTGTCCAACTGGGACCAGCTGATGGGCTACCTGAACGCGGTCATGGCCCGCGAAAAGGTGGAACAGTTCCGCATCCTGTTCCTCGACACCAAGAATCGCCTGATCGCCGACGAGTTGCAGGGCCGCGGCACCATCAACCACACGCCCGTCTATCCGCGCGAGGTCACCAGGCGGGCCTTCGAGCTGAACGCCGCCAGCCTGATCCTTGTGCACAACCACCCGAGCGGCGACCCGACGCCCTCTGTGGCCGACCTGGACATGACCAAACAGATACTCCGCATCCTGCAACCGCTCGGCATCGTGCTGCACGACCACATCATCGTCGGCAATGGCAGTTGGAGCAGCCTCAAAAAGGAAGGTTTCCTCTAGCAGCCTGACCGCTTCAGGCTGTGATCCTCAACCACGATGAGATGCTCGCCAACAAGCAGCGATCATGTTCTGGCGCGCGGCCGGCGACCATGCCGGCCTCGCGCGCCCTGTCACCTGTACTGGCCAGACGTCGTGTCCTGCCCCTTGGTGGCCAGGTCCGTGTAGACGCGCACCGCGAACTGATCGAGCGCCTCGGATTTCTGCACCGACGTTTCCAGCGACTTGTCGCCCATCACCGTGGGGCAGTAGCCAAGCGTCAGGCTGTTGATGATGTCCGCCTGAGCCGCCTTCGGCGCGCCGGCGCGCACCTTCTGTATCAGTACCTCGACGTTGGCCAGCGAGTTCTCCTGCGTGGTTCCCGCCAGTATCTTCTGCACATCCGGCTGGGCGATCACCCGGGCGGTGTCGGATTCGGCAATCTTCGGGCAGCCCTCAGGCAGGTTCATCGCCAGCAGGGTGTGCGTCTCCTGGCGGATGGCGGCGACCTGCCCAGGCCCCGCCTGCGCCGGCGCGTCGTTGCCCCAGGACGACCGGATGTAGTTCGTCGCGTCGGCCACCTCCTGGTCCGTCATGCCAGTGCCGACCGCAGGCATCGCGGAATAGCTCCCCTGGGCGTTGATGCCGCCTACGATCACGCGGATCACTGTTTGCGGCCCTTGCGCGTAGACCACGCCGTTGCCGGCCAGCTTGGGCACCGCGCCGGCCAGTCCTTGGCCGTTCTGCAGGTGACAGGACGCGCAGTAGGTCAGGTAGGATTGCCCGTTCAACGCCACCTGCTGGGTGCCGGCTACCGGCTCACGCTGCTTGAACCCCTCCTTGGGCGGCGTCGACTTCAGGTAATAGACGATGTCGTGCAGGTCCTCGTCGGTCAGCTTGCCCAGGCTCTCGTGCATGGTCTGCGCCATCGGGCCCACCACCACGCCCATGTCTTTTTCCGATCCGGTCTTCAGGTAGGTAAAAATCTGATCGTCGCTGAAGCGCCCGATGCCCTGTGACTTGTCCGACGTGATGTTGGGCGCGTACCATTTGTCGATCGGGCCGCCGCGCAACGCCGCTGCCATCTCGGTGTCACCCAGCATGTTGTTGCCGTTGTGGCACTCGCCGCAATGCGCCAGCCCCTGCACCAGGTAGGCGCCGCGGTTAACCTGGGGCGACAGGTTCGGGTTTGGCTTGAACTCGCCGGTCTTGAGGAACACGGCGTCCCAGCCGATCAGGCCCGCCCGGATGTTGAACGGGAATGCCAGCTTGTTCGGCTTGCGCGGCGCGTTCACCGGCTGCAGCGAGAACAGGTAGGCCTTGATGGCCAGCGCGTCGTCGCGCGTGACCTTGGTGTACCAGGGGTAAGGCATCACCGGATACAGCCGTTCGCCCGCCTGGCCGATGCCCTGGTGGAACACGCGCACGAACTGGTCGTCGGTGATCCGGCCGATCCCGGTGTCGCTGTCGGGCGTGATGTTCGGCGTCGAGATCGGGCCGAACGGCGTGTTCATGTACAGCCCGCCAGCGAACGGCTTGCCACCAGGCGCCGTGTGGCAGGCCTGGCAGTCGCCCGCATTGGTCAGGTATTTGCCGTGATCGATCAACGCAGCATCGGCGTTCGTCGCGCGCGCAGACTGCGTCGATGCGATGGCCGCAACGCACATTGTCGCCGTGACAGAGCTCAGCCAAGCCTTCGCCATTACGCAACACTCCCAACAGCCAGGCCTGGCAGAGAGTCTGGCGTGGCAGCCTGCCCTGCGCTCCTTTGTCCAGGCACGGAACCCGACGACTCAAAGTGTCGGGTTCCGGCGGGGTTGCAACCCTGCATGGGCATTTTGCAAAAAATCCGGGGACGGGCATGCTCGCGTGCAGACGGAGGAACGATGCCCGACGCCGAGCGAGACATCGACGTGCACCATGCTGAGCGGCCAGACAACTGGGTGAAGCGCAGTGCGGCGGCCTTTCTCTGGGTGGAGCATGCGACCTATATCGCGCTCGGCCTGCTGCTCTCGCTCGCGATCCTCCTCGGCATGGCAGGGGCCGCCTGGTCGCTGCTGATGGGCCTGGCCGACTGGGCCGGCACCAGCGCCATCCTGCTGATCATCGACCGTCTGCTGTTCGTGCTGATGGTCGTGGAGATATTGCACACCGTGCGCGCCTCGATGCGCACCGGCGCGCTCAACAGCGAGCCGTTCCTGGTGGTCGGACTGATCGCCACGATCCGGCGCGTTCTGGTGATCACGCTCAAATCGTCCGAAACCACCAGGAACGACACGCTGACCGACGCCGCACAGCGCGCCTTCCAGGCCTCGCTGATGGAGCTGGGCGTGCTTGCCGTGCTGATCCTGGTCATGGTCGTGGCGATCCGCCTGGTCAGGCCTGTCAGCCAACCCGATGGGAGGTGACGCGTGACGCTGATTCTGAACGTGATCTGGGTTTTGCTTGGCGGCTTCGTGATGGCGGCAGCCTGGTTCTTCGTCGGCGTGCTTGCCGCCGTCAGCCTTGTGGGCCTGCCCTGGGCGCGCGCCTGTCTCAACATCGCGCTGTTCTCGCTTTGGCCGTTCGGCAGGGAAGCGGTGCCCCGCCACGTCCTGACCGGGCGCGAGGACATCGGCACCGGGCCGCTCGGCCTCATCGGCAACGTCATCTGGCTGCTGTTGTTCGGCGTTTGGCTCGCCATCGGCCACCTGGTCGCGGCGGTGGCGTGCGGCGTGACCATCATCGGCATACCGTTCGCCTTCCAGCACGTGAAGCTTGCAGGCATAAGCCTGATGCCGATCGGATTGGCGGTGGTCGACAGCGAGGCGTTGGACCGGCCCTATCGCTGACCTGCTCGTTTCATGGGCAACGCCTGACTGGAAACAGGTGATTGATAACTTTGCAGGCACCTGCAAAAGCACTTGGTTGTCGGACTCGCGCGGCAAAAATGTGCATGCTAGTTTTCCAGCCATGGCCACCCTCTCGGCTGCCGACATTCTCGACCATGCGCCGGCGCCGAACCGTGCACACGGCGTGGATACGCACTGCCCCTACTGCGCCCTTCAATGCGGGATGACGCTGAACGAAACCGAACACGGTTGGAGCGTCGGCGCGCGCGACTTCCCGACCAACAAGGGAGGCATGTGCCGCAAGGGTTGGAGTGCGGCGTCGCTGCTGTCCTCGCCTGACCGGCTGACCACGCCCTTGCTGCGCGAGCGGCGCGGCATGCCCCTGCGGCCGGCCAGCTGGGACGAGGCGCTGGACCGCATCGCGGACGGTATCGGCGCCATCCAGTCGGCCCATGGCCGCGACGCGGTGGGCGTGTTCGGCGGCGGCGGCCTGACCAACGAGAAGGCCTACCTGCTCGGCAAGTTCGCCAGAGTCGCCCTGGGCACCGCCAACATCGACTATAACGGCCGCTTCTGCATGGGGTCGGGCGCCACCGGCAACCTCCGTGCCTTCGGGCTGGACCGCGGCCTGCCGTTTCCGCTGTCCGACATCCCGCTTGCCGGCGCCATCCTTCTGCAGGGCGGCAACCCGGCCGAAACCATGCCGCCGATCATGCAGTATTTCGAGGCCCAGCGGGAGCGTGGCGGCACGCTGATCGTCGCCGACCCTCGTCGCACGCCGACCGCCCGGCTGGCGCACCTCCATCTGCAACTGACGCCGGGGACGGACGCGGCACTGGCCAACGGCCTGCTGCACGTGGCCGTGCGCGACAGGCTGTTGGACCAGGATTTCATCGCCGAACGCACCAGTGGCTTCCCGGCGGTCCAGCGCATCTGCAAATCCTACTGGCCGGACCGTGTGGAGCGCATCACCGGCGTGCCTGCGCCGATCCTGGAGCGCGCCGCGCACCTGCTCGGCGAAGCTTCCAGCGCGATGGTGCTGACCGCGCGCGGCGCCGAGCAGCAGAGCCACGGCACCGACAACGTCTCCGCCTTCATTAACCTGCTTCTGGCACTCGGTCAGGCAGGCCGCCCGCATGCGGGCTACGGCTGCCTGACCGGGCAGGGCAACGGCCAGGGCGGGCGCGAGCACGGCCAGAAGGCAGACCAGCTTCCCGGCTACCGCAAGATCGACAACCCGCGCCACCGCGCCGACGTCGCCGCCGTCTGGGGCGTGCACCCTGACAGCCTGCCCAAGCCCGGCCTGTCCGCCTGCGAGCTTCTGGCCGCGATGGGCGAGGGGATACGCGGCCTGGTGGTGTTCGCGTGCAACGTGCTGGCCTCCGCGCCGGACGCCGGGCAGGTGTCGACCGGCCTCGGACGGCTGGACTTGCTCGTGGTCGCAGACATGTTCCTCTCGGAGACCGCGGAGCGCGCCGACGTGGTGCTGCCGATCACCCAATGGGCCGAGGAGGACGGCACGATGACCAACCTGGAAGGCCGCGTGCTGCATCGCAGGCGCGCGCTGGCGCCACCCGAGGGCGTGTGGACCGACCTGCAGATCATCAGCGCCCTGGCCGAGCGGCTCGGCTGCACCGCGCGCTTCGACACGCGCCCCGAGCAGGTCTTCGGCGAGCTGCGCCGCGCCAGCGCAGGCGGTGCTGCCGACTATGCCGGCATCAGCTACGACCGCATCGACAACGAGGACGGCGTGTTCTGGCCTTGCCCGGACGAGGGCCATCCTGGCACGCCGCGCCTGTTCCTTGACCGTTTCGCCACCGAAGACGGCCGCGCCCGCTTCGTCCCGGTCGAGTTTCACGGCGCCGCAGAGACGCCCGACCACGATTTCCCTTACGTGCTCACCACCGGCCGCGTGCTGTCCCACTACCAGACCGGCGCGCAGACCCGCCGGGTGGCGGAGCTGGCCTCGGCCGAGCCGGAAGCCTTCGCCGAGATCCACGTCGATACAGCGCGCGGGCTCAGGATCGCGGCCGGCGACCTGGTGCGGCTGACCACGCGGCGCGGCAGCATAGACGTGCCGGCTCGCACCACGCGCGACATCCGGATGGACACGGTCTTCGTGCCGTTCCACTGGGCCGGCCGGGTCAGCGCCAACCTGCTGACCAACCCGGCGCTCGACCCGGCCTCCCGCATTCCTGAGTTCAAGGCATGCGCCGTGCATGTGCAGCGCTCCCCCGTCCCGGCCACAACGACGCAAGGTTCTGAATGATCGACACGGTTCCGCGCTTCCTCAACGGCGCCTACGCCTTCACCGGCCAGGGCTACGAGGCGGCATCGCTGCTGCACGCATCGCTCGTCTACGTTGTGCCGGACGACAAGCGCGCCCAGCTCATCTACCTGCGCGCCGGCAACTCGTCGGCCGAAATGATCTGCCTGTCGCTGATGCAGGGCGGGCGCGTCGCACGGATGTTTCCCGTCGGCGCCAAGTCCGGCACGCACGTGCCGCTCGCGGTGGTCGAGGATCTGGCGCCGGGAACACGCATCGAGGTATTCGTGGCCGCTCCCGCCGGCGTGTCCGGCACGGCGGTCATCGATGTCGGCTTGATCGAAATCTGAGCAGGATGTGACGAATGGCCAAGCAGTCGCTTGTGGTCGTGGGCAACGGCATGGCCGGTGCGCGCGCGGTTGAGGAAGTGCTCGCGCGCGGTGGCGCCGAGATGTTCGACATCACGATGTTCGGAGAGGAGGCCTACGGAAACTATAACCGCATCCTGCTCTCCAACGTGCTGAGCGGCGTTCAGGACAGCAGCGACATCTTCATCAACCCTGTCCCCTGGTACGAGGAGAACGACATCACGCTGCATCTCGGCGCCAAGGTGACCGAGATCGACCGTGCCTCTCGCATTGTGCAGTCCGCCAACGGCGTGCGCGCACGCTACGACGTCCTGCTGATCGCGACCGGCAGCCGCGCCTTTATCCCGCCGATGAACGGGCTGAACAAGGCCGACGGCGCAATGCCAGGCAGCGTGATGAAGGACGGCATCTTCGGCTTCCGCACCATCGACGATTGCGACGCGATCGTGGCGACAGCCAGGTCGAGCCGGCGCGCCGTGGTGATCGGCGGCGGGCTGCTTGGGCTGGAGGCGGCACGCGGGCTGCTGAACCATGGCTGCGAGGTGCACGTGGTGCATATCGGCAAGCATCTGATGGAGGCGCAGCTCGACGCCACCGGCGGCGGCATGCTGCGCGCGGCCATGCAGACGATGGGCGTGCACATCCACCTTGAAAAGCTGACCGAGGCGATACTGGGCGACGACCGGGTGACCGGGCTGCAGTTCAAGGACGGCAGCACGCTCGACTGCGACATGATCGTTGTCGCAGCCGGCATCAGGCCGAACGCCGAGATCGGCCGCAGTGCCGGGCTGACCGTGGAACGGGCGATCGTAGTGGACAACCACATGCGCTCGGTCGACGACATGAACGTCTATGTCGTCGGTGAATGCGCGCAGCACCGCGGCAAGGTTTATGGCCTTGTGGCGCCGATCTGGGACCAGGCCAAGGTGTTCGCCGACCAGGTGACGCGGGCCAATCGTGACGCCGCGTATCACGGATCGAAACTGGCGACCAAGCTGAAGGTGATGGGCGTGGAACTCGCATCCATGGGCCTGACCGAACCGCAAGACGAGCGCGACGAGGTCATCCAGTTCAGCGAGGCACGGCACGGCACCTACAAGAAGCTGATTGTGCGGGAAGGAAGATTGGTGGGCGCGATGCTCATGGGCGACATCAGCAAGGCCGCCTACCTGATGCAGGCGTTCGACCGTGATTCGCCTCTGCCTGACGAGAGGCTGTCGCTGCTGTTCGACCTCGGCACGCCGGCGCAGAAGGTGACGCTGGACGAGATGCCGGCCGACGCGCAGGTGTGCAACTGCAACGGGGTGACGAAGGCGGCGATCGGCGCCTGCGTCGCCGCCGGCGCGCGCACGCCGAAGGCGGTGATGGGTGCCACCCGCGCCGGCATGGGCTGCGGCTCCTGCAAGAGCCTGGTGGGCGAGGTCGTCGCCTGGTTCTGCGGCGGTGCGGCCGAGGAGGACCCGTCGGTGCACTACTACGTGCCGTGTATTCCGTTGGCCAAGCCGGAACTGGTGGCCGCCATCCGCGCTCAGAACCTGCGCTCGGTCTCCTCGGTCTTCGCGGCGCTCGCGGTGGACGGCAAGCCCGACGCGATCAGCAAGCCCGCGCTCGCCTCCCTGCTCGTCACCTTGTGGGACGATGCCTACGAGGACGAACGCGACGCGCGCTTCATCAACGACCGCGTGCACGCCAACATCCAGAAAGACGGCACGTTTTCCGTGGTCCCCGAGATGAAGGGCGGCGTCACCACGCCCGACGAACTGCTGCGGATCGCCCAGGTCGCGGTGAAGTACAACGTGCCGCTCGTGAAACTCACCGGCGGCCAGCGCATCGACCTTGTTGGCATCACCAAGGACGATTTGCCGCGCGTGTGGGCCGATCTCGACATGCCGGCCGGCTCCGCCTGGGGCAAAAGCTACCGCACCTGCAAGAGCTGCATCGGCACCGAGTTCTGCCGCTTCGGCCTCGGCGACAGCATGGGGCTTGCTGCCAAGATAGAAACCAAGTTCCGCGGCATCGACAGCCCCGGCAAACTGAAACTCGCCACCGCCGGCTGCCCGCGCAACTGCTCCGAGGCGATGGTCAAGGACGTCGGCGCGGTCGCCATCGGCGACGACCGCTGGGAGATCTATGTCGGCGGCGCCGCGGGATCGCAGGTGCGCAAGGGCGACGTGCTGTGCACCGTCACCGGCGAGGACGCCGTCATGCGCATCACCGGCCGCTTCATGCAGTGGTATCGGGAAAACGCGAAGTTCAAGGAGCGCACACACACTTTCATCGAGCGCATGGGCATCGAGCGGGCACGCGCGGTGGTGGTCGACGACAGCGACGGTATCGCGGCAGCGCTCGATGCTGCGATGGACGCCTCCTGCGCAGTCACCCGCGACGTGTGGCGGGAACGCAGCGCGCCTAAGACGGAAAACCAGTTCGCGTCGCTGGTGCCGGCGGAGTGAGCGGGGTGGAACACGCCGTTGGCCGCATCGCGCAGATTCCGCCGGGGGAAGGCCGCAATTTCGAGGTTGCGGGCCTGCGCGTTGCCGTGTTCCACACCCGGTCGGGCCAGATCTTCGCGACGCAGGCCAACTGCCCGCATCGCGGCGGCCCGCTGGCGGATGGCTTGACCGACGAAAATACCGTCATTTGTCCGCTGCATGACCGGACCTACGCGTTCGGCACCGGTGCCGGCATCGGCACGGATTGCTCGATCACCGTTTATCCGGCGCGCGTGCAAGAGGGCGAGATACTGCTTGAGGTCTGAGCGCTCGTCGCTCGCCCAGACCGTCACCCAACCCTCACCCAACCCTCTCCCAGAGGGAGAGGGCGCAGAAAGTCCTCTCCCCCTGGGAGAGGGTGGTAAGGGGAGCTACTCGGCTGCTAGACCGCCGACTGGGGGAGAGCCGGTCGCCGGCGTCGCACGCCCCCACGGGCCGACCCAATTGCTGGTCCATTTGCGCTGCAGCAGCATCAGCCCGCCGAGCACGATCGCCGATAGCGCGGCGTAGATCAAAAAACCCCAGGCAAACGTGCCGGTCAGTTGCTTGGAGTAGCCCATGGTCAGCGGCAGGATCGCGCCGCCGAGCGCGCCGATCTCGCCGATCATCGATCCCGCGACCGCCGTGCTGGTCGGCCAGCGCAGCGGCACAAGCTGAAACAACGCGCCGTTGCCGGCGCCGAGGGCCGCGAAGCATGCCATGAACAGGATCGTGGTCAGCACGAGCGACGGTGTCGCGGTCAGCAAAGTGAGTGTGCCGATCACGAACAGCAGCACGATCGCCAGCGCCGCGATGCCGCCGATCCGGTCCGCCCAGTAGCCGCCCACCGCGCGGATGGTCGATCCCATCACGGCGGCCAGCAGCGTCAGGTAGCTCGCCTCGATCTTCGAGACGCCGAACTCGTTGAAGTAGAACGAGGGCAGGAAGGTGGACAGGCCGATGAAGCCGCCGAAGGTGATTACATAGATGATGCTGAACGCCCAGCCATCGGCTTCGGCCAGCGGTGCCAGATGCTGGCGCAGGCTCTGGTGCTGGATGTCGGGCGGCTCTTTCGCCATCAGCGCCATCACCGCCAGCGGGATCAGCATGACGATTGCCGTCCAGCCATAGACCGCATGCCAGCCGTAATGCTGGGCGACCGGGGGGGCCAGCAGCAGCGCGACCACGGTGCCGATGTTTCCGGCGCCGGCAATGCCCATCGCCAGCCCCTTGTGCTCCTGCGGGAACCAGCCGGCGCCCAGCGACAGCGCCACCCCGAACGAGGCGCCGGCGATGCCCAGCAGCACGCCCATGGCGAGCACATCGCCATACGTGCTCACGTAATAGTAGCCGTAGAGCATTGCCACGATGATTACGCTCATCTCGACCATCGCCGCGTTCTTGCGACCGATATATTGCGAGAGCACGCCGAGCGGAAACCGCATCAGGGCGCCCGCCAGGATGGGAATGGAGATCATCTTCCCGGTCTGTATCGGCGTCAGATGCAGGCTCTGGGTCAGGAACGGACCCATGGCGCCGTTTAGCACCCAGACCGAGAAGCAGAAGTCGAAATACAGAAATGCCGCGAAAAGCGTCGGAGGATGCCCCGACTTCATCGCCTGACGGAGGCTGGCCATGGAATGCCTTTTGCTGGGTTGCGGAGCGCGCCCTAAAAAGCAGGCACGCTGCATGACACAGCAATTTGCATGCCACGCGAAGCTGACCTGCTCTTAACTTGCTTATGCGGGCGCTCTGGCGCTGCATCCGGCCACGATGCGCCGGACCGACGGTTTCACACTGATAGAGATGCTGGTGGTACTCGCGATCCTGGGCGTCGTGCTGGGCCTGATCATCGGCCGCGGCCCGATGAACAGCAGCGGGCTGCAGCTTCGTGCGGCGGCCGGCGCGCTGGCGCAGACGTTGCGGGCCGCGCGCGCCCAGGCGATCGCCAGCGACCAGGACGTCTCGGTGGCAATCGACCCCGCGAACCACCGCTTCGCCGTCGATGGCGGCCCGACGCGCAGGCTTGCCGCCGACCTGCCAATCTCGGTCCTGCCGCCCGCGCTGCGCGGCCCTGGCCCGGTCCGGATGATCCGCTTCTCGCCGGACGGCAGCGCTACCGGCGGCCAGATATTTCTGGGCACCGGCCGCTCCCGCCAGGCCATCAGCGTCGAATGGCTCACCGGCCGCGTCAGCGTCGCCAATGCCGGGTAGGCAGTCGTCGGTCTTCAGCCGCCAGCCGTCAGTCGAAGGACGGTGCGCTTGCTGTCTGACGACTGACGCCTGGCACCTGACGACTGAATCAGGGTTCACCCTTCTCGAAGTCATGATCGCCTTTGTCATCGCCGCGCTGGCGATGGGCGCGCTGTTCGGCGGCACGACGTCCGGGCTGGACGCGACGGCGGTGGCGGCGAAATACGACGAGGCGGTCTCTCTCGCCCGTTCGCATATGGCCGCCATCGGCCATGGCAGCCCGATCACGCGCCAGGAGACCAGCGGGGCGGACGGAGAGGGGTTCACCTGGCACCTGCGCATCCGCGAAGCCGGCTCGCGCCAGTTGACGCTCAGCGACCAGGACCGCGCCAACGACCTCAAGCCGAGCCGAGCGGTGCTCTACGACATACTGGTCACCGAAAGCTGGCATGTCGGCCATCGTGAACGCCAGGTCAGCATAGCCACCCGCCGCTTCGACGTCCGCGCCGCGGAGGGATCATGAGAAAATCATCGGTCGGCAGTCGCCAGTCGTCAGAACACGGCTTTGCTTGTCCGACGTCCGCGGACTGTCGACCGAAGACCGATTCAGGTTTCACCCTGATCGAGGTCATCGTCGCACTTGTGGTGCTGGGGTTCGTGCTCGCAGGACTGGGGCAGGCGACGCGGTTCGGCATGTCGGCCTGGTCGCTGGAGACGCGGCTGGCGGACAACTCGGCCGGGCTGGAGCGGATGGATCGGGTGCTGCGCGACCTGCTCGAGCAGGCGTCCCCGCCGGTCGGCGCCGACGACAAGCCGCTGGCTGGCGAGGAGCATCGGCTGACCTTGCTGACGCTGCTTCCGGACCAGCCGCAGACCCGGCCGGTTCGCCACGCGCAGATCGCCGTCGGCGTGGACGACCGCCACCGGCTGGTGCTGCGCTGGCGCATCAAGGCCAACGCCGCCGCGCTCACGCCGCTGCCGCCGCTTCAGGAGGTGGTGCTGGCCGAGGGGGTGGAGCGGATCGACCTCGCCTACAGGCAGGCGGCAGCCGATGGCGGCCGATGGTCCAAGGTCTGGACCGAGTCGAACCTGCCTGCCCTGATACAGATCCATTTCGTCCTGGCCAACGGCCGCCACCGCTGGCCGGACATGGCGGTGCCGACCATGCTAGACCCCAACGGCAGCTTCTAGAGTGCGTTTGAAAACTCGCTCCGGCGGCCATCTGGCGCGGGTTTGCTGCGCTCCGGTGCTCACGGCCATCAGGCCGCTCCGCTCCGGTGCTCGCAAACCAACGCCAGCCGACTCGCCGGACCAGGTCTTGAAACGCACTCCTGACAGGTCGCCAGAGAAAGGCTTTGCCTTGCTGCTGGTGCTTTGGACGATGGTGCTGCTGGCGTTGCTGGCGACCCAGGTAACCGGGGCGGGGCGGGCGGAGACCAGGCTGGCGGCGGCGCTGCGGGAGGGGGCGCAGCTGCAGGCGGCCGCCGACGCGGCGATCAACGAGACGATCTGGCACATGCTCGATGGCGGAGGCGATTATTGGCCGCCCGGCGCCATGGAGCGCGTGCTGGACGAACCCGCCGGCCGGGTGAGTGTGACGGTGACCGACGAGCGGGGCAAGCTGGATGTGAACCAGGCGCCGCCTGCGCTGCTGCAGGCCCTGTTCTCCGTGCTGGGCGCCGACCGCACCACCGCCCAGACGGCCGCAAACGCCATAGCCGAGTGGCGGTCCCAGCAGCCCGCCGGCACCGACAGCGACACCGAAACTGCCGCCACCTACCGCATGCAGGGCCGTGCCTGGGGCCCGGCCGGGCAGGAGTTCCAGAGGCTGGACGAGCTGCAGCTGGTGCTGGGCGTGACGCCGGACCTGTACAAGACGAGCCTGCCCTATCTGACGCTGGCGTTGGAGCAGGGGCCTTGGGCGCAATACGCAGACCCGCCGGTGCTGGCCGCAATCGCCCGTGCCAAGCGTGATTCCGGGCTGAGCGTGGACGTGGCCGATGCGCGCGGCCCGATCGTGCTGCGCATGACGGCCCACATCGCCAGCCGTGGCGGCGCCGCCTTCACCCGGCGCGTTCTGTTCCGGCTCGACGGTACGCTGAGCGGACCTGCGTGGAAGTACCGGATACTGGCCTGGGAGGACGGCTCGTAGAGCGGGAAGCGAAGCGGCCTCCGCCATCCACCACGGGATGCGTGGCAGGCGCTGCGCTCCACGCTACGATTTCAGTCGGCGACCAGCTTGGGCAGCAATACGCTCATCAGCGGCGCGCCGATGCCGGTTACGAGGTCGTAGCCGGCCTTGGCCGAATAGCCGCCGTTGTTCCCGGTCTTGATGTCGCGGAAGCTGGTCGTGCCCAGCAGCGGATAGATGTAGGTGTCCAGCAGCCCGATCGTGCTCTTGCCGCCAGCGATGCGCTTGGCGTTCACCAGGCCAATCAGCCCGGCCAGCACCGGCGAGGAGACCGAGGTGCCGCCGAACTGGTTCTGCTTGCCGTTCACGATGACCAGCACGCCGGTGTTCGGGTTGGCATCGGCCGACAGGTCCGGCACGGCGCGCTTGGCGTAGCTCAGGCCCGACTGGTAGCTGGGCTTAGCGAAGTAGGTGCTGACGCCCCCGCCGCTGCCCGACCACGCCGTTTCGGAACTCTCTTTCGTTCCGCTGAATTTCAGCGTGGTGCCGCCTGCGGCGGCCACGTGCGGGCTGGTGCTGTAGAAGGACGGCACGTTGGCGTTGCCGCCGCATTCACGGCTGCCGCTGTCGCCGCTGGAGACGAACACGCTGGCGCCGAGCGAGGTCATGGTCGCGAAATACTGGTCGTCGGTGCTCAGCTCGCCGGTCGGCTCGTCGGTCTCGCACTGGCCGAGGCTGATCGAGACCTGGGTGATCTTCACGCCAGACTGCAGGTCGCTGATCACCCGCTGGAAGGTGGTGTCGATGTGGGCGTCGGTCAGCGATTGCGACGCATAGACGCGCACCTTGCTGCTGGGGCCCATCGAGCTCGAATACTGGGTGTCCAGGCTCTCCTCGCCAGACAGCGCAGGCAGCGTTCCGGGAACGACCTGTATCAGCGTGATGTTGGACAGGCTCTGCGAAACACCCGCGTCGGACCAGAACGTGGTCAGGTCGCTCGTCTTGGGAAACGTGTCGATCACGATGGCGGTCGTGGTGCCGCTGCCGGTGCTGAGCCCGTTGGCCGAGTAGGCGTTCAGCAGGTCGGACGGAAGATACGGCGTGGTCCCCGCCCGCGGCTTGGACAGCACGTGCATGTAGTGCGCGTGGTGCTGCGGCTGAAGGCCGTTGATGCTGAGCACGATGCCGGCAAGCTCTTCGGGGATCGACGGCACGGAGTCGGCCGAAACGTAGTCCTGGCCCTCGGACACGATGTGCGAGAAATGCACGCCCAGCACGCGCGACACCTCTGCAGCACTGCCGCTCGCCGAAATTGTCATCCGGCTCGGCACGATTGCATCTATCGTCAGGCCCGATGATTTCAGCCAGGAAACGACGGCATCGTGGTCCTGCTGCGTGGGCAGGTGATCGGCCGCCAGCGTTTCGGGCGTGATCTTCTGCCCGGCCTGCAGGCGCGCGCTCATGGCGGAAAAGTCGCGCAGGCGAAGGGCGACCTGGAAATGCACGATGCTGGCCGGATCGGCCTCTCCCACGACGCGCACGTCGCTCCTCAGCGGCGCCACGCTGGCTGCCAGCGGTGTCGCGGCCAGCGCGGGCGCGGCAACGCACAGCCCGAACGCGGCTGCAAGCAAGGCGTGACGGGTGGCGTGAATCTGCACAGGGCGGTCCTCGGCAATGTTGCGGGCGGAACCTCACCATGGCTTGCAGACCCTAAGCAATCAAAAAAGCCCCGTAATGATTTCGGTCAGGCGCGTGCCGCGCGCCCCTTGCGGCGGCAGTCCCGGACCGGCAGGGTTTGCGCCATGCGCACCGTGCAGCAGGCAGCCGACGCCCTGGTTTCGGGGCACACCACCAGCCGCGCGTTGGTCGAATCGTGCCTGTCACGGATCGAGGATCCGGCGGGAGAGGGGGCGCGCGCCTTTGTCGCCGTCTATGCGGACCAGGCCCGCAGGTCGGCCGACGCGATGGACGCGCTGCGCCGCGCTAACCGTGCGCCGGGCCGCTACGCAGGCATCCCGGTCAGCCTGAAGGACCTGCTCGACGTGGCGGGCGAGACGACACGCGCCGGCTCGGTCGCACTGGCCGACAGCGCACCGGCCAAGGCGCACGCACCCGTCGTGCAGCGCCTGCTGTCGGCCGGGCTGGTCCCTGTCGGGCGCACCAACATGACGGAGTTCGCCTTCAGCGGCGTCGGCATCAACCCGCATTACGGCACGCCGCAAGCCCCGTTCGGCCGCGTGCCGGGCGATGCCGCCGCGGGGCGCGTGCCAGGGGGCAGCTCGTCCGGCGCCGCGGTTTCCGTGAGCGACGGGATGGCGCTGATGGGGGTCGGTACCGACACCGGCGGGTCCTGCCGCATTCCTGCCGCGTTCTGCGGCATCGTGGGCTTCAAGCCGACCGCACGCCGGGTGCCCACGGACGGTGCGTTCCCCCTGTCCCCATCGCTGGATTCGGTGGGGCCGCTGGCCAACAGTGCCGCGTGCTGCGCGGCGATGGACGCCATCATGGCCGGTGAGGACGCGCCACCTTTGCCTGAACTCGGCGCCGCCGGCCTGCGCCTGCTGATGCCCACCAACGTGGTGCTCGACAGCATGGATGCCACGACCGAGCGGGCGTTGGACCTGGCCATGCAGCGGCTGGACCGGGCGGGCGTGGTCATCCACCATCGCGCCGTCGGCTCGCTCGACCAGCTGATCAAGGCCCATGCGCGCGGCGGCTTCGCGGTGGTCGAGGCCTACGAGGTTCACCGCACCCTGCTGGAGGAGCGTGGAGCCCAGTACGATCCCAGGGTGGCGAGCAGGATAGTGCCGGGCGCCGGCATGCCGGCCGTCGATTACATAGCGCTCGTTCAGGCAAGACGGCGTGTAACGGCCGCGTTTGCCGACGAGCTCGCGCCCTACGACGCGCTGGTCATGCCCACTGTGCCAATCGCTCCGCCACCGGTCTCGGCGTTTGCTGCGGACGCCGACTACCTGCGGCTCAACGGCCTGATCCTGCGCAATTCGGCGCAAATCAATTTTGTCGACGGCTGCGCCATCAGCCTGCCCTGCCACGAGCCGGGAACGCCGCCCGCGGGAGTGACCCTGGCCGGCCCGGCCATGGCGGACAGGCGCCTGCTCGCATTGGCTGCGGCGCTGGAGCCGGTGCTGTGTCAGCACCAATAGAAGCGGCCTGGGCGTGCCCAGGCCGCTTGAGCGTGTTTGAGTAAGGCGGCCTCAGATCACATCGTGCCGGTCTTGCCCGTCGATGCCATCGTGATGTGCTTCTGTATTGCAGGGATGGTGGCGTCGGCGAACGATTTCAGGTCAGCGTCCGATCCGTTCTTCGACTCGTCCTGGAACACCTTCAGCATCGCCTCATGCGCCCTGATCTGACCCTTCATGTAGGCCGTATCGAACTTTTTCCCGTCCAGGCCCTGCAGCTTGGTCATCATCTTCTGCTGCATCGCGTCCGGCTCGGTGGACGGCGTCAGGCCCTTGGCGCTGGCGAGCTTCATCAGCTGGGCGTTGTTCGGCGTATGGTCGTCGATCATGGTCTGGGCGTATTTCTTGACCGTGTCGGACTGTGTCTTCTGCTGCGCAAGCTGCGCCATCGAGACCTCGGCGGTGCCGCCCTGGGCCGCCTTCATGACGAACTTCTTGTCCACGGCGGACAGCTTGGCCATGCTGCCAGGCGCCATGGCGCCTGCCATGCCAGCCGGCGGTGCCATCGTTCCTGGCGCCATCGCTCCTGGCGCCATCGTCGAATGCGCCATCGGAGCGCTCGGGGCCGTGCTGGTCGCAGCAGGCTGGGCGAGTGACTGGGCCGATACCGCCAGCGGCATGGCCAGGGCGGCGGTGTAGGCGAGATATTTGTTCAAGGGTCGCTCCTTCGCTCGAGCCGCATAGCGGCGCGTCGGCTGAACAACGCCTCGCATGACCGAAATGTTTCCGACTGGCTCGAACGCTTTGTAACAAAGCTCGACAGGCTCAGCTCAGGTGTTTGAACCGCTCCACCGCGGCAACCAGGGCGCGCCGGACGCCCGGTTCCAGGGCGGAATGGCCGGCATCGGGGATCACGGTCAGCCGGGCGGCGGGCCAGCGGGCGGCGAGGTCGAACGCGCTGACCGCAGGGCAGACCATGTCGTAGCGGCCTTGCACGATCTCGCCTGGCAGGTGGCCGATCGCCGACATGTGGCCCAGCAACCCCTCCGGCGGCAGGAACAGGTCGTGGGCGAAGTAATGCGCCTCGATTCTGGCCAGGCCGAGCGCCGTGCGGTCGCCGGCGAACGAGCTGACCGTGTCCGGGCTGGGCAGCAAGGTGCTGCACGACCCTTCGTAGATCGACCAGGCGCGGGCCGCCGCCATGTGCACCGTCGGATCGGGATGGGTCAGCCGTCTGAGATAGTTGCCCAGCAGGTCCGCACGTTCGTCGGCCGGCAGGAACCCGGCGAACGCCGCGTGTGCGTCGGGAAACACCTGCGCCAGCCCGTGCAGGAACCAGTCCACCTCGCTGCGCCGGCCGAGGAACACGCCGCGCAGGACGAGACCCACGACGTGACCGGGCTGCGCCTGCGCATAGGCCAGCGCCAGTGTGGAGCCCCAGGAGCCGCCGAACAGCAGCCAGCGCTCCAGGCCCAGATAGGCGCGCAGCCGCTCGATATCGCCCACCAGGAGCGGCGTGGTGTTGCTGTCCAGGTTCCCCAGCGGCCGCGACCGGCCTGCACCGCGCTGGTCGAAGATGACGATCCGCCAATGCCCGGGATCGAAGAACCGGCGGTGCACGGCGCCGGCGCCCGCGCCCGGGCCGCCGTGCAGGAACAGCACCGGCCTGCCGCGCGGGTTGCCCACCTGCTCCCAATACATGACGTGCCCGTCCGTCAGCGGCAGGTAGCCGGTCTCGAAGGGCCCGATTTCGGGAAACAGGTCGCCGCGTGGCATGGTGCTGACTTACTGCCCGGCAACAGAAAAGAATGATGCGCGCGGGTTTGCAAGGGCGAGTGTCGCCCTGTTCGAAAGGTTGATCATGGGACGAGTGTGGATGGTGCTCGGCGCCCTGGCCGGCGCGGCTGCCGTGGGACTGGCCGCTGCGGCCGCGCACGCCTTGCCGCAGCGACTGGATGCGCGCGCGCTGACGGCTATGCAGAGCGCGATCCAGATGCAGGGATGGCACGCCCTGGCGCTGGTGCTGACGGGCATGTGGGTGATGCGGGCGGGTCCGCTGTCGCACACGCTGGGCAATCTGGCGGGCGCGGGCTTCGCGCTCGGCATGCTGCTGTTCTGCGGCGCGGTCTATGCCAACCACCTGGGTGGCGTGCAGTCCGGCCCCACCGCGCCCACGGGCGGCGTGCTTCTGATGGCGGGCTGGGTGCTGCTCGCCGCCTCGGCCCTGGCTGCCGGTCCCACACGCTGAGCGATACCGTCCGCAGCGCCTACCAGGCGGCGGACGGCTTTGCCGACGTGCTGGCCGAGGAGCTCGCCCGGCGCGGCGTTGCGGTTTGCGCGTGGCACGGGCTGTTGGCCCTCTCGCCGGACCCGCCAGCGCAATCGGCCTGGGCGATCAACGTCTGGACCAGCCCGCGCGAGATCCCCGCACCCACGATCGGCATCGCCGCGGACGCGCTTCGCGCCATCCAGCGCAACTGGGGTTTTGTGCCCTTCGTCCATGCCGGCCGCGCCGCGCTGATCACCGCCAAGCTGCCGCGCCTCCGCCCGCGTCCGCTGGTGTTTCCGACAGCCGCGCCGGCCAGCCACCTCGGCGCGTGGACGCTGCTGGAGGCCGACCGCATGCTGGCCAGCCCCACCCAGACCAGCCCGTTCGTCAATGGCCAGGTCGCGTTCGTGGAGGACCGTGCCGGCCCGCCAAGCCGCGCCTACCTGAAACTGTGGGAAGCCTGCACGCTGTGGCGCGCCTGGCCGCAGCCTGGCCAGACATGCCTCGACCTCGGCGCCGCGCCGGGGGGCTGGACATGGGCGCTGGCAAAACTCGGCGCCCGCGTCACCGCGGTGGACCGCGCGCCGCTGGACCCTGCGGTTGCCGCCCTGTCGGGCGTCACGGCCCGCACGGAAAGCGCCTTCGCCATCGACCCTGCTATGGCCGAGCCGGTGGACTGGCTGTTTTCCGACGTCGTCGCCTACCCCGACCGCCTGCTCGCCCTGGTGCAGGGCTGGGTCGCCGCCGGCCGGGCGGGCCGCATCGTCTGCACGCTCAAGTTCCAGGGGGCGACCGACCACGCGGCCGCCGAGGCGTTCGCCGCCGTTCCGGGCGGCCGGCTGCTCCATCTGTTCCACAACAAGCACGAGCTCACCTTTCTCTGGCAGCGCCCAACACCCCCGCCGTCCGAAAGCCTTCCTTTGCCGCCGCACGAGTGCTAATCCCCGCCGGCCGGCATCGTCCGGCAGTCAGAGTGACGGGCAGTAGCGCAGCCTGGTAGCGCATCAGTCTGGGGGACTGAGGGTCGTCGGTTCGAATCCGGCCTGCCCGATCCTTGAGGAATGTCACGCAGACCGGAATGGTCGGAGTGACGAAATTGCTCGGCAAAACGAGGCCTAGGCCGGTTTGAGGTCCGCCTACTCGCGAACACTCTGCGTGAGCTGGGTTCCGGTACCAAGCTGGACGGCGTGCTGCGGTCGCACATGGTGGCCAAAGACGGCAGTCCGAGCGACACCTGTGCCTACAGCGTAGGTGCCGCAGAATGGCCCGCGTTCGCTCCCATCTTGCGTGGCAACTCGCCCGGCCCCGGTGGACTGCTCAGGCTGCGCTGCTTGCGTTTGGCACGAACCGGGCGGTCTTCCTGCGCGTCGGTAAAGGCGCTCAGGTCCAGCCTGACCCAGGCGGGGGCGTGGTCGCTTGCGCCTTCCGCGGCGCGCACGATGCGGTCGACGCCGGCTTCGGCCAGATGCGGCGCGAGCGTTGGGCTGAGCAGGATGTGGTCGAGGCGCATGCCGGCGTCGCGTGCGTAGTGGTCCCGAAAATAGTCCCAGAAGGTGAACATCGGCGCGTCCGGGTGCAGGTGGCGCAGGCAGTCGGTCCAGCCCTGTTCCACCAGGTTTTTATAGGCCGCCCTGCTTTGCGGCTGCAGCAGCGCGTTCCGTTTCCAGGATCTCGACGAGTAGATGTCGAACTCGGTCGGCACCACGTTGTAGTCTCCCGCCAGCACCACGGGCAGGCTGGCGGACAGCAAGCCGGCCGCGTGTGCCGCGAGGCGGTCGAACCAGGCGAGCTTGTAGGCGAATTTCGGCCCCGGGCATGGGTTGCCGTTGGGCAGGTACAAGCAGCCCACCAGCACGCCTTGCACGGCCGCCTCTATGTAACGGGCTTGCGCGTCGTCCGGGTCGCCTGGCAGCGCGTTGCGGGTCTGCACCGGCTCGGCGCCGCGGGCCAGGATCGCCACCCCGTTCCAGCTTCGCTGGCCCTGCCACACCGCGCCGTAGCCTGCCGCGCGGAGCGCGTCCGCCGGGAATGCGCCCTGCTCGGCCTTGAGCTCCTGCAGGCAGACGACGTCCGGCTGCGACGACGCAAGCCAGGCCAGCAGGTTGGACAGCCGCTTGTTGACGCCGTTGATGTTGTAGGTCGCCAGCTTCATCGTCGCGGCGGTCTGGGGTCCCCGACCCCAGCAGGAGGCTTGGGGGACCGCGTCCCCCACCCGTCCTCAGGCAGCCTCGGCCAGCGCATATTTGCGGCAGTGCTGAAGGTAGGCTGTCTCGTGCGTGCCCACCAGCTCGACCACGCTGTTCCACAGCCATGAGGGCGCGTCGAGCGACTTGCTGCGGCTGCGCTGCAGCTCTCCCAGCCAGGCGCGTCGTTCGGCGCCGTTCATCTGCCGCGCATGGCCGCGCCCGACCACTCCGGCCAGGTAGTTCGCCACCGCCATCGCCTCCTCCCGGGTCAGGTGATCGATGTCGAGCTTGAGGTCCTGCGGAAGCAGCTCGCGGACGAACACCGCGCTGCCCAGCAGACGCGCGGCGAGCATGCGGTCGCCCAGATGCGGCGAGAGGTGGCGTGCGCCGGCGACCACGCGCTCGGCATTGTCGCGCGGCATGTCGGTGCCGTCGGCCCTGGGTGCCGCTGCGGCAACAGCCTCCTTGACGTCCATCAGGCAGTGGCGCTCCGCGCGGCCCGTGTCGACGCCGACCAGGACGGCGAAGCGGAGCCGGCCGAGCGAGCTGCAGCCTTTCCGCCAGTACGCCGCGTCGATCAGCCGAACCGGCGCGTCGTCGTCGCGCGAACGGAGCGAGGTCGCCAGGCGCCTGACCGCCTCGCTGCCGAACAGCCCGTCCAGCGCCGCACGCTCGTCGTCCGACAGGGGCCAGAATCGCTTGCCCAGCGGGATGAACGGCTTGGTGCCCTCGATGCGCTCGTCGGCCAGGTGTTCCCAGGACCGGCGGGCCGCCTCCCGCATCACCAGCCTGACGGTGCGCGGCACGTCGTCGCTCCCGTCCTGCTCGGGGGTGAAGGCGGCCTCGTAGCCGTCCACCATCTGCTCCAGGATGTGGGCCGTGGTCACGCCCGGCAGGTCGGACCCGCGGGCGGCCATCGCCAGCGACAGGGCGAGACGCACCAAGTCGTGGGCCGGGTTGCCGATGACGGTCTGGTCCAGGTCGCGTATCTGCACGGCCAGCGCCCCGCTGGTACTCGCGACTGGGCCGAGGTTGCCGATGTGGCAGTCGCCGCAGATCCACACGGGCGGGCCCTGGGGCAGGATCGCTGACGCACTGCCGAGCCAATCGTAGAACCGCGTCGTGCTGCCGCGCACGTAGGCATGGGCGGAGGCCGCCATCTTGCGGTTGCGCTCGGCCGACAGCAGCTTGCCGCGGTCCTGGGGGTCGGGGTGTCTTGACGCCATGTGGTATACATCGCGGTGCAGCATGGCCGTCAAAAGCCTGCGCGCGCTTCGGCGGCTGTCAGCTGTTCGTGGACGGTGCAGGCCCGGCGGCCGGCTGGGCCCCGGGCGCTTCGCCTGCAGGCGAGGGAAAGGCGCCCGTCATCGGCTTGCCCGCCAGCAGCACCGGCAGCTGCAGCAGCGCACCGGTGCCGAACACCACGGCGAGCATCACCAGCGCCGCCCTGCCAGGCGAGAGGTCCAGCACGTGGCGCGCGGTGAACCAATGGAACCAGAGCATGTAGAGCCCGAACGCGCCCATCACCAGCAGCACGGCCTGCGGTGTCGGCAGCCCGGCCGCCACGCCCAGGCTCGCCAGCGGCACAATCAGCAGCAGCACCGCCAGCATCAGCCATTGCGCGCAGTTCAGCACGTTGGCGTACAGCGCCCAGTGCTGACGGCGCTGCCAAAGCCTGCAGAAACCGTCCGCGATGATCAACGGGGCCAGCAGCCCGCAGACCCCGGTCAGCAACGCGCTCAGCCCCGACAGCGGACGGCCGTACCAGGCGAGCACGCCGCAGAGCACGATCAGGCAGCCGAGCAGGGGCGCAAGGCTGGCCAGGAACGCATCGATGCTGTCGCCGAACTGGGCGAACCCGGCGACCCGCCCGGTGCCGATCATCAGCAAGCCGAAGCCGACCCGCCCGTTCGGCCGGTCCGCGGGCTGGCGGTTTCCCGATGGCGGACCGCCCAGGCGCAGCTTGAGCTTCGGCATCTTCATGGCAGCAGGTCCTGCAGCATTGCCGCGTAGATATCGGCCAAAAGCTGCAGGTCCGCCACCGGCACGCACTCGTCGGCCTGGTGCATGGTGGCGCCGACCAGGCCGAATTCGGCCACGGGCGCGGCTCGTGCGATGAAGCGCGCGTCCGACGTGCCGCCGCCGGTGTCGAGCGCGGGCGTGCGTCCGGTGACCCGCTCGATGCTGGCGGCCAGGCGCCCGCCGAACGCCCGGGGCGCCAGGAAGGCCTCGCCGCTGACCGCGATGCGCAGATGGGCCTCGGGCGCGTGGCGGCTGACGGTTTCGCGCAGCCAGTCCGAGAGGCAGGCGCCGGTATGGCGATCGTTGAAACGGATGTTGAGCCGGGCCTCGGCTGCGGCAGGGATGACGTTGCCGGCAAGGTTGCCGACGTCGACCGAGGTGACCTGCAGGCTGGACGGCTCGAAGGCGGAGGTCCCCTCGTCGAGCCGTGTCGCCGCCAGTTCGCCGAGGGCTGCGATCAGCGGATGGACCGGATTATGCGCCCGGTGCGGGTAGGCCACGTGGCCCTGCACGCCGCGAACGGTGATGATGGCGTTCAGGCTGCCGCGCCGGCCGATCTTGACCATGTCGCCGAGTGCTGCGGGGTTGGTCGGTTCGCCCACGATGCAGCAATCAGGCACCTGGCCGTTGGCCGCCATCCAGTCCAGCACGCGCACCGTGCCGTCGGTCGCCGGCCCCTCCTCGTCGCCGGTGATCAGCAGGCTGATCGAGCCGCGCAGCGCTCCGGCGCCCAGGTGCCGGGCGGCAGCGGCCACGAACGAGGCGATCGCGCCCTTCATGTCGCAGGCGCCTCGGCCGAAGAGGACGCCGTTCTCGACGACCGCGTCGAACGGGCCGTGCCGCCAGCCGGAACCCGGCGGCACCACGTCGGTATGGCCCGCAAAACAGATGTGAGGCGTCGCTCGGCCGATGCGGGCGAACAGGTTTTCCGTGACGCCGTAGCGCAACCTCGTCACCGCAAAGCCCAGCTCGGTCAGCGCCGATGCCAGCACGGTTTGCGCGCCGGCATCCTCCGGCGTCACCGACGGGCAGCGCAGCAGCGCACGGGCGAGCGGGAGCGGGTCGGTGTGCGACAAGCGGGCTTACGCGCCCAGCGACACCACGAAGCGCGTGCCCCTGTGCGCGCGGTCGAGCTCGACGGTGGCGCGCAGCGACTTGGCCATCGAGCCCACGATCAGCGAGCCGAGGCCGCTGCCCTTCGGCGCCGATTCCGAGGGCGGATAGCCGACCCCGTCATCCTCGACCACCAGCCGGAGGCCTTCGCCCAGGCGGTTGAGCTGAACCCGCACCGGGCCGGGCTGACCTTTCGGGTAAGCGTATTTCAGCGCGTTGGTGACCAGCTCGTTGACCATCAGGCCGATCGGCACCGCACGGTCTGTCTCCACCCGGACGGCGTCCGATTGCAGCTCGATCCGTCGCACCAAACTGTCGGACGGCAGCGCGGCGTCGTGGGTCGCGCGGTCCAGCTCTTCGACCAGGCCTTTGAGGTAGTCGTCCATCTCGACGAACTCCACGTTGTCGCCGGTGTATAGGCGACGATGCACCAGCGTGACCGCCTCCACCCGTTCGGCCGCCTGGCGCAGCATCTCGCGCGCCATCGGATCGGTCACCCGGCGGGCCTGCATGTCGATCAGCGAGGTGATCAGCTGAAGGCTGTTGGCGACGCGGTGGTTGACCTCGCGCAGCAGCACCGCCTGCTGGGACGCCAGCACGGCCAGGCGGTCGCGGCTGTCGCGCACCTCCTGCTCGGCCGCGTCGCGCTCGCGCTGCAGGCGGGCGCGGGTGATCTCCTGGGCGACGCTGGCGCCGAGCAGCTCGATGAACGTGCCGTGCACGTCCTTGACCACGTAATCGGCCGCGCCGCCCTTCAGGGCGGTGACCGCGATGCGCGGCTCCTCCGCCCCGGTTACGAAGATCACCGGCGGCGGATCGGGCAGGCACTGGATGGCTTGCAGCACCTCCAGCCCGTCCTGGCCGGGCATGTAGTGGTCGAGGCCGATCGCGTCGAAACGCCCGGCCGAGAGCAGCGCCAGGCCCTCGTCGCCGTTGGCGGCCAGAGTCACCCGGACGCCGGCGCGCTGAAGATGGCGCTGCACCAGCCGCCCGATGCCGGGATCGTCGTCTATGTAGAGTATGCTCGCAGATGCCGCGCCTTCGGGCATCACCCCGGCTCCTTCATGCCAAGGCTCTTCGATGCAAATGTCGTCGAGGTGAGCGTCATGTAGGCTGGGGAACCTGCATGACCGTCAGGAACAGGCCGAGCTGCCGGATGGCCGCAGAGAAACCTTCGTAATCCACCGGCTTGGTGATGTAGACGTTGCACCCGAGGTCGTAGCAGCGCTGGATCTCCTGCCGGTCGTCCGTGGTGGTCAAAACGATGACCGGCGTGCGGCGGAGCAGCGGATCGGCCTTGATGCGGGCCAGGATGTCGGTGCCGCTCATATCGGGCAGGTTGAGGTCGAGCAGCACGAGCACGGGATCGGCGATCGGCGCTTGGCCGCGCCCGAACAGGTGCTTCAAGGCGCTTGTTCCATCGACGACATGGGTGATCTCGTTGGCGACGCCCGCGCGGCGGACGTTCTTCTCGATCAGCCTGGCATGGCCCGGATCGTCCTCGATCAGCAGGATCGTCACGGGCACGGCATCCATCAAGCCTCCGTCGTGTTGCACAGAATGGCCGCGCTGTTCGGCGCCAGCACGGCTGGCAGCTGCACGATGAACACCGAGCCGGCACCGTGCACCGACTCGCATTCTATGGTTCCGCCCAGGCGGCGCAGCAAGGTGCGCACATGCGCGAGCCCGATGCCTTCGCCCGTTGTGTCCTGCGGGCCGGCGCGCCGGAACAGCTCGAAGATGCGCTCGCGGTCGCGCTCGGCGATGCCGCGGCCGTTGTCGCGAACCTCGTAGCGCGCCATGCCCGAGCGGTAGCCGCCCCCGACGGTAATCTCTCCCGGCTGTCCGGGGGACAGATATTTCAGGGCGTTTTCCACCAGGTTGGAGAATACCTGCTCCAAGGCGAGCCGGTCGGAGACGACCGGCGGCACCGCGCCCAGCGTCAGCGTCGCGCCGCACGTATCTGCTTGGTGCCTGACGCTGTCCAAGACGCCGCGCAGCAGCAGGCCCATGTCCAGCCGCTCCGGCGTCAGCACGCGCCTTCCCTCGCGCGACAGGCGCAGGATGGCGGTGATCAGCCGATCCATCTTCGCCGTGCTCGTCTGGATGAAGCGTATTGCCTCCGGCAGGTCCTGCTGGCTGGCTTCACGCACGTCGGGCGGCACGACGATGCCGGCCGGCTCCAGGTTTTCGCCCACGAAGCGGTTGAGCCGGGCCGTTGCGGTCTCCAGCTCGCTGGTGAAGCCGATGATGTTGAGCAGCGGCGCGCGCAGGTCGTGGCTGACGATGTAGGCGAAACGCTGGATCTCGTCGTTGGCGTCGGTCAGCTCGGCGGTGCGCTCGGTGACCGCCAGTTCCAGCCGGTCCCGGCCGCTCGTCAGCTCGGTGTTGGCCGCCTGCAGCGCGCCGGCGGACCGCCGCAGCGCGCGCACGGTGTTGCGCAGGCTGCGGCTGACGAAGCCGGTCAGAACCAGAAGCTGCACCAGCGCCACGGTGTCGACGGCGACCAGCAGCCGGGTGCCCTGCTGGCTGCGATGCTGACCGGTTTCCGCCATCAGGTTCTCGCTGGCGGACAGCCCCGCGGCGATGGCTCGGATCGCCACCATGTCGTTGCGTCCGCGGTCGGTGTTCACCACGGCCAGCGCGTCGGCGTGCCGGCCGGCCTGCTCCAGCCGCACCGTCTCGCCCAGCTCGGCCATCTTGGCGTCGATCAGGCTGCGCCACCGCGGCAACCTGGGGTCCTTCAGCATCGACCGGTCCAGCCGGTCGAGCAGCCCTGGAAGCCCGGCCACGGCGTTGTCGTAGGGGATGCGGTAATCGAGGCGCTGGGTCAGCAGGTAGCCGCGCTGCCCGGTTTCGGCCGACGTCACTGTTTCCAGCACGTCGGCCGTCAGCGACCGCGCCGACTGGGCGCGTGCGGCCTCCGAAAGGTCGGCGTTGGTGCGCTCGGCGATCAGCACCGATATCACGACGATGCCGAGCATGATCAGCGCGCCGGCGACCAGCGCCAGGCGTTCCAGCCGTCCGTAGATGGCCTGCTCGGGCTTCGGTTCGGGACTGCCGTCCGAGTCTGGCTCGTCGTTCATCAGGTTCCCGCTGGCGGACGCGCGAGAAATGCGGCCGATCCTGTGGTCCGGCAAGATGTGCCAAGACCGGGCCGCAGCGTTAAAGATGCAACAACCGATGAGGATTGCGCATGCCCGGCACCATCCCGCAGCCGCACGTGACCGTGCAGAACGTCGTGTTCGGCAACGACCGGCCGTTCGCCGTCATCGCGGGCCCCTGCCAGATCGAGAGCG
Source organism: Acetobacteraceae bacterium (assembly GCA_965199235.1). Lineage (GTDB taxonomy): Bacteria > Pseudomonadota > Alphaproteobacteria > Acetobacterales > Acetobacteraceae > BOG-908. Next base: position 453,896 of record CBDAQU010000002.1, on the reverse strand, counting down.
CCGCCCACGCGATGGAGTGCGCGGCCGCCTTGCGAGAGGCCGCCGCGGGCCTCGGCATCGGCTTCGTGTTCAAGAGCAGCTACGACAAGGCGAACCGCACCAGCCTGGCCGGCGCGCGCGGCATCGGCATGGGCGCCGCACTGCAGGTGTTTGCCGACATTCGCGCGCAAGGCGTGCCCGTGCTGACCGACGTGCACGAGCGTGACCACTGCGCGCCGGTCGCCGAAGTGGCCGACATCCTGCAGATCCCCGCTTTCCTCTGCAGGCAGACCGACCTGATCGTGGCCGCAGCGCGCACCGGGCGCGCGGTGAACGTGAAGAAGGGGCAGTTCCTCGCCCCCTGGGACATGGAAAACGTCATCGCCAAGGTGACCGGCGCGGGCAACCGCCGCGTGCTGGTCACCGAGCGTGGCACCAGCTTCGGCTACAACACGCTGGTCTCCGACTTCCGCGGCCTGCCGGTGATGGCGGCGATGGGTGCGCCGGTGGTCTTCGACGCCACCCATTCGGTGCAGCAGCCAGGCGGGCAGGGATCGTCGTCGGGCGGGCAGCGCGCGTTCGTGGCCGTGCTGGCGCGCGCCGCGGTCGCCGTTGGCGTCGCCGGCCTGTTCATCGAGGCGCACCCAGACCCCGACCGGGCGCCCTCGGACGGGCCGAACATGATTGCGCTGCGCGATTTCGGCCCGCTACTGGCCGAGCTGATGCAGTACGACCGCATCCGCAAGGCGCGGCAGGGGTCGTGAACCCGCTGGTGCTGATCCCCGCGCGGATGGCGGCCAGCAGGCTGCCGGGCAAGCCGCTGGCCGACATCAATGGCGAGCCGATGATCGTGCATGTCTGGCGGCGCGCGGTGGAAAGCGGGCTCGGCCCGGTCATCGTCGCGGCGGACCACGCGGGCATCGTCGGCGCGGTGATCGGGGCGGGCGGCCGGGCGGTGCTGACCCGCGCGGACCATCCGTCGGGAACGGATCGTATCGCGGAGGCGCTGGGCCGCGCAGACCCGGACCGGCGGCACGACGTGATCGTCAACTTCCAGGGCGACCTGCCGACCATAGCGCGGCATGTGCCGCGGCAGACGGCGAGCCTGCTGGACGACACGGCCGTCGATATCGGCACCGCCGTCGCCCTTATCGCCCAACCCCATGAGGGCGACCAGCCGAGCGTGGTCAAGATGGTCGGCTCCCCCTGCGCACCCGGACGCTTTCGCGCGCTTTACTTCACCCGCGCGAAAGTGCCCTGGGGAGACGGGCCGCTATACCACCACATCGGCCTCTATGTCTGGCGCCGCGCTGCGCTCGAGCGCTTCGTGGCGTTGCCGCCCTCCGTGCTGGAGGCGCGCGAACGCCTCGAACAGCTGCGCGCGCTGGAGGCGGGCATGCGCATCGATGCCGTGCTGGTCGAGGACGTGCCGCTGGGCGTGGACACGCCTGCCGATCTGGAGCGCGCCAGGCGGATGCTCAGCGGCTGAACACCACCCCGCTCACCCGGTCGCCGACGCTGATGTCGAGCTTCGACGTGATGCCGCCCTGAAGCTCCAGGGTGGCCCGCACCGGGCCGCCGGACGAGATGTTGGCCAGGCTTTCCGGCACCGTGTTCTCGGCGATGTGGGTGATCGTGCCGTCCTGCCCGATGAACACCATGTCCTCGGGCACCGGGCAGTTCTTCATCCACATCGGCACCGGGCGCGGCGTTCCCCAGTCGAAGAACATGCCGTGGTCGGCCGGGATGTTGGTGCGGAACATCTCCCCCACCTCCTGCTCCTGCGGCGTCGTCGCCATCTCGACGACAAAGGCGTGGCGTGCGCCGGATTTGCTGACGATGGTCAGGGTTTTCGTGGGCAGAGCCGGTTGCGGACCGTCCACCGCCGCGGCGGCCAGCGGCCAGGCGGCGAGCATTGCCGCAACCCAACGGGTCCTCATCGGTCAGGCCTCCATCGCCAGGGCGGCAAGCGCCCGTATCTCCGGCCGCACAATCCCCTCGCGCGGGGCGTCGCGCAAGGTGGTGAACCAGTGCGCGGGCGGGTTGCGGCCGGCGGCGCGGTTGTAGCGCAGCGCGCGGAGCACCGCCTCGGCTCCCTGCGGCACGCCGCCCGGGACCGCAAACCCGTTCAGCATGGCCCACACGCCCGCCCAGCAGCGCGCGACGCTCCACGGGTTGTAGCCGCCTCCTCCGGTGACGACCAGCCGTGGCGCGAGGTGGCGGACCGCGCTGACCACTTCCCAATGCGCGTTGTTGGACAGCGATAGCCGCGAGAGAGGATCCTCCTCCAGCGCGTCGGCGCCGCACTGCAGGAACAGCGCCTGGGGGCGGGCAGCGTCGATCAGCGGCAGGATCGCGTCCTGCATCAGCACGCGCAACTCGGTGTCGTTGAAGCCGGCCGGCACCGGGAAATTGCGCGCCTGGCCGCCGGCGCGGTCGCCGGCGGCCCCCGTGCGCGGCCAGCGCCCGGCCTCGTGCACGCTGATGGTGAGCACGCGCGCATCGTCGGCGAACGCGTCCTGCACGCCGTCGCCGTGATGCGCGTCGATGTCGAGGTAGACGACGCGGGTAAGACCCTGGTCCAGCCAGGCGAGGATGCCGAGCACCGGGTCGTTGAGGTAGCAGAAGCCGCTGGCCCGGTCCGCGCGCCCGTGATGCGTGCCGCCGCCCGGGCAATGGACCGTGCCGCCGTCGCGGGTCAGCCGTGCGGCCAGCAGCACGCCGCCCGCCGAAATCATCGGACGGCGGTAGATTTCCGGATAGACGGGGTTGCCCTCGGCGCCGATACGGTAGGCCTGGCGGTCCGCCTCGCTCACCGATTGGGTCGCTTCGGCGCGCGCCAGCGCGGCGACGTAGGCGGGGTCGTGGAAGCGCGCGACCTCCGCCGGCGTCGCCATCGGCGCGTCGCGGTAGGCGCGGTGGTCCAGCCAGCCCATCGCCCGGCACAGATCGGTGACGGTGGACACTCGCGGCACCGCCAAGGGATGCGAGGCGCCGTAGGTCGATGTTCTGTATATCTCGCTGCCGATATAGAGGGGTCGGTCGGGCGCCATGCCGCTGATATGCGGCGGCCGGCCGGCCGGGGAAGACGCTGCGGAGTTTTGGCCATCGAAACACTGGGTCAGCTCGCCTTCGGGGCAGGCGGCGGCGCCGACCGGCTGTTGGACGGCTGGTCCAACCCGGAAGACGGTTTCACCTGGGCGGTGGGGCAACGGGCGCGCTTCGTGCTGCCCGTTTGCCTCGCCATGCCGGAGTCCAGCCGGCTGATGCTGGAGCTCGACCTCAACCCGTTCGCGCCGCCCGGCAGCCTGCTCGGCCAGCGCCTGACGGTGCTGGCGGGCGGCCTCGCCCTGGGCGAAGACCACATCGTGGGCGAGGGCACTGTCGGCTACCTGCTGCCGCCGGCCGCCTGGCCTCCTGACGGCGCGCTAGTGGTGACGCTGCTGATGCCAGATGCGTGCCGGCCGGTCGATGCGGGGTTCGGCGCAGACGGCCGCGTGCTCGGCTTCATGCTGCGCTCGGCCGCGCTGCGCCGGGTCGAGGCGCGGCCCGCGCTGCGCCGCATCCTGCCGCCGCTCGCCCTGCCAGGAAACCTGCCGGCGCCGGAGCTGGGCGAGGCGTTCCGGCTGCAGACGGGCATGCCCTCGGACGACATGCTGGCCGGCTTCGAAAGCCTCGGCCATAATTGCGAGTTCGGCGCTGCACAGCGCCATTTCGGCGCCGAACCGCTCGGCCTGCTGCGCTTTTCCGGCATTACCCTGCCGGACCTGCTGACCGGGGTGCAAAACGGCTTTGCCGGCGCGGGCGACCCGCACCAGCTGGAGGTTCTGCTCGCCGACGGGAAGCGGCGCGAGTTCATGGTGCGCGACAGGCGCCACCGCTTCTCCCTGCACACGCTTCGCTTCGAGGGCGAGACCGACGCCGGCCAGGTCCGCGCGGAGGCCGAGCGGCATTTGCGTTTCTTGCAGCGCATGTTCGCCGAAACCCTGGCCAGCGGCGACAAGCTGTTCGCCTTCCAGCGATGCGGCCAGACGCTGGTGTCGCAGGCGCGCCCGCTGCTGGCCCGGCTGCGGGCGCAGGGCCCCAACGCGCTGCTGTTCGTCGTCGAGGGCAGCGCGCACCCGCCCGGCACGGTGGAGGAGCTGGATTACGGCCTGTTCCGCGGCTGGACCGACCGCATGGCGCCGCAGGAGGACGTGGGCGATTGCAACCTTGCTGCCTGGCTCAGCAACTGCGCGAACGCGCGGCGGCTGTGGTCCGTGCAGCGCTCGTCAGGCTGAGGATGGTGCGCTACCGGGGTTTCTCCACCTCGAGCAGCGCCGCCCACAGGCCGCGCACCGCTTCGGCAAAGCCGGGCGAGAGGGCGTATTCCGGGCGAATGAACGTCGCCTGTACGATCTTCGGCTCGTAGAACGAGCCTTTCGCGACGGGGGCTACCGCGCACGGTGCGTATTGCCGGCGGTTGTTGTTCAGCACCTCGCGGACACACGGGTCGTCGTCGCTCAACTCGATGGATGTCTGAAAGCTTTCCAGGTGAACTACGGCATCAAGCAACGGTGCCGGTGCGTGCTGTAGATAGAAGAAACGAAGCAGGCGGCTGCTGTCGATCCCGGCCTCCGAGCCCAGCACGTTGAACAGCCGCATCAGCTCGGTCTGCGCCGCGGTCAGGGAGCGGTTGACGAGTTTGGATGTGTGCGCCCCGATCGCTGCGCTGCCCAAATACGCGCCAGCGAAATGGTCGAAGACGTCGGCACCGCTAGTCAATACCTCGTCATAGGCGATGACGCTGATCGAGTCGATGCCGAACAAGTCGCGATACACCGACAGGCAAGCATCGATGTTGACGATGCGCGACTTGACCGGATTGCGCAGGTTATGCGCCAGCACCTCGAGAAAAGACAACCTCGATCCTTGTTTGACATACTCCTTCCATTCAGAAGAAAGCAGCTCCGACCAACGCCTTGCGTAAAATACGATTCTGACAGGCGCATCGCCGATCACCTCACGAAGCATGAGGACTTTGATCGGCTCAAGGCTCATGGCGGACAGGTCCTCGCACGAGATGACGACCGTCTTCGCCGGCCTCCAAGCGGCGAAGACAGGCTCCAGCTCGGCACGCCGCTCGGTCACCAGCCTGTGGACCAGCCCGGTGTGGGACGGTTTGAGCGGACTGTCCTCCCACGGCCGCGGCAGCACGATGCCGGCGGCCTGCAGCGCGTCGGCGTTCTCGCGCAGGCAGCGCTGCAGATACGTCGATCCAGTCTTGTGAGGGCCGATATGGATCACGAAGCGCGCGATAGCGGTGTGCTCCCTCTCGTGCTGCTGCAGGCGTAGCATGAAGCGTTGCGCGAGCACCCTCTGCCTGGGGGCGGTGACGTCGGGCCCTTCGGCCTTCGCCCTCGCCGTCGGGCAGCGCTGCCTGTGCGCCCCCCTGAACGAGCAGCGTTCCACGACCGCGCCGAGGTGGGCCAGTCGGACCGTCGTTGCGAGGGCGTTTGGCCGAAGCATCCACCGCGGGCCAGGCAGCAGCGTTGGCATCGATGACGGTGCGTCGGCAACCTGCATCGCCGCTAGACCGGTCCAGTTCTTGACCGGGCCTGATCGTTCTGCCGGCCTCCAGTGCCCCACCAAGCGCATCGGCGCCAGAGTGACGCGTCAGGCTGACACCGGTGCTACCGCCCTGTCAGGATACGCGCGACCAGCTCGCGCACGCTCGGAATGTAGCCGTTGGAGTAGAACGGGTCGCTGCCAAAGCGGAACGCATTGTGGCCGGCGAACATCAGGTTGCGGTCCAGCGCGCCCTCGTCGTCGCGTGTGTGGGCGATGTCCTGCAGTGTCTTCTGGATGCAGAAGCTGCGCGGGTCGGCCTTCTTGCCGTTGCTGAACTCCGGCGCCTCCTGGCTCCAGTTGGAGAACCGGCAGGTGGACAGGCACCCCATGCACGCCACCTGGTCGGCGTTGATCTGCACCGCCTGTTCGGGGGTGACGAAGACCAGCGTGGTGTCGGGCGTGCGCAGCGCCTCGGTGAAACCCTCGTTCACCCACTGGCGCACCCGGCCGAAATCGCCGATGGCCAGATAGACCGGGCGGCGGCGGGGACCGACGCCGTACTCCGCCACGTGCTCGCCCACCGCCTCGGTCGAGTAGGCCACCTGCCGCTCGCTCCGACCGCGCAGCTCGGAGATAAAATCGTTGTTCACTGCGCTGGAGTAGAAGCCGGTCGGGCTGAAGCGGTTGAGGAACACGTCGCCGGGCTTGAGGCTGAGGAGACGCTGCTTCCACCCCGGGCTGATCGGCGATTCCTGGGTCAGCAGCGGCCGGGTGCCGAACTGGAAGGCGATCGGCCCCAGTTCGGGGTTGTCGATCCAGTCCTGCCACTCCTCCAGCCACCACACGCCGCCCGCCATGATGATCGGCGTCTGGTCCAGCCCGAAGGTGCGCATCAGCTTGCGCAGCGCCAGCACGCGCGGGAACGGGTCCTCGGGCTTGTCGGGCGCCTCGCCGTTGGACAGGCCGTTATGCCCGCCGGCGAGCCACGGGTCCTCGTAGACCACGCCGCCGAGCAGCGAGGCCGCCTTGGAATAGGCGCGCTTCCACAGCGCGTTGAACGCACGGGCCGAGGACACGATCGGGTAGTAGTAGACGCCGAACTTCGCCGCGATCTCCGACAGGCGGTAGGGCATGCCGGCGCCGCAGGTGATGCCGTTGATCAGCCCTCGCGCCCCCTCCAGCACGCCGGTGATCACCCGCTCCGCCCCGCCCATCTCCCACAGCAGGTTGGCGTGTATGCGGCCCTGGCCGCCGGCGAGGTCGTGCGCCTGCCGCGCCTGGGTGATGCCGCCGGCGATGGCGTAGTCCACCAGCTCCTCGTGCCGGTCGCGGCGCGTGCGGCCGTGATAGGTCTGCGGAATCGGGTGGCCATCCTCGTCGTAGCTGTCAGGGTTCACCGCGCTGAACGTGCCGGCGCCGCCCGACGACGCCCAGGCGCCGCAAGTGAAGCCGTTGGAGACGGCAACGCCCTTGCCGCCTTCGATCAAAGGAAGGACGTCCACCCCGCCCATACGGATCGCGTTCAGCGCCTTCATTCCCCAGCCCTCGATCAGCCCTCGTCGTCAGATACAACGCCTTCTGACGACTGAAGGCTGGCGGCTGAAGGCTGCCTAGAGCATGATCGCTTCAGGTTGATCTTCAACCACGATGAACATGCCCGCCAAAACAACAGCCTAGAGCCTGATCGCTTCGGCTGCCAGAAGCGACCAGGCTCTAGGCTGCTTCTTCCCGGCGGCCGCCTTTCGGTCCCACCTTGTCCGATATGTCCTCTCCTGTCGCCTGATCAACGACCCGCATGGACAATTTCACCTTCCCGCGATCGTCGAAGCCCAGGCACTTCACCCGCACCGCGTCGCCCACGTTGACCACATCGGTGGTCTTGTTGACGCGCGCGTTGGTCAGCTCGCTGATGTGCACCAGCCCGTCGCGCGAACCCAGGAAGTTCACGAAAGCGCCGAAATCGGCCGTCTTGACGACCTTGCCGTGGTAGATCGCGTTCAGCTCCGGCTCGGCCACGATGCCGCGTATCCAGTCGATCGCCTTCTGGCTGCTCTCCTCGGTCGTCGCCGCGATCTTGATCGTGCCGTCATCCTCGATGTCGATCTTCGCACCCGTCTGCTCGACGATCTCGCGGATCACCTTGCCGCCTGTGCCGATCACCTCGCGTATCTTCTCTTTCGGCACGTTGATCACCGTGATGCGCGGCGCGGTGGATGCCACCACGGTGCGTGCGCCGGTCAACGCCTTAGACATCTCGCCCAGGATGTGCAGGCGGCCGTCCTTGGCCTGGTCGAGCGCGATGCGCATGATGTCCTGCGTGATGGACGTGATCTTGATGTCCATCTGCAGGCTGGTGATGCCGTGCTCGGTGCCCGCCACCTTGAAATCCATGTCGCCCAAATGGTCCTCGTCGCCAAGGATGTCGGACAGCACGGCAAACCCGCGATCCTCCTTGATCAGGCCCATGGCGATGCCCGCGACCGGGCGCTTGAGCGGCACGCCGCCATCCATCATGGCGAGCGAGCTGCCGCAGACGGTGGCCATCGACGAGCTGCCGTTGCTCTCCAGGATCTCCGAGACGATGCGCAGCGTGTAGGGGAAGTCGGACTTGTCCGGCAGCAGCGGGTGGATCGCGCGCCAGGCCAGCTTGCCGTGCCCGATCTCGCGCCGGCCGGGCGAGCCCATGCGCCCCGCCTCGCCGACCGAGAAGGGCGGGAAATTGTAGTGCAGCATGAAGTTTTCCTTGTACTCGCCTTCCAAGGAATCCATGTACTGCTCGTCCTGCCCGGTGCCGAGAGTGACCACGCATAGCGCCTGCGTCTCTCCTCGGGTGAACAGGGCGGAGCCGTGCGCGCGCGGCAGCACGCCCACTTCGGCCACGATCTGCCGCACCGTCTTGGTGTCCCGCCCGTCGATGCGCATGCCGGTGTCCAGGATGGCGTTGCGCACGATGTCGGCCTCGAGGTCCTTCAGCAGGTGCTTGGCAGCGTCCGCGTGCAGGCCCTCTTCGGTCAGCCGGGCAACCACCGCCTTCTTGGCGGCGCCCACGCGCTCGTAGCGCGCCTGCTTCACCTGCTCCTTGTAGGCCTCTGCAATGCTCGCCCGGCCCAGCTCGTCGATGCGCTGCTTCAACGCAACGTCGCTCTCGGACGGTTCGGCCAGCGTCCACGGCTCCTTGGCCGCGTGCTCTGCCAGCTCGATGATCGCCTGCAGCACCGGCTGGAACGCCGCGTGACCGAACGCCACAGCGCCCAGCATCACGTCCTCCGGAAGTTCCTTTGCCTCGCTCTCGACCATCAGGACGCCCTCGGCGGTGCCTGCCAGGACCAGGTCCAGGGTTGCCCCCTCCATCTGCTCCACGGTCGGGTTGAGGATATACTCGCCATTCTCATAGCCCACGCGCGCGGCACCGACCGGGCCGAAGAACGGAATGCCGGACAGCGTGAGTGCCGCCGAACACCCCACCAGCGCCACGATGTCCGGGTCGTTCTCCATGTCGTGGCTCAGCACGGTCGCGACGACCTGGACCTCGTTGCGGAAATTGTCCGGGAACAGCGGGCGCAGCGGGCGGTCGATCAGCCGGCTGACCAGCGTCTCGTTCTCGCTCGGCCGGCCTTCTCGCTTGAAGAAGCCGCCAGGGATGCGGCCGGCAGCGTAGGCCTTTTCCTGGTAGTTGACCGTCAGCGGGAAGAAATCCTGCCCGGGCTTGACGCTCTTGGCGCCGACCGCGGTGCACAGCACGATGGTGTCGCCGTAGCTGACCAGCACCGCGCCGTCCGCCTGCCTGGCCATCTTGCCAGTCTCGAGCACGAGCTTCCGCCCGCCCCATTCCAGCTCTTTACGAAAGTAATTGAACATCCATCACTCCATTGAGAAACGGGGTGCAGGAAGCGTCTCGGACTGCATGGATGGATTCACCCATGTGGCCGGAAACGCTCGATGGCACCCACAAGAAAAGGCCAGGGATTTCACCCCTGGACCCCACCAAGGCCAGTCGGCCTTGGAACCATTTATCGGCGCAGCTTCAGGCGGCCGATCAGCATCTCGTAGCGCGATTGGTCCTTGCGCTTCAGGTAGTCCAGCAGGCGCCTGCGGCGGCCTACCAGCATCAGCAGGCCGCGGCGCGAATGGAAATCCTTCGCATGCGTCTTCAGATGCTCCGTCAGGTTGGTGATCCTCTCCGAGAGCAGGGCCACCTGAACCTCCGGGCTGCCGGTGTCGGCAGCCTGGGCCTGATACTCGCCAATGAGCGTCGTGCGGCGCTCCGCTGTGATCGACATCGATCATACTCCATGCGTCGTTAGAGAATGCGCTCGGGACGCAGCCAGCCATCTTGCAGGCGGCAAAGCCCAATCACGCGTCCCCCCGCCATGGCACGGGCCAGGCCCCCAGAGGGGTCGGCATGCCCGGGAATGCGGCCCATCAGGGTGAGCAGGCTGATCGCCTGGCCCTGGGTGAGCAGCACGGCCTCCTCGTCGGTCAAGGCCAGCGCCGGGATGTCGGCCAGCGCGGTCAAAACCGGCAGAAGCAGGTCCGGAGAAGATCGCGCCGTATCCTCCCCCGGCATCGCTTTGTCCAGCGAAATCGCGTCCCGCTCCAGAAACGGTCCCACCCGCAGGCGACGCAGCGCCGCGATGTGCCCGACCGAGCCGCAGGACATCGCCAGGTCGCGCGCCAGGCTGCGCATGTAGACGCCCTTGCCCGACTGCACCTCGAACACCGCGCGGTCGGCGTCCACCCGCTCCACCAGCTGGAATCGGTCCACCCGCGCGGGCCTTGCCTCCAGCAGCGGCGCCCGCCCCTCGCGTGCCATGTCGTAGGCCCGCTCGCCCGCCACCTTGATCGCCGAATACACGGGCGGCACCTGCAAGATGTCCCCGGTGAGGGCCGGCAGCGCCGCCCGCAGCGCCTCGTCGGTCGGCCGCACGGTGCTTTCCCCCACCACCGCCCCGTCCGCGTCGTCGGTGTCGCGCGCCTCGCCCAGCTGCAGCGTGAACCGGTAGAGCTTGGTGCCGTCCATCACGTAGGGCACCGTCTTGGTGGCAGTCCCGAAGGCGATCGGCAGCACGCCGGTCGCCAGCGGGTCCAGCGTGCCGCCATGCCCCGCCTTCTGCGCGTCGAACCCGCGCTTGACCCGGTTCACCACGTCCGTGCTGGTCATCTGCCCCGGCTTGTCGATGATCAGCCACCCATCCAACGGCCGGCCGCGCTTGCGTCGCATGGTGTTCGTATCCGTGTTCGGGGGAACGCGCTGTGTCGTGGATCGGGGTCGCAGGGTCAATGCGCAGCATGTCGCGGTTGCGCCAGAGAGCGCGGCCGCCCGACGATGCAGTTTCGCAACACTGCGGGCAAACCTCGGCAACAGGCGGCGGCGCCGCTTGCTGCGCTGTTTGTCTTGGATGATAACGACCCGGTCAGTGACCGGAGTATGCCTGTGCGGTTTCGTTGCGCCTTACTGGCAAGCGCCGTGACTCTGCCGGCCTGCGCCCTGGCGCAGCCGATCACCGGTCCTTACGTGGATCTCGGCGGCGGCGGCAACTTCCTGCAGAACCAGAAAGAAACGCCGTTCGAGAATTTCGGCGCCAGCGCAAGGACCTTCACCTTCGACCAGGGAGCAGCAGGGCAGGCGGGCGCAGGTTATGGTTTCGGTAACGGCTTCCGTATCGAACTGAACGGTGACTACACCTACAACCACGTGCATGGCGTGAAATATTCGGGTCCGTTACGCGCCGGCGGTTCGGAAGATCAGTATGGCGGCTTCCTCGACGGCATCTACGATTTCAGCCTGGGCCTGCCGGTCAGTCCCTATCTTGGCGCCGGCGCAGGTGCCCAGGCAGTAGAACTCTACCACGTCAACTCGAGTTATTACCAAACGGTGGTCCACCCATCCCTCGATCAGACCAAGACGAAGTTCGCCTATCAGGCGATCGCCGGCTTCAGCGTGCCGCTCTTCCTGCCCGGGTTGTCGCTGACGGCAGAGTACCGCTTCATCGGCGTGATCAACCCCGAGCCTTACCTTCGTAATGATCGAACAGAGTCGCAGGCCAACGGCCTCATCATCCAATACCGCGACACGTTCCACAACATCTTCAGTCACCAGGCGCTGCTCGGCCTGCGCTACGCGCTGTTCCAGCCGCCGCCACCCGCGCCGCCGTCCCCGGCCGCTGCGGCTGCACCCGCCCCCGCGCCGGAGCCGTCGCGCACCTACCTGGTGTTCTTCGACTGGGACCGCGCCGACCTGACCGGGCGGGCGCGCCAGATCGTGGCCGAGGCGGCGCAGGCCAGCACCCACGTGCAGACCACGCGCATCGAGGTGAACGGCTACACCGACCTGTCAGGCACGGCGGCCTACAACCAGCGCCTGTCGGTGCGGCGCGCGCAGAGCGTAGAGGCCGAACTGGTGCGCGACGGCGTGGCCCGCGGCGAGATCACCATCCACGGCTTCGGCGAGAGCAACCCCCTGGTGCAGACCGCCAAGGGCGTGCGCGAGCCGCAAAACCGGCGGGTGGAGATCGTGCTGAGGTAAGCCGGCACACGACCGCCCGCTCGGCTCCGCGCGGCCGGCCGCGCGCCTGTTTCGCACCGGCCGCGGCCGAAGCTTGACGGCAATCGCCAAGGTCGCCTGCCGGAAGCTTGACCTGTTGGACGCCACCGAGACGCTTGCCGACCTGCGTGCCCCACCTGGCAACCGCCTCGAAGCGTTGAGCGGCGACCGGACCGGCCTGCACAGCATCCGCATCAACGACCGGTTCCGCATCTGCTTTCGCTGGACCAAGGAGGGACCGGAAGATGTCGTCATCGTCGATTACCACTGACCGCCTGCGCACCCACCCGGGCGAGGTGTTGCGCGAGGAGTTCATGCGCCCGCTGGGCTTGTCGGCCAGCGCGCTGGCGTGTGCGCTGAAGGTGTCGCCCGACCGCGTAACGTCCATCGTCACCAAAACTGAACCGCGCGCCATAACCCCGGACACCGCGTTGCGCCTGGCCCGCTGCTTCGAGACGTCGCCCCGGTTCTGGTTGAACCTGCAGGTGTCCTACGATCTGTCCGCGGCCGAACGGACGGCAGGCAGCCGTATCGACGCAGAGGTACAAAGGTTGTCGGCTGGCTCAGCGCCGTAGCGTTGGGTTGGCGCACAACTTCGCCTACCAAAGACTACACCCGAACAACCCCGTGGATTGCACCCACGCTACGGGTTGTGAGTTACCTGCTAGCTTAGCGATGTGGCAAGGATGACAACTGTTGCTTATCGTTAAAGGCCTTGCTCCAAGGTATGCAGAGGCCATCGCTCACTTTGAACTCTCACGGTGACGCCAATGCCGCTACTCACGCTTTCGCCCGACCCGCAGCCTACCGACCAAGACTTGGAATTCTACCTCGTCAAGCACCGACATTTTACCGGAGACTTTCGACGTTGGCTTGCTGAGCTTGAGTGGACGAAGGACCGTCTTAGGGTGGACGACAGTGCCTTCCACGTCCCGTTCGCCAGTGGAGTTGAGGGTTACAAGGCCTATCAGGACACCGCTGAGTGGAAAGCAATCAGGAAACGGGTTCTCAAAGCTGCTGGCCACGAGTGTGCTGGATGTGGCGGTAAGGCCACGCAGGTCCATCATCGCGACTACCGTCCTTCCGTGTTGCGGGGAGAAAACGACCTTCCGTTGGTGGCGTCCGTCGGTTGGAGATCGACGCCGAGGAGGGCTGGCTTATACGACGTAAACATGCCGATTGCATCTGCTATTGGAGCTGCATTCATCTCAACGCTAAAGTATCACAGCAAGCAGCCAGACCGAGTTTTACCAAATGCTTGGCGGATTGTGCTGACGTTTTCGTCCCGTTGTCGTCGACAGACTATGACTCCGATCCGAGCGGCGGACCGCCACCTGCCAATCCGACTCCCTCCGGCAACACGCTCCGCAAGACCCCCGCGAACGCCCCGAACGCCGCCCCGCGCGGGTCCGTGCTGCGCCAGGCAAGCGCGATCGTGCGGCCCGCTTCCGGCTCGCGCAGCGCGCGGCACGTAACCAGCTCCTCCATGCCGGGCCGCCCCACCAGGCTGAGCGCGGGCATCAGCGAAAACCCCTCGCCCGCCAGGATCATGTGCCACAGCGTCTCCACGCTGGTGGCGTGGCGCGCGCCCGGCGTGCCCCCTTCGCAGAGCGACAGCGCGTGGTCGCGCAGGCAGTGGCCCTCCTCCAGCAGGATCAGCCCGTCGGCGGCCAGATCGGGCAGGCTCAGCCGCGGCAGTCCTGCCAGCCGGTGGCCTGCCGGGCAGACCAGGACGAACGGCTCGCAGAACAGCGGCGTCACCGTCAGCCCGTCATCGGGCAAGGGCAGGGCGGCCAGCACGAGATCCGTCGTCCCGGCCCGCAGCGAGTCGAGCAGCGTCTCCGTCTGCCCCTCCTCCAGCCGCAGCAGCAGGTCGGGGTAGGCGGCGCGCGCCTGGCGCACCAGGAACGGCAGGTAGTACGGCCCCAGCGTCTGGATGGCGGACAGCCGAAGCGTGCGGGCCAGGGTCTCCGCGCTGCCACGCGCCATCTCCACCATGCCGTGCGCCTCGCCCAGCACGCGCTCGGCGCGCGCCAGCAGCTTTTCGCCCGGTCCCGTCACGTGCACGCCGCGCCGGCCGCGCTCGAACAGCGCGACACCCAGCAGCGCCTCCAGCTTTCGGACCTGTTCGCTCAGCGCAGGCTGGCTCACCCCGCACTGGTCGGCCGCCCGGCCGAAATGCCGGGTGCGCGCCACGGCAACGGCGTATTCCAGGTCGCGCAGGGACAGGCCGGCAAGGCTGGTCGTCATGCCACTCACATAGGCGGAACCAGCGCCGCTGGTAACGTCGATCGCTGCTCCCTGTGGCTGCGCAGCACCGCAAGGCGGGCGCATGGCGAGGTGCTCACAACCTTTGGCGGCCAGCAGACGTTCCTGGCGTGTGAACGAGTTTTCGATAGCGCCGCTGCGCCAGGATAGTCTGCTCGCCGCCCTGCGCGCCAGCATAGAGCCCATCCAGGCCAACGCTGCCGCGCTCGACGCCGCCTGCGCGTTTCCTGCGGCGGACATGGAGCGCCTGGCCCAGGCGGGACTGCTCGCAGCGCCCGTCCCCAGGGGCCTCGGCGGCTTTGGCGCCGGCACCGAGCCCGCGGGCAGCGATCTAGTGGCCACGCTCCTGATCCTGTGCGGCCAGGCTAACCCGGCAATCGGCCGGCTGTTCGAGGCGCATGTCAACGCGCTGCGCCTGGTCGTGCGGTTCGGCACGCAGTCGCAGGCCCGTGCGGCTTGCGAGGACGCGGCAGCGGGCCACCTGTTCGGCCTATGGGTCACCGACCCGCCAGGCGAGTGCCTTCGCGTGCAGAACGGCCGGTTGCTCGGGCGCAAGGGACCTTGCAGCGGCGCCGGCCATTGCACGCGCGCCCTGGTCACCGCCGACACCGGACCGCAGACTGGGGCCGGCACATGCCTGTTCCTGGCCGAGCTGACAGGCCGGGAGACGGTGGCGCCCGTCAGCGGCCTGCACGGCATGCGCGCGGCAGTCAACGGCGTGGTCACACTGGACGGGGTTGCGGCACCTGCCAGCGCGCAGGTCGGCGCGGCCGGCGACTACCTCAGGGAACCCGATTTCTCCTGCGGCGCCTGGCGCAGCTCGGCGGTCACCGTCGGCATGCTGGACGCGTTGGCCGGCACTGTGCGCGACCACCTGGTCCGTCGCGGCCAGGCGGATGCCCCCATGCAGCAGGCGCGGTTCGGCGAGATAGTGATTGCCCAGGAGACGGCGCATCTTTGGGTGGAGCGTGCCTGCGCGCGGGCGGAGGCGGAGGGCGGCGACGCCGCGGCACAGGTCGCCTACGTCAACCTGGCGCGCATCGCCGTGGAGTCGGCCAGCCTGGACGCGCTTCGTCACGCCCAGCGCTCCCTCGGGCTTGCCGCCTTCCTGGCGCCGCATCCCCTGGAGCGCCTGGCGCGCGACCTGACCACCTACCTGCGCCAGCCAGCCCCGGACAGCGTGCTGCTGGAGGCGTCGGCCTGGCACCTCGGCCGACCGGCGTGACCGCGGGGGAGGCGCAGCAGGCGATGCGGGCGCTGCCGTTCGGCGAGCTCCAGGCCATACTCGGCGACACGGACCCGCTCGTGCTGGCGCCGCATGCCGATGACGAGAGCCTCGGCTGCGGCGGCCTTCTCGCCGCGTGCGCCCAGGCGGGGCGGCGCGCCGCCGTGCTGGTGCTGACCGACGGCGCCGGCTCGCACCCGAACTCGGCCGCCTACCCGCCAGAGCGCCTGCGTGCCGTGCGGCAGGCCGAAGCGCGCGAGGCCGTCGGCCTGCTCGGCCTGGCCGCCGACCGGATCGCCTTCCTGGGCCTGCGCGACACGGCCGCCCCAACGCATGGGCCGGCGTTCGAAGCGGCGGTGGATGCGGTCGCAGCGGCGCTGCGGCGCACCGGCACCCGCACGCTCCTGTCGCCCTGGCGGCACGATCCGCATTGCGACCACGAGGCGGCCCACCTGATCGCGGCCGAGGCGGCAGGACGCACCGGGGTCGCGCACCTCGCCTACCCCGTCTGGGGCTGGACGCTCGCCTCGGGCACGCCGCTCGTCGGGCCGGACCCTGCGGGATGGCGGCTGGACGTCGCCGCGTTCATGGCAGTCAAGCGACGCGCCATCCAGGCGCACCGCTCCCAGTACGCCGACCTGATCACCGACGACCCGGCCGGCTTTCAGCTGCCTGCATCCCTGCTGCGTCACTTCGAGACGCCCACCGAGGTCTTTTTGAGCAACCCATGAGCGCTTCGCTTCCCCCCAGCTATTTCGAAGCTCTCTATGCGGCCGACCCCGACCCTTGGCGGTTCGCCACCAGCGACTACGAGCGGCAGAAATACGCGGCCACGCTGGCCGCGCTGGGCTCCAGGCAGTTCGACCGCGCGCTCGAGGTGGGCTGCAGCATCGGCGTGCTGACCAGGGCGCTGGCGCCGCGGGCAAGGACGCTGCTCGCGCTGGACGTGGCCCGGCCTGCGCTGGACCAGGCGATCCTGCGATGCGCGGACCTGCCGCAGGTTCGCTTCGAGCGCATGCAGGTGCCGCAAGCCTGGCCGGACGGGCGCTACGACCTGATCCTGCTCAGCGAGGTCGTCTATTACCTGTCGGAAGCCGACGTGGACGCGCTGGCCGTCCGCGTGCGCGGCAGCGTCGCACCGGGCGGTGCGGTGCTGCTGGTGCACTGGCTGGGCCCGACCAGCTACCCTCTGTCAGGCGACGCCGCCTCGGAACGCCTGATCGCGGCTCTCACGTTTTCGCCAGTCTTGCAGCGGCGTGAGCCGGAATACCGTCTCGATCTCCTGGCAGCACCTTTGTAGCCTGGGCAAGTCCGGCACCTCACCAATATGGGATGGCGGCCGCTCGGCCCGTAACATCTGCGCCGGAGTGGGTCCGCTGGAAATTTCTCGACCAGGCCGCACGCGGCCTGCCCACTGCCTTGTGGTCGTGCCCGTCAAGGACGAGGCGGACCGCATCGCCCACTGCCTGCGCGCCATCGCGCGGCAGAGCGAGGTGATGGCGGACGGCATCGTGCTGCTGATCAACAACACCCTCGACGACACGCCGCGTGTGGTTCGCGAGGTCAGCGCCGGGCTGGACGTGCCGGTCCACGCCATCGAGCACGAGTTCGCGCCGGAGCACGCCTGTGCTGGCGCCGCCCGGCGCATGGGGATGGAGTATGCGGCCTGCCTGCTGGACGAGGCAGGGGCGTTGCTGACCACCGATGCCGACGGCCGGGTGCCGCCCGACTGGATCGCTGCGAACCTGCGCAACCTGCGCGCGGGCGTGGACGCGGTTGCCGGCCGGGCCGAGCTGGAGGCAGCCGATGCCGACCTGATCCCCGCCGCGCTGCACGAGGCCGATGCGGAGGAATGCGCCTACGCGGCCGTGCTGGACGACATCGCAGCCCTGCTCGACCCGCAGCCCTGGGATCCCTCGCCGCGCCACGTCGAACATTCGGGCGCCAGCATCGCAGTCTCGCTCGCCGCCTACCGGCTTGCGGGCGGGATGCCAGCGTCCCCGCTGGCCGAGGACAGGCATTTCTTCGAAGCACTGCGCCGCATCGATGCCCGCATACGCCACGCGCCGGAGATCGTGGTCACCGTCTCCGGCCGCACGGTCGGCCGGGCGGAGGGGGGGATGGCCGACACCATACGCCGCAGGCTGTCGGCGCCCGACCCCTATCTGGACGGCAATTTGGAGCCGGCTTTGGTCGCGGCCCGCCGCGCCTGGCTGCGGCACTGCTTTGGGAGCACTGCGGACGACCCCGCCCGGGCGTCGATGCTGGCCGATGCCGCTGGCGTGACGCAAGCGCAGCTCGCAGCTGCCCGTCGCATGCGGTTCTGCGGCGAAGGCTGGGCCTACCTGGAGCGTGTGGGCGCGCGATTGAGACGCCAACAGGTCACCGTCGCCAGCCTGCCGGCGGAGATGGCAGAGGCCGAGCGGCTGCGCGACACGCTGCGCTGCGCATGCTCCGGTCAGATCCGCGTCCAGGCCGCCGCGCGGCTTCTCCACGTGGCACCCTTGATCGCGCTTGAAGACAGACCGGCCGAGTGAACGTGATCACTGGTCGCGATGTTGCGACACGTGCCACGCAAAACACGCAGCCAGCCTGCCCGGAATGCCGGGCGCGTTCGACTTTGCCCACGCTTGGATGCTGCGCTCTTCGTTCGGTGAGGCGCCGCCGCTCCACATCGTGACGTAGTGGTGAGACGAAGGAGCGCCTGCGAAGAACAGGAAAGCCTCGTCGGCGCGGTGCGTGTCGACATACACGATCTGCCAGCGACCATCGCGGAAGGATTGCAGCACGTCCGCTTCTGGCACGTGCAGCTGCGTGGCAATTGACTTCGAGAGGCCAGGAACCTCGCTCGCTGCCAGTGTCCTGTCCACACCGTCGCAGGGCGATGCTTGAACGGCTGAACTCCAGGCCCACGCGAATAGGCACGCGAGCATTGGGATTCGTACCGGCGCGATGACCGTTTCAGGGCCCGACATAGCGGTACCATTTTGCGGTTCCATACCACCGGCTGCTCCCAGGCCCGAACACAGGCCCTCCCGTATGCGATGCACTCCAGACGTCGCTTCCAGGACCGGTATGTTCGCCATAGATGACGACGTGGCCTGGAAACCAGCCCACATCGCCCGGTTGAGGAGCGCCAACCACAGCCTGGAACAACGAGCTTTTCGAAAACCCACCGCTCGTCATGCGGCCGATGTCGATGCCTGCCTGGGCGAAGATCGCCGACACCGAGCCGGAGCAGTCTGCCCCTGCTTTGGTTGCGCCGCCATAGACATAGGGGACGAGAGAGGCCGACCAATCCTGCGCTGCGGCTGCGACCGCTTTCTGCTGTTCGGGCGTCACGACATCCTCCCCTCAGTGCGCAGCCACTGCGGTCACCCCGCCGCCTGGCCGGTAGTTCGAGAACAGGAACGTAAACGGTACCACGCAGAACGCGGCGATCGCGCAGATGGCGAACACGTCGCTATAGGCCAGGACGGAGGCTTGCGTGCGCAACGTCTGGTAGATCAGCCCGACCGCCGTGTCGTGCGTCGTGCCGGCTGCATGCCCCATGCTGAGCAGCCGTGCCTGGATCTGCTGCACCAGGGTGTCGTAGGGCTGGTTCAGCGGCGTCAGGTTGTTCGCCAGGTAGGCGCTGCGCACCTGCGTGCGCGAGGTGATCAGCGCGGTCGCCGTCGAGATGCCGACCGACCCGCTGACGTTGCGGAACATCGTGTACAGGGCAGCGGCGTCGCCGTTCAGCTCGCGCGGCAGGCTGGAGTAGGCGATCGTGGAAATCGGCACGAACATGAACGCCAGCCCGACCGTCTGCGTCCCGCGCAGCAATGCCAGGTGCGTGAACGTCATGTTCGGGGTCAGCCTGCTGGCATAGAGCAGCGAGAAGCCCATCAGGGTAAAGCCGCAGGCGATCAGGTAGCGCGTGGGAACAAGGGGCAGTATGCGCCCGATGATCGGGATCAGGCAGATGATCACCACGCCGCCGGGCGACAGGATCAGCCCAGCGAGAGTCGCTGTGTAGCCCACCACCTGCTGGGCGAACTGCGGAATGACGACCGCGCTCGAGTAGAGGATGAAACCCATGCAGGCGATCATCATGACGCCCAGCGCGAAGTTCGGGTCGCCCATGACGTGCAGGTTCACCACCGGGCGCTTGGCGGTCAGCAGCCAGCCGATCGCGCCGATGATGCCCAGGAAGGCGAGCAGGAACATCACCCGGATGAAGGGCGAGCTCAGCCAGTCCGCGTCCTCGCCCCGGTCCAGCGCCACCTGCAGGGAACCCAGCCCGAGCGTGATCAGGGAGATGCCGATGTAGTCGATGCCCGTGCTGCGCTTGTTTTTGATCCAGGGCGGGTCCTCGACGAGCGCGCCGACCCCCACCAGTCCGAGCGCGCCCACCGGGATGTTGATGAAGAAGATCCAGCGCCAACTGATGTTGTCGGTGATGTAGCCGCCCAGCGTCGGTCCCAGGATCGGCGCCACGATGGTCGCGATCGCGACGACGCCGAGCGCGCGGCCGCGCTGCGCCGGCTCGAACGTGTCAAGGATGATGGATTGCTGGTTGGGCTGCAGACCGCCGCCGAAGAAACCCTGGAGCAGGCGGAAGATGATCAGCTGCGGCAGCGACGTCGACGTGCCGCACAGGAACGAGAACACGGTGAACATGCCGATGCAGATCAAGAAATACCGCTTGCGGCCAAGCACGGTGGAGAGCCAGCCGCTGATCGTCAGCACGATGCCGTTGGCCACCAGGTAGCTGGTCAGCGCCCAGGTCGCGTCGTCGTAGCTCGAGGACAGGCTGCCTGCGATGTGGGGCAGCGACACGTTGACGATCGTGGTGTCGAGCACCTCCATGAAGGCCGCAACCGTCACGACGATGGCGATCAGCCACGGGTTGGCGCGCGGTTTCCAGTCGGCGTCGCTGCCGCTCACTTGAGCTCGACTTCCGGGTCGACGGAGATGCCGAGCGGCAGCGGCAAAGCAGGGTCGAGCCCGCTGTCGATGACGATCTTCACCGGCACGCGCTGGACGATCTTGACGAAGTTGCCCGTGGCGTTCTCCGGCGGGAAGGCGGTGAACTTGCTGCCGGAGCCGAGCTGCACGCTGTCGACATGCCCCTGCAGCTTCAGGCCAGGGTAGGCGTCCACCGTCACGTGCACCCTCTGTCCGGGGCGCATCCGGTCGAGCTGGTTCTCCTTGAAGTTGGCGGTGACCCAGAGCTCCGGCGAGACGATGGAAAAGACCTGCTGGCCTGGGGTGACGTAGTTGCCCTGCTCCACGTTGCGCTTGGTGATCCAGCCGTCCTGCGGCGCCCGCACCACGCACCATTCCAGGTTGAGCCGCGCCTGCCTGAGGTTGGCGTCCGCCTGGCCGATCGACCCCTGCAACTGCTTGACCTGCGAGTTGCTCTGCTCGATGTTCGGCTTGACCGGCGTCGCCTCCACCACGGCCGCCTGGGCGACAGCCACCTGGGCCTCCGCGGAGCGCAGCGCGGCGGTGGCATAGTCCACCTGCTGGCCGCTGGTCGCCGCGCGCGGGATCGATTGCTGCCGCTTGTAATCGGTCTGCGCCTTGAACAGGCTGGCTTCGGAATCTTGCAGCTGCGCGCGCGCCTGCTGCAGCCTGGCAGGGAAGTTCACCTGGGCCACCTGGTAGCCCTGGTTGGCCGCCGCAAGCTGGCCGCGGCTGGCATCGAGCTGGCCCTGCGCCTGCTCCAGGCTGGCCTCGTACTGGCGCGGGTCGATGTGGATCAGCGGGTCGCCGCGGTGCACGAACTGGTTGTCGTTGACGTCGAGCGAGACGACCTGTCCCGTCACCCTCGGTGCGATGGTGACCGCACGGCCATCGGTGTAGGCGTCGTCGGTGCCTTCGACGTCCTTGGTCGACTGCCAGTAATAAAGGCCGCCGGCGATCAGGCCGACCAGCACCACCACCATGCCCAGGCGGACGAACGGCCTGGCGCGCCGGCGCCTCTGCTCCTGCTCGCGCTCGGCTTCCTCGGCGCGGCGCTTGTCGTCGCCAGCCGGTTTTCCGCCGACGGTCGCGGCGTCCTTGAACTCGTCCGGCGGCTGCTCGGTATCGGCCATTGTGAGTCCTGCGAAATCTGGCGAACGCTGACCGATCGGTTCGGTCAGTGTCCTTGCACACCTCGCGTCCGATTGAGTCAACCCGGGAGCGGCAGCCTCGCCTGACTCTACCCGGCGAGCAAGCCGGCTCGTTCCGGCTCGACCTCGCCGGCAAACGCCTGGCTGCGCACCAGCCTGGCGTACAGGCCATCCTGTGCCATCAGCACGGCATGGGTCCCCTGTTCGACCGCACGCCCCTCGGCCATCACGACGACCAGGTCCGCATCGCGCACGGTCGACAGCCGGTGCGCGACGATGATGGTGGTGCGACCGGCCCGCAGCCTGGTCAGCGCAAGCTGGATCGCCGATTCGCTTTCGGTGTCGAGCGCGCTGGTCGCCTCGTCCAGCAACAGGATGCGCGGATTGCGCAGCAGGGCACGCGCAAGCGCCACGCGCTGCCGCTGGCCGCCGGAGAGCATGCAGCCCCCAGTGCCCACCCGCGTGTCCAGCCCATAGGGCAGGGCGCGGATGAAATCGGCTGCCGCGGCTGCTTGGGCGGCGTCCCAGATCTCGTCCATCGTGGCGCCGCTGCGGCCCATGCCGATGTTGGCGCCCACGCTGTCGTCGAACAGCAGCACGTCCTGGCCGACATAGGCGATACCGTCGCGCAGGCTTGCCAGCGTCACGTCGCGCAGATCCGCGCCGTCCAGCAGGATACGGCCGGAGGTCACGTCCTTCAGGCGCGGGATCAGGGTCAGCGCCGTCGACTTGCCGGCGCCGGACGGCCCGACGAGCGCCACCGTCAGACCAGGCTCGGCGGTCAAGCTCAGCCCGTGCAGCCCCGTCCGGCCGTCCGGGTAGACGAACCCCACCTGCTGGAACTGGAGCCGCCCCGGGCCGGCCGGCAACGCGCTGGCACCGGCATGGTCGACGATGGTCGGCGCCTCGTCGATCACGCCGAAGACCCGCAGCAGCCCCGCCATGCCCTCCTGCAGCGCCGAGTTCAGCGCCCCGAGCGCGCGCACCGGGCGGGACGCCAGCAACAGGGCGGAGACGAAGCCGGTGAAGTCACCGAGCGTATTGCCGCCGCGGGCCGCCCGCCAGCCGGCAAACCCCAGCACGCAGGCGACAGCAACCCCGCCCAGCACCTCGAGGAACGGGTCCACCCGCGCCCGGCTGCGGTTCATCCTCAGCAGGGAGCGGTAGAGGTGCTCGAAACTCTCGGCGGCCCGATGCATCTCGGACGCCTCCAGGCGGTAGGCGCGCACGGTGCGTGCCTGGGCGAAACTCTCATGCAGCAGCGTCGCGGTCTCGCCCGTGCGCTCCTGCATCCCGCCGGAGGCCCGACGCACGCGCTTGCCGACGCGCTGGATCGGCACCGCGGCCAGGGGATACAGCCCGGCTGCGACGAGCGCGAACTCCCAATCGAGGTAGAACATCGTCGCAGTCAGGCCCACCACCGTCACCACGTCGCCGACCGCGTTGACGGCGCGGATCATCGCCTCCCGCACCGTGGTCGCGTCGGTGGTGAAATGCGCGGCCAGGGCTGCCGGCGCCTCGCGCTCCATGGTCGCCAGGTCGCCGCGCACCAGGGTCGCGAACATCCGGTCCTGCAGGTCGCGGATCACCATCAGCACCAGCTTTGTCACCAGCACCGTCTGCCCGTACTGGGCGGCGGCCTTGGCAGAGGTGATCACGACGACCAGCGCCGGAATCTGATACAGGATCCGGCTGTCATGCGCCTCGAACATGCCGAGCGCGCGCTTGATCACGACCGGGTAGAGCGCGGTCAGCCCGGCCATCACCGCCGTCAGCAGCAGCACCATCGCCAGCAGGAGGCTGTGGCGGGCGATGTGCTCGCGCCACAGGCGCCGCATCACCGCGCGGGTCGTCGTGTTGTCGTGCATCCCTGGCCGTTAGAGCTTGGTGATCCAGGCCGGCACCGGTCAACCCGTGTGGGTGGGCTTGCGGGTGAGGCCGGGCGGGTTATGGCGGAGCGATGCTCTAGCCCCGTTGTCGCGCGCGCTCAATCCTCGGTCTTGGCGACCTCGAGCGCGCCCGCTGCCTGTTCGCGGCTTTTGAGGTGCCAGAGCCGCTCATGCGAGGCCATCAGAGGCGCCACGACCGCTTCACGCCGGTCGGGCCGCGGCGCCACGCGCAACAGGACGACCTCCAGCGTTGCCAGCAGCTCGGCTGCGACCTGCAGCTCACCCTCGTCACAGGCATGGTCGAAGGCGGCCTGTATCTTGTCGCTCAGGCGGCGGCTGTAACGTTCCTGGTCGCCGGATGACGAGGCCTGTGACATGCAATGCATTCGTACTGTGCGGTCGCCCAAGACCTAGCAACAGGCGGAACGTCCGTCAAACTCTTCCGAGGCTGGAACGTTCCAGGCGCTCGTCAACAATGCGCCGGATGCATGTCGAGCGTCTGGAGCTTGCCGTCCATGGCGAAGTCCTCGAAGTCCATGGCCAGGTTGTCGGCCACGCCGTTGGCGAAATACTGCATCCCGATCTCGTAATCGGGGGTTTCAGTGGCGCTGCCGCGGTCGAAAAAGGCGATGTGCACCCGGCCCGACGCGAGCGGCGAGAGTGCCGCCCATTTCTGTCCAGTGGCGGCGTGCCAGCTTTCGACCGTCACGAACGTGTCCTGCGCGCCGTCCGTGCCGGTGCCGTCGAACAGCGGCACGGAGAGGAACTTCTTGCCCGACATCGCCGCATCCAGCAGCGCGCCGGTATGGGCCATCGGCAGCAGCGTGCCCTCCGGCAGCAGCACCTGCTTCTTCTCCGGCGAGGTGAAGTCGGCATGGCCGCGCCCGCCTGAGTGCTCCAGCACCGCCGTGCCGTCCAGCTGCGCCGTCACCGCCTGGTCGGTGACCTGTTTGGAATGGAATTCGAGATGCACCCCGTCCTTGGATTCGATGGTTGCGTAGTCGGACACCATGTGGACCTCCTGGCCGTCCTTGTTGGTCAGGTCGATCACCAGATGCTGCGCGGTCGTCCAGGCGCTGCAGCTGTCGACCACGTCGTAGCTCATCGTGCCGTGCGCTTCGGTGACGGTCTGCTCGCGCGCAGTGTTCAGGCTGAGCGCGTAGACGGCGTGGTGGGCCGCAAGGGGAGCAGCCTGCGCCCAATTCTGCATCAGCGGGGCCAGCATCAGCGTGGCCAGCATCAGCGGGGCGAGCAGGACGGTCAGACGCATTCACCAGTCTCCTCGGGGGTGGCAGTGACATAGGCGGTGGCCTGGGAGCGCGCCAGTCGGCAGCCCTGCACGGAACCGCCCAGCGAAGTGCCGCTTGAAGCCATCATGCAGCAGGATGGCCAGGAGCTGACCCCGGCGCTGGCCAGGGCGGCGGTGGACGATGGGGCGCGGCAGTTCTTCGCGTCACGCCGCGCGCGGGTGGCGCCGTTCGTCGACGCCCATTTCTCGCTGAGGGGCACGTTGCGGCTTCACCGTGCGGCGCTGGGCTGGGACATTCTGCGCGCGCCGCTGAACCTGACCCTGGCGGGACCGCAGATCGTGCTGACGCTCGCCGCCCGCGCCCTCAGGCGCGTGTCACCCAGGGCCGCCGCCCTGCTCGGCCGATCGATCCTGCTCAAGACCGCGGTCTCTCGGGAGATCGAGTGGCTGGTGCTGACCGAGCTGCTGGAGCTGCCCTTCGCCCAGGGCGCAAGGCGCTCGGAAGCCGACGCGCTGAGCCAGGCGATCCTGGCCGTGCCGGCGCTGCACGACGGGATGGAGGCGGCCCTCTCCGCGCTCGGCCGGCAGGGGCAGGATCCTGCCTTCCGCGCCCGCCTCGCCCATGCCGTCGCCGAATACGGGGTCACCCGCGCCGCCGCGGCGGAGATCACGACCGGGCTGCTGAACCTGGGCGTGGGCGGGCTGACGCTGCACAAGCTGACCCCGGGTGCGGCCTCGCTCGGCCCGGCCTTGGCCGGCACGGTCGCCCAGCAGGCGGCCGTCGGCGCGTTCCCGCTCGGCGGCTGGGCGGGCGGCGTCTGGTACGGCTGGTTCCCCGCGGCACCCACGGCGGGTCTGATCGCGGCCGCGACCGGAGGGCTGATGCTGCTGGCGACGACCTTTGCCGCCTTCGCCGGCATCGTGTCCGACCCGGTGCAGCGGGCGCTGGGGCTGCACAGGCGGCGGCTGCTGCGCATGATCGATGCGCTGGAGCGGCAGTTCTTCGACCAGGACGCCGCGGGCTTTGCCGTGCACGACCATTACGTCGCCCGCCTGCTCGACGTGTTCGACATCCTCGGCGCGGCGCTTCGGCTGGCGCGGCTGTGATGCGGCGCCAGGAACCGGGCCTCTCCGCGCCGCTTTGAACGGCACCGCGCATGTCGCGCACGCATCGGGAAAAACAGATGGCACAGGCAATCGGTTACGCCGCCCAGCACTCCTTCAGCCGCCTCAAGCCGATCACCTTCGAGCGCGACGAGCCGAAGGCCAACGAGGTGGACATCGAGGTGCTGTACTGCGGCGTCTGCCATTCCGACATCCACCAGGTGAAGAACGAGTGGTCCAACACCGTCTATCCCTGCATGCCCGGCCACGAAGTGGTGGGCCGGGTGACGCGGGTCGGCAACTCGGTCACGCGCCATAAGGTGGGCGACATGGTGGGCGTGGGCTGCATGGTCGACAGCTGCCGCGCCTGCGAGCCGTGCCGCAGCCACGAGGAAAACTACTGCGAAGGCCCCAATAGCTGGCTGGCGACCTATAACGGCCCGATGATGCCCAAGGCGAAGGCGCCGACCGGCGCCAACATGTACGAGCGCGACAACACCTATGGCGGCTATTCCAGCTCCATCGTCGTGCCGGAGGATTTCGTGCTCAGGATACCCGGCGCGCTCAAGCCCGAAATGGCTGCGCCGATACTGTGCGCCGGCGTCACCACCTACTCGCCGATGAAGCATTGGGGAGTGAAGGCGGGCGACCGCGTGGGCATCATCGGTTTCGGCGGCCTGGGCGACATGGCGGCCAAGCTGGCGCGCGCGATGGGCGCGCATGTGACGATCTTCACCCGCACCAAGGAGAAGCTGGAGGAGGCCAAGCGCATCGGCGCGGAGGGTGTGCTGGAAAGCGACAAGGAAGCAGTCACCAGGCTGAAGGCGAGCTTCGACTTCTTGCTCAGCACCGTCCCCGAAAAGCACGATCTGAACCCGTTCGTGCCGATGCTGAAGCGCAACCGGACGATCATCGTGGTGGGAGCGCTGGAGCCGCTTGCGCCGATCAACAACCAGCAATGCGCGATGCACCGCGTGGGCTTTGCCGGTTCCATCATCGGCAGCATCGCCGACACCCAGGAGGTGCTGGATTTCTGTGCCGAACACGGCATCGGGCCGGACGTGCAGGTGATCCCGATCCAGGAGATCAACCACGCCTACAAGGAGGTGATTAGCGGCGACGTGCGGTTCCGCTACGTCATCGACATGGCGTCGCTGAAGCACGACGAGGGCTGAGGGGCGCCGGTAGCAGTCGCTGGCCGCTGGCCGGCCGGTTCAGCGCTTGCTGACCTGCTGGCCGATGGGCTGCTTCAGCGCTGCCGTGATCACATCTGCCATCGCCTGCGCCAGGCACGCATAGCCGCGGTTGTTCATGTGGAAACCGTCGACCGCGATGAAGTCGTCATATGGGGCGCCCGATGCCGCCCAGTGGTCCATCAGGGTGCCGCGGGAGAACAGGTTCACGCCGGTTTCGCCCGCTATGTCTCGCATCGCCTGGTCCATCACCGAGTGCTCGGGCGACGCGAGGATGCGGGGAGAGCGCTGGTTGTCCATCAGGATAACGTCGGCGCCAGCGGCCTTCAACTTTCCGATGCCTTCCTCGACCAAATGCCTGAACACCTTGGGTGATTCGTCGCGGACCGCACCGTTGGCGCCCACCTGCCAGATGACGAGCTGCGGATGGACCGCCAGCACGTCGGAATCCATGCGGGCCAACTCCTCCGGCGCGTCCTGCCCGCCGATGCCGCGGTTGATGATGGCGAAATCGGCCTTCGGCAGCTGGTTGTTCAACGCGCGCTGCAGGAGCGCCGGGTAGGAATGCGCAATGTCGGTCGCCATCCAGCCGCGCGTGGAGGACGAGCCGATGGCCACCGTCAGCAAAGGCTGGTTGGTAGCGAGTGCAGAGCGCGTGTGCGGCAGCAGCGGGATGGGCAGGTCTCCAGGTGGCGGGCAGTCCTCCGCGCAGGCCGGCGCGTGCAGCAGCAGGACGCCCAGGAAAGCCCCTGCAAGCCGGCTTAGCTCTCTGACGACTGACGGCTGAAAACTGAAGACTGACTTCAGGTGGCGGTACCCCCGACCGTCAGCCCCCTGATCTTCAATGTCGGCTGCCCGACGCCGACCGGCACGCCCTGGCCGTTCTTGCCGCAGGTGCCGATGCCTGGGTCGAGCGCCATGTCGCCGCCGACCATCTCCACCTTGGTCAGGCTATCCGGCCCGTTGCCGATCAGGGTGGCGCCCTTCACCGGCGCGGTCACCCGGCCGTTTTCGATCAGGTAGGCCTCGCTCGCCGAGAAGACGAACTTGCCCGACGTGATGTCCACCTGGCCGCCGCCGAAATTGACCGCGTAAAGCCCCTTCCTCACCGAGCCGATCATCTCCTCGGGGCTGTGCGTGCCGTTCAGCATCACCGTGTTGGTCATGCGCGGCATCGGCGTGTGGGCGTAGCTCTCGCGCCGGCCGTTGCCGGTGGAACGCACGCCCATCAGGCGGCCGTTCAATCGGTCTTGCAGGTAGCCGGTCAGTATGCCGTCCTCGATCAGCACGGTGCGGCTGGAGGGCGTGCCCTCGTCGTCGATGGTCAGCGACCCACGGCGGTCCGGCATGGTGCCGTCATCGACCACGGTGACGCCGGGGGATGCGACGCGCTGGCCCATAAGCCCGGCGAAGGCACTGGTCTTCTTGCGGTTGAAATCGCCTTCCAGCCCGTGGCCGATCGCCTCGTGCAGCAGGATGCCTGGCCAGCCATTGCCGAGCACGACCTCCATCTCGCCGGCTGGCGCGGGCACCGAGTCCAGCTTCAGCACCGCCTGGCGCAGCGCCTCGTCCACCGCGGCGCGCCAGGTTTCCGGCGCCAGCATGCGGTCGAAGCCTTCCCGGCCGCCGAGGCCGTGGGTGCCGGACTCGCGCTTGCCGTCGCGTTCGACCACGACGGAGACGTTGAGGCGCACCAGCGGGCGCAGGTCGGCGGTGCGGCTGCCGTCGGCGCGCACGATCTGCACCGCCTGCCACTCGCCGTGCAGCGACGTCATCACCTGCTTGACGCGCGGATCGCGGGCCCGCGCATAGGCGTCGATCTCGGAGAGCACGGCCGCGCGCGCCCCAAAACCGTCATGGGTGATCGGGCTGGCGTCCGAATACAGGCGCGCGTTGGTGCCGATCGGCCCCACAGACTGCGACCCCTGCCGCCCGCCACGCACTGCGGACACCGTACTGGCCGCCCGCTTCAGCGCGGCGTCCGACACTTCGCCGGCATGCGCGTAGCCGGTCTCCTCGCCCAGCACGGCGCGCAGGCCGAAGCCCATGGCCGTGTCGTAGTTGGCGGTGCGTATGCGCCCTTCCTCGAGCGAAATGCTTTCGGACTCGCGATACTCGAGGAACAGCTCGCCGTCGTCCGCGCCGGCCAGCGCGCCTGCGGTGATGCGCTCGGCGGTTGCGCGATCCAGCGTGGCGTCGGCGCGGTTGAAGAAGAGGTCGTCGGTAGTGGCCAAGGCCGACATGGATGTTCCTGACTAAGAAAAGGGGCGCGCTGCCGGGGCGGGCGTCACCTGGCGCCGCGAAGAGTATGGGTGAGCGTAAGAACCGACGCCAGCAGCGCCACCGCCGTCGCCTGGTGGGCGACCGCCAGCGGCACGGCGACGCCGGTGATCAAGGTGGTGACGCCGAGACCATACTGCGTGACGACGGCCGCGCCCAGCAATGCCAGCGCGACGCCGGAGATGGTCGGCAGGACGCGGCGCCGGAACACGCCGGCGACGATGGTTGCCAGTGCCGCCGACGCGGTGAGGGTTGCCAGCAACCGGTGGTCGAACTGCACGGCGATGACGTTTTCGAACAGGTTGCGCCAGACCGGATGGAGATCGGCGTAGCCGGCGGGGAACAGCCTGCCGTCCATCAGCGGAAACGTGTTGTAAACCAGGCCGGCATGCAGGCCCGCCGTGAAGCCGCCGGCCACGATGGTCAGCGCGACCAGGCAAGCGGTTGCGATCGATAGACGCCGCAGGCCGCCCCCGCCCGGGATGGAGGTTGCGACAGGCATCCGGGTGGACAGCGCCGTCCACAGCACCGCGGCGAACAGGCTGAGCGCCAGCACGAGGTGAACTACCAGGCGGTACGGCGAGACCGCGGTCGCGTCGGCGGCAAAGCCGGAGGCCACCATGAACCAGCCGACAGCGCCCTGCAGCCCGCCGAGCACGAACAGAAGCGCCAGGCGGGGGATCAGGCGCCGCGAGATGGCGCCGGTGACGGCGAAGACCACCAGCGGCAGGAAGAACACCACTCCGATCAGCCGGCCCCACGCGCGGTGCGCCCATTCCAGCCAGAATATCGACTTGAACCCGGCCAGGTCCATGCCGGGATGCAGCAGCGTGTATTGCGGAATGCCCTTGTAGAGAGCGAACAGCCGGTTCCACTCGGTGTTGGACAGCGGCGGCAATGCGCCAGAGATCGGCGCCCACTCCATGATCGACAGGCCAGAGCCGGTCAGCCGCGTTGCCCCGCCCAGCACCACCATGCCCCAGATCATGAACGCGACCACGAACAGCCAGGTCGCCACGCGATATCGCCGGCGCCGCTCCAGGGCGGCTTCTACGCTGGGAAACGAACGATCGTCGAAAGGCATCGCGACAGGCTACCGACTGCTGGAAGGGCTGGGAAGCCGAAACTGCCGTGCTTTCCCGCAAGCAATTCAGGTGCTACCGCCGCACCCCCATGCAAGCCCCGTCCACCCCTTTGTCCGGCCGTCCGTCCGTCTCGGTCGTGGTGCCGGTGCGCAACGAGGCCGCCAACATCGCACCGCTGATTGCCGAGATACGCTCGGCCCTGGCGGGCGTGGACCACGAGATCATCTACGTGGACGATGGCAGCACCGATGGCACCGCCGACGCGTTGCGCGAGGAAGCGTTACGCGAGGAAGCGGGGCGCGAGCAGGTGGGGGTCGGCGCCCTGACCGTGCTGCGCCACCGTGCCGGCTGCGGACAGAGTGCCGCCATCGTGACAGGGGTGCGGGCGGCTGCCGGCCTGTGGATCGCGACGCTGGACGGCGACGGGCAGAACGACCCCGCCGACATTCCGGCGCTGCTGGCGCGCGCGCAGTCCGAGCCCTCCGACGCAGGACCGGTGCTGGTGGCGGGCCACCGCACCAGGCGGCAGGACAGCCGGCTGAAGAGGGTCTCGTCCCGCGCCGCCAACGCGATCCGGGCGCGGCTGCTGGGCGATGCCACGCCCGATACCGGGTGCGGGCTAAAAGTGTTTTGCCGCGCGGCGTTCCTGGAGCTGCCCGCCTTCGATCACATGCACCGTTACTTGCCGGCGCTGTTCATCCGCGCGGGCGGGCGCGTGCTGTCCGTGCCGGTGGGACATCGCCCTCGCACGCGGGGAGCGTCGAAATACGGCACGCTCGACCGGTTATGGGTGGGGATCTTCGACCTGGTTGGCGTTGCCTGGCTGCAACGGCGCTGGAAGCGGCCCGTTATAGAGCGTTAAAGCCAGGGAGCCTCGCCCCTCAACAATTTGGGGGTTTGGGGTTTCAAACCCCAACGGGGTCCAGGGGCAGAGCCCCTGGCCTTTGAAACCGAGTTTCGAGGATACCGAATGGAAACGCGCAGCGTAGCTACCGTGGTCGGCGGATCGGGCTTCATCGGCCGATACGTCGTCAAGCGCCTGGTGACGGCGGGCCACGTGGTGCGCGTGGCGGTGCGCGACCCGGAGCGTGCGAACTTCCTCAGGGTGATGGGCCCGATGGGAAAGGTGGTGCCGCTCTACGCCAACATCGCGGCCGACGGCACCATGGAGCGCGCCGTGGAGGAGGCCGACATCGTGGTGAACCTGGTTGGCATCCTTGCCGAACGCGCGGCCGGCGACTTCTCCAAGCTTCAGGCCGAAGGGGCAGGGCGGGTGGCGCGCCTGTCGGCTGCGGCCGGCGTCAGGCATCTGGTGCAGATGTCGGCCATCGGCGCCGACCCGGACAGCCCCGCCCAGTATGCCCGCAGTAAGGCGGAAGGCGAGAGGCTGGTCCGGGAGCATTTTCCGCACGCCACCATCCTGCGCCCTTCGCTGGTGTTCGGGCCGGAGGACAAGTTCTTCAACCGCTTCGCCTCGCTGGCGCTGATCTCCCCGGTCATGCCGGTCATCGCCGGATCGAGCCGGTTTCAACCCGTCTACGTGGGCGACGTGGCCGATGCGGTGATGGCAGCCCTGACGCGCACCGACGCGGCCGGGAAGCTCTACGAGCTGGGCGGGCCGAAGATCATGACGTTCCGAGAAATCCTGGGCTGGATACTGGCGCAGATCGGCCGCCATCGTCCGCT
Source organism: Acetobacteraceae bacterium (assembly GCA_965199235.1). Taxonomy (GTDB): domain Bacteria; phylum Pseudomonadota; class Alphaproteobacteria; order Acetobacterales; family Acetobacteraceae; genus BOG-908. The sequence continues at coordinate 421,743 of CBDAQU010000002.1, read as the reverse complement.
GGTGAGCATGCCGGACGCGGCTGCCCGGCTGATGGCCAGCGTGCCCTTCAGCGGCCTGACGAGCGATCAGTTGCTCATGCTCAAGCGCGACAACGTGGCCAACCCTGCGCTGCCAGGCCTTGCAGCGCTGGGCATCATGCCGACGCCGATCGATTTGGTGGTGCCGGGCTACCTGGCCCGCTATCGCCGAGGTGGATTGCGCCCAGGCACGCCAGAGTAGGTCCGGACTGGACCTATTTTGCTGCCGTCTGAGATGGGTTTATCGGCGGGCAGCAGGGCAAACACTTTATCAGGTCAGCATTGCTGGCCCACTGGCGAAATATGGCTCGCAGTTGCTGGGAACCGAACACATTGTTGTCCCGGCAGCGCAGAACTGGTGTTTGCCCACCGTGGGAGACGCCGGATGGCTGATCGTATGCTGCAATTCACCAATCTGCCGCAGCATCAGCCGGACAAGCGCGACGTTGGCGAGCGGCGCCAGGATTTCAGCGAAATATACCAGGATTTCGCGGTCTCGCGGGCCGAAGCGCAATCCAGCCGCTGCAGCCAGTGCGGCGTGCCGTTCTGCTCCATCCACTGTCCTCTGAACAACAACATCCCCGACTGGCTGAAACTGACCGCGGAGGGGCGGCTGGACGAAGCCTACGAGGTGAGTGCGGCGACCAACAATTTTCCCGAGATCTGCGGCCGCATCTGTCCGCAGGACAGGTTGTGCGAGGGCAACTGCGTCATCGAGCGCGGTTTTGAATCCGTCACGATCGGCGCCGTCGAACGTTTTATCACCGACCACGCCTGGACCCAGGGCTGGGTAAAGCCGGTGCGTCCGCGCGCGGAATTGTCGCAATCCATCGGCATCATCGGCGCCGGCCCCGGCGGCCTGGCCGCGGGCGAGGAATTGCGCCGGCGCGGCTACGAGGTGCACGTCTACGACCGGCACGACCGCGCCGGCGGCCTGATGATGTACGGCATCCCCGGCTTCAAGCTGGAAAAGGAAATCGTCACCCGCCGCTGGCGCCTGCTGGAGGAGGGCGGCATCCGCTTCCATCTCAACTGCGAGGTGGGGCGCGACGTCTCCTTCGCCGAACTGCGCGCGCGGCACGATGCGGTGCTGCTGGCGACCGGCGTGTACCAGGCGCGCGAGTTGGGCGGCCCGGGTTCCGGCCTGCCGGGCATCGTCAAGGCGCTGGACTTCCTGATCGCATCGAACCGCAAGGGTCTGGGCGACGAGGTGCCCGATTTCGACAGCGGTTTGCTGAACGCGGCCGGCAAGAACGTGGTGGTGATCGGCGGCGGCGACACGGCGATGGATTGCGTGCGCACCTCCGTGCGTCAGGGTGCGGCCTCGGTCACCTGCCTGTATCGCCGCGACAAGGCGAACATGCCCGGCTCGCTGCGCGAGGAAAAAAACGCGGAAGAAGAGGGGGTGCAATTCGAATGGCTGTCCGCCCCCGAGGCGTTTCCGGGCGACAACCACGTGAGCGGCGTGCGCGCGGTGCGCATGCGGCTAGGCTTGCCCGACGCCTCCGGCCGCCAATCGGTGGAGCAGGTGGATGGCAGCCAGTTCACCAAGCCCGCCGATCTGGTCATCAAGGCGTTGGGCTTCGATCCCGAGCCGCTGCCTGTGTTGTGGGGGTGCGAGGCGCTGGAGGTGAGCAAGTGGGGGACCGTGCGGGTGAACCACCGCTCGTTCCAGACCTCGTTGCCCGGCGTGTTCGCCGCGGGAGACATCGTGCGCGGCGCGAGCCTGGTGGTTTGGGCGATTCGCGACGGGCGGGATGCCGCAGCCCAGATGCACGCGTATCTGCAGCCGAGTGCGCGCGTGCCGATGCTGGCCGCGGCGGAGTAGTTCTGTGATGCGTGACTCCACTCCCAGTCATTGCGAGCGCAGCGAAGCAATTCATGGTTCAAACGGCGTGCACCCGTCGCTGGAACCGTGGATTGCATCGGCCAAGCGGCCTCGCAATGACGATACCAGAGTAAGGCGCCCCGAAAGGGAGCGTCACATACCGCGCCTGATCGGAGGCGGCCTATGAGCGCCGAACGGGACTTGGCTGAAAAGTATCTGAAGATTGCCATTCTTCAGGCTGATACGGCGCTGAATGAGACGCAAAACCGCTTCGAGCCCTGGAAGCTGGTTGTGTCGGCGATGGCTGCGGGTGGTGTACTAGGCGGCGCGATTGTCGGTGGGTTCGCGGCTGTACTGCACGTGGTTCGGTAGCGGACCAGCATCGTCATGTTCAAGCAAGCTGGTCTCATCTTTGCTGCAAGCTTTATAGTACAGGCGCAAGCGCAGGGAGATCACGGTCCAAGTGCGGAGCTTACAGTTCTCTCCAGTCAGACAATGCTTGCAGCTCAAGCGGCTTATTTCTGCCAGGTCCGAGATGAAGTCTGGCTTGCAAAGGTTGGTATGATGTTAGCCAGCGTATTGCGGGCGAAGAATCCCGATCTTAAAGCTGAACTTCACTACAATGATTCAGAATTAGCATCGTGGGGAAGCTTCGAAGCAACTGTTAGATAAGTAGGAAAGACCAGTCTGATGACGACATTTGTTTCCGACTGGCACGCCAACGTCGCCCGTCTCGAACACACCTACTCTCCCGCCCAGGAACACGATGCCTGTGGCGTCGGCCTGATCGCCTCCCTTGACGGCAAACCGCGCCGTGCCGTCGTCCAAGCCGGGATCGACGCGCTGAGCGCGCTGTGGCACCGCGGCGCTGTCGATGCTGACGGCAAAACCGGCGACGGCGCCGGCATCCACATCGAAATCCCGCAGGACTTCTTCGCCGAAGCGATCGAGCGCGGCGGCGAGCGGGCACAGGACGGGCAGATCGCGGTCGGGCAGGTGTTTTTGCCAAAGACGGATTTCTCGGCGCAGGAGCGCTGCCGGCAGATCGTGGAGACCGAGATCCTGCGGTTCGGCTACCAGATCTATGGCTGGCGGCAGGTGCCGATCGACGTTTCCGTCATCGGCGAAAAGGCCAACGCCACTCGGCCGGAAATCGAACAGATCATGGTGCGCAACACGCAGCGGAGCGCGGCGGAGAAGTTCGAGCGCGACCTGTACGTCATCCGCCGGCGCATCGAGAAGTCGGCGATCGCAGCGCAGATCGCCGAGCTGTACATCTGCTCGCTCTCCTGCCGCTCGATCATCTACAAGGGGATGTTCCTGGCGGAGCACCTGGCGACGTTCTACCCCGACCTCAAAGACGAGCGTTTTGTGTCGCGCTTCGCCATCTACCACCAGCGCTACTCGACCAACACGTTTCCGACCTGGAAGCTGGCGCAGCCGTTCCGCACGCTGGCGCATAACGGCGAGATCAACACGGTTTCCGGCAACACCAACTGGATGAAGAGCCACGAGACGCGCCTGGCGGCTGGCGAGCTCGACGCGTATATCGACGACATCAAGCCGGTGATCCAGGCCAGCGGATCGGACACCGCCGTGCTGGACAACGTGTTCGAGTTGCTGATCCATGCAGGCCGCGACGCGCCGATGGCAAAGGCGCTTCTAATACCGGCAAGCATCGGCAACGACGCCACGATGAAGCCGGCGCACGCCGACATGTTCCACTACTGCAACGCAGTGATGGAGCCGTGGGACGGCCCCGCCGCTCTGTGCGCCACCGACGGGCGCTGGGCGATCGCCGGGCTGGACCGTAACGGGCTGCGGCCGCTGCGCTACTCGGTGACCGCCAGCGGCATGCTGATCCTGGGTTCGGAAACCGGCATGGTGCCTGTGGAAGAAAGCGAGATCGTCGAGAAAGGCCGTATCGGCCCAGGCGAAATGGTCGGCGTCGACCTCGATACCGGACAGTTCCTCAAGCACCAGGGCATGCTCGACATGCTGTCCGCCCGCCATCCCTACGGCGAGTGGACGGCGCGGGTTCGCAAGATCGACCACATCGTCAAGACCGACGCGCCCGAACCCGCCTACTACCAGGGCGAGATGCTGCGCCGCCGCCAGCTCGCCGTCGGCATGACTCTGGAAGAATTGGAGATGATCCTGCACCCGATGGTGGAGGACGGCGTGGAAGCCACCGGCAGCATGGGCGACGACACGCCGATCGCCGTGCTCTCGGAACAATATCGCGGTCTGCACCACTATTTCCGGCAAAACTTTGCCCAGGTCACCAACCCGCCGATCGACAGCCTGCGCGAAACCCGGGTGATGAGCTTGAAAACGCGGCTGGGCAATCTCGGCAACGTGCTCGACCAGGACGCGACGCAGTGTGATTTGCTCCAGCTCGAGTCGCCGGTGCTGAGCAACGCCGAGTTCGAGGCGATGCTGCGCACAATGGGCTCGTCGGCCATCATCGTGAACTGCACCTTTCCGGTCGAGGACGGCGAGGCGGGCCTGCGCCGCGCGATCCTGCGCATCCGCCAGCAGGCCGAGGACGGCGTGCGCGAAGGCTGCACCCACGTCGTGCTGACCGACGAGCATCAGGGTCCCGACTGCGTGCCGATCCCGATGATCCTGGCCACCGGCGCGGTGCACACGCATCTGGTGCGCTGCAGCCTGCGCACCTTCACCAGCCTGAACGTGCGTGCCGCAGAATGCATGGACGTGCACAATTTTGCCGTGCTGATCGGCGTCGGCGCCACCACGGTGAACGCCTACCTCGCGCAGGAAAGCATCGCCGACCGCCACCGCCGCGGCCTGTTCGGCCAGATCGCCCTGAAGGAGGCGGTCGGCCGCTACAAGAAGGCGATCGACAAGGGCCTGCTGAAGACGATGTCCAAGATGGGCATTTCTGTCGTCTCCTCCTATCGCGGCGGCTGCAATTTCGAGGCGATCGGCCTGTCGCGCGCCCTGGTGGGCGAGTTCTTTCCCGGCATGCAGTCGCGCATCTCCGGCATCGGCCTGTCAGGCATCGCGCGCCGCCTGCTGAGCTTGCACCGCGCCGCGTGGAACGCCGAGTTCGTGACCCTTCCCGTCGGCGGCCAATACAAGCTGCGCCGCCGCGGCGAGACCCACGCCTTCGAGGGCGGGCTGATCCACACGTTGCAGACCGCCTGCGCCACAGACAGCTACCAGATCTACCGGCGCTACGTCGAAGGGGTGCGCCGCATGCCCGCTGTGGCGCTGCGCGACCTGCTGGATTTCCGGCGCGAGCGCTGCACGCCGATCTCGGTCGACGACGTGGAAAGCATCACCGAAATCCGCAAGCGCCTGCTCGCACCTGGCATCTCGCTCGGCGCGCTCAGCCCTGAAGCCCACGAAACCCTGTCGATCGCGATGAACCGCATCGGCGCGCGGTCGGATTCGGGCGAGGGCGGCGAAGATCCCGCGCGCGCGAAACCGCGCGCCAACGGAGACAACGCGTCGTCGGCCATCAAGCAGATCGCATCGGGCCGCTTCGGCGTCACCGCCGAGTATCTCAACGCCTGCCGAGAAATCGAGATCAAGATGGCGCAAGGCGCCAAGCCGGGCGAGGGCGGCCAGTTGCCGGGCTTCAAGGTCACCTCGCTGATCGCCAGGCTGCGCCACTCGACCCCGGGCGTCACCCTGATCAGCCCGCCGCCGCACCACGACATCTACTCGATCGAGGATCTGGCCCAGCTCATCTACGACCTCAAGCAGATCAACCCTGACGCCACCGTCTGCGTAAAACTGGTCGCCCGCTCAGGCATCGGCACGATTGCCGCCGGTGTCGCCAAGGCGCACGCCGATTCGATCCTGATCAGCGGCCATGTCGGCGGCACGGGCGCGTCCCCGCAGACTTCCGTGAAATACGCGGGCCTTCCCTGGGAGATGGGCCTGTCGGAGGCGCATCAGGTGCTGATGCTCAACCGCCTGCGCCACCGGGTGAAACTGCGCGCCGATGGCGGCATCAAGACCGGCCGCGACGTGGTGGTAGCGGCGATGCTGGGCGCCGAGGAATTCGGCATCGGCACGGCGTCTCTGGTGGCCATGGGCTGCATCATGGTGCGCCAGTGCCACAGCAACACCTGCCCGGTCGGCGTCTGCACGCAGGACGAGGAGCTGCGGAGAAAGTTCGACGGATCGCCGGAAAAGGTGATCAACCTGTTCAGCTTCATTGCCGAGGACGTGCGCGGCATCCTGGCCGAACTCGGCTTCACGAAATTGGAAGACATCATCGGCCGCAGCGATCTTCTGGCCCAGGTCAGCCGCGGTTCCGACCTGCTCGACGACCTCGACCTGAACCCGATTCTCGCCCAGGCCGATGCCGGCCAGCACGCAAAATTCTGCACGCGCCAGGGCCGCAACGAAGTGCCCGAGACGCTGGACGCGCAGATGCTGGCCGACGCGCAGCCGCTGTTCGAGCGCGGCGAGAAAATGCAGCTGCAATACGGCATCCGCAACACGCACCGCGCGATCGGCACCAAGTTCTCGTCCCGCATCGTCCGCCAGTTCGGCATGACGGGCCTAGCCGCCGGCCACGTCACCGTGCGGCTGCGCGGCAGCGCCGGCCAGTCGCTCGGCGCCTTCGCCGTGCAGGGCCTGCGCATCGAGGTGATGGGAGATGCGAACGACTACGTGGGCAAGGGCCTGTCCGGCGCCACGATCGTGCTGCGCACCTCGCCCAGTTCGGAGCTGCTGAGCCAGAACAACACCATAATCGGGAACACCGTGCTGTATGGTGCGACCGCCGGACGCCTGTTCGCGGCTGGCCAGGCGGGCGAGCGCTTCGCCGTTCGCAACTCGGGCGCCACCGGCGTGGTGGAAGGCTGCGGCAGCAACGCGTGCGAGTACATGACCGGCGGAACCATCGTGGTCCTGGGCGAGGTGGGCGACAATTTCGGCGCCGGCTTCACCGGCGGCATGGCCTTCGTCTACGACCCCGCCTGCACGTTCGAGATGCGTCTCAACCCCGATACGCTCACCTGGCAGCGCCTGGGTTCTGCGCATTGGGAGGGCGTGTTGCGCACGCTGGTGGAGGAGCACGCGCGCGAGACGAGCAGCCGCTACGCCGCGATGCTGCTGCACGACTGGGCGCAGGAACGCGAGCGCTTCTGGCAGGTGGTCCCTAAGGAGTACGTCAGATACCTCGCCGAGCCGCTGGCCGACGCAGCGGAGGCGATGCGCGCGTAGGATGGGCGCTGGCCTCACGTCCGTTTCGCTCGCGTCCACGGCGTTGGCGCGGCTCGTTCGGGATGCCATAAGCCCGCCCCATGCGCGTGCTCTACCACCTTCCGCTCTCGCCGTTCTCTCGGAAAGTCCGCCTGGTCCTCTCCGAGCGGCGCCTGCCGTTCGAGCTGAAGGTGGAGCGGGTCTGGGAACGCCGGCCCGAATATCTCGCCATGCACGCGGCCGGCACCGTGCCGGTGCTGGTCGAGGATAACGGCCTGGTCATCCCCGACAGCGGGGTGATCTGCGAGTATCTGGAGGAAGCCTACCCCGACACCGCCCTGCTCGGCCGGACGCTGGGCGAGAGCGTGGAGATACGCCGGCTGGTGGCCTGGTTCGACGGCAAGTTCGCCAGCGAGGTCACCCGCAACCTGATCGGCGAGAAGATCATGAAGCGCCTGTTCGGCCGCAGCCAGCCGGACGTGGCGCTGATCCGCGCCGGCTACGCCAACCTGCGCAGCCACCTCGAATATATCGGCTGGCTGGCCGAACAGCGCCGCTGGCTGGCCGGCAACGAGCTCAGCCTGGCCGATTTCGCCGCCGCCGGCCACCTCAGCGCGCTCGATTTCACCGGCGAAGTGGACTGGGCCATCTCCGCCCCCGCGCGCGACTGGTATTCCAGGATGAAGTCCCGACCCTCCTTCCGCCCCCTGCTGACCGACCGCGTCGCCGGAGTCGACCCGCCCGCCCACTACCCCGACCTCGATTTCTGAACCTGACGCCTGGACCCCAGATCCCCGACGACGATCCCAGACCCGTCTTCCTTTCCGCCCCCGTTCGAGGTATCGACCTCCAATGTCGGAATCGATCTCCGGCCTCTCCTTCGAGGACGCCCTTGCCGAACTGGAGCGCATCGTGCGCGGCCTGGAGGGTGGCCAGCAGAAGCTGGAGGACGCCATCACCTGCTACGAGCGCGGCACCGCCCTGCGCCGGCATTGCGAAGCCAAGCTGGCGGAGGCCGAGTCGCGCGTGCAGGCCATCGTCGAGCGGGCGGATGGCTCGCTCTCGTTGAAGGCGGTGGAACAGGCCGGATGACCACCGACAGCATGGAGGTAGGACTTCGGGGCAACCCGGAGGCGGTCCTGATGACGGCGCTGACCGAGCGCGCGGCCGAGGTCGAAGCCTGCCTGGACGGCCTGCTTCCCCTGCAGGCCGGGCTGGAGGCGCGGCTGATCGAGGCGATGCGCTACGCCGCACTCGGCGGCGGCAAGCGGCTGCGGGGTTTCCTGGTGATGGAGGTCGCAGGCCTGTTCAAGGTGGCGCCGGCCTGCGCCGCCAGGGTCGCGGCATCCGTGGAGATGCTGCACGCCTATTCGCTGGTGCACGACGACCTTCCGGCCATGGATGACGACGACCTTCGCCGCGGCAAGCCCAGCAGCCACCGCGCCTTCGACGAAGCGACCGCCATCCTGGCCGGCGACGCGCTGCAGGCCCGCGCCTTCGAGGTGCTGGCCGAGGAGGACACCCACTCGGACCCGCAGGCGCGCTGCGAACTGGTCTGCGCGCTCGGCCTGGCCGCGGGCGCGCGCGGCATGGCGGGCGGCCAGATGATCGACATGCAAGCCGAGGGTCAGACCCTGAGCCTGGGCGAGGTCGCCAGGCTCCAGGCGCTGAAGACCGGCCGCCTTATCCAGTTTTCGGCCGAAGCCGGCGCCATCCTCGGCCGCGCGCCCTGGCAGGTGCGCACCCAGATCGCCGCCTATGGCAGGGATCTGGGCGCCGCGTTCCAGATCGCCGACGACGTGCTGGACATGGTCGGCACCGCCGAGCAGATCGGCAAGACGGCCGGCAAGGACCAGGCTGCCGGAAAAGCCACAGTGGTATCAATTCTGGGGGTCGAACGCGCCGAAGCGCAGGCTCGGATGTTGTGTGAGCAGTCGAAAGCCCATCTGGAACAGTTCGGGCCGGACGCCGACAGGTTGCGCGCGCTTGCATCCTGGGTCGTCGCGCGCCGGAATTGAAGCCAGCTGGTGTAGGGAGTAGTTCGATAATGACCGCTGAAACCCGCATCACGCCGGCTGGCCGGCCTGCCACACCCTTGCTGGACAGAGTGGACACGCCTGCCGACCTGCGCAACCTGTCCAACGAGCAGTTGCGGCAGGTGGCTGACGAGCTGCGCGCCGAAACCGTAGATGCGGTGTCGACCACGGGGGGACATCTCGGCGCCTCGCTTGGCGTGGTCGAGCTGACGGTCGCCCTGCACGCGGTGTTCGACACGCCGGAAGACAAGGTGATCTGGGACGTCGGCCACCAGGCCTACCCGCACAAGATACTGACCGGGCGACGCTCGCGAATCCGCACGCTGCGCCAGGCGGGCGGCCTGTCCGGCTTCACCCGCCGCAGCGAGAGCGAGTACGACCCGTTCGGCGCTGCCCACAGCTCCACCTCCATCTCCGCGGGGCTGGGCTTTGCGGTCGCCAACGAGCTGCAGGGCCATCCCGAGCGCCACGTGGTGGCGGTGATCGGCGACGGCGCGATGAGCGCCGGCATGGCCTACGAGGCGATGAACAACGCAGGCGCGCGCCACTCGCGTCTGATCGTGGTGCTGAACGACAACGAGATGTCGATCGCGGCGCCGGTCGGCGCGATGAGCGCCTATCTCACCCGGCTGATGAGCAGCCGCAGCTTTCTTTCGCTGCGCGACGTGGCCGGCCGGATCAGCAAGCATTTTCCGTGGGGTTTGGACAAGACCGTCAAGCGGGCCGAGGAATATGCCCGCGGCCTGCTGACCGGCGGCACGCTGTTCGAGGAGCTGGGCTTCTACTACGTGGGCCCGATCGACGGCCACAACATGGACCACCTGCTGCCGGTGCTGCGCAACCTGCGCGATGCGGAGACGCGCGGCCCGATCATGCTGCACGTGATCACCAAGAAAGGCTACGGCTACCCGCCGGCGGAAGCCACCGTCGACAAGCTGCACGCGGTGGCCAAGTTCAACGTGGTCACCGGCGAGCAGGTAAAGGCGCCCAAGGGCCCGCCGACCTACACCAGCGTGTTTGCCGACGCGCTCGTCGCCGAGGCCGAGCGTGACGAGCGGATCGTCGCGATCACGGCAGCGATGCCGTCCGGCACCGGGCTGGACCGGTTCCAAAAGCGGTTCCCTGACCGCTTCTTCGACGTCGGCATCGCCGAGCAGCATGCCGTCACCTTCGCGGCTGCCATGGCGGCCGAGGGGATGGCGCCGTTCGCGACCATCTACTCGACATTCCTGCAGCGCGCCTACGACCAGGTGGTGCACGACGTGATGCTGCAGAACCTGCCGGTGCGCTTCGCCATCGACCGCGCCGGCCTGGTCGGCAACGACGGCGCCACCCATGCCGGCAGCTTCGACCTCTCCTATCTCGGCTGCCTGCCGGGCATCGTGCTGATGGCGCCGGCCGACGAGGCGGAGCTGGTGCACATGGTCGCGACGTCGGCGGCGATCGGCGACCGGGCGAGCGCGTTCCGCTATCCTCGCGGCGAGGGCACCGGTATTGCCCTGCCCAGCCGGGGCGAGGTGTTGGCCATCGGGCGCGGCCGCGTGATGCGGGAGGGCGGACGGGTGGCGATCCTCAGCCTGGGCACACGGCTGGTCGAGGCGATGCGCGCCGCCGACGAGCTGGCGGCACGAGGCCTACCGACCACGGTTGCCGACGCTCGGTTCGCCAAGCCGATCGACACCGCGTTGCTCGAGCAGCTGGCGCGCAACCACGAGGTGCTGATCACTGTCGAGGAGGCCGCGGTGGGCGGCTTCTCCGCCTTCGTCGCACATCATCTTGCCACCAACGGCCTGCTGGACGGCGGATTGCGCTTTCGCCCGCTGGTGCTGCCGGACCGCTTCATCGACCATATGAGCCCGGCGGCACAGATCGTGGATGCCGGTCTGGACAGCAAATCCATCGTGCGGACCGTTCTGGGCGCGCTTGGACGGGATGTGCGCGAGGCAGTGAACCTGTGAGGTCCGCCGCAACCCTGATGCTGCTCGCGTCGACCGGCCTGGCCGCGGCGCAGGGGTCGGACCCGTCCGCGCCCATCCAGGCGCTGGACGACGCGCTGCTGACCGCGATGAAGACCGGGCATGCGCCGTTCCCCAGCCGGTACCAGGCGCTGGCGCCGGCGGTGGACCATGCCTTCGACCTGCCGCAGGTCCTCAAGACCGTGGTAGGCTTGCGTTGGTCGTCGATACCGGCAGCCTCGCAGGCCAAGCTGCTGGCGATTTTCCGCGCGTATACGATCAGCAGCTACGCGAGCAATTTCGACAGCGACTCGGGCGACAGGATAGTGCTGCTGCCCGAAACCAGGACCGTCGGCGCCGACCGCGTGGTGGAAACGCAGATCGTGCCAAAGGCCGGCGACCCGGTCCGGATCGACTACGTCATGCGTCAGGGTTCGGCGGGTTGGCAGGCCATAGACGTGCTGGAGCAGGGCACCATCAGCCAGGCCGCCGTTCAGCGCTCTGATTTCCGGAGCCTGCTGGCAAACGGCGCGGACAAGCTGGTCGCCAGCCTGCAGCAGAAGGTCGACACGATGTCGGGCGGCACAATCAAGCCGTGACCTTTGGAACACCTTGCGTTCCGGTGCTGCTGACGGCCGCGCTGACGCTGGCTGGTTTTGTTCAGGCAGCGGCCGGCTGGTTGGCCGTCCGCCGCTTCAGCCGGACGGCGCCGCGTCCGGGCGCCCATCCGGCGATCACCGTGCTCAAGCCGCTACACGGGGACGAGCCGCTGCTGGAGGAGGCGCTCGCCAGCTTCTGCGCGCAGGTTTACCCGAGGTTTCAGATCGTCTTCGGGGTGCAGGACGCGCAGGACACTGCGGTGGCCGTCGTCGACCGGCTGCGCGCGCGGTTCCCCCGGGTCGAGATGGAGCTGGTGGTCGACCCGACGGCGCACGGCTCCAACCGCAAGGTCGCCAACCTGATCAACATGTTTCCCTCGGCCCGGCACAACATGCTGGTGATCTCCGACAGCGACATGCACGCGCCACCGAACTACCTGTCCAGCGTGGCCGATGCGCTGGCCGCGCCAGGGACCGGCCTGGTCACCACCCTCTATACCGGCCTGCCGGCGCGCCCCAGCCTGTCCGGCCTGCTCGGCGCGTCTTACATCACGCAGAGTTTCGCCGCCGGCGCGCTGATGGCGCGTGCGCTCGGCCGGCAGGACTGCATGGGCGCCACCATGGCGCTGACGCGGGAAACACTGATGCGTGTGGGCGGGCTTCCCGCGCTGTCTCCCTACGTCGCCGACGACGCGGTTCTCGGCGCCAAGGTGCGCGCGCTTGGCAAGACCGTGGCGCTGGCCAAATGCGTGCCGGCAACCACGGTGGGGGAGGGCTCGCTCGCCGGCCTGTTCGCCCATGAGCTGCGCTGGGCCCGGACGATCCGCGCCGTGGAGCCTCTCGGGTTCGCGGTCTCGGTCATCCAGTTCCCCGCTTTCTGGGCGCTGCTGACTGTCGCGATGTCAGGCGGCGCCGCCTGGGCCGCCGCGCTGTGGGCGCTGGCGGTTGCGGTTCGTGGCGGCTTCGGCATCGCGGTGGAACGCGCCATGGGTGCCGTGCAGACGCCGTTCTGGATGCCTGCCCTGCGCGACGTACTCTCCATGGCGGTGCTGCTGACGTCCTATATGGGGCACAACGTCGCTTGGCGCGGCCACGTGCTGAGCACCGGCGAGGACATGCATTACAGCGCCGAACGCGTGCTGCTGGCGACGCGCAGAGGATAGATTCTTCCATGATGAAAACCCTGTTTCTGCAGCCGCCGTCCTTCGACGGCTTCGATGGGGGCGCCGGCTCGCGCTACCAGGCCAAGCGCGAGATCAAGAGTTTTTGGTACCCGACCTGGCTTGCCCAACCGGCCGCCCTGGTGGAGGGCAGCCGGCTGATCGACAGCCCGCCCGCGCGAACCTCGCTGGAGACGGTGACGCAGGCGGCGCGCGAGCACGACCTGGTGATCATGCACACCTCCACGCCATCCTTCGCGTCCGACGTGAAGGTCGCCCGCGCGCTGAAGGACGCCAAACCGTCGCTGAAGATCGGCATGGTCGGCGCCAAGGTGGCCGTGCAGCCGCGCGAGAGCATGGAGGCGAGCGCCGGGATCATCGATTTCGTCGCGCGCAACGAGTTCGATTTCACCATCAAGGAAGTGGCCGAGGACCGGCCCTGGGCCGGCATCGACGGCATCACCTGGCGCGACCCGAACGGCACGCTGGTGCATAATCGCGAGCGCGCGACGCTGGAGGACATGGATTCCCTGCCCTTCGTCACCGAGGTGTACAAGCGCGACCTGCGCATCGAAGACTACTTCATCGGCTACCTGCTGCATCCCTACGTCTCGTTCTACACGGGGCGCGGCTGCAAATCGCACTGCACGTTCTGTCTCTGGCCGCAGACGGTGGGCGGCCATCGCTACCGCGTGCGCAGCCCCGCGCACGTGGCCGAGGAGATACGCCGTTGCATGAGGATGTTCCCCCAGGTGCGGGAATACTTCTTCGACGACGACACTTTTACCGACGACCTGCCGCGCGCCGAGGCGATCGCGCGCGAACTCGGCAAGCTCGGCGTCACCTGGTCGTGCAACGCCAAAGCCAACGTGCCGCGCGACACGCTGAAGATCCTCAAGGATAACGGCTTGCGCCTGCTGCTGGTGGGCTACGAGAGCGGCAACCAGCAGATCCTGCACAACATCAAGAAGGGCATGCGCGTCGAAGTCGCGCGCCGCTTCACCAAGGATTGCCACGAGCTGGGGATCAAGATCCACGGCACCTTCATCCTGGGCCTGCCGGGCGAGACGCAGGAGACGATCCGCGAGACCATCGACTTCGCCAAGGACATCAATCCGCACACCATCCAGGTGTCGCTGGCCGCCCCGTATCCAGGCACGTTCCTCTACAAGCAGGCGGTCGAGAATGGCTGGCTGGACGTCAACAATGCCGAGCTGATCGACGACCACGGCGTGCAGATCGCCCCGCTCACCTACCCGCACCTGGCGCACACCGAAATCTTCGACAACGTCGAGACGTTCTACAAGAAGTTCTACTTCCGCGCGCCGAAGATCGCGTCCATCGTCGGCGAGATGGTGACCAGCCGGCAGATGATGATCCGCCGGCTGCGCGAGGGCGTGGAGTTCTTCCAGTTCCTGCGGGACCGCCACAAGGCCGCGTAGGGCGGGTTGCTCTCGGGCCGGCCACCCTGCGCCCCGACGAAGTGCCCCTCCTCGGCCGGCGTCGGGCGCGCATCGGTGGATTGCCGAAGCGCCCACCCTGCCGGGTGATCACCACAGCCGATGATTTCGGTCTGTCGATCGGGGTCAACGAGGCGGTCCAGCAGGCGGCGACACACGGCATCCTGACCAGCGCCAGCCTGATGGTTGCCGGCCCGCAAGCGGCAGATGCTGTCGCTCGCGCGCGCACGACGCCAAGCCTTGCCGTCGGATTGCATCTTGTGGTCATCGAGGGCGCACCCGTCCTGCCCCGAGAGAAAATCCCCGACCTGGTGGACGAGCATGGCCGCTTCCCATCGGACCAGCTTCGCCTTGGAGTAGACTATTTTTTTCGCCCAAAGATACGTCGTCAGCTCGCCGCCGAAATCCGCGCCCAGTTCGAGGCGTTCCGCGCCACCGGCCTCACTCTCGACCACGCCAACGCGCACAAGCACATGCACCTGCACCCGGTGGTCGGCCGCATGATGATCGACATCGGCAGGGAGTTCGGCCTGCGTGCGGTACGCGTCCCCGCCGAACCAGCTTCGGGCCGCGCAGAGGCGCTGTCTGCCGCAGCCATGCGGCGCTGGTGCGCGGTGCTGCGCCGCCAGGCACGCCGCGCCGGTCTGCTCGCCAGCGACCATGTCTTCGGCTTGACCGCCACCGGCCACATGACGCCCCAATACGTGCGCGCGGTGCTCGCCCATTTGCCCCCCGGGCTGACCGAGATGTATTTCCATCCCGCATCCGAGAGCGATGCCACCCTGGACGCCCTGATGCCGCACTACGAGCACACGGCCGAACTCCTCGCCCTGTTGCACACCCAGGTGCCGGCTGGCGTGCGACTGACCACATACGGCGCGCAGGCCGCGTTCGGGCATGCCTGACGCAGCGACTCCCGAGCCGGCCACCTCGCCGGCCGAGGCGGCGTCCGCCAGCGTCGCCCGCACCGTCGGCCTGGAACGCCAGGGCCTGACCGCGATCGAGGCTGCGCTGCCGCACGGCTTGGCCGCCGCCTTCGCCCGCGCGGCCGCAATCATCGGCGCCGCCGCGGGCACGGTCATCGTCAGCGGCATGGGCAAGTCCGGCCATGTCGGCCGCAAGATCGCCGCCACGCTGGCCTCCACCGGCACGCCCAGCCATTTCGTCCACCCGGCCGAAGCCAGCCACGGCGATCTGGGCGTGATCCGCGAGGGCGACGTGGTGCTGGCCCTGTCCTGGTCGGGCGAAACGCCCGAACTTGCCGACATCGTCGCCTACACACGTCGGTTCGGGGTGCCGCTGGTCGCCATCACCGCGCAGCCCGCCAGCGCGCTCGGCCAGGCGGCCGACGTGGCACTGGTGCTGCCGGAAGCCCAGGAGGCCTGCCCGAACGGCCTGGCACCCACCACGAGCACCACGATGCAGATGGCCGCAGGCGACGCGCTGGCCGTGCTGCTGCTGGAGCAGAGGGGGTTTTCCGCGCGCGACTTCCAGCAGTTCCATCCGGGCGGCAAGCTGGGCGCCAGGCTGCTTCAGCTGGGGGCGCTGATGCATGCCGGCGCCGAACTGCCGGTGGTCGGGATGGATGCCACCCTGTCGGAAGGCATCGTCGAGATGACGTCCAAGCGTTTCGGCATCGCCGGCGTCGTGGACGCGTCGGGCACCCTGGTGGGCGCGCTGACCGACGGCGACCTGCGCCGCGCCTTCCGCCAGGGCTTCGTCGACCGCCCGGTGCGCGACGCCATGGGCCGCCGCCCGACCACGCTGCCGGCCGACGCGCTGGCCGTTGCCGCCCTGGCGCGCATGAACGAGGCGCGCATCACCTGCATCTTCGTGGTGGAGGCAGGCCGCCCGGTGGGCCTGGTGCACATCCACGACCTGCTGCGGGCGGGGATTGCTTGAGTCGCCGACGGAACCTGTGTATGCATTGTCAACGAATTGCCTACACAGGACCATCATGCCGCTTAACATTCGCAGCGAGGCTGTGAACCAACTGGCCGACCAGCTTGCCGCTCGCAAGCGGGTCAGCAAGACCGAAGCGGTGAGGCTCGCCCTCGAGAATGAATTGCGCCGTCTGGATGAGACGCTTCCGTTGATCGAGCGGCTTAAGCCGCTGCAGGACCGCGTGGCTTCATGGTCGAAAACTGGGTTGGAAGCCGACAAAGCGTTTTACGACTGGCTGAACGACGAGTGATATTCGTCGATGCCTCGGCCATCATTGCCATTCTCGCCCGCGAGCCGGAGGCGCCATCGTTTTCCAGCGTGCTTCATGCGGCTGACGACAGGATCACGTCGCCGATTGCCGTTTACGAAGCTGTGGCAGGACTGGGTCGCCTCTACGCCGGTGACCTCGGTCATGCAGAACAGGTGGTGCAAGAGTTTCTCCAGACCGCGGCAATAGACATCGTTCCGGTCGCGCGGCGAGAAGGGGCGGCGGCCCTTGCCGCGTTCAAGCGCTTCGGCAAAGGCCGCGGCCACCCGGCACAGCTCAACATGGGGGATTGCTTCGCCTACGCGTCCGCGCGAGAAGCAAACTGCAGCCTGCTCTACAAAGGCGACGATTTCAGCCGCACGGACATCGCGTCCGCACTCGCTCCGTAATTGCCGGCGTGACGCAACCGGCACCGGCGCTTCGCCGCGACATGAGCCGGCTCGACGGCCTGCTCGTCACCCTGGCCGGCCTGTCGCCCAGCATCGGCGTGTTCATCGTGGGCTCCGACGTGATCCGCATTGCCGGCAGCGGCGCGCTGCTGTGTTTCGCGGCAGCCGTCGTGCTTGGCATCGCCATGGCGTCGGTCTATGCCGAACTGGGCTCGGCGATGCCCAGCGCCGGCGGCGAATACACCATCGCCGGCCGCATCCTCGGCCCGGAAGCGGGTTTCGCCATGCTGTCTGTCAACCTGTTCGGCCTGTGCCTCGCCACCGCCCTGTCCGGCCTGGGCACAGCCGGCTACCTGCGCGCCGTGCTGCCCGCACTGCCGCTCGTGCCGACCGCGATTGTGCTCGTCGTCATCGTGACCGCGCTGGCCGTGCTCAGCATCCGCACCAACGCGGTGGTGACCGGCGTGCTGCTGGCCTGCGAACTGGTCTCGCTCGCCGTGGTGGCCTGGCTCGGTTTTTCGCACGCCCAGCCGGGTGCCGCCGCGCATATGCTGCACCCTGTCATCGGCGCCGCCGATGGCGGCCTGCACGCGGTATCCTGGGCGGTGCTGGGCGTGGGTGCGGCGGGCGGCATCTACGCGTTCAACGGCTACGGCTCGATCATCTTTTTCAGCGAGGAAATGCACGACCCGCGCCGCAACGTGGCGGCCGTCGTGTACGGTGCGCTCGCCGTGGCGGCCGTGGTCGAACTCATTCCCATGGCGGCCGTTCTCGCAGGCGCGCCCGATCTGGCGCGGCTTTCGGCATCCGCGGCACCGATTCCGGATTTCCTGGCCCGCGCGGGCGGCCCTGTGCTGGCGCGCATCGTCAGCCTTGCCGTTGCAGCCGCGATCTTCAACGCCATGATCGCCATCGTGCTCAGCGCCGGCCGCCAGATCTTTGCGAGCGCGCGCGACGGCGTCTGGCCGGGTGCGGCGGGACGTGTTCTGGCCCGCATCCACCCGCGCTTCGGCTCCCCGCACGTGGCCACCCTGGCCGCCGGTGCCGCGGGCCTGGCCTGCTGCTTCCTGCCGGCGCGCGTGCTGGTCACCATCCTGGCCAACGGCAACGTCGCCACCTACGCCACGCTGAGCATTGCCGCCATGGTTGGCCGGCGCAGCGGCGCCACCGTGGCCACGCTGGCACGCGCAAGGCTGTTTCCCGCCGGTCCGGTGATCGTGCTGCTGGCCCTGGCAGGGGTGCTGTGGGCCGACATGCTGGACGTGGAGACCGGCCTGCCGGGGCTGCTCGCGACCCTGGCGATACTGGCGGTGGGAGTGGGGCACCGGCGATCATCCACGCCCGGCCAGGCGGCCTGAAAGCCGCGTCAGGTCTTCGGCACTGGCCTGACGACTTCGTCGGCCCGCGCAGGCACCAGCGACGTTTCCCCCGGGTGACGAATCATCAGATCGACCGTGCCAGGTCCCACCATCTGGTCGCCGCGCCAGCACCCTACCGCGAGAACGATCAGATACAGGCCGGGATCGAACTGGAACTCCGTCGGCGCATAATTCACCACGGCATTGCCGTTCATGTTGACGTTGATGTTGCGCACCATGCGATGCTTGCTGGATGAAAGTCGTACGAGGCAGTTGGCCGACTGTGCCGCGGGTCGATGCAAGCGCACCGAAATCGCGTAACGCCCGGCCACACGCACCGCCAGCAAGGTTTTTGCCGTGCCGACGAACAGGCCTTTCGGCGGGCCCGCATCCAGGATCAGCGAAATCGGTATGTCCGGCCGGTCGATGTCGAAACTGGCGAGCACGGTTCCGAGCACGTTGGCGTCCAACGTGGCATCGAGCGTAATCGGCAGTATCCCGCCCTGCCATCCGGTTCGAAAACCCGCAAACCCACCCACCCGAGGCGGTGGCAGTGTCGCGACCGGCTTTTCGGCATAGGGTTGGTCGCCTTGCGGAACCGGCTTGTCGTGATGCGCCCATGGAATCTGGGCACCGGAGTCCGGCTGGACGGCGCGTGGATGAATGCTGAACCAGAGAACCGCCGCCAAGGCGCCCCCGATCAGCGGCGGCGGCCCCAGCAGGACGGCGCCGCGATAAGGCACGTTTCGCGCCCAGAGCAGGCGATGGACGAAGGCGAGCTTGGCCGCGAACGCCATCAGGCGGATTTCCACGCCGCAGCTTCGATGTCGCCCCATTGCAGGGTCGTGAGGTCAACGCCGACGCTGCCGGCCGACAGCAGCGGACCCAGACGCATCGCCTGGGCCTCGCGCGCGCGCTCGAACAGCGTGCGCGCGGTTCGCGCGTTGCCGAAATCCGCCTTCAGCGCCGCCTCGTCGAAATATTGCAGCAATGCGGGCTCGCCGTCCGGATCGACGGCCAGATGCTCGGCCTTGGCGAATTCGTTGAAGATGCGGACGAGTTCCTGGGTGCTGTAGGCAGGAAAGTCGATCTTCTTGCTGAAGCGTGAGGGCAGCCCGGGGTTGCTGTTCAGAAAATTCTGCATGGGTTTCGCATAGCCTGCTGCGATCACGACGAGGCGGTCCCGCTTGTCTTCCATCTCCTTCATCAGCGTGTCGATCGCTTCCTGACCATACCCGTCTCCGGCACCTGGGCGCGGCGCGAGGGCGTAGGCTTCGTCGATGAACAGAACGCCGTCGAGCGCTTCACGCACCCGTTCTTTGGTCTTGATGGCGGTCTGGCCGGTGAAGCCGCCGACCAGGCCGGCCCGGTCGGTTTCGATGAAGCCGCCGCTGTCCAGCGCGCCGAGATTGGCCAGCAGTTCCGCATACAGCCGTGCGACGACCGTCTTTCCCACTCCCGGCGGCCCTGTAAAGATCATGTGCAGCGTCAGCGGCGACACCGGCAGTCCGGCGTCTCGCCGGGCAGCCTCCACCCTCAGACGGTCCACTAGCAGCCGTATCTCGGCCTTCACCCCGTCGAGCCCGATCATGGCGTCCAGCCTGGCCAGAGTATCGCCGAGGTCGCCGCGCCGGCGCGGCATCAACCTGAACGATTGCGGAGTCGTTCCGCGCACCCGGCGCCACGTGCGGAAAATCTCGGCAGCGGCATAGATGTTCGACGCCAGAACGACGCCGCCGATCGCCACATACGGAAACCACGACGGAATGCTCGGCGTGATCTTGAACGCCGCCAGCACGCTCAGCGCCGTCAGCACCAGCATGCTCAGCCCGATGGCCGGAACCGGTCCCAGGAGCTGGCGCACGGTCCGGCCCGCTCAGTCCGTGTTCGCCGGGCAGCGCCCGACGGGCGTCCAGGCGACCTCGCGCGCCGCCGCACCACCCTTGGCCGCCACGAACCAGGCAGGTGTGAGCGCGACCGTCGCGTCCGCGCCGGTGCCGATGACCGAAAGAGTGCCCCGTCCCACGGCGTAACGGGCCGGATAGGGGATGGCGATTCGCGTCGGGGTCTCGTTCAGGTCGAAGGCGAGCGTTATGTAGTTGCCGGATTGCAGCCGTATCTTGCCGGCTGGCTGGCCAGGGGTGCGGGCGATAGCCACCCAGGCCAGCCGGTGGCTGCACGCCTGGCGCTGACGAAACTGCGCCAACTGGTCGCGCGGCCCGTCCATGGTCTCAAGCGCGTGGTCGATGTCTTCTGGAGCGACCTCGGAGAGTTGGCTGACGGAGGCCGTCGCGGTGTCCGCAGGAGCGGCAGCCCGGCCGAAGGCCCAGAGCCCGCAGACGAGCGCGGACAATGCAGCCACGATGGCCGATTGCCAAAAGCCCGGCAGCGGAGAGCCTGCCTGGTCAGCCTTGGACGATGCTTGTCTGTCGAAATCCATCGGTCGCAACGATCGGTTCGAGACGAGGCGTAGCACCAACCGGCCGTGCCTGCCACGGCGTTGCCCGCGCTGCCCCGCTTGCCGCTAGATTCCCCGCCCGCGCCCGATCACGGCCGCGCCGAACCGCGCCCGCAATCCGTCGATGGCACCCTGCCGTGCCCGCCTGCGTCCGGCATCGGGGTCGGCCAGGTCGCCTCTGTCGGCCGCCGAGAGCGGTGCGAGGCCCGAGGCGCCGATGCCGATCAGCCGAAACGCCGTGCCGTCGGCCTCGCGCGCCAGCAGGTTCTTTGCCGCCTCGAACAGCGTGTCCGGCAGCGCGCTCGGTTGCGGCAGGCGCGTGGCGCGGGTGCGGCTCGCAAAGCGGGCGGTTTTCAGTTTCAGCACCACGCCGCTGGCGGAAAACTCTTTTTCCCGCAAGCGCGACGCCAGCTTTTCACTCAGCCGCCAAAGTTGACGCTCCAGGTCCGCGCGGTCGGTCAGGTCGGCGGAAAACGTGGTCTCGGCACTGATGGATTTCGCCGCCCCGCCTGTCTCGACCAGGCGCGAGCCCTCGCCGCGCGCGCGGCGCACCAGCGACGGGCCGTCATCGCCCAGCAGCGCGCGCGCCTCCCGGTCGTCCAGCGCCTGGAGCTGCCCCACCCGCGTCAGACCCAGCTTTGCCAGCCGCCGCTCCTGCACCGGACCCACCCCCGGCAATATCCCGACGGGCTCTGGCGCCAGAACCTGCGCGGCCTCCGCACCCAGGACGGCAAAGCCCCGCGGCTTGTCGCGGCCGGCGGCCAGCTTGGCAAGCAGCCGGTTCGCCGCCAGGCCGATGCTGACGGTGACGCCGATTTGCGCCTCCACGTCGCGGGCGAAGCGCGCCAGCACGGCGGCGGGCGGCATGCCGTGCAGCTGCTCGGTCCCCGACAGGTCCAGCACCGCCTCATCGACCGAGAGCGGCTGCATCAGAGGCGTCAGCGTGGCCATCATGGTGCGCATCCGCCGCGCCGCGGCGGCGTAGGCCGCCATGTCCGGCCGGATCACCACTGCGTCGGGGCAGAGTTTGCGGGCCTTGAACATCGGCATCGCACTGCGCACGCCCGACAGTCGCGCGATGTAGCAGGCTGTGGTGACAACGCCGCGCGTGCCCCCGCCCACGATCACCGGCGTGTCGGCCAGCTCGGGCCGGCGCGCCTTTTCGACGCTGGCGAAGAACGCGTCGCAATCGACATGGGCGATGGACAGCGCGAACAGTTGCCTGTGGCGCAGCACGCGCGGCGACCCGCAGGCCGGGCACGTGGCACCCGGCGCCGGCATGTGCCCGCAATCGCGGCAAAGGCTGTCATCGGCCGTGTGCCGTCTCCATCATCGTCGGGTGCGCACACTAGCTTGACCCAGCCATTGGCGCACGGGAGAACCCGCCATGGGCAAGCTGTTCATCGGCAACCGCCGCTACTCCTCGTGGTCGATGCGCGGCTGGCTGGCCGTGCAGCTGGCCGGGCTGGACGTGGAAACGGTGGTGATACCGATGCAGGCGGGACCGACGCCCGCGATCCGCGACGCGATGCCTGCTGGCCTGGTGCCCTACCTTGAACATGACGGCGCACGCGTTTGGGAAAGCCTGGCAATCTGCGAGTACTGCGCCGAGGTCGCACCCTCGCTCTGGCCGGCCGAGCGCGCCGCGCGCGCCCATGCGCGCTCCATCGCCGCGGAGATGCATGCGGGGTTTCGCGCGCTGCGGATAGCGATGCCGATGAACCTCGGCCGCACCGACCTTGCGGGCGTGGGCCATACGCCGGAAGCGCTGGCCGACGTCGCGCGAATCGAGGCGATCTGGACGCAGACGCGGCAGGCGCATGGCCAGGACGGGCCGTACCTGCTCGGCGCCGTGTTCGGTGCGGCGGATGCCATGTTCGCGCCCGTCGTCGCGCGCCTCCTCACCTACCGTCCGCCTCTGTCGGACGTGGCGTCCGCCTACTGCCATTCGGTCCGTGCGCACAGGCTGGTCGGCGCCTGGTACAAGGACGCGGCGCGCGAGCCATCCTCCTGGCTGCTGCAGAAATACGAGGATTCGGCATCGGCCTGACCGCGGGCCCGGTCGTCACGGTGCTGCCGCCGAGGGAGGGTTTTTCTCCGCAGGCGGTCGGTGCGATCGGGCTGCTGGTGCATCGGCTGGGCCAGCCCGGCGACGTGGTGATCGGCCGGCGCTCGTCCAACCGGGGTTTTCCGGATCGCGTATTCGTGCCGGCATTGGCGCCGCTCTGGCCCACCTTCGGGCGGGTCAACCGCTACATGGCCGGCGTGGTGCGCACGTTGCAAAAACTTCGGCCGAGCCTGGTGGAGGTGCATAACCGAGCCAACCTGGCATTGCGGGTGAAGCGGCGCCTGCCGCAGGTCCGCGTCGTGCTGTTCGTGCACAACGACCCGCAGGGGATGCGGAAAGCACGGCGGCCAGCCGAACGCGCCAGCCTGCTGCGGCACATGACCGTCGTCTGCGTCAGCCAGTATCTGGCGGCCCGGTTCATGGAGGGCGTGAACCCGCCGGAGCCGGCCCCGCTGGTGCTGCCGAACGCGCTGGACCTGGCTGCGCTGCCGCCCCGTCTGCCCGTCGAGGCGCGCGAGCGGACGGTTCTGTTCGTCGGGCGGGTGGTCGCAGACAAGGGGGCGGACGCGTTCGTCGATGCCTGCACCGCCGCCTTGCCCGGCCTGCCTGGCTGGCAGGCCTGCATGATCGGCGCCGACCGTTTTGGCCCCGCCGCCCGGCAGACCCGCTTCGAGCGGGATCTGGCGCCCAGGGCGCGGGCCGCCGGAATCGCGCAGCTCGGTTATTTGCCCCACGCCGACGTGCTGGCGGCGATGGCGCGTGTGGCCATCGTGGTCGTGCCGAGCCGCTGGCCGGAGCCGTTCGGCCTGACCGCGCTGGAGGCGATGGCGAGCGGGGCCGCCCTGATCTGCAGCGCGCGCGGCGGCCTGCCCGAACTCGTGGGCGGGGCCGCCCGGTTTGCCGATCCCGACGAACCCGGTGCGCTCGCTGCCGCAATCGCTTGTCTGGCGCGGGACCCGCAGATGCGCGGCGCGCGCGCTCGGGCCGGGCTGGCGCGGGCTCAAGCCTTCGATGCGTCGGAGGCCCGGGCTCGGCTGGTCGAGTTGCGCGCGCGGTTGCTCGGCACTTAGTTAGGTTGAGGCCAGGAGCGTCGTGCTGGACCGGTTTCGCGCAGAGTGTCCGGGAGCAGGCCGTCGTGAAACCGGTCTAGCTCTTGTTTTGGCAAGCAATTTCGTCATTCCGACTGTTCCAGTCTGCATGACATTGCTCTAAGCACGCTGTCGCGTGACGCTCCTGGACCCGCTGTGGCCGGGAGGCCCCAGATCCCATCACTGAGAATATAACATGTCTGACACACTTGTCCCGGTCACTGTGCTTACCGGCTACCTTGGCGCTGGCAAGACGACCTTGCTCAACCGCATCCTGACCGAGGATCACGGGCGCCGTTACGCGGTCGTGATCAACGAGTTCGGCGAGCTGGGCGTCGATAACGACCTGGTCGTAGACGCCGACGAGGAAGTTTTCGAGATGAACAACGGGTGCATCTGCTGCACCGTGCGCGGCGACCTGATCCGCATCGTCAACGGCCTGATGAAGCGCGCGAAGAAGTTCGACGGCATCATCATCGAGACGACCGGGCTCGCAAACCCCGCACCCGTGGCACAGACGTTCTTCGTGGACGAAGGCGTGCGCGCCCGCGCACGGCTGGACGCCATCGTCACGGTGGTGGACGCGAAGCACCTGCCGGCACGGCTGGAAGACAGCACCGAAGCCGCCGCACAGATCGCCTTCGCCGACGTGATCGTGCTCAACAAGCTCGACCTGGTCAGCGCCGAGGAGCTCAACGCCGTCGAGGCGCGCATCCGCGGCATCAACAGGTTCGCCCGCATCCATCGCGCCACCCGCAGCGACGTGCCGGTGACGGACATCCTCGACATCGGCGCCTTCGACCTCTCGCGCATCCTCGACCTCGACCCCGATTTCCTGGAGGTCGACGACCACGGCCACACAGAAGGCGTCAACAGCGTGAGTTTCGAGGTGCAGCGGCCGATCGACCAGCACAAGTTCCAGCAATGGATGGGCACGCTGCTGCAGGAGAAGGGCCAGGACCTGCTGCGCACGAAAGGCATCCTCGCCATGCCGAACGAGGACCGCCGCTTCGCCTTCCAGGCCGTGCACATGATCGCCGATGGCGATTTCATCGGGCCCTGGCCGGAAAGCTCGCCGCGCCGCTCGCGCTTGGTGTTCATCGGCCGCGACCTGAACCGCCCGCAACTGCGCCGCGGCTTCGAAGCTTGCCAGGTGTCGGCTTGAGCGAGGTCGCCGTCCCCGCCTTCCTGCTGGAGACCCGCGGCACCGCGCGCGACCTGGGCGCCTTCGTGGTGGCGGCAGCGTTCGATCGTGCCGGGCGGCAAGCGGCCTTCGCGTTGGGGGACGGAACGCTTCGCTTCGTCGACCTGCCGAACCGCTTCGGCGAATGGACCATCGTGGAAGCGCATGACGGCGCCGTCCTCTGCCTCATGGCCGATCTGCGCGAGGGTTTTGTCAGCGGCGGCGATGACGGCCGCCTGGCGCGCGTGAGTGCCGCGGGCGAGGTGACCCAAATGGCCGCGTTCGGCGGCAAATGGGTCGACCAGGCCGCGAGCTTTTCGGACGGGAAGTCAGGCGTGATCGCCTGTGCGGCGGGCAAGTTCGTCCACCTGTTTTCGGCCGCGGGCGAAAAGCTGCGCTCGCTCGAACATCCATCCACCGTCACCGGCATCTCGTTCGACGGCAAGGGCAAGCGGGTGGCCGTCTCGCACTATAACGGCGCGTCGCTCTGGTTCGTCGGCAGCAGCGCCGGCACGCCGCGCCGCCTGGAGTGGAAGGGCAGCCACACCGGCGTCGCGCTGCATCCCGCGGCCGAAGCGGTGGTGACCTGCATGCAGGAAAACGCGCTGCATGGCTGGCGCCTGCCAGATGAGCACGACATGCGCATGAGCGGCTATCCGGTCAAGCCGGAATCCCTGAGCTTCACGCGCAGCGGAAAATACCTGGCGAGCTCTGGCGCCGATGCGATCGTGCTGTGGCCGTTCTTCGGCGGTGGCCCGATGGGCAAGCCGCCGGTGGAGCTCGCGCAGCAGGATGTGCTGTGCACCCGCGTCGCCTGCCATCCTCGCGACGACATCGTCGCTGCCGGTTACGCCGATGGCAGCGTCGTCCTCGTCGAGATCGCGAGCCAGCGCGTGCTGCCCGTCAAGCCTGCCTCGGACGGTCCGGTGTCAGCTCTGGCCTGGGGCGGCAATGGCGGCTGGCTCGCCATCGGCACCGAAAAGGGTTTCGGCGCGATCGTCGACCTGTCGAGCCGTGCGGCATGATGCTGGACATGCGGGCCTCGGCCGGAACCGGCCTTTTGGCAACCGTCACCGCTGACGACGTCCCGCGTCTCGTGGCCTTCATCAACCGCGCCTATCGCGGCTCTGGCACGCTCGCCGATTGGAGCACGGAAGCCGGCTACATATCCGGCAGCCGCACCACCGAGGCGCTTCTCCGCGAGGATCTCGCCGCCAAACCGGACGCCTGCTTCCTCAAATGGGAGGAGGAGGGGTCGCTGCGCGGCTGCGTATGGCTGGAACCGCTCGGCGACGGCGTCTGGTATCTCGGCTCCCTGGCGGTCGACCCGGGGCTGCAGAACGGCGGGCGGGGCAAGATCCTGCTCGCCGAGGCGGAGCGATGGGTGCGTGGGCGCGGCGGACGGCGCATCCGGATGACCGTGATCAACATCAGGGACGTGCTGATCGCGTGGTACGTGCGGCGCGGCTACGTCGAGACCGGGCAGACCGAGCCATTCCCCTATGGCGACGACCGTTACGGCGTGCCGCAGCGGGACGACCTCAGCTTCGTGGTGCTGGAAAAGGCGCTTGATCGGTGAACGAGGGTCGCCTGCTTACGGGGTGACCACCTCGTCCGGATCGACCCCCCATACGTCGGATCGCTGCAGCCAGCCGCGATAATCCTGCACCTGCACCTGGCACCACGCGCGTCCTGCGTCGCACGACTTCACCCGCCCCACCACGCCCGGTTTCAACACGGCAACCGCATCGGCCGTCTCGCTCGCATCGGCGCGCATGGTTCGGTTTTGGGTGCCGGTGATGACAAAAGTGCGCCGCCCGGTCAGCGTCGCCTGGTGCACCCAGCCCTTGATGCCGTCCATGTCCTCCACCAGCCGCCAGATGTCGAACTCGCGCTCTATCTTCACCGGCAACTCGCGGCGCTTGTAGGTCCAGATCACCGGGTACCGCTCGGCGGGCCCGACACGCATGTTCACGTCGTCGCTCTTCAGCGACGCGTAGCGTGGCAAGGGCAGCCCCGTGTTGGTGCCCAGATTGACCGGCGCGGCAGGTGGCTCCGGCTTCGGCGCCGGCTTGACCTCGGCCGGGGCCGGGACAGCCGCCTGCGCCGGCGCCGCATGGTGCACGGCAACCTGCTTGCCGCTTGCGTGTCTGACGGGATGACGTGCCGGGCCGGCATGATGCGGCGGTGCGAGGACCGGGACGTGCTTGTGCTTGACCGTGTGGGCGGGCGTCTGTGGCGTTTGCGCCCAAGCGGGAAGGCAGGCCGTCAGGACACTCAAGGCCGCCGTCAGCCAAAGACGGCTCACAGGCTGATCATCTGTCCCCGGCCCGCCGCTTCCAGGAAGGTTGCGATGCCTGCGACCTCCGCCCCCTGCATCAGAGAGGACGTCTCGATCCCTTGGGTCTGCATCCCCGCCTCGCAGACGATCAACCGCACGCCGAGTTCGCGCGCCGAGTTGCGCAGTTCGCCCAGGCCCGCCACGCCGCGACGCCGGATCACCGCGTCACGTCCCACGTCGTCGATCTCCGACCAGTCGTCGCGCAGCGCACGGCAGCCATGGTTGGTGGCGAACATCACCACCGGGCGCCCCAGCGAGGCTGCTGCAGCCGCCATCATGAACGCGAAATGCGCCCGTTCATGCGTGCCCGACATCAGCAGGATCGCCAATCCCTCTGCTGACGCCACCGCCTGCGCCACTGCTGTGCCAGGAACCTGCTCCATCATCCGTCCTTACTCTCAGCTAGCCGACGTCCGGGCAAACCACACTATCGTCAACCCCTTGCAGGGATCGTTCCGCAGACCGCGCAGGACGGGTCCGCCGTCAGCCGGATGACGCGGAACCGCATCGACAGCGCGTCCCAGATCAGCAGCCGGCCTGCCAGGCTTTCGCCGATGCCCAGCACCTCCTTGAGTACTTCGACCGCGGCCAGCGTTCCCAACACCCCGGCGACAGGACCGAGCACGCCCGCTTCCGCGCAGCTCGGCGCCTGGCCGGGCGGCGCGGGAGCCGGGTGGAGGCAGCGATAGCAGGGCAGCCTCGATCCGTGGCCGGCCGCGCCCTGGCGGAAGGTCGCGAGCTGGCCTTCGAAGGCAAGCACCGCGGCCGAGACCAGGGTCTTGCCGGCCAGCCACGCGGCGTCGGCCAGCAGGAAGCGGGCTTCTGCGTTGTCGGTGCCGTCGCATATCACGTCGTAGGGCTCGATCAGTTCGGCGACGCTCGTCTCGGTCGCCCGCATCGCGTGCGGCACCACGCGCACCAGCGGGTTGATCTGCGCTGCCGCCAGCGCGGCCGATGCCGCCTTGCCGGTTCCCAGGCCCGCTGTCGTATGGGCCACCTGGCGCTGCAGGTTGGACAGCTCCACGACGTCGTCGTCGGCGATGCCGATCGTGCCGATGCCGGCGGCGGCGAGGTACAAGGCGAGCGGGGAGCCCAACCCGCCAGCGCCCACGATCAGCACCCTGGCCGCGCGCAGGCGAGCCTGGCCGACGCCGCCCACCTCATCGAGAAGGATATGGCGGGAGTAGCGGGCGATCTCGTCTTCGGAGAAATCGAGGTCCATAAGGTTCCAGAGCATGATCGCTTCAGGTTGATCTTCAACCACGATAAACATGCTCGCCAAAACAAAGAGCTCTGAGCATCGTGCGTGTGTTCAACCCCAGGTTAGGCTTCGGGTCATCATGGATACCGCGTTGGTGCTGTTCTCTGGCGGCCAGGATTCGACCACCTGCCTGGCCTGGGCGCTGGACCGTTACGACCGCGTGGAAACGCTCGGGTTCGATTACGGGCAGCGCCATGCCGTGGAGCTGGCCTGCCGCGCGCCGGTCCGCGCCGCCCTGCAAGACCGCCACCCCGGCCGGTTGGGCCAGGACCACCTGATCGACCTGCGGACCGGCATGGCGGCGCTGGGCCAGACCGCGATGACCGCCGAGATCGCAATCGAGATGGGGCAGGAAGGCTTGCCCAGCACCTTCGTGCCGGGGCGCAACCTGCTCTTCCTCGTCTATGCCGGCGCGCTTGCCTATCGTCGCGGCCTGGCCCGGATCGTCGGCGGCATGTGCGAGACCGATTTCTCCGGCTACCCCGACTGCCGCGACGACACCGTCAAGGCGATGCAGGTGGCGCTGAACCTGGGGCTGCAGAGCCGCCTGGTGCTGGAGACGCCGCTGATGTGGCTGGACAAGGCGGCGACCTGGGCGCTGGCGGACCAGCTGGACATCGTCGCGCTGGTGGTGGAGCAGACGCACACCTGCTACCGCGGCGACCGGCAGCATCGGCACGAGTGGGGCTTTGGCTGCGCCGACTGCCCTGCCTGCGCGTTGCGGGCGGACGGGTTTCGGGCATGGCACGGGCGCGCAGAGAACCGCACGACCATCGGCTCTGCATGTAAGGCATGATTGCCTCACGCATCGCGCGAGGAGACAGCGATGAGGGCGGTATGCTCGGCGCCGAGGCGTTCGTGTCGTTCGACAAAAAGCCCGTGAGACTGATCGGGATCGTGTGGAGAGCCTGCCCGCCTGCCCGCCTGCCCGCCTACCCGCCTGACGGAGCGGTCCTCAGTCCAGGTCCAGCCAGGGATGCCTGGCCTTGAGGTCGCGAACCAGCGCCGCACGGTTGTCGTGGATCTCGGTCGAGGTATGCAGCATGGATTTGCCGTGCACGCGGTAGTCCGCCAGCACGTCCGGCACGGAACACCCGAACATCCCGCGTTCGACCAGGCGGCACCAGAAGTCGAAATCTTCCCAGCCGTGCTGCACGTGGTCGTACCCGCCGGCCGTAGCCCAGGCAGATTTGCGCACCAGCGCCATCGCATCGATGTAGTTGCCGACCTGCAGGCGCAGAACCGAATAGGGCTGCTGCCCGAACACTTCGGACCGGTCGCCGAATTGCTGGATGGCCGGGTAGGCGAACGCGGCCTTGGCGTCCCGCAGGTGTCCGAGCAGCTTTTCGCACGCCGCAGGGCGCAGCCTGTTGTCGGCGTCGAGCGGCAGCACGAACGGCGTTTGTGCGGCGGCGAACCCGCTGTTGCGCGCAAAGCCCAGGCCCTGATTGGCATGATGGCGAAGCAGCGTCACGCGGCCGAAGCGCGATGCGTTTGACTGCGCCCATCTCTCCACCATGGTCGACGAATCGTCCGGGGAATGATCGTCCACCACCACCAGATCGATGTCCTGCACTGTCTGCCCTGCCACCGACGCCAACGCCTCGATCACGTAGTCGGCGTAGTTGAACACTGGAATCACGACGGTGATGTCGGCGGCGCTCGACCGGTCGGTGGCAAAGACGACCTTGCTGTCCGGCACGAAGGGCGGCCTCAGCCTTGGCAGCGACGCGTGATGCTGCGCGCGCTCGAAAGCCGCCGCACCGTCCTCTCCGCCCCGCATCTGCGCCAGGGTCAGTGAAAACGCCTGTTCGCGCGCTTGCGGTCCGAACTGCGCCAGGCTGGCATGGTAGCCCGCCTGGCCGATGCGGGCGCGGTGCGCAGGATCGTCCAGCAGCCGGCGCAGGGCCGCATACCATTCCTGCTCCGACCGCGCGAGGTAGCCCGTCTGCCCGTCGATGATCGCGCGTGAGAACGGGCCGGAAGGGGACGCGATCGTCGGCACGCCCGCCAGCGCGGCTTCGAAGAATTTCAGCTCGCTCTTCGCCTCGCAAAACAGGTTGTCGGCCTGCAAGGGCGCGATGTTGACCGAGAAGCGCGCGAGCTCCTGCGGCAGACCGGCGAGCGGCACCATGTCGCGCCACTCGATCCTGTCGGCCAGCTCGGTGAACTCGTCG
Source organism: Acetobacteraceae bacterium (assembly GCA_965199235.1). Taxonomy (GTDB): domain Bacteria; phylum Pseudomonadota; class Alphaproteobacteria; order Acetobacterales; family Acetobacteraceae; genus BOG-908. The sequence goes on along the minus strand of CBDAQU010000002.1, from coordinate 390,965 downwards.
AACTCATCGGTCAGCACCAGGCCCTCGCCGCTGGACGGATCGCGGAACAGGGTCAGCCTCGCCTGGGGCAGTTCGCGCAGCACGCGGGCGATTGCGGGTGCAGCCACTGCGAAATCGCGCTGGTGCGTGCGCGAGCCGCCGGCGTAGCCGATGCGCAGCAGGTCGTCCGGATCGGCCAGCCAGTCACGCCGCGCTGCGCGCGCCGCCATGTGGCTTGCCTCGTCGAACCCGTTCGGCAGCACGGCGGCCGGGCGGCCCATCCTGCGTGCCTGGTGCGCAAGCTCCTCGGTGGGGCAGGTGACCAGGTCGCAGGCCTGCAGCGTCTTGGCGATCCTGGTGAAGAAAGCCTGCGTCTCGTATTCGGAGAATCTCTGTGACCGTATGCCGTCGATGATCTCCACGGTGGCCATCTCCGGCCGCAACATCAGGTCGTCCACGTCGAACACGGCGATGCCGCCCTGTTCGTGAGTGACGGTGATGATGCCCTGGATGTGCGGGCTGAACGGCACGCGCCACAGCACGACCAGCTGCACGCCTGCGAGCTCGGCCGGGCCCACCGGTTCCGGCGGTGTCCAGTCCGCGTGGAAGCCTGCGCGGCGCGCCGCCTCGACGTAGCGTTCCACGCGATAGACGTGGCCGGGCGTGTGGCTCTCGCCGCTGATGAACAGCGCACGCGGCCGGTCCGCGCCTGCGGGCTGCGCGTTGTGCCCTGCTGCAGGCGCCGGATCCTGAGGCGCCGGTGCGCGGTCTGGCGCCGAGCCAGGCACGTCCTCTTCTTGTGCCTTGCTGACATGGTCATGCTCGGCGTCGACAGGGTCGGCAGGCGGTGCAGGCTGCGGCTCGGCTTCCTGCGCCAGGTCGTGCTCGACATCGTGGTCAGGTGTCGGCATCGCCGGTTCGGCGTCTGGTGCCGAGAGCGCCAGCAGGGGCGCCTGCGCAGCGGGCGGCCGGCCACGAACGCGATAGGCCAGGCTGCGCACCGGCGCGGTGATCCTCCAGCTCGTGGAGGCGAACAGCACCGCACGCTCATGTTCCAAAGCCGCCTGATGACGTGCCGAGGAGTCCAGTTTCTGCTCGGCGCTCGCCATCCGTTTGGCCAACCCTGCCGCATGATGCTGCACCGAAACGAGCTGCCGCCGGAGCGCCACGGTCTCGCCGCGGCAGGCCGCCAGTTCCTTCTGCCGGACCGCCGCTTCATCGGCCATTGCCGCGATTTCGGCCGTTCGCGCAGCGACGTGTCGGTTCGCCTGGGCAAGCTGCGACCGGTTCAGCGCCAGTTCTGCGGCGGTCCGCTCGGTTTCCTGCCGCGCCGTGTCCAGGGCCGCTTTCTGCGCGCTCACCTCGGAGTCCAGTTCGGCAACACGCCAGTCCCTGGCAGCCACGTCGAAGCGTGCCTGGGCAAGATTGGCGCGCGTGGCCCGGTGCTGCTCGGTCAGCTTCTGGTACTGCGGGAACAGCCGGTCGACCTCGTGCTGCGCGATCTCGGCCCATTTCCTGGTTTCGGCCAGATCGTGCAGAACCCTGTCGCGTTCTCGTTCCACGTGATGCGTTGCGCGGACCTGCTGGTGCAGGTCGCGCGCGGCGATCCAACGGTCGCCCAGCGTCGCGAACCGTTCACGCACCGTGTTCGTGGCCGTGCCGTCGCGCAGCGAGCACAGTTCGGCGCCAGGCCCGTCCACAGCCTCGCCGACGGCCAGCACGCCCAGGCCGTGACCGTGCAGGAACTCGAAGTTGGGATGCTGCGCTTGCAACTCGGTCCACAGGCGCCACACGCCGAAATCGTCGTCATGCACGTTGGTGTCGTGGAATAGCACGACGCCGCGTGCGGAGAGTTTGCCGCGCCAGGTGGCGAAATCATGCATGACGTCTTCGTAGCGATGGCGGCCGTCTATGTGCAGAAGATCGACGCTGCGGTCTGGCACGAATTGCAGCGCGTCGTCGAAGGTGGCGCGCAGCAAGGTCGAGAACGCGGCGTATCGGCCGTCGTGAAACGCTTTGAGATCGCCATAGACGTCATCGGCGTAGAAGCCGGCATGCTCGTCGCCCTGCCACGTATCGACGGCCAGCGCGCGCGCGGCAATCCGGTATCGCAGCACCGCCTCGCAGAAGGCCGAGTAGGAAACGCCGTTATGCGCCCCGAGCTCGACGATGCTGGAGGGACGATGCACGCCAACGATCCAATGCGCGAACGGCACGTGGCCGTACCAGGCGCTCTCCACGCCGAGGCGCGCAGGCTGCCAAAACAAAGGGTCCAAGGCCTCGTCCGACAAGGCGGCCAGAGTCGTCTGCAAGCTCATCAGGAAGCGCTCATTTGCTCCGTCCGTGCGTGACGCTCGACCACTTCGGCCAGCGTCGCGCGAAGCGCTGTCGCCTGGACATCGTAGTCGATGATCTCGCCGGCCTGTCTGTTGGTGTAGCCGTCAAACATCGAGGACTGCGCAAGCAGGGCCTGCACGGCCTGCGTCAGGGGCTCGTGGCGGCCGTCCAGCGGGATCAGCGTGCCGTTCACCCCATCGATGATCGCTTCGGCCGGCCCGCCGTCTTGCGTTGCGATCACCCACACGTCGCGCACCAGAGCCTCCCGCACCGTCAGGCCGAAACTCTCCTTCCACTGCGACGGAAACACCAGGACGTCGACGCCGTCGAAGAAGTCGTCGATGCCGTCCTGTGTGTAGGCGGGCACGACCGATAGCGTGCCCTGCACGGTCCATTGCGCCGCGTCGACCGACGAGAAGCCAAGGTTGAGCGTGTTGTCGACCAGGACCAGCTTCCAGTCGCTGCGCTGCAAGGCTTCGAAACCACGCTTGACGATCGAGAAACCTTTGACCTCGACCGCGCCCCCGACATAGGCGAATCGCAGCTTCGTGCCGGGTCTGCGTGCGGCACGGCGTCTCAGCGGCCTGCGCACCCCGTTGGGCGCGACGATGATCTTGTCCGCAGGCACGCCGTTGGCGAGGTGCAGGTCCCGGTGCGCTCTGCTCGGTGAGAGGAGCAGCGCCGCGCCGTCCAGCGAGGCCCGCATCAGTGCGTCGCGCTGCTGCAGGTGGCGCGCGCCGGACACGCAGTTCTGGCAGACACGCAGGTCGATGGTCGTCTGATGGCAGTAACGGCCGTTCTCCATCACCATGAACTGTCTTGCGCAGAGCCACCACGCATCGTGCAGCGTGATGACGTAGGGGATCTTGCGCTCGGCGCAGGCCAGGGCCAACCGCGCGCTCAGCCACTGCACGGAGTGAAGATGCACCACGTGCGGCTGAACGGCGTCAAGCACCTGGCCGAAGGCGGCGCCGGCGGCCGGATCATCGAACTCCGCAACGACTTCGCCGTTGTTCGTCGGCAGAGCGAACACCGCCATGCCGTCCTGATCGGACCGGATTGTCTCTCGCGTGCTCGGATGCAACGCACTGGTGACGATGTGAACTTCCGTGCCAGCCTGCCGATGCAGCCGACGCGCCATTTCTTCCACCACAAGCGTGGCGCCGCCGTAGCTGCGCGGTGCGAAATAGACGTTCGCCGCGACGATGCGCAGGTGCACCGAAGGCCGTTGGTCCGGCGCACGCGCCAGCAGGGGCATGACCTGGGTGCGCGCGATGGCGTCCGGATCGTAGCGTTGCAGCGCGGTCTGCAGTGCCGCGTCACCCAGGGCATTGCGTCGCTGCGCATCGCCCGCCAGTCCGGACAGCGCGTCGAACCATTGCTGCTCCCCGTCGGCGAGCAGGCCGTTCTGGCCGTCCGCCATCACGTGGGTGAAATGCGCGCGCGGCGAACAGACGGAGGGCACGCCCAGTATGGCCGCCTCGATGAATTTGATGTTGCTCTTGGAGTCGTTGAAGGGCGTGGATTCGAGCGGCGCGATGCTGACGTCGCTCTCGGCAAGCAGTGCCAGGTAGCGCGGGTAGGGAACGGGCGGCAAGCGCTCGACACGATCGCCGAACGCTTCGAACCCGGCGGGAAGGTTCAGCTCGCCCACGACGCGCAACGTGACGTCGGGCCGCAGCCGCAGCAGCCGCAGCAGCGCGGAAGCGGCCTCCCGGAAATCGGCGTCGTGCGTCTTGGTGCCGGAGCCGTAGGCGATCACCATGCCGCGCCGCGGCGGGCGTCCGCGCCGTCGCTCACGCAGCCCGCTTGCGATCCGCAGGGTTTCGGCATCGAGCGCGTTCTCGATGACGCAGGTCTCGGCCAGTCCTGCGTCGCGCATGGTGTCGGCCAGGCACGGCGTGCTGGCGATGCCGCTGCCGCAGGCGGCCATCGCGTCGCGGTAGAGCGTGACGCCGGAGAGCACGCCCTCGCGCAGGCCCGGGTCGAGGCTGTCGACGTTGCGGTTCTGCAGGAACAGCGCGCGGTCGAAGATCAGGTCGTCCACCTCCCACGCCACCGGCACGGCGAGCCGATGCAGCCGCTCGATCAGGCGTAGCACCGGCGCGTAGCCGGGAACACGGTAGAGGACGACCTGGGTCGCCAGCGAGGCGGCCGACAGGCAATCCTCCTCGAAGCGCCAATCGACGACCCGGCACGGCCTGCCGAGGCGCTGCACCATCTCCTGCCGCTGCCAAACCCGATATTTCGCGCATTGCGGCAGGCTCAGCTCGGCGATGATCAGCATCGAAGGAGCCAGAACCAGGGACGGGGAGGGCATGCAGGGCTTGGACGGCTCGGCGGCGGCTGGCTCGTCCGGCGCAGGGGCGAGGGCGCGGCTCGGCGCCGCCGGGCGCGCCGTCCGGCTGGAGAGCCTGCGGCCGAGACGGGAGACGGAGGCCGCGATGCCGTCGCGCCGCATGGCCGCCAGCGCACCCCGTACCCGCAGCGCCTCTGCCGACGCCCCAGGCGGTGCGCCGCGCGCCAGGTCCAGCGCCAGGCGGAACGGCAGAGTGGCCCGCCACACGCGGCTGGACTGCATAAGCGCCACCTCTTGCCGCATCTGGTCGGCCTGCCAGACGCGCGCGCCAGCGCGCAGGCCCTGAAGCTCGGCACTGGCCGACAGGTGCCGTGCCAGCAGCTCCAGCCTGGCCGCCTTGTCCCTGAGCCGGCCGAGCTCCTCCTCCAGGGCGGCGATGGTCTGCTCTGGCGCGTGGGCATCGTCTGGCATTCAGGAGGACCTAGAATGCGGGGGCGCCGGGCACAAGCAACCGGCGCGTCGCCGCCGGGGGCCCCCTAGACAAACCCGGTCACACCTGCCCTGGGTCGATCCAGCCGATGTTCCCGTCGCTGCGCCGATAGACCACGTTCAACTCGCCGGTGATGCTGTTGCGGAACATCAGCGCCGGCTGGTCGGCCAGGTCCATGCGCATGACCGCATCGCCCACGCTCAGATGGATGATCTCGGTCTGCGTCTCGGCGATCACGGTCGCGAAGGTCTGGCCCGACGTGCTTCCGGTCTCGTCGGCCGCGCTGGCCGCGTCACCGTCGGGTTCGGCGCGCAGCACGTAGGCGCGCGCGGGCTGGGGCCGTTCTCGCTGGGCCAGCGCGCGGTGATGGTCGTTCACCCGCCGCCGGTAACGCCGCAACCGGGTCGCGATGTGCTCGGCGGCATCGTCAAACGCCGCGTTGGCGTCGCCCGCCTCGCCCTCGCCGCGGAGCGTCAGGCCGCGGCCGGCATGCACGTTGATGTCGCAGGTGAAGAAGCTGCGGGCGCGGCCGAAGGTGACGTGGGCTTCCATCGCATGATCGAAATATTTCGACGCGATCACGTCAAGGCTGGAAGCAACGCGCGTTCGTAGCGAGTCAGACAGATCGACCTGTTTGCCCGAGACGTTGATCTGCATGTGCGACCAGCCTTTCTGCCGAGTTCCTCCCAAGGGTGCCGCCTGGAGATCGCCGAGAACATGCTGGGCCACTCAACGGTCTCTCAGACGAGCGCGGCCTTCTCCCGCTTGCGCTGCACGGAACTCGGGATGCGCAGCGCGTCTCGGTATTTGGCCACCGTTCTGCGGGCAATGTCCACGCCCTCCTGACGCAGGGTGGCCACGATCGCATCATCCGACAGCACGTCCTCGGGCGTCTCCGCGCCCACCATGGCGCGGATGCGGTGGCGCACGGCCTCCGCGCTGTGGCTCTGCCCGCCGGCGCCGGCGATGGCGGTGGTGAAGAAATACTTCAGCTCGAAGATGCCGCGAGGGGTGGCGATGAACTTGTTGGCCGTCACCCGGCTGACGGTGCTCTCGTGCAGGGTGACCTCCTCGGCGATGTCGCGCAGGATCAGCGGGCGCAGGTGGCTCACGCCGTGGCGGAAGAAGCCGTCCTGCCGCCGGACGATCTCGCTTGCCACCTTCAGGATTGTCTGCGCGCGCTGGTGCAGCGATTTGACCAGCCAGTTCGCGGTCGCCAGCCGTTCGCTGAGGAACAGCTTTGTTTCCCGCTCGGCATGCTTGCTGACCCGGGCGGCGAACGCCTCGTTGACCAGCACGCGGGGCATGGTGTCCGGGTTCAGTTCCAGCAGCCAGTCGCCGCCCGGCGCCGCGCGCATCAGCACGTCCGGGATCACCGGCTGCAGCGCGGCGCTGTCCCAGCTTGCGCCGGGCTTGGGGTCGAGCGCGCGTATCTCGGCGACCATGTCCTGCAGATCGTCCCAGTCGACCTCGCAGACCGCCATCAGGCTGCGCATGTCGCGCCGGCCCAGATGGTCCAGATGCGCGAGCAGCGCCTGCATGCAGGGGTCCAGCCGGTTGCGCTCGCGCAACTGCGCGGCCAGGCACTCGGCCAGGCTGCGGGCGAACATGCCGGCAGGATCGAACGCCATCATCCTGGTGCGCACCGCCTCTACTTGGCTCAGCGCCACGCCGAGTGCGTGCGCGATCTCGGCGGGCTCCGTGCCGAGGCGGCCGGAGGGTTCGAGCAAGGCGATCAGGTAGGCGCCGATCAGGCGGTCCCCCCGGTCAGAAAATCCCAGGCGCAGCTGCTCGCCCAGATGGTCCCGCAGAGACAGCCGCGTCTGCAGCGTGTCTTCCAGCCCGCGGTCGTCCGTCTCGAAGGCCTGCGACCCGCCGCTGCCGGACAGCGTCGTCGGCATGGCCAGCCCGTCGGACGGCCCCATCGCCTCGTAGCCGTCGAACTCGTGGTCGAGCGGCGCTTCGCCCGCTTCGGGCATGGTGACGGCACAGACCAGCTCGGCGCTGTCCGCCCCCTCGGCCGGCCGCTCCGGCTGCCCGTCGGCCGGCCGTTCGCCCAACGCGTCCGGCCGCTCGTCGCGGTCCAGCAGGGGGTTGCGCTCGAGCTCCTCCTCGATGAAGGCTGCCACTTCGAGGTTGGAAAACTGCAGCAGCTTGATCGCCTGACGCAGCTGGGGCGTCATCACCAGCGACTGCGACTGCCGGAACTCCAGGCGGGGACCTATGGACATCGAGCGCCAGTCTTACCGCTAAAACCCTAACGGAAAAGACATCAATGTGCGGCCGTGCCGGGCTGCCTGCCGAGCTCCTGGGTCACCAGGAAGCCGATACCCCTCGCATAGGCCTCGTCGGTGTCGCCGCGTATCTGGCCTTCGACCCGTGCAACGTAGCGCATGGTGTTCACATCGGCGAACCACAGCGTGATCAGCGTGATCAGCGTGCTGACCTTGTGAACGCCGGGCAGCGCTTCGAGGCTGGCGCCCGCCTTGCGGGCCACAGCGGCCCAGCACTCGCCGCACTCGTCCGGCCGCTGCAGGCGGGCGATCTCGCGCGCGAACGCCCCGAGATCGACAGGGTCGTAGCGCCCGGTATCCCGCAGCGCCTTGGCAAGCAGGCTGGTCGCCAGCGTGGCCCGGTCCGCCTGGCCCGGGCGGGCGCCCTCGCCGCTGGTGTCAAGGATCTGGAAAGGAAATACGGCGATCTTGGCCGGTGCTTCGGCAGCCGCGGCGGAGTGACCAAGGCAAAGCAGGACGGCCAATCTTTTCGCGGGTGACAAGATTGATGTTCTCCCGTATTCTACCTTTGTTGGACGAGTTTCTACCAGGTGTGTTGGCGCATGGCGAACCAGCTTAACATCAAGAGCGACGACGGCTACCGGCTGGCAACCGAGCTTTCGGTCCTGACAGGGGAGAGCCTGACCGCCGCCGTGACGGAGGCGTTGCGCGAACGGCTGGAGCGGGAGCAGCGCGCAAGGGACCGCAGCCTGCGGCTGCAACGCCTTTCGGCAATCGCGGCGGACATCCGCGCCAGCCTGCGCCTGCCTGGCGGCAGCGCGCACGGCTTCCTCTACGACGAATCCGGGCGGCCGCGTTGACGCCGGTCAAGCCCGTCTTGGAATGATCGTGGACACCTCGGCCATCTTGTGCGTGCTGCTGGACGAGCCGGCCGCGCCGCGAATTCTGGAAGCGATCGTGGACGCGCCAGCGCCGCGCATGTCGGCCGCCAACTGGCTGGAGGTGGCGATGATCGTGGAGGAGCGCGGCGGCAGGCTGGCGAGCCTGCGGCTCGACGAGTTCTTCCGCGCCGCCCGCATCGAAGTGGCGGAGGTGACGGTGGAGCAGGCCATGGCGGCGCGCAGCGCCTGGCGCTATTTCGGGCGCCACAAGCATTCCGCCCGGCTGGATTTCGGCGACTGCTTCGCCTACGCGCTGGCCAAGACGGCCGGCGAGGCGCTGCTCTACACGGGCGAGGATTTCGGCCGGACCGACGTCGAACCGGCGCTGAAGGATTCCTGAGGCATGCCGGAGCTGTTCATGGAGCTGTTCAGCGAGGAGATCCCGGCGCGGCTTCAGGCGCGTGGAGCCGAGGAGCTGCGGCGTCTGGTGAGCGAGGCGCTGGCGGCGATCACGCCGTCCGCGCTGCGCCCTGTCTTCGGCGCGCGGCGGATCGCCCTGGCCGCGGAGGTTGCGGCTCAGGTCGCCGCCGGCTCGACGGTGGAGCGGGGGCCGAGGGTGACGGCGCCCGAGCAGGCGCTGGCGGGTTTTCTGCGCAAGCACGCGGCGGGGCGGGAAGACCTGCGGGAGGAAAGCGGATTCTGGGTGCTGGACCGAACCAGCCCGGCCGTCGATGCGGCGTCGCTGATCGCGGGCGCCATGCCCGGCCTGCTGCGCCGCTTCACCTGGCCGAAATCGATGCGCTGGGGCGGCGGCAGCGCGTTCACCTGGATACGCCCGCTGCGCCGGATCGTCTGCCTGCTCGACGGGCAGGTGGTGCCGTTCGCCCTGGCGGCCGAGGGCGATGACGGGCACGGGCTCGCCTCTGGCAACCTGACTGAGGGCCATCGCTTCCATGCGCCGGATCCCGTGGCGGTGACGGGTTTCGCCGGTTGGCAGACGGCACTGCAGCGCGGCCGCGTCGTGCCGTACGCGGCCGAGCGGGCGCGGCTGATCCAAGACGGGCTGGCCGGGCTGGCGCGCGCGCACGGTCTGACGATCGTCGAGGATGCCGGCCTGCTGGAGGAGGTGGCCGGGCTGGTGGAATGGCCGGTGCCGCTGCTGGGCCGCATCGACGACGCGTTGATGGACCTGCCGCCGGAGGTGATGCAGGTGAGCATGCGGGTGAACCAGCGCTACTTTGCCACCCGCACCGCCGAGGACGCGCCGGCGCCCTGGTTCGCCTTCGCGTCCAATGTGGAGGCGTCCGATGGCGGTGCGGCCATCGTTGCCGGCAACGAGCGCGTGCTGCGCGCGCGCTTTGCCGATGCGCGGCATTTCTGGGATCTCGACCGCCGCACGCGGCTTGCCGACCGGGTGGCGGCGCTGGACGGGGTGACGTTCCAGGCGGAGCTTGGAAGCCAGGGCGCGCGGGCGCGCCGGCTGGTGGGGCTGGCGGGCATGGTGGCGCCGCTGGTCGGCGCCGACCCTGCGTTGGCCGAGCGTGCGGCGCTGCTGGCCAAAGCGGACCTGACCACAGGCATGGTCGGCGAGTTTCCTGAGCTGCAGGGCGTGATGGGCGGCTACTACGCGCAGCATGACGGGGAGGATGCGCGCGTTGCTGCGGCGGTGCGCGAGCATTACGCGCCGAAGGGGGCAGGGGACGGCGTGCCGTCCGAACCGGTCGCCATCACTGTTGCACTGGTGGACAAGATCGACCAGTTGACAGCGTTCTTTGCTATCGGACAAAGACCGACAGGTTCGGGCGACCCGTACGCATTGCGGCGGGCCGCCCTGGGCGTCATTCGCACCATCCGCGAGACCTGCACGAGAATCGACTTGCGGCCGGTAATCAAAGCCGCGGTAGATGCCTTGTCGAAGCAAGGATTACTTCCTGCAATCAGGTTTGGCGGCGACCAGCATGGCGCGGGCATCCGTGGATTGTGTCAGGACGTCGAAAATTTCATCCTCGAACGCTTACGCATTCAATTCAAAAGCGAGGGCGGCCGATCAGACATCCTTTTAGCAGTCGTTGGTGCAACCTCTAATTTTGGGACTTTGTGGCCTAATGACATCGTGCGTCACCTATCCCTAACGCGGGCGCTGTCGAACTTGCTGACAACCAATGACGGGATTGATTTGACGGCCGCTTACAAGCGTGCATCCAACATCCTGCGGATCGAGGAACAGAAAGACGGAAAGGCATTTTGCGAAGATGTCGATCCGAGCCGCTTTATTTTCGACGTTGAAACGGACTTGTACGAGGCAGTCAAAAAATCCGATTACGCATCATCGCTTTTGGCAGAGGACCGTTTTTCCGAAGCTGTCACCCTGCTAGCGGAGCTTCGTCGTCCGCTCGATGCGTTTTTTGAAGGTGTGATGGTCAACGACAGCGATGTAGACATACGTGAAAACAGGTTACGGCAACTTACAAAGCTACAAGTGGCTATGAGAAGAATAGCCGACCTATCCGCAATAGAGAGCTAATCCTAGAAAGCCGGTTTCCAAAGGCCCCCGGCCTTTGGTGGGTCCAGGGCAAAGCCCTGGCCTTACTTCCCTTCTGCCAGGAGCGAAACGATGACGAAATGGGTTTACAGCTTCGGCGCCGGCCACAACGAAGGCCGCGCCGACATGCGCAACCTGCTCGGTGGCAAGGGCGCCAACCTGGCGGAGATGGCCAGCATCGACCTGCCGGTGCCGCCCGGATTCACCATCACCACCGAGCTGTGCACCGAATTCTACAGGAACAACCGAAACTACCCGTCCGATCTGGACGCGCAGGTGACCGAGGCGCTGGCCCGGATCGAACAGGCGGTGGGCCGGTCGTTCGGAGACGCGCACGCGCCGTTGCTGGTCAGCGTGCGCTCCGGCGCGCGCGTGTCGATGCCTGGCATGATGGACACCGTCCTCAACCTTGGTCTGAACGACGAGACGGTTCGTGGCCTGGCCGAGACGTCCGGCGACGCGCGCTTCGCCTGGGACAGTTTCAGGCGCTTCATCCAGATGTTCGGCAGCGTCGTCCTGGGCGTCGATCACCATCGCTTCGAGGAGATCATCGAGACCGTCAAGATGGATGCCGGCGTGGTCGAGGACACCGCGCTGCAGCCGAGCGACTGGCAGCGCTGCGTGGAGGAATACAAGGAACTGGTGCTGGAGGAGACCGGCCATCCGTTCCCGATGGCCCCGAAAGACCAGCTTTGGGCCGCGATCGGCGCGGTGTTCGGAAGCTGGATGAACCCCCGCGCAAACACGTATCGGCGGCTGCACGACATCCCCGCCGACTGGGGCACGGCGGTGAACGTGCAGGCGATGGTGTTTGGCAACATGGGCGCCGACTGCGCAACGGGCGTGTGTTTCACGCGCGACCCTTCCACCGGCGAAAACGTGTTCTACGGCGAATTCCTGGTCAACGCGCAGGGAGAGGACGTGGTCGCCGGCATACGCACCCCGCAGCCGCTGTCCAAGGCCGGCGCCAAGCCGGGCGAAGTCTCGATGGAAGACGCGCTGCCGGACGCCTATGCCGATCTGTGCCGGGTGCGCGAGACGCTGGAGCGCCACTACCACGACATGCAGGATATCGAGTTCACCGTGCAGCAGAACACGCTGTACATGCTGCAGACGCGGACCGGCAAGCGAACGGCCGCGGCGAGCCTCCGCATCGCGGTCGAAATGGCGCAGGCCAAGCTGATCACCGTGCAGGAAGCCGTGCTGCGGGTGAACGCGCAGGCGCTGGACCAGCTCCTGCATCCGACGCTGGACCCGAAAGCGCCGCGCACGCTGTTCGGCAAGGGGTTGCCGGCGAGCCCGGGTGCCGCGTCGGGCGCCGTGGTGTTCAGCGCGGACGACGCGGAGGCGCGCGCGGCCAAGGGCGAATCGGTGATCCTGGTGCGCATAGAGACCAGCCCGGAAGACATCCACGGCATGCACGCGGCCCGCGGCATCCTCACCACCCGTGGCGGCATGACCAGCCATGCCGCGGTGGTCGCGCGCGGCATGGGCCGCGCCTGCGTGGCCGGTGCGGGCGGCGTCAGCGTCGATTACGGCGCGCGCACGCTGTCCTCTGGCGGAAAGACCATACGCGGCGGCGAGACGATCACCATAGACGGTGCGACCGGCGAGATTTTCGCGGGCACTGTGGCGACGGTGGAGCCTACTCTTTCGGGGGATTTCAACACGCTGATGGAGTGGGCCGACCAGTCGCGGCGCCTGAGGATCCGCACCAACGCGGAGACGCCGCTGGATGCGGAAACCGCCCGCAAGTTCGGTGCCGAGGGCATCGGCCTGTGCCGCACCGAACACATGTTTTTCGCACCCGAACGGATCGGCGCCGTGCGGCAGATGATCATGGCGCATGACGAGGCCGGGCGCCGCGTGGCGCTGGAAAAGCTGCTGCCGTTCCAGCGCCAGGACTTCGTCGAGCTGTTCCGCATCATGGCTGGCCTGCCGGTCACCATCCGTCTGCTGGACCCGCCGCTGCACGAGTTCCTGCCGCATGGCGACCAGGAGATCGCCGACGTGGCAACCGCGCTCGGCCAGGACGTCGAGCAGATGCGCCGGCGTGCGGCCGAACTCGCCGAGGCGAACCCGATGCTCGGCCATCGCGGCTGCCGGCTCGGCATCTCGTATCCGGAGATCTATGAAATGCAGGCGCGCGCGATTTTCGAGGCGGCGCTGGCGATCGCCGAGGAAACCGGCGAGCCGGTGGTGCCTGAGATCATGATCCCCCTGGTCGGCACGCGCCGCGAACTGGAGATCACGCGCGCCCAGGTGGACCGTGTGGCCAAGGAGGTGCTGGACCACGCCGGCAAGCCCATCGAATACCTGGTGGGCACGATGATCGAGCTGCCGCGCGCGGCACTGACCGCGGACAAGATCGCCGAGGTGGCGGACTTCTTCAGCTTCGGCACCAACGACCTGACACAGACCACCTTCGGCCTGTCGCGCGACGACGCCGGAAAATTCCTGCCGCACTACGTCGAAGCCGGCATCCTGCCGAAAGACCCTTTTGTCTCCATCGACATAGAGGGCGTGGGCGCCCTGGTGCGGATCGCGGCCGAACGCGGACGGCGCACCAGGAACAGCATCAAGCTCGGCATCTGCGGCGAGCACGGCGGCGACCCTGCCAGCATTGCGTTCTGCGAGGAGGTCGGGCTCGACTACGTCAGTTGTTCCCCCTACCGGGTGCCGGTGGCGCGGCTGGCCGCGGCGCAGGCGGCCTTGGGGGTCGCAGCCGACAAGACGGCCTGATGTCGGTGGACGGTCATCAAGGATCTGGCCGGCGGCATCGATGGTCGGCAGACCCGCGCGCTACCTGGGCAGACCGAACGCGTAGAGCATGCTTTTCGCACGCCCGATGTCGCCGTAGCCGTCGCCCCAGTACAGCACGCCGTTGACCACCGAGGGCGCATCGACCGCGGCGCCGCCCGCCGCAAAGCTCCACAGCTTGGCGCCCGTCGCCGAATCCAGCCCGACGAAATTGCCGGCCTCGTCGCTGCCGTACATCACGCCGTTCGCCACGCTGACGGCGCCTTCGGTGCGGGCGAACGCTCCCGGTGGCGGCTTGATGGAGCGGCTGGCATGGGTGGCAGACGGCGGCTGCCTGGCATCGGTCGCGGTCTGCCAGACGATCGCTCCCGTATCGGCGTTCAGCGCGGACCAGAACCCGCCGTTGGTGATCGTCTTCGAGCCGAGGATGCCCGAATAGATGTAGTCGGAGTTCGACGCGGACACGTAGATGCGCCCTTCGCCCACCGCCGACCCCCACTGGATACCGCCGCGGGTGCCGCCGGGGTTCACCTGCGTCGCCCAGACGGTCGTGCCGGTGTCGCGGTCCAGCGCCCAATAAACGCCGCTCTTCTGTCCCGCGCCCACCAGCTCGCGTGAGCCGGCCGCGGCGGAGGTGCGGAACAGGTTGGGCGCCGATCCGAAATCGTAGTCGAGCCCGGCTGGCTGCGGGCACGGCGTCGCCGCGCGCTTGCTGCTCGCCAGGCAGGAGACCGTCCAGGTGTCCAGCGTGGTCATCCGCCGGCTCCAGTTCACCATGCCGGTCATGATGTCGAGCGAGAGCACGCTGTCGATGTGGTCCTCGCCCGGCAGGCACGCATCCTGCGCCGCGCCGTCCGGCGCCGTGGTCTGGCAAGCGGCCACCGCGGCGGGAACCGAATAGTTGTCGCCGGTGCCGGCGAACACCGCATGCCGGCTGCGATCGACCGCCAGGTTGCTGCCCCAGACTGCCCCGCCGGAGAAGCCCATGGGCACCGTGTAGGTCTGCCAGAGCATCTTGCCGGTTGCCAGGTCGAGTGCGGCCACCGATCCGCGGAAATCAGGCACGAACCCCTTCACCGTCGCGGCGAGCTCCTCCTGGTTCGATGCCACGCCGACGATCACGCGGCCGCCGACGATGACCGGGGAGGACGTGATGATGGCGCCGCGCGCGGTGTCCAGTTTCGTGCGCCAGACCAGCTCGCCGTTCGTCTTGTCGATCGCATAGACGGTGGCCGATGCCTGGTCGCCGATCAGGATCGTCGCCGGCCCGATGGCCGGGCTGGTGCGGGCGGTTGACATCGCGTTGCCGCTGATCGCCGGCAGTTTGACGTGCCAGACAACCGCGCCGGTCCCGGCATCCAGCCGCCAGATCGATCCGCCGTTATCGGTGACGTAGGCCGCGCTGCCCTCGATCGTGGGCGTGTCGGGCACGTCGCCGGTCGTCTTCAGCGTCCAGAGCGGCGTGAGCGAGGCGACGTTGGCCCTGCCGATGATGTGCTCGGTCGGCGCCGCCCGCGTGTTGGACGGCCCGTTGCCCGCGCTGGTCCAATCGGCCGAACTCTCCCCCGCCATGGCCGGGAGTGACGCGGACGCAACCGTCATGGCTGCGGCGCAAACGACTGCTGAACGCATTCGAACTCCCCAAAGGCTTGTTGACCAACTACTCAGAACACCCGGCACGGTTCGCTTCACGGTTGAGTGTCGGGCACCGGTGCCGCGCTGACCCAGGCGGATCGCCATATCGAGGGCAGGTTTTTCCAGGCGGCACTGCTGGCGGGGCCTGCCCTGGCGTTGGGCGAGGGGTGGACGCAGTTGAAAATCGGCAGGCCCAGGCCGGTCAACACCTCGCTTGCACCCTGCGCCGTCTTCCCGGCCAGAACGGCGCAGCACAGGCTGGGCAGCAAGCTCAGCAAGCGTTCCAGCGCGGCGAGGCCGACCTGCCTGTCGGCCGCGCGAACCGCCGTGGTGCCGTTCCACCAAGGCACCGCGTTCCAGATGATGGTTTGCGCGCGCGGCACGCCGGCCTGCGCCATCCCGTCGCGTATCCTGGCCGCCGTCGGCGTGTCGTTGTCGCGCGAGATGAACCCCGAATGCAGCCCTGGTCCGGGCTTTTCCAGCAGCAGCAGGAGCCGCGCCTGCACGCCGCCGTCGAGCGGATCGAAGTCGGGCACGCAGCCGCGCCCCGTGCCGTCGAGCGTGCGCACGTAGGCCGCGAGCAGCGCCATGTGCGGCAGCCGGAGCATCGATCGCCGCCGGGCTGCCTCGACGGGATCGGAGAGCGCAGCTGGCGTCCTCAAGCCATCTCGGTCGTCGCTTCCACGCCTAGCGCCTGGCCCAGCCGCTCCAGCCGCCGCGTCACGCTCTCACCGGCAAACACGCCGACGCCTTGGGTCAGGCGCAATGTCAGACGGCCCGGCTCGCGCAGCAACGACGTGCCGGCCAGCAGTTCGGGCGTGCTGCCAGACAGGGTGTAGGCCAGGCGAAGGCCGGTCCCGAGGATCTCGGCGCGCTGCAGCGTGCTCATGTCCAGCAGCATGCGCGCCGCGTTCAGGTAGGGGGTGTCCGGCTCGGCCTCGTAGCGCAGCGCCACCGTCATCGCCAGAAAGGCGCGCGCATGGTGGTCCAGCGCCACGCCGGGCAGGCGGAGCACGCGGAAGAACGCCTGTTCGGAGCGGTATTCCGGGTGGTCCTGGCTGCCGATGTCGCTCATCCAGCACGCCGCCTCGCGCAGCTTCGTGCCCTCCGCGCCCTCGTCGAACAGCGCTGCGGTCCACCGCACCAGGGCGGGCGGCAGGCCTTCGCTGCGCCCGTAGCGGAGTGCGAGGTCGCGCGAGGCGGCCAGCACCGGTTCTTCGGCGCGTGCCGCCTCGCTCGCCACGTTCTGCATGAACCAGCCCTCGCGCAGCCCGTTGGCCGAGAACACGACGCGCCTGGCGCCGGTGGCCCGCAGCAACCGGCGCAGCACCACGGCGGCGAACGGCATGTCGTCCACCCGTCGGCGGGAGACGCCGGGCATGCGCTCCAGGGTGCGCCGGCTTGCCGCACCGATCACGCCGCACAGGTCGCGGGCCTCCTCGCGCCCGATCGTGTAGTGGTGCACGATGGCGAGCGGGTAGCCGGTCTGTTCCATGTGGATGCGGGCGAGCGCGCGCCAGGCGCCACCCACGAGGTAGAGGTCGCGCCCTTCTCCCGCGCCCAGCCAGGCCACGCCGGCCAGCGTCTCCTCGGCGATCGCGCGGGCTCGCACCACGTCGCCGCCTGCGCGCTCGGACAGCCGGATCACCCCGAGCTTCAGCGTCTGCGCGTGCTGCACCCGCCCGCCGGCAAGCTGCACCACCTCCAGCGAGCCGCCGCCTATGTCGGCCAGCATGCCATGCGCGTCGGGGATGCCGCAGAGCAGGCCGCCGGCCGACAGCCCCGCCTCCTGCTCCCCGCTCAGCACCCGGACCGGCACGCCGGGCAGGCTGGCCTGCAGGGCGGCCACGAAATCGGCGCCGTTGCTGGCATCGCGCACCGCCGCAGTCGCCAGCACCTCGAACGGCTCGGCCCGCATCGCCCGCGCGATGGCGGCGTAGCGGGCCATGACGGTCAGCGCGCCGGCCAGCCCGTCCTCGTTGAGGCGCCCGGTCTGCTGCAGCCCGCGGCCGAGGCGAAGCACCGCCTTTTCGTTGAAGATCGCGGCCGGATTGTGTCCCTCCCCCTCGAACACGACGAGGCGCACGGAGTTGGAGCCGAGATCGACCACGGCGGAGCGAGGCAGGTCTGGAGCAAGGGGCATAGACACGCCGTAACATCATAACGAACTCGAGGGTTGCCGCTATCTCCCGGGTCGCTGGACGACCTAGACCGGTTTCACGCAGAGTGTCCGCGAGTAGGCCGACGTGAAACCGGTCTAGGATCGGTGCGGCTGGGAACAGTCTGTACTCTCGCTATAGACGTGACCGCCTTGCGATCACCTGCTCAGCGCCCAAGCCAGTATTCCTTTTTGCGCGTGCAGACGGTTGCCGGCCTCGTCGAACACCACCGATTGCGGGCCGTCGATCACCGCCGTCTCCACCTCCTCGCCGCGATGGGCGGGCAGGCAATGCATGAACAGCGCGTCGGGTGCGGCACGCTGCATCAGCGCCCCGGTCACCGCGTAGGGAGCGAGCGTTTTCTGCGCCTTGCGCGCCGGGTCGTCCCCCATGCTGACCCAGCAATCGGTGACGACCGCGCGGGCGCCTTGAACCGCCTGTGCCGGGTCGCGCAGGGCCGCGACGTCGCCGCCCTCGCGCTTGGCCCAATCCAGCAGGTTGGCAGGTATCTCGCAGCCCGCAGGCGAGGCCAGGCGGAGCGAGAAGCCGAAGCGCACCGCCGCCTGCACCCAGGTGCGCGCCACGTTGTTGCCGTCCCCGCACCACGCGACCACTTGGCCCTCGATCGGTCCGCGATGCTCCTCGAACGTCAGCACGTCGGCCATCAGCTGGCAGGGGTGGCTTGCCGCCGTCAGGCCGTTGATCACCGGCACGGTGGCGTGCTCGGCCATCTCCTCCAGCTTTGCGACGCGATCGGTGCGCAGCATGATGGCGTCCACGTAGCGCGACAGCACGCGGGCCGTATCGGCAATGGTCTCGCCGCGGCCGAGCTGCAGCTCGTGGCCGGAGAGCACCGTGCAGTGCCCGCCAAGCTGGCGCATCGCCACTTCGAAACTGACTCGCGTGCGGGTCGACGGGTGCTCGAACAGCATGGCGAGGGTCTTGCCGGCCAGCACGGGCGGCGGCCTTGCGCCGCGCTTGAAAGCGGCTGCCAGCTCCAGGATGCCGCGAAGGGTCGCGGTGTCGAGTTCCGCCAGTTCCAGGAAGTGGCGCGGCTTGGTTGAAAGACCGGCGCCGGGGACGGCATCGGCGTTCAATGTGGCGCACCCTCCAGAACAAGGCTGGCCGGCGCCAGCTGCTGCGCCGCCAGGCGCAGCCTGGCCAGCCCCTCGTCGACGTCGCCCGCGCCGATCACCAGAGGCGGCACCACGCGGAGCACGTTTTCCCCGGCAGCGACCGTCAGCAGGCCGTGGGCGAGGCAGGCGGCCTGCACGTCGGTGTTGCGGGCGGCGCATTGCAGGCCCAGCATCAACCCGATGCCGCGCACGCCGGAAAACACGCTGGGCATTTCCTTCACCAGCGCGCGCAGGCCAGCCTCCAGCTGACGGCCGCGCTCAGTGACGGTGTCCAGGAAGCCGGGTGCCAGAAGCACGTCCAGCACCGCGTTGGCGGCGGCACAGGCGAGAGGGTTGCCGCCGAAGGTGGTGCCGTGGCTGCCGGGGGTCAGGGTCTTCGCGACCTCCTCGCGGGCCAGAATGGCGCCCATCGGGAACCCGCCGGCGATGCCCTTGGCGGCCGACAGCACGTCCGGCTCGATCCCCGACTGCTGGTAGGCGAACAGCGTGCCGGTGCGCCCCATGCCGCACTGCACCTCGTCGAGCGCGAGCAGCAGGCCCCATTCGTCGCACGCCGCGCGCAAGCCGCGCAAGAAATCGGGCGAGCCCACGCGCACCCCGCCCTCGCCCTGGATCGGCTCGACCAGGATGCCGGCGGTCTGCGGCGTGATCGCGTTGCGCAGGGAGTTGAGGTTGCCGAACGGCACGTGGTCGAACCCGTCCACCGGCGGCCCGAAGCCGTCGAGGTATTTGGCGTTTCCGGTGGCCGACAGCATGGCGAGCGTGCGGCCGTGAAAGGCGCCGGAGAAGCAGATCATCCGCGTGCGCTCCGGCTGGCCGCGCGCGGCCATCGCACGGCGCACCATCTTGACCATGCCCTCGTTGGCTTCGGCGCCGGAGTTGCAGAAGAAGACGCTGTCGGCGAACGTCACGTCCACCAGACGCTGCGCCAGGCGTTCGGCGCCCGGCACACGATACAGGTTGCTGACATGCATCACGCGTGCCGCCTGCTCGGCGATGGCGGCCACCAGATGCTTGTTGCCGTGGCCGAGCGAGCTGGTGGCGATTCCCGCGCCGAAATCGAGGAAGCGGCGGCCGTCCTCCGTCACCAGCCAGGCGCCCTCTCCGTGGTCGAAGGCGAGGTCGGCGCGTGCGTAGGTCGGCATCAGGGCTGGGATCATGACAGGATGGAGTCTCCGCGCGGGGAACCCGCCAAATCCGGCTCAACGACGCGCTGGAGGCGGCGCAGCAAAAGCGGCATGTTTCGGTGCGCCTATCGCCCGAGTCAATCGGCGCATGCCGAGCGTCTGGCATGCGCCAGGTCGTCGAGCACACCGGGCCGCCGACATCGAGCCGGACGACCACATGACGAATCCTGAACAGACAGATCCGGAAGACCATATCGGGCCGTCCATGCCCGACGAGCATCCTTCCGGCCCGCGTGCACACGCATCGCGCAGGACGGCAAGACCACCAGCGACGACACGCCTGGTGCTGCTCGCGTTGAGCATGGGAGGATCGCTCGCCGCGTTGGTCCTTTGGGCGACCGGCCATGGGGGCTCGTCGATACGCGTCCTGGCCGGCGACGTCGTGCTGATCGCCGTCCTGCTGCTGGCGTAAAGAATGGAGGTCTGGGGTCCCTGACCCCAGCAGGGGGTTTGGGGGACAGCGTCCCCCGATCTTCCTTTTGCCAGCCGACACAACTCCCGCTCTGGACGTCAGACGGGCAAGCGCGGCTCACCCAGGCGCGCGATGATGCCGGTGGTCGACTGTCCAGCAACCAGCTCGGCCAGCACCACCTTGCCGCCCGCGGCCAGCACCTGTTCGGCGCCGACCACCTGGTCCACGCTGTAGTCGGCGCCCTTGACCAGCACGTCCGGCACCAGCGTGCGTATCGTCTCCAGCGGCGTGTCCTCGGCAAAACTCACCACGCAATCCACGTAGCGGATCGCCGCGATCACTTGCGCGCGCTGCTGCAGCGTGTTCACCGGGCGGGTCTGGCCCTTGAGCCGCCGCACGCTGTCATCGGTGTTGAGCGCGACCACCAGCCGGTCGCAGGCCTGGCGCGCGGCGGCCAGCAGCGAGACGTGGCCGGGGTGAAGGAGGTCGAAACACCCGTTGGTGAAGCCGACGCGAAGGCCCTGTTCCCGCCAGTGGGCGACCAGTCCGCGCGTGGCCGTCAGGCTTTGCAGGCCGGTGGCGGCGCCATCGACCGCCTCGCTCTGGGCCGCCAGCTCGTGCATCACTTCGGCGATGTCGGCCGTGGCGGTGCCGAGTTTGCTGACCACGACGCCGGCCGCTGCGTTGGCGATGTGCATGGCCTGAGCCAGGCTGCGCCCGCCTGCATGGGCCAGGGCCAGAGCTGCGATCACCGTATCGCCCGCGCCCGACACGTCGAACACCTCGCGCGCCCGCGCCGGCACGGAGGTGACCTCGCCCGAGCGTTCCACCAGTGTCATGCCGTGTTCCGATCGGGTGACCAGTATGGCGCCCGCCTCGGCTGCCTCCAGCAACGGCCTGGCCGCGCGGGCGATCGCCGCCTCCCCGTCGAGGGTCAGGGGACCGGAGACGTGGCGGGCGGCGGCGGCGAACTCCCGCAGGTTCGGGGTGATGCAGGTCGCGCCGCGGTAGCGGGAAAAATCATCGGTCTTCGGATCGACGAACACCGCCACCCCGGCGCGCCCCGCTTCCTGCACGGCACGGGCGACCAAACCGGGGCTGAGCACCGACTTGCCGTAGTCGGACAGCACGACGGCCTGGCAGCCGGGAAGCTGGGCGGCAAAGGCCGACAGCAACCCGGCCTCCTCCTCCGGGAGCAGGGCGGCGTCGCTCTCCTCGTCGGTGCGGACCACCTGCTGGCGGCCGGCGATGAAGCGCGTCTTGCAGATGGTCGGGCGGTGCGCGCTGCTCACCAGCACGTCCGACACGCGCGGCTGCCCCGCCAGCAACTGACGCAGGCACAGGCCCGCCGCGTCCTGGCCGACCAGGCCGATCAGCACGGCGCGCCCGCCGAGCGAGGCGATGTTGGCTGCGACGTTGCCCGCCCCGCCCGGCATCTCGCGCGTGCCGCGCAGGCGCAGCACCGGCACCGGCGCCTCGGGCGAGATGCGGTCGATGTCGCCGTGCACGAAGCGGTCGAGCATCACGTCGCCCACGCAGAGCACGCTGAGGCCGGAGAAATCCATGGCGATCTCATATCCGTGCGCAGCCCGGATGTCAGCCTGCGGCTTGCGTCGGCTGAGTGGCGGCCGGGTCTCCGCCGTGGAGTATTCGTCTTGGTCGTTGATGCTGGCACGTCATCGGTGAAGTCGTGCGCAATGGGCTATCGTTGATTGTAGATGTCAGCGCTGAATAGCACGGTTCTGTCAGCGCTAAGTGACACCTATCACGAGCGTGCTGCGAGCCGCCTCGACCACATCCTCGGTGATGACGGTCAGCTCGTTGAGGCGCAGGATGCGCTCGATCTGGACGAACAGGCGGTGCAGCAGCCGGAAGTTGCCTCCGGTCATGCGCACGATCGCGGCGACCGCCTGCGTATCGGTGAAGTCGGCATCATCCAGTGAAAGTCCGAGGTCGCGCCTCGTCAGCACGAACGTCAGCTCTTGGTCCTGCAAGGGCCGGTAGTGGTGGGCGAAGCCTACGCGGCTAAAGAGTTGGGGGTAGCGCGCCATCCGCTTGTCGATCCCCGGCATGCCGATCAGGATGAGGCCGATCCCCCGTCGATCGAACAGGTCGCGCAGCCATTCCAGCGCCGTCGTGGTCAGCCGCTCCGCCTCGTCCACGATCAGCAGCTCGACGTAGTGGGTCGTGTGGTCGATGATCTTGCACTTGCCCTCGACGCAGGGGCGAACGTGATCGTCGATGCACATGTCAGCGCGGCTGATGAGGTTCGGCACGTCATGCCTCAGCTCGCGCAGGCTGCAACTGACGGTCGGGGTGAAGAAGACGGCTCGGGATCGGGCGAGGTGGGCATTGACCTTCGGCTCGTCCGGCCCACGCCGGCTCCATTCCTCCACAGTTTCGGCAGCCACGTCCCAATGGGCGTAGCGGCGGGCGGAGAGCGTCTTCCCGACGCCTGCGGGTCCATGGCACAGGCCGATATAGCGATGCTTGCGGACGGTATCGGCGAACTCGGTAAAGCGGCGATGCTCCTGGGTCGCGATGAAGCTGGTAGCGCGTGCCGTGCCCATCAATCGCCCTCGCTATAGGTGCGCAGTCGCCGGCCTTTCGACCGTCCTATGGCATCGGCGTCGG
Organism: Acetobacteraceae bacterium; assembly: GCA_965199235.1. Lineage (GTDB taxonomy): Bacteria > Pseudomonadota > Alphaproteobacteria > Acetobacterales > Acetobacteraceae > BOG-908. Next base: position 368,280 of record CBDAQU010000002.1, on the reverse strand, counting down.
GTGAGGATACTGGCATTGCCGGCGGAGCGGGGCGACGAACAAGGGCAGGGAAGAAGTCGGCAACGCGGGCCTTCCGCTCGCCAATCTCGCTTCGCAGGCGCCGGCGGTGCGCGACGCGAGCCGCCTGTATGTCCTTCAGCGTGATGCTGTCGCCAGCATGGTCCGCACTCACCGCCCGGCACAGGAACGCGTTGCGGTGGAAGACACGAACCTCTCCCATGTCGCGGGGATCGTAGCGGATCGTGACGGGCTCGCCGACATAGGCGGCGAGCGTCGGATCAAAATAGCGCAGCCCCTCGAAGCGGATGCCGTCGCGATGGACCGTGCGGGGCTTGGCGACCATGACCAGCAGCGCGTCCAGTTCGGCCAGCGTTTCCGGCATCCGGGGCAACCACCCATCGCCGCGCCATGCCTCGATCGGGGCAATGCCGATCGCGCGATGCGGACGGGCATTATAGGTCGAGACGATGTAGGTGCCGATCGCGACGTCCAGTTCGGCGAGCGACAGGCGGGGTGGCGAGGCCGGCTTACCGTTGCGAAGATTGCCCCGGCAGCTCGGGCAGCAGCTCGGTATTGATGGTGCGGAACAGCCGCTCGATCTTGCCCCGTCCCTGCGGGCGAGCAACACCCGAGTAAATCAGGCGGAAGCGCAGATTGGCCGATGCCTGCTCGAGGTGTAGGCTAGTGAAGTCCGATCCGTGATCGACGTGCAGCACGTCGGGGACGCCGCACACCGGCCACGCCGGATCGGCCTTGCGCCAGATCGCTTGTCGCAGCGCGAGCGAGGTGTTGAGCGCGGACGGCGCGCCCAGCATCACCATGTAGCCGGCGATCGCTCGCGAATAATCGTCAAGAACAGTCGTCAGCCACGGTCGCGCCTCTTTGCCGTCGGCGTCGAGAATCAGGATATCGAGCTGCGTGTGGTCGGCCTGCCATGTCGCGTTCGGCCGGACGGCTCGGTGCCGATGGACCAGCTCGTACTTGTCGCGGAACGCGGCTGCGCCCTCGTGCGCCAGAGTCGCCATCGCCGGATCGATCCCGCCCACGATGCTACGCACGCTGCCGTAGGATGGCGCCCGCCATCCCCGCTCGTTGGCCAGGCCGGCGATGCGTCGGTGGATGGTCGCGATCGATGGCGGCGGCTTGAGGAGTGCCATGCCTTCGATCAGCTCGACCAGTTCCTTCGGGAAGGTGCGCTTACCCGCTTCCGGTCGCGGCGGACGCACGAGCCCGGTAGGTCCATCGGCGCGGTAGCGGGCGATCCAGCGCCGGGCGGTGCGGATCGGGATGCCGGCATCGGCCGCAACCCTCGCGAGCGGCACGCCATCGATCCGGTGCGGGCGCAGCACGGCCATGCGCTTCGCGACCTCGGCGCTTCCGATCTCCGGCCCTCGATCATCCAGCATGGTGATCGCCCCTGTCCGATAGAGGATCGTTCAACGGACTCGTCCCGGTCGATCGCGCGACGCACGGAAAACGGCCGGAGGCCGAGTCTCACATAGATAGTACCATATGTTTTGCGCTGACGGGGCCTTATACGTAACAGTCATGGCCCATGACGCACACGCTGATCGGCTATGCCCGCTGCTCGACCGACAAACAGGACCTCGCCGCCCAGCATGACGCACTGCTCAAGCTCGGGGTGGCGGCCGATCGCATCTACACCGACAAAGGTTTTACGGGCACGAACCGGGATCGGCCCGGTCTCGACCAAGCGTTGGCGGCGGTACGAAGTGGCGACACACTGGTAGTGCCGAAGCTCGACCGGCTCGCGCGATCGGTGCCGGATGCGCGCGCGATTGGCGACGGCCTCGCCGACCGTGGCGTGAAGCTCCAGCTTGGCGTCGGTGTGCACGATCCGGTCGACCCCATGGGCAAGCTGTTCTTCAACATCCTCGCCACTTTCGCCGAGTTTGAGGCCGACCTCATCAGGCTCCGGACACGTGAGGGGATGGCGGTCGCGCGTGCCAAGGGGAAGCTGCGCGGCAAGAAGCCCAAGCTGTCCGATCGGCAGCAGAAGGAGCTGCGCCGCATGTATGATACCGGAGACTACTCGATCAGTGACCTCGCCGAGCTGTTCTCCATATCACGGCCGACCGTGTACCGGACGCTTGGGCGACAGCCCACAAACATGGCGAAGGCAGCCTGACGACATGACCCAACGCTTCGACATTGGCTGCTCGCCTCACGAGGCGTTCGATGGCTTCAACGACCCACGGAGCATTGTCGAATGGTGGGGCGATCCGGCTGTCTATCGGACCAAATCGTGGACGTCCGATCTGCGTGAAGGCGGCCGATGGCGAGCCGAGTTCGAGGCCCCTGACGGGACGAGCTTCGGCGCCGAAGGTGAATATCTGTCGATCGATCGTCCGGCCAACCTTGAATGGACGTGGAAGGCCGACTGGGAGCCAGAGGTCGAGAAGACGATCCGCATGATGTTCAAGCCGTCTTCCGCCGGTACGGAACTGGTTATTGAAACAACGGGCTGTCCATCAGAGGAAGCCGAAGCTGCCGACGAGGCGGCGTGGGTAGGCATCCTCGGTTGGCTCAATCGCACTATCGGCAAGTCGGATGGATGACTTTCGAGCGCAGGCCCTCGAACTGCCTGGTGTGATTGAACAACCGCACCACGGGGCGCCCTCGTTTCGTATCGATGGCAAGATATTCGCATAGCTTTCAGCCGATGGCAGCAGGGCGTTGGTCAAATTGCCCCTGGGTGTACAGGAGTGGGGGAAATCCACCTTTCCCGCCCTATGTCAGCCGGAGCCGGGCCGGTGGGGACAGAGTGGTTGGACACGACTAGTATGGGCGGAACTGCCCGCACCCGTTGTAGCCGAACTGCTCGAAGCCTCTCGGAACGCCGCATCATCCTCGCGATCCAAGCGATAGCCGGTGCTGACCCGATGGATGCCATTCGGCTCTGACACAACGTGCTATTCACCGCTGATACCTACACGTTGATCCTTGAGCGGGCTCGGGCCTCTGCCGACGTCTTGATTTTCCGTTCCGTTCCCTGCCAAAACGCTGTTGCAACAGATGAGGGCCGAATGCCTGAACAGGGTGCCCCAGCGATCGAGGACCAGACGATTGCGCCGACACTGGATGAGCTGACTGCCCGGTCGCTGGCTCCAGCGTCATCGGGTTTGCACTTTGCAGCTCCCGGCTTTGAAGAGCGGAACGCGCCAACGGAGTTCGGCGCGATGCCGGAGGTCATGCCGCCGCCGCCGCCGCGTCCGATGTTGCCGCCGGATGTGGAACCCGAACCGCACAAGCCTGGGTTGATTGCCCGGCTGCTGGGCGGTGCAGCTAAGTAAGTAAGCGTTCTTTTCGAGAAAAAGAACCAGAAGCTTCCACTGACGACGGTGCTTAAGAGCAATGTCACGCAGACTGGAATAATCGGAGTGACCACATTGCTCGCCAAAACAAGGCCTGGACCGGTGTCACGTCCGCCTACTCGCGGACACTCTGCGTGAAACCGGTCTAGCTCCTCTGGTCGATCAATGCTCGCCGCTTAAGGTCTTGCTGCAGCTGCCTCGACCCTAGTTCGACCCGTTCTTGTAGCAGCTGGTTGCCGATGTCGTCGCGGGTCATCGCCGCCATGTTCTTCTGGTCCTTCGAGCACACCATCACGACCAGGATGCCTTCGTTGGTGACCAGCGCCTTGCTGGCCTGGCCCACCGACAGCCCGCCCAGAAGCGCCTGCATCGGGCCGGCGAGGCGGTCCAGGCGCACGGGGCCGGGATCGGACGCACGCTTGGCGCCAGCCGCCTGGTTGGCGGCCTCTATATCGGCGCAGCTATGGGCGGACTTGCTCAGGGTCTGGCCGTCGATCAGCGCCTTGCGCTGCTCCGGGGTTGGGTTCTGCGGGTCGAGCTGGGACGCGAACGGGTAGAACGCCTGCCGCAGGTTAAGCACTGTTGCCAGGTCGGAGCCGACCTGCCGCTTCTCCTGCAGGGTGACGACGTCGAAGCCGCCAGCCACGCGGACGGGGTTGCTGATCGCGCCCACCGGCATCTGGGTGACCAGGTTGGCCACCTGCGGATCGAGCTGGTCCGGCCGCACCCAGCCGAGCGATCCGCCCTCCAGCGCCGTCTGGCTCTGGCTGAACTCCGCCGCCACGATGCCGAACGGGGCGCCCGCGTGAAGCTGCTGGATGACCGTGTCGGCAAAACGCCGCGCGTCGTTGAGGTGGGCCGGATCCTCTGCGGCCACGAAGATCTCGCCGAGCCGGTATTGCGGCTGGCCCTGCTCGCGCTTGAAAATCTTCTCCTGCTCGGCGATCTCGCTGTCGGTGATGCGGCCGCGCTCGGCCAGTTCCTGGCGCAGCACGCGCGTCCAGCCGAGCTGGGTGCGTATCTGGGCGATCAGGGTGGAGGGAGACACCCCTTGGCCGGACAGCTTGGCCTGCAGGCCGCCGGGGGGCAGGTGGTTGCGCTGCTCGATGTCGGCGATTGCGTGCGCCACGTCGATGTCCGGCACGGCAATCTTGCGCCGCTGGATCTCCTGCATGCGCAACCGGTCGTCGATCAGTTCGCGCGTGATCTGCGGGCGCAACAACTTAAGCGTTTCGGGCGCGATCGGCTGGCCGGTGGTCAGGGCGAACAGGCGCGCACGGTTGTCGACGTCGGCGCGCGTGATCACGTCGCCGTTGACCACCGCCACGATGCCGTCCGCCGGTTCCTGCACGGCAGGCGCGGGATGCTTGACCACGACCGGCGTTGCCGCGTGCGCGGCCGTGACCGACAGCAGCAGCAAGGTGGCGAGACTGAAACGCATGATCTGGACCCTGTATGGCATCGTGGACGCTAGACCGGTTTGGCGCAGGCTGTCCGCAAGCAGGCCGACGCGCAACCGGCTAGCACTTGCTTTACGAGCAGTCTCGTCACTCCGGCTGTCCAGTCTGCGTGACATTGCTCTAACCGTTGACGCCGACCGCACCGACGGTCTTGAAGATTATCGTGAACACGACCGTGGTGTCGCCGGAATCGAAGTTGATGGCAGTATAGCGCCTGGCTGCGTAGAGGTCGAACGCGAAGCACTCGTTCTCCCATTTCGCGTTGGTGCCGACCGAGATCAGCCGGCCGCTTTCGAGGTCGCGCGTGGCGTTGGCACTGATCGTGTAGCCGCCGAAATGCGTGGTCAGTCCGGCCGTCCCCTCCTGACGCGGCGTGTAGAACGACTGGTAGAGCTTGAACGGGTCGTTGGGCGAGAACAGCGCCGGCACGTTGTAGTTGAACAGATACTGCGTGTAGGGGTTGGTGGCGCTGAAAACGAAACCGCCATCGACGCGCAGCAGCGGCACGCCGGCGCTGGCGATCGCGTCGGCGAAGCGCACGTCGCCGTTGGCGTGGTCGAACCGGCCGCGGGCGGTGATGTCGAACAGCCGGTTCGGAACGTAGCTTGCCCGTGCAACGATGTCCGACAGGTGGCTGCCGGGCTCGAACCCGTTCCAAGGCTGGAACTGCGGGTAGAGGTTGCGGTCCAGGTGCTCCTGCCAGGATGCGCCGATCAGCCCCTCCAGCTTCTGGCCGCCCGACATGTTCCACTCGGCATGCAGGCCGAGGTTGGCGCGCACGCCGCCGTCGAACCGGTCATAGCCGCCGAAGCGGTTCAGCTCGAACAACGTGCTGTCGGTGAACTCGTAATTCAGGCTGTCCTCGTTGGGGATGTTGTCGCGCAGGCTGTTGCCGGTCTGCGGTGCGGCGATCAGCTGCACGATCGGCTCGACGATCTGGTTGCCCGACGCGCCGGCCGGCCTGATGAACGGCCATTTCAGCTTGACTGCGACCTGCGCCTGGCCGTGCACCCCGTGTGCCACGTCGTTATCGAGGTAGTTCGGCTGCCCGTTCAGCACGTTGGCGTTGTAGAAGGCGCCCACGCCCTGAAGCGTCAGCAGCCATTGGTCGCCGAGCTGCCCTGCGAACGGCCGGTTCCACTCCAGCCGCCCAGCCAGACGCTGGTCGTTGGTGCCCTGCTGGCGAAGGATGTTGAATTCCTGCGTGTTGAATGTCAGCCGGCCGCCCAGAAGATCAGGCTCCGACAGGAAGTCGTACTGGAAGCGCGGCAGCACGTAGGGCAGCAGGCTTTGCGTGATGCTGCTGTTCAGCCCCTGGTAGGTCAGCACGTCCAGCCGGGCGTAGGAACCGACGCCGAAGCCCTCCACATAGGCGGTGCTGGTCAGCACGTTGGCGCCGTAGCCCGGGATGTGGAAGTCCCGCATGTAGTCGATCGAGCTGGCCAGGTTTATGTCGAAGCCGTAGCGCCAGGTGTTGTTCCAGTCGAACACGCCATGCGCGAAGATGTAGCCCTGGATCCCCTTGGACCCGCTGTTGGCGCCGGCAGCCTGGTTGTTGCCCTGGTCGCGCGCGATGGCGCCTGTCAGTTGCAGGACACCGTCGTTGAAGTCGCGCCTGTACAACGCGTTCAGTTCAGGGCCGGTGCGCGTGGCGATCAGCGGCGTCAGCGTCAGGTCGGACTGGTCGTCGAGGACGATGTAGTAGGGCAGCGCCACGTAGCTTCCGAGGTGGCTGTCGGTGGCGCCGATGTTGGGCGAGAGCAGCCCGGTCTGCCGCTTCACCGACGGATCGCTGTTGGAGAAATAGGGAAGATAGAAGACAGGCACGCCGAACAGGTCGAGATAGGCGTCGCGGTACTCGATCCTCTTGTTTTCCAGGTCCTGCGTCAGCAGGTGCGCGCGCAAATCCCATAACGGGGCCTCCTCGGGGTGCTCGGCGCAGACGTTGCAGGTTGAATAGAGACCGCGGCTCATCTCGTTCAGCTTGCCGTCCGTGCGGCGCGCGCCGTTGGCGGCCAGCCGCCCGTTCTGCGCAAGCAGCGCGCGCATGCCGGTCAGCACCCCGCTGCGCATGCCTTCGGTCAGTTCGGCGTAGTCGGCGAACAGCACCTGCCCGTCCGGCTCCACGATCACCACATGGCCGTAGGCGGCGGCCACGTTGGTATTGCGGTCGAACGTCACCCGGTCGGCGCGCAGCACGTGGTCGTTCTGCCAGGCCTCCACGTGGCCGTCGGCAGAGACGATCCCGTGCTCCTTGTCGTAGCTGACGCTGTCGGCCTGGAACGTCACCGGCTCGTTGCCGGACAGCGGCTGGGTGTTCGGATTGATCGTCGGAAAATGCTGCTGCGGCGGCCGATACTGCGCGTAGCCCGCGCTTGGAAGCAGCAAACCCGAAATGCAGACCACCACTGAAAGGCAGGCCACCATCAGTGCGCGGTTCAGAACGCGGCCTGGCGAGACGGCTGGCGGGTGGATGGGAGCACCGGAGCGCAGCGGCCTCCGGGCCGTGAGCACCGCAGCGCAGCAGATGCGCGTCAGACGGCCGCCGGGGCGTGTTCTGGGCCGCGCACGCACTCAGCCGTCTTCCAGGTGGATGAGCAACGACACGGCCAGCATCAGCCCGGCCGCTGCCGGCGCCCAGGCGGCGAGCACGGCCGGCAGCACGCCGGACTGCCCGAACTCCTCAGCCACCTTGCTGACCGTGAACAATGCAAACCCCGCTGCGACGCCAGACCCGACCATGCGGGCCACGCCCCCGCGGCGTGTCTGGCGCATCGAGAAGCCGGCGGCAACAAGCGCCATTGTGCCGCAGAGTAACGGCAGGGCCAGCAGCGACTGGTAGTGCAGGCGGTGCCGCACGGAGGAGAAACCCGCGCTTTCCAGCAGCCTGATGAAGCCGGGCAGCGTCCAGAGCGACAGCGTGTCCGGCGACTGGAAGCTCTCCTCCACCCGCCGTGCGGTCAGGTCGGTCGGCAGCTTGAAGGTGCCCACGGCGACTGGAAGATGGTCCGGCGTGATCGTCCTTGCCTGGTCCATCATCCAGGCGCCGTCCCCCAGCGTCGCATGGCCCGCCTCCACCCTGGACAGCAGGTGGTCCGTCGCGTTGAGCCGGAATACGCTGACCCCGGCGACCGCCACCAGCGCGCCCTCCAGCGCCACGTTGCGTGCGTGGATGATCGCGACCCCCTGCGCGTCCAGGCCATGGTCGGCCTGGCGCAGCCAGAGCTGCCCGCCGCTGAGCGCCAGCGGCCCTCCGGTCTGCCGCAGGTAGATGTTGTCCAGCGCGGAAGCGCGCGCGAACATCACCGAGGACAGCGGCGAGAGGGCGGCGCTGGCGAGCAGGCCGAGGGTAACGGCACTTGCCACCGGCACGCTGAGGAACTGCCACGCCGACACGCCGGCGGCGCGCGCCACGATCAGCTCGGAGGACCGTGTCAGCCGCCAGAACGCGATGATGCCGCCCAGGAGCACGGCGAAGGGCAGGATCTGGAGCATGTAGTACGGCAGCCGGAGCAGCGCGATGCCGACCACCAGCCCGAAACCCACATCGGTGCGCAGGGCAGCGCGGCGCAGCAGCTCGATGAAATCGAACAGCATCACCAGCAGCGACAGGGCAGCGAGCATGGCCAGGGCGGCCGCGGTGAACTGGCGGGCGATGTAGAGGGAAAGGGTCAGCGCGAACCGCACCGGTCAGGCCGCCACGCGCCCGCCCGCCGGGCGCCACAACCCGCCGCCCAGCAGCAGCCAGCCGAACACCATGCCAGGCAGCACCGCCTGCAGCCAGATCAGCGGCACCAGGGCCGAGTGCCGCACGGCCAGGCTCTGCGCAGTGAGGCCCAAGGCGAGCAGGCCGACCATGGCCAGGATGGAGCCAAGCGGGCGCCAAAGACTGCCGGCGCGTCTGAAACTGCCGGTCAGCACCGAAAACAGCGCGAGCAGGCTGAAGCTTACGGTGGTCAGCGGCTGGGTCAGCCGGCGGTTCGCCTCCGCCAGGAACTTGCCGACGTCGTGCGGCGGGGTGGCCGGGCTGGGGTGCAGCAATTCCTGCAGGCTCATCTCGTTGTCCTCGCGCAGCCGCTGGGCGTTCTCGTCATGGGCGCTGGCAAGGTCCACCGTATCCTCGGCGAAGGTCAGCACGTCCAGCCGGCCCGTCTTGGCGTCGATCTCCTGACGCGAGCCGTTCCGCAGCAGCACGCGCGGGGTGTCGCCGCTCGCGACCAGGCGGCCTGACTCGGCGAGGATGGTCGCGCGCGTGTCGCTCTGCCGGTCGTCCTCCACCAGTATGCCGCGCAGCGTGCCGTCCGCGTCGCGGGACCGGACGTAGACGGTCAGCTGGTCGCCGATCGCCGTGAACACGCCCTCCTGCAGCAGGAAGGCGGCCACCTTGTTGCGCAGCTCGAACTGGTACTCCTTGAACGCGGTGAAGCTCGCCGGCACGATCCAGATGTTGAGGCAGTAGCTCGCCGCCATCGTCAGCAGCGCCAGCATCAGCGCAGGACGGGCGAGCGACCATTGCGACAATCCTGCGCTGCGCATCACCGTCAGCTCGCGGTCGCCGGACAGCCGCTGGTAGATGAACTGCACCACAACGAAGGTGGTGATCGGCAGGATCACTGCGACGAAGTTCGGGATCAGCAACCCGGTCAGCTGCAGGAACACGCGCAGGCTCAGCCCCCGGTTGACGACCAGCTCCACGAAGCGGAGCGACTGGGTCAGCCAGATCAGCGCCACCAGAGCGGTCGTGACCGCAAGCAGCGCGCCGATGAGCTGGCGCAGGATGTAGCGGTCCAGGCCGGTGACGGTGGGGCGAGCCATGGCGGCACCCTAACCGCAAGGCAAGCGGCGCACAAAAGCCGCCTTCATCCGAAGATTGTTCCAGTCTGCGCGACATTGCTCTGAACGCCGCTTCGGCGCAGATGCCTTGAGCGCGCCCGCCCAAGTCACCAGATTCTGTTCCGATGGCGCTGCCTCAGAGAGGGGTGCCAATGCTTCAGTCGCCTCATTAGGGACGAACACAGATGGACATGGAAAAACTTACAGAACGCAGCCGCGGCTTTCTGCAGGCCGCCCAGACGATCGCGATCCGCGAGTTCCACCAGCGGATCACCCCCGAGCACCTGCTCAAGGCGCTGCTCGATGACGAGGAGGGTGCGGCCTCCGGACTGATCCGTGCCGCCGGCGGCGATCCTCAAAAGGTACGCGCGGCAAACGAGGCCGAGCTTGCCCGCGTGCCGAAGGTGCAGGGCCAGGGCGCCGGGCAGCCGCAGATCACCCCTGAGCTGGTGCGCGTCCTGGACGCCGCGCACCAGCAGGCGAGCGGCGCCGGCGACGAGTACGTGGCGCAGGACCGCGTGCTGGCAGCCCTGGTGGCGAGCGACACGCCCGCCGGCCGAGCACTGCGCGGCGCGGGCGCCAACCCGCAGAGCATCGAACGTGCGCTGGACCAGGTCCGCAAGGGCCGCAAGGTGACCAGCGCCAACGCCGAGTCCGGCTTCGACGCGCTGAAGAAGTACACCAAGGACGTGACCGAGCAGGCGCGAGCCCAAAAACTCGATCCGGTCATCGGGCGGGACGAGGAGATCCGCCGCACCATCCAGGTTCTGGCCAGGCGCACCAAGAACAACCCGGTGCTGATCGGCGAGCCGGGCGTGGGCAAGACCGCCATCGTCGAGGGCCTGGCCCTGCGCATCGTGCGCGGCGACGTGCCGGAGGCGCTGAAGAACAAGCGGGTCCTCTCGCTCGACATGGGCGGCCTCGTCGCCGGCGCCAAATACCGCGGCGAGTTCGAGGAGCGGCTGAAGGCGGTGCTGCAGGAGATCGAGAGCGCGCAAGGCCAGGTGATCCTGTTCATCGACGAGATGCACACCCTGGTGGGCGCCGGCCGGGCGGACGGCGCGATGGACGCGTCCAACCTGCTGAAACCCGAGCTGGCGCGCGGCGCGCTGCACTGCATCGGCGCCACCACGCTGACCGAGTACCGCAAGCACGTGGAGAAGGACGCGGCGCTCGCCCGTCGTTTCCAGCCGGTGTTCGTGGGCGAGCCGAGCGTTGCGGACACGATCAGCATCCTTCGCGGCATCAAGGAGAAATACGAACTGCACCACGGCGTGCGCATCACCGACGGCGCCCTGGTCTCGGCCGCAACGCTCAGCAACCGCTACATCACCGACCGTTTCCTGCCAGACAAGGCGATCGACCTGATGGACGAGGCGGCCTCCCGACTGCGCATGGAGGTCGACAGCAAGCCGGAGGAACTCGACGAGCTGGACCGCCGCCTGATCCAGCTGAAGATCGAGCGCGAGGCGCTCAAGCGCGAGGACGATGCCGCGTCGCGCGAGCGTCTGGCCCGGCTCGAGCAAGAGCTCGCGGAACTGGAGGAGCGCTCCATGGCGCTGACCCTGGCGTGGCGGAGCGAAACCGAGAAGGTGGCAGGCACCCAGAAGCTGAAGGAGCAGTTGGATCAGGCGCGCGGCGATGTCGAGATCGCCCAGCGTTCGGGCAACCTGGCCCGCGCGTCGGAACTGCTCTACGGCGTGATCCCCGATCTGCAGCGGCAGATCGAGGGCAGCCAGGCGGACGGAAAGCTCGTCAACGAGGCGGTGACTGCCGAGCAGATCGCAGGGGTCGTGAGCCGCTGGACCGGCGTGCCGGTGGAGCGGATGCTGGAGGGCGAGCGCGCCAAGCTGATCCGCATGGAGGACGAGCTGCGCCGCCGTGTGGTGGGGCAGGAGGACGCGCTGAGGGCGGTCGCCAACGCGGTGCGCCGCGCACGCGCCGGCCTGCACGATCCGAACCGCCCGATCGGCAGTTTTTTGTTTCTGGGGCCCACCGGGGTCGGCAAGACAGAGCTGACCAAAGCACTCGCAGAATTCCTGTTCGACGACGAGCGGGCGATGCTGCGCATCGACATGAGCGAGTTCATGGAGAAGCACGCGGTGGCGCGGCTGATCGGCGCGCCCCCCGGCTACGTGGGCTACGAGGAAGGCGGCGTGCTGACCGAGGCGGTGCGCCGGCGCCCCTACCAGGTGATCCTGTTCGACGAGGTGGAGAAGGCGCATGGCGACGTGTTCAACGTGCTGCTCCAGGTGCTCGACGATGGGCGGCTGACCGACGGGCAGGGGCGCACGGCGGATTTCCGCAACGCCATCATCGTGCTGACCTCCAACCTCGGCAGCGAGATCCTGGCCAACCAGCCGGACGGCGAGCCGATGGCCATGGCGCATGCCCAGGTGATGCGGGTGGTTCGCGAGCATTTCCGCCCGGAGTTCCTCAACCGGCTGGACGAGATCATCACCTTCCGCCGCCTGGCGCGGACGGACATGGAGGTGATCGTCGATATCCAGCTGAAACACCTCCGCGGGTTGTTGGCGGATCGAAAAATCGGGCTGGAACTGGACCAGAGCGCACAGGACTGGCTGGCCAATGAGGGTTACGACCCGATCTACGGCGCGCGGCCGCTCAAACGGGTAATCCAGCGCAGCCTGCAGAACCCGCTGGCGAGCCTGCTGCTGGAAGGCACCGTGCACGAGGGCGAGATCGTGCATGTGGGCGCCGGCATGGAGGGGCTGGTGATCAACGGCCAGGTCGCCGAGGCGGTCTGAGGCGTGGGCGCAGGCCGGCCGGGGCTCAGCTTTGTATTCGTTGAGCGATTCTAGCGATTGCCCCCGTATTGCCGGCCTATGCCGCTGCCATAAGATGCGCCGACAACCTGCTTGGGTGATCGCACATGCCGAAACGGCCGTCCTCGACGCGTAGCCGATCACGCGTGGTCGGCCCGCTCACCCTTTCGGTCATCGGCCTGGTGCTTCTCTCCTTGCTCAGCCCCAGGACCAGGGCGTTGCTGGTCAAGACGTCGCGCGCGCGGCTGGTTGCGGGAAACGAGTGGCGGCGAAGGATGTTGCCATCACGCACAGCCCTGGGAGCACCCGCGATGACAGCGACGGCCGAAAAGATCGATCCCGCCTTGTGGGAGAAGGTCAAGCACGAGGTGACGGAAGGCGACCGCGGCGGCAAACCCGGACAGTGGTCAGCCAGGAAGGCGCAGCTTGCCGTGCACGACTACAAGCAAGCCGGCGGCGAGTACGAAGGGCCCAAGACCGAGGACAACCATCTTCACCAATGGACGGAGGAGAAGTGGGGAACCAAGTCGGGCAAGCCCTCGGGCGAGACCGGCGAGCGCTACCTTCCGGAACAGGCGCGCGAGCATCTGAGCGAGAAGGAATACAAGGAGACCACGGCCAAGAAGCGCGCCGACACCAGGAAGGGAAAGCAGTTTTCCGCACAGCCCGAGGCGATCGCCCGCAAGACGGCGCAGGATCATGGCAACGCGTCTCCGGCACTTTCGAGCCTCACCCGCAAGGATCTGCTTGAGAAGGCGGCGGCCGCCAAGCTCGGCGGACGGACGCGCATGAGCAAGGATGAGCTGATCGCGGCGCTGTCGAAATGACAGCGGCTTTCTCGGCCGAGGAACGGCATGAGATCGAGGCCGAGTTCCACCGTCTGGTGAACATGGCGCCGGCCAAGCTCCGTGCCTGGTTGCAGACGGAGGACAGCCGAAGCGTCGGCATGACGCCCGACGGCGCCCGGGTGACCGGTGCCGGCCAGGCGGAGGCCGTGGGCCACCACATGGGCGAACGCATCTTGGACATACGGGCGAAGAAACGGGCCGAGCTATCGGACGAGGATGTGGCCGACATGCGCAAGGTGGTGGGTTATGTCCACCGCCATTCCGCGCAACGGCCGCATGGCGACGTGACCGACACGCGCTGGCGCAAATCGCTGATGAACTGGGGCCACGACCCGCTTTAGAGCAACGTCACGCTGACGGAATGGGGTCTGGGGCCCCTGGCCCCAGTGGGGTCCTAGGGGCAACGCCCCTAGCCTTGCTCAATCACTTTGTGAGCAGGCCTACTCGGCGTAATCGAGTGCAACCTCGGCGAACATTTCGCTGGCTTCCAGCAACACCGCGGTTGACACCGCATGGCAACGAGGGCCGAAGCCGCCGTCCGACTGCCTGATCTGCCAGCCGCCGGCGGGGTGGATCGCCAGGTTCATCGGTAGCTGGCGCACGCGCGTGCCGTGCGACAATGTGGCAACGATGCTGCCCGGCGCGTGCCCCTCGATAGAAACGACTTCCATGCCATCCTCCAAGCAAGAGTGAGAGGAATGGCACACAGATGTTTACAACAGGTTAACCGCGCCTCAGAGCAATCTCGCGCAGAGTGGAACAGCCAGAGTGACAAAACCGCCGGTCGAAACACAGGGTTAGAGCAATGTCACGCAGACTGGGATAGTCGGAGCGACGAAATTGCTCGCCCAGACCATTTAACGTCAGCCTACTCGCAAACACTCTGCGTGAGACCGGTCTTGCGGCGCAAGGCAGGCCGGTGCCGCACGCATCTTGCTCCAAAGCCGCCGCATCCGGTGGCTCCGGCCAGCGCTCGGCCAGGTCAGCCGGCGTTGTTGAGCTGCTGCTGCAGCGCTGAGAGCAGGGCCGAGATGTCGTTGCCGTGGCGGCTGAGATAGCTTGCGTAGTCGCTGCGCTGGGTCAGGCGCAGGCTCGTCCCCTCCGGCACCACGTCCACCACCTTCGGCGACCCGCTGGAGCTGTCGACGACCCATTGCACGTTGGCTGGCGGCGCGTTCGGACGGTTGATGATCGTGCCGACCAGCGTGTTGCTGCCCTGGGAAGTCTCGCCCTGCATCGTATAGGAGACGCCGCGAAATTTCCCGAGGTTGCCGCTGATGCTGTTCAGCAGCACCTGATGGAACATGGCGGTGTACTGGCGCTGCTGTTCGGGCGTGGCGGTGGACCAGAACCGGCCCAGGCAGAAGCGGGCGATCTTGGCGACGTCCACGTTTCTGTCGATCACCGGCCCAAGTGCCGCCTTCTTCTCGGCGACGCCCTGCGGACCGTTGACGATGCCGGTGAGCTCGGTGGCGAACTGATTGATGAACCCGCTCGCCGCCGAACGCTGCGCCGAAGCCGGCCGCGCAGCGCCGAAGGCGAGCAGGGCGGCGCCGGCCGAAATCAGGAACGCGCGTCGGGTCAGGGTATGGATCGGCAAAAAACTGCTCCTGCTAAGTCGCTGTGGGCGGGGTGGCTGCAAAACCAGGTCACCCAGATCTGGTCACTGGGAAACCTGCGGCGCCTCCGCGGCCGGTGTCGTATCGCTGCCCCTGCGATCCGCCTTGGCCGCCGCAATCTCCGATTCGAGATTCTGGCGATACAGGCTGCGGAACGTCGCGTAGGGGTCGAGCGCGCCGGCCCGCACGTGATCGAGGTCGTTCATGTAGCGCGCGTATTTGTCCACCGTTCCCAGGCCGTAGCGCGCCCAATTCAGCGTCAGCAGCCCATACCCCCTCGGCACGTAGGTGAACGGGTCCAGCGCTACGTCGGCCGCCGTGCCTGCCGCACCGCGGACGCTGCTTGGTCCCAGCAGCGGCAGGTACAGGAACGGGCCGGCCGGCACGCCCCACAGGGCGAGCGTCACACCGAAATCGGTGTCGTGCGCCGCGTAGCCCCAGCCTTTGGCCACGTCGAACACCCCGAGGCCGCCGACCGTGGAGTTGATCACGAAGCGCATGAACGTGTCGCCCGCCCGGCGCGGATTGGCCTGGGTCACGTCGTCGGCGAACAGCACCGGGCTGGTCAGGTTGGCCAGCACGTTGTGCAGGCCGGTGCGCACCGGTCCCGGCACCGCGTAGACGTAGCCCTGGGCGACCGGCCGGATCGTGTAGCGCTCCAGCGTGTTGTCGACCCGGTAGAAGAAGCGGTTGGTCGGCTCCAGCGGGTCGTTGGTCTGGTTGAACTCCTGGGTCGCTTCGGCGTCGCTCGCCGGCGGCTTGGTCGCGCAGGCGCCCACCACCAGCGGCAACGCGAGCGTGGCCCAGGTCAGGGCGATGATTCGATGGTCGGTCATGGATGCCTTCACCCGGGTGCTGGTGGTCACGCTGACCTGCCAGCCAGGAAGCGTCTGGCGATACCTATATGGCACACGACCCGATGCGAGCAACGCGCACTCATTATCCTGGTTGCGGCGCACGGTTCCCCCTGCATCGCCACTTGCAGTCAAACCGCTTAGCGCTTCATGAACGGACATGGACAACCGACCACCATTGTCGCTGGCGCACGATCACACGCTGGAGCGATGGCTGACTGGTCCTCGGTTCAACCGCCTGCCTGCCCCAGGTGCCGAAGCTGCGGCGCCCGCCCTGAGCTTCGAGTTCTTCCCGCCGAAGACAGAGGCGCTGGAAGCGCAGCTTTGGGCATGCATCCGCCGCCTGGAGCCGCTCAGCCCACGCTTCGTCTCCGTCACCTACGGCGCCGGCGGCAGCACCCAGGCGCGCACCCACGCGACGGTCTCGCGCATTCTGCGCGAGACGAGCCTGACGCCGGCCGCCCACCTGACCTGCGTCGGCGCCGAGCGTGGCGTGGTGGACGACGTGGCGCGCGCCTACTGGGCCGATGGGGTGCGCCACATCGTGGCCCTGCGCGGCGACGCGCCCGACGGCTCGTACGAGCCGCACCCTGGCGGCTACGCCTACGCCAGCGACCTGGTCGCCGGGCTGCGCCGGGTCGCCGATTTCGAGATCACCGTGGCCGCCTATCCGGAGATGCACCCGACGGCGGAAAGCATTGACGCCGATCTCGACCACCTCAAGCGCAAGCTGGATTCGGGCGCCACGCGCGCGCTGACCCAGTATTTTTTCGACGCCGACGTGTTCCTCCGCTTTCTCGACCGCGCGCTGGCCGCCGGCATCACGGCACCCATCGTGCCCGGAATCATGCCGGTCTCCAACTTCGCGCAGGCGAGGAAATTCAGCGAAAGTTGCGGCGCCCGCGTGCCGGACTGGATGGCCAGGCTGTTCGAGGGCACCGAGGACGATCCCGAAACCCGCCGCGTGGTGGGTGCCGTGGTGGCAGCCGAGCAGGTGCGCGTGCTTCAGGCCAACGGCGTGGACGAGTTCCACTTCTACACGCTGAACCGGCCGGATCTGACGTATGCGATAGCCCACATCCTAGGCGTCCGCCCCCAGCGCCCTTCCAAACACGCCCCGGCGGCCGCCTGACGCCCGCAGGCTGCGCTCCGGTGCTCACGGCCTATGAGGCTGCTCCGCTCCGGTGCTCGCCTGCGAACGCAACCGACTCGCCGGGCCGCGTTTGGACCGGCGCTGGCTGCTGAAACTTCAGTACGGAACGGAACATGGCTGATCGGCGGCCGTAGGCGAGTCGCCGCGCCGCGCTTGGACGGGCGTTGCGGTTTCATCTTTCTGGAGGACTGAACATGGCTGATCTTTCTGGCAAAGTGGTGATCGTTACCGGGGCAGGAAGCGGCATTGGCGCCGCGACGGCGCAGCGGTTCGCGCGCGACGGGGCGTCCGTGGTGCTGGCGGGGCGGCGCGTCGACAAGCTGCGGGAGGTGGCGCGCGGCGTGCCCGAGGAGCGCGTGCTGGTGCAGGCGACCGACGTGTCCGAGCAGGCGGCCTGCGAGGCGCTGGTGCGGGCGGCGGTCGCTCGGTTCGGACGGCTGGACGTGCTGGTCAACAACGCCGGCTACGCCGCCTTCGGCCCGTTCCTGGAGATCGGGCTGGACGAGTACCGCAAGATCATGGCGACGAACGTGGACGGCGTGGTGTTCTGCACGCGTGCGGCCCTGCCGCACCTGCTGGAGAGCCGCGGCAACATCGTCAACGTCTCCAGCGTGTCCGGCCTCGGCGGCGATACGGGGCTCGCGTTCTACAACGCGTCCAAGGGCGCCCTGAGCAACCTGACCCGCGCGCTCGCCCTGGAGTTCGGGCCGCGCGGCGTGCGCGTGAACGCGGTCAACCCGAGCATGACGATCACCGAGATGACGCAGGGCATGACGGGCGACGCCGACATGATGAAGAGGTTCATGGACCGCATCGCCCTCGGCCGCCCGGCCGAGCCCGTCGACATCGCCGACGTGGTCGCGTTCCTGGCCAGCGACGATGCGCGTTTCGTCACCGGGGTGAACCTGCCGGTCGATGGCGGCCTGTCCGCCTCCAACGGCCAGCCGCGCATCATGTGACTACGCCAGAACGTCTTCCACGCGGATCGGCAGGCTGCGCACGCGCCTGCCGGTCGCGTGGAACACGGCGTTGGCGATCGCCGGCGCAACGCCCACCACAGGCAGCTCGCCCGCGCCCTTGGCGCCCAGCGCGCCGGTGGCCAGGTCCGGCGCGTCCACCGTCATCACCTCGATGTCGGGCACGTCGGCGTTCACCGGCATGTGATAGTCGGCGATGTTGCTGTTGACGATCCGCCCGCTGGCACGGTCCACCAGAGTCTCCTCCTGCAGCGCCATGCCGATGCCGAACACGATGCCGCCCAGCAGCTGGCTGCGGCCGGTGCGGGCGTTCAGCAGGCGGCCGACCTCGAAGCAGCTCACGATCCGGCTGACGCGTATGGTGCCGAAATCCGGATCGATGCGCACCTCGGCGAACTGCGCCCCGAACGAATGGCAGGAATGCGCCTTGTAGGCATCGCCCGGGGCAGAGCTGCCGACCGCGTCGATGCTGCCGACGCCAACGCGTTGCATCACCTGCTGCAGCGGCACGCGCAGCCCAGGAGCGGTCAGGTCCAGGCCGTCGAGCCTGATCCCGGCCGGCGCCACCTCGGCAAAGCGAGGGTCGAGCGCTGCCAGCGTCGCGAGCCTGGCGCGCAGCGCGTCCACCGCCGCCTCCACCGCGGGGATGACGCTGGCCGCGGTGGCCGAACCGCCGGAGACCGGGCCGGGCGGGAACCGGCTGTCGCCGAGCTGTGCGCTGACGCGGGCGATGTCCACGCCCAGCCGGTCGGCGGCACACTGCGCCATGATGGTGTAGGTGCCCGTGCCCAAATCCTGCACGCCGCTCTGCACCAGCACCGTGCCGTTGGGGTTGAGCACGATGCGCGCGTGGCAGGGCCGCCGGTTGGTGGGGTAGGTGGACGTCGCCATCCCCCAGCCCACCAGGATGCGGCCGTCGCGCATCGACCCTGGAGTGTGGTCGCGGCGGGACCAGCCGAAGCGCTCGGCGGCCTGGCTGTAGCATTGCCGCAGGCCCTTGCTGGCGAACGGCTTGTCCTTCTGCTCGTCGCGCTCGGCGTAGTTGGCCAGTCGGAAGGCGAGCGGGTCCATGCGCAACGCATGCGCCACCTCGTCCATCGCCGATTCGAGCGCGAACATGCCCGACGATTCGCCGGGCGCGCGCATGTAGGTGGGCAGCCCCTGGTTCACCGGCACCACACGGTGCGAGACGGCGAGGTTGCGGCACGAGTAGGCCATCTGCGTCACGACCGCGACCGGCTCGGAAAACTCGCCCAGCATGGGGTCCGACATCTGCGAGAAGCCGTCATGCCGGATCGACACGAGTGTGCCGTTCCGGTCCGCGCCCAGCCTGATCTTCTGGATGGTCTTGGGCCGGAACCCGTTGGACGTGAACATCTGCGGCCGGGTCACCACCAGCTTGACCGGGCGGCCAACGTGGCGCGCGGCCAGGGCGGCGATCACCGCGGGCGGCCAGGTGTTGCCCTTGCTGCCGAACCCGCCGCCGACATAGGGGCAGATCACCGTCACGCTCTCCTTCGGCAGGCCGAAGGCGGACGACAGCGTTTCCTGCGCCCCGGAAATGCCCTGGGTCGCCGTCCACACCGCCAGCGTGTCGCCACGCCACATCGCGATGGTGGCGTGCGGCTCCATCGGGTTGTGGTGTTCTACGGGCGTCTCGTAGGTCGCCTCGACCTTGACCGGCGCGCTGGCGAACGCGCCGTCCGCGTCGCCACGGCTCACGTCGGGCGACTTCTCCCCGTTCTGGAAATCCCTGGGCTTGTAGGCGCGCGACAGCACGCTCTCGTCCATCACCGTCACCGCGGGCGAAGGCGCATACTGCACGCGCACCGCAGCCGCTGCGGCCGCCGCGCGCTCGAACGTGTCTGCGACCGCGACGGCCACGTGCTGGCCATTGTAGACGATGCGGCCGTCCTGCAGGAACGGGTGGATGATGGTCTGCTTTGCCGCCTTGTGCTGGTTCAGCCTGCCGGCATTCTGGTGCGTGATGATGGCGGCCACGCCCGGCATGCGCTCGGCCTGTGCGGTGTCGAAGCCGGTGATGGTGCCGGCCGGGATCGTGCTCTGCACCAGCACGGCGTGCAGGCAGCCGGGCACGTCGAACTCTGCGGCGTAGCGCGCACCCCCCGTTACCTTCAGCCGGCCGTCCTGCCGGGCGACGCCCTGTCCGATATACATGGTCTGCGATCCTCAGGCGGTGACGGCCTGCAGCGCACGGCGCACCGTGTTCCGCAGCAGCGCCACCTTGAATGCGTTTTTCGAGCCCGGTTGTGCGCCATCGGTCGCGCGCGCGGCCGCCTGTTCGATCAGCGCCGGGCTCGGCGTTTTGCCGCGCAGCACCGCCTCCGACGCATCGAGGCGCCATGGCCGTGTGCCGACGCCGCCCGCGGCCAGCCGGACGTCGCGCACCACGCCGCCCTGCAGGTCGACCCCCGCCGCCACCGAGGCGAGCGCGTAGGCGTAGCTCTGCCTGTCGCGCACCTTGACGTAGGTGGAGCGCATGTTGGCCGGCGCGTCCGGCACCAGGATCGCCGTCATCACGTCGCCTGGCCGCAGCACGGTGTCGATATGCGGCGTGTCGCCGGGCAGGCGGTAGAACTGCGCCAGCTCGACCATGCGGGTCTGGCCGTCCTCGCCGTGTACCTCGATCAAGGCCCGCGCGGCCATCAGCGGCACGGGAAAGTCCGAAGGGTGGGTCGCGATGCAGTGCGCCGACGTGCCGAAGATCGCCAGCTCGCGGTTCTCGCCGGCGATGGCTGGGCAGCCAGACCCCGGGGCGCGCTTGTTGCAGGCAAAGCCGGTGTCGCGGAAATAGCCGCACCGCGTGCGCTGCAGCAGGTTGCCGCCTGCGGTGCCCATGTTGCGTATCTGCGGCGAGGCAGCTGCCAGCAGAGCCTCCGACGCTGCGGGCAGGCGACGCTTGACCTCCGGGTGGTCGGCCACCTCGGCCATCGTCGCCAGCGCGCCGATGCGCAGGCCCTGCGCGTTGGCCGAAACGCGGCGCAGATCCAGCCGGTCAAGGTCGACGACGAGGCTCGCCGGCTCCACGTTGTTCTTCCACAGCTGCATCAGGTCGGTGCCGCCGGCGATGAAGCTGGCATGGGGCTGCGCGCCAGCGCGCGCAGCCCCATGCAGGCTCGACGGAACCAGGCGCAAGAACTCCTGCATGGTTGTTACGCCCTTTTTGCGCGCGCGGCGTCCTGGATGGCGGCGCGTATGTTGGTGTAGGCGCCGCAGCGGCACAGGTTGCCGCTCATCCATTCGGCGATCTCCGCCTCGGACTGCGCATGCCCCTCCTCGACCAGGGACACCGCAGACATGATCTGCCCGGGCGTGCAGTAGCCGCATTGGTAGCCGTCATGCTCCAGGAAGGCGGCCTGCATCGGGTGCAGCGTGTCCCCCCGCGCCAGACCCTCTATGGTGGTGATCTTGCGGTCCTCCAGCCGATGCGCCAGGGCCAGGCAGGCCAGCACGCGCTTGCCGTCCACATGCACCGTGCAGGCGCCGCAGCTGCCGTGGTCGCAGCCCTTCTTGGTGCCTGTCAGCCCGATATGCTCGCGCAACGCGTCCAGCAGGGAGGTGCGCTGGTCGATCGCCAGAGTGTGCGCAGCACCGTTGATGGTGAGCGACACGGCACCCCCTGATTTCGGCGCGGCCGGCGCGGCCGGCTCGGCGGCCGACGGCAGAGGCAGGGTGGCCAGGGCAGCCGACGTGCCGATCAGGTCGCGTCGCGTGATGGGCGAAACCATGGAAAACTCTCGAAGCTCGGATCACCACAGACTTAGCCGCGCGCGCGGCTGGCGCCAGAGTCACAAGCTCGTGCAGCGGGATGAGCGGGCGCAGGCCGCTCGCCTGATGATGCGAGTTACTCGCAATGATCCTCGACGTGAGTTCGGGCCGCTCGGCAGGCCCGTCTATGGCGAACATGCAAGCGAACATGCAAGCGGCCGACATAAGGTCCGAGTGTGCTGACAAAGACGACGACGTCTGCTTGCTGGTCGCCGCGCGCGCGTTGCGGGTTCTGGCCGGCGCAGCGAAGGCTTCACAATCTCCCGGGTTCGTTCCGCTGCCGTGTTCGCCGGAGCTTGACAGGGCGCAGGATGCGTTCCGAGCGTTTCGGACGTCCGCATGCCGGGAGCGAGGGACCAGGATGCCGAGCATGGGCATCACCTGTTGAGACCCCTGGGCTGCGTGCCGCCTGGTAGGAGTGAAAACAGCATCCTGACCCAATTCAGAAAAGCGCCATACGGACGGCCCAATGCAAACATCATGACGATCGCCCCGAGGATCCCGAGCAACAGACCTCGCCCCGACGCGCCGCTTACCGCGATGATCGCCGCGTAGATCGGCACCTGGAAGCTTACCAGCGCAAGGCTGTCCCAGAGCACGTGCGACAGGCGGTCCGGCCGGGCCCGCCGCATGAGCCAGTCACGCCATACGCCATACGGACGCCCAACGGGAACCATCAGCGCCGCGCCCAGCAGCCGCGCATGGGATACCTGTTCCCAGCTCATGCCCGCGACGAAACGCTCGTTGACCAGTCCGGTCGTCGTGAAGAACAGGATGAGCGCTGTGGTGTCAGCGACAAAGGCGCGACGTGGGCGGGGCTTGGAAGATGCCGGCATGGGTGCTTCTAGCACCCGTAACGGCGGTTTACACGGCAGCAGCGACGAGTATCGCAAGGGCGGTAAAGCCGCACAGCACGTAGGTGACGAGCTGCTGAGGCGCCAACCGCAGCGGACGCTTCGTTGCGGCCGCGAACTCGGGATCCACACAGACCGTGCCTGGAAATGCCGGCGCAAGAGCCATCGCTGCGAAGTAGCTTGCCGCGATCGCTGCGGCGATCAGGATCAAGCCGAACGTCAGGTCTGTCTCAATCCATCGGAGAAAGACGTGCCGAAGGCCAGCTCCGCGGATGCGGGTGGCTCGGACGAGCGCAAATGCCACCCGGACTATCGACCGGGCCGTGACTTTTGCACGCCTGGCCCGGAGACGCTGCATGCCGGCCCGCCTGTCGTTTTGGCTGGGCGAACAGCGCCTTGCGTCGGTGCCAGTCTGAATGCCACCGCCAAAGCCGACCTGCTCGGCATCTTCGGTAGGCAGGGCGTCGGACTGGTGCATCACGCTGCCCGCCTGCTCGATGAACATGCTGGTCCCGCCGAGCGATTGCTCCTGAACCGGCGTGGCTACTCATCGGACCCCTGTTATCGTAGCCTGGCGGCTCAGGAGGTTTCCATGGGTCCTTATCCGCACCAAGCGCCGCCATCGACCATATCCGAGCACAACCCGGCCGGCACCGACGGTTTCGGGTTCGTCGAGTACGCCCATCCAGACCCGTCGCAGTTGCACGGCCTGTTCGAGACCATGGGGTTCGAGGCGGTGGCCAGGCATCGCACCCGCGCGGCGACGCTCTACCGCCAGGGCGACGTGAACTACCTGGTCAACGAGCAGCCGGGGAGCCACGCCACGCGCTTTGCCGAGGCGCACGGGCCGTGCGCGTCGTCGATGGCCTTCCGCGTCGTCGATGCGCGGCACGCCTTCGAGCGCGCTCTCGCGATGGGCGCCGAGCCGGCCGACCCGGCCCAGGGATCGCTTGTGATGGACGTGCCGGCGATCAAGGGCATCGGCAACTCGCTGCTGTATTTCCTGGACCGCTACGGTGCGAAAGGGTCCGCCTTCGATGCCGAGTTCGAATGGCTCGGCACGCCGGACCCATACCCGAAAGGGCAGGGGCTGTACTACCTCGACCACCTGACCCACAACGTGGCGCGCGGCCGGATGGACGTCTGGTCTGGCTTCTACGAGCGCATCTTCAACTTCCGCCAGATACGCTACTTCGACATCAAGGGCGAATATACCGGTCTGTTCTCCCGCGCGCTGACCAGCCCTGACGGCAAGATACGCATCCCGATCAACGAGTCGGCCGACGACAGGAGCCAGATCGAGGAGTACCTGCACGCCTACAAGGGCGAGGGCATCCAGCACATGGCCTGCGGCTGCCACGACGTCTATCAGACGGTGGAATCGCTGCGCGCCCGCGGCCTGCCGTTCATGCCGTCGCCGCCCGCCACCTATTACGAGCGCGTGGACGAGCGTGTGCCCGGCAACGGCGAGGATCTGTCACGGCTGCAGCGTTTAGGAATCCTGCTGGACGGCGAGGCGGCTGTGGCTGACGGCGAGACGTCCGGAACGATGACAAAGGTGCTGCTGCAGATCTTCTCGGCCAACACGATCGGGCCGATCTTCTTCGAGTTCATCCAGCGCAAGGGGGATGAGGGATTTGGGGAGGGAAATTTCCGGGCGTTGTTTGTGTCTATCGAGGATGATCAGGTGAGGCGGGGAGTTTTGAAGGAAGCGGTTCTTTCTTGAGAAAAAAAGCCGAAAACTTTTGCTCCTATGCTTGCGTGTGAGGCTCGGCTCGATGACCCGGAACTTTTTGCTGCTGTTTTTCAAGAAAGCAGTCCTGTCTTGCTGAACTACCAAACCGGCTTCGGCAACGGCTTCGAAACCGAAGCGCTGCCCGGGGCCCTGCCGGTCGGCCGCAACTCGCCGCAGCGCTGCGCCTTCGGCCTCTACGCCGAGCAGCTGAGCGGATCGGCGTTCACCGCGCCGCGCGCCGCCAACGAGCGAAGCTGGCTCTACCGCATCCGCCCGACGGTGGGCCATTGGGGCCGGTTCCAGCCCGCGGACGCCTGCAACTGGCAGACGGCGCCGGGCGACACGCCGCCGCTGCCGCCCGCCCCGATGCGCTGGGATCCGCTGCCGTTCCCGGACGCGCCCAAGACCTTCCTGCAGGGCGTGCACACCATCACCACGGCGGGCGATGCGGGGTCGCACTCCGGCATGGGCGCGCATGTTTACCTGATCACCGCGCCGATGGCTGACGAATACTTCTACAACGCCGACGGCGAGATGCTGTTCGTTCCGCAGGAAGGCGAGCTGCGCCTGTGCACCGAGTTCGGCGTCATCGAGATCGCGCCGGGCGAGATCGCCGTCGTGCCACGGGGCGTGAAGCTGCGCGTGGAGCTGGGCCGCGGCCCTGCGCGCGGCTATTTGTGCGAGAACTACGGCGGCTCCTTCACCCTGCCCGAACGCGGCCCGATCGGAGCAAACTGCCTGGCCAACCCGCGCGATTTCCTCACCCCCGTCGCGGCCTACGAGGATCGCGACGGGCCGTCTCGCATGGTGGTCAAATGGGGCGGCGTGCTGTGGCAGACGGAGCTCGACCACTCGCCGCTGGACGTGGTCGCCTGGCACGGCAACTACGCGCCCTACAAATACGATCTGCGCCGTTTTTCGCCGGTGGGCCCGCTGCTGTTCGACCACGCCGATCCCAGCATCTTCACCGTGCTCACCTCGGCGTCCGAGACGCCAGGCACCGCGAACGTGGATTTCGTGATCTTCCCGGACCGCTGGCTGGTGGCCGAAGACACCTTCCGGCCGCCCTGGTATCACATGAACATCATGAGCGAGTTCATGGGGCTGATCTACGGCGCCTATGACGCCAAGCCGCGCGGGTTTTCACCGGGCGGCTTCTCGCTGCACAACACGATGCTGCCGCACGGCCCCGACCGCGACGCGTTCGAGGGCGCCAGCAGGGCGGAGCTGCGGCCCCACAAGCTGTCTGGCACCATGGCCTTCATGTTCGAAACGCGCTTCATGCAGCGCGTCACCCGTTTTGCGGCCGGGCTGGCGCAGCTGCAGCCCGGCTATGCCGGCTACGGCGCCACGCTGGCCAAACGCTTCGACCCGTCCCGGCCGTAGCGCTGTATGGCCCCGACGGCGCCTGCACGCTGCGCGTGTGGCGACCCGGGCTTTCTATGTTACATGCATCCGAGCGCGCCGGAGACGCGCGTGTGGTCAGGAGCGTCAGCCTTTCATGCCGGAGGACGAGTTCGACGCGGAGAACTTCCCCGAGGAACTCTATTTGCTGGCGTTCGGTGACGTGCGCCAGGCGGTCATCGACGGTGCCTTCGGCAGCGGCTTCCAGCACTATCTGGCGTTCGGCCGGGAGGAGATCGTCTCGGGCCGCCGCCATTCGCCCTTCAGGGGCGGACCGCCCGGCCTCCTGCAATCGGTGCTGCCGCCGACCGACCACAGCAAGCCTGTGCCTGCCTCCCCGCCACCGATCCGGATGCCGTCCTCGGACGCGGCGACGGCCTATACGCCGCCGCCTGCCTGGCTGTCGCGCGGCCCCGATCCGGCGCGGTTTTCCGAAGCGCTTTACCTCGCGCTGAACCCCGACGTGGCCGCGCTGGTGGCCGAAGGCGTGCTGGCCAGCGGCCACGCCCACTGGCTGGCGGAGGGCCAGGCGGAGGAGAGGAGCGGCCAGCGGCCGAGCATCGTCGACGACGCGCTGTACGCCGGAACCGTGCCGCCCGGCACAGGGTGCGAGGTCGACACCGCCGATTTCGACGCCGAAAGTTACCTCGTCCTCTATCCCGACGTGCAGCAGGCGCTGGGCAACGACGCCGTGGCGGCGCGCCACCACTGGGCCTATCACGGCCGGTTCGAGGGCCGGGTCGGCTCCGGCGTCGCACCCTACCGCACCTGGCGCTTCGGGGCGGAGGAGATGCTCGTCAAGCCGTTCGGCATCAACGTCTTCGGCCCGTTCGCCGCAACCAGCGGGCTCGGAACCGCAGCCCGCGGACTGCTGCGCGCCATCCAGAGCGTGGGCGCACCGATCGAGATCCATGCCTTCGATGTCAGCCGCGGCGCACCACGCATCACGCCGGAAGCCCGGGCGCGCCGGCCCACCTACCGTTGCAACCTCATTCTTGCCAATGCCGACCAGATTGCGCTGCTGACGTCGCTTTACCCGACAGGCTATTTCGACCACGCCTACAACGTTGCGGTCTGGGCCTGGGAGCTCGCGGCGTTTCGCCCTGACTGGTACATGAGCTTCGCGCCGCTTGATGAGGTGTGGACGAACAGCGCCTTCGAGCTGGCCAGCATCAGCGCGGTGGCACCCATCCCGGTGCACAAGATACCACTGCCCGTCGAGGTGACGCCCGCCGACCCTGCCGAGGGACGCGCGATGTTCGGTCTTCCGCCCGACCGGCTGGTGTTCCTGATGGCCTTCGACGTCGGCAGCACAAGCGCGCGCAAGAACCCGGGGATGGTGATCGACACGTTCCGCGAGGCGTTCGCCGCCGACGAGAACGTTTTCCTGGTGATCAAATTCCACTCCACTTCGGTGGAGCCGGCGATCACGCGGCAGCTCACGCGCGCGCTGCGTGGCGCGGAGAACGTTCTGGTGGTCGCCGACCTGCTGTCCGAACACGACATGTCGCTGCTGCGTGCGGCCTGCGACGTGTTCGTCTCCGCGCATCGCAGCGAGGGGTTCGGCCTCAACATCGCCGAGTTCATGGCGCTCGGCAAGCCGGTGATCGCCACGAACTACTCGGGAAACCTCGAGTTCTTCGATGGGAGCGTGGGTTTTCCGATCGACTATACGCTGACCGAGGTGGAGGCGCAGGCAGGGCCCTATTTGCCGCATTACGTTTGGGCCGATCCCAGCCGAAGCTCGCTGATGGCGCAGTTCCGCGCGGTATACGACGACCAGCCTGGCGCGTGGGCACGCGGGCAGCTGGCGGCACAGCGCATGCGCGCCGACTTCAGTGCCGCGCATATCGGGCAGCTCATCAGGGCTCGCCTGCACGCCATAGGGCTGTTCAGGCGTCGCCCCGCGCTGCTGGACTGGGCGGGACGCACGCGCAGCATGGTCGGGTTCGCGCCGTTCGCGCAACTCGATGCCAAGCAGCGCCAGGCGATCTCCGCCCTGGGGCGCCGCCTGCCGGTCATCAGCCTGGTCGTTCCCGTCCACAACGTGGCGGCCGCCTGGCTGCAGGCCTGCGTGGTCTCGGTGATGGCGCAGAGCTACCCGTTCTGGGAGCTGTGCCTGTGCGACGATGCAAGCACCGATCCGGGCACGCTGGGGGTGCTCGCGCGCATGCAGGGTATCGACCCGCGGATCAAGATACGGCGCGCATCGCGCAACCTCGGCATCTCCGGCGCATCCAACCTGTGCGCCGAGATGGCGACCGGCGCGTTCGTGGCGATGCTGGACAACGACGACACGATCCATCCCGACACGCTGCTGGAAGTGGCGCGCGCGCTGTTCGCCGACCCCGACATCGACGTGATCTACACCGACGAAGACAAGATCGACGCCCAGGGCAACCTGGTCGACACCTATCACAAGCCTGACTGGTCGCCCGAACACCTCGAATCGGTGATGTACGTGCTGCACATGCTGGTCGTGCGCAAGCGCCTGTTCCTGGAGCTGGGCGGGTTCCGCGACGCCTATTCCGGGGCGCAGGATTTCGACCTGATGCTGCGCCTGTCACGCCGCACGCAGCGCATCCATCACATCGCGCGCGCGCTGTATCACTGGCGCGCGGTGGAGGGGTCGGCCGCGGCCGTCGTGGACGCCAAGCCGTACGCGTTGCAGGCCGGTCTGCGGGCCTTGCAGGACCACGTGGCCGAAAAGCACGGCGACCGCGCCTGGGTGGAGGACGGCCTGCTGCCCGGCACGTTCCGCGTGCGACGGCGGCTGCTGGGCCAGCCCCGCGTGTCGCTTCTGATACTGACCAACAACGACACCCTGGAGCTTCCCGGGCGTGGCGAGTTCCACATGGTGGACAACTTCGTCGACTCCATCCTGCGCCACACCGCCTACCGCAATTTCGAGATCGTGGTGGTGGACAACGGCAGATTGTCCGCCGAACAGACGGCCCGGTTCCGCTCGCTCGGCGTCAGGGTGGAGGATTATGCCGGGACGACCGTTCCGTTCAACTACGCTGCGAAGGCCAACTACGCGCTGAAAACCTGCAGGACGGAACAGCTGGCGATCCTGAACGACGATATGGAGGTGATCGGCGAGGACTGGCTGACGAGCCTGCTCGAACTCTCGCAGGACCCCGAGATCGGCGCTGTCGGCGGGCGGCTGCTGCACGCGGACGGCACCATCCAGCATGTCGGCTGCGTGATCGGCATCAATAACGGCTCCGCGCACGTCTATCACTCGTTTCCCGGCGACCACGTCGGCTATAACGGGTTCACCCACCTGATACGCAACTATTCTGCGGTGACGGGCGCGTGCTTTGCCACGCGCAAGAGCGTGATGGCGCAGGTCGGCGGTTTCGACGAAAGCTTTGCCATCGACTTCAACGACATCGATCTGTGCCTGAGGATCATCGAGAACGGCTACCGGGTCGTCTACACACCCTACTGTTCGCTGTTCCATTTCGAAGGCGCGTCGGCCAGGCGTGTGACGCAGAGTGCCGACGAACGGCGCCGCTTCACCGCGCGCTGGGCGCGCTACGTGGAGAACGATCCCTATTTCAACCCGAACTTTTCCAAGACCCGGTTCGACTTCACCGTGGGCTGAGCGCGCGCGCCGGCGGCCGCCGTGACGCGACTTGTCGGGGCGATCGACTTCTCGGCGCGCGGCAACAGCGGCGGTTTCGTCCTGGACGGCTGGGCCGAGCCCGAGGCGGGACATCGCTGGACGCTGGGCAGGGAAAGCCGCGTCAGGCTGCCGGTCGACGATTGCGGTCCAGACTGCGTCCTGGTGCTCGACGCCACGCCCTGCCTGTGCCCGCCCGACCTGCCGGCGCAGGTGGTGATGCTGGCGCTGGACGGCCGGCTGCTGGCCACCGTGGAGCTGCGTGGACTGCGAGTCATGGCGTTTCCGCTGCCGCCTGGCCTGGCGCCCGGCGAGGCGGTGCTGAGCCTGGCCCATCTCAGCTGCGGCAAGCCGCGCGCGCCCGCGCAGATGCGCGACGGGCAGCCGCTCGGGCTGATGGTGCACAGCCTGCGGGTGTTCCGGCTGGACGCGGCCGAACGGTCGGCCGGGGGCGCGGCAGGACCGGCCGGCCTGCGCCCCGGCCCGTTCGTGCGGGCCGAGGTGGAGCGTCGCACCGGGCTGCCGGTGCGGGCGCTGGCGGAGCGGTTCGAAAGCATCGGGCAGGGCTGCCAGTTCGGCCTGGTGCAGCGGCAATGCGGCGCCGAGCCGCTGGGTCTGCTGCGCTTCGTCGACGCGGTCACGTCCCGGCTGGTGGACGGCCTGGTCGCCGGGTTCGCCGGAATCGAGGACGCCGCGCACCTCGCGCTGGAGCCGACCGAGGACGCCCAGCCGCGGCTCCGCTGGCGGCAGAGGGATTACGGGCTGACCTACGACACGCGCCTGCTCGCGGCCGGCGCAGACTGGGCGGCGGTACGCCGCCGCCAGGCGCAGCGCCTGGGCTTTTTGCGCCGCAAATTCATCGAGGACGTCGCGTCGGCCGAAAAGATCTTCGTGCTGACCCGCGGCGACTGCCTCTCCCCCTCCGAAGCCCTCGCCATCTCCTGCGCCCTGCGCCTGCACGGCCCCGCCACGCTGCTGTGGGCGACCATCGGAAACCCGTCGGCGGCAGGGCAGGTGCACCGGCTCGCGCCGGGTTTTTTGTGCGGCGAACTGGGCGACGTGGACCAGCACGCCTACGCGCCGCTGGAGGTGTGGTTCGCCGTGATGGGGAATGCGGTTGGGGTGGGTTCGTAAGTCTGGACACATCGGCACACTATCCGGAACGGGTGACTCTGAGACTTTCTAGTTGTAAACCAGCAGCGCGCTTACCGGACTTTGCATTTACGGCTAAGTCTGGCCGGGAGCCGCCTACCCGCTCCGGAGCGGGGAACGCGGACATGTTGGGGCAGCGAGCAATCGTCAGTTCTCTACACAACTCGGACGTTCGTGGCCCGATCGACCCTGCCCGGAAGCAGACATCCCACGTCGTGGTGTGTCGGCGGGTTTGCGCCAATCTCGGACGCTAGGGGTCGCCTGCAATTTCCTCAGAAGCGGACATTCGTTGTCCGATGGGTTGCCGCTCGATTCAGCACGCGTGGAGGGCGCGTTGCGAGCGACCACAACGAGACCTACGATGCGCCATGATTACTGGCGTCCCTACTGCTGACGGTCTGCACGACACCGCGATCGGCTGGCTGAACTTGGCTTGCACGGCGGTCCTCGATTGTCTGACCGAGATAAGGGAGCACAAAGAGCATATTGAGGAAATCAACGGACAATGGGGTGACTCTAATCCAGTAGAGATTGCCAACATTGTGCGGGGGCAGCGATACAAGATCAACAACGGCTTGTCTCTGCTTCAGCAATCCCTGGAGCTGTTCCTGAAGGCCAGGATAGCGCTTGTTAGCCCGTTTCTGCTGATATCCGGTGAAGCGAGAAGCTGGCCGAGGTTGAAGGCTGATAACTCGATCGACTTTGCCGAGTTCAGGACTATCGACGCCACCGACTTATGCCGGGTCGTCAATATCGTTTCGGAGCACCCGCTCCCCAAGGGGTTCGCCGAGGTATACTCCAGCCTCCGAACAAGGCGGAACCGTATCGTTCACTTGGATGACGGCAGCATAGTCAACGAGTCAGCGAAGGTTCTAGTGGACATCCTCGAAGCTCATGCCCTCCTTTTTCCTTCCGAAACATGGCAGGCGTTTCGGCAGCGTCATCTCTGGGCAAGAGAAGAGGACGCGCTGGAACTCTACGGCCAGGACATTTCGCACGACATCTACTTGAGCGAGATCGACACCATGATCGACAGCCTGGCTCCTGAAGTTCTCAGGAAGCATCTTCAGCTCGAGAAGAGAAAGCGCTTTCTAAGCTGCCCGAACTGCAAAAACTTGGTTTCAAAATACTTCACCGGCGAGTGCGAGTACGCCCAGAAGAAGAAGGACGGCTCGATATTCTGCACGGCGTGCGCAACGACGTATGCAGACGCTGCCACGCTTGCCGAGTTTGCCGACAAAGTATAGTCGACACATGGAACTGGCAGCTTCCGGCCAGTTTACGCCCAAGCGGTAATGTCAGCTATCTGACCACCTGCCCTGGAAGCAGACAGGCCGCTAACCACCAATCTCGGCAGTTTGGGGAGCCAGCGGCAACGTCCGTTCTTGGGCGATGCCGCTGGCGCGGCAAAGGACCATCGCGGGCGCTCAGCCGTTGGCTGCGCTTAGGCGGAATAGCCGTGTCCGGAAAGGTTCAATGACGCGCAGGTGTCGTAATCGGGTCGAGTGCGGACCTGATCCCGCGCCGTTCGAAAGCCATTCCGCTCCAAGCTATAACACCATTACGGCGCCGTGACCGGTTTCGACCCCCTGGCCGGGAACTGCATGATCAGCGTGTGCGACGAATATGACACCCAGACGTGGACCTGGGCCTGGAAATCGGCGCCCAGGATCATCTGGACGTCGTCGTCCAGCGAACCGTCCAGCACCTGGACTGGCAGCCGGGCCAGATCCAGGTCGCCCACCGACACGTCCGACAGCATCTGCTGCGTGGCGGCGACCCGCGATGGTCCTACGCCGCTCACCCAGCCATCCTGGGAAGCGGGCGCCGGCTGGGCGCGCAGGCCGAGCTGTTGGGCGGCGCTGCGGAAGATCGCCGACCGCGGGGCGCCGGTGTCGAGCAGGGCCACGAGGGCGCGGCCGCCGATGCTCACCTTTACGCGCGGCCGGCGGTCGACGCCTTCCGGCTCCAACGGGGCGCTGTAGAGCGGGCCGGCGAGGAAGGCGGCGGGCGCGCTGCAATCGCCGGTCGGCCGGTAGAGCACGATCTTCGCTTCCGCAACATCGAGGTCCACGTCGAATTGCGAAATCAGGTCGATGCTCAGCAGCCCGTCCGCCCACCCTACGCCGAAGTCGCTCGCCACGAAGTTGTAGTCGCGCCCGTGCAATCCCCCGAGCTCGACCGTGTGGGCGGTGACGAAACGGGCGCTGCGCCGTCCGCCGATGCCGGAGACGATGCCGAGCGCGTTCCGCACGTCCTCGCCCTGCATGCGGCGCAACTGCAGCCGGTCCACCGCGGCGTCCGACAGCAGGCTGGTGAACGCGCCGGTGTCGAAGATCAACGTCGCCGGATACCGGTTCAGGCTGGCCTGCACCAGCGCGTGGCCGTGCAGGAACCGCACCGGCAGTTCCGACACGCGGGCCATCGTGCACTGGCCCCCCTGCGCTCCGGGCGAAACCAGGACGGCCAGTCCGATCAGCCAGAGTTTTGCGCCGCGCATTCCGTTCCGTCCAGGCACCAGCTCGATCGCCGGCAGGACGCGGGGCGTCAAGCAGCGATCATCCTTCGGCCTGGCGGAACGGGGAAAGCTCCATCAGCGCCGCCATCTCCGCCTCCATCGCCGGCCGCTCGCGCGCCAGGTGGTCGCCGATGGCGCGGCGCAGGCCGGGATGCGCGATCCAGTGCGCGGAGTAGGTGGCCGAGGGCAGGTAGCCGCGCTGTATCTTGTGCTCGCCCTGCGCGCCCGCCTCCACCGTCCTGAGGCCGCGTTCGATGGCAAAATCGATGGCGCGGTAATAGCAAAGCTCGAAATGCAGGAACGGGTAGTCGCCCAGGCACCCCCAGTTGCGGCCGTAAAGCGTGTCGGTGCCGGCAAGGTTCAGCGCGCCGGCGACAAGCTTGCCGCGATCCTCGGCCAGCATCAGAACCACCCGGTCGCCCAGCCGCTCGGACAGCATCGGAAAGAACTTTGCCGTCAGATAGGCGCTGCCCCATTTGCGGTCCACGGTGGATTCGTAGAAGCGGTAGAACGCCTTCCACTCCGCCTTGTCGATCTGCGATCCCAGGCGCGTGTGGAACACCAGGCCGCACGCATTGGCGTCCCTGCGCTCCCGCTTGAGCGATTTGCGTTTGCGTGCGTTCAGCGCGCCCAGGAAATCGTCGAAGCTGGCATAGCCGTCGTTGTGCCAGTGGTATTGCACGCCCATGCGCTGCAGCCAGCCTGCCTGGCCAAGGTCGAGGTATTCCGGCTCGGTGCAGAAGGTCACGTGAACCGAGCTGAGCTTCATCTCGTGGCAGGCCTGCCGCAGCGCGTCGGCCATCGGCGCGTGCCCGAGTTCCAGGCCAGGGCGTATCAGCAGCCGCGGGCCGGTGACAGGGCTGAACGGGGAGGCGACCTGCAGCTTCGGGTAGTAGTTGCCTCCCGCCTGTTCGAAGGCGCGCGCCCAGCCGTGATCGAACACGTATTCGCCGTAGCTGTGCCCCTTGGCGTACATCGGCGCGCAGGCGACCAGCCGGCCGGACGCGTCGCGCAGCGCCGCGTGGCGTGGCAGCCATCCGGTGCGCGGGCCGGCCGACCCGCTATCCTCGACCACCGAGAGGAAGGCGTGGCTGACGAACGGGTTGTCCGCGCCGGCGCACACGTCCCAATCGGCTGCAGCGATCTCGTGGATGGAGCCGTGCAGGCGGAGGTCCAGGCTGGGGGCGTGAGGCATCAGGCCCGATATGGCCGCGCACGGCGCTTATGGAAGGCAATCAGGCGGTCTGAGGACGATCCTGCAGTATAGAGGGCCTCACCCGTAAATCTCCCTCAACGGGATTGCTA
This sequence comes from Acetobacteraceae bacterium, assembly GCA_965199235.1. Lineage (GTDB taxonomy): Bacteria > Pseudomonadota > Alphaproteobacteria > Acetobacterales > Acetobacteraceae > BOG-908. Next base: position 334,030 of record CBDAQU010000002.1, on the reverse strand, counting down.
TCCCGATCTCGTGAAGCACGAGTACGGCGTCGGCGCCGGCCGAGACCTCCGCCGTCCAACCTGTGCTACGGCCAAGCACGGTCAGTTCCTGCCTGTCCTGACTCACCAAAGCGACAAGTTCCACGGCAGCTACGGCGCGGTACTCCGATGGCTTCACACGTCCATCCGTCAGCATCGTCGATGGAGAAAGCACTTCGAAGATCACCGCAAGAACAAGCTCGTCGCCGCTCTCCTCCTGTGGGGTGCACGCAATCGTAACAGCGGGATGACGCACCATCCCGGTTCAACGAGGCTCCGCCCATCGCGGCGATTGCGCCCCCGCCATCGCGTCCCTAGCTTCCGGCCATGCCGTCCGCCCCCGACACGCTTCGCATCGCCCTCGCCCAGCTCAACCCGCATGAGGGGCAGATCGACGCCAATGTGCGCCAGATCCGCGCCGCCCGCGCCGAGGCCGCAGCGATGGGCGCCGATCTTCTGGTGACGCCGGAATTTTCCATCGCCGGCTACCCGCCGGAGGATCTGGTGCGCAAATCCGCCTTCGTCGCCGATTGCGAAGCGGCAATGGCCGAACTCGCGCGCGACACGGAAGATGGCGGGCCAGGCCTGGTCGTGGGCGGCCCATGGCGCGACCGCGACCGGATTTTCAACGCCGCCTGCCTGCTCGATGGCGGGCAGGTGGTGACCAGGCGCGCCAAGCACGAGCTGCCCAATTACGGCGTGTTCGACGACAAGCGCGTGTTCGACGCGGGCCCTGTGCCTGGCCCGGTGGTGTTCCGCGGCTTCCGTCTCGGTCTGATGGTGTGCGAGGATTGGTGGTTCCCCACCGTCTCCGAAACGCTCGCCGAGACGGGCGCGGAGATGCTCCTGTCGATTAACGGTTCCCCGTTCGAGGCGGAAAAATCCGGCCGCCGCGTGCAGCTCGCGGTCGCCCGCGTGGTCGAAACCGGGCTGGCCTTCGTGTTCGTCAACCAGGTCTGCGGCCAGGACGAACTGGTGTTCGACGGTGCGAGCTTCGTGCTGAACCCGGACCGCAGCCTGGCCGCAGTGCTGCCCTCGTTCGAGGCGCACATCGCGCTGACCGAGTGGCGCCGGCAGGACGGCCGCCTGGTCTGCGCGCCCCAGGCCCTGCCGCCCGAGCCGTCCGCCATCGAGCAGAACTACCGCTGCCTGTGCCTCGGCCTGGCGGATTACGTGCGCAAGAACGGCTTTCCCGGCGTGCTGCTCGGCCTGTCGGGCGGGATCGACAGCGCGCTCTCGGCCGCCATCGCGGTCGACGCGCTCGGGGCGGACCGGGTGCGCGCCGTCATGCTGCCCTCGCCCTACACCAGCCCGCACAGCCTGGAGGACGCGGCGGAATGCGCGCGCCTGCTCGGCATACAGATCGACACCGTGCCGATCTCGCTTGCGATGGACGCGGTCGACCAGGCGCTGGCGCCGCTGTTCGCGGGCCTGGCCGCCGACACGACGGAGGAGAACATCCAGTCCCGCACCCGCGGCCTGCTGCTGATGGCGCTGAGCAACAAGTTCGGCCAGATGGTGCTGACGACCGGGAACAAGAGCGAGATGTCTGTCGGCTATTCCACTTTGTATGGCGACATGTGTGGCGGCTACTCGGTGCTCAAGGACGTCTACAAGACCGACGTGTTCGCGATGTCGCGCTGGCGCAACGCCCGCCGGCCCGCCCGGCTGCATGGGCCAGAGGGCGCGGTGATGCCGGAGCGGGTGATCACCAAGCCGCCGAGCGCGGAGCTCAAGCCCGACCAGACCGACCAGGACAGCCTGCCGCCCTATGACACGCTGGACGCGATACTGGCCGGGCTGGTCGAGGGCGAGCGGTCGGTGGCCGACATGGTGGAGCAGGGTTTCGACCGCGCGACCGTGGTGCGGGTGTGGAGGATGCTGGACCGCGCCGAATACAAGCGGCGCCAGGCGCCGCCTGGCGTGAAAATCTCCAGCCGGGCGTTCGGGCGCGACCGGCGCTACCCGATCACCAACGGCTACACCGGGCTGGTTGCTTGACCGGCCTGTTTGCACCGGAGGGCGGCTGGCGCGTGCGCATCCTGGACATGTCGGGCGGCGCCGAGGAGGGCATCGTCGAAGAGGTCGACGGCTTTCCGACGATCATGCAGGCCAACGCGTTCGCGCGCGCCTATGTGCGCGACAGCGTGGAGCTGTGCCGCGCCGCAGGCATGGCCAGCCGGGACGTGCTGGCCGCCTGGTTCGCCTATGGCGAGGACGCAGAGGTGCTGGACGCTCCCGAAGACGGCTGGCGGTCGGCCAACGAGCTGTCGGATTTCGCCGAGCGCGCCGCCACACGGGAAGAACGGGACTGGCGGGCGCTGGACCCGCGCCGGGACGAGGCGTGATGCGCGTCCGTTTCGCGCCCAGCCCGACCGGCTACCTGCATGTCGGCAACGCGCGCATCGCGCTGGCCAACGCGCTGTTCGCCCGCCGGCACGGCGCCGCCTTCCTGCTGCGCATCGACGACACCGACCAGGAACGCTCGCGCCCCGAATACGAGCAGGCGATAGAGCGCGACCTCCGCTGGCTCGGCATCGCCTGGGACGAGAGTTTCCGGCAATCCGAACGCCTGGCGCTCTACGACGCGGCCGCCGACAGGCTGCGTGCGTCGGGGCGCCTCTACCCGTGTTTCGAGAGCGAGGAGGAACTGCGCTTCAAGCGCGACATGCGGCTCAAGCGCGGCCTCGCACCGGTTTACGACCGCGCCATGCTGAAGCTGACGCCCGAGCAGCGCGCGCAGGCCGAGGCGAACGGCAAGACACCCTACTGGCGCTTCAAGCTGTCGGAGGCCACCGTCGAGTGGACCGACCTGGTGCTGGGCCGGCGCGGCGTGAAGCTGCCGACCGTGTCCGATCCTGTGCTGATCCGCGCCGACGGCACCTATCTCTACACCTTCACCAGCATGGTGGACGACATCGAGAGCGCCGTCAGCCATGTGATCCGCGGCGAGGACCACGTGACCAACACCGGCGTGCAGCTCGACATCGCGTCGGCACTCGGCGCCAACCCGACGAAGTTCACCTTCGCGCACCTGCCGCTGCTGGTGGACACGGAGGGCGCCAAGCTGTCCAAGCGGCTGGAAGGCCTGTCGCTGCGCGCGCTGCGGCAGGACGGCGTGGAGCCTTCGGCGATCGTCGCCTACCTGGCACGGCTCGGCACCAGCGACTCGCCGGAGCCGATGTCGCTGGACGTGCTCGGCGTACGCTACGACCTGACCCGCGTGTCGCGCTCGCCGGCCAGGTTCGACATACGCCAGCTGCTGGCGCTGAACCGGCGCGTGCTCAAGCAGGCGGCCTACGAGCAGGTGCGCGACCGCCTGCCCCCTGCCGCCACGCCCGCTTTCTGGGACGCGGTGCGCGGCAACCTCGACCTTCTCAGCGAGGCACGGCATTGGTGGACGGTGGTGGATGGCGAGGTGACGCCTCCCGTGCTCGGCGGCCAGGCCGAGTTCTTTGCCGACGCTTTGGCGCGGCTGCCCGAAGAGCCGTGGGACGGCGCGACCTGGGGCGCCTGGACCGGCGCGCTGAAAACCTCGACCGGCCGGGCAGGCCGCGCGCTGTTCATGCCGCTGCGCCTGGCCCTGACGGGCGAGGAGCACGGCCCTGAGCTGGCGACCCTTCTTCCGCTGATCGGCAGGAGCCGAGCCGCCGCGCGTCTGAGGCTGAGTGCGCTGTAGCTGCGGATTCGCCAAGGCACATGACAGGAAGCGCTAAAGCCTAGCCAGGCAGGCCCGATTATGGCGCAGGTAGCCACGCCAAGATCGTGATTCGCTGGTCACGCCCTGGCTGACGCCGTGGCACAGCGAATGCTACCGTCTCGGCCGAGGCGGCGCAGAGGCGCGGCGATGAGCGGGAACGTGGGCATGAACTGGGACCTCGTCGTAATCTTCACCTTCGTCATCGTTCTGACGATGGTACGATCGCACTACAAGCGGACCACCGTCTCGGCAGCCAGCGGGTTCGGCGCGGGCGACCAGAACGCGTTGGACCACGCCTTGGACGTCGCCCGCCGCCTGGAACAGCGGGTCGAGTCGCTGGAGCGGGTGCTGGACGAGGACGCCCCAGGCTGGCGCGCCAGGGTGCGGGCATGATCGTCATGGTTCGTCTTACGCTGGTGGCGGTGGCACTGGCCCTCGCGGCGACGGCCGGCCACGCCGCGGCCGAGACAAGGACCGTGCAGGGCCAGGGCCTCGTCCTGACCAGCACGCTCGACTCCGATGTCAGGATCATCACGGACCCCATGCTATCTGGCAGCATGAGGGTTGCCGCAGAGGGCGCGCTGTCCTGCCTGTCGCTGACCGGTGGGCAGACGGTGGTGATCGACACGGCGGCTTGCGACAGCGACCTCGAAGACCTGCAGATCACCATTCCGCCGAATGCGCCGGTAACGCTGACCGTCAGCGACGGCGACATCCAGATCGGCAATCTCAACGCTCCGCTGAACGCCACCTTGACCGGCGGAGGAGGTCTGAAAGCCGGGACGGTTCGCAGCCTGATCCTTGCCTCGCGTGGCAGCGGCGACACTTCGGTGGGAACGGTCAACGGCCCTGCCAGCCTGCAACTGACCGGTGGCGGCGATGTGCGTGTTGGTGCCCTGAACGGCCCGCTCAGCCTGAGGCATACCGGGTCGGGCGACCTGGCGGTCGGGTCGATCAATGCCGGCGGCGTCGACCTGGAGAATAGCGGCTCGGGAGACACGCTGATCGGCGGCGGCGCGATCGCGGCCCTGACCGTGCGCATGCACGGGTCGGGCGACCTCGCGATCGCAGCGACCGTGGGCGGCGGGCAGGTCACGGCCACCGGCGGCGGCGACGTGAAGCTCGGTCAGGTTACCGGGCCGCTCGTCCGCTCGGCCGGTGGCGGCAGCGACATCGTCGTCGGGGGCTCGTCCGCGGTGACCGGCATCATCGCCGACATCGCCAAGGTCGTGGGCCAGACTGACGACTCATCCGGCAAGCACGGCAGGACGTTGGTCGTTCATTCGTCGCTCCTGACCCACGTCCTCATGGCTGCGGTTGTGGCGGTGACGCTGTTCCTCATCTGGCGGATCGTGCGGCGCAATGGCGGGTTCGGCGCGCTGGGCCGGCGAAGGGGGCCCACGCTGCCGGACAAGCCGCTCCACCCCGGCGTCGTCGCGGTCGGCGAAACGATGTCGCGCCTGGAGCAGCGGCTCGGCCGCATTGAGACCTATGTCACGACCAGGGAGTTCGAGCTGAACCAGAAATTTCGCGACCTGAGATAGACGCACCCCACGAGCCCCGGGCGCGTTTCAAGCAGTTCCAAGCTTCCAAGCAGTCCCAGTGTCTGGCCCGGAATGCGCATTCCGGGCCAGACACTCAGAATCGAAAGGCGAAGGCGGTGTAGGCCTCCACGCCAGGCGCGTGCCTGTTCAGGCCGAAATACGTGCCGAGGGAGAGCACGGCGGTGGGCGTGATCGCGTAGCCGACGCCGATGTCGGCCGTATACAGCGCGTGGCTGTTGGCGTCTGTCCCGCTCTGCGCAAACAGCTCGCCCGTGACCGTGGTCTTGCCGAAGCTCCTGGCCACCGAAAAGATCTCGGAATACTCCAAGTGCTTTCCGGTATCGTTTTGGTTCTTCAGCAGGTCGATCTCCTCCTGCACCTGAATCGACAGGTCGTAGGGAAGTGCGAGCTGCGCCGGCACGTCGAAGAAATACTCGACCGCTCCGTTGCCGAATTGCGGCGACGCGGTGGGTATCTTGATGCCGCCCCTGATCGCCAAGGAAAACACCTGCCAGTCGTTGCCGAACACGCCCCATTTGACGGCGGGCGTGGTGTCGCCGTAGCCGGTCAGGCGCACGATCCTGCCGTCGACGCGGTAGGTCATGTTCAGCATGCCGCCGGTCTGCACCTCGACCTCGACGTCGTCGGTCAGGCCGTATTTCAGGATAGGGTCCAGGCTCTCGATCAGCCGTGCGCCGTCCATGTCCACGATATGAAAGATGTCGCTTTCCAGCTGCAGGTAGCCCTGTGCCACGGTGTAGGGCGTGTAGCTCTTTCCCGGCGTGTCAGCGTTGAAGTCGCGCACTTCGTCGGCGCCGGCCGACCGGGACAGGACGAGCAGGACGAGCGTGGACCACCGAGCCCGCGCCGCGGCCGCGCCCCGCCCCGGCCGCACCAGGGTCACCGGCGTCTCTTGCTCACGCATTCCGCCGCCCGATGGCCAAACGATCGGCCATCGGCCAGGGTAACGCTTGCTGGATGCGCGTCGCCCCGAGGCGGCCCGCTAGAGCCTGATTGCTTCTGGCAGCCGAAGCGATCAGGCTCCAGCCCGTTGTTTTGGCGAGCATGTTCATCGTGGTTGAAGATCACCCTGATGCGATCATGCTCAAGCTGTCGCTACCACGGACGTCGTATCCATCTGGGCTGCCACGATCGGTGAGTGTCTGTCGTCTGCCGGGCCGCTTCAAGAAATTGCCCGTCAAAACAAGACCTAGACCGGTTCACGTCCGCCTCCTCGAGGACACTCTGCGTGAACCGGTCTAGTAACGACAGCTAGCCGACGCCAGCCGTGCCAAGGTCGGATCGTCAAAGAGGACGGCGCATGACGATCAACCTCTTCGAGTGGGCAGCAAGGGCCAGGCGGCGGCAGACCAGCCCGAGCGAACGCGACGTCGCGAACGGATATCTCTGGGTGCTGGGCCGGAAGCCTTCGCGCGACGAGGTCAAGGCGGCGTGCGCGTATTTCGGAGCACAGGGGAGCGGCGCCCTCCAAGCATTCCACAACGGGCTCGTCGTGTCCGAGGAATTTCGCCTGCGACGGATACGCACCCACCAGTTCATGCGGGTGGACCCCGTCGACCTGTTCAGGAAGAAGATCGTCTTCCTTCACATCGAGAAATGCGCGGGCACCAGCCTGCGGACGATGCTGGTGTCGCAGGTCGGCCCAGGCCGCGTCTGCCCCGAGTATTTCAACGGGCTCGCCGACTGGACGGCCAACGAACTGGCGGCCTACGACCTGTTCGCAGGCCATTTCGACCTGGCCTGCTGCGAGGTCATCCCCGGACCGACGGCGGTCGTCACGATGCTGCGCGAGCCGAAGGCGAGGCTTATGTCTCTGTTCAACTTCTGGAAGGCGCATAGCCCGCACCCGTCCTTCGACGGGCGTACGCTCGTCGGGTTGGCGCAGCACCATTCGGCCACGGACTTCTTCAGCCACGATGCGGTCGTCAGCCACCCGAACATCCGCGACGCCATCGTGGGACAGCTGACCAGGCGTCTCCCCAGCCCGATCCTGCCCCATGGGTTTCCCATGCTGCAGCCCGACGACGCGATTATGGCTGATCCTGCGCAGGCTCTGGAACATGCCTGGCGAGCACTGACCGGTCTGGCGTGCTTCGGCCTGGTGGAGGATTTCGAGCGGTCGAGAGCGTTGCTCAACCATCAGCTCGGCCTTGCCATGCAACCGGTCGAGCCGCAGCAGGTGTTGAAAGGCTTGGTGTCGCCGATGCTCGACGAGCACCGCCCGGCGCCCGAACAGCGGACGCCGCAGCTCGATGACTTGCTCCATTCGCTCACGCCGCTCGACCGGGCGCTCTACGAAAAAGCGTCGGCGCTGTTTGCCGAGCGCGCCGCCCGCCTCGGATGATGCGGGCCGAACGCCGCCTTGGGCTGGCCCAAACCTACCGCCCAATGAGCTCCACCCTACAGCCTGACCGCTTCCGGCAGCCGACGCGATCACGCTCTAGCTGTCGTTACTAGACCGGGTTCACGCAGAGTGTCCGAGAGTAGGCGTACCTCAAACCGGTCGAGACCCTGTTTTGGCGGGCAATTCCGTCACTTCGACTGTTCCGGTCTGCGTGACATTGCTCTAAGCGCCAGCCACCGTCAGCCCGTCCACCCTGATCGTCGGCGCATCGGTGCCGCGACGGAACCGCAGGTCGTTCGCCGGCACCAGGCCCGCGAACATGTCGATCAGGTTGCCGGCGATGGTGATTTCCGCCACCGGCTCGGCCAGCGCGCCCTTGCGGATCATGAAGCCGGCAGCACCCCGGCTGTAATCGCCGGTCAGGCCGTTGATGCCCATGCCGATCAGTTCGGTGACGTACACGCCTTCGTCGATGTCGGCCATCAGCTCGGCGGGCGAGGGCTTGCCGGGGGCCATGTAGAGGTTTGTGGCGGACGGTCCCGGCGGCCCGCCGGTGCCGCGGCTGGCGTGGCCGGTGGTGCGCAAGGACAGTTGGCGGGCGGTTCTGCCATCCAGCACCCAGCTGGTCAGCACGCCGTCCTCGATGAAGGCGCGCGGCCGCGTCGGCACACCCTCCGCGTCGAAGGTGCCCGACCGGCTGCCGCGCACCCGGCGCGGGTCGTCGTGGATGAACACCCCGCGCCGGAACAGTGTGTCGCCCATCCGCTCCTTGAGGTAGCTGGTGCCGCGCGCCACGCCGGCGCCGTTGATCGCGCCGGACAGGTGGCCCACCAGGCTGTTGGACACGCGCGGGTCGTAGACGACCGGCATCTTCCCGGTCTTCGGCCGCGTCGGGTTCAGCCGAGACACAGCCCGTTCCCCGGCGCTGTGGCCGATCGCTGCGGGATCGTCCAGGTCGGACAGGTGGGTGGCCCCGTGATAGTCGTAGTCGCGCTGCATGGCGGTGCCGGCGCCTGCGATCACGCTGGCCGAATGCGAGTGGTAGCTGCGCGCGTAGCGGCCGGCGAACCCTGCCGAGGTCGCCAGGAACATCTCCGTCCGTCCGAAGCCGGCGCTGCCGCCCTCCGAATTGGTGACGCCGTGCACGCCGAGCGCCGCGCTCTCTGCCGTCTCGGCGCGCGCGATCAGCGCGTCCACGTCCGGTTCGGCGTCGTCGACGAGGTCAAGGCCGCCCGCATCCTCCGGCGGGGCGGCATCCGCGCACAGATCGGCCAGCGCATCGTCCGGCACGACGCGCGCCATCGCCAGCGCGCGCCCGGCGAGTGCCGCGAAGCGCGCGGGGTCGGCGCTTGTCGCAGACACGATGGCGCTCTTGGCGCCGGTGAACACTCGCAGGCCGAGGTCCTTCGATTCGGACCGCTCCAGCGTCTCCGTCGTGCCGAGCCGACGCTCCACGCTGAGCGACGTGCGGGCAACCAGGATGGCGTCCGCCTTGTCCGCCCCCGCCTTCTTTGCAGCGCTCAGCAAATCCTGCAGCAAGTCCAGGCTCATGCGCCCCTCTGACGACTGTAAACCGACGACCGACGAGTGAGTATCATGCCGCCAGCCGCTCCGTGATCATCGACAGGCTCGGCACGCTCTGCGCCGGGCCGAGTGCCGCCAGCGTCGGCACGCCCTTGAAAATCCGGGCGGCGGCGCGCCGCACATCGGCGACGCCGACCGCCTCCAGCTTGGCCACCGTCTCGGCCGTCGGGATGACGCGCCCGAACACCTGGATCTGGCGCGAGAGCTGTTCGCAGCGGCTGCCGGTGCTCTCCATGCTCATCAGCAGGCTCGCCTTGACCTGCGCGCGGGCACGGTCCAGCTCGGCTTGGCTGGCGTCGACCTGCACGCGCTGCAGCTCCTCCAGCGTCGCCGGCACCAGCTCGGCCGCCTCAGCCTCGCCGGTGCCGGCATAGATGCCGAACAGGCCGGTTTCCATGAAGGGCGCGGTGAAGGAATAGACCGAGTAGACCAGGCCGCGTTTTTCGCGGATCTCCTGGAACAGGCGGGAGGACATGCCGCCGCCGAGCAGGCCGGAGAGCAGCAGCACAGGGTAGTAGTCGGGGTCCGAGTAGCCGACGGAGGGGAAGCCCAGAACCACGTGCACCTGGTCCAGGTCGCGTTCCTCGCGGAACTCACCGCCGGCGTAGCGGCCGGGCTGCACCGGGCGCTGCACTTCTGCCGGCAGGTCGGCGAAATGCGCCTGCACCAGCTCGACGACCCGCTCGTGGCGCAGCGCGCCTGAGGCTGCGACGACCACGTTGCTGGCCGCGTAATGGGCGCGCATGTAGGCCTGGATGTCCGCGCCCTGCATGCCGCGGATGATCGCCTCCGTGCCCAGCACGGGCCGGCCCATCGGCTGGTTCGGGTAGGCGGTCTCCTGGAAGTGGTCGAAGATGATGTCGTCCGGCGTGTCGTTGGCCTGGCCGATCTCCTGCAGGATCACGCCGCGCTCGCGCTCCACCTCGTCGGGCGCGAAGGTGGAATGGGTCAGGATGTCGCCGACGATGTCGGCGCCGAGCTCCAGGTCCTCCTTCAGCATCTTGACGTAGTAGGCGGTCTGCTCGCGCGCGGTGTAGGCGTTGATGTGGCCGCCCACGTTCTCCACCGCCTCGGCGATGTCGGCGGCGGTGCGCCGCTCGGTGCCCTTGAACGCCATGTGTTCGAGGAAGTGGCTGACGCCGTTCTGCGAGGCATCCTCGTTGCGGGTGCCGCTGGCGACGTAGGCGCCGAGCGACACAGTCTCCACCCGGTCCATCGTCTCGGTCACCACGGTCAGGCCGTTGGGCAGCCGGGTGACCTGGATGGGATCAGTGCTCATCAATGGGTCCTCGATGCGAAAGCGCGGATGGCGGCCTGGACCTGCGCCAGGTCGTTCGGAACGTGGGCGTATGTCTCGTCCCTGTCATATAGGTCGGCGAGGTGCGCGGGCAGGGGGGGCAGGCTTCCGGTCGCGCGCTGCATGGCATCTGGGAACTTGGCCGGGTGCGCGGTCGCCACCGCGATGGTCGGCAGATGCGCGCAGGGCTGCGCGCGGGCCGCGGCGATGCCGATTGCGGTGTGGGGATCGGCCAGGTAGCCGCATTCGGCATGCAGGCGGGCGATCTCCGCCGTGGTGCCCTCGTCGTCCAGCCCAAAACCGTGAAACAGCGCGCGCGCATGCTGCCAGGCGGCGTGCGGCACCTCCATCCGGCCGGTGGCGCGGAAGCCCTGCATGGCGGCGGCGGTGCGCGCGGGGTCGCGGCCGAGCAGTTCGAACAGCAGGCGCTCGAAATTGGAGCTGACGCCGATGTCCATGCTGGGCGACAGGCTGGGCATGACCGTGCGCACCGACATGTCGTTGCCGGCCAGGAAGCGTGTCAGGATGTCGTTGCGGTTGCTCGCCACGATCAGCCGCGCCACCGGCAGGCCCATGCGCCGCGCGGCCCAGGCTGCCAGCACGTTGCCGAAGTTGCCGGTGGGCACGCTGAACGCCACCTCGCGCTCCGGCGCCCCGACGGCCAGCGCCGCTGCCACGTAGTAGGGGATCTGGGCGGCGATGCGCGCCCAGTTGATCGAGTTGACGGCGGCAAGGTGCATCTCCCGCCGGAACGCCGCGTCGGCGAACATCGCCTTCACCAGGTCCTGGCAGTCGTCGAAATTGCCGTCGACGGCCAGGTTGGCGACGTTGGGCGCCCGCACCGTCGTCATCTGCCGCCGCTGCACCTCGCTGGTACGGCCGGCCGGGTGCAGGATGACGATGTCGAGCTGGCTGCGGCCCCTGCACGCCTCGATGGCGGCCGATCCGGTGTCGCCGGAGGTGGCGCCGACGATGGCGATGCGCTGCCCGCGTTCGGCCAGCACGTGGTCGAACAGCCGGCCGAGCAGCTGCATGGCGACGTCCTTGAACGCCAGCGTCGGGCCGTGGAACAGCTCCAGCGCCCACAGGTTGGTTTCGAGTTGGACCAGCGGCACGGTGGCGGGGTGGCGGAAGCCGGCATAGGCCTCGCGGCAGAAGCGGCCGAGAGTCTCGAACGGGATGGTGTCGCCGGTGAACGGGGCGATGACGCGGGCGGCGAGTTCGGGGTAGGGCAGGCCGCGCAGGTCGCGCAGGTCGGCGTGGGTCAGATGCGGCCAGGTTTCAGGCATGTATAACCCGCCGTCTTCGGCCAGGCCGTTGAGGAGGATGCCGGCGAAGTCCTGGGGGGCGGATCGGCCGCGGGTGGACAGGTAAAGCAAGTCAGGACTGTCTTTTTGAAAAGCAGCAAAAAACTTTTGAGTCCGTCAGGCTGAGCTTTCCGAGCGAAGCGCCCGAGGAGTCAAAAGTTTTTTGGTTCTTCTTTTCAAAAAAGGACCGCTTCACCTCTGCGGCGTCCGAGCAATCGACTTGATCGCCGCCCTCGGCCGCCCGGACGCCGCACCGATCTCCCGATCCTGCGCCTCGATAAAGACCTTGGCCGGCTCGTCCCCGTCCAGCCCGCCCAGCTCGGTGTAGGGCACGCGGCGGTTGGAGCTGCGGGTGCCGTCCGTGTACATCACGTCGAAGGCGACGAAGCTGCTGAGTATCTTGCGCTTGGGCGGCATTATTCGGCATCCGGCTCCGCTGCCTCTGGCTCGTCGGCGCTCGCCTGCAGCGGCGGCTCGCCTGCGGCCGCCCGCCGCTTGGCCTCGGCCTTCTCGGCCTTCTTGGCCTCCGCCTTGGCTTCCTTGGCGCGCTCGCGTTCGGCGCGCTGGAAATTGTAGTTGGGCTTGAACACCATGGGATTTCCTCGGGCACGTCTGGTTGGCTGGGCTGTATGCCAGACGCGGGGCGTATCAGCCAAATCCGGCCGGCGCGGCGCCCGGGTCAGGCGCCCTGGGCCAGCCGGTCGATGGAGGATGCGAGTTTCACGTCGCGCTCCGAGAGCCCGCCCGTATCGTGCGTGGTCAGCGTGATGGTGACCCGGTTGTACACGTTCTCCCATTCCGGGTGGTGGTCCTGCGCCTCTGCCAGCAGGGCCACGCGGCTCATGAATCCCCAGGCGGCGCTGAAATCGGTGAATTTCAGGGTCCGCCGGATCGCGTCGCGGTCCGGCAGCATCGTCCAGTGCGGCAAATTCTGCGGCAAGGCGGCGCGTTGCGCTTGGGTTAGGGGTGCAGGCATCTACGGTCCGATCGGTCAGGAGCAGAATCGATGCAAGCCTACACTACCCCGCCCACCGAAGAAGACGTCCTGGTCATGGCCGAAGCGGCACTGGCCGCCCTGCCGCCCCGACTGTCCCGCCACATGGCGGGCGTGGCCATCCTGGTCGAGGACCTGGCCGACGACGACACGCTGGCCGCCGTCGGTCTCGACAACCCTTGGGAGCTGACGGGCCTGTACCACGGCATCCCGCTCACCGAGCGAAGCGTGGCCGACCCGGTCCAGCTTCCCGACCGCATCGTGCTCTACCGCCAGGCGATCCTGGTGGAATGGATCGACGCCGGCGAGGATCTGGCCCGCCTGGTCGCCAGCGTGCTGGTGCACGAGGCGGCGCACCATTTCGGGTTTTCGGATGCGGAGATCGAGCGGATAGAGGCGGACATGCTGGGGCGGTGATGTCGATCGGACAAGTGCTTCACGCCGGAACACCTCTCACCTGCAGCGCCGCGTTCATGAGCCGGTACCACCCTGTGTTCAGGCGGGAAGCACGCGCAACATCGGGCCGCACGACACGTTGTGCCCGCGCTGAGGCCGGAGCGGGGGTTCAGAAACACATGACGGACAGCAGCAAGGGCGTACAGGCGGACACGCCTGCGGACCCCACCAAACAGCCGGGTGGCGGTCCGGCGCCGGCTAACGCGCCCAAACCGGTGGACACCGGCGCCCAGGAGCGGGCGGGCCAGGACCGCGAGGACAGCGGCGGCTACAAGTGACCGTGGCGTTCAACCCTGCCGGACTCAAACCATCCGCCCTGGTGCTGGCGGGCGGCATCGGCATGGGCGCGTTCGCGGCCGGCGCCTATGCCGCTATGGACCAGGCCGGGCTTGCCGGCAGCCTCGGCTGGACCGCTGGCAGTTCGATCGGCGCGGTCACCGCCTGCCTAATCGCCGGCAACCCGCCCGGCAAACGGGTCGCGCGCCTGCGGCAGTTCTGGGACGGGGTAGCAAGCGATCCCACGCCCCTGCTCTCGTTCTGGTTCGGCGCCCCGCCGGACGGGCCGTGGCGCCAGGCCTGCAACCAGCTGGCCGTGTGGCAGACCCTGCTGCTGGGCCGCCCGGGCCTGTTCCGGCCCCGCCTCGCCCCGGCGCCCAGGGCCGGCGTTCAGGACGTGCCGGCGCTCTACGACCTCGAACCGCTGCGCGAGCGGCTGGCCGCGCTGATCGATTTCGACCGCCTCAACCGGGGGCCGATGCGCGTCACGATCGCCGCGACCGAGGTGGTGACCGGCCATCGCCTGGCCTTCGACACGGGGAAAGGCTGCGTGCTCACCCCGGACCACATCCTGGCATCCTGCGCCCTGCTGCCGCTGTTCGCCCCGATCGAGATCGAAGGCCGGCTGCTGGGCGATGGCGGCCTGTCGTCCAACGCGCCGCTCGACCTGGTGCTGACCGACCCGGCAGCGCGCGACATGCAGTGCTACGTGGTCGATCTGTTCGCCGCGGAAGGCAGCAGGCCCAGCACCCTGGCCTCCGGCGCGTCCCGCGCGGGCGACCTCGCCTTCGGCAACCAGACCGCCCGGCTGCTGGAGGCGCAGGCGCGCGAGGGCCGGCTTCGGCAGGTGATCGCCCGGCTCGGCGCGCGGCTGACGCAGGACCAGCGCGCCGAGCCGGACATCGCGGCTGCCGTCGCCGAAGGGCGGGGCGGGCCGGCCGACATCGTCGTGATCGCGTATCGCGCCGGCCTGGACGAGGCGGGACTGGGCAAGCCGTTCGATTTCTCGCGGGCGACGATCGCCGACCGCTGGCAGGCCGGACAGGACCAGATGAGCACCGCGCTGCTGGAGAACGTCACCACGCGCGAGGCGGCCGACTGAGGCGCGAGCCTGCTATTTCAGCACGATCTCCACCCGACGGTTCTGCGGCTCGCGCACGCCTGCGGCGGTCGGCACCAGCGGGTTGCTCTCACCGAAACCGTGGATGCTGATCTGGCCGCGGGCCACGCCGTCGCGCACCAGTTCGGCCTCCACGCTCTGCGCGCGTCGCACGGAGAGGCGCTGGTTGTAGGCGGCGGTGCCGGACAGGTCGGTGTAGCCGTTCACCTCGATGCGGGTGGTCTGCACGTGGGTGCTTGCCTGCGCGGCCTCGGCCACGATCGCGCGTGCGCGCGCGGACAGGTCGGCGCGGTCCCAGTCGAAGAACACCAGGTAGGTGCGCGAGGGTTCCGGCGCGGGCGCCCCCTGCTGAGGCGTCGCTGCGACGGAGGGCGGCGGAGGCGGGGCGGGCTGGAACAGCGCGTAACGCAGGCCGAGCAGGCCGGTGTGGTTGTAGGACGCGGTGCCGCCTGCCGTGCCCGAAAACCCGACCAGGCCGGCATGGCCGCTGGCGCCGAAGCTGGTCTTGCTGGGAACGCCGGTGAACCGGTACTCCGCCGTGAACGACAGGCCCGGAACGACGGACAGGGGCAGCGACACGCCGAACAGGCCCTGATAGGCGAAATGTCCGTCCGTCCCGTCGGCCGAGACCGCGTTGAAGCCAAAGCTGTTCGACGTGGAGCCGGACGCGCGGACATGGTCCCAGTGCTGCCAGCTATAGCCCGCGCCGGCGCCGAAATAGGGGAATATCCAGGGCTGGTGGATGTCGAGGTCGAAGATCACGTCGGCCATCGCCGCGTAAGCTTCCTGGTAGCCGCCTGCCGAGACGCCGGCGCCGAAATTGGACACGCTGTGCAGCCGGTTGCGCCGCCAGTCGCCGTCGACCTGCACACGGAACCCGTTGCCGAACCCGTAGCCCACGGCGCCCGAGGCGGCCGGTCCGCCGTCGAAGTCGAGCTTGCTGCCGTTGAAGCCCGTGCCGTCCACCTGAAGCTTCTCGTCCTGCAGGATGTTGCCTCCGCCGCCAAGGCTCACATAGGGGCCGCTGACCGGCTGCGCGTTCGCGGTCGCGACAGCGAGGCCCGCGCCAGCTACCGCGACTAGGGTTTTGCGGCGGCTCATGTTCGTCTCCGTCTCGGGAACCCGGCTCTTATGTCCAAGCCCGGCCGCAGGATAGGGGCGGAAGCAAAAAAGAGGAGGGCCGCAGCCCTGGCTCCCCCCGATAACGTCCGGCAACGGACGGTTCACACCGCCAGTGTGGCTTTCAGGCCCGCATCGAGCGTGGTCGAGGCGGACAACCCCAGCATGGTTCGCGCGCGCTCCGGCGAGCCCACCGACCGCCTGATGTCGCCTGCCCGGGGCGGGCCGTGCAGGACGGCGGCATTGGTCCTGCACAGGCCGGCCAGCGTTTCGGCCAAGGCGAGCACCGAGGTTTCCCGCCCTGTGCACACGTTGCAAACGAACGCGCCCGGCTCGGCCGACACATGCGCCATCGCCGCCAGCAGGTGTGCCACCACGTCGGCCACGTAGATGAAATCCCTGACCTGCCCGCCATCCCCGTGCACCCTCACCGCGGCGCCGCGCGCGCAGCGGTCGGCGAAGATGGAGATCACCCCGCTATACGGCGAGCCCGGGTCCTGCCGCGGGCCGTAGACGTTGAACAGGCGCAGCCCGAAACTCGGCACGCCGTGCACGCCCCAGCCCACGGCCGCGTGCAGCTCGCACCCGTATTTGTCCGCGCCGTACGCCGTGCGCGGCGCCGGGACCAGCCCCTCATGCGCCACCGCGTCGCCGACATCGCCGTACACCGCGGCCGAAGACGCATAGACCACCGGCACGCGCCGCGCGCGGCAGGCATCGAGCACGGTGATGCTGCCGGTCAGGTTCACCCGGTGGGTGCCCGCCCAATCCTCGTTGCCGCGCGCGACCGATGCGATCGCGGCCAGATGGAAGCATCCATCCGCCCCGTCCAGCGCCTGCGCCACCGCCGACGCGTCGCACACGTCGCCCGTGAGAACCTGCGCGCTTGGATCGAGGTTGCGGCGCTGGCCGGTGGAAAAATCGTCCAGCACGCGCACCCGGTGGCCGGCCGCCAGCAGCGCGTCGGTCAGGTGGGAGCCGATGAAGCCGGCGCCGCCGGTGACGAGGATTACCGGCATGCCGTCGGCCTCGGGGCGTGACGGCCCGGAGATGAAATGCCCCGACATCAAACTTGCGTCATGGCGCGCTTTACCGGCATGCGGCCCGCCCGGTAGAAGCGGCGCATGCAGGAGCACACAGGCCAGACCGCCCGCGCCGTCATCCTGGCCGCAGGTCTCGGCACCCGCATGAAATCCTCCCTCCCCAAGGCCGCCCACCCGATCGCCGGCCGGCCGATGCTGCGCCACCTGCTGGCCGCCGCCGAGCAGGTCTTCGGCGCCATCACCGTGGTGGTCGGTCCGGAGATGGACAGCCTGGTGCGCATCGCATCACCCCACCCGACCGCGATCCAGCACGACCGCCTCGGCACCGCCCACGCCGCCCTGTGCGCGTCGCACGGTTTCGGCACGGGCGAGGTGGCGATCCTGTTCGCCGACAACCCGCTGATCGAAGCCGGCACGCTGCGCCGGCTGGTGGCGGAGCGCCAGTCGAGCGGCGCCGGCCTGGCCCTGATGGCGATGCGCCCGGCCGACCCGGCGCGCTACGGCCGCCTGGTCGTGGAGCACGCCGAACATGGCCCGACCGTCACCCGCATCGTCGAATGGGCGGACGCGACCGAGGCGGAGCGGGCCATCCCCCTGTGCAACGCCGGCGCGCTGTGCGGCCCGGCCGACCGGCTGCTCGGCTGGCTGAGGCAGATCACGCCGGACAACGCGAAGGGCGAGTACTACCTGACCGACCTGGTGCGCCTGGCCGTGGCGGATGGCGCCCGCGTGGTCGCCGTGGAGGCCGACGAGGCGGAGCTGCGCGGCATCAACTCGCGCGCCGAACTGGCCGCCGCCGAGGCCGTGGTCCAGCACCGCCTGCGCGCCCGCGCCATGGAGGGCGGCGCCACCCTGACCGCGCCTGAAACCGTCTTCTTCAGCCACGACACCCAGCTCGGCCCCGACACCGTGGTCGGTCCCCACGTGATCTTTGCGCCCGGCGTGCGGGTCGACGGACCGGCCGAAATTCGCGCCTTCAGCTACCTGGAAGGCTGCGACGTGCAGGCCGGCGCGGTGATCGGCCCCTACGCAAGGCTGCGCCCCGGCACGGTGGTGGGGCAGGGCGCGCATGTCGGCAATTTCGTCGAGCTGAAGGCGACGACGCTCGGCGCCGGCGCAAAAGCGAACCACCTGAGCTATCTCGGCGACGCCGCCATCGGCGCCGGGACGAACATCGGCGCCGGCACCATCACCTGCAATTACGACGGTTTTAACAAACACCGGACTACGATCGGGGAGCGGGTGTTCGTGGGGTCTGATTCGGTGCTGGTCGCACCTGTAGCGTTGGGTGACGGGGCGTTCGTGGCGGCGGGCAGCGTTATCACGGAGGATGTAGAGGCGGACGCGATGGCATTCGGGCGGGCGCGACAGAGTAATTCAGTCGGGCAAGCACGCCTGTTTCGATTAAGGGCGTCGAAAGCAAAAGGTAAATTGTGAGACGATTTTCTGGGCCAGTCTTGCCCGTGACTGTCGTCATAATCTGCCTAATGGCCTGCGATCCTATTTCCGCGCTGGTCGTAAATGAAAGCGACCATCCGTTAAAAATGTGGATCAAGAAGTTGGGTCCAAATGAGGCAGTTGTTATTCAGCCTGGTGGAGCGTGGTCCACGATGGGTATCAGAACGGGGCTTCCCATAACGATCCAAACCGTGGACGGCAGCCCCGTGAGGGTGGTCTTCGATGGAGAGGCATGTTCTTGGCCTCATCCAGTCATCATTTCACGTGAACTGACAGCGAGCTGCGATAGACACAAATGCGATTTGACCAACTGGCTGTCCCAGAAGTGCGGCAAGTATTGACGCTCGATACATCGTTCGGAGCTGAATTATGTGCGGAATAGTAGGCGTGATCGGGCGCGAACAGGCCGCCCCCATGCTGCTGGAAGGGCTGCGGCGCCTCGAATACCGCGGCTACGACAGCGCCGGCATCGCCACCCTGGTCAACGGCCATATCGACCGGCGGCGCGCCCAGGGGAAGCTCGCGAACCTGGCCGACAGCCTGGCCAAGATGCCCATGCACGGCACCACCGGCATCGGCCACACGCGCTGGGCGACGCATGGCGCGCCGACCGAGGGCAACGCCCACCCGCACGGCACGGCGCGCGTCTCGGTGGTCCATAACGGCATCATCGAGAATTTTTCGGAGCTGCGCGCCGAACTCGAGAAGCAAGGCCAGGTCTTCGAGACCGAGACGGACACCGAAACCGTGGCCCAGCTCGTCGATCACCTGCTCGCCCAGGGTGCGACGCCCGCCGAAGCCGCCCGCACCGCCTTTGCCCGGCTGGAGGGCGCCTACGCGCTGGCCCTGCTGTTCGCCGGCCACCACGAGCTGATCATCGGCGCCCAGCACGGCGCGCCGCTGGCCGTCGGCTACGGCGAGGGCGAGATGTATCTCGGCTCCGATGCGCTGGCCCTGGCGCCGATGACCAGCCGGATCGCCTATCTGCGCGACGGCGACTGGACCGTGCTCACCCGCGAGGACGCGCGCGTCTTCGACACCGCCGGCAACCCCGTCACGCGCGAGGTCAAACGTACGGCCCTGTCGGGCGCGGCCATCGGCCGCGGCCCGTTCCGCCACTTCATGGAAAAGGAGCTGCACGAGCACCCCGCGGTGATCGGCGACAGCCTGCACCGCATGGTCGATCCAGGCACCCGCGCGGTCGTGCTCCCGGAGCTGGGCTTCGATCTGGCCACCGTGCCGCGACTCACGATGGCCGCCTGCGGATCGGCCTATTACGCGGGCCTGGTCGGCCGCAACTGGATCGAGACCTTGGCGCGCATCCCCGTCGATGCCGATGTCGCCAGCGAGTTCCGCTACCGCGAGCCGCCTATGGTTGCGGGCGGTGCCGGCCTGCTGATCAGCCAGTCCGGCGAAACGGCCGATACGCTGGCCGCCCTGCGCACGATGAGGTCCGGCGGCCAGACGATTCTTTCGGTGCTCAACGTGGCCGAAAGCACCATGGCGCGCGAGAGCGACGCCGTGCTCGACACGGTGGCCGGCCCTGAGATCGGCGTCGCCAGCACCAAGGCGTTCACCGCCCAGCTCTCCGTGCTCGCCTGCCTGGCCATCGCGCTGGCCCGCGCCCGCGGCACCATGGACTGCGCCCGCGAGGTCGAACTGACCGACGCTTTATTGAAGGTGCCCGGCCATGCAGCGGAGATTCTCGCCCATAGCGATGAAGCCGTGCAGCGCATCGCCGCCACCGTCGCCGAGGCCCGCGACGTGCTCTATCTCGGCCGCGGCAGTTGCTACCCCATCGCCATGGAAGGCGCGCTCAAACTCAAGGAGATCAGCTACATCCACGCGGAGGGCTACGCTGCCGGCGAGATGAAGCACGGCCCTATCGCTCTGATCGACCGCACGGTGCCGATCATCGGCATCGCTCCCAGCGGCCCGCTGTTCGAGAAGACCGCCAGCAACCTGCAGGAGGCGCACGCGCGCGGCGGCCAGATCATCCTGCTGAGCGACGCTGCTGGCGCGGCAAGGCTGCGGCACATCGCGGTGGACACCCTGGTCATGCCGGACGTGCACCCCTTCGCCGCCCCGCTGCTCTACAGCATCCCCGTGCAACTGCTCGCCTACCACGTCGCCATCCTGCGCGGCACCGACGTCGACCAGCCAAGAAACCTGGCCAAGTCGGTGACCGTAGAATAAGCGCCTGGACCGGTTCCACGCAGAGTGTCCGCGAGCAGGAGCACGTGAACCGGTATAGCCCTCGTCTTGGCGAGCAGTTTGTCGCCCCGACTATTCCAGTCTGCGTGGCATTGCTCTCAAAGGAATGGAGGTCTGGGGTCCCTGACCCCGGCAGGGGGGTTGGGGGACAGCGTCCCCCAACCTTTCTAAGGCAACCTACCGGGCCGCGGTGGTGAACTGCGTGGCGCGGCTTTCCGACTCGCCGTACTTGTTCGTGGGCAGCACGACCGCGGTGTAGGGCGTGTTTGCCGTCAGCCCGGTCACGGTCGCACTGAGCGCCTGGGTGGCTGCGAACGTCACCGCGGCCGGGTTGGCGGTCGGGTAGACTTCGACCAGGTAGCCCAGGTCGCGTTGGGCCGCGTCCCAGCTCAGCGCGACGCTGTTGGAGGCCGGGGTGGCTGTCGGCGCCGCTATGCGCGAGGGCGGGCCGCTGCCGTCGCCCAGCAGGTTCTGTGCGAGCAGATTGCCCAAATAGAGCCGTCCGTCGAAGGAGCCGGTGCCGCTGACGTTGTCCGGCCCGCTCGCCGCGAAGTAGCCGGCGAGCCCTGGCTGGCCCACGAAGTCGTTGGGGTTTCCGTTCGATCCGTTGACGATGTCGTGGATGCCGAAGCCGGTCAGGCCCAGCGTGTAGATCATCGGGTTGAAGAACCCCAGCCCAGGCAGCCCGACGCCGGTTCGCGTCGCGTTCAGGATGGAGCTGAACCCTGCCCAGAGCGGCGCGGACAGGCTGGTGCCGCCGGCGATCAGCCAGCCGCCATTGGCGCGCGAGTAGAGCGACGCGCCGGTGTCCACGTCGCCATCGGCCGTCACGTCGGGCACGTTTCGGTTGGTGCTGGACCCGCCCGCGTTGGCGAAGACGGAGTTGCTCTCCGACACCTGATAGTCGGGTATCTGCCAGAACGTGCTGACGCCGCCGCCGGTCGCCCCGCCGAAGGCCCCTGCGCCGAGCGAGTTCCACGCATCCTCGAGGGTGTAGGTGGAGCCGAACCCGGTGAACAGCGTGGTGCCGCCGACCGCGGTCACCTTGGGCTGCGATGCGGGGTCGTTCACCGCCAGCGTGACCGAGTTCTTGGTGATCAGGTAGGCGCCGCTGTCGCCCGCGCTCGCATAGACCGTCTGCCCCTGTGCCGCCATCTGCAGCAGCACGGCATGCTCTGCCTTGGCCGCCGCGCGCCCGATCAGCGCTTCGGCTTCGCCGTAGGAAATGCTGATGGTCTTCGCCGTATCGTCGTCGGCCATCGCCGACAGGCCGTCGAGGAGTGCGACCGGAAACGGGTCGACGCCGTCCTCGTAGACCACGATCTGCTTGACCGCCGGGTTGACGCCCAGGATCGTGTCGATGTCCAGCACCGCCTCCAGCGCCACGTCGGCGTTGCCGATGCCGGTGCCCGATCCGTTGACCGCGCGCAGGGTCACCGGCGGCTGCGGCAGGCCGTAGCGCTTGGCGAAGGTGTCGATGTCGCCGGGCGCGAAGCCGCCCTGCTCGAACACCGCCACCGTCTCGGTCGGTGCCTGCGTCGGCTGGGCCGGCACGTCGTAGGCGGTGCGGAAGTCTTTCGGGCTGTAGGCGCCGCCCACGCCCGTGCCGCCGGCGGAAAGCGGATGCACCCCGCGCAGCTCGGCATGCTTGATCAGCGGCGCATACTGCCTGGCGCTGGCCAGGCCGATCACCGAGGAGACGTGGCCGGCCAGCTCCCGCGGAAGGCTGGGTGCGACCAGCGGCGCGTAGGCGGTCTGGCCATCCTTCGTCCGGTAGCCCGCCATCCTGGTGGAGAACAGCCGCTCGATGGTCGCGGCGTCGCCGCGAACCGACAGCGTCGTGCGGCTGGTTGTTCTGGCGCCGAGCTGCAGGCCGTGCGCGCCGGCCCAGCTTGTCAGCGCCGCGTAATCCTCCGCGCGCGCGCCGAAACGGGCGCCGAACTCGGCCGGCGAGAGATACTGGCCGTAACGCGCCGAGCCTGGGCGTGAGACGTCTCGCACGAACTGCTCGGCGCCCGCCTGGTCGCGCAGCTTCAGCGCCAGCACCACGCGCAAGGACGTTCCAGCCGGAAGCGCGCCGGTTGCGTTGGAAAACGAGGAGGCATCCGGCAAGGCGAACACGTCCTCGGGGTCGGCTGCGATGGCAAGTCCATGCAGTCCGCACAGCAGCGTCGTTGCCGCGAGCAGGAATCTGGTCGGTTGGGCAGGCATGAACGGTCCTTCCTTTGTCCGCCGGCACCCTTCGATGGGCTGGCAGGAACAGGACGGTGCAGGGCGAGCGGTTATTCCCCAAATTGGCAGAAAAGATGTCGGCTGAAAGGATGGGTTTGGGGAGCGGAATAAATGGCGCGCCCTGACGTCCTTCTATAACGACGGGCTGGGGGCGGAACGGGATGTGATGGACAGGGCGCGCCTTGGGCGGACGATGGTGGCCCAGCTGCCCGCGCTGCGGCGCTACGCATTGGGCCTGTCCGGCACGGCGCCGGCGGCGGACGACCTTGTGCAGGATTGCATCGAACGTGCCCTGCGCCGGCTGGAGACGCTGCAGGGGGAGGACAGAATGGCCGGATGGCTGCGATCCATCCTGTTCAACATCTTCATCGATAATCGCAGGCGGATGAAGCATCGTGGTGAAAGCGTGCAGCTCGAAATGGTCGAGAACAGCCCAGGCAACATGGCGCCGCCCGACCGCCAGCACGAGGCGCAGGAGGTGCTGCGCGCCACCTCGCTGCTGAGCGAGCAGCATCGCCAGGTACTGCTTCTGGTGGGCGTCGAAGGGCTGAGCTACCGCGAGGCCGCCGAAGAGCTGGGCGTGCCGGTCGGCACCGTGATGTCCCGCCTGGCTCGCGCGCGCGACCAGCTGCGCGCGCTTCAGGAGCAGGGCGTGCCAGCTTCTGCACCCCTGCCGTTCAGGCGGCGGTCGTGAGCGGGCTGGCGCCTCCGACCGAGCACGAGATCCACGCCTACGTGGACGGCGCTCTCGATCCGGCTCGACGGGAGGAGGTGGACGCTATCCTGCGCAGGGATGACGGCCTGGCCGCACGCGTGGCCGCCTATTGCGCCGACCGCGACGCGCTGCGCCAGGCGCTGTCGGGGATCATGACCCAGTCGCTGCCGCAGGAGTGGCAGGCCAGGATAGAAGGGGCGACGCGCAGGCGCGGCCTGCTCAGCCGCCGGCGGGCGGTGGCGGCGGGCCTTGCACTGATGGTGTCGGCTGGGGCCGGGACCGCGCTGCTTCGGCGCCAGGGGGGCGGCATATTGCAGGACGCGCTGGCCGCACGCGAATCCGGGTTGGGGGCGGCCGTGCCGGCGGGCGAGGCGGGCGCCCTGCAGAACGCTCGGCTCGCCGCGGCGCTCGGGCTGAACGTGCGCGCGCCCGACCTGCGGCATTTCGGCTTCCAGCTCGCCAGGCTGGAGGTGAGCCAGGCGAGGACGGCACAGATGGACTACCGCGACGCGGCCGGGCGTCGGCTGACGATCTATGTCCGCCCGTCCGACGGCACCGTGCGTTTCGACCTGCTGCGCAGAGGGCCGGCCCGCGTCTGCGTGTGGCAGGACGACGTGGTGGGCGCCGTCATCATCGCCCCCATGTCCGCCGGCGAGATGATGCGCGTGGCCAGCAGCGCCTATGCGGCGCTGAACCTGTAATTCCGATCGGCCTACCCAAACCGGAGGCAAGTCCTTCTTTTTTGCAAAAAAGAAGCAAAAAACCTTTGTCCCGCTGTCGCGGATCAAATGAACAGAGGTTTTCTGGTCCTTTTTGCAAAAAGGACTGCTTGCCTTTCACGGGTCAGATAAGTTTTGCGCCTGGCGCCCCGGACCCAGCCTACCGCAGCGAGTCGGCCGACAGGGCTTCTGGGCCGAACATGTCGGCGCGGTGCATCGGCGTGATCGCGTAGTCGGCGTCGGGCGAGACCACGAAGTCGAAGCAGTAGCCGCCCTGCAGGAGATCGTAGACGAAGGTGCTGCCGCCGATCACGGCCGGAAGCTTTGGCAGCACCATCATCGTCGCCTGGCCGAACTTCCACAGCCTGCCGTCCTCGTCCCAGGATTCGGCATAGGCGGCGATCCAGGTGTCCTCGTCGATGTACAGCCGGCGGCGCGGCGCCACGTGGTGCGCCCCGGGCGCGAGCGTGCCTTCGACCACCCACACGCGGTGCAGCTCGTAGCGCAGCGCGTCCTGGTTGGCGTGCAGCGGCGCCATCGCCGCGCGTGCCGGACGATGGGCGAGCGCGTTGTTGTTGTAGGGGATGAACATCTCGCGCTTGCCCAGGATGCGGAAGTCGTAGCGGTCCTGGCCGCCGAAGAAGAGGTAGTAGTCGTCCAGCGCCTCGTAACCGGAGCTGTCGGGGTCGGGCGTGTCGTAGGACAGCGACGGCGCCTTGCGGGAGCGGTGTTCGCCGGGCAGGTAGCGCCACGCCACGAAGCGGTCCGTGCCCACGTCCAGCGGCTGCCAGGCGATGTAGCCCTGGCCGACATTGGCGGGCGGCGCGTCCTGCAGCCTGCGCGTCTTGAAGTAGTATCGGCCGATGCTGTCCGGCGTCGCACCGGGCGCGTAATAGGGGAAGTCCGACACCTCGCTGTAGCCTGCGGTCTGCGCGATGGTGCCGTCTCCTGCTGCGACGTAGGTGCTGACGTGGTCCTCGCGCGCCGCACCCCAGAAGGCGAGGAGGTGGTTCCACACCAGCTCGGCCCCGCTTGACGGGATCGGGAAGGGGATGCCGCCGGCGGCACCCGCCACACCCAGGGAGATGCCGCTCGGGGCCGCATGGGCGCGTGTCGCGTTGCGCGCTATGGCATCGTAGACAGTCTGGGGCAGGGCTGCCGTACGGTGTGTGGGATAGATATGCATGCGGTAGTCGCGGAAGCGGGCAAACAGGGCGAGTGCGCCCTGTGGCAGTTGCGCTGCGTAGCGCGCTAAGTTGGACGGATCGATGGTCAGCAGCGGCTGCTCGCCCGGAAACGGGTCCGCGGCGATGGTCGGCCGTTCGCCCGCGGACGCCGGCAACGTAAGCCCGCCCGTCCAGGCCGGTATCGTTCCAGCAGCATTGCCTGCCCGCTCGGCCCCGACCGGCGTCAAAGCACCGTGCAGGGACGCCGCCTGCTGCACGGTCACCGCCGCCCCAGCCGGCCAACCCGCCAGCAACGCTACCGCCACCATCGCACGTCGCATCGGTACTTCCAGTAAGGAAAGATTTTTGCTTCTGTTTGCAAAAAGAAGCGCTTGCCTATTCTTGCTTTGCCTGACCCAGGCCCAAGCCGCCGACCTGGGCACCATAGAAGGCTTCAACGTCAGGCTGGATACCTCGATCCGGCTCTCCCTGGGCTTGCGAACGGACGGCCAGGACCAGGCGCTGCTGCAGAACGCCAACACCGACGACGGGGACCTGGCTTTCGGCAAAGGGGTAAACTCCGAACGCGCGGACGTCACCTCGGTGCTGGACGCAACGAGGGGCGACCTGGGTTTCGAGGTCAGCGTGGATGGCTGGTACGACGCAATCTACCATCAGACCGACGCCGACCGCAGCGCCGGCACCTTCAACCCCATCGGCATCCCGGCCGACCGTTTCCCCGCCGACACGCGCAGGCTGCTAGGCGGCGAGATCGAGCTCGGAACCGCCTTCGCGCGCGACCGGTTCGAGGTGGCGGGCGTGCCGGTCACCCTGCGCATCGGCCGCCAGTCGCTGCTGTGGGGCGAGAGCCTGTTCTTCCCGCAGGACGGCATCGCCGCCGGCCAGGCGCCGGTCGACGTGATCAAGGCGCTGAGCCAGCCGCTGGCGGAGAACCAGCAGGTCTACCTGCCGGTCACGCAGGTCTTCGGGCGCGCCACCCTGGGCGGCGGCGTCTCGCTGCAGGGCTACGAGCAGCTGGAGTGGCGCCGCGACCGCACGCCGGGCGTCGCCAGCTTTTTCAGCAGCACCGACATCGAGGATGTGGGCGGCCAGCGGGTGTTCCTGCCGGGCGGCACGTCGCTGTTCCGCGACGCGGATTCCACGCCCGGCGGTTTCGGCCAGTTCGGCGCTGCGCTGCGCTACGCGAGCGACGTCGTCGATCTCGGCCTCTATGCCCTGCGCTACGATTCCAAGGACGGCTTCGCGCAGGCGCAAGGGGCCGGCTATCACCTGGTCTTTCCGCGCGGCATAGAGACGCTCGGCGTCAGCGCCAGCACCTATGCGGGCGACGGCACGCTGGCGGGCGAGGTTTCGGTTCGCCGGCACATGCCGCTGGTCAGCACCGGTTTCGCCGGCGTGTCCGACAGCATCGGCCCAAGTGCGCCGCAGGCGGTCACCGGCCTGCACGGCCAGGGTTCGTCCTGCGGCACCGGCCAGGCTTGCCCGACCAGTTCTGGCCCGACCAGTTCTGGCCCGGCCGGCTACGCGACCGGGCAGGCCCTGCTGGCGCTGGCCTCCTACCAGCGGCAGCTGCCGACGGGCCGGCTGTGGCAGGGCGCGACGCTCGATGCCGAGCTGTCCACGACCGACCTGCTTGGCGTGGAGAGGGACGGCGCCGACCGCCTGGCGCGCACGACGCGGTTCTCCAGCGCTGCGGAGGCGGTGTTCACGCCGCAGTATTTCGAGGTCCTGCCGCAGCTCGACCTGACGGTTCCGGTGGGGGTGCAATGGGGCCTGTCCGGCCGCTCCAGCGTCGATCCCGCCGAGGTGGCGCGGGTCGGCAACGTCACCGCGAGCGTTTCGGCGACCTACCGGTCGGTCTGGCAGTTCGGCATGTCGTTCACCCATTTCCTGGGCCCGGTCACGCAGCAGCCGCTCGCTGACCGCGATTTCGTCACGCTGTCGCTCGGCCGCACCTTCTGAGCGGACAACACCGATGGGCCAGCCGCGCAACCGGTTCGCCGAAATCCGGTTGCTCCGGCAAGCATCGGCCGTTCACCGGCCGCAGACGGAGTGGTGTTGCATGGAGTTCGATGTCGGGGCGGAGCTGGAATTAGCCGAAGGCGGCATGCGCGCCGTACAGGCTGGCGGGCACACGATGCTGCTCGCCACGGTGGGCGGCAGATGTCACGCGGTCGGGGAAACCTGCCCGCATGCGGGCGGCAGGCTGAGCGAGGGCGTGCTGCGGGGGGAGATGGTGACCTGCCCGTGGCACAAGGCGGCGTTCAGCGTCGTCACCGGCAGGCGGGCCGAGCCGCCCGCGGTCGACGACCTGCCGCGCTACGCAACCCGGATCAGTAACGGGCGGGTGCTGGTCGAGCTCGACGCCTGGCAGCAGGAGGGCCCGGTCCAGGACGGCGCCGACGATCGGTGCATGGTCATCGTGGGTGCGGGTGCCGCCGGGTCCTCGGCGGCGCAGACCTTGCGCGAGCAGGGTTTCGGCGGACGCGTGGTGATGATCGGCCAGGAGGACCGCCTGCCCTACGACCGCACCGTGCTCAGCAAATACGCGCTCTCCGGCAAGCAGGGCGGCGAGAAGACGCCCCTGCAGGAGGCCGGATTCTACGACCGCAACCGTATCGAGCGTGTCGCCCGCAAGGTGGCCTCGATCGACCCCGCCGCCCGCTCCGTCACCTTCGATGACGGCGGCACGCTCGCCTACCACGCGGCCCTGGCTGCCACCGGCGGCGCGCCGCGCAGGCTGGACGTGCCTGGCTGCGACCTGCCCGGCGTGTTCGTCCTGCGCAGCGCGGCGGACGCGGAGGCGATCGCCGCTGCGGCGCAGGCGGCGCGGTCTGCGGTGATCGTCGGATCAGGGTTCATCGCCATGGAGGCTGCGGCCAGCCTGCGGGAGCGCGGTCTGCAGGTGACGGTGGTGGCGCCGCAGGCCGTCCCGTTCGAGCGCCAGCTGGGCCGCGAGGTCGGGCAGGTGTTCCGGCGGGTGCACGAGCGCGAGGGGATCGTCTTCCGGCTCGGCGAGGAGGTGGTGGCCCTGGAAGGCGAGCGGCGCGTGAACGGCGTGCGCCTCAAGAGCGGCAGCCGGCTGGATGCCGAACTCGTCGTCGTGGGCCTGGGCGTGTCGCCACAGACGGCGCTGCTGCGAGACGTCGAGCGCCGCAAGGATGGCGGCGTGCTGGTCGATGCGACGCTCCGCGCTGCCGATGGGCTCTACGCGGCTGGAGACATCGCGGCCTTTCCGCTGCGCGGCGACGGGCAGATGGTGCGCGTGGAGCACTGGCGGGTGGCCGAGCAGCACGGCAGGGTGGCGGCGCTCAACATGCTCGGCGGCGGCGTCGCCTACGACGCCGTGCCGTATTTCTGGACCATCCATTTCCTCAAGCGCCTGGACTACATCGGGCACGCGGAGCACTGGGACGACGTCGTCCTGGACGGCGACCTGGAGAAGCCGGAGTTCAGCGCGTTCTACCTGCAGGACGGCCGGGTGGCGGCGCTGGCCGGCTGGGGCCGCGACGCGCAGATGGCGGCAGCGCTCGGCCTGTTGAGCGAACGCAGGCTGTGGGGCGTCACCGCGCTGCGCCGGGCGCTGGCGCCCTGGACCTGACGCGCGCCCTGGACCTGACGCGCGCCCTGGACCTGACGCGCCATGCTGGACGGCGGTCACGCGAGGGTATCAAATCTGTCGTTGCGCGAACCGTCAGGACGGGTGTCCGCGCCTGTTGCCGATCAATACTATCGTTAAGGTTACCTAGCCGACATGCCAGACAGCCAGACCGCTCCGCCGCCGAAATCCGTGGCCCAGGCTGCAGCCCCGGACGCATCGCGTGCGGTGACCCTGTTCGTCATGGTCGTGGCGATCCTGTATTTCGGCCGTGAGGTGCTCGTGCCCGTTACGCTGGCGCTGTTGCTGGCGTTCCTGCTGGCGCCGCTGGTGGCGCTGCTGCGGCGGGCCAGGCTGGGACGCATACCCTCCGTGCTGCTCGGCGTGGTGCTTGCCTTGGGCGTGATCCTGGCGATCGGCGGGGTAATCGGCACGCAGATCGCGGAGCTTACGACCGACCTGCCGCACTACGCCGCGACGGTCGAGAAGAAGGTCGCTACCGTGCGCAACTACACGGTCGGCCGGCTGTCGCATTTCGCCGACAGCATCGGGCAGCAGAACAGGCGTCCGCCTCCCGGCGCTGCCTCGTCGAACCCAGCGTCCGCCGCGGCCGGCCAGCCTGCGCCTGCGCCGGTGGTCGCGCCGCAGCCGGCGGCATCCCCGCTGGAGGTGGCCGAGCGCTACCTCGCGCCGATACTCTCGCCGCTGGCCACCTTCGGCATCGTCTTCGTCGTGGCCGTGTTCGCGCTGCTGCAGCGCGAGGATCTGCGCGACCGGCTGATCCGGCTGGTGGGCTCGGACGATCTGCACGGCACCACGCTGGCCATGGATGACGGGGCGCGCCGGCTGAGCAAGTATTTCCTCACCCAGCTCAGCATCAACACCGCGTTCGGCGTGGTGATCGGGCTCGGCCTGCTGCTGATCGGCGTGCCCAACCCGGTGCTGTGGGGCATCCTCTCCGCCCTGCTTCGGTTCGTTCCCTATGTGGGATCGCTGCTGTCGGCGCTGTTGCCGATGGGCCTGGCGGCCGCCGTGGAGCCTGGCTGGTCGATGGTGCTGTGGACGGCCGGCCTCTATGTGGTGGTCGAGGGTCTGACCGGCCAGGTGATCGAACCGACGGTGTACGGCCACAGCACCGGATTGTCGCCATTCTCCGTCGTCGTTGCAGCCATCTTCTGGTCCTGGGTGTGGGGCCCTGTGGGGTTGATCCTGTCCACACCGCTGACGCTGTGCCTGGTGGTGATGGGTCGGCACGTCAAACGCCTGGAGTTCCTCGACGTGATGCTGGGCGACCAGCCCGCGCTGACCCCGATCGAGAGTTTCTACCAGCGCATCCTGGCCGGCGACGCCGACGAGGCGCAGGACCATGCCGAGCTTCAGCTGAAGGAACGCTCGCTTTCCACCTATTACGACGAAGTGGCGCTCAAGGGCCTGCAGCTGGCCGCCAACGATGCGCAGCGCGGCGTGCTGGACCACGAGCAGCTCGACCGCGTGAAGGCCACGGTCAAGGTTCTCGTCCACGGCCTGGCCGACCACGACGACAGGCAGCCGCCCGCTTCCAAGCACGCTGGCAGCCCGGCCGGCACTGCCGACGACGAGCAGGAGCTGCCGCGCAACCCCGATCCGCAGACGGCACCGGCCGCCGACCAGGGCCTGCCGCCCGCCTGGCGCGAGGAACACGCCGTCCTCTGCATCGCCGGGCGCGGCCCGTTGGACGAGGCAGCCTCCGCCATGCTGGTGCAGCTGCTTGGCAAGCACGGCCTGGGCGCGCGCCTGGTCGGCTACGGCGAGGTCTCGCGCGAGAAGATCGAGACGTTCGACGTCGGCCAAGCCACGATGGCCTGCATATCCTACCTCGACATCAGCGGCAGCCCGTCTCACCTGCGCTACCTGATGCGCCGGCTCCGTCAGCGCCTGCCGAAAGGCACACCGATCCTGGTCGGGCTTTGGCCGACCGGGGATTCGGCGCTGAAGGATGAGCAGACACGCTCGGCCATCGGCTCGGACTACTACACCAGCTCGCTGAAGGAAGCGGTCGATGCCTGCACGGAGCAGGCCCGCAAGGCGTCGGGCATCGCGGCCGCTCCTCAGGCGCAAATCGTTGAACCGGCGCTGGGCGCGGCGGCGTAGCCCAAAGGAAAAGCTAGACCCCGTGCACGGCAAGCAGGCTGCCTGCCGCCCTGGGTGTCCAGGCGGCTGATCACGGTTGCGGACTACGGCTACGCCGCCGTGTCGCAGGCAAGCCCGGCCGATCTGCTCACGCTGCGCGCGCTTCCCGGCATCGAGCTTGGCGCCGCGGACATCGTCCCCGTCTAAACCGGTTTCACGCGGAGTGTCCGCGAGTAGGCGGGCGTGAAACCGGTCTAGCTTTTGGTCTGACGAGCAATTTCGTCAGTCCGACTGTTCCAGTCTGGGTGACATTGCTCTAGCCGGTCTTCGCCTTGCGCTGGGCAGCGCGGAACTTGGCATAGGCGCGTACGCGCACGCGATTCTTCGTCCAGGCAGAGGTGCCCTCGTAACGTGCGAACGGCGCCACTTTCGGCCGGGGCGTGCCGTAACGCGACTTGTCTGAAGCCGGCTTGGAGGTGTCGCTCATGCGGGCATCCTGTTTGCTGTGCTTCGGGTCTGACCATCCCCGGCGCGCTGGCGCAAGTGGGTGCCTTTGTCGGCCGTGATCCCGATCCCCGGACGGCGTTCAACGGCAGGTGTCGCACCGCCGTCCTGCGACGCGCGCCATGATTTATCCGCTTGTTTCCTACTCAACATATAGGATAAGCGTGGTGACGTTGGAGGTGACCATGGGCTTACGTGCAAGGATCTGCGTCCTTCTGGCGCTTGCGTCCGCGTCCAGGCTCGCATCTGCCGAAGACCTTACGATCCGGGTCGGTTACCAGAAATACGGCACGCTCGTCTTCGAGAAAGCGCGGGGCACGCTGGAACAGCGTCTGGCGCCGCTGCATGTGCGAGTCACCTGGACCGAGTTCCTCGGCGGTCCGGCGCTGCTGGAGGCGATGGGGGCGGACAGCATCGATTTCGGCACTGCGGGCGACGCGCCGCCGATCTTCGGCCAGGCGGCGGGCGTGCCGCTCGTCTATGTGGGCGTGGAACCGGCGACCCCGCATGGCGAGGCGGTGATCGTGCCGGAGAACTCTCCGATCCACAGCATCGCCGACCTGCGGGGCAAGAGGATCGCGCTGAACAAGGGCTCCAACGTCCACAACCTGCTGGTCCAGGTATTGGCTTCGGGCGGGCTGACGCCGGCCGACGTTATTGCCGTATACCTCAAACCCTCCGACGCGCGGCCCGCCTTCGAGAACGGCAGCGTGGATGCCTGGGCGATCTGGGACCCCTATCTTTCCGCAGCTCAGGTCGCGATGAAGACCCGAACCGTCAGCGACGGTGTGGGCCCGGGCGGGCGCGTGATCGACGAGAACCGGCAGTATCTCTTCGGCACGCGCGACTTCGTCTCCGGCCATCCCGACATCATGCGCGTGGTGATGGCCGACCTGAAGGAGACCGAAGCCTACGGTGCCGCCCACCGCGACGAGGTGGTCAAGCTTCTGGCGCCCGCGATGGGCATGGACCCTGTGGCGGTCAGACAGGCCGTGGGTCGCCTCGGCTTCGGCGTGAAGCCGATCACCGCGGCCAACATCGCCAGCCAGCAACAGATCGCCGACGTTTTCGCAGGCCTGCATCTGATCCCGCAAAAAATCGACCTCAAGGACGCAGAACTCAACAAGGGCTCCTGATTCCTTGTCCGACGACTGACAGCTGAAGGCTGACGACTGACATGCAGCTCCTCTGGTTTCTTCCCACCCACGGCGACGGCCGGCACCTCGCATCGGCCACCGGCGGCCGTGCGCTCACCTTCGACTACCTGCGCCAGGTGGCGCAGGCAGCCGACCAGCTCGGCTACTGGGGCATGCTGCTGCCGACCGGGCGGTCGTGCGAGGATAGCTGGGTGGTGGGCTCTGCGCTCGCGCCGGCGACGAAGCAGCTGCGGTTCCTGATCGCCCTGCGGCCCGGCATCATGTCGCCGGTGCTGGGCGCGCGCATGGCCGCCGCCCTGGACCGCGCCACCGACGGCCGTCTGCTGGTCAACGTGGTGACCGGCGGCGATCCGGTGGAGCTGAAGGGCGACGGGCAGTGGCTGGCGCATGACGAGCGCTACGTTCTGACCGGCGAGTTCCTGCAGGTCTGGCGCCGCGTGATGTCGGGCGAAGCGGTCAATTTTGAGGGCCGGCACATCCGGGTCGAGGATGCGCGCATCGCCTTTCCACCGGTGCAGTCGCCCCACCCGCCGCTGTGGTTCGGCGGCTCCTCGCCCGCCGGCATAGAGGTCGCGGCCGAGCAGTGCGACGTCTACCTGACCTGGGGCGAGCCGCCGGCCGATGTTGCCGAGAAGATGCGCGTCGCGCGCGAGGCCGCCGAGCGGCGCGGCCGGACATTCAAGTTCGGCCTGCGCCTGCACATCGTGGTGCGCGAAACCCGTGCCGCCGCCTGGGAAGCCGCCAACGACCTGATCCGCTACGTGGATGACCGCGTTATCGCCGACGCGCAAAAAATCTTCGCCCGCTACGACAGCGTTGGCCAGCAGCGCATGGCCTCGCTGCATGGCGGCAATCGAAGCAAGCTGGAGATCAGCCCCGATCTGTGGGCCGGGGTCGGCCTGGTGCGCGGCGGCGCCGGCACAGCGCTGGTCGGCGACCCCGATACGGTGGCCGCCCGCCTGCTGGAGTACCGCAACCTCGGGGTGGAAAGCTTCATCCTGTCCGGCTACCCGCATCTGGAGGAAGCCTATCGCGTCGCCGAACTGCTGTTCCCGCGCCTGCCGCTGTCGCACGGCGTGGAGGGACCGAAGCAGGCGGCGGCACTGAACGGGCCGTTCGGCGAGATCATCGCCAACGAGCGTGCGCCGGTGCTCGCAGCAGCCTCGTGAGCGACATCGCGGCACCCCCTTTGCGACAGCTGCGCCTGCACATCCCGCGCGCGGCTGTCCCCTGGATCGTCCCGGTCGGGCTGCTGCTGCTGTGGGAGGCACTGACCGCGTCCGGCGTGGTTCCGTCGCGCAAACTGCCACCGCCCCATGCGGTGCTGCTGGCCGGCTGGACGCTGCTGCGATCGGGCGAGCTGCCGCAAGACGTGCTCGTTTCGGCCACCCGCGCCGGCGCGGGTTTCGCGATCGGCGGCTCGCTGGGCTTCTGCTTCGGCTTGGCGGCCGGCATCAGCCGGCTGGCCGAGGACATGGTCGACGGCGCGCTGCAGATGCTGCGCATGGTGCCGCACCTTGCCTTCATCCCGCTGGTGATCGTCTGGTTCGGTATCGGCGAGTCCGCCAAGGTGTTCCTGGTGGCGGTCGGCGTGTTCTTCCCGATCTACTACAACACCTATCACGGCATTCGCACGATCGATGACGGTCTGCTTGAGATGGCGCGCATCCAGGGGCTGCGCGGGTTCTCCCTGTTTCGCCAGGTGATCCTTCCCGGTGCGATGGCCTCCATACTGGTGGGCGTGCGCTACGCGCTCGGTATCATGTGGCTGACGCTGATCGTGGCCGAAACGATCGCCGGCAACTCCGGCATCGGGTTCATGACGATGAACGCGCGCGAATTCATGCAGACCGACATCGTGATGCTCGGCATCCTGCTCTACGCGGTGCTGGGCAAGCTGATCGACAGCCTGGCGCGCTGGATCGAAAGGAGTACGCTCGCATGGCATCCCTCGTTCAGCCGGGCCTGAGCGTTCTCCGGCGCCAGAGCGCCGTTCCGCGCGAGGCTGCGTCGTCGCGCGCGGGCGCGCCGGTATCGGGCCTGCCGATCCGGCTGCAGGGTATCGGGCGCAGCTTCGGCGAGCGTCTGGTGCTGCGCGACATCGACCTTTCCATCCAGCCGGGCCAGTTCATCGCCATCGTCGGCCGCAGCGGATCGGGCAAGAGCACCCTGCTGCGCATGCTGGCTGGGTTGGACCGGCCCGATACGGGGCAGGTGCTGCTGGGCGGCGTGCCTCCCGCCCAGGCGGGTGCCGACCTGCGCATGATGTTCCAGGACGGCCGTCTGCTGCCGTGGCGCCGGGTGATCGACAACGTCGCACTCGGCCTGCCGGGCAGCGCCAGGCCGCGTGCGGAGGCGGCACTGGCCTCCGTCGGGCTGGCGGACCGCGCGTATGATTGGCCGCGCATGCTCTCCGGCGGCCAGCGGCAGCGCGTGGCGCTGGCTCGTGCGCTGGCGGCCGACCCCAAGCTGATCCTGCTAGACGAGCCGCTGGGCGCACTCGACGCGCTGACCCGGCTGGAGATGCAGTCCCTGATCGAGACGCTTTGGCAGCGTGCCGGCTTCACCGCCGTGCTGGTGACGCATGATGTGGCTGAAGCCGCCTGCCTGGCCGACCGGATATTGCTGGTCGAGAACGGCGGCATCGCCCTCGACCTTTCGGTCGACCTGCCTCGGCCCCGCTCCGCCGGTGCGGCCCTGGCGGAGGTGGAGGCGGTGGTCCTGGCGCGCATACTGCACCGGGATGCGATGGGGTCGGGTCAGCAAGGCTAGGAGCTTTGCTCCTAGGACCCCGCTGGGGTCAGGGACCCCAGCCCCGTTCCTTTAGAACGCTGCCATTCCGGGCTAGAACGTTCCAAACGGCGGTTCTATACCGGGGGTCGCATGAAGTCTTACTCCCAGCTCGGCGAGGATGTTTACTGCCTCCAGAACTTCATGAACGTGCCAAGACGCGACGTGGTGCTTTTCGAAGTCGGCGCCTATGACGGATTGGTCTATTCGAATACGCTTGCGCTGGAGCAGTTCAACGACTGCAGATGTGTTCTTGTGGAGCCGTCTCCTGTCAACGTCGGCAAGA
This sequence comes from Acetobacteraceae bacterium, assembly GCA_965199235.1. Taxonomy (GTDB): domain Bacteria; phylum Pseudomonadota; class Alphaproteobacteria; order Acetobacterales; family Acetobacteraceae; genus BOG-908. The sequence goes on along the minus strand of CBDAQU010000002.1, from coordinate 298,238 downwards.
TCTATGCGAACAGGCCGAAAGCCTCGATCCACCGGCTGGCGATCATGGCTGATTTCGGGGTGTGCGAGTTCGTCGGGGACGCGCCCGTCTCGGGGGTGAAAAGCGAGCTGACCGAGGAATACATCAGGACGTGGGATCTCGGGCAATCCCGGCACTACAACGTGTTGAGCGTGCCGCTCAGGGCGATCATGGAAGTCGAGAGAGTCGAGTATATCGACTTCATATCGATCGACGTTCAAGGAGCAGAGTTCCTAGTCCTCTGCTCGATGGATTGGAAAACGCCCGTTGGCGTGGTCTGCCTTGAGCTGGAAGGGCAAAACCCCGATCACGACGAAGCGTGCCGCGGCATGCTGAGAGGTTTGGGCTTTCAGTTCCACTGCAGGCTGCATATCAGCGAGTTCTGGCATAAACCTGGCTACTTCCGATCCGGCCTGCTGTTCGACGCAAGTCAGAAACTCCACGGACTGAACTCGTTCGAACATCTTTACTTCACGGAGGGATGGCGCTCTGCGCTCGGAGGCAATTTCTATTAGCTGATCGCCAAGGGAGTTCCGGCGGCCGTGAACGGGGGTCTGGGGTTTCAAACCCCAGCGGGGTCCAGGGGCAGAGCCCCCGGCCTCCCTTCGCCCACCCTAGATCGCAAAACCCCATTGCGCCGCGTCCTCGCGCACGCGCTCGGCCACGCGCTCGGCCAGGTGGCTGGCCTGCACGCGGATGTCGGGCACCGCCACACACTCCCACAGCACGCCGCGAACGATGGGGCCGAGCGCCCATACGTTGCGGGCCACGGTGCCGTCGGCCCGGACCGCGCTGAGGTCATCGACGTCGATCCCCATGCCCTGGGCGTCCGGGCGCACCAGGCCGCGGTCCAGCAGGTTCTGCATCAGCCGGTCATGCGTGCGCGACAGGTTTTCGACGCCGCTGGCCATGATCACGCGCTGCACCTCCATCGTTCGGGTCTGCGGTGACGGGCCGGCCGTGCCCGAGCGGGGGCGGTAGGTGACGCGCACGCGGTCGTTCTGCGTTTCGAGCGCCACGATGCGCCCGGCGATGACCTGCAGCGTGCCGTCGGCCTGCATGCGCGCGATGTGGTCCGCGTGGGGCGGCGACATGCGGTGGCGATGCACGTCCCAGTGGCGGCGAAGGTGGCGCAGGAAGCGCCGGCGCTCCTGGTCCGGCATGCCGCACCAGAGCCGCGCGGTGATCGGGCGAAGGCTGTCTATGACCGCCCGCCAATCCACGCCCTGCGCGCGCGCGGCAGCGATTTCGCCGCGCAGGCGCGCGGTCAGCCGGCGAACGGACCGCTCCTCCTCCTGCGTCAGCACCGGCGTGGGCCAGGCGGCGGCCGGTGCATGGCGCGTGGCCAGCAGGCCGCCCCTGGACATCGCGACGATGTGGCCGGGAAAGCCGCGCCTGCGCAGGCCGAGTGCCAGGTCCACCATCGTCAGGCCGGTTCCGACGATCATGATCGACCGTTCCGGATCGAGCGGCCGCCAAGCCTTCGGCTCCCACGGGTTGCGGCAGATGCGGTCGTCCTCCGCCTCCTCGGCGGGCAGGTTGCCGACGGCGATGACGATGGCTGCCACATCGACACGCTGGCCGCTGCCGCAGACCAGGGTGAAGCCTTCAAGGTTGCCCGCCGTCGTGCATGGTTCGACGTCGACGACGTGGTCCGGCAGCAGGCGGAGCTGGGCATCGCCGACTGTCCGCCGCATCGCCTCGTCCAGGATGGAGCGCAGGTACCGGCCGTATAGCCCGCGCGAGGCAAACAGGCCTGTCTCGGTCTCGTGAACCCCGGCGAGGGGGCCTGCGGACGAGGCCATGCGGCGCGAGAGCCATTCGGTGAAATGCGAGGGGTCGTCGGACAGGGCGCTCATGTTCGCAGCGCGCACGTTCAGCAGATGCTCGTTGTCTCCCGCCGCGTAGGCGACGCCGCCTGCGAACTCCGCCGAGCGCTCGCATAGCAGGACCGGCTTCTCGGCGGGCAGGCGGCGAAGAAGCTGCAACGCGGCCATGGTGCCGGAAAACCCGGCACCGATGACGGCGATGGGGCTGCCGCCGGCGGCCCGGCCCGGTTCCCTGGTGCGCCGAGGAGGCAGGAGGTTTGCTGAAGCGTGAGCAGGGTCCGGTTGCTCTGTCCGTCGCAGCATCCCCGGTCTCCATCCTCCGTCGGCAGCGCCGATATCGGATACCCATAGTACGAACATATGATTTGGATTGCCAGAGTTGTGTTCCTGCAATCTTTTGATTGCATCTGGTCAGTTCCGGCCAGCGACCCATTAACAACCGGGAAGTGGTTTGCACTCATGATCACGCGGTCACAGATGCGAGCCCGACATGCGCCGCCGACAATGGCACCTTCAGCGGCCAGCCGAACCGGTACGGGGTTGGGCAGCAGCCTTTCTCTTGGTTGGCATGTTCGCCGTGCTGGTACTGGTGACGCGCCTGGTTTGCCTCGACCATGCGGGCAATTCGTCGTTCTGGCCTGCCAACGCCGCGGTCGTCGTGGCGGTCCTCCTGCTGCCGCCGGGCAAATCCACGGTCGTCGCCGCGCTCTGCTTTCTCGTCAACCTCGCGCTGAACAGCCTGACGCCCTATCGCCCTTTCAACAGCGTGCTCTTCTGCGCCCTCAATCTGGGCGTGGCATACCTCGCTGCCTTCCTGACCAGATCGCTGTGTGGCGCGACCACGGATTTCTCCAGGTTCCGCCGCCTGCTGACGTTCGGAGTGATCGCGTTCGTTGCCTCAGGATGTGAAGCGACGTTGGGCGAGCTGCTCGAATGGCGCAGCGACTTAGAGGAGGACGTGCTGGCCGACCTTGCGCAGTGGACATTGTGCGACGGCTTCGGGCTGCTTCTGGCGACGCCGGCCATCCTGTTCGCCATGCGCCGGCCCATCATCGAAGACCCATGCGACGCGCCGCCGCTGGAGCGCTGGCTGCTGCTTGCGGTGACCGTCGCTCTCACGTTCGCGAGTTTCTCCCAGTCGAACTCACCGTTGTTCCTGACGATCTACCCGGCGCTCATCCTTACCGCGTTCAGAGCCGGGCCGTCCTGGGTGCTCGCCTCCGTCCTGCTCACCGCAATCGTCGCGTCGGGGATGACCGCCCATGGGCTGGGGCCGCTGGCGACGCTGTCCACCAGCGGCGCGCTGCTCAAGGCGAACATGGTTCAGCCTTATTTGCTCTCGCTGTTTTTCTCCGCGGTGCCGGCCAACAACGCGTTGGGGGAGAGAAGCCGAACGCTGCGCCGGCTGCGGCTGACCAAGAGCGCCCTGGAACACAGCGCCACGCATGACGGGCTGACGACCCTGATCAACCGCGAACTGTTCCAACGCCGGTTGAGGGGGATGCTTTCGACCGGCACGCCATGCGCCGTGCTTCTCATCGACCTCGATCATTTCAAGGAGGTGAACGACACGATGGGACACCGGGCAGGAGACGAATTGCTGAAGGTCTTCAGCAGACGGATACTGCGCGTGGTCGCGGCCGGCGTCAGCGTGGCGCGCCTGGGCGGTGACGAATTTGCCGTTCTGATGGCCTGCGACCCGGCGGCAGATGCCGCCCGCGACCTCGGTGAGAGCATCGCCGACAGTGCCAGGGAACCGTTCCATCTCGTGGACGGCCTGGCGAGGGTGAGCGCAAGCATCGGCGTGGCGCTCAGCGCCGGCGTCAACGTGGCAACGGACGAGATCCTGCGCCGTGCAGACCTCGCTCTTTACGCCGTGAAGGCGGCGGGCCGAGACGGCTGCCGCCTGTTCGGCGACGAACTCGACCACGCTCCAGCCGGCATGTTGAGCACGAGCGTGGGGCGGATTCGTGTCAGGGATGCGGAGCAGGACATGGTGTTGCACGTCTGAGGCGACGCAGCGGGTTCGAGCGGTCGCCTTGTCCTTCCCATCAGGCGCAAGCCCCCGGAGTCAGGTCACTTCCAGGACCATAGAAGCCGCGTGACTGCCGCCATATTCGTCCGTAGCGCGCACGCGAAGACGATGCGTGCCGACGCCGAGAGAGGCGGGCAGGCTGGCCTGCCACAGATGCGAGGAAAGCTCCGGCTTCACCCAGGGTTTGCGCGTCGCTCCGCCGCGGCCGTACACGTCCACAACGAACGGGTCGATGCGCGTGACCTGCTGCATCGCCACGAACGCGCCGCCACCCGCCGCCATCTCCACTACCGAGTGCGGGCCACCGTCGAAGAAATTCACCACCACGCGCGTGGACGGCACCTGCGCCGCCTCGATCGGCCCGGTCAGCAGCGCGCCCGGCGCGTATTGGCTCAGCAGCTCCGGCTCCTCCTGATGCGCCTGGCTGTCGAGCACGATGCGCAGCAGCGCACGCGCCGGGTCGTGCGACGGGATCAGCCGTACGGCGGCATGGCTGCCATCGACGGAGAGAACGTGAAAGCCGCTTGGGCTGCCATCGGTGGCCAGCGCCACGGGGATGCCGCGCACGTCGTCCGGGCCGCTCCACCAGCTGCCGCTGGCCGCCGACAGCACGTGGTGGTGGTGTCCCGCCTGGGCGGGCTGGCCGTCGAGGCCGAGATACCAGTGCTCGTTGGTATGCGTATGGCCGCTGAAGCTGATGCAGTTCGGATGCGTGGCGAGCGCCGCCAGCAGGTCGGCCGTATCGATGGTGCTGTTGGCCGGCTCGTTGGCCATCAGCGTGTAGAGCGGAATGTGGTGGGAGACCACCACCAGGCGGTCGCGCGGCACGTGCGCCAGCACGTTGCGGACGAAGGCGAGCTGGCGCGGCCCGAACCGGCCGCGATAGTGGCCGGCCGCCAACGGGCGGGCAGGATCGGTGCCGAGGTAGTCCACGTTGTCGAGCAGGATGAAGGTGGCGCCGCCATACTGGAACGCGTGGTGGCGAGCGCCGTAGACGCGCTTGAAGGTTTCGCGCGATAGCGCGTCGTCCGGCGCCTCGTAGTTCATGTCGTGGTTGCCCGGGCAGGCGTACCACGGAATGCCGGCGGTGCCGACCATGCGGTTGAAACGATCGTAGAAGGCGAGGTCGTCGAACATCAGATCGCCATGCGCGATGGCGAAGGCGGCCGAAAACTCGCCGAGCTGCGCCACCACGTCGTCGCGCACGTAGCCGAGTTCGGCCACGCTTTCGGGCTGCGGGTCGGTCAGCAGCAGCGCATCGAACCGCGCGGCCTCCTCCTGCCGGCGGAGCTCGAAATCGATGCTGGCCGGCAACGGGCCGGTAGGCGCCACGCCGGCAAAGCGAAGGCGAAGCGACCGTGGGGTGCCGGCAGGGCTGTGCAGGTAGGCGAACCGCGCAAGCTGCGTGCCAGGATCGACCGGCGTGGCCCAGCCATGGGGCTTGATGACGAAGATGCTCTGCCCGTCCTCGACGGGCAGCGTCCAGCTTCCATCAGCCCCGCTGACGACCACGTCCTCGCCGTTGCTGACCATCACGTCGGGCACGCCCCGCCGGCCGCCACCGGCCTGCTCGTAGACGATCCCCTTCGCCATCGCCGGGGCAGCCTCGCCACTCGCTTCCGCCCCTGCCGAAAGGCCCAGACCGGCAGCCGTGGCGGCCAGCATCATCGCGCGACGTGGAAGATAGGGCGGTGTCATACGAGTTGCACGGACAGGCTAGCCCCTTGTGTTCCTGCAGCGCAGCATAGCCGCCTGACCGAGGCGTTCACAATCGGCCAGCCATCCAGCCTGCCCCAGCGGTGAGCCATTGAGGAGAGCGACATGACAGGCCAGGCACGGTTCGGACTGTTCGCCTTCTGGCGGAGCTCGGCGACCTATCGTGTCCGGGTGGCGCTGAACCTCAAGGCCCTGATTGCCGAGGAGCACTATGTCGACCTCGATGCCGGCGAGCAGCAGGCCGAAGCGTTCCTCAGCGTCAACCCGCTCGGCGCCATCCCTGCGTTGCTCGACCGCGAGACGCCTGATCAGGGCGCGCTCACCCAGTCCCTGGCCGTTCTCGAGTACCTCGACGAGGTGGCGCCCGAGCCGCCACTGCTGCCGCGCGACCCTCCTGGCCGCGCGCGCGTCCGCTCGCTCGCCGCGATGCTGGCGGCCGACACGCACCCGCTGATCGTGCCGCGCGTGAGGAGGTACCTAACCAGTGTAGGCGGCTTCGATGACGCCGCCTGGCGCGCCTGGCAGACGCACTGGTTCACCACGGGCCTGCGCGCGGTGGAGGCCCGGCTGGCGAGTGATCCGCAGACCGGCAATTTCTGCCATGGCGAGATGGTGACCAGCGCCGATATATGCCTGGCCAGCATCCTCGTGGTCATGCGGGTGTTCAAGATCGAGGTCGATCGTATCCCGACAATCGGCCGCATCGTGGCACGATGCGAACAGCACGAGGCGTTTGCAAGAGCCGACCCCCGGCGGCAGCCGGGCGCCCCTGGGTAGCAGCCCGGCCGCGTGGCGCGACGAAGGCTAGACCGGTGTCACGCAGAGTGTCCGCGAGTAGGCGGACCTCAAACCGTTCTCGGCGTTGTTTTGGCGAGCAGTCTCGTCACTCCGACCATTCCAGTCTGCGTGACATTGCTCTAACTCAGTGCGTCGATCATCGGCTGGGTGATGAGGCACACGCCGCGCTCGGAGCGGCGGAAACGCGCAGCGTCGTGGTCGGGGTCCTCGCCCACCACGAGGTGGTCCGGGATGATCACGCCGCGGTCGATCACGACGCGGCTCAACCGTGCATGGCGGCCGACCTGCGCATAGGGCAGCACGACGGCTCGGTTCACCTTGGCGTAGGAATGCGTGTGGACGCCGGTGAACAGCAGGGATTGACGAACCTCGGTGCCGGACACGATGCATCCGCCCGAAACCAGCGAGCTGATCGCCTCGCCGCGGCGCCCGTCCTCGTCATGGACGAACTTGGCCGGCGGCGTGATCTCGCCATACGTCCAGATCGGCCAGCTTCGGTCGTAGAGGTCGAGGCCGGGGATGAAGTCGGTCAGGTCGATGTTCGCCTCCCAATAGGCGTCCACCGTGCCCACGTCCCGCCAATAGGCCGGCCTGCCCGGCGAACGCACGCAGGAGTTTTCGAAACGGTGCGCCACGGCGCGCCCGTCCTGCACGAGGGCGGGGATAATGTCGCGGCCGAAATCATGGCTCGACTCCGTCCGTAAGGCGTCGCGCCTCAGCACGTCGATCAGCAGGGCGGTGTCGAAGACGTAGATGCCCATGCTGGCCAGGCAACGGCCAGGCTTGCCGGGGATGGAGGGCGGGTGGGCGGGTTTCTCCACGAACGAGGTTATGCGGTCGCCGGCGTCGATGCCCATCACGCCGAAGCCTCTGGCCTCCTCGGAGCCGACCTCGATGCAGCCGACGGTCACGTCGGCGCGCTGCTCGCAATGCTGCTGCAGCATCGGCTCGTAGTCCATCTTGTAGATGTGGTCGCCTGCAAGCAGAACGATGTAGCGCGGCGCATAGCTTTCGATGATGTCGATGTTCTGGAAAACCGCGTCGGCGGTGCCGGCATACCATCCGGTTTCGGTCACGCGCTGGGAAGCGGGCAGGATGTCGAAGCTCTCGCGGCGTTCGGGGCGGAAGAAGTTCCACCCGCGTTGCAGGTGGCGTATCAGGCTGTGCGCCTTGTATTGCGTGGCGACACCGATGCGCCTGATGCCGGAGTTCAGAGCGTTGGACAGGGCAAAATCGATGATGCGCGACTTGCCGCCGAAATAGACGGCGGGCTTGGCGCGTATGTCGGTCAGTTCCATCAACCGGCTGCCGCGCCCCCCTGCGAGAACATAGGCCATGGCATGGCGGGCAAGCGGCGCGTGGTCCATGCGTGTGTGCTCCGTTCCTGCTGGTGCGCCGAGTTGGGCGCGCCTCCGGCGAGCTGGCGCGTAACGACGTCGGTCGGGCTACATCACCCAGGCTAGCGCGCGATGCCCCAGATGTCGGAGGCATATTCGGCGATCGTCCGGTCCGAAGAGGACCACCCCATGCCTGCGATGTTCAGGATGCTGGTGCGCCACCAACGGTCCGGCGTGCGCCACAGCGCTGCAACCTCGTCCTGCTTGGCGTTGTAGCTGTCGAAGTCGGCGGTCACCATGAACACGTCCCTGTGCAGCATGGCGTCGACCAGGTCGCGATAGCGGCCAGGCTCGTCGGGCGAGAAGACGCCCGATGCGATCGCCTGGATGGCCTGCTCCAGCGCCGCGGACGCGGCCACGGCTGCGTGGCCGGACATGTCTCCCGAGCTTCTGGCGGCCACCTGGTCGGCGGTCAGGCCGAAGATGAATATGTTGTCGGCGCCGACATGCTGCCGCATCTCCACGTTCGCCCCGTCCAGCGTCCCGATCGTCAGCGCGCCGTTCAGCGCCAGCTTCATGTTGCCGGTGCCGGACGCTTCCAGCCCCGCCGTGGATATCTGTTCGGAGAGGTCGGCGGCGGGAACCACGTGCTCGGCCAGGGTCACGTTGTAGTTCGGCAGAAACACCAGCTTCAGCTTTTCGCCGATGTTGGGATCGTTGTTGATCACCTGCGCCACGTCATGCGCCAGGCGGATGATCTGCTTGGCCACGCGGTACCCTGGCGCGGCTTTTCCGGCGAATATCTTCACCCGCGCCACACGCTCGTTCGTCGGCTGCGCACGGATGACGTTGTAGAGCGCGATCGCGTGCAGGATGTTGAGCAGCTGACGCTTGTATTCGTGAACCCGCTTGATGTGAACGTCGAACATTGCGTCGGTGCTGACCGCGATGCCGATACGGTCGCGTATCAGCCGTGCCAGCGAGGTCTTGGCCACCAGCCGCTGCGCCGCGATCGCGTTCTGCAGGCCCGTGTCGTCGGCGTAAGCCGCAAGGTCGCCCAGGCTGTCCGGGTCGGTCAGAACCCTCTCGCCAAGCCTGTCCACCAGAACGCGCGTCAGACCCGGATTGGCGCGGTACAGCCAGCGTCGGAACGTGATGCCGTTGGTCTTGTTGCTGATCCGATCGGCATACAGGCCGTGCAGCCCGGCAAAGACGGTTTGCCGCATCAGCTCCGTATGCAGCGCCGACACGCCGTTGACCGCGTGGCTGCCGATGAACGCGAGGTGCCCCATGCGCAGCCTGCGCCCGTGGGTTTCGTCGATCAGCGACAGCGCCGAAAGCTGCGCGTCGGTCGCGTGGGCGTCACGCTTGGCCGCCTCCAGGTGCTGGCCGTTCAGCCGGTAGATGATCTGCATGTGACGCGGCAGCAGGCGTTCCAGCAGCGGAACCGGCCAGGTTTCCAGCGCTTCGGGCAGCAGAGTGTGGTTGGTGTAGCTGAAGGTCGCGACCGTGACGCGCCACGCTTCGGCCCACTCCAGCGCGTGATCGTCGACCAGAAGCCGCATCATCTCGGCGACCGCGATGGCCGGGTGCGTGTCGTTCAGCTGGATGGCCGCGTGGTCGGGCAGTGTCGCGATGCTGCCGTATTCGCAGACGTGGCGGCGCACCAGATCCTGCAGCGAGGCGGAGGCGAAGAAGAACTCCTGACGCAGCCGGAGCTCCTGGCCGGCCTCCGAATCGTCGCCCGGGTAGAGCACGCGGGAGACGGCCTCGATACGCACGCGGTCGCGCAGCGCGCCGACGTGGTCGCCGCGGTTGAACTGGTCGAGGTGAAGCGGTTCGGCCGCGCGCGCCGACCACAGCCGCAGCGTGTTGGCGTGCGCGCCGGCGGCGCCGACCACGGGTATGTCGTAGGCCACGGCGGACAGGATCTCGGCCGGGTTCCAGGCGTAGCTGGTTCTTCCCTGGAGGTCCGTCATAGCCGAGACGGAACCGCCGAACCCCACGACGTAGGACACCTGCGGCCTGACGAACTCCCAGGGGTTGCCGACCGCGAGCCAGTCCTCCGGCAGCTCGCGCTGCACGCCGCCGGCGATCTCCTGCCGGAACAGGCCATGCTCGTACCGTATGCCGTAGCCGAATGCCGGGATCCCGAGCGAGGCCATGCTGTCCATGAAGCACGCCGCCAGCCGGCCGAGCCCGCCATTGCCGAGTGCTGCGTCCGGTTCCTCGCGGCCCAGGAGGTCGATATCGGCGCCGAGCGAGGCCAGCGCGTCGCGCATCGGCTCCAGCAGGCCCAAATTGCCGGCGGTGTCGGCGAGCAGACGCCCGATCAGGAACTCGAGCGAGAGATAGTAGACGCGCTTGTCGCCGCCGGCGCCCGGCCGTGTCGAGGGCAGCCAGCGCTCGACGACGAAATCCCGTATCGTGTGCGCGGCCGCCACGAACCAGTCGCGCTGGCTGGCCTCGCCCGGCGCGCGGCCCACCTCGTAGGTCAGCTTGTCCAGGATGCGCGCGCGCAACGCCTCCTGGTCGCGGCCGGCATCAACCCTGTCACCGAAATAGGGCGCCGCGTGAAGGGCGGGCGTAAGGTCGTCCAAAAGCTGCGGCTCCTCTGGCTGCCTGCCGATGCCGCGCTGCGGGCGGCATATGGGGCGCCGCGCGACCCGCGGCACCCGAGCAGCCTATACCGCTTTGGCGGGCTGTCCCAAAGGCAAAGCTTGCGTGCGGAACGATTCCAGGCTTCGTGCGGCGATACGATCCGGACGAAAGCGCCCTTTCCCTCCACCAGACGCGCCCGCCGCGTCGCCCGACGATATGCTTGCGCCGGACGTTTGGGCATGATCGCTTCGGTTGATCCTCAGCCACGATGAACCTGCTCGCCAGAACAGGGAGCTAGCGGCGCACGACGGGAAGATCGACGAAGCTTCCGGTGGGACCGGCATCGAACACCTTTATAGTGGCGCGTCGATAGTCGGCGGGCTTGGCGAAGAAGATGTTCTTCACGTAGGTCTGCGGATTGCGGTCGTAGAGGGGAAACCAGCTCGACTGCAGCTGCACCATCACCCGATGGCCCGGCAGGAACACGTGGTTGGCCGTGGGCAGAGCGAACTTCAGCATCTGCCGCTGGTCGGACGGCATCGCCGCCGGCTTGCTCGGGTCGTTGCGGTAACGCGCACGCAGGATGTCGGCCGACACCATCAGCTGATAGCCGCCGAGCGGCGCGTCGCGCCCCATCTCCTCGGGGTACACGTCGATCAGCTTGACGATGAAGTCGCCATCGGTTCCGGTGGTGGAGGCGGCGATGTTGGCGACCGGCTCGCCGCTGATCTTCAGCGGCGCCGTCAGCACCGGGGATTCGTAGCTCAGCACGTCGGTCCGGCTGGCGACCTCGCGCTGGTCGCTGGTCAGCCAGGTCTGCCAGCTATGCGCGCCGTCATCCTCTATGTGGATCGGCCGGGGCAGATAGGGCACCGGCTTGGCAGGGTCTGCCACGTACATGTCGAAGCCGGGCACGGCGGGCGATGCCGCCGACGTGCCGAGCTTGCCGCCCGGTTGCAGGAACATCGATTCGTGCTCGATCCTGCAGCCGTCCTCGCAGCCCGATGGCCAGCTTTTCAAAGCGCGCCAGGTGTTCGTGCCGGTTTCGTAGGCCTCCACCGGCGCGATGCCCAGCGGCGGGGCGTCGTCCTTGAGGTAGTGGTCGAAGAACGGCTTGAGCAGATCGTGGCGGAAATGCGCGGCGGTGTCGCTGCCGAAGGCGATCGGCCCCACGGCGAACCCCTGCAGGCGCTCCTGGTGATGGAACCACGGCCCGATCACCAGGAACACCTTGTTGTCGGCATCCTTCGGCTTGATCGCCTTGTAGACGGCGATGTTGCCGAAGATGTCCTCCTGGTCCCACAGGCTGTGCACCAGCATCGTCGGCACGCTGACCGGTTCGTTCTGCAGCAGCTTGTCGACCGCCTGGCCCTGCCAGAACGCGTCGTAGGACGGGTGGCTCATCAGCTTTGCCGGAAACCCGACCTGGTCCAGCCCGTGCAGCCGCGCCATCTCGCCGGCCGACCCGACGGCGAGCCAGGTGTCGTAATCGTCGTAATGGTCCGACCACCATTTCAGGTCGCTGCCCCGCGTCGCCTCCTGGTCATGGGCGTAAACGAGGCTGTCCTGCCGGAACGCGCCGTTGTGGAACCAGTCGTCGCCGCGCCATCCATCGACCATGGCGTTGATCGGCACCACCGCGCGCAGTGCCGGGTGCGGGTGGAACAGCCCCATCAGCGTGGTGAACCCGTCGTACGAAATGCCCAGCATGCCGACGCGGCCGTTGCTCTCAGGCGTGTTGTGCACCAGCCATTCGATGGTGTCGTAGGTGTCGGTCGAGTGATCGACGTCGGTCGGGTTCAACGGGCCGCGCAGCGGGCGCGTCATCACGTAGTCGCCCTCCGAGCCGTGCTTGCCGCGCACGTCCTGGATCACGCGTATGTAGTTGTCCTGGGTCACCAGCTCGTCGGCCACGTCGTTGTCGCCCATCACGGTCGCCAGATGCGCGCTGCTGGTGTCGCCGAAGCGGGCGTCGGCGCCGTAGGGTGTGCGCGTCAGCAGGATCGGCGCGCGGTTGGCGCCGCGCGGCACGTAGATCACGGTGTGCAGGTGCACGCCGTCGCGCATCGGGATCATCGCCTCGCGGCGCGTGTAGTCGAAACTGTCTACTTTCGGGGCGAAGGCGCGGGCCAGCTCGCTGTCCAGCCTGGCGGGCGCCGGCGGCGGCATCTGGGCCGCCGCCGACAGCACGGCCCCGGAGAACAAGGCGCAGCACAGGACGGCCGCGCGAAGGAGGGCAGGTTTCATCGTGGCTCCGTGGTCAAGCAGGGCGAACGGTCAGGCCGGCAGGTCGATCTCGAACATGCCGTCGATCTCCACCGGCGCGTCCAGCGGCAGGCTGGGCACGCCCACCGCGGCGCGCGCGTGCCGCCCGGCATCGCCGAACAGTTCGACGGCCAGGTCGGAGGCGCCGTTGATGACCGCGGGATGGCTGGTGAAATCAGGCGTGCAGGCGACGAACCCGCCGAGCCGCACGATCCGCGCGACCCGGTCGAGGTCGCCCTCGCACGCGGCACTGACATGCGCCAGCAGGTTCAGCAGGCACTGCCGGGCTGCGGCCACGCCGTGATCCAGGCTCACCGCCTGGCCGAGCTTGCCGGTCCAGCCGAGCTTGCCGGAGATCATCGGCAACTGGCCCGATACGATCACCAGACTGCCGGTGATCACGTAAGGGACGTAGGTCGCGACCGGGGGCTGCGCTGCCGGCAGCGACAGGCCCAACGCCTTCAACCGTGTGGCGATGCGTCCATCCATTGAGTGCCTCCAGCCCGCGATGCGCGCGTGCTTGCACCCTCGAGCCCTCGACTGGCAAGCCGCCGCGCCGCCCGGGCAGTCCGGGGCCTACGAACAGCCGGACCAACCGAGCAGGCCGTGACAGTGGGACTTTGCGGAACTGTTCGTCGCTGCACGATTGTCTCGAACACAGGCTTGGTCCGTCGGCTCAAGTGTGGCGTTGCGCTAGTGGTCACCCCGGTCATCCCTGCACGCAGCCAATCGCAAAAGGGCGCGCATTGCAGTCGAGCTTGAGCCTGATATGTCTCTGCTGTGCGGCGGCTTGCTGGGCTCGTCGCCAGACTGGCCAGGCAACGACAGCCAAGCCATGGTCCAATCGGCGTGGACTTTGTCCTCGCTCCGGCGGTGTCGTCCCGCCTCGTCTACCGACCGGCCTGGCACCTGACTGAACTGAACTGAACCGCCGCTGGCCGCGACCTACTTCTCCACGAACGCCTTCTCGATCACGTACTCGCCCTGCCTGGTGTTGGTGCCCTCGACCCAGCCACCCTGCTCGAACCAGGCGCCGTAATCGGCGAGCAGGCCTGGGCTGCCGCACAGCATGACGCGGTCGTGGGCGCGGTCCACCGGCTCCAGGCCGAGATCGGCCTGCAACTTGCCGGTGAACATCAGGTCGGTCACACGGCCCTGATGGACGAACGGCTCCCGGGTGACGGTGGGGTAGTAGAGCAGTTTTTCGCGCGCGAACTCGCCCAGCAGCTCGTGGGCGTGCAGCTCCTCGGTGATCTGCGCCTGGTAGGCGAGCTCCGCCACCGTGCGGCAGCCGTGCACCAGCACCACACGCTCGAACGGCTCGTAGGTGTCGGGGTCCTTGATCAGGCTCATGAACGGTGCGAGGCCGGTGCCGGTGCCGAGCATGTAGAGCGTGCGGCCGGGCAGCAGCGTCTCGGCCAGCAGGGTGCCAACCGGCTTGCGGCCGATCAGCACGGCATCGCCCGGCACGATGTGCTGCAGGCGGGAGGTCAGCGGACCGTCCGCCACCTTGATGCTAAGGAACTCCAGCGTTTCCTCCCAGTGGCCGCTGACCATCGAGTAGGCGCGCAACAGCGGACGCTCGTCGACCATCAGCCCGATCATGGAGAACTGTCCGCTCTTGAAGCGGAAGGCCGGATCGCGCGTGCAGGTGAAGCTGAACAGGCTGTCCGTCCAATGATGAACGGTCAGCACCTTTTCTTCGAAGAACGCGGCCATGACTCAGGTGTCAGCTTTCAGTCGTCAGTCGCCAGAATTGGGTGGCCGGGGCCGAGATGCCATGTCGGCATGGCAGTGCTGCGCCGAGGGCTACGACGTGCGACGGCCATGCAGCAGCGGTTCCAGGCGGTCAAGGATGCTGGCCAGGGCCGCCTCCCAGCTGAACCGGGCGGCGTGGGCCCGGCAGGCGGCCGCCAGCGCCGCCCCCTCGCTGCGCTGGCGGGCAAGGATCTCCAGCACGGCCCTGTGCATGTCCGCGGCCGATAGCGGGTCGAAGTAGCTGCACAGCCTGCCGCCGACCTCGGGGATGCTGGAACTCCAGGACGCGACGCAAGGTGTGCCGGCGGACAGGCTTTCGAGCACCGGCAGGCCGAACCCCTCGAACAGGGACGGGTAGAGCGTCGCCTGCGCGCCGGCCAGCAGCAGGTATTTCGTGGCGTCGGCCACAAAGCCGGTGAACACGATGCGCCCGGCGGCGCGCGCCGCCTCCAGCCCGTGCGGCAGGCTGTGCTGCTCCTCCAGCCAGCCCATCTTGCCCGCGAACACGAAGCGGTGGCTGTCCAGCAGCTCGGGCGCCCGCTCCAGCATGTCGAACACCAGGCTGACGTTCTTACGCGGCTCCCGTGTGCCCAGGATCAGCAAATAGGGCTCTGCACCGGCCGGCGAGAGCGCGTTGGCCGCGCGCACCGCATAGCCCTCGGGCCAGGCCACCCCGTTATGCGCCACCACCATCCGCCCGGGGTCGACGCCGAGATAGGCCGCCAGGTCGTCGCGCGACGCGGCGGACACGGCCACGACCAGGTCGTTGGAGGCGATGTCGGCCATCATCGCCTCCATGTGGTGGTCGACGTTTCCCTTGATGTGGAAGTAGGGCAGCACCAGGGTGGACAGGTCGTGGAACACGCTGCATTCGACGTCGAACAGCCGGCGCACCTGCTTGACCGACGGGAACAGGCCGACCGTGCGCCCCGCCCGCTGCCTGGCGCCGCGCTGCAGGATCGGCAGCAGGCCCGTGCAGGCGCGTCCGGACGCGACCTCGCGCTTGAGGAACAGTCCGGAGTTCCTGTGCAGGGCGTCGGCCACGGCGTCGCGATCGATCACCGAGAGGTCGAGGAAGAAGCGCAGCCGCTCGGGCAGCCTGGCAAGCAGGGCGGAGGCAAGCCCGGCCGCCACCACCGGGATGCCCGTCCATTGCCGCTCCAGCAGGGGGGAGACGTCGAAATACAGCGTGGCGTCGCGGGCGCGCAGCGCCGCGCCGAAACGCTCGACCGGGTCGCCGCGTGTCAAGCGGTGGCCTCCGCCCGCAGGCGGGCCGGCCGGCGGCTGCGTGGACGAGGCGCTGGCGCCGCCGGCCGGCGCGCGGTCATCCGCAGCAGATCGGGCAGCGCGCGCAGGGATGGCAACCAGGCCGGGAAGGTCAGCGTGCCGCAGCGCGTCTCCGCCTCCACCCAGACCGCCTCGTCGGCATGCAGCCGGACGCCCGGCGCGGCGGCGTGCGAGGGGTCGATCAGGATCGTCTCCACGCCGCAGGCTTGCAGCCTGGCCAGCGTCCACCAGTGTTCCGGATCGTTGCCGTCGACCCAGGCGCAGGTGGCGAGGCTCCTGAGCAGGGCCACCGCGTCCATCGTGCCGGTGCGGGCCAGAAAGATGTTCGCAAGCGCCCCGTCTGGCGTGTGGGCCGCCTCCCGCACGCTGCTGATCAGCTGGCGGATGATGCCCGTCTGGCCGACATAGTTGAACGGCAGCAGGACGATGCGCGGCACCAGGGCGGCGCCTGCCGCGCCATCCGGCGCGTGAAGCCGGGCCAGGCGCGCCAGCAGGGCGGGCACGATGCTGCCGGGATGGTCCATGTTCCACGGCAGCAGCACCACCGGAGCATATCCGACGCCTGCCATCAGCCGCCCCATGCGCGCCCGCACGGGACCCGCCGCCCAGGCGAGCGAGCGGAACTCGGAGAGCGATATAAGGTCCAGCCCGGCATCGGCGCCCTGCCTATGGCTGCGACGCGTCGCCATGTCGGCCGGTATGTCGGCCGTGACACAGGATGCTGGCAGCAGGGAGGCCGGTATGGCCTGCCCGCCAATCACCCTCGGGCGCTCGGACGGGCCGTAGACGAACAGCCGGCGGATCGCGGCCGGAAGCACCATGCCGGAGGCGAAGGGGTGATGGCTGGCCGTCAGCGGCGCGGCACCCCCAGCCTCGGCCACGACGCAGGCGTTGCGCACTCCCTTCAGCACGCGGGCCGCCCGGACGCTGCCGAACCGCAGGTGCACGGGCCGCGCCAGACCGCCGCCACGCGCCGCTCCGCCGGCCCCTGCCAGTGCGGCCCGCACGCTCGGCCGGCCGGGGAACATCTCCGGCATCGGCGCGAAGAACAGCCGTCCCGACAATCCTGACGCCGCCGCAGCGAAGGCGAGAAGCTGCGACTCGCTGCCGAGCAGCACCTGCGGCAGGGCCAGCTCGCCCAGCGGCACCAGGGATGCGGTGTGCCGGCGCAGCGGGCCAGGGCAGCTCAGTATGGCGGCCGAGACGGTTTCCCAGCCGGGCAGGGTGTCCATCGGGGTGTTCCATGCGCTGGAGAGGTGAGGCAGACTCTCACAAATCGGCTACAACGATAAGCGTCAGCATCAGCAACGGAACGCCTCCCTGATCGAAGGCCGAATCGATGTCGTGTCGTCCGACGGCGTGATCCATGGCTGGCTGCGGGACCGCGGCGCGGCCGTGCCCTGCCACGTCCAGGCCCTGCACGAGGGACGCCTGCTGGCAGAGGCGGTCGCCGGCGATTACCGGGCGGACCTGCTGCTCGCGGGTATCGGGCACGGCCATTACGGGTTCCAGGCACGGTTGCGCGAAGCGCTCCCGCCGGGACCCTGCACCATGCGGCTGCATTTGCCGCGCACCGGCAGCGAGGCCGCCATCCCGGTCGACGTGCCGGTGCTGGATGATGTGCGCGCCTGCACGGTCGAGATGCTGGTCGCGGCCGTCAGGCAATGGACCACGGCCGATCTGCTGGCCCGCCCTGCCTGCCTGAACGCGGAGGCCAACCTGGCGGCGATGGGGGAGTCGCGCTTCGTCGACGGGCTGTTCCGCTTCGTGCTCGCCCGTTGGCCGTCCGGCGCCGAAAGCCGGCTGCACGCCGCGACCCTGCGCGCCGGCCGGTCGCAGCCGCAGGAGCTGCTGCTGGAGCTGCTGTCCTCCCGCGAAAGGGCCGACATGGCACCCGAGCTGCCCTCCCCCTATGACCCTGTCTTTCCCTTCTCCATCGAGAGCGTTCCGTGACTGATATCTTTACAGCAGCGCCGCCGAGGCGCGAGCCGGCGCCCGCATGCCGATGATCGCGTCCAGGCTGGTCAACGAGCTGATGCTGGTCTCCGTCCTGGTCGTGGGCGAGGGTGCGCAATCGCTCGCCGCCGAGCTGGAAGCGGAAGGCTCGGCCGCAAGCGTGTTCGCTGGCGGCCGGGCGCCGGAGGGGTGCGACCTCGCCATCCTGCTGGCGTCCCCCGGCTCGGCCGCGGACGACGGCACGCGGCAGATGGTGGACGCCCTCTCCCAGGCCAGCGAACGCCTGCTGTTCGCCCCCTTGCCGCTCGGGCCGGGCGGCGCCCCTGACGGCCCTGCCCTGCCGCAACTCTCCGAGTGGTTCGAGGTGTTCGCCGAGTTCGGCTACCAGCCGGTGGTGGAGTTCGACGCAAGCTTCGTCTCGCCGGGAGCGTTCCTGGTCGACCGAGCGGCAACGGCCGCCGAGAGCGAGCTCTCCGCCTTTGCCGAGCGGCTGCAATCGGGGCCTCCGCCGGCCGATCCCGCGCACGCCCCGGCGAGTCCGGCCAGGGAGCTCGAAGCCGGCCTTCGCGCGCGGCTGGCGGAGGCGGACGCCGCCTTGGCCGAAACGCGCGAGGCGCTCGCCGCCCGCCGCGCCGAGGTCGACGGACTGCTGGCCGAAGCCGCGCGTCTGGCCGGGCAGCACGACGCTGCCCGCCAAGCTGTCCAGGCGCTTCAGGAGGCCGATTCGGGGTGGGACGGCCTGCGCCTCTGGGCACGCGCGCTGGTGTCCGACCCCGCGCGGGACACGCCGGCCGCCCTGGCCAGGGACCTGCCGCGTCTGAACGCCTGGCGCAGCCCGGCCCCGCCCGTCACCCTGCCGCAAGCGCCTGCCTGGCGTATCTGGCCAGGACTGCGCCTCCGGGCCCGCCGGCGGACGCCGCAGCCGGCCATCCTGGCAGACACGGCCCTGGTGCGCGCCAGCCGGCTGTTCGATGCCGCCTGGTACGTGGCGGCGACGCCGGAACTGGCGCAGGAGGCGTCGGTCGACCCGGTGTTCCACTACGTGCTGGTGGGCGCGCCGCGCGGCGCCGACCCTGGCCCCTGGTTCGACACGGCGGCCTACCTGGCCGACCACCCGGAGATCGCCGGCACAGGCCTGTGTCCGCTGGTACACGCAATCCGCACAAAGGCCGACCGCCTGATCAACTCAGGGTAGCAACGCCCTTTGATCCCAGGCGGTAGTTTGCTACGGTCGCAGAATGTCCTGCCGCTGGCTTCCGGAGTTGCTTGCCGTGTTCGCTCTGGGCGGTTGCGTTGCGGTAGCCCCAGGGCTGCCGCCGGTGCCGCGGGCCGAGGCGCCGGAGCCCTACCGCGTCCAGGTCGGCGACGTGCTCGGCCTGCGCCTCTACATGGCGCCGGAGCTCGACGAGGAGGTGACCGTCCGACCGGACGGCCGGGTGACGACCACGCTGGCGCAATCGGTGCCGGCCGCCGGCCGCACGCCGGACGAGATCGCCGCCGACCTGCGCCGCGTGTACGCCGCCGAGTTGAAGAACCCGCAGCTCGCCGTGGAGGTGAAATCGGCCGCACCCGCACGGGTCTACGTGGGCGGCGAGGTCGTCTCGCCCGGCGAGTTCACCTCGATCGGCGCACCGCTGACCATGGTGCAGGCGGTATCCCGCGCCGGCGGCCTGCGCACCACAGGCGATGACGGCCACGTCTTCATCCTCCGCCGCGGGTCCGGCGACACGCCTCAGGTCCTGTCTGCGGACTATCGCGCCGCTGTGACCGGCCGCGACCCTGCCGCCGACGTGCGCCTGGCGCCGTTCGACATCGTCTACGTGCCAAGAACCGGCATCGCCAGGGTCTATGTCTGGTTCAACCAGCACGTGCAGCAATTCGTGCCGGTCAACTGGGGCTTCTCCTACAACGTGAACCCGCTGCTGAACAATCGCCAGTGACGCGCTGGTTCGCCCATTCGACCCCGGGGTCGAGCACCGCATCGTGTCGAACGTGCTGAATGGGAAAGACGTCCGCTTGACGTCTCGACGCCACCTACATCTTCGACCAGGCAGCCGAACTTCGTAAGGGCGGCCCGGCAGACGACGGGCACCCACCGATCGTGGCAGCCCAGATGGGTACAACGTCCGTGGTAGCGTCAGCTTGATCCTGACCGCTTCCGGTAGCCGAAGCTAGCTCTTGTCCTGGCGAGCATGTCATCGTGGTTGAGGATCAACCTGAAGCGATCATGCGCGGGTCACGGCGGAGATGCGCGTCGAAGCGGGTGATCTCCAGGAAAGCCTCGCGGGTCACCGGCGCGAACGGACCGGCGTTGCATCGCGCCTGCGACAGCCCTTCGAACACCTGCAACTCGGCTTGCACCCCGCGCGCGCCATCTCGACCGGCAGCCGAGAGGAGGAAGACAGAATCGAAGCCGTTCGAGCCATCCGCCAGCGGCCGTGTCGAGCCGCCGGGTCCAGCACCCCCTACCGTGTCGCTCCGCCGACGCCGCTGGTGATCGCGTGCGCGTATTTACGCACCTGGCCGGTGCCTGCGATCTGATCGTAGATCCATAGCCAGCCGCCGGTGATGCCGCATTGCGTGTGCCAGTGCTGCATGGCGGCCCTTGCCTGCAGCGGCGTCTTTTCGGGCGGTGCCGAGCTTTGGTCGGACACGCCCGGATAGACCGGCACGCTGCCGAAATCCCAGCCGGAGCAGGGGCTGTTGCCGTCGCCGCCCGCATAGGTCTGCAGGTGGATGCCGTCCACCGTTCCGGGGCGCCTGCCATTGATGGCCGACACCACGGACGTCCAGTACCCGGCGTTGGTGTAGGGATCCATGGTGACGTGGTAGCCAAGCCTGCCCAGCATGACCGCGAACTTGATGGTGGAGGCGGAGTCGTAGCTGTTCTCGTCGTCGAAATCGATCGCGTCGACCGGCAGCGCCGCTTTCAACGCTGCGAAATCCTTGTAGAGGATGCTGTCCGGCCCGGTGCCCTGCGCATCGACCAGCGATTTGACGTTCTCCCAATCGCCGTAGTTGGACGACCCGATGCTGAGCGTGACGCGCGTCACCGTGCCCTGCTTGATCTTCGCCAGGTCGGCGGGGAAGCGAGGGTGGGTCTGGTCGCCGACATAGGCGCCCGACGACGTCAGCGGAAACTCTGCGTTGAGGTTCAGATCGCCGGTGCTGCCGACCTCGACGCTCCAGACGATCAGCTCGTTGAACCCGGACGTCTTGAGTTCGGCGACGTTGCCGGCGACGCCCTTATAGACCGGACCGCCCCCGAGGATGCCGACATAGCCCGTCCCCGCTGCGGCAGCACCGGTGGCGCCAACCCCGCACAGCACCAGCGCCCAGGCCAGGCGCCGGCCGGTGCCGTCGGGCCGTGCCCTCACCGACTGTTCCCGCTGGGCCTCTGCCGCATCATCGGTCATCCGGGTACCCTCCTTGCGCGGGTTGCAATCCCCGACCTGGTCCGGGCCGGACGTTACCAGACGGTAGCGTGCCGAAACAGTCGCCGCTGCGCCACCGGTTGCACGTGCTGACAGCACACCCGTGGGGGCTGCCCGCGTGACCCGCGGCGCGGCGCGCGCTAAGCCTTGCCCATGCGCATCCTGCTCCCCCTGCTGCTCGCCCCGACCCTGGCCTTTGCCGCCGACCCGGCCCCCGTCGCCTCGCGCGGCGGCATGGTCGTCAGCGCCCAGCATCTCGCTTCCGACGTGGGCGCCGACGTGCTGCGGCGCGGCGGCAACGCGGTGGATGCGGCCGTCGCCGTGGGTTACGCGCTGGCCGTCACCTATCCCGAAGCCGGCAACCTCGGCGGCGGCGGGTTCATGACGCTGCGCCTGGCCAACGGGCGCACGACATTCATCGACTTCCGCGAAAAGGCGCCGCTGAGCGCCACCGCCGCCATGTTCCAGGATGCGCAGGGCAACGTCGTGCCAGGCATGTCCACGTCGAGCTGGTCGTCGGTGGCGACCCCCGGTTCGCCCGCCGGCCTGGAATACGCCCGCGTGCATTACGGCACCTGGGAGCGGGCGGCCCTGATGGCGCCCGCGATCGCGCTCGCCCATGACGGTTTCACCCTCACCCAGGGCGACGCCGGCATCTTCCAGGTCGCCACCCCGG
The DNA here is from genome assembly GCA_965199235.1 of Acetobacteraceae bacterium. Classification (GTDB taxonomy): domain Bacteria; phylum Pseudomonadota; class Alphaproteobacteria; order Acetobacterales; family Acetobacteraceae; genus BOG-908. Next base: position 276,528 of record CBDAQU010000002.1, on the reverse strand, counting down.
AGCTCCGCCCGGATCAAGCGGCGTCCGCGATCTTCCTGCGCCACGGCGACCCGCTGCAGCCCGGCGACAGGCTGGTGCAGACCGACCTGGCCCACACGCTGAGCGAGATCGCCGACCGCGGCCCCGACCTCGCCTTTTATCACGGCAGCGCCGCGCACGAGATCGCGTCAGCCGCGCAGGCCGGCGGCGCCAAGCTGAGCGAGCGCGATTTTGCCGCCTACAAGGTGCGCGAGATGCCCCCCGTGGAGTGCGACTACCGCGGCTACCACGTGATCTCCGCGCCGCCGCCGAGCTCCGGAGGCGTCGTGCTGTGCGAGATCCTGCAGATCCTGCAGGGCTACGACGTGCACGCCTTGGGCTTTCACAGTGCCGCCGAGGTGCACGTCCTGGCGGAGGCGATGCGCCACGCCTTCATCGACCGCAACAACCGCCTGGGCGATCCGGATTTCTACCACAACCCGGTGGCCGAGCTGATCAGCCCGGCCCATGCCGACGCCGTCCGCCACGCCGTCGACCCGGAGCGCGCCACCGCCACCGCGCAGATCCCGGTGCCGAAGGCCGAAGGCACGCAGACCACGCAGTATTCGGTGGTGGATGCGGCCGGCAACGCGGTTTCCGTCACCTACACGCTGAACAACTGGTTCGGCGCCGGCAAGGTGGCCGGCCATACCGGCATCGTCATGAACGACGAGATGGACGATTTCACCTCCAAGCCGGGCACGCCCAACATGTTCGGCCTGGTGCAGGGCGCCGCCAACGCGATCGCCCCCGGCAAAACCCCGCTCAGCTCGATGACGCCCACCATCATCACCCGAGACGGCCGCCTGGTGATGGTGATCGGCTCGCCCGGCGGCAGCCGGATCATCACCATCACGCTGGAAGCCATCGTCAACGTGATCGACCACGGCATGACGATCCAGGAGGCGGTGGACGCCCCGCGCATCCACGAGCAGGGCACGCCCGACCTCGTCCTGCTGGAACGCGGCGCGCTGTCGCCGGACACAAGGGCGCTGCTGACGCAGCGGGGCTACCGCTTTAAGGACGCAGAATACTGGGGCTGTGCCGAGGGCATCCTGGCAGGCGCACCGGCGCTGGCCTCTGGCGAGCTGGACGGGGGCGATTTCCTGCCGCTGAACGCGCGCCCGGAAGCCGGCGCGCACCTGTTCGGCGCCCACGACGTGCGCGGCGGGGCAGGAGCCGCCGTCGCCGCCGATGGAGCGGCCGTATCGCCGTGATCGTCGCGAGGTAGTTCACGCTCGAGCCGCGAGCGTTCCGAAGTCAGCGCCGGTCGGTTTGAGACGATGCCTGGTTGTTGCGGGGCGCGACCACGACGCGCAACTGGTCCCGTATCGTCGGGAAATCACGTCGCAGCGCGGCCAGCTCAGGCATTTCCTCGGCAGCGCCCTCGGCCGTCATCACCAGGCCGTCAGTGCCCACGCTGTCGTCGCAATAAGCGCCATAGTCCTGCAGCGCCCGCGCCAGCGCCTTGCCCGAGGGAGACAACCCAAGACTGTCCACCCGCACCCAAGGCGGGATCGCCGCCAACGTCCCGATCGGCACGTGTCCGGAATAGTCGCGAAACCCCCAGAAATCCTCCCTGCCGGACGGCCAGACCGGACCGTGCTGCAGCCGGCTGTACGGCAGCAGAAACGTCAGCGCGTGGGCAATCAACCCGGCCCGCAGCTCCCACGCCCGCAGCACCCCGCCAAAGCCGCTCGCATCCATCGCGCGCACGCCAGGGAACCGCCCGTCCCTCAGGAAGAACCCAGGCCCGCGCAGATCCACCCGGAACGCCCGCCGCGCCACGATCACCCCGGCGCCGATGCGCGCCCGATACATCTCCATCACGGTGCCATGGTCGGGCTGCACGACGAACATGTGGCCGTCCCCCATGGGGTCGGGCCTCGCCCCCGGAGGCACCTGCACCCGGAACGACCGGTCGTTCTCCTCGTCCCGCACCTCAACCCATGGGTCGGACGGCTTGGCCAGGTATAGCGGCATCCCCCATCGCCCGGCATGGATCAGCGCCCGGCCGGCTAGCAGGTCCTTCGTCCTTGGGTCATCGTTCGACGAGAACGCTGCGAAACGGCTGATCGGGGTGTTCCAGGGGGAGTCTCGGGCGAACGGCGATAGCCATGGGTCGGCGGCGGAGGCGGGGGTGCAAAGCAGCAGCAAGAGCCGGGTGAGGCGTGCCGCCCCCCCCAGACGCCCTGCCATGAATGTGTTGCGTGTTTGCATCGTCGCCCGTAGGGTGCGTGTCGGTTTGATAGCGGAACGTTATTGGTGCTGGGGCAGCCATGCAAGACTGTGCTGATCTTTGCCGGCGGCGGGCTGAGCCACGTGTCCGGCGGCGTCGGCACGCTGCTGCGCTACCTGATTGCCGAGTGGGATCGTGACCCGGCCAGCATGCCCGTCCGCGTCGTCGACACCCGCGGCAGCGGCGGCGCTGCATCGGCCGCCGTCCATTTTGCTGGCGCGCTCGCAGTCCTGCTCTGGGGCCGGCTGACCGGCGGCGTCGCCTGCGCGCACGTCCACATGACCACGCGCGGCAGCGCGCTGCGCAAGGCGGCGCTCTGCGCCCTCGCCCGCCTGCTCGGAACGCCCGTCATCCTGCACCTGCACGGCGCGGATTTCTTCGATTTTTACGCAGGGCTGCCGGCGCCGGCGCGCGCCGCCCTGCGCGCCGCCATCGCCGGCGCGGGCTGCATCGTCGTCATCGGCAGCCACTGGGGCCGCCGCCTCGTCACGCTCCTCGGCATCCCGCCGCATCGCGTGCGCGTCATCCTCAACGGCGTGCCCGCCTCGCCGCCCGCTGTGCCGCCGGGCGGCCCGGTGCGCATCCTGTTCCTCGGCCGGATCGGCGCGCGCAAGGGCGTGCCCGAACTGATCTCCGCGCTGTCCTCTGCGCCGCTCGCCTCGCGCGCCTGGACCGCCACCATCGCCGGCGACGGCGACGGCGCGCCCTACGCCGACCGCATCGCGGCCGCCGGCCTCGGCGCCCGCATCGCCATGCCTGGCTGGCTCGACGGTGCGCAGACGTCGCGCGCCCTGTCGGATGCCGGCATCCTGGTGCTCCCGTCGCACCACGAGGTCATGCCGGTCGCCATCCTCGAAGCGATGGCGCGCGGCCTGGCCATCGTCGCGACGCCGGTGGGCGCGATCCCCGAGTTCCTGGAGGACGGCGTCAACGCCGTGCTGGTGCCGCCGGGCGACGCCGCCGCACTCGCCCAAGCCATCGCCTGGCTGGTCGACGACGAGCCCACCCGCCAGCGCCTGGGCGCCCAGGCCAGGCGCTGCTTTGCCGAGAGGCTGGACATCGCCATACCGGCCGCGGCACTGCAGGCCCTCTAGAGCGCGGCGGGCGCCATGGCCGAAGCCGCCGAACCCGCCTGCGTCGCGTCCGCCTGACCGTGCGGAGCGCCCGATGACCGAGCAGGTCCTGGTGGTCGGCGCCGGCGGCCCGGTGGGCCAGGCCATCCTTGCCGCCATAAGCGCCCATCCTGGCCTGCGCGGCATCGCCGGCCTGCGCCGCGCATGCCCCGCCATGCCGGACGCGCGGCTGCTCGACGCGACCGACGCACACGCCCTCGCCGGCGCCCTGCACGGCTGCAGCCTGGCCGTCAACGCGGTCGGCGGCCCGCCTGAAACCCTGTCCGCCTCCACCCGCGCCCTGTGCAACGCGGCCAGGCAAGCCGGCGTGCGCCGCCTGGTCCACATCAGCAGCATGGCCGTCTATGGCGGGCAGGCATCCGGCACGATCGGCGAGACCGCCCCGTTGGCGACCGACCCCAGCCCCTACGAAGGGGCCAAGATCGCCTGCGAGGCTCAGGTCGAAGCCTTCGCCGCCGCCGGCGGCCAGTCGGTGATCCTGCGCGCCGGCCTGGTGTTCGGTCCGGGCAGCGTGCAGTGGGCGCACCGCATCGCCCGCCTGCTGCGCGCCCGACGCCTCGGCGATCTCGGCCCGGCCGGCGACGGCCTCTGCAACCTGACCTACGAGCCCGACCTCGGCGCCGGCGTCGTCGCAGCCCTGCTGCGCCCGCGGGCCGCCGGCCCGATCAACCTGGCGACCGCACGCCCGCTCACCTGGAACGCATTCCTGATCGCTTTCGCCCGCGCGCTCGGGGCCACCCCGGTCAGGCGCCTGACCGCCCGCCGCCTGCTGCTCGAGCGGGCATGCGCGCCGGTGCTGCAGGCGGCCAGGCTCGCCACGCGGCAGCGCGAACCCGGCTGGCTGCCCGATCCGTTGACGCCCTCGCTGGCAAGACTGTTCGGCCAGCGCATGCGCCTCGACCCCGAGTTGGCCGATCGTATGCTCGGCATCGTCCGCACGTCCGACGAGGACGCGATCCGTGTCACCGCAGCCAGGCTGGCCATATGATCCTCGACGTCGACGCCCTCGAAACAGGCGGCACCCTGCACGCGGATCTGTGCATCGTCGGCGCCGGCGCCGCCGGCATCGCGGTTGCGCTGCAGTTCGAGGGTACGGCCACCCAGGTGCTGCTGCTGGAAGCGGGCGGGCAGCGGTCCGAGCCGGCGAGCCAGGCGCTGGCCGAGGGCGAGCTCGCCCCAGGCTGCCGCCATCCTCCGCCGCACCGCTATCGCCCGCGGCGGTTCGGCGGCGCCACCACGCTGTGGGGCGGCCGGTGCATGCCGCTCGACCCGATCGATTTCACCGTCCGCGACTGGGTGGCCCTGTCCGGCTGGCCGATCGGGCCGGAGGACCTGGCGCCCTACTACCCGGCCGCCAACGGGCTCTGCGAGGCGGGCGACTTCGCCTACACGGCGCCCGGCGGCATGCCGCCGATCCTGGAGAGTTTTCGTCCCGGGCAGTTCTCCGATGCCGGCCTCGAACGCTTCAGCTGCCCGACCGATTTCGCCGCCCGCTACCGCGCCCGCCTGGCCGCCGCACAGAACATCCGCGTCCTGCTGCACGCCAACGCGGTAGAAATCCGCACAGGCGAAGACGGGCACGCGGTGACCGGCCTCGTCGTTCGCAGCCTGTCCGGCCGCCGGTTGACGGTGCTGGCGGGCAATTTTGTGCTGGCCATGGGCGGGCTGGAGATACCGCGCCTGCTGCTCGCTTCCAGGCGCCAGAATCCTGCCGGGATCGGCAACGCGCATGACCGGGTCGGCCGCACCTACATGTGCCACCTCGCCGGCACGCTCGGCGCGCTGCGCCCGTCCGGGCGGGTGGAGCACGGCTACGCGGTTTCGCCAGAGGGCGTCTATTGCCGGCGGCGCTTCGCCTTGACCGAGGCGGCGCAGAGGCGGTTGCGATCCGGCAACATGGTCGTCCGCCTGCACCACCCTCGCATCACCGACCCCTCGCATCGCAGCGGAGCGCTGTCCGCCCTGCGACTTGCTGCCCCCTTCGTCACGCCTGAATATGCGACCCGCCTGCAGGACGGTGCGCAGGGCGGGCCGGCAGCGCTCGCCCGCCACGCCGCCAACATCGCGGCGACCCCTCTGCACACCGCCGGCTTCCTGCTGCACTGGCTGCGCCACCGGACGCTGGCGGCCCGCAAATACCCGTCCATCGTCGTGCGCCCGCCCGGCGGCGTTTACAGCCTGGACGTCCATGCCGAGCAGTTCCCCAACCCGCAAAGCAGGGTGACCCTTGCCGGCGGCTACGACGCGCTCGGTCTGCCGCGCCTTCGCGTGGACTGGCGCCACTTGCCGGCCGACATCGAGACGGTGAGGGCGGGGCTGCACGCGCTGGCGGCCGACCTTGCCGCCTCCTCCGCCGCCCGGCTCGATTGGGACGACGACGGGCTGGAGGAGGCGCTGCTGCGCGACGGCGCCTATGGCGGCCACCATATCGGCACCGCACGCATGTCCGCCGACCCCAGGCACGGCGTGGTGGACGCCGAATGCCGCGTGCACGGCGTGCGCAACCTGTGGATCGCCGGCAGCGCGGTGTTTTCGACCTCCGGCCAGGCCAACCCGACCTTGACCATCGTGGCCCTGGCAGTGCGGTTGGCAGCACGGCTGCGCCGCTCAACGGCTCATCCACCGTCAGGCAAGGCTGCCGCCAGCCCCGAAACGTTGCTCGCGCATAATTCATTTGCCTGACAGGTGCATTGCGGAAATGTTGAAAGTTATTCTGGCTGCGTGCTGGTCGGCAGCCCGGAGTAGCCAATGTCGGCAACCCGGAGTAGCCAGCCATGTCTTTCAGAATTTGCGCCGCCGGCGCACTTGTCGGCATGGCCCTTGCGGGTGGCGCCAAGGCGGCGTCAACCCCGTCCCAGGCCAACTATTTTTTCTACGCCCGAGTGACCAGCGGCACCGGTCCGAAGATTCCCTCCATCGGCAGCATCATACCGATTTCCATTACGGTCGATCCTTCGTTTCCCGCCTTCTCGCAGAAAAATCACGTGACGATGTATTACGGCGGACCTGGTTACAACCTGCCGTCACCAATCCTGGCCGCCACCATCAACGGTGTGCAGGTGCTTGGCCTGTTCGATGACGTCTATGTCGCCATCAATAACAACGGCAACTATTCGATCACCTTGCTGACCTACGCTTTCGGTGACGACGCGGCCCTGACATTGACATTCACCAGCACCATGGCCGGTGTGGTCAAGAACGACCGCATTCCCGCCCGAATCTTCCCCGGCAACTTCCAGCAGGCTTCGTTCAGCGCCACGTTCGACCCGTTCGACAATTTTGCCGGCACGATCGTGGAGTAGCGCCGCCGCTCAGGTCAGAACTGCCGTCTTCAAACGCCTGGATGCCTCTGCTAAGCCGCGCGTATCCAGACAAGAGGCTTGAAGTGGCCGGCCACAGTCACGCGAAAAACATCATGCACCGCAAGGGTGCCCAGGACGCACGGCGCGCGCGGCAATTCGCCAAGCTGCTGCGCGAGATCACCGTCGCCGCCAAGCAGGGCCTGCCCGACCCGGCCGCCAACGCACGCCTGCGCGCTGCCGTCACCACCGCCTACAAGCAGAACATGACCCGCGACACGGTGGAGCGCGCGATCAGGAAGGCGGCGGGTGCCGCTGCGGGCGATGATTTCTCCGAAGTCCGCTACGAGGGCTACGGACCCGCCGGCGTCGCGGTGATCGTGGAAGCGCTGACCGACAACCGCAACCGCACCGCGTCCGACGTGCGCTCCGCCTTCAGCAAGCACGGCGGCGCGCTGGGCGAGACCAATTCTGTCTCGTTCATGTTCTCGCGCGTCGGCGTGGTGACCTACAGGCCGGAGGCGGCCACCGACGACGCCATGCTGGAGGCTGCGATCGAGGCCGGCGCGGACGACGTGGTGCGCGACGACGACGGCCACCAGGTGATCTGCGGCACCGACACGCTGTTCGCCGTGCGCGACGCGCTGGAGCAGAGTTTCGGCGCGCCGGAGGAGGCCCGCTTGGATTGGCGACCGAGCACGACCGTTCCCCTCGACGAGGAGCGCGCCACCTCCGTGTTGAAGCTGATCGACGCGCTGGAAGAGAACGACGACGTGCAGACGGTGTTCGCAAACTACGACATCTCCGAGTCCGTGCTCGCCCGCCTGGCTGGATAGGGATGCGGCTGCTCGGGCTGGACCCCGGCTTGCGCTTCACCGGCTGGGGCCTGATCGAGAGCGACGGCAACCGGCTGCGCCACGTGGCGGACGGCGTGATCGCGACCGACAACGACATGGCCGTGCCGGACCGCCTGCGCGCTCTCTACGAGGCGCTGACCGCGCTGATCGCTCTGCACCGTCCGGGGGAGGCGGCGGTGGAGGAGACCTATGTCAACCGCAACGGGGCGGCGACGCTGAAGCTGGGCTACGCGCGCGGGGTGGCATTGCTGGCCCCCGCCTTGGCCGGACTCGCGGTGACCGAGTACGGCGCCAAGATGGTCAAGCGCTCGGTGGTCGGCAACGGCAACGCGGACAAGGCGCAGGTGGCCCACATGGTGGCCCGCCTGCTGCCTGGTGCCACCCTGCGCCGTGCGGACGCGGCGGACGCCCTGGCGGTTGCCATCTGCCACGCCCACCACCGCGCCACCAACATCGTGCTCGCGCGTTCCGCCGTGACAGCGTGATCGCCTTGCTCGCGGTTTTTAGATGATCGCTTGCTCACGATATTTAGATGATCGCTTTGCTCACGATATCTAAATGATCGCTTTGCTCACGGTATCTAGATGATCGCTTTGCTCACGGTATTTAGATGATCGCTTTGCTCACGGGCCGGGTGGACAGCCTGGACGCTGGCGCGTGCATCGTCGACGTCGGCGGCGTGGGCTACCTGGTGCAGGCCAGCACGCGCACGCTGGCGGCCCTGCCACGGCCGCCCGCGCACGCCCGCGTTCTGGTGGAGACGGTGGTGCGCGAGGACGCGATCCTTCTCTACGGCTTTGCCGACTCCTCCGAGCGCGACTGGTTCCGTCTGCTGGTCACCGTGCAGGGCGTGGGTGCCAAGGTGGCGCTGGCCATCCTGTCCGCGTTGTCCCCGCGCGACCTGGTCGGTGCGATCGCCGGCACCGACCGCGCGGCGCTGACGCGCGTGGCAGGCGTCGGCCCCAAACTCGCCGTGCGCCTGCTGACCGAATTGCGCGACCGCGCCGGCGCCATGCCCTCCGGCTCCGGCCTGCCCGCCCCCCAGGCACCTCCCGGCAGCCTGGCCGGCGACGCGCTCTCCGCCCTGGCCAACCTGGGCTACCGCCGCGCGGAAGCGCTGCCTGCGGTCGAGCGCACGGTCGAACGGCTGGGCGAGGGCGCGGCGCTGGATGCCGTGCTGCGGGAAAGCCTGCGCGAGCTTGCGAAGTAGAGATGCTTGCGGAATACTTGCGCAACAGGGCGTCCAGGGTGTCCAGCACCGTGAGGAACGCCGCATAGCGGAGAGCGGCAAGCATCGGTTTGCGCTTAGGATCACGCGTGACACTCCGGTGTCCTTCGTCAGATGCACCCCACACGAAATCACCGAGCGATGTAGATCGCGGCGTGCTGATCCTGGCTTACTCGCGCCGGATATGGCATGTGACCGGACCCGAACAGCAAGTCCCGCGAGTTGTAGAGGTGGCAAGCATGGCCGGCAGCACGGGTGGCACCACCAGAAATGCGATCATCGACGACCTGAGAGGCATCGCTATTCTGATGGTGCTTCTGCTTCATTTCGGAGAAACCTACGGCATCTGGGACAAGGGGCCGATCGTCTGGCTGCTCGGCCCGAACGTCGCCTGGGCTCTTCTCGGTTGGGGCAATTACGGCGTCACCGTATTTTTTGTCGTTTCGGGCTTTCTTATCTGCACCAACGCCATCGAGCGTTCCGGCAGCCTGGGCAGGATCGACAGGCGCGCGTTCTACGCCAGGCGCGTGGCGCGCATCCTGCCATCCCTTCTACTTGCGTTGGTGGTGATCGTCCCGCTCGGCCTGGCCGGCGTTCCAGCATTCGCCGGCGAGCCCGGCACACAAAACCACGTCCTGCTTGGCGCGGTCTCGGTGCTTGGATTTTTCCACAACGTCCTGATGCAGCGGCTCGGCTACTTCAACTATTGCATGAACGTCTATTGGTCGCTCTCCGTCGAGGAGGTTTTCTACCTCGGCCTTCCTCTGATCTGCAGCCTGTTGCTTAGAGACGCCCTCATCGTCGTGCCGTGTCTGTTGCTGATTGTAGTTGCACCGTTCTACCGAGCCGAACACGCCGACAACGACATCTTCTACCTCTATGCGAACCTGGCTTGCTTCGACGCAATCGCCATCGGCTGCCTGACTGCGATGCTGTCCCAGCTATGGAGGCCGGCTGGACCAGCGGCCGTTGCTGTCAGGATCTTTGGGGCATTGACGCTTGCCGCAGTCTGGCTACGCGGTTTCGGCGGCTCGTATAAAATCCTGGGGTTCACCTATATCGCTTTGACAACCGCTTCCATCATCATCTCCAGCCTCGACCGATCACAGCGCGGCCCGGTTGCCTGGGCGCCGCTTCGCGGCCTTCGCTGGCTCGGCCGGCACAGCTATGAGCTGTATCTGTTCCACATCATCGTCCTGGCGGCGATGCGCGACCTCGTTCCCGGTGCGACGCTGACCTTCGCATGGCAGATGCCGTGGCTGGCCGTCTACCTGACCATATCGTGCGTCGCCGCCGGCGCAATCGCTCGATGGTTCGGCGATCCGGCCAACGACCTGCTTCGCCAAACTCTGCTGCCGACCAGGGCTTGACCGTCAGCGCGCCGCTGACCGGAGTGAACTGCACAAGCCGTGTGAGATCTATGTTCTATGTTCTACCTTACCGGTATGAGCCAAACCTCGGAACTCGGCCTGTTCAGCCAATCCTTCCGACCAGCTCGCCACTACAATCAGACCGACAATCGCGCACGCATCATGGCTTGCTTTCAGGCCGGCGACTGGGGTAGCGAAATAGGAGGCCTCCTTGAGGTCGGAACGCTTCCACGCCCGACTCAGGCTTCTTCTCTCTTGCCGACATGGTGAAGCTGACCCCAGTAGCCCATAGCGTGGTCATTTGACGATGTGCAGGGTACGATGACGACCACGTGTCCATGCGGGCTTTCTTTCTTGCCGGCCACAACCGGACACCTGTTCGCCGCGTAGGAGCTTGCCCTCGTGGGGGGAGCTCAACGTGATCCAACCCCCACGCTTACGGTTCCAGCTGTCGACAAGTTGGTTTGCCAATCCGCTTGATGGAACACCTGGATCGCGCGCCACAGCGCGAACGTAACCACTGCAATCACTCTTGTGCGCCTGCCGATGCTTTTCACACATCGCAGAAATGGGATAGAGGTTGTGGTCCGTGGCCCTGTCTTCCATTGCCCGATTTCTCCGCCACGGCGCGCATCGACCGGGTAAGCGTATCACCCGGTCGTTGCGTTCCTTTCACGATATGCGTTTCTGTCAGCTGTTTCTGCGGGGTTCGACTATGCCTTCTCAAACTATACTGCTCGCCGGCGCCAACCGGGGTCTCGGCCTTGGACTGGCGCGGGAGTATCTCGGGCGTGGCTGGCAGGTGATCGCCACGGCGCGCGAGCCCGGCGCGGCGCGCGGGCTGACCGATCTGCTGGCCGCTTATGCAGGCGCGCTCACCGTCGACCAGCTCGACGTCGCCGACCCGGCTTCGGGAACTGCACTCGCGGGCCGCCTCGATGGCCGTACGCTGGACGTGCTGTTCGTCGTCGCCGGCATCAGCGGCTACAAAGAGGCGCCGGTCCACGAGGTGCCGCCGGAGGGCGTGGCCCGCGAGTTCGTGGTCAACGCGAGCGGCCCGGTCACCCTGGCCGAGGCGATGCAGCCATTGCTGTCGCCCAACGCGACGGTCGCCTTCATGACCTCCGTTCTCGGCAGCATCGCCAGCAACACGACGGGCGGCTGGGAACTCTACCGCGCCAGCAAGGCCGCGCTGAACATGTTCGCTTCCTCCTACGCGCTGCGCCATCGCGATCGCCCGGTGATCGTGATGCACCCAGGCTGGGTGCGCACGGACATGGGCGGTCCGAACGCGCCGGTCTCGGTCGAGCAAAGTGCGAAGGGCATGGCCGACGTCCTCCGATCCCACACGACGCCCGGTATCGCATACCTGGACTACCAGGGAGCCAGCCTGCCCTGGTGACGCCCGTCAGCCCAGCGTGGTGAAATCCGCGCCAAGCCCATACCAGCGCTGTGCCGTCTCATTCTTGGTCAGCTGCACGAGCACCGGAATCTTCGCCTGGCGAAAGCGCAGGATGAAGCTGGCGAGCTTGGCATCTCGCTGGCTGCCCAATGGGTCCGAACACAGCCCGACCATGGAAAGCAAGGAGCATTGCGGCTGGAAGGGCAGGGGTTCCATCTGATCGAGGAGCACGCCCACGCCGCGTGTGATCGGCCGCAGCATGCGGATCGTCTCGGACAGACGAGCCTGGCTGGTGTCCGGCGTGACATCCGACAGCATGACGAAGATCTGTGATCCAACCTTTGGGGGCATCGCCTGCCATTGCGAGAGGAACCGCTCCCGTCCGCGTCGCGCAACGAACAGGGCGAGCGACAGCCTGACGAACTGCGTGCGTGAAAGCCCTTCGGCGACGTCGTCCATCACCGCCTCCGAGGTCAGCGACAGGCGCAGGCATTCCGTATCGATATCGGCGTTTGCTCCGCCGACCAGCGACATGGCGCCGGAGAAGCGCCCGCGCAGCGGCCGGGGAAGATCGGTGAACATGGCCTTCATCGACGCCCCGTTCTTGCCGTGGATCGGCGTTGCTTCGCGCGGATGCTCGCTCAACACCTGGTTGAGCACGGTCTGTGCCTGCTGCTCCGCCTCGCGCCGCCGCTCGGCAATCCGCTTGGACAGCTCCTGCATGATTTGGCTTTGAGGCGCCGTCGTGTCGTCGATCTCGGCCGCCTGCGTGTAGGCCGCCACCGAGCTGGTCGTCTCCTCGCCAAGCTCGGAGAGCAGCATCATCTGCACCTCGCGTCTGATGCGCTCGATATGCGCGGCATTCTCCTCCTCGGAACCGCTCTTGAACCAGATGGTGAAGCTGTCGTCATCGGTGCGGGTGTAGGCGTCCTGGGCCGAAAGCCGGCGCTTGAGTATGTTCTCCGCAGCAAGTAGCAGGCGGTGGCGGACACTCTCCCATTTTGCACCATAGGCGGTTTTCACCGGCTGCAGGCCGAGAAACTGGATGCAGCCCGTCACGCTGGCATGAACCGGCTTGGGCGCGGCCGTCGCGGCCCGGTGCCGTTGCAGCGTCGTGACCCGAAAGGGCGGCACGTCGCGCCGCTTCACGAGCGCGACCGTCAGCTGCGCCGGCATCCTGTTGCCTTCACGGCCCAGCAGGACGCTCTCGATCCGGTATGGCGCAGCATCGGCAAGCTGCGCCGCGTTGGCGGCGGCAAGCGCCTCCCGCCTTTCGGGTGCGATGACATCCTGCAGGCTCAGGGTCAGGAGCTCCTCGGGCTGGTAGCCAAGAATGCTGTGGCATGGCGCGTTGGAAAGCAGGATGGCGCCGCTGGCTCGGGTCACCGTCACCGCGGCGTCCATGGTCTGGAACACCGACGCCAGCATCGTCTGCGTCATCTTGCTTTGGCTTTCCTGCCGGCGGAGGAGGTCGGCGGAGGCTTCCAGGCGAAGCGTCGTGTTGACGCCCTCGGCCAGGTTTCGAAGCTGATCGAGCAAGGCGTCGTCCATGTGCCTCGGTACGCGATCCAGCACGCAGAGCGCACCGACGGGGGCGCCGCCCGGCGCCCGGATCGGCATGCCGGCGTAGAAGCGAAGCCTCATGTCCCCGACGACCTGCGGGTAATGAGCAAAGCGCGGGTCCAGCATCGCGTCGGGCACATAGAGAATCTCGTCAGGCCGCTTGATCGCCTGGGCGCAGAAGGAGTGCTCGATCGGGGTTTGGATGACGTCCATGCCGACGCTTACCCGAAAGTGCTGATGGGTCGGGTGGAGGATCGACACGGCGGACATCGGCACCGAGAACATCTTGCTCAGCAACGGCGGGAACATCGCCAGTGCGTCCACCGGGCCGGCATCCTGGTTGCGCGGCGCTGCTTCCCCGCCGCACTCCGGCATCGTGCCCGCCTCTGCCGTTACGGCCTGTGTCACGGGTTCTCCAGGCTGCTTCATGGCGGTGCGATCACTGGCCCTGCCCTCCGACCATACGGGTGTCCATCCACTCTTGTACATCGAAGATGTTAACGGGTGGTTGTCCCCCATCCCCGACACGACGCGCATGCATGCGCGTCGTGTCGGGGATGGCCCGGCTTGGGTCGTCGGGCTTCGTGCAATCCTGGACCCGGATTAACCCCAGCAGACTCGCAGTGCCTGCTAGCACGCGCGCGTGGCCGGTCCGAACACACCCAATGAACCCGACGACTCGCGCGCTGTCTCGCCGGAACGCGCGCCAGACGACGCGGCCGAGGCCAGCCTGCGCCCGCAGACCCTGCGCGAGTTCGTGGGCCAGCGCGCGAGCCGCGAAAACCTCGCCGTGTTCATCGAGGCCGCCCGCACGCGCGCCGAGGCGCTGGACCACGTGCTGCTGCACGGGCCGCCCGGCCTCGGCAAGACCACGCTGGCGCAGATCGTGGCGCGCGAGCTGGGCGTGGGCTTCAGGGCCACCTCCGGCCCGGTCATCCAGCGCGCGGGCGACCTCGCCGCCATCCTGACCAATCTTCAACCCCGCGACGTGCTGTTCATCGACGAGATCCACCGCCTGCAGCCGGCCATCGAGGAGATCCTCTACCCGGCGATGGAGGATTTTCAGCTCGACCTGATCATCGGCGAGGGGCCTGCCGCCCGCTCCGTGCGAATCGACCTGCAGCCCTTCACGCTCGTCGGCGCCACCACCCGCGCCGGCCTGCTCGCAACCCCCCTGCGCGACCGGTTCGGCATTCCGCTGCGCCTGGTATTCTACACGCCCGAGGAGCTCACCCTGATCGTGGCGCGCGGGGCGGAAAAGCTCGCCTTCGACCTGAGCGAGGACGGCGCGCGCGAGATCGCCAGACGCTCCCGCGGCACGCCGCGCATCGCCGGCCGCCTGCTGCGCCGGGTGCGCGATTTCGCGTCCGTCTTGGGCAGGAGCAGGGTCGATCGCGAGACGGCAGACGCCGCCCTGCTGCGTCTGGAAGTGGACGCGCTCGGCCTGGATGCGATGGACCGGCGCTACCTGCGCCGGATGGCCGAGCACCATGGCGGCGGCCCGGTCGGCGTGGAAACGCTGGCCGCAGCGCTCGCGGAGGCGCGCGACACGCTGGAGGACGTGGTCGAACCCTACCTGATCCAGGAGGGCCTGATGCTGCGCACCAGCCGGGGGCGCATGCTGGGCGAGCCGGGCTGGCGCCACCTGGGGCTGAAGCCGCCGACCGGTCCGCAGGACCTTCTTCTATGACCCGGTCCGCAGGACCTTCTTCTATGACCCGGTCCGCAGGACCTTCTTCTATGACGCGTCCGCAGAACCTTCTTCCATGACGCGCGCCCAGGACATCCTGCTGTGAACGAGCACCTCTACCGAACCCGCGTCTATTACGCCGACACCGATGCGGGCGGCGTCGTCTACCACGCCACCTACCTCGCGATGGCCGAGCGCGCCAGGACCGAGGCGCTGCATGATGCAGGCCTGCCGCACGAAGATTTGCGGCGCGATCATGACTGCATCTTCATGGTACGCCGCGCCAATCTGGAGTATCTGCGCCCGGCGCGGCTGGACGACATATTGACCATCACCACCACTCGGCTCGGGGAGACCGGTGCCACGATCACGTTGCGCCAGGTTTTTTCGGGCGCCGACCAGACCCTGTCGGCCATCGTCGAGGTGGTGCTGGCCTGCGTCCGCGCGTCCACCGGCCGCCCCGCACGCATCCCGCCGCGCTGGCGGCTCATCCTGAGCTGAGGAGCATCTTTCGTTGGATCCTACGGTCACCGCCACCAACCTGGCAGCACCCGCCGGCGACCTCAGCCTGGTCAGCCTGTTCGTGCAGGCGGACATCGTGGTCAAGCTGGTCATGCTGCTGCTGCTGGCCGCCAGCATCTGGGTCTGGGCCATCGTGTTCGAAAAGGTGACGGCGTTGCGCCGGGTGAACCGGCTCGCCACCGCCTTCGAGGACCGGTTCTGGTCCGGCGGCAGCCTCGAAGACCTCTACGATGCCGAAGGCGCGCGCCCGCTGCACCCGATCGCGGCGGTGTTCGGCGCCGCGATGGGTGAATGGCGCCGGTCGTCTCGTGTCGCCGGTGCGGACATGGCGCGCGGCAGCGTGCGCGACCGCATCGACCGCGCGATGAACGTGACGGTGACGCGAGAGATGGAGCGGCTGGAGCGCTGGATGGTGTTCCTGGCCTCGGTCGGCTCGATCGGGCCCTTCATCGGCCTGTTCGGCACGGTCTGGGGCATCATGCACAGTTTCTCCGCCATCGCCGCGATGCACAACACCAACCTCTCCGTGGTCGCACCAGGCATCGCGGAGGCTTTGTTCGCCACCGCCATCGGCCTCGTCGCCGCCATTCCCGCGGTGCTCGCCTACAACCAGATTTCCACCGCACTCGGCCGCTTCGCCTCGAGGCTCGAAGGGTTCGGGGTGGAGTTCGGCGCCATCCTCAGCCGCCAGAGCGAGGAGCGCGTCTGATGGCGGGCGGGCTGATGGGTCCCGGCCGCGGCCGAAACAGCCGCTACCGCTCGATGTCGGAGATCAACGTGACCCCGCTGGTCGACGTGATGCTGGTGCTGCTGATCGTCTTCATGGTGACCGCACCCATGCTCACCTCTGGCGTGAACGTGGACCTGCCCAAGACCAACGCGCAGCCGCTGAACGCCGACGCGACGCCGCTGACGGTGACGATCTCGGCGGACGGCCAGATCCACCTGCAGGACGAGGCGGTGCTTCAGGGCGATCTGGTGGACAAGCTGCGCGCCGCCTCGCAGAACGACATGGCCCGGCGCATCTTCGTGCGCGGCGACCGATCGATCCCCTACGGGCAGGTGATGCAGGTGATGGCCAGCATCGCCTCGGGCGGCTTCACCAAGGTGGCCCTGCTGGCCGAGCAGACCCAGAAGTAGATTTTTGGTCCCCATGCGATCGGACATGCGGCGCACGGCGGCAATCTCCGCAGGTCTGCACCTGGCGGTGCTGCTTGCCCTGATCGTGGTGCTGCCGACGCCCGCGCCGCCCCCTCCGCCGCCGGACAACGCGATGGAGATGGAGTTCGAAGGAAAGGCCGACTCGGCGCAGAAATCCGACAGGACGGGTCACGTCGCGGCACCGACCGAGGCGGACACGCCGGCCGAGGACAACCCTGCCGAGAAGCCGCCCGAACCGAAGCCGATCGAGAAGCCGCCTCCGCCTCCGCCCCCGCCTCCGCCCCCTCCGCCGCCTCCCGCGCCGGTGGAAACCAAGGTTTTGGAGACGGCCAAGCTGCTGCCGCCCCCGCCCAGCGAACAGGCCGAGGCGATCAAGCCGCCGCCGCCGATGAAGGTCGTGGCGCAGCCCGAGCCGCCCAAGCCGGTGCAGACGCCCGCGCCGCCCAGACCGCCCACTCGCGAGCCTTTGGTTGCCGCCAAGCCGCTGGATACCGTGCGACACCAGCCCAACCCGACGAAGAACCCGACGCCGGACACCAAGAGCCTGATGAACACGCTCGACAAGCTGCTCGCCGACCAGAAGCAGGACCGCCCGCCCACCCACGTCTACAACCCGCAGCGGGGCGGCGCGCACGACGCGGGCGGGCAGAAGCACGGCAACCTGACCGGCGCGCTCTCGGAGGGTCAGCGCAGGACGATCGGCGATGAGGTACGCCGATGTTATTCGGAGGACACGGCTGCGAAAGATTACGCCACGTACAGCACGGAGATGACGGTCACGGTCGATGCAGGGGGCGAGGTGAGGGAGGTGGCGCTGTCGCCGGCCGATACCGCCCGCGCGTCGCGCGACCCTGCCTTCCGCGCCTTTGCCGAGCGCGCGCAGCACGCGGTGCTCGACCCGACCTGCTCGCGTCTGCCCCTGCCGCCCACCGTGCTCGGCAAGCCCGCCGCCCAGTTCTCGTTCCGCTTCCGGCCTTGATGGAGCCTTTGTGACATGACCCCGATCAACAACGACCGCCGTGTCGAGACCGAGTTCTTCCGGCGCGGCTTCCTGGCGGGCGCGGCCGGCCTGCTGGCCGCGCCCGCGCTGGCCCAGGCGCCGCTCGCCTCCCCCGGCAGCCCAGGCGGACAGCCGATCATCGACGTGTCCGGCGCCCAGCGCAACCCGATCCCGATCGCCATCACCGGCCTGTCCGGCACGTCAGGCGGTGTCGACATCGGCGGCGTGGTCAGCGCCGACCTCGCACGCTGCGGCCTGTTCCGGCCGCTGGGCCAGGCCGGCATCGCCGCGGCCGATCCTGCGGCCTCGCCAAACTTCCAGAACTGGCGCGCGACCGGCGCGCACGCGCTGGTGACCGGCCAGGTGACCGGCACCGATCCTCTGCGGGTCGAGTTCCGGCTGTGGGACGTGCTGCAGGGCACCCAGATCCAGGGTACCGCCTACACCACAACGGCCGCCAACTGGCGGCGAATCGCGCACATCGTGGCCGACGTCGTCTATGAACGGCTGGTGGGCGAGAAAGGCTACTTCGACACGCGAATCGTCTACGTCGCCGCCAGCGGGCGACGCGGCAGCCAGAGCAAGCGGCTGGCGATCATGGACCAGGACAGCGCCAACAACCGCATCCTGACCGACGGGTCCTGGCTGGTATTGACGCCGCGCTTCAACCCGGTGCGCGACCAGATCGCCTTCATGAGCTACGCCAACAACCGCCCGAGGGTTTACCTGTTCGACCTCGGCACCGGCCGGCAGACCACCTTCGGCGAGTTCGAGGGCATGAGCTTCGCCCCGCGCTTCTCGCCCGACGGCGGCTCCTGCATCCTCTCGGTCACCCGCGGCGGCGGCTCGGACATTTTCGTCGTCGATGCGGCGAGCCACGCGGCGCGGCGCCTCACCAGTTCCGGGAGCATCGACACCAGCCCGTGCTACAGCCCGGACGGGTCGCAGATCGTGTTCAACTCGGACCGCGGCGGCGATCAGCAGCTCTACATCATGGGCTCTGGCGGCGGCGGGGCGCGGCGCATCAGTTACGGGCACGGCCGGTACGCGACCCCCGTCTGGTCGCCGCGCGGCGACCTGATCGCGTTCACCCGCCTGTCGGGCGGAACGTTCGCGATCGGCGTCATGGCGCCCGACGGCAGCGGCGAACGCATCCTGTCGGAGAGTTTTTCGGTGGAGGGACCGACCTTCGCGCCGAACGGCCGCGTGCTGATGTTCTGCCGAGAGACCCAGGCGCGTGACTCGAGCGGTTCCGGGTATTCCGCCCGGCTGGTTTCGATCGACATCACCGGCTTCAACGAGCGCCAGGTGCCGACAGGGTCGGACGCGTCCGATCCCGCCTGGTCGCCGCTGAATGCCTGATCCGGTCGTCGATCGGACACTGGGATAGGACGATGCGGAGACGCCGGAGTATTGACGCTGATGTTGAAGGACTGATTACCGACATCCGCCGACCGTCTTGACCGTTACGGGTGCAAAAATGTATGGGCGCTGCACCGCGGCAACGATTCGTCGATTGTGTCGTTACAAGCGTGGCCGATCAATGCACCATCGATAGACAGGAATGGACTTTCCCATGAAACACAAGTTTTTGGGCGCGATCTCCGCGATCGCTCTCCTCGCCGCCTGCTCGCACAACCCGCCGGCCAACACGGGCGGCGCGGGCGGAATGGCGAACACCAGCACCGGCCCAAGCAGCGGCTCCGTCGTCCCGGGCAGCCAGGAAGACCTGGTGGCCAACGTGGGCGACCGCGTGTTCTACGAGCTGAACTCCTCTACGCTGACGGACGCCGGGCAGGCGACCCTGTCCAAGCAGGCCGACTGGCTCGCCAAATACCCCAACGTCAGCGTCCAGATCGCCGGCAATTGCGACGACCGCGGTACCGAGGAGTTCAACCTGGCACTCGGCCAGCGCCGCGCGAACGCCGCGACGGATTTCCTCAAGGCCAAGGGCGTGTCGTCCTCGCGCATCAGCACGATCAGCTACGGCAAGGACCGCCCGACGGCCCTCGGCGACGACGAGCAGGCCTGGTCGCAGAACCGCAACGCGATCACCTCGGTCAAGTCCGGTCCCGGCGTCTGACGCTCGGCCTCCTGCATTCCTGTCGCGGGCCTCGCCGCCGGAACTGACGCCCAGGACTCGCGGCAGACCGGGGTAGCCCCAAGATGAAGTCCGGAGTGCTCCTCCGGACTTTTCTTTTGTCGTGGCCTCGGCGATCCTGCTGCGCCGTTTGGAGCCTGCATGAAGCATCCTGTGACGTTGTTGCTTGCCGGTGCCGCGCTCTGCGCCACGATGGTGCCGCCCGTTTCCGCTCAGGTGGACAGCAGGGAGGGGATCGCCCTGCAGAACCAGATTGCCGAACTGCGGCAGGAGCTTCAGGCCGTACAGCAGTCGCGCGAGCAGCCTGGCGGCGCGCCTCAGGGTTACATCCCCCAGCAGCCTGGCGGCGCGGTCGGCGACACGGCCGCCGAGCTGGTGGTCCGCGTCGGCACGCTGGAGGAGCAGAACAGGCAGTTGCAGGGCAGGGTGGACGACCTGTCCAACCAGCTGCAACGCCAGCACGACGAGCTGTCCAAGCAGATCGGCGACCTCGCCTTCAAGCTCGGCCAGGGTGGCGCGGCGCCGGCCGCGCTTGCCCCGGCAACCGAAGAGAATGCCGGCCAGGCGCCTGCCACCGCGACGCCGCGTGCGCCGCCGCCGGCCGCAGCACCGGTTCGCCGCACGCCGGAGCTCGCCCTGCGCGAGGCGAACGCTGCGATGGCCCGGCACGACTACGCCGCCGCCGCCAGCGCCGCGCGTGAGGCGCTGGCGAGCGGGCGCGGCGCCACCGCGGGCTCCGCCCAGTTCGTTCTGGCGAGGGCCGAGGGAGGCCAGCACGAGTACAAGGAGGCGGCGGCCGACTTCTACCAGGCGTACAACCATGCGCCGAAATCCCCGACCGCGCCGGTCGCGCTGCTCGGCGTCGCCAATTCGCTGATCGCGATGGGCGACCAGCGCGATGCGTGCCAGGCGCTGGCCAAGCTGAGCGCCGAGTTCCCCGGTGCTGCCGGCGTCAAGGCTGGTGCCGCGGGCGCGCGCAAACGGGCTGCCTGCGGCCGGTAGGTGGTGTCCGGCCCTGGTCCTGGCGAGCTTGACGCAGGCGAGTTTGCGTACCTGATGGCGCCGCTCGGCCCCTGGGGCGCCGGCCGGCGGGTGGCGGTCGCCGTCAGCGGCGGGGCGGACAGCATGTGCCTGGCCTGGCTCGCAAGCGGCTGGGGCGACCCCATCGCCCTGATCGTCGATCACGGCCTGCGCCCGGAATCGTCCGCCGAAGCCGGGCAGGCCGCTTCCTGCCTGGCCGGCTTCGGCGTTGACGCGCGCGTCCTGCGCATCGACCTGGCGCGGGGACCAGGGCTGGCCGCGCGCGCCCGGCACGCGCGCTACGCGGCGCTGCAGCGGGCGGCGGGCGAGGAAGGTCTGAGCGACCTGCTTGTCGGCCACCACGCGGGCGACCAGGCGGAGACGCTGCTGATCCGGGCGGAGTCGGGGAGCGGGCCGGCCGGCCTGGCCGGCATGGACCGGATCGTCGAGACGTCGTCTCTGCGTCTGGTTCGCCCGTTGCTGGGCATCGCGCCGGGCCGGCTGCGCACCACGCTGTCCGCCCACGGGATCGGCTGGTCTGAAGACCCCGGCAACGCCGACCCCGCTGCCGCACGCACGCGCATGCGCCGGGCGCTGGCGGCGGACGGCCGGCTTGTTCCGCAGCCCGGCCGTCAGGCGATGCCGAGGCGTGCGGCCGAGATCGGGCGCGCCGCCACCCTGGCCAGCCGCGTCAGCCTGTTTCCCGAGGGCTATGCCCTGCTTGCGCCTGGGCCCCTGGATGCCGGCTGCCTGGCGGCGCTGATCCGGGCGCTGACCGGGGCGCCGTACACGGCGCGCAGCCGGGCGCTGGTTCGTCTTGCGGCAAACCCGGTCCCGGCTACGGCGGGCGGCGTTCGCTTCCTGCCCGCAGGGCGCCTGGGAGAGGGCACTCTGGCGGTGCGGGAAGCCTCCGCCATGGCGGCGCCCGTGACCGCCCGGCCGGGTGCTGCGTGGGACCGCCGCTTCGTCCTGACCGCGTGCGGACCGTTGCCGGAGGGTGCGATGCTGGGCGCCGTCGGCAGCGATGCGCCCCGCCTGCGCGGCAGGAGCATGCTGCCGAGCTGCGTGCTGCGCACCCTGCCGGCGCTGCGTGCGCCAGGACTGGCCCTGGCGGTGCCGCAGCTGGGCCTGCTTGACGGGTGGACAAATGCCGGCATTCGGCTGACCTTCATGCCAGCCAACCCGGTCGCGGGCGCCGCGTTCGGCGTGGGGGATGCGCAATCGGCGCTGGGCCACCATGTTCTGAACAAGGCATCGTCGGCGCGTTTACCGTTGTGACAGACTGCCAGGGCTATAGTTTGGCCGGGGTCGTGTGGGCCGGCCGTTAGTGATCGCAGACTTCGCCGTCTGCTTGGGACTGGGATCGAATGAGCAATTTCGGCCGTAACCTGGCTTTGTGGGTCATCATCGCACTTTTGCTGGTGGTGTTGTTCAACCTGTTCCAACCGGGCAGCGGCCAGCACAGCGCCAGCGCCATGGCCTATTCGGACTTCATCAGCGAGGTGAACAGCGGACATGTGCGCGACGTGGTCATCCAGGGCCACACCGTGTCCGGCTCGCTGACCGACAACCACGCCTTTCAGACCTACGCGCCGGAAGACCCCAACCTGTTCCAGCGCCTGACCGACAAGGGCGTGCGCGTGATCGCCCGCGCCGATGACGACGGCATGAACCCGATGCTGCGCACCCTGCTGAGCTGGTTCCCGATGCTGCTGCTGATCGGCGTGTGGGTGTTCTTCATGCGGCAAATGCAGTCGGGCGGCGGCCGCGCCATGGGCTTCGGCAAGAGCCGCGCCCGCATGCTGACCGAGAAGCAGGGCCGCATCACCTTCGAGGACGTGGCCGGCATCGACGAGGCGAAGTCGGAACTTCAGGAAATAGTCGAATTTCTGAAGGATCCCCAGAAATTCCAGCGGCTGGGCGGCAAGATCCCCAAGGGCGTGCTGCTGGTCGGTCCCCCCGGCACCGGCAAGACGCTGCTGGCGCGCGCCATCGCGGGCGAGGCCAACGTTCCGTTCTTCACGATCTCCGGCTCCGACTTCGTGGAGATGTTCGTGGGCGTCGGCGCCAGCCGCGTGCGCGACATGTTCGAGCAGGGCAAGAAGAACGCGCCCTGCATCATCTTCATCGACGAGATCGACGCGGTCGGCCGCCATCGCGGCGCGGGTCTGGGCGGCGGCAACGACGAGCGTGAGCAGACCCTCAACCAGATGCTCGTCGAGATGGACGGCTTTGAGTCCAACGAGGGCGTCATCCTGATCGCGGCGACCAACCGGCCCGACGTGCTGGACCCGGCGCTGCTGCGTCCCGGCCGGTTCGACCGCCAGGTGGTGGTGCCGAATCCGGACGTGCTGGGCCGTGAGAAGATCCTGCGCGTCCACATGCGCAAGGTGCCGCTGGCCAGCGACGTCGATCCCAAGACCATCGCCCGCGGCACGCCTGGCTTCTCCGGCGCCGACCTCGCCAACCTGGTCAACGAGGCGGCCCTGCTGGCGGCGCGGCTGTCCAAGCGCGTGGTGGCGATGGCGGAGTTCGAGTTCGCGAAAGACAAGGTGATGATGGGTTCGGAGCGCCGCAGCCTGGTGATGAGCGACGCCGAGAAGGAGATGACTGCGTTTCACGAGGCAGGCCACGCCATCTGCTCGATCTACGAGCCGGAATGCGACCCGATCCACAAGGCGACCATCATCCCGCGCGGCCGCGCGCTGGGCATGGTCATGAGCCTGCCGGAGGGCGATCGCTACTCGACCAGCAAGGCCAAGATGGTGGCCCAGCTCGCCATGGCGATGGGCGGCCGCGTCGCCGAGGAGCTGACCTTCGGGCCGGACAAGGTGAGCAACGGCGCGTCGGGGGACATCAAGATGGCGACCGACATGGCCCGCCGCATGGTGACCGAATGGGGCATGAGCGAGAGCCTCGGCATGATCGCCTATGGCGACAACAGCCAGGAGCTGTTCCTCGGCCACTCGGTGCAGCAGAACAAGAGCGTGTCCGAGCACACGGCTCAGCGTATCGACGTCGAGATCAAGTCGATCATCGACACCGCCTACGCCAAGTCCAGGAGCATCCTGACCGAGCACAATGACGAGCTGAACCGGCTGGCGCGCGGCCTGCTGGAATACGAGACGCTGTCCGGCGAGGAAATCCGCACCGTGCTGCGCGGCGACCCGGTGATCCGCCGGGTGGTCGACGAGCCTGCGCCGGAGCAGCGCCGCGCCAGCGTGCCCACGACCAGCAGCAAGCCCTCTGCCATGCCGCCAGGCATGGACCCCGCCCCCCAGCCGGGCTGATCGTCACGGACCACGACGCCTCCCCCGCGCCGTCGGGAGAGGCAGCTGCCCGGCGCAGATGCGCGGGCAACCCCTGGGCGGCCGAGCCAGGCGGGCTGCCCCGGATCATGGCCATCCTCAACGTCACTCCGGACAGCTTCAGCGACGGCGGAGCGCATGTCGATCCGGTGGCGTCCGGCCTGCGCATGCTGGAGCAGGGCGCCGGCATCATCGACGTCGGCGGCGAAAGCACGCGCCCCGGCGCGCACCCCGTCCCGCCCGAAGAGGAGCAGCGCCGAATCCTGCCGGCGATACATGCGCTGGCGCGCGAGGGCGCCATCGTCTCGGTCGACACGCGGCATGCCTCGACGATGCGCGCCGCCCTTCAAGCCGGCGCCTGCATCGTTAACGACGTGTCCGCCCTGCGCCACGACCCCGATGCCGCCCGGTTCCTGGCGACCCGGGACTGCGCGGTGATCCTGATGCACATGCGGGGCACGCCGCAGACCATGGCGCAGCACGCCGTCTATGCCGACATCGTGCCCGACGTGTGCCAGGAGCTCGCCGCCAGCGTGGCCCGTGCGGAGCGGGCCGGCATCGCACGCGCCAGGCTGGCGATCGACCCCGGCTTCGGCTTCGCCAAGACCGCCGGGCAGAACCTGGCTTTGCTGCGCCGCCTCGGCGCGTTGCGCTCGCTCGGCCTGCCCATCCTGGCCGGCGTGTCGCGCAAGGGCTTCGTCGGGCTTCACGGCGGCGAGGCCGAGCCAGGCCGCCGTGCGCCTGCCTCGGTCGCCGCCGCCCTGTTCGCGCTGGCGCAGGGCGCGTCCATCCTGCGCGTGCACGATGTCGCCGAGACGGTGCAGGCGGTGCGCATGTGGCACGCCTTGACCGCCTGCGATAAGGAGGGCGACGCATCAGGGGCCGGACACGAAGCATGACTCGAAAACTGTTCGGCACGGACGGCATACGCGGCCGTGCCAACACCCCGTCGATGAGCCCGGAGACGGCTTTGCGCGTGGGCTTGGCGGCCGGGCTGCAGTTCGTTCGCGGCGAGCATCGTCACCAGGTGATCATCGGCAAGGACACCCGCCTGTCCGGCTACATGCTGGAACCGGCACTGGTCGCCGGGTTCACCAGCGCCGGCATGGACGTGATGCTGGTCGGGCCGCTTCCGACGCCCGCGATAGCGATGCTGACCAGGAGCATGCGCGCCGACCTCGGCGTGATGATTTCGGCCAGCCACAACCCGTTCGAGGATAACGGGATCAAGCTGTTCGGCCCTGACGGGTTCAAGCTGTCCGACGAGACCGAGCTCGAGATCGAGCGGCTGATGGGTACCGACCTGTCCGCCCGCCTGGCCGAACCGCGCAAGCTCGGCCGAGCCCGGCGGCTGGAGGATGCCGCCGGCCGCTACATAGAGAACGCCAAGGCGAGCTTTGCGCGCAGGCTGACCCTGGACGGGGTGAGGATCGTGGTCGATTGCGCGCACGGTGCGGCCTACCGCGTCGCGCCCACCGTGCTCGCCGAGCTGGGCGCCGAAGTGATCCCGGTCGGGGTCAATCCCGACGGCTTCAACATCAATTTCGAATGCGGCAGCACGCAGCCTGCCCAGCTCTGCGGCGAGGTGCTGGCACGCGACGCCGACCTCGGGATCGCGCTCGACGGCGACGCCGACCGCGTTCTGCTGTCCGACGAGCGCGGCTGCCTGATCGACGGCGACCAGGTGCTCGCCCTGATCGCGCAGAGCTGGTCGCGCGACGGCCGGCTGCGCGGCGGCGGCATCGTCGCCACCGTGATGTCGAACCTGGGGCTGGAGCGGTTTCTGCTGGGCCAGGGCCTGGGACTGGAGCGCACCAAGGTGGGTGACCGCTACGTGGTGGAGCGTATGCGGGAGACCGGCATCAACCTGGGCGGCGAGCAGTCGGGCCACATGATCCTGTCCGACTTCGCGACCACCGGGGACGGCCTGGTCGCGGCCCTGCAGGTGCTGGCCACCATCAAGGCGGAGGGCCGGCCGGCGAGCGAGGTGTGCCGCCGCTTCACGCCGCTGCCGCAGCTGCTGCGCAACGTGCGTTTCGCCGGCGGTCAGCCGCTCTCCGACCCGCTCGTGCAGCAGGCCGCGCGCGACGTGGAGGCAAGGCTGGGCAGCGCCGGCCGGCTTCTGCTGCGGCAGAGCGGCACGGAACGGCTGATACGGGTGATGGCCGAGGGCGAGGACGAGGCGCTGGTGACGCAGGTGGTGGGCGAACTCTGCGCGGTCATCGAACAGGCCGCCGCCCCGGTCATGGCGGCCGATTGATGAATCTCCCCTACTGGGTGGTCGACGCCTTTACCGACCATGTGTTTGCCGGCAACCCGGCGGCCGTCGTGCTGCCTGGCGAGGCGCTGCCCTCCGAGCTGATGCAGGCCATCGCGGCCGAGCACAATCTGAGCGAGACGGCGTTCGCCGTGCAGGAGGGCGAAGGCTGGCGCCTGCGCTGGTTCACCCCGACGGTGGAGGTCGATCTGTGCGGCCATGCCACCCTGGCCACCAGCTTCGTGCTGGCGCACCAGGGCCATGCAGGCCCGTTCCGCTACGCAACCCGCTCGGGCGGGCTCACCGCCACCGTGCTGCCGGACGGCATCGAGCTGGATTTCCCCGCCCGCTCCTTCGCGGTGATCGAGCCGCCGGACGGCATTGCGGACGCGCTCGGCGCGGTGCCGGTGCAAATGCTGCAATCGGCTCGGCTGGTCGCGGTCCTGGACAGCCCGGGCGCGGTCGCCCGGTTGCGGCCGGACATCGCAGCGATCGCCCGCCTGCCGGGCGGCGCGGTGATCGTGACGGCGCAGGGCGGCGAGGACGGTGCGCACGTCACCAGCCGCTTCTTCGCGCCGGGCTACGGCATCGACGAGGACCCTGTCACGGGCGCGCTGCACACGCAGGTGGTGCCATACTGGGCCGGCATCCTCGGCCGCGACACGCTCACCTGCCGGCAGGCCAGCGCGCGTGGCGGCACGCTGCATTGCACGCTGCGTGGCGATCGCGTGCTGCTGCGCGGCCGCGCGGCGCTGTACGCGCAAGGCGAGATAGTCCTGCCGTGAGGCGATGATACGGGCAGCGCCCGCGCCGCTGGCGTTCGTGAAGATGCACGGTGCGGGTAACGACTTTGCCGTGGTGGACGCCCGCGAAGCTCCGGTTTCCGTGTCGCCTCGGCGCATGCGGGCGCTGGCCGACCGCCGCACCGGCATCGGCTGGGACCAGCTGGTGGTGCTGCACGCCTCCAGGCGCGCGGACGCGATGATGCGCATCTACAACCCCGACGGGTCTGAGGCGGGCGCCTGCGGCAACGCCACGCGCTGCGTCGCCGCCCTGCTCGGGCAGGATCGCGTGCTGGTCGAGACGACGGCCGGCGTGCTGCCCTGCGAGCGCCTGGGCGAGCTGATCCGGGTGGATATGGGCCCGCCCGTGCTGGGCTGGCGCGACGTGCCTCTGGCCCGCGAGTGCGACACGCTGCATCTGCCGTTGCCGGGCGACCCTGCCGCGCTGTCGATGGGCAACCCGCATGCGACCCTGTTCGTGGGCGACGTGGCATCCGCCAGGCCCGAGGTCGAAGGGCCTGGCCTGGAGCACGACACGCTGTTTGCCGACCGCGCCAACATCGGCTTCGCGCA
This sequence comes from Acetobacteraceae bacterium, assembly GCA_965199235.1. Lineage (GTDB taxonomy): Bacteria > Pseudomonadota > Alphaproteobacteria > Acetobacterales > Acetobacteraceae > BOG-908. The sequence goes on along the minus strand of CBDAQU010000002.1, from coordinate 249,005 downwards.
GGTGCTCTCGCCGGACCGCATCCGCCTGCGCGTGTGGGAGCGCGGAGCGGGGCTCACCCTGGCCTGCGGGTCTGGGGCATGCGCGGCGCTGGTCAACGCGCACCGCCGGGGCTTGGCCGGGCGCTCGGCCGAGCTGCTGCTCGACGGCGGCACGCTGCATGTCGAGTGGCGCGCGGCGGACGGACACGTGCTGATGACCGGGCCGTCGGTGACGACCTTTCAAGGCGTGGTGGACCTCTCCACCTACCCCGAATGACGACGGACATCCTCGATTTCGGCTGCCGGCTCAACGCCTATGAGGGTCAGCTGATGCGCGGCCTGACGGCGGGGTTGGCCGACACGGTGGTGGTCAACACCTGTGCGGTGACCGCGCAGGCCGAACGCCAGGCCCGCCAGGCGATCGCGCGCGTGGTCCGCGAGCGGCCGGGCGCGCGCGTGGTCGTCACCGGCTGCGCGGCGCAGATCGCGCCCGAACGCTGGGCGGGCCTGCCTGGCGTCACGCGCGTGTTGGGCAACTTGGAGAAGCTGCTGCCGAGTTCCTGGCGCGAGGGTGCGGGTTCGGCCGTGTCGGACGTCATGCAGCCGTCGCCCGTCGCCCCGCATCCCGTCTCCGAGCCGGCGGGGCGCACGCGCGCGCTGGTGCAGGTGCAGCAGGGCTGCGACCATCGCTGCACCTTCTGCGTGATCCCGTTCGGGCGCGGGCCGAACCGGGCGGTGCCGATAGACGCCGTGGTGGACCGGGTGCGCGCCCTGGTCGCGGGCGGCACGCAGGAGATCGTGCTGACTGGCGTGGACATCGCCAGCTACGGCCAGGACGCGCCCGAGGGTCCGAGGCTGGGCTCGCTCGTGCGCGCCTTGCTGGCAGCGGTGCCGGCGGTGCCCCGGCTGCGCCTGTCCTCGATCGACCCCGCCGCCATCGACGACGAGCTGTGGGCGCTGATCGGCGGCGAGGAGCGGCTGATGCCGCATCTGCACCTGTCGCTGCAGGCGGCGTCCGACCTTATCCTCAAGCGCATGAAGCGGCGGCACAGCGCGGCCCAGGCCGCCGAAACGATCGGCCGCGCGCGCGCCGCCCGGCCGGGCATCGCCATCGGCGCCGACCTGATCGCCGGCTTCCCGACCGAGACGGACGCGCTGTTCAACGAGACGCTCGCCTTCCTCGGCCGCCACGCGATCCCCTATCTTCACGTGTTCCCCTACAGCGAACGCCCGGGCACGCCCGCCTCCCGCATGCCGCCGGTGCCCCCTGCGACGCGGCGCGCGCGCGCCGGCCTGCTGCGGGCGGAGGGCCAGGCTGCCGCCGCCGCGTTCCATGCCGCGCACATGGGCGCCGTCGTGCACGTGCTGACCGAAGCGGGGCGCGCCGGCGCCGCCAACGCGCGCACGGAGCATTTCTCGCCGGTTCGCCTGGCGGGCGTGTGGCCGCCTGGCCAGTTGCTGCGCGCCAGGGTCACCGGGGCCGAACCGGGCCTGCTGCTGGCGCAGGCCGCCTGATGGCGCTGGGCTTCCTGTCGCGGCTCAAGCAGGGCCTCTCGCGCAGCACCCAGAAACTCACCGACAGCCTGGGCGCCGCACTCACCCATCGCCGGCTCGACGACGCGGCGCTCGACGAGCTGGAGGACGCGCTGATCGGCGCCGATCTCGGCCCCGCCGTCGCCCGGCGCGTGATCAGGGCGTTCCGTGCCAGCCGTTTCGGCGACGAGATCACCCAGGCCGAAGTGCGCCAGGCCTTGGCCGGCGAGATCGCGTCGATCCTGCAGCCGGTGGCGCGCCCGCTGGTGCTGCGGGCGCTGCGCCCGCACGTGATCCTGGTGGTCGGCGTGAACGGCACCGGCAAGACCACCACGATCGGCAAGCTGGCGCTGCAGTTCAAGGGCGAGGGCAGGCGCGCGGTGCTGGTGGCCGGCGACACGTTCAGGGCCGCCGCCGTCGAGCAGCTGCAGGTCTGGGGGGAGCGGACAAGCGCGCCGGTGATCAGCGGCCCGGCCAACGCGGACGCGGCGGGCCTCGCCTTCGACGCGCTGACGCGGGCCGCGGCGGATGGTGCGGACGTGCTGCTGATCGACACGGCGGGCCGGCTGCACAACAAATCCGCGCTGATGGAGGAGCTGCAGAAGATCGTCCGCGTGCTGCGCAAGCAGGACCCGACCGCGCCGCATTCGGTGCTGCTGGTGCTGGACGCGACCACCGGCCAGAACGCGGTGCAGCAGGTGCGCGTGTTCAGGGAGCTGGTCGATGTCACCGGGCTCGTCGTCACCAAGCTGGACGGCAGCGCGCGCGGCGGCATCGTGGTGGCGCTCGCCGAGGAGTTCGGCCTGCCGATCCACGCCGTGGGCGTGGGCGAGCAAGCGGGCGACCTGCGCCCGTTCGACGCCGCCGAGTTCGCGGCAGGGCTGGTCGGGCAGGCCTGATGGCAGGCTCGAACTGTCTGGACAAGATCGCTCGTCACGAAGCCTGGCACGGCCGATGCCCGGCCCACATCAAGGAGCTGCCACCATGACCCTTCTCGCGGCCGACCTGCGGGCCAGGCTGGCCCTGCCGGTGATCGCCTCGCCCCTCTTCATCATCTCCAACCCCGACCTGGTGATCGCCCAGTGCACGGCGGGGATCGTCGGCTCCTTCCCCTCGCTGAACGCCCGGCCGGTCTCGCAGCTTGACGAGTGGCTGCACCGCATCACCGAGGAGCTGGCCGCCTGGGACCGGGATCATCCAGAGCGCCCGTCAGCGCCCTTCGCGGTCAACCAGATCGTGCACAGGAGCAACGATCGGCTGGAGCAGGACCTCGAGCTCTGCGCCAGGTACAGGGTGCAGCTGGTCATCACCTCGCTGGGCGCGCGAGAGGACCTCAACCGCGCGGTGCATGGCTGGGGCGGGCACGTGCTGCACGACGTGATCGACGACCGGTTTGGCCGCAAGGCGATCGAAAAGGGCGCAGACGGGCTGATCGCGGTGGCGGCGGGGGCCGGCGGCCATGCAGGCCGCCTCTCGCCGTTCGCGCTGGTGCAGGAGCTGCGCGCCTGGTTCGACGGGCCGATCGCGCTCTCCGGTGCGATCGCCAGCGGGCGCGCGATCCTCGCCGCCCAGGCGATGGGCGCGGATTTCGCCTATATCGGCTCGCTGTTCATCGCCACGCGGGAGGCCAACGCTGCGGACGCCTACAAGCAGATGGTCGTCGACAGCGCCGCCTCCGACATCGTCTATTCGAACCTGTTCACCGGCGTGCACGGCAACTATCTGCGCCCGTCCATTCTGGCCGCGGGGCTCGATCCCGACGCGCTGCCGCAAGGCGATGTCAGCCAGATGAGCTTCGGGTCGACCGGCAAGGCCAAGGCCTGGCGCGACATCTGGGGCTGCGGCCAGGGCATCGGCGCGGTCAGCGCCGTTGCGCCGGCGAGCGACGTGGTGGGCCGGCTCGGGCGCGAATACGCGCAGGCCAAGGCGTCGCTGGACGGCGTCGCCGCATCCCGGCCAGCAATCGCCCCGCCGGAACTCCTGGCGGGCGCGCGCCGCCACAGCGATGCCGGGTCGCACGCAAGCCTCGCGGTATGAGCGGCCCGGTCCCCGTTCCCGCCGGCGACCAGGCGCCGCCCCAGCTCCACCACGGCAGCGGCACACGCTCGGTGCGCGTGCTTTGGGTGCTGGAGGAGCTGGGCGTCGCCCACGAGCTGCATACGGTGCTGTTCCCGGCCCGTATGCGCCAGCCCGAGTTCCTGCGGATCAACCCGCTTGGATCGCTGCCCGCCTTCGCCCATGGCGAGGCGTTCATGACCGAGTCCATGGCGATCTGCGAGTACCTCGCCGCCACCTACGGACCCACGCCGCTCGCGGTGGCGCCCGACGAGCCGGGCTTTGCGGAGTATCGCCAGTTCTGCTGGTTCGGCGAGGCCAGCCTGACGCAGCCTTTGGGAACGATATTCCGCTACGCCAGGCTGGAGCCGGTCGAGCGGCGCCTGCCGCAGGCCGTGGACGACGCGCGGCAGGTCTTCGCGCGCCGGCTGGATGTGGTGACCAGGCGGCTCGACGAAAGCGACACCCTGGCGGCGGACCGCTTCACGCTCGCCGACGTGTCCGTCGCCTACGCGCTGGGCCTTGCCGACTTCCTCGGCGAGGCCGCAGCCTTCCCACCTGTTGTCACCGCCTACCTGCGCCGGCTCGCGGAGCGTCCCGCCTATCGGCGCGCCTATGCGCTCGCACCTGCCGCCTGACCCGATCGAGGAACCCCGCATGACCGCTTCGCCGATCGCCTCGAGAGAGGTACGCCTCCGCTCCCGCCCGGACGGCAGGCCCGAACCGGAGAACTTCGTCCTGGCCGAGGCGAGCGCCGCGCCGCCAGGGCCGGGCGAGGTGCAGGTGCGAAACCGGTGGATGTCGGTCGACCCGTACATGCGCGGGCGCATGACCACGCGGAAGAGCTACGTCCCGCCCTTCGAGCTGGACGCGCCGCTGCAGGGCGGGGCGGTCGGCGAGGTGGTCGCGTCCGGTTCGGAGGCGTTCACGCCTGGCGACCTGGTACAGTCCATGTTCGGTTGGCGGGAAGCGTTCACCGCCTCGGACGCAGGCCTGCGCAAGCTGCCGGATCTCGGCCTGCCGCCGGAAGCCTATCTCGGCGTGGCGGGGCTGCCCGGACTGACCGCCTATGTCGGCATCGACAGGATCGCGCGGGTCCAGGCGGGCGACACGGTATTCGTCTCCGCCGCGTCCGGAGCGGTGGGCTCCGTCGCCTGCCAACTGGCCAAGATACGCGGCGCCACCGTGATCGGTTCGGCGGGCGGGCAGGAGAAATGCGCCTACCTCGAAGAGATCGGCGTCGACCACATCATCGACTACAAGGCGGCGCCCGACCTGACGGCCGCGCTGGAGGCGGCCGGGCCCGACGGCATCGACGTCTATTTTGACAACGTCGGCGGCGCGCATCTGCAAGCGGCCCTGCAATGCTCCCGCGTGCATGCGCGTTTCGCGCTCTGCGGCATGATCTCCGCCTACAACACCCAGGACGCTCCCGGACCGTCCAACATCGGCCTGGCCGTGACGCGCAGCCTTCGCCTGGAAGGCTTCATCGTGTCGGAATATTTCGACCTCATGCCGAGCTTCTGCGGGATGATGGCGGAATGGGTGGCGGGCGACCAGGTGAAGTGGAGGCAGAGCGTGGACGAGGGGATCGAGGCTGCGCCAGCGGCTTTCATCAAGCTTTTCACCGGCCAGAACATCGGGAAGATGCTCGTCAGGCTTTAGGACGGGCGGAGCCAGGTACCCCAGACCCCGCGCTCTGTCACAGAGGGTAGCCGGGGTCGTACTGCATCACGCCCACGCGGTTTCCTTCGGTGTCGTGGAAGAACGCCAGCCGGCCTACGCCATCGATGACGAACGGCGGGGACACGATTATTCCGCCGAAACGCGGGATGCGCGCAAGAACCTCGTCGAGGTCGTCCACCCCGATCGTGCATTCGTAGCCGCACACGCCCGCGCCATCGAGCGGCTGCTGCCGCGCCTGCAACGCTCCCTGCACGCCGCGATCATCGGCGGGCCCAGTGCGGATCAGGTAGAACTCGGGCGGCCCCCACGGTTCGAAATGCCAGCCGAACACCGTTTCATAGAACGATCGTGCACGCTCCACCTGGTCGGCGTGCACGGCGAAATGACGGATGTGGTTGGGCACGGCTCGCTCCTCTCCAACGCTTGTTCCATACGACCGATCGGCGTTGGCGTGCTTGCGCAAAGCTGACAATCTTTGTCGAAGGGGCGACAGATGCCGACCTTCATGCGCACCCTGGCCGCCAGCTACGACGATGGTCACGAGGTGGGCGGTCACGATCACCCCTGGGGACAGCTCGTCTACGCATCGAGCGGAGCGATCGGCGTGACTGCGGCCGGACAAGCCTGGCTGATACCCTCCGCTCGCGCGGTGTGGTTGCCGCCTGGGACGCCGCATCGGCTGCGCATGCGTGGCGCAGCGAAGCTGCGCACGCTTTACGTTCCGCCGTCCCGTTGCGCCGAGCTCGCACCGGTGCCGCTCGGCGTCGTCGTCTCGCCGTTGCTGCGCGAGCTGATCCTGCAGCTGGTGAGGTTCGGCCACGTCGACGCGGATGATGGCCTGCATCGCGCCCTCGGCGAGGCGTTCATCGTCGTGCTGGCGCGGGCGGAGCGCCTTCCTCTGGCCTTGAGGCTGCCGACGGGCGGGCGGGCGTTGCGTGTCGCCGAAACCATCCTCGCTCACCCAGGACGCGGCGAGACGCTCGACGACATCGCATCGTCGTGCGGCGCCAGCCTGCGCACCATGCAGCGCAGGTTTCTCGAGGAGACCGGAATGCCGCTCTCGCAATGGCGGCAGACCGCCCGGCTGATGGCGGCAGCGGCTGCCCTGCTCGACGGGGCTAGCGTGACCGACGCCGCCCTGGAGGCGGGCTACTCCGGCGTCAGCGCGTTCACACACGCCTTCCGCGGCGCACTCGGCCAGACGCCTTCGGGTTTTCGGTCTGCCGGCCTGCCGGGATTGCAATGAGGACCGCTTCCCGTAGAAAGCAGGTCGGGAGTCGTATCGGTTTGACGTGCTGATCACAGGAGAGACGCACTTGATACAGCGACGGCCGTTCTTGACCGGTCTTGCAGCAAGCACCGTTCATGCAGCGTGCGCCCAACCTGTCGCACCCAAGCTGCTGCGCGTCTCGATGTCCGACGGCGCCTTGATCGCGCTCGAGGAGGGCGGAAGCGGCCCGAGCCTTCTCCTGGTTCACGGTTCCGCCACGACGCGCATGAGCTGGGGCCGCCTCATGCCGTTCCTGCAGCCACATTTCCACACTTACGCGATGAACCGACGCGGCCGGGTGGACAGCACGGACGGCTCGACCTACTCCCTTGCCCGCGAAGCGCAGGACATCGTTCAGGTGGTCCAGAATCTTCCGGGGCCGGTCTGTGTTTTCGGCCATTCCTATGGAGCATTGGCCGTCTTCCAGGCGCTTCCCGCAGCTGTCGGCATCAAGCGCGCCGTGCTTTACGAACCGCCGATCGTCATCCCTGGCGGCATGCCGCGAATGCCTCCCACTTCCGTCTGTTCGGCGGTCGCCGCCGGCGACAACGATCGCGCGATGGTCTCTTTCCTGAAGGATTACGTGCAGCTTACGCCGCAGGCCATTGCGGCTTTCCGGACCGATCCGTCCTGGCCGCAACGCATCAGGCTGGCGCCGACGGTGTGTCGCGAGTCCAAAGAGGTCTCCACCTACGTCTTCGATCCTGCCCGCTTTGCGAAAGTCGAGACGCCGACGGAGTTTCTGCTAGGTGGAGCCAGTTCGAACGAGATGGCCCACGGTGTGCGTGAAGCTGCGGCCTCGCTCCCGCACGGCAGCGTCCACATCCTCCCCGGACAGCAGCATGTCGCGACGCAGACAGCACCGAAGATGCTCGCAGACGCGATCACCGACTTCCTATCCGCCTGACGATACCGAACCGAACGGCCGCTCGTGTGCCTGGCGCAGCCTGGAGTCAAAAAGTCTTTTGCTTCTTTTCTTCAGAAAAGAAGTCCTGTCCTAGCCTCACTGGTTGCGCAACAGCCCCGCCGGCCGCACCCGCAGCGCCGCCTCGGTGCCCACATATCCGAAGACCAGCATCAGCAGGACGCAGCCGCCCACGGTTGCAGCCAAGGTGCCCGGCAGGAACGACCAGGGCGCCTGCAGGACGAAGCGCGTCACCGCCCAGCTCGCCAGCGTGCCGAGGCAGGCGGCGATCAGCCCTGCTGCGGCGCCCACCGTGCCGAACTCGACCAGCCAGGCGGCCCTTATCTGGCCGCGCGTGGCGCCCAGCGTCTTGAGCACCACAGCGTCGGCGATGCGGCGGCGCTGACCGGCGGCAACCGCGCCGGCCAGCACCAGCGCGCCGGAGACCAGCGTGATGCTGCCTGAAGCGGCGAGGGCGGCGGCGAGCTTGCCGACCAGGTCGGCGATCGATTGCAGGATGTCGGCCACCCGAATGCCCGTCACGTTGGGCAGCGCGTCGGTCACCCGGCGCAGCAGGGCCGCGTCGGCGGCCGGCGGCGTTCGCAGGGTCGCGATGTGCATCTGCGGCGCGTGTTCCAGCAGGCCGGGAGACGCCACGAGCACGAAGTTGATCGACAGCGCGCGCCAGTCGATCGCGCGCAGGTTCGCCACCCGGAAATCGATGTCGCGGCCCAGCACGTTGGCGCGCAGCGTGTCGCCGACCTTGATGCCCCAGCCGGCCGCCAGGTCGCGGTCGAGCGAGACCAGAGGCGGGCCGCTGTAGTTTTCCGGCCACCAGGCGCCGTCGGTGACGCGCGAGTTGCTCGGCACCGACGCCGCGTAGGTCAGCCCGCGGTCGCCGCGCAGTCCCCATTGGGAAGCCGGCGTGGCATGCACCTGGTCCACCGGCACGCCTTTGAGAGAGACGATGCGGGCGCGCAGGCTCGGCACCATGCGCAGATCCTCGGCTCCTGGCTGGGCCGCGACGAGCCGGCGGAAGCGGTCCACCTGGTCGTTCTGGATGTCGATGAAGAAGAAGCTCGGCGCGCGCGCGGCCAGCACGCCGGTGAACTGGTTGCTGATGTTGCCCTCGATCAGGGCCACCGCCGCCAGGGTGGCTAGGCCCAGGCCGAGGGAGACCAGCAGCAGGGGCGTCGCCGCGGCGGGGCCGTGCAGATTGGCGACGCCCAGGCGCAGCCAAGCCGGCCGGCGGGACCGCGTGCGGCGTGCGGCCGCCATCAGCGCCCAGGCGCCGGCGCGGAACACTCCCAGGGTCAGCACCGCGGACAGGCAGAACCACAGCGCGAACCGCCGGTCGGCCGAGGTGAGGATGATGCTGCCGGCCAGCAGCCCGCCCGCCAGCAGGTTGGCGACCAGAACGACCGGCGGCGCACGGCCAGCCGGCAGGACCGCGTCGCGGAACAGCGCCGCACCCGGTATCTGCGCCGCCCGCCCGAGCGGCCAGAGCGAAAAGGCGGCGGCCGTCAGCAGGCCGTAGGCGGCCGCCAGCAGCAGCGGCACCGGGTAGAGGCCGATGGCGGCAGGCAAAGGCAGCAGGTGGCCGAACAGGGCGATGATGGCGGCTGGCAGGGCGGCGCCCAGCACCACGCCGATCAGGATGCCGCCGCCGCACAGCAGCACCACCTGGATGAAGAACACGGCGAACACCAGCCGCGCCGGCGCGCCCAGGCAGCGCAGCGTCGCGATGGTGCGGGCGCGGCCCTCCAGCCAGGCGCGCACGCCGGTGGCCACGCCGATGCCGCCCACCAGCAGCGCGCTAAGCCCGACCAGGACGAGGAAGGTGCTGGTCTGGCGCACCGCCTGCTCCAGCCCGGCGGCGGCCTGGCGCGCGTCGCGTATGCGCCAGCCGGTGCCTGGGAAGGCGGTGCGTATGGCCGTGATCACCGAGGCCGGGTCGGCGCCGGCCCGCAGGCGGACGCGCCATTCATGGGTGAGCAGCGATCCCGGCTGGATCAGCCCGGTCGATGCCAGGGCCGAACCGGCGATGAGCACGCGGGGGCCGCCGATGCTCGCGCCCCCCGCATGGTCGGGCTCGGAGACCAGGGCGGCGCGCAGCACTAGGCTGGCGCTGCCCAACCGCAGCCGGTCGCCTGGACGCACGCCGAGGCGCTGCAGCACCAGCGGGTCCGCCGCCACGCCGCCGTCGAGCGCACGGGACAGCCTCATCGCCGGGTCCAGCACAGGCGCCCCGACGAGAGGGTAGGCGCCGTCCACCGCCTTCAGCTCGACCAGCACCCGCTCGCCGGATTTCTCTGCGACCGCGAGCGTGCGCAGCAGCACGATTTCCGACACCGTGCCGCCGCGTGCCAGCAGCCAGCTGTGCAGCGCGTCGGGCAGGGTCTGCGATCCGTTATCGATGGCGATGTCGCCGCCCAGCAGGCGCGCGCCCTGTGTCGCCAGGCCGCGATCGACCGAATCGCGCAGGCTGCCGACCGACGCGATCGCCGCGACGCCCAGCGCCAGGCAGGCCAGCACCACGCGCATGCCGCGCAGGCCGCCGCGCAGGTCGCGCAGCGCCAAGCGCCAGGCGAGGGTCATGCGGCAGCCATCGCGGCCGTGTCGATCAGCCCGTCGCGCATGGTCACTTGCCGGCCGCAGCTTCTGGCGAGTGCAGGGTCGTGGGTGATCAGCAGCAACGTGGTGCCGAGCCGGGCCTGCATGTCGAACAGCAGGTCCATTACCGCCCGGCCGGTGGCGACGTCGAGGTTGCCCGTGGGCTCGTCCGCCAGCAGCAGGGCGGGTTCCGGAGAAAAGGCACGGGCGAGCGCCACGCGTTGCTGCTCGCCGCCGGACAACTGGCTCGGCAAATGGGTCAGGCGATGGCCGAGGCCCACGGCGCGCAGGCTGGCCTCTGCGCGGGCGGGCGCGTCGGCGCGGCCCGCCAGCTCCAGCGGCAGCGCCACGTTTTCCAGCGCGGTCATCGTGGGGATAAGGTGAAAGCTCTGGAACACGATGCCCACAGTGTCGCGCCGCACGCGGGCCAGCGCGTCCTCGCCCAGCGCCGTCAGGTCGTGGCCCGCGAGCTCGACCGTGCCGCCCGTGGCGCGTTCCAGCCCTGCCAGCACCATCAGCAGGCTGGTCTTGCCCGAGCCGGACGGCCCGACGACGCCCACCGACTCGCCGCGTGCGAGGTCGAGGTCGACGCCGTTGAGGATGTTGACCGGCCCCGACGCGGCAGGCACCGTCAGCCGTAATTTGCTGGCCCGCACGAGCGGGCGCGGCGGGAAAGGTTCGGCGATGTCCATGGCTGTGCGATATGGGCACCGCTCGGCCGCGGCACAGGCGGCGTGTGCGGTTTTCCTGCTGTGGTGCGGCATCGCCTCGGCCGGCCCGGTCCGGCTGCTGGTGTTCGGCGATTCGCTCGCGGCAGGCTACGGGCTGGCCCGTCCGGACGGGTTCCAGGCCCAGCTCGCCGCCGCCCTGAAGGCGGACGGTCACGACGTGACGATGCTGGACGGCGGCGTGTCCGGCGACACCACCGCTGGCGGCCGCGCCAGGATCGACTGGGCGCTTGCCGACCATCCGGACGCGGCCATCGTGGAGCTCGGCGGCAATGACGGGCTGCGCGCGTCCGATCCCGGCCAGATGGAGGCCAACCTGACCGCCATCCTCGACACGCTGGCCGCGCATCATGTGCCGACGCTGCTGACCGGCATGGAGGCGCCGCCCAACCTCGGCGCGGCTTACGGCGCGCAGTTCCGCGCGGTGTTCGCGCGCCTGGGCAGGCGCCCAGGGTTGGTGTTCGACGCGTTCTTCCTGCAGGGGGTCGCCGGCGACCCGTCGCTGAACCAGGCAGACGGCATCCATCCCAACCCGGTGGGCGTCAAGCGCGTCGTGGCCCGCATCAAGCCGGCGGTGGAGCGGCTGCTTCGGATGGTGAGGTAGGCGGACGCAGTCGCCAATCGCCGGCCGAAACGCGCCGCCTATGGAGCGTGTCTGTCGGACCGGCGTCCGACCACCGGGACCTACGGCGACGTGATGCCGAGGGTGCGCAGCATGAACTTCGTCTTCGGGCCGTGCGGCGGGCGCAGGTATTCGAAGCCCGAGAAGAAGCCGGGCCTGTGCACGGCACGGGCGTGGGAGAACGTGTAGAAACCCTCGCGGCCGTGATAGGCGCCCATGCCGCTGGGGCCGACGCCGCCGAACGGCATGTCCTCCTGCGCGCAATGCACCAGCGTCGAGTTGAGCGTGACGCCGCCGGAGACGGTGCGGTCCAGTATGGTGCGCTCGGTCTGGGCGTTGCCGGTATAGGCGTAGAGCGCAAGCGGGCGCGGGCGCCGGTTGACGAACTCGATCGCCGTCTTGGTGCCCGCGACGCGCACCACGGGCAAGACGGGTCCGAAGATCTCGTCGCGCATCAGCCGGCCGTCCAGCGGCGGGTCGAGCACCACGGTGGGTGCGAAGTGGCGGACGTTGCCGCGCTTGGCATCCCCCCGCTTTGCATGCGAGTGACGCAGCACGGTGGCCCCTGCCTCCTCGGCTTCTGCCACCAGCTCGTCCAGCCTCTGGTGGTGGCGGTCGGAGATGATGGCGGTGTAGTCCGGGTTGCCGTCGATCGTGGGGAACATCGCTTCGGCCGCCTCCAGCACGCCGCGCGCGAAGCTTTCGGCGCGGTCGCCCGGCACCAGGGCGTAGTCGGGGGCGATGCAGGTCTGGCCGGCGTTGAAGAGCTTTCCGACCGCCACCGATCGGGCGGCGCGGGCCACGTCGTAGTCTTCAGCCACGATCACCGGCGACTTGCCGCCCAGCTCCAGCGTGACGGGCACGAGGTTCTCGGCCGCCGCGCGCATCACCTCACGCCCCACATGGGTGGAGCCGGTGAAGATCAGGTGGTCGAACGGCAGCGCGGTGAACGCGCGCCCGACATCGACGTCACCCTGCACGACCAGCACCTCGTCTGGCGGGAACGCCTCGCCCAGCATGCGTGCGAGCAGCGCGCCGGTGGCGGGCGTGAGTTCGGACGGTTTGATCATCGCCCGGTTGCCGGCGGCCAGGATGTCGACCAGGGGGCCGATCGTGAGGAAGATCGGGTAGTTCCAGGGCGACACCACGCCCACCACGCCCAGCGGCTGATACTCGATACGGTTGGTGGCGGGCTTGAAGTTCATCCCCACCGCGCGGCGCTGCGGACGCATCCAGCCCGCCAGGTGACGGCGGGCATGGGCGGCAGCGGCGATCGTCGGGACCACCTCGGACATGATGGTCTCGATCCGCGAGCGGTTGCCGAAATCGGCGCCGATGGCGTCCACGATTGCTTCCCGGTGCTGCCGAATCAGCTGCTCCAGGCGTTTCAGACGCTCCTGCCGCTGCGTGGCGGTCGGGCGCGGCGCGGCATCGAACGCGGCGCGCTGCCGGTCGAGCGCTGCCTGGAGTTCTACCTCTGCGCCCGGCAGCCGGCCTGTCATCTGGTCCATGCGTGCGCCCCCCTGTCACCTAGACGATGAGCATGGGGCGCCGCCGGTGCAAGACGGTGGCTACAGGCTTGCGCGGAGAGGTTGGTCCGGAAGGTAGCGCCACACGCTGGCGGGCGGAACGTTCAACGGGGTCCAGGCTTCGCGTCGTGCACGAAGGCCGTGTTTCCGCCACGGCAGCGGCGAGGTGACGCAGTAGCTGTAGAGGACGAAGCCCAGACCTGGCGCCACCGCCTCGATGGCGTCGATGAACCGGCGCTGTTCGGCCAGCGGCAGCAGAACCAGCGGGATGCCGACGACCACGGCGCCGATCCTGCCGTGACATTCGGCCGGGATCAGCTTGGGCAAAAGGCGGGCGTCGCCCTCGATTACCCTCACGCCGGGCAGGGAGGCGCGAAGGTGGGCGGCCATGTCCGGCACGATCTCCACCACCGCCAGCCGGGCCGGGTCCAGGCCGTCTGCGAGCAGCGCCCGGCTGACGACGCCCGTTCCGCCGCCAAGCTCGACCACGACCCGGTCCTGGCCGACCCTGGCCTGTTCTGCCACAAGGCGGCAGAGGGCGGGGGACGACGGGACCACGGACCCCATCTGCAACGGGTTGGCGAGCCAGCGGCGGAAGAACAGGAGGGCGTTCGAACCGGCGCGCGATACGTCGGGTGCGAGCCCGCCCGGCAAGCATACCCTTTCCAGACCAGAGCCCATCGTCGTTCCCGCAAGCTTCAGGCCGTCTCTAGCCTGGAGGAGCGGTGCTGCGCACGCCGGAACGCGCGCTGCGATCGTGACATGTTGAAGACGGCTGCAGGGCCGGCCCTGCTTGGCTGACTACTTGATCTTGGCTTCCTTGAAGACGACGTGCTTGCGCGCGACCGGGTCGTATTTCTTGAATTCCATCTTGGTGGTCTTGGTGCGCGCGTTCTTCTTCGTGACGTAGAAATATCCGGTGTCCGCGCTCGATACGAGCCGGATCTGGACCGTGTTGGACTTGGCCATGACGCACCTCTGAACAGGCGCCCGCCGGGCAGCCTCAAAGGCGGGAAAATGCTCGGCCGTGCCGTGCCGGTCAAGCCCTGGCGAATGGAGGTCTGGGGTCCCTGAGCCCGGCAGGGGCATTGGGGACAGCGTCGCCCAACCTTGCTTAACCGAAGCCAAACACATCCCGCACTCAGCTGTCGGCCGGCAGCAGCGCGGTCCGGTAGGCGACCGGGTGGTCGGCCAGGAAATGCGCCGCCGCGACGTCGTCCTCCGCGCCCTCCGTCGCCGGGCAGGCGCTGCGGATGTCGAGCACGCGGGCGACCCCCAGCGGCGCACGGGCCGCCCTGGACGCGGCCAGTTCCGGCGCAGCCGGCTGCCTGCCCGCGGCAAGCTCGGCCAGCGCCCTCACGGTCTGTTCGTGGCCGTTGCTGGTGCAGATCTGCGGCATCACGCCCAGCGACTGGATGGGCCAGCCCCTGGGGGCCAGCACGCGGCTCCACGTCACGTAAAGCTCGCCGCCATCGGGCAGCCTGGTGATCGCCTGCACCAGGCCCTTGCCCAGGGTGGCGCTGCCGATCACCACGCCGCGGCTGAGATCGGCCAGCGCTGCGGCCATGATCTCCGCCGCGCTGGCCGTGCGGCCGTCCACCAGCACGATGACGGGCAGGCCGTGGGTCAGGTCGCCGCCGTCGATCCGCCAGTCTCGGCTGGCGGCGGGGTTGCGGCCGGCGGTGCTGGCGATGATGCCGTGGTCGGCCAGCAGCGCCACGCTGGTGATCGCCTGCCGCAGCAGGCCGCCGCGGTTGCCGCGCAGGTCGATCGCGACGGCGACCGGCGGCGGCTTGGTGGCCAGTCCCGCCTCGATCGCCTCGCTCAGCCGCTCGGCGGTGTTGCTGGTGAAGCTGGCGATCCTGATCAGCAGCAGGTTGCCCGCGCGCTCGGAGGATACGGTTTCGGGCGGGATGTATGCCAGCGTCAGGGCCAGTGTCTGGGCCACGCCGTCCAGGCCCAGCACGCGCAGCGTCACCTGCGTGCCCTCCGGCCCGGACAGCCAGGACCGCACGCGGTCGAGCTGGCTCGCGCGCGGGCGCCGGCCGTCGACGGCCAGGATGCGGTCGCCCACGTGCACGCCGGCCTGCTGGCCCGGCCCGTCGGGCACCAAATCCTCGACCACGATGGCGTGGCCGCGCACCGTCAGGCCAAGGCCCGCGCCCGCATCGACCGAAAGCTTGGTGCGTTCGGCTTCGCCCGGCTCGGGCGGCTCGTAGCGCGAGTAGGGGTCGAGGTGGTTGAACAGCTCGTCGAAGAAGCCCTGGATCAGCCCCTGCGTGCCGACCGTCCGGACCGCGGCCGATTCGGTGTAGGCGGCCCCCTGCAGCGCCGCCGCCGCGTGGCCCCAGCCGGTGGCATCGTCCACCGTGGGCGCCAGAGTGTCGAACACCACGCGCCTGGTCGCCGTCAGCTGAAGGCGGCTGCCATGCAGATCGACGTTGAGCGCGGGGTCGAGCGCGCTGATGCCGTGCAGCCCCCACAGGGCCAGGTCGCGCGCAGGGATCGGATCGAGGATGCGCGGGCTGGCGAAGGCCAACGCATCGGCGAACACGCGGGAGGCGAGCGGCGTGTCGAAGCCGGCCTTGGCCGCGGCCGGCACCAGGCACAGCATCAGGCAGACGCCGATCAGCGCCGCGAGGGTCGTTTGGATCCGTATCTCGCCTTCGGCAGCGTCGCACGCGCGGGTGCCGCGCCCAGCGAAAAGATCAGCCCGCCGGTGACCGGGCTCGCTTCGGCCAGGCGAACGGTCACGTCCTGCGTCAGGCGGAACGTCACGCGGGTGTTGCGGCCGATCAGGGATTGGGTCGCCTCGTCATGCATCCAGTAATCGTCGGGCAAGGATGACGCCGGGAGCAGGCCCGTTGCACCGTTGCCATGCACTGTGACGAAAAGGCCAAACCGCGTCACGCCGGAAATGCGCGCTTCGAACGAGGCGCCCACTTTGTCTTCCATGTATGCAGCAAGGTAACGGTCGATCGCCTCGCGCTCGGCAAGCGCCGCGCGGCGTTCGGTGGCCGAAATGTGCTCGGCGGTGTCCTCAAGTCCCGCGGACTCGGCCTCCGAGAGCGCGCCGGGCCCGAGTTTCAGGCCGGCGATCAGGGCGCGGTGAACGAGCAGGTCGGCGTAGCGGCGGATCGGGCTGGTGAAATGGGCGTAGCGCGGCAAGGCGAGGCCGAAATGGCCGATATTGTCCGGACTGTAGGCGGCCTGGCTCTGGCTGCGTAGCATCACCTCGTTGACCATCGGCGCGTGCTCGGTTCCGGCGACCTTTTGAAGCACGCGATCCAGGTCGCGCGGGGTGATCTCGCCTGCAGGTTTGAGGCCGATGTCCAGCGTGCCCAGGAACTGCCGGAGGTTGGCGATTTTCTCCTCCGAGGGCGGCGCGTGCACACGGTACATGCAGGACCGGTGGAGGCGTTCGAGCTCCTCGGCGGCGGCCACGTTGGCCAGCACCATGAACTCCTCGATCAGCTTGTGGCTGTCCAGGCGCGGCCGCGGCGCGATGGAGGCGACGTGGCCCGCATCGTCGAGCACGACGCGGCGTTCCGGCAGGTCGAGGTCGAGCGTGCCGCGTTTCTGGCGGGCGGCCAGCAGCGCGCGGAAGGCGGCGTACAGCGCGGGCAGGATGCCGGGATCAAGGCCCGCCGCATCGCCTGCGTCGAACGCATCCTGCACCTGCGTGTAGGTGAGCCGGGCGGCCGAGCGCATCAGCCCGCGGCCGAATGAGTGCCGCGTTTTGCGGCCCTCCGCGTCGATGTGCATTTCGGCGAACAGGCAGCCCCGATCCTCGTTCGGGCGCAGGCTGCACCAGCCGTTCGACAGCTCTTCGGGCAGCATCGGCACCACGCGGTCCGGAAAATAGCAGCTGTTGCCGCGCAGCCTAGCGTCGCGGTCCAGCGGCGAGTCGGAGCGCACGTAGTGGGCGACGTCGGCGATGGCGACGACGAGCCGAAACCCGTCCCCGTCCGGCTCGGCATAGACCGCGTCGTCGAAATCGCGCGCGTCCTCGCCGTCGATGGTGACCAGCGGCGTGTCCCGCAGGTCCGTGCGGCGGCCAAGCGGGGTGCCGCGCGCGCGTTTCGCGTCGGCCAGCGCCTCGGTGCCGAACACGGTCGGGATGTCGTGGGTGTGGATGCAGATCAGGCTGACCGAGCGCGCGTCGCCGATATTGCCGAGCCGCTCCACGATGGACGCGTGCTTCAGTCCGTAGCTTGGGCCCGGCCGCGGCTCGGCGAGCACGATCTCGCCGTCCTCGGCGCCGGCCGCTTCGCCCGCCGGGATGCGCCACTCGGCTTTCGCGCGCCGGTCGGTCGGCACCAGCCGGTCGGGTGCGCGGAACACGCCCAGCACGCGGGCCGGCGCGTCGTTCAGGCGTTTGAGGGTGCGGCCCTCGTAGCGGCCCGGGCCGATCGGTTTGAGCCGGGCGAGCACGCGCTCGCCGGGCGCCAGCGCCGGCTGGCCGCGCGCCTCGCGCGCCATGTAGATAACCGGCGGCGGGCCGTCGCCCTGCCAATCGAGCGGACGGGCGACGGGGTCGCCGTCCGTATCGGTGCCGGTGACGCGTATCACCATGGAGTCGGGCAGCCGGCCGGGCGGCGCGTACCGCTTGTGGCCGGCAGGGGCGATGTCGCCCTTGCCCGCAAGATCGCGCAGCAGGTCGCGCAACGCGGCGCGGTGTTCGGGGCCGAGCCCAAAATGGCGGCTGATTTCGCGTTTGCCGATACGCCCGCCGGACTCGCGGATGAATTTCTTGATGTCTTCGCGCGAGGGAAGTTCTTTTACGGGCGGTCGGGCGGTGGGGCGTGGCACGTGCCGCCTATACATGGCCCGCGCCCCGAGTTCACCCTGGTTTGAGGCGCGGGGGTTTTGGGGGCGGGGGTTCTGGGGGCGGGGGTTCTGGGGTTGGCTGGCTGGGCAGGTGGGCCGGCCGTGGCTTTTGCGCGTCGGGCGGGGTGGGGGTCGGCTGGCTGGTCGGCGCGTCGGCGGCCATGGCGAGACGCCGGGCGATGCCGGCCAGGGCGTCGGTTGCGGCGCGGTCCTCGGCGGCCAGATCGTCCTCGAGCGTTTCGTAATGAAGGCTGGTGCCGTCGCCCTGGCGTTCGCCGTGGGACGATGGGCGCGGCGCGCGCACGGCGCCGGAATCCGACTGGCCGAATGCGGTTTCGTCAGGGCGGGCATCGAGCCGGGCTTCGAGCAAGATGGCCTGGCGGACGCAGCGGGATGCGGTGGCGAAGGTTTCGGTCAGGGACGCGTGGTGGCAGTCCGGCGGGGCGGGCGGCATCCAGGTGCCGGGCGGAGGCGGGCTGCGTTCCGGGCGCGGTTGCAGGTCGCGCAGGGCGCGGCGCTGGGCGGCCTCGGCCAGCTCCATGCCAAGATCGGCCAGGCGCCCGCAGAGTGCCAGGCGCCGTTCGTGGCGTTTCGTCCGGGCGTCGGGCAGGGGGGCGATGGCGTTCAGGGCGGCGGCCTTGGGGGTGTGAACGGATTAGGAACATGGGGGCGGGGTGGTGGGCAAGTTTTTCGTCTCGTCGCGCAACGCAGCCCGTTGAGACAAGGCGGCTGGAGGCGTGCAGTCTCGTTCGATGGTCCAATGGGCACTTCGGCTACAGGCCCAGGATTTTGATCGCGTGGGCAAGCTCTGCCTGTTGCTGCGCGTGGGGCGGCTCGGGCAGTGGCAGCCCGGCCTGCCGAGTCATCACGAACACGTCTGCGACGGTGGCACCGGCGCCCAGCAGATCGGCGGCCTGCATCGCCGATATTCTTCCGGCCGAGTAGCGAGTGATCGCGGGGTGGGTGGGTTCGGTCATGGTTTTGGTGGATTGATGGTGGTCAGGATGGAGGCTGGGTTGGCGGTCGGCGCGGCGGCAAAAACGCGTGCCCAGAGCGCATCGGCACTCGGGATCAGGCCTTCGCGCTGCGCGATTTCCAGCAGGTTGCGGGTTGTGGCGACAGCGATGGTTTCTGCGATGCCTTCGCGCGCCAGCATGTTCGGGATGCGGCCATTCTCGTAGATCACCAGCGCCGGCCGCCGATATGCCGCAGATTGTCGGACAGCCAATCGATGATGCCGATTTCTCCTGCATTGCGGGGCGGCTTGATGCCCTGGTCGATGGCCAACCGGTAGAGCGGCCCGAGTTCGGTTTCGGCCAGCTCGACCGGCTGGTTGCTGCCCGGCTTCGCACCTTCAGCGATCCAGGCGGCGATCTCGGCCGCGTGCGGCTTGCGGATGTCGTGTGTCGCCTCGAGTGCGACGACGTCGATGACCACCACGCGACCGAGACCGGTCAGGACATGCAGCGCTCCGGCGGCGGCCAGGTGCACGAGCGGGCTGGTGTCCGGGACGATGACGGTTGGTCTGGTGCGGGGTTCGCGCGGCGGCGGCGACATGGGCGGCAGTATGACACGGATGGGTGGAGGCTTGGCGATAGCGGGGGACGGGGTAGAGTAGGGTATGACCGGCTGTCCCGCTTACATATCGACGATGTTGAACCGGCTTCTGCCGCTGGTGCGTCCGATGGCGAAGCAACTGGATTTCGACGAGAACTTCCTGCTTGCGCTATCGATACGCGAGCATGGGTGGCAGGATGCCCACAACGACAAGCTTCATAATCTGTTCGGGACCACCCACGCCGGCGGAAACAATCTCGGTTACGCCTCGGATCAGGAGGCGTGCACGTCCTGGGTGCAGCACTATGGCGGGGTGACGCGGGGCAGCAGGGACATGGACGATTTCCTGCGGCGGCTTCGCAGTATCGGCTACAACACGAAATCGCCGACTTACGACAGCGACTCGAAAGACGTGTACGACACGGTTGTGAGATATAAAAAGGCGTGCGGCGTAGGATGACGCGGTTCGTGATCGTCGGCGCCATGCTGGCGTTTGCGGCGGCATTTAGCGGTGCCCGTGCGCAGGGTGCCTCCGCCTGGATGGCGGAGCAGACGGATCGTCTGGTCAAGGTTGAGGGCCAGTATAGCAACCGGCAATATGGATTTCGCCTGTCGATCCCGGCGGGCGTTTCTGCGTGGCGGACGGCGCCGCCGAACCCCGATCACGGGGTCATGCTCATTCTTGGGGAGCATCGCACGATCGACGTGTCGGCGGCCTACGACGCCGCCCTGTACGGCTCGACGGCGGCGCTGATGGAGCGCAGGGTGCGGGATGCAGGCGGCGGGCCGGTGAAGCGGTTCACGGTTCAGCTCGGCGGGGCTCCGGCGGAGGAAGCGGTTGTCGGCGGGGCGGCGCCGGAAACGATTGTTGCGCAATGGCGCGCGGTGACGCCGGAGAACGCGATCAACTACTCGGTGGTGCTTGTGACCACGCCGGCTGAGCGGAAGGCGGATGGAGCGGTGTTGGTGGCGTTGCTGGCCGGTTATCACCATATGGCGCCGGAGCAGTGAGTTGGATGCGTTGCGGTTGGCGCGGCGATGGGTGCGGTTGCGCTTACTGGGACGTGAGATTTCGTTTGTAGCAGACGCTTGACGCGTGATGGGGTGCGAAGGCGCACCCCATCCTACGGCTTGCTGGCTTGGCGGTCTCGAGTTCCAGCCTACAACTTGGGTTCAGCCCGATCGGAGCGACGCGCATTTTGGGTGGGCGCGGTGGAAGACATCGCCCAGTTGGGTGGGGTCTCGTCGCCGGGCTCCCACATGTCTCGGGTTGCGTGTGGCTGCCAGTATCGCAGTCGCAGGGTGCGCGACAGGAACCAGGCGGCGGGTCCCATCAGTGCGACGTTGTAGAACAGACCCACGACGCACATCGTGCGCCATCCGGTCTCGTGGCTCGGCATCGCGCCCGAGACGGCGAATAGGGCGACGACGAGGCTGACCAGGTAGCCGCACAGAAGCAGGCAGCCGAGAAAGAAAAATGCACACACCGCCCAGTATTTGCGAGTTCTGGCGACTGTCACAATCGTTATTGTCGGCAGAAAGGCGAAAACTATGATGTAGGGGATGGCATTCAGCCAGCGCTCGAACCCGCCTTGCGTGAACGGGGCGGCCGATTGCAGCAAGTTAAAAGGCACGCCGACCGCCAGACCCGTCATGCCGAGCAGGCCGAGCGAGGTGCGGCGCGGAAAATATCCTGGTGGGCGATCCCGGTTCGACGATTGCGCGTTGCCGGAGCCTGTCATGGGGCGTCCACTTTTTCGTGGGCGCTGACCCTCATTTCCATTTTCACGTCCTTGGGCATGCCACCCGAGGGAGCGAGCAGCCGGCGATACTGCTCGTCGCGCTCGCGCTGCTCGGGCGTGAGCATCAGCGAGGGTGGCGCGCCCGCCAGCAGACCGGCGCTGCCCAGCGTCGCACCCGGCACCACGCCCAGATCCTTCAGCGCCGTCAGCCGGATGCGGTTATGCGCGTCCTGCGCGGCCTTGGCCTGCGTTTCGACGGCGCGCTGGAATGCCTTGACCTTGCGCATACGGCGGTTCACCGGGCCGGGGTGCTTTTCCGGATTGGCAATCTTGCCGGCCCTGGCGCGCGCCGTCTCGGCGTTTCGGGCCGCCTCGGCGGAGGCGGCTGTCGCCTCGCGCGCTTCGGTGCCGAGATTGCCGATCTCCTTGAGGGCCCGCACGCCACCGACGGCGATGTCGGGCAGGATCATCACCGTGGCGCCGATGCGGAGCCATTGAACGGTGCGGTTGTTCTCGAATTCCTCCGCACGGGCCTCGTTGCCGGAGATTTCGGCCCCGAACACGAAACCATCCGTGCCGAGAAGCACGGCCGATCCGATCGCTGCGCCGACGCCGGTGACCAGGCCCAGCGTGCCGACCACGACCGCGCCGCCGGCGATCTCCGGCAAAGCGGCAACGACGAAGACGGCGCCCGCGATCACGCCAACCACGTCGAGTGCGACGCCGATGCCGTCGGCCAGCAGCTTGTGGCGTATCAGGAAATCGTGGACCGGCAGCCAGACGTGCTCCTCGATGGCGGAGTCGATTGCCTGGCCCATGGCGAGGTCCGCCTGGCTTTTCTGTATCTCGGCCTCGCCCTCGATCTCCATGGCGTGCCAGAGAAACGCCTTGATCTTGCCCCAGGTGCCGTTCGGCTTGGGCGGCGGCGGGGGCGGGGCTGCCACGTGCTGGGTCAGGATGTTGAGCCAGAGCCAGGTGTCGGCGGTGCCGGTGGGTTGGCGGACCACCCCTATGCTGAGACCGTCCGAGAAGCTGATGCCGCATTGCGGCCCGACGGTTGCGTCCGCGAAGGCCGCCAGACGGCTTCGTGCCTCGGGGAAGTCTGCGTAAGGGTACCAGAAACCGGCCAAATCTTCTCTCCGATCGACCACGATGGGCGAGCCGATCTGTGTCCGGACCGCCGTGCGACCCTTACCGGTTCAGGATCGAACTGACCAGGGACACCAGTCCGCAAAATGCCGATGTAGTCGGTCGGGCGGGTGCTTCGGCGATTGACGGCTTGAGTGGTGGCGAAGGCCTTGCGCTTGCTGGCAGGGGCGGTCAGTTCGGCTTCGAGCGACAGGCCGGTGATCAGGCGCGGGCGGCAGCGGAAGGTTTTTTCGATTTCGCCGCCGGCTTCGCCCGGGCTTTCGGTTTGGCTTTCGCTGTCGTCTTCGGTCTCGCGTTCTTGCTGGGCGGTGCTGCGGCCGGCACGGGCTTCTCGGTGGCCGGCTTGGCTTTCTTCGCCGCCACCTTCTTTCCGCCCTTGCCGCGCGGCGGCAGCACCTTGCCGCGTTCGGCGAGCAGCGCCAACGCGCCGTCCATCGTCACGTCGTCCATCGTCAGCGTGCGGGGCAGATTGGCCACCATCTGGCCGTGCTGCAGATACGGGCCGAAACGGCCTTTGCGCACCTGGATGTCGGCGCCGTCCTTCGGGTGCTGGCCCACGATGCGGACGCTGGCGAGCTTGCGGCCGATCACATCGACCGCCCGATTCACGCCGATGGACAGGATGTCGTCGTCCTTGTCCAGCGATGCGAAAATGCTGCCCATCTTGATGTAGGGGCCGAAGCGGCCGAGTCCCGCCTCCATGTCCTGGCCGGTTTCGGGATGCTTGCCGACCAGGCGGGGTAGGGATAGCAGGCCCAACGCCTGTTCCAGCGTGACCGCCTCGCCATCGACCCCCTTGGGGAGCGAGGTTCGGCGCGCCTTGGCCTTCTTGTCGGCCGGGTCAGGCTCGCCCTGCTGCACGTACAACCCGTACGGGCCGCGCTTGACGACGATGTTCTCGCCGGTCTGCGGGTGGTGACCGAGCGTGCGCATCCCCTCCTTGAGGACCTCGGCGTCGCCCTCGCCGCCCTCGATGGCCAGGCGACGGGTGAACTGGCATTTCGGGTAGTTCGAGCAGCCGATGAAGCTGCCGTGCCGGCCGAGTTTCAGGCCCAGCCGCCCGTTATGGCAGGCGGGGCAGAGGCGCGGGTCGGTGCCGTCGGCGCGCGGCGGGAAGAAATGCGGGCCGAGGTCGTGATCCAGCGCGTCGATCACGTCCGAGATCTTGAGTTCCCGAGTCTGCTCGATGGCGCGGGAGAAATCGTCCCAGAAGTCGCGCATCAGCGCGTGCCAGTCCAGCCGGCCGTCGGACACGTCGTCGAGTTTCTCTTCGAGGCCAGCGGTGAAACCGGTATCGACGTAGCGTTCGAAGAAGCTGGCCAGGAACGCGGTCACCAGACGGCCGCGATCCTCCGGCACGAAGCGCTTGTTCTCCATCCGCACGTAGTTGCGGTCGCGCAGCACCGAGAGGATGGAGGCGTAGGTGGAGGGCCGCCCGATGCCCAGCTCCTCCATCTTCTTGACCAGGCTGGCCTCGGAATAGCGCGGCGGCGGCTGGGTAAAATGCTGGTCGGCGGAAACCTCGCCGCGGGTCAGCGGGTCGCGCTCGGCCATCGGCGGCAGCATGCGGCTGTCGTCGTCCTCGTCCTCGTCGGTGCCCTCGCGATACAGCCTGAGGAAGCCGTCGAACGCGATGATGGAGCCGGTGGCGCGCAACTTGACCGCGCCGCCGACCACGTCGACGGCCACCTGGTCCAGCTCGGCGGACTGCATCTGGCTGGCCACCGCCCGGCGCCAGATCAGCTCGTAGAGGCGGCGCTGGTCGTCGTTAAGGTAGCGGGCCACGCTCTCGGGCGTGCGCGCCGCGTCGCTGGGGCGGCAGGCCTCATGGGCTTCCTGGGCGTTCTTGGCCTTGCTCGTGTACTCGCGCGCCGTGGCCGGCACGTATGTCTCGCCGAACGCCTCGCCGACATGGGCACGTATGCTGTCGATCGCCTCGCGCGCCATCTGCACGCCATCGGTCCGCATGTAGGTGATCAGGCCGACGGTCTCGCCGCCGACATCGACGCCCTCGTAGAGCTGCTGCGCCGTGCGCATCGCCGATTGCGCGCCCATGCCCAGCTTGCGGCTGGCTTCCTGCTGCAGGGTGGAGGTGGTGAACGGAGCCGGGGGGTTGCGCTTGACACGCTTGCGCTCGACCGAGCCCACGGTGAACTGGCCGGCTTCCACCGCGGCTTTCGCTCGATCAGCCAGGGCGGCGGTGTTCAGGTCGAATTGGTCAAGCCGTTTGCCGTCGAGATGCGACAGCTTGGCGGTGAACGGCGCGCCGGCCGGAGTCTGGAAATGCGCCTCTATGGTCCAGTATTCGCGCGGCCGGAAAAGCTCGATCTCGGCTTCGCGGTTGCAGATCAGGCGGAGCGAGACTGACTGCACGCGCCCGGCGGACCGGCTGCCCGGCAGCTTGCGCCACAGCACCGGCGAGAGGGTGAAACCGACCAGGTAGTCCAGCGCGCGGCGGGCCATGTAGGCCTCGATCAGCGGCATGTCGAGTTGGCGCGGCTGCTTCATCGCGCGCTGCACGGCGGTCCTGGTGATCTCGTTGAAGGTGATGCGCTGGACATCCACCCCTTTCAGGGCGCGCTTCTCCTCCAGCATGGCGCGCACGTGCCAGGAGATCGCCTCGCCCTCGCGGTCCGGGTCGGTGGCGAGATAGAGCGTTTTCGCCCCTTTGAGCGCCTTGACGATGGCGCCGACCTGCCGGTTGCCGCGCTCGTCGGACTCCCAGTCCATGGCAAAATTCTCGTCCGGCCGCACCGATCCGTCCTTGGGCGGCAGGTCGCGCACGTGGCCGAAGCTGGCGAGCACCGTAAAATTGTCGCCCAGGTACTTGTTGATCGTCTTGGCCTTGGCCGGCGATTCTACGACGACGACGTCTGTCATTGGTGTCCTAGATTCTACGGCCGTGCGCTGCGCTTACGAAGGCGGGCCGGAACAAGTCAAGGTTTCAGCACGCGAAACAATCGGCAAGTCCCCAACCCAGGCGGGCATGGCCGCTACAGACGTATCACCCGGTTGCCGGGCAGGAACTCGATCCGCAAGCCCAGCTCCAGCTGCATCAGGGCGGCCATCACTGCCGGGGCGGGGAGTTGGCTACGACGGATCAGCTCGTCAACCTCCGTGGGCGACGGGCTCAGCAGGGCGAAGACCTGCGCCTGCACCCGGTCGGGATCCTGGTCCCGGGCGGGCGCTGGCTGCCAGGCCGGCTCCTGGTCGGCAAACCCCTCGCTGGTCCTGGCGAACAGGGGCGAGCGCGACACGCCCTCGCGGCGCGGGTCGTCCGGCAGGTTCGCCAGCACGTCCTCGGCGCTCTCGACCAGGTGTGCCCCTTGGCGAAGCAGGTCGTTCGAGCCGCGGCAGCGCGGGTCCAGCGGCGAGCCGGGCACGGCGAACAGCTCGCGGTCGGCCTCGATGGCCAGCCGCGCGGTGATCAGGCTGCCCGAGCGCAGCGCCGCCTCCACCACCACCAGGCCCAGCGAGAGGCCGGCGATGATCCGGTTGCGCCGCGGAAAATGCCGGCTTTGCGGCGCGGTGCCGAACGGCGCCTCGGTCACCACCGCGCCGCGCTCGGCGATCCGGCCCTGCAACCCGGCATGCTCGGGCGGGTAGGGCTGGTCCAGTCCGCCGGCCACCGCCGCAACCGTGACGCCGACATGCAGCGCGCCCGCATGGGCCGCAGCATCGATGCCGCGCGCCATGCCGGACACCACCGTCAGCTTGGCCGCGGCCAGGTCCGAGGCGAGCGCTTCGGCCATCCGGCAGCCATTGGCCGAGGCGTTGCGGGCGCCGACCAGCCCCACGGCGCGGCCGTGCAGCGCGGCAAGCTGGCCCAGCACGGACAGCACGGGCGGCGGGTCCGCCAGCATGGCCATCATCGGCGGGTAGTCCTCGTCGCCCACGAACACGATGCGCCCGCCGATCTTCTGGACCCGCTCCAGCTCGCGCAACGCGTCGCGGCGGGAGGGCACGGCAGGCGGCGCGCCGCGTCCGCCGGCGCGCGCGATCTCCGGCAGCGCCTCGATCGCCTCGGCGGCCGAGGCATACTGCTCCAGCAGGCGGCGGTAGGTGACGGGCCCCACGCCCTCTGTCCGCGCCAGGCGCAGGCGGTCGGTCGCCTGGTCGTTCACGGCGTGCGGCCGACGCGCGGCTCGGTGCCGGCGAGCAGGCGCGCGATGTTGGCCCTATGGCGCCACCACACCAGGATCGCGAGCGCGAGCGGGGCCACATACCAGCCTGGCGGCAGCAGGATCGGCGCCAGCAGCGGGGCCGCGGCGAAGGCGGCGAGCGCGCTTGCCGAGCTGATGCGGGCGATGACGAAGACGGCGGCCCAAACAGCGCAGGCAGCCAGGCCCATGCGCCAATCCAGCGCGAGCAGCACGCCCAGCCCGGTCGCCACCCCCTTGCCGCCGCGAAAGCCGAGCCAGACCGGGAAGCAATGGCCGACCACCGCGCTGATGCCGGCGAGCGGCATCCACACCGTCCCGAACAGCCAGCCGACCAGCGCCACCGCCAGCGCCCCCTTGGCGCCGTCCAGCACCAGCGTGCCGGCGGCCAGGCCGCGCCGGCCGGTGCGCAGCACGTTGGTGGCGCCGATGTTGCCCGACCCCACCGCGCGAATGTCGCCCAGGCCCGCCGCCTTGGTCAGGATCAGGCCGAACGGGATGGACCCGAGCGCGTAGCCGAGGGCGGCGGCACCGAAATTGACGGCCTCCAGCCGAACCCAGCCGGTCATCCGAACACGCGCCTGCCCGCCTTCCAGGTGCCGAGCACCCGCCCCTCGAGCGCGCGACCGTCGAATGGCGTGTTCTGCGCCTTGCCAGGGAGCTTGCCCGCCTGCACCTGCCACGCCCGCTCCGGGTGGAACAGGCAGAGATCGGCGGGCGCGCCGCGCGCCAGCGTGCCGGCGCCGCTGCCGAGCAGGCGAGCAGGCCGGCTGGTGAGCAGGGCGATCGCCTGCTTCAGGCTGAGCCTGCCGCCATGCGTCTGCGCCAGGGTGATGCCCAGCAGCGTCGCCAGCCCCGCCCCTCCGGCACTTGCCTGCGCGAAGGGAAGCCGCTTGTCGTCCGCGTCGCGCGGCTGGTGGTCGGAGGCGACCGCATCGATCGTGCCGTCCAACAGGGCTGCGGCGATGGCTTGCCGGTCGGCCTCAGGGCGCAGCGGCGGGGAGAGTTTCGCGTAGGTCCGGTAGTCGCCGATCGCCGTCTCGTTCAGGTCGAAATAGGGGGGTGCGGTATCGCAGCTCACGTCCAGCCCCTCGGTCTTGGCGCGCCGTATCAGCTCGACCGATTCCGCTGTGGACACGTGGGCGAAATGCAGCGCGCCGCCGGTCAGCCGCGCCAGGCGGATGTCGCGCGCGACGAGGATGGCTTCGGCCACCAGGGGGATGCCCGGCAGGCCGAGCCGGGTCGCGAGCTCGCCCTCGGTGGCCGCACCCCCTTCGGCCAGCGACGGGTCTTCGGGGTGCTGCACCACGCGGCCGCCGAACGCGCGGGAATAACTCAGCACCCGGCGCATCAGCCGGGTGTTGCCGATCGCGCGCTTGCCGTCGGTGAACGCGACGGCACCCGCCTCGCGCAACAGGCCGAGTTCGGCCATCTCCTCTCCGCGGCAGCCGCGGGTGATCGCGGCGTAGGGCAGGATCGCCAGGCTGCCGGTGGCTTCCCCGCGGCTGCGCAGCAGGAACACCAGCGCCGGGTCGTCGATGGCGGGCTCGGAGTCGGGCAGGGCGGCCAGCGTGGTGATGCCTCCGGCGGCGGCCGCGTCGGCAGCCGAGGCGATGGTCTCGCGGTATTCGAACCCGGGCTCGCCTAGCGCCACGCGCATATCGACCAGGCCGGGGCAGAGGACCGCGCCGTCGCCGTCGATGATTTCCACATCATCCGGGCGGCCCAGGGCGGCGCCGTGATCCAGGATACGGCCGTTGCGGACCAGCAGGCTTCCGACGCAGTCCAGGCCGGTTGCGGAGTCTAGGAGGTGGATGTTTTCGATAAGAAGATCAGGCAAGGCAAGTAGTCCTTTTTTGGAAAAAAGGACCAAAAAACTTTTGAATGAAAGTCTCTTGCTTCTTCTTCTCGAAGAAGAAGTACTTAAACATTTCGGATCTGCCTTCGCCCCAGCACATCCAGCACCGCCATCCGCACCGCCACCCCCATCTCGACCTGCTCGCGGATCAAACTCCTCGCCGGATCATCCGCCACCGCACTGTCGATCTCCACCCCGCGGTTCATCGGCCCGGGATGCATCACCAGCGCGTCCGGCTTGGCCCGCGCCAGCCTTGCCGCATCCAGCCCGTAGAACCGGAAGAACTCGCGCGCCGACGGTACCAGGCCGCGGGTCATCCGCTCGCGCTGCAGGCGCAGCATCATCACGATGTCCACCCCCTCCAGCCCCGCATCCATGTCGTGGAACACGCGCAGGCCCAGCCGCTCCACCCCCGCCGGCATCAGGGTGGGCGGCCCGACCAGCCGCACCGCCGCCCCCATCGTGGTCAGCAGATAGATGTTGGAGCGGGCGACCCGGCTATGGGCGATGTCGCCGCAGATCGCCACCGTCAGCCCGTCCAGCCGACCGCGGCGGCGGCGGATGGTCAGCGCGTCCAGCAGCGCCTGGGTGGGGTGTTCGTGGGTGCCGTCGCCTGCGTTGATCACGGCTGCGTCCACCTTCTGCGCCAGCAGCGCCGGCGCGCCCGATTGGTCGTGGCGCACCACCAGCAGGTCGCACTGCATGGCGTTCAGCGTGGTCGCCGTATCCAGCAGCGTCTCGCCCTTGTTCACGCTGCTGGCCGAGACCGACATGTTGATCACGTCGGCCCCCAACCGCTTGCCCGCCAGTTCGAAGCTGGTGCGGGTGCGGGTGCTGTCCTCGAAGAACAGGTTGATCAGCGTGCGCCCGCGCAGCAGGTCCCGCTGCGTCTTTCCCGACCGGTTGAGCAGCGCGTAGCTCTCGGCGAGGTCGAGTAGCTGGCCGATCTCGGGCGGATACATTCCCTCGATCGCCAGCAAATGTCGTTGGGGCTGCACGGGCGCGGTGTAGCGGGTGGGGCGTAGGGCGGGCAAGATTGAGGGCTGCAACGACCGCCGCCGCCGCTCATTCTTACTTTTCGAGGTAAGGAATTGCCGGGCGTGCGCATACTGGTCTGCATGGTCCAAAGCTGCGCTGGATGCCGCGTCCAGCAGCACCAGGCTGGTGGTAAACCCGATCATCCACGCCGAAGTTTCGGTTCGATTTCCCGACATCGCCGCGCTCGACGACGCTCTTCCATCGTCGGTGTATGGTCGTGAGAACATCCCGTTCGAGGCCGCCTTCCTGGCAGGCAAAGCTCACCTTTCGTATCGTCGCCGCGGCGGCGAGAGGCGATCACCGTTGTCGGATTTCTTCATCGGCGCGCATGCGGCTGTTGCGGGCCACCGGTTACTGACGCGCGATGCTGCGCGGTACCGGCCTTATTTTCCGAGTTAGCAATGATTGCGCCCGGTCGCCAGGCATAGCCCGTGCCGCGCTTGGCCTCGCGCGCTTGGCCTCGACAGAGTATCGGCGGGGCCGAAGGTTTACCCGCATTGCCAACAGCATCCGGGCGACGTGCCTGCCTTGCGGACCGCCAGTTCTGACTGATCAAGGTGACCATTAGCCGGTGCGCATCACCTCCGAAGGCAAGGTTACGATTCCACTGCGGGTGATCAATTGCCGACGCGCGACGCGATACCGGGCGTATTTTCCTCGATCAGGTCCGGTTTCACCGGACTGGGTTGCGAGCTCTGCTCCCCGCAAGCCCCGGCTCTTCACAGGCAGGGTCCGATTGGTATCGTTTAGAATGCAGGCAGTTCATGACTTCACGGCAGCCGCCATTCGCGCCAGCGCCTCGTCCCGCCCCAATGCCGCCAAAGTCGCATCGATCCCAGGGCTCGTCGTGCCGCCAGTCAGCGCCGCGCGCAGCGGCTGCGCCACCTGCCCAAGCTTTCTGCCATTTGCCTCCGCATAGGCGCGCAACGCCCCGTCCACCGCGCCCTGCGAAAAATCCGTCTCCGCCAGCCGCTCGGCCAGCCCCGCCAGCAGCCCGCGTGCCTCCGGCGTCAGCAGCCCGCGCGCCTTTTCGTCGAACGGCAACGGGGCGCGGCGGGCCAGGAACGCGGCACTCTGCGCCAGCTCCACCAGCGTTTTGGCGCGCTCCTTCAGTCCTGGCATCAGCGCCAGCACGCGCGTCTCGGTCACCACGTCCAGCACCACGCCCTCGATCCCGGCCAGGCGGCGCGTCACCTCGGCGGTCAGCCGGGCGTCGTCGGCCTGCCGAAGCCACACGCCGTTCAGGTGCGTCAGCTTGGCGTAGTCCATGCGGCTGGCCGCGCGGCCCACGCCGTCCAGGTCGAACAAGGCTACCCCCTCGTCGCGGGATAAGATTTCCGCGTCGCCATGCCCCCAGCCGAGCCGGAGCAGGTAATTGCACAGCGCCTCGGGAAGAAAACCCTGCACGTCGAACTCCAGCACGCTGACCGCCCCGTGGCGCTTGGAGAGTTTCGCGCCGTCCGCGCCGTGGATCAGCGGTATGTGCGCGAAGGCGGGCCTGTCCCAGCCCAGAGCATCGAAAATCTGCACCTGGCGGAACGTGTTGGTCAGGTGATCGTCGCCGCGGATCACGTGGGTGATGGCCATGTCGTGGTCGTCCACCACCACCGCGTGCAGATACGTGGGCGTGCCGTCACTCCGAAGAATGATCATGTCGTCCAACTCGGTGTTTTGGACGCGCACCTGGCCCTGCACCAGGTCGTTCACCATCGTCTCGCCCGCCTGCGGGGCGCGCAGGCGGATGACGGGCGCCACACCGGGCGGCGCGTCAGCCGGATCGCGGTCGCGCCAGCGTCCGTCGTAGCGCGGCGGGCGGCCCTCGGCCGCGGCGCGCTCGCGCAGCTCGCGCAGCTCCTCGGCGCTGGTGTAACAGCGATAGGCCCGTCCGCAGGCGAGCAACGCATGCGCCACCTCGGCATGGCGGGCGGCGCGGGTGGATTGGAACAGCGGCGGCTCGTCCGGATTCAGGCCCAGCCAGTCGAGCCCCTGCAGGATCACGTCGACCGCTTCCTGCGTGCTGCGCGCGCGGTCGGTGTCCTCGATGCGGAGCAGGAACCGGCCGCCGTGGTGGCGCGCGAACAGGTAGTTGAACAGCGCGGTGCGCGCGCCGCCGACGTGGAGCAGGCCGGTGGGGCTTGGCGCGAAACGGGTGCGTACGGTCATGGCGCGGCTGTTTACCGGTCCAGGCCGCGCAAGTCATCGGCGGGGGATGGCCCGGCGCCGCGATCCCGCCTAGTCTGACCGCGTGCGCAACGTTTTCGACGCCTTTCTGACCGAGCAGCGCGGCCGCTTCGTGCTGTTCCTGCCGGTCCTCATGGCGTGCGGCATCCTGGCCTATTTCAACCGCACGACGGAGCCCTCGCTCGCCTGGTCGGCGGCCTGCGCCGCCGCGGCCATCGGCCTCGCCGCCGCCCTGTGGCGCTGGCCGGTGGCGCGCGCGGCCGCCCTGTGCGCGGCGTTTGCCTGCACGGGCTTCGCGCTCGCCTGTGCGGCCACCGCGCGCGCGCCCGCCTGGGTGGCGATGCCCCGCCATGCCGTCGTGCTCACCGGCCGCGTCGCGGTGCTCGACCTGCTGCCGGAGGGACGGCGCGTCACGCTGGCCACCCCCTCGATGGACGGCGACGCGCCGATCGCACGGGCCGTCCGCGTGCGGTTGCGCACCAGCGACGCGGTGCCGATCGACCCCGGCGACACGGTGCAGCTGCGCGCGCTGCTGAGCGCCCCGTCCCCGCCAGACTACCCGGGCGGCTGGGACACGCAGCGCGACGCGTTCTTCAGCGGCCTCACCGGCTACGGTTTCGCCATCGGTCCGGCAACGATGCTGCACAGCGCCGGCGCCGGCCGCTGGGCCGCGCTGCGCTCACAAACCTCCCAACGCATCCTGGCGGCGCTGCCAGGCGCCGACGGCGCGATCGCTTCCACGCTGCTGACCGGCATCGGCACCGCCATACCGCTGCCCGACCGCGCGGCGTTCCAGGATTCCGGGCTGGCGCACCTGCTCGCCGTGGCGGGCCTGCATATCGGCATCGTCATGGGCCTGGTGTTCGCCGCCACCCGCTTGGGGCTGGCGGCATGGGAGTGGGCGGCCCTGCACTGGCCGACGCGGCAGATCGCAGCGCTGGCGGCACTTGCCGCGGGAGCGTCCTACATGGCGCTGACCGGCGCGCATCTGCCCATCATGCGCAGCTTCGCCATGGCGTGCCTGGTCACGCTCGGCGTGCTCACCGGTCGGCGCGCCGTCTCGTTGCGCGGGCTGGCCCTGGCCGCGCTGCTGCTGATGGCGATCTCGCCCGCCTCGGTCGTGGGCGTCAGCTTCCAGATGAGTTTTTCGGCCGTCCTCGTGCTGATCGCCGGCTACGAGACGGCGCGTCCCGCCCTGGCGCGGGTGGGGGAGGCCGCGTGGTGGCGCCGTCCCGCGCTGTACGTGTCGGGGCTGGTGCTGACCAGCGCTCTGGCCGGCACCGCGTCCCTGCCGTTCGCCGCCTATCATTTCGGCCGCGCCACGCTGTATTACGTGCCGGCCAACATGCTCGCCGTGCCGCTCACCGCGCTGTGGGTGATGCCGTTCGGGCTGGCGGCGCTGGCGCTGATGCCGCTGGGGCTGGAGCGTCTGGCGTTGGCGCCGATGGGCTGGGGCGTGCGCGGCCTGAACGGCATAGCGCACGCGGTCGCGGGCTGGCCGGAAGCAAGCCTGCCGGTGCCGCAGATGCCCGGGTGGAGCGTGGCCCTGGTGGCGGGCGGCTTGGTCTGGGGCGGGCTATGGCGCGGCAAGCTGCGGCTGGCGGGCCTCCTGCCGGTCGCGGCGGGGCTGGCCGCGCCGTTCCTGGCGCCGCCGCCGGACGTGCTGGTGGGGCCGCAAGCCAGGCTGATCGCCGTGCACGCGCAAGGCCGCACGCTGGTCGACCACGCGCCGGGACTGACCGCGTTCGAAGCGGCCGCACCCGGCCGGATCTGGGCCGGCACGCCAGCCGAGCCTCTGCGCGGCCCCGCCTGCCGGCCGGGGTCATGCAGGGTCACGATACGCGACACCCCGATCCTGCTGGTGAGCCGCGTGTCGTCGGCCGATTGCTCGGCCGCGCTGATCATCTCGTCGGCCTGGCTGCGCGGCGCCTGCCCAGGCCGAAGGGTGATCGACCGGGCCGCCGCCTCCGTGGACGGGGCGTCGGTCGTCCGCCTTGTTCCGACCGGCCCGCAGGTCGTCACCGACCGCGCCACGCGCGGCGACCGGCCCTGGGTGCTGCTGCCCCGCCCAGGCCTGCCGATGGCCCAGACCGAATGAACAAGCCTGCTGGCTCGCCCTGGCTTGCTGAATTCTAGACCGGTTCCACTGAGAGTGCCCGCGAGTAGGCGGACGTGAAACCGGGCTAGCGCAGCGAGTTGCCCGTGTTGCCGGGCTGCTGCGACGCCGGTCCGTTGGAGCCCAACCCGCCCGGCAGCCCTGCCGGCGTGAACTTGCCCACGTTGCCGAACAGCTGCTGCAGGAACGACGCCTCGCTGCCCGGCGAGGGCGTGGCGCCGGCCGCCATGTCGACCGGCTTGCCGTCCTGCTTGGAACGCTGGTCGATGCCGCGCAGCGTGCCGCCCTGGTCGAAGGTCAGGATCACCACCTTCTGTTGCGTGACGCCAGGCGTGCGTCCGATGCGCGTGCTGGTCACCTGGCTGATGTAGATCCAGGTGTTGTCGTCGAACGTCGCGCGCGCGGTCGGTGACCCGATCAGCGCCACCGCATCCGCACGGCTCGACACCCCAGGGGTCAGCTCGCGCAGCGCGTCGGGTTCCACCAGCGAGCCGCGCTGCTTGAGAGTCGGGTTGAAGACGCCGACCACGCCGCAGCCTGCTGCGCTGAGCAGAGGCACGACAACCAGCACGCGCAAGCAGGGGGAGAGACGCAATCTGATGTCCTCGCCCGTCGGTGGCTCCGAGACTGAACTGGACGTGGCGGGCGCGCCTGGGTGTCACAGCCGCGCAGTTTGTGTCAATGAACAGGCGGGGTGCCGCAGATTGCAGGCGCGGCAGCCTGGCCCAATATTCCCGCCACATCGTGTCCGAAAGTTTCACCCGGAAATGGCGTTCTTTGGTCTGATCGGCTCCCGCCGGCATGAGCGAGCCGGTTTCGCCCTTTACACGAGCAGCGTTCAGGCGGCCAGGGACCCGCTGTATTTCGAGCGCCTGCTCGTGCCGGACACGCTGGACGGCCGGTTCGACCTGATCGGGCTGTTCGCGGCCCTGCTGATCCGCCGCGTCCGCGGGCTTCCTTCCCCCGGGCCTGCCCTGGCCCAGGCGGTGTTCGACGCGATGTTCGCCGACATGGATTTCTCGCTGCGCGAGATCGGCGTCAGCGAGTTGTCGGTCGGCCGCAAGATACGCCAGATGTGGGAGGCGTTTCACGGCCGCGCCATGGCGTACGAGGCGCCGCTGGCGGTGGGCGACGGGGAGGCGCTCGCCGAGGCGCTCGGCCGCAACGTGTGGCGCGGTGACGCCCCGCCCGGCAGTGCCGAGGCGCTGTCCAGCGTGGCCCTGGCGCAGGACCGCGCGCTGTCCGCCCACACACTCGAACAATTGGCCGGCGGCGATGCCCGGTTCCTCAGCGCCGCCGACGCCCTGAGGGAAGCGGCTGCATGAGCGGCCAGGCGAGCGGTGGCGGCGCGCTCGCTCCAGACACCGTGGCGCCCGAGATGCGGCGGCCGTTCCCCACGGCCAGGATCGGGGCCGCCGCCGAGTTCACCGTGGAAGCCAAGCCGGCCGAACGCGAAGCGCTCTCCAGACGGATGGGCGTCCTGGCCATCCACAGCCTGGTGTGCCGGTTCGAGCTCAGGCTGGCCGAGGCCGAGACGGTGGAAGCCCACGGGCTGCTGCGCGCGTGCGTGCGGCAATCCTGCGTGGTGACGCTGGAGCCGTTCGACGCCGAGCTGGTGGAGCGTTTCTCCGTGAGGTTCGTGCCGGAGGGCAGGCAGAGCGAGGAGCTGGACCTCGATTCCGACGACGAGGTGACCTATACCGGCGGCGTGCTCGACCTCGGCGAGGCTGCAAGCGAGCAACTGGCGCTGTCGCTGGACCCGTTCCCGCGCATGCCGGGTGCCGAACTGCCAGTCGACTCCCAGCCGCGGGACACCGGCGCGTTTGCCGGCCTGAGCAAGCTGCTGCCCAGGCATTGAAGGCCGAACCGGGCCGAGGGCCGCGCCTTGCGAGCCTCCTGTAGCTCTGCTAGATCGCCCGCCCGCAGTCTTTTCAGTGCAGCGCGCGGCGCCGACCGGATCACGGTCCGCCGGCTGCGCTGTTCCGAAGTGGAGTTCACGCGTCATGGCCGTTCCAAAACGGAAAACCTCGCCCAGCCGCCGCGGCATGCGCCGCAGCCACCAGGCGCTGCCGATCGAGGCCCATGCCGATTGCAGCAACTGCGGCGAGCTGAAGCGCCCGCACCACGTGTGCTCGCATTGCGGCCACTATGATGGACGTGAAGTGGTGACGGCCGGAAAGGCCCTGAAGGGCGCCGTTCGCGTCTGATGCCCGCGTGGGCCCGGATCGCGGCGTGACCGACACCGGTCCCGGTCAGGATACCACTGGCATTTTTACCTTGGCGGTCGACGCGATGGGTGGCGACCATGCCCCAGACATTGTGGTCGCCGGGCTAGGCATCGCCGCGGAGCGGCATCCTGGCGCGCGGTTTCTGCTGGTGGGCGACGAGGCCAGGCTCACGCCGCTGCTGGCGCGCTGCAAACGCGCCGCCGCCGTCTGCACGACGCGGCACACGCCCGATTCGGTCAGCAGCGACTGCAAGCCGACGGTCGCGTTGCGCATGCGACGGGCCAGCATGCGCCTGGCGATCGACGCGGTGGCGCGCGGCGAGGCGCATGGCGTGGTCTCCGCCGGCAACAGCGGCGCCCTGCTCGCGCTGTCAAAGATCGTGCTGAAAACGCTTCCGGGAATCGACCGCCCTGCGATGGCCGCCATCATGCCGTCTGCCCGCGGCGACGTGGTGATGCTGGACCTGGGTGCCAACGTCGCCTGCGACACCCGCAACCTCGTCGAGTTCTCGCTGCTGGGCGACATGTTCGCCCGCACGGTGCTGGGCCTGACCGCGCCCACCATCGGCGTGCTGAACGTGGGATCTGAGGAACTCAAGGGCGACGACCGCGTGCGCGGCGCCGCCGAGATCATCCGCGCGAGCCACATCGGCGCGCAGTTCCACGGCTTCGTGGAGGGCCACGACATCGCCGCCGGCACGACGGACGTGGTGGTGACCGACGGCTTCACCGGCAACGTGGCGCTCAAGACGGGCGAGGGAGCGCTGCGGCTGGTGACCGACCTGCTGCGGCAGATCTTTTCGAGCAGCCTGTCGTCCAAGATGGGCTACCTGCTGGCCAAGCCAGGGCTCGACCAGATGAAGGTCTGGCTCGATCCGCGCCGCTACAACGGCGCGGTGATGCTGGGGCTGAACGGGGTGGTGGTGAAATCCCACGGCGGCACGGACGCCGAAGGCTTTGCCCACGCGACCGACGTCGCCATCGACATGGTGGTGCACCGCTTCAACGACCGCATCCGCGAAGGGCTGGGCCGGCTGGGCGCGGTCATGCCATGCCTCGAACCAGGGCAGGACCTGGCCGCTGCCCCAGCGCTGGCAGCCACGCGCTAGCACCATGGTCCGCGCGCGCATCGCCGGGGTGGCCGGCTACCTGCCGGAACGCCGCGTCAGCAACGAGGAGCTGGCGCGCACCCTCGACACCTCCGACGACTGGATCGTCGCCCGCACCGGTATCCGGCAGCGCCACCTGGCCGGGCCCAAGGAAAGCTGCGCCTTCATGGCCGCCCGTGCGGCCGAGGGCGCGTTGCGGCGGGCGGGCGTGGACGCAGCCGCCGTTGACGCGATCATCCTGGCCACAGCCACGCCGGACGAGGCGTTTCCGTCCACCGCCGTGCACGTGCAGGCAGCCCTGGGCCTGAAGACCGGTTTCGCCTTCGACGTGAGTGCGGCGTGCAGCGGCTTCATCTACGCGCTGGCCACCGCCGACGCCCTGATCCGGGTGGGCAGCATACGCACCGCCCTGGTGATCGGCAGCGAAGTGTACTCCCGCATCCTCGATTGGCAGGACCGCACCACCTGCGTGCTGTTCGGCGACGGCGCGGGCGCGGTCGTGCTGCAGGCGGGCGAGGCGGACGGTGCCGGCATACTCTCGACCCACCTGCACGCCGACGGCGCGCATGCCGGGATGCTCTACGTGGACGGCGCTGTCGGCCAGCCCGAGCGCTCCGGCCACCTGGTCATGAAAGGCCCCGAAGTGTTCCGTCACGCCGTCGTCAAGCTCGCCGCCGTGGTGGACGAGGCGCTGGCCGCCAACGGCCTGGCGCATGCCGACGTGGACTGGCTGGTGCCGCACCAGGCCAACCTGCGCATCATCGACGCGATGGGCAAGAAGCTCGGCCTGCCGCCCGAGCGCGTGGTGGTGACCGTGGACCGGCATGCCAACACCTCGGCCGCCTCCATTCCTTTGGCGCTGGCCGAGGCGGTCGGGGACGGGCGGATCAAGCCGGGCCACCTCGTGCTGATGGAGGCGCTGGGCGGCGGGCTGACCTGGGGCTCCGCACTGGTCCGCTTCTAGGAGGCTGTCTGGAACGCGCCCCGGCGGCCATCTGACGCGCTTCGCGGCGCTCCGGTGCTCATGGCCGAACGGCCGCTCCGCGCCGAGGCTCGCAAAGACACGCCAGCCGACTCGCCGGGCCACGTTTCGAACAGCCTCTTAGGGCCTACCCTGTTTGCAGCCTCTCGGAGCCTGCCCTATTTGCTGGCTGGGCCTACCGCCTTGATCTCGCCGATGTGGCGGAGGACGATGCGGTGGGTCTGGGCTGCAAAGGATTTGAGCTGCGGGTTGGTGCCGCTCTCGGCCTCCTTGGCGAACGCCGCGCCGTCCTTGGCGTGGATGTCGGCCATCTCTCTCAGGTAGGCGGCATCGAAGGCGGGGCCTGACAGGCTTTTGAGCTCGTCCACCTGGCGCTCGAACTGCTGGTTCAGCTTCGGCTGCACGGCGATGCCCGCCTTCTCCGCGATCGCTTTCAGCTTACCGCCCACCAGCTCGTGGTCGTGCTCCTCCGTCGTGCCCTGGTCCTTGATGTCTTCCGTGTTGCCCTGGCTCGCTGCGATCGCTCCGGCCGCGACCTCGAACATGCCGCCCTGGCTGACCATGGCGACAAACGCGCGGTCGGCCTGGGACACGGCCTCTGCCGCCCGTGCCGGCATCGCCGCCCCGACCGCCAGGGCCGACACCGTGCAAACAACAGATAGTGTCGACATACTGCCTCCCTGATGGCCCGAGAACCCGCGCCGGTTCGGTCGATGGCGGGTCTGCACGATGCGAGCGGACTCGGCAACCGCCGCCGCACGCCTCGGCAGCTACTCCTATATCGGGTCTTGCCTGGTTGCGGTGATGATGACCTGGGCGAATGCATACGGCAGCTCGTCGGTCATCGTCAGCGCGAGCTGCGTGTCCATGCCGTCCGGCGTAATCTCGCGCAGACGCGCCAGCGCGCCTCCCGTCAGCCTCATCGTCGGCTGGCCGCTCGGCAGGTTTACCACCCCCATGTCGGAGTGGAACACGCCTTGTGAAAACCCGGTTCCGAGCGCCTTGGCGCACGCCTCCTTGGCGGCGAAGCGCTTGGCGAAGGTGCCTGGCCGCAGCGCCTCGGTGCGCCTGGCCGCCCGCGCCCGCTCCACATCGGTGAACACACGCTGCAGGAAACGGTCGCCGAACCGCGCCATCACGCGTTCGACCCGCCGCACGTCGCATAGGTCGGCGCCCAGGCCGATGATCATGCCTGTCCCTCACGCATGGTCGCGCTCGACCTGCGTAAGCCCGCTGACCGCGCGCAGGCCCGCGATCACCATCGACAGGTGGCGCAGGTCGCGCACCTCCACATCGACCAGGATTTCGATAAAATCCTGCTGGCGGTTGACGATCTTCAAATTGGTCACGCCGCCGTCCTGGCGCGCGACGGCGTTGGTCAGGTTGCCCAGCGTCGAGGGCTCGTTGACCGCGATGACGCTGATCCGGCCGGTATGCGTTCCCTTCCTGGCGCCGCTCGCGTCGGCGCAGGCGGTGTAGTCCCAGTCGACATCGATGAAGCGCTCCGGGGTCGCTGCAAAGGTCTCCAGGGTGGAACAGCCTCTGGTGTGTATGGTCACACCCTTGCCGGTCGTGACGATGCCCACGATCGCGTCGCCCGGCAGCGCGTGGCAGCACCCGGCGTAATGCACCGCCATGCCGCTGACCAGCCCGGTGATCGCCATCCCGCTGTCGCGCGAGGGCGGCTTGGCGGTGGGCGAGCGCGCGAGCAGCGCCGGCATCATGCGCGGGCTGCGCGCCGCTTCCGCAAGCTCGGGGTAGGCCGCGTGCACCACGTCCTTCGGCCCGAGATGGCCGCCGCCGACGGCCACGTAGATGTCGGCGAGCGTCGCGCATTTCAGGGACTTCAGCGCGGTCTCCAGCACCTTTTCCGACCCGTCCAGTCCTTCCTGGCGGAAGGCGCGGGTCAGCGCGGTGCGTCCCTGCTCGATCGTCTGCGCGCGCTGCTGGCCTGCCACGTAGCGGCGAATGCGCGCGCGCGCCTTGCCGGTGACCACCCAGCGCTCCCAGGACGGCGAGGGCGTGCCCCCGCGCGCTGTCATGACCTCGACCTGGTCGCCGTTGGCGAGCTCGGTGCGCAGCGGCATCAGCCGGCCGTTGATCTTGGCGCCCACCGTGGTGTCGCCGACCTGGCTGTGCACGGCGTAGGCGAAGTCGATCGGGGTCGCGCCGCGCGGCAGCTGGATCAGCTGCCCCTTCGGCGTGAAACAGAAGACCTGGTCCTGATAGAGCTCCAGCTTGGTGTTCTCGAGGAACTCGTCGGGTGCGGCCGAATTGTCGAGGATCTCCAGCAGATCCTTGACCCAGCCGAAGTTCTGCGCCTCGCTCGGCGGCTCGGTGTCCAGCTCCTTGTAGTTCCAATGCGCGGCGACGCCGTTATCGGCGATGTCGTGCATCTCGCGCGTGCGTATCTGCACCTCGATCTTCTGGTTGCGCGGATGCCGCAGCGTCACCCCGGTGTGCAGGCTCTGGTAGCCGTTCGCCTTGGGGGTGGAGATGTAATCCTTGAAGCGGCCGGCGATCACGGGAAACGCGTTGTGCACGGCGCCGAGCGCCATGTAGCACTGCTCACGCGTCGGCACGACAATGCGGAACGCCATGATGTCGGAGAGCTGTTCGAAGGCGACGTTGCGCATCTGCATCTTCTGCCAGATGGAGAAAGCGCTCTTCTCCCGGCCGGAGACTTCCAGCACCTCCACGCCGGCGTCCTGGCACACCTGCCTCAGCTCGCGCCGAACCTCCTCGATCACGTCGGCACCCTGGCCGCGCAGGTAGTTCAGCCTGGCCTGTATAGTGCCGTGCGCTTCCGGCTCCAGCTCGGCGAAGGCGCGGTTCTGCAGCTCGGTCTTCAGCGCATCCATGCCGATGCGGGCAGCGAGCGGCGCGTAGATGTCCATCGTCTCGTGCGCGATGCGTTGCCGCCGCTCCCGCTTCTGCACGAAGCCCAGGGTGCGCATGTTGTGCAGCCGGTCGGCGAGCTTGACGATCAGCACACGAATGTCGCGGCTCATCGCGAGCACCAGCTTGCGGAAATTCTCCGCCTGCTTGGTGCGGTCCGATTGCAGCTCCAGCTTGTTCAGCTTGGTCACGCCGTCCACCAGCCCGGCGATGGCAGGACCAAAGCGCGCCTCGATGTCGCGCATCGTGACGCTGGTGTCTTCCACCGTGTCGTGCAGCAGGGCGGTGCAGATGCTGGCGACGTCGAGATGGTAGCCGGCCAGTATCTCGGCGACGGCGATCGGATGGGTTATGTAGGGGTCGCCGTTGTCGCGCGTCTGCGCGCCGTGGGCCTGGGCGGCCAGGCTGAACGCCGCGTCGATCAGCCCGGTATCGGCCCCCGGCGCGTATGTCTGGACCCGCGCCGCCAGCTTCTGCTCCCGCGCCGCGATCAACCCCCCACCGCCCTCAGGCGCCAGGATTTTGTCAGGGAGGGAGTGCGATGCCGCCATAGAGAGCCGTGGTGAGTTTCAGCGGGTGCTTGAGAACGCGCTGGGGCGAGTCATCCGGCGTGCGTTCCCACAACCGGAGCGGAGCGGCCGTTCGGGCCGTGAGCACCGGAAGCGCAGAACGCGCGTCGGACGGCCGCCATAGTAGCGTTGTCAAGCACCCGTCAGCGGCGTCGCCCGCCCAGTTCCGCCTCGATGGCATTCTCGATGTCGTCGGGCGTCATCTCCTCCTGCGCCATGCCGGCCGCTTCCTCCTCGGCGGAGATGTCCTGCAGCCCGAAGATGTTCTGGTCGGTCGGGATAAGGTCGAGCACCTCCTCGTCGGCCGGCTCCGGCTCGGGCGAGCGCGACAGCGACTTGATCAGGTCCTGCTCCAGCTTGGGCAGCTCGATGGTCTCGTCGGCGATTTCGCGCAGCGCCACGACAGGATTCTTGTCGTTGTCGCGCTCCACCGTCAGCTCCTCGCCACGGCTGATGTTGCGCGCACGCTGCGCGGCCAGCAGCACCAGCTCGAACCGGTTGGGCACGCGCTCGACGCAATCTTCCACGGTTACTCGCGCCATACGAATGAAACTCCGTCTCGCCTGTGATCCGGCCGTGCGGGCGTCGCAAGACGCAGCTTCGGCAAACTTTCAAACTACGGTCTTGCCGGCCGTACCGCAAGGCGCAGGGTCAGCAGGGAACGACGTCCTGGGACGGCAAGCTCGCCAGCAACGCCTGCACGCCCTGGCCTGTCACCGGATGCACCCAGCCCGGCGCCACGTCCCGCAGGGGCAGCAGCACGAACCGCCGGAGGTGCGCACGCGGGTGGGGGAGGACGGGGTCGGGCGCCGACCGGACCAGCCCGCCCATGTCGATGATGTCCAGGTCGAGCGTGCGTGCGGCGTTGGGCAGCGTGCGGGCGCGGCCCGCCTCGCGCTCGATGCCATGCAGCCGGGCCAGCAGCTCGGCCGGCGAAAGCCCGGTGTGCAGGGCGACCACGCCGTTGACGTAGCGCGGCTGGCCCGAAGCCGGCACCGGTGCGCTGGAGAACCAGCGCGAGCGCGTCACGCCGGAGGTGTCGGGCAGTCCGGCGATCATGCGCACGGCACGCTCGCAGGCCTGCAAAGGCGATTCGCCGTCCAGCCCGGGAAGGTTTGCCCCCACCGCCACAATCACACCGAAGTGTTCGGCCATCTTGCATCCGAATTATGGACGGGCTTAACCATGTGTTCTTTC
Organism: Acetobacteraceae bacterium; assembly: GCA_965199235.1. Lineage (GTDB taxonomy): Bacteria > Pseudomonadota > Alphaproteobacteria > Acetobacterales > Acetobacteraceae > BOG-908. Next base: position 206,473 of record CBDAQU010000002.1, on the reverse strand, counting down.
CGGGCGATGTTCAGCCGATAAAAAGACTGTCGAGAGGCGTCCATGCATTTCTTTCCCGATGAACGCGTCTGCCTGTTCATAGACGGCGCCAGCTTGTATTCCGCCTCACGTAACCTGGGCTTCGATGTCGACTACCGCAACCTGTTGGAGTTTTTCAGGCGCAAGACACACGTCCTGCGTGCATATTACTACTCGGCCGTGTTGGAGACCGAAGAATACTCGCCGCTGAAGCCGCTCACCGACTGGCTGGCCTACAACGGCTACACTCTGGTGACGAAACCCGCGCGCGAGTTCACCGATGCCGCCGGCCGGCGGCGCGTGAAGGGCAACATGGACATCGAGCTCGCAATCGACATGCTCGAGCTGGCCGACAAGATGGACCACGCCGTGCTGTTCAGCGGCGACAGCGATTTCCGCCGGTTGATCGAGGCGGTTCAGCGTCGCGGCGTGCGCGTCTCTGTCGTGTCCTCCATCCGCACCACGCCGCCGATGGTGGCCGACGAGCTGCGCCGGCAGGCCGACCAGTTTCTCGACCTGGCCGACATCGCACCGGAGTTCACCCGCCGCCAGACCGAGCCGCGGCCGCGCGTGCCCGGTTCCGCACCGGTGGAGCCGCACGACCACGTCTAGGGAGGGGTACACGCCCCCTGTAGCCACGCCCGAAATGCCGCTGCCGGCCGCTCCGCCGCGGGATTGCCCGCTATGCCCGCGCCTTCTCGCCTACCGCCAGGCCAACAGGGCGGAGAACCCTGGCTGGTTCAACGGCCCCGTGCCGAGCTTCGGGCCGCCGGATGCCTGGCTCCTCATTGTCGGCATGGCGCCCGGCGTGCGCGGCGCCAACCGGACCGGCCGGCCGTTCACCGGCGACCACGCGGGCATCCTCCTCTACGAAACCCTGCTCAAGACGGGCCTGGCACGCGGGCGCTACCTGGCCGATCCGTCGGACGGGCTGACGCTGCACGGCGTGCGGATCGCCAACGCGGTGCGATGCGTGCCGCCTGCCAACCTGCCCAAGCCTGCGGAGATCCTGACCTGCAACCCTTTCCTGGCCGGCGAGCTGAAGGCTCCGAGGCTGCACGCAGTCCTCGCACTCGGCCTGCTGGCCCATGCCGCGACGCTGCGCGCGGTCGGCGTGCCGGCATCGCGGGTGAAGTTCGCCCACGGCGCCAGGCACGTGCTGCCGAACGGCCTGGTCCTGGCCGACAGCTACCACGTTTCCCGCTACAACACCTCGACCCGCCGCCTGACGACGGAGATGTTCGAAACCGCGGTGAGCGAGCTCGTCGCCGCCTGCGGGCCTACCGCTCGGCCATCGTCTTGATGGCCCCCAGGCCCGCGCGATACAGCCCGCTCACAGCTTTGCTCGCGCTGGCATCGTCGGCGCCGCCCGCAGGCTGGAAGCTGCCGTGCCAGGTGACCAGAGAACCGGCGCCGGATCTGGCCACCGAGATGGTCGAGGTGTAGCCGGTGACGGGAAGCACCTTGGGGTCCACCGCCTCTATCGCGTAGCTGTAGCTGTGCGCGTGCATGGCGGTCAGCTTCTCGGTCACCGTGGGATTGCCGGGCGCCTTCAGCGTGATGACGCGAACCGACCCGACCGTGCCGCCGTGGTCGGCCGGGCTGCTCGCCGCCCCGGGCAGCCAGGTGGCGATGCCCTCGAACTTGCCGACGATGCTCCAGACCCGGGCGGGGGACGCCGTGGTTTTGATCGTCTCCGTCACCTCTGCCGCGCTAGCCTGGTTGAGGGCGATGACCGATACCAGCGATGCGGCCCCGAAATGGCGGATCATGGCGTTTCCCGATTTTTTGTTGCGGGCCCACGGTTCCGTGCGCGCGGCAGGGCTGTCAACCGGGCGGTTCGGCCACGGCTACGAGGAGTCCGGTTTGCCCTGGCCGGCGGCGCGTATAGAGTTGCCCGATCAACCGGCTGATACAGGGCATTGAAGCACGGCCGATGACGTCCGACGCGGTAACCAGTCAGGCCCTGCCTGAATTCGTCATGGAGCTTGGGGCGCCCGACCTGCTGCCCTGGCGGGACGGCAACGCGGGGCTTCCCGGCTTCTGGCGTTTCTCCGGGCCGGAGCCCGGCCCCCACGTCGTCATCGTGGCGCTCGTGCACGGCAACGAGATCGGCGGGGCGGTGGCGCTCTCGCGCCTGCTGCAGTCTCGCCCGGCGCCGTTGCGCGGCACGCTGACCGCAGGCTTCGCCAACCTCGACGCATTCGACCGGTTCGACCCCTCGCAGCCCACCGCCTCGCGCTACGTCGACGAGGACATGAACCGCCTGTGGGATGCCGATCTGCTGGACGGCCCGCGCCAAAGCACTGAGCTTGCGCGCGCCCGCGCCATCCGGCCGGTGATCGAGAGCGCCGACGCGCTGCTGGACCTCCACTCCATGCTGTGGCCGTCCGAGCCGCTCCTGCTCTGCGGCCCGACCAGGCGAGGCCGCGCCCTGGCGACCGCGATCGGCACGCCGAACCTGGTCGTCGCCGATACCGGCCACGCAAGCGGCCGGCGGCTGATCGACTACGCCCCGTTCGTCAGCGAGGACAGCGGCAGGATGGCCGTTCTGGTCGAAGCCGGCCAGCACTGGAGGCACGGCACTGTGGCGGCGATGGAGGCGGCGATCGCAGGCCTGCTGGCCGCGACCGGGCTGAGCGAACAGGATCCCGGTGCGGCCCAGCAACAGCCCCGCCAGGCGGAGGTCACGGTGGCAGTGACCGCGTGTTCGGGTGGCTTCAGCTTCGTGCAGGATTTCCGCGGCGGCGATGTGGTGCCCAGGCGCGACACCCTGATCGCCATTGATGGCGGGGTGGAGATACGCACGCCGCACGACGACTGCCTGCTGGTGATGCCCAGCCTGCGGCCGAGCCGCGGCCACACCGCCGTTCGCCTCGCCCGCTTCGTCTAGGGCGTGATCGCTTCAGGGTGATCTTCAACCACGATGAACATGCTCGCCAAAACAAAGTCTGGAGCCTGATCGCCTCGGGTGTGAGCAGCCATCAGGCTTTAGGCCGCACTCCCGATCGCGGGTGAATCCGTCCAGACCATGATGACAACCGGAAGTTTCACGACGCCGCCGATGGTCAGATCGACCCGCTCGGCCGTGCGGAAGCCGAGCGAGGCGTAGAAAGCCTCGGCCCCGATGGTCGAGAAGCACCTGAACGTGCGAACACCCGCAGCAAGCGCGTCCTGCCTGCAACGCTCGAAGATGCCAGCACCCAAACCTCGCCTGATCCAGCCGGCATGCGTGCCGAAATGGCGCATGTGGGCCAAACCGTTTTCCACCCTGCTCGTCCCCGGCTCCTCGCGGGTCCAGCCTCCGCAGGACACGATCCTGCCCCCCGCCGCTTCCTGGACATAGTATGTTCCCGATGCGAGCAACGCCGGGTTCGCGGCCGTCATGGCAGGCAAGGTCACTGCCAGGACCGCCGGACCCTCGTCCCCAGCCATCAATGCGCGGTAGGCACTCGCCAGGACTGCGCTGACGGCGTCGGCATCGGCGCGTCCGGCGACCCTGAGGCTGAACGCAGTCCTGCTCATCCATCCGCTCCCGGCTTCGACGCTCGCCTTGACACCGCGCGGGTGCGCCGCTATCGGCCGCCTTCCGAAATTCGCACCCTGTCCGCACGCGCGGGCGGGCCACCAAGGTCGTGTCATGAAGATCCGCAACAGCCTGCGCGCCGCCAAGACCCGCGACAAGAACTGCCGCGTCGTGCGCCGCCACGGCCGCGTCTACGTGATCAATAAGAAGAACCCGCGCATGAAGGCGCGCCAGGGCTGAACACCGCCGCGCCCCCCGTCGGCGAGCCGGAAGGGGCGGGGGACGCGCCGCGCGGCGAGCTGGCGTTGCGCATGCCCGCGGTGCCGGCCGATACCAACGCGTCGGGCGACATATTCGGCGGCTGGATCATGGGCATGATGGACATGGCCGCCGGCTCAACCGCGCACGAGCTGGCAGGCGGCCGCGTCGCCACCGTCGCCGTCTCCGACCTGGTGTTCCTGCGGCCGGTCCATGTGGGCGACCTGGTCTCCTGCTACACCGCGCTGGTGCGTACCGGGCGCACGTCGCTGACCATCGACGTCGACGTCTGGGCGCGCCGCACGATGCCCATACGGCACGAGCGGGTGACGCAGGCGCGGTTCGTCATGGTCGCCGTCGACGCGCAGGGCAGGCCGAGACCGGTTGCCGCCGAAACGTAACCCCGAAAGTCGATTGAAACCTGCAACGTCAAGCTGACGTTGCGCTCTCCATGGCGACTCGGGACAGCTCGATCGGGACGGACGGGCGGACGCGCGAAACCTCGCCTGTCGCGGCGAGGCTGCGGGCGGCGCCCAGGCCAAGCAAGGCGGGGCGAACAGTCTGGAAGCCGCCCCACGACGCCATGCGCGGCCCGCTCCCGGACAGCCAGGCGCCGATGCTGGCGAGCAACGCGGACGCACCGCCGGTCGGCGGCGAGTGGCTGAGCGAAATCAAGTTCGACGGCTACCGCCTGATCGTCCGCCGCGACGGCGATGCGGTCGCCCTGCTGACCCGCAACGGGCTGGACTGGACGCATCGCCTGCCGACGATCGCCGCCGCCATCGCCGCCGTGCCGGCCGACACGATGCTGATGGACGGCGAGCTGGTCGCCCTGCGGAGCGACGGGCTGTCGAGCTTTCCGGACCTGCAGGCCGCGCTCACCGAGGGCCGGGACGACACGCTGCACCTCTATCTGTTCGACGTGCTGTACCGCGACGGGTGGGACCTGCGGGCCCTGCCGCTGAGCTTGCGCAAGACCGTGCTGGTCGAGCTGGTGACGCCGAACGATCCGATCCGGGTCAGCGACCATTTGGAGGGCGTCACCGACCTGGTGCGCAAGACTGCGTGCTCGATGGGGCTGGAAGGCATCATCTGCAAACGCGCCGACGCCCCCTACCGCGCAGGCCGCAGCAGGGACTGGCTGAAGATCAAGTGCCAGGGCCGCGAGGAATTCGTCATCGTCGGCTGGACGCCGCCCCAGGGCAGCCGGTCCGGGCTCGGCGCGCTCCAGCTCGGCTTCCACGACGAGCGTGGAGCGCTGCACTACGTCGGCGGCTGCGGCAGCGGGTTTGCCGACGCGGTCTTGCGGGACCTGAGCGGGCGGCTGGCCAAGCTGGCCTCCGAGCCCCCGTCCCGCATGAGACTGACCGAGGAAAAGCCGCCCACGGGGGTGAAGTGGGTCAGGCCGGAGCTGGTCGCCGAAGTGCAGTACACCGGCTGGTCGGGCGCCGGTCGCCTCCGCCACGCCGTCTATCTCGGCCTGCGGGAGGACAAGGCGGCGCGCGACGTGGTGCGCGAGGTGCCCAACCCCGAGGCGCCGCGCCGCGACCTCGGCGGGCCGGCCAGGCATTCCGGCCGCATCGTGCGAGCGGATCCCTCGCCCCGCGCGGCCGAAATCGGCGGCGTGCGGCTGACGCACCCAGAGCGCGAGCTGTGGCCCGCGGGTGTCGGGTTCGCCGCCGTGACCAAGCAGGACCTGGCCGGCTATTGGCAGGCGGTGGCCGAATGGGCGCTGCCGGCCATCGCGCACCGTCCTCTGGCGCTGGTGCGCTGCCCGGACGGCGTGGACGGCGAGCATTTCTTCCAGAAACACGCCAACCGCGGCATGCCGCCGAGCCTGCACGAGGGCGAAAGCGGGGACGCCCCCTACCTCGCGCTGGACGGCATGGACGGACTGATCGCGACGGCGCAGATGGCGGCGCTGGAGCTGCACAGCTGGGGCAGTTCGCTGCGCGACCCTGCCCATCCCGACCGGCTGGTGTTCGACCTGGACCCAGGCGAGGGGGTCGACTGGCCGCAGATCGTGCACGCGGCGCACGACCTGAAATCGCGCCTCGAAAAGGACGGCTACGAGAGCTTCTGCCGAACCTCCGGCGGCAAGGGGCTGCACGTGGTGGTGCCACTCGTGCCCTCCGCCGATTGGGATACCGCGCGCGCCTGGTGCCGCGCCTGGGCGGAGGCGCAGGAGCGCCACAGCCCGGACCTCTACGTCGCCAGCGTGCCAAAGGCGAGGCGGCGCGGACGCATCCTGATCGACTGGCTGCGCAACGGCTCCGGCTCCACGGCCATCGCCTCGTTCTCGCCGCGCGCCCGGCCACACGCGACGGTCGCCGTCCCCGTCGCATGGCGCGAGGTGACAGAAAAACTCGATCCGCAGGCATTTACCACCCACACCGTGCCAACGAGGTTGAAGACGCTGAAAGCGGACCCGTGGGACGGTTTCGGCCGGACCACTCAAACCTTGGCCGTCGAACCGGTCGTCAAGAAGAGGCGTGCGCATGGCTGAACGTCCGATCTGGCGCGGGCACCTCCGCCTCGCACTCGTCTCCTGTCCGGTGGCGCTCTACACGGCGCATCGCGAGACGGCGAACCTGCACTTCCACCTCATCAACCCAAGCACCGGCAACCGCGTGCGCATGGTGACGCTGGATTCGCAGACCGACGAGGAGCTCAAGCGCGGCGATCTGGCGCGCGGCTTCGAGTTCGAAAAGGGCCAGTACGTGCTGCTGGACAACGACGATTTCGAGAAGGCGCGCATCGACAGCTCCGGAACGCTGAACGTGGAAAAATTCGTCACCGCCGACAGCATCGATCCGGTCTATTACGACACCAGCTACTACATGGCGCCCGATGGCGATTCCGCACAGGACGTCTACGTCGTGCTGCGCGACGCGATCCGCCAGTCGGGGTCGGTGGCGCTCTCCCGCCTGGTGATCTCGCGGCGCGAGCGTGCGGTCGCGATCATGCCGATGGGCCGCGGCCTGATCCTGCACACGCTCTACGAAACCCGCGACGTGGCAGATCCTGCGCGGCTGTTCGAATCGGTGCCCGCCGAAAAACCCGCCGCCGACATGGTCAAGCTGGCCACCCAGCTGATCGACCGCCAGGCGGCCAAGTTCGAGGCCACGGACCTCGACGACCGCTACGAAGCGCGGCTGCGCCAGGTGATAGACGCCAAGATCAAAGGCAGCGGCTTCAAACCCGCCGAGGAGACCCAGGAAAAAGGCAACGTCATCGACCTGATGGCAGCCCTCAAGCGCAGCCTGGGCCAGGTGGACACCAAACCCAAACCGGCGCCTGCCGCCAAGCGGGCTTCGCCTGCCAAAGCGGCGGCCAAGGGCAAGGCGCCTCCTCGGAAGCGTGCCAGTTGAGGAGAAAGCAGTCCTTTTTGAAAAGCACCAAACTTTTGCGACTTTCATTCCTGGAGGCGTCTGACGTGCAGGGCTGCGGATGCTGCTAGCGCTTTGAGGTCGTAGCCGCCTTCCATCACCGAAACGGTCCGTTCGCAGGCCGCCAGCAGCTGGTCGGTGATCCAGCCGAAATCGTCCGTGTTCACGCAGAGCTGCGCCAGCGGGTCGGCGTGGTGGGCGTCGAAACCCGCCGAAATGATCAGCAAGTCCGGCGCAAAGTCGCGCAATGCAGGCAGCCCGACATCGGACCAGACGCGCCGGAACGCCGCGCCGCCATCGCCCGGCGCCAGCGGCATGTTCACCACGTTTCCCGCCATCCCCGTCTCGTGCGCAGCACCGGTGCCTGGGAAGCAGGGCATCTGGTGGCTGCTGGCGTAGAACAGGTCCGGGTCGGCCTCGACAATATGCTGCGTGCCGTTGCCGTGGTGCACGTCGAAATCGACCACCGCGACGCGCCTCAGCCCCCATCGCGCCCTTGCGTGATAGGCGGCGATCGCAACCGTGCTGAACAGGCAGAAGCCCATCGCCCTGCGCGCCTCCGCATGGTGCCCGGGCGGGCGGACCGCGGCAAAGGCGGTGTCGGCCCAGCCCTCCATCACCGCGTCCACCGCGGCCATCGCACCACCCGCTGCGCGGCGGGCCGCCTCCACGCTGCCAGGCCCCACGAAAGTGTCCGAATCGAGGGCCAGGATGTCCTGGCCAGGGTCCAGCGCCAGGATGCCGTCCACGTAATCGGCAGGATGCGCCAGGCACAGCTGCTCGCGCGTCGCCATCGGCGCCTCCTCGCGCAACAGCCCCGCAAAATCCGGGTGCTCGAGCGCGCCCAGCACCGCGCGCAGCCGGGCAGGGCTCTCCGCATGGCCGATCCCTGGATCGTGTGCCAGGCACGCCTGGTGGGTGATCAGCGCCACCCGCCTCATGCCCCTTCCCCCTGCTCGCCCTCACGATGCGGCCGCCGTCGTATCGTGAAACTGAACACGCCGGTCTCCTCCCCGAACGCGACCAGATCGTGCCCGGTCTCCCGGCAGAACGCGCGAAAATCGCTGACCGAAGCGCGGTCGGTCGCCAGCACGCGCAGCCGGTCCCCAGGCGCCAAGCCGCGCAGCACGCGATTCGCGCGCAGCACCGGCAACGGGCAGTTCAGGCCTTTGACGTCCAGCAGGGTTTCTCCCATTGCGGGTCCTAGAAGGCCTTTTTTTCTGAAGAAAAGCAGCAAAAGACTTCTGTTTTTTTGGGCCGCCCCCAGCAGGTCTTGGGTACGTCGGGTATCAGAAGTCTTTCAAAACTCCCCATCCAACACCTCCAACTCCGAAACCATCTCCGGCTCCAGCTTAGCCTCGGCGATCCACTCCACCATCTCCGGCCGCCCCAGCACACGGTCGCGATACCCCGCGCAAACCGGGTCCAGGTCCACGTCGTAGGTCGCGAACCGCGTGCAGACGGGCGCGAACATCGCATCCGCCAGGCCCATGCGCTCGCCGAACAGGAACGGCCCGCCGCTATCGGCGAGCGAGCTGCGCCAGATCTCGGTGACCCGTTCGATGTCGGCGCGCACCCCTGTCCAGATCGGGAAATTGGGGCGGAAGGCGTGCAGGTTCACCGGCAGCGCAGAACGCAGTGCGGCAAACCCGCCATGCATCTCGCCGCTCACCGCCCGGCAGCGGGCGCGGCTGGCCTGGTCGTCCGGCAGCAGGCCAGCCTGCGGACGAACCTCGTGCAGGTACTCGCCGATCGCCAGCACGTCCCAGATCACCACGCCCCGGTGCTCCAGAGACGGTATGCGGACCGAGCTGGTCTGCAGCAGCAGCTCCGCCCGGGCCACCGCGTCGTCGTTGGACACGCGCTCGGTGGTGAACTCCAGGCCCGACAGGCGCAGCATCAGCCAGCCGCGCAGCGACCAGGACGAGTAGTTGCGGCTGCTGATGACCAGCTTGGCAGCCCCAGCCTTGCCCGCTCCCGCCCCATCCTCATCCGACGCCGCCATGCTGCTGCTCCCGCGTCCCTGCGCGCCCTGAATGCGCTCCGTCCGGCAGGCTAGCTTAACCCTTCCTTAACCGCGAGTACGCGTCCATCTTGTGACCATGCTGTACCAAGTTTATCAGGCCCAGTCCGACCTTCTGGCGCCCGCCCGCGCCACCGCCTCCCTCTGGCTCGACATGCTGGCCAAGCTGCCCCGGGCACGCGCCCTGCCGGCGGTCCGCCTGATGGCGGCGGGCGCCGAGCTGTTCACCACCGCGGTCGTCACCCACAAGCGTCGCCCCTTCGGTATCGCCAGCGTGGAGATGCACAACCGCCAAGTGGCGGTGCGCGAGACGGTGACGGCGTCCACCCCGTTCTGCAAACTGCTGCGCTTCGAGAAGGACAGCCTGACGCCGCAGCCCAAGGTGTTGGTCGTGGCGCCGATGTCGGGCCACTTCGCCACCCTTCTGCGCCCGACGGTGCAGACCATGCTGGCCGATTTCGACGTCTACATCACCGACTGGCAGAACGCGCGCGACGTGCCGATGTCGGCCGGGCGCTTCGGCCTGGACGAGTACGTGGACCAGCTCATCGGCTTTCTGGAGGCGCTGGGCCCTGGCACCAACCTGCTGGCGATTTGCCAGCCCGCCGTGCCAGCGCTGATGGCAACCGCGATCATGGCGGCCGCCCGCAACCCCGCCCAGCCGCGCACACTCACGCTGATGGCCGGCCCGATCGACACGCGCAACAGCCCCACCCGCGTCAACCTGATGGCCAACAAGCAGAGCATCGGCGAGTACGAACGCCGTGCAATCGCCCGGGTGCCGGCGCGCTACCCCGGCGCCGGACGGCGGGTCTACCCAGGCTTCTACCAGCTTGCCTCGTTCATGGCGATGAACGCCGACCGCCACATCAACGCGCAGCTGACCCAGCTCCGCCGGCTGTTCGCCGAGGATGCGGACGGTGCCGCCGCCCATCGCCGGTTCTACGACGAGTATTTCGCGGTGTCCGACCTGCCAGCCGAGTTCTACCTCGAAACCGTATCGCGCGTGTTCCAGGACCACCTGCTGCCGCGGGGCAAGATGACCTGGCACGGCCAGACCGTAGACCCGGCCGCCATACGCCGCACCTCCCTGCTGGTGGTGGAGGGCGAGAGGGACGACATCTGCGGCGTCGGCCAGACGATGGCGGCGCTGGACCTCTGCCGCAACATCCCCGCCGCCAGGAAAAGCTACCACCTGCAGACCGGCGCCGGCCATTACGGCGTGTTCAGCGGCCGCGCCTGGACCGGGTCGATCTACCCCAAGGTGCGCGCGATGATCGAAGAGGCCGCCTAAGCCGTTCGCACTTCGTTCTTGACTTGACTGTCGGCACGACGCAAATCTCGCTCAGAACGAAGCGAGAACTGCCATGCTGGCCCAGCATCGTCCCTCCGTCGACCACGGCGCCGCAGCGTCCATCATGCGCAGGCCGGGGCCCGCGCGCGGGCGCGGCGCAGTCACCAATCCCGCCAACCGGTTCGAACAATGCGCGGTCGAACCGTTCGACGACGGGTGGGACACGCTGGACGGGCTGGCCGACCTGCCGCCGCTGCCCACCACGCTGACCCGCGACGCCAGCAAGTCGGTCATCTCCTGGAACACCTCGCCCGACCTCGGCTTCGACCGGGCGATCAACCCGTATCGCGGCTGCGAGCACGGCTGCATCTACTGCTACGCCCGGCCGACCCACGCCTATCTCGGCTACTCTCCCGGCCTCGATTTCGAGACCAGGCTGACCTTCAAGCCGGACGTTGCCAGCCTGCTGGAGCGCGAGCTGAAGAAGCCAGGCTACGTGTGCAAGCCGATGGCGCTCGGCTCCAACACCGATCCCTACCAGCCGGTGGAGCGCACCCTGAAACTGACGCGCGCGGTGCTGGAGGTGCTGGAGCGCTACGGCCACCCTGTCAGCATCGTCACCAAATCGGCCGGCGTGCTGCGCGACCTCGACATCCTGCAGCGCCTCGCCGCCCGCGGGCTGGTGCGGGTCTACCTCTCGGTCACCACCCTGGACGCCAAGCTCGCGCGGCGCATGGAGCCGCGGGCCGCGACGCCCGAGCGCCGGCTGGCGGCGATCGAGGCGCTGAGCCAGGCCGGCGTGCCGGCGGCCGTGCTGGCCGCGCCGATGATCCCCGGCCTCAACGATGCCGAGCTGGAGCGCATACTGGAGCGTGCCGCGCGCGCCGGCGCGCGCCACGCCGGCTACGTGCTGCTGCGCCTGCCGCACGAACTGCGCCAGATGTTCGAGGCGTGGCTGGCCGAACACTACCCGGACCGCGCGCGCCACGTGCTGAACCTGGTGCGCGAAACCCGCGCCGGGCAGCTCAACGACAGCGGCTTTCACGACCGTTATCGCGGCACCGGCCCCTACGCCGACCTGCTCGGCAAGCGTTTCGCCCGCGCCGCCCGCCAATGGGGCTTCGCCGACCGCCACCCGCTGGAAACGCGGCATTTCGCGCCGCCAGCCTCGCCCCTCCCTGCCGCCACCCCTCAGCTCTCCCTGTTTTGACGCGACGGCGCGGTCGTGTTCGATCAAGCGAAGCAAGATCGACCACGAAGACACAAAGGACACAAAGGACACAAAGGACACGAATAAAGCACCGAGGCATCGGAGCTGAACGTTCCGTTTTTCTGGTAATGTGCTCGACTGCCTCCTTCGTGTTCTTCGGGCCTTCCTGGTTATTCCTCCTGCTTTGGCTGCTCATGCGGGTAGCGGCCGGCGATGCCCTACAGCGGCAGCCGCGCCTGTCGCCCCTCGGTCACCACGCCCACCTCGCCATCGGCAAAGCGCAGCCGCAGCCTTGCGCTTGGCGCGACGCCGGCGGCGCTGGTCACCGCGTGCCCCTTCGCGTCGCGCACCAGCGCGAAGCCGCGCGCCAGCACCCGCTCGTAGGATGCGCCCTCCAGCCGCGCGCAGGCCACATCCAGCTGCGCGCGCTGGGCGCGCAGACGCTGCTCGATGCCGGACAGGGTCAGGCGCGGCAGCACGCGGGCTGCGTCCTCGCGGTGGCGCGCGACCCCGGTGCGCAGCGCGCCTAGCAGGCGCAGGCCGGCGAGCTCGGCCGCGCTGCGCCGGGCGGCGATCAGGCCGTGCGGATCGGGAATGTGCCGCTCCGCCCGGTGCAGCGCGCTCGACCGGGCAGCCAGCAGGTTGGGCAGCGCCAGCTCCAGCCGCTGCGCGCGGTCGTCCAGCCGCATGCGCGCGTTGGCGACGATGGCCGGCAGGTCGGGCAGGCTGGCGCCGGCGGCCGACAGGCGCGCGCGGTTGCCCTGGGTCGCCCGGTCAAGCGCGCCGATCAGCCGGGCGGCGGTCTGCGCCAGGTCGGCCAGCAGCTCGGTGCGCGACGGCACGGCGAGCTCGGCCGCGGCCGTGGGCGTCGGCGCCCGCCGGTCGCTGACGAAGTCGATCAGGGTCGTGTCGGTCTCGTGCCCCACCGCGCTGATCAGCGGCATGGTGCAGGCGCTCGCCGCCCGCAACACAACCTCCTCGTTGAAGGCCATCAGGTCCTCCAGGCTGCCGCCGCCGCGCGCCACGATCAGCACGTCCGGCCGGGCGACGTCGCCCACGGGCAGGCGGTCCATGCCGGCGATCGCGGCGGCGATGCGCTCGGCGGCAGCCTCGCCCTGCACCGGCACCGGCCACACCAGGATCGGGCGTGGGAAGCGGCGGGCCACCGTGGTCATGATGTCGTGCAGCACCGCGCCGCTCGCCGAGGTGATCACGCCGATGCTGGCGGGCAGGCGGGGCAGGGGTCGTTTCCGCGCCGCGTCGAACAGGCCCTCTGCCGCCAGGCGCTGCCGCAGCAGCTCGATGCGGGCGAGCATGGCACCTGCCCCGGCATACTCCAGCCTGTCGATCACCAGCTGGTATTCGGAGCGGTCGCCATAGGCCGAGATCTTGCCCGTCGCGATCACCTCGATGCCGTTTTCCGGGCGCAGGCCGACGCGGACCAGGGTGGAGCGCCAGATCACCGCGCGAATCTTGCCGCCCTCGTCCTTCAGGCTGAGATAGGCGTGGCCGCTGCCGTAGAGTTTCAGTTCCGTGATCTCGCCGCGCACGCGGATGCGGCCGAAGGCGCCCTCCAGCGTGCGCCTGATCGCGCCGGACAGGTCGCTGACGCTGTATTCGGGGATGTTCGTCCGGCCGGTGGTGGGCGGCGCCGCTTCGTCCATGCCGCAACCCTATGCTAGGGGGGCGGCCTGGCAAAGTCGGGCGGGTGCGGGATGAAAGTTCTGATCGTGGGGTCTGGCGGACGGGAGCACGCGCTGGCGTGGGCGATCGCCAACTCGCCGCTGCTGGAGAAACTCTACGTGGCGCCCGGCAACCCTGGAACCGCAACGCTGGCCGAGAACGTTTTCGTCAGCGTGCTCGACATCGCGGGCCTCGTCGCCTTCGCGATCTCCGCAAAGATCGATCTGGTGGTGCCCGGGCCGGAAGCCCCGCTGGTTGCCGGCCTGGCGGACGCGCTGGCCGCGGCCGGCATACGCTGCTGCGGCCCGACCGCCGCGGCAGCCGCGCTGGAAGGCAGCAAGTCGTTCGCCAAATCGCTGTGCGACGAAGCCGGCATTCCCACCGCGCGCTGGGAGCGCTTCGACCACCCGGCAGCAGCCCGCGATTTCTGCACCCGACGAGGCGCGCCCCTCGTCGTCAAGGCCGATGGGCTGGCCTCCGGCAAGGGCGTCGTGGTTGCCCTCACCGTGGTTGAGGCGGAGGAGGCTGCCGACCGGCTGGGCGCCGCCGGCCCCGTGGTGATCGAGGAGTGTCTGCAGGGCGAGGAGGTCAGCCTGTTCGCGCTGTGCGACGGCGCCCATGCCGTGCTGCTGGGTGCCGCACAGGACCACAAGCGCGCTGGCGACGGCGATACCGGCCCCAACACCGGCGGCATGGGCGCGCTCTCCCCCCCGCCCGGCTTTGCGCTGGCCGAGCAGCAGGCGGCGCTGGACGCGTTCGTCCGCCCGGTGCTGCGCGTGATGGCAGCGCGCGGCACCCCGTTCACCGGCATCCTGTTCGCCGGCCTGATGCTGACGGCGTCCGGCCCGATGCTGATCGAATACAACGTCCGCCTGGGCGACCCGGAAGCGCAGGTGCTGCTGCCCCGCCTGCAATCGGACCTGCTCCCCGCGCTGTTGGCCGCCTGCGACGGCGAGCTGGAGCGGTTCAGCCTGCGCTGGCTGCAGACCGCCTGCGTCGGTGTGGTGCTGGCCGCGCGCGGCTACCCCGGAGACTGCGCCAAGGGCGAGGCGGTCGGCGGACTGGCCCGGGCGGCGGCCGTGCCGCACGTGGCGGTGTTCCACGCCGGCACCGACATGCGGGAGGGGCGCATCGTCTCGTCCGGCGGCCGCGTGCTCACGGTATGCGGCACGGGGCCAGATGCGTCCTCGGCCAGGGACAGCGCCTACCAAGGGGTCGCCGCCATCGACTATCCTGGCGGGTTCCACCGCACCGACATCGGCGCGCGCGCCGCCGCGACGCTGTCGCCATGAGCGTGCTTGGCAAGGACAAGCGCGTCACCGTGCCGGACCTGCGCCGCATGAAGGGCACGCCGCAGGTCTGGCTGACGGCCTACACCACGCCGATGGCGCAGCGCCTGGACCCGCATTGCGACGCGCTGCTGGTGGGCGATTCGCTCGGCATGGTGCTCTACGGCCTGCCGAGCACGCTGGCCGTGTCGCTCGACACGATGATCGCGCATGGTGCGGCCGTGGTGCGCGGCGCCGGACGCGCCTGCATCGTGGTGGACCTGCCGTTCGGCAGCTACCAGCGCAGCCCGCAACAGGCGTTCGATTCCGCCGCCCGCGTGCTGGCCGAAACCGGCTGCGCGGCGGTGAAGCTGGAGGGCGGCACGGAGATGGCCGAGACCATCCGCTTCCTCACCACGCGCGGTGTGCCGGTGTGTGGCCATGTGGGCCTGATGCCGCAATCGGTGAACGTGGCGGGCGGCTTCCGCGCCACCGGCCGGACCGGGGACGAGGCGGCCAAGGTGGCCGCAGACGCCCGCTCGGTGGCCGATGCCGGCGCGTTCGCCGTGGTGCTGGAAGGCACGCTGGAGCCGGTGGCGGCCGAGATCACCCGCGCGCTGCCGATACCCACAATCGGCATCGGCGCGTCGGCCGAGTGCGACGGGCAGGTGCTGGTGATCGACGACGTCCTCGGCACCTTCAACGATTTCACCCCGCGCTTCGTCAAGCGCTACGCCGAGCTTGGGGAGGAGATCAGCCGCGCCGCCGCATCCTACGCGGCGGAGGTGCGTGCGCGCACCTTTCCTGGGCCGCAGCACGTCTTTCGCAAGACGCAGAACCAGGCAACGCCAAAGCCGCAGGCCGAACCGGCGACTTTCAACAACCCTTGATCGAAGACGACTCTCGCGGCGCGCCGGCGTTGGGCGTGCAGGACAACACGAGGAGATCCAAATGGGATTGTTCAGCAAGCCGATCCAGACGCTCGACGACCTGTTCGTGCACACGCTGCAAGACATCTACTACGCCGAGAACCAGATCGTGAAAAACCTGCCGACGATGATCGAAAAGGCCTCCAGCCCCGAGCTGAAGCAGGCGTTCGACACGCATCTGGTGGAGACGAAGAACCAGGTCCAGCGCCTGGAGCAGGTGTTCCGGATGCACGGCCAGCCGGTCAAGGCGGTCACCTGTGCCGCGATGGACGGCATCCTGTCGGAAGCCAAGGAGATCATGGGCGATTGCAGCGACGAGCACGTGCGCGATGCCGCGATGCTGTCGGCGGCCCAGGCCGTCGAGCACTATGAAATGACGCGCTACGGCTCGCTGATCGCCTATGCCAACCAGCTCGGGCGCAGGGATTGCGCGACCGTGCTGCAGCAGAACCTCGACGAGGAAAAGGCAACCGACAAGAAGCTGTCCGCCATCGCGGAAGGCCGCGTCAACAAGCTGGCCGCCTGACCGCACCTGCGATCACCCGCGATCGGGTTCCACAATGCGCCGCTTACACCCGGCGCATTCTCCTCGAGGGCAGGATCGACCCCGGCCAGGTGCTGACGAGACTTCAACTGTTGACGTCCGCGATCGATGCCTACAAGCATTTCGACGAACGCGAGCGCGGATGGATCAAGACGGAGCTGACCTTGCCGATGGCCGCCGAGTAGGTCCCCCGCCCGGTGCAAGGCCGGGCGGCGCGGAAGCCCCGCTTCGCCCGGTGCGCGCCGTCGTCTTCGACCTGGACGGCACCCTGCTCGACACCGAGCATTGCTACCGCGCCGCCTTCGACGCCGCGCTGGCGGAACTCGGCTGGGCGCTGCCGGACGGAAGCTATGACGGGCTGGTCGGCCTGCCCAGCCCGGCCCGGCGCGCCATCCTGCCGCGGCTGCTGGGCGCATCCTTCCCGGTCGGCGCGTTCTTCGGCGCCTATCACCGCCATCGCGAAGCGGCGCTCGGCGACGCGGTGCGCCTCAAGCCAGGGGTCGAGGCGGCACTCGACCTGCTCGACGACGCAGGGCTCGCCTACGCCATCGCCACCTCGGCCAGCGCGCCCACCGCCTCGGCGAACCTCGCATCCGCCGGGCTGCTGCGGCGTTTCGCGGTGGTGGTGACGCGCGACGACGTGGCCTGCGGCAAGCCGCATCCCGAGAGTTTCCTGGCGGCGTGCAGCCGCCTCGGCGAGGCTCCTGAGAACTGCCTGGCAATCGAGGATTCCGCGGCCGGCGTGGCTGCCGCCCATGCCGCCGGCATGATGGTGGCGATCGTCCCCGACCGCGTGCCGCCGTCGCCCGACATGCTGGAGCGCTGCGTGGCGAGGCTCGACAGCCTGCACGGCCTCGGCGCTCTCCTGGCCGGGGAACTTGCGCGGAAGAACAATCGTTCGCGGCAGCGTGCATAGAGTCCTGCCCCCGTCCGCCCGCAAGCGGCCCAAGCCATGAGGCTGGCCGTGTTCGGCCTCACCGTCAGCTCCTCCTGGGGCAACGGCCACGCGACCCTGTGGCGCGGACTGATCGCGGCGCTCGGCCAGGCGGGCCACCACGTCACCTTCTTCGAGCGCGACGTCTCCTATTACGCGCAGAACCGCGACCTCACCGAGCTCGGCCCGCACGCCACCCTGGTCCTGTACGCGGACTGGGCCGAGGTGGCGGCGCACGCGCAACGCGCGGCCGATTCGGCGGACGCCGCCATCGTCACCTCGTTCTGCCCCGATGCCCTGCCCGCGACAGCGCTGGTCCTCTGCAGCCGCGCCGCGCTGCGCTGCTTCTACGACCTCGACACGCCGGTGACGCTGGAACGCCTGGCCGCAGACCAGAGCGTGCCCTATGTCGGCGCCGACGGCCTGGCCGGGTTCGACCTCGTGCTGAGCTACACCGGCGGCGGCGCGCTGGACGCGCTGCGGAACCGGCTGGGCGCCAGGCGCGCCGAAGCGCTTTACGGCTGGGCCGACCCGGGCGTCTATCGGCCGGTCCCGCCGCTGCCGCGCTACGTCGCCGACCTGTCATACCTCGGCACCTACGCCGCCGACCGCCAGGCGATGCTGGAACGGCTGTTCGTCGGCTCGGCCAGGGCGCGCCCGGGCAAACGCTTCGTCATCGGCGGCGCGCAGTACCCGCAGGATTTTCCCTGGACGCCGAACATCTTCTTCGTGCGCCACCTGCCGCCCGCCGAGCACCCCGCCTTCTACAGCTCGTCGCGCCTGACGCTGAACGTGACGCGGGCGGCGATGGCGCGGATGGGCTGGTGCCCCTCCGGCAGGCTGTTCGAGGCCGCCGCCTGCGGCGCGCCGATCCTGAGCGACGGCTGGGAGGGGCTGGACGCCTTCTTCGAACCGGGCCGGGAAATCCTGATCGCGACCGACACGGACGGCGCGCTGGCGGCGCTGGACGCCTCGCCCGAAGACCTCGCCTTGATGGCCGCGCGCGCCAGGTCGCGCGTGCTGGCCGAGCACACCGCCGGGCACCGTGCGCGCATGCTGGTCTCCCTGTTCGAATCCGCCATGGAAAAGGTCTGAGCCATGTGGGGCATCATCCCGGCGGCCGGCCACGGCACGCGCATCCAGCCGCTGGCGTTCTCCAAGGAGCTGCTGCCCGTCGGCAGCCGGCTGGACGCAGGCGGCGTGGAACGGCCGCGCGCGGTCAGCGAATACCTCGTCGAACGCATGGCGCGCGCCGGCGTGCAGAAGCTGTGCTTCGTCATTTCGCCGCAGAAATCCGACATACTGAACTATTTCGGCGGCTCCATCGGCGATGTCGCCCTGGCCTACGTCATCCAGGATGCCCCACGCGGCCTGTGCGACGCCATCTTCCGCGCCCTGCCGCTGATCCCGCCGGACGAGCCGGTGGTCGTCGGCCTGCCGGACACGATCTGGTTCCCCGCCGACGCGCTGGCAGGGCTGCCGGACGACCGGTTCAGCTTCGTGCTGTTCCCCGTGCAGCGCCCAGAACTGTTCGACGCGGTGCAGACCGGTCCTGACGGCCGCGTGCAGCGCATCGTGGTGAAGTCGGCCGATGCCGGCACGGGCTGGATCTGGGGCGCGTTCAAGCTGCCAGGGCGCGTGCTGCACGACCTCCACCGCCTCTGGCGCGACCGCGGCTGCGCCGACGAGT
The DNA here is from genome assembly GCA_965199235.1 of Acetobacteraceae bacterium. Classification (GTDB taxonomy): domain Bacteria; phylum Pseudomonadota; class Alphaproteobacteria; order Acetobacterales; family Acetobacteraceae; genus BOG-908. The sequence continues at coordinate 187,707 of CBDAQU010000002.1, read as the reverse complement.
ACATCGGCACGCTGGTCAACGCCTGGCTGGCGCAGGGCGGGCAGGCTTTTGGCGCGCGCACCGGGGAACATTACGTCGACGTCGGCACGTTGCACGGCTATCGGCAGGCGGTGCACCTGCTGGGCGGCGCCGACCCGTCGCCGTCGGCGATGCCGCAGGCCGCCAGGCCGCCGCGAGCGGCGACGCTGCAGGAGACATCGGATTTTGCATGACATCGAGCACAAGCGGGTAGGCGGGCAGTGGACGCAGGACGCGATCCGCGAGCGGGCGGCGTCCCTCGGCCCCTGGTTCCACAACCTCAACCTGCGCGGCGTGCACACCGCACCGGATCATTTCCTGGGCGACTTCCCGGCAGTCAAATGGCGCTCCTTCGCGGCCGACATCCCGCAGGACCTCACCGGCCGCACGGTGCTCGACATCGGCTGCAACGGCGGCTTCTACGCGATGGAGATGAAGCGGCGCGGCGCGGACCGCGTGCTGGGCATCGACTTCGACGAGGACTATCTGGCCCAGGCGCGCTTCGCCGCCGAGGTTGAGGGGCTGGACGTGGAGTTCCGCCGCATGTCGGTCTACGACGTCGGCAAGCTGGGCGACAAATTCGATCTCGTCTTCTTCATCGGCGTGCTCTACCATCTTCGCCATCCGCTCCTGGCGCTCGACCTGGTGCACGAGCACGTGACGCGCGACCTGCTGGTGTTCCAGTCGATGCAGCGCGGCGGCCGGGCGATGGCCGAGGTGAAGCCAGATTACGCGTTCTGGGAGCAGGATCATTTCGACGATCCAGGCTACCCGAAGATGCATTTCATCGAGCACGATTACGCGCACGACAACACCAACTGGTGGGCGCCCAACCGCGCGTGCTCGGCCGCAATGCTGCGCAGCGCGGGCTACGAGATCGTCAGCCATCCCGAAGAGGAGATCTTCATCTGCCGGCACGCCGCGCGCGAGGCGGGCGAGTACGGCGCGGTCTATCCCGCCAGGGGAGCCGCGCCATGATCGAGGCCGCGATGATCTGGAACGAACCCAACAACAAGTCGCATTGGGATTTCGAATCCGACCCCGGCTGGAAGATCTTCGCGACGATGACCAGGCTCGCCGGCCAGGCGATCGCCGCAGAAGCGCCGGGCCTGCCGCGCGTGCTGGGCGGCATGTCGCCGATCGATCCCGATTTCCTGGGCGTGCTGCAGGCCCAGGGCGTGCTCGACCACCTCGACGCGGTGGCGGTGCACGGCTTCCCGCTCGACTGGAACCACTGGATGATCGGCGAATGGCCCGAAAAGATCGCCGGCATAAAACGCTGCACGAGCCTGCCGGTCTGGGTGTCCGAAGTGGGCATCTCCACCTTCGGCGCCGAGGAGGTCCAGCAATGGGGGCTGAGGCGCACGGCCGAGCTGCTGATCGGGCGCGCGCCGCGCATCCACTGGTACAGCCTCTACGACCTGCCCGCCGCATGGCCGGCCACGACGCGGCATCGCGAGGCGGAGGGGTCCTCCTATTACCGGCATTTTCACATGGGGCTCTACGACGAGCACGGCCGTCCGAAGCTCGCGGCCAAGAGTTTCTCGGAGTACACGCCGGACATCGGCATCTGCCAGTGGTTCCACTACGACGACCACCGCCTGGACGACGCGGTCCGCCTGATGCGCGACATGGGCGTCCGCTACCTCCGCACCGGCCTGAGCTGGGCCGATTGGCTGCGGCCGGAGCCTCAAGCCTGGTTCGACAGGCAGATGCGCGCGCTGGACGGGTTCGACGTCACCGTCACCTTCTGTTTCACGCCGGAGGAATGCGGCACCTGGCCGCATCACACGGCGCCGCCGCGCCACCCCGAACAGTTCGCCGAGTTCTGCGCCACGATGATCCGCCGCTACGCGTCCGGCCGTGTCGACACCCGCGCCCGCCCGCTGACGGAGCCGGCCGGCTGAGCAATCGCCTGCTGAGCGACGGCCCGCCGAGCAATGGCCTGCTCGACTGCCTGGCAGGCCGCCGGCGCGTGCCGGGCCGGGTGGCGCTGGTGGCGGCACACCCCGACGACGAAACGATCGGCGCCGGCGCCAGCCTGCATCTGTTCGATGACCTGCTCGTGGTGCACGTGACCGACGGCGCACCGCGCACCCTGGCCGACGCGAGGAACGCGGGTTTTTCGGGTGCCGAGGACTACGCCCGTGCGCGGCGCGCCGAGTTGCAGGCGGCGCTCCTGGCCGGCGGCGCCGACCCCATGCTGGCCGAGCTGCACGCGCCCGACCAGGGCGCCTCCTCGCGCATGGCCGCACTTGCCGCCTCGCTGGCAACGCTGTTTGCCGAGCACGGCATCGAAGCCGTCCTGACCCACCCCTACGAGGGCGGCCACCCGGACCACGACGCAACGGCGTTCGCGGTGCACCGCGCCGCGCGCCGCGCGCCGGTCTTCGAGTTCGCCAGCTACCACGCCGCCGGCGAGGGGGGCATGGCGACCGGCCGCTTCCTGCCGAACGGGCGAGCGCCGACCGTGGTGGAGCTGAACGAGGCCGAGCAGGCGGCCAAACGGCGCATGCTGGACTGTTTCGTCAGCCAGCGCGCCACGCTCGCGCCGTTCGGGGTGGCGCGGGAGGCATTCCGGCCCGCGCCGCACTACGATTTTTCGCAGCCGCCACATGCTGGCACGCTGCATTACGAACGCTACGACTGGGGCATGACCGGCCCTGCCTGGCGTGCGCGCGCGGCTGCCGCGTGACCGTGGCGCTGAGCGTGCTGAGCGTGGCATACGCGCTGGCGCCGGTCGGGCCGGACGCGGTGGGCGGGGCCGAGCAGGTGCTGTCCATTCTGGACCGCGCGCTGACCGAGGCCGGCCACCGCTCGCTGGTCGTCGCCTGCCGCGGCAGCCGTGCGGCCGGCACCCTGATCGACACCGGCATCGACCCGCATCGCGCGGTGGATGCGCAGGCCCGGCATCGGGCGCAGGCGGCGACGAGGCAAGCGGTCGAGCACACGATCCGGAACAGCCGGGTGGACGTGCTGCACGCGCACGGCCTCGATTTCGCCGAGACGCTGCCCGTGGATCGTCCGCCGACCCTGGTCACGCTGCATCTGCCGCCCGCCTGGTATGCCGCGCTGCCAGTGTCGCCCGGGCTGTGGTTCAACTGCGTGTCGGACTCCCAGGCAGCCGCGTGTCCGCAGCTGCGCACCATGCTGGCGCCCGTCGCCAACGGGGTGGACGTGGCCTATTTCGCCGCCGCCCGGCACCGTAGGCAACACTTCGCGCTCATGCTCGGCAGGGTGTGCGAGGAGAAGGGGCAGCACCTGGCGCTGCAGGCCGCGCACCTGGCCGGCATGCCCCTGCTGATCGGCGGCGCGGTGTTCCCCTATCCCGAGCACACCGCCTATTTCGAGGCGCAGGTGGCGCCGCTGCTGGACCGGCACAGGCGCTTCCTCGGTCCTGTCGGCCTGGCGCGCAAGCGACGCCTGCTGTCGGCCGCATCCTGCCTGCTGGCGCCCAGCCTGGCGCAGGAGACGAGCTCCCTGGTGGCGATGGAGGCGCTCGCCTGCGGCACGCCCGTGGTGGCCTACCCTGCCGGCGCGCTGGCCGGCATCGTCGAAGACGGGCGCACGGGGTTCCTGGTCGAGACCGTGGAGGCGATGGCCGGCGCAATGTGCCGGGCCGGCACCATCGGCCAGGAGGCGTGCCGGGCGGCGGCGCGCGATCGTTTCTCCCTGCACCGGATGGTGGAGGCCTATTTCAACCGCTACCGCCAGCTCGCGGCCGAGCCGGCCTGCGCCGGATGAGCACCCTGACCGTGACCTGCGTCACCACGGACGCCGGGCTGCACGGCCTGGCCGGGGAGTGGTCCGACCTGTGGCGCCGCGTGCCAGGCGCCGGCCCGTTCCAGAGCCATCCCTGGCTCTCCGCCTGGTGGTCGCAATTCGGCACCGGCCGCCCCGCGCTGGGCGTGCTGCAGGGCGGCGGCCGGCTGCTCGGCCTGCTGCCCGCCTACGTGCTGACCGAGGCAGGCGACGCAAGACTCCTGCCGATCGGGGCAGGCATCAGCGATTGCCTGGACGCGCTGATCGCGCCGGACGCCCCGCCGGACGCCGCCGCCCGGCTGCTGGAAGCGGTTCTGCGGGGGGCCGGGGTGGACCGTTGCGACCTGATCGAGCTGCCGCCAGGCTCGCCGCTGCGCAGGGCCACCGCCCCCGCCGGCTGGCAGGCATCGCTGCACGCCACCTCGCCCTGTCCCGTTCTCCTGCTGCCGCAGACCGTGGACGGCCTGCGGCAGACCATGCAGGCGACGGCGCACCGCAAGCTGCGAATGAACCGCCACCGCGCCGCCCGCGCCGGCGGCGCCGTGATGCACACTGCCGACGCGTCGAACCTGACCGAACATCTGGCCGACCTGTTCCGCCTGCACGAGGCACGCTGGACGGGCAGGGGCGAACCGGGCGGCGTGCTGGCCGACCCGCGCGTGCGCGCCGCGCTGACGCTCGCCGCACCAGGGCTGCTGGAGCTGGGCGTGCTCCGCCTCGCCGCGCTGCGCATCGGCGGCGAACTGGCGGCCGCCTGCATGGCCTTCGCCGCAGGGCAGGACCTGCTGTTCTACATGAGCGGGTTCGCCGCCGAACACGCGTCCTGCAGCCCAGGCTCGCTGCTGCTGGGCGAAATGGCGGAGGCGGCGATACAGGAAGGCCGCCGGGCGCTGCATTTCCTGCGCGGCGACGAGGGCTACAAATACGCCTGGGGTGCCGCCGACCGCCACAACGCGACGCTGAGCCTGGTGCGCGCGTGACGCAGCGCGCGTTGGCCGACTGGCTGGCCGGGCGCATCTCGCCGGAAGTGGCGCTCGCGCGCCTGCTGCTGGACGGCCACGGCCTGCGTGAGATCGAGCGCCTGCTGCCGGCAGGATCGGCGCTGGCGGCGCTGTTTGCTGCCCAGACACACAACCTTCCCGCAATCGTCCGCATGGTGGGGGAGGCGAGCGTAGACCACGCCGAGCCACGCACCACCCAGGCGATCGCCGCGATGTTCGACCGCGCGGTGCGGACCGCCCCGGAAGCCAGCGTCGCCGCCTACGCGCTCAACGACCCTGTTCTGCTGGCGCGCGCGACCGGGGAACTGGTGGACTGGCTGCTGCGCCGGGATTACGCGCGTCCTGGCGCCCGCGTGCTCGATCTGGGCTGCGGCATCGGACGGGTTGCCGCGGCACTCGCGCCGCATGTCGGCAGCGTGCTCGGCGCGGACGTCTCGCCGCGCATGATCGAGGAAGCGAGGCGTCGGCACGGCAGCCTCGGCAACGTGGAATTCCGGGTGGCCGACGGCGCGCCCGCCCTGCCGCCGTCCAGCCTGGACCTGGTCATGGCGGTGGACAGCTTTCCCTACCTGATGCAGGCCGGCGTGGCCGAGGCCGCGGTCGCGGCGCTCGCGCCGATGCTGGCGCCGGGGGGCGTGCTCGCCGTGCTGAACCTGTCCTACGGCGCATCCCCGGCCGAGGATCGAGAGCGCGCGTCAGGCTGGAGCGAACGCTGGCGCCTGGCCCTCGAAGTGCACGGCGAGCGCCCGTTCACGCTGTGGGACGGGGCCGCCTTCGCGTTCCGACGGCGCGAACCGCACGCCGTCAACCCGGCAAACCCGTCACTTTAGTTTGTCCGTAGAGCGGCGGCACCGGTTGCTGGGCGGCCAGTTATCTCCGGCACCCAGGCCCGACGGCCTCGGCGCAGAGAGAAGGAATACTCATGGCTACATCGCATAGCGGAAACGCGAACCAGGGCACCGTCAAGGACCCCGAACACGACGGACGGCTGAAGGAGAACCGCGAGGCCGGCCGTACCAAGGGGACAACTGAGGCGAGCGCCGATCGCAGCCACGGACATGCCCAGGAAAGCCACGGCAAGGAAGCCCAGGCCGGCAGCCACTCCGAAGACAGCGACCTCAAATCCCGCGAGTACACGGACAAGGACGGCAAGGTCCACCATCACACCCACACCTCCGGCCAGAAATAACCGACGGGGGGCCTGGAGGGGACGTCACGTCTCCCCAAGCCCTCCTTGCGTCTTGCCGACGACAAACAAAACACAAACCCCGCAAATCGCGGACAGCAGAGACCCGCAAAACACCGCCAGCTTGATGCCGTCGTGCAGAACGGTCCCGTGAAACGCCAGGTCGCCGATGAACAGGCTCATGGTGAACCCGATCCCGCACAGCAGCGCCGCCCCATAGAGGTCGGCTGCACCCATCCGCCCAGGCAATTCGAGCAGCCCAAGACGCCGCCCGAGCATGGTGGCGCCGAACACGCCCGCCTGCTTGCCCAGGAACAGCCCGAGCAGCACGCCGAGCGGCGCGGGCGATACCAGGAGCGAGGCCGGCAGCGCGCGAAGGTCGAGCCCGGCATTGACCAGGCCGAACACCGGCAGGATCAGATAGGCGACCCACCCGGACAGCCCGTGCTCCAGCCGGGCCGCGGGCGAGCGCGGCCCCGCCGGCTTGGCCGGGACCACAAAGGCGAGCGCCACGCCCGCCAAGGTGGCGTGCACGCCGCTGTTGAACACCAGCGCCCAAAGCAGCGCGCCGCCCAGCACGTAAGGCCACAGCATGCGCACGCCCGCCCGGTTCAGCGCCAACATCCCGAGCCAGACCGCCGCCGCCCCGCCCAGCGCCGGCCAGTACAGGCTGCCGGAGTAGAACAGTGCTATCACCAGGATCGCCCCGAGATCGTCCAGAATGGCCAGCGCCGTCAGAAACACCCGCAGAGAGAAGCTGACCCGCGTTCCCAGCACGCGCAGCACGGCCAGGGAGAACGCGATGTCGGTCGCGACCGGCACCGCCCAGCCCCGTGCGCTGGCCCTGCCATGGTTGAGGGCCAGAAAGATCAGCGCTGGCACGATCATGCCGCCGAGCGCCGCGATGGCGGGTGCGGCCGCCTGGCGCACCGAAGCCAGCCGGCCCTCGGTCAGCTCGCGTCGGATCTCCAGCCCAGCCAGCAGGAAGAACAGCGACATCAGCCCGTCATTGACGATCTCGTACACCGGCAGCGAGGCGCGTCCGTGCCCGACCGAGGCGGCGATCAGCCGCGCGTATGACGGCGCGGCCGGCGAGTTCGACCAGGCCAGAGCCGCGAGCGAGGCCAGGATCAGCATCACGCCGCCCGCTGCCTCGCTGCGCAGGAACTCCCGCAACGCGTCGATCGGCTTGGTCAGCACACCGCTCATGCCGCTCCGGCAACCCCCTGGCCGACACCGGCACGCCCGCGTATCGCACGCGGCCGCCCACCTGGCGACCAACACAAGCGGGAACACTGATGGCCGTTAGCGTGGCAAGCCTGGACGCCGGCGCCGCCTGGGTGGCGTGCATGCGGGCCGGCGATTTCGCCGGCGCCTGGGCGATCAGCGACGCGATGCTGGCGCGCCGCGACCGCGCCACGCGTGACGACCCGTCGCAGCCCTACCACCTGCGCGGGGTGTGGGACGGCACCCCGCCAGACGGGCAGCGCGTGCTGGTGCGCTGCTACCACGGCCTGGGCGACACGCTGCAATTCGCGCGCTTCCTGCCCGCCCTGCGCGCACGCGCGGCGCACGTCACACTGCAAGCCCAGCCGGAACTCTGCGCCCTGCTGGCGAGCCTGCCAGGCATCGACCGCCTGGTGCCCTTCGACGTCGCCGCCCCGCTGCCGCCGGGCGGCTGCGACGTCGAAATCATGGAACTCGGCCACGTCCTGCGCGCCAGCGCGTCGCAGGTCGCGGCCCTGGTGCCCTACCTGGGCGTTCCTCCCGCGCCGCTGGCATCCGCTTCGGCCTGCCTGGGACTGTGCTGGGAAGCGGGCGGCTGGGACACGTCGCGCTCTATCCCCCTGCAGAGCCTCGCCGGCGCATGCAGCCGGCCAGGACGTCGCTTCGTCAGCCTGCAGCGCGGGCCGGCAGCCCTGCAGGCAGCAGGGCCCGTCTTCGTCAACCCTGGCGACACCGACATGGACCTGCTGCGCACGGCGGCACTGGTCGCCGCCCTGCCGGTCATCGTGTCGGTCGACAGCATGGTGGCCCACCTGGCCGGCGCGCTCGGGCGGCCCGTCATCCTGCTGGCCAAGCACGACCCCGACTGGCGCTGGCCTAGCCCCGGCCAGCCATGCCCCTGGTACCCCACGATGACGGTCGTGCATCAGCACAGGCCGGGCGACTGGTCCGCCGCCCTGACGGAGCTAGAGCAATGTCACGCGGACTGGAATAGTCGGAGTGACGATATTGCTCGCCAAAACAAGGCCTAGACCGGTTTGAGGTCCGCCTACTCGCGGGCACTCTTTTTTGCAAAAAAGAAGCAAAAAACCTTTGTCCGGCTGTCGCGGATCAAATAAACAAAGGTTTTTTGGTCCTTTTTGCAAAAAGGACTGCTTGCCGCGAGTGGCCGCGATGTTGGCGGTCGACTTCTAGAGCACCCTCATCTCACGATCACCGTTCCGTAGTGGAGGACCGAGGGCCGGGCATGTTCAGGCTTTCCACCCTAACATCGCCGCCCTCCAACACCACCACGCTCCGCCCCGCAGGCGAAACCTCGATGCGCTGCATCAGCTCGATCGGCATGCCCAGCACATAGGCCAGGATCGACCTGATCACGTCGGCATGGCTGACCAGGACGAAGCCGGCATCGCTTCCCCGCTGCCGCAGATGCTGCACGAAGCCCACCGCGCGGGCCTGCACCTGCAGCATGGTCTCGCCGCCCGGCGCGCCGGCCAGGCTGCGAAGGCCGTTCCACTCGGACCAACCAGGATCGCCGTCCAACGCGGCAAAGCGGCACCCCGACCAGGCGCCGAAATCGACCTCGTCCAGCCGGGCCTCGTCCTCCACGATGCACCCCATCGCGGCGGCGATCCGCTCGGCCGTCTGGCGCGCGCGCAGGCGAGGGGAGCTGAACACGCCCGCTACCCCCGCCTCCCCCGAAAGGCCGAGGGCAGCCCTTCCAGCCTCCTCCCTGCCTCGCGCGCTCAGACCCACTCCAGGCGACCGCCCCGTCAGCGTGTTGCCAAGCGCATCGGTATGCCCGTGCCGCACCAGATGCAGGCGCATGGCTACAACCGCTTCACGCCGGCTGTCCGCAAAGCGACGGGCGTGGAAGCGGATGTGTCGCTCTGGCTATCGTTCCCAAGGACGTTCCTCTTCGCTGGCGCAACATGCTTGTCGGGGCGGCTCGCCCTCAAGGCTGAACCGCTTCGGGGCGCCCGCGGCGGCCTTGACCGCAAGCCGCCCCGACAAGCAAGGGGCTGACATCAAGACATGACGGAGTGCGGACACCCACTGCACAGCTGGACCTTGCTCACCATGTCAAGCCACCGTGCAACCTTCCGGACGCGGCGCTACCCCTCCTCGACCCCCGCCACGAACGCCTCGGTGCGGTGCTTGGCCTCGGTGTCGGTGAACTGCTCGGGGGGGCTCTTCATGAAGTAGCTCGACGGTCCGATCAGCGCGCCGCCCACGCCGCGATCCAGCGCCAGCCTCACGCAGCGCACCGCATCGATCACCACGCCGGCGGAGTTGGGCGAATCCCAGACCTCCAGCTTCAGTTCGCAGTTCAGCGGCGTGTCGCCGAACGTCGTGCCCTCGATGCGGATGTGGCACCATTTGCGGTCCTCCAGCCACGGCACGTAGTCGCTCGGCCCGACATGCGCGTCGGCGTCCGACAACGCCTCGGCCAGCTGGCTGGTCACCGCGCGGGTCTTGGACAGTTTCTTCGATTCCAGCCGGTCGCGCTCCAGCATGTTCTTGAAATCGGTGTTGCCGCCGAAATTGAGCTGGTAGGTGCGGTCCACCCGCACGCCGCGGTCGCGGAACAGGTTGGCCAGCACGCGGTGCACGATGGTGGCGCCTACCTGGCTCTTGATGTCGTCCCCGAGAATCGGCAGCCCCGCCGCCTCGAACCGGCCGCGCCAGGCGGGGTCGGAGGCGATGAACACCGGGATGCAGTTGACCAGGCCGCAACCGGCCGCCAGCGCCGCCTCGGCATAGTGCTCGGTGGCCTGCTGCGAGCCGACCGGCAGATAGGAGACAACGATCTCGGCCCGTGCGGCGCGCAGGGCCGCCGCGACATCGACCGGCTCGGCCGCCGACTCGGCGATCACGTCGCGCACGTAGCGGCCAAGTCCGTCCAGCGTCGGCCCGCGCTGCACCACCACGCCCGACTCCGGCACGACGGCGAACACGCGCGTATTGTTGGGCGCGGCCAGAATGGCCTGCGACAGGTCCCGTCCTACCTTGCCGTCGGCGATGTCGAACGCGGCCACCACCTCGATATCGCGCACGTGGTAGCCGCCCAGGACCACGTTCATCAGCCCTGGCACCCGGTCGGCCTCGGCCGCCCCTGCATAGAAACCGATACCCTGGACCAGGGACGACGCGCAGTTTCCGACGCCGACCAGCGCCACACGAATCTTAGCCAATGAGACGCCCAACCCCTGAATTCAGCCTGTCGGGAGGACGCTTAGCGGAAACCCTTACCGAAGGTAAGAAGCCACCCGTAGGCAGGCAAGCGCCCGGGCCGGAAGGCAGCAAGCCCACGGAACCAGAACCGCCCGCATTCTGTTGTTGGCCAAGCGTTACGCAAACGGAGGAGAGCGCATGTCCCAGTCCAAGCCGCCGGCCGAACAGGCCCAGGCCGAGCCCCATCTGCCCGACCGCGCCGAGGAGGCCCATAATTTGGCGGTCGAGGGTCTCGACGAGATCAAGCACGGCAACAAGGAGGAGGGAAAGTTCCTGATCGACGAGGCGAAGAACCTTGATCCCAAAGCCGCCGAGGAGGTCATCAAGTCGAAATAAGACCATCGCGCACGGTTCAGGAGACTCCCATGTTCACATATGCCGAATGCGCCCGCATGGCCGATGCGGTGTATCATGTTAACGTGGTCAATGCGGTATTTCCGCAAAAAATGCCGTCGCGCGATCCGAGCAGCGAGGCTTTGACCAGGGCGGGCTTTCGACTGGTAGGCGTTTACGAAAACCCTGCCGTGCTGTTCCGCGCAGCCATCTGGACGCGCGGCGGCTGGTTCGGCTTCGCCATCCGGGGAACCGTGCCCACCGACCCTTCGCTGAAGAATGTCAACCAGGATTACGTCATGAAGGCGCTGTCCCAGGCGCCATTGGACCTCGTCAAAGCCTCTGTCGGCCCGATCAACAGGATCATCGGACCGCCCAGAGGGAAATGCATCGTCGTCGGACACTCACTCGGCGGCAGCGTCGCCCAATTGCTCGGGCTGCTGTACGGTGTTCCCTTCGTCACCTTCAACGCCCCTGGCATGCGCTACGACGTGATGCGCAAGGGCTGGATACGGGCTGGCATGCGGGTTTACGACCACCTGACCGGACCAGGCACGACGTTCCTGACCATGCTGCCGGGATTACGGTCGCTGACCAACTGGGCAGTGAGGGAGACGCCGGGCATGGATCAGAGCTTCGACGAGGCACGTAACGAAGTGGCCACCGGCGCAGGCGTGCCGGCGCCCGACATCACGTCAGCCTTGGGCGCGGACCAGCAACTCGGCTTCAACATCGCCCATTCCTGCGATACGATCCACAAGCTCACCGGGCCGCCGATCGGGGAGCCCTACCGTGCGGCCGACTGGACGCCGACACTCGTCCAGGCGGCCGAAGATGCCGTGGTCGGCCCTTTGGCCGCGATGCTGATCTATCACGACATGCCGCGCATGGCACAGTTTCTCGAGCATAACGGCTGGGGAAGGGAACACCCGGTTTACGCCGTGACAGGCGCGAAAGGTCGCGTGTTCTACGCCCGAACCCACTATGCCGCACCAACCGGCTGGAACGCTGCCGCTTAGTTCTCCTGCTTCCCGGCGATGGAGTCCAAGCCCGCTCGGGCGCGCCCTATGCTGCGTTCGGCAGTTCGGCCAACCAGGCGCGGGCCTTGTGCAACTCGTCCCAGGGAACGGCGCCGAGCGGGAAATGGCCGGCCATCACCACGCTGATCACCGCATTGAGGTGCGCAAGCTTCGTGGTGTCGGCGCCGGAATCGATCATGCGGTCTCGCAACGCGGTCAGGCATTCCATGCAACACGAATAGAGGTGCTGCTCGGGCTTGGGCTGCTGCGCCAGTATCTCGTCCAGGCGGGCCAGCGCATCCTGGCCCAGGCTGGCTCCCGCTTTACTGACCACGGCCGACCCCGCCCGGTCTGGTGAGGCGCCCGGCGCGCAGGTTCACCGTGACCGCCTTGGTGCTGTGGATGCTGGTATTCGCGTCCCCAGTGATCGCCAGAAGAACGTTGGCGATGTCGCCGCGCGCATATCCCTCCCACCCGAATACCCAAGGCATGCCGACCTGGTGCACAATCCGGCCGTCGATGGTGAACGGCCGCATGCGCTCGGTCACCATCGCGCGCACCTCGATCTCGCCGCGCAGGGTGGACAGCACCGTCCAGCCCAGATGCGCAATGCCGAGCTCGCCCGCCAGCTCCGGCGACAGCTCCACGAACGCTTCGGGCTGCAGTTCGGCCGTGTGCGGCGTCACCCGGCCGATGATGCCGCCGCAATGCAGCTCGGTCAGCCGATAGGTGGTGAACACGTAGGGGAAGCGCGCATCGCTCGGCGCGTGCACCGAATTGCCGGGGCGCGTCCAGACATGCGCCGTCGGGTTGAACTGCTGCTTGTACATCGGGTTGGCGACCGGGCTCTCCACCGGCTCGTAATGGGTGGGCAGCGGCCCGTCCTTCAGCCCGGTCGGCACGAAGACCTGGCACTTGCCGTCCGCCTCCATGATGAAGGGCGAGTCCCCGGCCAGCGCGTCCATGCCTCTCGGATGGCGGCTCCAGTCGGGCTTGTAGTCGGGCCGCGTGGTGGCCACGAAATCCGGCACGTCGGTGCCGGTCCAGCGGGCCGCGCCCTCGTCCCACCAGATCATTCTCTTGCGCTCCGACCACGGCTTGCCGTCCGGGTCGGCCGAGGCACGGTTGTAGAGCGTGCGCCGGTTGGCCGGCCAGGCGAAGGCCCAGCCGAGATGGCTGCCCGGTCCGCCAGGCCCGTCCGGCGTGCGCGACCGTGCGACGTTGTGGCCGTCGCTCGGAAAGATCCCGCAGTACATCCAGCCGCCACAGGCGGTGCTGCCGTCCTCCTTGAGATCCTGGTATTTCGCAACCTGCTTGCGGTCGGCGACCGTGTAGCCGTTGATCTCGCGCAACACCGCCTCCGCATCCGGCTCGGCCCTCTCACCGCGCTCCGGATAGTCCCAGGTCAGGTGGCGCATGGCCTCGTCGCGCGCGCCCGTGCTGTCGGCATAGAGTTGTTTGAGGCGCTTGCCGAGATGGTAGATGAACCAGAGGTCCGACCGGCTGTCGCCCGGTGCTTCCAGCACCACGTCGTGCCACTGCACCAGGCGGCTGGTATTGGTGACAGTGCCGTCCTTCTCGCCGGACAGAGCGCTGGGCAGGAAGAACACCTCCGTGCCGATGTCTTCGGGTTTCAGCGCGCCGCGCTGCACGAGCCGCCCCTTTTGCCAGAAATTGGCCGTTTCGGTCATCGCGAAGTCGCGCACCACCAGCCATTTGAGTTTCGTCATGCCGCGTTCGACGAGATCGGAATTCACCGCGCCGACCGCAGGGTTCTGGCCGAGGATGAACTGGCCGCGCATCACCCCGTCGCACATCGCCATCGTCATCGGCAGTTGCGACAGGTCGCCCGTCAGCTTCGGCCAGTGCTGGTAGCCGTACTCGTTATGCGCCGTCGCGTGCTCGCCGTACCAGGCTTTCAGCAGGCTCACCACGTATTTCGGCATGTTCGACCACCAGCCCGTGCTGGGCGTCTCGGTCTTGAGGTAATCCTTCAGCGTGTCGTGATCGTGGAACGCGTTGGGCTGCGGCAGGTAGGTGGGCAGCATGTTGTAGAGCGTCGGGATGTCGGTGCTGCCCTGGATGCTGGCATGGCCGCGCAGCGCCATGATGCCGCCGCCCGGCCGCCCGATATTGCCCAGCAGGCTTTGCACGATGGCGGCCGCCCGGATGATCTGCACACCCACCGTGTGGTGCGTCCAGCCGACGGCGTAGCAGAACGCGCCGGTCCGCTCCCGCCCCGAATTGCGCGCCAGCGACCCCGCCACGCGCAGGAACGTGTCGCGCGGGCAGCCGGTGACGCGCTCGACCATTTCCGGCGTGTAGCGCGCGTAGTGCCGGCGCATGATCTGATACACGCAGTTTGGATGCTGCAGCGTCATGTCCTGCGCCGGCGGCGACTCCGTCATGCTCTCGAAATCGCCGCTCTCCGACTCCTGCTTGGAGACACGATGCTCGGCGACCGACGAAGGCACGGTCTTGCCCTTGTACTGCCAGCTGTCGTCGGTGTAGGTGCCGGTCTCGGGATCGAATCCGGAAAACAGGCCGTCCTGCTGCTCGGGATCGGCATAGGCATCCTCGATGATGTGCGCGATGTTGGTGTAGGCCAGCGCGAAATCGCGGAACCACAGATCGTTCTCGAGCAGATGGTGGATGATGCCGCCGAGGAACGCGATATCGCTGCCCGAACGGATCGGCGCGTGCACGTCTGCCAGGGCCGAGGTCCGCGTGAAGCGCGGGTCCACATGGATGATGTCGGCGCCGCGGCGCTTGGCTTCGACCACGAAGCGGAACGCGATCGGATGGTTCTCCGCCATGTTGGAGCCCATGATCACGATGCAATCGCTGTGCTCCAGATCCCACAGGGACATGGTTGCTGCGCCGCGGCCGAAGGAGGTGCCCAGACTGGGCACCGAGGATGAGTGTCAGATGCGGGCCTGGTTCTCGACGTTGACGATTCCCAACCCTCCGTTGAACAACTTCTTGATCAGGTAGTTTTCTTCGTTGTCGAGCGTCGCGCCGCCCAGCGAGCCCACGCCCAGCGTGTGGTTCACGATACGCCCGTCCGGCAGGGTCTCGACGAACGTGTCGTCGCGCGCCTGCTTGGTCAGCTGCGCGATGCGCTCCATCGCCCAGTCGAGCGGCCGCTCCTCCCATTCGGTCGCGTGCGGCGCGCGGTACATAACCGTGTTGATGCGCTGCGGCGACAGCAGCACGCCCAGCGTGCTCGCACCCTTCGGGCACAGCGTCCCCTGGTTGACCGGGCTGCGCGGATCCCCCTCGATGTGGATCGGCCTGCCGTTCTTGGCATAGATCAGCTGCCCGCAGCCGACCGCACAGAACGGGCAGACGCTGGTGCCCACCGTATCGGCCTGCTCCAGCCGAGGCCGCAACCCGCGCGAAAGCTCGCTCTCCGCCGCCTTGGACTGCACGCTCTGCCCCGCCAGCTGGCGCGGTATCGACCAGTCATGAACGAAAGCGGCGGCGCGATCGGCAAGGGATTGACGAAGTTTTTTCATCGGTCTGCGGTTCTCATCGAGGCAGGTTGCTCCGGGCATACCTCCATCGCAACCTACAAGCGCGTGAGAGCAGCCGTCTTCCGTGACGTCCCTCAGTCAATCAGCCAGCTGCGGCGATCCAGGCTCCCACGCCAAGAACTTCTCCACCAACAGCCGGACCGGTATCTTGGCAAGCGCTGTCATCGATGGAGCGTACCGGATCCCGGCCGGACCACCAACGACAAACGCAGCCCTCGTGGCGAGGATGCGAACCGCCCGGGGATGCGCAACCCGCCTCGCCGTGCTCTGTTGAGGGCAGGCATGGCAGAATGGCACGCAATTGGCAAAAACCATGACAGGCACCGTCACCATCGTGCAGGAAAGCCGCTTCCAGCTGACCGACGACGCCGGCGTCGGCCACCTGTTCACCGTCGGCCACGCCTGCGGCACCGAACCCGGCCAGCTCGCTCAGCTGCAGCGCCACCAGTCGCGCATCCGCGTCACCTACAGGCCCGCGCCCAACACCATCGGCAACATCGCCCTTTCCATCTCCACCTAGGCCCGCTGCACCATGGACATGCACCCCCGCGCGCTGGAGCAGACCGGCTCGCAATTCGCCGCCCTGATCCCCAACGAATCCGAACTCACCGCCCACGTCCTGATCGAGCCCGGCCGCTCCTACGGCTTCTTCACCGACACCACAGTCTGCATCGGCTGCAAGGCGTGCGAGGTTGCGTGCAAGGAATGGAACAACCTGCCTGCCGACAACATCGGCCTGACCGGGCAGAGCTACGACAACACCGGCGCGCTCTCGGCCAATAGCTGGCGCCACGTGGCTTTCGTCGAGAAATCCGGCAGCCATCGCTCGCCCTCGCAGAAGGGCGGCTGCGGCCACGCCGCCGGACACAGCGTGCGCGACAACGACCAGGCGCCCTACCAATCCGGCTGGCTGATGCTGAGCGACGTGTGCAAGCACTGCCACAACGCGCCATGCCTGGAGGCCTGCCCCACCGGCGCGCTGTTCAAGACCGAGTTCGACACCGTCGTCGTGCAGCAGGACATCTGCAACGGCTGCGGCTACTGCATCCCAGCCTGCCCGTTCGGCGTGGTCGACCTCAGCACCACCGACGGCAAGGCGCATAAATGCACGCTGTGCTACGACCGCCTGAAAGGCGGCCTCGAACCCGCCTGCGCCAAATCGTGCCCCACCGACAGCATCCAGTTCGGCGAACTGTCCGACCTGCAGCGCCGCGCCGCCGAGCGGGTCGAAAAACTCCACTCGGTCGGCGTGGACGGCGCCTACCTCTACGGCACGCCCGGCGCGCCAGGCGCCACCGGCGGCCTGGGCCACCTCAACGCCTTCTTCCTGCTGACCGACCGCCCCGAACGATACAACCTGCCGGCCGCCCCCACCCGCCCGTCGAACCGCGTGGCCCCGGCCCTTGTGGCAGGCCTCACCGCGGTCGCCGGCCTGGCACTCACCGCAGTTGCTCTGTTCGCCGCCGAAACCCCGGCCAGGAACCGCCGCCGATGAACTACCAGCCCCCCGCCGCGCACCAGCCAGACGAGAAACCGATCGTCGGCCGCGACGCGCACGACACCATTGAGAGCACCGGCAAATGGTCCGGCCCCACTTATTACGGCCGCTCGCAACTCAAGCCCGCGCCGTTCAACAACTGGGTGGTGGGCGGCTACATCGCGCTCGCCGGCCTGTCCGGCGCCTCGGCCCTGATCGGCGCCATCGCCGAGGCCACGCGCGGGACGCCCGCCCGCCCGCTCGCTCGCCGCTCGCGCTATCTCTCCCTGCTGGCGCCCACCATCGGCTCCGCGCTGCTGGTGTGGGACCTGCACACGCCGCAGCGCTTCTACAACATGATGCGCGTCGCCAAGCGCACCTCGCCGATGTCCATCGGCACCTGGATCCTGCTCGCCTTCACCGGCCCCGCCATGCTCGCCGGCGCCGCCCAGATGCTGTCGGATGTCCGCCCCCGCCTGCGCTGGCCCTGGCAAGTGGCGCGCGCCGCCCAGGTGCCGGCCGCCCTCGCCGGCATGGGCCTGTCCACCTACACCGCATCCCTGCTAGCCTCCACCAGCACGCCCCTCTGGGCCGCGGCCCCGCAATCGCTCGCCGTCCGCTTCGGCGCCTCCAGCGTCGCCTCCGGCGCCGCCGCCCTGGCGCTAGCCGAGCGATCGCACAGATCGCGCCGCGCGCTGGACGCGCTGGCCGTAGCCGCCCTTGCCGTGGAACTCGCCGCCAGCATGCGCTCGCACGAATCCTACGTGGCAAAGGGCGTAGAAGAATCGCTGCACGGCGGCTGGGGTGCGGTGGAAAAATACGGCGTGACCGGTCTGGGCGTGGCGATGCCGCTCGCGCTGAAACTCGCCGGCCTGGCGCTGGGCGGGCGCGGCACGCTCGGCAACCTGGCCGTGCTCGCCGGCAGCCTGATGCTGCGCGTCTCCATCATGGAAGCAGGCGACCTCTCAGCCGAACGCCCAGACATCAGTTTTCGCTTTTCCCAACCAGAAAACCTGCCCGAACGCCGCCCGCGTGCAATACGGGGCCGTTCCCGCCGCATCGCTCCGTGACCAGCGGCTTGTCCTTATACTGCCGTCGAAAAGAGTAACCACGAAGGCATCAAGGATGTCGCGAAGAGGTTTGACCCACCCTTTTACGGTGATCCATCTTTGTGCCTTCGTGGTCGAACGCACTCCAGCGGTGGGCACAGAGCGCCCGTCAAAGAAAGATCACAATCCTAGCGCGTCCAACTCCGGATGACCGTCCGGGCGCGCCCCAGCCGGCCATCGGAACAGTCGGTCCGCCTCCCCGATCGCCACATCGTTGATCGATGCGTAGCGCCGCCGCATCAATCCCTGCGCATCGAACGCCCATTGCTCGTTGCCGTAGCTGCGAAACCACGCGCCCGCGACAGCATCGTGCCACTCATAGGCGAAACGCACGGCAATGCGGTCGCCCGCAAAAGCCCAGACCTGCTTGATCAACCGGTATTCCGCCTCCCGCGCCCATTTGCGTTGCAGAAACGCGACGATCGCGGGGCGGCCGGCAAAGAACTCCGAGCGATTCCGCCAAACCGAATCCTCCGTGTAGGCCAGCGCCACGCGCTCGGGGTCCCGGCTGTTCCAGGCGTCCTCGGCCATGCGCGCCTTTTGCGTGGCCGTCGCCTGGTCGAAAGGCGGGAAAGGCGGCCGTTCCGTGCTCATGCTTGACCTCCAGGACGCGACCTATGGCAACCCTGGCCACGCCCGCGCTTATGCTCGTCTCATAACGGAGTATAGCGCCATGTCCGACACGCCGCGCACCACAGGCAACGATCCGCTGGACGGCGTCGATCCCGGCGGCACTCACAGCACCAAGCCCGGCAATCCGGACAAGTCCGGGCCGTCGAAGCCGGAGCGGGTGGACCAGGACCAGACCATTGTCAGCGGCGACCGCAATGCTGGCCGCCCGGACGAGCTGTCCAGCGAACCCGATGCGCACAGGACCGTTTAGATTGACAGGACAGCAGTGTTCGTTTGCGAGAAATCTGCCGGCTTGACAATTGCGCAAAGCAAAGTGTTGAGCTGAAGCCCATCCTGCTTTCTTGGATATCAGGGGACGGTGGTGTTGCCGTCGAAGTCGATAATGATCTTGGTGGCGCCGTTGCTCGTAACGGCGCCGGTGGCGCTGTCGCCGGTCAGAGGGTGATATCGGGCCGAGGCGGCGCTGACTGAGCCCGCGAACTGGCCGGTGTTGTAGGAATAGGCGCCCTGCAGGGTGATGCTGTAGGGGACGTCGCCGGCGGTGGCATTCGAGAAGAACAGGGTGATCGTTTCCGCCGCCGTATTGTCGGCGGAGGTGCCGGCGCTGGTGACGCGGCGATTGGCGAGGTAGTGGCCGATCATGGCGGTGCCGGCGGTGTTTTGGATGACGCCGCCTTCGTATTGCCAGAGGTCGCTCGATCCGCTGGAATCCGGGACGTTGGCAAGCGACGAGCGGACCAGCAGCAGGGTAGTGTTGCTGGCAGAAGCGGCGGATTTGCCCACCAGAAAACAGCCGACACATGCCAGAATACAGGCTTTGACCTTGTTGTTGTTCACTCTGACTCCCCCCGGTTCGGCCGCTCAGTCGTATGGTTTCCAAAACGTCTACGGTCCGACGTCGCAACGTGCACATCCTGGGTCTATACGATACAAGACGCAACATATTGCTGTAATGTGTTGTTGAGACTGCGGCCAAGGCTCTTGTGTATTATGTTGCATCCAAAACGAGAGGGTGTGGACCTTTGCACTTTCATGCCTTGTGTTGTCAGGCGGTGGGCGTGCCGGGGCGTTGCGGAAACCTTCACCCCGCCTGCGTCGGTCTGGGCCGCGAAGCCCACCCCTCGCGGCGCAGCCATCCCCAGGCCCCGAGAGCGGCGCCGATTGCACCCCAGGTCGCGTTGTAGTTCTCCACCGCCGCGATGCCGATCAGTACCGCAGCCAGCTGCACGGCGAACCCGCCGCGCCAAGCCAAACCCCACAGCCCGAGTGCCAGGGAGGCGCTGCCCATCAGGTAGTAGCGCTGCAACCAGATCAGCCCCTGGCGCGGCAGGCACGCCAGCGGCGGGCTGGCCGACACGCAGAGCGCGCCCCACTCCCGCGGCTCCAGAAAAATCTGGCGATAGGCGACTAGGGCCGCCCAGACCAGCACAACCGCGCCCAGCCCCACCCAATCCCGCCGTCGCATGCGTGCTGCCCTACCGATTTGCCGCGCCGGCGCCTATGCTGCGCCACAACCCTAACCGCCCAGGACGCACCGCAAGTCAATGGACGCCGCCTCGCCCGCCCTGGTCGTGAAAACCGCAAAACCGAGCTTCCAAGACATCATCCTGCGCCTGCACGCCTACTGGGCCGCGCAAGGCTGCGTCATCCTGCAGCCCTACGACATCGAGATGGGCGCCGGCACCTTCCACCCCGCGACGACCCTGCGCGCCCTCGGCCCCAAACCCTGGCGCGCCGCCTACGTCCAACCCTGCCGCCGCCCCAGCGACGGCCGCTACGGGCAGAACCCCAACCGCCTGCAGCACTACTACCAGTACCAGGTCATCATGAAACCGAGCCCGCCAGACGCGCAGGCCCTGTTGCTCGACAGCTACCGCGCCATCGGCATCGACCCTGCCTTGCACGATGTCCGCTTCGTCGAGGACGACTGGGAAAGCCCGACCCTTGGCGCCTGGGGCCTCGGCTGGGAAGTCTGGTGCGACGGCATGGAGGTCACCCAGTTCACCTACTTCCAGCAGGTCGGTGGCATCCCAGTCGTGCTCCCCTCGGCCGAATTCACCTACGGCCTCGAACGCCTGGCCATGTATGTGCAAGGCGTCGAAAGCGTCTACGACCTCGATTTCAACGGATCCGACGCGAAAGGCGGTGGCGTCACCTACGGCGACGTCTTCCTGCGCGCCGAACGCGAATACTCCTCCTACAACTTCGAAGCCGCCAACACCGCCCAACTCCAACAGCACTTCGCCGACGCCGAATCCGAATGCACCGCCCTCCTCGCCCGCGCCCTCCCGCTCCCCGCCTACGACCAATGCATAAAAGCCAGCCACCTCTTCAACCTGCTGGACGCCCGAGGCGTCATCAGCGTGTCGGAGCGAGCGGCGTATATCGGCCGCGTCCGCACTCTGGCCAAAGCGTGCTGCGAGGGGTGGCTCGCGGGGGCGTTGTAAGTCGAAGGTAAGCAAGGCCTTCTTTTCTGAAGAAAAGAAGCAAAAGACTTTTGGGGATGATGCTGCGCTTGGGCCGGCAACCTCATGGGCAACTATCGGCCAAGGCACCGGCTACACCGTCACCCTCTTCAGCCGCACAGCCCTGACGCCCGCCCAAGACGAAGCCGACGTCCAAGCCTACAAACTCTGGAACAGCTCAGCCCCACCATCCTGCCAGCAGAACCAAAAATAACCCGCAATCCATTCCAAGGGGGGCGGGCCCGTGCCGTCCGCACCCCAGCACTGTCGCAACCTTCGAACTCCCTGCATGGTTGAGGGCGCAACGACTTCGCCCGTCTCTCGGAGGCCAGGATGGACAAGGACGCCGCCGCCAAATACGCCGACGACCACGCAGAAGCCGAACCAGGCGGCCAATGCGCCAAATACGTGCGCCGCGCCCTGCAGGCCGGTGGCATCAACCTCGACCAGCATCCCTACTCGGCCAAGGATTACGGCCCCTTCCTTACCGGCCAAGGCCTGATCCCAGTTCCCGCCGCCGGCTACACTCCGCAAAAAGGCGAGGTCGTCGTCATCCAGAACTATTCAGGCGGCGACGTGAACGGCCACATCGCCCTTTACGACGGCACCCGGTGGGTCTCCGACTTCAAGCAGCGCGACATCTGGGCCGGGCCCGGTTACCGCACCAACAAGCCGCCCATGCAGGTTTATCGCCCATGACCCGCTCCGCCGCCCTTCTCGCCGCCTGCCTCGCCGCCACGCCGGCCATGGCCGCCCCACCCGAAACCGGCGCAAAGTTGTTCGTCGAGCGCCTCTACCAGAGCTACAGCGAACCCGATTCGCCCCCCATTCTCGGCCGGCGCGCCAGCACCCTCTTCGCCCCAAAACTTCTCGCCGAAATTCGCGCCGACCAGACCCGCCACCCGGGCGCAGTCGGCAAGCTCGACCACGACCCGATCTGCGACTGCCAAGACTCCGACGGCCTCAAACCTTTCCAGATCAACGTGACTGAGCTCCCCGACAGTCGGGCCGAGGCAAGCGTTCGCTTTAAGCTGGGCGAGTCCGTGAGGGCTCTGCGACTGCACCTAATCAGCACCCAAGGCGGCTGGCGCATCGCCGACGTTGCTACCCAAGGGATGCCTAGCCTCCGCGCATTTTTAGCCGCGCCTTGAAGGCGTCTTGCAGCACGCGTAGGGCGGAACAGCCAAGCACCCTCCGCCATCACCCACGTTACTGCTTCAAGCCTCGCAGCCCGCATTGCGGTCGGGCAATGCGGGGCATCGGTAGATTGACCTTCGGGCATGTGCCGCGGCCGTCACACGAAATACCGCCCATCCGTTCCTCGGCGAGCCTGGCCCAGGGCGGTCAGCGTTTCCAGCATTTCGCCGATCTTGGCGGGGCTGGCGCCACTGAACGGCGGGATAGGTTGACCGGGCGCGCTGGGGTGGCGGCTAGCATGGCGCGCAACGCAACGAACCGGTCTGGGTCGCGGGCGGGCCAGGCGGGAAGGGCCGTGTCATCAGCTTGTGCGACGGCCATGCTGTCCTGCGTTGCGCGGCGCTGTTCGGTGGGCGCCTGGAAGTCAGGGCGCAACAAGCGCACCAGCCCCGCAGCCTCTTCGGCGTAATGCTGCACGTTGAACGCCACCACGCGCGCGACCGTTTCGGCGGCGGGCAGCGCATCCGGCCAGCCATAGGCGGCGGCGACCTGCGCATCGAGCGTATCGTGCAGGCGAAGCAGGATGGAGACGCGTCCCGCATCGTGGCCAGACGCGCACGTATCTCTGGCCGTTGCAGGTCCGGCAGGTAGACGCGGAAGCTCTTGGCGTCCGGAAACTGGGTGTAGTGCCGTCCGGTGCCGGAGAAATCGGCGTAGATGTCGAAGCAGAAGCCGATATCGGCCACGATGATGAACGGTGGCGCGGGTTCGTCTGTCGGCAGGTCGCGGACTTAGCCTTCCGCCTGGCCGCGCGCACGCAGCATGTGCTGCCCCCAGCCAGGTGAGTTGCGCACCGCCTGCCGCCGGACCGCTTCGGACTGCGCAGCGAACACCTCCTATTGCGGGGCTGCGTTGGCGCCCTGCTTGGCTTCCAGATGAAGCAGCCCTGCTTGTAGAGGTCGATGCGGCGGATGGTGGCGCGCGTGTCGTCGTGGTGGGTGACGTTGCGTTCGAACCGGTACGGTCCGATGCCGCCCTGCGCCCGCCGGCGGTGGGCGCGGGACGCCGATGGCGTCGCACAGTTCGCACAGGAAGGGCTGCGCGCTGGCCCGCTCCGCCGGCTCCCCGCCTGCCCATCGCCGAACGAACGCGTCCAGATCAGCCGTGATCGGCAACTCCCATGCACGGCCGGCGCTCGTACCGCACCCGCAGTCCGCATCCATCTTGCCGTCGGACCGCGGACGATCCAATACGGCCGGCATGTCGGAAAGAGAGCGCCCGAAAAACTTTCGGTTGCTGACCAGGCGGGAAGCCGCTCGGCTGCTCGCCAAGATGCTGGACGGTTTGCCGCCGGAACCCACCTTCCAGGACGAACGCTGGGTGCGCATCAAGGCGGATCACGGGCTCGGTTGCTGCGTGTGGCACAAGAACGGCGGCGGCAGCCCCGCGTGCAGCCTCCCCATCCCGCCGGAACTCGTCGCCCGCATGGATCGCTGGCAGAACGACTTTGAGACCATCTGGGGTAGCGACGACGGGGCCACGCCGCTCACCGACATCGGAGCGTTCTGCGCCGAGGGACGCGCCATCGCTCAGGCCGTCAAGCAGACGCTGCCAGATTGGACGGTGCTCTATTTCGACGAGTCCCGCTACGAGGCATACCGGGCCGATCGGCACGCAGATCACGGCCCGATCACCTACGAGATCATCCTGGCTGCGCCATTCGAAGCACCCGCCGCCCCGTGATCGTAGGATGGGGTGCTCCGCATCCCATCACCCCCACCCAACCTCCCCCAAAACCCTTTGCCCACCCGCGCCCCTTCATGCTCTATCCCCACCCTCCCGCAACGAACCACCCGGCCACACCCCTGAACGCCATCGCCCCACATCCACCGGAATCGGCCGCCGACCGCACCGAGCGCCAGTTGCGCGCCTGCCGAGAGCTCACCGAACTCGGCATGCAGGTCGCCCGCGCCGCGGCGCGCGAAGCGGTGGCCACTCTCGAAACTCCCATCGAACACCCGATGCCAGGCGCCCACCTGCCGCCGGTGTGCCGCATTGCCGACCCCGGCCGCCTGTTCACCCGCGTCGCCTACGCCGTGCGCCAGGCCATCGCGCTCGAAAACCGCATCGTCGCCGGCGATTTTACCCCTTTGCGCAACGCCCAGCCCCAGCAGCGCACCCCCGGCCCGCCGCACGCCAAAACGGCCGCGCGCCCCGCCGCCCAGAGCGGCCTGCATCCGGAAACCCCCGAATCCTTCCACCAGGAGGGTTTCGAGGCGCTGGACCACCGCCCCGTCGAGCAAATCCTCGCCGCCATCCGCCAAGCCCTCGGCCAGGCGCCCGACCAGGCGGCGGCCCACCCGCCGCTCCGCCCGGTCAGGCCCGCGCCGCCCGCATCAAGGCCGGCGCCGCAACCCGAATCCCGCCGCCCAGCGCCACAGCCGCCGCCCCGCCCGGGCTGAACCGGCCCGCCGCTCGCCCGCAAACGCCGCACACGCTCCGCCCCACCGCGCCCCGCACAGCCCAACGGCCTGCGGCCGCCCGCGCGCGCCTCATAGCAAAGCGCGCACTACCCCGCCATCGGCCCGGTCATCGCCTCCGGCCGAACCCAGGCATCGAAATCCTCCCCGCTCAAGAACCCCGTAGCCAGCGCCGCCTCCCTCAAACTCGTCTCCTCGCGATGCGCGCGCAGGGCGATCTGCGCGGATTTCTCGTAGCCGATATGCGGGTTCAGCGCGGTCACCAGCATCAGCGAGTTGGCCACGTTCTGCGCAATCCGCTTGGCGTCCGGCTCGATCCCCCGCGCGCACCCCACGTCGAACGCCAGGCACCCGTCGGCCAGCAACGCCGCCGACTCCAGCAGATTGTGCAGCATCACCGGCTTGAACACGTTGAGCTGGAAATTGCCCTGTGAACCGCCGAACGCCACCGCAGCGTCGTTGCCGAACACCTGCACCACCACCATCGTCAGCGCTTCGGACTGCGTGGGATTCACCTTCCCAGGCATGATCGAGGACCCGGGCTCGTTCTCCGGAATCCGTATCTCGGAAAACCCCGCCCGCGGCCCGCAGGCGTACCAGCGCACGTCGTTGGCGATCTTCATCAGCGCGCCCGCCAGCGTGCGCAGCGTCGCACTCACCGTCACCATCGCATCGTGCGCCGAGAGTGCGGCGAACTTGTCCGGCGCCGAGACGAACGCAAACCCTGTCAGCGCCGCGATCCGGCCCGCCGCCAGCGCGCCGAACCGAGGATGCGCGTTCAGCCCCGTGCCGACCGCAGTCCCCCCGATCGCCAGCTCGTACAGCCCAGGCAGCTCCAGCCGGATGGAGCGAATTGCCCCGTCGAGCTGCGCCACCCAGCCGCCGATCACCTGGCCCAGCGTCACCGGCGTCGCGTCCTGCAGATGCGTGCGCCCGATCATCACCACGCCGGCAAACGCCTCCGCCTTTGCATGCAGCGTCGCCCGAAGCTGCGCCACCGCCGGCAGCAGCCGGTGCTCGATCTGCTCGACCGCCGCGATGTGCATGGCGGTCGGAAACGTGTCGTTGCTGGACTGGCTATGGTTCACGTCGTCGTTGGGGTGAATCGGCGTCTTCGACCCCACCACGCCCCCGGCCATCTGGATCGCCCGGTTGGCGATCACCTCGTTGGCGTTCATGTTGGTCTGCGTGCCGGACCCCGTCTGGAACACGACAAGCGGAAACTCCCCATCCAGCGTCCCGTCGATCACCTCGCCCGCCGCACGCACGATCAGGTCCACCTTGTCGGCCGGCAGCTCGCCCAGCTCCCCGTTGGCCAGCGCCGCCGCCTTCTTCAGCAGCCCCATGGCCCGGATCACCGGCCGCGTGAAGCGGAACCTCTCCACCCCGATCGGAAAGTTCTGGATCGACCGCTGGGTCTGCGCGCCCCACAGGTGCTTGGCCGGCACCGGCAGCGCCCCCATCGCATCCTTCTCCAGGCGGTATTCTATATCAGGGCTGTCGGGCGGCATCGCGTCCTCGTGGATGAATATGAAGCTCGCTATAGCCATAAGAAGGCTTGGCGAAAAACCGCCAACCCGCCACTGCCGGAAAAACCAAGTGCTGCGCCTGACCGAAGTGAAGCTGCCGCTCGACCACACTCCCGTCGCCCTGGGCGAGGCCGCACGGCGCAGGCTGGGCGTCGAACCGACCCAGACGCGCGTGTTCCGGCGCGGCATCGACGCCCGGCGCCGCTCCGCCATCCAGTCCGTCTACACGCTCGACGTCGAACTGCCCGACGAGGACGCGGTGCTCGCCCGCCTCTCCGCCGACCCCCACGTCTCGCGCACCCCCGACACCACCTACCGCCCGGTCGCCCGCGCGCGGCCGCAGCTCGCCCACCGCCCGGTGGTCATCGGCGCAGGCCCCTGCGGGCTGTTCGCCGCGCTGACCCTCGCCCAGATGGGCTTTCGTCCGATCATCCTCGAGCGCGGCCGCGTGGTGCGGCAGCGTACCACGGACACCTTCGCGTTGTGGCGCAAATCGGTGCTCACGCCGGAAAGCAACGTGCAGTTCGGCGAGGGCGGGGCAGGCACCTTCTCCGACGGCAAGCTCTGGTCCGGCATCCGAGACCCCGCCCATCTCGGCCGCCGCGTGCTGGAAATCTTCGTCCGCGCCGGCGCGCCGGAGGACATCCTCGTCGCGGCAAAGCCGCATATCGGCACCTTCCGCCTGGTCACCGTGGTGGAAAGCCTGCGCGCCGAGATCGAACGGTTGGGCGGCGAGTACCGCTTCGGCGCCCGCGTCACCGACCTGCGCATCGGCCGCGCGCCGGACGGGGCACGGCGGATCGAAGGACTGATGCTGGAAGACGGCTTCACGCTGGACGCGCCCCAGGTGGTCCTCGCACCGGGCCACTCCGCGCGCGACCTGTTCGCGACGCTAGCGCAGCGCGGCGTGCACCTGGACGCAAAACCGTTCTCGGTCGGCGTGCGCATCGAGCACCCTCAATCGGTCATCGACCGCGCCCGCTTCGGCAGCTTCGCCGGCCACGCCGCCCTGGGCGCTGCCGACTACAAGCTGGTGCATCACGGCGCCGGCGGCCGCTCCACCTACAGTTTCTGCATGTGCCCTGGCGGCACGGTCGTCGCAGCCACGTCGGAGCCCGGCCGCGTCGTGACCAACGGAATGAGCCAGTATTCGCGCGCCGAGCGCAACGCCAATGCCGGCATTGTGGTCGGCGTCGGCCCCGCCGATTTCGGCGAGGATGGAGAAAACCCGCTCGCCGGCATCGCCTTCCAGCGCCGCCTGGAGTCGCTCGCCTTCGAGGCAGGCGGCGGCACCTACGCCGCCCCCGGCCAGCGCGTGGGCGACTTCCTGGCCGGGCGGCCCAGCACGTCGCTCGGCTGCGTGGTGCCGTCCTACAAGCCGGGCGTGCAGCCGACCGACCTCTCGCTCTGCCTGCCATCGGCCGTGCTCGGCGCCATCCGCGAGGCGCTTCCGGTGTTCGGCCGCCGCATCCCGGGCTTCGACATGGCGGACGCAGTCATGACAGGCGTCGAAACCCG
Source organism: Acetobacteraceae bacterium (assembly GCA_965199235.1). GTDB lineage: Bacteria > Pseudomonadota > Alphaproteobacteria > Acetobacterales > Acetobacteraceae > BOG-908. Next base: position 160,043 of record CBDAQU010000002.1, on the reverse strand, counting down.
CACCTCCAGCCCCGTCCGCATCACCCGCGGCGAAGATTTCCAGTCTCTCAACACCCAAGGCCTCTACCCCGCGGGCGAAGGTGCAGGCTACGCTGGCGGCATTCTTTCGGCCGCCGTCGACGGCATGCGCGCCGCCGAGGCTCTGGCACTCGCTTCGTGACGATGCCAGTGCCGCTCCGTTCCAACTGATGAGGTCTGCCATGCCCAGCACTGCACACCCGCCCGATCCCGACATTCCCTGGCCGCCAAACCACTCCCCTGCGTCGGCCCTCGTGTTCGCGCACAACGAGGTCGATGTCGCAGCGCCCCCGCCAAGAGTCTGGTCGCTTCTGATCGACTGCGTTGCGTGGCCAAGCTGGTACAGGAAATGCTCCGACGTCTCGGTGCTCAAGGGCGGTCCAACACTGGAAGCGGGCACGAAATTCCGGTTCAAAACCCTGGGCACCTATTTCGAGCCGGACATTGTCACCTTCGATGCGTGCCGAATGCTCGTCTGGTCAGCCAAGGGCCCTGCAGCAACCAGCGGCTCGCACGCCTGGCACATCGAACCCACGGCAGCCGGGTGCAGGGTCGTCACAGAAGAAGCACAAACGGGCCTGCTGCTCCGCCTCGTCGGCGCCCGAATACGCCGCGAACTGCTCGCGTCCCACGAAGACTGGGTGCAGTCCCTAAAACGGCTCGCGGAAACGTAGCCCCCGCCCGCTGCTATGCTGTCACTACAACCGACGTTGGCTAGATACTGTGGACACTTACCTAAGCCACAGGACGACTGCTGCGAGTGTGACGACGGCGAAGTCCGGATTATCGGACATAGCCTCGACCATGCGCCGCCAAACTCCCTTGCGGCTCCAACGGCCGAAGCGCCGGAAGACGCTGCTCCAGTCTCCAAACACCTCAGGAAGGTCGCGCCACGGCGAGTCGGTGCGCACAATCCATAGAACACCTTCTACGAACATGCAGTTGTCCCGGCCAGTCGACTACTTTTGGTCAGGCCGGCCAATGATCAGCGGAGCCATCCGCGCCAAAGCCGTGTCGCTCAAACCAGACGGTCCAATACACCCAAGGCTACCTCCGCAAAATAGCTTTGAATCACAACACCGCCTGTTCCGAAATCCTAGAGTTCACACCATCTAGCCGGCGAGAACCTCCCCGCCCCAACCGCGTACTAGTTCAGCAACTGTTGCAGCAGGGGTCGTGTCGATGAGCAGGTCGGGCCGTAGCTGAACCAGCGTCTCCGTCTGGCCGCCTTCTGGGAACACGCAGATTAGGTCCACAGAGGCCAGACCTGCAGCCTCTGATAACGTGCGCTTGGCGCGGTCATCGTCGGTTCCGTCTATAGTCTCGACGCCCAGCACCAGCCTGTCGCAGGCCGCCCGCGCCGTGTCCAGTCGGCTGCGGCTCAGGCGACGGCTGGTCGTAGTGATCAAACCGGTTCTAAGGCCCATTCTGCGCCACCGGTCCACCTGTTCGACAGCCACCTCGGTGGCCACGATCTTGCGTAATGCGCGGCCCTGCGGCGTCAACATCGCAATGAGATCGGTCCCCTGTGCGACGGCCATTCCGGGCTGGCCAGCGGCTACGCTCAGGGCGATGTTGGCGAGCCGAACGGCTACGGGAAGTTTCAGCCCAATGGCCAGTCCCGCGGCCAGGGCAGACACGACCGTATCTGCGGAGCCTGACAGGTCGAACACCTCGGTTATCGCGGGCTGCAGATGCAGGGCACCCTCGGCGTCGACCATTGAAAGGCCATCGGCCCCTTTGTTCACAACGACGGCGCCAAAACCATGGGCGGTGCGGAGCCAACCCGCCGCTGCTGCCACCTGAGTGTCGCTTCCCACGGCCATTCCCGTGACGGTTTCGAGCTCCCGCAATATGGGCACTGCGACGTCGGCGCCTGCAAACCGGTCGTAATCGGGGCCGCGGGGATCGACCACCGTGGGCCGGCCGGCAGCGCGAGCGGCGTCAATGATACGGCGCGGCACGTCACCGCTCAGCAAACCTTTGCGATAGTCCGACAGAACCGTCACGCTCGTTGCCGCCAATGCGTCGCCTGCGATGCGCAACATGCGCTCGGCAAGCTTGGGGTGCACAGCGCCGGTCACCTCCTGGTCGGACCGAAGCAATTGCTGACCGCCTGCGATGAAACGGGTTTTGACCGTGGTACAGCGTCCACCCTGGACCAGCAACCAGGGCTCCACGTTCGGCTGGCCGCCAATCAGGCCCGTCAGGTCGGAGCCGGCCTGGTCGTCGCCGACCACGGAGACGAACGCGACTGCGGCACCGAGGGCGGTTAGGTTGCGGACGACGTTGCCTGCGCCCCCTGGCAGGGCCAGCTCACGATCCACCGAGAGGACTGGCACGGGCGCCTCTGGGCTGATCCTGGCGACGCTGCCAAACACGTAGCGGTCCAGCATGACGTCGCCGATTACGAGGACGCTCGCCCTGGTCAGCCTTGGGATTGCCTCAGCGAGGTCTGCATCGGGGATTACTGTTTCAGTTTGAGACATTATACCTTGCCTACCGACCAGCAGCCCCGCAAGCAAGGCAAGACGCGTACCGCAGAGGTTACGCTGTCAGGAAATGCATGCGGTTCTCCTCAAGAACCAGGCAGGTCAGCACGCCTCCCATGACCGCCCCGGTGTCGATGCCGATGCGGTTTGCGTGTATGGAGGGTGCGGCGGCCGGCGTGTGCCCGTGCACAACGACAAAAGGGTGGCGTTCGGAACTCGACAGGAATGGTTCCCGTATCCACAGCAGATCGTCATCGGTTTGCTGGTGGGGCGGTTTGCCAGGCCGGATGCCGGCATGTACGAACAGGTAGCCACCTTCTTGGTGTATGAGCTCACGTGTTTCGATCCAATGCCTGTGAGCGCCGGGTATGTCTTGCAACCAATCTTCGAAGAGCCCGTCCGGCCTCGCGCCGTAGCTCTGCAACGTGGCGTCACCGCCATTCTGCAGCCACACATCGGCGGCTCGTACATTGCCTGAGAGAGACGCGCTCATCATCGTCTCGTGATTGCCGCGGAGGTCTGCCCGACGAGTGACAGGAATGGCGACCGTGCCGGACAGTAGCGAGACAACGCCGGCGCTATCTGGGCCACGATCCACGTAGTCGCCCAAATGGACCAGCGTGCTGTTCTGAATGGGGCGTTCAGCAAGATCAGCGGCAATGGTGGAGTGCAACGTCATCAACCGCGATAGACACCCATGCACGTCTCCTACAGCATAGACACGTGTTCCAGGCGACAAGCTGGCCGGTGCTAAAGCGGGATCAATCATCTGACTGCGTCCAAGATACCATCGCGGCTCGAATAAATTCGGCCTTGGTCATCCTTGTTGCTTCCGTTGCTTTGGCGCTTGAACAGCGACGCCTACCTCGCCGATCGTGCAATTGGTAACGCGCGAGATAGGGAGGAAGGGTCGTTCCTGACCTGGCGAGTGACCGACCTGACATCAGTGCCGGCGTCCAGCAGCAGCCTGAGTTTTTCGACGACGGCCATCAGGTCGCCACCTCGGTCGCGGCCATCAACGATCTGGGCCGCGCTGATTGCCACGCGCAAGCCTCCCCGGCTCGGCGATCCGAGCTCTACCGGCTGGCCGATCTGACAGAGCTGAGCAGCACGTTGCTGCTGGCCTGATTTGGCCACGCTCGACATGTCCATGTTCAACCCGATGTATAGGTCACGCAGCGCGTCGACGTCGAGCCAGGTCCCCTTTGAGCGGATCGCAAATGTGAAGACGCTTAGCTGACCTGACCAGCCCGGTCCTTCAGGCCTTGGCGAGACAATAGACACCAGCCGCTCGTCTTTAGACAAGGCGGCTGTCAGTTCACCGTCGATAGTGAGCAGGCGCTGTTTGACATCCCCCGCTTGCAGTCGCCCAAACGCACGCATCTCGTGTAGGGCCGCGCACCACCGCAGCACTAGGCCCGGACATCGGCGGGATCCAAACCCTCCCTCAAGCCTGGCATAGGGGGCGAGTCCAGCAGGCAACCGGCCATGCTTGGCGATCCTATGCAACCGTGCTCGAGGGAACAGGACGGCACCGCAAAAGCCAGGGGCGGTGAAGAATTTCGATCCGGTGACCAGAACAGGGAAGCCCTGCTTCAGGTACCATCGAACGAGAGCCGGCTCGACCCGCGCCTGACATGCATCTACGACGATGTCGAGCCTGCCAGCATATGTATCGGCCAGCCGCCGGCAGGTTGCTCGATCAGGTGCAGTCAGGCCAGTTTTCGACCCGTCGATGGCATGCAGCACAACATGCCCTCGTGCCACACCGGCGTGGATGGCGCTCTCGCAAGCGACGGCGACTTCGTCCGACGTTCGTGGCGCGCCAGACGCGTGCCGCAATGGCACGGTCACCAGATGAGGACCGAGCGGCAATCCTTCGATTGGCTGTCCCTTGCCGACCTTACAACCTGCAGCGGCACTGGTCGCGAAATGACGCCCTTGAACGGCGTCTGGAACTCCGCTTCCCGTCTCCGACGGACTCATTAAAACGCTTGTCAGGGTTTCGCCCGGGCGCTCAGCCGCCAGCAGGCCAGTCACGACAAGGGCTGCGTCCGTTCCCGAGGCCGCAAGCACAGCATCGGCCAGGTCAGCTACTTGGTAGTAGTCCAACAAAGCTGTGGCGATATCGTCGGCGGCTTGGGAAAGGGCAACGGAAGGAGCAGTGCGCAACATCGCCGCGGCCAGAGCCTGACGGGCGAGCTCGGCTGCCGCAAATGCGTCGGCGGACAGGCTGGACGCGGTGCAGGATCCAAATGTCACGACCCCCTGCCTTGGCCACGGGGCGCACCCGTAGCGGTTCAGACCGGTTTGACCGTTAAGTAGAAGCCTTTCGTCGCCTCCGGACGCAAGCAGACACTCGGTTGGAATGGTGATCGGCCACAGCGCCTCGATGCAGGCCACGTCGTGGTCGCTCAGCGTGTCGCCACTCATGTGAGTAGCGGCGAGAACACGGCATGCCAAAGCCAAGGTATCGGCCTCAGGCACCTGTCCGACCAGAGATCCAAATACCGGGTGGGGACTGAAGGAACGTTCGGCAATGCCTGGGAGACTGGCAAAACATCCGGCTGCCCGGGCAGCCAAGACAGAGGCTGCACGCTCGCTCAGTTCCGGCAAGAAGCCTAGCCAAGCCAGTTCTAGACGATATCTGAGCTCGACTAATTCAAACCCTTGGCGATCAGCGCTGGAAGAACCATCGAGGCCAGGGGCCGACTTGAGTCCACTCAGGGCGGCGCTGGCCGCGGCCTGTCTGCCAAAATTAGCTACCAGGGGCGCGAGTGCAGGATGCGCAACCTGATGTGCGGAAACGCTATTATCCACTGGCAGCTGCAATCACCCAATCTTGTCCGGCCTCCCAGGGTCCGAGAGGTGCAAACATTTAACGCTCGTCGTGCCAGCTAGGCAGCGTCATGTCGACACAGAAGGCATTTGTGTGGCCGCGGGGACACGCATCGGCTTGACAATCGAACACAGGCTGTTGAGCTAACAATCGTGGCGGCCCAGGGCAACGCAGTCCTGAACGGCCTCGGCCGAGGATAGACGGTTGATAAGCCACAAGCCGGCGGTTACCAGGATAGCTGCTACGAGGAGCGCCAACCACGCTCCCCGCCTATTGCCCCGGAATCAGGATTTTCGTCAACGCCCAAATCGGCAAAGCTTGTTTAAACTCAGCGATGCCACGTTGATGGGCTGCCAACTCCGCCGTGACTGCCTGCGATGACGCCGCCCCGACCGAAGCCGCCGTGATAACCATACCCGCGCCAGCCGTAACCCCCATGCCAGCCCCATCCACCGCCATGGAAGCCATAGCCGTAGCCTCCCCAGCCACCGCGAATGTATCCTACGCCTACATAGCCTGGGTAGCCGTAACCGGCGTAGCCGTATGGACCACCCGCATAGTAGCCGTTACCATAGCCATAGTAGCCCGGATACGCGTAGCAACCGCCGAGTGTGGTCGCAGCCAGGAAAGCAGCAGGCAATACAAGCCGCCTAACCATATTCTTTAACATTAAGCCTCTCCTCTCCGCCGTCAGTCGGCTGAGCTCATAACGTTAAATTAGTAATCCTATGTCCAGAGTCAGTGCCTCAAACGGAGTGTCACACTATGTCACGGCCCCCGCACCAGGGTCGTTACTCAGTGTTACGCCGACAATCCTGTTATCGCCATGATCATGCTGTTGACAGTAGGACGGCAATCGGCCGCTTGCGTTTATCGGAGAGTTCAAATGCGTTCTTACAGACAGCTGCGGCGCTTCAGCGCGTGGCTGACCTCAACCAGCCTTTGTGTTTCAACGCTGGCTTTGGCGCAACCAGCCCCGCCAGGCGGGGCCGATCAGGCTGGCAATCAAGGGACTGATCCACCGGCTCTGGCTGGTCGTGTAGCGGCGGTGACAGGCGCGGTCTCTTTCCACGCAGCGGGCGAAACACAGTGGAATGCCGCCACCCTGAACTACCCGGTCACCGACGGCGAGGCTTTTTGGACCGAGCCGCAAGCTGGCGCCACGCTGGAGATTGCGGACGACCGTCTGGTGATGGACGACTCCACCGAGGTCGACGTCACGGCGCTTGACCAGAACCAGCTTGCGGCAACCGAGGCTCAGGGCGCCGTCTTCCTTCAGCTTAACAGTTTGCCTCCTGGGCAGAGCGTCAGCTTCAACACTCCCCGCGGCACCGTGCAGATTACTGCAGTTGGTCGATACGAGATCGTTGCGGGAGACACCAACGATGCGACTGCAATCACGGTCGTAGAAGGGGCTGCGCATGTAAGTGGCAGCAATCTCTCGCTCGATATCGGCCCGCAGCAGACGGCGACAATCGGCGGCACGGACGTGATGCAGGGATCTGTTGGCCCTATGCAGCCGGACTCATTCCTGCAGGCTCAGTTGAACGCCCGTCCTCGGCGGCTTGCATCTTCTGCACCGCGGCAAGTTCGTTATATGACGGGGGCAGCCGACCTTCAGGAGTACGGCAGCTTCACTCAGAACGTCCAGTACGGGCAGGTTTGGTACCCAAACGATGTGGGCGGCGATTGGGCGCCCTATCGCGATGGTCACTGGGCCTATGTCCAGCCATGGGGTTGGACTTGGGTGGACAATGCACGCTGGGGTTTTGCGCCGTTCCACTACGGCCGCTGGGTGCAGGTAGACAACCGATGGGGTTGGGTGGCCGGGGGTGGCGAAGACTCCGTCTCGGACTATCCGGTTTACTCGCCGGCGCTGGTAAGCTTCGTAGACGTCGGCGAGGCTGCATTGGCCGGCGCGGCTCTGGGCTTTGCCGCTGGAGAACTGGCGGGCGGCTACGCGCCAGCTTGGATTCCGCTCGGGCCGCGTGAGCCATACTACCCATGGTATCACTGCCGCCCGGATTACTTTGGCAGGATCAACACGCCCTATGGTGTCCCGAGAGCAATCGTTGAGCGCGGGCCCGTCTATAACAGGTCGGTTACTAACATCCATACAGTAAACAATTTCTACATCAATCGTGGGGCGGCTACGGTTGTCCCAGCCGCAGCCTTTGCCCGCGGGCAGGCTATACGGAGTATTGCTCGGCCGCTGCCCGAGCGACTTTTGGCAACGGCCTCGCCTATTGTTGGACGCCTTCCGGTTCGTCCGACGGCGTTCACGCCGAATCTCTCCCCTGTGGTCGCCCGTCGGTTCAGCGTGGTGCTACCTCGCGCGCCGATACAATCGAGTGCCCCCGGACCAAGGGTTCTGCCGGTGCGGCCTGGGCGAGCGGCGCCAGAGTTGCGTCGGGCAGCGTTGCCGGAGAATGTCCATGCCACGCCAGCTGGTCAGGTTCAGGCAAGATCGAGTGAGAACGCACTCGGAGGCGTCAGGCAGCCGGGCCAGGTTCGGCCGGGACAAGGTGAGGTGCCGCGGAATGGTGTAGCCGGGCCGCAGATGGCAAGACCAGGCTCAGGTTTGCCCACGCTTCGCGCCCCGGGTGCTCGTCCGGAGGCGGTTCCGCCAGGCGGGGCGATCACCCTGCCATCCCGCGACAGTAGGGCACCTGCTCGCGCGGCAGACCCTGTTTCGCCGCGCGTGGAAGGCACACAGCACTCTAGCCCCGTTGTCGGCCAGCCTAATAGGTTAGCTGAGCCGAGAGTTGGGACAGGCGCCGCGGCGCAGTCGGCTTTACGTTCAGCCACGCAGCCGCGTATGCAGGAGCCAGCGCGTCTTGGCACCTCGCGCCCGGCGCCGAGCATTCTAACTCCGCGTTCTCCGCAGGCAACAGAGGCTCCGCATCCTGCGCAAAGGGCAGAGACTCCACATCCTGCGCCACGGCCAGATGCGGCGCGTCCAGTCGCTAGGCCAGAGATAACACACCCAGCCTCCAGGGCAGAGGCGCCACAACCTGCGCCCCGGGCAGAGGCGCCTCGGCAAGCACCTAGAATAGAGACGCCCCGTTCTGCTCCAAGGGTTGAGGCACCACGACCGACGCCGAGGGTCGAAGCACCTCGCCCGGCGCCGAGGCCACAGGCGCCCCATCCTGCGGCCCCGCCTCCTCGTCCGGCCGCTCCGCCTCCACAAAGGCCGGCTCCGTCTGCACGGTCAGCTCCCGTCAAACACGAGTCGCCACGTTAGCTGCGCGACATCTCGGTCCTTTCTAGTGGCGTGATTGTGCTTCGAGCAGTCGGTCCGCGGCTGGTCGTCCAGGGTCAATCCTTGGTGACCAGCGCGCGAGCTGCGGCGCATACCTGAGACGGCAAGTACGGCTTGCTGATGACGATCTCTCGTGCTGGGTCGACAGCACCGATGCGGTCCGGCCTGCCGGTCATGTAGATGATCGGCAGAATAGCATTTTCGGCTCGCACCGCGGATGCCAACGCGCCCCCATCGAGGTTGCCGGACAGCTGCATGTCGGTCATCAGGAGACAAATCGTCGGGTCTGACCTGAGCTGAACGAGGGCCGCTTCACCGCTATCGGCCTCGATCACAACGAAGCCGTCATCTTGCAAAGCTTCGCTCAGCGTCATTCGGATGAGGAAGTCGTCCTCGACGACGAGTATTCGTTTGCCGGTCATGCAGCGGAATCCTGGTCCGTCCCGACAACGCGCGTCAACTTTGCTGCCGTGTTGTGAACATGCGAGCAACACAACACCTGTTGCATGTTATGTGCAACAATGCTGCCACGTAGCTGCGTGAGGAGGCACAAATCGACGTTTCCATCCCCCTGACGAGTAGGCTATTATCTTGACGTGATGCTCGACCCTTTCTCATTACTCGCCGGCCGTTTGTGTGAGGCTGTGGTTATCCCGTTACTTTATCACTGTGACATGATGGAGTGGGAGGACATCGCCTATGGCTGGGTGCTGTTCGCGATTTATGGGGTCGCGCAGGTTGGGCTCATGCTTGCCATTTGCTGGCCAATGGAGCGGTTTGCTCGGTTGGAAACCTGGCCTGATCGGCGCGCCGTCGGGGTTGACGTATTCTACACGTTGCTGTCGCGGATAGGCTTCATGCCATTGGTGACGTTTGTGCTCTTCTACCAGGCACAGGTTTGGCTGAATGGTGTGTTGACCGATAATGGGTGGGTGCCACCTACTCTGGAGCGGCTTTTTCCCTTTCTCATGGGCCGGCAGGCACTGAGCTTCTTCATCTACGTGCTGGTGCTCGATTTTGCCGATTATTGGCGGCATAGACTGTCCCATAGTTTTCGGTGGTGGTACGCGGTGCACTCCGTACATCACGCTCAACGTCAGATGACGTTTTGGTCGGATGACCGCAATCACTTACTTGACGACGTGATCGCCTTCGTATGGTTTCTGATATTGGGTCTGCTGATCGGGATACCGCCAATGCAGTTCCCCCTCGTCATCCTTCTCTTGCGTCTGCTTGAAAGCATGAGTCACGCCAATGCGCAGATAAGTTTTGGCAGGCTTGGGGAGCGGCTGTTAGTCTCTCCACGTTTCCACCGAGCCCATCACGGCGTGCGAGCCGCTGGACAGCGTAGCTGCAACTACGGCGCCATCTTCCCCTTCTGGGACATGATGTTCGGCTCGGCCGATTACGACCGAGCCTACGCGGTCACCGGTGACCCATCTGCCGAAGAGGCAATGGCGACGGGAAGTTGGTCACAGCAACAGGCGGCCGGTTTTAGGCGCCTGGTCAAGCGTCAAGCCCACTCCGGCTAACAACGGCGGTAACAGCCATTCGATCAAACTTATCGTCGCCACCAGCCTCTCTTACGTTCGCTTATAGCGTCTCCCGCCCCGATCAGCGTTGGCTGGACAGTTGGCCCAGCAACAGGCTGTTCGGAGGCTGACGCCACCTGCTCGGATACATCTTTTTTCGAGCCCGGGTCCTGGGGCTGCTCAACGAAAGATAGTTCATCCTGCGTCTCCGAAATCGCGGCTGCGTCCTCTGAGTTGATATGCAGGTCAGGAGGCTGCGGCGCTTCGGCAACCACGATAGCACTTATCTCGGCCTGCTCGAGGGCATCAAAAATGTCCAGGCCGGCAAGAGCAAAAGGATCAGCCGGCGTAGGCCCGACATAGGTCGGGAAGGGCGCGTCTATTTGAACCGGGTCCGCCGGTGCGCCTTCGCCGACCTCGCCTGGCTTGCGCCTACGCCGGCCGCCGCGACGCCCGCGCTTCGCCCTAGCCTGTTCAGCCTCGCTGTCTGTTTGCACGACATCCGCCGCCGGAACATCTGCCGCTGCGGATGAATCTGCAAATTGGTCGCCAACTTGCGACGGCTCGACTGTGATTGACGTTTCGGCGTCCGCTGCTCCATCGTGACCCGGCACTGGAGTCGAACTGGTAGTAAACTCCAAATCAGGAATGTCCGGTTGGTCTGCTCCTTCCGGTATATACGGCGCAGTCTCGGCTCCTACCCCGTTCTCACGCTTGCCGCCCCGCCGCCGCCGCCGCCGCCGCCGCCGTTGCTCCCCTTCGGCCACAGTTTCGCCCGGCACATGGTCGATGTCTGTGGTGAAATCCTGCTTGATTGTCTCACCCGCGGAAGCGCCCGCTTCGACGCGGGTTTGCGTCATCTCAATGTCGTCCTCATCGTCGGCGATGTCTGCCTCGCCGGCGTCATCGTCGGGCATCGCTTGCGCCTGCGGCGATGACAGCGTGGGAAGGTCTTGAGGCGAAGCGGCTCGCAAACGATCGATCCGCGTCTGGGCCGGAAGCAGGCTCTCATCGGCTGAAAAGCAAACAGCCATGCCGTAACGGGCCTCTATTTCCATAAGACGCTGGCGCTTGTTGTTGAGAATATACAGCGCGGTCGAGTTCGCAATATGCACCATGATCTCTGCGGCGCGTCGCTTGCCACCCTCCTCCTCAATCTCTCGAAGAATGTGTAGCGCGGAACTTTCCGTACTGCGGACGTGACCACTGCCGCCGCACTGGGCGCACATCGTCAGGCTCGTCTCAGCCAGAGAGGGCCTTAGGCGCTGGCGGCTGAGCTCAAGCAGGCCGAAATGGCTTATGTGGCCGACCTGTATGCGCGCGCGGTCGTGGCGAAGGGCATCTGCCATCCGACGCTCGACCATGCCGTTGTGCTTCTTGCTCTCCATGTCGATGAAATCGATTACGATCAGCCCGGCTAGGTCGCGGAGGCGAAGCTGGCGAGCGGCCTCTTCGGCTGCTTCTAGATTGGTGCGTAGCGCTGTCTCCTCGATCCCGCGTTCACGTGTTGACCGGCCGGAATTGACGTCGATGGCTACCAGAGCCTCTGTCTGGTTGATCACAAGGTAACCGCCCGAACGCAGCTGCACCGTTGGATTGAGCATAGAGTCCAGCATGGACTCGACTTGGTTGTGAGCGAAAAGAGGTTGCGCATTGGCCGGCCAAAGCTGCACCTTCTTCACGTGTGTCGGCATCAGCACGCGCATGTAGTCGCGTGCGGCGCGCCAACCCTCTTGCCCGTCCACCAGCAGCTCGTCGACGTCGCGCGAGTAGACGTCGCGGATGGCTCGCTTGATTAGGCTCGCCTCCTCGTGGATCAGTGACGGCGCCATGGAACGCATGGTTTGTTCGCGGATGTCGTCCCACAGTCGCAGCAGGTACTCACCGTCTCGCTTTATCTCGGCTTTCGGCCGTGCCGCCCCAGCTGTGCGTACGATCAGGCCCATGCCGCGCGGGATGTCGAGTTCTGCTGTTACCTCCTTCAACCTGCGACGGTCGGCGGCCGAGGTGATCTTACGTGAGATTCCGCCGCCGCGTGGCGAGTTGGGCATGAGCACGCAATATCGGCCCGCCAACGAAATGTAGGTGGTCAGCGCAGCACCCTTGGTACCACGTTCCTCCTTGACGACCTGAATTAAGAGAATTTGCCGGCGGCGGATTACCTCCTGGATCTTGTAGCTGCGCATGAAGCGAGAGGGCTGGCGCGGCGCTCTGGTCTCCTCCGCAGTTTCAGTGTCACCGCCTATACTTTCTAGGGCGGGTCTTTCTTCGCTATCCATGAGGCGAACGTGGCTGGCTCCGCCGTCCTGGACGCCAGCGTTGATTGATTCGAGCGCTTGGTCGGCCTCCGGCGTAGCCTCGGCAGGCTCACGGAGTTCGGGAGCCGTGTCAGTTCCAAGCGCTGCTGCCTCGACCGCTACAGCTGGTTCCGTGGCCTCACGCCCTTCGTCTGTCTCCTCTGTTAATGCCTGCTCGTTCGGCGGGTCGGCTTTGTCGGCAAGCGTGTCGCTTGTAAAAAGCAGCGGCTGTGCTGTCTCGTCGGCGGCCTCGCGTTCCGGCTCCAGAGTATTGAATGTGTCAGGCGATGGGTCCTCGTTCGAAAAGGCCTCCTCCTCCTCGGCCTCCTCGGCGCGAGCCTCCTCCTCCTGCATCTCGAGCAGGCGCTGGCGGTCCGCGACAGGTATCTGATAATAATCGGGGTGGATTTCTCCGAAGGCGAGGAAGCCATGCCGGTTGCCACCATATTCTACAAAGGCAGCTTGAAGGCTTGGTTCTACGCGAACGACCTTCGCTAGGTAGATGTTACCCTTGAGTTGGCGTCGCGAGAGAGTTTCAACGTCAAAATCTTCAAGGCGGTTACCGTCCAGCACCACTACACGGGTTTCTTCCGCATGGCTGGCGTCGATAAGTAGACGTTTGGTCATGGGTGATGAGGCTCCGAAGCCCCGGCATCGCGCAGCAGTACCATACAAAATTGACGTATGGAGGCGCGGCCTGTCGGGCCGATTGTTTGGGTTTACGATGCCAAGCCTTCATCCAACAGCTGGAAGACAGGCCACCAAACCTAGAAACGGGTGTGGAAGCCTTTACGTCTGTCACGGCGCTTTGGAGTATTGCCATAGCCTTCAAAAGTATCACCTTGACGCGCAATCGCGGTGGGTGAGGGGTATCCGGTCGCGCCAGGCGCGGGGTGCGGCGCCACTTTGGGCGGTACGCTATTGACACATGGCCCAAAGCAAAGGCCGCTGCAAGTCTGTTTGACTGAACGGCGTTGAGACGCTCGCCCGAACCAGGTTCCTCGGGTGGTGCGATTGCGGCGCTAGGTTCATCGTGCGATCAAGGTGCAAGCCGCGGTTTGGCATGAGGTTGTAGCAAGCTATGGATGGCTACCACGACCGGTTGATCGTGTCTCACGAGACGCCGAGTCCAAAACGACGCCAAAGCCGCTTTCTGTCCTTCGTCCGTGGCCTTTTCGCTCTGTTTTTCGCAATAGGCTTGGTCGTCGCTGGTGCATTGGGGCTAATTGGCTGGAACGTCTATAGTCGGTACGCCGCAGACTTACCGACTCTGGACGGCCTGCGAACCTACCAGCCGCCAGTCATGAGTCGGGTCTACGCAGGGGATGACCGCTTGCTGGCCGAACTTGCCAACGAGCGGCGCATTTTTGTCCCGATTTCAGCGGTCCCGGAGCAGGTCAAGCAGGCTTTCATCGCTGCCGAGGATCAAAATTTCTACACCCATCGAGGAGTGGACCCTTTCGCCATCGTTCGTGCGGCCGTGACCGACCTGCAACGCATTGGGCAGGCTCGGCGTCCGGTCGGTGCATCCACAATAACTCAGCAAGTCGCCCGCAACATGGTCTTAGGCTCTGACGCCTTGACCACCGAACGTAAGCTTAAGGAGGCGCTTCTGGCGCTTCGTATTGAGCGCGTGCTGACCAAGCAACGGATATTGGAGTTGTATCTCAATGGGATCTATCTCGGTCAAGGATCGTATGGTGTGGTCGCAGCGGCTCAGGTCTACTTCAACAAGCCTCTCGACCAATTGACCCTGGGTGAAGCGGCCATGCTGGCTGCACTGCCAAAGTCACCCAACAACTACAATCCTTTCCGCTTCCCAGACGCTGCCAAGGTGCGCCGAAATTGGGTGTTGGACCGTATGGTCGAAACTCGTGCCGTCACATCACAGGAGGCGAGCACTGCGCAAGCGGAGCCACTGACCCCAAACAGATACCGTCCGCCTCAAACGGTTTCAGGGGGTGATTGGTTTGCCGAAGAGGTGCGGCGACGGCTGCTCGAGCGGTTTGGTCAGGATCAGACAAGCGAGGGCGGCCTCATTGTTCATACGAGTTTTGATCCGGCGATGCAGGCCCAAGCCGACCAGGCGCTCCGTAACGGACTGATGCATTACGACCACGCCCATGGCGGCTGGCGCGGGCCGGTTGGACGCATCGGCAGCATGGCATCCTTGAACGACGACTGGGCAGACGCGCTGGCCAAGCTTCCGAAGCCTGCTGGAATGTTGCCGGAATGGCGCATAGCGGTTGTGCTGGGGACAACCGATAGCGCGGCTCGCTTGGGCTACCTGCAGCCGGAAATCGACGACGCGGAGGAAGACCATCGAACCGGGGAGATACAGCTCTCGTCCCTCGGCTGGGCGCGTACTGTGCTGCAAGGTGGCGGGGTTGGCGGGCCGCCTCGCCGCATGGCCGACGTGTTGACGCCCGGCGACGTGGTCCTGGTGCAACCCGAGGACGGTAAGGCAGAGATGCGCATTGTCGAGCATCGCTCAGCGCACGGCCATGCTCGTGCCACGTTGCTGACGCTGGACCGCCTTGCGTTGCAGCAGATCCCCCGCGTTTCCGGTGCCCTCGTAACCCTAGATCCACGCACTGGCCGCGTGCTCGCCATGTCGGGCGGCTGGAGCGGGGAGGCGAGCAAATTCAATCGAGCGTCACAAGCACAACGCCAGCCGGGCAGCTCGTTCAAACCTTTCGTTTATCTGACCGCCATGGAACAAGGCCTGTCGCCGAGCACGAGGTTCGAAGATGAGCCGTTCAGCCTGGGTAGTTGGCATCCTAACAACTATGAAATGACCTTTGGTGGTCCAACGCCCCTGCGTGTGGCCCTTGAGCAATCGCTCAACCTCGTCACGGTAAGAGTTGCCCAGCATATCGGAATGGACGCGGTGGCGCGAACCGCTATCGGATTTCACTTGTATGACGCCATGCCGCACGTGCTGCCTGCCTCCCTCGGCGCTGTTGAGACGACCGTGCTCCGAGAAGCTGGCGCATACGCGTCGTTGGCCGAGGGCGGTCGTGAGGTGATCCCGAGCCTAATCGACAGCGTGCAGGACCGCGACGGGCATGTGACTTGGCGGCCACCCGGGCTTGTTATCGGCGCCAGTGATCCCGCCCAGCCGCCGGACCTGACCGACCCGCGCGCTCAGTTGGCCGACCCACAAAGCGCCTACCAGGTTATTAAAATGATGGAGGGCGTCGTTTTATATGGCACCGGCAGGCCCGTCGGTGCCGGCATAGACCGGCCAATTGCCGGCAAGACTGGAACCACGCAGGACTTCAAGGATGGCTGGTTTGCCGGTTTCACGCCGGACCTCGTGACTGTCGTGTGGGTCGGCTACGACAACCCACAGAGCCTGGGTGATAAACAGGACGGCGCGCATGTCGCGGGCCCGATTTGGCACGAGTTTATGAGCAGCGTTCTGCATGGTAGACCTGTGCTGGACTTCCGCATGCCGGACGGATTGACCCTGGCCAGCTGGGGATGTGGGCGCCATGAATGTGTAGACGCTTTTCGGCCTGATCAGATCCCAGGGTCAGGGGCCGTGGGCGGCGAGAGCTCACGTCGCGACCCTCTCACTACGGTCTCGGCGGACAGCAACGTTCAAATGGTAAGCCCCGATTCTGATGTGCTTGAAACTCCCCCACCGCTGAAACCGCCCGCCGGCACTGGTGTGGACAGTGATGTAGGCGGATTGTACTAAGAGCGCCTTTCCGATAGGTATCGACCTGTATGGCCGCCGAAGCCGATTTTCTCCATGAACAAATCAAGCAGTCGATGGCGCTGCTGAGGAGGCATCTTTGACTGGGACGTTGCAGTCGCTCGCCTAGACGAGCTGAACAACCGCGTCGAGGACCCCTCTCTTTGGGACGATCCTGAAGGCGCACAGAAAATCATGCGTGAACGCAACCGACTGGTGGCGAGCATTGAGGGATTGGCAAAGCTCGAAGCGGGAGTGGCCGACGCGGTCGGCCTGATTGATCTGGCCGAAGCGGAAGGTGAGCCTGGGTTGGTGGCCGAGGCCATTCAAAGCCTGCGCGTTATCGCCGAGGATGCCAAGAACCAGGAGGTCGTCAGCCTGTTGTCCGGCGAGGCGGACGGTAATGATTGTTTTGTCGAACTTAACGTTGGCCAGGGCGGGACTGAGGCCCAGGACTGGACCGAGATGCTGATGCGCATGTACTCGCGCTGGTCGGAGAAGCACGGCTACAAGGTTGACATACTAGAAGCCAGCGATGGCGAGGGCGCGGGCCTGAAATCGGCTACGTTGCAGATAATCGGCGCCAACGCCTATGGCTGGCTGAAAACGGAGGCCGGCGTGCATCGGCTGGTCCGAATCAGCCCGTTTGACTCCGCTTCCCGTCGCCAGACAAGTTTTGCTAGCGTTTGGGTCTATCCCGTCGTGGACGACAGCATTGAGATCGAGATACGCGATGCCGACTTAAAGGTGGACACGTTTCGCGCGTCCGGCGCCGGCGGGCAGCACGTTAACAAGACGGAAAGCGCCATTCGCATCACCCACGTGCCTTCGGGTATCATCGTGGCGTGCCAAACCGACCGAAGCCAGCATCGCAATCGCGCGACCGCAATGGGCATGCTGAAAGCCCGCCTGTACGAGGCCGAGTTGCAGAAGCGTGAAGCAGCTTCCGCCCTGACCGAGGCGGGAAAGACCGAGAACAGCTGGGGGCATCAGATACGCAGTTACGTGCTGGCACCGTATCAGCTGGTTAAGGATTTGCGGACCGGCGTGGAGAAGGGCAACCCGAGCGCGGTACTCGACGGCGACCTCGACGACTTTATGGCCGCCGCCCTGGCCGCACGGGTGGGTGCCACTCGCAGCGAAGCCTCGGCGCAGGCGCAGTAGAGGTGGATGACGAGACGGCCTTACGAAACTCCATCGTTCAGGCTTGCAGGGCGATGAACGCGAATGGCCTCAATCGAGGCACGTCGGGCAACGTAAGCGTCCGCTATGGTGCCAGTATGCTGATCACGCCGACGGCGACCGCTTACGACGCGATGACCGGCAGCGACATCGCGAGAATGCCGATCGGGGATGGCGATAGTGGCTGGACGGGTCCAAGGCGGCCGTCGTCTGAGTGGCGAATGCATCGAGACATCCTGGCGACGCGACCGGAGTTTGGCGCCCTGGTACACGCCCATCCTATCACTTGCACAGCACTGTCGATGATGCGCCGCTCCATCCCACCCTGCCACTACATGGTTGCAAGTTTCGGGGGCGAGGACGTGCACTGTGCTCGCTACGCAACGTTTGGGACGCCTGAACTGTCGACCGAAGTACTAAAGGCACTGCACGACCGCTCGGCCTGCCTAATCGCCAATCACGGAATGATAGCATGCGGGCAGGATCTGAAGCAGGCGATGTGGCGCGCCGTTGAACTCGAGGCCCTGGCGAGACAGTATCACGCCTGCCTCATTGCAGGTAGCCCGGTCATGCTGTCCAGCAACCAGATTGGTGAAGCCCAATGCCAGTTTCGGAGCTATCGCCCAGGCTGAACCACTCTATGCCCTTGAGAGGAAGCCCCAGTCAACTGCGAATCGAGTCGATACCGGAAACTCTCAAAATGTCAAAGTTTCGGTTGTATTCCGTTACGGGTTCGTGATTGTCTCGTAACGAAGTTCTTTCGGAAGCGGGCAATGGCCGTAGCGGATTGGTCGAGCGTTGAGTTTGCAAACAAGAATTTTAAGTCGAGAAGAGCTCCCGACTTCTTTTCAATAATGAG
The DNA here is from genome assembly GCA_965199235.1 of Acetobacteraceae bacterium. Taxonomy (GTDB): domain Bacteria; phylum Pseudomonadota; class Alphaproteobacteria; order Acetobacterales; family Acetobacteraceae; genus BOG-908. Next base: position 141,859 of record CBDAQU010000002.1, on the reverse strand, counting down.
CGATCTGCTCACAATGTGGGATTTTGTGTCCTGCCTTGTGGCGGGACAAGGGGCGTTGTCGCTTTACGTGCACTACGTTATAGGCAAGCCACTGGAGCTCGCTGCAAGTGGTCCGTTTCGACGCGATATCGTATTTGGCAGCATCATAGCCGCCGTCATCCTTCGATGTTCGGCAAGCTTGCTTGGTCAGAAATCTCGTTCTCCCTGGCGATTCGTATTTCACGCCGAACAGCGCTGCGGAATTGCGTTTTTCATGCTGATCGCCGTGGGACTAGCCACAAGGACCACCGACGACTTAGCCCGTTTATGGTTGATGTTGTGGTCGGGGCTGTTTGCCTTGTCTGTCGGTTGCACCCGAATCGGCTGCAGCTACTACGTTAGACATCTGACCAAGCGGGGTGGGCTGCGAGAATCGATTGCCATAATAGGGGCGTCTGGCGCACTCGACAGGCTGGCCGCACGGATTGCCGCCGAAGCTAACGTTGTGGGGACATTTTGTACGCAGGCTTCGGGCGACCTGCCGCCGCAAGAGGACGCCGACCTACTCGATCTATTTCAACTCGGGCGCGATGGCGGGGTTGATTCCTTCATCCTGGCATTAGAACATGGCCAGCAACTCGACGACCCTCATATCATAGAACAGTTGAAATCGCTTCCTGTTCAAGTCGCAGTCTGTCGCGATGATGGTTGGTCGACGATGACCTCGTCAAACATCCGTTTGCTGGGCGGATTGCCGATGGCTGTCGTGGCAGACCGGCCGATAAAGCGCTGGGATTTGCTCTTGAAGACCGCCCTCGATAAGATCGGGGCGGCCATTTTGCTGCTGCTATTATCTCCTCTGTTACTTGGTATCGGCCTCGCTGTAGGCCTAAACAGTCCGGGACCGATTATATTTCGTCAAAACCGTCAGGGCTGGTGCGGCCGGGACTTCACGGTTTTCAAGTTTCGAACGATGTACCATACGGCCGGCGAAGAGGTTTTCCAGACAAGACGAAACGATCGACGCTGCACATCAGTTGGACGTATCCTGCGCAGCACGAGCTTGGACGAATTGCCGCAGCTGTGGAATGTATTGACGGGTGACATGTCGCTGGTGGGGCCTCGGCCGCATGCTGAGAGTTTGCACGACGTGGATCGGGCAGGTCGAGAAGTCGTGGCTGAATATGCTCAAAGACACCGGGTAAGACCCGGCATCACCGGTTGGGCGCAAGTTCGGGGCGCTCGCGGTGCTACGGCGACGCTGGAACAACTGCGCACTCGTGTCGAGTACGATCTCTACTATATTGAGAACTGGTCGATCTGGCTCGACATACGAATCCTGCTTCACACGCCATTTTGCTTAATTGGTGAGAACGTGTTTTGAACGTCACCCGCCTAAGTCCCATAAAGCCCGCCACAGCGAGCCCGATTACAAGCAGCAAGCGCGCGACAGTCGTGGATAGTTCGAAGATTAGGGTAGAAGCATCCGCCCTATTGGCAGAAATCCTGGCCTGTCTGCATGGCGTTGAGCTGCCGATCATTCAATTAATGCCTGCTTCCCCGACCGGGTTGCCCGATAATATATCGAGTGAGTTCGCTGCGGCTTCCGCCGCTCAGTTCGGCCGCACGCTTTTGCTGGATGCCAGGGCAAGGATCGCGTCGAACAATGGGGGGCAAGCCATCCAGTCTCATAGCAAGAAGCAGCGTCGGCCTCTTGCTGCGGTGCCGGATGGTGCCATACCGGGCCTGTATCATCGTTTGGCCTCGGACATACCATTCGAGATGGTTACGACGGAAACACCCGACGCGCATCCGTTCAGAATGGTGGTCGTTCGAAGTGGTTCACCGGAGGTATGCCCGAGTGGGCTGAACCACGCTCGTCAATGTAATGGAACGATTTTGACCGTCGCCGCCGGCCTCACACGATTGCTCGAGCTCCGAACCACTGCTCGGCAAATACACAATTCAGGCGGCACGTTGCTAGGTGTAGTGTTGTTCGACGCGCCAAAGCTAAGGCTACCTTTCCACATTTGGTCTGCCAAGTAGTGTTGCGGCAGTGTTAAACGTCTATGCTCTGCGGTTAGCAGCCCTTGCAGTCATTCTCGAGTTGACGGTGAGCGCTAACCTGCTGACTTGGATTGGCATACCATACGTCAGCGATGGTGGGTGCTTTCTCTTCAAGCTGCATCCTGGAACTTACTTGCTACTAATTTCTTTTTCTATGCTCCTTGCTCAGAGAGGATGTTGGCAAGTGATTGCCTCAGAAAAGGCGCTCACTGCCTTTCTTGCTCTGATTTCATCTTGCATATCGTACTCCTTCCTTTTGACTGGAACAGGAAACCTAGTCGTTCTTCTTGATACGTTTCTCCCGGCTGGTTTGCTCGCATTCGTTTTGTGTAACGCGCCTCCGCATGCTTTGAGGCATTTGCGTTGGATAATGCAGTCTATGCTCGTTGTTAACGCGTTGCTGGCTCTGGCGGAAACAGCATCGCATGCTACTTTGGTCCCGCTATATCTTAACGACTTGCCCTATTCTCCGCACGAAGCGGACTTTCGCCCGACAGCTTTGTTTGACCATCCCTTGACGGGCGCTGTGATAACTCTTCTTGGCCTCGCGCTGGCGCCAGCACGCGGGTGGCACAGGTTAACGTACTCTGGGCTTATGTGGGCCGCACTACTCGCCTACGGCGGACGGATGGCCGTGGCGGCCGGCTTGCTTATTGTATGTGGCACTCACTTTGTAAGCACTGGAAACATGATTCTATATCGCCATCCGGAAGCAGCAAAAAGGGTGGTGGCTTTAGCGATCACGGCGGGAACTGCGTTGATAATGGCTCTCCTCGTGATATCGCTGGGTTTAGCCACGCGGCTTGTAGGTCACCTCTATTGGGATGACAGCGCCCAGGCTCGTTTGGCGCAATGGCAGTTACTGGACCATATCGACGTCTGGCAGTGGCTGTTCGGCACTCGGCGTGAGGACCTGTTAGCATTACTAGTTTCCCTCAGGTTGGCAACCGGTGTGGAAGTTATCGAGAACTTCTGGCTGTTGATGTTCGTGAGCTTGGGACTTTGCGGATTTCCATTCTTTTTCACCGCGCTATCGACGTTGTTTGGATGGTGCTGGCAGCGCAGCCTGCTGCAAGGACGTCTGCTTCTTCTCAGTGTGTTGCTTGTCACGTCGACCAGCAACTCGATCGGTCGGAAATCTACCATCCTCGTTTGCATGGTCGCGGCGATCGTTTGCATGCCGGTGCGGTGCACGGGTAGGAGGCGGTCCGTCCCAAGTCTTGATATTCATGGGTTGATTGCAGCATGACTGTTCAGCGTATCGCATTCTACATGCATGACTTATCGGGCGGCGGCGTTGAACGTATGCGGCTGGCGCTGATCGCCGAACTACGCTCGCGCGGCTTAGATGTCCATCTTGTTGTTGCACGCCTTCAAGGGCCGCTGCTTTCTTTGCTTCCGCCTGATTTACCCACTGAAGAGCTTCGCACAGAGGGTATGTTGCCCGCCGTAATACCCCTTGCACGCTATCTCAGACGCGTTCGGCCAGATGTCTTGATCGCCAGCTTGGACCACAACAACGTTATTGCTTTGCTTGCCCGGTTGCTAGCACGTGTGCCTACGGCGGTGGTGATTTGTCAGCACAACGCTCTTTCAGCAGAACGTGCTACCGGTTGGAGGTACCGCGTCGTACCCTGGCTATACTGGGCGTTGCAATCCTATGCGCGTTGTATCATTGCCGTCTCCAACGGCGTTGCGGACGACCTCGCCGAGGTGGCCAGCATCCCACGCAGTCGTATCACTACGATTTATAATCCTGTTGTCGGCTCCGATTTTGCTTCGCGGTCTTCTGTCTGCCCTCCTCATCCATGGTTAGCCGACCGAACCTGCCCGGTCTTCGTGTTCGCGGGCCGCCTGACTTACCAGAAAGATCCGAGTACCTTACTGGATGCAATGGCTCTTCTGCTGCTGTCCACTCCAGCGCGGCTCATCATCATCGGAGATGGACCCCTTCGTGCCGATTTAGAAGCGCAAGTTAACAGCCTTGGTATCGGCGACCACACAGCTTTTGTTGGATTTCAAGACAACCCTTTGCCCTGGATCAGGCATGCTGACGCGCTAGTATCTGCGTCGCGCTACGAGGGATTGGGTAATGTCATCATCGAGGCGTTGGCGTGCGGAACACCGGTCATTGCTACTGATTGTCCGCACGGCCCCTCTGAAATCCTGCTTGGCGGACAGATCGGCCGTCTCGTGGCCGTCGGTGATGTCTCCGCACTCGCGCGAGGCATGAAGGCGGAGATCGATGCCCCGCGTAACCCTGCAACCCTTGCTGAACGGGCCGGCATATTCACGGCCGCTGCCTGCGCCGATGCCCACCTTGCGCTCTTCGATAGCTGGTCCGCGTCTCCGCCCGTGCGTGCGCTCGGACTTTGTGTTTCGTCGCTGCAAGCTTGCCAGGTAGTTGATCACATATTCAACGACGTGGTGGATGGCGGGGTTCGGCTGATTGTCACTCCCAACCTGGACCACGTTCGGCTGCTGCGCGATAAAGCGTTTGCAGCGGCTTACAATACAGCTCATTTCGTATGCCCAGACGGCTTCCCTATCCTTCTATACGCACGCTTGCGAGGACTTCGTCTGTCGGCACGGGTAACCGGCTGCGAACTCTTTCATCGTCTGACCAGTCACCCAGGTCTCGGTCGGCATCGTCTGTGCGTAGTGGTGGAAAGTGCGGCGACCGAGCAAGCGGTACGGGCGTGGGCTTCTAGAACAGATTTGAGGTCAAACACGACAGTGCTGTTGGCGCCGGCGGCATTAGCAAGCGTGCCCTCAGCACAATATACGCTTGCGACCGATATACAGAATGCTGCTCCCACAATCCTTGTGATGACGCTTGGCGCGCCGACCAGCGAAATCTTTGTACATAGCTATCGCCATATGCTAGAAAAATGTTGGGCATTATGCGTGGGTCAAGCTGTGCGCGTAGAGCTTGGCTTGACCCAACGTGCACCCAAGTCGTGGCGCTTGGCTGGGTTGGAGTGGTTGTGGCGCATACGACAAGAGCCTCGGCGCCTAACTGGTCGTTACATTAAGGCGATCATGTGGTTTCCAGTTGCGATGATCCGCGACATCCAACCGGCCCGCACGCATCGGATGTAATGTTAGAGCGAGGCCGGCACACCTGCCGCGGCAAGAGCGGCGGCCTGTCGCGTAGCTAGCTCAGTTTCATTAAACTGATCGATCAGCTCGTGAAACATGCGATGCCAATTCAATTGAGCGCCCATGCGCAGGAATACCGAGCCAAGACCGATCGCAGAGCGATCCATTAGAACAAACTCCCGAGGCGGTTTCACGCCCCCGGTACGTTGTAGGCCTTGGTGGACTTTCTGGGCAATTTCGCGGCCATATTGTGGATCGTTGCTTTCCTGGATCATGCGCACACGGTCCTGAATGAGCGGCTCGTACAGAAAGCGCGCCCACTGGTTCAAAACGTCTGTCTTCTCGCGTGATAAACCCTTAAAGCCCCAGCCCTCGTAGGCATGGTGAGCTTTGTTTTCATCGTTGTCTCGCACTGCCTCAAACAGGTCGATGACGCCTCTAAGGAAGTGAGGGCGAAAAACCCGGATGGCACCAAAGTCAAGTAGATTAATTCCGTTATCTACGCGTACCTGGTAGTTGCCCAGGTGAGGATCGCCATGGATCACCCCATACCTGTAGAGCGGTATGTACCAGGCCGTGAACAAGGATTGCGCAATTTGATTTCGAACCTCCAGAGGAGGATTCTCATCTAACACATTCTGTAGGGCACGGCCGGGAAGCCACGTCATCGTCAGTAGTCGCGGGGTCGTCAGATCCATCTGAGGTTCCGGCACCGTCACTTTGTCGGCATCCTGAAGCATCAATTTGTACAGCCGCATTTGCGCGGCTTCACGCATATAGTCGAGTTCCTCACGCAGGCGCTCAGACAGCTCCTTGTATATTTCGTCGTTCTGCAGCGCGTTGTCTATACGATGATAGAGCGACAGCGCCAGACGCAGCTGCCGGAGGTCGGCTTCGACCACGCTCGGCATGTCGGGATATTGCAGTTTACAAGCGACGTCTTGACCCGCCAAAGTGCAGCCGCGATGTACTTGACCAAGGCTTGCCGCCGCAGCGGCCTCTCGGCCAAACTCAGCAAACTTGGTTTCCCAATTTGGGCCGAGTTCGTTTGTCATGCGCCTACGCACGAATGCCCATCCCATCGGCGGCGCGTTGGCCTGCAATTGCGCCAACTCGGACGCGTATTCCGGCGGCAACGCATCTGGGATGGTCGAAAGGAACTGCGCAACCTTCATGAGCGGGCCCTTCAGCCCGCCGAGAACTGACTTAAGATCCTCGGCATGTGCGCTGCGGTTCATCTTGACGCCGAACACGCGTTCGCCTGCGACACGTGCGGCGATGCCACCTACTGCGCCTGAAGTTCTCGCCATACGACGCAGCTCGCCAAATAAATTGGTGGAACCGACCCTAGGCGGTCCGGGGTTCTGGTCAGACATCACTGTATTCCAGCTGGTCGATAAAACCGGAGATGATATCAAGCCCGCGCCGCCAGAATGACGGATCGGAAGCATCTAGGCCAAAAGGTGCAAGCAGGTCCTTATGTACCCTAGTGCCTCCTGCCCTTAGCATATCTCGATACTTCGTCTCGAAACCAGGGTGGCCCGATTGGAAAACGGCGTAGAGCGCGTTCACCAGGCAGTCACCAAACGCGTAGGCGTAGACGTAGAACGGCGAGTGAATGAAGTGCGGCACGTAGGACCAAAACACGCTATAATCGGGGGTGAGCTCGAAGGCAGGTCCAAGACTTTCGGTCTGCACTTGCAGCCATATCTCGCCCAGCCGCTTGGGCAGGATCTCTCCAAGCCGCCGCTCGTCATGTACGAGCGTTTCAAAGCGATAGAACGCAATCTGGCGCACCACCGTGTTCAGCATATCTTCGACCTTGCCTGCCAACATCAAACGACGACGGGCGGGATCAGCCTCAGCATCTAACAACGCCTTGAAGGTCAGCATCTCGCCGAACACGCTGGCCGTCTCTGCAAGCGTCAGCGGCGTGCCGGACATAAGATAGCCCTGCTCCGCAGCCAGCACCTGGTGAACGCCGTGGCCTAGTTCATGCGCTAAGGTCATAACATCACGGGTACGGCCATGAAAGTTCATCAGAATATAGGGGTGGGCGGAAGGGACAGTTGGATGGGCAAATGCGCCGCCTGACTTGCCGTCGCGGGGTGAAGCGTCGATCCAGTTATGATCAAAGAAGCGCTGGCCAATTAAGGCTAGTTCCGGGTCGAAGCGGCGATACGCGGCCAGCACTATGTTCGTCGCTTCCGGCCATGTCACTCGCCGATCATCGTCGCCGGGCAGGGGCGCATTCCGATCCCAATGCTGCAGTTTGTCCAGGCCGAGCCAGCGCGCCTTCAGCGTGTAGTAGCGATGGGATAGGCGGGGGAAGTCGGAAACCACTGCTGTAACTAGCGCATCGACGACATCGTCCTCAACCACGTTCGACAGATTGCGATCACTGCCAGGACGGGGAAGATGCCGCCATGTGTCGATGATCTCTTTATCCTTAGCGAGCGTGTTGGTAATCAATGAGAACAGCTTGCTGCGGTCCTCAAAAGCATGAGCAATTGCCTGGGCGGCAGTCTCGCGAATAATCCGGTCTGGGTCCGACAACTTGTTTAGAACGGCATTGACCGTGAGTTGTTCGCCGGCGAAAGGAACATGCATGCCCGCTACCGTCTCGTCGAACAGCCGACTCCACGCCGCCCGGCCAGTCACTTCCCGATCGTGAACGAAGCGTTCCAGTTCGTCAGACAGCTGGTGCTTGCGCCAGACGCGAAGGTCACGCAAATAGGGTTGCCAGCGGGCAAATGCCGAATCGGCCAATTTTGTATCAAGCACCGAGTCCTCTATGCGGTTAAGCTCCAGGCGGAAAAACAGGATGTGAGCGCTGATAGCGGTGCAACGCTCCATCATCGACTGGTAGAACTGGCCTGCTGCAGCATTCGTAGTGTCTGCGCTAAACAACAGCTGAGCATAGGACATCACCCGTCCGAGAACTTCATCTATTGCCTGAAATTGTTCCATTGCGGAAGCAAGGTCGCTGCCGGACAGTTCTGTAAGGCGTCCAGCGAAAGCTTTCTGAAACGCCTTCGCCTCGGTGCCGGCGCGGGCAAGATCGGCTTCGACGTGCGGGGAGTCCGGTGATGGGTATAGATCGGTTAAGTTCCAACTCGGCAGATCCTGCTCGCCCGAGGGTGCTATGGCAATTGAGCCGTCGGGGGCGAAGTGAGTCATGCGATGGTCCTTGCGCTTGGCGTCACCTCATGTAGGGCGTTCTGGCTGTCGTCAAAGGCAGTCAGTCGGCCCATGGTTCCTCCTCCTACATTCCCAACGCGCGGCGATATGCATCTAGCAGCGTCTCCTGTTCCTCGATCTCGGCCGGCTCTTGCTTACGTAGGCGGATGATCGTCCGCAAAACCCTCACGTCGAAGCCAGCGGATTTGGCCTCCCCGAAGATGTCCTTGATGTCGTTGCCGAGCGCCTTGCGTTCCTCTTCGAGCCGCTCGACACGCTCGATGAGGCTGCGCAGGCGATCGACTGCTATGCCGCCGACCTTAGTGTCGTCACTTTTCTGGGCAGAAGCTGTCGCCATGTCCGAACCCCACACGCAATCCAAGCGGGCGGCGGGATAGACCGCAGGACGATCACGGTCAATCTTGCCGCCGATCGCCCTGTATCGCCACGGTCAGATAGGAGACTTCGCATGTCAACCACCATCATCGCGGTTGCCGATTTCGACATGGTCGTGTTTGGGGCAACTGGTGACCTGACGCTCCGAAAGTTATTACCCGCTCTCTATCAGCGCTTCGCTGACAAGCAGTTCTCGACCGAGTGCCGCATTATCGCAGCAGCAAGGTCTGATTTGACTGACGAGGGCTATCGCGAGCGGGCCAAGCAGGCGCTACGGGAGCACGTCGCCGCCGATGAGTTGGCCGATGACGCTATGGCCTCGTTTTTGAACCTGATCGTCTATGCTCGGGTAGACGGCTCCAAGCCAACAGGCTGGGAACGACTCGACTCGCTATTCGGCGAAGCGAGCGACCGCATACGTGTATTCTATTTGGCAACCTCCCCAGACTTGTACGGCGCAGTTTGTAAGAACCTGCAAGCTCAAGGGTTAGTGACGGAGAACAGTCGCGTCGTGCTGGAGAAGCCGATCGGCCACGATTTGGCATCCGCCCGGCAGATCATCGACGATGTTGGCCAGGTTTTCGCAGAAAGGCAGACTTACCGGATCGATCATTTTCTAGGCAAGGAGACGGTCCAGAACCTGCTGGCATTGCGCTTTGCCAATGTCATTTTCGAACGGCTTTGGAATGCCGACGTGATTGATCACGTGCAGATCACGGTGGGGGAGACGGTCGGGGTGGAAAGTCGCGGTGACTACTACGATCGCTCTGGCGCCCTTCGTGACATGGTGCAGAACCACTTATTGCAGTTGATGTGTCTTCTAGCGATGGAGCCGCCGATAAGCCTGAATGCGGAAGCGTTACGGGACGAGAAGCTTAAAGTTCTGCGTGCGCTTCGGCCTATGGCGCCGCACGAGGTCGGCCATTTGACGGTCCGCGGCCAGTACGTGGCCGGCGCTGTCGGTGGAAAGGTAGTCGACGGCTATCTGAAGGACCTGGGAAAGCAAAGCGCCAGCGACACAGAAACGTTTGTCGCTCTCAAGGCCGAGGTACGAACCTGGCGGTGGGCAAACGTCCCGTTCTACCTGCGAACCGGCAAAAGGTTGCCACAGAAGGTGTCGGAGGTCGTGATCCAATTTCGCGACATACCCATATCTGTGTTTCCGCGCGAAGCAGCTGAGATGCAGCCCAACCGGCTGGTCATCCGACTGCAGCCCGAGGAAGGAATGCGACTGGGGATGATGACGAAAGATCCAGGGCCGGGCGGATTGCGGTTAAGGCCCGCGGAACTCGATATCAGCTTTGAAAAGGCATTCTCTCTTCGCTACCCAGACGCTTACGAGCGATTGCTGATGGACACGGTTCGCGGCGACGCGACGCTGTTCATGCGCCGCGATGAGGTAGAGGCGGCTTGGACCTGGATCGAGCCTATTCTGGATGCTTGGCGAGAGACTGCGGAGCGTCCACGCCCCTACGCGGCAGGAAGTTGGGGCCCTACGGCGTCCATTGCACTTGTCGAGCGCGATGGAAGAACGTGGCACGAGGAATTTGAGTAGCGTCCAGAGTCGGGCGTGGGACGTTTTCTGTTAGATCTGGACGACCGAATTCAGGTCAAACGTCTGTCCTGGTGGGTTCTCCCCGATGCGCACGGTCTTCTCGGTCGCCATGTGATAGGGCGGCACTGGAAGGTTGTAGGGTGCTGGAACGCCGGAATAAACACGTCCAGCCAAATCGTATTTCGACCCATGGCAAGGGCAAAGATACCCGCCTGGCCAGTTCGGGGCAGGATCAGTGGCGCTCATGTTCGGATAGAAAGTCGGCACACAGCCCAGATGGGTGCATATACCGACCATCACCGCGAAGGTCGGATCGACTGAGCGGTGCCAATTCTCCGCATAAGGAGGCTGCTGCAGCGTCTTCGATGTTGGGTCGCTCAGATTATGGATCAGCTTGGCGTCCTGAAGCGTTTTCAGCCCTTCCGGCGTACGGTGGACGATAAAAATCGGCTTGCCACGCCAGACCACCACGATCTGCTGGCCAGGCGCCAGCTTGCTGACATCGACGTCAATCGGCTCGCCGGCGGCGAGCGTGTCGGCAGCGGGCTCCATGCTGTCGATAAACGGCCAAGCAACAGCGCCGGCGCCCACCACCGCGCCGGACAACGCCAGCAAAGTCAAGAAATCGCGGCGTGTCGGCTCCGCGGCGCCGCCATGGGGTGCGTCGGGGTGCGTGGTCGTGGACATGATAGCCCTTCTACGATTCGTCTCAGCTCAAGTCGCTGCGAAGTCTAAATGGCCCGATTATGCCTGTTTGGGAAGCCCCAGACTCATCATAACGCTCGACGAACGTTCGGTCTTGTGTCAGGTAGCAGGCATCTGTGAAGGCAATAGGCATGTCCGGCCCGCTGAACCCACCTGCTTCAACGTGTCTGCAAGCAGCTAATGAACATGGTTAGCGAGCCGCACGACACTGCGCCTCCCTTTAAGGAGCTTCTCCACCACGCTTACGACCAGCGATGGCGTGCATTGGGGCTGTTCGGCGCGGTTATGACGAGTGCCCTACTGGCGGCGGCTCTGTTGCAGCCGAGCTATCGTGCGACCGCGGTTTTGGCGGTCCTACCGTCGCCTGAGTTCACGGTCCGGGCCGCTGCCGGGTCGCATGATGCCAACGCCAGCGCGTTGGCCCTCGACCAGATCATGAAAACCGAGACCGAAATCCTGGACAGCGACGATTTGCACGGCGCAACCCTGCGCACGCTCGGCCCGCAAAGGGTGTATCCGAACGTTTTCGATCCACCGCCCCGGGGCTGGCTACGTCAAGCGGTGCACGTGGTCTCCGCCGTTGTGCTCGCACCTTGGCACGTTCCACAGCTGGACGAAGCGGCAGCGAGAGTCGAGCGGGGTTTACAGCGTTTCCGAGCAAACCTATCGGTGTTACCTGCCAAGGACGCCAACGTCATCACCGTTGCTTTTGACAATCAGGACGCCCACGAGGCAGCAGCGACGGTCAACACGATGCTGGGTCTCTACGCGACGCGACGAAGCCGGCTGTATGACGACCCACAATTGGAGCTGGTCAAGCACGAGGCCGAGGCCGGTGCTCGTGCAGTCACCGACGCGGAGCAGAGCTTGGCCGACTTCAAACACAGCCACTCGATCTCCGACTACGAGCAGGAGCGGCAGTTGCTCCTGCAGCGTCGTAGCCAAACCCAGCAGCAGGTGGCCGATGCGGTTACAGCGGTGGAGGAGTACCTGGCCCGGCTAACCTCCCTTGGCCGATTGCTGAACACTGAGCCGACGACGATCAACATGTTCCAGGAAAACGATCCCGATACCAGGCTGCTGGCCGTCAACGCTGGCCTGCAAGACGTTCGGGCCAAACTGGCTGCTGCGAGTGACAAGTATAAAGACACAAGCCGCGTCATGCTGACGCTGCGGGCACAGATCGCCTCGCATGAGGCTGAAGCGGCGCGCTTGTCGCAGAATGGCACGGCTTCAATGGTACGCCGCGGACGTAACCCGAACCTTGATGCGCTCCGGCTAGATCATGTGAGGGCAGTAGCCGAATTGTCAGCCGCCCAGGCCCGGTTAGGGGCGAACCGAGCTGAACTGCAGACTATCTCGTCATCGCTCAGACGATTGGACACCGACGATGCCTCACTAGCCGCCCTTTCTCGACAGAAGGCGAGCGCTGAACAGGTCTATCGTGAGACGGATCGAATGCTGGCCGAACGTCGTTTGAGCGAGTCCGAAGATGCACGGCGCCTGGCCAATGTGCGAGTCATCCAGGCCGCCTCAGTGCCGCAGACGCCGAGGGCTTTGCCGCTTCTGGTGATCGCAGCCGGGTTCCTGCTGGCCACCTTGGCCGCATGTGGTTGGATAGTTGCCATGTTCATGATTCGCCCAGTGTTCTTCACCGGCGAGGGTCTGGCCGTGGCTGGTTTGCCTGTGCTGGCGGTGTTCAGCAGGACGGGCGAGCGGGCGCAAGATCAACTCCTGACGGCATGACCGCTTGGCCGGGTAAACGCTCCTTCCCTTGCCTTCTTAGCCTTCGCGTTGTTACGTGCCGGCCCGGCAAGCGCCGGCAACGGAGGGAATGGCATGCGGCTTGCGGTGCTGAGGGAGCGTCGCTCAGGCGAAACGCGCGTTGCCGCTACGCCGGAGACCATCCGCAAGTTGGTCACCCTTGGCCTTCAGGTTGCGGTCGAGTCGGGCGCCGGTAAAGGCGCATCAATACCGGATACCGAGTTTTCCGCCGCTGGTGCCGAAATCGCTGCTGATGCAGCCCTGGCCTTGGCCGGTGCTGGAGTGGTCTTCGCCGTGCAGACGCCGCAGCCCGCGGAACGCGCCCAGATAGCGCGCGGGGCGTTGCTGGTATGCATCTCAGGCGCGCTGGCTGACCCCGCCCTGGTTCCAAGCCTTGCAAAGGCCGGTATCGATGCCGCCGCGATGGAGTTGTTGCCTAGGATCACACGTGCGCAATCAATGGATATTCTGTCCAGCCAAGCGAACCTCGCCGGCTACCGTGCGGTGATCGAAGGGGCAGGAGCATTCGACCGCGGGTTTGCGATGATGATGACCGCGGCTGGTACGGTTCCGCCCGCACGAGTGTTCGTGCTCGGTGCAGGTGTTGCCGGCTTGCAGGCGATCGCCACGGCGCGACGCCTCGGCGCCATCGTGTCCGCTACCGATGTGCGTCCCGCGGCAAAGGAGGAGATCAAGTCGCTGGGGGCAACGTTCGTGGGTGTGGAGGATACCGAGACAGCCGCACAAACCGGCGCCTACGCGAAGGAAATGACGGGCGAGTTCCGGCGCAAGCAGGCCGAGTTGACCACAGCGACCGTGGCGAAGAACGACTTGGTTATCTGCACGGCTCTGGTTCAGGGCGGCAAGGCGCCGATATTGGTTACCCAGGCCATGGTGGACGGCATGCGTCCGGGCAGCGTCATCGTGGACTTGGCCTCCGACGGTGGCGGCAACTGCGAGGCCACCCGTCCGGGCGAAAGTTACATAACGGGCAACGGGGTAAAGGTGCTCGGTTTCAAAAACTGGCCAGGGCGTATACCTGTTGCGGCAAGCGCGCTTTATGCAAAAAATCTTCTGACGTTCCTGACCACGTTCTGGGACAAAGACGGCAGAGTGCCGAAGCTGCCGGAGGACGATGCGATCGTCCAGGGCGTCATGCTGACTCGCGGCAGCATGGTTGTCCACAAGCTGTTTGCACCGGCGACGGCGAGCCAGCCAGCAGCACAAGCGGTTCAGCCGGCGGGTGCGGCTGAGGAGGACGCGGCGCCGTCGATGGCCGATCCTGCCGCCGATGTGAGCCGCGCCGCTGCTGATACCACTAGGGAAGCGTCTGCGTCGGCATCCAACGAAGCGTCTTGGGCAAATTTCGGCGGTGCGCCCGAGCGCGGCCAGATGGACGCAGGCTGAGCAGGGAGCCATCGATGAACCCGAACACACTGGCCGATCAGGCCCATCAGGTGGCCGGCAGTGCCAATGATCTCGCGCAGCGGCTTGAGGCTCTCGCGCACTCGGCCGCTCCTGTTACAGCCGCAGCCGAGCCTTTCATATTTTTGCTCACCATCTTCCTGCTCGCCTGTTTTGTTGGCTACTACGTGGTCTGGAACGTGACTCCGGCGCTGCACAGCCCGCTGATGGCGGTCACTAACGGGATCTCCTCGGTCATCATCGTCGGTGCAATGCTCGCGACTGGGCTCAGTCACGGTTTCCTGCCCCATTTATTTGGTTTTCTGGCCGTCACCCTGGCGAGCGTCAACATCTTCGGCGGCTTTCTGGTGACCCAGCGAATGCTGTCGATGTTCAAATCCAGGAAGTAGACGCGCCATGTCCTCCGATTTGACGTCGCTGCTCTACTTGATTGCGGCGGTCCTGTTCATCCTGGCGTTGCGCGGACTGTCCAGCCCTGTCACCTCAAGGCGCGGCAACCAGTACGGCATGATCGGCATGGCTGTCGCCGTGCTCGCAACGCTTGGCCGGCACGGCATGATGGCCGAGGGCTATGTCTGGATCGTCGCGGGTATCGCGATCGGCGGCGCCGCTGGTGCCTATGTAGCGCGCACCATCGCCATGACCGCGCTTCCACAGTTGGTTGCGGCCTTCCACTCTTTGGTTGGTCTGGCGGCTGTGTTCGTCGCCGCTGGGGCGCTAAACGCGCCTGCTGCGTTCGGTATCGGCGTGCCGCATCACATTCACACGCAGAGCCTGATCGAAATGTCGGTGGGCCTTGCCATTGGCGCAGTCACCTTCAGCGGGTCGCTGATTGCATTCGCAAAACTGCAGGCCCTGATGAAAGGCATGCCGATCCTGTTCCGGTTTCAGCATCAGCTGAACCTGTTGCTTGGGTTGGTCATCCTTGCACTTGTCGTCGTGTTCGTCGCGACTGGCGGACCGCAGACTATCTTCTGGCTTATAGCTGTGCTGGCCGTGGCGCTGGGCTTTCTACTGATCATCCCGATCGGCGGCGCAGACATGCCTGTCGTCGTATCCATGCTGAACAGCTACTCCGGCTGGGCTGCCTGCGGCATCGGGTTCACCATTCAAAACCTGGCGCTGATCATCACCGGCGCGCTCGTTGGAGCCTCTGGCGCGATCCTGAGCTACGTAATGTGCAAGGGAATGAACCGAAGCATCCTCAACGTGTTGCTGGGTGGTTTCGGCACGGATTCCGGCGGTGGCGTAGGGTTGGCTGGCGCAAGCACAGACCGTACTGTAAGAAGCGGAAACGCCGAAGATGCGGCGTTCATCATGAAAAACGCCTCCAAAGTCATTATCGTGCCGGGTTACGGAATGGCCGTCGCGCAGGCGCAGCACGCAGTTCGCGAGATGGCCGACAAGTTGAAGGCCGAAGGCGTGGACGTTCGCTACGCCATTCATCCAGTTGCCGGTCGTATGCCGGGGCACATGAATGTTCTCCTAGCCGAAGCCAACGTCCCCTACGATGACGTCTTTGAGCTGGAGCAGATCAACAATGAATTCAGCACCGCAGACGTCGCTTACGTGATCGGCGCAAACGACGTCACCAACCCTGCAGCCAAGACGGACACGACCTCAGCAATATATGGGATGCCGATTTTGGACGTGGAGAAGGCCCGCACCGTGCTGTTCATCAAACGGTCGATGGCGTCCGGTTATGCAGGCGTCGACAACGAGCTCTTCTTCAGGCCCAATACGATGATGCTGTTCGGCGATGCCAAGAAGATGACTGAGGAGGTCGTCCAGACGCTAGATCACTGACGTCTCAGCCAGACGCCGTCTCAGGCCGTCCGTCGCTCCAGCCGCATGGGCATTCCTTCGGCCGGCCGCATCGTGACCCTCAGCTTGGGAGTGGGCTTGAAATTCGGCGCGGCAGATAGCTTTGCATCTGGCAACACGGTCGCCAAGATCGCAACCGCCTCGAGCAAGGCGAAGCCCATGCCGATACAGATACGTGGGCCAGCGCCAAACGGCAGGTAAGACCAGCGATCTCTGGACTTCACCGCATCTGCGGTGAAGCGCTCAGGGTTGAAGGTCTCTGGATCAGGCCAGAGATCCTGGTGATGATGGATGGCATAGATCGGTGTGAAAACGTTGTCGCCGGCGTTCACTCGTTCACAGCCAATATAAAGATCTCTGGTAGACTGGCGAACGATCATAGCGACAGGCGGAAAGACACGCATCGACTCCTGCACGACCTGACGCGTGTAGGAGAGTTCAGACACCTGCTCCGGCTTTAGCGGATTACTGCCAGCGACGTGTTCCACCTCGGCCAGTATCTTGCCTTCGATCTCCGGGTGCTTGGCGAGCAGGTAGAACGTCCATGTCAAGGTAAGCGCGGTAGTCTCGTGTCCGACACCGATAAAGGTCAAGATGTTGTCGCGTATGTCGGTGTCGTCCAGACCCTCTCCGGTTTCTGGGTCCTTGGCGTCGAGCATCAGCGACAGTAGGTCGTCTCGTCGCTCGCCGGTCTGCCGACGCTCTGCGACGCGGTCGCCTACCGTGCGCTGGAGAAAGGCGCTTGCGCGTTCAGACCGCCGCTTCCCGGGGAAAGGGGTCCATAGCGGGGCGCCAATCGCGGAAAGCGCTGTGGTCCAACTCGTGCTTTCGAGAAAGTCGCGGATGCTGCCTTCCAGCCGACCCAAATCGGCGTTTCCGGCACCGGACAGCATGGTGTCTAAAATGATTTCGAAAGTGGCCCGTGTCATTTCCCGAGACACCTCAAGAGGTGCGCCATCGGGCAGTTCTGCCCAACGCTCGCGCATGTTTCTCGACACCCGAAGCATGGCGGGCAGGAACGAGTTCACATGGGCCGGCCGGAACACAGGAGCTGCAACTCTGCATTGCAAGCGCCAGCGTTGGCCTTCTGCCGTCAGTATTCCCTGTCCTAACACTGGCTCAAGGGACCGCCGCATGGATTCTGCTTTAATGAAACTTTCGCTGTCTTCGACCAGCACCTGCTGCACCAAGTCTGGATCACACACGAAGATCGTCTTGCGCCCGAGCATTCGGGTCACAACCATTGGCTTGGTATAAACTGCGGTCGGCCACGCCTCCATCGGGTTGCGCACAACCGTCCTGAGGATACGCAGAGTGGCAAAAAAGCTCGAAGATTGCGATCGTTGAGCAGTCGAGAGCATGCCGAACTTCCAGTCATTCGACCATTAACAGCGTTAGCTTATCACTACCGCTCTACGCATGCAAAACTTGCGGGCTTCTGGGCAACTATAGTTCCGTCCCGGGGATTGCGGTGCGTTTGTCTACGGACAGTGCCTGAAAGCATCGGAGGTAGTCCTCGGCCATACGGCGGGCAGTAAACCGCGATTCAAACTGCCGGCGAATGCCTGATCGTGACAACGTGCTGAGATGCCTGACGGCTTCGACTGCGCCAATCTCATCCTCTACAATGAAGCCGCTGACGCCTTCCTCGACGATCTCGGCTACCGATCCGCGGTTGAACGCTATGACGGGCGTGCCGCACGCCATCGCTTCGATCATCACCAATCCGAACGGTTCCGGCCAGTCGATCGGCACCAAAAGACCGAATGCACCAGAAAGAAACTCGGCTTTCTCATGGTCGCCGATCTCGCCTATCATCTCGACGCCGCCGCCGGCAAACATCGGTTCGATGATGGTATCGAAGTAATGCTGATCTACCCGATCGACCTTGGCTGCTATTTTGAGCGGTATCCCGGCTGACCGCGCAATGCGAATGGCAAGGTCGGGCCGCTTCTCTGGCGCGATACGGCCCAGAAACGCAAGGTATGATGGTATGTTGGCCCGCGGCGTCAGCAGGTGTTCCGGTATGCCGTGCGGCACGTTGGCGATGTAATTTGCCTGTGGCAGCGGCCGGCGCTGCGCCTTGGAAATGGATACGACCGAAACCCCAGGAAACTCGTCGAAAACCGGATTCAACTCCGGTAAGTCCAACCTGCCGTGCAGAGTCGTGACAAACGGCGTAGATTGACGGGAGAACAGGCTGAAAGGCCAGTAATCCATGTGAAAATGTAGGACGTCGAACTCGGACGCCCTCCGGCGTACAGCTTCCATCAGCAGCATGTGTGGAGCAATCGGATCACGGATGCTGCTGTCTAACCGCAAGGCCTGCGACCATACGGGATGCAGTCGTGCCGAGGTGACGGAGTCTCCGCTGGCGAACAGCGTCACGTCATGGCCGCAGGCCACGAGTTCCTCAGTCAGGTATGAGACGACCCGCTCCGTACCTCCGTAGAGAGGCGGCGGCACCGCCTCATGAAGCGGTGCAACCTGGGCTATACGGATGCGGCTATGCTCCTGCGGGTCTGATCAGCCTGGATGCGATCGGTCTAAACCGGTCGAAAGCGTCAAAAACCCTCACGCTCGAGACGCTTGCGCTCCAATTTACGGGCGCGGCGAACAGCCTCGGCGGCCTCGCGGGCGCGTCGCTCGGAGGGCTTTTCGAAGTGCCGGCGCAGCTTCATCTCGCGAAAGATACCTTCGCGCTGCATCTTCTTCTTGAGCGCCTTGAGCGCTTGGTCGACGTTGTTATCTCGGACGAGAACCTGCACTTGGTGGCCTACTCCTTGGGACTGGGCGTGATGGATGGCATGCGCGTGACCGATCAGCCGGTGCTGCCACCGGAGAAAACGCGCCTATATCATAGGTGTTCGAGTACCCCCAAGCGGCAAACAGCACCTTTTGAGGATAGTTGATGGCTTTGCTGAAGATAGCGCGGATGGGGCATCCCGTCCTACTGGAACGTGCCTATCCGGTGGACGATCCGGGAGCGCCAGAGATCAGGCGGTTGGTCGCCGATATGGTGGAAACGATGCTCGACGCGCCCGGTATTGGCCTTGCAGGGCCGCAGGTCCACATGCCCTTGCGGCTGTTCGTGTTTCACCTTCCGTCGGACCGCAACGGCGGCGATGCCGTATCGCCGACCATCGTGATTAACCCGGTGATCGAGCCGGTTGGCGAGGAGGAAGCGTTGCGTTGGGAAGGTTGCCTGTCGATCCCAGGCCTGCGTGCAGCAGTCCCGCGACATCTTCGTATCCGCTATAGCGGGGTCGATTGTGACGGCCGCTATGTCGGCGGCGAGGTGGACGGATTGCACGCCAACGTGGTGCAGCATGAACACGACCACTTGGACGGCATACTGTATCCGATGCGAGTGAAAGATTTCCGCAGCTTCGGCTTTGTCGACGAGATGATGCGCTTTCCGCCGGCTTCCTCCCAGGGGAAGTCTGATGCTTGACCTGACCGCCCGACGTGATGCTGCGGTTCGCGCTGTTTTGCCGCTGGTTCCCGCCCGAGGATGGAGCCTCGCTGCGATGCTCGCGGCGCGCAGCGATGACGCTGAACTGCTCTTCCCGGGCGGGCCGGCTGACATGGTAGATGGCTATATCGACTTGGCAGACCGTGAGATGGCGGCAGAGGCAGCGCCCGTCATGGCCGAACAGCGGCTGTCGCAGCGTGTGAAAACTTTGATCGCGACCCGTCTGGATCAGGCAGTGCCGCACAGGCAAGCAGTTCGGCGGGCAATGAGCGTGCTGGCATTGCCGGCCAACACGGCGGTGGCCGCACGCTGCACCTACCGAACGGTGGATGTCATTTGGCGCGCCGCTGGAGACGCCAGCGAAGGTTTGAGCTGGTATACGAAGCGCGCCATATTGGCCACGGTATACAGCAGCACTCTATTATACTGGCTCGACGGTTCGCGCACCCATAGCGACACGCTTGCCTTTCTGGACAGGCGTTTGGCCGGTGTCGCCCGCATAGGCAAGCTCCGGGGCCGACTAAGAGCAAGCCTCCCCGTCTAGGCTTCTCGCCAGCCGGCTCAGACCTGATTAAGTGCTTTAAAGACACAAGCGCTAGCGGGACCTTGGGTCATCACGCTATGTGGTCAATGTCTAGAAAGGCCGTCGACCGATGTTTCGCTCCCTGGCCCTGCTCTGCGGGCTGCTGATTTCATCCCTCGCGTCCGCTGCAGACCTGGCGTTCGTGATTAACAGCAACGATGCGAGTGTAAGCCTTCTTGACGTAACTACGCATCAGGAGGTGAAGCGGATAGCGCTGCTGCGTGAACCGCACCATATGGCACTAACGCCCGACCATCGCTCGATGGTGATAGGCGACACGGCTGGCAACACACTGTTTTTCCTCGACCCCCACACGGGCGCGATTCAGCGACAAGCCGTCATCAGTGATCCCTACCAGCTTCAGTATAGTCCTGACGGCCGTTACCTGACGATCGCTGGGCTGGCCCGGAACCAGATCGACATCTACGACGCGAACACGCTGAAGCTTATGCATCGCGTTCCGGCTCGCAGTCTGCCCAGCCACATGAACTACTCCCCCGACTCAAAGGAGGTGTTCGTCAGCCTGCAGGGTACCGACCGCCTGATGGCCATCAACACCGCGAGCGGCCGTGTGTTGTGGAGTAGCAAGGTCGGTCGTACGCCGGCGGGAGTCCTGTGGAACCACGGCCGCCTGCTCGTCGGTCTGATGGGAGAGGCGCATTTTGCTGTGGTTGACCCGGCAGACGGGCATGTCGAGCGCCTGATCGCTACCGGGCGTGGCGCCCACACGATGTTTCTGACCCACGATCAAAAGCTCATCTACGCTACCAATCGGGTGGAAGGCACGGTGTCTGTCCTTGATCCCGTGAGTCTGGCCGTGGTTCGCACGATCCGTGTGCCTGGCGGTCCGGACGACATGGATTTCGCGCCGGACGGGAAAATCTGGGCTGGGCTACGGTTTGCTCAGTCCGTCGCGGTGTTCGATCCGTCGACGGGAACGATCGAGCGCATACCGGTGGGGCGGTCCCCGCACGGCATCTGGCTGAACACGCACGATGTGCTGCCCTGACGAGCAGGGGTTGCCAGGCCAGCCTGACGCCCGAGCCGTAGAAAGGTGTTGACAGTGCTCCCAAAGACCCGCTACGGAGCGCCCCTTAATGGGAACGTGGGAGACAGAAGTCAACGGTTTGAGCCGCTGACTTGGTATGTCGTTAACACCACGGTCCTGGGCGTAGGGAGCCAGGACGGCCATGGCAAAGAAAATCGTTGGCTTCGTAAAGCTGCAGATCCCGGCGGGCAAGGCCAATCCTTCACCGCCGGTAGGTCCGGCTCTGGGTCAACGGGGCTTGAACATCATGCAGTTCTGCAAGGAGTTTAACGCGCGCACTCAGACTATGGAGCCTGGTATGCCGGTGCCGGTTGTTATTACGGCTTTCGGAGACCGCACGTTCAGCTTTGTCACAAAGACACCGCCAAACACGTACTTTATAAAAAAGGCAGCTGGGATAACCTCCGGTAGCACGACGCCGGGCAAGGGTGCAGCTGCAGGGCGGGTGACAATGAGCCAGTTGCGCGAAATTGCAGCGCAGAAAATGGTCGACATGAATGCCGGCGACTTGGAGGCGGCGGTGAAGATGTTGGTGGGCACTGCACGGTCGATGCACGTCTCCGTGGTGGAATCCTGATCATGGCACATAACAAGCGCCTGACCGCCGCACAGTCTGCTGTCGATAAGCAGAAGAATTACGCTTTGCCTGAGGCGTTGGGGCTGGTGAAGACGAACGCACGGGCTAAGTTCGATGAGACCGTGGAAATATCCATGCGTCTTGGCATCGACCCCCGCCATGCGGACCAGATGGTTCGCGGGTTGATCAGCCTCCCGAACGGCACCGGCAAGACGGTGCGTATCGGCGTGTTCGCCCGTGGCGCCAAGGCCGAGGAGGCATTGGCCGCTGGTGCCGATGTGGTTGGCGCCGACGATCTGGCTGAGAAGGTTCAGGCAGGCGATATCGCTTTCGATCGCTGCATTGCAACGCCAGACATGATGGGTCTGGTCGGCCGGTTGGGTAAGATACTCGGTCCCCGTGGTTTGATGCCAAATCCGAAGCTTGGAACGGTCACCATGGATGTGCGTGGCGCGGTGACCGCTGCCCGTGCCGGACAGGTTGAGTTCCGTGCCGAAAAAGCAGGTATCGTGCACGCCGGCATAGGCAAGGCGAGCTTCGAATCCGACAAGCTTCTTGAGAATATTCGCGCCTTCGTTGACGCTATTCAGAAAGCTAAGCCTACAGGGGCCAAGGGCACCTACCTGCAAAAGGTTTCGCTTAGTTCGTCAATGGGACCCGGCGTGCGGGTCGACGTCTCGAGCCTGGCTGGCTGAACAAGATACGCCCGGCTTCCGCAAGGGCGTCGGGTGGACAGGGGCGGTTTCGGTCGCCCTGAACCTGTCCAAGACCACACGTCGCCTCAAGGCGTTAATGAGCCGCAAGCTCGCGCGTGGAAGACGGGAGATGCCCGGCGCCGATGAGGGGTTGGGTGGTTCCGGCTTGATGTAAGGACAGGCGGACTGGACCGGGTGGTCTTCACCCGAGCCTTTGGGAACCGGGCACGTACGGTAGCGTGCCAGATAGGAGACGAGAATTGGACCGTACGGACAAGCGAGAGTTCGTCTCGTCGCTCGCCACCGTTTTCGCAGAAACGTCGATGGTTGTGGTCACCCAGAACAAGGGTATGACCGTGGCCGAAGTGACGGATCTGCGGCAGCGGATGCGGGCAGCGGGAGCAAACTTTAAAGTCGCGAAAAACCGGCTGGCCGTCCTCGCCTTGGATGGGACCCGATTTGACGGCATAAAGCCGATGCTCAAGGGACCAACCGCGCTGGCTTGGGCGCGCGATCCCGTGGCTGTCAGCAAAGTGTGCGTCGAGTTCGCCAAGACCAACGAGAAACTGGTGCTGATCGGCGGCGCCCTGGGCGTCCAGACGCTGGATGCGTCTGGCGTGAAAGCACTGTCCGAACTGCCATCGCTCGATACGCTGCGGGCCGGTCTGCTGGGGATGATAAACACTCCTGCGACGCGTATTGCTGGCGTGGTTGCAGCGCCGGCGGCTGGTCTCGCGCGGGTTTTAGCGGCCTATGCCAAAAAGGACGAAGCCGAGGCTGAAGCAGCCTGAGACGTGCCCGGATACGGGCTTGCATGGAACCACACCAACGCTAACTAAGGATTAGGCATATGGCTGATTTAACTAAACTGGTTGACGACCTCTCGGCTCTCACTGTGCTCGAAGCAGCTGAGCTGTCAAAGATGCTCGAGGAAAAGTGGGGCGTCTCCGCCGCAGCACCTGCGGCCGTGGCAGCGGCGCCAGTTGGTGGTGGCGCGGCATCTGCGCCTGTAGAAGAGCAGACCGAGTTTACCGTGACTTTGACAAAGGCCGGCGACAAGAAGATCAACGTGATTAAGGAAATCCGGACGATCACGGGGCTGGGCCTGAAGGAAGCTAAGGATCTGGTGGAAGGCGCGCCAAAGACGGTGAAGGAAGCCGTCAACAAGGATGAAGCCGAAAAGATCAAGAAGGTTCTGGAAGAGCAGGGCGCGTCTGTCGAGATTAAGTAGTCTTGTTTTCCTGCACGCGTGTGCAGGTTTTGAGCTGCTGAGGGGTGGGGATCGCTGGGATCCCCGCCCTTCAAGGCGTTGTTCGAGACGATCATTATGCGGGAAGCGGCCAGTTGGCCGGGCCGCCAGGATGGGGCAGTTCTGATGGACGCAATCACTCCGGTTCAGACTTTCACGCCGCGCAAGCGGATTCGGAAAAGCTTTGGCCGGATACCCGAAGTCGCGCCGATGCCGAACCTGATCGACGTGCAGAGGTCCAGCTATGAGGGCTTCCTCCAGATGCACATCGCCCCTGACAGTCGCACCAACACCGGCTTGCAGGAAGTTTTCCGTGGCGTGTTCCCTATCGACGACTTCGCTGGCCGTGGTCGACTGGAATTTGTCTATTACGAGCTTGAGGAGCCAAAATACGATGTCGAGGAGTGCATCCAGCGCGGCATGAACTATGCTGCACCGCTGAAGGTGATACTCCGTCTGATTGTCTGGGACCTTGATGAGGACACTGGCGCCCGGTCTATCCGCGACATCAAGGAACAACCCGTTTACATGGGCGATATGCCTTTGATGACGGATAACGGTACGTTTATCATCAACGGAACCGAACGCGTTATCGTCAGTCAGATGCACAGGTCGCCCGGCGTGTTTTTCGACCACGACAAGGGCAAAACGCATAGCTCGGGAAAGTTTCTGTTTGCAGCGCGGGTCATACCGTATCGCGGGTCCTGGCTGGACTTCGAATTTGACAGCAAGGACATGGTTTACGTGCGGATTGATCGGAAGCGAAAGCTGCCGGTTACCACTCTGCTATATGCGCTGGAAAGCGACGCCAGTGAGAAGAACCGTGCAGACAGGATTGCGGTGGGCGAGGACCCGGACACGATAGAAGTTCGCGGTCTTGATTCTGAATCCATCCTCAACTTCTTCTATGGCCAGGTTGTATTCACGCGCACAGCCAAGGGCTGGGCACGGCCGTTTGATCCGGATGCGTTTCGAGGCCTGAAGCTGCTTGAGCCGCTGATCGATGCCGAGACGGGTGAGGTCGTTGCCGACGCGGATGCCAAGCTCACTGCGCGGTCTGCGCGAAAGATCGCAGAAAAAACCAAGGACGTCCTGGTAGGAAGAGCTGACCTGCTAGGCCGCTACGTGGCTATCGATATGGTCAATGAGGAAACGGGAGAGATCTACGCGGAGGCCGGCGAAGAACTGGCAGAAGCGCGTCTTATAGGGTTGGAGGAGGCAGGCGTTACCAGCCTGCCAACGTTGGCGATCGACCAGGCGAACGGTCCCTGGATACGCAATACGCTGACCATCGACAAGAACACCAATCGCGATGACGCGCTTGTCGACATATACCGAGTGATGCGCCCAGGTGAGCCACCAACGCCGGAGACGGCTGAAGCCCTTTTTCGTGGTTTGTTCTTCGATCCTGACCGTTACGATCTGTCTGCAGTTGGGCGTGTGAAGATGAACATGCGCCTCAACCTGGAGTGCGACGATCAGTATCGCACTCTGCGCAAGGAAGACGTTCTCAGGACCGTAAAGATATTGGTGGAACTCAAGGACGGCCGGGGGACTATCGACGACATCGACAACCTGGGCAACCGCCGCGTGCGGTCGGTCGGCGAACTGATGGAGAACCAGTATCGGGTCGGACTGCTTCGTATGGAGCGTGCCATACGTGAGAGGATGGGATCAGTCGACATCGATACGGTCATGCCGCATGATCTCATCAACGCGAAACCTGCGGCCGCAGCAGTGCGCGAGTTCTTTGGTTCCTCACAGCTTTCGCAGTTTATGGACCAGACAAATCCGTTGTCGGAAGTCACGCATAAACGTCGCCTTTCTGCGCTCGGCCCCGGTGGCCTGACGCGAGAGCGGGCAGGTTTTGAAGTTCGCGATGTGCATCCGACGCATTACGGGCGCATTTGCCCGATCGAAACACCCGAAGGCCCCAACATCGGCCTAATTAACTCGCTGGCGACTTTCGCCAAAGTAAATAAGTATGGGTTTATTGAGACACCATATCGTCTGGTAAAGGATGGCCAGGTGCAGGATGGGTGGAAATACCTGTCTGCCATGGAGGAAGAGCGACTTGTCGTCGCACAGGCGGACGCCCCGCAGGACGCAGACGGGCGTTTCTCTGATGAGCTCGTTTCTGTTCGAAACCGCGGAGACTTCCGGCTTGTGAAGCCAGACGACGTGACCGCTGTCGACGTGTCACCGAAGCAACTCGTGTCGGTCGCCGCAGCCCTGATTCCATTCCTAGAGAACGACGACGCCAACCGTGCACTGATGGGTTCCAATATGCAGCGGCAGGCTGTCCCGCTGATCCAGGCAGACGCACCGCTGGTTGGAACAGGCATGGAAGCGGCAGTCGCGCGCGACAGCGGGGCCACGATTGTGGCTCGCCGAGCCGGTGTTGTCGATCAGATTGACGGGGCGCGTATCGTGGTGCGCGCTTCCGGTCAGGATGGCATGACGGCAGGAGTCGACATCTATCGCCTGCGCAAATACATGCGGTCTAATCAGTCGACCTGCATCAATCAACGTCCACTGGTTCGTGTAGGCGATCAGGTGTCATGTGGGGAGATTATCGCCGACGGTCCCTCGACAGAACTTGGTGAGTTGGCGCTAGGACGTAACGTGTTGTGCGCCTTTGTACCTTGGAACGGATACAATTTTGAAGACTCTATCCTGATTTCGGAGCGCATCGCGCGTGATGACGTATTCACGTCCATCCACATAGAAGAATTCGAGGTGATGGCGCGTGACACGAAGCTAGGTCAGGAAGAAATTACGCGAGACATTCCAAATGTCGGCGAGGAGTCGCTCCGCAACCTCGACGAGGCCGGCATCGTCTATATCGGGGCTGAGGTGAATCCTGGCGATATCCTTGTGGGCAAGGTGACTCCCAAGGGCGAAAGCCCGATGACGCCGGAAGAAAAGTTGCTGCGAGCGATTTTCGGGGAAAAAGCCTCCGATGTCCGTGACACCTCTCTCAAGCTACCGCCAGGTGTGGCCGGTACAATCGTCGACGTGCGTGTTTTCAGCCGGCGAGGCGTGGACAAAGACGAGCGCGCCATGGCGATCCAACGTGCAGAGATCGAGCGTCTGGCCAAGGATCGTGATGATGAGCGCGGCATTCAGGAACGCGCGTTCCTCAATCGTCTTCGTGAAAAGCTACTCGGTCACAAGGCGGCGGGGGGCTTTAAGGGCATCAAGGCTGGTACGATGCTGACGGAGGACGTAATCGGTGAGCACCCGCGGGGGGCTTGGCGGAATATAGGCGTCCAGGACGACGCCCTAATGGCCGAAATTGAGGTGCTCAAGCGCGAGTTCGATTCTGCTGTTCATCGTCTTCAGGAGCGTTTTGAGAGCAAGGTAGAGAAGCTTGAGCGTGGCGACGAATTACCACCTGGTGTGATGAAGATGGTCAAGGTGTTCGTTGCCGTGAAGCGTAAGCTCCAGCCGGGCGATAAAATGGCAGGGCGGCACGGCAACAAAGGCGTTGTGTCTCGCGTCGTGCCGGTTGAGGATATGCCATTTTTGGATGACGGCACGCCGGTCGACCTCGTGCTCAACCCATTGGGCGTGCCAAGCCGCATGAATGTCGGCCAGATCCTCGAGACTCACCTCGGCTGGGCTTGCGCAAATCTTGGCCGTGAGATCGGCGAGCTTGTAGAAGAGTATCGTCGAAGTGGGGCTGCCAAGCAGGAGTTGTTGGAGAAGCTTCGCGACGTTTACGGCGACAGCGTCTACGACGCCGAGATCGCTGATCTCAACAACGACCAATTGATCGAATTGTCAGAAAATCTCAAGAAGGGCGTGCCGATCGCAACCCCTGTTTTCGATGGTGCGCGGATGAGCGACATCGAACGCATGCTTACGAAAGCTGGTCTCGATACGTCTGGGCAGGTTGTGTTGACAGACGGACGGACGGGTGAACCATTCGAGCGCAAAGTCACTGTCGGCTATATCTATATGCTCAAGCTTCATCACTTGGTGGACGACAAGATCCATGCACGGTCCATCGGGCCCTATAGTTTGGTGACGCAGCAACCGCTCGGGGGCAAGGCACAGTTTGGTGGCCAGCGGTTTGGTGAAATGGAGGTTTGGGCGCTAGAGGCGTACGGCGCAGCCTATACTTTACAAGAAATGCTGACTGTGAAGTCGGACGACGTGTCAGGGCGAACTAAAGTCTACGAAGCAATCGTACGCGAGCAGGACAACTTTGAAGCTGGCATTCCGGAAAGCTTCAACGTGCTTGTTAAGGAGTTAAAGTCCCTCGGCCTAAACGTAGACCTAGATCAAAGCCTAGCATGACACACGGACACCTAAGCCGCGGTGTGACTTTAGGGCGGCTCGGGTTTGCAACCCTGGCTTTTTCAAGAAAGGCTTATCCGTGAACGAACTTATGAAGATACTTGGCCAAGCTGGCCAGGCAGTCACATTCGATCAAATTCGCATCCAGATGGCTTCTCCGGAGCAGATCCGTTCATGGTCGTATGGCGAGATCAAGAAGCCAGAAACAATCAATTATCGGACCTTCAAGCCGGAAAGAGACGGCCTCTTTTGCGCCCGTATCTTTGGTCCGATCAAGGACTACGAGTGCCTCTGTGGCAAGTACAAGCGGATGAAGTTCCGCGGCATCATCTGTGAGAAATGCGGCGTCGAAGTGACGCTGGCCAAAGTTCGTCGAGAGCGTATGGGGCATATCGAACTTGCCTCGCCTGTTGCACATATATGGTTTCTCAAATCGCTGCCAAGCCGTATCGGGCTCATGGTTGACCTCACGCTCAAAGAGCTCGAGAAAATACTGTATTTTGAGAGTTATGTGGTCCTTGAACCAGGATTGACTGACCTAAAGCTCCACCAGCTTCTGACCGAAGACCAGCTCGCAGCTAAGCAGGATGAATTTGGCGAGGACGGCTTCCGTGCTGCCATTGGCGCCGAGGCGATCAAGGTTATCCTACATGCCATAGACATTGATTCTGACAAGGTGAAATTGCGGGCGGATCTGCGCGATACCACAAGCGAAGCCAAGCGTAAGAAGCTTGTGAAGCGCCTCAAGCTGATCGAAGCGTTTGGAGAGAGCGGCTCAAAGCCAGAATGGATGATTCTGGATGTGGTCCCGGTTATCCCGCCTGAACTCCGTCCTCTCGTGCCACTAGATGGCGGCCGATTTGCGACGTCTGACCTGAATGATCTGTATCGGCGCGTTATCAACCGCAACAATCGCTTGAAGCGGCTTATCGAATTGCGCGCTCCGGATATTATAGTTCGCAATGAGAAGCGCATGCTCCAAGAGTCTGTCGATGCGCTGTTCGACAATGGCCGCCGCGGCCGCGCTATTACCGGCGCAAACAAGCGTCCACTTAAATCCCTGTCTGACATGCTGAAAGGCAAGCAGGGCCGGTTTCGTCAGAACTTGCTAGGCAAGCGCGTAGATTATTCCGGGCGGTCGGTCATCGTGGTCGGTCCAGAGCTGAAGCTGCATCAGTGCGGCTTACCTAAGAAAATGGCACTCGAACTGTTCAAACCGTTTATCTACAGCAAGCTTGAGAAGTATGGCCATGCGACGACTATAAAGGCAGCTAAGCGCATGGTCGAAAAAGAGCGCCCTGAGGTTTGGGATATTCTCGAAGAGGTCATTCGAGAACACCCAGTCATGCTCAACCGAGCGCCCACTCTTCATCGTCTCGGTATACAAGCGTTCGAGCCTGTGCTGATTGAGGGAAAAGCAATCCAGCTCCATCCACTGGTGTGCACCGCCTTCAACGCGGACTTTGATGGCGACCAGATGGCAGTTCATGTGCCACTCAGCCTTGAAGCTCAGCTTGAAGCGCGTGTTCTGATGATGTCGACTAATAACATTCTCAGTCCGGCAAATGGTAAACCTATCATTGTGCCGAGCCAGGACATCGTTCTCGGGCTATATTACCTGTCCCTGGAGACCGCTGACTATCGTGTCACTGAGGACAACTCTGCTCCGGCGTTTGGGACGATTGGTGAAATAGAGTTTGCGCTTCAGGCGAAGGCAATCAAGCTCCACGACAAAATTCGCGCCCGCATGGAGTTGATTGAGCCTGACGGGAGCCGCAAGCGTCAGATTGTGGTCACAACGCCTGGCCGCATGTTGATTGCGCAGATTTTGCCCAAACACGCCAGCGTGCCTTTCTCGCTATTAAATAAGCAGCTGACTAAGAAGAATGTGTCGGACGTTATAGACGCCGTATACCGCCATTGCGGCCAAAAAGAATGCGTCATCTTCGCAGACCGGCTGATGGGTCTAGGCTTCCAGCAGGCAGCTAAGGCAGGAATATCGTTCGGCAAGGACGATTTGATAATTCCTAAAGAGAAAACGGAGCTGATTAGCAAGACACAAAGCGAAGTTAAGGAGTTCGAGCAGCAGTACCAGGACGGTCTGATTACAGCGGGCGAGCGTTACAACAAGGTGGTTGATGCCTGGTCGAGATGCACTGATGCTGTCGCCGGCGCAATGATGAAGGAGATCAGCAAGCAGGAGGTTGGTCGCCAGACGAACAGCGTTTGGATGATGAGTCATTCGGGTGCGCGTGGATCACCGGCACAGATGCGGCAATTGGCCGGCATGCGCGGGCTCATGGCCAAGCCGTCCGGTGAAATTATTGAGCAGCCGATCATTGCCAACTTCAAGGAAGGGCTATCGGTCCTCGAGTATTTCAACTCGACCCATGGCGCTCGCAAGGGCTTGGCTGACACGGCCCTAAAAACGGCAAACTCCGGCTATCTTACGCGTCGCTTGGTTGACGTGGCTCAGGATTGCATCATCGTTGAGGTGGATTGTGGGTCCGAGCGCGGTTTGACCGTTCGTCCAGTGATGGATGGCGGAGACGTCGTATCTTCGTTATCAGAGCGCATATTGGGACGCACTGCGTCTGAGGACGTCCCTGATCCGGTCACTAGCAAGGTGCTTGTCCCCCGCAATACGTTGATTGAAGAAACTCAAGCAGAGCAGATCGAACGCGCCGGCGTCGAAGTCATGAAAATTCGTTCGGTCCTAACGTGCGAAAGCCAGATTGGAGTTTGCGCGCGCTGCTATGGTCGAGACTTGGCGCGCGGCACGCCTGTCAATATTGGCGAGGCTGTCGGCGTCATTGCCGCTCAGTCGATAGGGGAGCCGGGAACGCAACTCACGATGCGGACATTCCACATTGGTGGTGCCGCTCAGCGTGGCGCCGAGCAGTCTAGTGTTGAAGCGTCTCACGAAGGCACAGTCACGGTCCGGAACCGCAACGTGGTGACAAACAGTCAGGGTGTACCCGTGGTGATGTCACGTAATTGTGAGATTATTCTTGTGGACGATAAGGATCGTGAGCGCGCCCGGTTCCGGGTGCCTTACGGCGCACGGCTATTGGCTGATGACGGTATGGCTGTAAGCCGCGCACAGAAATTGGCAGAGTGGGATCCATACACGCTGCCCATCCTCACGGAACTAGCGGGCCAAGTAGAATATCTCGATTTGATTGATGGAATTACGCTCGTCGAGCGTATGGACGAGGTGACAGGACTGACCTCAAAGGTTGTCGTCGACTACAAGCAGACCGCTAAAGGCGTCGATCTTCGACCACGTCTGCAGCTGAAGGGAAACACCGGCGAGGTCGTTAAGCTACCGAACGGGATGGATGCTCGCTACTTCCTTTCACCAGACTCCATATTGTCGGTAGAAAACGGGGCCACGTTGCACGCAGGCGACGTCCTGGCTCGTATTCCCAGGGAGGGTAGTAAGACTCGTGACATCACCGGAGGTCTGCCCCGTGTAGCTGAGTTGTTTGAGGCCCGCCGGCCCAAGGACCACGCAATCATCGCGGAAAACGACGGTCGGGTCGAGTTTGGTAAAGACTACAAGGCTAAGCGCCGGATTATCGTCAAGAATGACGAGACTAGCGAAGAAACGGAGTATTTGGTGCCCAAGGGCAAGCATGTTTCCGTTCAGGAAGGTGACTTTGTCTTGCGCGGCGACCCACTAGTAGATGGGCCCCGCGTGCCACATGATATACTAAAGGTGCTCGGTGTGGAGGCGCTGTCGGATTATTTGGTGAATGAAATCCAGGACGTCTATCGGCTGCAGGGTGTCAAAATCAACGACAAACATATCGAAGTCATTGTCCGACAGATGCTCCAAAAAGTCGAGATTATGGAGCCGGGCGACACAACCTATCTGATCGGCGAGCAGGTTGATCGCATGGAAGTGGATGCGGAGAACGTCAAGCGTATCAAGGCTAACGAGCGCCCAGCAACTGCTATGCCGGTCCTGCAAGGCATTACAAAAGCCAGCTTGCAAACCCACAGCTTTATAAGCGCCGCTTCTTTCCAGGAGACGACCAGGGTGCTGACCGAAGCGGCGACTGCTGGAAAGACGGACCAATTGACTGGACTGAAGGAGAACGTGATTGTAGGACGACTGATACCAGCCGGTACTGGATCTGTGATGAACCGGCTGAAGGCTGTTGCTGCAGGGCGCGACCAGCAACGAGCGGTGTTGAGGGATGCGCCGGCACAGATAACACGCGCGGCCGAGTAGACTGGATGGCTAGGGATGTTTGCGGGAGGCGTTTTCGCAAACACCTTAGCCTTCTCGTTTGCTCTTGACGGCTCTCCTTACGGCTCGTAATCAGTCTCCTCCGGGGGGCGTAAGGCCCTCCAGAACTTTAGCTACCAACGCACGCGGTGCCGCCCCAGGCCAAGGCCATGTGCAGATACCTAAACCCGCACGGTTGGGACTTCCCATCTGTGCGCGCTTTGCATGATTGGAACGAGGGCGTATGCCGACGATCAACCAACTCATAGCCCAGGGCCGGGAACCGGCCGCCAAGCGTAACAAGGTGCCTGCCTTGCAGGGCTGCCCGCAGAAGCGCGGCGTGTGCACGCGCGTGTACACGACGACGCCTAAAAAGCCGAACTCGGCGTTACGTAAGGTCGCCAAGGTTCGTCTGACGAATGGGTTTGAGGTAGTCAGCTACATTCCTGGCGAAGGACACAATCTTCAGGAACACAGCGTTGTTCTAATTCGCGGCGGTCGCGTCAAAGATCTTCCTGGCGTACGA
Organism: Acetobacteraceae bacterium; assembly: GCA_965199235.1. GTDB lineage: Bacteria > Pseudomonadota > Alphaproteobacteria > Acetobacterales > Acetobacteraceae > BOG-908. The sequence continues at coordinate 109,167 of CBDAQU010000002.1, read as the reverse complement.
TATCATATTCTGCGGGGCGTTCTAGACACGCAGGGTCTACCAAAACGCCGCAAGCGCCGCTCGCTCTACGGCGCCAAGCGTCCAAAGTAGGAGGGGAGGATGAGCCGACGCCGCCGCGCTGTAAAGCGTGAGATACTCCCGGATCCAAAGTTCGGAGACGTTGTGATAACGCGTTTTATGAACGCGCTCATGTATGATGGGTTGAAGTCGGCCGCCGAAGGTATTGTCTACGGCGCGCTCGACGTGATGAAGAAACGGGGTGGCGCGTCTTCTGATCCAGTCCGAATGTTTCACGAGGCACTAGACAATGTTAAGCCGGCCGTTGAAGTGCGGTCTCGCAGGGTTGGCGGTGCAACTTATCAAGTCCCGGTGGAAGTTCGTTCAGAGCGGCGCCAGGCTTTAGCAATTCGGTGGTTGATCGATGCAGCGCGAAAGCGTGGCGAGCATACGATGGAGGACCGGCTTTCGAACGAGTTGTTCGATGCTGTTAACAATCGCGGGTCTGCGGTGAAGAAACGCGAAGATACACATAGAATGGCCGAAGCTAACAAGGCGTTCAGCCACTACCGCTGGTAACCACCACAGCCCGTTGATAGGGTCACGGAGAGACGACGATGGCAAAGGCGAAATTCGAGCGGAACAAGCCGCATTGCAACATTGGCACTATCGGTCACGTTGACCACGGTAAGACATCGCTGACTGCGGCGATCACGAAGGTGCTTGCAAAGTCGGGTGGAGCGACGTTTACGGCGTATGATCAGATCGATAAAGCTCCTGAAGAGCGGGCGCGTGGCATCACGATCTCGACGGCTCACGTCGAATATGAAACCGCAAATCGGCATTACGCACACGTCGACTGTCCTGGCCATGCCGACTACGTGAAGAACATGATAACAGGGGCCGCCCAAATGGACGGCGCTATATTGGTCGTTTCCGCCGCGGACGGCCCGATGCCTCAGACGCGGGAACACATTCTTCTTGCACGGCAGGTTGGTGTGCCTGCCCTGGTCGTATTCCTCAATAAAATGGATTTAGCTGATCCTGAGCTGGTTGAGTTGGTTGAACTGGAAGTCCGTGATCTGCTGAGCAGCTACCAATTTCCAGGTGATGACATCCCGATCATCCACGGTTCCGCTGTCTGTGCACTCGAAGGTAAGCAGCCCGAAATCGGTGAAGATGCGGTGCTGAAGCTTATGGCTGCAGTCGACAGCTACATCCCGCAGCCCGAGCGAGCAATCGACCGCCCTTTCCTCATGCCGATCGAAGACGTCTTTTCCATCTCCGGACGAGGGACCGTCGTCACGGGCCGGGTGGAGCGAGGCGTTGTCAACGTCGGAGACGAGGTTGAAATCGTCGGCATCAAGAACACGGTTAAAACAATCGTCACTGGCGTTGAGATGTTCCGCAAGCTGCTCGATCGAGGGGAGGCTGGCGATAATATCGGCGCATTATTGCGCGGGACCAAGCGTGAGGACGTAGAGCGTGGTCAGGTTTTGGCAAAGCCAGGGTCTATAACGCCACACAAGAAGTTCAAAGCAGAGGCTTACGTGCTGACAAAAGAGGAAGGCGGCCGTCACACACCGTTTTTCACCAATTATCGGCCCCAGTTTTACTTTCGCACCACAGACGTCACTGGTGTCGTCCAGCTTCCAGAGGGTGTGGAGATGGTAATGCCCGGCGACAACGTCTCTATGGACGTCGAGCTAATTCAGCCCATAGCCATGGATGAGGGACTACGCTTCGCAATCCGCGAAGGCGGGCGCACCGTTGGCGCGGGCGTTGTTGCAAAGATAATGGATTAAGCAAAAACTGGCGCGGGATACAAGTAAGTAGAATATTATGGATAATCAAAACATCCGCATTCGCCTTAAGGCATATGATCACCGTGTGCTGGACAACAGCACCAAGGAGATTGTCAACACGGCCAAGCGGACGGGTGCACGGGTTCGTGGTCCTATTCCGTTACCGACTCATATCGAACGGTTTACCGTCAATCGCTCGCCTCACGTCGACAAGAAGAGCCGCGAGCAGTTCGAGATCAGGACGCATCGTCGTCTTCTAGACATAGTGGAGCCAACACCGCAGACGGTGGACGCGTTGATGAAGCTTGATCTGGCGTCTGGTGTCGACGTGGAAATCAAGATCTAGCCGCGAGCAGATGTTGCGGTTGAGAAGAGGTTGATATGCGAACTGGCCTGATAGTACGAAAGCTGGGCATGACCAGGCTATTCAAAGATGATGGTAGTCACATTCCCGTCACTGTATTGCATCTCGATGACGTGAAAGTCGTCGACGTTCGGACGCTGGAGCGCGATGGATATACATCGCTCCAACTTGGTACGTTCCTTGCGAAAGTGAAAAGCGTGAGCAAGGCCAATCGCGGGCATTTCGCTCGGGTTAAGGTGGAACCACGTCAGAAATTAGTGGAGTTTCGTTGTTCGCCCGATGCCCTGGTTGAGCCGGGATCAACGATCACAGCTGATCACTTCGTTCCTGGGCAGAAGATCGACGTGACGGGAAGAACAAAGGGCAAAGGATTTGCCGGCGCGATGAAACGCTGGAATTTTCGAGGTTTGGAGGCAAGCCATGGCGTGTCGGTCAGTCACCGGTCCCACGGCTCGACGGGCAATCGGCAGGATCCAGGCAAGACGTTCAAAAACAAGAAAATGGCTGGTCATCTAGGGACCGAACAAGTCACCACGCAAAACCTCGTAGTTGCTCGGATCGACTCCGATCGCGGCATAATCATGGTTCACGGCGCAGTTCCAGGCGCCAAGGGCGACTTCGTATTGATACGTGATGCGGTTAAGAGGCCCCGTCACGCGGATGCTCCTTACCCGGCTGCATTGGCCGGCTGGGAAAATTCATGAAAGTTACAATCACAACATTCGATAACGTCAGTGCGGGTGAAGCCGATCTGCCAGACGAAATCTTCGCAGCCTCGCCACGTTCGGATATCATGGCACGTGTCGTTCACTGGCAGCTGGCAACGCGACGCTCCGGCAATCATAAAGCCAAGGGCATGGGCGAAGTGTCTGGAACTACGAAAAAGCCCTATAAGCAGAAGGGCACGGGTAATGCGCGTCAGGGCAGTTTACGGTCGCCACAGTTTCGGACCGGCGGTGTGGTCCATGGTCCAGTTGTCAGAGATCATAGCTACTGCTTGCCGAAGAAAGTACGCCGTCTCGGACTGATCAGTGCATTGTCGCAGAAGCAAGCTGATGGAAAGCTGATTGTAATCGATGCCGCGACGTCGGCAGAAAGGACGAAGGATCTCGCGGCAAAATTGAAGGTGCTTGGCTGGACCAACGCCTTATTTATCGATCATTCTGTCGAGCCAAATTTTAGGCGTGCGAGCGCGAACATTCACCAGATTGATGTTCTGCCGACTGTTGGCGCGAACGTGTATGATATATTGCGGCACGATCTGCTCGTACTGACCATGTCAGCTGTCGACGGTCTGCGGGAGCGCCTGGCATGACCGTTGTCGCAAATATACGTCGAAAGGCCGCCAATTTATCTCGAGAGACGATGTATGAAATTATCCGCTCTCCGGTGATTACCGAGAAAGCGACTTTGCTGACCGAGCGGAACCAGATGGTCTTCCGGGTGGCTCTCGGTGCAACGAAGCCCGAAATCAAGAAAGCAATTGAAGCACTGTTCGGCGTAAAGGTCCTTGGCGTCAATACGCTTGTTCAAAAAGGCAAGACCAAGCGCTTTAAAGGTCGCCCAGGCGTCCGGTCCGACATCAAGAAGGCCTATGTGCAACTTGCAGAAGGTCAGTCCATTGACCTGACAACTGGTCTGGCGTGAGGGCGGTCACATGGCTTTAAAATCGTTCAAGCCTGTTACGGCAAGCCTTCGCGGGACGGTGTTAATCGACCGTTCTGAATTGTGGAAGGGCAAACCTGTCAAGGGGCTGACTGAGGGCAAGAGCAAGACGGGCGGTCGTAACAACCACGGTCGAACTACGTCCTTCTTTCGCGGCGGTGGGCATAAGCAGAGCTATCGGATTGTAGACTTTAAGCGCCGCAAGTTTGACGTGGCCGCCGTCGTCGAACGGCTGGAATACGACCCAAATCGCACGGCGTTCATAGCACTGGTTAAATACGCCGATGGAGAATTAGCCTACATATTGGCTCCACAGCGACTAAAAGTCGGAGACAATATCATCGCTGGCGCTCGTGTCGACGTCAAGCCAGGCAATGCCATGCCTCTCGGTGCGATCCCGGTGGGCACGATTGTTCACAACGTCGAATTGAAGCAAGGCGCTGGTGGCAAGATGGCGCGTGCAGCCGGAACCTACGCGCAGCTGGTCGGCAAGGATGCTGGATACGCACAGGTAAAGCTTCAATCTGGTGAGTTGCGCGTCGTTCGCGCGGAGTGCATGGCTACTGTCGGCGCCGTCTCGAATGCCGACAATATGAACCAGAGCTTCGGCAAGGCCGGCCGCGCACGTTGGATGGGTCGTCGTCCTCACAATCGTGGCGTGGTCATGAACCCCGTCGATCATCCGCATGGTGGCGGCGAAGGCCGCACATCTGGCGGTCGCCACCCCGTAACGCCTTGGGGTAAGCCGACCAAGGGTGCGAAGACGCGTGTCAACAAGCGGACGGACAAGCTGATTATCCGCCGCGCGAGCAAGGGCAAGTAGTATGGCACGCTCGGTCTGGAAAGGTCCATTTGTAGACGGTTACATGCTTACGAAGGCTGAGAAGGCTCGGTCTTCAGGACGCAACGAGATTATAAAAATTTGGTCTCGCCGGTCTACGATACTTCCTCAGTTCGTGGGGTTGACCTTCGGCGTTTACAACGGCCACAAGTTTCTGCCAGTGCAAGTCAACGAGAATATGGTTGGCCACAAGTTCGGCGAATTCTCTCCAACGCGCACGTTCACCGGTCACGCTGCTGATAAGAAGGCGAAACGCGGATGAGCAAGCCTAAGGCACCGCGGCCCGTTGCGGGAAACGAGGCTCAATGCGTATTGAGCAATCTGCGTGTCAGTCCTCAAAAGCTGAATTTGGTAGCTGGGCTGATTCGCAATCAGCCTGTTTCTGCCGCTGTTGCAACCCTCACGTTCAGCAAACGGCGTATTGCACAGTCAGTCCGAAAGGCGCTCGAAAGCGCGATCTCGAACGCCGAAAATAATCACCAACTTGATGTGGATCAACTCGTGGTCACGCGCGCGGAAGTTGGTCGATCCATCGTCATGCGGCGGTTCCATGCGCGGGGCCGTGGCCGTGCGTCGCGTATCGAGAAATGGTTCAGTCACTTGAAGATCGTCGTTGCCGAGCGGGATATTCCTCCGGGGCCCGCCAGTGAGAAGAGGGTCGCCTGATGGGTCACAAGGTCAATCCGATCGGGCTTCGTCTTGGCATCAATCGTACTTGGGATTCGCGCTGGTTTGCCGATGCCGATTATTCGAAGTTGTTGCTAGACGACCTAAAGCTGCGCGTACATCTTCGAAAGAAGCTGTCAGGTGCCGGCGTCTCTCGGGTGGTGATCGAGCGTCCTGCCAAGAAGCCGCGAGTGACAATCTATGCTGCCCGGCCAGGTGTCGTCATCGGCAAGAAAGGCCAGGATATCGAAGTCCTTCGCAAGGACTTGGCGAAGATGGCCAAAGCCGAAGTGTCTCTAAACATCGTCGAGATACGCAAGCCCGAAATCGATGCGACCCTCGTGGCTGAGAACATTGCGCAGCAGCTGGAGCGCCGTGTTGCGTTCCGTCGCGCGATGAAACGGGCGGTGCAGTCCGCCATGCGTTTGGGAGCGCAGGGGATCCGCATCAATTGCGGCGGCCGTCTTGGAGGCGCTGAGATCGCGCGGGTTGAGTGGTATAGAGAGGGACGAGTGCCCTTGCACACTTTGCGGGCTGACATCGATTACGGTGTAGCTACAGCCAAGACGACATACGGCACCTGCGGCGTGAAGGTGTGGATCTTCAAGGGCGAAATTCTGGCGAATGATCCCACGGCGCAAGATCGTCGCGCCGCTGAACAGGCGCCGCAGCGCTAAGGACTGAAAGACATGCTTTCCCCCAAACGGACGAAGTTCCGCAAGGCCCATAAGGGCCGTATACACGGCCTGGCGAAAGGCGGTACAGCGCTAAATTTTGGTCAATTCGGGCTCAAGGCGCTTGAGCCCGAGCGTGTGACCGCACGACAGATCGAGGCGGCTCGGAGGGCAATCACGCGTGCTATGAAGCGGGCAGGGCGCGTATGGATACGGATATTTCCGGACGTGCCGGTCTCGTTGAAGCCCGCGGAAGTCCGCATGGGTTCTGGCAAGGGCGCGCCAGAGTTCTGGGTTGCCCGCGTGAAACCGGGCCGCGTAATGTTCGAGGTGGACGGCGTTCCGCCAGACGTGGCGCTATCCGCACTCACGTTGGGAGCCGCAAAGCTGCCGATCAAGACGAAGTTCGTGACCCGCCTTGGTGAGGGCTGAACGATGACTAAGCCTGCCGATATCCGCGCAAAGTCCACGGAACAGCTTGGCGAGATGTTGCTCGATTTACGGCGCGAGCAGTTCAACCTGCGTTTTCAACGTGCGACTGGTCAGACTGAGGGGGCAAGCCGTGTCCGCGACGTCCGTCGGGATATTGCGCGCGTAAAGACGATCCTTGCGGAGACAACCATCTCTGCTGTCAAAGCCTGAAAGGAGCCAAGGTAATGCCAAGGCGCGTCCTGACCGGGCGGGTGACCAGCGACAAGATGGACAAGACCGTAACGGTTCTTGTCGATCGTCGCATCATGCACCCGCTCTACAAGAAGTTCATTCGGCGTTCGAAGAAATATGCCGCGCATGATGAAGTTAATGCATGCAAGACTGGCGATCAGGTAAGAATCATCGAGTGCGCACCACTCTCCAAGCGCAAGGCTTGGACAGTTGTGGAACGGAACGGTGCAGCGTTGGAAAGCGCTCCGGCCGACGCCCTGGCGTCTCTGCAAGGTCGAGCTCAACCGCATGCGCCCGCGCCGGATGCCGAGCCGTCTCCCGATGCGTTGGCCTAGGCCGAGGATAAAAGCAAATGATCCACGCAGAATCCAACCTGGAAGTTGCTGATAACTCTGGTGCTCGGCGGGTGCAATGCATCAAAGTCATCGGCGGCTCGAAGCGGAAATTTGCCTCCGTTGGTGACGTCATCGTTGTATCGGTCAAGGAGGCGATCCCGCGTGGTAAGGTGAAGAAGGGTGACGTGCATCAGGCCGTGATCGTGCGGACCAGCTTTCCAGTACGCCGTGCAGATGGAAGCGCCATCCGGTTTGATACGAACGCTGCTGTGCTGATCAACAAGCAGCAGGAGCCCATCGGGACCCGCATCTTCGGGCCGGTGGTGCGTGAGCTTCGGGCCAAGAGGTTCATGAAGATCATCTCATTGGCACCGGAGGTGCTATAATGGCCGCACGCATCCGCAAGGGCGACCGTGTCGTCGTGATAACAGGAGCTGACAGAGGCAAGCGCGGTGAGGTCTTGCGTGTCATGCCGAAAGAAAACCGTGCCGTCGTGCAGGGCGTAAAGATCGCCAAGCGCCACACCAAAGCGACTGGTATGGGTCAGCCGGGCGGCATCGTCGAGAAAGAGGCGACCATCCATCTTTCCAACATCGCTCTAATCGACCCAAAGACGGACAAGGCGACACGCATAAGCTTCCGCGTTCTAAATGGCGTCAAGACACGCGTCGCTCGTGCAACTGGCAACCTGATAGAAGGGTGAGCATCATGAGTGAAACATCCGACGCGTCGACGCCTGTCGCTCGCCCCAGGCCCCGCCTGCAGACGCGTTATGCCGAGCATGTGCGTCCTGTGTTGCAGCACGAGTTCGGCTACAGCAATCCTATGCAGGTTCCTCGGCTTGAGAAGATCGTCATCAACATGGGCGTTGGCGAAGCTGCCGGCGATCAGAAGAAGCTCGACGCAGCCGTCGCTGATCTCACCTTGATTTCCGGTCAACGTCCTGTGAAGACGCTGGCAAAAAAGGCGATTGCCGGATTTAAGATCAGAGAGGGCCTGCCCATCGGCACCAAGGTCACGCTCCGCCGCGCGCGCATGTACGAGTTTCTCGATCGGCTGGTGACGATTGCACTTCCTCGCGTCCGGGATTTCCGTGGCATGTCGGGCAAGGGCTTTGATGGCCGTGGGAATTTCGCGATGGGGCTGAAAGAACAGATCCTGTTCCCGGAGATCGCCTACGACAAGGTCGATGCGGTCCGTGGCATGGACATCGTCATCGTGACGACAGCCAAGACTGATGCGGAAGCAAAGGCGCTGCTAAAAGCGTTTGACCTTCCCTTTGTGTCGACTGTCGTCGCCGAGAAGGCCGCAGCCTGAACGCCGGATTAGTGTCAACGATTGGAAAACCCCCGGCCCAGGTCGGTAGGTTCCGGAGGACGAAGCATGGCTAAAACATCTGCCGTCAATCGCAACATAAACCGTGAAGCGATGGTCAAGAAAGATCGTAGCAAGCGCAGCGCGCTCAAGGCGCAGCTGATGGATCGTGATGCCCCAGTCGAGGAGAGGTTCGAGGCGTCGATGAAGCTTGCGCAGCTGCCACGGAACGGTAGCCGAACACGCGTTAAACTTCGTTGCGCGCTGACCGGGCGGTCCCGCTCGAATTACCGTAAGTTTAAGCTTTGCCGCATCGCTCTTCGAGACCTTGCCAGTGCTGGACAGATTCCAGGCATGGTCAAGGCAAGCTGGTAGGGGCTGAAAGCTAATGTCGTTATCTGATCCGTTAGGCGACCTGCTCACTCGCATACGCAACGCCCAGGGAAGCCGTCACGCATCGTGCGTGTCGCCGGCAAGCAAGTTGCGCGCAAACGTGCTGGAAGTCCTCAAGCGAGAGGGCTATATCCGCGGCTACGCGGCCGAGGAGCTTCGACCGGGTATTTCACAACTCCGCATCGAGTTGAAATACGCTGAGGGCGAGCCGGTCATCAAGGAAATCCATCGCGTGTCCAAGCCGGGTCGGCGTGTTTACTCCAAGATCCAGGAGTTGCCGCGCGTCTACGCCGGCCTTGGCGTGTCGATCCTGTCGACGCCCCGTGGCGTCTTGAGCGATGCCGAGGCACGCGCTGCCAACGTTGGCGGCGAAGTTCTCTGTCGCGTCTTTTAAGGAGGCATGCAGCATGTCTCGCGTAGGTAAATATCCCGTCGACGTCCCCGCTGACGTCACCATTGCTATCGTCGATGGCATACTGACGGCGAAGGGCAAGCTCGGGGAGTTGCGCTTGCCGCTGACCGAATACGTTGAAACCACAATCGCCGATGGTAAGGTCAGCGTGAAGCCGCGCAGTAAGGTGGCCCAGGCACAGATGATGTGGGGCACAACCCGCGCAAACATCGCCAACATGATCAAGGGCGTGTCCACGGGCTATGCCAAGACGATGGAGATAACAGGCACCGGCTATCGGGCCTCCGTGCAGGGCACGAATTTGGTAATCAACCTCGGGTTCAGTCACGATGTCGTCTACCCCGTGCCGGCCGGCATAACGATCACCACACCGCGCCCGACTGCGATAACCGTCGCCGGCGTCGATAAGCGGCAAGTCGGCCAGGTCGCTGCCGAAATACGCAGCTACCGTCCGCCGGAGCCGTACAAGGGCAAGGGCGTGCGTTACGACACAGAGATAATTCGGCGCAAGGAAGGCAAGAAGAAGTGAGTGGCCGTATCGACCTTCGGCAACGCCGGCGCGAACGCCTGCGTTACCAGCTGCGGCAAAAATCCGTCGGCCGCCCGCGCCTCTCGGTGTTCCGCTCCGGCAAACACATTTACGCCCAGATTATCGATGATAAAGCTGGCCGTACGCTCGCAGCCGCGTCCACGTTGGATGCGGGCTTACGCGCGGATCTGCGCACGGGCGCCGATCGGGCGGCCGCTGGCGCCGTCGGCAAGCTCGTGGCTGCACGCGCGCTTGCCGCCGGCGTAACCCAGGTCGTGTTCGACCGTGGGTCTTATATCTATCATGGCCGCGTGAAAGCGCTCGCCGAAGCCGCCCGAGAGGGCGGCCTGTTGTTCTAAGGGGCACCGAACATGGCACGTGAAGCCAGAGAGGGCGGCGACCGCGGCCGTAGAGGCGACAGGGGCCGCGATCCGGTGCGCGAGCGCGATGGCGGTGACGAGCTTGTTGACAAGCTCGTCACCATCAATCGCGTGGCCAAGGTGGTCAAAGGCGGCCGGCGTTTCGCATTCGCAGCCTTGGTGGTGGTTGGCGACCAGAAGGGCCGTGTCGGTTACGGCGCCGGCAAGGCGCGCGAGGTGCCGGAAGCCATTCGAAAGGCGACGGACCGTGCCAAGCGTGCGATGATCAGGGTCCCGATGAAGGAAGGTCGCACGCTCCACCACGACAGCTACGGGCATTTCGGCGCGGGCAAGGTGATCCTCAGGACGGCCGCAGCCGGCACTGGCATCATCGCTGGCGGCCCGATGCGCGCTGTTTTCGAGTCGCTCGGCATCGGCGACGTGGTTGCCAAATCCCTCGGCAGCCGCAACCCGCATAACATGGTCAAGGCAACGTTCGCCGCCTTGCAGGGGGCGGCGAGCCCTCGTTCCGTCGCTAATCGCCGCGGCAAGAAGGTGAACGACATATTGGGCAAACGCGAAGCCTCGCCCGTGCAGGAGGCCGCAGCCGATGTCTGACACTCAGACGAAAACCGTGCGTGTGACCCAGATCGGGTCACCAATCGGTCGTAAGCCTGGCCAGCGTCAAACCCTGGTCGGGCTCGGCCTTAACAAGATACGCGCGACACGTGTGTTGGAGGATACGCCGTCGATACGCGGCATGATCCGCCGCGTCGCTCATTTGCTGCGCGTTGACGAGAGCGTGTGAGATGAAGCTGAACGAGATACGCGACAATCCTGGTGCCCGTCCGAAGTTCAAGCGTCTCGGCCGCGGCATCGGCTCGGGCAAGGGCAAGACGTCCGGGAAGGGCGTCAAAGGCCAAAAGGCCCGTGAAGGCGTGGCACTCAACGGGTTCGAGGGCGGGCAGCTCCCAATCTACCGTCGCCTGCCAAAGCGCGGTTTCCACAACCTGTTCCGCAAGGAATTTGCCATCGTGAACCTTGGATCACTGGAACAGGCCATCGTATCCGGCCGTCTGAAGGCCGATGAGCCGGTGACCGAGGACACTCTACGCTCCGCCGGGCTGGTTCGCACCGGCAAGGCGGCTCTCGGCGTTCGATTGCTGGCCAAGGGTTCGGTCGCGCGTGCGTTGACCATAACTGTCACCGGAGCGTCGGCCGCGGCCATCTCGGCAGTGCAGGCGGCAGGCGGTTCGGTCACGGTGTCCGCCCCAGCTCGCGCAGAGGCCTGAGGCCGGTATGACGGGAGACGAACTCTCTTCATGCTCCCCATCGTGACTCTGGGGTGAGGCTCCGGCTGGACCTGCTCTTCTATAGACCGATCACCCGGCACTGAGGGGAACCCGAATGGCTTCGGCTGCTGAGCAACTCGCATCCAGCTTCAATCTCAGCACTTTTTCCAAGGCAACTGAGCTTCGCAAGCGCATCTGGTTCACCCTGGCGGCACTAATCGTCTATCGTGTCGGTACCTACATTCCAGTGCCGGGTGTGGATGCCGCCGTGATGGGCGAGATGATGCACCAGCACAGCGCCGGTTTTCTCGGCATGTTCGACATGTTTACCGGCGGCGCGCTGGGCCGGATGACCGTGTTCGCGCTCAACATCATGCCCTACATCAGCGCCAGCATCATCACTCAGTTGATGACGACGGCGGTTCCGTCTTTGGAAATCCTGAAGAAGGAAGGCGAGTCCGGCCGCAAGAAGCTCAACCAGTACACGCGCTACCTCACCGTGCTGATAGCACTGTTTCAAAGCTACGGCATCTCCGTCGGTCTGGAAAGCATGCATGGTGCCAGCGGCCCCGCGGTGATCGACCCCGGAATGTTTTTCCGCGCGTCCTGCGTCGTGACTCTGGTTGGCGGTACGATGTTCCTGATGTGGGTCGGCGAACAAATCACCGCCCGCGGCATCGGCAACGGCACCAGCCTGATTATCTTCGCAGGCATCGTCGCGAACCTGCCCCACGCGCTCGGCAGCCTGCTGGAACTCGGCCGAACCGGTGCATTGTCGCCAGTGTTCATCGTGGCGTTCCTGATCATCGGCGCCGCCGTGATCGCGTTCATCGTGTTCATGGAGAGGGCCCAGCGCCGCGTCATCATCCAATATCCCAAACGCCAGGTCGGTAGCCGCATGTTCGGCGGCGACAGCACCCATATGCCGCTGAAGATCAACACCGCCGGCGTGATCCCGCCCATATTCGCCAGCTCCATCCTGCTGGTCCCCGTCACCATTGCCGGTTTTTCGGCGAACATGACCGCGCCCGCCTGGGTGCCGTCATGGCTGGCCCAGGGTGCGTCAGGATTCGCCAGCCAGTTGGCGCAGGGCCAGCCGCTCTACATGCTGACCTATGCCGGGCTGATCATCTTCTTCTCGTATTTCTACACGGCCATCGTGTTCAACCCGGAGGAGACCGCGGACAACCTCAAAAAATACGGCGGCTTCATCCCGGGCATCCGGCCAGGCGCCAACACTGCCAACTACTTCGACAGCATCCTCACCCGCCTCACCTCGATCGGCGCTTTGTATCTCGTCGCAGTCTGTCTGTTGCCGCAAATTCTGATTACCAAATACAGCCTGCCATTCTACTTTGGCGGCACCAGCCTGATGATCATCGTTTCGGTAACCATGGACACCATCACTCAGATGCAGTCGCACCTCATCGCGCATCAGTATGAAGGGCTGATCCGCAAGAACAGGGTCAAGGGACGCGGGCGTTGAACCTGATCCTCCTGGGCCCGCCAGGCGCCGGAAAGGGCACGCAGGCCAAACGGCTGGAACAGAGCCAGGGGGTCGCGCAGGTCTCCACGGGTGACATGCTGCGCAGCGAGGTCGAGGCCGGCTCCGACATCGGGCGCCGTGCGGATGCGATCATGAAATCGGGTGCCCTCGTGCCTGACGAGATGATCATCGCCATGCTGAGCGACCGCCTGCGCCATGCCGATTGCGCTGGCGGCTTCATCCTGGATGGGTTTCCGCGCACTGTTCCACAGGCCGAAGCGCTCGACCGCATGCTCGCCTCGATGGGCTTGGCGCTGGACGCGGTCATCGAGCTTCGTGTGGACGACGCCGCCCTGGTCGACCGCATCGCCGGGCGTTTCACCTGCGCCAAATGCGGCAACGGCTATCATGATCACTTCCACCCGACCCGTGCCGAAGGGGTCTGCGACACGTGCGGCAGCCACGATTTCGTCCGCCGCGCAGACGATCGGCGGGAAACTGTGGCCGCTCGCCTGGCCACCTACCACAGCCAGACTGCGCCCATCTTGCCGCACTACCAGGCACAAGGCCGGCTGCACGTCGTCGACGGCATGGCCGAGATGTCCGCCGTGTTCGACGAGATCGGGCAAGTGCTGTCGCAGGTGCCCAGACGCGAACGCATCACGACAAGTTGATGCCGCCGCGTTGACTTGAACGCGAGGCAGTTCTAAGTCGGGTGCTCAGGCGCCATTCGAGCAGGATGGGCGCCGTTACTGCATTTTGGTCTATCAACCAGCCTCGTGCGGGGCCAGATCGCGCGACGCCCAAGGGCGGGCGCAGGGAGAGTAGGGCGTGGCGCGTATTGCCGGGGTGAACATACCGACCAACAAGCGGGTTACGATCAGCCTGCGCTACATCTACGGCATCGGGCCGCAAAAGGCGGCTGACATCTGCAGCAAGCTGAACATCCCGGACGACCGCCGTGTCAACCAGCTCAGTGACGACGAGATCCTCCGCATACGCGAACTGATCGACCGTGACTACCGGGTCGAGGGAGACCTTCGCCGCGAACTGGCGATGAACATAAAGCGGCTTATGGACCTTGGCTGCTACCGCGGCCTGCGCCATCGCCGTGGCCTGCCTGTGCGTGGCCAGCGTACCCACACCAACGCTCGAACCCGCAAGGGCAAGGCTGTCGCTATCGCCGGCAAGAAGAAGGTTACGAAGTAGATGGCCAAGCCAGCCGCCGCAACGCGTACCAAGCGCAAGGAGCGGAAGAACATCATCTCCGGCGTGGCCCACGTCATGGCATCGTTCAACAACACGATGATCACGATCACCGACGCGCAGGGCAACACGATCGCCTGGTCATCCAGCGGCAGCCAGGGTTTCAAGGGCAGCCGCAAATCAACGCCGTACGCGGCCCAGGTCGCGGCCGAGGACGCTGGCAAGAAAGCGCGTGAGCACGGCATGGAGACGCTGGAGATCGAGGTCAGCGGCCCAGGCTCTGGCCGTGAAAGCGCGCTCCGGGCGCTGCAGGCGGTTGGATTTTCCATCAGCGCCATCCGCGACATGACGCCCATCCCGCATAACGGCTGCCGCCCGCGCAAGCGCCGCCGCGTCTGAACTCAGGTCTCAGCTTCCAGGGGTCAGTCGTCAGAGGGCGCTGCTCCTGACATCGATCTTAGTCCTGACGTCCTGAGACCTGAATCCTGAGAGGTAGTGAATTGGTCATCCAGAGAAACTGGCAGTCGCTCATCAAGCCGGAAAAGCTGGAAGTCGAGCCAGGTACCGACCCGCACCGCATAGCGACCGTCGTTGCCGAACCGCTGGAGCGCGGCTTCGGCATGACACTCGGCAACGCGATACGCAGGATCCTCCTCAGCTCGCTACAAGGCGCCGCTGTGACCGCGCTGCAGATCGACGGCGTGCTGCACGAGTTCAGCTCGGTCGCCGGCGTGCGTGAAGACGTCACCGACATCGTGCTCAACATCAAGCAGCTGGCGTTGCGCATGCATGGCGAGGGTCCAAAGCGCATGACGCTGACCGCCACCGGCCCTGGCGAGGTCCGCGCCGGCCAGATCCAGGCCGGGCACGACATAGACATCATGAACCCGGACCTGGTGATCTGCACACTGGACGACGGCGCCAAGCTCGGCATGGAACTGACCGTACAACTCGGCCGCGGTTACGTCGCCGCTGCCGCAAACCGACCGGAAGACGCTCCGATCGGTCTCATCCCGGTGGATGCCATCTACTCGCCCGTCCGGCGCGTGTCCTACAAGGTCGAGCCCACTCGCGTCGGGCAGGTCACGGACTACGACAAGCTTCTTCTTACGGTCGAAACCAACGGCGCTGTCGGCCCCGAGGATGCGGTTGCACTGGCCGCCCGCATCCTGCAGGACCAGCTGAAACTGTTCATCAACTTCGACGAACCGCAGCAGGTTCGCGCAGAGGAGCAGCAGGACGATCTCCCGTTCAACCGCAACCTGCTGCGCAAGGTGGACGAGCTGGAGCTGTCGGTCCGCAGCGCCAACTGCCTCAAGAACGACAATATCGTCTATATCGGCGACTTGGTGCAGAAGACCGAACAGGAGATGCTGCGCACGCCCAATTTCGGCCGCAAGTCGCTCAACGAGATCAAGGAAGTGCTGACCAACATGGGTCTGGCGCTCGGGATGAACGTGTCCGGCTGGCCGCCGGAAAACATCGAGGAACTGGCCAAGCGGCTCGACGAGCCGTTCTAGGGGCGCAGGCCTCGCCCTGCTGTTCCCAGCATCAATTGGAGTAGATCATGCGCCACGGAGTAGCCGGCAGAAAGCTCGGCGTAACATCAACCCATCGCCTGGCGATGTTCCGCAACATGGCTGTGGCCTTGATCAAGCACGAGCAGATCACGACCACGCTGCCCAAGGCCAAGGAGCTTCGCCCCGTCGCCGAACGCCTGATCACGCTCGGCAAGCGCGGCGGCCTCCATGCGCGCCGTCAAGCCTACGCCCAATTGCGCGACGATACCATCGTCCGAAAATTGTTCGACACTCTGGCGACCCGCTACCGCGCACGCTCAGGCGGCTACACGCGCGTCATGAAGGCCGGCATGCGCTATGGCGACGCAGCCGACATGGCGGTCATCGAACTGGTCGATCGCGACCCGTCGGCCAAGGGCCAGGATAGCGGCCCGCGACAGGAAATGCCCGACTCCGAAGCGGAGTGATACCCCGACTTTGAATCGACATACCCAACCGAAGGAAAATGCTTCTTTTTGCAAAAACTTCTGTCCGGCTGCCGCGAACGAAATGAAAAAAGTTTTTTGGTCCTTTTTGCAAAAAGGACTGCTTGCCTTTTTACGAGTCAGACTCAGCCCCAGTTGGATGTAAGCTTTGCGGTCCGGCGAAGCTGAACGCCGACAGACTTACAAAGGAAAGGCTGGGCAACAAATTGCCCAGCCTTTCGTCTGTCGAAAGCGGCTTACTTGCCGCTCGAGTCGGCCGGTGGCGTCGTGTCGGCGGGCGCGGTCGGCGCCGTTGCGTCACCCTTCGGCTTGGAGACATGATGAGACTTGTGGCCGCCCGTATGTGCCGTTGTCTTAGCTGCTGGCGGCGTCGGCGGAGCGACGAAAGGCTTGCCGTTCTTGGCAGAATCCAGGCTTGCGTCGTTCAGGTCTTCGACGGCCTTGTTTCCAGCCGGTGTCGCGGCGAGCTTGCCATGGCTGTGCATCGTCTTGTGATGCATCATCGTCTTCTTCTTCGGTGACGATGCGGCGGGAGCCGACGTATCGGGCACCGCTGGCGCCGCCGTCGTGTCGGGGGTCGTCGGTGCCGGAGCGGCGGGCGCGACAGGCGCGGGCGCAGGGGCCACAGGAGCGGGCGCGGCTGTTTGCGCGGCCGCATTAAGGCTCCAGGCACCGGCTGTCAGTACCAGGAACGTTGCTCCAAAAAGGTTTGTCTTACGCACAGCCGAAACTCCTCTAGGTGGGTTACCCGCACAGACGCGGACAGACCGGTCTGCGTCCATAACGAGCCAAAGGTGGATAAGTCGCAGGTTAATGACAAGGTTACAAAGCCGCGCGGCAAAATAGCCGCAGGAAGTGGCAAAATTGACGCAGAGGCGCCTACCATGGCGAACATCATTCAACCTGGGTTGTTCGAGGACAGTGGCCCATCAGAAGCTCCGCCACGGCCCTTGGCCGACCGGTTGCGCCCCTCATCGCTGGCCGAGGTCATAGGCCAGGAGCAGCTTCTCGGAGAAACAGGCGCCCTGACCCGCATGCTGCGCAGTGGCCAAATCTCCAGCTTGATCCTGTGGGGGCCGCCAGGCGTCGGCAAGACCACCATCGCGCGGCTGCTTGCCGCCGCTTCCAACCTCGCCTTCGTGCAGCTTTCGGCCGTGTTCTCCGGCGTCGCCGACCTCCGCCGCGTGTTTGAGGACGCAGTCAGACGCCGGCAGACACGTCAGGCAACGCTGCTGTTCGTCGACGAGATACACCGCTTCAACCGCTCGCAGCAGGATGGCTTCCTGCCGGTCGTCGAGGATGGCACGGTCATCCTCGTCGGCGCGACGACGGAGAACCCCTCCTTCGCACTGAACGGCGCACTCCTGTCCCGCTGCCAGGTGCTGGTGCTGCGCCGCCTGGACGATGCCTCCATGCAGGCCATACTCGAACGCGCCGAACGCGAGATCGGGCGGTCGCTGCCGTTGGCGCCAGACGGCCGGGTGGCGTTGCGGGCGATGGCCGACGGTGACGGACGCTATCTGCTCAACATGGCCGAACAGGTGGCGGCATTGCCGGCCGACCAGGCGCCGCTCGGCGCCGAGGCGCTCGCCGACCTGCTGGCCAGGCGCGCGGCGCTTTACGACCGCGACAGGGAGGAACATTACAACCTCATCTCCGCCCTGCATAAATCCCTGCGCGGCTCCGATGCCGACGCAGCGCTCTACTGGTTCTCCAGGATGATCGCCGGCGGCGAGGACCCGCGCTACATCGCGCGGCGGCTTGTGCGCTTTGCCTCCGAGGATGTCGGCCTGGCTGATCCGCACGCCCTGTCGCACACCTTGGCTGCGTGGGACGCCTATGAGCGGCTCGGCTCGCCCGAAGGGGACCTCGCGCTGGCGCAGGCAGTGCTCTATCTCGGCACGGCGCCAAAATCGAACGCCGCCTACAAGGCGCAGAAGGCAGCTTTACGGGCCGCCAAGGAGACAGGCAGCCTGATGCCGCCCGCCCACATACTGAACGCGCCGACGGCGTTGATGAAATCGCTCGGCTACGGCAGCGGATACGCCTACGACCACGAGCAGGCCGAAGGCTTCTCCGGCCAGAACTATTTTCCGGACGGGGTGCAGCCGATGTCGTTCTACCGGCCGGCCGATCGGGGATTCGAGCGGGAGCTGGGCAAACGCATCGACCATTGGGCTCGCCTTCGCGCCGAGCGAGAGCGGACGGAAGATGCTTGAGCATCTGCGCTGTCCAGGTGACCGACGACGAGGCCGAAATACGTCTCGACAGGTGGTTCCGCCGGCATTTCCCCGTATTGACGCAGGGCATGATCCAGAAATTGTGCCGTACCGGCCAGATACGCGTGGACGGCAAGCGCGTCGACGCGGCAACCCGGCTGCTCTCCGGCCAGTCGGTGCGCGTGCCGCCCATTCCTGGCGGCCCGCCGCCGCCTCCGGCCGTCGTACCCCTGGACGCCGGGACGATGCGCGAGCTCGAAGGCATGGTCGTCTACATCGACGACACCCTGATCGTCGTGAACAAGCCTTACGGTCTTCCCGTGCAAGGGGGTCCGGGGATCGTACGCCACCTCGATGGCCTGATGGAAGGGTTCCGCCAGGGAGCCGGGGACAAGCCCAGGCTGGTTCATCGCATCGACCGCGACACGAGCGGGCTGCTCCTGCTGGCGCGGACGCCTGGAGTGGCGGCCAAATTGGCCGCCGCCTTCCGCAGCCGCCAGGTGCAGAAAACCTACTGGGCGGTCGTCGCCGGCCGGCCCTCGCCGCAGCACGGCCAGATCGACCTCCCGCTGGTCAAATTCGGCGGCCTGCGCGGCGGCGAACGCGTCGCCGTGGCGCATGAGGACGAGGAGGATGCCGTCTCGGCGGTGACGGAGTACCGAACGCTGGACGCGGCCGGCCGCAAGATATCCTGGCTGGAACTCTCACCGCTGACCGGCCGGACCCACCAGCTTCGCGTGCACTGCGTGGCCTTGGGCGCGCCGATCGTGGGCGACGGCAAATATGGCGGGCAGGCGGCGGAGGTCGATGGGCTGCCGTCCAAGCTGCACCTGCACGCCCGCGCGCTGTGCGTGCCCCATCCGCAGGGTGGCCTCCTGGAGCTCGAGGCCGACCTGCCGCCCCACATGCGTGACACGTTCCGGACCATAGGATTTCACGCCCCGTCCGCAGCAGCCCCCTGCCGGCGCTAGTCTGGAGCATAATCGCTTCAGGTTGATCCTCAACCACGATGACCATGCTCGCCTAGACAAACAGCTAGCTGTCGCCACCACGGACGTTGTACCTATCTGGGGTGCCACAATCGGTGGGTGTCTGTCGTCTGCCGTGCCGCTAAACGAAATGCTGATGACGAGTGGGGGTGAGTCTGGCTCGTGAAAGGCAAGCAGTCCTTTTTGCAAAAAGGACCAAAAAACCTCTGTTCATTTGATCCGCGACAGCCGGACAATGGTTTTTGGGTATGTCGATCCCAAGGCCGATTGGTGTGACATCAAGGCTGAGCCGGGGTGGCTCGCGGTCAAGACCGACTCAGACGCCGCGGGAAGCACGCTGCGACAGCAAAGAGGGACGTCCTTGGTAACAACAGCTAGCGCCTGATCCGAGACTCACGTGCCGGCGGGTTTTCGGCTAGGAACCCGCGCATGCAAGCCAATTCCAGACGTCAGAACGCGTTCCGTCCGCTGCTGCTGACCGTGCTCGCCGTCATCGTTCTCGGCATCGGCGGATACGTCGTGGCGGCCTCGGCGCTCGATCCCAACCGTCTGAAGGACGATCTGCAGGAAGCTGTACGCCGACAGACCGGGCGCGTCCTCACCATTGCCGGCGGCGTGCACTTGCGGCTCGGCCTGTCGCCGCAGTTCGAGGTGCAGGACGTGACCCTGGCCAACATCGATGGCGGCTCCCGTCCGCAGATGCTCACCGCCCGCAGCATGCGTGCGACCCTCGCACTGTTGCCGCTGCTGGGGGGCGACGCGGTGGTCTCGGGACTGACCGTCGAACAGCCCGACCTGCTGCTCGAATACGGCCCTGACGGCGTCCCCAACTGGCGGTTCTCGCCCGAACACCGCGCCCTCTACCAGGGCGGCGGGTCCGGCGGCGGCGGCACGCATCGCGTGGAGATACGATCGCTCACGATGCAGGGCGGCCAGGTGAGCTGGCGGCCGGCACAGGGCGAGCCGGTCACCTTCGGCATCGGCCAGCTGACCCTGTCGGCCCGCAGCAACGACTTGCCGATGACCCTGTCGATGTCTGGCACCTATGGCGGCGCACCGTTGACGGTGGACGCCAGCTCCGGCTCGCTGCAGCGCCTGGAGGGCGGTCCGGTCAGCGCGCTCGCAGGCGCATGGCCGCTGACCGTGCAGGCCGCCCTTCAGGGCGCGACGCTGCATTTGGACGGCGGCATCAACCATCCCGACCAGGGTCGCGGCTACCAGTTCAGGATGACGGCGACGATACCGACGCTGGACACGCTGAACGGCCTTCTGCCCGGCGTGAAGCTTCCTCCTCTGCGTGACGTCAACGCCACCGGCGTGCTCTCCGATGGCAGTCAGGAGGAGCTGCGCACCTCCCAGGTATCGGTTCATGCCGGTGCATCCGACCTCTCCGGCTGGGTGCCCGGGCTCAGCGTGAGGCAGGCAAACCTGTCCGCCCCGGGACCGGGGCAGCTCGCTCAGCTCAACGTGGAAGGCATCTACCAGGACCAGCCGCTGCGCGTGTCTGCCAACACCACGCAGCCGGACGTCGTCGGCGCCACCGCCCCCCTGCAGGTGACGATCCAGGCGCAGGCGGCAGGTGCGACGCTGACGGTGAAAGGAACCGTGCCGCCGCGCCTGAACACCGCCGGGCTGGACGTGGCTGTCAACATGCACGCCCCAGACCTGTCCGCCCTCTCTCCCCTGGCAGGCCGCACGCTTCCGGCCGCGAAGAACCTGACCATCGACGCGAAGATGGCCGATGCCGGGGTCAAGCTCAGGGGCATCGCCGTGCGCGACCTCGTCGTCGCCTCCTCGCTCGGCGACGTGACCGGACAGCTGACGGTCGACTGGACGCCCAGGCTGACGATCGAGGGAACGCTCGCGTCGCACATGCTCGACGTCGACGGGTTGGCTCCGCAGACCGTCTCTGACGGGCTGCCCTCTTTGTTTCCAGCTCCGCCCCCTGCCGGCCAGGCCGCCGCGCCTGACGCGCCGCCGGCCGCCGCGCCCGTTCAGCCGCCCAGCCCAACCGCCCCGGACAGCCTGCCGCTCGCAAGGCTGCGCACGACCGATGCCGACCTGAGCCTCACGGTCGACGACCTGGCGCTGGCCGGCAAGCGTTACAGCGACGTGCAGGCGCACCTCCAGATCCAGGACGGCAAGCTCGCGCTCAACCCGTTTCGGGCGGCAGCGCCGGAAGGCGTCATCGTCGGCGGCGCGTCCATCGATGCCAGCTCCGACATGCCGCCAGTCGCAGTGACGCTGCGCTCTCCCTCGATCTCCGCCGCTGCCATGGCAGCGCTCTTCGGCTACCCGGGAAGCGCCACCGGCACGATGCAGGTTGACGCGCAGTTGAGCGGCGTCGGGCAGACGCTGCAGGCGTTGCAGACCAGCTTGGACGGCCATCTGGGAGTTGCCATGGTGAACGGCACGGTGGAGGACAGTTTGGTCGAATCGCTGATCGGCACCGCCTTGGACACCGCAGGCGTACAATCCTTCGGCGCCGGGGAAAGCCAGGTCCGGTGCTTCGCCGTCCGAATCGACTTCAGGAACGGCCAGGGCAGTTTCCGTGCGCTCGCCGCCGACACGTCGCGTCTGGTGCTCGATGGCACCGGCCAGATCGACCTCACCAGCCAGAGCGCCGACCTGCACCTCCGCCCGCGCGTGCGTCTGGGTCCCGCCGAAGTCGCGGCGCCCGTGTCCCTGCGCGGCCCGTTCGGCCAGATGCGCGCGTCGCTGGATCCGGTGATGGGCGGGGGACGATATGGGCTGACCATCGGCTCGGCCCAGGGGGCGCAGTCCGCCTGCGCCTCCAAGCTCGCCGTCGCCCGCGGCGGCCTGGGCGGCCCGATGCCGGCCCAGGCGGACGCTGCAACCACGGCACCCCTGGTGATCCGCAAACCGCGCGATCTGCTCAAAGGCCTGTTTCACTGAGCTCGGACGATCATCGGTGAAGCGTTTCTGGAAAACAGCGGAAATCGTCGACGAGGCCGGCCGCTACGCCATCCGCCTCGACGGCCGGCCGATGCGCCTGCCAGGCGGCCCGCTGCTCGCCCTTCAAAGCCGTCCGCTCGCCCAGGCGATCGCTGAGGAGTGGCAGGCAGCCGGCGCAAGCGGCACGCTGTCGGTGGAGGACGTGCCGCTGACACGCATCGCCGGCACCGCACAGGAGCGTGTCGCGCCAAACCCCGCGCTGACGGCGGACGCGCTGGCGCGCTACGCCGAGTCCGACGTGCTCTGCTACCGTGCAGAGACGCCTGCAGCCCTGGCCGCCGTGCAGGCGGAACGCTGGCAGCCCTGGCTGTCCTGGGCACAGCAGCGCTACGGCGCAGGCCTCGTCGCCACGTCCGGCCTGATGCCCGTCGAGCAGCCTTCCCACGCCCTGGTAGCGTTCCGTGGCGCGCTGCACGGCCGTCCCGCCTTCGAACTGGCCGGGCTCGGCATCCTGGTCCCAGCGCTCGGCAGCCTCGTGCTCGGCCTCGCCGTCGCCGACGAGGCGCTCGCACCCAGCCAGGCGCACAGCCTTGCCCTGCTCGACGAGCTGTTTCAGGCCGAGCAATGGGGCGAGGACCGGGAGGCCGCCGCCCGCCGGCAGGCGATCCTGTCAGACGTGGAGCAGGCAGCGCGCTTCATCGCCCTCAGCCGGGCTGGCTGAGCCTGACCCGGGCGAGCGCCACGATCCGCCGTGCCGCCTCCCACAGACCATACTCGTCCAGCCCGTCCAGGTCGGCCCAGGCGATGTCGGCCGCATCGCCTCCGTGCCTGGCCTCGCCACCCCGATAGGCCGCACAGAAATCCAGTATTGTGTAATGGTATCGGAACTTCCCGTCCTGATCGGCATGGATGCTGTCCACGTGTCCCGCCAGGTGAAGCGCCCCGACCGTCAGCCCCGTCTCCTCCAGCAGCTCGCGCCGCGCCGCCGCCTCGGCAGTCTCCCCAAGACGCTGGGCGCCGCCCGGCAGGCTCCATGCGCCCTGGGCCGGCGGGTTCGCCCTCCTGACCAGCAGCACGGAACGGCCGCGCAGTACCGCCACGCCGACCCCGACCAGCGGCCGATCGGGATAGGCCCGACTGCCGGTCACCCGATCACCCCGATGCCAGGTTGCGCAGCGCCGCGCCACGCTCGAACATCCGCAGCAGCAGCCTGATCGCCTCACCCCTGTCGGTGATCAGCTTAGGGTCGCGCTCCAGCAGGTGGGCCGCATCCCTGTTCGCCATCTGCAGCAGCCCCTCATGCTCTACCGGGTCGGCCAGCCGCCACCCCGGTTGGCCGGATTGCCGGCGGCCCAGGGCGTCGCCGCTTCCCCGGATACGGAAATCCTCGTCGGCGATGACAAAACCGTCCTCCGTGTCGCGCAGCAGGACCAGGCGGCGGCGCGCCGACTCCCTCAACTCGTCCTCATGCAGCAGCAAACAGTAGCTTGCAGCCGATCCCCTGCCCACGCGCCCGCGCAACTGGTGAAGCTGCGCCAGCCCGAACCGTTCGGCATGCTCCACCACCATCACGCTCGCCGCCGGGACGTCCACGCCCACCTCGATCACCGTCGTGGCCACCAGCAGCCGCGTCTGCCCCGCCGCGAACCGCGCCAGCGCCCGCTCGCGCGGCTCCGTGTCGAGCTGGCCGTGCGCCAGCCCCACCATGTCCCCAAACCGAAGCCGCAGCGCCCTGTAGCGCGCTTCGGCCGCAGCAACGTCCACCAGCTCGCGTTCGGCAACCATCGGGCATACCCAGAATACCTGGTCGCCCCGCCCCAGCGCACGCGCCAGCGCGTCGGTCACGTCGCCGAGCGTGGACATGCTGTGAAGGCTGGTGCGTATCGCCTGCCGCCCCACCGGTTTTTCCTTCAGCCGGCTGACCGTCATCTCCCCCCATTGCGTCAGCAACAGCGTGCGCGGGATCGGCGTTGCCGTCATCACGAGTACGTCCGTGCTGTCTCCCTTGCTGCCGAGCGACAGCCTCTGGTCCACGCCGAAGCGGTGCTGCTCGTCGATCACCGCCAGCGCCAGGTCGCGATAGGCGACCCCCTCCTGGAACAGCGCATGCGTGCCCACCACCAGCGGTATGCGCCCCGATTGCAGCCCCAGCAGCGTGTTACGCCGTGCCACCCCTTTCACCGACCCTGTCAGCAGCGCCACAGGCACCGGGCTGATCTTGCTCAGCGTGCGGTGGTGCTGGCGCGCCAGCGTCTCCGTCGGCGCCATCATCGCGGCCTGCGCGCCTGCCTCGACGGCCCTGAGCATCGCCATGATCGCGACCAGCGTCTTGCCTGATCCCACATCGCCCTGCAGCAGGCGCAGCATGCGGCTCGGCGCCGCCAGGTCGGCGTCGACCTCCGCCAGCACCTCCGCCTGGCTCGCCGTCAGCGCATGCCCGAACCGCGTCAGCGCCCGGTCCCTTAACCCGCCGTCCCCGGCGAGCGGACGGCCGGCCCGAGCGCGCTCGCGCGTCCGCCTCCACGAGAGCGCGATCTGGTGCGCGAGCAGCTCGTCATAGGCTAGACGCGCGCGCGCCTCCCGGCTCGGAAGCTCGCGCGGCGCATGGAGCGCGCGCAACGCCTCGGCGAAACTCGGCCAGTGCTCGCGCTGCAGCAGCGTCGGCTGGTGCCACTCCCGCAACGCCGGGATTTTCGCCAGTGCCTGCACCGCCACCGCGCGGAAATCCGATGGTCGCAGGTCGGCCACCAGCGGCCAAACCGGCTCGATCCCAGGCACCGCCGCACCGTCGGCGGGCTGGATGTATTTCGGGTGGGTGATCGTCAGCGTGTCGCGGAACCGCTCCATTTTGCCGGACACGACGATCTTCAGCCCCGGCGGGTAGGCGCGCGCCTGGTGGTTGTGGAAGAATGCCAGCTCCGCAAACCCCGTCCCGTCAGTCACCTGGACGCGCCAGGGCTGCCTGGTGCCCGGCTCCGGCTTGCGATGGGTGACGACGCTGACGGTCAGGGTGGCCACCTCGCCTTGCATCGCATCTGCAATGCTCGGGCAGTCGGACCGGTCGATGAAACGCTCCGGCAGATGGAACAGCACATCCAGCACGCGCGTCCCGCCGGTGGCCCGCGCGATCAGCGCCGCCTTGCGGGCGCCGACCCCGTGCAGCGTGGTTATCGGCTCCATCAACGGCGCAAGCACAGCATCCAGCTGGTGGATTGCCGCTGGCGGGGCAGGGGCTGCACTGGCGTCTGGCACGCCCCCCGCTATATGTCAGCCGCAGCATGGACGAAACCTCGCACCCCCCCCTCGACGGCCGCCGGCGCCGTCTGCTGTTCCGCGCAAATCACCGCGGCACCCGCGAAAACGATTTCATGGTGGGCGGTTTCGTCTCCTCCCGGCTGGCAAGCTTCACCCTGGCCGAGATCGAGGTCCTGGAGGCGATCATGGAGCTGCCGGACCCGGCGCTGGCCGACTGGCTGACCGGCCGCCGCCCGATCCCACCCGAACACGATACCGCGATGCTGCGTGCCATGCGGGACGCACGCGGCCAGTGACGGCGACGATCTACGGCGCGCCGGAAGGTTTCGACTCCCTCCTGCTGATCCGCCGCGCCCAGGAACACCAGGGCACGCTGCTGCACATCGCGCGCGACGAGGCACGCATGACGCGGCTTGCCGACCTGCTCGGCTTCTTCGCCCCCCAGATCGAGGTGCTTCGCTTCCCCGCCTGGGACTGCCTGCCCTACGACCGCGTCTCCCCAAACCCCGCGATCGTCTCCGAACGCATCGCCACCCTCTCGCGCCTGCTCGACCCGCCGGCGGGCCAGCGCATCGTGCTCACCACCGTCAACGCAGCATTGCAGCGCGTGCCGCCGCAACTCGTCTTCCTGGGCGAAAGTTTCGACGTGCGCACAGGCGGCACGCTCGCCCCCGAAGGCCTCACCGCCTACCTCGAATCGCACGGCTACGGCCGCGCCGACACCGTCATGGAGCCCGGCGAGTACGCCGTGCGCGGCGGCATCCTCGACGTGTTCCCCAGCGGCGAGGGCGACCCGGTCCGCCTCGATTTCTTCGGCGACTCGGTCGAGAGCATCCGCCGCTTCGACCCGGCGACCCAGCGCAGCACGGAGACGATCGACGGCTTCTCGCTCCGCCCCGTCTCCGAAGTAACCCTCGACCCCGCCAGCGTCGCACGCTTCCGCACCGCCTGGCGCGACCTGTTCAGCCAGGCCGCCGCTACCGACCCGATCTACCAGGCGATCTCCGAAGGCCGCCGCTACCCGGGCATGGAGCACTGGGTGCCGCTGTTCCACGAGGCCATGGAGACCCTCCTCGACTACCTGCCCACCCCCTCGGTGTCGCTGGATGTCCAGGCCGAGGACGCGCTCGCCTCCCGCCTGGAAATGATCGCCGACCATTTCGAGGCGCGGCGCGTGATGCCGCGCGACGGCGAAATCGGTTTTCGGCCTTTGCCGCCGCACATGCTTTACCTTGATAGGACAGGATGGGATGCCATGCTCGCTGGCGTCCCAGCCTTCAGCTTCTCCCCCTACGGCATGCCAGACGGGGCCGGCGGCTTCGATGCCGGCGGCCGCTCAGGCATCATCTTCACCCAGACCGGTGCCGGTGCCGCCACCAGCATCTACCAGCAGCTTGCCGCCCAAGCCGCCACCTGGGCAGGGCAGGGGCGCCGAACGATCGTCGCCGCCTGGTCCCGGGGCTCCCGCGCCCGCATCGCCACCCTGCTCGCCGAACACAAGCTCCGCGCCGAACCCGCCGAGACCTGGGCCGAAGTCGCCAAACTCAAACGTGACACCATCGCCCTCGTCACGCTGGCTACCGAGCGCGGTTTCGTCGCCGAAGATTTCGCCCTCGTGGGCGAGCAGGACCTGCTAGGCGAACGCATCAGCCGCCCGCCACGCAAACGCAAACGCGCCGACCAGTTCATCGCCGAAGCCACCGAAATCGCCGACGGCGACCTCGTCGTCCACCAGGATTATGGCATCGGCCGCTACGACGGCCTGGAAACCCTCAGCGTCGGCCAGGCCCCGCACGACTGCCTGCGCCTGATCTACGACGGCCAGGAAAAGCTTTTCCTGCCCGTCGAGAACATCGAGCTCCTATCGCGCTTCGGTAGCGAAACCCAGGGCGTCGCGCTCGACAAACTCGGTGGCGCCGGCTGGCAATCCCGCAAGGCGCGCATGAAGCAGCGCATTCGCGACATGGCCGGCACACTCATAAAAGTCGCCGCCGAACGCCGCATGCGCGACGCCATGACGATCAGCACCCCCGAGGGCACCTGGGACGAGTTCTGCGCCCGCTTCCCGTTCGCCGAAACCGACGACCAGACGCGCGCCATCTCCGACGTGCTCGAAGACCTCTCCTCCGGCAAACCCATGGACCGCCTGATCTGCGGGGATGTCGGCTTCGGTAAGACCGAAGTCGCCCTGCGCGCCGCCTTCGCCGTCGCCATGTCCGGATCGCAGGTCGCCGTCGTCGTCCCCACAACCCTGCTGGCCCGCCAGCACTACCGCGGTTTTACCACCCGCTTCGAAGGCCTGCCCGTCCGCGTCGGCCAACTCAGCCGGATGGTGAACGCCAAGGATCAGGCCGAGGTCAAACGCGGCCTGGCCAACGGCGACGTGCAGATTGTCATCGGCACCCACGCGCTGCTCGCCAAGGGAATAGAATTTTCCGACCTGGGCCTGCTCATCGTCGACGAAGAGCAGCATTTTGGCGTCACTCACAAAGAGAAACTCAAGGCGCTGAAAGCCGACGTCCACGTTCTAACGCTCACCGCGACGCCGATCCCCCGCACCCTGCAACTCGCCCTGACAGGCGTGCGCGAAATGAGCCTGATCGCGACACCCCCGGTTGACCGCATGGCCGTGCGCACCTTTATCATGCCGTTCGACCACGTCGTCATCCGCGAAGCCATCCAGCGCGAACGCTTCCGCGGCGGCCAGATTTTCTGCGTCGTCCCCCGCCTCGAAGACATGCCGAAAATGCAGACCCGCCTGCGCGACATCGTCCCCGAAGCGCGCATCGTCGAAGCCCACGGCCGCCTCGCCCCCACCGAGCTAGAGCGCGTGATGACCGAGTTCGGCGACGGCAAATACGATATTCTGCTCAGCACCAACATCGTCGAATCCGGCCTGGACATGCCGGCCGTCAACACGCTGCTCATCCACCGCGCCGACATGTTCGGACTGGGCCAGCTCTACCAGCTCCGCGGCCGCGTCGGCCGCGGCAAGCAACGCGGCTACGCCTACCTCACCTGGCCCCCAGGCAACAAACTCTCCGGCGCGGCCGAAAAACGCCTTCACGTCATGCAGACGCTCGACCAGCTCGGCGCTGGCTTCACCCTCGCCAGCCACGACCTGGACATCCGCGGCGCCGGCAACCTGCTCGGCGACGAACAATCCGGCCACATCCGCGAAGTCGGCATAGAGCTCTACCAGCAGATGCTGGAAGACGCGGTCGCCGAAATGCGCGCCGCCAAAGGCCGCATCCGCACAGAAGACCGCGACTGGACCCCCAACATAAACCTCGGCCTCCCCGTCCTCATCCCGGACGCCTATGTCCGAGACCTCCCCGTCCGCCTGGGCCTCTACCGCCGCATCGGCGCCCTAACCTCGGACGCCGAAAGCGAGGCGCTGGCCGCCGAACTCGTGGACCGCTTCGGCCCCATCCCCCCCGAAGTCGAAAACCTTCTCCAAGTCGTCCACCTAAAACGCGCCTGCCGCACCGCCGGCGTAGAGAAACTGGAAGCCGGACCCAGAGGTATGGTGTTCCAATTCCGCGGCAACGCCTTCGGCAACCCCGCCGGCCTAATCCAATGGCTCGGCACCAAACGCGGCACCGTAAAACTCCGCCCCGACCACAAACTGGCCCTGGTCCAAGACATGACCGTAACCGAACGCGTCAAAACCGCCGATGAAGTCCTGGGCAACTTGGTCCGCGTAGCAGGGCAGGCAAAAGCCGCGTAGGATGGGGTGCCCTTCGCACCCCATCACGTGAAAGCAAGCCGCATGACCCGTTCGTTCCAATTCCGGGAAGTGTGTGCCAGCCGTCCGACGACCACAAAAGAACCTTGCGCACCCGAACCAGCCGCGTCACGTTACAACGCCGTGGTCCCCAGCCCTCCTGCATTCCGAATAATGCGCGATACAGCCGCGTAGGATGGGGTGCCCTCTGCACCCCATCGCTTACAAGCAATCCACATGACCCGTTCGTTCCAGTCCCCAGAAATTATGCGGTTGCGATACGGGGTTCCAGGTTGGCGAGTCCAACACACGCCGCGGGGCCGATCAATGTTTTGAGACGCCGTCTTTCCCGCGCCACCAGCCGGCCACCGGCGAGAACACCACGTGCGCGCCGGCCAGGTGCTGATCGAGGTGGACCCGACCCAGGCGCTGGCCGACCGCGACCACTACCAGCGCGACCTCGTGCAGGCGCAGCTGGAGATGGCGCGGCTGCGCGGCGTGCAGCGCACGCTGGAGCATGGCGGGCCAGCTGCCCTCGTGGACGCGCCGCCGCTGGCCGCTGCCGAGGATCTGACTCTGGCGGGAACAAAGATGCGGGCGCAACTGGCCGGGCAGGAAGCCAAGCTGCGGTCCCTGGACGAGCAGATCGTCCAAAAGCAGGGCGAGGCGGACGAGGCGACGGCCGGCATTGCCAAGCTGCAGGCCTCGCTGCCGTGGATGGAGCAGGAGACCAGCATTCGCCGCCAGGCCAAGACGCTGCAATACGGCAACCAGGTGGCCTGGGTGGAGGCCGAGCGCAGCCTGGTGGAGGAGCAGCAGGAGCTGGGCGTGCTGGCGCGGCACCGCGAACAGGCGGTTGCCGCGCGCGCGGGCCTAGGCCGCCAGCGCGAGCAGGCAGTGGCCGAGTTCGAGGACGGCGTGCTGGGCGACTTGGCCAAGGCCCGCTCGACGGCGAGCGAGCTGCAAGCCAATCTGTCAAAGGCGCAGCAGCGTTTGACCTTGGCTACGTTGCGGGCGCCGATCGACGGCACGGTGGAAAGCCTGGCCATGCACACGGTTGGAGGCGTGGTGACGCCGGCGCAGGCGCTGATGCTGGTTGTCCCAGACAGCGCGCAACTGGTGGTGGAAGCCAGCTTGGACAACAAGGATGTAGGTTTTGTCCACGTGGGCCAGCGGGCGAAGGCGAAGGTGGATGCGTTCGCGTTCACCCGCTACGGCATGGTTGACGGCACGGTGACGCGTTGAGCCGCGACGCGGTGCTCGCGCCGAGCGAACGGCGGGATGCCACCAGGACGGAGGGTCGGGAGAACGGGGAAGCGGAGGACGCCGCCGCGCCGAAGACACCGTCTTACATGGCGCGTGTTACACTGGACCGAAGCTGGATCGATACGGAAGCGGGGCGCACCGCCCTGGGGGCCGGCATGACGGTGACGGCGGAGGTTTATACGGGGCGGCGGCGGATTATAAGTTTTCTGCTTTCACCGTTGCAGCGGATGACGGGGGAGAGCGGGCATGAGCGCTAGCTCTGTGAAACAGTGGATCAGACAATACCGTCAAATCTTTGTTGCCCTTACACTGTGCAACTTTACTCTATGCTGCGCTACCACGATAGTTCCTAAACAGCTTTCCTTGAACGAAATCGAAAACCAGCCTCATGACCTCGCAATACTCGCGGTGGTAACAGACCATCCAATGTTCTTCACGAGTTTTGATGAACAACGTGGCAGCTTGCCTCGAAACTGCTCGTCTATTATCACTTTTGAGATCGGAAGCCGGGCACCCTATCCAGAGTCTTACAAACGACTTGTAGCTATCCCGCCAGGGACTTATATAACAAACGACTGGTTAACTGGAGACTCTTCTATACCGACTGACCAGCGTCTCCAAGATCCGCATATAGTTAAAGTAGGGCCAGGCGACAGGGCGTTTTTAGGTGTCAGCTTCTACACGGCCCATCTTGTATCTGATCTCGACAGACAATCTTGGGCCCAAGCTATCGTAAAATCAGGTTTTTCGTCGAAGCGATTGCCATCACCGGCCCGACCTGTACAGACAAGCCTTGCTCGCTGTTCAGCCGACCTATAGGGACACTTAAGATGTCTGGAACGAGTGGTCAGACTTGGTCGATCCAAGTGCATCAATTTGTAGTTGCCGGAGTCGGCGGTGTAGGATTCGTCCACACAGGCATTGAACTTGTAAACTCTTCAGGACACATCGTTGACCAGATCAATGGTGGACCTGCGACTATGACTAAGTCGGCAGACGAGCCGTATGGAACGGCAATGCAAGCGCCCGGGTTTTTCGGAACAATTGGAGGCATTTTCGGAATACCAAGTGCCTACACTGATATAGCGTTCCACACGACCACTGGCACGTATGTTGACTCTAACGGAAATCCTATAAATTTAGCAAGCGTAGGATGGGGTGCTCTTGGCACCCCATCGCTTTCACCCACACGCACCTCGGTGCTGCGCCACTCACCCGATTCCCGTAAACCATATCCCTCTACGATATTCGCTGGATTACGCGGCGTTCGCGCGTAATCCCGCACTTTCGCCGGATCATTGCGAAGCTACCTCGTGTCGCGCCATCGGCCCAACGCCCCCGCGCGGGTCGCATAACACCGCCGGCGCTCCCGATGGGGTGCCCAAGCGCACCCCATCCTACCGCTCGCCGAACGCACCCGTCGCATCCACACCACCCCAGGCCGCCGGATAAACACCACGCGCCACTGCCCGGCGGAACGTCGAAAACGGCCAATCGCCGGCATTCGCCACATAACCGTGCTTCACGGGATTAAAATGCACGTAATCCACATGCGCCCCGTAATCCCGCGCGTCGCGAACCGCGTGTTCCCAAAACCGCCGTTGCCATACACCGCGCTCGCCCTTCAACGCGCGCGACGCACCCCGGCCCTCGCCATCCGGCACCAAACCGGAAAACCCGCGCTTGATCATCGTCCACCGCACCGAAAAATCCGCATCCCCGTCGGGCAACGTCCAAACCGCATGCAGATGATCCGGCAACACCACCCAGGCGTCGATCGTGAACGGGCGCAACGCCATCGTGCGTGCGACGGCACTTCGCAAACTGGCAATCTCACGAACAAGCAAGTCGCTACGCCGATCAAGCAAATTGACGGTAAAGAAAAATGTGCCGCCTTCCACGCGCCGGCGCCGATAGCTCGTCATTCCGACAGCATAACCCCTTGCTACGCGGGTCTCGTAGGATGGAGTGCTCTCCGCACCCCATCACTCACCGCCTGGGCTTCACTTTCACTCAACCCGCCCCGCAAGCCGTAGGGTGCAATGCCCTTTGGCATTGCGCCGTCTTTGCGCAAGCCGCAGCGAGACATGACAGTCGCCGCACGCGTCAAGACCGCCACCGTAGGAGCCTGACTCGCGCTAGCTTTCCCCGCCTTCCTCCCAGCGGTTCAGCGGGTGACTGGCAAGGTAAAGTCAGGCCGGAGGGACGATGGCCTAGGCGCGTGCGCGGGAACGGAGTCGTTGCCGGCGTTCGGTGCGAAGGCGTAGAGGGTGCCGGCGCTCGTGGCGATGAACAGCCTGCCGTCCGACACGGCGGGGGAACCGAAATAATCGGCGCCGGTGGACCCTGTCGCCAGGACCCCGCCATAGGTGGTGATTGCATAAGCCAGATTGTCCTGCGACGTGAAATACACGACACCGTTTGCGGACACGGCAGACCGCACGACGCCGTTCGTCGGAAAGCTGAAGTAGAGCGAGCCGTCGCGCGCGTTCAGGGCGTAGAGCTTGCCGTCGGCCGATCCGATATAGACCCGATTGCTGTAGATTGTCGGGCTGGCGTAGATCTGCCCGCCGGTGGTGTACGACCAAAGCAAAAAGCCAGCGTTCGCGCCTGAGGTGCCGATGGCGTAGATCTTGGCGTCGTCCGAGCCGACATAGAGCGTGCCGTTGGCAATGGCGGGCGCGCTCTCGACATGGCCACCTGTCGTGTAGGACCACACCAGCGCGCCGCTAGCAGCATTCAGGCAGTAGATGTTATCATCGAAGGCGCCGAAATAGACGTTGCCGTTCGCCAGCGCGGCCGAACTGTCGGTGCCGCTGCTGAGAGCGTAGCTCCAGACAACGGCCCCGGTCGTTGCCTTCAGGGCGTAGAAGCTGCCGGCATAGCTGCCGACGTATATGATGCCGTTGGCAACCACGGCGGAGCCGTAAAAGGCACCGGTGAGCTTTACTTTCCAGACGGTGGCGCCGGTGGCGGCGTTCAGAGCGTAGTAGTTGCCGCTAAGGTCGCCGATGTACAGCGTGTTTCCGACCATGGTCGGTGACGCGGTGAAGTTTGCGCCAAGGTTTTTGTTCCAACTCGTGGCCCCGGTGGCGGTGTGGAAAGCCGCAACGCCGGAATTGGTGCCGACATAGACGCGATCACTGGTGACAGCCGGCGTGCCGCCTGTGGCTCCGGCGGATAGGCTCCATAGCGTGCCAAGGGTCGATGCAGTGCTGGTCGAGAGCGTGTTCTCGAAAGGATTTACGCCGACATGGGCCGCACCGAACCCGAATTGCGTCCAGGCGGTGGAGACGGTCAGCGCATGCTGAGCGGCATCGCTGCTGCGCCGGCCGATGGCGGTGATGCTGTGCGCACCTGGGGCAGCAGACGCTGGAACTGTAATCGATCCGGCCAGCGTGCCATCGGCTGCGCTGACGGCCAGGAGTGTATCGGTCGTGTCGAAATACACGTCAACGGCTTCGCTGGAATCGAATCCGCTACCGCTGATGGAAACAGTTTGACTCGGATGCGCGCTTGCTGGCACAGGCGTAACGATGCTTGCCGCTGCGGCCACACGAAGCATAGCGGCCGCCGCAATCGACGCCGCCGCAAAGAACCTT
This sequence comes from Acetobacteraceae bacterium, assembly GCA_965199235.1. Lineage (GTDB taxonomy): Bacteria > Pseudomonadota > Alphaproteobacteria > Acetobacterales > Acetobacteraceae > BOG-908. The sequence goes on along the minus strand of CBDAQU010000002.1, from coordinate 75,187 downwards.
GTAATCATGTGTAACTCTCCTGCTGCGCGCGCGACCTATCAGGTATTCGCGCCTTGACCCAAGCAAAAGCGTTGCCATACAGGCGTAGTCCGCATCGCACCATGTCGCAACTCGAAACTTTTGAAGCGTGCGATGGCCGCGCTTGCGGCGTGCTGACGGAGACGCGTCGCCGCAACGGCTTGGCCCGCATCGCCCAGGAACAGTATGGGCCAAGCTGGCCCTCTCGGAGTTGCCGAACATCAGATCGTGGATTGCAGGTAAGCGTGGCAACCATCGAGAACGTCACACCGTCATCGATCTCTTGCCTTTCCAAGGTCTGGAGCGACGTCGCGCAGACCGGAATGGTCGGGGTGACGAAATCGCTCGCCAAGACAAGACCTAAACCGGTTTGAGGTCCGCCTACTCGCGGACACTCTGTGTCACCGGTCTAATGCGTTCAACAACCGTGTCGGCATGAGCAAGCAGCGTGCGGCCGCAGGCAACCTTTACTTCCCCTGACAACCGCAGAATGCTGTGCTGCTCGCACCCACTCACCAGGTCGGCAAACAGGCTGCAAACGGAGGAGCAGCGTTGGACGCAGCAACCCCCTACCCCCCCATTGACGCTCTGCCCGAACACGGAAACTCTGGCATCGCCAACGCGCTCAAATCGTTACTCCACCAACCGAGGATGACCCCCATGAAACTCCCCTTCAAAATCGCCCTCACCGCGCTGCTCGGCCTCGGCGCCGCCACCGCATCAATCCCGAGCGCATCGGCGGCAATCGCTTGCAACGCGGAAGGCCAGTGCTGGCATGTCCGCCGCCCCTACGCCTACCCTCCCGCGTACGGTGTCGTCGTGCACCCCGACAACTGGCGTTGGGGCCCCGGTGAACGGTTCGCCTGGAGAGAACACACAGGTCGCGGCTATTGGCGTAACGGCGTCTGGATCCGTTTCTGATCCTGATTGAATCCAGGGGCGGCGCCACCGTCGCCTCTTCTATCCCAAGGCCGTCCGTAACAACGAACGCGAGTGGACTCGTAGGGCGGGGTGCCCGGTGCACCGGCATCACTTTTGCCGCCAGACTGTCCAACCGGTGTCGTCTGCCTGCAACCAACCACAACCTTTCCTTTGCCCAGCCCCGCCCCTCCATGCTCTATCCAACCCCCGCCACCCGCACCGAGCCGCACCCTGAACGCCCAACCATCCAACGCCCCACAGTCCGGCCGGCAAGATCGCATCGCGCAACACCTGCGCACCTGCCAGGAGCTGATCGACCTCGGCATGACGCTGGCCCGCACTGCGGCCGAGCGCGCCTTGCAGGACATGGCCGCCCCGCCGCCCGCCGCCCCTATCCCATGCTCGTCCGCCGCCGCCATCGAACGGGCCGAGGAACGCGCTCGCCACCGCACGCCCGATTATGCCCGCGCCTTCGCCCACATCTCCCGCGCCGTGCGCCAAACCATCCTGCTCGAAATCCATATCGCCGACGGCTGTCCGCACGCCGAAGCCCGCCGCCGGCGCTGTCGGATCGCGCTCCCCGAACACGCCCGCCCACCGACGAGGCCGCCCAGAACAGCCCGCATCTCGAAACCCTGCGCCGCGAAACCGTCGAAAAACTGGATCACGACCGACCGGCCAACCCGCTTGACAAGGCCACGCTCGAAAACCTGCTGCAAGCCGTCGCCAGCACCTTCGGCCAAAACATCGGCCCAACCGCCAGCGCAGCCAATCCCCGCCGCCCGGAACCCAATCCGGGACAGCAACGCCAGCCGAACTCGTCCACGCCCACCCACCACACGCCCGAGCCCGGCGCCAACCCGCCCGACGCCCCCCGCCGACCAGGCCGGCGATGGTGAAGCAGGCCAGGCCGTCGTTGCGCGCAGTCCGATAGAACCAGCAGCCCGCCCGTAAACGCGGGTCGCTTCGGCGTGCGCGCTCCGTGCCGGCCTTCGTCTTCCGAGCCAACCAGCCATCCCTGCCTTCCGCGCCGCGCTCAACCCTGCTTCACTGCGCCGATGAATTGTCGCGCCCGCACCCCCCTCGGCCTCGCCGCCCTCCTCCTCTGCGCCGCAGCCCCCGTCCACGATTTCCTCAGCGTCGCCATCTCGCCGGACGGCGCCCGTATCGCCTCCATCGAGGGCGACGAAGGCCCGGCCGGAACCGCCGACATCCAGACAGTGGTTATCCGTCCCACCGCCGGCGGCCCGGACACCAACCTGAAACTTCCCTGCGGCGCCGTGCGCGACTGCACCCCCTCCAGCCTCGCCTCGTCGCCGGACGGGCAGAAAGTCTCCTTCATCCTGCGCACGCCCGGCTCCCACGCGCACTCGATCTACACGGCCGACGCGCAAACCGGCGCGCTCACGCGCCGGCTCGCCTTCAACGGCACGCTCGAAAGCCTCAGCATCAGCCGCACGGGCCAGCTCGCCGTACTCGCCACGCCAGGCGCCACCAAGGAGGTCGGCGCCGTCGAAGCAGGTGCGCCCCAAACCGGCGAACTCGGCGCCGCCGTGCACGAGCAGCGCCTGGCCACCCTGCAGCCGGACGGAATGTTGCGCTGGGCATCGCCGCCCGACTTGTTCGTCTACGAGTACAGCGCCCGCCCGGACGGCGCCGGCTTCGTCGGCACCGCGGCGCCAGGCGACGGAGACAACAATTGGTGGGTTGCCAAGCTCTATGCCTTCGACGCTGGCGGCACGGCGCGGGTCATCTACACGCCGGCCACCCCGCAGCAGCAGCTGGCCCAGCCCAAGGTGTCGCCGGATGGCCGCGCGGTCTCCTTCATCGCCGGGCTGATGAGCGATTTCGGCGCCACCGGCGGCGAAGCCATCGTGCTGCCGCTTGATCCGGGCAAGGCCACCGCCGCGAACGTCACCCCACACTGGCCGGCGACGGTGATGTCGCTGGACTGGGCGTGCGACGGTGGCAGCCTGCTCGCCTCCGTGCTGCGCGCCGACAAGACGCAGGTCATGCGTCTGTCCACGACCCCGCAACAATCCATGCCCGAGCCGCTGTCATCGTCGCAGGAGGTGCTCAAGGGCGACGGCACCGCGGTATCGACCGGCTGCCGCACGAAGCTGGCCGCGGCCGCGCACGAATCCTACCTCCTCGCACCGGAGATAGAGGTGGGCGAAATCGGCCGGTGGCACGACCTGACCCACGCCAACGCCGGCCAAAGCGTTGCAGCCCGCATGCGGTCCCTCGACTGGACCAGCGACGGCCACGCCGTCCAGGGCTGGCTGTTGCTGCCCGACGGCGCCCGGCCCGGCACCAGGCTCGCCATGATCACCGAGGTGCATGGCGGCCCCGCCTGGGCCAACCGGCCGCGCTTCGTGGGCCACGGCTACGAGCGCCACTTCCTCGATGCCGGATACGCGCTGTTCCTGCCCAACCCGCGCGGCAGCTACGGCCAGGGTGAAGCGTTCACGCAAGGCAACGTGCGCGATTTCGGCTACGGCGACCTGCGCGACATCCTCGCCGGCGTGGACGCCGCCGAGCGCGCCGCCCCCATCGACGACCACCGGCTCGGCCTCACCGGCTGGAGCTACGGCGGCTACATGACCATGTTCGCCGTCACCCAGACCAACCGCTTCGCCGCCGCCGTGGCAGGCGCCGGCATCGCCAACTGGCAGAGCTATTACGGCGAGAACGGTATCGACGCCTGGATGATCCCGTATTTCGGCGCCTCGGTGTACGCCGATCCCGCGGTGTACGCCAAATCGTCCCCAATGACCTTCATTCGCCAGGTGCGCACACCGACGCTCGCCGTGGTGGGCGAGAACGACATCGAATGTCCCGCCCCCCAAACGATGGAGTTCTGGCACGCGCTCCGCGATCTAGGCGTGCCGACGTCGTCGGTCGTCTACGCGGGCGAGGGGCACAGGATGCGCGACCCTGGCCACCTGGCCGATTTCCAGCGGCGCGCGCTGTCCTGGTTCGACACCTACCTGCGCGCGACCGACGGATCAGCAAACACCCATTGATCGGCAGGCGCGCGTGCGGAAGTGATACCGTCGCAAAATCCGCCAAAGCCTAAGCCGAGGACCTTGTCAGCTTCGCGTCAGCTTGTCCAGGCCACCCCGGCCTAAATACAGATGAAGTTTAGAAGACGTTGCACGAAGAACAACCGGCCTGGTTGATCTCCGAGCGCAGCATAGTTCTGGCTTATGCCATACCCGACTCTCCTCTACAGACGCGGCTGCTGTGGAGGATAGAGGTCAATGCAGTCTACGGGTTACAAGGCGGTCGTTACGCTGCTTGTGCTGGGCGCTAGTGCTTCGCTCGCGCAAGCCCAGTCCTCCGTTGCCGCCACGGCCGAGTCGATCACTGTCACCGCAACGCCGCCCGCGCAGCAGCTGGCGCCGAGCGCTCCCTCGCTGGACGAAACCGAACCAACCAGCGTCATCGGCGCGCAGACGCTGGAGAAACTCGCCGTGCCGACCGAGGACTACAACGACCTCGTGCGCCTCACGCCGAGTGCCACGGACATCTCGCCAGTCGGTCCTGGCCTGCAGCAGGATTTCGGACAAAGCATACGCGGCCTGCAATACACCCAGTTCAGCGTGCTCTACGACGACATCCAGATTCCCGGCTTCCCGTTCAACGGCGCGCCGCAGCCCGGCGCCTATTTCATGGAAGACGATATCGGCAAGATCACCGTGCAGCGCGGTCCGAGCGAAGCTTCCTCGATCGGGTCGGAAACCTTCGGCGGCTTCATCCAGTTGGCGTCCCCCGACCTCGGCAACACGCAAAGGATCGAGCCCTACAGCACTCTTGGCAGCTACGGCACGCGACTGTTCGGCCTGGAATACCAGAGCGGCAGGCTTCCCGCTCTGAACGGCGGCAAGGTCCTGCTCGACCTGTCGGACGAGGAAGGGCGCGGTTCAACCAGCGGCACGGACACGATCCGCCGCAACGCGTTCCTCAAATACGAGCAGCCGCTTGGAGCCAACACCGAGCTGAGCTTCGTGGGCAACCTCGACAACGCCCGCACGCTCACCCCCTATGGTGCGACGCTGCCAAACATCGAGCAGTTCGGCCCCAGCTACGCGCTGAACTTCAACCCGAATTCCCAAACTTACAGGAAGTGGAACGAGGACGACTACCACACCGACTTCGAGTATCTCGGCCTGAAAAGCCTGGTCGCCGACGGGCTGACCATCAACAACAAGCTCTACACCGCCTCCTACTTCCAGCACGACTCCAAAGGTCTAGACGTCGGCGGGCTCGGTCCAAACCTGGGCGAAGGCGATCTCACCGGCCCGTTCTACCTCGGCGCCAGCTCCACACCCAGCACCCTTACCGGCGACGTGCCCGGCCTGCGCGCACGCTTCAACTTCCGCGCCGTGGGCGACGTGTTCCGCGCGTCGCAGGATTTCGACTTCGGGCAGCTACGCGCAGGCTTCTGGGTGGAGCGCGAAATCTTCGACGGCTACCAGTACTCGGTCGACCTGAGCCAAGGCGGCGACTACTACGTGACCACGCCGGTGGCCGACGGCGGCACGCCCTTGCTGTTCAGCTTCAAATCGGTCCTGGTCACCGTGCAGCCCTACATAGAGTTCGCGTGGACGCCGCTGCCGAACCTCACCGTCACCGCCGGGGTGAAATACAGCTCCGTCACGCGGTCGCAGAACGGCCCGATCGGTTTGATCGGTCAGCCGGTCGACGATCACGCGACCTACAACGCGGCACTGCCTTCGGCCGACGCGCGGTATCGCATCGCGCCGTGGATGTCCGCCTTCGTGCAGTATTCGAAAGGCTTCCTCACCCCGCCCATCAACGTCTTCGCCACCACCGATGTCACCTCGATCAGCCCGTCCACCACCGACAGCTATCAGACGGGCATCGTCATCGACCGCGAATGGCTGAACCTCGGCGTCGACCTCTACGACATCGAGTATACCAACTTCATCAACAGCCGGGTGGTGGGCCCGACCACGACCTACTTCAACCAGGGCGGCGCCAACTACAAGGGCGTGGAAATCGAACAGACGACGAAGCTGCCCTATAACTTTTCGACCTACGCGAACGGGTCCCTCAACGACAGCTCATACTACACGAACGGCAACAACCTCGCGCAGACGCCGCGCCGTACCGCGGCTGCAGGCCTGACCTACGACAAAACCGGCTTGTTCCGCGACAACGACAACCTGCATGCAATCATCATCGGCAAGTATGTCGGCCCGCAATATGCCCTCGACACCTCCGCGAAAGGCGCCTTCGACCAATACCCGATCAAGTCGTACAACCAGTTCGACCTCGATATCGGCTACATCTTCCCGTTCGCCAGCCGGCGCGTCCGCGGCGACGTTCACGTCTACGACCTGTTCGACAACAGGGGGATCATCGGCTACGACGGCAACACGATCGGGCCGCCATCCCAGCCGCTGTTCTGGACCAATCCAGGCCGCAGCATCTACGTCTCGATCAAGGCCGAGCTTTGAAAACAGCCAAGGCAGCCGCTATGCCAAAAGGCCCCGGCAACGAGCCTTTGGGAAACAGCCGGGTGACATGTCCCATCTTTCGCCCCGGCGGCGCGTCGGTCTTGCCGTAGAGATGCGGGATCAGGCCCGGCGTGCGCAGTATCTCAGGCCAAAGCGCCAGCTCCTCCGGCCCGACGAGGTTCTTCATCACGGCGTCGGAATGTCGCGTGGCCGGCAGCAACGGCAGCCCGGCAACCGCCCGAATGTGCATCTCGAACTGGCTGACCGGACAGGCGTCGATCGTCCAATGCCCCGAATTATGTGGGCGCGGCGCGAGTTCGTTGACGAGCACCGCACCGTTGCGGTCAACAAACATCTCGACTGCGATCAGGCCTACTATCCCCAGGGAGCGCGCAAGGTCGGTTGCGACGTCGCGAGCCTTTGCGAGTATCTTCGGCGTTACCTGGGCCGGCGCCAACGTCAAATCCAGGATGTGATTCCGATGCCGATTTTCGACCGCATCGAACGCAACAACCGTCCCGTCCAGGCCGCGGGCAACGATAACGCTGATCTCGCACGCAAAATCAATCAGTGTTTCCAGAACGAACGGCATCGGCGCCAGCCGGGCAAAGGCGGGCTGCAAATCCTCTGGCGCTCGCAGGATCGCCTGCCCACGGCCGTCATAGCCAAGCGTCGTGGTCTTCAGCACCGCCGGAAAGCCAAGCTGGTCCACAGCCGTCCTGAGGTCGCCAAAGCTGGCCACCGGCATCCATGGTCCGGTGGACGCGCCTACGGCGTTGATGAAACTCTTCTCGCTGATCCGGTCCTGTGTCAGTCGCAGACTGGCCGGGGACGGATAGATCGGCCTGCGCCTTGCCAAGGCGTCCAGGCCCGCAGCATTAAGGTTCTCGAACTCGAACGTGACCACATCGACGTGGTCCGCGAAACGAGACATCGCCTCCGCGTCGTCAGTGCTGCCGATCGTGACGCCATTCGAAACCTGTGCCGCCGGACTGTCGGGGCTGCTGGTCAGTATGTGCGTGCGATAGCCCAGGCGGGAGGCCGCCATCGCAGACATGCGCCCCAACTGCCCGCCGCCGATGATGCCGATCGTCCCGCCTGGGGGCAGGGGTGTGCACGACATGTTCACAGGGCTTGGGGATCGAGGGCAACCCCGTCCGTCTGGTCCGCTCGCCAGGCGGCCAGCCGCCCCGCCAGGCCCGGATCACCCAGCGCCAGGATGGATGCCGCCAGCAGGGCCGCATTGATCGCCCCGGCCCGTCCGATGGCCAACGTGCCGACCGGGATGCCAGTCGGCATCTGCACGATCGACAGCAGGCTATCCATCCCGGACAGCGCGTGGCTCTCAACCGGCACGCCCAGCACCGGAAGCAGGGTGTATGCGGCCGCCATGCCAGGCAAATGCGCAGCCCCGCCGGCGCCTGCGATCAACAACTGCAGCCCGCGCGATTGGGCCGTCTTGGCATACGCCGCCAGCCGATCGGGTGTCCTATGGGCAGACACGATGCGTGTCTCGTGCGTCACGTCCAGCAACGCCAACGTGTCGGCTGAGTGCTTCATCGTCGCCCAGTCCGATTGGCTGCCCATGATGATGCCCACTCGAGGCTGGTCACTGCCTGGTGCGAAGGCGGTCATCAGGCGATGTTATCCGGTATCAGGTGGCTCTCCAGCCAGGAAATCTCATCCTTCAGCAGCAGCTTGCGCTTCTTGAGGCGCTGCACCTGAAGCTGGTCCACCGGATGCGGCACGAGACGGGCGATCACGGTGTCCAAATCCCTGTGCTCGCTACGAAGCTCATGAAGCTTGCGCAACAGGGAGTCTCGGTCTGTTAACATCGTCGCTGATTACCACGCCTGCGAGCAGGCGACACCCCCAACTCAAGCGATCGGAAACGCAGATTAGAATGGCGCCGGCACCCAACGCTGTATTACCGTTTGAGGGCACCCAGGCGAGCGGGTGCGATCTTCAGCACGGAGGCATCATGAGCCTACAAGCCCGTATTGAGAGTCTGAGCAATCGGCATGCCAGCCTTGAGATGAAGATTTTCGACGAGGATCATCGGCCGAGACCAGACGACACCGCTCTGTCCAGACTGAAACTCGAGAAGTTGCGGGTCAAAGAAGAAATGGAGCGCCTTAGAAGTTCCTGAGTACAAGGGCCTGGAGCAAACCAGGCCCTCCGCTTCAGGCCGCTTCGTCCGTCTCGATCTGCGGCAAAGGCGGAACCGCCTTTCCTTCGCGAGCCAACCGATCATTGGCCGCGGCAACCATGGCGTTGAGGTCCGTCTGGGTGCACAGGCCGAGAATGACGGGGTCGCGCGGCTTGATGTTGGCGCTGTTCCAATGCTGGCGGTCGCGCACCTTCTGGATCGTGTCCTTGGTGGTACCGAGCAGCTTGATCACCTGAGCTTCGGACAGCTGCGGGTAGTTGCGCAGCACAAACGCGATGCCGTCAGGCCGGTCGTTTCGCTTTGCAACCGGTGTGTAGCGCGCACCCTTCTGCTTCTTTGGCGTATGCGTCGTGACCGGCGACATTTTCAGGCGCGCCTCGGGATCCTTCTCGCAGCGCTCAATCTCGCCGGCCGTTACCTGGCTGTTGGCGACAGGGTCGTAGCCGTTAATCCCTTGAGCAACCTCGCCATCGGCAATCGCCTGTATCTCAAGCGGGTGCATGCCGCAGTAATCGGCGATCTGCGTGAATGTGAGCGCGGTCTTGTCGATCAGCCAGACCGCGGTGGCTTTTGGCATCAGGGGCAAAGTCATTATAACATCCTTCGGCGTAAGCGCGGCCACGCCGTCGGGTTCATCTTGGAATGAGGTGAGGCCCGGGTCGGGGGCGCGCCAACAAATTCGGCGACACGTGGGATATGGGCCGCGGCCATGCGGCCGGTCAAGGTGGTTCGATGACGGATGAGGAAGAATCCAGGCCAAAGCGGCTTGATAGACCCGTGCTGGACAGTGTCAGCGTTGACGATTTGAAGGCATACATTGCCGAACTACGCGAGGAGATCGAGCGCGCTGAAGGCATGATCGCTAAGAAGCAGGACGCGCGCGGACATGCGGACAGCGTCTTTAAAAGAAAGGAGAGGCTGTAAGCCAGCCTCTCCGCTCCTCCGCTCGTTAAGCCGCCTTGTGCTCGACAACCGCGCCGTCGTCGTTGGCGATCACAGCGGGCGCGCTGCCGATGGCGATGCGGCGCGGCTTGAGGGCCTCGGGCACAACGCGCTTCAGGCCGACATGCAGCAATCCGTTCTTGAGGTCGGCACCGTCGACCACGATGTGGTCGGCCAGCACGAACCGGCGCTCAAACGCGCGACCGGCAATGCCGCGATGCAAAACCTCGCTCTTGGTTGCTTCATCGGCCAGACGACCGGTGATGACGAGAGTGTTCTCCTTGACGACGATCTCAAGATTCTCTGGTCCAAATCCGGCAATCGCCATGGTCAGGCGATACGCATCGTCACCTATCTTCTCGATGTTATATGGAGGATAGGCCGGTGTTGCAGCGACCTCAGAGGCCGAGTCGACCAGGCGTGCTAGCCGGTCAAAGCCGATCGCGGTACGGAAAAGTGGCGCAAAATCGTAAGTCATTTGTAAAACCTCCTGCATCAGCAAGGTTGTTAGTCAACGGGACCGCTCCGATAGGAGCCGGTCCGTCACGCCCCGAAGCCTCATCAGAGCGCCCCGGACGATGCAGGACTTGGTCAATTTGGCCGATCCGTTCAAGGGTCGGGGCACGCCGACTAATCGGTTTTTTTTACGCCCAAACCAGCAAATCTCTTGTTAAACTTGGCCACTTGGCCGCCCGTGTCCATCATGCGTTGCACGCCGGTCCAGGCCGGGTGGCTTTTCGGATCGATGTCCAGGCGAATGGTGTCACCAGCCTTGCCCATGCACGAGCGTGTCTGATAGCTCGACCCGTCTGTCATGATGACGGTGATCTCGTGGTAGTCGGGATGGATGCCTGACTTCATGGCGCGAACCTCTATGCTGGCACGCCCGATACCGACCGGGTGCGCGAAGGGCCGGTGTATATGCGCCCTGCCCATCAGCTTCAAGCGCGCGCCACGTTCAAAGTCGCTGGTAGACCCCGATCAGGCGAGTGGCGGCCAGCAGGCTTCCCTTCAGGCTACGCAGCAACTGCCCCCTGCCAGGCGGGCTGGAGAAAGTTGGCACTGTGTCGGCAGCAAACAGCTGGAATGCGTAGCGATGCGGGCCATGCCCGGGAACCGGCGATGGCGCCATCCAGCCTGCCCTGGCGACCGAGTTGCGCCCCACCTTGAAACCGAGCGGCGAGACGCGGATTTGCTTCATCCCCAGGCCGCCTTCCTGGATGCCCGACAGGGTCACCGGAATGGAATGCAACACCGCATGGACGAGCGGGCGGGGAAATGGCGCGTCGGCATCCTCCACGATCAGGGCGAGCGACTTGGTGCCCTCTGGCAGCCCGTACCACTCCAGCGGCGGAAACAGCGCCTCGCCATCCTGCGTGTAGCGGTCGGGGATCGTGCCGCCATCGGCAAAGGCGGGGCTGCTGATGACGAGCCCACCCCTGGGCAGGTCGAGACGGCTGCTCGACAGGGCGCCCAGGCCGGGGCGCACCTGACGCAGCATCTGGCCCACCTTGCGTGCCCAATCATTGCCCATGCACTTGACCCTCGACTGCCGCTCAACGCATCGGCGCCCGCACTGGTCCCACCACTGCATGGCAGACGCAACCCTGCCATGAACGCGTGTTTTGGTGCAGTGCACAGGGCTGACCTATACAATCCGATACGCGCAGCAAGCCCGCCTGCGATGGAGTGGCCAATGAGCCAGACGTTGACGTCACGACCGACGCCGGCCGTAAACCAAGCGGCTAGCCGGACGGTGTTCGCCATCCTGGGCGCCATCAGCCTCGCTCACCTGTTGAATGACCTGCTCCAATCACTGGTGCCGGCCATCTACCCGGCGCTCAAGGCGCGCTTCGGCTTGAGTTTCGGCCAGATCGGCGCGATCACGCTGGTCAACCAACTGACGGCTTCTGTCCTGCAACCGGTGGTGGGCATGGTAACCGACAGGCGGCCGATGCCCTACTCCCTGCCGGTCGGCATGACATCCACCCTCGCCGGGCTGCTGCTGCTCAGTCAGGCATCGAGCTATCCCGTTGTGCTGGCCGCGGTTGCCCTGGTCGGCATCGGCTCATCGGTGTTCCACCCTGAAAGCTCGCGGGTGGCGCGGCTTGCCTCAGGCGGCCAGCATGGCTTGGCGCAATCCATCTTCCAGGTCGGCGGCAACGCCGGCTCGGCCCTGGGCCCGTTGATGGCCGCGTTCGTCATCGCGTCGCACGGCTCCCATGTGGGCGGGCAGGGGGAACTCGTCTGGTTCGGGCTGGCCGCCTTGCTCGGCATGGGCGTTCTGACCCTTGTGGGGTCGTGGTACCGCAGCCAGTCCTCGACGCGTAGCAGCCGGGCCGAAATCGCCGTGCACGACCTGGCCCCGCGTCGCGTCGCCCTGGCCATGACGATACTGATCGTGCTGATGCTTTCGAAATTCTTCTACATGGCCAGCATGGCCAACTACTACACCTTCTACCTGATAGGCCGGTTCGGCTTGACCTTGCACAACGCCCAGCTTTGCCTGTTCCTGTTCTCCGGCGCTTTTGCCGCAGGCACCTTGTTGGGCGGCCCGGTCGGCGACCGGATCGGGCGCAAGCAGATCATCTGGGTGTCCATCCTTGGCGTGCTGCCGTTTACCCTGGCGCTTCCTTATGCCGGTCTTGTGGGAACGGTGCTGCTCAGCGTTCCGATCGGGTTGCTGCTGGCCTCCGCCTTCCCCGCCATCGTGGTCTATGCGCAGGAGTTGATGCCCGGCCGTGTCGGCGCAGTCTCCGGACTGATGTTCGGGCTGGCATTCGGGCTCGGTGGTCTGGGCGCTGCGGCCCTCGGCATGCTTGCCGACCGGACCAGCATAGGGCTGGTGTTCCAGCTTTGCGCTTTCCTGCCCGTGATGGGGCTGCTGGCGGGCTTTCTGCCACGCTTTGATGATCCTGACCGAGTTGCACAACCCTGACCGAGCTGCCGCCTCTCCTGCCGGCTTCGGCGCTGCTGCGGCAGCCTCAAACGCTGCTGCAGGCGGAGGTGGCAAGCCTGACCAACCCGCTGGTTCACCTCAACGCGCGCGCTCTCGGCTTTCCCGCCTTCGCACGGTGGCTGCACACAAGCTACGCGGCCCGCGAGGAGGCGATGCCGAGCGTGCAGCTCGGTTGCTACCCGCCTGGAACTCTGCTGGACGGAGAAGGGTCGTTCCTGGTCCTGACGCCGGACGCGCTGCTCGCCGGACAGCTGCCCAACGCGGGCGAGGACTTCGAAGCGATCGTCGGTTCCATGCGTACCCGTGCAGCCGGCGCGGTCGCGGTGGACAGGCCATGTCTGCTTGCCTGCCGGTTTGGCGAGTGGACGTGGGGGCATTGGCTGCTCGACATGCTGCCCAAGATCGTGCTCGCAGAGCGTCATGCGCCGCAGCGCTTCACCTATGCCGTGCCCTTCGGCATCGTCGATCCGTCGTTCGGCGGATACGCCCGGTCGGTGTTGGACAGCCTGGCGGCCTATGGCGTGCAGCCGAGCCGCCTGCTGCGCATCCGCCCTGAAACGGTCTACCGTTTCGACGCCTTGTTCGACATCGCCGGCGTAAACGGCAAAGCCATGCATCCTGGCGTGCTCCAGGCGATGCGGGACGTCAGCGGTCCGCTGTTCAGGCGGCGCTCCCTGACCGCCGTCCTTCGCACGCCGCCCAGCATACGGTGCCTAATGAACGCCGAACCGATCAGGGGGATGCTGGCGCAGGCCGGTGCGGCATTTCTCGACGCGTCCTCGGCGGACTTCGGCGAACAGATGGCCGCATGTAGGGACAGCGACGTTGTCGTCGGAGATCTCGGATCCAACCTGGCCGCGCTTATCTATGCCAGGCCGGGTACGGGCGTCGTTACCCTGGCCCCGGTCGCCTGGCACGACGACTACTTCATCAAGCTGTTCCAACGGCTCGACCTCGTGCAGGCGGACGTTCGCGGCCATTCGCTGCCGACGCCCGGCCGGCCGTTTCATCACGCGCCTGTCGTGGTCAACCCGGCCGACATGGATGCGGGGCTGCGTGCCGTGCGTGCGGCGCTGGCCGACCCGGAGTGGGGCAGCCGGTCGAACGTGGACGGCCGCATCATGGCCCGCGCACCGGGTGCGGTGATCAACGAGGTGACGTTCGGCAGAGGCGGCAACTGGAGTCTGTTTCAGCTGCAGAATTTCGATCGCCCCGAAGCGCTGCGCACCTGGTCGCTCGGAACAGAGTGCCGGGTGATCATGACCTGTCCCCTCCAGGGAGAGCCGTTATGGCTGGAGATCATCGGCGAGGGCTTTGTCCGTCCACCTCATCTGGTCTCCCGCCCCCTCACCGTGTCGGTGAACGGCACGCGGCTGGCCGAATTCGATATAGACGATCTGGTCCGGCTTCACGTGCAGGTGCCGCCCGAGCTGACCTTGTCTGGCGAGCTGACCATCGATTTCCAGCACCGGGCCTGTCCGTCGCCGCAGGCCATGGGGGTGTCCGTCGACGCTCGGCCGCTCGGCCTCATGTTCGAGCGGATCGCCATCCGCCGGCGGACCCATTGAGGTCTCCTCGTCGCAGACGGCCCTCATCGCCGATGTCACGGCAGGATGACCGTTCGGCACGCGGCCGCCTGTCTGGTGCGGCCGGAGGCTGGATGTTACAATATACCTGTAGTCACCTTGTGGTGTCCTTGTTGAAGTGCTCGATCGAAAGGTGCTGGCGATGACCAACCCGTATACTGGGCGACCCAACCACACGTTCTGGCGCCGTACGATGGCTGGCCGGCCGGTCAGCGACATCGACCCTGTCATATCGGTGCCGTTCACGATTGCAGAGCAGGAAAACGTGGCGACGGCTGGAAGCTGTTTTGCACAGCACATCGCCAAAACGCTGGTTCGGCGCGGGTTTTCCTATCTCGTCACGGAACAGCCGCCGGCCGAGGGTGACGCCCTGGCCCGCGGCTACGGCGTGTTTCCGGCGCGATTTGGCAACATCTACACCGCCAGGCAGTTGCTCCAACTGTTCCGACGGGCGTACGGCATGTTCGATCCGCACGACGTTGCCTGGCGACGAGCCGACGGACGCTACATCGACCCTTTCCGTCCCAACATCGAACCCGACGGATTTCCGAGCGCGGAGGCGGTCCGCACCGAACTGGACGTGCATTTCGCCGCTGTGCGCGAGATGTTTGAGACCTGCCGCGTGTTCATCTTCACGCTGGGACTGACTGAAGCGTGGGAATCGCGCGTTGACGGCGCGGTGTTTCCCCTGGCGCCCGGCGTGGTGGCAGAGAGCCAGGACGGGGCCGATTACGCCTTCCACAATTTCAGCGTGGCTGAAGTGGAGGCCGACATGCTGGCCTTCATCGACAGATTGCGTAAGGTCAACCCGGGCGTGAAAATCATCCTGACCGTCTCGCCAGTAGCGTTGATGGCAACCTACGAGGACGCACACGTGCTCGTGTCGACAACCTACAGCAAGGCCGTGCTTCGCGTGGTTGCCGGAACGATTTCGAAGCAGCGAGAGAACGTGGCGTATTTTCCCTCATACGAGATCATCACCGGTCCGCAGGCGGGGCGTGCCCTGTACGAGGACGATCTGCGCGAGGTTCGGCCGGAATCGGTGGACCACGTCATGTCTATATTCGCGCGGCATTTCCTCGGCGCTGCGCTGAACGTGTCGGCCTCGCCGGCCAGCGAGCCGATCAGGACACCGCCTACGCAACGCCGTTCGTTTCTGGAACAGGAGTTGCTGGAAGCCCAGGGCGTGATCTGTGAGGAAGAGGAGCTGGACAGGGCATAATGGCCAGCAGCGCACACGCACCACGCATCGCCGTCCTCGGCTATTGCCAGGCTGACGGGTTGGGGGACGCGTTTACCAGGCTGTGCCCACACGCGACTGTGCAAGCGTGGCGCATAGGCGTGCTCGACAAGCACCTGAAAGATGAGATCGCGGCCCAGCTCGATGATTTCGACCTGATCGTCTCGCAAGTCAAAGACCCGAACAGCAACGCAATCCTCAACGTTGAGCGGCTGCGCGAGAAGCATCGCAACGTCGTGTTCTTCCCAACGATCGTCTTCAACGGCTTCCAGCCGGACTGCATATATCTGCGGCGAGGTGGCCAGCAGATAACGGGTGCGCTGCGTCACATGCATTCCGCCATCATTGCTGCTGCGTTCTCGCTCGGCTTGCCGCAGCAGCGGGTTGCGCGTCTTTTCAACGCCGCAACGTACGAGTCTCTCGGCTATTTTGATGCGTTTGCTCAAGCGTGCGACTTCATGCTTCGAACCCTGTCAGCCGAAGGTTTGGACGTTGGACCGTATGTCGATGACTGGCTGCGAACCGACGGCTGCTTCATGTACACGCTCAATCATCCGCACATGTGTGTGCTGGCCCGTGTGGCCCATATGGTTGCCGTGCAAGCCGGCCTGATCGGGCAGGAGGCTGCCGTGCCTGGCGACATACCGGACGCGTTGTCGGAAGGGTTGCACTGGCCGGTCTATCCGGAGATCGCTCGCCGGCTGAACCTCCCGGCCGGGCCGATCGTGTTCAAACGCCCAATTCACGGGCAGGCAAAGGCGGCGGGGGCAGCTCCTGACCTGCAGGCGGTCATCGCCGGGCAGTATGAGATCTACACGGAAATCGGCCGCCCGGAGATCACCTCAGCCGTTCCGAAACGGATACGCGAGGGGCTCGAAGCGGCGCTGGATTGACGCTCTTGTTGTAGCTTTTACGCAGAGGATGAACCGGTTCGAAACGTCCTGCGTGTCGGCCGATCGGTCTCTCACTATGTCAGATGAGTTTCACAAGCAAATCAAACTCATCGACGGACAGGGTTTCCGCTCGACGCTCGGGTGCTATGCCAGCCTGTTCGAGCAATCTCTCGCCACCCAACGATTTCAATGATCCCCGAAGCATCTTTCGCCGCTGACCGAACGCCGATGCGGTCAGGCGCTCCATGGCGCTGAACAGCTCTGGGCCGGGCTGCGTCGGTTTTGGCACAAGACCCACCACGGCGGAAAACACTTTCGGCGGTGGCGTAAACGCCGATGGCGGAACGCGCATCAGAAGCGAGACGGCGCAGGTCCATTGCGCCAACACCGAGAGCCGGCCATAGGCGGCGGTGTCAGGCTCAGCCGCGATTCGTTCTGCCACCTCGAGCTGGAACATCAGCGTCATGCGTTCCCACAGGGCAGCTTGGCGCAGCCAGCTTATCAATAGCGGTGTTGCAACGTTGTAAGGCAGGTTGGCGACGATCTGGCGCGGTGACTGCGTGATCGCTGTCAGATCAATTTCGAGCGCGTCTGCCTCGACGACGCAGAGGCGTTCCGGGAAGTGGTCGGTCAAAGCGTGGATGGCAGCCACGGCGCGCGGGTCGACCTCTATGGCGGAAATCCGCGCCGCGTCCGTATCAAGCAGCGCGCGGGTCAGGCCGCCAGGACCGGGACCAACTTCTACGACGTGGCGCCCGGCAAGCGCGCCGGCCTGTCGGACGATCTTGGCGGTGAGGTTCTCGTCGAGCAGGAAATGCTGGCCAAGCTTGCGGCGCGCATCGAGCCGGAACTGCGCGATCGTGTCGCGCAGCTTCGGCAGTTCCGCCGTCAAAGAATGAACCGGCTCAAATCCCCACGGGCTGCGAGCGGCGCCACCTTCTCGGTCACATAGGCTGCGTTTACACGGACCGTTTCGCCGGCACGGTCGGAAGCCGAAAAGCTGACCTCCTCCAACAGCTTCTCCAGCACGGTGGCCAGCCGGCGTGCGCCTATGTTTTCCACCCGGTCGTTTATGTCGGCGGCCAAGTTGGCCAGCGCGTCGATCGCGTCCTCGGCGAATTCCAGAACCAGGCCCTCGGTCTGCATCAGCGCCGCATATTGCGCCAGCAGGTTGTGCTCCGGCTCGGTCAGGATGCGGCGCAGATCGGCGCGGCCGAGCGGTGCCAGTTCCACCCGTATCGGCAACCTGCCTTGCAACTCCGGCAGCAGATCGGCTGGTTTGGCCAAATGGAAGGCACCCGAGGCGATGAACAGGATATGGTCGGTTTTTACCGGCCCGTATTTTGTTGAAACGGTAGTGCCTTCGATGAGTGGCAGCAAGTCGCGTTGCACGCCCTCACGCGAGACGTCGCCGCCGCGGAAGCCGCCCTCGCTCGTCCGGGCGCACACCTTGTCGATCTCGTCGAGGAAGACGATGCCGTCGTTTTCGGCGTGCTCGACCGCGTCCTTGGTCAGCCGCTCGGCATCGACCAGGCGGTCGGCTTCCTCGCGCGCCAGCACCGGACGGGCATCGGCCACTTTCATCCGCTTCTGGACGGTCCGGCCCCCCATCATGCCGCGCATCATCTCGCCGAGGTTGATCATCTGGCCAGGTGGCATGCCTGGCACGTCGATCTGGCCGATGGTCGCCGTGTCGGCGATCTGAACGTCGATCTCCTTGTCCTCCATTTCGCCCGACCGGAGCATGCGCCTGAACTTCCCCTTGGTATCGGCGCTCGCAGTGGCGCCGACCAGGCCGTCGACGATCCGCTCCTCCGCGGCCTGATCGGCACGGGCGGCCACCTCCCGCCTGCTAGTCTCCCGGCGCATGTTGAGGCTGATTTCGACCAGGTCGCGCACGATGCTGTCCACGTCGCGGCCGACATAACCCACCTCGGTGAACTTGGTCGCTTCCACCTTCAGGAACGGCGCCTGCGCCAGGCGTGCGAGACGGCGAGCAATCTCCGTCTTGCCGCAGCCGGTCGGGCCGATCATCAAGATGTTCTTCGGTAACACCTCGTCGCGTAGATCGTCGGGCAATTGCGCGCGGCGCCAGCGGTTGCGAAGCGCGATGGCGACTGCGCGTTTGGCGTCGCCCTGTCCCACGATGAAGCGATCCAGCTCGCCAACGATCTCGCGCGGGGTGAAGTCGGCCATGGTCAGATGTCAGCTTTCAACAGTCAAATGTCAGTTCGGCAGTGTGTGAGAATTGTGACAGCGGTCAATCAGAGAGTTTCGGTAATCAGCGATCTGTTGGTATAGACGCAGATATCGGCGGCGATCCCCATCGCTCGCCTAGCAATCTCTTCCGACGTGAACCCCTCTATGCCGATGAGCGCGCGAGCGGCGGCCAGCGCGTAGTTTCCACCTGAGCCTATGGCGATCACCCCGTCCTCCGGTTCGAGAACGTCGCCGTTGCCTGTCAGCGTGTAACTATGCGTGGCATCAGCGACCGCCATCATCGCCTCCAGTCGGCGCAAATAGCGATCAGTGCGCCAATCCTTGGCGAGCTCGACGCAAGCGCGCTCCAGCTGACTGGGAAACCGCTCCAGCTTGGCTTCCAACCGCTCCAGCAAGGTGAACGCGTCGGCGGTAGCGCCGGCAAACCCTGTCAACACGCTGCCGTCTGTCCCGATCCGACGGACCTTGCGGGCGTTTCCCTTCACAACCGTTTGACCCATCGTAACCTGGCCATCGCCAGCCATCGTCACGCGTCCGCCATGGCGGACGCAGAGGATGGTCGTGCCGTGCCAGCCTACAGGGTCGGATTGGGTGTCGAAAAAGCGCTGCATGGGCGGTAGTTAGACCGGCTCAATCGCCAGACAAGCGCCAAGCCGTCCACCGGCCGTGCCGTGCGGCACCGATCGTCCCAAGCGAGGTCAACCCACCGCAGCCAGCCGCATGGCAGCATCGGCCGAAAGGCGCCGCAGAAGCGCGGCCACGCTGCTTGAAGGCACCGGTTCGGCGTAGTGGAAACCCTGTCCGAACCGGCAGCCGAGCGCTGTGACGAACGAAGCCGTCTCGGCGCTCTCGATCCCTTCGGCCACCATGTCCACGCCGAGGCTGTGACCAAGCGCCAGCATGGCACGCACGCAGGCCTCGGCACGCGGGTCATGCGCTATGTCGATGACGAAGCTCTTGTCGATTTTGATTCGGTCGAACGGCAGTTCGCGCAAATGAAGGAAATTGGAAAAGCCGGTGCCGAAATCATCGAGCACCACGCGGGTGCCGCGGCTTTGCAGCAAACCGATCACCTCGCGCGCGATGTCGATGTCCTCGATCATCGCACTTTCAGTGACCTCGATCTCCAGCCGGCAGGGATCGAGCACGCCTTCTGGCCAGGCTGGCGGCGTGCGGATCATCGCAATCAGCTCCCGCAACTGCCCGGGCGACACGTTGAACGCGAAATACAGTCTTGGAGACCATTCTCGCGCGTCCGCGATGACGCGACGCATTAATGCCTGGCTGAGCAGGCCGGCGAGCTGCATCTCCTCGGCCATCGGGATGAAGGTATCCGGCACTAGCAGCCCACGCGTGGGGTGTTCCCACCGGGCGAGCACCTCCAGCCCGACGACATGACCGGTCCGAAGCTCGACGATCGGCTGGTAATACGGCGTTATCTGACTGCCCCCCACAGCAACCCGAAGCTCCTCCATCAGCTGGGTGCGCATCCGCTCGGCCTGGCCGCGCGCAAGGTCGAAAAACGTCCAGGTGCCGCCCCCTGCATCCTTTGCTTGGCAGAGCGCCGACTGGGCTGCGTTCAACAGGGTGTCCGGATCGCGCCCATGATCCGGCGCCAGGGCGATGCCGAGGCTGACACCGCAGGCAAAATCATGCGGCCCGGTGCGCAACGGCTCCGTCATCGCGCGCAGCACGCCAACAGCCGCCAGCTCCACCGCAGCCGCTCCGCCCGCCGCGTCCAGGACCAGGGCAAATTCGTCGCCCCCCAGCCGTCCGAGCTGGTGAAGGTCAGGCGAAATCCGGCGCAGCCGGTCTGACGCAGCAACCAGCACCTCGTCCCCCGCACGGTGGCCGTGGCTAGTGTTCAGCTCGCCGAAACCGTCCAGGTCTATCAGCAGCAGCGCGCTGGGCGAGTCGCCCGCCAGGCGTGCCGCGAGCGCGTTGGTAAAACTCTGCCGGTTGGGCAGGCCCGTCAGAGGATCGATCCGGGCGCCACGAAACAGGTCGACCGTTTCCTGTCGGGTCGCGCGCGCGCCACCCAGCGGCCGCCGAGTCGCGCGCCATCCCAGGACCGCCGACACGATCAGGCCGACGACGATCCACGCGAGCCACGGAGGATGGGCAAGCATCAACACGCCCGTTCACCTCCGTCGAACAACCTGCACTGCTGCCGTTTCACAGCGACACTTTACCGGTTTCTGGTGTCCAACAACTTAACCGCTGGAGGCTGTGAGGCGGGTGTGCCCGCTACCGCCGTTCGGCAAAGAAGCGGCGCAGCAGGTCGGCCGAATCGCTCTCCCGCATGCCGCCCACCACCTCGGGTCTATGCAGACAGCCAGGCGCTGCGAACACGCGGGCGCCATGCTCAACTCCGCCACCCTTGGGATCGTAGGCGCCGAACACCACCCGGCGCAGCCTGAAATGCACGGCGGCGGCGGCGCACATCGCGCATGGTTCAAGGCTGACCCAAAGATCACAACCGAGGAGCCGTGCGTTGCCGAGACGCGCCGCTGCGCTTCGCATGGCCAACAGCTCGGCATGCGCGGAAGCGTCGTGCTCGGCTTCGACGCGGTTCCCGGCCCGCGCCAGCACGCTGCCGTCAGGTCCCGTCACGACCGCGCCCACCGGCACCTCGCCGAGTGAGCCTGCACGCCGCGCCTCCTCCAGCGCCAGCTCCATCCCCATGCTTTTGCCCTGTCCAGAACCGCTTGCTATCAGTAGCACTCCCGGCATGGCACCGCGTCGCAAACCCCTCATCGGCATCACCCTCGATGCCGAACAGCCTAGACCCCCGGAGCAGGGCGGCTACTCCGTCTATCCCTGGTACGCGCTTCGTACAAACTATGCCGATGCAGTCGCCCAGGCAGGCGGCGTTCCCCTGGCCTTGCCGCACCATCCCGATCTGGCCGCCGACCTGCTGGACTCGCTCGACGCCCTGGTGGTGACCGGGGGCGCGTTCGATGTCGATCCGGCTCTATACGGTGCTTCCGACGTCCACCAGGCGGTCACGCTCAAGCATGGTCGCACGGCCGCAGAACGCGCGCTCCTCGAAGGCGCCCTGGCCAGGAATATGCCGGTGCTGGGCATTTGCGGCGGCGAGCAGCTGTTGGCTGTGGCGCTGGGCGGCACGCTGGTCCAGCACATCCCAGCCGAACTTCCGCGGGCGTCCGACCACGAGCAGAAACATCCAAGGCACGAGCCTGGGCACAGCGTGAGCATCCGTCCCGGCACGCTGCTGCACAGCATCGTGGGCGTCGACGTCATGGAGGTTAACACGTCGCACCACCAGGCCGTTCGCACGCCGGGTCACGGGGCGCGGGTGAACGCGACGGCGCCGGATGGCGTGGTCGAGGGAGTCGAGCACCCTGGTCACCGCTTCTGCCTGGGCGTGCAATGGCACCCGGAGTTCCTCATCGACCCAGGCGACGCGCTGATCTTCCGGGCCCTCATACAGGCTGCTTGCGTTTGACCGAGGAGCCTGCCGCGCCGAGGGAGGGCGACCGCATCGCCAAATGGCTGGCCCGCGCAGGTGTTGCGAGCCGGCGCGATGCGGAGCGGATGATACAGGAAGGCCGCATCAGCATGAACGGGGCGGCCGTGACGCATCCGGCCACTTTCGTCGGCTCCGGCGACATCGTGCAGGCTGCCGGCGTCGTGGTGAACCCGCCGGCCCGCGCCCGACTGTGGCGCTATCACAAGCCAGACGGAGTCCTGACGACGCATAAGGACCCTGAAGGCCGCCCCACCGTGTTCCAGAAAATGCCCGAGTCGATGCCGCGGGTCGTCAGCGTCGGCCGTCTGGACCTCAACAGCGAGGGATTGCTGCTGCTAACCAACGACGGCGCGCTGGCCCGCCAGCTGGAGCTTCCGTCAAACGGCTGGATACGTCGCTACCGGGTGCGCGTGCACGGCGAGATCGAGCCGCAGGCGCTGGCCGCGCTGGCCCGTGGCGTCTCGATCGACGGGGTCAGATATGCCGGCATCGAGGCAGGGCTGGACAGCCGCAAGGGCACCAACGCCTGGCTCACGGTGTCGCTGCGCGAAGGCCGCAACCGAGAAATACGCAAGGTGATGCAACACCTGAACCTGTCGGTCACCCGGCTGATCCGCATCGCGTACGGCCCGTTCCAGCTCGGCAACCTGGAGCGCGGCGGCATCGCCGAGGTGCCGCCGAAAGTCCTCCGTGAGCAGCTACCAGCAGCTGGATAGCCTTCCCGTCGTGAGTGGTGCAGCCGGGCAACCTCCATTCGCACCTGTCGAATGCGCATCATAGCCGGTGCATGGCGCGGACGAACCCTGATCTCTCCCGAGGGTCAAGCAACGCGACCCACCGCGCAGCGCATGCGCCAGGCTATCTTCGACATGCTCGTGCACGCATCCTGGGGCGGCCGCGCGCTTCTGGACGGCGCCTCGGTGCTCGACGCGTTTGCAGGCACGGGAGCTCTCGGGCTGGAGGCCCTGTCTCGTGGAGCCGCCCAGGTGGTGTTCATCGAGAACAACGCTCAGGCGCTTAGAATCTTGGGAACGAACGTGGCGTCCTGCAACGCTGCCAGCCGCGCGCGCGTGATCGAAGCCGACGTGTTACGGGCGCCACGGGGCGCACGGCAGACGATAGTGTTTCTCGATCCGCCTTACGGCAGGGGATTGATACCATTGGCGTTGCAAGCCCTGCGTGAGGCCGGCTGGGTTGCATCCGGAACGCTGATCGTCGCGGAAACCGGCCGCCTTGAAACCGTGCACATCGATCACCTCGCGCGGAAGACACATGGAGCAGCACAAGTAACCGTCTGGCGCGAGCCTTGACGGCGCGTTTAGAGCAATGTCACGCAGACTGGAATGGTCGGAGTGACGAAATCGCTCGCCAAAACATGACCTAGGCCGGTTTGAGGTCCGCCAACTCGCGGACACTCTGCGTCAACCGGTCTGGGTGGCGAACCCGGCATGCTAACGCTCAGCGGCCACCCTGCCAGCTTCGATCTTGTGGCGGAAACGGCACCAGCGTTCGGCCACACATCGCCAGCATTCCGGCGCGCGCGCCTTGCAGACGTATCGGCCGTGCAGGATCAGCAGGTGGTGGGCCGGCCGAAGCAGTTCGGCGGGAACACGCCGGACAAGCCCGTCCTCGACCTCGCGCGCCGTCTTTCCAGGGGCCAGACCGGTACGATTGCCAAGCCTGAACACGTGCGTGTCGACCGCCATCGTCGCCTCCCCAAAGGCAACGTTCAACACGACGTTCGCCGTCTTCCGGCCAACCCCCGGCAACGCTTCGAGAGCTGCCCGATCATGCGGAACCTGGCCGCCATGCAGCAGGAGCAGCGCCTCGGAAAGCGCCACCACGTTGCGTGCCTTGCCCTGCCAGAGCCCGATCGATCGAACATGCCGCCCGACCCCCTCTACACCCAAGCGGACCATGGAGGCTGGGTCGGGAGCTTCGGCAAACAAAGCAGGCGTTGCCTTGTTGACGGAGGCATCGGTCGCCTGCGCCGAGAGTACCACGGCGACGAGCAGGGTGTAGGGGTCGGAGAACGCGAGCTCCGTCTCCGCGTCCGGCCGTGCCGATGCGAGGGCCTCGATGAAGCTGCGCACCTCCGCACGTGTCATGCGCGAAGCTGGCGCTGGCGTCGGTTTGGATGTCATGCAGCCTTGCCGGTGAACACATGTAAAGCTTGGGCAGCCTGAGGGAACGTATTAAGCCTTCAACACCGCTACCTCACACTACATAGGCGTCATGAGCGACAGAGAGCAGGATCAGGTCGTCTTCGAGGCCGAAGTCACGCCGCATCGAAGCTTGTCGGCGAGGGGCCTGCGCATCGTCATCGGTTCGATGTGCCTCCTCAGCCTTTGTACAACCTCAGTATTCTGGTACATAGGCGCATGGCCGATTGCCGGCTTCAACGGCGGCGAGATACTGCTTGCCATCGTGCTCCTGCGCACACATGCCAGGTCACGTCGGCAACGCGAACTCCTGCTTCTATCCGACCGGTCGATGCGCGTGTTGCGCACGGATGCGCGAGGCCGGGCGAGCGAACACAGCCTGGCACCGTTCTGGTTGAACGTGACGCTTCAAGAACGCCCAGGGCGAGTTCCAGCCCTGTTTCTTAACACCCGTGGACAATGGCTCGAGGTGGCCGCAGCCTTGGGCGAGCATGAGAAACGCGACCTGGCAGCAGCCTTGATCGATGCGATCCATCGGGTAAAAAACCCGGTCTTCGATAACCCGCAGCTCCGAGCGGAGCCAGGCTGATCGCTCAGACGGCGGCTTCGGCTGGTCCCATGGATTTGATCAGGTCGAACACACGCTTCCTGACTGCCGGGTCGATGATCCGGTAGTAGGCCCTGACGAGCTCCAACGTCTCTCTCTTGGCCAGGGGATCATCGCCCTGTCCGCCGAATTCGCCGCGTTCGGCAAAGCCTGCGACGTGGGTTACCCCGGCGCCGTTGCCGGAGTTGTCCGGCATGTCATCGAAGAAGAAGCTGATCGGCACGTCCAGAACGCGCGACAGGTCATACAGCCTGGACGCGCCTACCCGGTTGACCCCGCGTTCATATTTCTGAACCTGCTGAAAAGTCAGACCCAGCGCCTCACCCAGCCGCTCCTGGGACATGCCCATCAGCGTCCGGCGCAGGCGTATGCGGGAGCCGACATGGACATCGATTGGGCTGGGCCGACTCTCCGCGATCTCGGCTGTAGATCCCTCAAACGACGGTGCGTTACGCGCCATGAACACAGGCTCTTTCGATAACTATCAGAGACGCCATCGTCGAGAACGAATAATCGCACAACCTCCAATAGTCAATAAACTTTTCGCAATTCCAAAGTTTATTCTAAATTTTGATCATTTCAGCGGCGAACGCCGTAAGGTTGCTGTCAAAACCGCCGTCAGGGCGAGCAGCAGCGGAACATACAGCCCAAAACGGCTAGCCATGGTGGGCGTCAACGCCCCGGGCACCTCGGCCACGACGACACCTGCCTTGTCGAGTCCGAGGCTCGCGATGATCCGGCCATTGGCGTCTATCACGGCGGAAATACCTGTGTTGGCAGCCCTCAGCATAGGCAGACCCTCCTCCACCGTGCGCATTCGAGCTGCCGCCAGATGCTGCCATGGCCCTGCCGAACCGCCGAACCACGCGTCGTTGGTAATGTTGACCAGAAGACCGGGGCGGGTCCCTGGCTGGACGGCCCGCGCCGGAAAGATTGCCTCGTAGCAGATCAACGGCCCTATCGCGGGCAGTCCCGGGAGGTAAAGCGTGCGCAAGCCCGGGCCGGGCGTAAACCCCTGCTCGCCCAATAGAAAATGGGCATAGGCCGGGAAATACTCGCCGAACGGAACGAGGTGGGTCTTGTCGTAGAAGCCCGCCATTGAGCCCCCGGGTCCAACGGCGACCAAGCTGTTATGGGCGATGCTCTGCGATTCGAACCGTTCGGTGCCGGCAAGCGTCATGACCGCGGGCCAGGACGCATCGGCGACGGCCAGCCGGGCTGCGTTGTCCTGGGCCAAAGCGTAGGGGCTCGCTGTTTCCGCCCACACGACCATTGTCGGACGGTTAGGCTCAAGCGCCTGGGCCTGCGCCACTCCCTGTCGTGTCAGGGCAAGATGCCGGTCGAACACCCGGTCAGCCCAGCCTTGCTCCCCGCCGTGATCCCGGTGGTCGGCCTCCGACACGTTGCCCTGAACCAGGACTGCGCTCATGCCGGATGCAGGAACCGCCTGCCGCAAATGCCCATAGCCAGCCAAGGCCCAGACGACGAGCAGCACACAGGCAACCCGACGCCCAGCCGCCCCGAGCGTTAAGCTTCCGGCAACGACGATTGTGCCTAAGGTCAGGCCGTGCACGCCGACCCAGCAGGCCGGCTGCATAAACACGAGCCCAAGCGTCCCTGGCATCTCCCAGGCGCTTCCGACCAGGTTCCAGGGAAAGCCCGTCAACACGAACTGGCGTGCGAGGTCGCCCAAAACCCAGGCGCCTGCAAGGCACGATACCCTCCGCCAGCCGGACGGCGCGAGGCGGGCAACGCCGCAGGGCAGGGCCACAAACAAGCCAAGCACGAAGGAGAGCAGCGGCACAGCAATCGGTACCGCCCACCAGAACTGGTCCGCCATCACCAATATGGCGTCCGTGATCCAGTACAGGCCAGCCATGGAGTAACCGATGCCGAAGGCCAGCCCAGCAAACCCGGCCACGAACGCGTTGCGGGCGCGTCCGAGCAGCAAGACCAGACCGGCCAGAGCAAGCAGCGTCAGCGGCAGCATCGTAAGCGGTGGCATCCCCCCGGCCGCGAGAACGCCCAGCACAAAGCCGCGCCATCCGACGTCAAAATAGGACAGAGGTGGGCCGCTGGACCACTCTCTGCGGAGACTTCGAAATAGCGTGCCTGTAGGGATTCGGAAGCCCGTTTCTGCGGTTAGCAAGGGCTTAGAATGGAACGCGAGTGGGTCGAGTCAGCAAGGCTAGGAGCTTCGCCCCCAAGCCCACTTGGTCAGGGACATCAGACGCCCAGACCTTGAGACCGCAACGGCTGTTTGAGGAAGGCGCTAGAGGAACCGGGATCTGGGGCCCCTCACACCAGCAGGGGGTTTGGGGGGCAGTGTCCCCCAACCCTTTCTGAGCCAACCTGAACATCCCTTTCTAATCCAGCGCGTCGCGAAGCTGACGCTCGTAATGCCTGTAGTACTTGTCGGTGATCAGGTCGGTCTTCACCACGATAGCCACGTCCGTCGTGTTGAATTGCCGGTCGATGACAGCGCCGTCGCCGATGAAACATCCCAGGCGCAGATAACCCTTGATCAACGGCGGCAGGCTGGCGAGCGTCCGACGGGAGTCGATGTCCTGCGGGTCCATGCGCCGCATCTCCACATGACGCTGCGGCAACGCACGCGGACGCAGCGCCGGTGGTGCGAGGTGGTTGTAGTACAGGTAGGTCAACTCGGCCGCCCACTTGTCCGGGTCGGTGGAGGGCAGGCTCGCACACCCAAACATCAGGTCGATCTGATGGCGAAACACGTAGGCTGCGATGCCCCGCCACAGCAGCTGCATTGCAGCGCGGCTGCGATAGCGTGCGTCGACGCATGACCGGCCAAGTTCCAGCAGCTTGCCCTGGAAACCCCCGATCAAGGGCGAGATGTCGTACTCGTCATCGGAATAGAACCGTCCAATCTGCTCAGCGGCCGCCTGCTGGATCAGCCGATAGGTGCCGACCACCCCCTCAGGTCCCGGCCCGATCGCGTGATCCACCACCAGCAGGTGATCAGCGACCGCGTCGAACGCGTCCACATCGCGCTGCAGCACCCGCGCCGCTTCCGAGGGTTCGGCCTTCATTTCCCCATAGAACACGCGCCAGCGAAGCGCCTGCACGGCGTCGATCTCCGCCTCCGTCGCAGCAATCCGAACCCCGAGATGCCCAGCCCGCAACTCGCCGAAACCAGGACCGTCATCCGGGCCCAAAGGCGGGCCATGACGCTTCAGACCGCCGCCTGAACCAGGACTCGCGGCGGTTGGTGGGGGCTTAATCTTGACCCCTGCGGTCATGGGAGTGCAGCGCCGTTTGGCGTCCTCTCGGCTAAGTCGTTGGCTATCTCGACTTTGCTGGCAGTGCCGCTTCGGCGCCCGTAGATCTCGAGCCTGGTCGACACAAGATCAAAGCCCAGCCCCTCCGCGATCCGCGCCATGAGCTGCTCGTGCTCACCGCCCTCGAACTCGATAACCCGGCCGGTGTCGATGTCGATCAGGTGGTAGTGGCGGCCATGCTCGGTCGGCTCGTATCGTGCCCGGCCGCCGCCGAAATCGCGTCGCTCCAGAATGCCCCGCTCCTCCAAGAGGCGAACGGTGCGATAGACGGTGGCGATCGAGATCCGCCCGTCCAGGAAGGACGCCCGCCGATACAGCTCCTCCACGTCGGGATGATCCTCCGCCTCGGACAGCACGCGCGCGATCACTCGGCGCTGACCGGTCATCTTCAACCCTTGCTCGACGCAGATGCGCTCTATGCGCGATTCCATAAGCCCGCGTAGCCGATTCCGGATAGGGCGGTCAAAGGCGTGAGGCGGCGGGGCGGTTGGGGCATCGTCGACTGGGCCGCTTCTGGAAACGGGCCCGTATCGCCGGTTATCCGATCACGGTGGAAACTACCGCATGCTCTCCCGTGGCTTGGTGCCGAGGCCGATCTTCTTGGCCAGCTTAGACCGGTGATTGGCGTAGCTCGGCGCCACCATCGGGTAATCCTGGGGCAGACCCCACCGTTCCCGATACTGGTCGGGACTCAAGCCAAAAGCGGTCTTGAGGTGCCGCTTGAGCATTTTGAGCTTCTTGCCATCTTCCAGGCATATGATGTGGTCAGGAAAGACAGACTTCTTGACCGGCACGGCTGGCTGGCGCTTGTCGGCCGGTTCCGGGGCGGCCGCGGTGTTGTTTCCCATGCCAGCCAATGTCGAATAGACGTCGCGGATCAAGGTGGGCAGCACATCGGAACCGACACTGTTGTTGGAAACATGAGCAGCCACGATCTGTGCAGTCAGCCCAAGCACGTCCAATGACACAGGCGTCTCGGCCATGGTCAACATCCTTTGAATTGTCGATACTATTCATATACGTATCACCCTGGCAGGGCCGCAAGATGCCATCCCCGTTGTCTGGCAGCAGCTTGATGAACTCTTCATTACTTGTTGCAGATACATCGCTAGACATCACTGGCGAGGTCTGTCCCATGACCTACGTCCGCACCCGGTTGGCGCTGGATCGCATGGCGTCCGGTCAACTGCTTGCCGTGCGTCTGCGCGGCGCCGATGCCGCACGCAACGTTCCCCGGTCAGCGACTCGGCAAGGACACGAGGTCGTGTCGCAAGCAATCGCGGAGGACGGTTCCACGATGCTTCTGTTGCGACGCAAGTAGCGGCCATCCGTCCTGTCAGTCCTCCTGGGCGAGCGCTCTGCTCAGGGTCAACGCGTCTGATCCATCGGCGTAGTAGCCGCGCCGCCGCCCGACCTGAACGAATCCAAGACGCTGGTAGAGGCCTCGCGCGGCAGGGTTGCGGGTGGACACTTCGAGGAAAAGCCTGGTGGCTCCCTGCTTCCGTGCCTCCTCGGCCGCGGCTGCAACCAGCCTGCCGCCAAGCCCCTGCTGGCGCCGCTCCGGCACGACGGCAACCGTCAACACCTCCGCCTCATCGGCCGCGTAGCGGGCCAGGATCATGCCGCCCTGCGCGTCGATGAAGCCGAAGACGCCCGGTTGGGACAATTGGCCGGCGATGATCCGCGCCTCCCAGTATTCATCTTCTGGAAAGGCACGCGCGTGTATAGCCGACAAGGCAGTTGCGTGAAGCGGTCCGGCCCGGGTCAGCACCAATTCCCCGTTGCGGCATTGTGGCCGGACGGTGGCGGCCGAAGGCCGGCCTTCGGCAGCTTTGCTTGCGCGGTATCCACGTATAGCGGCGATGCGGCCAAGGCAGGCAAGCCGCCTGTCACGCGGGCAAGTGCTGCTCCTGCCACGTAGGCAGGGCGAGGCACCCTGTATGGTGTGAGCATCACGTCCGTTCCACGGGCAGCCAACGCGCCTGCGACGGCATTGGCGGCGTCGCCGCACACGGCCACCTTGGCCGGAGCGATGGGCAGGCTGTCGATCCGAGATCCCTGCAAGCCGTCGGTCGAATCGATGAACACGCGACCACGACGCGCGTGAATGGCGGTCCATAAGACTCGCCCGGCCAGCCGGTCTGCATCGGCCAGCGTAGCCTCGGCGGCAAGGGCTTCGGCCACGGTCACGGCAACAACCGGCTTGCCGAGCCCCAGTCCTAAGCCGTGCGCGACCGACAGACCTGCGCGCACTCCGGTAAAACTGCCTGGACCGACGACGACGGCAACCATTTCGATCGTCGCAGCCGAGCCGGCCAGCAGCCCGGCTACCAGCTCAGGCAGGGCCGCAGCCAACCCGTGCTCCAACACCAGCCGGCCGCACGCCACCTCCGTCCCGTCTTGCACGATCGACGCCGCAACGCCGCCATAGGCCGACGAGATTGCCAGAACACGCATGGATGGCGGATTTGGATGTCACATCACGCGCAGCAGACTCAGTGAGCGACCTGTTCGACGGACACGACCTCGGGCACGTAATGGCGAAGCATGTTCTCTATCCCATGCTTCAGCGTTGCTGCCGAAGAGGGACATCCGCTGCACGCGCCCTGCATGTGAAGCCGCACCACGCCATCCCGGTAGCCGCGAAAGACGATGTCGCCGCCATCGCTCGCGACAGCCGGCCGGACCCGCGTATCGAGCAGCTCCTTTATCTGATCGACGATCTCCTGGTCCTGCGGAGCGATCTCCTCCTCCAGGGCCGCGTCGGCATGGCCGTTCATCACCGGGCGGCCTTCCACGAAATGCTCCATCAGAGCGCCCAGCACTTGCGGGCGAAGCGCCTGCCACTCGATCTCGTCAGACTTGGTGACGGTGACGAAATCGCCGCCCAGGAACACGCGCGCCACACCCGTCAGCTCGAACAGGCCCACGGCAAGCGGGCTGCGGTCGGCCGCGTGAACGCTCGCGAAATCGGCCGTTCCAGAGCCCATGACCGCCACGCCCGGCAGAAACTTCAACGTAGCGGGGTTGGGTGTGCTTTCCGTTTCGATGAACATGTCTTCTATTCCAATGTATAAGCCCGCAGGGCCCGGCAACTCTTATGGTGTCTGCCGCAACACGGGACAAGGCGGCCAGGCAGAGCCGCAGAGCGCCTCGCCGCTAAGTCGCCGCCAGCGCCTGATGATGCTGGATCACCTCTCGAACGACGAAGGCCAGAAATTTCTCCGCAAACTCCGGGTCGAGCTTCGCGCCCTCAGCCAGGGCACGGAGCCGGGCCACCTGTTGCGCCTCTCGCGCCAGGTCGGACGCCGGCATGCCCAACCTGGCCTTGAGCCGGCCAACCTGCTGGGTGAACTTGAAGCGTTCGGCCAGCAGACAGATCAGCGCGGCGTCGATGTTGTCGATGCTGTCCCGCAGGCCAACCAGCTCTTCGGGAAGCATCAGATCCTCCTCTCAGTCAGCCTGCGCGCCCATAACCTCGGCCATCCGCGGCATGCGGCGCCGTGGAACGGGAACCAGCCAGTGCTGAAGCCGGTCCAGATAAAGATAGATCACCGGCGTCGTGTAGAGGGTCAAAGCCTGGCTCAGAATCAGCCCGCCGACCATCGCGTAGCCCAGCGGCTGCCGCAGTTCGGAACCCGCACCTTGCCCCAGCATGAGGGGCAGGCCGGAGAGCAGGGCAGCCATCGTGGTCATCATGATCGGCCGGAACCGCATCAGGCACGCCTGCCTGATTGCGTCGAACGGTTCGGCACCACCCTCTCGTTCGGCGTGTATGGCGAAATCGACCATCATGATGCCGTTCTTCTTCACGATCCCGATCAGCAGGATGATGCCCACGATCGCGATCACGGACAGGTCGCGGCCAGAGATCATCAGCATGGCCAGCGCGCCCACGCCGGCCGAAGGCAAAGTGGAGAGGATGGTGAGGGGCAGGATGTAGCTTTCGTACAGTATGCCCAGGATGATGTAGACCGCCACCAGAGCGGCAGCGATCAGGTAGGGTTCGCTGCTGAGCGACGATTGGAAAGCCGCAGCGTTACCCTGGAACGACCCCTGCAGTGAGGCCGGCGCGCTGATCTGGTTGCGAGCCGCGTCAACCTGCGCCACGGCGTCGCCGAGGGACGCGCCGGGCTCGAGGTTGAAGCTTATCGTCACAGCCGGAAACTGGCTCTGATGGTTCACTGCCAGCGGGCTGATCGGCACGGTGCTGCGGTGAACGAGAGCCGATAGCGGAACGGCGGTTCCGTTGGCCGATTTCACATAGAGCACGTCGAGCGTGTGAACGTCCCCCTCCAGTTGCGGCGGCACTTCCTCGATCACGTAATAGGAGTTCAGCTGAGTGAAGTACTGGGTCACCTCGCGTTGCCCGAAAGCATCGTAGAGGGTGTCGTCGATCTGCTGCGGCTGGATGCCGAACCGGGCGGCCGCGTCCCGATCGATCGCCAGCGTCGCCGTCGTGCCTGCCACCTGCTGGTCGGTGGTGACATCGCGCAGCAAGGAGAGGCCGCGCAGCTTGTCCAGAAGCTTCGGCGCCCATGTGTTCAGCTCGATCGGATCGGCATCCTGCAGCGTATACTGGTAGAGCGTGCGCGACAGCCGGCCGCCGACCGTGATGTCCTGCGCCGGCTGCATGTAGAGACGAAATCCCTCGACCGCCTGCACCTTTTTGCTCAGGCGGGCGATCACCTTCATGATCGGGTCGCGCGTGCCCCAGGGCTTGAGGTTGATGAAGAGCCGGCCGTTATTGGCGGTCTGGCCAGCGTTGCCGGCGCCGACCAGGGAAGCAAAGCTCGCGACGGCCGGATCAGCCTGGACGATCGCGTTCACCTGCTCCTGCTTCTTGTACATTTCGTCGTAGGAGATGTCCTGGTTGGCTTCCGTGATCGCGATCAGCACGCCGATGTCCTGCTGCGGGAAGAAACCTTTCGGGATCACCACAAAGAGCACCGCTGTCACGCCCAGGGTCGCCAGGAAGACGAGCAACGTCACGAAGCGAAACCGCAGCGCCACGTCCAAGGTGCGTCGGTAGAAGCCCAGCATGCCGTCGAACATCGCCTCCACCGCGCGGTAGAGCCGGCCGTGCTGGTGCCGCTCGGACTGCAGGAAGCGCGCGCACATCATCGGCGTCAGCGTCAGCGACACAAAGGCCGAGATGGCCACCGTCAACGACACCGTGACGGCGAACTCATGGAACAGCCGGCCGACCAGCCCTCCCATCAGGAGCAGCGGAATAAAGACGGCGATCAACGACAGGCTGATAGACACGATGGTGAAGCCGATCTCGCCCGCGCCCTTCAGGGCAGCATCGATCGGGGTCATCCCATCCTCGATGTGCCTGACGATGTTTTCGAGCATGACGATCGCGTCGTCGACCACGAAGCCCACCGCGATGGTCAGGCCCATCAGCGAGAGGTTGTCCAGGCTGTAGCCTAGCAGGTACATGGCCGCGAACGTGCCGACCAGCGCCAGGGGAACGGTGACGCTGGGGATGATGGTCGCCCACAGGCTGCGCAGGAACAGGAAGATCACCATCACGACCAGGGCGATCGACAACAGCAGCGTGAACTCCACGTCGGCCACGGATGCACGGATCGTCTGCGTGCGGTCCACGATGGTCTGCACGTGGATCGCCGGCGGTATGCTTGTCTCCAACCGGGGCAGGGCGGCGCGCAGCCGTTCGACGGTCGCGATCACGTTGGCGCCCGGCTGCTTGTAGACGATCAGCAGGATGCCGCGGCGGGACGTGCCTGCGGCCTCCCAGGCCGCCAGTTCACGGTTTTGCGGGCCGCGGACAGCGGTGCCGAGGTCGCCGATCCTGACCGGGGCGCCGTTGCGATACGCGACGATCAGCTTGTTGTACGGATCGGGCTCGGTAAGCTGGTCGTTGGCCTGCACGGTAAACGATTGGCGCCGGCCGTCGATGCTGCCTTTCGGACTGTTGACGGTGGCGTTCGTCAGGACCTGGCGCACGTCCTCCATCGTCATGCCCATCGCGGCCAGCCGGGCGGGGTCGATCTGCACGCGGATGGCGGGCTTCTGCTGGCCGCCGATGGCCACCTGGCTGACGCCGCTGATCTGGCTCAGTTGCTGGCTCAGGACGTTCTCGGCGTAGTCGTCCACCGTCGTCAGCGGCACGTCGTCCGACCACACGCTGAGCAGGAAGATCGGGCTGTCGGCCGGGTTCACCTTACGGAAAGTCGGCTGGCTCGGAAGGTTCTTCGGCAACTGGCCCTGCGCGCCGTTGATCGCCTCCAGCACGTCGGTTGCCGCCGCGTCCACGCTGCGCGACAGGTCGAACTGCACAGTGATCGTCGACGTGCCGAGCACGTTGATCGACGTCATCTGGCTCAGCCCGTTGATCTGGCTGAACTGCGTCTCGAGCGGTTCGGCGACGCTGCTGGCCATCACGTCCGGGCTGGCGCCAGGGTAGTTGGCGCTCACCGAGATCGTCGGAAACTCGACCGAGGGAAGCGGCGCCACAGGCAGCAGAGGATAGCTCGCGATGCCGACCAGGAAGATCGCCGCCATGACGAGGGACGTGGCGATCGGCCGATGGATGAAGGGCGTGGATATGCTCAAGGGGCGGACCCCACCAACGTCATCTCAGCTGCCGTTCTGCTGGCGCGCGTCCACCCGCATGCCCGGCTGCAGCCGAAGCTGTCCGGAGACGACCACAGTATCACCGTCATGCAGCCCTTCGCCGATGATGGCGGCGTTCGCATCCTGATAACCGACCTTCACGTCGCGCCGCTCCGCCGTGCCGTCCGAACTGACGACATAGACATAGAGCCCATCAGGGCCGTGTTGAACCGCCTGCGGCGGCACAGTCAACGCCCCGCGGGCGACCCGCAGGCGCAGCCGCCCGGTTGAGAACTGCCCAGGCCATAATGTGTCGTCCAGGTTCGGAAATTCGGCCTTCAGCGTGATCGTGCCGGTCTGCGTGTCGATGCTGTTGTTGATTGTAACCAGCGTGCCTTCCGCCAGCGGCGTCGTGCCGTCTTGCGCCATCGCCGTCACCGGCGGCATGCCGCCGCGCATCGCCTCGCGAAGCTGCGGCAGTTCGTCCTCGGGCAGGGTGAACATCAGGCTGATAGGATGCACCTGGGTGATGCCGACGATACCGCTCGCGTCGGTCGCGTGGATCAGGTTGCCGATGTCGATGAGCCGCAACCCGACCACGCCCTCGATCGGCGCTTCGATCCTGCAAAAGCTGAGGTTGAGCGCGGCGCTGGCGATGGCTGCCTCGTCCCCGGCCAGGTTTGCCGTCTCCTGGCTGACCGTTGCCTGCTGCGTATCCACCTGCTGGCGGGAGGCGACCGCGGTTCGGACCAGCGCCGCATAGCGGGCAAGGTCGCGGCGAGCGTTGTCGATCTGCGCCTGGTCGCTGGCACGCTTGGCCTGGGCTTGCGCCAGGGCGGCTGCGTAGGGGCGCGGATCAATCTGCGCGAGCAGGTCGCCGGGATGAACGGTCTGGCCTTCGCGAAACGCGATCTTCTCCAGCGTTCCGTCGACCCGCGCACGCACCAGAACCGAGCGATAGGCCTGCACCGTTCCGATGCCCTGCACGTATTCAGGAACGTCCTGCCGCGAAACGCGAGCGACAGTCACCGGGGTCGGAGGATCGGCCAGAGCGTGTGACGCACCGAACGCCACGATGGCGGCATACCCCAAGGTGCAGAATATCCGCATTGCCTGCCGTGACTCCCTTGGGCGAGCGGTCGGCGCGGTCCACCTGCCTCGCCCTGCTGCGCCTACGTCGGACCACAGATGGCAAAAGGTCCACAGGTCAGCAAGGGCCGCAGACCTCAGCCAGACTTGCGCGGCATGCGGAGCGCCAACGCCGTCGGAATAAGCCGGTAGGCGGCCAGGCTGCGTCCTGTGTAAGCCACGCCGGCGGGAGCGACACGGGTCGTACTGAGGTCCGCTCGGCCAAAGGCGGGCGAGGCGTCCACCTGAGCGCCCGGTGGCTGTGTCGTCGGCGCGCCGGATGCCGGCTGTGTTGGTTCGGCGTCTACAGGCGCACGACCCGCATGCGCGTGCATGGCGGGCGATTGCTGGCGCGCGCCGCCCGCCAGCTCCGGCACGGCCCATTCGGCCAGAACCCTGCGCTGATAGGCGGCGCCGATCGTGGGGGTTTGCGAGTGGTAGGCCGCCGCCGCCAACGGCCAGCTTCCCATCCTATCGAAGAGCGACGTCAGGAAATGGCCGGCGAAACTGGCGTTGCTACCTGGGTCGAAAGCCTGCTCCAAGGAGCCGAAGGCCTCAGGATGGTTCAGCAGGTTGACCTGCAGGCAGCCCACATCGATCGATCGGACGCCGCGCGCCTGCAGCGCCCGTACAGCGTCCACCGCCTCGGCCTTGCTGGCGTAAAAGCTTCCTACCCCTTCTGCGTTGATGGTCCATGGCCAGGCGGCCAGCCCGCCGGTCTGCCTGTCAGGCCGTCCCGACTCGACGCGGGCGATCGCCGACAGGAAAGCGTCGGGTATTTTCTGACTGGCCTCTGTTGCGCTGATGGCCGCCCTGCAAAGCGTCGAATCGTCCGCCTGGGCGGCCGACACCGCAACCGCCAGTAAACCGGCAACGCGTAGGACGGTGATCATGTCCGGCATAGTGCAGCGGCCGTCTTAACGGCGGGTGAACCGCCCGTCCGAGAAAATGCTGCATTGCAAAATAAAACTTGCACCGTTCATACCCAGCGCTTAGCTTGCCTTTGCGGCGGGCGTTTGCTCGTCGCATCTTGGACGTTTCCTCCCTAAACTTGGCGGCACCGAAAGGTGTCGCCTCTTTTTTGCGTCGACCGTATGGCTGCCGACGCACGGCGTGCACGCGCGTGCTTAGCGAGCGGGTAAGGTTGATGGCCGATGATCGCCGTCTTCCTACACGGTGATCGATGATGGCCAAATTGGCTCGCAGCAGGATGATGCACCTCGTTGGCGACCAGCGTGGCGTGACTGCTGTCGAGTATGGCATCGTCGCCGCCTTCCTCTGCCTCGGGCTGCTCGGCATGTTCAGAGGCTTCGGGACCACGCTGACCAACCTGTTCACGGGAGTGTCCAATGGCCTCTGACGGCTACGTGCCTGGCCTTGGCTCCTCGATCAGGTGTTCCGCCTGACCGGACAGGAAGTCGGCCAGTGCTGCCATATCCTCGACGACACGGTGGAACCCGTCCGTCTTCTGAAGAGTGGCCTCGCTCATATAGAGGTTGCGGGCGATCTCTATTTGGATCGCGTGAACCCGATCGGCCGGCCTGCCATAGTGGCGGGTAACGTAACCGCCGGCATAGGGATCATTTCGTCGGACGGCATAGCCGCGTCCCGACAGGAAGCGTTCCATTTGGCCGATGACCTCCGGCGCGCAGGCGGCACCATGAGCGTCGCCTAGAACGACATCTGGCACCGGCCTGCGGTCGGCGCAGGCGTGGGCCGGCATGGAATGGCAGTCCACCAGCAGGCAGGCGCCGAACTGCGCCCTAACAAGGGCGATCAGACCGGCAAGCGCGTCGTGATAGGGCTGCCAGCCGACCGCGACGCGGCGCTGCGCTTCGGCAAAGCGCAGCCGGGTCGCATAGATCGGCTCTCCGCTGGAAACCACCCGTGCAATCGTGCCCAAACCCGCGCCAACCCTGGGGCTGGACGTGTTGACCCATTGCGGCAGCACGTCCTCGAACATTTCCGCGTCGAGTTCCCAGGCTTCGCGGTTCGCATCGCACCACACGCGCGGAAACCGCGCCGCCAGCAAGGCGCCGCCGGCCTTGGGCACGGATTCGAAGATCTCGTCGATGTAGCAGTCCTCGCTGCGCCGCAAGGTTTGCGCATCAAGGCGCGCGGACGCCACGAAAGCCGGGTCATACTCTCGACCCGAGTGCGGGGAGGAGAACACCATCGGCGCTAGCAGCCTATCCGGAAGGCCGATCGTGTAGCAGCCGGCAAGGGTCTGAGGTCGGTCGAGGATGTTCGCGATCTTCAGGTTCCGTGACCCGGCGACACAAACAGGGCGGCTGCAGTGGTGGGCGCGACAGGGATTGAACCTGTGACCCCTACCATGTCAAGGTAGTGCACTACCGCTGTGCTACGCGCCCGGCCGTGGTTGACCCAGCGGCTTCCTACGGAACTTGGGCGTGCGGTGCAAGCCCGCCAGACAGCTACGACGCCGCTGCTCACTGTCACATAAGCTTCATCAAGTTGAAATATTTTTGACCCTGGTCGTGTCTAAACGCTGGCCGTATCAGCGGTTCCGCCTTGCCCGACAAACCGACGT
The DNA here is from genome assembly GCA_965199235.1 of Acetobacteraceae bacterium. Classification (GTDB taxonomy): domain Bacteria; phylum Pseudomonadota; class Alphaproteobacteria; order Acetobacterales; family Acetobacteraceae; genus BOG-908. Next base: position 36,924 of record CBDAQU010000002.1, on the reverse strand, counting down.
CCGGCCGCGCCGCAGCTTCAGGAGCTACGATGATTCCGACCCGACCAGCCTTTGCCTTCGGTGCACTGGCCTTGATCGCCCCGCTCGGCGGCACTCACGCGCAAGCGATCACCGGCGCAGGCTCGACCTTCGCCCAGCCGATCTACCAGGCATGGGCGGACGCTTCGAAGGCCGTCACGGGCGTGTCCCTCAACTACCAGGGTGTCGGCTCCGGCGCGGGCCAGAAGCTCGTCACCCAGCGCACCGTCGATTTCGGCGCGTCCGATGCGCCGGTCGCGGCCGACAAGCTCGCCAGCTCCAAGCTCATGCAGTTCCCCGCAGTGATGGGCGCCGTCGACATCGCGGTGAACCTGCCTGGGATCGCGCCCAACGCGCTCAAGCTGAACGGCGCCGTACTGGCCGGCATCTATCTCGGCACCATAACCAATTGGAACGACCCGGCGATCGCCAAGCTGAACGCCGGCATGAAGCTGCCCGATCTCGCTATCGCGCCGGTGTACCGGGCCGACGGGTCGGGCACTACCTACGTGTTCACCAGCTATCTCTCCAAGGTCAGTCCCGACTTCAAGAGTAAGGTGGGCGCCGATAAGGCGGTCAGCTGGCCCGCCGGCACCGGGGCGAAGGGCACGGCCGGGGTCGCAGGCGCGGTGAAAAACACTGCGGGCAGCCTCGGTTACGTCGAGAGCGCCTACGCCACGCTGAACCACCTGACGACCACGCAGCTGCAAAACCATGGCGGCCAGTTCATCAAGCCCACGCTGGCCAGCTTCGCCGCTGCCGCGGCCGGCGCCGACTGGGCCGGCGCGCACAACTTCGCGGTCGATCTGAACGACCAGCCGGGTGCGGCCGCATGGCCGATCGTCTCGGCCACCTTCGTGCTGCTGCCCACCAACCCGACCGACACGGCCAAGAGCGCTGCGGTGCTGAAGTTCTTCGACTGGGCGTTCACCCACGGGGATGCCACCGCCAAGCAGCTGCAATACGTGGCCCTGCCCGCATCGGTGAAGGCGCAAGTCAAGGCGAGCTGGCACACGCTGTCCAAGTGAGCCGAGGGACGCTGGGGAAGAACGCGGCATGACGGTCGATGTCACCGCATCCTCGGTCCTGCACCCGTCCGAGGACCGTCTGCCCGCCATCCCGGCGCGGCGTTCGTCCCGCAACGCGGGCGACCGGGTGTTCGCGCTGGCCGCCCTTGCGGCCGGGCTGTTCGTGCTGGTGCTGCTCGGCAGCATCATCGTGCTGCTGTTCGTGGGCGGCCTGCCGGCGTTCCGCGCCTTCGGCCTGGGTTTCCTGGGCTCCGCGGCGTGGAACCCGGTCACCGAACGCTTCGGCGCGCTGGTCTCCGTCTACGGCACGGTCGCAAGCTCGGTGCTGGCCCTGGTGATGGCCGTGCCGCTCGCCTTCGGCGTGGCCTTCTTCCTCACCGAACTCGCACCCGCCTGGATGCGCCGGCCGGTCGGCACCGCGATCGAACTGCTGGCCGCCGTGCCTTCTATAATCTACGGCATGTGGGGGTTCTTCGTGCTGGCGCCAGCAATCGGCCACACGGTCAAGCCGTTCCTCGCCTCCACGCTCGGCCGTGCGCCTGGGCTCGCCGGCGTGTTCCGCGCCGCCCCCGGCGACGCCAGCATCTTCACCGCGTCCGTTGTGCTGGCGATCATGATCATCCCGTTTATCGCCGCCACCATGCGCGACGTGTTCCTGACGGTGCCCGTGATCTTCAAGGAAAGCGCGTTCGGCCTCGGCTGCACGTCGTGGGAGGTGATGCGCAACATCGTGCTGCCCTATACGCGCGCCTCGGTCGTGGGCGGAATCATGCTGGGGCTGGGCCGGGCGCTGGGCGAAACCATGGCCGTCACCTTCGTCATCGGCAACACCAACCGCATCAGCCCCAGCCTGTTCGCGTCCGGCAACACCATCGCGTCGCTGGTGGCGCTGGAGTTCCCCGAGGCAGAGGGCGGCAGCTTGCAGCTGTCCTCGCTGCTGGCGCTCGGCTTCCTGCTGTTCGTCATCAGCTTCGTGGTGCTGGCGATCTCCCGCACCCTGCTGGTGCAGCGCGTGCGGCACTGACATGAGCGCCACGGTGCAGATCGCGTCGGATCACACGCGAACCGCCCTGCTGCTGGGCAGGCGTCGGCGCCGGACCGACCATGTGGCGCGCATCCTGGCGTGGCTGGCCACCCTGGTGGCGCTCGCCTTCCTTGTCTCCATCCTGGTCACTCTATTCTACCTGGGCGTGCCCGGTCTGAAACCAGCCGTGTTCACAACGGTGACCAAGGCGCCGGGATCGGGCGGCGGCTTGGCCAACGCCATCGTGGGAAGCCTGCTGCAGACCGGCATCGGCACGCTGGTCGGCACCCCGATCGGGCTGATGGTCGGCACCTACCTCGCCGAATACGCCGGCAAGTCGGCGCTGGGTAACGCGGTGCGGTTCGTCTCCGACATCCTGCTGTCGGCGCCCTCCATCCTCATCGGGCTGTTCATCTACCAGGTGCTCGTCTCGCCGTTGGGCGGGTTTTCCGGCTGGGCGGGGGCTGCCGCGCTCGCCATCCTGGTGATCCCGATCGTGGTGCGCACCACCGAGGATATGCTTCGGCTGATCCCGGTCAGCCTGCGCGAGGCCTCGATCGCGCTCGGCGCCCCGCGCTGGCGCACCACCGTGTTCATCTGCTACCGCGCCGCGCTGGACGGGTTGCTGACCGGCGTGCTGCTGGCGGTCGCGCGCGTGGCCGGCGAAACGGCACCGCTGCTGTTCACCTCGCTCGGCAATTCCGGCTATTCCGGCCTGGGCTCGGCGATGTCGAGCGTGCCCGTCACCATCTACCAATATGCCGCATCCGCCTTCGAGGACTGGGTGCAGCTGGCCTGGACCGGCGCGCTGCTGATCACGCTGGGCGTGCTGGCCATCAACGTCGCGGCCCGCTTCTTCGTGCGCCGGCGATCATGAAGCGGGGATTGTGGTGATGGCGCAGACGGCAGACGCAGGCACGGTCTCGGCAGCGCCCCGGGCATTCCAAAGCCCCGCGCCGCCGGTGAAGCAAGCCAAGCTTTCCATCCGCAACCTGGATTTCTTCTACGGCGCCAACCGCGCGCTGAAAACCATCGGCCTCGACCTGCCGGACCGCCGCGTGACCGGCATGATCGGCCCATCGGGCTGCGGCAAATCCACACTGCTGCGCGTGCTGAACCGGATGTACGACCTCTACCCCGGCCAGCGCGCCGAGGGCGAGGTGCTGCTGGACGGCGAGAACATCCTGTCGGCCAGCGTGGACCTCAACGCGCTGCGCAGCAGGATCGGGATGGTGTTCCAGAAGCCCACGCCGTTTCCGATGAGCATCTTCGACAACGTGGCCTTCGGCGTGAAGCTGCATGAGCGGCTGAACCGCGCCGAGATGGCCGAGCGCGTCGAATGGTCGCTGACCCGCGCGGCTCTGTGGGGCGAGGTGCGCGACCGGCTCGCCTCGCCCGCCTCCGGCCTGTCCGGCGGGCAGCAGCAGCGCCTGTGCATCGCGCGCACCATCGCGACACGGCCCGAAATCATCCTGCTCGATGAGCCGACCAGCGCGCTCGACCCGATCAGCACGGCGAAGATCGAGGAACTGATCGACGAGCTGAAGCGGGATTTCACCATCGCCATCGTCACCCACAACATGCAGCAGGCCGCACGCTGCGCCGACCAGGTCGCCTTCTTCTACCTCGGCGAGCTTGTCGAGGTAGGTCAGGCAGGCAACATCTTTACCAACCCAAAACAGAAACGCACCCAGGAATACGTCACCGGCCGGTTCGGCTAGATGCGCGCCAGGCTGCGGAGGATCGGCGCATGAGCGAGGCAGCGCGGCACATCGTCAAGAGCTACGACCAGGAGCTGCACCGCCTGCGCGACCTGCTCATCGAGATGGGCGGACTGGTCGAGGCGCAGCTCGCTACGGCGACGATCGCGGTGATTGAACAGGACGTGGATGCGGCCGGGCGCACGGTGGAGCAGGACCCTGCCGTGGACGCACTGGAGAGGGAGGTGGAAGCCTTTGTCATCCGCCTGCTGGCGCTGCGCCAGCCGGTGGCGCAGGACCTTCGCCAGATCGTGGCCGCGCTGAAGATGACCAGTGATTTCGAGCGGATCGGCGACTACGCAGCCAACGTCGCCAAGCGCAGCATCGTGCTCAGCCAGTTCAGCGTGCCGTTCAAGCTGACGGGCCTCGCCCACATGGCAAGGCTGGTGCAGGAGAGCCTGAAGCTGACGGTGGACGCCGTGGGCGACGCGGACGCCGACAAGGCCGCACAGGTCTGGCGATCCGACGAAGCGGTGGACGACATCTACACCGCCATCTTCCGCGAGCTGGTGACCTATATGATGGAGGATCCTCGGCAGATCACGCCGTGCACGCACCTCTTGTTCATCGCCAAGAACCTCGAACGCATCGGCGACCACGCGACCAACATCGCCGAGACCGTGCATTACGCCGCCACCGGCGAGGCGCTGCCGGACAGGCGCCCGAAGGGCGAGAGCGCCTATGCGGTGGTTCGTCCCCCTCGCGACGCGCGGCCGGACACCAGCCTCAGCGCCGAAGTTTGAGCCAGATGTCGGAAACCACCTTGGCCAAGCCGCTGGTGCTCGTCGTCGAGGACGAGGCGTCGCTGGCGACGATGCTGCGCTACAACCTCGAGCGTCAGGGTTTTCGCGTCGACGAGGCAGGCGATGGCCAGGAAGCGCTGACCCGCATCGCGGAGGCGCCGCCCGACCTCGTTCTGCTGGACTGGATGCTGCCCGTGCTGTCCGGCATCGAGGTGTGCCGACAGATCCGCCGCCGTTCCAGCACCCGCGACCTGCCCGTCATCATGGTGACCGCGCGCACCGAGGACCAGGACGCGGTGCGCGGCCTCAACACGGGCGCTGACGACTACATCACCAAGCCGTTCAATATGGACGCGCTGCTGGCCCGCATGCGCGCGTTGCTGCGCCGGACCAACGCGGTGCCCAACAAGGGCCGGCTCTGCTTTCACGACATCGACATGGACTTGGCCGCCCACCGGGTGCAGCGCAACGGCCGCGCAGTGCATCTCGGCCCCACCGAGTTCAGGCTGCTGGAGTTCCTCATCCAGCACCCGCGCCGCGTATTCTCGCGCGAGGAGCTGCTTGACGCCGTGTGGGGCCCCGACATCCACGTGGAACCGCGCACCGTGGACGTCCACATCCGCAGGCTGCGCAAGTCGATCAACGGGGACGGCGAGCTGGATGTGGTCCGCACCGTGCGGGCGGCGGGGTATGCGCTGGACACCGAGCCGGTCTAGGAAGAGTCTTCTTTTCTGAAGAAAAGAAGCAAAAGACTTTTGCTTCTGGAGGACCGAGATGCCCGATGCAGACAGCGCGACGTACCAGGCGCAGGACCGCAACCTGGCGCTGGACCTGGTGCGGGTCACCGAGGCGGCGGCTCTGGCAGCGTCGCGCTGGATGGGGCGGGGCAACAAGATCGAAGCCGACGGTGCCGCCACCGAAGCCATGCGGCGCGCTTTCGACACCATGCAGATCGACGGCACCGTGGTGATCGGCGAGGGCGAGATGGACGAGGCGCCGATGCTCTACATCGGCGAGAAGGTCGGGGCGGGCGGCCCCGCGATGGACATCGCGGTCGATCCGCTGGAAGGCACCACGCTGACCGCCAAGGGCGGACCGAACGCGCTGACGGTGATCGCACTGGCCGAGAAGGGCAAGTTTCTTCATGCCCCGGACTGCTACATGGACAAGATCGCGGTCGGCGGCGGGCTGCCGCCTGAGATCGTCCACCTCGACGCGAAAGTCGAGGAGAACCTGCGCAACCTGGCACGGGCCAAGAAGCGCGACGTCTCCGACCTCGTGCTGTGCACGCTCGACCGCGACCGCCATTCCGAGATCATCGCCAAGTCGCGGGAGGTGGGCGCCAGGATCATGCTGCTGCCGGATGGCGACGTGGCCGGCGTGATCGCGGCCGCCCTGCCCGACAGCGACGTGGACATCTTTTGGGGCATCGGCGGCGCGCCTGAGGGAGTGATCGCGGCGGCCGCCCTGCGCTGCTCGGGCGGGCAGATGCAGGCTCGGCTGATGTTCGAGGACGAGGCCCAGCTCGAGCGGTCGCGCGGCATGGGCATCACCGACCCCAAGCGCGTCTATCGGATCGAGGAGATGGCCAGCGGCGACGTCATGTTCGCCGGCACCGGCGTCACCTCCGGCGCCATGCTGCGCGGCGTCCGCCGTTTCGGCCACGGCGCGATCACCCACTCCATCGTCATGCGCAGCAAAAGCGGAACGATGCGCTACATCGAGGCGCACCATAATTTCGAAACCAAGACCTGGACCAAGTGGTAGCGCTGCCGCCGTAGGATCGGGTGCGCTTGGGCACCCGATCGGTGACGCGCCGTTGTTCCGCCCCGGCGCGCCGTCGCTCCGGTGACGGATTGCCCAAGCGCAACCCATCCTACGGTCGTTTTCGGGTTGACTCTGAGGTTTTGCTGCCAAGCCGTTGAACGGGCATGATGGTGGCATGCTCGATTCGGCTTTCTCCGGCGGCCCGGTCCTGTCGGTTGCCAACAGCCTGAACGGCCGTTCCTGGGTTTGGCAAACCGGCTGCGACCGCCTGGGCTTCGCCATCGCCGAGCGGCTCGAGGTGCCGGAGATCGTGGGCCGCATCCTTGCCGCGCGGGAGGTGGGCCTCGACGACGCGGCGGACTTCTTGGCGCCAACCTTGCGCGCTCTGCTGCCCGATCCTGCGACGATGGCCGACATGGATGCTGCGGCCGAGCGTCTGGCCCGTGCCGTGCGCCACGGCGAGACAGTCGCGGTGTTCGGCGATTACGACGTGGACGGCGCGTGCAGCGCCGCCATCCTCACCCTGTTCCTGCGCAGTTTGGGCTGCCCGGTCTTGCCCTACGTGCCGGACCGGCTCACCGAGGGCTACGGCCCGAACGGTCCTGCCCTGCGGCGCCTGGTGGGGCAGGGCGCCTCGCTGGTCGTCTGCGTCGATTGCGGCACGTCGGCGCACGACGCGCTGGCCGTCGTCTCTGGCGGGGCGGACGTGGTCGTGCTGGACCACCACAAGGCAGAGGGGTCGACGCCGACCGTGGTTGCCACCGTCAACCCCAACCGGCTGGATTGCCGCTCCGGCTTGAACCACCTGTGCGCCGCGGGCGTCGCGTTCATGGCAGCGGTCGCGACGCTGCGGGTGCTGCGCCGGGGTGGCACGCTGGCAGGCCGCGCAGAGCCCGACCTGATGGGCCTGCTCGACCTGGTTGCGTTGGCGACGGTGTGCGACGTGATGCCGCTCACCGGGCTGAACCGGGCCCTGGTCGCGCAGGGGCTGCGCGTGATGGGCCGTTGGACGCGGCCTGGCCTGGCCGCGCTGATGGACGTGGCGCAGCGGGACAGGGCGCGCGAAGCGCCGACGGCGATGACCTGTGGTTTCGGGCTCGGCCCGCGCATCAACGCCGGCGGCCGGATCAGCGAGGCCGATCTCGGGCTGCGCCTGCTGCTGTGCGACGACCCTCTCGACGCGCGCCTGCTGGCCGAGCGGCTGGACGCGGTGAACCGCCAGCGCCAGACCGTCGAGGCGGGCGTGCTCGCCGCAGCCATGGAGGAGGCCGACCGCCAGGCCGAGTCGAATCACGGCGTGCTTCTGGTCTGCGGCGACGGCTGGCATCCTGGCGTGGTCGGAATCGTTGCAGGCCGGCTACGCGAGCGCTTTCATCGGGTGGCGTGTGTGGGCGGGGTCGCGGACGGGGTGGTCAAGGGCTCCGGCCGGTCGGTGCCGGGGCACGATCTGGGCGCCGCCATCCTCGCTGCCCGCCAGTCCGGCCTGCTCGCGACCGGCGGCGGCCACGCGATGGCGGCCGGTTTCTCGATGGACCATGCGCGGCATGCCGACCTGCACGGGTTCCTGTGCGAGCGCATGCCGATCGCCCGCGATGCGCCGAAGCGGCCGCCTTTGCCGGTGGAGGCGATCGTTTCTGCCGAGGGCGCCACGCTCGAGTTGGCGCAGCACCTGGGCCGGCTCGCGCCGTTCGGCACCGCCAACGAGGAGCCGATCGTCGTGGTGCCCGATCTGCGCGTGAGCCGCACTGACCGCCTGGGCAATGACGGCAACACGGTGCGTGCGATCGTTCAGGGCGAGGGCGGTGCGCGGCTGAAATCGCTGCTGTTCCGCGCCGGCGACGGGAAGCTCGGGCAGGCGCTGAGCGACCGCGCGGGCGGCAGGGTGCACCTGGCGGGCCACCTGCGTGCCGAAAGCTGGAACGGCGTCGTGTCGGTCAGCCTCTGCGTCGTCGACGGCGCGCTCGCTTGAGAAGGGCCGGGGACACCCCATTCTTGACCCTGCGGGCGCACTTGGCTACGCACCGCCACCGCCGTCCCGTTCGTCTAGAGGCCTAGGACACCAGCCTTTCACGTTGGCTACACGGGTTCGAATCCCGTACGGGGCACCAGCTTGCAGTCCTGCCATCCGATTGTGCCTTGCACCCAGGCGGCAATCCACGTTAATCGGCCCATGGACACTTATCCTGGGGACATCCTCCCCGATTCGACCGACTGCCTGGAACCAGGCCCCGAAATCGACAGTGATCAGACCGCCTTTGACCTCAGGCGCGTCGGCTCCAATCCGAACCATTGGTATCCTCTGGCCTGGTCGCGCGAGCTGAAGCCTGGCAAGCCGTTGGGTGTGCGCTTCGCCGGTGAACCGATCGTTCTGGTTCGGCCGAAGGAGGGTGCGGTCTTCGCGCTCGAAGACCGCTGCGCGCACCGCCAGGTGCCCCTGCATGACGGCGTGGTCGATGGCTGCGCGCTGCGCTGCGGCTATCACGGCTGGACCTACGACCAGTCGGGCAAGTGCATCGACGTTCCCTATCTCGGCAAGGACAAGCTGCCAAACGGCGTGCGCCCCTATGCGTGCCGGGAGGCCGCCGGGCTGGTGTTCGTGTTCCCCGGCGATCCTGCGCTGGCCGAGACCGTGCCGTTTCCGCAGCTTGGCGCGTCCGACGATGCCCGTTACCGCACGCGACGGTTCGGCCAGGAGGTCGGCTGCCACTACACGTTCATGCACGAGAACCTGACGGACATGAACCATCAGTTCCTGCATCGTAAGCAGATGGGGCAGGTGCGTCCGCGCTTTCGCGGCATGCGGAACGGGCACGACTGGATGGAGGTGGACTACACCTTCGGCCGCACCGGCGGAAAGCAGCCCTGGGGCGAGGCGGCGATCCTCGGAAAGGGCGTGGGCAAGGCGGGCGAGAACCACAAGGATCTGATGACGATCCGTACCGAGTACCCCTATCAGAACCTGCGCATCTGGACCGATGGCGAGCTGCCGGTGATGAATCTGTGGATCGTCTACGTGCCGCTCGACCGCGAGCAGCGTACCAATCGCACCTTCGGGCTGCTGTCCATCCAGCGCCCGGCGCGGCTGCCGATCCTGCTGGATGCGGCCTGGCCGGTGCTGGTGTGGTTCACCGAGCGGATCTTCACCGAGGACCGCTGGATCGTCGAGGAGGAGCAGAAGGCGCACGACGCGCAGGGGGCCGACTGGAACCAGGAGGTTTTCCCGGCCATCCGGGCGCTTCGTGCGCTGCTCGGCCGGTGCGGAACGACGCAGCAGCTCCGCTCGGCCGGCCTGCCGCTCGCGCTCTCGGGCGCTGAGACGCGCGGCTGCGGCCTGGGAGCCTGCCCGCCGGCGTGACGGGCCGCACGCAGGCCTGAACCGAGGGACACAGAAGTGGCCGACGCCCCCCAAGAGTCGGTGATCGTGGAAGCTGCCAGCCCTGCCGAACGCGCCAAGGCGATACCGCGATTGGCCGAGCTGCGCGTGGAGGTGTTTCGGGCCTGGCCCTACCTCTATGATGGCGACGCAGCCTACGAAGCCAGGTACCTGGACACCTACGTCCGCAGCCCGTCGGCTGGCGTGATCCTGGCGCGGCAGGGCGCCCGGATCGTCGGGGCCTCGACCTGCCTGCCTCTGGCCGACGAGACGGAGACCCTCAAGACACCGTTCGTCGAGCGGGGCTGGGATCCGGCCGAGTTCTTCTATTTCGGGGAGAGCGTGCTGCTGGCGGAGATGCGCGGGCGCGGCATCGGTGTCGCGTTCTTCACCGAGCGCGAAGCGCATGCACGGCGCGTGTCGTCGTGCCGGATCGCGTGCTTCTGCAGCGTGGCGCGTCCCGAAAACCATCCTGCCCGGCCTAGGGATTCCGTGCCGCTCGATGCGTTCTGGACCAGGCGCGGCTACACGCGGCGGCCCGACGTGACGTGCCAAATGTCGTGGACGGACCTGGGCGACAACCATGAGACGCCCAAGACGATGGTGTTCTGGATGAGGTCGCTCATCGGTGGCGCGCTGCCATGAGCATGCTCCGGCTCGGCGTGCTGGCCTATGGCGTGACGGCGCCGGACAGTTTCGACCGCTATGCCGACAAGCTCGACGCGCTGGTGGCCGAAGGTGCGGCGGGCGGCGGCGAACTGCTGGTGATGCCGGAATATGCGTGCATGGAGCTCGCCGGGTCCTGTCCCGGCGCCGGCGACGTGTCGGGCGAACTGGCATCGGTTTGCGCGCAGCGTGACGCTTTGCTCGCCTTGTTTGCCGCGTTGGCCCGCAAGCACCGCGTGTGGCTGCTGCCAGGCTCGATGCCCTGGGCGGAGGGGGGACGCGTTCGCAACCGTGCGCCGCTGGTGGCGCAGGACGGCTCGATACGGTTCCAGGACAAGGGCGTCATGACCCGCTTCGAGGCTGAGCGCTGGGGTGTTGCGGGCGGCGCGCCGCCTGCGGTCTTCGCGACCCGCTGGGGCCGGATCGGCGTTGCGATCTGCTACGACGTCGAGTTTCCGCCTCTGGTGAGGACCCAGACCGCCGCCGGCGCCTGGCTGGTCCTGGTGCCGAGTTGCACGGACAGCCTGCACGGCTTCAACCGTGTCAGGCTGAGCGCGCGCGCGCGCGCTTTGGAAAACCAGTGTTTCGTCGCCGTCGCTCCCACGGTTGGGCTGGCGCCCGGCCTGGCCGCCCTGGACGAGAACCACGGCTACGCCGCTGTGTTCGGCCCGGTGGACCGCGGGTTTGCCGAGGACGGCGTGGTCGCCCGAGGGCGGTTGGACGTGCCGGGCTGGGTGTTCGCCGATCTCGACCCCGCCCGCCTGGAGGCGGTGCGCGCCGATGGAGCGGTCCGCAACTTCCGCGACTTCCCCGACCGGCCGCCGCCGGCCCAGGTCATCGGCGAAAGCGAGGCAGCATGAGCGTGCAGGAGCTGATCAAAGCCTACTACGACGCCTTCAACGCGGGAACGTTCGACAGCATGGTGGCGCTGCTGTCAGACGACGTGGTCCACGACGTCAACCAGGGCGGCCGCCAGAACGGCCGTGCGGCGTTCCGCGCCTTCATGGCCCACATGGACGAATGCTACGGCGAGCGGCTGGAGGACCTGGTCGTGATGACGGAGCCGAGCGGCCGCCGGGCCGCCGCCGAGTTCACCGTTCACGGCGTTTACAAGGCAACCGATAGCGGGCTGCCGGAAGCCACCGGCCAGCGTTACGTGTTGCCGGCCGGCGCCTTTTTCGAGCTGCGCGATGGCCTGATCAGCCGCGTCACCAACACCTATAACCTGGCAGACTGGCTCCGGCAGGTCGGCGCCTGACGCGGGCAGGCCGGCCTTCCCACGATGGGCCTGGCGAAGCGCAGAGGGACTACCAACATCCCGGTTGCCCCGGCCGAAGAAAAGCGGCGGAGTAGGCTTGGTCTGCAAACCCGAGCAGATTATAGGACTTAGGGTGTAATAACCGAGGAGATGCTGCGATGAGCTGGAAAGCACCGAAGATCGTCGAAGTCGCGCTGGGCGCCGAGATCAACAGCTACGCCTGCGCCGAAGCCAAGAAGTAGAGTTGAGAGAGGCCAGGGTTCAGTCCCTGGCCTATTCTCCAGAATGCTCGACCAACCTGTCCTGTCGCCGGAAGGTTTGGCAGACGCGCTCCGAGCCATCGGGGCAGAGCGTTACCACATACTGCATCCGTTCCACCGGCTGCTGCACGACGGCAAGCTGAGCCGCGGCCAGGTGCAGGCCTGGGCCCTCAACCGTTTCTGCTATCAGAGCAGCATTCCGGTGAAGGACGCGACGCTTCTGGCGCGGTTTCCATCGGCCGATCTGAGGCGGGAATGGCGCCGCCGTCTCGTCGATCACGACGGTGATGCCCCGGGCACCGGCGGCGTGGCCCGCTGGCTCAGGCTGGCCGAAGGAGTCGGCCTGGATCGTGACTATGTCCTGTCCGGCGCGGGCATCCTGCCCGCCACCCGGTTCGCCGTCGACGCCTATGTGGCGTTCGTGCGCGAGCGCAGCGTGCTGGAAGCCGTAGCATCCTCGCTGACGGAGTTGTTCTCGCCGAAAATCATCGCCGAGCGGGTGTCCGGCATGCTGGCCCATTACGATTGGATCAACGAGGACACGCTCGCCTATTTCACGCCTCGTCTGACGCAGGCGCCGCAGGACTCCGACTTCGCCCTGGGCTACGTGCAGCAACATGCCCGCACGCCCGGCGAGCAGCGGGCGGTGCTCGATGCGCTGCGGTTCAAGTGCGACGTGCTCTGGGCGCAGCTCGATGCGTTGCACCACGCCTATGTCAGTCCAGCCTCGCCGCCGCCTGGCGCCTTCGTGCCGCAGAGCTGATGACCCCGCGGTTCGGCACGGGCCACCGGTTTCGCTTCGACTCGGTGCGCGACGCCTGGGTCCTGCTGGGGCCTGAGCGGCTCTTCCTGCCGGACGAGCATGCGGTGGAAATCCTCAAGCTGGTGGACGGCGTGCGGACGGTGGAGGGCATCGTGGACGACCTGGCAGGTCGCTACGACGCGCCGCCTGAAGCGATACGCTCCGACGTGACCGCCATGCTGGCGGACCTCTCGGCACGGGGAGCCATACGGCTATGAGTCTTGCGCCACCGCCGCTGGGGCTGATCGCGGAGCTGACCCATCGCTGCCCTCTCTCCTGCCCCTACTGCTCCAACCCGCTGGATCTGGAACGCGCAGCCGCCGAACTGGACACGGCAGGATGGCTGAGCGTGCTGGAGCAGGCGGCCCAGATCGGCGTGTTGCAGGTGCATTTCACCGGCGGCGAGCCGCTGGCCCGGCGTGATCTGGTCACCTTGCTCGCGCGCTCGACCGGGCTTGGTCTCTACAGCAACGTCATCACCTCCGGCGTGACCTTGGATGACCGGATGATGGCGGGGCTGATCGGCGCCGGCGTCGATCACATCCAGCTGAGTTTTCAGGACGTCGATCCGGCTGCCAACGACCGGCTCGGCGCAAGTCCTGGGGCGTTCGCCAAGAAGCAGGCGGCCGCTTCCCGCATTCGCACGTCCGGCCTGCCATTGACGTTGAACTTCGTCGTGCATCGGGGCAACGCGGCCCGCATACCCCAGATGATCGCGATGGCGGAGACGCTGCAAGCCGACCGCACGGAGATCGCCCACGTCCAGTATTACGGCTGGGGGCTGGTGAACCGGGCTGCCCTGCTGCCGTCCCGCGCCCAACTGGACGCGGCCACGACGGAGGTGGAGGCGGCAAGGGCGAGGCTGAAAGGCCGCATGGTGATCGACTACGTGGTGCCGGACTACCACGCGGCGCGGCCGAAGGCGTGCATGGGCGGCTGGGCGCAGCGTTTCATCAACATATCCCCGAGCGGGTGCGCCATGCCATGCCACGCCGCTGAGACGCTTCCAGGGTTCACCTTCCCCTCGGTGCGTGACACCTCGCTGTTCGACATCTGGAACCACTCCGACGCTTTCCTCCGCTTCCGCGGCACCGGCTGGATGCCGGAACCGTGCCGGTCATGCGACCGGCGTGAGGTCGATTGGGGCGGCTGCCGGTGCCAGGCATTCGCGCTGCTGGGCGACGCGCAAGCGACAGACCCTGCCTGCGAGCTGTCCCCGCATCACGCTGTCATGCAGGAAGCGGTGTCCGAAAGCGAGCTGGGCCGGCCGCCGTTTCAGTTTCGCCGGATGGCCAAGCAGAACGTCACGGTTTCGGAACTGGCCGGCGAATAGCTGCTGGACCTGCGGATCACACCAGGTTGGCCGGTGTTCCACCAGCCAGACAGGTTTGGATGCCCTCGATCACCAGCCGGCCCATCGCGTCGCGCGTCTCGACCGTCGCGGTCGCGATGTGTGGTGTGAGAACGACGGTCTCCAGGCCCAGATAGGCGTGTGGAACCTCCGGCTCGCGCCGGAAGACGTCCAGCGCCGCCGCGGCGATGCTGCCGGACCGGAGCGCTTCGGCCAGCGCCTCGTCGTCCACCAGCACGCCGCGGGCAGAGTTCACCACCACGGCGCCAGCCGGCAGCTTGCGAAGCCGGTCCGCGTTCAGCCATCCTTCAGTCGAAGGACCGCCTGGCGCGAGCAGGCATAGCGCCTGGCTGGCCGCGAGGAACGAGTCCTCGCCGGCGTGGAAGACCGCGCCGTCCTCCAGCGCTGGCGGCAGACGCGACCGGTTGTGGTAGTGGACCTCCATGCCGAAGCCTCCGCGCGCGATGCGCGCCAGGGCCTGGCCGATCCGTCCCATTCCGAAAATGCCGAGCCGCTTGCCGGACACGTCCATGCCGAGAAACTCTGCAGGCGATGCTCCCTGCCACCGGCCGGCCCGAACCAGGCGTTCGGCTTCTCCGGAGCGGCGGGCAGCGGCGAGCAGAAGCAGCATGGTGAACTCGGCTGTCGATTGCGACAGCACGCCCGGCGTGTTGACGACGGCGATGCTGCGCGCTTTTGCGGCGCCCAGGTCGATATGGTCGACACCAACGCTGAACGTGCCGATGACGCGCACGGATTGCGACAGCGAGGCGATCAGCTCGGCGTCTAGCCGCAGGCCGGGCACGCACAGGATGGCATCTGCACCTTCGCTCGTGTTCCGCAGCCAGGCCCGCACTGGCTGCTCGCCAGGCATGCGCAAATCGAAGGCAGCAGACGCCCTTCTTGCGAGAGAGGCCGGCAGAGTTCGAAGCATCACGGCCAGAGAGTTGCGCTTCACGATGTTCGAGGACCCCGATACGATCTCAATCCGTTGATGGCAGACAAGCAGGCGCAAGAAACTGCCATGTGGACGGGCATGTACCACCGCCGTCTCTGGGAGTAATGCAACTTACGGTTCTGTTGTCCGAAACGGCCGGGCTCGGGCAGCCCGAGGATGTGTGGTGTTGCAGACACACTGAGCTGTTTCCCCACCAAGGTAGGCTCGCATCCTGCGATCCATCGTCATAGATGCGGCGTTGTCGTGATCGGAAGCCAGGCACGGTATCTTGCTGCGCGCAGGCTGATGACTTTGAACAGGAGAGTTTAGTATGAAGCTCAGGAATGCGCTTCTGACAGCCACCGTGTTAGCCGTGCCTGCCGCAGCGATCGCCCAGCCGGTTACCGGACCGTACATCAGCCTCGGTGCTGGTGGAACCTACACCCAAGACCAGAACCTGACGAATGTGAACGTTCCCGCACTCGGCGCATTCAGCTACGGCGTCAACAATAACGGCCACATCCGCGTCGACGGCAATGTGATCGGCTCAGGCGCCGTGGGCTATGGTCTTGGCAACGGTGTCCGGATCGAGTTGCAGGGCGATTATCGCCGTAACACACTCACCGGTTTCAGCAGCCTGAACGCTGGCGGTCACCAGGAACAGTACGAAGGCTACGTCAACGTCCTGTATGACTTCGACCTGGCGCCGTTTGGCGTTCCTGTCGCTCCCTATATCGGTGTCGGCGCCGGCTACGATCAGGTGAAGTTCGAGAACGGCCACGCGGTCGGGGCGTCCGGCGTGGACCCGATTTTCATTCGTGAGACGAACACGCAGGGAAATTTCGCAGCCCAGGGCATCCTTGGTGTCGCGTACAACATTGATGCGTTTCCTGGCCTTGCTGTGACGGCAGAAGGCCGTGTGTCTGCAATTCCTGAGGCCCAGACCTACCACGGCCAGTTCTTCGCACCGGGCGTGGCGACGCGGATCAACTTCCGCACGGACAACACGATCAACTACGCCGGCATCGTGGGCCTGCGGTATGCGCTGTTCCAGCCTGCGCCGCCGCCGCCTCCTGCTCCGCCGCAGGCAGCCCAGGCTGCGCCGCCGGTTGCCCCGACGAGCACCTACCTCGTGTTCTTCGACTGGGACCGCGCCGACCTGACAGCGCGCGCACGGCAGATCGTGGCCCAGGCCGCCCAGGCCAGCACGCATGTGCAGAGCACCCGCATCGAAGTGAACGGCTACACCGACCTCTCGGGCACGGCCGCCTACAACCAGCGCCTGTCGGTTCGTCGCGCGCAGAGCGTGGAAGCCGAACTGGTGCGTGACGGTGTGAACAGGAGCGAGATCAGCATCCACGGCTTCGGCGAGAGCAACCCTCTCGTGCCGACCGCTCCTGGCGTGCGCGAGCCGCAGAACCGCCGAGTGGAAATCATCCTGAAGTAGGGGTATTTGCTTTCGGGCGCGAAAAAGGGGAGAGCGGATGCTCTCCCCTTTTTTGTTCAGGTTCAGAAAATCCATCTTTCGAGTGAGGTGATGGCCATGCCCGGAATGCATGTTTTCCGCACCCTGCCACCTTTGGCGGTAGCACTCGGGATTTTGGGCATCATACCGTTTGCTCTCCTCGGCATAGGCGCGGTCGGCGCAAGCCCGGACTCTTCCTTGACTGCTGCGCGGGCGCTTGTCGGCTACGGGGCGGTCATCCTGGCCTTTCTGGGTGGGGTCCACTGGGGCTTCACGCTGAGCGAGGAGGAGGATGCGCGTGCCGAACGTGCGCGGCTGACCCTGGGCGTGGTGCCGTCGCTCGTGGGTTGGAGCGCCATTTTTTGCAGCATCGTGGCCCGTCCCGTGTTGAGCCTGGCGATCCTGATCGCCGGCTTCATCGGAACGGTGGTGGTCGAGTCGGGTGCGCAGAGGCGTGACCTCATGCCGGGCGGCTACATGGCCATGCGCTGGGCCATCTCGGTCGTCGTGATTGCATTGCTGACCACGGTTCTGGTTTTAAGGCTGGCCGGAGCACACGTTCTTTTGTAAAGTTTGTCTTTATTCTAAGAAGCTTTTATGTTTAATAGATTGTTATCGACGTTTGGGGATCTGGAGATGCAGGCTACGATCATTCCATTTCCGCAAAGCTCGTCCGGAAGCCGGCAACAGGACCGTCTGCGTCGTGCGTTGGAGGGGCTGCAGTCTGCGCTGACCGAGCAGAAGCGTGCGCTCAGTGACTGGCGGTTCGCGATGACGGAACTCGGTATCGGCGTCGCCGGCCTCGGTCACGCTCTGGGCAGCTACCAGCATAGCCTTGGCGGGACGGCGGCACGGCTTGCCGTATTGCAGGCGGAATACAAGCTGCAAGATCGGTCTGCCTCTGCCTCTGCCTCTGCCTCTGCCTCACTCAAGCAATAGAGCAAGACGGCTGTCATAGACCCAGCGGGACAGTCCGGCCGATGATCAGCAGCGCAACCAGGGTCACCAAAGCGGTTGCTGTCATGTACAGTCCTGGAATGGTCGGGTTGCCGGTCGCATTGATGAGCCATTCCAGCAGCAGCTGGGCAAAACCGCCGAAGACGACCACGCCGAGCGTGTAGCCCAAAGACATGCCCGCGGCTCTCACGTTCAAGGGAAACATCTCTGCCAGCAATGCGGCCGATGGTGCGGTGTAGCCCGCCCTGGCGATGCTTATGCCGATCAGGACGATGGCCAGCGTCGTGGGCGTCGGGTGGGCGGCCACTGCGAGGAAGGCGGGATAGGCGCCGACGCACAGGATTGCTGCCATCCAGATCATGATCGGCAGACGGCCAACCCGGTCCGACCAATGCGCCACCACCGGCGTGACCAGCAGCGGCGCCAGGGACGCGAGAAAAGTGATGGCGAAGCTGCTCGACAAGGCGAGGTGAAGGTGACGATGGGCGTAAGTCGGAAGATAGATGTTGAGGTAGGTGCCAGCCGTGCCTGCCGCGATGACGCAGGCTGCCAAGACCACGCGCCCGCCATGCTCAGCAAATACCTGCCTCACTGGTGATCCGGAGGGTTCTGCAGCGGCGAAGGCCGGCGTTTCGTCTATGTGGCGGCGAACGACGAAGCCGACCGGCCCGATGAGCAGGCCGAACAAGAATGGCAGCCGAAAGCCCCAGGCGCTCAGGGTGGAGGCGGACAGAACGGCAGACAGACCCCAGCCGACGCCGGAGCCGAGGATGGCCGAAGCCGCCTGGCTGGTGAACTGGAAGCTGCCGAAGAAGCCGGCGCGCCGCTCGGCATGCTCGATCATGAACGCTGTGGCTCCGCCGAACTCGCCGCCCGCGGAAAACCCCTGGATCAGCCGCGCGGCAAGAATGCCAGCCGGCGCAAGGCGCCCGATCGTAGCGTAACCAGGCATGACGGCCATCATGGCCGTTCCGAACGTCATCAACACGATGGAGGCGGTCAGCGAGGCTCGTCTTCCGCGCCTGTCTGCGTAGCTGCCGAGAATGGCGGCGCCGAGCGGCCGAGCGAGGAACGACACACCGTAGGTGCCGAACGTCAGCAGCAGCCCCCGTGTGCTGCCGGCGGTGGGGAAGAACGCCGCAGCAATCTGCGATGCGAAATAGCCGAAGACAGAAAAATCATACCATTCGAGGGCGTTCCCGACGGATGCCGTAGCCACAACCCAAGCCAGCGACGGCCTGCCTTTACGAACGGTCTCCAACGGCCCCGCCCTTGGTGCGGGGCCTGGGGGTAAAACCCCCTGGCCTTGCCTAATCAGCCGCGTCAGCCATCTCGCCCGGCTTGGCATGAGCCTTCCGGCGCATCGCATCCTCGACGTGGCGGCTGAACACGTATTCAGCCGGACGCTGACCCTCCAACGGGATCTCAGGCGCCATAGGCCCATCGAGCTTGGGGCCGCGAAACAGGACCTTGGCAATCTTCAAGGGGTGCTTGACGGAGTCGACCACCGAAGTGGCCTCGTAGCCGGAATGCACCATGCAATCGGCGCATTTTTCGTAGTTCCCGGTGCCGTATTTTTCCCAGTCCGTCGTCTCCATCAGCTCTGTGAACGACTTCGCATAGCCCTCGCCGAGTAGGTAGCAGGGGCGCTGCCAGCCAAACACGTTACGGGTCGGGTTGCCCCATGGCGTGCACCGGTATTCCTGGTTGCCGGCCAGGAAGTCGATAAACAGCGGGCTCTGGCCGAACTTCCAGCCGCGTCCGTGGCCCCGGCGGAGGATGTCGCGAAACAGCTGCTTGGTCTTTTGCCGGCCAAGGAAGTGGGCCTGGTCGGGCGCGCGCTCGTAGGCGTAGCCTGGCGAGGTCATGATGCCGTCTATGCCGAGCGCAGTGACGTCGTCGAAGAACTTCGCCACGCGCTCGGGGTCCGCGCCGTCGAACAGGGTGCAGTTGATCGAGACACGAAAGCCTCTCGCCTTGGCTGCCTTTATGGCCGATACGGCACGGTCGAACGTGCCGTCCTGGCTGACGGCGCGGTCGTGCATGTCGCGGTCGCCATCGAGGTGCACGTCCCACGCGAAGGACGGGTGCGGCTTGTATTGATCGAGCTTCTTCT
This sequence comes from Acetobacteraceae bacterium, assembly GCA_965199235.1. Taxonomy (GTDB): domain Bacteria; phylum Pseudomonadota; class Alphaproteobacteria; order Acetobacterales; family Acetobacteraceae; genus BOG-908. The sequence continues at coordinate 17,399 of CBDAQU010000002.1, read as the reverse complement.
CGAGCAGCAGCGCGTTCGTGCACAAATAGATGAACTTGCCGCGGCCGAGGATCTTCTCGACGATTTCCGGCATCTCCTTGTGCAGCAGCGGCTCCCCCCCGGCGATCGAGACGACCGGCGCGCCGCATTCATCGACCGCGTCCAAAGCCTCCTGCACAGACAGCCGCTGATTGAGGATGGGAGCCGGATAGTCAATCTTGCCGCAACCGCCGCAGGCCAGGTTGCATCGAAATAGCGGCTCCAGCATCAACACGAGCGGGTAGCGTTTGCGACCGGCCAGATGCTGTTTGACGACGTAGGCGCCGACGCGCAGCACCTGTTTCAACGGAACCGACAATCCACGTTCTCCTGCACGATCCACATCGTTTGCTGTCCAGCCGGATGGCCAGGGGCTCACGATTGGCGTGACGCAAGGTATTGTAACACGCTAAGGACGTTGCGCCCCCGCCGGCACATTGGGCCGAGGAGCACAAGATGCCACCCGTCCAAGCGTTTCGTATCGCATTGCGTTGCCACAGCAGCAGCGTGCAGAGGATTAAGACGCAGTTTGTGGCGTTTCTGCGACTTGTAAGACACAGGCGGTCGCACGCCATGCCACAGGTTTCGATGGGTTTAGTGCTATGAGGGCGGCCAGGCAGCGGGCGGATGTTTTGCTGACCGAGCGCGGGCTGACGGAAAGCCGGGCTCGGGCGCAAGCCCTTATCCTGGCCGGCAAAGTATTCTGCGGCGAGCGGCGGGTGGAAAAGGCAGGGGACATGCTGCCGGGCGATGCGGCGTTGCAGGTGCGCGGCCAGGACCACCCTTGGGTGTCGCGCGGCGGATTGAAGCTGGATCATGCCCTGTCGGCGTTCACACTGTCGCCCGCCGGCCTTGTCTGCCTGGACATCGGCGCTTCGACAGGCGGGTTCACCGACGTGCTGCTGCACCATGGCGCCGCGCGCGTGCACGCCATCGACGTGGGCCACGGGCAACTCGCATGGAATTTGCGGACCGATCCGAGGGTGATCGTGCACGAACGCACCAACGCGCGTCACCTGCAGAGCGGGCCGATCGGGGAGGCGGCAGGCGCGCTGGTGTGCGACGCCAGCTTCATCGGCCTGCGCACCGTGCTGCCCGCCGCTCTGCTGCTATGCGCACCGGGCGCCTGGGCGGTGGCGCTGATCAAGCCGCAATTCGAGGCAGGACCCGGTCAGGTCGGCGCCCGCGGCGTGGTGCGCGACCCCGCGGTTCACCTCGCCGTGTGCGACACGATCAGGGGGTGGTGGGCTTCGCTCCCGGGGTGGCGCGTTCTGGGGATCACCGACAGCCCCATCACCGGCCCGGAAGGCAACAGAGAGTTCCTGATCGCAGCCCGGCGCGACGTCGCCGAGAGCACGATCGCTTCAGGTTGATCCTCAACCGCGACAAACATGCTCGCCAAAACAAGGCCCGGACCGGTTTGAGGTCCGCCTACTCGCGGACACTCTGCTTGAACCCGTCTGGAGCCTGATCGCTTCGGCTACCAGAAGCGATCAGGCTCTAGTCGCGGCAGATAAACCCGCCGCCGAGCACCCTGGTGCCGTCATATAGCACACAGCCCTGTCCCGGCGCCGGCAACGCAGCTTCATCGAGGTGAACCTCCGCGCCTTTATCGGCGGCCGGCACGACCAGGGCCGGACGCTGCTGGTCACGCGCGCGCAGTTTGACACTGCACCGTATGCCGGACGCCGAAGCATCAACCAGCCAGTTCACCTGTCGCAGCCGAAGCTGGCGCGTGCCCGTGCTGCGCGGTCCGACGATGATCCTGCGTTTTGCCGGGTCCAGTGCCACCACGACCTGGGACGTTCCTGCGACGCTGGACGCATCGCCCAGCCGCTTGGCCTGACCCACCGTGTAGCGCGCGATGCCCTGGTGCTGCCCGACCACCAAGCCATCCTGGGTGACGATCTCGCCCGCTTCCACCGAAGCCGGCTGCAATCGCCCAACCAGCTCGGCGTAGCTTCCCTGCGGAACGAAGCAGATGTCCTGGCTGTCCGGCTTCTCGGCGACCGCAAGGCCGAACCGCGCGGCGGCCAAGCGTGTGGCGGCCTTGTCCGGCATGTCGCCCAGCGGAAAGCGGCAGAACTCCAACTGGCTGCGCGTGGTGGCGAACAGGAACCAGCTCTGGTCTCGCTGCGGGTCGGCCGCCCTGTGCAACTCCGCCCCGTCCGGCGCTTCGACGCGGCGCACGTAGTGACCGGTGGCCAAGGCGGTTGCGCCGAGTTCGCGCGCCATGCCGAGCAGATCGGTAAATTTCGGCCCCTGGTTGCAGCGGACACACGGCACAGGGGTCTCGCCGGCAGCGTAGGATGCGGCGAAATCGTCAATCACCGCGGTTTTGAACCGCGCCTCGGCATCGATGACGTAGTGCGGTATGCCTAGCCGGTCGGCAACGTCGCGTGCATCGTGGATGTCCTTGCCCGCGCAGCAGGCGCCTTTGCGAGCCGACGCCTGTCCGTGATCGTATAATTGGAGCGTGACGCCGACCACGTCATGCCCTGCCTCATGCAGCAGGCCCGCGACGACGCTGCTATCCACCCCGCCAGACATGGCCACCACGACCCGCACTGCACATCCTTGCCGTCTATGTTCAGGACGTCTTTTCGGCTGCTCCAACCGGCTGCACGTCCACGCCGACGTTCAATGTGGTGTAGCCGGGTTGGCCTTTCAGTATCAGGCGGACGGTAAACGCGTCATGACCGACATAGCCCGGCTTGGCCGAATACTCCACGCTGGTCCTGCCGTTGTAGCGAACCACCGTCTCGTCGCCGTGCAGGGGTTTTTCCCTGACCAACGGCGCGTCGAACGGTTGGCCGCTCGCCGCCGTCAGGGAGGCGGCACAGAAGCCGCCATCGTTGCTGATCACCACGCTGAGCGCGGTCGTGCCGCCATCGGCCACGTGGAACGGCGCCACCGTGCACAGAGCGGCCGGCGGCGGCCCCAGATGCGGCGGCAACTGGCCGGGAGCCTCTGCCACCGGGACGGGAGGTTTGGCGCAGCCCGCGAGCAGGCCCAGCACAGCCAGCGTGCAGGAAACGGGGAACAAGGCCAGCGAGCGAGGCGGCACGGGCGTACTCCAGAAATAAGGCACAGGCACCCGGACCTGCCGGGTTGGAAGGAGCGCATAGCGTGGCCGGGTGCGCCGGACCAGGGGCAGGTGTGGCAATGTGGGCGATCCGCTCGTCTCCCGTGCGGCAAGCGATGAAAAAGGGTTGCGGAGACGGCTTGGAACCGATTTAGCTCTGGACCGAGTGTCCCTCTCGGAGTGTCCATGCGCACGATCTCGATCGCCCTTATCGCGGCTGGCCTGCTCGCCGCACCGTCGCTGCAGGCTGCGACCAAACGGTCCAGCCACTCCCATGCATCCGCCGGTCTGCCCGCCCCCGCCTGCGAGTTCCCTGCCGACAGGACGGCGTTCGACATCGAAGGATTGAAAAGCCAGCTGATGGTGACCGCCCTGGCCTGCAAACAGCAGGACAAATACAACGCGTTCATGACCCGCTATCAGCCAGACGTGGCGCGCGAGGAGCGAAACCTCGCCTCGTATTTCAGGCGGTCCTACGGCAAGCAGTCGCAAAAGGCATATGACGAATACATCACCAACCTGGCCGACGTGCAGGAGCAGGACGGGCTGAAGGGCGGCACCGCGCTGTGCAGCAATCTGCCGGCGATGTTCGACGAGGTAATGAGCCTGCACGACTCATCCGAGCTGCACGATTTCACCAACAGCAAGATGATCGCTCAGCCGATCACCTTCGAAACCTGCACCGGAACGCCGCCGGCCAGCAGCACCGCTCACAGGAGCAAACATACGGCCCGGTCCTTGAAGGCAAGCTGAACAAGCCAAGGATGCGGACCGGCGCGCGCATGCGCCGGTCCCTTCCTTGGAGCATGATCGCTTCAGGTTGATCGCCGCCCACGATGAACATGCTCGCTAAACAAACGCCAGGAGCCTGATCGCTTCGGCTACCAGAAGTGACCAGGCTACAGAGCAATGTCACGCAGGCTGGAATAGTCGGTGTGACAAAATTACTCGGCAAAACATGGCCTAGACCCGTTTCACGTCCGCCTGCTCTCGGACACTCTGCGTGAAACCGGTCTAGTCGCTGCCAAGCTGCGGCAGGAAGGCTGGCGCAGTGATGGCCCGAGGCGCTTCCTGGCGCTGCCGGGCAGGAAAGGCAGCGACGATAGCGACGCTGACTGCAGCCAGATAAGGCAGCGACTGGGTCAGCAACACGGCGCACCATAGGTCGGTCTCAGCCGTGGCGAGGTGATGGACCCAGCCGACCGCCACCATCGCAGTCCAGCTTGCGAGCAGCAGAACCAGTTCCTCGCGCGCCATTACCAAACCCTTCACCAATGCCGGTGCGTGCTCCATCTTGGGCGTGCGAAGGAAGGGGGCGCTGCGGATGAACAGGCCTTTCCAGACCGCCTTGCCGATCGTGTGGCTCAGCGCCAGTCCGGCGATGGCCGCGCCTGCCCTGTCTCGCCAGCCACACGGAACCTTTGCGCCGTAGAGTGCCGAGAGCTGTGCGAGCTTGAAGAAGAACAGGCCGATGGACGGCACCATGAACAGCACGATCGGGAATTCAAACCGCATCGGCGCTGCGATCAAGCCCACTGACCAGCCCAGACCCATGATCAAAAAGGCCAAGCCCAGGGCATCACCGACCCAGGGCAGCCAGCCGGTGACAAACGCCCAACGCTGACCGGTGGTCAACGTGCGGTCGAACGGGTTCAGCAGCGCGCCGGCATGACCGCGGACGATCTGCATGGCACCGTATGCCCAGCGGAAACGCTGTTTGCGGAAGGCTGCAAAATCGTCTGGCATCACGCCCCGGCCGAAGCTACGAGGCGAGTAGACGGCCTCCCAACCCGCGCGGAAGAGCCGCAGGCCGAGTTCCGCGTCCTCGGTGATCGTCCATTCCGACCAGCTGCCGCCTTGCTGCAAAGCGGCACGGCGGATCAGCGACATGGTGCCGTGCTGGATGATGGCGTTACGCTCGTTGCGGTTGACCATGCCAAGCTGGAAAAAGCCGGCATATTCCCAAAACATCAGCCGCTTGAAGAGGCTGCCATCATTGTCGCGATAGTCCTGGGGAGATTGCACGAAGCCTACGCGTGGGTTGGCGAATTGCGGCACCATGCAGCGCAGCCAGTCACGATCCACGACGTAATCGCTGTCCAGCACGCCAACGATTACGGCGTCGGCCGACGTTTGACCAAGTGCAAAGTTCAAGGCACCCGCCTTGAAGCCGGGCCAGCGGCCGAGATGGAAGAAGCGGAAGCGGGCGCCGAGCCGCGCGCAGTGTTCCGCCACAGGTTCCCACAGCGCGGGGTCGGCGGTGTTGTTGTCCACCACCAGCACCTCGAAGTCGGGGTAGTCGAGCTGAGCCAGAGCGTCCAGCGTCTGGCGCACCATGTGCGGCGGCTCGTTGCAGATCGGCAGATGGATGCTGACCTTGGGCAGCAACGCGCCATCCGCCGCCGGCGCAATGAGGGGTGCGCGGCGGCAAACCTGCCCGAAGAGGGTTTCGGCGAGCTCAAAGCTTTCCGCCATCAACAGGAACAGCAGCAGCGCCTGACCGGCGGCCAGCGTCCCCCACACGATTTCCGCGCCGTGGCTCAGATACTTTCCAGCCATCGCCAGAAGAACCAGTGTGAAAACTGCGCCGAACGCCTGCACCAGTCCGGCCACCAGCAGTTTGCCAGGCAGCCGGATATCGGGCCGGCGTGACAGCAGCAGGCCGGCCGCCAAGGCGGCGCCGAACACCGAAACGCCTGCCCAGCTCGCCCAACCAGGCGTTTCCATGACTGGTCCGGTCATCGACCATTTGGCCTGACGATCCATGTCGAACATGCCCCAATAACCGGCTGCACGACCTTCGAAACTGGTTTTAAATGGCTGGTCGAATGCCTCCATGACGAAATAATCCAACCCGCGCTGCTGCGCGATGTTGAAGAATTTCCGAAGGAACAGCGCTTGGTTCACGCGGCTGGCAACTGCACCCCCTATGGTGACGCCGTTGGAAGGCCAGCCCACCTCGCCAATCACCACGTGCTTTCCAGGGTAGGCGCGCTTCACCTGATCCAGCCGGCCCAAGATGTACCGTAGCGAGTCGTCGATCGGCAGGCCTTCCCAATAGGGCAGCAGGTGGATGGTGATGTAATCGACGCTGGCTGCCAGCTCAGGATGCTTGATCCACACATGCCACGGCTCGGCTGTGCTGACCGGCACGTGCACGGCGCGTTTGACCCGGTTGATGTAGCCGATTAGCTGCTGCGTCGTGAGATCGGCACGCAGCAATACCTCGTTTCCCACCAATACGCGATCCACGTTGGGGTTGGCGTTCGCCGTCTCGATCAGGCGCGACACCTCAACGTCGTCGTCCTCCATCTTGCGGTCCAGCCATGACCCCAAGGTGACCTTCAACGGGAAGTCGGAGGCCAGCCGGGCGACATCGGGCATTCCCTCCTGCACGGTATACGTGCGGATACGTCCGGTGATGCCGCTGACTTTCGCCAGGTCGTCGCGTATCTCGGCCTCGGTGGGAAACTGGTGTGCCTCGGGCGTCTCGCCACGGTGATAGGCCGAAAACGCTACACCGCCGATGTCGCCGGTGTAGCCCGGCACGGGCTGCGGTTGATTGAGGACGTCCCATAATCCCAGACTGGCTACTGCCGCCGCAGCCAGCGCCAGCATAGTCGCTGGATGAAACCAGCTTGGCTTACGGCTCCGCTGCAGGTCTTCACTTCCAGCAGGATGGGTCGTCATGGTGCGTGCATCCCCGATAAGTCGGCGCAACCGCCGATGCTTGGGTATTAAACACTGCAGTGCGGCAACGGCCGGGCTCGAATGTGGCTGAATAAGGGCATCGCGCCCAGGAACCGACCAAGAATAGGTGATCGAACAGTGCTGACTAGGATTCGCAATACTCTTGGTTGCTGCTGCTTCGCCGTTTCAAAGGAGGCAGGAGCTACGTCTTGATGGCAACCAAGGAGCATCGTATTGACAAAGATGTCGCCAACGGCTGTCTTGTCTGACGCTTCCATTTGAACAGCGGGCGACAAAGCACTGTTTGCGCAGACTGGAACCGTCGGAGTGACAGATAGCTTGTCGACATAAAGGCTAGACCGCTTTGACGTCCGCCTACTCTCACGGACACTCCACGTAGAGCCAGTGTAAGAGTGCCTCTCAACACCACTATGCCCCGCTACCGGGCGCTCGTTTTGGTTCCTTCCCCCTCACGGCCCTAGGCGCCGCTTCGCTCCGGTGCTCGAAATAAACAACAGCAGATTAGGCACCAAGTTCTGAAAAGCATGATTAGGACGTAGTGAGGAGACCGAAACACTCGGCTGGAATGTTGGCTGCTCTCATATCGAGATGGCGGCGTTTGAGGCTGAGACGTTGTGCTGATTGCTGGCTGTGGCCTGGGCAAGAAGGCCGTCTGCCAGGTTGCGATTGACCTCGATGAGTGGCGCTGGCGATAGAGGCTGCGACAATGCCATCGTGCTGTAGCGCATCGACCAGAGTGCCAGGTCGATCAACTGAGCCTTGAGTCCGTCCGGAAGCCGGTTTTCCTGCAGGGCGAGGTCCTTGAGCAAGATGGACCAAAGACTGTGGTTGTTACCGAGAGCACGAATGCGCGGCAGGCCCTCCTTACAGCTCTCCAGGTCGCGGTTGACCATGTTGAAGGCGGCGCATTCGGTTTCTCGACCCGAAATGCCGTCTTCGCTGGTGCGCCTATAAATTGCCGCTGCGTTTCTGATAACTGCCTCCCGTCGTAGTAGAAGGCGCGACCTGCGCCGCAAAGCCAGGCCGCGCCTAATTGTGATTTACAGGCCTTGGAACAAGGTCAGCAACGACTGCGGCTGCTTGTTGGCGATGGATAGCGACTGAGTCGCCAGTTGCTGCTTGGTTTGCAACGACGTCAACCGCGCGCTTTCAGAGGCGAGGTCCGCATCGGTGAGCGCTCCCACACCAGCCGTCAGCGCAGAGCTGAGCGCTGTCGTGAAGTTCTGGATCCCGGTAATCTGCTGCGACGCAGCACCCAAATTGGCCGAGATCTTGTTGGCAGAGGTGAGGGCAGCCTGAATGGTCGCGATCACGGCTGCAGTGGTCGAGGCTGTCGACGCGGCAACGCTGACACCAAGCCCTGTTGATGCCGTGAAGGTGCCCGCGTCGGCATTGCCGAATTGCGCGCTGCTTATCGTCTGGCCGAGCGAGTCCGATCCAGTCAAATTCAGCGAGCCGTCCGTATTTTGCGACACACTGAAACCTGCACCCCGAACCGCATTGATCAATGCACCAACGATTTGGTTCGTGGACTGTGTGGCGGTATCGATCTGCACGTCAACGATATCTGTTTTTGCCCCCTGTGCGGTTTGCAGAGTAGGCGTTGTCGTGGACGCATTGTCGGTAAATTCGAAGGCAAAGGTCTTGGCCGTTGCACCCGTGCCTGTCTTGATCTGGAACGAAGCGTTCGCCGGCGATGTGAGCGTAGACCCCGAAGGTACGGAGGAGAAGCTCGCCAATGAAAGATTGTTATCAAACGTCACGGCGTAGCCAGGATTTGTAACGTTGAGGTTGGATATGCCAAGGGCCTGAGACAATGATGTCGCCGTGGGATTGGTCGCCAATCCCTGGTTTTTGATGGTGTAAACTCCGCCATCAAGGCTTTGGACCACGGTTGCGCTTCCTGTGGTGCCAGCAGCAACTGTCGGATCGAGCAGGTTCACACCGTTGAAGGTTGCCTTCTGGGCAAAGGTGTCGATGCTGGAGATCGCGTTCGTAACGGCAGCTTGCAACGTCGGCAAGTCGATTCCGCTCGTGCCAGAGTTGGTGACGGTCTGCTGCAGAGACTGCAGTTCGGAGGCGATGCTGGCGATACCAGTGCTGGCTGTGCTCACGATCTGCGCACCGAAGTTGAGCGAGTCCGAGACGGCGGACAAGCCGGCTATGTTGGCGTTGATCGTGTTCGAGATGGAGTATATTGCAGGGTTGTCCGACGCGGCACCAACGCGCTTGCCGGTGGACACCTCGTTCTGCGCTTCAGTCAACGCTTGCTGGGTTGTATCCAGAGACTGAAGAGCCGCTAGCGCGCCTAGGTTGGTGTTTACTGAGAAGAGAGACATTGGGGTTTTCCCGATCAAAGTTTTCGACCAGGAAGCTATATCACGGCAGAGTTTAACGCTTCGTTTAGCCGAGTCGGCTAAGTTCAAAAGATCATTTGCGAGTGAGCGTAATGAGCGGCATCACCGGTTTGCAACCGATCCCTCTCTACCTAACCTATGCTGCGCAGGAAGATAAGTACGCGATCGCTTCGTTGAAGGCTGATCCGCTGCCGAGCGCAGAACTCGCCTACTTCAAGCAGGTCGCAACCTCGATCACCACACCAGCCGCGCTGCTCAAGGACTACAAAGCTCTCAGCGTCGTGCTGGGCGCTTTCGGATTGCAGGATAAGATCGGTCAAACCGCGATCCTACAAAAACTGCTTACCCAAGACCCAACGTCGAAAACGTCGCTCGCCCAAACCCTCGGCAACACAAAGTTTCTGCTGTTCGCGAAGGCATTGTCCAATTGGGACCCACCGCCGTTTTCGACCGCCTCCGGCGTGGCACAAATCGCCAGTTCCTACACCACAAACGTTTTCGAAAAGACGGCAAATACGCAGTCTCTCGGCCTGGCGAACGCCCTCTATTTCACCCGGGAGGCCAGCTCGCTGAAGTCAGTGGCCAGCGTGCAGGCCGATCCGGACCTGCTCAACGTCGTCGTAACCAGCGTCGGTTTGCCGCTTGAGAACTTTCAGCTGCTCGATTTCGAACAGCAAACTGCCACTCTGACAAGCAAGCTGAACCTTGCGAACTTTCAAGATCCGGCCAAGGTCAAGCAATATGCGGAACAATACCTCATCAGCCAGCAATCAAGCGCTGAGACGGACCCCGTGTCCGGAAGCCTTGTCTCATTGTTCGACGACAACACGGACACGTCTGGCGATGCCGTGCTCAGTCTGCTGGCCCCGTCGCCGACAGGGTCAGACGACAGCTCCGGCGGTTCCAACACCCTCTCCCTGTTTGCCTGACGGCAGGAGCCGGCCAAGGACGGAGTCTTCGTGGCGGACCACGCGTCGTGCGAGACGCAGCGACTTGTAATACTGGTCTGATTGCGCGAGCGCTAGCGCTCCGTCAAGGATGACTGCGGCGGATGGCGACGTTGTGGCGCTCTTGAACTCGTCGACTAGTCTGACCGCATCGGCCAGCCCGACGCGACGCTCATCCTCCTCGCCGATATAGGCGGTCTGGAGGGCGTAGTAGATCCGGCGTGCCGGTGTGTCTGCGTCGTTCGGGGCCATGATTTGGCGGCCGAACAGAAAGCGCGCGTGCGCAGTGAGCTCAATGCGGGTGCGGTTGCGAAAGCGTATGGCGGCGCCATTAACCACCATGACGTCGCCTTGGCGCAGCTCTAGGACTAGGTTTGACACGGCATAGCACCTTTCTGGTCAGTAAGTCAGCGATTTTGCCGACAGCTCAACAGTGCCATCACCGTATTACGAACACCTTAATATCGATCGGAAGGCAACGATCAGACGCAAACGTCACTCAGTCGAGTACGTCATCGGGTTGTCGAGGTTGTTAGAGAAACTTGGCCAGAGACAATTCCGAAAGGCTGGCGATAATCTTGTAAGAAGCTTGCAACTGCGTCTGGGCTGTTGCCAGCTTGGTTGCAACCTGGGTGGGGTCCGCGTCCTCCTCCGCTCCAAGCTGGGTGGTCAGAGCCGACGCGGTAGATGTGAGTTCGGATTGCGCGCTCGTGATGATGTCCTGGCGTGCGCCGAGACCACCGATGTCGGTGTTCAGAGCGTCATCGGCGCCGCTCAGGGTTGTGTGAACCAAGGCGAGCATAGCCTGCACCGGTGCGCTCGTCGCGTCTGCCGTCCCCAACGAACCGATCGTGGAGAGCGCCATCAGAACGTCGCGCATGTAGGAGCCGGTGCTGGATGTGCCGGCGCCGGCTGACACGGCATCGGTGTTGCGGTCGGCAAGCACGCCGAGCCGCACAGTCTGTCCATTGCCGAGATCTGCCGAATTGACTTGATTGGACGATTGCAGCGTTGCGGAGAACGGCGACGTGGCGCCGGGTGAGGAGACCGACAGCAATTGTGATTGCACCGAAGCGGCGCCGCTCGTGGGCAGACCCGCCACTGCGGCCTCGATCGCGGCGTAGAACGCCGACTGGGTCACGTTTGACGGGTCAGGGATGGGAGGCGTGCGGCTGTCCTGACCCGCGAAGATATAGACCTGGCCCACTTTGGTATCGAGCAACCCCGCCACCTGGGCCAGGGCATCGCGAGCACTCGAGGCAAGCGTGCTCAGGCCTGTGTCGGTTTGCGCTGACGGTTCCAGCAACTGGCTTGTCAAGCCGGATACGAGCGTCTGGACTTGGCCAAGTGCCGTCTGAGTTACCTGGTTCACATCCGCCGCCTGGGCTGCGTTCGTGGTCGCCGTGGCGTTAAGGGCTAACTGGCTGCTGAGATCGAGGACCGCACGTGCCCCACCGTTCAACCCCGCATAATCCGATGAGATCAGGCCACTCGATCCCTGCGCCTCAAGGGTGCCGATGCTGCTTTGTGTCAGTCCGACGTTGTAGATGGCGTTGCGCAGCGCGCTCAGGCCGCTGGCGGACGTGCTCTCGATCATTTAGGTCACCATCGCCAAGGCTTCGGTGAACATCGCTTCGACAGCGCCGATGATCTTGGCGTTGGCGCCGTAAGCGTTCTGTAGCACAACCATCTGTCCTAACTCCGTATCCATGCTCACACCCGTCTCGGCTGTCATCTTTCCCTGCAACGAGGTGAGGACACCTTTGCTGTCGTCCGATAGCGTCGTCGCGTTGGCGCTGTCCGACGCCTGAGACGCGGTCAGGCTGTTGGCGTAGTCGCCCAGCGTCGCTTGTGGACCAAAGCTTGCGGACAGTGTTCCAGACACACCCAGCCCACCCGTCGCGATTGACGGCTGAGGAACACCTGCCTGCACCTGGTTGCCGAGTGCGAAGGTCAGCACGCGGCTGATCAGACTGCTGAAGCCGGTCAGCCCGGTCGGGTTCGGCGAAAACGCGCTTGCGCCCGCAGGATTTCCCGTAACGGCCTGGGTGCCGTCTCTGACCAGAGCCGGGTTAGCGACCACCGCAGGGTTAACCTGGATGACGCCGCTATACCCCACATAGCCGTCCTGCACCGAAGAACCGGTGCTCGCCGGAACGGTGCCTGCAGGATCTGTAAACAGTGAAAGCCCCTGGTCGGCAAACCGTGCCGACAGCGTCTGGGCAAACTGGTCGAGGCTGGCTTGGTAGGTCGGCAAAGTCGAGTCACGCAGAGTGAGCCTGGCGCCTATACTGCCGCCGGTGAGTTGCGACGTCACGTCGAGCCCGCCAAGCGTGATGCCGGGCAAGCCGCCGCCGGGGTAGCTGGCCGTCGCGCCGACGGTGGCGTCCGACATCGAGGGTTGCGGCGGCCTACCGGTCGGCAGTTGCACGCCACCGACGGTCAGCACGGTCACGTCGCCATTTGGCTGGTCGATGAACCGCGCGTCGACGAGCTGTGAGATCGTGTTTTCGGCCTGGTCGCGCTGGTTTTCCAGGTCGGCGGTGCTCTGCCCCTGCGCCCGCATCTCGACGATCTGTGCGCTTAGTGTGCCCATCGTGCTGAGGCTGGTGTTGAGGTGCTGCACGTCGGCCACCAACCCGTTCTGGGCGATTTGGCGCTGTTGGACGTAGTTTTGCGACAGGGTGTTAATATTGTTCGACAACGCGACGGCGCTGTCCACCACCGCAGCTTGCTGGGTGGCGTCTCCAGGATCGCCGAGCAGAGTGGAAAACGCCGATTGCACGGCGGTCAGCTGGCTGCCAAGGTCGTTTCCGCTTCCGACACTACCGAGCGCAGGTTGCATGTTGGTCAACGCACTTGCGATGGTCTGAGCCGCGGCGTTCTGAGCCACTTGACTGGAAACTTGCGATTGCAGTCCAGGGTCGGTGGCTCGCAGAACGATACCGGATCGAACGCCCAATTCCTGACCGGACGTGGACAGGCTTTGCTGAGTTGCACTCTCTACAGCATATTGCGGCGTGGACGCGTTGGCAATGTTTTGGGAGATGACAGTCAAGCCGAAACCTATATTGGCCAGCCCGCCCGAGGCGATCCCCAATGCCCCGTTCAACCTCATGCGCCGTCCTCAAACTCCCCCTTGCGACTACTGCTTAATATTCAATGTTGTGGTTAACAATTCGTTTGCCGTTGTGATCACCTTGGCATTGGCACCATAGGCCTGTTGCGCCACAATCAACTGGGACAGCTGGGCCGCGATGTCCACGTTGCTTTCTTCGGTGGACCCAATCACCAGTCCGCCAGCTCCATTCTGGCTGACCTGCTGTATCTGAGCGGCGCCAGATCCGGTGGAGACGGTAAACGCCTGGCCATTCTGCCGTTGCAGCGCGTTGGGGTCGGCGAACGTCGTGATCGGAACCTGCGCTAACGTCACGCTCTGGCCGTTGTCGTATTGCGCCTGTATGTTGCCCTCGGTATCGACCGCGATCGAGGTGAAGTTTCCAGCGGCCGCGCCGTTCTGCGTCGTGTCGGTCGCGGTGTAGTCGGTTCCGGCGAACTGCGTCACACCGTCCGCGGCGCCGAAAGTTCCGAGCGATACGGTCATGGGTTCAGCGCCGGTGCCGTAATTGGGCGAGATCTGTATCGCGCCGGCAGTAGCACTGCCCGCTATGGCCAGAGCGCCCGTTGCCGAACCCAGTGAACCCAGCGTGCCATTCGGGTTGAACGTCACAGCGACGGAGCCGATCGTGCTGCTGCCACCAGCGACGTTATCTGGCGAGCTCAGCCTTAGCGTCCAATTGTCTGGAGAGTTCTGCGTCCAGGTGGTTTGCAGTTGGTGGGCCGTGCCGGCGCTGTCATAGACGTCAGACTCCGACGAAAGGTTGCTTGCGGCCGAGGGCGTGGCGGGCACGTTGGCCACCAGTGAGACGGCTGACGTGGGCACCGGAGCATACTGGGTCTGGGCAACCTTGATCGGCACGAGAGAACCCTTGTCTGCAACACCTGTCGTCGGGTCGACGGGCCACCCGTTCAGATACTCACCAGCACTATTGACCAGGTAGCCGTTGCTGTTAGCCGTAAAGTCCCCAGCACGGGTGAAATATTTCTGTGTGGAAAATTGCGGCGCGTCACCTGCGGCCGTGCCAGTCTGTTCGGACACCGAGAAGAAGCCCTGCCCGCTGATCGCCATGGCAAGAGGATCTGAGCTTTGCTGGATAGTGCCTTGCAGGTCGTTTTCGTAGTCCGGCCGTGTCGCCACACTTCCTGATTGGTTCTGATCGGCCGTGCTGGTCGTCAGGTAGTCGATAAAGCTTGTGTTGACCGACTTGAAGCCGACCGTCTGGCTGTTTGCCATGTTGTCGCTTATGTTGCTGAAGGCGGCGGCTTGCGCGTTCAGGCCACTGATCGCCGTATCCATCGAGCTAAATAAAGACATCGCAGTCTCTCCTTGCGTCAGTCAAATCGCATTCGTCCTACTGATCCAGCGCGCCTTGTCTGGTCGCGCTAGTCTCAGGCGTCTCGCATGAAGTCGAGCAGCTTTCAGCACGAACCGTGCCACCGTGCCTTGGTACTGTCTCCTACTCCTGGGAGAGCTACAAAACGTCTTTGCAGAAGCCGAGCGGCAATTCTTGCCGGGCGCGAATTGCCCAGTGTCGATCCGTGTCGGACCACCAGAACACGCTCGTTCGGGCGCGCACGCTGGCGAGCAGATCTGGCCCGACTATTGCTGTGGATCGCTTGTCGAGGCATTGCATCAGGATCACTCGTTGACGACCACATCAGCCATCAATCACGTTTCACCGAACGTGCTAGACCCGGTCGCTAAGCCGCCGACCGGCGTTGCCGGGTTTGCGTCTTTGCTCGCGCCGATGACAGGTGCAACCGTCTCCGAGCAGGCGGAAGGCGTCGGCGTTTCGGACGCCTCCGAAAGCGCGCATGCGCCGCGCCCTCTTAGCCGAACCGCGCCTACGCCGTCACCGCACGGTCATACACTGCTTAAGGAGGCGGCTTCCGCTGGGCCGACGCTGAAGGACAAATCACTCCCGAAAGACGCAAGCTCTGCATCGCCTTTGCTCATGATGCCGACGACACCAACCCTCAACGCCGCCACTCCAGCGAAGCAGGCAAATGCCGCTGAGTCAGACGATGACCCGTCGGCGAGGAGATTGCTCGACGCTTCGTCGGGAACGGCCCTGCATGGGAACGGTTCTGCGTTTGACCCTCGACGCAATCTGAGCGAAGCGCTTTCGGACTCGACCAGTCTGAACACCGTTCTAGGCGAACCGTCAGCAGCTGAGCCACCGCCCGGAGCCGGTGATTCGAAGACGCAAGAACTCGTCGACCGACCGACAGCTCCGACAAAAGCCGTTCGCGCGCGCAGGGAGTCCAACGTTAATCCAGGCGTCTCCGAGCCGGTCGGGTCGACATCCGGCATCACAGCCGGGGCGGCAGATCCTGGTTTGCAGGGCGGCAACCAGGCTGCACCGCTGGCGCCCGGCCAATCAGGACTGATTACGGAGTTGATCGGCCGTCCAGTTGGGAACGCGGCAGGAAACGCTGACGTACCCTCCCCCGGTGATGCCGCGTCAGCCGCGCCGCAGCAGCCCGCAGGCCAGCTTGGTCAGGCGCTGGCGACCATCCATGCAACGCCGGAAGGCAGCAGCCAGCTTCGTATTGTCCTAAACCCTGCCGAGTTGGGTTCGGTGCAAGTGCGCATCACGCGAACCCATGACGGTGTGTCGAGCGTGAGCGTCGCGGTTGAGCGGCCAGAAACTTTGCGTAGCTTGCAGACCGATCTCAGCCATCTCCACCAGGCTTTGGATCGCGCTGGCCTGCCGGAGCAAAGGAGCATCGTGCTGCATCTTGCAACGCCCGACGGCGGATTCAGTGGCTTGCCAGCAAACGCTCAAGGTGGCGATGGACATGGAGCGGCGCAGGGCGGGTCACAACAGAACCCGCAGCGCGACGGACCTCAAGCATCGGGCAATGGTCAAAGCCTGCCCGGCATCGACGACGCTTGCCCGCCACAGACGGAGATACGTTGGCAAGCCGTCGGATGGCACCGTGCCGGCATCAACATAACAGCATGACAGCGACGAATGCCAAATCAGGAGCGGATAGATGACGAGCATCGCCACCTCAACAGCGGCCCAGGCAGCACAGCAGGCCGCTCAAGCCAACGCCATCGCAGCCTCTAGCGCGGGCACCTCCGCAAGCGCGGCCGCGAGTGCTACAGGCACCAACGCGCTGCAGCAGCTTGGCGCCAACTTCAACCAGTTTCTGACCTTGCTTACGACGCAGCTGAAAAATCAGGACCCAACCTCGCCGATGGACACCAACCAGTTCACCCAGGAGCTGGTCCAGTTCACCGGCGTGCAGCAATCGGTTGCGACCAACACTAATCTCACGCAGCTCATCGGCCTGCAGCAAGGGTCTGAAGTGTTGCAATCGGCGTCCGTGGTCGGCCACAAAGCCACCGTTACAGCGGGTCAGATCGCCCTGCAGAACGGTTCGGGAGAAATCACCTTCAACGCGCCCGCTGCAGAGCAGGTGCAGTTGGCCATCGTGGATGCGTCGGGCAAACCGGTCCGCAACGTAACCATCGCTGCCCAGACCGGTAGCAACGACTGGCGTTGGGACGGCAACGACGACGCTGGCAACCGCGTGGCGGACGGCAGCTACGGTGTAGCGTTGGAGACCGGCACCGCAGGCTCCACGTCGGCGGTGCCGTTCAGCGTCTCGGGAACGACGACGGGCTTGGTCAATGGTGCCTCTGGGCTTCAGCTTCAGATCGGGGCGTTGTCGGTGGGTCTCGACAAGGTCCAGTCGATTTCGACACAGTTTTAGGACCGCCTAGGAAGCACCGCCGGACGTTAACGACTCCGAAAGCCTTGCAGGGCCATGGTGCATCCATGCGCTTCTTGCAACAAACTCGATGAAGCCGGTATTGGATGGCTTGCGGGCGTTAGGCACCGCCCGGCTCGTGGCGCTTGGTGGCGTCGGGCTGGGCATGCTGGTAATGCTCGGCCTGCTCGCTTTGCACGGCGGCGCTCCTGCCCAGCAAGCCCTGCTATACGCTGACCTTGACCTGCGTGAGGCAGCACAGATGGGCGAAGCGCTGGACCGCGCCCACATCAGCCACCAGGAACTCGGAGGCGGCGACCGGATCATGGTGTCGAGCGCGGACGTGGCACGCGCTCGGTTGTTGCTCGCCAAGGATGGCCTGCCTTCCGGCGGCTCGGTCGGCTACGAGATCTTTGATCGCGGGTACGCGATGACCTC